>CAKTDA010000003.1 GCA_934541105.1 uncultured Luteitalea sp. | reverse complement strand
CCGGCGAGCAGGCCGCTCACCCGTCCGAGTGGCCCGCGCAGCCGGCCCGAGCTGCCCACGCCATTCCCGGAAGGACCAGGAAATGATACGCACTTGCCCGCAGACGCAGGGTTTCCCTCGCTCTTGGGGATGTTGATGTGTTGGGCACGCACGGTGTGACTCACACGTTCATGGCGGCCATGATGACGATTCCGTCGACAGGTTCGACAGCGCTGTGGCCGTTGCACATGCCCGGGGAGGATGGCTCGCGCCGAAGCGTTCTGCAAGGCCGGCTCAGTGCACGGCCGACGTTCTGCCCTACTGGGACAGGTACGCGCGCACGTCCTTCATCAGCAGCAAGAGGTGGTACGGGTCGGTCGGCGAGCGCACGAAGTGGAAGCGCTCGTAGAAGGCTCGGGCGACATCGTCCTTGGCATGAACAGCGACGGCTCGAATACCTACATGATCGGCCGCGGCCAGGATGCGCAGCAGGACGTCCTTGAGCAGGCCGGCGCCGATGCCCTCGCCCTGCCGGGCGCGGGACACCGCGAGGCGGGCCAGTACCATCACTGGCACGGGGTACTTCGCAAGGCCCTTGACAATGCGCGCCGGAGCGTCGGCATGAGCCACCTCGCCGACGACCAGCGTGTAGAACCCAATGACCTCGGTCCCGTCCAGCGCGACGTACGTCCGCGCTGCATCAGCCTGCTGGCTCTGCAACGCGTAGCGCTCGAGAAACCTATCGAGGGCAGGCGTCCCACAGTCGAAGCCGTCGACCGCGTGTGCGCGGGTGAGCTTCTCGATGCGAAGCGCCACTGGTCACCGCTCGAACACGCTGGGCGTCTTCAGCAGTTTCGCAAGACGTGGCAGGTTTCGCGGCGGGGCATCGAGGAGGGCCTGAAACTCCGACCACTGCTTGGCGTCGAGTTCGAAACGCGTCCGATCAGGCAGCGTCTCGGCGGCGCGCTGCAGCGCGCTGTCCAGGACGAACTCGGACACGGTGCGCCCCTGAGCGGCTGCAGCACTCCGAAGCGTTTTCTTCGCCTCGGCCGTCAGGCGGATGTCGATCTTCTCGGCTCTGCGGGCGATGGAGGTGGCCATGGGGTTGTGCTCGCGTGTGCGTCCGGTAGCGGCTACACAAGCTTACGCCGGATGCCAAGACATTGTCATGACATTCTTGCACGGCTTGACAGCCGCGGCCCGGCTGCATCCCAGGACTGAGCCGTTCGTCTCCACAATGTCTCCACAATGTCTCCACAACTCGGGACGATTCGGGACGCTCACCGCCCATGCCTGTCGACTCGGGTCGACTCGCTAAATCACTCGCTCGCAAGGGTTGGTGCCAGAAACCCAGCACCATCAATCAGTTGCGCGAAGTGGCCGAATACGTGGCAACAGCGGCACGTATCCCGGCTTCTCGTCCGATCCCAACAGCGCCTTCGAGAGATTGCGGCGCGATCTCGAGCGGTACGCGGAGTCGTTCCTTCGGGGCACCGACGTAGAACTGCGTGCCGTCCTCGAGAGCGCGGCGGCGTGGAACGAGGTCGCTCACACGGACCAGCGCGGCTTCCGTGAGCGACGGTGGGCATCCAATACCCGTCAGGTGCCCTCGCCGACAATGGCGACGTACTGGCGATACCCGAAGACGCGGCCACGTCGGCGGCCCGTCACTTCCTCGACGATCCCGAGGCGCATCAGGTCGGCGAGCGTCGCATTGACCGTTGGGTCGGAGAGGCCAGTCGCCGCGACGAGTTGTGCCGTCGTGCTGAACGGGTGCCGCTGCAAGCCGGCGTGCACGCGCAGCGCTGAGCCCGCGCGTTCACTCTCCGCCGTGATCCTGGCTCGGTCCTCCTCGAACAAGCGCACGATCCGGGTCGCCGCCGTGAATGCCTGCGTCGCCGTCTCCTCCACGCCACGGAGGAAGAACGCGAGCCATTCGCGCCAGGCCCCAAGCTCACGCACATCCTGCAGCAGGCGGTAGTACTCGGCGCGATGCGTCTTCAGGTAGAGGCTCAGATACAGCAGCGGTGACGTGAGCCCACCGTGCACGCACAAGTACAGCGTGACCAGCAGGCGGCCCATGCGTCCTTTGCCGTCGAGGAACGGATGAATGGTTTCGAACTGCACGTGCAAGAGGCCCGCCTTGACGAGGTGCGGCAGCCCCGAGGCGTCTTCGTGCATGAACGCCTCGAGCTCGCCGAGGCAGCGATCGAGTTCTGTCACCGGCGGCGGTACGAACTGCGCGTCTCCGGGCCGCGTGCCACCGACCCAGTTCTGACTGCGTCGGAACTCGCCAGGATCGAGCGCACTGCCACGCGCGCCCTCGAGGAGTCGCGCGTGCATCTCGCGTATGAGCCGCAGCGAGGGCGGGAGTGCGCGAAGGCGATCCAGCCCGTACATCATCGCGTCGACGTAGTTGGACACCTCGCGAACGTCATTGAACGGAGTGCCCGCCAGGGCGTCGGTTTCGAAGCGCAACAAGTCGGCAAGCGTCGGCTGTGTGCCTTCGATCTGCGAGGACAACACCGCCTCCTTGCGCGCATACATGTAGAGGAAGAGATCCTGCTCGGCAGCAGCAGAGTGATGCCGTCCAGCCGGCCAAGCGCACGCTCCGCTGCCGTCAGCGGGCCGAGCAGGCTGGGCAGGTCGAGACTGGATGGGGAGGGCGGCAGCGCGTCGGGGACGAACGCGCGCACCTTCTCCCCTGCGACGGATGTGGTGAAGAAGCGACCCGACGGTCGAGGGGGCACGCTTGATGGTCCGACGGCGCTGTTAATTAATCAAGGGACGTTTTCTTAATTAGCGAACGGACCAAGGCAAGCGCCTTAATCACGGACAGCCGGCGGGCCGTCTCCACAATGTCTGCACGAATCGGAACGTTTCCGCATGGAGGGCGCCGTGGTACGGTGGACTCTCATTCCTACACGGAGAACGCCATGCTTCGACTCGCCGACGCACAGAGGATCATTGCTGCCGCACAGAAGAAGGCCGCTGAAATCGGCCAGCCCATGAACATCGCTGTCGCCGACGCCGGCGGCAACCTCGTGGCGCACGTCCGCATGGACGATGCGTGGATCGGGAGCATCGACATCTCGATCAAGAAGGCGTACACGTCGCGGGCCTTCGACATCTCCACGAAGGACCTCGCCACGCATGCGCAGTCGGGCGGGCAGTTCTTCGGGATCCATGCGTCCAACGACGGGCGGATCATGATCTTCGCGGGTGGCATTCCCCTGAAGCAGGATGGGAAAGTCGTCGGGGCCATCGGCGTGAGCGGCGGATCCGGCGAGCAGGATCACGCCGTCGCCGAGGCCGGGGCCCAGGCCTTGTAGCCGAGAGCGGAATCGGCCTGCGCTCGAACGTCATCGTCGGCAGCAACGGCTCATGCCCACACCCCACGATGAGGATGGCGGGAGCCGTGCGCAGCGCGCACGGGAGACAGCCGGATTGGCTCGCTTCCGGGACGCCCAGGCCTCGCGACGCGACGGCTTCGAGTCCGCCCTCGAGGAGATGCGTGTCGGCCGGAAGCGTGGGCACTGGATCTGGTACGTGTTCCCGCAGCTTCGCGGCCTGGGTACGTCTGACGCGGCGCGGACGTATGCAATCGATGGTCAGCTCGAAGCGACGGCATACCTGCGTGACCCTGATCTTCGCGCGCGCTACCTTGCCGTCTCCCAGGCAGTCGCCGATCAGTTGAGGGCAGGCAGACCCCTTGTTGCATTGATGGGGTCGGACACCGATGCGAGGAAGCTGGTGTCATCGCTCACGCTGTTCGGCCACGTGGCTACTGCCCTCCACAAGGCTGAAGGCCTCGATGCATACGGCCGCGTCGCGAGTGTGGCTGACGAAGTCCTGACAGTGGCGGCTGCTGAAGGCTACCTGCCGTGCGCATACACGCTCGGGCATGCTTCCTGCCGGTGTTCCGGCACTGCAACGTGACTTCGCAGCCCCGCTCCCGTTCTCCTCACATCGTCAGCGCGCGTCGACGACGAAGCCGCGACAGGGCGACGATCGCGGCCGGGACGGCGAGCGACAGGACGTGCGGCTCGGGCACGGGATTGACGCGGCTGACCATCCATCCGCCGACGCCCACGATGTCCGGCGAGTTGGCTGCATCGTGCTGGAAGCCCGTGCTGCTGACGATGTCGGGCGACCCGTTCGCCTGCACGATCCACCCATCGGGCTGGCCGGGCTTGTCGTAGTATCCCAGCCAGCGTGGGCCGCCACCCGTCAGCGTGTACTGACGCGTGCCCATCACCTGCTCCAGGTCGACGCCTCCCGACGAGGCCTGGCCATCGAGCGCCTGGATCTGCGCGCTCGTCGCCCAGTCCCAGTGCGGGTTCGCCGCCACGTATGCATCCATCTCCGCGCGGCTCTGCCCGACGAACTGCGCGGGGTCGTACCAGTACAGCCCGGTGGCTGTGTCGTGGAAGTACTCGCCCGCGACCCCGTGGTCGATGAGCGCTGCCGACGCGGGACCGGCGACGAGCAACGCACCGAGAATCACTCCGAACCTGGCCATCTTCAAAGTCATGACGCCTCCTGCATGTATGGGCGACACACTGCCGCCACGAAGCAGGCACGGTAGCGGCTAGCGCTTGACTCCGTCTTTAAGAGCGGTCAAAAGAGATCCAAACGAATCCCAAATGCCTGCCGCCGCGTATCGGTTCGGTCCGTTCGAGCTTCGTGCCCGTGAACACATCCTGACCAGGGACGGCGCACGCGTGCCGCTCAGCCCGAAGGCCTTCGACCTGCTCCACATGCTCGTGCGGCACCACGGATCGGTCCTCGAGAAGCGGGAACTGTTCGCGACGGTGTGGCCACAGACCTTCGTCGAGGACGCCAACCTGTCGGTGCAGATCGCGGCCATCCGCAAGGTGCTGCAGCCGCACCTTGCCGACGCGATCGAGACGGTCCCGAAGCGCGGCTACCGATTCACGGCGTCGGTCGAGCGGCACACGCCCCGACGCGGGGCCGAGGAGTCGGCCGACGTGGTGCGCCTGCTCGTCCTGCCGCTGCGTGTGCAGGCGCCGAACCTCGAGACGGAGTTCCTGTCGCGGAGCCTGCCCGACGCGATCGCCTCGACGCTGGGCACGCTCCCGTGGCTCTCCGTACGCGCGCCGCTCGACCAGCATACCGCTCCCGAAGCCGACGCCTCGGCCCTGCCCGAATCCGACGTGATCCTGGAGGGGTCGCTCGGGACGCTTGCCGGTACGTCGCGCCTGAGGCTGCGGCTCCTGCACGTGCCGAGCGGCGCCGTGCTGTATGCCGGACAGGCCACGCTCTCGCTCGAGCACCTGCACGACCTCCAGTCACGAATCACACGCGAACTGACCGAGCGCCTCGCCTCGCACTTCGGCCACGCCGAGCCGCGGGCCCACGACACATCCCCGGCGGCTCCTCCTGGCGCCTATGTCCTGTACCTCCGGGCCAACCAACTCGCCTACGAGACGAGCCAGTGGGAGTCCGCGCGCGACATGTACGAGACGGTAGTCCGCGAGGCCCCGCACTTTGCGCCCGCCTGGGCGCGATTGGGCCGATGCCACCGCGTCATCGCGAAATTCGCCGCAGATGACGCCGCGAGCCGGGAGTCGCTGTCACGTGCCGAATCAGCGTTGACGCGGGCGCTGTCACTCGATCCCGAACTGTCGCTCGCTCACAGCCTCTCCGCACAACTCGAAGTGGACATGGGATGGCCCGAGCGGGCGATGCAGCGGCTCGTGAGCCGCATCGCGTCACAGCCGCATGCGGCCGATCTCTTCGCGGGGCTCGTGCACGTGCTGCGGTTCTGCGGACTGCTCGACCTGTCGATCGCGGCGCATCGACGGGCGCGGCTGCTCGACCCGGCGGTGCCGACGAGCGTCCATCACACCCTGTGGATGACGGGCGACTTCGAACGCGCCCTCACGGAAACCTTCGGCGACATCGGCTACCTGCCCGGCCTGGCACTGGCGTCACTAGGTCGCGATCGCGAAGCCATCGCCGCCCTGCAGTGGCGCGAACGGGAGACGACCGACACTCGCGCGCGCGCCTACCTCGTGTCGTTGCGGGCCTGTCTCGAAGGCCGGCGCGACGAGAGCCTCCACGCGCTGCGCGGGCTGCGCCGGCCCGTGGATGCCGAAGCGCGCTACTACGTCGCGCGCACGTACGCCGCGCTCGGCGAGCGCGAACTAGCAATCCAGGACCTGCGCGAGGCCGTCGAGGGCGGGTTCCTCTGCCACGACACGTTCGCCCGCGACCCCTGGCTCGAGGCCCTGCGCGACGACGCACGGTTCACCCGACTGACGACGAGCGCCCGCGAGCGATCGACGCGGGCAGCCGCCGCGTTTGCCGAGGCGGGCGGCCACCGCATCCTGGTGGCCTGACTCAGGGAGTTCCGCTCCTGGCAGGCGCAGGCACCACCACGGCCGCCTTGTCGAACAACTCGGGGTGCCGTGCCGCGAACGACGCCCAGTCATCGTCGCGGCTCACCGCGAGGCGCTCCGCGATGCGCAGCATCCACGCGATGCTGAGCGCTTCGTCGTACTTGCCCGGGGCGCCGTTGGCCGCGGCAAAGGCCCGCAACGCCGCGCAGAAGCGATCGATGGCCTCGCAGAGCGGATGGTGGCGGAGATACCACCACCCCGCGCGGACGTGCGCGGCGTGGTCGAACTCCGCGGCCGGCAGCACGCCGCGCTCGAAGGCCCCGATGAACTGCTCGTCGCCGCCCATGGATCCCCCTCGACGATGCATGATGGCGGGCGGACCGTGCTCAGCGCCGTCCCCGGCGCTGCCGTTCCGCGGCTTCCAGCCACTGCGCCATCGGCCCATCGCCCTTGCCGTGGCGGGCCCACCCCGCGGCCGTGCTCTGCCAGCGGTAGTCCCTGATCGTCATGTCGATGCCATGGTCGACGAGGAACTGCATCGGCTCGTACGGGTCGGGCAGGAACACGAGATGGTGCAGGATGCTGGCCGGCTCGTGCGAGTTCCAGTCGGTGTCGATGTTCGCACCGTGATCGAGGAGGAACTCGGCGATCTCGTAATGACCGTTGATGACCGACCATGCCAGCGCGACGTCGAGCACGTGCTGCACGGTGGGCGTGCCCCAGTGGAGATCGTCGTGCTCGCTCAGGTGCGGGCTGGTGCTCGGGTAGTGACGGGCGAGATCGCCGAGGGCCGGCTGGCCGGCCGCATCGAACCACACCTCCACATGCGCGAGATCGCCCATGCCCGCGGCATGCGGCAGGTCGTCCGGCACCGGCCATACGCGCGCCAGCAGCGGCACGAGCCCAGTCTGCGCATACGTGATCGCGTACGCAATGGCCTCGGACTCCGGCGGGCTCCGGTGGTCCAACACCGCCGCACCGCCATCGAGCAGCGCCCCGATGAATGCGCTCCGGCCCTGCGCTACCACGGCCTTCTCGATCAGGTCCACGTGCAGCCAGGCGCAGTCCGTTCCGACAAGCCAGGGTTCGCGTGCGAGCAAGTCGCCGAACGACGCGAGGTCGTTGGCGTGGAACAGGCGCATGGCCTGTCCGATGACGAATGCCTCCCATACGCCAGGCGTCCGCGCGTACTCGAAGTCGAGTGCCCCGGGTGCCATGAACGACGCGACGAACGAAAGCCTGTCGGTGGTGTCGTCGATGCGCCTGCCGAGGCCGGGATCGAGCGCGATCAGTCGATCCAGCAGGAGTGACGCGGCATCCGCGTGCCCGTAGCGGCAGGCCTGGATGAATGCGTCGTACAGCGTGGCGTCGTCGGCGGTGCCGACCTGCGCGAGGCGGCGCACGTCGCCGACGTCACCGAGGGCCGCGCGGAACGGCAGTGTGCGCGGAAGCAGCCCCCTGCGTTCGAACACCTGCAGGAGGCCGACGGCTCGCGACCGGAGCAGTCCCTGAGCGACCCGCGGCAAGACGACGGCACCGCGATCGAGCAGGAGCTCCGCGCAGGCGCGACGCGTGAACCAGCGTTCGCGATCCGCACTGAAGGCGTCGCCAGACGCGTTGGTGGCCATCTCCAGCAGGCTCCCGCCGCGCTCTCTTCCCTGCCGCGACAGCAGGGCGGGATGCGCGGTGAGCAGGGCGTCGAGCCTTTCGACGTCGCAGTCGTGGATGGCGCGGCCCGCCTCGATGACCGCGCCGTCACCTCCCTCACCGGAACCCTTGCTGGCATGGTCGGTCATCGCGGTCGATGGCGCAGGAGCCTGGTGTCGGCCGCGGCTGCCCTGCCTACTTCGTCACCGCGAGTCCGGTCACCGTGGCCTCGGTGTTGTGCGCGAAGCGGATGCCGTAGACGCCGTCCGTGGACTTCAGGCGCCCGGGCTGCACGACGTCCGACTTCGGATACGTCGCGACGACCTTACCGTTGATCGCGCACGAGACGTTGTCGGGAGTGACCGTCATCGCGATCTCCTGCGTGACGGGCTGGCCGGGCCCCGCGGCCTTGTTCACCGCATCGTGCGGCTGCCGCCGGCCGCTGATCAGCGAGAACGTCGAGTCCCTGGCCGGGTCCTCCGACGCCGTGAAGCCGCGGACGATGAAGGTGCCGTTGCCGTAGGCGGAGCAATAGAGATAGCTCTGGCGAGGCGTGCCGAGGTCGTTGCCGCCAATCACGATCCCGTACGGGTGCGGATGGCTGTTGGCGTTCATGTACTTCGGCTCGGTGAACGTGGCCTTCACCGTATAGCTGCCGCTTGCAGTGTTTGCCGGGTTCCAGTAGGTGGCCGCGGGACCAGTCGCCACGCGCAGGACGTTGCCGTCCTTCGAGAGCCTCGAGTTGGTCAGCACCTGCCCGGCAGCGGCCTCGGCGGCGTCGACCTTGCCGGTCCACCCGGGCGCGAACACGCCCCCGTCGGGGATCACGCGGGCCGCGTCAGGCCCACCGGCGGCCTGGCGCGAGGGGCCCGGTCCTTGCGGCGGGCCACCCTGCGCCAGCGCATCGCTGGCCAGGCACCCGACCACCATCACACACGCACTCACGAAGGCGAGACGTTGACGCATGCGCGAGCCCTCCTGGAGCTCCGATCGTGCATCTTACGCTCCGATCCCCGAGCCGACGTCAGCAGTTCGCCCGCACGGCATGCCCGATCACAAGTACAGCAGCTTCACCGGCAGGCCGCCGAACTCTGCGATGAGATTCCTGTAGCGGGCGGCTACATGCGTCGGTGACGCGATCGCGGCGGTGCGACAGCCGGACGCAGGCCTGGCGGGGCGAATCGGGCGGGGGGGTCGTGGGCGGAGCCAATCGGCCCCACCCACATCGTGGCGTCTACTCGGTCGACCGGCGCGGTGTGGACGGCTCGATGTCGGTGCCGGTGCCGCCCGCACCCATGTCGATGCCCGTCGCGCCCTTTGTCTGCTGAAGCGGAGTCGTTCGCGCCGTCGCAGGCTCGTCGCTCACGTGGCTCGGGCTGCGGTCGGTTGTGGCTTGTGGAATCGGCACGGCCGGGTCGGCGTCGGAGATGCCGAGGATGTCTCCGGCACGCTTTGGCGCCTTCTCGTCCACCCGTTCACGCGTCGGTGGTTGCGTCGTGTGTCGTTTCTCGTTCATGGCGAGCGGTATTGCAAGCCGCTCGCCGTCCCCCACGCGCCGTCACGCCACGGGTCTGCCAGTCACCGGAGGCGCCTCGACCGGGCCCTCGAGGAGCGACTTGTACGTGACGCCCGCGAGCGCCGCACCGACGAATGGCGCGATCCAGAACAGCCACAGTTGCTGGATGGCCCAGCCGCCCACGAACAGGGCGGGCCCGGTGCTCCGCGCGGGGTTCACCGACGTGTTCGTCACGGGAATGCTGATGAGGTGAATCAGCGTGAGTGCGAGTCCGATGGCAAGGCCCGCGAAGCCGACGGGGGCACGCTTATGCGTCGCCCCGAGGATCACGATCAGGAACATGAACGTCATCACGACTTCGGTGACGAGCGCCGCCCCCATCGCGTAACCGCCCGGTGAATGATCGCCGTAGCCATTTGACGCGAACCCGCCGGCGAGGCTGAAGTCCGCCCGTCCGCTTGCAATGAGGTAGAGCACGCCGGCGCCGGCGATGGCACCGGCGACCTGCGTGGCGATGTAGGGAGCGAGGTGAGCGGCCGGGAAGCGGCCTCCCGCCCAGAGGCCCACCGACACCGCCGGATTGAAGTGACCGCCGGAAATCGGCCCGAGTGCGTATGCGCCGGAGACCACAGTGAGGCCGAACGCGAGGGCCACACCGTGCAAGCCGATACCGACATCCGGAAACGCGGCGGCAAGCACCGCGCTCCCGCACCCTCCGAGGACGAGCCAGAAAGTCCCAATGAACTCCGCAGTCAGCTTCGCACGCACGGCGCTCTCCTTTCGTGGCGGCGCCGGCGCGATCGCGCCGAGCACAGCTATTGGGGATCAGCGGCCGAGCCTATCACAGCAGGAAGGCCTCGCCGCGACGGCTGGTGCTGCCGTTCAGCGCGCACCGGCGCCCTTCGGCGTCAGCTTCAGGAGCCGTCCCTTGCCGTCGCGCCGGCCGTCCTCGAGCAGCCAGATCGCTCCGTCGGGTCCTTCTTCCGGCTCGCGGATGCGCTCGCCCATCGGCCACTGATCGCCCTTGCGGGCGTTCGTGCCGTCGATGTCCACGCGAACCAGTGCCTGGCTCGAGAGGCCGCCGATGAACACGTCGCCCTTCCACTCGGGCCAGAGCTTGCCCGAATAGACCATCAGCCCGCCGGGCGAGATGACCGGCGTCCACGTCAGCTTGGGCTTCTCGAACTCCGGACGCGTGGCGTGGTCGGGGATGGGCCTGTCGTCGTAGTGGTCGCCGTCGGAGACGATCGGGTAGCCGTAGTTGCGGCCCGGGAGGATCAGGTTCAATTCGTCGCCGCCCTTGGGCCCCATCTCCTGCTCCCAGAGATTGCCTGCGGCGTCGAAGGCGATGCCGAGCAGGTTGCGATGGCCGTAGGACCACACCGCCGGATGGAAGCCCTTCGCGGCAAGCGGATTGTCCGGCGCCGGCGAGCCATCGTCGCGCAACCGGAGCACCTTGCCGAGCGTGGCCTTGGGCTCCTGCGCCGGGTCGAACTTCTGGCGGTCGCCGTTCGTGAAGAAGAGGAAGCCATCCGGGGAGAACGCGATGCGGCCCGCGAAGTGCCCGTCGCCATCGACGTACGGCGTCGCGCGGAACAGCGTCTCGACCTTCTGGAGCGCCGGCGTCGCGCCATCGGAGAGCACACCCCGGGCGAGCACCACGCCCTTTCCACCCTCACCGGCCTCTGCGTAGCTGATGTACACGAACCGGTTCTGCGCGAAGTTCGGGTGCAGCACGACATCGTGCAGGCCGCCCTGGCCCTCGCTGGCAACGGTCGGGATGCCGTCCACGCGCGTGCGCTGCTTGCCGTCGGCCGACACGAGGTAGAGGATGCCGGCCTTCTCGGTGATCAGCATGCGGCCGTCCGGCAGGAACGTCATGGCCCACGGCGACTCGAAGTCGGCCACGACCTGGACGTCGAACGGCAGGCTTGCCGCCTGCGTGGCGGTGCCGGTGTTCTGGCTGGCGTCTGCCGCGCAGCCGACCGCAAGGGCCGCGAGCACTGTGCACGTCAGGATCGATCGCATCGTCATCCTCCGGGAAAGCCGACAAGGGCCGTTCGGGTTCACTGGCACCCGTCGGGCCAGTCGGGTGCGAACCGCGCAAAGGTGATGTACTCCGAGCGCCCGCGCTCGTACAGCACGCCGATGTCTCCGTCCGGAAACGCCACGAGCGTGGAATAGGCGGACGGCCCGGGCTCGATTGTGCGCGACGCCGGCCAGCTTGCGCCGTCGTCGCACGACAGGCGGACGGTCAGGTTGTGCCGCTCCTCGGTATCGGCGGTGTTGCTGAACACCAGCCGACGGGCGCCCGCACTCCCCGGCGCCGCTGAGGGATCGTACCGGATGATCGCGCCGTTGTTCGCGGGGTCCACGAGCGTTTCGTCGGCGCGCGGCTCGGAATACGTCAGGCCGCCGTCCGTGGAGAACGCGACGAGCCTGTGCGGCTTCGCGCGGCTGTTCAGCATCACGCGGCCGTCGCCGAGTTCGACGGTCTTGTTCTCGTCGAGCCCGGGACCGACGGGTGTGCCCATGCGCCATGTCTCGCCGTGGTCGTCGCTCACGGCACTGGCGGCATAGGTGGCGTCGTTCCAGCGGATGACGTACTGCTGGATCAGGCGACCCGCGTGCGGGCCGTGTCCGAGTTGAATCCCCTGTCCGGACGCGGCGAACAATCCGGCCCACGCAGGGTCCTTGATTGCCGCCGTGATGCGGCTATGCTGCCACGTCAGGCCGTCGTCGTCGGACCAGCTGACGTCGGCTTGCTGCACCTCGGGATCGTTCTCGTCGGTGCCCGTCGCCGACCCGAAGAACCCCTGGTTTACCGAGGCGACGTAGAAGACGAAGATGCGGCCCGTCTGTCGATCGACGAGCAGGCTGGGGTCACCGTACCCGAGGGGCTCCGGGCCTTCCCTGATGACCTGCCGCGGCAGCCACGTCCGGCCGCCGTCCACGCTGCGCCGCGCGAGCAGCGCGATGTGGCTCGGCACGTCGGCATGGGTCGGCCGGCCATCGTAGGCAGCGATGAGCGTCCCCGCATTTGTCACCGTCAGCGCCGGAATTCGATAGATCGGGTAGTCAACGCCGCTGTGTTCGAGGTCGGTCGTGAAGATCGCCGGCGGCTCCGGCCCGGGTCGTGGCTCGGGTGGTGGCTCGGCCGCGCGACATGCCGACAGCGTGAGCCCCAGAACGACACAGCCCGGCAGGGCCAACGTACGCCTGACACGAATCATGTCCCCTCCCACGGTAGGGCGCATCATAGACCCACTTGCCGGCTCCCGTGGCGTGCGGCGCGTTCCCCGCCGCCCGGATTCCCAGGCAGGCCGACCCGCCATGGACTGCCCACTGTGCGCGTATCGTCCCGTCTCCTCGTCCTGATCGTGGCGCTTGCGTGCCTGGCGGTGCGCCCGGCGCTGGGACAACCCGCGGCAGCCGCGGCCGACGCCTCGTCGGTGACCATCGTGGACGGCGGCATCAGGCGAGGACCTGTCGATCAGCGGCGGATCGCGCTCGTGTTCACCGGACACGAGTTCGCCGAGGGCGCGGACGTGATCCTCGATGCGCTTGCCGCGCGCCGCGTGCGCGCGTCGTTCTTCCTCACTGGCGCATTCCTGCGCAACGCGGCCCTGCAGCCGTACGTGCGTCGGATGGTTGCCGAGGGCCACTACGTCGGGCCGCATTCGGATGCGCACCTGCTGTATGCGCCGTGGGAGGGTCCGAAGCGGACGCTCGTGTCGCGTGACGAGTTCCGCGACGACCTGCGTCGCAACATCGACGCGGTGACGGCCTTCGGCGTACCGCGCGAGGCGGTCTCGATCTTCCTGCCGCCCTATGAGTGGTACACGGCGGAGATCTCGGCCTGGACGCGCGAGATGGGGATGACGCTCGTCTGCCACACGCAGGGCACGCGGTCCACCGCCGACTACACGGAGGAACGCACGCCGCAGTTCGTATCGAGCGAGGCCATCTTCGAGAGCATCCTGCGGCGCGAACGCGAGGACCCGCACGGGCTCAACGGGTACCTGCTCCTGCTCCACGTGGGCGCTGGACCCGGCCGGACGGACAAGTTCCACCGGCGCTTCGCCGCGCTGCTCGACGAGTTGTCGTCGCGCGGATACACGTTCGTGCGCGTCGAGGCGTTGATCGCGGAGGCCGGGGCTCGATGACGCGAGGGTGACTGCGCGTCACCGGCTCAGCGCCCGGCGTCTACGGCAACCGGGGCGGTCAGCGCCGTGATGGCGCGGCTGACCTCGTTGCGATGCGCCACCAGCAGCACCGTCGTGCCCGCATCGACGACCGACGACCCGCGCGGCCCTTCGACGCCGCCACCCTCACGATAGAGCGCCGCGAACACCCCGGACCTCGGGAAGTCCGGGTGATTTGCCAGTTCCATCACCGTGCGGCCGGCGGCGACGCTGCCGGCGGGAATCGTCAACTCGAACGCGATCGCCGTGCCGTCGCCGATGAGCATCGCGTGCCGGATCGCGTCGTGCTCCACGGCCGTCGCGATGGCGCCGGTGATGAGATCGGTCTCCGACAGCACGCGGTCGATGCCGGCATTTGCGTACACCGGTCCGTACGCGTTGTCGCGCATCCGCACCATCACCCGCTCGACACCTGCCGCGCGGGCGAGCAGCGACACCGCGAGGTTGTCGGCATCCCGCCTCAGCATCGCCAGGACGATGTCCATCTCGGCAATCGCGGCATCGTCCAGCACTTCGGCGGTGGTGGCGTCGCCGGCAAGCGCCACGATGCCGAACTGTTCGGCGGCCCGCCGCGCCACCGTCGCGTCGGTGTCGACGATGGTCACGGCGTGGCCGATGCGCGCCAGCTGGATGGCCACTTCGAGGCCGGCGCGGCCGGCTCCGACGATCAGGATCTTCATCATTCGTGCTCCGGTTGTCGCCCGCCTGCGGTCACCTCGAGGAACTTCGCGTCGAGGGCGGCGACATGGTCGCCGGCGGTCCTCTCGGTGATGAGGCCGCGCCTGGCGGCGTCGAGGATGGCGGCCTTCTGCGCGATCACCACGGCAGGCAGGACGACGTCGTGATTCGAGTGGGCGCCGGCGGTGCGCAGCGTGCGCTCGGCCCCGATGATGTCGCGCTGGAAGGCGGCATGCCGTTCGGCGTGCTCGCGGCGCGAGATGAGGCCGGTGGCGAGCAACTGATCCAGTTCGAGCTGGGCCCGCCGCGCGCCGATCAGCACGGCGCGGCCATTGTCCACCTCGCGCGACTCGGGTTCGGCCGCCACACCGAGCCAGGTGAGGAACCGCCGGAATGGCAGCGCCTGCGTCAGCAGCGTGACCAGCGTGACACCGAAGACGATGGCGATGAGCCGCTCGCGGTACGGGATGTCCTGCGGCAGCGCCAGCACCGCGGCCATCGAGAGCGCGCCCTTGACGTTGCCGAACACCATGACGTGCTGCCATCGCCACGGCACGCCCTCGCCCGAGAGGTGCAGCGCGCCGAAGCAGACGTACACGGCAATGGCGCGCCCCGCGTGCAGCGCCACCACGGCCAGCAGGATCGGCCAGGCCTCGCGTACGAGCATGTCGCCGCTCAACTGGATGCCGACGAGCAGGAACAGCCACACGTTGATCACGAACGCGGCCACTTCCCAGAACCCCTGCAACGACAGCACGCGCGACGGCTCGAGGTGCGTGCGCATCTCGTGGCCGACCAGCACGCCGGCGACGACGACGGCGATGACCGCCGATCCATGGAGGTGCTCGGTGAGCAGTGCCGTGGCGAACACGGCAACGAGCGACGCCAGGATGGCGGTCAGGTCGTCGGGAGCGAAGCGCAGCACGAGGGCGCCGACGGTGCCGCCGATGGCGCCGAGCAGCACGCCGGCGACGATCGCCACGAGCAGCGAGCGGGCGATGGCGGCGGGATCGGCGTAGCCCTGCATCACCACGGTCGCGCACACCGACACGAGCACGAGCGCCGTCCCGTCGTTGAAGAGGCTCTCGCCCTCCATGATCGCGGCCAGCTTGTGGGGCACGCGGACGCTGCGGAACGCCAGCAGCACGCTCACCGTGTCGGTGATGGCGAGGACCGCGCCGAGCAGCAGGGCCACCGCGAACGGCAGCCCGATCTCCCATGCCGCCAGCGTGGCGGTGGCGACGAGCGAGATGGCCACGCCTGGCACGGCCAGCGCCAGGATCGGGCGCGCCGCCCGCTTCATGCTGACGTCGTCTGCCGACAACGCACCCTGGAACACGAGAATCGGCAGGAACAGCAGCAGCACGACGTTCGGGTCCATCGTCGTGCGCGGCAGCACGTCCATCAGGACGAGCAGGAGGCCGACGATGACGAGCGCGACGTTGTAGGGCGCGTTGACACGCTTGGCCAGGATGGCGATGCCGGAGCCGATGGCCAGGACGATGAGGAGCTGCTCCAGGTACTCGCGCATGAAGTGGCGAGTATTGTGTCCTCCCTCCCTGCGGCTCACCAAGCCTTCGAGGGCGTGGGGGTTCGACGCGCGGCCGGTCCGGCCGTCAATGAGCGGCGTCCGCCGCCGGGCGGCGCGGCAGCGTCAGCATGAGCACGCCCGTGAAGGCGGTGCCGAGGGCCATCCATGCCAGCAAGCCCGCGTAGGACCCCTGCGCGTCGAACGCGCGTCCCATGAGCACCGGGCCGACCGCGCCCGCAACGGCGTAGGCCGTCCACGTCCACCCGTAGAGCGTCGCGAACGACCGGAGACCGTAGTACCGCGCGAGCAGGTAGGGCGTCACGTCGGCCTCCCCGCCCATGCCGAAGCCGATGAGGGCCGCGGCCGCCACGCCCTGGCCGAGCGTCTGGGCCGAGGTCAGCAGCAGGACGCCGAGGGCGGCCAGCATCAGCAGCGCGCACGACACGTAAGCTGCCCAGTACCGATCGAGGAACCAGCCCGTCGTGAGCCGGCCGAGGAGGCTCGCCGCGCCCATCGCCGACAGTGCGGCAGCGGCCCCGCCCGACCCGACGCCGCGGTCGCTCAGCAGGGCCGGCAGGTGCGCCAGCGCGCCGTTCTGGGCAATCGAACTGATGAACAGCACGACAACGAGCAGCCAGAACGGGTAGGTCGTCACGGCCGCGCGCACGGTCGAGCCCGCCGCGTTCGCCATGCGGCCCGCGGCGTCGTGCGACCGCTCGCGCACGAACGCAATCACGTTGGGCAGCCCCACGCCGAGGACGCAGACGCCGAGCACGACGAACGTACGACGCCAGCCGATCGCATCGACGAGGGCCTGGGCCAGCGGCGGCAGGACCAGCGCGCCGGTCGCGCCGCCGCACATCATCACGGCAAGGGCCAGGCCGCGGCGCGCCGTGAACCATGTCGCGACGGCGCGCGAGTAGGCCATGTGCGCCGTGCCGTTGCCGACGCACCCCAGCACCGCGCAGATCGCGTAGAAGTGCCAGATCGAGCCCTGCATCGCCCCGAGCGACGCAAACGCCAGCCCGAACACCGCCACGCACGGCGCGATGACGCGCACCGGGCCGAAGCGATCGAGGGCGAGGCCGAGCAGCGGCGAGCACACCGCAATGCACATCGCCGCGACGCCGAAAGCCGCCGACACCCCCTGGCGCGACCAGCCGAACTCCTCGGCGAGCGGCTTGAGGAAGATGCCGAACGTGTAGACGAACAGGGACGCGAAGCCGACGAAGACGCCGAGCGACGCGGCGCCCGCCACCTTCCAGCCGGCGTAGCGGATGTCACCTTCGCCGTGATTGGCAGCCGTGGCAGTGGTCTCGTGCATGGTGTTCGGTGCGTGGCGCGCGTGCGAGACGTCAGAAGCGGAACTTGTAGGTCCACTTGGCCAGCAGGAGCCGGCCGCGTGGCGAGAGTGCGGGCGAGGCGAAGCGATCCCTGACGTCGTCGTACACGAGATAGAACTCGCTGCCCGGCCGGTACTCCCAGCCGAGCAGGAGGTTCGCCGACAGCCGTTCGTCGAGGTCGTTCCACTGGACGAACGACTTCACGAACACGTTGGTCGTGAACGCATACAGCACGCGGTTGCTGACCGTGGTCGTGTCGAAGGCGCCGCGCGGGTGCTCGACCGCGTTGTGCGTGTAGATCAGGTCCACCGACAGGTTGGCGGTCGGGTGGACGTTCGTGGACACGAGCAGTTGCTGGCGGTCGCCTCCCCAGTACTCCATCGCGGTAAACCCCACGACGCCGGACACCGGGCGGCTGGCATTGCTCGAGAACGTGACCGCGTGGGACCTGTTCGTGTAGTCGCCAGGCTGAATCGCGATCGGGCCCACCGTGAACGGCGCGACGATGCGCTCGCGGGCCGGCTCGAACGCGTATGCCGCCTTGTCGTTGGAGTCCATCGTCAGGTCGATGCCGGCCGACCCGCGCTGTCCGTAGAAGCCGTGGTCGTGGAAGGTGTCGTAGACGACGGCACCCGAGTACACGGCGTTGCGGATGCCGGCGCGGTTGATCCAGTGCGTATAGGACGCATCGGCCGACGTCCGGCGCAGGTCGTTCTGCGTGACAAATCCCATGTCCGGCACGAAGTCGGGGCCGACCGCGTAGTAGCGGACGTCGGCCACGACGTTCTGCCTGGAGTACAGGAGGCGGCCGATGCCGAGCGTGTCGTCGCCGCGGCGCCCCGGGTTGAACGTGTGCGCCACGAGCAGCTCGCCCTTCAACGCCGGGTTGAACCAGAAGTTGCCGTCCACGCCGGCAAGCCGGCTGAAGTCGGCGCCGCTGCCCTGCCTGTTGGTGACGATGGCGCCGATGCTGCTGTTGGTGAACAGGTTGCGCTTCACGCGCAGCACGCTGTAGTTGGTGGACGGCTCCGCCGTCGTCGATCCGTCCGGCCGCAACAGGTCGGTGCCGTCGGTCTGCACGTTCATCACGCCCACCGAGTACTCCCCGATCCGGCCCGACAGCTTGCCCGCGGCGAGGATGGGCACCTCCTGCCCGTCCGACAGCCCGATCCGGCGGCTGTAGAACATCATCATCTCCTCCTCGAGGCCGACGGCGAACAGGCCGGCATCCTCCAGGAAGAAGTCGCGGCGTTCCGGGAAGAACAACGGAAACCGCGTGAAGTTGATCACCTCCTGGTCGGCTTCCACCTGCGCGAAGTCGGTGCGGACCGACATCGTCCCGCGGAGGTTCGGGGTGAAGTCGTAGAGCACCTCCCCGCCGGCATCAAACCGCGGGTCCGACGACGAGGGGTGGTACCTGCGCCTGGCGCCGGCGAGCACGTAAGGCTCGGCTTCCCATTTGGCGTACTGGCCGTCGGTGCGGATGCCCACGAGCTGGCCGAACAGCTCGGCCCGCCACGTCGCGCGGCCGCCGAGCCACCGCGGAATCGGCGCCCAGTAGTCCGACTCCTGCCTGCGACGGATCGCGCGACTGAGCTGAAGCCCCCACGTCATCGGCTGCGCGCCCCCGAAGCGGAGCGTCGAGAACGGGATGCGGAACTCCGCCGTCCAGCCGCGATCGGTCACCTGCGTCCTGACGTCCCAGATGCCGTTCCACGCGGTGTTGTAGGAACGTGCGTCGGTGACGATGCCGTCACGGCGCGTGCCGAGGATGTTCGTGGAGAAGTAGTAGAAGTTCCGGTGGTCGTGGTAGGTGTCGAGGTAGATGCCGACGTAGTCGTCGTTCGACAGCGGTGCGTCGCGCCGCATGTCGAGAGCGATCAGACCCTCGGGATCGCGGTCGTGACAGATGATGCCGAAGTAGAGGGCCCGGTCGTCCTGCACGACCCGCACTTCGGTGTGCTCGCTGGCGGGCACCCGATCGAGCGGCGCATACTGCCAGAACCTGGTCGCGGGCACCGCCTGCTGCCACACCGGCTCGTCGAGGACCCCGTCCAGCCTGATCGTCTCACCGCCGGGGACCACGTGCACGTTCAGTTGATCTGGGGTCGGCAGGTCCGGCCGAGCGTCGTCCTGGGCCGATGCCGGCGACGCACCGGCCACGAGCATCGCCGCCACCGACAGGGCCTGAAGGAATGCCGCGCATGCCACCCCACGCGACCGGCCGGCGGGGCCGGGAAATGCCGAGCGCGGCATCACGATGTGTGTCGATCCGTCGTCAGCATCGGCATTGCTCGCGGCTGACATTACACGCCCCTCATCGGGACCGACAAGGCCGAGCCACCGAAACGGCAGAGATTTCGCGGCTCATTTTCGATCGCCGACCGCGAGTGGGGCATGTAGGCTATGGCAGGTCAGGGGAGTCACGGGGAGCGGCGTGGACGATCTATCAGCGCTGTACCAGCGATACTTCGAGGTGAAGCCGGCAGCCACGCGAGACCTGCTCGAGGCGGCGTACGCACTGCGCTACCAGGTCTACTGCGTGGAGCACGCGTTCGAGGATGCGGCGACGCACACGGACCAGCGCGAGACCGACGCCTACGATGCCCACTCGGTCCATGCCGTCCTGAACTACCGGCCCACCGACGAAGTGGCCGGGTGCGTGCGGCTGATCCTGCCTGCCCCCAATCGCGGGCTCGACGACCTGCCGATCTGGCACCTGCTGGGCCCGGCCGAGCAACGCCGGCTTGCGGAGCTGCCGCAGTCGACGACGGCGGAGATCTCGCGGTATGCGGTGTCGAAGGCGTTCAGGCGGCGCGCCGGTGAAGAACTCTACCCCGACGTGGACGTGGACCTCAGCGCCGCCGACGCCCGCCGCCTCGCCCCGCACATGACGCTCGGCCTCTTCCGCGGCGTGGCCACGCTCGCAAGTGCGCACGGCGTGACGCACCTGTGTGCCGCGATGGCACCGGCGCTGCTCCGCCTGCTCGAACGCTTCGGCCTCGACTTCGAGCGCGTCGGGCCACCGCTCGAGTACCACGGGCTCCGCCAGCCGTGCATCGCCGAACTCGACAGCCTGCGTCGCGGGCTGTCGCGTACCCAGGGCGAGTACTCGCGGTTCGTCGAGGCCGCGTTCGGCCGCGAGATCAAGTAGGGCTCGTTCACCGATCCTGATTGCTCTGCTCGTGCGAGTGCGACAGGATCAGGCGCATGTCTCACGCATCGCGCAGGGCGCGGGCCGCTGACTCGTCGCTGCAGGCCGCCCGCGTGGACAGGCGGCGCTTCCTGCAGGCGACGGCAATCGCCGGTGCCGTGCCGTTCGTGCCGACGGGCAGGATCGCCGCGTCCACCGTCGCCTCACAGGCAGCCGCACCCGCGGCCTCCGACGTCGGCTCCCTCTACCCGTTCATCGCGAGCCAGGCCGTCACGGGCGAGTTCCCGCTCTCGTTCCTGAAGGACAGGTTCCGCGACGTTGCGGAGTGGCGCGCCATTGCGCGCGCGCGGCTGCTGGATCTGCTGCACTACAGCCCCGCGCCCTGTGACCCGGCACCCGAGGTGACGGCCCGCGTGGACTGCGGCGACTACGTCCGCGAGCACGTCGTCTTCAGCACCACGCCGGACGTGCGCGTGCCGGCGCTCGTGCTCGTGCCGAAGGACGCCGCGGCGCCGCGGCCGGCAATCGTGGCCCTGCACGACCATGGCGGCTTCTACCTGTGGGGCAAGGAGAAGCTCGTCGAACAGGAGCACGAGCACGCGATCCTCCGCGACTTCCGTGCGCGCTACTACGGCGGGCGCAGCATCGCGATCGATCTCGTGCGCCGCGGCTACGTCGTGATCACGATCGACATGTTCTACTGGGGCGACCGCCGCCTGCTGCACGACGACGATCCCGCCGACTGGCGCGATCGTCCGTCGACGATGCCGGTGGATCGTGTCGATGCGTTCAACACGCGCGCGAGCCAGAACGAGCAGCTCGTCGGCCGGACCATCTACTCGGCCGGCTTCACGTGGCCCGGCGTCATGTTCTGGGACGATGTGCGGACGGTGGACTACCTGCGGACGCGTACCGACGTGGATCCCTCGCGCATCGGCTGCGTCGGCCTCTCGGTCGGCTCCCTGCGCGCCGCACACCTTGCCGCGATTGACGACCGCGTCAAGGCCGCGGTCGCCGTCTGCTGGATGACGTCGTTCCCGACCCAGCTGCGCAGGCACGTACGCCACACGATCGGGCACACGAAGGTGGTGCCCGGCCTGTATCGGCACCTCGACTATCCTGACGTCGCGGCGCTGGCCATGCCGCGGCCGCTGCTCGTCATCAGCGGCGCGAAGGACACGCTCTTCGATCAGGAAGGCGTGGCCGCCGCGCACGCGAAGCTGAATGCGTGCTACGCCAAGGCCGGCGTCGCCGACAACTGCCGCACGCGCCTCTACGACACGCCGCACCGGTTCGACACCGCGATGCAGGCCGAAGCGTGGGCCTGGCTCGAGCGGTTCGTCTGAGTGGCGCGGTCGCGCCGCACGTGCCTCGTTCGGAAGAGTCCTCGATGTCTCCGGGTTCGAATCGTCTCCTCGCCGCGCTCCTCGCGGTCGTCATCTTCCTTGCTGCCCCAGCCGTCAGCGTCGCCCAGCCGGCGGTCACGATCGCCGGCCAGGTCGTGGACACGGCAGGCGGGCCGATCGCGGGCGCCCGCGTCACGATCGGTGAATCCTCCACGCTGACCGATGCCGACGGCCGGTTCGTTCTCGCGGCGGAGACGCCCGCGGCGACGGTCCTCGTCGAGCGGGCGCGATTCCGCACCGCGAGCGTCAGTGCCAATCCTGCCGGGATGCCGCTGCGCATCGTCCTCGACGTCGAGCCGGTGGTCGAGTACCTGCGCGTCACGCCGCCAATCGTCGACACGACGACGTTCGATGCCTTTGCGGGCACGCAGACGGTCGTCTCGGCCGCGCAGGTCGAGAGCCTCGGGGCCGTGGACCTGGCGTCGGCCCTTCGGCGGACGCCCGGCGTGACGATCTCGCGCTTCAACCCGGTGGGTTCCTTCGGCGGTGCGGAAGGCGGCTCGGTCCACGTCCGCGGCATCGGCGCGAGCCGGCCGGGCAGCGAGATCAAGACGTACGTGGACGGCGTGCCCTTCTACATGGGGCTCTGGAACCACCCGCTGCTCGACCTGCTGCCCGTCAACGGGATCGATCGCATCACGGTCCACAAGGGCCCGCAGCCGCAGGCGTTCGGCAACGCCCTGTCCGCGATTGCCATCGACTCGGCGGTACCGGCAGCCGATGGTTTCGAAGGCTCGGTGCAGGTGAGCGGCGGCTCCTTCGCCACGCTCGTCCAGCAGGCGAGCGCCAGCGGCAGGACGCGCGCCTGGGACTTCTCGCTGGCGCAGGGCTTCGCGCGATCGGACGGTCATCGTCCTGAGGCCGATGGCCGGCTTGCGAACGTGGCGCTGCGCGTCGGCCATCGCGTCAGTGCGCACTGGCGTGCCGACGCCCGCGTGCTGCACGTGGACAACGCCGCCACCGATCCGGGCGAAGTCGGCAGGCCCGAGACGCGGACGGGACGTTACGAGACCACGGGCACGCTGCTCGCCGCAGGCGTATCGCACGAGACGACGGCGGCACGCGGCAGCGTCACGGCCTACCGGAACACCGGCCGCGGCGACTGGTTCGGGCAACTGCCGCCCGACGACGACACCCTGACGCAGTTCGCGCTGACGGGCCTGCGCTGGCGCGAGCAGGTGCGCGCATGGAGCGGCGGCACCATCACCGGCGGACTGACGGTCGACCGCATCGACGGCAACGCGCAGTTCCTGCCGGCGCCGCCTGCATCGCCGGGATCGTTCGACGGCGACGCGTTGACGATCGTGTCGCCCCACGTCGCCGTCGATCACACGTTCGCGCTGCCAGCCGGGTGGCGCGTCACGCCGTCGGCTGGGGTGCGACTCTACGAACACTCCGAGTTCGACACCGAGATTGCGCCACACGCCGGCGTCGTGCTGCACGCGCGGGTGCCGGTGGCCGTACGCGCCGGCTATGCGAGGGGCGTGAACTATCCGGGACTGGAGGTCGCGGTGCTCTCCACGCTGATTCCGCCGCTGGGGCAGTCGTGGCGGGACCTCTCGGCAGAGACGCTGGACCACGTCGAAGCCGGCGTGATGGCGGCACCGACCTCGTCGACGACGATCGACGTCGCGGTGTTCGTCGACCGACGACACAACCGGTACGTCTTCGCCTTCCCGCCGGTCGTGACGCGGCCGTCGTTCCTGAACCTCGGGTCCTACCGGGTGCAGGGCGCGGAAGTCGCGGTGCAGCAGCGCGTGGCGCGCGGCTGGCAGGTGTTCGGCGGCCTCACGCTCCTCGACCCATCGAGACGCGGCATCCCGTACACGCCCGAGGCGGCGTTCACGCTCGGCATCTCGGGCAGCGTCGGCCGGCTGCGCGTCGCACTCGACGCCCAGTCGCAGTCGGGCATGGACGTCCTCGGGCGGGCGCGCACGCCGGCCGCAGCCGACCTCGCGCACGTGGACGCCTTCACGGTCGTGAACGTGCGTCCGTCCTGGCGGCTGCCCGTGCTCGACGACAGGCTCGAGGCGTTCGTCGCCGTCGAGAACCTGTTCGGATCCGACTACGCGTTCAGGCCTGGATACCCGATGCCCGGCACGTCAGCGCAGTTCGGGATTTCCATCAGATAGGAGCGCAATCCGCTCGCGGTATTCGACATTGCGCATTCCGCATTCCGCATTGCACGTTGCGCTCATCGTGCCCGCCCGAGGAAGTGCGTGAAGAACGCGGCGAGCTGCGCGTTGGACTCGGGGGTGGGCGCGTGCGTCTCGCGGTTCGACATCCCCACGCGATTGGCGTGGCCGAGCAGGCGATTGACGTCCACGGCATGCCGCAGCGCCAGCCAGCGCTCGGGCGGGTCCTCGGAGCCGCCGCTGACGAAGAACGGCCGCGGCGCGATCAGCGCGTGCAGCTCGTGCAGGTCGCGCCCGCGCTCGATCATCACCGCGTACGGCCCCGTCCGCGGATTGGCGGCCGACGGGATGCCGCGCGCCGGGCGCCTGACCGCGGGGTCGTACCCGAGGTACCACGGCTCCCAGTAGTTCACGTTCGATCGCGTCTCGTCGAACACGATGCCGGGGTCGCTCGTCGCCACGGCCGCGAAGCGGTCCCAGAGCGCGCCGGCGAACATCGACCACTTGCCGCCGTAGCTGTGCCCCACCACGCCAATCCGCGACGCATCCACCTCGGGCCGCGCGGCGAGCGCCATCCACGCGTTGGCGGCGACGTATGCGTAGTACGAGAGCGGCTGCGCCGTGACGCGTCCCCGATCCGGCTGCCAGGCATCACCGGCCGGCGTGCCGATCGAGAGCGTGACGAAGCCGGCAGCCGTCAGTTGGCGTCCGAGATCGCGCAACGGGCGATCGCCGAGGCCGATGCTCGTGTCGGGCTCGTAGAACGGCACGACGACGGCCGGAAAGGGCCCGGGGCCGTCGGGCACGAGGAGCCAGCCCTCGGTGAACTGTCCTGGCGACGCCTCGAACCGCACGCGCGCCTGCGTGAACGCCTCGCGGGGCACGGTGGACAGCACGGCGAGCGGCGTGTGCGCGATCACGTCGGGCCACGGGCCCATCAACTCGTGCCACTCGGCGAGGATTTCCGTCCGGCGGCGCAGCCAGTCGGCCGGCGTGCGCACCGGGGTCCCGTCGGCGAACGCGAGCGGCGATCGGTAAGGCGCTTCTGCCCTTTCGAACTGCGGGGGCACGCGGAACAGCGGCGCGATCGACGGCGTCATCGCGACGGTGGGTTGGGCGGAGTCCACGGTCCCTTCGCGCGCTGCGCCGCGACTTCCTCGGCACTCACGCCCTGTGCGTGGTTGCCGAAGTTCTGCCGCATGAACGTCAGCATCTGCGCCACCTGCTCGTCGGTCAGGAACCCGTGCGCCGGCATGACGCCGTTGTAGGTCTTGCCCTCCACTTCGATCTCCCCCTGCATGCCGTGCACGACGACCGAGATGAGGCGCTGCTTGTTGCCCGACACCCAGCGCGTGGCGGCCACTGGCGGGAAGCGGGAGCCGTCGCCCTTGCCGTCCCCCTGATGGCACGCCGCGCAGTAGGTCTGGTAGAGCTTCTCGCCGGCTGCGAGCGCCTTGCCGCCGATGATGTCGTCGACCTCGTGCGGCTGGCGGATGTGCGCCTGCTGCTGCTTGCGCGCGGCCATCACCGCGAGCTGGCGCGCCCCGAACGCCTGGCGGTTCCCGCCGTAGGTGATGCGCCAGATGCGCCCGTTGACGCTCTCACTCACGTAGAGCGCGCCGTCGCTCCCCTGCGCCAGGCCCATGGGCCGCCCCTTGGCGTCGCCGGTGTTCGGGATCGGATCGATGCCGGCGAACCCGTCGGCAAACACTTCCCATTCGCCGGATGGCACGCCGTCGCGCATCGGCACGAAGGCCACGATGTACCCGGCCTGTGAATAGGGCATGCGGATCGTCGAGCCGTGGAAGGCGATGAACGCGCCGTGGCGGTACCGCTCGGGGAACGCGTCGCCGTCGTAGAACAGCAGGTCGTTGGGCGCGAAGTGCCCCGGGAACCCGATCAGCGGCTTGGTGAGCTTCGCACCGTCGCCCTCCTTCTTGCCGTCGCCGCCATACTCCGGGTTGAGCAGCTTCCTGCCCTGCATCCAGTCGAAGTAGTAGTACGGCCAGCCGCCGTCGAAGCCCTCGGTGACGCGGAAGAACTCCTCGGACGGCAGCACGGCGCTCTGCCAGCGCGAGAAGTACTGCGGCCACGACCGGTACAGGTCGTCGCGCCCGTGCTGCAGCGCATACAGGTCGCCCGCGTGCGGGTTCCACGTCATCGCCACGAGGCTGCGGATGCCCGTGGCATACCGGCGGCCGTCCTTCTCGGTCTGGTTCAGGCGCCGCGCGTCGAACTGCCAGACGCCGCCATGCCATTCGAGTTGCCCGCACGGGTCGTCCCCCGGTGCGCCGGGCTGCCGGTTGCGGTCCTGGCACACG
The DNA here is from genome assembly GCA_934541105.1 of uncultured Luteitalea sp. Lineage (GTDB taxonomy): Bacteria > Acidobacteriota > Vicinamibacteria > Vicinamibacterales > Vicinamibacteraceae > Luteitalea. The sequence goes on along the minus strand of CAKTDA010000003.1, from coordinate 526,374 downwards.
TCGCCGGGCGCGCCGAAGGGCACGTACATGTGGCCCTCGCCGTCGAACGTGATCGGCTTGGCGATGTGTTCGTACCCGCGACCCGGCTGCCGGTAGCCGTGCTTCAGCACGAGTTCGACCGGCGTGTCGGGCACGAGCCGGCCCGGCACCAGCTTCTGCCGGTACACCTCGCCGGCCGTCGTGAAGTAGATGTGGCCCTCGTAGATCCGCATCCCGGTGCCGTAGTCGCCGGTGTCTTCGTAGGCGCCGAAGTACTCGGTCTCGTCGGCCTGGCCGTTGCCGCTCGTGTCGCGCAGCGCGACGAGGCCCTTCCAGTCGGGCCCGCTCTGCCCGGGACGCGGCCCGCGCAGCTTGACGTAGACGATCCCGTCGTCGGTCACGGCAAGGTGGCGGGCACGCCCGACACCTTCATGGAAGACCGTCGCCTCGAAGCCGCCGGGAAGCACGAGGCCGCCCTGTGCGGCGTTCGCGGTTGGCTGGGTGGCCGGGCGGCACGCGGCCGACGCCAGCAGGACGAAGAGCAACACGACACGTCGCATACGGTTCGGGGGCACGCCGCAGGCCACGGGGCGAATCCTCGTGCCGGGCGGATCACGCACATGATGCAGGAAATCCCGGCCGGCGCAGTAGTACTGTCTCTGCATGCGCGCCATCCGCCGTGCCCTTTTCGCCGCGTCGATCGCCCTGATCACCCTGCCCGTCGCGGCCGCCGGACAATCCGGCGCAGCGGCACGCCGCACCATCACCCACGAAGACCTCTGGACGATGCCTCGCGTGGGCACGCCGGCCGTCAGTCCGGACGGCCGCTGGGTCGTCGTCGGCGTCGTCGAACCCGCCTACGACGAGACCCAGCAGGCAAGTGACCTGTGGCTGGTGCCGGCCGATGGCAGTGCGCCGCCCCGGCGCCTCACCAGCACGCCCGGCGGCGAGAGCGGGGCCGCGTGGAGCAGCGACGGCACGCGCGTGGCCTTTGCCGCACGACGCAGCGGGGACGAGACGTCACAGATCTACGTGATCGACGTTCGCGGCGGCGAGGCGCGACGCGTCACGTCGGTCTCGACCGGCGCCCGCGCGCCCGTGTGGAAGCCCGATGACTCGGCCATCCTCTTCACGAGCGACGTCTACCCAGGGGCCCGCACCGATGCCGAGAACCGCGCGGCTGACGCGGAGCGCAAGGCGCGCAAGTACGACGCCCGCGTCTATGAACGCTTCCCGGTCCGGGACTTCGACCGCTGGCTCGACGACAGGCGCGCCAGCCTGCTCGTGCAGCCACTCACGCCGGGGGCTGCGAGCCGCGACCTGCTTGCGGGCACGGCGCTCGCGGGGCAGGTGGGGTTCAGCGGACGGATCGGCAGCGGCACCGAGCAGATTGCCGCCGCGTGGGTGCCCGACGGTTCCGGCATCGTCTTTGCCGCGACGACGAACCGCCACGAGGCCGCGCGTGCCGACGTCGTGACATCGCTGTGGCTGGTGGCGTCGGGCGGCGGCGAGCCGCGGCGGCTCACCGAAGGCCCCGAAAGCTACGGCGCGCCCACATTCGCTGCCGATGGACGCGCACTCTACGCGGAGATGGAGCCCGCGTCCGGGCGTGCGTACGACCTCGGGCGCCTCGTCCGGTGGGAATGGCCCGCGATGACGGCGCGCCGCGAGATTGCCGCCGGCCTCGATCGTCCGCTCGGCGACTACCGCATCTCCGCCGACGGCAGCCGCGTGTTCCTCACCGCCGACCACCAGGGGCGCGGGCACCTGTACGTTGCGCCAGCCGCGGGCGGCCCCGCGCGGCAGGTCGGCACGATGGAGAAGGGATCGCTGACGGGTTTCGACATTGGCGGCGACGCCGCGTCGCCCGTCGGTGTCGCGCTCTGGCAATCGGCGGCGCGTCCGCCCGAGGTGATGCGCGTGGACCTGGCGACAGGCCGTCGCACACCGCTGACGCAGTTCACCGACGCGCGCGTCGCCCCGCTCGATCTCCCGGAGGCCGAGTCGTTCTGGTTCACGAGCCGCGCCGGCGATCGCATCCACAGCTTCCTCGTGCGCCCCCCGCAGTTCGATGCCAGCCGGAGGTACCCGCTGCTCGTGCTGATGCACGGCGGGCCGCACAGCGCGTGGAAGGACGAGTGGGGGCTGCGCTGGAACTACCACCTCCTCGGCGCGCCCGGCTACGCCGTGCTGCTGACCAACTATCGCGGATCGACGGGCTTCGGCGAGGCGTTCGCGCAGCGGATCGAAGGCGACCCGCTCGAGGGACCTGCCAACGAGATCAACGAAGCCGCGGATGAAGCAATCAGGCGCTACCCGTTCATCGACGCGACGCGCCAGGTTGCCGGCGGTGCGTCGTATGGCGGCCACCTGGCCAACTGGATGGGCGTCACGACCACGCGCTACCGCGCGCTCGTGAGCCACGCGGGCCTCTTCGATCTCGCGCAGCAGTGGGGTACGAGCGACGTCGCGTACGGTCGGGAGCGGACGATGGGCGGTCCCGTCTGGGACGACCCGGCGACGTGGGCGCGGCAGTCACCGCTCTTCAGGGCGGGCCAGTTGAAGACGCCGATGCTCGTCACCGTCGGCGAGCGTGACTACCGCGTGCCGGCAAACAACGCCCTCCAGTTGTTCGTGTCGCTGCAGCGCATGCAGGTGCCCAGCCGGCTCGTGGTGTTCCCCGAGGAGAACCACTGGATCCTGCGAGCCGAGAACAGCCGGTTCTTCTTCCGCGAAGTCCACGACTGGCTGGCCCGGTGGCTGGCGCCGCCGACGTCGAGTCACTGAGCGGCGCGTGAAGGATCCAGGGCCTCCGCACGCCGCTTCATCGTCGTGAGCACGGTGCGGAGGGCGTCGCGTGCGCCGCGGCGCGCCCGACTGCGGACGATGCCACCGAACAGGCCCGTCATGCCGTCGGAGCGCGCGAGATTCAGCACCAGCAGGTAGTGGCCGCGGCCCGGCGCGGCCGCATCGTCCACGAGCGCACGGACCTCGAGCGCCGTGTGGAAGTAATGGGAGGCGTAGAGCTGCTTCGTCGTGATGACGTGGAGCAGGCCCGACGCTCCGCCCACGTCGTGGATCACGACATGGTTGATGCGGAAGACCGGCTTCAGGCCGAACTCGCCGAGCGACCAGTAGTAGAAGTCCTCCACGCCTTGCGGGCGGCCACGCGGGTACTCGAGCAGGTAGCGCGACACGTCGGGGAAGGCCGTCGTGAGGCCCGCCGTGTCGTTGACCATCGCCTCGAGTTCGCGGGCGATGAACGTCGGCCGCTCGGCATCGCGATACACGGCAAGTTCCGCGTTGCCGCCGTGCCGATAGCTCTTCACGTACGCCGCGGCCCGCCGCCGCATCATGGCGCGCGCGCGCGCCACGGCATCCGGCGCGCGCCAGTCCATCGCCTGCACCTCGCGCAGCGCCGACAACCCGAGCTTGACGTCGCAGTCGCCCGGACGGCACTTCCGCAGCGCGGCGACATCGTCGGCCGGAAGGTCGAACGTCGCGAAATCTGCCTCGACAGGCGGATCAGAGAGCTTCCTTGTCGCGAGAAAGCCCTTGCCGCGCTCGAGGCGCTCGATGTCGCGCACGAGGGCCACCGTGCGGGCGGCGGGGGCCGCGATGCGGACCGCGCCGGCGACGCCGATCTGGCGCGACACGGGGGCGGGCAGATCCACCACCACGACATCTCCGCGGCGCACGGCGGCGACCTGCTTCTGCGTGAACGCCAGCGGGCCGGCGAGGAGATCCTGCAGGACGCGCCCGGCATCGGCGCCTGCACCCGCCGCCGTTGCGAGCGAGGCGCTCACCACGGCACCGGCGAGCGCGAACGCCTGCCTCGTCATGACGGTTCGGACAGCAGTTGCTTGCGGGCCTCGGCCAACAGCACCAGTTGCGCCTCCGAGACGCGCCGCGGCTCGAGGCCGAGGCCGAGGATCGCGTCGGTCAGGATGCCGGACACGAGGGCGCGCGAGATCCACTTGTTGTCGGAGGGAATCACCCACCACGGCGCATGCTCGGTGCTGGTGTGGGTAATCGTGTCCTCGAACGCGTGCTGGTACTCGTTCCAGAACGCCCGCTCGTGCAGGTCGCCGATGTCGAACTTCCAGTGCTTGTCCGGGTTGTCGAGACGGTCCATGAAGCGCTTCTTCTGCTCCTTCTTCGAGAGGTGCAGGAAGAACTTCAGGATCAGCGTGCCGTTGCGCACCAGGTGCTGCTCGAAGCCGTTGATGTCCTCGTATCGCCCCTGCCAGAACGCCTTGTCTCGCGGCCCGGGCGGAAGGCGCTGCCGCTCGAGGACCTCGGGATGGATCCGGACGACGAGCGTCTCCTCGTAGTAGGAGCGATTGAAGATGCCGATGCGGCCCCGCTCGGGCAATGCCCGCGCGTAGCGCCAGAGGAAGTCGTGATCGAGCTCCTCGTCGGACGGCCGCTTGAAGCTGTAGACCTGGCAGCCCTGCGGGTTGAGCCCCGACATGACGTGCTTGACCATGCCGTCCTTGCCGGCGGCATCGATCCCCTGCAGCACCACGAGCACCGAGTACACGTCGTTGGCGGCAAGCCGTTCCTGCGCCTCGGCGAGGCGCACGAGGTTCTTCTCGACGACCTCGCGCGCCCGGTCCTTGAGGGCTTCCGACGTCAGCCGGCGCATGTCCTTGTCGCCGCACCACCCCGGGTCGTGGTCCTTCAGCTTCAGTCGGGTGCCCGGCGACACGCGGAAGAGCCGGGTCGCTTCCTTCTTCGTGAGCATGCGCGGACGATCTTAGACGGAACCCCGACGCGGACGGGCCGCCATGCGGACCAGGCCGTCGCTACAGCGGCCGGTCGGGAGGCGGGGGCGGCGCGTCGAGCACGCGGCGCACCTCGGCAGCGAGCGCTGCCGGGCTGAACGGCTTGGCGATGAGCGGCACGTCGGCGGGCAGCAGGCCGCGGTCGGCCGCGTCGTCGCTGCTGTACCCCGACATGAACAGCACGCGCAGCCCCGTGTCCATCGCCCGCAGCCGCGTCGCGAGTTCCCGCCCGTTCATGCCGGGCATGACGACGTCGGTGACGAGCAGATCCACGCGGGCATCTCCATCCTGGAACGCCCGGACCGCGCGATCCGGGCTGCCGGCGTGCACCACGGTGTAGCCGTAGGACTGCAGCGTGCGGCGCACGAGCTCGAGCACCGCGGGTTCGTCCTCGACCACGAGGACACGCTCGGTCCCGTCGAGCCGCCCCTCGACGGACGGCTGCGGCCCGGACGCCGACCGCGCCACCGATCGCGGCAGGAGCACGAGCATCGTCGTGCCGTCGCTGCCTGTGCGCTCGACCTCCACGTGGCCGTTTGCGTGCTCGACGATGCCCATCGCGCTGCTCAGGCCGAGCCCGCTGCCCTCGCCGGGCTGCCTGGTGGTGAAGAACGGCTCGAAGATGCGCGGCATCGCGTCTGCCGGGATGCCGGCGCCGGTGTCGCTGACACGCAGGGCCACGTAGTCGCCCGGCGGCAGCTGGCCGTACGTGGCCGCCGACGTTCCGTCGAGCGCAAGGTTGCCGAGCGAGATGTCCACGGCACCGGGACCGCTGATCGCGTCGCGCGCGTTCGTGACGAGGTTGACGACGAGCTGATCGAACTGCGAGGCGTCCACGCGCACCGGCCAGATGTCCGGGCCGAGCGAGAACCCGAGGCGGATCTCGTCGCCGGCGAGCCGCTGCAGCCGGCGGGCAAGTGCCGCGATTGCCGTTCCCGGATCGAGCACGACCGGGTTGACCACGTGTCGGCGCGCGTACGTGAGCAGCTGCGCGGTGATCGTCGCGCCGCGACCCGCGGCCTCGAGGATCGCGGCAAGGTCCGCGCGGAGCGGGTCCTCGGGCGGCAGCTCGCGCAGCGCAAGGTGCGCATGGCCCATCACCGTCGTCAGCAGGTTGTTGAAGTCGTGCGCCACGCCGCCGGCGAGGCGGCCGACCGACTGCTGGCGATCGGACTGCCGGCGCTGCGCGTCCTGCGCCTCGCGCGCGAGCTGGTCGCGCTTCTGCTCGGTGATCTCCTCGGCGTGCCGCAGGAAGTGCGTCACGGCGCCGCCCTCGTCGCGGACCGGCGTCACCACCGCGCGTTCCCAGTACAACGACCCGTCGCGGCGGCGGTGCTGGTACTCGCCGCGCCACTCCCGGCCGGCCAGCAGGCGCGCGCGAATCTCGAAGCCGACGCCGGCATCGGCATGCCCGACGCGCAGCAGGGAGTGGGTCTGCCCGATCACCTGCGCGCTGGTGAAGCCGGTGACCTCCTCGAACCGACGGTTGACGTACGCGATGCGGCCGTGCGTGTCGGTGAGGCTCACCATGGCCGGCAACTGGTCGAGGGCCGTCGTGAGCGTCCGCAGCTGCACCTCCGCGGCGCGGCGCTCGCGGACGTCGTCCATCAGCTCGAGGTTCCGGTGTTCGAGCTTCGTGATGAGCGACTCGTTGTACAGGCGATAGGAGTCGGTCTCCTCCTCCGCGATCTCGGTGAGCGTGGCGGTGGCGTCGGACTGTTCGTCGAGCGTCTCGGTGATGGCGCGAATGATCTCCTCGGCCGCCATCGACTTGATGAGGAAGCGCGTCGCCCCGAGGCGCCGCGCCGTGGCGGCATCACGTGCCGTCGTGTAGGTGCCCGTGTAGAAGACGAACGGCGCGCGCGCGAGCACCGGATCGGCACGATATGCGCGACAGAGTGCGAAGCCGTCCATCTGCGGCATCAGGATGTCGGAGATGACGAGATCGGGAGGCTGCCGCCTCGCGAGTTCGAGCGCATCGAGGCCATTGCTCGCCTCCGTGACCGCATGCCCCTGCTCCTGGAGGAGCGCACGGAGACGGGACCGGCTCTCCGGTTCGTCGTCGACGATGAGGACGTGCGTCATGAGAAGGGCGACCTGCGCCGTGAGGAGCCGGACATGCTGACGAGTTGGATGCAATGCAAGAGTCGTCACAATCCGCGCATCGTCGTTTCGAACCGTATTTGCTGCTGATTTCGGTGGGAGCGTCGCCGGCGACCGCGAACGATTGCGCGCAGGTGCTGAACAAATGTCAGCGGCGTGAAGGGTCTTCGTCCGCATGCCGATCGCGCGTGCCGATCTTTGTCACTACCGTTGGTTATCGACGCGTCGATGCTCCCATCCTTCGGCAGGCGGGCGCCGCTTATACTGATGCGTCATGAGTGCTGCATCCGCGTCGCCAAAGAAGATCGTCCTCGCCTATTCGGGCGGACTCGACACGTCGGTCATCCTGCCCTGGCTGAAGTCGCGCTACCCGGGCGTCAAGCTGTATGCGTTTGCCGCGGAACTCGGACAGGGCGACGAGCTCTCGGCCATCGAGGACAAGGCGAAGAAGAGCGGCGCCGATGCGGTGCTCGTCAAGGACCTGCGCAAGGAGTTCGCCGAGCAGTACTGCTTCCCGATGCTGCGGGCGCACGCGACCTACGAGCAGGACTACCTGCTCGGCACGAGCATCGCGCGGCCGCTGATTGCCAGGCACCAGGTGCTCTACGCGCAGAAGGTCGGCGCCGACGCGGTCGGCCACGGCGCCACGGGCAAGGGGAACGACCAGGTCCGCTTCGAGCTGACCTACCAGGCGCTCGACCCGACGCTGGCCATCATCTCGCCCTGGAAGGATCCGCAGTTCCTCGCTGACGGCCTCACCGACCGCGAGACGGCCATCGACTACGCGCGCAAGCACGGCATCCCGATCCTGCAGACGAAGAAGAAGATCTACTCGCAGGACCGCAACCTCTGGCACATCAGCCACGAGGGCGCCGAGATCGAGGACCCGGCCGCCGAGCCGAACGACCGCGTCTACACGATCTCGGTGCCGCCGTCGAAGGCGCCCAACCGCGCCGAGTACGTCACCATCGACTTCGAGGCCGGCGTGCCGGTGGCCATCGACAAGAAGTCGTTCGCCGGGAAGGGCCACCTCCTGATCGAGCGGCTGAACGAGATCGGAGGACGCCACGGCGTCGGCCAGGTCACGCTCGTGGAGAACCGCCTCGTCGGCATGAAGAGCCGCGGTGTGTACGAGACACCGGGCGGCACGATCCTCTACGAGGCGCACAAGGCGCTCGAGCAGCTGTGCCTCGAACGCGAGCTCTATCACGAGAAGCAGCGGATTGCGCTGAAGTACGGCGAGCTCGTGTACTACGGGCAGTGGTTCCACCCGCTGCGCGAGGCGCTGCAGGCCTTTGTCGATCACGCAAACCAGGTGGTCTCCGGCCGCGTGCGCGTGAAGTTGTACAAGGGCCGCGCCACGGCCGTGAGCGCCACCTCGCCCCAGTCGCTCTACGACACGAGCCTCGCGAGCTTCGCGATGGCCAACTACGACGTCACCGCGGCACGCGGCTTCATCGACCTGTTCGGCCTGCCCATGAAGGTGCGCGGGCTGAAGCAGCAGCGCTAAAGACGGCACGCCCGCGGCCGATGCTTGACGAGGGGCGCCCCGATTCCGATCGTGGTCTCGCGACGCCCCACGTTCTCCATGCCTGACGCCGCTTCCCCGTCAGCACGACGCACGAGCGGGCTCCTGCTCGGCGCGGCACTCGTGCTCTGTGCCATCGGCCTGCTGACGCTGGCGGCCCGGGCATTCGGCGCCCCCGTGGGACCGCTCCGCCTCAGCATCCACCTGCTGACGGTGGTCCTGATGACGCCCGCGATCGCGAGCATCCTGGCGACGTGGCACGGTCGGGAGGCCGTGGCGCGACGCCTGTCGCTCCTGGCACTCCTCGGCGCCGGGGCGACGATCCTCACGCAGGGCGCGCTCGACGCGGTGCCGCAGCTCGCACCGTTGATCCCGGCGTTCGAGCCCCTCCTTCCCGCCCGCCAGGCCATCCTCTGCATCGTCGTCACCGCGCTGATCGGCTGCGCGACGGTCCGGCGCGACAGGCTGTCGCCCGCGACCCTTGCACGCCTCCAGGTGTGGGGCAGCCTGCTGCTGGCGTTCCTCGCGACCACGAGCGTGGTCACATGGGCGTCGGCCGGGGCTCAGGACAGCTGGCTGCGCTACCTGCTGATGTCGCCGCAGCTGGCCCTCTGCTGCCTGCTCGTCGCCGGTGCGGTCCTGCACGACACCGTCAGCCGCGGCAGCACGGACTGGCAGCGCTGGCTGCCGGGCACCGTCACCCTGTTCGTCGGCGGCTGCGCCGTGATCCTGGCCCAGGCCCTGAACTGCCAGGAGGCCGCGAGCGTGCGCCGGCAGGCCGCCACCGAGACGCGCCGCCTTCAGGACGCCCTGCACCAGCAGATCGCCAGCACGCAGGGCGTGCTCCAGCGGATGCGCGCGCGCTATGAGAACGGATCGGTCGCAACAGCCGCAGCGTGGAGCGCCGACGCGTCCAGCTACGTCACGAGTCCCGGGAGTGCGCTCACCGGGATCGCGGTCGCCGACGCCACGGGCGAGATCCTGTGGGCCGTTCCCGATCAGCACGCCGCCGACCTGCGTACGGTCGCACCAGGCCGCCGGGACGCCATCCGCCACGCCGCCCTGCAGCGCGACGCCGTCGTGTGGGCGCCGGCCCGCATGGACGACAACGCCCCGCGCGGCTTCGCCCTGGCTCTCGGCCTCCAGCCAGTCGGCGGCGCCGGGCCACGCGCGCTGACCGCCTGGTACGGCCTCGACGCGCTGCTCGCGGTCGTGACGTCGGGATCCCCATACGCCGTCACCGTGAGCCGCGAGGACGGCACCGCCCTCTACCAGCACCAGGCGTCGGCGCCGGCGTCCCGCTTCGCCCTGCCGACTGCCGATACGTCGGCCGTCGACCTGCCAGGCGGTGCGACGCTCGTGCTGCACGTCGCACCGACGGCAGCCCTCCTTGCCGACCAGGTCAGCGGACTGCCGCGCCTCGTGCTCGTGCTCGGCCTGCTGCTTGGGAGCGTCGCCGGCGTGGCCGCACGCACGTACGGCATCGGCCACGCGCGTGCCGCGGCACTCGGCGCCAGCAACGCCTCCCTCCAGGAATCGCTGAAGGCGCTTGCCGTCGTCCGCGATCGGCTGATGGAATCGGAAGTCCAGTTCCGTGGCCTCTTCCTCACCTCGCCACTGGGACTGATCCTGTCGCGCGGCGAGCGGCGCGTCGAGCACGCGAACCCCGCGCTGCTGCAGTTGCTCGGCTACACGCTCGACGAGTTGTCCGAGATCCAGGCAGCCGACCTGCTCACCGATCGCGCGCTCATCGTCCGGCAGACCGAGGAACTGCAGCTTCGCGGAGCCTACGGCCCCTACCGCACGCGGCTCCGCGCGCGAGACGGCAACGAAGTGCCCGTGCTCCTGACCGGCACGCTGATGCGCGACCCGCAGGGCGAGCCGATGGTCTGGTCCTTCGTGCAGGACAACACCGTCGAGGCCGTCGCCGAGGCCGATCGCGCACGCTACCTGGCCGAACTCGAGACACACGCCGTGGAGCTGGCGCAGGCGCGCGACACCGCGCTTGCGGCGACCGCCGCCAAGAGCGGCTTCCTCGCGACGATGAGCCACGAGATCCGGACGCCGATGAACGGCATCATCGGGATGACCGGGCTGCTGCTCGACACGCCGCTCACGGGCGAGCAGCGCGAGTTCGCCGAGTCGGTCCGCGGTTCGGCCGAGCACCTGCTGACCATCATCAACGACATCCTCGACTTCTCGAAGATCGAGGCCGGCAAGCTCGCGCTCGAGACCGTGGAGTTCGACGTGCGGGCAATCCTCGAGGACGCGCTCGATCTCGTGGCGGAGCCCGCGCGCCGCAAGGGCCTCGAGCTGGGCGGCTTTGCGGCGCCCGACGTCCCGTCGGTCGTCAAGGGCGACCCCGGCCGCCTCCGGCAGGTGCTGCTCAACCTGCTCGCCAACGCGGTCAAGTTCACCGCGGCTGGATCGGTGAGCGTGCGCATCACCGTCGACGAGGCCATCGGCACGCGCGCGGTCGTCCGCTTCGAGGTCATCGACACCGGCGTCGGGATTCCCACGCACGTGCAGGCGCGGCTGTTCGAGCCGTTCACCCAGGCCGACGCATCCACGACGCGCAAGTACGGCGGCACGGGCCTCGGCCTCGCCATCTGCCGGCAGCTCGCCGAGGCGATGGGCGGCGCGGTGGGCCTGCGCAGCGTGCCGGGCCAGGGCAGCACGTTCTGGTTCACCGTCAGGGTCGAGCGCATCGCCTTCGTCGAGGACGGTGCCGTGAGCGCGCAACTGCGCGGCCGGCGGGCGCTCTGCGTGGACGACCACGACATCAGCCTCCACGTGTTCCGCAGCCTGCTCACGGCCTGGGGCGTGGACGTCGTCGCCACGTCCTCGCCGCATGCGGCACTCCAGGCCCTCGACGCGGCCGACGCCACGGGCCGGCCGTTCGACTTCGCGATCGTGGACCAGCGGATGCCCGACCTCGACGGCCTCGCGCTCGGCGAACGCATCCACTCACGACCGACGTCGTCTGCACTCCCCCTGCTGCTCTCGACACCGGGCATGGCGCCGGGAAGCCTCGACGATGCGCTCGCGCGCGGATTCAGCGGGCTCATCGCCCGGCCGGTGAAGAAGCGCTACCTGCTCCAGGCGCTCACGCGTGCCGTCCTGTCCGAACCGGCGGCACCTGCGGGTCCGGCCGTCGCGGTGCCGGCACTCCGTCCGGTCACCGTCGACGTCTCGGGAACGGGTGGACGCCGTATGCGCGTCCTGCTCGCCGAGGACAACCCGGTCAACCAGCGGGTCGCGGCGCGCATGCTCGACAAGCTCGGGCACCGCGTGGACACCGTGGCCAACGGCCTCGAGGCGGTCGAAGCGCTCGGCCGCATCCCGTACGACGTGGTGTTGATGGATTGCCAGATGCCGGAGTGCGACGGGTACCAGGCCACGGCCCTCATCCGGCAGCGCGAGCAGGGCGGGGCGCACCGCACGACCATCATCGCGTTGACCGCCAATGCCATGGAAGGCGATCGCCAGCGCTGCCTCGACGCCGGCATGGACGACTACCTGCCCAAGCCGCTCCGATTCGACGAACTGCGCGGCCTGCTCGACGGCCACGCCGCGCCGGCACCGACACTCGCCTGACGCAGCCGCCGGCACGGCGGTCAGCGGGTCGCGAGGCGCTCCACGGCGGTGAGCAGCCGATCGATCTCGCCGGCAGTCGTGTAGCACGCGGCGCCGATGCGCACGAGCCCGTCACGGCCGTGACCGAGCCGTTCGACGAGCGTCTGCGCGTAGAAATCCCCCGACGAGACGAACAGCCCGTCGTCCACGAGACGCGCGGCGACGTCGTGGCTCGACATGGCGTCGAGCGTGAACGAGACGGTCGGCGTGCGCGGCTCGCCGGGCGGGCGGCCGTAGCGCGTGACGCCGGCAATGGCCCCGAGGCCGTCCCAGAGCCGCCGGGTCAGCGACGCGGCGTCCTCGTGCAGATGCTCGTAGCTGGCCGTGAGGGCGGCGCGCAATGCAGCGGGCGCGTCCGGTGCAGGCGCTCCGCTGGCGACCGACGCGAGGAACCGGACCGCCGCCGCGGCGCCGACGATGCCCTCGTGGCTCTGGGTGCCGGTCTCGAGCGCGTCCGGCGGCGTCGCGGGTGCGGGACGCAGCTTCGGCAGGGGCAGCGTCGAGATGAGCGCGGGGTCCGCGCACAGGATGCCCTGGTGCGGCCCGTAGAACTTGTAGGGCGAGCAGGCCAGCATGTCGCAGCCGATCGCCTGCACGTCCACGCACGCGTGCGGCGCGTAGTGCACCGCGTCCACGAAGACGAGCGCGCCGGCGTCGTGCGCGATCCGCGTCGCGGCGGCGACGTCGGTGATCGTGCCGATGGCGTTGGAGGCTGCGCCGACGGCAAGCAGCCGCGTGCGCGTCGTCATCGCCGCGGCGAGGGCGTCCATGTCGAGGCTGGCGCGGTCGGCGGCGAGGGGCACGGTGCGCACGACGAGATCGCGGTCGCGTGCGGCCTCACGCCAGGGATCCACGTTGGCGTGGTGATCGAGTTCGGTGACGACGATCTCGTCGCCGGCCTTCCATTGCCGCGCGAGGGCGCGCGCGACGTGGAAGGTGATCGTCGTCATGTTCTGGCCGAAGCTCACCCACGAGGGGTCCGGCGCGCCGAAGAACGCGGCATAGGTCCGTCGCGCGTCGAGCAGCAGCGCGTCGGTCTCGCGGCTGCTCGGGTAGGCCCAGTGCGTGTTCGCGTTGTGATGCAGCAGGTAGTCGCGCATCGCGTCGACGACGGCGAGCGGCACCTGCGTGCCGCCGGGCCCGTCGAAATAGGCGACGGGGTGGCCGGCGTGCACACGTCGAAGTGCAGGGAACTGGGCGCGGACCGAATCCATACGTAGGCTGTAGGCCGTAGGCTTCAGGCTGCCTACGCCTACCGCGAAATCTGCATCCCGTAGAACGAGCGGTAGACGAAGTACGCCGAGACGACGAAGAAGGCCACGGTCAGCGCCAGCGTCGCGGGCGTGTGCGCGTAGCCCTCGGCCTTCATGCTCACGGCGAGCTCCACGGCGAGCAGGCCGAAGAGCGTCGTGAACTTGATGACGGGGTTCAGCGCCACCGAGGACGTGTCCTTGAACGGGTCGCCGACCGTGTCGCCGACCACCGTGGCGTCGTGCAGCGGCGTGCCCTTGGCCTTCAGCTCGGTCTCGACGATCTTCTTCGCGTTGTCCCACGCGCCGCCGGCGTTGGCCATGAAGATGGCCTGGTAGAGGCCGAAGAGCGCAATCGAGACGAGGTAGCCGATGAAGAAGAACGGCTCGTAGAAGGCAAAGGCCAGCGTGCCGAAGAACACGCCGAGGAAGATGTTGAACATCCCCTTCTGCGCGTACTGCGTGCAGATGGCGACGACCTTCCGGCTGTCCTCGACCGACGCCTTCTCGGCGCCGCTGTCGAGGCGGATGTTCGCCTTGATGAACTCCACGGCGCGGTAGGCGCCCGTCGTCACGGCCTGCATCGAGGCGCCGGTGAACCAGTAGATGATCGCGCCGCCCGCGATGAGCCCGAGCAGGAACGGCGGGTGCAGGATCGACAGCCGCGCGACGAGTTCCGGCTCGAGGTTGTTCGTGAGCACCATCACGATCGAGAAGATCATCGTCGCGGCGCCGACGACGGCCGTGCCGATCAGCACCGGCTTGGCGGTGGCCTTGAACGTGTTGCCCGCGCCGTCGTTCTCCTCGAGGAACTGCTTGGCTTCCTCGAAATGCGGCGTGAAGCCGAAGTCCTTCGCGATCTCCTCGCGGATGCCCGGCACCTGCTCGATCGTGGACAGCTCGAAGACCGACTGCGCGTTGTCGGTCACCGGGCCGTAGGAGTCCACGGCGATGGTCACCGGGCCCATGCCGAGGAACCCGAAGGCGACCAGGCCGAACGCGAACACGGCCGGGGCCACCATCAGGGCGTCGAGGCCCATGAGGCTGACGTAGTAGCCGATGCCCATGAGCAGCACGATCGCGAGCCCGAGCCAGTAGGCCGAGAAGTTGCCGGCGACGAGGCCCGAGAGGATGTTCAGCGAGGCGCCGCCCTCGCGCGAGCTGCCGACGACCTCGCGGACGTGGCGCGACTCGACCGACGTGAAGATCTTCACCAGTTCGGGGATGATCGCACCCGCCAGCGTGCCGCAGGTGATGATGCTCGCGAGCTTCCACCAGAGGCTCGCGTCGCCGCCGATCGTCGGGATCAGCAGGTAGGAGGCGACGTAGGTGAGCACGACCGACACGCCCGACGTGATCATCACGAGGCTCGTGAGCGGCGCCTCGAAGTTCATCGTCGGCGCGTTGGCGTAGCGCGCCGTCGCCATGGCCTCGTTGATGTAGTAGGACAGGCCGCTCGCGACGACCATGATGATGCGCATCATGAAGATCCACACGAGCAGCTGCACCTGCACCAGCGGCTCGCGGACGGCCAGCATGATGAAGGTGATGAGCGCGACGCCCGTGACGCCGTAGGTCTCGAAGCCGTCGGCGCTCGGGCCGACCGAGTCGCCCGCATTGTCGCCCACGCAGTCGGCGATGACGCCCGGGTTGCGCGCATCGTCTTCCTTGATCTTGAAGACGATCTTCATCAGGTCGGAGCCGATGTCGGCAATCTTCGTGAAGATGCCGCCGGCGATGCGCAGCGCGGCGGCGCCGAGCGACTCGCCGATCGCAAAGCCGATGAAGCAGGGCCCGGCGTAGTCGGCCGGCACGAACAGCAGGATGACGAGCATCAGCAGCAGTTCGACCGAGATCAGTGCCATGCCGATGCTCATGCCGGCCTTGAGCGGAATCTGGTAGCAGGGGAACGGCTTGCCCTTGAGGGCGGCAAAGGCGGTGCGCGAGTTCGCGAACGTGTTCACGCGGATGCCGAACCAGGCCACGCCGTAGGAGCCGGCCATCCCGATCAGCGAGAACAGCAGGATCATCGCGACCTTTGCCGGCGGGAAGCCGTAGACGCTCTCGCCGGTGGCAGGGTCGAACGTGTGCGCGAGGCGGCCGAAGTAGAGCAGCACGATGGTGCCGATGAACAGCCACAGGATCAGCAGGAAGCGGCCTTGCTGCTGCAGGTAGGTCTGGCACGTCTCGTAAATGAGCTCGGAGACCTCGCGCATCGAGCGGTGGACCGGCATCGCCTTCAGCTCGCGGTAGATCATCAGCCCGAACAGCAGGCCCAGGGCGCTCACGAACAGCCCGATGATCAGGAGCGTATGTCCGCCGGTCCCGAGGAACTGCGCCGAATTGAGATCCGGGAGCACCAGGTTGGCTTCGCCGCCGGGGCGATGCTCCTGGGCCAGGGCGGGTGTGGCGGCCAGCAGGGCGGCCGCCAGGGGGAGGACGCGCGTGACCAGGCTACGAACGACAGGCATGTGATGGATCTCGTCAGCGTTTGGCCGGACGCGGGGCACCCGTTGCCCGCTGGGGACACTTCGGCCCCGTCGATGCGCGCATCGACACCTTCCTGCGCACGCGTCCGCCATGAACCGCGCGCGATTGTGTCATAAGCGGCCGGCAACCTGCCACAGGTGCGTCGTTTGTCGTCGCCGCAGCGGACATGTTCGCCGGGCGCGCCTGCAGCCCGCCGCGCCGTGCGCCGATATCCCTATAATTGCCGCGTCTTCTCACTGACGGAGCGTCCGGATGATCTGGTGGTACTGGGTGGTGCTGGGGCTGGTGCTGATGGGCCTCGAGCTCGCGACCCCGGGCGGGTTCTTTCTCGTGTTCTTCGGCATCGGCGCGACGCTCGTCGGCGGACTCGTCGTCGTCGGCGCCGGCGGGCCCGCCTGGCTGCAGTGGCTGCTCTTCACCGTCTTCTCGGTGGCGACCCTGCTGTTCTTCCGGGCCCCCCTCCTGCGTTTGATGGAAGCAAGGACTCCCCGATCCGGCGACGTCGACTCCCTCCGCGGCGAGGTCGCGGTCGCCATGGACGGCATCCCGGCAGGCGGCCTGGGACGTGCGCAGCTCCGTGGCACGGTCTGGACCGCCCGCAACATGGGGCCCGATCCGATCACGCCCGGCCAACGCTGCCTGGTGACGTCGGTGGACGGCCTGACCATCTCGATCCGCCGCGAAGGAGTGCTCTGACCGTGGAAGGCCTCATCGTCCTGATCATCTTCGCGATCCTGGTGCTGATCATCGTCGCCAAGACCGCGATCGTCGTCCCGCAACAGAGTGCCTACGTGGTCGAGCGCCTCGGGCGCTACGCCGGCACGCTCGACGCCGGCTTCCACATCCTCGTGCCGTTCATCGACGTCGTGCGCTACAAGCACTCGTTGAAGGAGACGGCCATCGACATCCCGGCACAGGTCTGCATCACCCGCGACAACGTGCAGGTCGGCGTGGACGGCGTGCTCTACCTCAAGGTGCTCAACCCGGAGCGCGCCTCCTACGGCATCTCCGACTACCACTTCGCCATCTCGCAGCTCGCCCAGACGACGCTTCGCAGCGAGGTCGGCAAGATCGACCTCGACAAGACGTTCGAGGAGCGCACCAACATCAACACGCAGGTCGTGAGCGAGGTGGACAAGGCCACCGACCCGTGGGGTGTGAAGGTCCTCCGCTACGAGATCAAGAACATCACGCCGCCCTCCGACGTGCTCGCCGCGATGGAGAAGCAGATGCGCGCCGAGCGCGAGAAGCGCGCGGTGATCCTGACCTCGGAAGGCCAGCGCGACGCGGCCATCAACAACGCGGAAGGCAACAAGCAGGAAGTCATCAAGAGCTCGGAAGCGCGGCGCCAGCAGCAGATCAACGAGGCCGAAGGCCAGGCCGCCGCGATCATGGCCGTCGCCCGCGCGACGGCCGAGGGCATCCGCGAGGTCGCCGCCGCGATGCAGACGCCCGGCGGCACCGAGGCCGTGCAGCTGCGCGTGGCCGAGCAGTACATCACGCAGTTCGGCAACCTCGCCCAGAAGACCAACACGATGATCGTGCCGGCGACGACAAACGACATCTCGTCGATGATCGCCACCGCGATGCAGGTCGTGAAGAAGACGTCGTAGAGGCCGGGTGGCGGGTGGCGGCCCGCGCGTTGCGCGCCGACCTCAGGTCGGCGCGTCCGTCTGCCCTGCAACGAGCACGCGGTTCCGGCCGGCCTTCTTCGCCGCATAGAGGGCCTGGTCGGCCGCCTCGATCCAGGCGTGCCGCTGGATGCCCGGGGTCCACGGCGCAATGCCTGCGCTGAACGTGACGCGGAAATGCTGTTCGCCAGCCGCGTGATCGAGCGCCGCGAACTCGCGCAGCAGCCGCGCAATCAGCCGCTGCGCGTCCTCCACCGAGAGTTGATCCAGCAGGACGCCGAACTCCTCGCCGCCATACCGGCCGACGATGTCGGTGCGGCGCAGGTGCTGGCGCAGTGAACCCGCGAGCGTCGCGAGCACGCGGTCGCCGGCCTGGTGCCCGTACGTGTCGTTGATGCGCTTGAAGTGATCGACGTCGAGCAGCACGAGCGATGCCGGGCCGTTCGCGGATCGCTGCCGGCGATCCACCACCTGCTGCACCTGCTCCATGAACGACGCGTGCGTGAGCAGCCGCGTGAGCCCGTCGCGATGCAGCAGGCTCTTGAGGAAGCGCGCCCGCTCGAGCCGCGCGCCCACCGCCGACGCGAGCAGCGCGGGGTGGACCGGCTTCGTGAGGTGCTCGTCGCCGCCGGCCTTCGCCGCGCGGATCCGCGCCTCCATCTCGCCGTCCGACGTCAGGAAGATGATGGGCAGCGCCGCATGCTGCTCCTGCTGCCGCACGAGCCGCGCGAGGTCGTAGCCCGAGACCTCGGGCAGGTTGACGTCCATCAGCAGCAGTTCGGGCTGGGACGTCGCCATCTGCTCGATGAACTGCCGCGGCGCGCCGCACACGTCCACGTGGTATCCCGCCGACTCGAGCACCGTGCGCGCGAACCCGGCATGGAACTCGTCGTCCTCGACCACGAGGATGCGGGGAATGTCGGCCTGCGCGCCCTCGAGCATCTGGAGGAGCTTCCGGTAGGCAGGTTCGATCTCGGCGGGCTTGGTGTAGCAGGCGTCGGCGCCGGCGTGGATGGCCTCGGCAAGGTCCAGGAAGTCACCCGCCGCGCTCAGCATCAGGATCGCGGCGTCCTCGCCATCGTCGCGCTGCCGCACGTACTCGACGACGCCATAGCCAGAGCCGTCGGGCAGGCGGACATCCACCATGAGGCCGTCGGGCACACGCTCGTCGATGCGGGCCTTTGCCTGCGCCACGGTGCCCGCCTCGCGCACGGGGATGCCTTCGTGCTGGAGCACCGACGCGAGCAGGCGCCGCGTCTCCTGGTTTTCGTCCACGAGGAGCACGTCGAGTTCGGCGCGCGCACTTTCGCTGGCCGCGCTGACGACGACCTCGGCCTGTGCCGCGTCGGGCACCACCGTCGTCGCGAGGCCCTCGTCGAACAGCGCCGCGAGACGCGCCCGGATGTCCCGCCAGCGTGTGACGTCCTCTGTCGTCGGCTGCGCGTGGTCGCGCAGCAACTCGTCGCAGCGGCGCTCGGCTTCCTTGGCGAGGCTGCTGATCTGCGGACGTTGATACGTCGCACCGGCACCAGCCAGCTTGTGGAAGTGCCGCTTCAGGTCGGCAAGCGTCGCAGCGGTGCCCCGATCGAGCCTGTCGAGCGTGTCGTCGATGTCTGCGAGCCGAGCAGGGCCGCCGCGCAGGAACTCCGCCTGGAGCTGGCGGAAATCTTCGTCCCAAGTGCTCATGTCAGAGAAAGCCGGGGGACATCGTACCACCTCATGCGTAGCTCAGCCGGTATTCTCCGGTGAGGCGACTGGAGAAAGGATCCGATATCCCTCCGGAAACGGGCGCCTACGACGGCTTGCAGGTGCCGGGGCGCTTTGTCACGCGCGTGACGCTGAAGAACGCCTTGCTCGACGCCGGCGTGCCCTGTTCGTAGGTGCCGCGCACCTCGACGACCGATCCGACATGAGTCCGCAGCGCCTCGACGGCACCCTGCAACTGGACATCGGCCGTCACGGTCGCCTGGTCTCCGCGCACCGGCCGCAGACGGAATGCTCTTGCATCGACGCGCTCGAGGCACCCCTTGAGCACGAGCGTCCCGACCTCGGGGTCCCCATCCTCCGGCGTCGAACGTCCGGGGAACGCGCGTTCGTCGTCTCCCCCTCGCTCGGGGGCGGGCAGCGGCGGCGGTTCGCCAGCCGGCCTGCGGTCCGGCGGCCGGACGGGTTGGGTGGCCGGAGTCGGCGCCTGCGCGTGCAGGCTCGTGGCGAGCAGGACGGCGCCGGTGAACGTCAGCAGATGCCTCGTCATGGCTCCTCCTCCGGGCGTCTCGACACCCAGTCGGAAGACACCCGGGCGCGGGTGCCGTCCGGGATCAAGGCAGGAACCACGCCACTCCCGTGCGACGTGTCCACAGACGACTGCAAGTCGCACCTGCTCAACGAGTTGCCGTCAACAAGCGCCGCGGCTGTCCGGGTGCTTGCGGCTGTCGTCAGGACGAACAGCAGCCGGCAGGACGTACACGTCGCCTCATTGACGCAGCCCGGGCGCAGTGGTAGCGTGGCGTGTTCCGCGGGCTTCACGCGAAAGTGGCGGAACTGGCAGACGCGCCGGACTTAGGATCCGGTGGCCGGAAGGCTGTGCGGGTTCGAGTCCCGCCTTTCGCACCAGACTTCGCTCGCTGTCGCGAGCTTCGTCTGGGCAGGCCCCGCGGCTGTCGCGAGCTTCGTCTGGGCAGGCCCCGCGGCTGACGCGAGCTTCGTCTGGCAGGCCGGCGGCCGTCGCGAGCTTCGCCGGGCTGCAGAAGCCTCGGTTTGCCGTGTCGCCGGCCCGCCCTGCCCGATCGGTGACGCGAGTCGCCCGAATCCCGAATCCTGTATCCCGAGTCCCGAATACGATGAAGGTCGAACTCACCGACGTCAGCGAAACACGAAAGACCTTGAGCGTCGAGGTCCCGCAGGAAGTGGTGGAAGTCGAGGTCGCCCGGATCTCGCAGCGCTACGCCCGGGCGGCGCGCCTGCCGGGATTCCGGCCCGGAAAGGCGCCCATCCACGTGGTGCGCCGGCGGTTCCGCGACGACATCCTGCACGACGTCGCGCACGACCTGATTCCGCGGATCGTCGGGGATGCGCTGCGTGACCGGGGGGTGCAGCCGGTGGACACGCCCAAGGTGCGCGACCTCAAGCTCGAGGAAGGCCAGCCGCTGACCTTCACGGCCGCCATCGAGACCGCACCGCCTGTCGACCCGGGCGATCTCTCCACCCTGACCGTCCAGCGGCCGGAGATGCCGGTGTCCGACGACGACGTCGACCAGGCGCTGTCGCGGCTGCGCGACCGTCTCGCGAGGATGGAGCCCGTGGACGAGCGGGCTGCCGAAGCGGGCGACACGGTGGTGATGAACCTGACCCGTCGGCGGCTGACCGGGCCCCAGGGCGCCGAGATCGAGCCCGAGGAGCCCGAGAGCCACGACGGCGTGCCCGCCGAGATTGGCGCCGCGGGCAATCCTCCGGGGTTCGACGAGGGCCTGCTCGGCGTGACTCCTGGCACAAAGAAGACTTTCGAGGTGGCATTCCCGTCCGACTACGAGGTGGAGGAGATGGCCGGCGCCCGCGTGGAGTACGCCATCGACGTCACGGGACTGCGCCGCCGCATGCTGCCGACGCTCGACGACGAGTTCGCGAAGGATCTCGGAGAGTTCCAGACGCTCGACGACCTGCGGGCCCGTGTCCGGACCGACCTCGAGGAGGACGCCGAGCGCGAACGGACGCGCCGCATGCGCCAGCAGTTGCTGGAGCAGCTGGCCGGCCGGCTGACGGGCGAGGTGCCCGAGGGCATGGTGTCACGCGAAGTGGACCGCCGGGTCGAGGAGTTCGCCCGCCGCCTGATGGACCAGGGCGTGGACCCGCGGCAGGCGGCCATCGACTGGGACGAATTCCGCAAGCAGCAGCAGGATCCGGCCGTGGCGACGGTCCGGAGCGTGCTCGTGCTGGACGAGATCGTCAGGCGTGAGGGCATCGAGGTATCGGAAGACGAGCTGGATGCCGATATCTCGGGATATGCCACGCGGGCGGGTCGGACGCTGCCGGAAGTGAAGGCGCAGTTGGCGCAGCAGGACCAGCTCGAGAACATCAGGACCGGACTGCTGCGGGAGAAGGCGGTCTCGCACGCGATGGCGCGTGCTACGATTCAGGGGGCGTGAAGTCCACGCCTCCCCGACGCGTTTCCTCCCCCTGACTTCTTGTTGAACTCATGACCGATCCGCGCATGCAGCTGGTCCCGATGGTGGTCGAGCAGACCAACCGCGGCGAGCGGGCGTACGACATCTTCTCGCGCCTGCTGAAGGACAGCATCATCTTCATCGGGACGCCGATCGACGACTCGGTGGCGAGCCTGGTGATTGCCCAGATGCTCTTCCTCGAGGCCGAGGATCCGGAGCGCGACATCCTGCTCTACATCAACAGCCCGGGCGGGTCGATCACCGCCGGACTGGCGATCTACGACACGATGCAGTACATCCGGCCCGACGTCTCGACCTATTGCCTCGGCCAGTGCGCGTCGTTCGGCGCGGTGCTGCTCGCCGGGGGCACCAAGGGGAAGCGGTACGCCCTCCCGAACTCGCGCATCCTGATCCACCAGCCGTGGGTGCAGGGCGGGGTCGGCGGGCAGGCCACCGACATCGACATCCATGCCAAGGAAATCCTGCGGATGCGGCACCGGCTGAACGAGATCCTCGCGGATCACACCGGGCAGCCGATCGAGCGGCTCCAGGCCGATACCGAGCGCGACTACATCATGTCGGCCGAGCAGGCGCGCGAGTACGGTATCATCGACGATGTCCTCCGCAAGCGCAGCTGATCGCCTCGTGCCGTGCCGCCCCTGCGCGGCCGGCGCCATCCGGGTGACGCCCTAGAGTCCCGTCCCATGGTCAAGAAGAACGGCGAGAACGAAGTGCTGCGGTGCTCGTTCTGCAACAAGGATCAGAACGACGTCCGCAAGCTGATTGCCGGACCCACCGTCTTCATCTGCGACGAGTGCGTCGAGGTCTGCAACGACATCATCGCGGACGACAACCGCTTCGAGGCCAAGGGCACCCGCTCGTCCCTGCCGACGCCGCAGGAGATCAAGAAGTTCCTCGACGAGTACGTCATCGGCCAGGAACAGACGAAGAAGCGCCTCGCGGTCGCGGTCTACAACCACTACAAGCGGATCGAGATCGGCAAGCAGTCGCGCAACCGGAACGAAGTCGAGCTGCAGAAGTCGAACATCCTGCTGATCGGCCCGACCGGCACGGGCAAGACCCTGCTCGCGCAGACGCTCGCGCGGCTCCTCTCGGTACCGTTCACCATCGTGGACGCCACCACGCTCACCGAGGCGGGGTACGTCGGCGAGGACGTCGAGAACATCATCCTCAAGCTGCTCCAGGCCGCCGGTGGCGACATCGAGAAGGCCCAGCAGGGGATCATCTACGTCGACGAGGTGGACAAGATCTGCCGCAAGGACGAGAACCCGTCCATCACGCGCGACGTGAGCGGCGAAGGCGTGCAGCAGGCGCTCCTGAAGATCCTGGAGGGCACGGTCGCCAACGTGCCGCCGCAGGGCGGGCGCAAGCACCCCCACCAGGAGTTCTTCCAGGTCGACACGACAAACATCCTGTTCATCTGCGGCGGGGCGTTCGTCGGGCTCGAGAAGGTCATCGAGCGGCGGGTCGGCAAGAAGACCCTCGGCTTCAAGGCCGACGTCACGCATTTCCAGACCAAGGACGTCGGCACGACGCTCGAGCAGATCGAGCCGCAGGACCTCATCCGGTACGGGCTGATCCCGGAGTTCGTCGGGCGCCTGCCGGTGGTGGCCACCCTGCACGAGCTCGACCGTCCGGCGCTCGTCCAGATCCTGACCACGCCGCGCAACGCGATCACCAAGCAGTACGTGAAGCTGCTCGAGTACGAGAACGTCAAGCTGCGCTTCACCGACGACGCGCTCGAGGCGATTGCCGAGCAGGCGCTGACGCGCAAGATCGGCGCGCGCGGGCTGCGAATGATCATCGAGGAGTTGATGCTCGACGTGATGTACACCGTGCCCGGTCAGAAGAAGATTCGCGAGTGCGTCATCACGCGTGAAGTCGTCGAAGCGAAGGAAAAGCCGATTACGGTCATGGAGAAGGCCGGGTAGGCGCCCGGCCCGGATCCGCCAGACCCTCCCCGAACGGGGAGGCACGCGCCGCGGCGCCTTGACAAGTCACCGGTTGATTCCCGACAACTGATTCATGGAAGTCTTCGAAACCCTCCCGATCGTCCCGCTCCGCGATGTCGTCGTGTTCCCGCACATGATGATGCCGTTCGTGATCGGGCGGCCGTCGTCGATTCGGGCCCTCGAACATGCGCTCGGCAAGGACAAGCGCATCTTCCTGGCCGCCCAGCACGACGCCGCGACCGACGATCCGCAGCCGGCCGACATCTACACGATGGGCTGCGTGGCCAACATCGTCCAGAGCCTGAAGCTGCCCGACGGCAACATCAAGGTGCTCGTCGAGGGCGTGGATCGCGGCCGGGCCGTCGAGTGGAAGGAGGACAAGGGCTTCTTCCGCGTCGTGGTGAAGGTCATCGGCCGGCAGCGCGAGACCGCCAGCGAGGTCGAGGCCACGATGGCGCGCGTGGTGTCGCTGTTCGAGCAGTACGTGAAGCTCTCGAACAACCTGCACTACGACGCGATGATTGCCGCCGTGCGCGTGGACGACCCCGCGCGCCTTGCCGACACCATTGCCGCCCACATGCTCGTCGGCATCGAGGAGAAGCAGAACCTCCTCGAGATCGTGTCGCCGCTCGAGCGCCTGAACCGCATCGCGTCCGTGCTCGAAGTCGAGGTGGACAAGCTCCAGGTGGACCGCCGCATCCAGTCTCGCGTGAAGAAGCAGATGGAGAAGGCGCAGAAGGAGTACTACCTCAACGAGAAGATGAAGGCGATCCAGAAGGAACTGGGCCGCAAGGAAGACAAGGGCAACGAGATCGAGGACCTGAAGAAGAAGATCGAGGACGCCCGGATGCCGAAGGACGTCGAGGAGAAGGCGGTGCAGGAGCTCCGTCGCCTCGAGGCCATGCCGCCGATGTCGGCCGAGGCCACCGTCTCGCGCAACTACCTCGACTGGCTCATCGCGGTGCCGTGGCACAAGCGCACCAAGGAGAGCCGCGACCTCAAGCGCGCCGAGGAGATCCTCAACCAGGACCACCACGGCCTCGAGAAGATCAAGGACCGCATCCTCGAGTTCCTCGCGGTGCGCACCCTGGTCAAGAAGCCCAAGAGCACGATCCTCACGTTTGCCGGGCCTCCGGGCGTCGGCAAGACCTCGCTCGCGAAGTCGATTGCCAAGGCGACAAACCGCAAGTTCGTGCGGCTCTCGCTCGGCGGCGTGCGCGACGAGGCGGAGATCCGCGGCCACCGGCGCACCTACATCGGCGCGTTCCCCGGCCAGGTGATCCAGATGATGAAGAAGGCCGGCACGATGAACCCGGTCTTCCTGCTCGACGAAGTGGACAAGATGTCGATGGACTTCCGCGGCGACCCGTCGGCGGCGCTGCTCGAGGTGCTCGACCCGGAACAGAACAACGCGTTCCTCGATCACTACCTCGACGTCGAGTACGACCTCTCGAACGTGATGTTCATCTGCACGGCCAACGTGCTGCACACGATCCCGCAGGCCCTGCGCGACCGCATGGAAGTGCTGCAGCTTGCCGGCTACACCGAGCAGGAGAAGGTCGAGATCGCGCGCCGGTTCCTCGCACCGAAGGCCATCGAGAACGCCGGGCTGTCGGAGAAGAACATCGTCTTCACCGAGGACGCCCTGCGCGCCGTGATCCAGCGCTACACGCGCGAGGCCGGCGTCCGCAACCTCGAACGCGAGATCTCGTCGGTCTGCCGCAAGGTCGCCCGCCGCGTCGTCACCGACGGCACGGGCTACTTCGAGGAGGTCACGCCCGAGGCCATCACGCAGCACCTCGGCGTGCCGAAGTACCGCGCGACGATGGCCGAGGAAGTCAACGAGATCGGGGTGGCCACGGGCCTGGCATGGACCGAGGTCGGCGGCGAGATCCTCGTCACCGAGGCCACGCTGATGCCCGGCAAGGGCAAGCTGACGCTCACGGGCAAGCTCGGTGACGTCATGCAGGAATCGGCACAGGCGGCCATGAGCTTCGTGCGCTCGCGCGTCAACGAGTACGGCCTGCCGACCGACTTCTGGAAGACCATGGACGTCCACGTGCACGTGCCGGAAGGCGCGATCCCGAAGGACGGTCCGTCGGCGGGCATCACGATGGCCACTGCGATGATTTCGGCGCTCTCGAAGGTGCCGGCGCGCAAGGACGTCGCGATGACCGGCGAGATCACGCTGCGCGGCAAGGTCCTGCCGATTGGCGGGGTGAAGGAGAAGGTGCTGGCGGCCCACCGCGCCGGCGTCAAGACCATCATCATGCCGAAGGACAACGAGAAGGACCTGGCCGACATCCCGAAGAACGTCCTCGACACGCTCGACGTCTACATGGTCGAGGCGATGGACGAGGTGCTGAAGACCGCGCTCGAGGGGCCGCTGCCGGGGGCCATGCCGGCCTCGCCCGACGCGGCCGTCGAGCCGACGAGTGACGACGCCATCACGCATTGATTGGAGGGTGCGTGGCGCGGTCGGCAAGGACCGCGCCGCGACGCCGGCGTCCGTGCCCCGCGGACGACAGGCCGGTCGTTCCCCCCTCCGTCACACGCCTGTGGTCGTCTCACCTTGAAAGCCTTGAACGTCCGGTTCGTCCGCAGCGCCGTCAGCGCCGCGGATCTGCCGCGGGAACGCGCGCCGCAACTCGCCCTCGTGGGGCGCTCCAACGTCGGCAAGTCGACGTTGATCAACGCCATCACCGGGTCGCGCGTGGCGCGGACGAGCGCCGCGGCTGGCAAGACGCGCGAGTTGAACGTCTATGCGGTGGAGTACGGCCACCGCGACCTCGCCCGCCTGTTCCTGGTGGACCTGCCGGGTTACGGGTATGCGCGAGGCGGTGAGGCCTCGGCGCAGATGTTCGCCGGGCTCACGTCCATGTACTTCGGCCGGCCTGCTCCGGGTGCTGCGGCACCCGGGGACGGCGCAGGGTACGGCCCCACCGGCGCGCTGCTGATCGTGGACGCGCGCCATCCCGGGTTGGCCCAGGACCTCAACGCCTGGGCGTGGCTCACCACGCAGGACCTGGCAGCCGACGTCGTGGCCGCCAAGATCGACAAGCTGTCGCGCACCGAGCGGGTGCGCAACCTACGCGCATGGGAAACATCGCTGAACGCCCCGGTGACGCCAGTGTCGGCACTCACCGGCGAAGGACTGGAAAACCTGTGGACC
Source organism: uncultured Luteitalea sp. (assembly GCA_934541105.1). GTDB lineage: Bacteria > Acidobacteriota > Vicinamibacteria > Vicinamibacterales > Vicinamibacteraceae > Luteitalea. Next base: position 499,665 of record CAKTDA010000003.1, on the reverse strand, counting down.
AGAATCGTCAGCCTGCTGACACGACGGTAGCCGCCGCCCCGGCTGCTCCCGACGCCACCACCCCGGCACCCGCGCCACAACCGCAGGCCACGCGTCCCGACGCCCCCGCAGCGCCCGCCCAGTCCCCGCCACGCCAGCAGCAACGGCGCGAGGGACGCCACCAGGGCGGCCGCGGCCGGCAGGGCGACGGCGGTCGCGAAGGCCGTCAGCACAACCGTCAGCAGCAGGCCCAGCGTCACGCCGGCCTGCCGCAGGACGACGGCGAGTTCGAGCCGCGTCCGCAGCAGGGCGGCCGCGACGCCGAGGTCGTCAACCTGTCCGCGCTCAAGGAGATGAGCGTGCAGCAGCTCACGCAGGTGGCCCAGGAACTCGAGATCCCCGGCGCAACCGGGCTGCGCAAGCAGGACCTGATCTTCGAGATCCTCCGCGGTCGGGCCGAGAAGAGCGGCATGCTGTTCTCGGAGGGCGTGCTCGAGGTGCTGCCCGACGGCTTCGGGTTCCTCCGCGCGCCGGACTACAACTACCTGGCCGGCCCCGACGACGTGTACGTCTCGCCGTCGCAGATCCGCAAGTTCGACCTGCACACGGGCGACACGGTCAGCGGCCAGATCCGTCCGCCGAAGGAAGGCGAGCGGTACTTCGCGCTGATCAAGGTCGAGGCGGTCAACTTCGAGCCGCCCGAACGCACGCGCGACAAGATCTTCTTCGAGAACCTGACGCCGCTCTACCCGCAGGAGCGCATCACCCTCGAGACGTCGGGCGACAACCTGTCGGCGCGCGTGCTCGACCTGATGACGCCCATCGGGAAGGGCCAGCGCGGGCTCATCGTCGCACCGCCCCGGACCGGCAAGACGATGCTGCTGCAGAACATCGCCAACAGCATCACCGCCAACCACCCGGAGGTGTACCTGATCGTGCTACTCATCGACGAGCGGCCCGAGGAGGTCACCGACATGCAGCGCTCGGTGCGCGGTGAGGTGATTTCGTCCACGTTCGACGAGCCGGCGCAGCGGCACGTCCAGGTCGCCGAGATGGTGATCGAGAAGGCAAAGCGCCTCGTCGAGCACAAGAAGGACGTGGTCATCCTGCTCGACTCGATCACGCGCCTCGCGCGCGCCTACAACACGGTGGTGCCGCCCTCGGGCAAGGTGCTGACCGGCGGCGTGGACTCCAACGCGCTCCAGCGCCCGAAGCGCTTCTTCGGCGCGGCCCGCAACATCGAGGAGGGCGGCTCGCTGACGATCATCGCCACCGCGCTCGTCGACACGGGCTCGCGGATGGACGAGGTCATCTTCGAGGAGTTCAAGGGCACCGGCAACATGGAGATCCACCTCGATCGGAAGCTCGCCGATCGCCGCGTGTTCCCCGCCATCGACATCACCAAGAGCGGCACGCGCAAGGAGGAACTCCTGATCCCGAAGGAGGACCTGAACCGCATCTGGGTGCTCCGCAAGGTGATCAACCCGCTCTCCCCCACCGAGGCCATGGAACTGCTCCTCGGCAAGATGGGCAAGACCAAGTCGAACACCGAGTTCCTCGGCGCGATGTCCAAGGGCTAAGAGCCGGGCATCGGGAGTCGGGAACGGGTACCGGGAACCGGGAGCGGCGGGCTGTCTCGGCCCGCCGTTGCCTTTTCATCGACGCGTCGACCTGACGCGACGCCAGTCGATCTGCCGCTGGCAAAGCACCCCCAGTTTGAACACCGCCGCAAATGTAGCTGCCGACGCTCAGGTCGGCAGTCTGCCGCGTTCCAGTCAGCACACGAATCACCGTGCAGCGGCGACCTGTGGCGGTGCGTGACGGCTCCGTGGCGATTGTAGCGACCGACCTCGTGTCGGCCATGTTCGGCGTTCCGCCGGATCGCCCTTCAGCGGTCTGGCACGTCGTCGAGTGCGTCCAGGCGCGGGGCGTCCGCGGCAAGGCGCCTGGCCGTCTCCACGAGTTCGAGCTGGCGCACGGTGACGTCCCAGGAGACGCCGTCCGCGCTCCGCCGGCACGCCTGGAGGAAGTCCAGGTCCTGCGCCGCGATCGCGCTCGCGTAGGACCCGGTCGCGTCGGTTGGCGCCTGCGCGGCCCCGCCGCCGTCGACTCGACGCAGGAACGTGAAGCCGTCGGTCACGAGCGCGCCCCTCGTCCCAGTGACCACGCACGCACCGCGCGCCCACGGCTCGTCGTAGGTCACGCCGACGGTCGCCGACACGCCCGTCGCCGTCCGGACGACCAGCCGAACGACCCGCGGCGCGCTCGTCGTCGGCCCGATGGCCGCGCGCACCATCGTCAGCGGCCCATCGATCAGGTCCAGCACGTCGAGCGCGTGCGCCGCATGGTGTGCCAGCGCATCGTCGAGCCAGCGCTTGTCGCGCAGCCGGACGGCGCGCTCGTAGGACACCGCGATGACCGTGCCAATGTCGCCAGCCGCGACGCGCGTGGCGAGATCGCGGTATGCCGGCAGGTAGCGGCTCGTGTGCGCGCAGCACAGCACCGCCCGGGCACGTGCCGCGAGCGCACCCAGCCGACGGCCGTCATCGGCAGACAGTGTCGCCGGCAACTCGACGAGCGCATGCCGGCCGTGCGCCAGCGCAGATTCGGCGTGCTGCGTGTGCTCGGGCGTGGGCGAGCAGATGACGACCGCGTCGACCAGCGACCAGAGGTCGTCCACAGCGACCGCGCGGTCGATTCCGTGCCGGTCCGCGAACGGGCTCGCGTCGGCGGCCGTGCGGCCGGCCACCGCGACAACGTCGCTCCCCGCCGCGCGCAGCGCCGCGACGTGCAACTCCCCCACCGCGCCATGGCCGACGAGGCCGCATCTCACGCGGTGACCGCCTCGAGTCCGGCGGCCGGATCGGTCCAGCCACAACGGGCCAGGCAGCTTCGCAGCCGATCACGCTGCCCGGCGTCCAGCGGGTAGAAGGGCGCCCGCGAATGGCCGCCGGCACGCCCCCATTCGTCGAGGATCGCCCGGTAGATCGCCAGGTCGCTCACGGGCCCGATCTGCTGGTGCGTGTAGAGATGCACGAGCGGAAGCAAGCGGGTCCAGATGCGCCACGCGTCGGGCATGTCGCGCCGCACGACCGCGGCATCGTGAAGGGCGAGCGCGGCTACCGGGACGATGTTGAGCAGCCCGCTGATCCAGCCGTGTGCGCCGCCGGCGAGCGCTTCGTACCCGGCGATGAACGACCCGTAGAAGATGCCGAGGCGATCGCCGCACAGCAGGCGCAGATCGTGAACGGGTTCGACCGACGCGTACGTCGCCTTCACCAGGTGGACGACATCGTCGTCGACGAGCGCGGCGACATCGACCGGGCTGAAATCGACGCAGGCGGAGTTCACCGGGTTGTTGTAGAGCATCAGCGGGACGTCGATCGCGGCACGCACCTCGCGGAAGTGGCGGAGGACGGCAGCCTTCGACGGTCGCTGGTAGTAGGGCAGGATCACGATCACCGCGTCGGCGCCGTGGCGCTGGGCGTCGAGGCTCAACTCGATGGTGAACCGGGTGCTGTAGTGCCCCGTTCCCGCGACGATCGGCACGCGGCCGGCCGAGACGTCGTGCGCGAGGGCGAAGAGGCGGCGACGCTCGTCGTTCTCCATCGCGATGAACTCGCCGCTGGTGCCGGCGATCACGAGGCCGTCGACGCCCTGATCGATGAGCCATCGCCAGTGCGCCGCGGTGAGCGTCTCGTCGATGTCGCCATCGGCGGTGAACATGGTGAGGGCGGCGGGAAAGATGCCGCGGAACCTGGAGAGATCGTGGGTCACGGTCGTCTGGTCGTGCGTCAGCGACGCGGTTGGTCGGGAAGGGGAAGCACGCGCGCTCGGGCGATGGCTTCCCGTAACTGGCTCGATGTCGCTCCGCGCACCTGAAGCAGACGTCGCGGTCCGAGCGGCACGCGCACACCGCGCCCCGTCGTGATGGTGCGCACCGGCGCGCCATCGACCGACGTCACGGTGACGGCACGGCCGCCGGTGTCGATCTCCAGCACGCCCTCGCCGCGGGTGTGCCAGAACAGGATGGACGGGACGCCGCCGTGAAGCAGTTCGAAGACGCGCAGCTGCGGATGCCGCGATGCCGCGTCGGGCACGGCAGCATAGGGCACCAGGTCGACGCCACCGGCCTCGTTGCGCAGGAGCACGTGTTCCTGCGTCGGGCTGCGCAGCGCCGTCTTCTCCTCCCCGGTCAGCGTGCCGGCGAGGCGGGCGTCCTCCCACCGGCGGATCACCTCGAGGTTGTCCGGCGTGCGCGGGTGCGCGGCGAGTGCCGCGAGATTGCCCTCGAGCGACAGCGGCGCATCCCACGCCGCGGCGCGGCTGGCCACGAACTCGATCTGGTCGGGTTGCAGGCCTTCCGACGATTCACCCGGCGCCGCGTAACCGATCCAGCCGAAGTTCAGCGACGTGAAGTCGGCGGCGTTCAGTGGCGCCTCGCGCATCGGATGCTGCACCGTGGCGGCGCGGATTTTCTCGGGTGCGAAGATATCGAACGCGTTGCCGCGGCTGAGGATGTGCCAGCTGAAGTGCGTCTTGGCCGCGCCCTCGGCAAACAGCGGCGCCGGCTGGAGCTGCGTGAAGACCTGCCACTGGGGCCAGGAGACGTTGAACCAGTACGGGGGATGCACGTCCTCGGCGCCGTCGAAGTACGCGAAGCGGAACCCGCCATCACGGTACAGCGCCCCGATCCGCTCGGCGACTTCGCCGGTGATGCTGGTGCGCTGATCGAACCGGACGAAGATGTCCCAGGTATCCACGTCGAGTGCGCCGACCATCGCTCCGGATCCTGCCGGTCGAGCCGTCGTCCCCAGCGCGCCGCGGCGCAGGCCAGTGAAGCGGTACGGTGGTTCGTCGGTGCGTGCCTGATACGTCAGCAGCTCATCACCGATTCGCAGGATGCGGCGCGCCGGCTCGGCGGGCAGGTCGCCTGGGCGCTCGTCGACAGCGAGGCTGTCGGAGTCTGCCGCGAGGTCGCCGACGAGGGTGAAGCGCCGCAGGAGGTGGAGCCTCGGGTCCGGGGCGCCCGTGACGTACGGGTCGGTCTTGTCGGCCTTCGTGTAGTGGAAGTGCAGGCCGGGGGTCAGGCCGGCGGCCTCGATGCGCCCGACGACGCGACGCAGCGCGTCGATGCCGCCGGCCCACGGCGATCGCCAAGGGAAGTGGCCGCTCGTTTCGGCGAATGTGCGGTAGTAGACGAGCAGCGCGCGGAACCCCGCGGCCTTGGCGTACGCGATGTGGCTGTCGATCTGTTCCGGCGTCGAGTGGCCGTAGATCCAGTAGTAGGACCACTTGCTCTCTGGCCTGCGGCGCGCCGCCACGCCGCGCGGCATGTCGAAGGCCTGCTCGAGCGCGTCGACGCGATCGAGCAGCCCGTCGGGCGCATCGACCACAAGCGCGGCTCCCACGTCGAGGAGCCGCACGTCGCGAACGGCCGAGGCCTGCAGCAGGCGCGCCCCTCGCTGCTCCTGCCCGTCGACCCGGGTCCATGGCCCGGTCCCGAGAACACCGACAGCCGCCTGTCGATCCCACGCGACGTTCAGCCAGGCGCCGAACTGGGCGCGCGGCCGCACGGCGAGGCGCAGGACGATGACCTCGTCGATCGGCGTCGCCGCATGCGGGCGCACGCGCGGCGAGTCGAGGAACCGCAACTGCTCGAGCGTCAGCGCCACGTAGTCGTCGGTGGCCTGCAGCCGGAACCAGGCCTCGTAGTCCACCTGGGCGAAGGTCGCGACAATACGGTCGCCTTCGCGCCGTATCGCGGTCGCCGGGAACTCGGTGCGCTCGGACGGCAGCGCGAGCTGGTACTCGTTGATGTAGGGACGCGCCTGCACGGCGACGAAGGCCGGCGCCGGCGGCCCCGGCATCAGCAGTTGCTCGCCGCTCGGCCGGTGCGTCAGGCTGATCGCCTCCCCCGTGGCGCTCAGTTCGAGCCGCAGCCGCGCGGTCTCGATGACGACGGGCTCGGCGCTGCCCTGGGTCTGAGCCCAGGCCGACCTGCCCGGCATGAACATGGCCAGGCAAACGCAGGCCAGCCAGCATCCTCGACGCATCGACATCTCAGTTCTTCGTCGCCGTCTCGTCGCGAGCGGCGCTGTGGATGACCGCCGCGGCGGTGCGCAGGCAGTCGGCGTAGCGATCGAGGCTGCAGTAGGGAAAGTCGCTGCCCGGCAGCAGCCTTGGCGCGCCGAAGGCACAAGCTGCCTCTCGCGCGAGACGCAGCACGTCGTCGTGCGGCCACGGCTGCGTGGAGAACGTCGGGATCGCCGACACGACGAGGCGCACGTTCGGCAGGTCCCGCAATCGCGCGATCGCCTGGCGCCATGCTCCCGAGGCGATGTCGGCCACCCAGGGCCAGGCGAGGTGGGGCACCCACACATCGATCCCCGGACGGTCGGCCAGGAGTGGGCACAACGCATCGGCCAAGGCCGCGATGCCATCCTCGGCGTGCGGCATGAGCAGGCCACCGACCTCCATCACGTCGTCGATCACCAGAGGTCCGAGACGAGCGTCAGCGAGCGTCGCCGTAGCCACGCGCCAGCCGTCGGCTCGGGCACCCCCGCCCCGGCCGGCGCGCGCGTCGTCGCGGAGGCACCGGACGATGCGTCGATCCGGCGCAGCCGTGTCCGACAGCACGTCGAGCCAACGCGACTCGGTCCCGGCCCATGTCTCGACGACCACGGCCTGCGAAACGCCGGCCGCGGCCACGCGCGCCCCGAGTTCGGTGATGGGATCGTGATGAGTCACGTCGAGGTGAGTGTACGCGTCGATCACGGCTGGCGATTCCGATCTCCCGCCCACAGGAGCAACGCAAGGGCGACCCAGGGCAGCACGCCGACCAGGCCGAGCGTGATCGTGGACCGGTTGGCGTCGGCCAACTGGCCGATCAGCGGGCTGACCGTCCCGTAGGCGAGGTTACCGGCCCCGCCGAGCAGGCCGGCGGTGAGCCCGACGTGCGCGGGCGCGACCTCCTGCACCAGCGTCAGGTAGACCACGAGGAAGCCGGCCACGCCGACGCCCGTGCTCACCAGGCACGCCCAGGCGAGCGCGGCGTGGCTGACGACGCCGGCCAGGGCGGCGAAGCTCATGAGGACACAGCTCAGCACCATCGTCTGTCGCCGCGCCGCTGCGACGCTGGTCCCGCGGCCGACCAGGTGTCGAACCAGCCAGCCGGCCCCGATGTTGCCGATCTCGAGCGCGCCGAAGATCGTCATGGCGAGGACGTTGCCGGCGACGAAGCCGAACCCTCGCTCGGTCTTCAGGTAGAGCGGCATCCAGTCGGCGAGGAAGTAGTTCACGCCGTTGACGATGATGGCCGAGCCGAGCAGCGCCCAGAACGTCCGCGACCGGATCACGGCGCGCAACGCGGCGCGGCGTGCGGCAGGCGAGGCCGGCGTCGGCCCCAGATCCGCACGGAACGAACGGCTTACGCGATGCCAGGCGACGATCCAGAGGATGCCGAGCGCACCGGTGACGAGGAAGGCGGCGCGCCAGCCGTAGGACACCGTGAGCGCGGTCACCACGAGCGGCGCGAGCACCGCGCCCGCCGCCGCGCCGCTGTTGAAGACGCCGTTGGCGAGCGTCCGATCGCGGACGGCCACGATGCGACTCGTCACGTGCAGCGCGGCCGGCCAGTTGAACGCCTCGGCTGCTCCCAGCGTCGCACGGCACGCCGTGAGCCCGGCGAGCGATGCGGTGAAGGCCGACGCCACGCCCGCCATCGACCAGGCGGCCACGGCGGCCGGGTAGACTGCGCGCGGTCCCCAGGCATCCACCAGCCAGCCGCCGGCGAACTGGCACAGGCCGTAGGTGTAGCGAAACGCCGCGACGAGCCTGCCGAAGCCCTCTTGCGTCAGGCCGTACTCACGCATGACGTGTTCGGCGGTCAGCGAGAGCACCTGGCGATCGAGGTAGTTGAGCACGGTGGCCGCCCACATGACTCCGCACACGGCCCACACGCCGCGAGGCGTGGACGAGGGTCCCGCTGACGGTGTCGCCGCGGTCGCCGCCGCGGGGTCACCGGAAGCCGTTGAACGGCTCGTAGGGATGGGCAGCAAAGGCATCGTGCCTGAGTGAGATGCCGTAACCAGGCCCGGTCGGCAGGCATCCGTGACCGTCGCGGCGTACCAACGGCGGTGAGGTCAACTCGCCGAACAGACGGTCATCATCGCAGGAGCCGACGGTCTCGAGGATCAGGAAGTTGGGGATCGCGGCGGCCAGGTGGAGGTTCATCGCCGTGGCCACCGGCCCATTGGGATTGTGCGGCGCCAGGCCGACGTACTGCGCCTCGGCGAGGGCCGCGATCTTCCTCATGCCCGTGATCCCGCCGCAGTTGACCAGGTCGCACTGCAGCACGTCGACCGACCGCCGTTCGAGGAACTCGCGGACGCCATGGATCGTCGCCCAGCGCTCGCCTGCGGCGATTGGCACCGTCGTCGCGCGGCGGACCTCCGCGAGCGCCTCGGGGTGCTCAGGCGGGATCGGCTCCTCGAGGAACAGCAAGTCGAGATCCTCGACGCGCCGGCACAGGGTGATGGCAGCCTTGGGGCTGAGTCGGCCGTGGCAGTCCACGGCGATGCCCAGCGCCGGCCCCCCAGCCTCCCGCGCCGCGACGAGGAACTCGCGGATGCGCTCGAAGACGTCGGGCGGCAGGTACTCCGTCTCCTTGACGCTCGGGCCGATGTAGCCGGACGTGCCGGAGTAGCCAACCGCGCGCTCGGCCCTGGCGCGCCGGCCATAGAACACCGGCAGCGTCGTCTTGATGGCCTTGAAACCCCGCCGCACGCAGGTGCGGACGTTGTCGGCGAACTCGGCGGGTGTCTCGCCGCTCGGGCAGTGGCAATAGAGCAACACCTCGTCGCGCGTCGGCCCGCCGAGCAAGCTGTAGACGGGCTCGCCGAGCCGCTTGCCGGCGATGTCCCACAGGGCGCAGTCGATGGCGCTGATGGGTGTGGCGTGAAGCGGACCGCCAACCCAGAACGAGTCACGGTACATCTTCTCCCACAGGTCCTCGATTCGTCTCGGATCCTGACCGACCAGCCCGCGGCCGAACTCGGCGATCGCCTGTGCGATCGTCAACGTACGCCGCTTCATCACCGTCTCGGAGATGCCGGTGATGCCCTGGTCGGTCTCGATTTCCACGAAGACGGCGTTGCGGAAGTGCAACCCGACGACGTGGGTCCTGATGGCAGTGATACGCACGCGGTCCGCTCGTCGCTGAGCGCAGCGCTCAGAAGCTCAGGCGAGCGGCGATCCGGGCCTGTCGCTCGCCGCCCGCGCTCGTGATCACGAGAAAGTTTCCACTGGTCACGCTGCTGCCAGGCTGGCCCCAGCGCGGCCGGTCCGTGACATTGAACACTTCGGCGCGCACTTCCAGGCGGCTGCGACCGATGAAGTCGAACCCGCGGAACACCCCGAGGTCGGCGCCGACGACGCCCGGGCGGCGCAGGATGTTGCGGCCGCTGTTGCCGTAGCGGACGGCGGTGATCGCGGCAAACGAGGTCGGGTCGTAGTACGGCTTGCCCGATCCGATCCCCCCGAGCTTCTTCACGTCGGCAACCTGATCGGCCGTCTGCGCGTTGCCCGGCGCGTTCAGTGAGGTGCCCGCGGCCGTCACCGTGAACGGCGTGCCCGAATAGGCGTAGAAGAGCACGTTGGTGTCCCAGTTGCCGAGCAGGTGACCGAGCACGCCGGAGTTCAGCCAGCGTCGGCCGGGGCCGAACGGCAGTTCATAGACCGCTGCCATCTGCAGGTTGTGGGGCACGTCGTACCCAGCCGGCGCGTAGTTGCGATCCAGCTGATCGAGCGAGTTCCACATGACGCTGGCCCACCCGTTCTGGTCGCTCATGTTGAGCGTCTTCGAGTACGTGTACGCCCCCTTGACCAGCAGCCCGTCCTGGAAGCGGCGATTGAGCGTGGCCTGGAGCGAGTGGTAGTTGGCATCGAGGAAACCATCGAAGCGGTTGAGCGCGATGCTGCGGCCGGACGAGGCGAAGTAAGGGCGCCCGTTGTTACCCGCTCCGGGCCCAGCGGCGTTGACGTCGAGTTCCGCGAGTTGATTGCTGGTCTTGGTGCCGACGTACCCGACCGACCCCACGAAGCCCAGGGGCAGTTGGTGTTCGAGCGTGGCGTTCCACGACTGCACGTACCCGCGCGTCAGCGTGTCGCCAGGCGCGCGCATCGCCACCACGTTGGGCAGGTCGACGACACCGGTGCCGAGGTCGGGCCCGTTGACGACCGGGATGCCTGCCGCCAGCGTGCCGAAAGGCCGGAAGCCGTCCGCGCCCACGAAGGTCGTCCCGATGTTGTACGGGTAGAAGCCGCGCAGGGGACGGCTGAAGGGCAGGTTGTCGTTGGTGAGCCCATAGCCCGCCCGCAGGACCATGGCCTCGGTGGCGCGCCAGGCGATGCCGACGCGCGGCGCCCAGTGGCGCTGCTTCAGACGGATGCCGGCGTCGGTCGGCACGCCGCCGCGACCACCGAGATGGACCTGCAGCGTCTCGAAGTCGAGCCGCTCGATGCCCGCGCCATCGCGCGTCATCAACGGGAAGTGCTCGAACCTCAGGCCAAGGTTGACGGTGACCGAGCGCGAGACCTGCCAGCGATCCCGCAGGTAGACGCCGAACTGCCATTCGCGACCGGAGAACGGAATGTACTGGAGGCTCTTGGTCGTCGAGGACGACAGGCCGAGCAGGAACTGTGCAAACGAGTTGTACTGGTTGGGTGCCGCCCCGCCGCGCAGCGCCGTCACGCCGCCGCCGAACGAGAAGGCGCCGCGCGGGCCGCCGAATCCCTCGGGCTGCCAGTGGTTCAGCTCGAGGCGCACCACGTCGACACCGGCGCGCAGTTCGTGCGAGCCGCGCAGGGCCGTCAGGTTGTTGGTGTACGTCCAGGTACGGTCGTTGCGGAACAGCGGCATCCAGGAGTTCGTGTTGCCGTAGTTGGTGAAGGTGTTGAACTGGAACGCCGGCATGCCGCTCTGCCGCGGGTCGGGACCGTTGGTGCCCGGGATGCCCAGGAGGTCGCTGCCGTAGTTGGTGCCGAAGTCCGCGCCGTACACCTCCTGATCGAACCGCGTGTACCCGAACGTCTGGTCGAACACCATCTGCGGAGTCAGCGTCCAGGTCTGTCCCAACGTGATCACCTGCTGGGTGGTGTCGCCGGTGCCCGAGTCGCCGCCGACGCCGGGACCACCCGCCTCACCGAGCGCGAACACGCCGCCGCCGGTCGCGTCCATGCGACTGTACTTGCCCCACACCTGCTGCGCCGTCGTCGCCGCCAGGTTGACCTTCAGATCATAGTTGTCGCGATCGAATCGGCCGGTTGCCTGCGTGTAGTAGTTGTTGGTCAGGCCTGGCTGGTTGGGCAACGGCACCAGCGCCAGGATCCGCTGTGGGATGGGATCGAGCCGCCCAGCCGGGATGCGGTTGTCGGCGAAGGCCTGTCGCGCCGATCCGTCGGCGGCGCCGGTGGCGGGATCGTAGATCCGCGTGGCGACCTCGCTGAAATCACCGCGGCGCATGGCCTCGGTGGGCACCGTAAAGAAGCCCTGTCCCGGGACTCGCTCGCGAATGCCCTCGTAGCCGCCGAAGTAGAAGAGCCGGTTGGTGACGATCGGCCCGCCGAGGGTGCCGCCGAACTGATGGCGCGAGAACTTCGGCTTGGTGGCGGTCGCCGGCATGAAGTAGTTGCGGGCGCGCAGATCGTCGTTGCTGAAGTAGTCGTACGCGCTTCCCTGCAACCGGTTGCCGCCCGATCGCGTCACCACCGTGATTGCGGCGCCGCCAGCGAGTCCCTGCTCGGCGTCGAACGAGCCCGTACTCACGTTGACGACGTCGATGGTGTCTGCCGGCGGGATGTATGCGACGTTGTTGGGCACCCAGACGTTCACGTTCACCGCGCCGTCGAGGCGCGTCGAGTTCTGCGTCGCGGCTGTCCCGTTGATCTGCGTCGAGAAGGAACGGACCGGCAGGTCGATCGGCGAGTTCTCCACACCGGGCGTCGCGCCCGGCACGAGGTTGATCAACGCCTGGTAGTTGCGCAGGCCGCCGAGCGGCAGCGCCGCCAGTTCACGACGCGAGATCTCGGTGTGCGTGTCGCTCTTGTCGGTCTGGAGCACAGTCGCGCCGGCGGCAACGGTCACCGAGTCGGTCAGCTCGCCCAACGCCATCGCCACGGCCTGGCGCACCACGGTGTTGGGCGTCACGACGATGCCGGTGGCCGTCTGCGGGCGGAAGCCCGTTGCCGTGACCAGCAGGAGGTACCGTCCCGGCAGCACGTTGGTGAACGCGAAGCGTCCCTCGGTGTCACCGGCCTGCTCGCGGCCGACGCCAGTCTCCTCGTTGGTGAGCGTCACCATCGCAGCAGGGATGGCGGCACCGGACGGGTCGGTGACCGTGCCGACGAGCGATCCGTAGAGCACCTGCGCCTGCCCGAAACCGGTCAGGGACAGGCTGGCGATGACGAGAGCCAGCCATCGCTGGACGAGGGTTCGCGAATCCATGGGCAACCTCTTCTCCGCCGACACCCATGTGCCGGTTGTAGGGTGCCTCAACCATACGAGCGCCGAACGATGCAGTCCAATAGAGAATCGCGCATCAATCGTTCTCATTTCGAGATAGACTCCGGGCGTGGATCTGCGTCAGCTCGAGATGTTCGCCGCCGTCGCCGAGCAGGCCAGCTTCACGCGCGCGAGCCAGACGATGTACGTGGCCCAGTCGGCGATCAGCCGGAAGATCTCGCTGCTCGAGGCCGAGCTCGGCGAACCGCTGCTGGTGCGCACCCACAGGCGCGTCACCCTCACGCCGGCCGGAGAGACCTTGCTTCGCCACTGCCAGCGGGTCTTCCAGGAACTGAAGGACGCCTCGCTCGAGATCGCCGGCTTCTCGAAGCTCGAACGCGGGCAGGTCCGCATCGCGGCCGGGCTGATTGGCGGGATGTACGTGCTGCCGCCGGCGCTCGAGCGGTTCAAGGCCAGACATCCGCGTGTCGACGTGACCGTGGAAACGGGATCGACCGAGGCGCTGCTGGCGCGCGTCCGCAACAGCGCGCTCGACCTGGCGCTCGTCACACTGCCCGTGCGCGCGCCCGATCTCGTGATCACGCCGATGCCCGACGAAGAACTCGTGGTGGTGGTCAGTCCGAAGCATCGCCGCCTCGGCACGCGCAGGACCGTGAGCCCGCGCGACCTCGCCGACGAGCCCTTCATCTTCTTCCCGTTCACGGCCAACACGCGCCGCGTCATCGACCGCTGGTTCAAGCGCCTGCGGATCACGCCGCAGGTGCTGATGGAGGCCGAGAACGTCGAGTTGATCAAGCCCCTGGTGAGAATCGACCTCGGCATCTCGATCGTCCCCGCCCGCGCCGTCACCGCCGAAGCCGCCCGCGGCGAGCTGCACACGCTGCGCATCCAGGGGCATCGCCTGGCCCGTCGCCAGGGGCTGGTCCACGCGCGTCACGGACGACTGCCGCGCGTCATCGCGGAGCTGATGGAGATGCTGGAGCAGGCGGCACGGCCGACGCCATGAAGATCACTGAGCAGGACGGCGAAGGCGGCGTAACGGCTACATCGACCCGGCTGAACGGCGTGGCCGCTCCGCCGACGACTGTAGGCCGACGGCCGACCGACGAAGGCCGACTGTGATCTACCATCCCCCTATGCAGACGCGACGCTTCGGGCGACTCGGATGGCAGGTGTCGGAGATCGGCTACGGGATGTGGGGCATGGGCGGCTGGAGCGGCAGCGACGATGCGCAGTCGCTGACGTCGCTTGACGACTCGGTGGCCGCGGGCGTGAACTTCTTCGATACCGCCTATGCGTACGGGGAGGGTCACAGCGAGCAGCTGCTGGCCGGGACGCTGCGCGCGCAGGGCGACCGCAAGCTGTACGTCGCCACGAAGGTGCCGCCGAAGAACCGCACATGGCCCGGCACCGCCGATACGCCTGTCGGCGACGTCTTCCCCTACGACTACATCGTCGAGATGACCGAGAAGAGCCTGCGCAATCTCGGCGTCGAGCGGATCGACCTGCAGCAGCTCCACGTCTGGGACGACGCCTGGGCGTCCGACGAGGGCTGGCAGCGCGCCGCCGAGGACCTGAAGGCGGCAGGCAAGATCGAGGGATTCGGCATCAGCGTCAACCGCTGGGAGCCGGCAAACGTGCTCGAGGCCCTGGAGACCGGCCTCGTCGATGCCGTGCAGGTGGTCTACAACCTGTTCGACCAGAGCCCCGAGGATCTCCTCTTCCCGGCCGCCCAGCGGCTCGACGTCGCCATCATCGCGCGGGTGCCGCTCGACGAAGGCAGCCTGAGCGGGAAGATGACGCGCGACATGACCTTCCCCGCCAGCGACTGGCGGAGCCTCTACTTCACCCCGGAGAACCTGGGTGAGACACTCGATCGCGTCGACCGGATCCTGGAGGACGTCCCGGCGGGGATGACGCTGCCGGAACTCGCGCTGCGCTTCGCCATCGAGCATCCCGTGGTGTCCACGACAATCCCCGGGATGCGCAAGGCCGCCCACGTGAAGGAGAACACCGCGGTGTCCGACGGGCGCCGGCTTGGTGAGGGGATGCTGGCGACGCTGCGCCGGCACCGGTGGGATCGCACCCACGTGATCCCGTAGGACGACGCGGGCGAAAGTCTGCAGCGTGGCGGACAAAGTCCGCCGCTACGGCGCTTCCCGGATTTTCGAGCGGCCAACTATTTGGCCGCTCGAGCCAACTTCCTGACCGATGGGGAACTGCCGATCAGCGCGTCGGCGACTTCAGGACGCGCCGCAGGCGGGCAGACGCACCGAGCAGGCCGATGCCGATCAACGCCAGGGTACCGGGCTCGGGCACCGGGTTCTCGGGCTCTTCCGGCGGCGGCGCCGCCATCATCATGAACGCCATCCGCGCCTCGCCCGCCGAGAACCCCTCGAACCGGGGCATCGAGAGCATCTGGAGGGTGCCCTGCTCGTCCTCGAACCCCGGGGGCTCTGACGGCAGGAGCGGCTCGGCCGCGAAGTAGATCGGCGACACGGGCTTGCGGACGTTGGCGAAATCGCCGCCATAGGCCGCGAACGCCGCGAAATCGAGCGGGGTCCACTCGAACGCCTCGAACGGCGACGAGGACGGCGAGTACATGAAGCCGTACGGAAGGACGGCGCCCGACTGAGCACCGATGGACCCGGCAAACGCGCTCGTGGCAACCGCCAGGACCAGGGCGGACGCGGGGATGATTCGACGCAGCATCGCAAACTCCAGGGGCCCACTCACAGGATCGTCAGCGCTCGCACAGGATGGTCAGTGCTCGGACAGGATCGTGATTGCGCAGCCCGCGACTCGGGCAGGTTCGGCGGGTGTGAACCCGATCGAACCGCCCCGAAGGACCTCGTTCTTCGGTAGGGCTAAGCAAGTTGCGGGCCGCTCAGCCGTTGGCGGGCGACCCACCCGATTCGGCGGGTGGCACGAGCCGCCGCAGAGGCCGACTGTGCTACGCTTTGTGTTTGGCCGCGAGCCAAGGAGCCACGTCCATGAAGCCAGACATCCATCCCACGTACCACGAGGTCGAAGCCCGCTGCGCGTGCGGCGCGACCTGGAAGGCCCGCTCGACGAAGAAGGACCTGCACCTCGAAATCTGCAGCAACTGCCACCCGTTCTTCACGGGACGCCAGAAGCTTGTGGACACCGAGGGTCGCGTCGAGCGCTTCACGCGCAAGTTCGGTGCAACGACCGTCGCCGCCCGCAAGGCAGCAGAGAAGGCACGCAAGGGCGCATCCGCCTGAGGCGGTGTGTGCCCGGCTGTATCCGCATCGCGGCCGTCCCTCGCATGGCCTCGAAGGCGGAACAGCCCGTCACTCGTTCCACAGCGACGTCGCCTGGGTCCCTCGCGCGAGCTTCCGCTCGAGCCTGGCCAGGCGTCGGCTGAACTGCTCGCGTTCCCCCCGCCCAATCGCTTCTTCGATACCGGCCACGGCGTGTCGCCGGGCTTCCTCGAGCCGCCCGCCACGGTGTTCGTGATGGACGGCCAGCGCCTCACGCGCCTCGCGCAGGAGTTGCGGGCGTCCCCCGAGGTGCAGCACCAGTTGCCAGGCCGCCGCGGCCTCGTCGTATCGCCGCTGGCGCCGCAGCAGCCGCGCGAGCGCACGCGCTGAGGCCCGACGGACGTCGCGCGCCTGCCAGCGGTCGTCGGCAGCCGCGCGGTACGCACGCTCGGCGACGTCGATCCACCCCGCCCGCTCGTACATCACACCCAGCCCGTAGGCCGTCGATCCTGACGGCATCGACTCGCGCCCCTCGGACACGAGGTGCTGGGCGTGGGCCGTGAGCGCGGCAAGCGACAGCAGGTCGAGCCGGTTGTGCATCAGCACGGGATCGAGCACGGCCGGCCCCGCGCCGCGAAGGAACTGGAAGTAGCGGGCCGGAATATCGAATCCCCCGACGTCGCCGACGCGTCCGACGCCGAGCACCGACTCCTCGAGGTGCGTGAGGCGGCACGACCGCTCGCCCTCGTCGGACGCGCGCCACAGGCGCCGCGCGGGGTGCAGCATGTCGAGGTGCGGCATGTCACAGACGACCTGCGGCACGCGCTGCATCTCGCCGCGCACCTCCATCACCGGCACGTCGAACGTGCGCCCGTTGTACGTCACGAGCACCGCATCGTCGCCCAGGTAGTCGTTGAGCGCATGCAGCATCGCGCGCTCGCCCGCGTGCGACGGCAGCAGGAACTGCGTCGTCCGGAAGCCGTCGCGGGTCCACTCGCCGACACCCGCGAGGAACGCGAGCATGCCGGCCCCGCCACTGAGGCCCGTCGTCTCGAGGTCGAAGTAGACGAGGCGACGCGGCGCAGGCGCCTGTGGCGCCTGCCGCAGCGGCCGGCCGGCGAGCAGGTCCAGCGTCTCGTCGATGCGCACGGCGCCGCAGTCGTTGACGGTCACGCGCCCGTGGCTGCGATCGGGTTCGTAGTGGTGCTCGATGATCAGGCAGGCGCCGTGCGACGTCTGGTGCAGCCGCGCGCCCTCGGGCAAGGCGGTGTCCACCGAGTCGTCGTGGACGCGCGGGTCGAGTGGCAGGCCGTCGGCATCGACGGGCTCGTACGTCAGTTCGCGGCGCGTGGTCGGGTCATCGGCCGGCGGCGAGGAACCGCGGGCGATCTCGCGCAGCCGGGCAAGCGTGGACAGGGCCATCGTCGCAGGGTCCGCTGCCTAGAACGGCACGTCCTCGGGCGGCAGGGCGGGCGCGGATTCGAGGCCGAGGCGCGCGAGCAGGTCGAGCGCGACGCGCTTGGCGCGCGGCCCGATGTCTCCGACGGGCCCGACGCACGACGGACACCCGACCTCGCAGGGACAGCCCGCGATGAGTTCGCGCGATTGCGCCAGCAGCGTGTCGTGCGCGCCGAACAGGGGCGCGCTGAAGCCGATGCCGCCCGGGTAGTTGTCGTAGAGGAACACGTGCGCGTCGGCGTCTCCGGCCACAGGGGTCGTCGGACGTCCGCCGACGCCGGCCTCGCCGGAGCCGGTGTCGATCGACACGCCGAGATCCCGACGATCGCACATCAGCAGCAGTTGCGCCACCGAGTGCATCGCGTATGCGAGCCCGCTCACGCCGTCGCGCCTGTCGTCGGGCGAATACGGCACGTCGAGCAGCACCTCGCGCGGCACGGTCAGCCAGTACGCGGTCGTGTGCATCTGCTGCTCGGGCAGGTCGAGGTCGCCCGACCCGACGTTCTCGTTCGTGTAGAACCGGATCTTCTTGAAGCCGACGACGCGCGAGACGACGTGGACGTCGCCATGGGTGCGCGGCGTCCCGCCTTCGGCGACGTCGAGGACGTTCACCTTCGTGTACGTGATCGCGTCGGTGTAGTAGTCGCAGTCCA
The DNA here is from genome assembly GCA_934541105.1 of uncultured Luteitalea sp. Classification (GTDB taxonomy): domain Bacteria; phylum Acidobacteriota; class Vicinamibacteria; order Vicinamibacterales; family Vicinamibacteraceae; genus Luteitalea. Next base: position 481,828 of record CAKTDA010000003.1, on the reverse strand, counting down.
CGCTGCGCACGTATGCCTTCCGGCCCTCGACGTCGAGCCGCTCCACCTGGAACAGCGCGCCCTCGAGGATGTAGATCGCCTTCTCGTGCAGCGTGGAGAGCGCGCTCGTGTAGTCGGTCTCGCCAATCACGCGCGAGCCCTCGGTGACGTCCACGATCACGAAGTTGTCCGACGTCACCGCGCGCAGGCTGATCGCGTCGGCCGGATACGATTCGTGCGTCCAGTTCCACTGGCCGTCGGCGCGGTGCACGAAGCCTTCCTCGTCGAGCACCTGCAGCATCTCGTCGGTGCTCACCGTCGTCTGCCCGAACCGCTCGCCCTCCTGGAACGGCAGCTCGAAGGCCGCGCACTTGACGTGGTTCAGCAGCACGTGCAGGTTCTCGGGATTGATCAGCGCCTGCTCGGGCGACCCGTCGAAGAAGTACGACGGATGGCGCACGATGAACTGATCGAGGGGCGCGCTCGAGGCGACGAGCACCGCCGCCGATCGGCCCGCACGGCGTCCGGCGCGGCCGGCCCGCTGCCACGTCGACGCGATGGTGCCGGGGTAGCCCGCCATCACGCAGACGTCGAGCGCGCCGATGTCGATGCCGAGCTCGAGTGCGTTGGTGGACACCACCGCACGGACGTCGCCCTCGCGCAGGCCCCGCTCGATCTCCCGGCGCCGCATCGGCAGGTAGCCCCCGCGATAGCCGCGCACCGCCTCGGTCGCGCCGGGAGGCCCCTGGAAGGCGTCCTTCAGGTACGTCGTCAGGATCTCGGTCGCGAGCCGGCTCTGCGCAAACACGATCAGCTGCAGGTTGCGCCGCAGGAACTCGAGCGCCACGCGCCGCGCCTCGGAGAGGTACGACCGGCGGATGCCCAGCGCGCGGTTGACGACAGGCGGGTTGAGCAGCACGAAGAACTTCTCTCCTCGTGGCGCGCCGCTCTCGGCGACGAGTTCGAACGGCTGCTCGGTGAGCTGCTCGGCAAGCGCCTTCGGGTTGGCAATCGTCGCCGACGTGCAGATGAAGGTCGGGCTCGATCCGTAGTGCCGGCAGATCCGCTGGAGCCGCCGCAGCACGTTGGCGAGGTGGCTGCCGAACACGCCGCGATACGCGTGCAGTTCGTCGATGACGATGAAGCGGAGGTTCTCGAAGAGGCGCGCCCAGCGCGGGTGGTGCGGCAGCACTCCCGCGTGGAGCATGTCGGGGTTGCTCAGCACCACGCTCGCGCGGGACCTGATGGCGCGGCGCGCGTCGTTCGGCGTGTCGCCGTCGTACGTGAAGACGCCGATGTCGCGTTCGGCGGCCGCGCCGACGATCTGCGCCAGCCCCTGGAGCTCGGCGAGCTGATCCTGCGCGAGGGCCTTCGTCGGAAAGAGATAGAGCGCGCGTGCACCGGGCTCGCGCAGCACGGTGCTCAGCACGGGGCCGTTGTAGCAGAGCGTCTTGCCCGATGCCGTCGGCGTGACGATCACGACGTGGCGGCCGGCGAGCGCGTGCTGCATGGCCGCGGCCTGATGCGCGTACGGCATCTCGATGCCGCGCGCCGCCAGGGCCTCCACGAGGCGCGCGTCCACGTCCTCGGGCCAGGGCTCGTGGCGTGCCGCCTGCGCAGGGATATGGCGGACGGCGGTGACGACCGTGTCGGCCGCGACCTGCTCGTGGACGCCCACCGCCGTGGTGACTGGAACGGGAAGGGATGCCGTCCGCGTCTCCGGGGCGAGGTGCCCGAGCGCCTCCTGCAGTGCCTGATCCTTGTTGCCCGACAGGCGCGCAAGCGTTCCCGACATCGTTCGTCGATGCTACGCCGAGGCGAAGGGGCGATCAAGAGACGAAAGGCAGGGAGCCCGGCGCGTCACGATTGGCGGCGATCGCCCACGAGCCGGGCATACACGGCGGGGTCGGTGGCGCCTTCGGTGCCAACCACGAGCACGCGGGACGACGGCGCGAGGCCGAGGTCCGCGCGCGCGCGAGTGTTGCCGGCCGCGAGGAGCAGGGCCGCCAGCCCCGCCACACCCGACTCGCCACCCACGATCGCGTCGTCTCGACGTGCAAGCAACCGCATCGTCGCGACGACCGCCTCGTCCGCAATCGCCATGAACACGTCGGCGCCGCGCTCGAGAATGGGCCAGGCGGCCGCCGACGGCACTCCGCAGGCAAGGCCCGCCATGATCGTGTCGTGCACACCGCCGACGGTCGTCGGACGTCCGGCCGCGGCACTCCGCCGCAGGCAATCGGCGGCGTCGGCCTCGACCACGACGAGCGTGGGTCGTGCGGAACCCCAGAGGTGCCAGGAGTAGGCGCAGACGGCCGCCGCCAGTCCGCCGACGCCAGCCTGGACGAAGATGTGGGTCAGCGTGCCGGGCCCTGAGCCGAGCACGTCGAGGACCTCGCGCACGAGCGTCATGTAGCCGCACATCACGTTGCGCGGCGTGTCGGCGGCAGGATCGTCGGACGTGTCAGGCACCAGGATCCAGCCGCGGCGCGAGGCCTCCCTCTCCACCACCTCCACGGCATCGTCGTAGTTGCCGGCGACGCGCACCGTGGTCGCACCGAACTCGACGATCGCGCGCTCGCGTCCGGCGCTGACCTGCGCAGGCAGGTACACCACGCACCGGCACCCGGCCAGCCGCGCGCCCATGGCGACGGCGCGCCCATGGTTGCCGTCGGTCGCACACGCGACGACACCTCCGCTCGCGTCGCGGACCGCGCGAAGGACCGCGTAGATGGCGCCGAGCCCCTTGAAGCTCCCGAGGCCGAAGCGGTCGGATTCGTCCTTGTAGTGAATCGCGCCGAGCCGCGCGACCGATGCCACGTCGTCGAGTGACCGGAGCGGAGTCGCGCGATACCCGGCAAGTCCCTGCACGGCCGACAGGGCGTCGTCGTGGAACTGGCGCCACAGCGTCGCGACTGCATCAGGAGCGGACTCCTTGCCGCGCCACACGCGCCGGTTCCGTTCGAGCCGGAAGGGTGCCGCAGGGATTGGTGGCGTCACCGTATGCGTCATGGCAAGGAGGTTAAGACAATCAAATAGTTGTTAAGAATGTAAGCCCGGCCATGGTAGCATCCGCCTTCGGTCATATCCTCAGTGCTGCCCGCCCGCATCCTTCTCGCGTGGCTGGGGCTCTTTGCAGCCCTTGCCGTGGCATTCTCGTGGCCGCTGCCGCGGCATCTCGGCACTCACCTGACAGGTCCGCCCCTCGGTGACACGGGCGTGTACGTGTGGAACCTGTGGGTGTTCCGGCACGAGGTGCTGCAACAGCAGTGGCCCTTGCAGACCGGCGCCGTCCTGTCCCTCGCACCGCCGGTCGACCTCACGCTGCACAACTACACGCTCTTCATGAACGTGATCGCGCTCCCGCTGATTGGCCCGCTCGGGCTGCTGCGAGCGTTCAACATCGTGTACCTGGCGATGATGGTACTCACGGCGTGGTGCATGGCGCGCCTTGCGCACGCCGCGGGCGCCAGGTCGTGGGAATCGTGGCTCGCGGGAGCGGCCTTCGCGTTCTCACCAGTGCTGATGGCGCGCAGTGCCGGGCATTTCTCGCTGCTGGCCGCCGCGCCATTGGCCGTGCTGCTCCTCATCATGGTGCGGAGGGAGGGCCAGTTCCGTGCGCGAGACGCGGTCGCCCTCGGCGTCACGCTCGCGTGGGCCGCCTTCTGCGACATCTACTACGTGGTCTACGGCGCCGTCCTGATCGGCACGTACGTCGTGGCCAGTGCGATCGGCGTCTCGCGCGACCCGTCGCTCGAACGCCTGGCGCTCGCGCGGCGGCTCACGGGCGGTCTCGTCGTGGTGGCTGCGACGTTCGTTGGGGCCATCGCGGTCCAGGGCGGGCTCGTCCAGGTGGCGGGCGTGCGAATCAGCATGCGGTCGCTCTACACACCGATGCTGGTGTTGACGCTCCTGACCATCCTGCACCTGCTGACACGGTGGCCCCCGAAGGTCGCGTGGCGCCTGACCTCGAGGCCGGCGGATGTGTGGCGTGCCGCGCTCATGGTCGTCACGGCGGGCGTGCTGTTGTCGCCGGTCCTCGTGAGCTATGGCGAGCGCCTGCTCGATGGCGAGACGCCGGGGCCGGAGATCTACTGGCGCAGCAGTTCGCCCGGCGTCGACCTGCTGGCCTTCGTCATGCCGAACCCGACCTCGCCGGTCTTCGGCAGGCCATTCAAGGCCCTGATCGAGACGCAGCGCCAGGACAACTATGTCGAGTGGACGGCGGCGATGTCGCTCGTGGCGCTGGTGACGATTGGCGTCGCGCTCTGGACCGGCTGGCGTCCGGCGCGGCAGCGCTGGCTGTGGATGCCCGCGCTGTTCGCGCTGCTCGCACTCGGGCCCTTCGTGCACGTGGCCGGCATGAACACCTACATTCCGGGCCCGTGGGCGCTCCTGCGCTACGTCCCCATCATCGGCCTTGCGCGATCGCCGTCGCGCTTCGTCGTGCTCGCGACCATGTTCGTCGCACTGCTCTTCGCGCTCGCGCTGACGGCCCTCGGCACGCGGTGGCCGCAGCGGCGCCGCCTGCTGCTCGCTGTCGTCACGGCATTGCTGCTGTTCGAGTTGTCGCCGGTGCCGCGTACGCTCTACGCGGGAGCGGTGCCGGCGGTGTTCCACCGGATTGCCGAAGACCCTCGCCCTGACATCCGCGTGCTCTCGCTGCCGTTCGGCCTGCGCGACGGCACGTCGTCGCTCGGCAACTTCAATCCGCTGACGCAATACCAGCAGACCACGCACGGCAAGCGGCTCGTCGGGGGCTACCTGTCGCGGGTGACCCTGGAGCAGAAACAGCACGTCCGCCGTCGTCCCGTGCTCGACGCGCTGATCACGCTGAGCGATCCCGCCGGCACACCCCTCGCCGAGGCGCAGTCGCGCCTCGCATTCGCCGCGCGCGATCGCTTCCTGCTGGCGTCGGCGCTCGGCTACGTCGTGATCGACGACGCCGCGGCGTCGCCGGCGCTGCGGGCGTTCGCGATCGAGCTGCTCCGGCTCGAGGAGATTGCGTCAGCCGATGGCTACACGTTGTACGTGCCGCGCGCCGACCGGGCGGTGGCCGACGCGCTCATGGCGCCGCCGCACGACCCCGCGCCACCTTCGCGGCAAAGCCCGACAGGCCAATCACGCCGATGATGTTGGGGAAGATCTGGAGCGCGTTCATCAGGTCGCCCCATGCCCAGACGACCTCCACGCGGCCGATCGCGCCGAGCGGGATGAGCAGGCAGTAGACCCACCCGTACCAGCGCGCCACCGGACGCCCCAGCAGGTACTCGAAGAACTGCTCGCCGTAGAACGCCCAGCCGATGAGCGTCGTGTACCCGAACAGGAACGCGCACAACGCCACGATGTACCCGCCGACGCCGGGCAGCGCCGCATCGAACGCCGAGGCCACCGCGGCCGTGCTCGTCAGGCCCGACTGCCAGGCGCCGGTGAGCAGGATCGTCATGGCGCTGATCGTGGACGTCACGAACGAGACGATCACGACCTCCATCACCGCCTGCAGTCCCTGCTGTTCCGGATGCCGGCTGCGCGCCGTGCCGTAGGCAACCGACGCCGTGCCGTAGCCGGCCTCGTTGGCGTACATGCCGCGCGCCAGGCCGTAGCGCATGGCGATGACGAACCCGAGCGTGCCACCGGCGCCTGCGCGCAGCGAGAACGCCTCGTTGAACACGAGCGACAGCACCGCCGGAATCCTGTCGGCAAACAGGCCGATGACGATCAGGCCGCCCCCGAGGTACAGGCCGACCTTCAGCGGCGCCAGCTTCTCGGCCGCGCGGCCGATGCTGCCGATGCCTCCGACGATGACGAGCCACACGAGCACCGCAATGCCGACGCCTGCCGCCCATGTCGGCATGCCGAGTTCGCTCTCGAGGACCACCGCGATCGAGTTCGGCTGGGTGAACGGCGTCGTCGTCAGGGCGGCGACGCCCGCGACGATCGCGTACGCCGAGGCCAGCCACGGCTTGCCGAGGCCGTCGCGCAGCGCGTACATCGGGCCGGACTTGATGGTCTGCCCCGACGTCTCGCGCCACGTCACGCCGAGCACCGCCTCGGTGAACTTGATCGTCGTCGCGACGAAGCCGTAGGCCCAGATCCAGAACAGCGCACCCGGACCGCCCGAGACGATGGCGGTGGCGACGCCGGCGATGTTGCCGGTGCCGATGGTGCCCGACAGCGCGGTCATGAAGGCCTGGAACGGGCTCAGCGCGCCGACCGTGCCTTCCTGCGCCGAGAGCATCGAGCGGAACGCCTCGCCGAAGCGCCGGACCTGCACGAACCGGTAGCGGATCGTGAGGAAGATGCCCGTGCCGAACAGCAGCAGCAGCAGCCACGGCATGAACAGCGCATCAGCGGTGCGCTGGATCAGATCGGCAATCGCGTTGAGCATGGGCGGGATTGGGGTCGGGGATTGGGGTCGGGGCTCGGGATTCGGGATTCGGGATTCGGGTCAGGCGTTCGGCGTTCGCCGTTCAGATGTTCGACCGGCCCTGGCAGCCATCAACCGGCACGCAGGCGCCGCTGATCCAGCTCGCTCGCGAGGACGCGAGGAACGCGACGACGTCACCGACCTCCTCGTCGCGGCCGAAACGGCCGAAGGGCAGCTCGCGCGCGACAAATCGCGCCATCCCCTCGGGGTCGGCCTGCTGGCGCTGGTGCCACGACCCGCCCTCGAACAGGATCGAGCCTGGCGCGATCGAGTTGACGCGGATGTTCGACCCGGCAAGCTGCTGCGCCAGGGCCTTGCCGAGGCTGATCTCGGCCGCCTTCACGGCGTTGTACGTCATGCGCCCGCCCGACTCGCGGCCCCAGATCGAGGCGATGAGCAGGATCACGCCGCCTCCGCGCTGCTGCATGTGCGGCACGACGAGCCGCGACGCGCGAATCGCCGGAAACAGCGTCTGGTCGAACGCCTGCTGCCACACGTCGTCAGGCGTGTCCATGAGGCCGCCGCCCTTGCCCAGCCCGACGTTGTTGACGAGCACGTCGACGCCGCCGAAACGCGCGACGGTCTCGTCCACGAGGCGGCGCAGGTCCTTCTCGCGCGACACGTCGGCCTCGACGGCGAGCACGTGTGCGGCGTCGCCGGCAATCGCGGCAAGCTGCGCGGACGCGGCGTCGAGCGTGGACGGCGTGCGCCCGCAGATCGCGACGCGCGCGCCTTCGGCCGCGAGCGCGCGCGCCGATGCGAAACCAAGTCCCCTGCTGCCGCCCGTGACGATGGCGACCTTTCCTGCGAGCCCGAGATCCACTAGCGCGGTCCTCCGTCGGTGAGATCGTTCAGCCGCCAGTCGTAGTCGGCGTACGCCAGCGTGAACGTGTTGCGCCTGATGCCGCGGCCCTCGCTCGGCAGCACGTGCGACAGGACGATGTGCAGCACGGCGAGTTCGATGGCGCTCCGCTGCGGGAACGCCGCGGCGTCGCCCGGGTACGCCGCCGTGAACTCGGCCTGGCGCCAGCCGAAGATCGGCGAGATCTCGACGCGGTCGGCTCCCGGGTCGTACCGGAAGCACTCGTTGCGCGTCACGCACTCGGCAGCCACGGACGCGAGCTGCTGCTCGAGCCGCTTGCCCGTGAATGCCTCGCTGCGCAGGCGTCCGCCGCCGATGGTGCCGCGGCCGAGCGCGAAGTACATCCGCGGATCGCCGAACGACGGCAGCACCTGCTTCTCGATGTCCTCGAGCGACACGGTGCGTCCGCCGACGCGATGCCGCTTCGCGGTGAACGCGCCGGGCACCTGCATGATGCTCTCGCGGGGATACTGCCCCGCCTTGCCGCGGATCGGATAGGCGTTGACGACCGTTCGCAACACGAGCGCGTTGTACGCATTGAGCCAGAACGCCGCCTGGTCCTCGCGCGACCAGCCCTCGAGCGCCGCCGCCGGCACGTCGAGGTTGCTGACGTACCCATCGAGCCGACTGCGCTCGCTCCGCAGCGCGCGATAGTAGACGAGGCCCTCGCGCACGTAGGTGTCGAGGATGACGTCCAGCGAGCGGTGCATGCCGACGTCGGGCGGGCTGACGGTCTGCGCGGCCAGCGAGCCGCCAGCATGCGGCACCACCAGCACCGCGACGGCTGCGGCCGCTGCCGCGGCGCGAAGGACACGAACGATCATGATGGAACTCATTCCTCGGGGAGGGCTGCCGCCCGGGCGAGCGCGGCGAGCCAGGGCCGCAGGACCGCGTCGAACGCCTCGGGCTGCTCGACGTTTGCAAGGTGCCCCGCCCGCGCGATCGGCGCATATCGTGCGCCTGCGATGCCGTCGGCGATCACGCGCGCCGCGGCCGGCGGCGTGAGCGTGTCCTCCTCGCCCACGACGACGAGCGTCGGGCAGGTGATGGTGCCGAGCGTCGCGCGGCTGTCGGGCCGGGTCTTCAACGCCTCGAGGGCGTCGGCCACACCGGCCGGCTCCGACTCGAGTGCCCAGTCGCGCACCTCGCGTGCCAGGTGCGGGTCGCCAACCTGGGTGGTCTCTCCAAGCAGGCCCGGCAGCATCGCGTCGATGACCGCGGCCGTGCCCTCGCGCAGCGCCCGCTCCTGCATCGCGACACGCTTGCCGCGGGCCTCGTCGGTGTCGGCCTCGGCCCGTGTATCGGCAAGCACGAGCGCACGAACCGACTCGGGCCGCTGGCGCCAGATTTCGAACGCGACGTACCCGCCCATGGACACACCGGCCACGACGGCTGGCGGCAGGCCGAGCGCATCGACGAGCCCGAGCACGTCGGCGGCGTGATCGCCCACGTGGCGCGCCGGCGCCTCGCCGCGCGGGGACCGCCCGAGGCCCCGGAAGTCGGGCGCAATCGCACGCCAGCCCGGGGGCAGGCGCGCCAACTGCGCGTGCCACATGCGGGCGCTCAGGGGGAACGCGTGCAGCAGGACGATCGGCGCCCCGTCGCCGGCCTCCGTGACCGAGATCGTTCGGGCACCGAGCGTGATCTCGCGCGTCTGCATGCGGGACATTATGCGGCGTACCGGGCTGGAGGCCCCTGCCCGGAGGAGACAGCCGAGTATCATGGCGGGCGTGAGCCGGCACGCCTGGGCGCTCTCCCTCGTGGCCTGGCTCGGAGTGGCACTCTGGCAAGCCAATCCGGTCCGCGTGGGCGACGGGCACGAGCACGTCGCCGTGGCACTCAGCCTGGCGCGAGGGCAGGCACCCTCGTTCGCACCCGACCAGATCCCTTCCCTCGAAGCCGAACTCCGGGCCCTTGGTCCATCGTTTGCCACGGCCTCGCTGAGCCATCCCGACCTCGTCGGTCGTGACGGCCGGCAAGACGTGCCGCATTTCTGGCTCTATCCGCTCCTCGCGGCGCCGGCCGTGCACGGCGCCCTGCTCGCCGGCGCCTCCCCGCTGTGGGGCTTCGTCGCGCTGCACGTCGCGCTGCTCGCTGCGCTCGCGCTCCTCATGCTGCGTCGGCCGGCGCCGGTCTGGACGTCGCTGCTCCTCATCAGCCCGCTCGTCTGGTGGATCGACAAGCCATCGACCGACCTGCTGCTCGTCTGCTGCCTCGCCGGCGCGATGCTGCTCTGGAGCACGCGGCCGGCGGTGACGCTGATGCTGCTCGGCGTGGCCGGCAGCCAGAATCCCGGGTTCGTCCTCGTCGCGGCGCTGTTTGCGGCCTGGGGCTCGATCGAGCGGCCGGCACGCCTGCTGTGCCGGCGCTGGCGGACGGGCCTGCTCGTCGCGGCGGCGCTTGTCGTCGCCTCGCCCGCCTACTACCTCTGGCGACTCGGCATCCCGTCGCCGCTGACGGCATCGACGGCTGCCCGCTGGCCGGGACTCGTCGATGCGCTCTTCCCGCTGACCGATGTGTCGATGGGGCTGATCGCCCGGTACCCGCCGTACGTGCTTGCCGTGCTCGTCGCCGCGGTGTGGCTTGCAGCGCGGGAACTCGAGCGCCTCCGCGACCCCTTCATCGCCACGAGCGGGCTCGCCGCGGTCGGCCTGTTGTGGGCGGTCGGCCAGCCGGCAAGCCAGAACCACGGCGGCAGCCCCGACCTGAGCCGCTACGCGCTCTGGCTGATGCCGCTGGCGTTGCCGCTGCTGCAGCAGGCCGGCACGAGCGCGAGCCGGACGATGGCACGCGCCGGGCTCGGCCTCGCCGCGCTCTCGGCGGTGTGGACGCTCGCGGCCTTCCCGCCCTCGCGACCCGACGGCCACCTGCAGCCGACGCCGCTCGGGGCGTGGATGTGGACACAGCATCCGATGTGGAACGATCCGCGGCCCGAGGTCTTTGCCGAACGGGTGTCGCACCGCGAGCCCGCGGTCGTCCCGGCGGCCACGCCAGGCTGCGAGAAGGTGCTGCTGTTCGAGGGGCTGTGGCCGGTCCACTGCCTGCCGCAGGACGACCCGCCCGACGCGTGCCTGGACGCGAAACGGTTCTGTTACGCGAATCGCACCGCCACCGGCGCCGGCTACCTGTTCATGGTGGTGCCCGCGCGGCCGGCCTTCCCGTTCGTGCAGGGCGAGCGGACGTGGTCGCGCGAGACGCCGGCGGTCGCGACGATGCGGCAGCTGATCCGCGGCCTCGACCTTGGCGAACCAGAGACCGCCATGGTGTCGCTGCGCGGCATCTGGAACGCCGCCTGGGTGCAGCAGTGGAGCGGCGAGTCGCGGTCGGTGTACTACGTCCGCAACACGCGCCCGGACGCCCGCCTGGGCGTGCGGGTCCGGGAGCAGATGCTCGCGCGCGTCATCGACCTCAATCGCTCGGTCGAGGTCGCGTCGTATCCGCTCGAGCCCGGCACGCGGCACCCGGAGTCGATCCCGCTCCCCGATGCCGCGCCCGATCTCGCGATCACGTTCGAACGGCGCTGAGCGCTACTGCCCGCCCGGTGTCGCCACGTCGAACGTCGCCCCGCCGGCAATCCACCGGCGCAGGGTGTCGATCTGCGCGTCGGTCAACGGATCCTTGTCGAGCGGCATGCGGTCCTCGCCGTCGAGCCCCAGCACGCGGCGCATGACGAGGCTGTTCTCGGGGTCCCCCGGCGTGAGCAGCGCGCCGTTCTTGCCGCCCTTCTGGAGCGCGGCCACCGAGTCCATCCGCAAGCGGCCCCTGACCTTGTCGGGGCCGTGGCACTCCACGCAGGTCTGCTCGAAGATGGGCGCGACGTCACGCGAGAACGCGACGTCGCCCGCAGCCGCCTCCGGCGCGGCGGCCGGCGCGGGCGTCCCTGGCGCCGGCGGCGCGGGAACGGCGGGCGCCTGCCTGGCATCGGCGGTCCATGGCAGCACCTCCGTGAGGTACCGCGACCCGTAGACGAGCTCGCCCCCGAGATGCCCGGTGGCGCCCACGACCGCGCTCGTGGCGAACACGAGTGCGAGGTACACCGCAATCGTCCGCATCCCGCCCGATCGTCGAGCCACGTGTCCTGCGCCGAGTGCGGCCGCCGCCGCGATCACTGCCATCCACCCCATCACCTGATGCCTCCCGAGAACGAGTGTCGCGTCTGTCGCAAACGTCTGATGGCCCGCGTTCAGCGTGCCGAGCACTGCCGAGGCCACACCACCCGCGACGCCGAACGCCAGGCAGTACGTCCCGGCCTCCGACGGCACCGGCCGTCGCCGCGCCACGTGGATCCCCTCGATCACCGCGGCGATCGTCAGCAGCGCGATCGGGAAGTGTACGACCATCGGGTGGAGCCGCCCGAGCAGCACCCAGCCCCACCACGGATCCGCACGCGCGGGAGATGCCGACGCACCTTCCTCCGGGCGGACCGGCGGCGCCTGCTGGCTTGGCGGGCCCGGCTGGCGACGCTGGGTGTCTTCGGGACGAATCTCCGCAGGATGCGCGCGGGCGGCGGACGCAAACGTCGGCACCACGCGACGCTCCGCTCCGGCCGCACCCAACACGAGGAGACAGGACAGGCAGGCTCCTGCACGAACGCTCATGACGTTGCGTGACTTTCCGGGTTGGGCCCCGCCAGTGTAGGACGCCGCCGCCGGCTGGAGCAACTCCACGGCCCGCTTGATACGATCGCCGCGTGCTGTCGCTGGCCCGTACCGCCTGGCTCGTGCTCGCCTACAACATTGCCGTGATTCTCTGGGGCGCGTACGTCCGGGCCACAGGGTCAGGCGCCGGCTGCGGCGCGCACTGGCCGCTCTGCGACGGCCGGATCGTGCCGCGCAGCCTCGAGGCCGCGACGCTGATCGAGTACTCGCATCGCATCACGAGCGGTCTGGCGCTGCTCGCGGTCGTGGGGCTCCTCGTGTGGGTGCGCCGCGCATGCCCGCCCGGGCACCCTGCACGCCGCGGCGCGGCGATGAGCCTGTTCTTCATGCTGACCGAAGCCGCCGTCGGGGCCGGCCTCGTGCTGTTTGCGCTCGTCGCCGACAACGCGAGCATGGCGCGGGCGCTCTTCATGGCCGTCCACCTGGCCAACACCTTCATCCTCGTCGCGTGGCTCACGCTCACCGCCTGGTGGCTCTCGGGGGGCGAACGGGTCGCTCCCGGCCACGCACCGGGACGCAGCCTGGCCGTCGGAGGGTTGCTCGGCGCGGTCCTCGTCGTGAGCGTCAGCGGCGCGATTGCCGCGCTCGGCGACACGCTGTTCCCGTCGCAGACGCTTGCCGAGGCGCTCGCGGCCGACGTCTCGGCGACGTCGCACCTGCTCATCCGCCTGCGCGTGCTGCACCCGGTGCTCGCGATTGCGACGAGCGCCGCGCTCGTGGCCGCGGCTCCCTGGCTGGGACGCGTGTCGGGCGATGGGCGCGCGGCCCGGCTCGGCACGGCCGTGGCCGTGCTTGCCGGCACGCAGGTCGTGGCGGGCGTCGTCAACGTGCTGCTGCTCGCGCCGGTGTGGATGCAGTTGCTCCACCTGCTGCTCGCCGACCTGCTCTGGATCGCGCTCGTGCTCCTCGCGGCAGTCGTCCTGCGCGAGAGCGCACCGGCGCGCGAGGCGCAGCCGGCCCTGCCGCAGCGGGCCTGAGGACCCGTCGCGTCCGGGCTTACTTGCTGCCGCTCGTGGACCGGACCTGCATGAGGTCGATGGGCTGGCTCGCGAACGTCTCGAGAATCAGCGTGTTGTTGCGCTTGTCGACGTCCACCTTGGCGTAGAACGACGCGCGACCCTCGCCCTTGCCCTCCTTGTCGAGCCGCAGCTCGATGACGGTGAAGGGGTAGTCCACCGTCCGCGGGCGATACCTGGCCTCGAGGAACGACATCACCCGATCGGTCGCCAGCACGATGCGGCGGCCGCCGTCCTCGCCGGGGAACTGGTGTGCGAAGCGGATGTCGTAGCCGACCGAGCCGGGCGACGAGAGGCGGCCGATGCTCGGCGCCTTCTGGAACTGCTCGAGCAGGCCCTTGGGCCCGACCTCGGTGAGCACGGCGAGGAACCTGTTGCGCTCGTCCTCGGTCGAGTAGCGTTCGATGGTGATGTCCAGTTGCCCGATGACGCCACTCGGGCCGATGTTGGACATGTTCGTGACTGCCGCCGTGAACCGATCGACGGGCGCGGCTGCAGGGGCCGGCATCGCGAGGGCGAGGCCGAGCGCAATCGAGCAGCCCGCCAGCACGCGGCGGGCGGCCGTGAACGTGACGCGGGTCATGTCAGGCTCTCCTTCCACATCGGCGTGCGGCACGCCCTTCCGCAGCGAACCCGCCGCCGCGATGGACGGATGCAGATCAGCTGCCAGCCGCGGCGAACGTGTCGCAGGCCTTCACGTCGCCGGTCTCGAGGCCGCGCCTCAGCCACTGCACCCGCTGCGCCGCCGAGCCGTGCGTGAAGCTCTCCGGGCGCACACGCCCCGACGTCTGCTGCTGGATGGCATCGTCGCCGATGGCTGCCGCGGCGCGTAGCCCTTCCTCGGCATCGCCCCGCTCCATGATGTTGCGCTGCGCGGTCGAGTGCCCCCAGACGCCTGCAAGGCAGTCGGCCTGCAGTTCCATCAGGACGGAGAGCTGGTTGGCCTGGGACGGCGACCGCTGCTGGAGCGCGCGGACCTGCCTGTCGATGCCGAGCAGGTTCTGCACGTGGTGGCCGATCTCGTGCGCGAGGACGTACTGCTGGGCGAAGTCCCCCGGTGCGCCGAAGCGCCGGTCCAGCTGCGCGAAGAACTCGAGGTCGAGGTAGACCTTCTGGTCGGCCGGACAGTAGAACGGCCCCATCGCGCTCTCGCCCATGCCGCAGGCCGACGGCGTGGCGCCGCGAAACAACACGAGCGTCGCATCCTGATACCGTCCCGGGAGCACGCGGTTCCACGTCCCCTGGATGTCGTCGAGCACCTGGCTCATGACGTCCACGAGGCGCTCCTCTTCCGGCGTCGTCTGGAGGGGGCCTTCGGGGCCGGCCTGCGTCGGCGCGGACGACTGCTGTTGCTGCATGAACGGCGAGACGAGGTCACGGCCGGTCACGAGACTGAGGATGAACAGCAGCACCAGGCCGCCGATGCCCATCGGGATGACGCGGCCCGCCATGCCGCTTGCACGACGGTCCTCGAGATTCCTGCTCCGCTCGCCACCCGGGCTCCAACGCACGCGGCACTCCTTCGAAGAACGGGCTCACGCCCGAGACAGCTGGCGCTGGCAGCGCCGGGCTTCGATTGTGACGATCGACAATAGCACCATGCCGACACTCACCGGGCTGCATCACGTCACCGCCATTGCCGGGCCCGCCCAGCAGAACCTCGACTTCTATGCGGGCATCCTCGGCATGCGCCTCGTGAAGCGCAGCGTCAACCAGGACGATCCGGGAACATACCACCTCTTCTACGCGGATGCGGCCGGGCATCCGGGCACCGACCTGACGTTCTTCCCGTGGGCCCACCGCGCACCGTCGCGGATGGGGCACGGCCTTGCCACCGAGGTGCAGCTCACGGTCCCCGTGGACTCGCTGGCGTTCTGGGGCGACCGGCTGTCGCACTACGGCATCACGACCGGGTCCATCGAGTCCCGGTTCGGGGAACGTGTCCTGCCGCTCGTGGACCCGCACGGCCTGCAGGTGGCGCTCGTCGAGGCTCCCGCCACGACGACTCGCGGCTTTGAGCCGTGGTCCGGCAGCCCGATCCCCGTGGAGCGCCAGATCCGCGGCCTGCACGGCGCCCGCGCGTGGGAACGGCAGCGCAGCCTGACGGCGTCGCTGCTGACGAGCGTGCTCGGCTTCACCGAGCAGGCGACCGAAGGCGAGTGGACACGCTACGTGATTGGCGAGGGCGGGCCGGGTCGTGTGCTTGACATCCGGGAAGTGCCCGACGAGCGCCGCGGCACCTGGGGCACCGGCAGCATCCATCACCTCGCCTGGCGTGTCGCCGACGAAGCGCACGAGCTCGCCGTGCGCAGGACCATCGAGGAGGTCGGGCTGCGACCGACACCGGTCATCGACAGGTTCTGGTTCAAGTCGGTGTACTTCAAGGAGCCTGGCGGCGTGCTGTTCGAACTCGCCACCGACGGCCCCGGCTTCGCCGTGGACGAAGATGCCGCGCACCTCGGCGAGTCGCTCGTGCTGCCGCCGTGGCTCGAGCCGCAGCGAGAGGCCATCGAACAGGTGTTGCCGACGCTTACCTATCCACCCGCGCTGCCCACGGCGGACGTGTAGCCGTCGGCTTCATGAACGTCGACCGTCGATCTGAAGATCGACGGCTACTAACGGCCATGGATCGATTTGGCCGGCGGATCCCCCACCTACGCGGAGGGCGAACTCCCACAGATCGCGGCGAGGATGTCGCCGGCCTCGGCGCACTGCGCACGCGTGACGTCGAGGTGCGTCACCGCGCGCACGGTGCGCGGGCCGAACGGGATCACGAGCACGCCCCGCTCGCGCGCCGCAGCCACCACGGTCGCGGCATCGGGGGCGCCATCGTCGAGGTGGAAGACGACGATGTTGGTCTGCACGGTGGCGAGGTCGAGTTGCACCGCAGGCGACTGCGCGACGCGGGCGGCCAGCAGCCTGGCGTTGGCGTGATCGTCGGCAAGCCGATCGACGTGGTGGGCGATCGCGTGGGCGCCAGCGGCGGCAAGGATGCCGACCTGGCGCATCGCACCGCCGGCCATCCGGCGATAGCGCACGGCACGGGTGATCACGTCGCGCGGCCCGGTGAGCACGGATCCCGCGGGCGCGCCGAGTCCCTTCGACAACGCGACCCAGGCGACGTCGAACGGTGCGGCCAGCGCGGCCAGCGTGTCTCCCGTGGCCACCGCGGCGTTCCACAGGCGTGCCCCATCGAGCAGGCTCGTGATGCCGTGCGTGCGCGCAACGTCGCCAATCCGCACCAGTTCGTCGAGCGGCGCGATCACGCCGCCGGCGCGGTTGTGCGTGTTCTCGACCGCCACCAGCGTCGTCGGCGGGTAGAGCATGTGATCGCGCGGCCTGATGGCGGCGCGCAGGTCGCCGGCCGTGAAGCCCCCGGCCGCGCCCGCCTCGTTGAACTGCACGCCGGCGTTCGCGGCGCCCGCACCCGTCTCGTGCCACACGAGATGGCTCTCCCGGCTCACGATGACGTCGTCGCCTGGCCGCGTGAGCGTGCGCAGCGCGACCTGGTTTGCCATCGTGCCCGTCGGCAGCCACAGCGCCGCCTCCTTGCCGAGCATGTCGGCGACCTGCTCCTGGAGCGCGTTGACCGACGGGTCCTCACCGAACTGGTCGTCGCCGACGGGAGCGGCCGCCATCGCGGCACGCATCGCCTCCGTCGGACGCGTCACCGTATCCGAACGCAAGTCGATTGCAGGCATGTGCAATGGAATCATGTGGGAGAGCGTCGATGTGAACATCGACGCCTACGAATTTCCCTGTTCGTAGCCCTGTTCGTGGCCGTCGACCTTCAGGTCGACGGTCGCCGACGTTCGCCGCCGCACCGGGGTCGACGGTCGCCGCACCGGGGTTCGTCGAGCGGCACCGGCCGCTGCGCGTCCGTCGTCAGTGGCGCACCGCGGCGAGGTGCTGCCGCAGCAGGTCGCCGCCGAAGTCGTGCTCGAGGTCGCGCCAGACGGTGTGGATGTGATTGGCGTCGTTCTGGCTGTTGTCGTACTCGATCAGCAGGGTCGGCCCGTGGATGCGGTAGTAGTGCTTCCCACCCGTCTCGGTGCTGCCAGCCCACGCGAAGTACAGCCTGTCGAAGCCGGCCTGGTCCATCCGTGCGAGCTGGGCGTCGCGCTGCGCCGCCGGCACTCGCGCCGCATAGACCCCGATGAGCTTCCGGAGCTGTGCCTTCTGCGCTGCCGTCATCGTCGCCACCGCCAGGCCGTCGTACTGCAGGCCATCGACCTTCGGCCTGTTCGTGCTGACGATGTCGTTCGTGGTCTCGGGTGCGATGACGGCCATCGACCGCTGCTCGCCGCTGAAGAGCGCCAGCAGTGCACGGGCTTCGTCCTCCTCGGCGGCGAGGATGCGCGACCCCGCGTGCGGCCCGCTCGGCACGCGCGCCGGATTGGCGCCGAAGAAGAGCGGCGCGACGATCTGTCCGCCTGCCGGCCTGTGCGTGACGTTGACCGACAGGTGATGCCCCTCGAAGCGCCATCCCCAGGCCGCATTGGCCGCGGGCGCGCCGAACACCGCGGTGTAGTAGAGCCCGGGCTGCCGGCGCATGTAGTTGGAGACGCCCCGCGCCTTCTCGAGCTCGCGGAGGATGTCCTCGTGCTCGATGATGCGCTGTGCCGTCGCGAAGCCGGTGTCGCTGAGGCCCGTGCGCAGCAGCGACAGGGCGTGGGCCTTCTGCGGATCGTCGAGTTCGTCGAGGGGCACGCCGGCGCGGACCATCGGCACGTAGTTCATCTGCGTGCGCGCGGTGTCGGCGGCCGGCAGCGCGGCCTTCTCGCGGTCGCCCCCCGAGAGCGACGCCACGAACGCCTGCGCGGCCGCCGTTCCGGTGACGGCTGGATCGGGCGCGGGTTGCGCATGGGTCGGCTGGGAACAGGCCGCGGCTACAGCCGCACCGGACAACAGGGCGGAGATGACGATGGCGCGCATGGCGGTGTGCGCATCTTACCAATGCCGCACCAAAAAGAAAGCGGCCGGACCGCTTGCGCGATCCGGCCGCCCGGTACTCAGGAGGCAGGCTGTATGGCAGCCGCTCCTCGTCAGGGCCTAGCGGCCCTGGCGGACAACGTTCTCGGCCGCCGGTCCCTTGGCGCCCTGGACGATGTCGAACTCGACGCGCTCACCCTCGACAAGGGTCTTGAACCCCGTGCCGGCGATGGCGCTGTGGTGCACGAAGCAGTCCTTCTGACCACCCTCGGGGGTGATGAAGCCGAAGCCCTTGCTCTCGTTGAACCACTTGACGGTACCGGTTGTACGCATGTCGAACTCCTCGTTCGGTAATCGGAGCACCGCCATGCCGCACGGACCGACCGACTACAAATGCTCTGTCGTGCATACTCCCCCACGACGGGGGCAACCGCTGCGCTGGAAACGGTTGCGGGCACTCAACGCAAAAGGCCTGGCGAATTTCCAGGCCTTCTACAACCTTGGACTCTTCACCCGGGCCGAACGGTCCGGGTGTCGCGCGCTGAACACTATACACGGGCGATTGTCAGCCGCGCAAGCGCGTTCGGTCAGGCTCCCGCGGGGGCCGGCGCGGGCCGGTCGCGCCCGTCAGGTCCGGGCCAGCCCGCGGTAGTCCACCATCAGGCAGCGGTCCTGCACCACCTGGATGCCGGCGCGGGCGAGCCGCTCGGCGACCTCGTCGTTGCGGATGCCCGACTGCAGCCACACGGCGCGGGGCGCGCGGGCGAGGATGTCGTCGACATGGGCCGGCAGGTCCTCGGCACGGCGGAACACGTCCACGAGGTCGAGCTGGCCCGGCACGTCGACGAGCCGCCGATACACGGGCTCGCCGAGGATCTGCGCGTCCTGATGACCGTGCACGACGATGGGCACGATGGAAAGGCCCATCCGCTGGACCGCCTCGGGCACGTAGTAGGCCGCCTTGTGCGCCATCGACGCCGGGCGGGCTCCGAGGATCGCGACGCGGCTCACCGTGCGCAGCAGCGTCCGGATCTCGTCACTGCTCGTGAGCAGCAGGCGGCGCCATGCGTCGGCCATGACTTACGCTCAGAAATCGTCGGACGCGACGTAGGCGTCGATCAGCTTCTGCTCGCCGTCCCTGCCGGGGAAGGCGTTGCCGTGTTCCATCCCGAAGATGAAGTCGCGCTTCTCGGCCTGCATGCGCGCGTGCACGTGCTTGAAGACGTTGCGGTAGTTGATCTCGCCGGTCGTCGGTTCCTTGCGCCCCGGGTTGTCGCCGATCTGGAAGTAGCCGATCTCGGACCACGCCCAGTCGATGTGGGGGATGATGTGCCCCTCGTTGCGCTGCATGTGGTAGATGTCGAACAGGATCTTGCAGGCCGGCGAGTTCACGGCGCGGCAGATCATGTAGGTCTGGTCCGAGGTCCGCAGGAACTGGTCGGGATTGTCGCTCAGCGGCTCGAGCACCATCACGAGATCGTGCTTCGCGAGCACGTCGGCGCCGTAGCGCAGCGTGTCGATCACGTTGGCGTGCTGCACGCCGATCGGCAGCCGGCGCTCGAAGGCGCCCGGCACCACCGTCATCCACTTCGCGTGGCACCGCCTGGCAACCTCCACCGCCGCCTCGCAGGCCTTGACGAACAGGTCGCGATTCTCGGCCTTGCCCGTCGTGAACCTGTCGCTGTTGTTGCCGCCCGTCTGGATGACGAACACCCCCATCTGGATGCCCAGCTTCGCCATCGCCTCGCCGAGTTGCGCCTGCAACTCCGGCGTGCGGTTCATCATGCCGTTGTCCTCGAGGGCGGTGAAGCCCTGGTCGGCCATGAACTTCAGCTGATCGAACAGGTCCTTGCCCGCCGACTCGGCGAACATGCCGAAATGCGGCGCGTACTTCAGCTTGAAGGTCCGTCGGCCGGCAGCCGCGGCGGCTGGCCTGGCCGGCGCGGCGGGCGCCTGAGGGGCCGCACTGGCGGCGGTCGCCGTGCCGAGCGGCAGGCCGAGGGCGGTCGTCAGGGCAGTGCCCTTCCAGAGGAACTCACGTCGATGCATGGCGGCGTCTCGCGGTCGTGTCCAGCGTGTGCGGGGATTGTAGGTCGAAACTCGGCGAGAGTAGCATCCTGCGACCGATGAAGTTCCTCCCGAGCCAGATCGCCTACTTCATGACCGAGCGCGAGGCGCGGGCGAACCTGCGCGCGCTGGCGGCCTACATCGCCTTCCTCGCCGCGCTCATCAGCACCTACGCCGTCCTGTTCCACGTGATCAAGTCCGCCGTCGAGCACGAGCAGCACTCGTGGATCACGGGCTTCTACTGGACGCTCGTGGTGATGAGCACCCTCGGCTTCGGCGACATCACGTTCACGAGCGACGTCGGCCGCCTCTTCAGCATCGTCGTGCTGATCTCGGGCGTCGTCTTCCTGCTCGTCGTCCTGCCCTTCCTGTTCATCCGCCTCTTCTACGCCCCGTGGCTCGAGGCGCGCGTCCGGCTCCGCGTGCCGCGCGAGGTGCCCGCCGACGTCCGCGACCACGTCGTCATCGTCGAGCGCGACACCATCGCGGAAGGACTCGTGCCGCGGCTGCGCGAGGAACGCATTCCTTACGCGATCATCGAGCCGAACCCCGACCGCGCCGCCCGCGCATTCGACGATGGCCTGTCGGTGATCATCGGCGAGGCCGACAGCCGCGCCGCGCTCGAACGGGCCGGCGTCGGGCGGGCCCGGCTCGTGCTCGCCAACGCCGAGGACACCGTCAACACGAACGTCACGCTGACCGCGCGAGAGGTCTCCGCACAGGTGCCGATCGTCGCCATCGTGGAGGACGAGGACTCGGTGGATGTCCTGGAACTGAGCGGGGCCACCACCGTGCTGCCGCTGAAGCACCAGCTCGGGGAATACCTCGCCAATCGCGTCCACGCCGGACAGGCCGAGGCGCATGTCGTCGGGCAGGTCCACAACCTGCAGCTGGCGGAGGTGCCGGCGCGCGACACGCCGTTTGTCGGACGCACCGTGGCCAACACGCGGCTGCGCGAGCAGACCGGCCTCAACCTGCTGGGCCTGTGGCGCCGCGGGACACTCCAGCCGTGCTATCCCGACACGCGCATCGAGGGCGATGCCGTGCTCGTGCTCGGCGGCACCGAGTCGCAGGTGCAGAAGCTGAACGACCTGATTGCCGATCGCGCGACGGCCGAGGGCCCGGTGCTCGTCATCGGCGCGGGCACGGTCGGCCACGCGGCCGCTCGCGCCGTGCGGCGCAAGGGCCTGCGCGTCCACGCGATCGACCGCCTGGCCGGGCCGCTCGCGATGATGGCGCCCCACGTCGACGCGACGTTCACCGGCGATGCCAACGATCGCGACCTGCTCGCGCGCGCCGGCATCCACGAATCGCCGTCGCTGCTGCTCACGACCAACGACGACGCGATGAACATCTACCTGGCGGTGTACTGCCGGCGGCTGAACCCGGCGCTGCGCATCATCAGCCGGGTGACGCACGACCGGAACGTGGAGGCAATCCACCGCGCCGGCGCCGATTTCGCGCTGAGCTACACGACGATTGGCGCCGAGGCGGTGATCTCCCTCATCCGCGGGCACCAGCCGGTGCTCCTCGGCGAGGGCGTGGAGCTGTTCACGATTCCCGTCCCGCCGTCGCTTGCCGACCGTGCGCTGCGCGACTCGGGCATCGGCTCGCGCACAGGCATGAGCGTCGTGGGCATCCAGGACGGCAGCGGCGCCGTCACGCAACTCACCGCCGACACGGTGCTGAAGGCCGGCACCGAGCTCGTGATGCTCGGGTCACGCGATCAGCGGCAGCTGTTCACGGATGCCTACGAGAAGTAGGCGCGCCGCCGGAGCGCGCCCTACCTGTTCGTCGTCATGGCGGCCGGCACGATCCACTGCTCGTACTGCTCCGCGGTGACGTGACCCGACGCGAGCGCGGCCTCGCGCAGCGTGAGGCCCTGCTTCTGCGCCGTCTTGGCAATCGCCGCGGCCTTGTCGTAGCCGATGTGGCGGTTGAGCGCGGTCACCAGCATCAGGTTGCGATCGAGGTTCTCGGCAATCTTCGCGCGGTTCGGCTCGAGGCCCTTCGCGCACCCTGCGTCGAACGCGAGGCAGGCATCGGCGACGAGCGCGATGCTCTCGAGCACGTTGTGCACCATCACCGGCTTGAACACGTTCAGCTGGAAGTTGCCCTGCGTCCCCGCGAACGCCACGGCGGCGTCGTTGCCGAACACCTGCACGCACACCATCGTCATCGCCTCGGACTGCGTGGGGTTGACCTTCCCCGGCATGATCGAGGACCCCGGCTCGTTCTCCGGGATGAACAGCTCGCCGATGCCGCAGCGAGGGCCGCTCGCGAGCCAGCGCACGTCGTTGGCCATCTTCATCAGCCCGCCCGCGAGCGTGCGCAGCCCCGCCGAGGCCTGCACCAGCGCGTCGTGCGCCGAGAGCGCGAAGAACTTGTTGGCGGCCGACCGGAACGGGTGCCCCGTCGCCTCGGAGATGTGGTGCGCCGTGCGGTCGCCGAACTCGGGATGGGCGTTGAGACCCGTACCGACGGCCGTCCCGCCGATGGCGAGGTCGTACAGCCCCGGCAGCGACTGCTCGACGGCCTGCAGGCCGAAGTCGATCTGCGCGACCCACGCGCCGATCTCCTGCCCGAGCGTGATGGGCGTTGCGTCCTGCAGGTGCGTGCGGCCCGTCTTGACGATGCCGTCGAACTCCTCCGCCTTGCGGGCCAGCGTGTCGCGCAGCTGCCGCACCGCGGGCACCAGCCGGCCGTGGATCTGCTCGACGACGGCGACGTGCATCGCAGTCGGGAACGTGTCGTTCGACGACTGGCCGCGATTGACGTGGTCGTTCGGGTGCACCGTCCGGTCCACGCCCACCGTGCCACCGAGCAGTGCCACCGCGCGGTTGGCAATCACCTCGTTGGCGTTCATGTTCGACTGCGTGCCCGACCCCGTCTGGAACACGACGAGCGGGAACTGGTCGTCGAGGCTCCCGGCAATCACTTCATCGGCAGCGCGGACGATGGGATCGGCAATCGACGCCGGCAGCTCGCCGAGTTCGGCGTTTGCCTGCGCCGCCGCCTTCTTCAGGACGCCGAGGGCCCTGATGATCGGGCGCTGCCACTTGAACCGATCGACCCCGATCGGGAAGTTCTGAATCGAGCGCTGGGTCTGCGCGGCCCAGTACACACCTGCGGGCACCTCGATGGCGCCCATGGAGTCCTTTTCCGTCCGTGTCTGTGTCATGGCGATTTCGTTCTGATGAGTCAGGCGCCCGAGCGGCGCGGCGATCAGCGCTTCACGAACCGTGAGTCGAGCGCGTAGCGACCGGCGCCGATGCAGAGGAAGAGGAAGGCGATGGTGCCGAAGAGCATCGCCTTCTCCTTGGCCGCGAACGGATCCTGCGCGTGCGCGAAGAAGAAGGCCACCGCCATGTTGCACACGATGAGGAACGCCGCCGGACGCGTCAGCAGTCCGATCGCGAGGAGCAGGCCCCCACCGACCTCGGCAAATGCCGCGGCCCAGGCGAAGACGCCGGCCACGGGGAACCCGAAGCCCGCGACGTGCTCGACGAACTGCGGCGAGGGCGGCACTTTCTGGAGCCCGTGTGCGATGGCAAGCGCCAGCCCGGACGCCACGCGCACGGGCAGTACGCCGACGTCGAACAACCGTGAACTGCTCTTGATTCCGCCAAACAGGATCGAGCGCATCGGTCCCTCCAGCGGACGATTATGGAACACCAGCCGGGCGTCTTCTCTACAATGCGCCCGATGCCGCGCCGCGCCGGTCTCCTCGTCGTCGCCTGGCTGGCCGTCGTCCTGGCCTCGGCCTCCCCACGCAACACCGGGGACGCCAGCGAGTACCTCGGCATGGCGATGAACCTTGCGCGACTGGCCCCTCCGGCGCTGTCGGAGGCAGACATCGAGGCGTTCAACGCACGCCTTGCCGCATCGCCCGAACGGTTCGAGCTGACGACCCGACGCCTCCCTGAACTGCGCGGGAGCGACGGGCGCTACGACATGCCGCACATGTGGGTGTACGCGCTGCTGGCCGTGCCGGGCGTGTGGGCGACGTGGCCGCTCGACATCCCGCCGGCCTGGGCTTTCGTCGCGCTCAACACCGCGCTGTTCGGCGGCCTGCTCGCACTGGCCGTGTGGCGCGGGGCCGGTCCCTGGACGCTGCTGCTGGCGGCGAGTCCGCTCGTCTGGTGGCTCGACAAGCCGCTGGCGGATCTCTTCATTGCCGCAATGCTCGGGACCGCCGTGCTGTGCTGGCCGCGCCACGGGCCACTCGGTCTCGTCGCCCTCGGGTTGGCCGCCGCGCAGAACCCGGCGCTCGCGGTCCCCTGCATCGTGTTCGCGATCGCGGCGGTGGCAGGGGATCGCACGCGACTGCGGGATCGGCGGTGGTGGTTCGGCGCAATCGCGGGTGCGGCCGTTGCCGCGGTGGGCCCCGCGTATGCGCTGTGGCGGCTCGGCCGGGTGTCGCCGCTCACGAGCTATACGACGGCGTCGTGGCCGTCGATGGCGTCGCTGCTGTTCCCGCTTGCCGACATCAACATGGGCGCGGTGGTGGGGTTTCCTCCGGGGGCGATTGCAGTCGGCCTCGTGCTGCTGCGTGCAGGCGGCTGGCGGTCTCCAGCCGCGCTGCCGGCTGCCCTGAGCGCCGCCGCCCTGCTCGCCATCGTCAGCCAGCAGCCCAACATGAACCAGGGCGGCAACCCCGATTTCTCGCGGTATGCCGTGTGGCTCGCCCCGCTCGCCCTCCCCTGGCTGCTCGCCGCCGATCGATCGCCACGTCGGCTCACGCGATACGCCGGCGTTGCGCTCCTCGTGGCCGGTGCCGGCTGGACGCTCGTCGCCTTCCGGCCCTCGCGACCGGAAAGCTACCGCTATCCGACCGCCCTGGCGTCATGGGTGTGGTCCGCACATCCGTCGTGGACGCAGCCCCGCCCGGAAGCGTTCGCCGAACGCACGTCGCACCGCGAGCCCGCACTCGTCCCGACGGCGACACCGGGCTGCGAGAAGGTACTCCTCTACGAAGGCCTGTGGCCGGCGTCCTGTCCGCCTTCCTACGCCGAAACGCCAACCACGTGCGGGCACGCGGGTGTCTTCTGCTATGCGGATCTCGCCGGCCCGGGCTGGCACCAGGTGCGGGTGGCCGGGACGCTGGCCGGGTACCATCCCGAACGCCACGACCGGACGTGGCACACGGCCGACCCCGTCGCGCAGTGGCTGCACGAGCGCGTACGGCAGCACGCGATCGGCGAATCGGATGACGCGCCGGCGTTCGTGCGGGGTTCCTGGCAGGTGGGATGGACGCAGGCGTGGTCGTCGCCGTCGGCGCTCGTGGTCTACGTGCGGGACGCAGGGCGCCAGGCGCGCCTGGCGGTGCGTACGCGCCGTGCGGTGGAGGCCATCGTCGAGACTCCCGACGGCAGCGTCGCCCGCCGCTTCTCCATCGAGGCCACGCGCGACGAACCGGCCCTGATCGAACTGCCGGCCGCGCCGCACGTGGTCGTGTCGATCGGGCCTACTTCAATGCCGAGTAGTCGGCCGCGTCCATGAACACGGAGTCCACCTTCGTGACGATCGGCCCGTTGGCTTCCGAGGCGGCCTTCACCTTGCGCCACTCCGGATCCTCGCGGAAGGCGTCCCAGCTCTTCTTCGCAGCGGCCCGGCTCTCGTGCGCCAGCACGTAGATCAGGGTGTTGCTGTGCGCGGGCTCGTCCTGGGGCACCCAGTAGCCGACGTTGGTCATCCCGTGCTTCTCGAAGATCCGCACCGTGTGGTCGCGGAAGCGCGTGTGCAGGTCGGCGAGCTTGCCGGGGTGCGTGTAGTAGGTGCGGAGCTCGTACACCTTCGCGGCGGGCGCCGGCTGCGCGGAGACGTCGGCGCGCGAGAACTGCCCGGCGACGAACGCGGCGACGAGCAGCAGCGGCAGGGCGAACAGCGAGCGGGTCACGCGCATCGGGGCTCCTCAGAAGGTGAACCGGGCCGCCAGCTGGAACTGGCGCCGCGGGAATGCCGACAGGGACTGGCCGAACGTCGGCCGATCCACGAACGTGTCGGGGAGTTGCAGGTTCGTGTGGTTCAGCAGGTTGAAGCCCTCGAGCCGGAGTTCGAGCGCGCGCGGACCGCCGAGCGCAATGCGGCGCGAGATGACGGCGTCCACGGCGGCATATGCCGGGCCGATGAGGATGTTGCGCCCGGCGTTGCCGTACGTGTACTCCGGCGCGACGACGAATGTGCGGCCGTCGTAGGAGGCCACGGTCGCACCCGGCGGCGGTGTCGTGCCGGTCACCTCGTCGGGCCGATCGTAGGCGAACGTCCCGCCGCCCGTGTTGCCCGAGTTGCTGTTGTCGAAGCTGACGCGGGGCGTGAACGGCCGGCCCGACTGCACCGACACGACGCCACTCACCTGCCAGCCGCGGCCGACGGCGCCGAGGCCGAGCTCCGGCACGATGTACGAGCCCGTGAGCACGAGCCGGTGGCGGACGTCGAAGTCCGAGAGGCTCCACTCGGCGGCGAGGTTGCGGCTGTCCTGCGGCGTGTTGTCGTTCCCGTCGGTGGCCAGGAAGGCCGACTGGTCGTCCATCGACTTGGACCACGTGTACGACCCGCGGAAGGTGAACCGCGAGCCCGCGCGACGCACCGCGCCGACCTGCAGCGCGTGGTACGTGGACTCGGCGCCCGACTCCACCATCAGGATGTCGCCATACTGCGGCAGCGGACGACGCGGGCCGAGGTCGCCCGGCCCGGGTTCGGCCTGGTTGATGTTCCGCTTGCGTACGAGCTGGCGGCCGAACGACCCGACATACCGCGCATCGACCGTGGTCTTCGCGAACGACTGCTGCACCCCGAGGCTTGCCTGGTGCGCATACGCGGTCCGCATGTGGCGGTCGAGCGAGTTGATCGTCGGCTCCGTGCCGATGCCCTGCCCGGGGAACGGGTCCTCGAGCGTGAGCAGCTGCGTCATCGACGGGAAGTACAGGCCGATGCCGAAGTACGGCGGGTTGAAGTAGAGCGCCGACGTCTCGATGAGCGTGCCGACGTTGTAGTACATGCCGTACCCGCCCTCGACCAGGGTGTCGCCCTCTCCCGTGAGGTCGTAGCTGAAGCCGACCCGCGGCGCGAGGTTGTTGCCGTCCGACGCGATGCCCGCCCGCGAGACGCCGCCGGTGCCGACATCCAGGAGCTGGTTCGTCTCGCGATCGTAGATGCGCATGCGGTTGTCGGCATCGACGGCCGGCGCGTTGAACTCGTAGCGCAGCCCGGCGTTGATCGTCAGCCGCGGCGTGACGCGCCAGTCGTCCTGCACGAAGACGTTGCTCGACCACGTCCGCAGCGCCTGCGCGTTGTCGTTGGTCCCGAGCAGCGCCATCGTCGGGTATCCGAGCAGCAGGTCGGCAAGCGGCGCGCCGGTGATGGCGCCCGCAAACAGCGCCTGCCCGCGCGCGAACAGGTGGTTGATGCCGTCGGACTTGTAGTGGCGGAACTCCCCGCCGGTCTTGACGTGATGCCGTCCGAGCTGCGCCGAGAACGTATCGGCGATGTGAATCGTCCGCGTGCTGCGCAGGACCGGCAGGTTCGGGTCGTCGCCGAGGGTCTCGTAGCCGCTCACGACGAGCGCGGGATAGCCGCGATCGACCTCGGGCAGCGCGGGGCCCGTGATGCCGAGTGCGCCGTAGCCGTCGAAGCCGGAGTTTGTCGGCACGCTGTCTCGCTGGAGCGCGTTGATGCCGACGCGGAACTCGTTGAACAGCCGCGGCGAGATGGCCTGATTGAACCCGGCGGCGACGTTGTGGCCCTCGTCGAGCACCGAGGTGCCGAAGCCCGGAAGGTTGCGCGCCCGCGCCGGGAACGGCAGGTCGCGGTCCTCGCGGCCGTAGGAGTAGCGCACGTGGAACGGGCGGTCCTGCCAGCCGTGGTGGTCGGTCTTGATCGTGAACTGGATCGCGTCCCGACGGCCTTCGGGTGAGGCCACGTGGTTCGCCGATCCGAAGTCGTCCGTGTTCGCCCGCGGGTAGAGGTCGGCCGCCGCGCGACCCGCGGGGCTGATGCGCGACGCCGGGATCACGTTGCCCGGGAACGGCCGCTGCGTGAACGGGTCGACGATCGGCAGGCCGAGCGCGCTGAAGTCGCCGATCCGCTCGGCGTCGGTCGGCACGCGCGCGAGCCGTGTCTCGGCTTCGTTGGCGCGAATCGCGTCGATGCTGAGGAAGTAGAACGACGGGAAGCGACCGAACGGGCCGCCGACCGTGCCACCGAACTGGTCCTTGCCGAGCGAGGGCTTGTCGGTGCCTTCGGGCAGGAACGCGGGCCGTGCGTCGAGCGCCTCGTCGCGGAAGTACTCGTAAACCGTGCCGCGGATGTCGCGCGTGCCGGACTTCAGGACGACGTTGACCTGCGCGCCGGCACTCCGCCCGTGCTCGGCGTCGTAGGTCGCCTGGAGCACCGACACTTCCTTGACCGCATCGAGCGCCGGGTTGACGACGATGCGGTTGAGGAAGAGGTCGTTGTTGTCCACGCCGTCGAGCAGGAAGTTGTTGGCGGCCTCGCGCGAGCCGTTGGTGTTGAGGCCGATGTTTCCCTGCGTGGAGAGGCGCGATCCTGGTGCCGGCGGCGCGGCGCCAGGGGCCTGGAACGTGAACTGGATCACGTCGCGCTCGCTCACGGGCAGCGTCACGAGCGTCTCGTTCTCGAAGACCTCGCCGACGGCCCCGGTGCCCGCACGCAGCGTCGTGAGGTCGGCGCTGATCACCACCTGCTCGGTGATCGACCCGGGCACCATCACGACGTGCACGGTGCCGCGCACACCGGCCTGCACGGCAATGTCGCGCACGATCTCGGTCTTGAACCCCTCGAGGCCGGCCTGCAGCGTGTAGGTGCCCGCCGTGAGGAGCGGAATCACGAGCAGCCCGGACGAGGACGTCGTCCCCTCGCGCATCAACGCGGTGTGCTGGTCGGTGAGGACGATGGTGACGTCGGGCAGCAGCGCGCCACTCTGGTCGCGGACCTCGACAAACAGCGTGGCGGCCATTGTCTGTGCGCGCGTCCCGGCTGCCGGCCACGCGACGAGCGAGGCCACCAGGCACAGGAGCACGCGCCACCGGGGACGGGAGCGACGGGACGGGGTGTAGTCGAGCACGATTGGAACGCTCGGAAGGGGCCTCGGTCCGGTACGCACCGGGACGCGCGAGACCCGCGACTCAATTGCCGGGCGAACGCTCGAGGAAGGCCAGCAGATCGGCAATCTCCCTGAGCGTCAGCGTGTTCAGCAGGCCCTCGGGCATCGGCGACACCTTGGCCACCTCGCGCTTCTCGATGTCCTGCACGGGCACGGACACCTGGGGGGCGCCGACGGGCTGCACCACGACCGTGTCCGCGGTTTCCGACAGTATCACGCCGGCGACGACCTTCTTGTCGCGCGTGACGAACTCGACCGACGCCCACTGATCGGAGATCGACCTGGACGGCTCGAGGATGGCATCGAGCAGGTCGTTGCGGCCGAACCGCTGGGCCACGTACGTGAGGTCCGGCCCGGCTTCCTGTCCGAGCGCGCCGTGCTTGTGGCAGGCCGAGCAGAGGGCCTTCTCGAACACCTGCTCGCCGCGGCCCGCGTCGCCCGTATAGGCCATCGGATCGAGCGTCATGTACTCGCGCAGCTCCTGCACCGACAGCCGCGTCGCATCGTCGCCGAGCTGCTGCGGGCGCCCGGCCGTCGTCAGGACCGGCGGCGGCGTGAACGCATCCATCGCCTCCGCGGCCGCCGTGCGCTCGTCGTCCGGAAGATTCGTGAGCATCTCCTTCCACATGTCGCGCATGTAGCCGGGGAAGCTCGCGCCGCCCCGCCACTTCTGTTCCTGGGCGTTGAGGAACCACTTGACCACCGCGTCGCGCTCGGGCTTCTCCCAGCCGGCCTTCATGGCGCGCAGGCAGTACATCAGGAAGAGCTGATCCTCCCGGTGCGTGCCTGCCGTCGTCATGTAGCCCACCATCTCGGGCAGCGCGCCGGGCGTGTCGAGGTACGCCATGGTGCGCGCGAGCTCGCGATCCACGGCCGGCGTCCCGGTCGGGAAGCGAGCGAGCAGCACGGTGCCGATGGCCGTGTAGCGGGCCGTGTGCCGCACGCCCGAGCCCCGGATGAGCGACAGGTGCATCGCCCGCAGCACGTCGATCAGCGACTGCCCGGACGCGCCGCCCTCGATGAGGGCGAGTTGCTTGTCGAGCAGCGGCGGCACGTCGGTGGAGACCGCCACCGTCTGCGCCAGCGCCACCTGCGCCTCGATGGCGGCCGGCAGCTGCGTGAGCGCCATCGCGGCGTCGCGCCACGTGTTGCGGTTCACGCGGCGCAGCAACTGGCGCGCGGCATACCGGAGGTGACGATCCTCGTGGCCGAGCAGCGGCAGGACGTCGGCGACGGGGTCGAACGGCGCCGGCATCGCGGGATGCACGCCCGTGCGGACGAGCGCCTCGATGGCCCGCCGCGCGACGAAGGGATCCGCGTCGCGCAGCAGGCCGACGAGTGCCGTGCGCGCCTCGGGTGTCTGGTGCAGGCCGAGGTACAGGGCTGCTGCCGCACGCACCTCGACGGCCCCATCGCGGGCCAGCGCGGCAAGCGCCGCGACCGACGGCGCCTCGCCATGGACATGCTGCAGCTCGAGCGCGCGGGCGCGCTGCGCCGCGTCGCCGGTGCCGGCCACGACCTGCTGGAGGCGGTCGTTCCACGCGGCGCCAGCGGCGCGCCGTGCGCCCTCGATGTCCTTGCGCCCGAACGCGGAACGGGGCTGCGGCTGCGCGAGCGCGCGGGCGACCGGGTCGCTCGCGGGCCCGGGACGCAGGCGGGCGGCCTCGGGGTGCCAGACGCGGTAGAGGCCGCCGCGCGTCCGTCGTCCGCCGAGCGCGAAGTACACGGAACCATCGGGGGCGACGTCGAGGTCGGTGATGTTGAGGGGCGTGCCGAGCACGAAGTCCGACACCGACTCGGTGTAGCTGGCGCCCTTGCGCTGCTGCCGGCCGGCGAGGATGCGGCCGCGCGACCAGTCGCCAATCAGGAAGGCGTCGCGGTAGTCGGCCGGGAACGCCTCGCCCTGGTAGAAGGCGACGCCAACAGGCGACCCGCGTCCGAGTTCGCTCAGCGACGGCAGCGTGTCGGGATACGTGGTCGGGAAGGGGCCGGATCCGTAGCGGAACCCGTAGTCGCCGCCGGGCAGGAGGTGGAGCGTGCGGACCGGCCGGTACCACGGCAGGTTGATGTCCCACTCCATGTCGGAGTCGAACGTGAACAGCTCGCCGGCCAGGTTGAAGGCGGCGTCGTAGGCATTGCGGAAGCCGCCCGAGACGATCTCCACCTCGCTCCGTGGCGACGGGCCGGTGCTGCCGAGGATGTCGGCGAGCGCGATGCGCGAGATGAAGCCTGCCGGTGCGCGGACCTGGTTGCCGTGGCCGCGCGCGTCGCCCATCACCGGCAGCAACTGGTCCTCGCCGAAGCCCTGGAACGGCGACAGCGGCGCGAACGACGCCTCGGTACCGCCGAAGTTGCCGATGATCCAGTAGACGTCGCCGTCGGGCCCGAACAGCAGCGCGTGCGCGCCGTGCTCGCTGATCGAATAAGTGCTCCGGGCCACGAGAATCGGCGCCTCGCCGACGCCGTCGCCGTTGGCATCCGGCACGCGGTACAGCGAGGCAATCGTCGGCTTGCCGACGTTGTCGCAGGTTGCGAGCAGGTCGCGGCCGGCAAACAGCAGGCCCTGGCAGTTCGCGATGGCGTCGGTCACCACCTGCTCGGTGTCGAGCACGCCGTCCTTGTCGGCATCGAGCAGCCTGACGACGGGGCCGTTCTCCTTCGCGACGACGAGGTGACCGTCGGCGTCGAAGGTGATGTTGACGATGGAGCCGGCCTTCGCGGCCGGATAGACCTCCGCGACGGCAAAGCCCTCGGGAACGGTCAGCTTCGGGCCCGACTGCGGCGCGCGAGCCTGTGGCGGCGGCTGCGGCTGCCTGCGACGCGCTTCGAGCGACAGCCACGGGACGACGGCGCAGGCGAGGAGGACGAACGCCGCACGTGCGGCGCGTTGCGGGAAGCGGAGCTTCGGCATGTGAATAGGCCGCCGCGGCCACGGGTCCGCAGCTGATGCGTCGTGCCGCCGAACGCTATCACAGGACGGGCCCGCAGGAACGCCTGTCTACATGAGGACGTCCCGGATGGAGGCGTCCTTGTCGAACTGCGCCTTGGCGAACGGGCACAGCGGCATGACCCTGGTCTTCGAGTCCCGTGCCCAGCCGACGAGCGCATGCAGCAACGCGCGCCCCACACCCTGGCCCGCCAGCGACGGGTCGACCTCGGTGTGATCGATGATGACCAGCGCCTCGTTGGCGCGGCTGTACGTCATGGAGGCGAGGTGTTCCCCAGTGGCGCCGGCGACGAAGAACGCGCCTTTGGAGCCGGCTTCCTGATGCTGCACGACGTGATCCATGCACGCATTGTGGCAAACGCCCCCTGAACGGCGAATGCGGGAGGCCGAGAGCTGCTCTCGACATTCCCGCATTCGACATTCCCGCATTACTGCGGCGAGCCTGCCTGTCCGGCGAGCCGGATCAACCGCAGCCGCTCGTGGTGCCGCAGTTGGCGCACTTGTAGCAGGCCCCGGCGCGCACCATGATCGAGCCGCACGTGCTGCACGGCGGCGCGTCCTCCTGGTTCTGCATCGAGGCGAACTCGCTGGCCTTCGGCGTCGCAGGTTGCGCCGTGGCGGCCGCAACGGTTGCGGCAACGGCCTGGTTGGCCGGGGCCTCCACCGACGCGAGCGTCGGATCGGGCATGTTCACGCCGGCGCGGAAGCGCGCTTCCGGCGACAGGAACTTGGTGGCCATCCACCGGAACACGTAGTCCACGATCGACTTCGCGAACCGGACCTCCGGGTTGCGCGTCATGCCCGACGGCTCGAAGCGCGCGTGGCTGAACTTGTCCACGAGCACCTGCAGCGGCACGCCGTACTGCAGCGCGTAGGAGATCGCCTGCGCGAACGCGTCGGCAAAGCCCGAGATCGTCGAGCCCTCCTTGGCCATCACCAGGAAGATCTCGCCCGGCAGGCCGTCCTCGAACAGGCCCACCGTGATGTAGCCCTCGTGGCCGGCGATGTCGAAGCGATGCGTGATCGACGGCCGCTCGTCGGGCAGCTTGCGCCGAACCGGCTGCGGCACGACCGCCGCGGCGGCCTCGGCCGTCGCCTGCTTGTCCTTCGACGTGTTGAGCGGCTGCGTCCGCTTGCTGCCGTCGCGGTAGATGGAGACGGCCTTCGCCCCGAGGCGCCACGCCTGGACGTACGCCTCCTGGATCTCCTCCACCGTCGCGTCCTTGGGCACGTTGACCGTCTTGCTGATCGCGCCCGAGATGAACGGCTGCACGGCGCCCATCATCTTGATGTGCCCCATGTAGTGGATCGACCGGTCGCCCTTGAGCGCCTTGAACGCGCAGTCGAAGACCGGCAGGTCATCGGCCTTCAGGTGCGGCGCCCCCTCGATCGTCTCGTGCTCGTCGATGTAGGCGACGATCTCCTTTGTCTGCTGCGCGGTGTAGCCCAGCTTCTCGAGCGCCATCGGCACCGTGCCGTTGACGATCTTCATCAGCCCGCCGCCCACGAGCTTCTTGTACTTGACGAGCGCGATGTCGGGCTCCACGCCCGTCGTGTCGCAGTCCATCATGAAGCCGATGGTGCCCGTCGGCGCGAGCACGGTCGCCTGCGCGTTGCGGAAGCCGTGCTGCTCGCCGATCTCGATCGCATCGTCCCACGCCGCGCGCGCGCCGTCGTGCAGGTCGGCCGGCACGCGGCTGCAATCGATGTCCTTGATGGCGGCGCGGTGCTTGCGCATGACGCGCAGGAACGGCTCGCGGTTCCGCTCGTAGCCCTCGAACGGCCCGCCGTGATCGCGCGCGATGCGCGCCGACTGCGCGTAGGCCTCGCCGGTCATCACCGCCGTGATTGCCGCGGCCATGTCGCGGCCGCCGTCGCTGTCGTACGGCAGCCCGCGCGCCATCAGCAGCGCGCCGAGGTTCGCGTACCCGAGGCCGAGCGGCCGGTACGCGAGGCTGTTGCGCTCGATCGCCTTTGTCGGGTAGCTCGCGTTGTCGACGATGATCTCCTGCGCGGTGATGAGCACGCGGCAGGCGGCCCGGAAGCCGTCGACGTCGAACGTGCCGTGCTCGTCGACGAACTTCATCAGGTTGATCGACGCGAGGTTGCACGCCGAGTCATCGAGGAACATGTACTCCGAGCACGGGTTGCTCGCGTTGATGCGCGCCGTGTTCGGGCTCGTGTGCCAGTCGTTGATCGTCGTGTCGAACTGCATCCCCGGGTCGCCGCAGATGTGCGTCGCCTCGGCGATCTGGTGCATCAGGTCGCGCGCCTTGTACGTGTCCATCGGCGCGCCGTCACGCACCGCGTGCGTCGTCCAGTCCTTGTCGTCGAGCACCGCGCGCATGAACTCGTCGGTCACCCGCACGCTGTTGTTGCTGTTCTGGAAGAACACCGACGCGTACGCCGGGCCCGTGAACGAGCCGTCGTAGCCGGCGTCGATCAGCGCCCAGGCCTTCTTCTCTTCCTCGACCTTGCAGTTGATGAAGTCCACGACGTCGGGGTGGTCGGCGTCGAGAATCACCATCTTGGCCGCGCGGCGCGTCTTGCCGCCCGACTTGATGACGCCGGCAAACGCGTCGAAGCCCTTCATGAACGACACGGGGCCAGACGCCGTCCCGCCGCCCGCCAGCAGCTCGCGCGACGAGCGGATCGCCGACAGGTTCGACCCGGTGCCCGACCCGTACTTGAACAGCATGCCCTCGGTCTTGGCGAGGGTCAGGATCGACTCCATCGTGTCCTGCACGGCGTTGATGAAGCACGCCGAGCACTGCGGGTGGGGTTCGATCCCGCAGTTGAACCACACCGGGCTGTTGAACGCCGCCTTCTGGAACACCAGCAGGTGCTTGAGGTCGTCGCTGAAGGCCTGCAGATCGTCTTCACTCGCGAAGTACTTCTGCGCGCGCGCCCAGCCGGTGATGGTGTCCACCACACGGCCGATCAGCTGACGCACCGACCGCTCGCGCTCCGGCGTGCCGATCGTGCCGCGGAAGTACTTGGAGACGACAATGTTGGTCGCCTGCTGCGACCAGAACCGGGGGATCTCCACGTCGCGCTGCTCGAACACGACGCTGCCCTTCTCGTTGCCGATGATGGCTTCCCGGGTTTCCCATGCCACGACATCGAACGGATCGACACCGTCCTGCGTGAACGACCTGGGGAACTCCAGGCCGGGAACCGTGGCCACCTCGGCGGCGCCAGTCGACGTGCCGAGGACGCCCTCGACCGACTGTGCAGACCCTCGCTGCATTCCTTCCTCCTCATGCCGGCGCGAACCTTCCCCCCGGGTCGGCGCAAACGGCAGATCTATCGATTGCCTCGTGAAGGCGTGATCCGTCCTGCGGCGTACCCTCGAACTCATCTGTCGAGGGCGCGACGCTCCGAGGGGCTGGGTGCTCTCGGGATGGGGCGGACTTCGGCGCTTCGGAGAGCCACTATGCGCCCGGGGGCGCAGGTTGTCAACCGGAATTTACACCACATGTTGTGGCTCCCGGACATACCATACCCAATATAGGGGCAAGCGACCAACAACGGGCGCAAGACGTTGAGAGAGCGTCAGTTAGGGGAATGGGCGGGGGCGTCGACAACCGTGGAGGAAGGTGCGGAAGTCCGGGTGCGTCCGGACTTCCGCGGGATGCTGCGGGTCTCTGGGAGGAGAGAAAGCTCCGTGACCGGAGCGGGGTACCCACCCATGAAGCAAGCAGGATGCCAGCAGCAATTCCTCACGATTTCCATCGACTTTCGGTAGCAATCGGGCGTTTTCGCGGTTCGGCCCACGTTCCCGCGTTGCACGTATGTAAAGTGCGCCTGCATCGCTTCACTACAGGCGTGCCCACTCTTCCTAGCGACTGAGGCCCTTTGCGAGCGTCTCGGCCTTGTCGGCAAGGTAGGACGCCAGCACGTAGTTGCGCTCGCGCAGCGCGCCGTCGGCCTGATCGAGGAACCGACGGGCGGTATCGACCTGCTGCCTCGCCTGCGGCGCCAGCGTGGCGGCATTCACCTGATCGAGCAGCTTCTTCGCCCTGTCGATCACGTCGCGCGTCTGGCGCTCGGCCTGCTGCTCGTCGGCCGTCTGCGGCGTCCGCAGCAGGGGCCCGGTGGGCGCGGCCGGCTCCGGCGGGGCCGCGGCCGCATCGGGAGCGCCATCGGTCCCGGATGGCTCGGCCGTGCGCGGCTCGCTGCGCCCGGCTGCCGGTCTGTTGTTCCGGGCCGGCCTGTTGGCGGGCGTGGGGCGGTCCACCGTGGTGGCTTCGATCGGCACGACGGGCTCGGGCGGCGTGGAGACGACGCGCGGGGGCGGCGGGGGCACGGCAAGCGCGACGGACGGGGGTGCGACAGTCGGGCGGCTCCGCGCGCAGCCGGCACCCGCCATGGCGCAGACCACGACCGTCACGGTCGCTGCCGCGAGTCGGCGTCGCATGCCTTGCGTGTGCCCTCTCGTCACATGTCCCTTCCCTTCAGGCGCGCGGGAGCCGCAGCCGGAACGTCGCACCACGGCCGGGCGACGACTCCACCTCGATCGTGCCATCGTGCAACTGTACCGTGCGATAGACCATCGAGAGTCCGAGCCCGCTTCCCTGCTCGCGTGTCGTGAAGTAGAGGTCGAAGATGCGGGCCAGGTGCTCGGGCGCGATGCCCGTGCCGGCGTCCACGACGTCGAGCTCGACCTGCTGGTCCGCAACGGGTCGCGCGCGCAGGGCGAGCGTCCCGCCCGCCGGCATGGCATCGATGGCGTTGAGGGCCAGGTTCAGCAGCGCCTGGCGCACCATCGCACGGTCCACCTGCATCGCCATGCCCTCGACGGCTTCGGTTTGGACGGCAATGCCCTGCTGTTCGGCCTGCGGCCGCACGACGTCGCCGATGTCCTCGAGCATCGCCAGCACCGGCACCGGCTCGAGCTGCAGTTCCTCGGGCCGGCTGAAGCGGAGGAAGCCCTGCACCACCTGGTCGAGGCGACGGATCTCCTCCCCGATGATCGACACGTGGCTCATGAGCTGCTCGACCGGCACCGGCGGCGGTCCCGCGCTGCCGCCCGACAGCGCCACCGCCGTGCCGCCCCCGCCGGCGGCCACCGCCACCGGCGCCCGCCGCCCGAGCTTCTGGCGCAGGAGCTCGAGGTGGATCGTCATGGCGTTGAGCGGGTTCTTGACCTCGTGCGCCACGCCAGCCAGCAACTTGTTCAACGAGGCGAGCTTGCGCGAATACCGCAGCATCGTCTGCAGCTGCGAGAGCGCGCCGACGTTGCGGGCCACGAGCATCACGCCGACGAAGCCGCGCGCCTGATCGGCGATCGGGTGGGCCATGAGCTGCTGCTGGCTGCGGGCCTCGCCGGCGACCGACGGGAGGTCCGCGATCAGCGGGCCGCGCGAGGCGCGCACCTGGAGCGCCTGCTCGACGACGATGCGGCAGGGGTGCTGCTCGGGGGCGGCATCGGCAAAGGCGGCCCCGGGTTCGAGGGCCGGCAGGAGCGCGCGCATCGCGGGATTGGCAAACACCACGTCGCCATGCGGCCCGACGATGGCCACGGCGTCCTCGAGCCGCTCGACGACGGACTCGGCGCGCCGGGCCTGCTCGACAAGTTGCGAGCGGACCGTGGACACCGATTGGCTGAGGGCGTTGAACGACGTCCCCAGGTCCTTGAAGTCGTCGTCTGCGAGATCGAGCGTGACGTCCTCCTCGCCCTGGCCGAGGCGGGCGATGCCGCTCTGGAGCACGTGGATGGGGCGCAGGAAGCGGCGGGCAAGGAGCCACGAGAACAGCGTGGCCAGCACCACCGCGGGAATGGCGACCCAGGCGATGCGCCGCAGCGCATCCATCAGGCCTTCCCAGATCAGCACCGTGGAGATGCCGATGCGGATCGACCCGAACCGCTCGTCGCCGAGCAGGAGGGGCTGGGTGACCTCGTAGCTGCGCTGCTCCCACACGCCGCGCAGCTGCGCGTACGGGCTGCTCGCCAGCAGCGTGTCGAGCGCGGGCTGCGGCGTGACCGTCGTGCCTTCGAGGGTCGGCGAACTGTGCACGAGCGCCTTGTCGTGCACGTCGGTGATCGTCGCGTACGTGACGTTCTCGACAAAGCCGATGGCCGAGATCAGGATCGCGCGCAACCCGGGGTCCGCCTGCAGGTCCGATTCGGCCGACTCGTGGCTCTTGATGAGGGTGAACGCCCGCTGGTAGGTGAGGTTCGTGAGCATGCGTCCACGCAGCTCGCTCTCCTCGAGCAGCGCGCGGCCCTGCGCGGCGAGGTAGACGACGCTCAGCGCGATCACCGTGAGGGCGACGATCGCGGTGACGCCGAGAACCTGCCGGGTCTGGTAGCTCAGACGCATGGGCGGCCCACGCTCAGTCGGCCGGCTGGTCGCGGCCCTTCATGCGATTCAGCTTGTTGTGCAGCGTCTTCAGGCTAATGCCGAGCAGTTCGGCCGCGCGGGTCTTGTTCTGGCCGGTGTGGGCCAGCGTGATCTCGATCAGCCGCATCTCCGCTTCGTCCACGGTGGTGCCGGGCGTCAGCGTGATCTGGTGCTGCTCGGCGGCCGCCGACGGCGGCACCGACAGTTCCGGCGGCAGGTGCGAGGGTTCGATGAACTCGCCGGGCGACAGGATCGTCGCGCGCTCGATCACGTTGCGCAGTTCGCGGATGTTGCCCGGCCAGTGGTACTGCTCGAGGAGGGCGAGCGCGTCCTGCGAGACGCCCTTCACCTCCTTGCCGTTGCGTCCGGCAAACTCGGCGATGAACGATTGCACGAGCAGCGGAATGTCCTCGCGGCGCGCCCGCAGCGGCGGGAGTTCGATCGAGAACACGTTCAGGCGGTAGTAGAGGTCCTCGCGCAGCTTGCCCTTGGCCACCGCGTCGAGGGGATTGACGTTCGTGGCGGCGATGATGCGCACGTCGACGTTCTGCTCGGTGCGGCCGCCGAGGCGGCGGAACGTCCGCTCCTGGAGCACGCGCAGCAGCTTGACCTGCGTGACCGGCACCATCTCGGCGATCTCGTCGAGGAACAGCGTGCCCCGGTGCGCCAGTTCGAAGCACCCGAGCCGCCGTTCCACCGCACCGGTGAAGGCGCCCTTCTCGTGGCCGAAGATCTCGCTCTCGAGG
The DNA here is from genome assembly GCA_934541105.1 of uncultured Luteitalea sp. Lineage (GTDB taxonomy): Bacteria > Acidobacteriota > Vicinamibacteria > Vicinamibacterales > Vicinamibacteraceae > Luteitalea. The sequence goes on along the minus strand of CAKTDA010000003.1, from coordinate 442,723 downwards.
AGCGTCTCGGGGATTGCCGCACAGTTGATGGCGATGTACGGCTGGTTCACGCGGTCACTGAGCTGGTGGATCGTCTGGGCGACGAGTTCCTTGCCGGTGCCCGACTCGCCCCAGATCAGCACCGAGGCGCCCGTTGGCGCGGCCTGTTCGATGGTCCGATAGAGCTTCCGGACGGCGGGCGTGTTGCCGATGATGCGGCCGAAACTGCCCTGGTCGCGCAACTGGCGCCGCAGGACGCGCACCTCGCGCCGCGTCTCCTGTCGTTCCACGGCCTTGGCGAGCAGGATCTGGAGCCGTTGCGGATCGACGGGCTTCGTGAGGTAGTCGTAGGCCCCGTCGCGAATGGCTTCGACGGCCGTCTCGACGGTGCCCTGGGCCGTGAGGATCACGACGCAGAGGTCGGTCAGCTGGTCCTCGAGGGCGCGCAGCAACCCGAGGCCATCCATCCGGGGCATCACCAGGTCGGTGAGGACGATGCCCGGCCGGAACGTGGTGATCTTCTGGAGCGCCTCCTCGCCGTCCGAGGCGTCTTCGGCGACGTAGCCCCAGGCCCGAATCAGCTCCGTGAGGCCGACCCGCGCCGCACGGTCGTCCTCGACGACGAGCACACGCTCGCCGACAGGCTGGTCCTGCGACGCTTCGGACTGGTTGGAGGATTCAATCGCGCTCGACACACGGCAACCTTTCAGAAAGCCGAACTGCACTGGCGGCGTTACACGCGCAGTGTAACATCTACATGGTGATAGCCCCGGACGCGGCCGACGCGGCCCCCGATCCTTTCGAGTCGCCCGTCCAGCCAGCGCCGCGCGCCTCGCGTGCGCTCTCGCTGCTCGAGGTGCTGCTTTGCTCGGGCTTCCCGACTCAGGTGCTCATCGGGGGGCTGCTCGTGGCGCTCGGTGGCCGGGTCTCCACGGCCGACGGACTCCCGTTCGGGTTCGTGGTGACCGTCTCGCTGCTCGACACGCTTGCAATCGTCGTGCTCGTCATCGGCTTCCTGCGGCTGCGTGGCGAACGCGCAGGCGACGTGCTGCTCGGACGCGGTCCGCGGTGGCCCGAGGTCCGGCGTGGGCTCACGTTCCTGCCGCTCGTCTTCGTGGTGGTCATCGCCATGGGCACGCTCGTCCAGCACGTGGCGCCCTGGCTCCACAACGTGCCGCAGAACCCGCTGCAGGCAATGCTCACCTCCCCGGGTCGGGTCGCCCTCTTCGCCCTGGTCGTGGTCCTGGCCGGCGGGGTGCGCGAGGAAGTGCAGCGTGCCTTCATCCTGCACCGCTTCGACCGGGACCTCGGGGGCGCCCCGCTCGGGCTCCTGCTCTTCAGCGTCGCCTTCGGGCTCGGACACCTCACGCAGGGGTTCGACGCGGCCCTCATCACCGGCACGCTCGGCCTGATGTGGGGGCTGCTCTATCTCGCGCGGCGCAGCATGATCGCGCCGGCCGTCTCGCACGCGCTGTTCAACCTGATCGAGATCGGGCTCTATCAGTACGCGAGCCGGCAGGGGTTGTTGCCGCCGGCGTGAACAAAGTCTGAAGTCTGAAGTCGAAAGGTCGAAGGAAAGTCCGAAGGGCCAAGGTCGAAGGGAAGTCCGAAGTCACAAGACCTACCTTGTTTCGTAGGACCATTCGCCGACGACGACGCCGAGGACGCGCGGGTCGCCGGGCGCACGCCACGTCGGGGTCACCTGCAGGGCCAGGCGATGCCAGGGGCGGTGCCCGGTCAGCGGCGGCAGGCGATACTCCAGCGTCGTCCAGGCGCCGCGCGGCACCATGCGCACCTCGGCGCGGCGACCGTCCACGAACACCTCCACGCGCTGTTCCTCGTACGACAGGTTGCGAATCGGCACGCGCACCCGGTCGGCCTCGGCCGGCAGGTACAGCACCGCGTAGCCCTTGCTCCACCGGTAGGTCTCGCCGCGCGACCCGACCTGCTCCCCGTGCAACCCTTCGTGCGCCGGCAGGGTGTCGCCGGCAAGGTCGGCCGACGACACCACGACGCGTCCCGGCCAACTCACGACCGCGGCCACCGCGACGATCGTCGCCAGCGCCCGCCACCAGTTCGGCAGCCGGCCGCTGCCGAGCGTCGCCAGCGCCGCACACGTCGTGCCGACGATGATGTCCTCCCGCAGGAGGATGCGGTCCCCGGTGAGCATCGTGAGCGCGTACCCGGCAAGGCCTCCCGCAAGCCCCGCCGCCGGCCACGTGGACAGCGCCCGGGCCGGCAGGTTGCCCGGGGCGCGGATGCCAATCAGCACGCCGGCCAGCATGAGGATCCACGCCGCCAGGCCGAGCACGCCGAGTTCACTCGTCACCAGCAGGTAGGTGTTGTGGGCCGAGAGGTGCGCATCGGGCGGCAGCGACTCGAGGCCGAGTTCCGCCCTGAACCGCTGGAACTCGTTGACCGAGTTCCCGAGCCCGACACCGGCGACAGGCGCCGTGCGAATCATCGCCAGCATGGCCTGCCACACGGCGACGCGCCCCTTCGCGATGGCGTCCGGCGGCTGCCGGAGGTTGAACGTGTACAGCCACGTGTGGACGTACGAGGTCTGCTGCTCGTGCCGTACGTCGAGCGTCGTGCCGACGACGGTCGCAAGCACGACGAGCCCGGCGACGGCCGCCCCGGCGCCGACGACGAGTGGCCGCGCCCGGCGCCGCACGAACGCCCAGGGATCGACATCGTCGAGATGCCGGCGCAGGGCAATCCAGGCGAGCACGCCACACCCACAGGCCATCGACACGAGGCCCGCGCGGCCTGCCGTCATCACCATGGCCGCGAGCACGACGACGAAGCCGACTCCCCACGCGCCGCGCCTCCATCCCCGGGCGCCCATCGCGAGCCCGACGATCACCGGTGCCACAAGCGCGTAGAAGGCCGCGAGCGCGTTCGGGTCGACATACGTGGCATTGATGCGGACGATGCCCGCGTCGAAGATCCGCCACGCGTCCTGGAGGCCGAGGCCCGTCGATGCCTGATGGAACCCGAAGAGGGCGGTACAGATCGCGCCCACCGCGCTCGCACGCAGCGCACGCACACGCGTCTCGCGCGTCAGGACACCCCGCACCAGCAGGATGCAGAACAGGCCATCGGCGAGGGCCGTGAAGAGTGGCAGCGCACGGCTCTCGCCACTCGGGTCGGCGAGGAACACGTACGCGGGCACCTGCGCGGACAGGTACCGGCCGAGGTGCGCGAACTCCGCCCTCGACAGGTGTGCCGGGGTGAAGGCCACGAGCAGGGAGACGGCCGCCACGAGGACGAAGACGCCCCAGGCGGGAAGGGCCGCGGCGGTGCTCGCCGCGGGGCGACCAGCCGCGCGACGCAGCAGCCACGGCACGACCTGCGTGGCCACGACCAGGTGCACCACCGCGGGCGGTATCGTCGGCGCAAGCGTCGGCCAGACGGGAAGCAGGGGGACGATCAGGAGCAGGATGGCCGGCGACCACGCCGGCCGGAACCCGGCAACGACGGTCAGCGCGACGAGTGCTACGCGGAGCGCGCCCGGCACGTCGGGCGATACGGCGACGACGAGACCCGGCCCGGCAAGGTACGCCAGTGCCGCGACGAGCGCGGCAAGGCGGCCGGCACGGTCCTTCACCGGGGCCCCGCGATCTGGACCGGCGTTCGCGACCGGAGGCCTGCCACCCAGTCGGCAATCAGCGAGGCGCGACGCGCCTCCATGAGGCGCCGGCGGGCCGCCGCGAGGCGATCCGGCGTCGGGTCGCCCTCGGCAGCGCGCAACGCCTCCTGCTGCACTTCGACATCGGTCGGCTGTGCCGCCGCCGTGAAGCGCTGGTCCACGTAGACGTCGATGCGGATGTCGTCGGCCACCCATTCGCGGGCGTCCACGTCGGACAGGCCGAGCGCACGCAGGGCGGCCGCCCATGCCTCGGCACCGCCGGCGCGCTGCTGCGCGCGCGCGAGGCGCTCGTCCACCGCCGCCGCGATTGGCGCGGGCACGCCGAGACGCTCGACTTCGTGGTGCATCAGCTCGCGCGTGACGAGCCGCACGACGCCGTCGCTCTCGTCTCCGCCGGCGGCAATCGACCCGAGGAGGCGTGCCGCCTCGACGTCACGCCACGTGAGGGCCTGGTCGCCGATCGTCGCGACGAGCCGGTCGACGAGGATCGGCTGGGCGGCCGTCGGCGTGATCAGGGCCGGGAGCGCCAGGACGGCCAGATATACTGTCGCGGCCACGCCACGGCGCCATGCATTCATGAGACTGACGGTCGTCATCCCTGTCTACAACGAGGTCCACACGCTGCTGAGCCTGATCGATCGCGTCCAGGAGGTCGCCCTCGACAAGGACATCATCCTCGTGGACGACTGCTCCACCGATGGCACGCGCGATCTCCTGCGGAAGACGACGTTCCCCGCCAACGTGCGCGTGTTGTACCACGAACGGAACCAGGGCAAGGGCGCGGCGCTCCGGACCGGCTTTGCCGCCGCGACCGGCGACGTCGTCATCATCCAGGACGCCGACCTCGAGTACGACCCGCAGGAGTACCCGAAGCTGCTGACGCCCATCCTCGACGGCCGAGCGGACGTGGTCTTCGGATCGCGCTTTGCGGGGGGCGAGACGCACCGCGTGCTCTACTTCTGGCACGCGCTCGGCAACAAGTTCCTGACGCTCTGTTCGAACGCCCTCACGAACCTCAACCTGACCGACATGGAGACCTGCTACAAGGTCTTCCGGCGCGAGGTGCTCCAGCGGATCACGGTCGAGGAGAACCGCTTCGGGTTCGAACCGGAGATCACGGCCAAGATCGCCAGGCTCCGTGTCCGGATCTACGAAGTCGGCATCTCGTACGACGGCCGGACCTACGAAGAAGGCAAGAAGATCGGCTGGCGCGACGGCGTCCGCGCGCTCTGGTGCATCCTCAAGTACAACCTGCTCCGCTGAACACGGGCTCCGCACTGTTCGGCCAGCGTCATTCTCCTAGAATGCCTGGCCGACCGTGATGTGCAGCGCGGTGCGGCCTTCGCGCGTGCCGCCGGCAAACGTCTGGCGATCGAGCTTGAAGCCGAGGTCGACGCGAATCGGGCCGATCGGCGAGAGGTAGCGCAGGCCGAACCCCGTGGTCGTGCGGATGCCGCCGAGATCGAGGTCCGCGGCACGCAGGAACACGTTGCCGGCGTCCACGAACGCGGCCGCGACGAGCCCGCGCCACACCGGCACGCGCACCTCGCTGTTGATGACGAGCAGCGCATTGCCGCCCGTCGGCAGCCCGTTGCGATCGAGCGTCGAGGGCTCACCGAGCCGGTCCTCCGCGAACCCGCGCACGGTGTTCGCGCCGCCCGCGAAGAAGCGCTCGGCGGCCGGCAGGTCGGTGACAACGTCCACGAGCGCGACGCCGTCAGGGCCGAACAGCTCCTGGCCATCGTCGCCGAGGCGCGGCAACTCGCGCCGCAGTCCCCGCGCGAGGCCGACGCGCGCCCCACCCGCCACGACGATGCGGTGTGGTCCCGGCAGGCGACGGTAGACGAACCCCTGCAGCAGCGTCTTCGTGAAGCCCACTTCCGACCCGATCGAGCGGCTCGCGATCTCGGCGTCGATGCCGACGAACGTCCCGCGGCCCGGGTCGAGCGGATCGTCGCGCGTGTCGCGCAGCACCGAGCTCGTCACCGACGAGATGCGCACCTGCGGGAACAGCCGATCGACGATCAGCTGATCCTCGCGGTCGATGCGCGCGTCGTACAGCTCGGTGCGGCCGACGCCGTAGCGCGCCACGAACGTCGTGTCGTCGCCGATCAGGCGTGACCAGTCCACGCGTGCCTGCTGCCGCCGGAAGCTGAAGCTCGAACGCGCTGCCTGCTCCACGAACGCGGTGACGTCGAGGTTGGCGCTGTCGAGGAAGGCGCGGGGCTCGCGCCACGTGCCGAGGACGCGGTACTCGTTGAAGGCGAGGCCCGACCCGTCCCGCTCGGGATCGCCCGGGAAGTCGCGGGGCCTGACGCTCGCGCGCAGGAAGACGTTCACCGACCGGTTCTTGCCCCACAGGTTGCGACGCCCGGCCTCGAAGAATCCGCGCCCGGCAATCTCGAACGTCTCACCCACGTCCCCGGCGGCACTCGTGGTGCGCAGGCGCTGGCCGCCCTGCAGCCCGGCACCGTAGCCAATCGTCGTCACGGGCGCCTCCTCGACCGTCACGATCACGTCGTGCGTGACGGCGTTCGGATCGCCGACGTCGACGATGCGCACGCTGCGGAAGAGGCCGAGGGCCGTGAGCCGCCGCTGGCTCTCGAACACGCGGCTCAAGCCGAACGGCTCCCCGCGGGCGATGCGCAGCTCGCGGCGGATCGTGTCCTCGCTCGTGCGGACGTTCCCCACCACGACAATGCGATCGACGATCGTCTGCCGTCCTTCCGTGAGCACGAAGGTGACGACGATGTCGCCCGTCGATGCGCCGTTGTCGAGGCGTGCCTCGATCTGGGCCTGCCGGTAGCCTTCGTCGAGATATCGGCGCAGGACCGCTTCGCGGCTTGCCACGACGGCGGCCGACGAGAACGGCTCGCCCTGCTCGATCGTCAGCAGGTCCCGCAGGGTTCCCTCGTCGAGCGCCTGGACCCCCTCGAAGTCGATGCGCGACACCGTCGCGCGCGTGCCTTCGACCACGCGCAGGCGGATGGCCAGCTCGCCGGGCACGTCGGGCGACAGGGACGGTGCGCTCACGTCCACGAGGGCCTGCTCGACGCGCGCGGCCGGGAAGCCGCTGTTCTGGTACTGCTGCGTGATGGCCGTGATGCCCGCCGTCAGCACGGATGGCGCGAAGACGTCGCCGGGCGCGAACTCGATGTGCTCGCGCAGCGTCGTGGCCGGGACGGCAAGGGCGCCGCCGAGCACGACGTCCTGCACGCGGTAGATACGTCCGCGGGCGATGGTGAACACGACGTCGAGACCGGTGTCGGTCGGGCGGCGCGAGTAGGAGACGCGCGCCCGCCAGTAGCCGCGTTCCTGCAGCCAGGTGGTGATGCGCGCACGCGAGTCCTCGAGCAGGTCTTCGTCCACGCTCGCCTCCTCGCGCACCGGCACGAGCGTCCGCCTGACGTCGTCGGGCAGGCGATCGCCTTCGAACGACAGCGACACGAGCGGTCCGCACGTGACGTCCACGGTCAGGTCGATCGTCGCCGGCGCGACGCCCGGCACCGGCGTCGTCCGCACGACCGCCTCGTAGTAGCCCGCGGCCCGCAACTGTTCGATGTAACGCTGCACGCGCGCGTCGATGTCGCGTACGTCGTAGGGCATGCCGCCCTGGATGTCGAGGGCTGCCGCGGCGGCGGGCTCGTCGCCTGGCGCCAGTCCCGTGAGCACGACGCGACCGAGCTGCCAGCGCACGCCAGGGTCGCCCGTGACGACGAGCGTCACGACGTCGCGGCGGCGTGTCGGCACGAGTTCGGTCGCGATCTGCGGCTGGAGGTGCCCGTGCGCACCGAGCACGTCCTGCGCGGCCGCCACCGCGTCGGCCGCGTGCGTGGCGAGCGCGTTGCTGCCCAGCCGGTCCCGGACCATGCGGCGGATCTCGTCGCCGTACGCCCTCAGCGCCGGAGCCACCTCGATGTCGCCGATGCGCTGCACCGCCGTGAGCGCCACCTGTATGCGGACGCCCGACGCGTCGGGCTCGGCGAGCACGTCCACCGTTGCAAAGCGCCCGAGGTGCACGAGGTGCTCGATCGTGGAGCGGATCTGCCCTGGGTCGAGCGGTGCCCCGACGGCGACGTCGAGCAGCCGCCGGAGGCCCGGATCGGCGGTCGGCACGCCGTCGAGCACGATGTCCACGGCCGTGACCTGGCGGCCCAGCAGGGCGGCGCGCGACGCCACGTCCTGGGCTCCCGCGTCGGCGCGGACGAGGGCGACGAGCAGCAGCGCCAGGAGGATCAGGCGTCCGGGCATCATCAGAAGATGTGACGCACGCGCACGTCGATCGCGTACGTGTCGTCCTCGTTCTGCGACACGATCCAGGACAACCGGTCGCTCTGGGTGAACTCGAGCAGGATCAGCTGGTCGCGCTGTTCCGACGTGAGCAGCTGCGCGTAGGTCAGGTACAGGCGCTCGCTGATGCGCTTGCCGATGGTGAGGCGCGCACCCGGGTTGAGCCGCGACGACTGCTGGCCGAAGCTGGCGAGCGAGGGCGTGATCTGCACCGAGTCCACGCCGAGCGCCTGCTCGGCGACGCGGCTGACGTTCTGCGAGATGGGGCTCGCGAGCAGCCGCGCGGCGCGGGCCGCGATGAGGTCCTGCTCGGTCTGGTTGGGGGCGCGCAGCGCGCGCAGTTCGGCGTTGACCGGGTCGCGGACGTCGCCGAAGAGCAGCGCCATGATGTCCACGGCGTTGAGGGGCGGATCGGACGTGAGATCGAACACGAAGCGGTCCGGCGTGCCCGAGACGCGGAAGGTGACGTTGTAGATCTGCCCGGGCACCTGCGCGCGGGTCTCGGCCTCGATGTCGAAGAACGGCTCGATGCGGGTGGGGTTCGAGAAGTCGACGACGCCGCGGCGCACGTTGTAGCGCTTGCCCTCGAAGAACACCTCGCCGCGCTCTATCTCGGCGCGGCCGAACAGTTGGGGCCGGTCGTAGGTGCCGCGCAGCGTCAGGTCGGCGCTCGACACGAGGCGCGCGGCGTTGTTGGCAATCCGCAGCGTCGACGGCGCCTCGACGCGGATGTCGAACTGGAGCGGATAGGACGCGACCTCCGCGGCGGCCGCGGTGGTGACGAGCCCGCCGCCGGCGAGGCCGAAGACCCCGGTGCCGCCGGTGTCGAACGTCCGCGTCAGCACTGCATCGCGCACCTGCACGGTGCCGCTGAGCGTCGGTTGCGCGATGGCACCCCGCAGCGCGAGATCGGCGTCCACGATCGACCGGAAGCCCTCGGGATACCGGATGCGCATCTCGTAACCGGTCGCCGTCACGTTGAACTCGCTCGGAGTGAGCCCGGCAAACGTCACGCGGCCGCCGAAGCGGACCGGCCCGCCGCCGAGCCGGCCGGTGACGCCCTCGAGCGACGCGCCGCCGGTGTCGAAGCGCACCGTGCCGTTGATGGCCTCGAGCGAGTGCGGCAACCCGCCGTAGCGGAGGCGGCCGTCGGTGATGCGGGCGCTGCCGCCCACCACCGGTGACCGCCACGATCCGCTGATCTCGGCCGACACCTCGGCGGCGCCCGACGCGAGGACGTCGGGCAGCGCGCCCTGCAGCAGGCCGAGGTTGGCGTCGCCGAGCATCCGCACGCTCATGCGCTCGGTGTCGAGCCGGAGGTCGCCGGCAACCTCGAGACTCGTACCCTCGCCGATGAGGCGCATGCGGTCGATCTGCAGGCGGTCGTCGGCGAGCGTGAGCCGCAGCGGCCCGTCGTTGCGGATCTGGTAGTCGATCAACTGCACGCGGAGGGCGTCCATCCGCAGGTCGCCGACGAGCCGCGACGAGTCGTCGAACGGGCCGACGACGTGCAGCGCGCCCGATCCGACGATCGTCGTGAACGGCGAGAAGTCCGGCGAGAAGACGCGGATGTACGGGTCGAGCGACGTGTTGGCGAACGTCAGCGTGATGTCGGCATCCGCCTCGTCGTCGAACGGCAGGCGTCCGGTGCCGGACACGGCAAGCCGCGACGAGGCCATCTCGAGCGCCTCGATGAACATCTGGCGCTCGCGAATGGACAGCTGCGCGGTGACCTGGCCGATGCCTTCCTCGCCGACGTACAGGTCGTCGATGGCCGCCTGCACGTCGTATCGCGGCTCGGCGAACGTCGCGTCGCCCTGCGCGACGAGCCGCAGCGCGCCCGTGAGCGGCACGCCCTCCCATGTCAGCGCGCGCACGTTCGCCACCGGGATGCCGCGGCCGTCCACCTTGAACCGGTACGTGCCCGCCCACGCGACATAGGCCGAGCCGTTGACGTGGCCGCCGGCCTTCGTGATCACGATGTCGTCGAGGTGCACGCCTGCGCCGTCGAAGCGGAGTGCCGACGTGGCCGTGTCGAACGGCTCGTCGTAGGCCACGCCTTCGGCGAGGCGGAGGCGCCCGAAACCCACCGGCCCGCGGTAGTCGCCCTGCAACTGGAAGTCACCGGAGAGCGGCGCATCGACCGGGTAGTCGTCGAGCGCGAACGCGTGGCGCAGGTCGCGCAGGGGCCAGTCGAACATCTGGATGCGCGCGCGGATCTCCTCGCCGCCATCGCGCCTCGGGAAGCCGAGCGAGAACCGTCCGTTGACCCGCATCCGCGCATCGCCCTGCTCGATCTCCGCGTCGGCGATGTCCACGTAGCTGTTCTCGATGACGAGCGCCGTCCGGCCGGTGCCCCACGTGACGTCCCACCCGCGCAGGTCGCGGCCCGCGAACTGCCCCTCGATGCGCGGTGCGCGAAAGCGGCCCGTCATGCGGCCGTCGAACGTGCCCGAGCCGCCGACCGCGACCGGGCGCGTCCGCGATCCGACGGCCGTCATGATGCCGACGAGCAGCTTGTCGCTCTCCTGCCAGTCGCGGCTCGTGACGTGGAAGGCGAAGTCCGACGCCTCGCCCCCGGTCGTCCGGCCGTCGAACTCGATGTAGGTCTCGGGCGTCGCGACGTAGCTGCGGGTGACGTCGATGCGCGCGCCCGTGTAGCTGTAGCGGAGGTCTGCCTCGATCGGCACACGGCCGAGCGGCGCCTCGCGGTCGAGCGGCGCAGGCGGTCCGGTCGCCGGGGCGCCGATCTCGATCAGCTCGCGACCCTGCATGCGGCGGCCGTCGGGCGTCGTCACGACCATCTCGCCGTCACCCGTACGGAGGTCGAACCGTCCGGACGGGAAGTCGAGCAGGTGGCGACCGGTGGCGCGCCCCGCGAGCTGCATGCCCTCGAGCGCGATCGTGCGCGACACCTGTTCGAGGTCCACGCCCTCGTAGCGGGCATCGAGCACCTGGTGCGCCGGCGTCGGGGCCCCGAGCGGTGCGTAGCGGTAGTTCAGCGCCAGCGACCCGCCGGAGAATCCCATCGCCGACTCGGTGACCTCGAACCGGTCACGCGTCCAGATCAGCGCGCCGCGCAGGTCGTCGAACGCGAAGGCATCGAGGTGTGCCTGCCGGCTCGTGAATCGCCCCTTCAGTTCGCGGAAGTTCTTCGCGAGCGCGAACGTCCCGCTGAAATGGCCCGTGCCGTCGAGGCTGAAGTCACGGCCCGCGAAGAACAGGTCCTTCATGCGCGGGAAGTCCACCGTGGACTCCATGATGTCGTACGTCTGCTCGGGCCAGCGGCCGACGTTGACTTCACCTCGTACGACCGACGTCGATCCGTCGGCCTCGAGGTCGATGCGCGGCAGCACCACCTGCCCGCCTTCGATGACGAGCGAGCTGCGCATGTGGGCCCACATCGGCTCGAACTGCTGGATCCGGATCACGCCGTCGCGGAAGCGGACGGTACCGCGGTACTGATCGCTCTTCGCAATGGAGAGCTCGAGGTTGCGAGCGTCCACGCTCCAGGGCGTGACGTGGTCGGTGAAGTGCACGCGGCCGTTCGTGCCGGTGAACTGTCGCAGGGTCGTGACGAACCGCTTCGGCCCGTCCGACTTCGGCAGCGTGATCTTCGGGAAGTTGTGGCGGCCGTTGGCGAACGTCTCGATCGTCATCGTCCAGTCGCGCATCGAGACGTCCTCGATGACCAGTTCGCCACTGACGATGGACCACCACGGCATGCCGACCGTGATGCGTTCGGCCGTGAAGAAGGGGGCGGCGTCGGCCGAGAGCCCGTCGATGCGGAGGTCGTCCACGACGAACTCGCCGCGCAGCAACCGCACCGACAGGCCGCCGATGTGGAGCGGGCGCTGCAGCCGCTTGCTGCCTTCCCGCTCGGCAAGGCCGCGGAGGCTCGGCCCGAGGTCCACGGCCAGCACGGACACGAGGGCGGCAGCGAGGGTGGCGATGAAGATCGCGGCCGTCACCTTGCCGAAGCGCACGGCGAGGCGGCGACGCCGTCCGGCCAACCGCGGTGGTCGGGGCGCCGGCGCCGGCGTGGGCTGGCCGTCGGGCTCGTGCGCGGGCATCGGCGGATCCTGCGCCACGCTCACTCCACGACCACGAGCGGGCGTCCGGCTTCCACCGACGCGCCTTCCTGCACCAGCACCTCCCGCACGGTGCCGGCGCGGCCGGCCGCGAGCGCGTTCTCCATCTTCATTGCTTCGATCACGATCACCGGCTGCCGCGCCTCGACGATGTCGCCCGGCCGCACCGGCACGCGCACGATCTTGCCGGGCATGGGTGCGACGATGCGCAGCGGTCCGCTGCCGGCCGCGCCGCCAGCCGTGCCGCGGCGCACGCGCGTGCTGACGCTGGCCTCGACACGGCGCCCCTGCACATGGACCAGCCGATGCCCGGGGGCCACCTCGGTTTCGACGACGATGTCGTGCATCGAGCCGTCGGGAAGCCGGAGGCTGAGACGGCCGCGGCCGAGGTCGCGCACCTCGCACGACACGACCTCCGTGCCGAACCGGACGTCCAGGGTGCCGGGCTCGACACCCGGCGCCACGACCACCTGCCGGACCGCTCCGGCTTGTTCGATGTGGAGACGCATGGGCGAAACCACCATTCTACGTGCGCCCCGGGCTACGAGCGGACTGCGGCGCGACGCGCCGCGGCGCCCCAGCCCGACCGCACCGTCCGCACGGGGTGCCCGGGAGCCGGGTGGGTCGCGCGTCGCGCAGCCGCGAAGGAGGACGCCGCGATGGCGACGAGCGCGAGGTCGCGGTGCGCCTGCTCGACCGGCAGGAACGGTTCACCGGCCCGGCGAGCCAGTTCCGCGTCGAGCGTCGTGGTGTCGATGTCGCCGCGCACGAAGGCGGGCTGCTCCAGCATCCAGCGGAAGAACGGCAGCGTCGTCGGGATGCCGCCGACGTGGTACTCGTCGAGCGCGCGCAGCATGCGGCGGCGTGCCTGCTCGCGGTCCTCGCCCCAGGCCACGAGCTTCGAGATCATCGAGTCGTAGTAGATCGGCACCTCGAAACCGGCGTCGACCCCGCCGTCGTCGCGGATGCCTGGTCCACCCGGCACGGTGAGGCTCGTGATGCGGCCCGGGTGCGGCATGAAGCCGCGGTCGGGGTCCTCGGCGTAGACGCGACACTCGATGGCATGCCCGCGCGGGACGAGCGCCTGTTCGGGAGACACCGTCAGCGGCTCGCCGCGGGCGATGCGGATCTGCCACTCGACGAGGTCGAGGCCGGTGACCATCTCGGTGACCGGATGTTCGACCTGCAGCCGGGTGTTCATCTCGAGGAAGTAGAAGCGGCCCTCGTCGTCCACGAGGAACTCGATGGTGCCGGCGTTCGTGTAACCGACCGTCCGCGCAATCGACGCAGCGGCATCGGCCATCGCCTGGCGTACCCCCGCCGGCAGGCGTGCGGCGGGTGATTCCTCGATCACCTTCTGGTGGCGACGCTGGACGGAGCACTCGCGCTCGACGAACGGGATCACGGTGCCGTGGTGATCGGCGAGCAACTGGATCTCGATGTGTCGGGCGCCCCGCAGGCGGCGCTCGAAGTAGATGGCGGCGTCCCCGAACGCCGACTGCGCCTCCGACCGGGCCCGGCGCACGGCATCGAGCAGTGCCGCCGCCTCGCCGACATCCCGCATGCCCTTGCCGCCGCCCCCCGCCACGGCCTTGACCATGAGCGGGTACCCGACCGCATCGGCCCGCTGCTGCACGTCGTCGTCGGCCACGTCGGCCGCCACCGGCGTGCGGGTCCCCGGCACCACGGGTGCACCCGCCGCCATTGCCGCCTCGCGCGCCGCGGTCTTGCTGCCCATGCGGGCGATGACGGCTGCCGCAGGGCCGATGAAGGCCAGGCCCGCGTCCGCACAGGCCTGCGCGAAGTCCGCGTTCTCGGCGAGGAATCCGTAACCGGGATGCACCGCGTCGGCCCCGCTCGCGCGGGCGATGTCGAGGATCTTGTCGATGCGCAGGTAGGTGTCGCCTGGCGCGTTGCCGACGAGCGGGAACGCGAGGTCGGCCATCCGCACGTGGCGCGCGTCGCGATCGGCGTCGGCATAGACGGCGACGGCGCCGAGGCCCATGTCGCGGCAGGCTCGGATGATGCGCACGGCGATCTCGCCACGGTTGGCGATCAGGATCGTCTTCATCTCTCGGTCCGGCACTGCCCCACGCCCCTTACAACGGGATGTTGCCGTGCTTCTTCGGCGGCATCGATTCACGCTTGTGCTGAAGCCGGTCGAGCGCGCGGCAGATCCGCTGGCGGGTGAAGCGCGGCGCGATCACCTCGTCCACGAAGCCGCGCGTCGCGGCAACGTAGGGGTTGGCGAACGCCTCACGGAACTCCTGCACCTTCGCGGCCCGCACGGCGGCCGCATCGTCGGCCGTCTCGAGCTCGCGCCTGTAGAGGACGTTGACGGCGCCCTCCGGTCCCATCACGGCGATCTCGGCGGTCGGCCATGCGAGGTTGACGTCGGTGCGCAGGTGCTTGCTCGACATCACGCAGTAGGCCCCGCCATACGCCTTGCGGGTGATGACGGTGATCTTGGGCACGGTGGCCTCGGCATATGCGAACAGCAGCTTCGCGCCGTGCCGGATGATGCCGCCGAACTCCTGCACGGTGCCCGGCAGGAAGCCCGGCACGTCCTCGAAGGTCACGAGTGGGATGTTGAACGCGTCGCAGAACCGGACGAACCGCGCGCCCTTCACCGACGCGTCGATGTCGAGCGTGCCCGCGAGGTGCGCCGGCTGGTTCGCCACGACTCCCACCGTCCGCCCGCCCATCCTCGCGAATCCGACGATGATGTTCTTCGCGTGGTGCTGCTGCACCTCGAGGAACACGCCCTCGTCGACGACCGCGCCGATGACGCCGTGCATGTCGTACGGCTGGTTGGGCGACTCGGGCACGAGCGCGTCGAGTTCCGGCACCTCGCGATCGGGCGGGTCGCCGTTGACGAGGACTGGCGCGTCGTCCAGGTTGTTCGACGGCAGGTAGGCGAGCAGGTCGCGCACGAGCGCGAGCGCGGCCTCGTCGTCGTGGACCGCGAAGTGCGCCACGCCGCTCCGGGCGTTGTGGGTCATCGCCCCGCCCAACTCCTCCTTGCTGACGTCCTCGTGGGTCACCGTGCGGATCACGTCGGGCCCGGTCACGAACATGTAGCTCGTGTGCTCGGTCATGATCGTGAAGTCGGTGATGGCCGGCGAGTAGACGGCGCCGCCGGCGCACGGCCCGAGGATTGCGGAGATCTGCGGCACGACGCCCGACGCCAGCGTGTTGCGCAGGAAGATGTCGGCGTACCCTGCAAGCGACGCCACGCCCTCCTGGATCCGCGCGCCGCCCGAGTCGTTCAGCCCGACGATCGGCGCGCCCACCTTCAGGGCCTGGTCCATCACCTTGCAGATCTTCGCGGCGTTGGTCTCCGACAACGACCCGCCGAACACCGTGAAGTCCTGCGCGAACGCATAGACGATGCGGCCGTCCACACGCCCGCTGCCGCAGACGACCCCGTCGCCCGGCACCTGGTGCGCCTCCATGCCGAAGTCGCGGCATCGGTGCACCACCAGCTTGTCCACCTCGTCGAACGTCCCGGGATCGAAGAGGCGCTCGATGCGCTCGCGCGCCGTGAGCTTGCCCGCCTGGTGCTGGCGGGCGATGCGCTCGGCGCCGCCGCCGAGCGCGGCACGCGCCTCGAGCGCCGCGAGGCGTGCGGACGGACCGGGCTGGTTCATGGCCTATTGCTGCTGCGCTTTCTCCCAGTCCTTCAGGAAGCGCTCGAGGCCGATGTCGGTCAGCGGGTGCTTGAACAGCGCGTCGAGCACCGCCGGCGGGCAGGTGCAGATGTCGGCGCCGAGCTTTGCCGCCTGCACGATGTGCATCGGGCTGCGCGTGCTCGCCACGAGCACCTGCGTCGTGAACTCGTAGTTGTCGTAGATCTCGACGATGTCGCCGATGAGCGACATGCCGTCGGTGGCGATGTCGTCGAGTCGCCCGACGAAGGGACTCACGAAATAGGCGCCGACCTTGGCGGCGATGAGCGCCTGTGCCGCCGAGAACACGAGCGTGACGTTGACGCGCGTGCCTTCCTCGGTGAGTGTCTTGCACGCCTGCACGCCGGCCGGCGTGAACGGCACCTTGACGACGATGTGCTCCGAGATACCGCGCAGGTGGCGGCCCTCGCGCAGCATGCCCTCGTAGTCGGTGGCCACCACCTCACCACTGACGGGCCCCTGCACGATGTCGCAGATCTGCTGCAGGATGGCGTCGGGATCCTGCTTCTCCTTGGCCATCAACGACGGGTTCGTCGTGACCCCGTCGATGATGCCGAGTGCGTGCAGGCGGGTGATGTCCGCGATGTTGCCTGTATCGACGAAGAACTTCATGCGTGCGTCCTCCTGATGGCCCTACCTTATCGCACCGGGTTGCGGAGATCGCCGATCCCGCCGACCCGCACCGTGACCTCGTCGCCACGCTCGAGCGGCCCGATGCCCGCCGGCGTGCCGGTCGAGACGACGTCGCCGGGCAGCAACGTCATGATGTGCGAGATGTACGCGATCAGCGTCGCCACGGGGAAGATGAGCTCGCGCGTGCTCGAGTCCTGCCTGACGATGCCGTTGACGAGGCCCTGCACGGGCAGGTCGCCCGCATCGAGTCCGGTGGCGATGCACGGCCCGAGCGGCGCGAACGTGTCGAACCCCTTTGCACGCGTGTAGCGGCCATCCTTCTTCTGCAGGTCGCGTGCGCTGACGTCGTTCATGCACGTGTACCCGAGCACGTGCGCCAGCGCGTCGGCCTCGCGCACGCGCGTCGCGCGGCGCCCGATCACGACGGCAAGCTCCGACTCGTAGTCCACGCGTCCGATGCCGTCGGGGATCACGATCGGCTCGCCGTCGGCGACGATGGCCGTGGACGGCTTGAGGAAGATCAGCGGCTCGGCCGGCAGCGGCTTGCCCTGCTCGGCGGCGTGGTCCTTGTAGTTCAAGCCGACGCACACGATCTTCGAGGGCACCACCGGCGCCAGCACCGTCGATGGGGCGCCCACCTCGGCGCCCGCGCTCCACGTGCCGAAGGGATCGCCCTCGAGCACGCGGTGCGCGCCGCCGTCCTCCACGATGTATCCCGCGGCCGTCCTGTAGATCCTCGCCATGTGCCTTACCGTGCGGTCTCCCTCACGCGGTTGCTCTCGGGACTCGGGTTGGCCGGCGTCGCCTTGTCCACCGCGACGACGGCATAGACGTACATCACGCCGGGCTGCGCCGTGGTGTCGCGATAGGTCGCCTCGACGACCGGCGTCGGCGTGATGGGTGCGAGCGTCTCGCCCTCGACGCCGCGGAGCACGAGGTAGCCCGCCAGGTCGGGCGCCGTCACCGGCTCCCACAGCAGCGACACGCCGCCCTCGCTGCCGACCGCGACAAGTCCGGTCGGCGCCGGCGGCGGATACGTGTCCACCGCCGTCACGCACGTCACCGGCGAGAGCGGGCTCTCGATCGTGATGGCGCCGCGCGGCTCCACCGTCCGCACCGCGTAACAGCGCGGCACGCCGAACTCCATGCGCCGGTCCACGAACGACGGCGACTCGAGCAGCGCCGGGTTCAGCGGGGCGCCGGCTGGCGTCGCCGCGGCATCCGGCCCGGCCACCTGGTACACGCGGTAGCCGTGCGGCGTGCCATAGGTGACGATCGCGCGAGCCGGCAGCAGCGCGTCCTCGGTGCCCGCGTTGACGGCCTCCTTGTAGGATTCGACCGTCACCGTCGGCTGCACCGGCAACTGCACGCCCGGCGGGGTCGTCCACGTCACGGTGAACGCGGCCGCATCGTGCGAGACCGCCGGTGCCGGCGGCACGGGCGGCGCTGGCACGAGGGGCACCGGCAGCGGGGTGGTCGGCGCACCGGCCCGGCCGCGGGTCGAGTAGCCGACGACGATGTACTGCCGCGAGAGCTCGGGGGTCGGCTGCGGCCAGAGCAGCGTGCGGCCGGATCCGTCCGTCGTCGGCACGGGCTTCTCGTCCTCGTCGAGCGCGTCCTCGACGCGCGCGCGCAGTTGCTCGGCCTTCGCCGCGTCCGGATGCTCGAAGACCGTCGTCCGGATCGCGTCGGTCAGCACTTCCTCGACCGTGACGACCGCCCCCTGCACGGGGCGGGGGTCGGCGGGGACCGCCGCGGGATCGGCCGGCACGGGTGCGGCCTCGTCGCCCTCGACGTCGAGCGGCGGTGGCTGGACGTCCACGCGCGCGATGCGTGTCGCCAGCGTCTCGAGTTCGCGGACCGTCAGGGCCCGTCCGAGCGGACCCTCGGCCTTCCCGGTGAGGGCGTAGACGTCCACGTACGCGAGGTCGGCCGGCGTGGTGCCGTCGGCATTGGCGGCCGGGATGGTGAAGCGAAGCTGGACCGTGTCGGCAAGCCGCGTCCCGGCAAGATCGGTGACGGGCCCGGGAGCGGGGCGAAGCGGCGCGAGCGGCGGCCCCTTCTTCCCGCAGGCGGCCGCGATCGGGAGCATACTGGCGAGGAGGATACTGACGAGGATCGGTCGGGCGCGGCTCACGGGCGCTCTATCCTACCCTGCCGGCCTGCGAGCCGGGCGAAGCCCTCGCAGTGTCCTGCTCCGGCGACGCGGACTGAGCCTTCCCGGGGACAGCTCCGAGCCGGGAGCCTCCTGCATTCCGTGTATCCGTGCAGCACTCGTGGCAGGCTTGTTGCACGAATGTGGGTGAGACATTCGGAGCCCATCATGAAGCGAGCATTCATCCTCACGACGGTCCTTGCCGGTTTCGTGCTGAGCGCCAGCCCGGTGCTCGCCGACCAGCGTCCGCGCAATCCCGGCGGCGGGGGCGGCGGGTCATCCTCGGGTGGCGGTTCGAGCAGTGGCGGCGGATCGACGGGACGGGTCGCGACGCCCCGTGATGGCGGCAGTTCGCCATGGGGCGGCGGCAGCACGGCAAGATCGCGTCCGAGCGAGCCGTCGCGACCGGCAAGCAGTGGTCGTCGGCCCGCACGGGCGTCGGGCGAGGCCGGCCGCGGAGGCGTGGCCGTGCCGCCGTACTCGCGGGCACGCGGCGGCGCGCCGGTCACCGGTTACGCCGTGCCGCGCGGGTCGGTGGCGACGCTGCCCCCGATCATCTCCGGGCCGATCTATTACGGCCCCGACAGCTGGTATTTCTACCCCTGGGGCTACGGCGGCCTGGCGCTCGGCTACCTCTGGGATCCGTGGATGTGGAGCGGATACTACGGCGGGTATGGCGGGTATGGCGGGTATGGCGGGTATGGCGGCTACGGGTATCCGTGGGTGGACCCCTACTGGGGTGGTGGTGGCGGGGGCGGCTGGAGCAGCAGCGGTGCCGCGAGCACCGGTGGCGGACAGTCCTCGCAGGCGAGCGGCGTGCCGAACCCGCTCGACCCCAGCGCCCCGAATGGCGGCTTGCGCCTGCGAATCTCGCCGCGTGAGGCCGAAGTCCTGGTGGACGGCTACTATGCCGGCCTCGTGGACGACTTCGACGGCGCGATGCAGAAGCTGAAGATTGCCATCGGGCCGCACACCGTCGAGGTCCGGGCGCCCGGGTACGAACCGTTGACCTTCGACGTCGTCATCGTCGAGGGCCAGACGACCACCTACAGGGCCGATCTGAAACGCCAGTAGGTGCGGCGCGGTACGAGCCGTCCGCCGCAGGCAACGAACTAGCGGCGGCGGAAGAACCAGTAGACGGGGATGCCGGCCGCCAGGATCGCCATCCCGCCGAGCGACGGCAGCGGCTCGCGCCAGATCGCGTTGATCACCATCGCGGCGCTCGCGATCACGAACAACCCGGGCGCAACCGGGTACCCGAGCGCCTTGAACGGCCTCGGCGCGTCCGGCTCCCGGCGCCGCAGGACGAAGAGCGCCAGCACCGCCACGCCGGCAAAGAGCACGACGGCAAACCCGGTGTAGGTCACGAGCTGCTGGAACGTCCCGGTGAGCACGAGCACCGCGCTCCACACGGCCTGCGCCGCGATCGAGAAGGCCGGCGTGTGGGTGCGCGGGTGCACACGCGCCGCCGCCTGCAGGAACAGCCCGTCCCGGGCCATGGCGTAGTACACGCGGGGCCCCGCAAACACGTTGGCGCTGATGCTGCCGAGCACGATCAGCATGCTGACGACGGTGAGCACGTCGGCTATCCGCGGCCCGAACAGCACGTCGGCCGCGGCATCGACAATGCGGACGTCCACGGCGGCCATGGCCTCGACGTCGAGCGCGTAGAGGTAGACGACGTTCATCGCGACGTAGACGATCACCACCGCGAGCGTGCCGAGCGCCAGGGCACGCGGCACGTTGCGTCCCGGATCCTTGATCTCCTCGGCAATGTAGGACGCGGCGTTCCAGCCGGAATAGCTGAACATCACCGGGATCAGCGCCAGCAGCAGCCCCGACACCGCCCACTCCCCGCCCGCGCTGAAATGCGCCGCCGATCCATTGCCGATCGAGAGGCCGGCCGCGACGAAGACGAGCAGCGTGAGCACCTTCACGAGCGCGAGGACGTTCTGGACGATGCGCCCCGGGCCGATGCCGAGAGCATGGACGGCCGAGAGGGCGAAGACCGCCGTCAGCGCGACGATCGACTGCGGCGAGAGCGAGAGCGTGACGGGACCGATCGGCAGGCTCGCCCACGGCGTCGGATCGGCCGCGGCCGGGAAGAACCGCCCGAGGAACCCCGTGAGGCCGACCGCGTTTGCCGCAATCGCGCCGGAGAAGCCGGCCACGAACGACGTCCACCCCGTGAGGAACGCCGCGAGCGGGCCGAACGCCTCGCGCAGGTAGACGTACTCGCCTCCCGATCGCGGCCGGAGGGCCGCGAGCTCCGCATAGGCCATCGCCCCCGCGAAGGCGAGCACGCCGCCGATGAGCCAGACCGCGAGCATCGCGCCCGCGTTGCCGACCATGCCGGCGACGATGGCGGGCATGAAGAGGATGCCGCCGCCGATGACGTTGGAGACGACGACGGCCGCGGCGTCCCACGCCGAGAGGCGACGCTCGAGGAAGCCTTGCGCGGGTGGCGGCGACGTGGGGACGGGAGCCGGCGCCGCGCTCACTTGGCGGCCGCCGGCGCGATGGCGAGGAGCTGGCGCTCGACGACCTGCTCGGTGAGCTTCACCCACTGCGCGCTGCCCTGCTTGGCGAAGAGCTCCACCTGCACGTCCTTGAAGCCCTCGTGCTGGAACATCTCCACGCGCGCCTGCTCGCCGGAGTAGCCGAACATCGACCGCAGCACGAACGGCCCGGCCGATTGCCCTGCCGGGAGGCCGTTGTGGTCGATGCCGAGGACGAGCTGGGCGCCCAGCTCCTCGGGGTCGCCTATCACGCGGAAGACGGCATTGAACTGCACGCTGCGGATGGCCGCGTCGGCCTTGTTGCGGACCTGGAACGAGATCGTCGGCAGCAGCCGGTTCTGCCCGGCCTCTCGCCCGCCATCGTCATATCCGGTCTTGACGTCGGAGATCTCGAGGGCTTCCTGCACGGAGGCCGAGCCCCCGCAGCCAGCCATGAGCAGACATGATGCTGCGAGCACGAACGAGCGGCGATCCATGCGAAACATGCGCGGATTCTAGCATTCAGAACTCACGCACGAGGACCCGCCCGCGAGCCTCGTCGCGCGTGAGCCGCTGTGCGCGGAACTCGGCGAGATCGGCCACGCGGATGCTGAGCGTGACCGTGACCATGTCGGTGAGTGCATCGGGGAACGCGACGTACCCGGCGTCGCGCGCAGCCACCGTCACCCATTCCTCCGCGGGAAGTTGCAGCGAACTGGCGTAGTCGAGCACGGCGTCCACGAGCGCCCGCTTCACTTCGTCCTCGTAGGCGGCACTCGGCTCGAACGACTGCGGGCCCGCCGCCTGCTCCGGCGCGGGGTCGCCCACCGGCGCCGCGCTCATGGTCGCGCGCGGGGCACCGCCCCTGGCGGCAGCCACCGACTCCGCGGGCTGTTGCACCGGCATGCCGGCCGGCGCGGCGTGCTGGAGCTGAATCGTGCGCATGGCGCGTTCGAGGTCCGCACGCACCACGGGATCGGCCTCGGCCGCCGCCGCCTTCTGGAGGGAGGCCAGCACGCGTTCGTCGCGATCCTGGCTCAGGACGCGCAACGCCCAGGTGACGCTTTCGCTGAGGCGGGGCACTTCGACGGAGAAGAACAAGCCATAGCCGTCGATGCGGAAACCCTGGGCGCGCGGCGCACCGGCGAGCGCGAGCACGTCCGGCGTGAAGCTCGCAAGGCGCCGGCGCATCATGTCGGCCGCGTGCTGGACGGCGTGCTCCAGCACGTTCTCCATCTGTCGCACGTGATAACGAGCCGTGAGGGCCGCGCCTCGCCCGGCATCGACATGCGCGACGGGACCGCCCGCCGCCGGAGGAGCCGCCGGACCCTGGGCCCCGACCGGTCCGGCACTCGCGACGGCCGTGGCGGCCACGAACAGGCCGGCCGCGACCCGCCAGGGCCTCCAGGACGGGATCGGGACGCCCGCAACGGGGCGACGAGGCAACTGCATCACCGCTGGCACGGAAGTAAAGACGCGCGGGTCAGGGCCGCGGCTGTGTCGCGGCCACCCGGCGCAACAGCTCGTTGCGCTGCCGCTCGATGCGCGTGAGCGTCTGCTCCACCTGGACGATGTCGGCCTGGCGGGCCAACTCGAACTGACGGCCGAGCTCCGTGACCCGCAGCGCCAGGTTCTGCTGCTGCCGGACCTCGCTCTGGTCGAGCAGGTCCTGGACCCGCTTCAGCAGCTCGGTGTCGGACATCGACCGGCTCGCAGGCTGGGGCGCCGGTGGCACGGCGACGCGCATCGCCAGCGCGGTGCGCCCCTCACGTGCCTCGCTGGCCGCGCGCTCGAGCTCCGCGCGCAACTG
Organism: uncultured Luteitalea sp.; assembly: GCA_934541105.1. GTDB lineage: Bacteria > Acidobacteriota > Vicinamibacteria > Vicinamibacterales > Vicinamibacteraceae > Luteitalea. The sequence continues at coordinate 419,926 of CAKTDA010000003.1, read as the reverse complement.
GCTGGCCACGAGTTCGAGGTCGGCGCGCCAGGGCGCGTCCGACTTGCCCGCCGCATCCACCCAGCTCGCGGGGGAGGCGGAAGCGCTCGCGGCGGTGACGGGAGCACTCCCGGGCGCGCCAAGTGCCGCAGGTGTGGCCGGGGTTGCCGCGACGGTCTGCACCGCGGCGTTGCTGGCGCCGCCCGTCGTGATGTGGAGGCCGGTGGCGTCGTAGGTGATCTGGAGCTGGGCGAGACTGCTGGCGGCTGCCAGCACGAGCACGGCGGCGGCCGCGAGGCCGCTGCCCCGGAGGAGCCGCCCCGTGAGAGACGGCGCCGGTGTGCGCACGACGGCGAACCCGAGCGGGAGTCGTGGAGCGTGCCAGGCGCCAAGCACCCCCCGGGTCGCATCGAGCGATTTCAGGGCATCCGTACAGGACGGACACGCAACCAGGTGTGATTCGAGGGCTGCCCTCTCGCCGGGTTCTCCCTCGTCGTCGTACAGCAGCACGAGGAGGGCATCGGGGTCAGGGCACCGGGTCGCGTCGGTCATCACGTTGCCATCAGCGTCGGCGCGACTCGGCGCCAGACGCCGGCCGTGCATGCGGCAGCACCACGTCAGCCGTGATGCCCTGCCGCTCCAGCTCGCGCCGGAGCACGACCAGCCCCTGATAGAGCCGGGTCTTCACCGTACTCAAGGGGCAGTCCAGCAGATCGGCGATCTCCTGGAAGGTCAGCCCCTGATATTCCTTGAGGACGATGGCCTTGCGCTGATCCTCGCTGAGCGCCGCCATCGCACGGTTCACGACGGCGCCCAGGTCCCGGCGCGCCACCAGATCCTCGACCGACTCGACCGGCCCATGCTCGCCGGCAAGTTCGATCACGTCCACACCCTCGGGCGTCTCCACGAACGGCGCCCGCTTCTGCCGGCGGATCCAGTCCCGGCAGAGGTTCAGGGTAATCCGATACAACCAGGACGAGAACTTCGCCTGCCCGCGGAAGCCACCGAGCGAGCGATACGCCCGGAGGAACGCCTCCTGGACCACGTCGCGCGCCTCTTCCTCGCGCCCGATCACCCGGTAGGCCAGGGCATAGATCGGCCGCTCCCAGCGCACGACGAGCTGGTTGAAGCTGTCGATGTCGCCACCCGCCGAGCGGGCAACGAGCTCCTCGTCTGTGGACGTCATCTGCTGCGCAGCAGGTCCCGGGGCATCGCCTCCCCGTGTCCTGTTCTTCTGACGCACGGGGTGGGAAATGGTCGGCTCGACGGCGTCGAGGGAGCCCAACTGGTCTCCGGTGAGGACAGATACGGACATTTCGGCACGCTCCTGCCGAGGGTAGTGCAAGGGTGCGGCCACCTGCCTGCTACGATCGTCGGGATGTTGCAGCTGGTCGGCCTCCGCAAGGCCTTTGCCGATCGCGTCCTCCTGGACGACGTCACCTGGCAGCTCAACGCCCGCGATCGCGTCGGCCTGTGTGGCCCGAACGGCGCCGGCAAGACGACGCTGCTGAAGATGCTTGCCGGCCTCGACGAGCCCGACACCGGCGAGGTGGTGACACCCGCCGACCTGACGATCGGCTACCTGCCCCAGGACGGGCTGGAGTACGGCGGACGCACGCTTGTCGACGAGGCTCGCCAGGCGTTCGGCCCGCTGCTCGCCCTCCAGGAGGAGCTGCACCGGCTCGAGGGCCAGCTCGCCGACGTCACCCTCGACGAGGCGGCCCATGAGGCCGTGCTCGTCCGGTACAGCGAGGCACAGGACGACTTCCGCCGGCTCGATGGCTACACGATGGACCAGCGCGTCGGCACCGTGCTGCGCGGGCTCGGGTTCGAAGACGCCGACATGGGTCGGCCGACCGAGGCGTTCTCGGGCGGCTGGCAGATGCGCATCGCACTCGCCAAGCTGCTGCTCCAGCGGCCGGGCCTGCTGCTGCTCGACGAGCCGACGAACCACCTCGACCTCGACGCCCGCAACTGGCTCGAGGAGTACCTGGCCGCATATCCGGGTGCCGTCATCCTCGTCTCGCACGACCGCTACTTCCTCGACGCGGTCGTGACGCGCATCGCCGACCTCAGCCTCCGCACGATCACCGACTATCAGGGGAACTACTCGTTCTACCTGCGCGAGCACGAGGCGCGCATGGATCGCCTGCGGACGATGAAGCGCGAGCAGGACGAGGAGGTCGCCCGCATCCGGATGTTCATCGACAGGTTCCGCTACCAGGCCACCAAGGCCGCCCAGGTGCAGAGCCGGATCAAGGCGCTCGAAAAGGTCGTGCCGATCGACGTGCCGCCCGAGCGCAAGAAGGTCCACTTCACGTTCCCCGATTGCGCACGGAGCGGGCGGGCGGTCCTCGAGCTCGCGCACGCGAGCAAGCGCTACGACGAGAAGGTGATCTTCGAGGACCTCTCGCTCCTCGTCGAACGCGGCGACCGCGTCGCCCTCGTCGGCCCCAACGGCGCCGGCAAGTCCACGCTGATGCGGATGCTCTCGGGCACCGAGGCGCCCGACGCCGGGACCCGGACCGAAGGCCACCAGGTCGTCATGCAGTACTTCGCGCAGGACGAGGCCAACCGGCTCGACCCGTCGCGCACGGTCTACGAGACGCTTGCCGACGGGTCGCCGATGCACATGGTGCCGATGATCCGCAACATCCTCGGCGGCTTCCTCTTCGCGGGCGATGACGTCTACAAGAAGGCGGGCGTGCTCTCGGGCGGCGAGCGCACCCGCCTGGCGGTGGCGCGCATGCTGCTGCGGCCGGCGAACCTCCTGCTCCTCGACGAGCCCACAAACCACCTGGACCTCGACTCGAAGGACGTGCTGCTCGATGCGCTCGAGCACTTCACCGGCACGCTGATCCTCGTCTCGCACGACCGCTACTTCGTGGACCGGCTCGCGACGAAGATCGTCGCCGTGGGCCACGGCCAGGCCCTCGTCTACCCCGGCACGTACGAGGAGTACCGCTGGAGCCAGGCGCAGCGCGCCGCAGCCCCCTCCTCGGGTGTCGCGGCGCCGATCCCGGATGCCGGTCCGTCGGCAGCTCGCGCGCGCCGGGCGGACGATTCGCGCGAATCGGGACGATCGTCGGCGGAGGCGACACGGACACCCACGGCCACGCTGGGACAGCCGGAGGTCCCCCCCGCCCGTGACCGCGAGGAGCGCAAGCGGCAGGAAGCCGAGCAGCGCCGGGTGCGCCGCGCGTGGGAGGCCCACCAGACGCGCGTCACGCGGGTGGAGGCCCGGGTTGCGGAGTGCGAGCGGGAGATCAAGGCCCTCGAGGCCAGGATGGCCCAGCCCGGTTTCTATGAGGACTCGGAGGCCTCGAGGCCCGTGATCGACCGGCATCAGGCGCTCATGTGGGAGGTCGGCGACCGCATGGCCGAATGGGAAGCCCTCCTCGAATCGGCCCCTCCCTCACCCTCCTGACACCACCCCGCACATCGTCCGATCGTCGTCTAGCGACAGTTTTCGACATCGGGTTACAGGTCCGGATGGGTGCCGTATCCAAAGTTATGGACACCTGGCGCTTCCACGATCACAGTTCTGGGCGTTTCGTGCGTTTCCGTAATCGGCACACACCTTGAATGTAATGCGGCAGCAGATCCATGCTCTCGCAACAGCCGAATTCGTCGCCTGCGCACACGCATCCCCTGAACCGCCCGGCAACCGCCGAGCGTTCCCATGACGAGATCGTGCCCGAGCGCTTCTATCGGGACCTGATCTCGGGCATGCGCAACGGGGTGATCGTGATCCGCCGCGATGGCCGGCTCGTCGCGATCAACGACGCCGCGTATGCGTCGCTCGACATGCTCCCGGGACCGCACGATGTCGGCCGTCCGATCGCGCTCGTCCTTGCCGACGTCCCCGAAATGGTCCGTGTGCTCGAGGGCGCGTTCGGCACCGACCCGCTGCCCAACCGCGCCGAGGTCAGGCTGGCGCACACGGGCCGGTCCATCGGCTTCACGCTCTCGCTCGTGCGCGACGGGCTCGGCGAGGTGACGGGGGCGGCGCTGTTCTTCCGCGACCTCACCCGCGTCGAGCAGCTCGAGGAGCGCGAGCGGCTGCGCGATCGCCTTGCGGCGCTCGGCGAGATGGCGGCCGCCATTGCCCACGAGGTGAAGAACCCGCTGGCCGGCATCGAGGTGATGGCCGGCCTGCTCAAGCGGCGTCTTGCCGACAACGCCGAGGCGCAGACGATGCTCGGCGACATCATCGCGGAGGCCAAGATGGCCAATGCGATCGTCCTCGAGGTGCTCGATTTCGTGCGACCGGTGCGGCTGCACGTGGAGGACGTGTCGGTTGGCGCGCTGGTCCAGGACTCGCTGCTGATGGCCGGCAGCCTCGTGCCAAGGCGCAGCGTCGCCGTGAGCGTGGACGTGCCGGACGGCCTGCCGGCGGTGCAGGGCGACGGGCATCAGCTGCGGCAGGTGTTCACGAACCTGCTCACGAACGCGCTCGAGGCGCTCGACGGCACCGGACGGCTGCTCGTGGAAGCCACCGCGCTCGACCGGCTGCCGCTGCCGCAGGGCCCGGAGCATCCGCCGGGCCCCGGCGTCGAGATCACCATCACCGACGATGGGCCGGGGATCCCGGAGTCGATGCGCGAGCGCATCTTCAACCCGTTCTTCACGACCAAGCCGCGCGGGTCGGGCCTCGGCCTCGCCATCGTCCGGAAGGTCATCGACGCCCACGACGGGCGCATCAGCGTGTCTCCCGGTCCCGACGGCATCGGCACCTGCTTCCGGCTGCTGCTGCCGTTTGCGCCGCCGGTCGAAGCAACGCCGCCGCGCCTGCCCGACGACGGCGCCCCGGGAGGGCCGCGGCCGCGATGAACAGGCACCGGGTCCTTTCCTTTGAACTTCTGACTTCCGACTTCTGACTTTCCCACGAGACCTCCATGGGCCGCATACTCGTTGCCGACGACCACGATTCCCTCCGCCGCGCACTTGCCCGCGCCCTCGTCGAGGCGGGACACGAAGTGACCGAGGCGGCCAATGGCAACGTCGCCATCGAGCGGCTGCACGAGACCAACTTCGACGTCGTGCTCAGCGACCTGAAGATGGGCGGCAGCGACGGGCTCGACGTGCTGCGCACGGCCAAGGCGCTGCAGTCGCAGACGGCCGTCATCCTGATGACCGCGTTCGGCTCGGTGCACACGGCGGTCGAGGCGATGAAGATCGGCGCCTTCGACTACGTGCCCAAGCCGTTCGAGATCGAGGAGATGGAGGTCAAGATCGACAAGGCGCTCGAGCACCGGCGCCTGCGCAACGAGGTCGACTACCTCCGCCACGAGCAGGGTGGCATCTACCAGTTCGACAACATCATCGGCGCCAGCGGCGCGCTCCAGCGCGTGCTCGACGTGGTCCGCAAGGTGGCCAAGAGCAACACCACCGTGCTGATCAATGGCGAGACCGGCACCGGCAAGGAGCTGATTGCCGGCGCCATCCATCACAACTCGCTGCGCGCGGCGCGCAACTTCGTCAAGGTCAACTGCGCGGCGCTGCAGGAGAACCTGCTCGAATCGGAGTTGTTCGGCCACGAGCGCGGGGCCTTCACCGGTGCCGACAAGCAGCGCATCGGCCGCTTCGAGCAGTCCGACGGCGGCACGCTGTTCCTCGACGAGATCGGCGACATGAGCGCCAACACGCAGGCAAAGATCCTGCGGGTGCTCCAGGAGCACGAGTTCGAGCGGCTCGGCGGCACGCGGACGATCCGCGTGGACGTGCGCCTCATCGCCGCGACCAACCGCAACCTGGCGGCGATGGTGGAGCAGGGCCAGTTCCGCGAGGACCTGTACTACCGCCTGAACGTCGTGCAGATCGAGATGCCGCCGGTGCGCGACCGCAAGGAGGACATCCCGGCGCTCACCAACTTCTTCATCAAGCGGTTCGCCGTGGAACTGAAGAAGCGCATCGAGGGCGTCACGCCCGAGGCGCTGAAGCTGCTGATGCGCTACAACTGGCCCGGCAACATCCGCGAGCTCGAGAACACGATCGAGCGTGCCGCGCTCCTGTGCGATTCGCGCCTGATCAGCGCCGACGACCTGCGCCTCGGCGGCTCGGGCACCACGGACCACGACGGCCCCATGACTGCCGTGAAGATCCCGCCCCAGGGCATCCCCCTCGAGGAGATCGAGCGGCAGGCCGTCATCGAAGCGCTGAAGATGGCCAATTGGGTGCAGAAGGACGCCGCGGAACTGCTCTCGATCAGTCCGCGCGTCATGAACTACAAGATCAAGACGCTCGGCATCGACTTCCCGCGCGCCCGCCGGATGCCGATGGCCGGCACGCCGATGGTCATGTAGCGGGGGCGCCGCTCCCGCAGCGCTCTCCCGCTTTCGTCAGCCTTCAGACTTCAGCCTTCCGACTTTCCTTCAGACTTCAGCCTTCCGACTTTCCTTCCGACTTCCGACTTCAGACTTCCGACTTCGCCTTGGGATGCGCGGCCCGGTACACGTCGAGCAGGTGCTGGACGTCCACCTGCGTGTACCGCTGCGTCGTCGTCAACTCGACGTGACCGAGCAGTTCCTGGATGGCGCGCAGGTCGGCGCCGCGTTCGAGCAGGTGTGTCGCGAACGAGTGGCGCAGGGCGTGCGGGCTGATGCCGTAGCGCGACGTGCAGAGACCGACGTAGCGCGTGACGAGGCGATGCACGCTGCGCGGTGTGAGCCGCGTGCCGCGGTAGTTCACGAAGAGCGCACTCGCGTCCCTGCCGCGCGGGTCGGCTCCTCCTTCGACGAGCGCGTGGCGGTCCTTCAACCACGTGCGCACCGCATCGGCGGCCCGCTGGTGGCACGGCACGAGCCGCTCCTTGCGCCCCTTGCCCATCACCCGCACCATCCGCGACGAGAGGTTCACGTCGTCGACGTCGAGCCCCACGAGTTCCGACAGCCGGAGCCCTGAGGCGTAGAACAACTCGAGCATCGCGCGATCGCGGCGCCCGAGCGGTGTCGCGACGTCGGGTGTCTCGATGAGCGCCGTGACGTCGTCTACCGACAGCACCTGCGGTACCCGCTGCTCGCGCCGCGGGCTGCCCACGAGCGCGACGGGGTCGTCGTCGCGCACGCCTTCGCGGCGCAGGTAGCGCGCGAAACTGCGGATGGCTGAGATGCGCCGCGCGGCGGACGCGCGCGAGTTGCCGCGGGCGTGCAGTTCGCCGAGGAAGCCGCGGATGGCGTCGGGCGTGACGTGCGCCGGCGTGAGTTCGTGGCGCGGCGTGGACGTCGAGGCGCCGAGGAAGTAGAGGAACTGCACGAGGTCGCCCTCGTAGTTGCGCACCGTGTGCGGGGACGCGTTGCGGTTCAGCGCGAGGTGCTCGGTGAACCCGCGAATTGCATCACGCAATGCCGAGGACGCATCGATCTCGCGCGACTCGACCTGGGCGCGCCTGCCGCGTCGCACGTCAGGAGGACGCGGTCGCCGTCACCGCATCGAGGGAAGCCCGCCAGTCGTCGAGCGCCCGCAGCGCGCGCTGCGCGAGCGCCTCCTTGCGCTGTTCCTTCCGGCCCGGCCCGCCGGCACGGCGCCCGGCGCGAGCGGGTGGGTCGGCAAGTGGCGGCATGATGCCGAACGTGATGTTCGACGGCTGGTAGTGCGCCGCCGCCGCGTGCGAGACGTAGTAGGCAAGCGCGCCGATGGCCGTCTCGCGCGGCGCCTCGGTGCACGGCTGGCCGAGCGCGATCCGCGCGGCGTTGATGCCCGCGAGCAGCCCCGAGGCGGCCGACTCCACGTACCCCTCGACACCCGAGACCTGCCCGGCAAGCAACAGGTCGTCGCGCGTCCGCACCTGCCACGTCGGACGCAGGATCGTCGGGCCGTTGACGTAGGTGTTGCGGTGCACCATGCCGAAGCGGACGAACTCGGCCTGTCCGAGACCCGGGATCATCCGCAGCACGCGCGCCTGCTCCCCCCATTTGATCTGCGTCTGGAAGCCCACGAGGCTGTAGTGGTCGCCGGCAATCGTGTCCTGCCGCAACTGGACGACCGCGAACGGGATGCGTCCCGTGCGCGGGTCGGGCAGGCCCACGGGCTTCATCGGACCGAATCGCAGCGTGTCCGCGCCGCGCCGCGCCATGACCTCGATCGGCAGGCAGCCCTCGAAGAACTGCGCCTTGTCGAAGTCGCGGACGGTGGCCGACTCGGCGCCGAGCAGTGCGTCGTGGAACGCACGGTACTCCGCCTCGGTCATCGGGCAGTTCAGGTAGTCTCCCTCGCCATCGTCCACGCCGCAGGCAGCGCCCGGCGTGTCCGGGAGGGCCTCACGTCGGATGCTCCGGCCCCACCGCGAGGCGCGGTAGACGATGGACATGTCGATCGATTCGGCAAGCACGATCGGGCTGATGGCGTCGTAGAACGAGAGGTGCTCGGCACCGACGAGCCTGGCGATGTCCTGCGACAGCGCATCCGAAGTGAGCGGGCCGGTGGCCACGATGACGGGACCGCCCGTTGCTCCGGGCGCCGGGATCGACGGCACCTCCTCGCGCACCAGTTCTATCAGGGGGTGCGACGCGACGGCCGTGGTCACCGCTTCCGAGAAGAGCCTGCGATCGACGGCGAGTGCCGCACCGGCCGGCACGCGCGTCGCGTCGGCGCTGCGCATGATCACCGACCCGAGCCGCCGCATCTCCTCCTTGAGGACGCCGACTGCGTTGTCGAGCTTGTCGCCCCTGAAGCTGTTGCTGCAGACGAGTTCGGCGAGCCCGTCACCCTGATGGACGGCCGTCGGTCGCGCGGGCCGCATCTCGTGCAGCCGCACGCGCACGCCGCGCGCCGCCACCTGCCACGCCGCCTCGCTGCCCGCGAGGCCGCCGCCGATGATCGTGACAACCACGTGACCGTCCTGGGTCAGGCCGACCGCTTCGTCGCCCGCTTGCGCGTAGGTGAGGCACCGGCCGCGCGCTTTGCCGGCGCGCGCCCACGGCCCTTCTTCGCCGGCGCTCCTTCACGTGCCTTCAGCAACCCGACGGCCTCGTCGAGCGTCAGCGCATCGACGACGATGTCCTTCGGGACCGAGGCATTGGTGGTGCCGTCGGTGACGTAGGGGCCGTAGCGCCCTTCGAGGATCTCGACCTTCGCGCCCGACTCCGGGTGCATGCCGACGTCGCGCAGCACCGTACGCGTCGCGGCCTGCCGCCCACGGCCCTTCTTCTCCTGCTTGAAGAGCTCGATGGCCTGGTCGAGCGTCACCGAGAAGACCTCGGCATCCGAACCGAGCGAACGGAACTCGTTCCCCCGCTTCACGTAGGGACCGAACCGCCCGAAGTTGGCGACGATGTCCTCGCCGGCCTCGGCGTCGTGTCCGACCGTCCGCGGGAGCGAGAGCAGTTCGAGCGCGCGCTCCAGCGTGATCGTGTCGGGCCTGTCGTTCTTCGTGAGCGACGCGCGCCGCGGCTTCTCCTTGCTGCCCTTCTCGGGCGGCTCGCCGAGCTGCACGTAGGGCCCGAACCGCCCGGTCAGCACATACACCGCCAGGCCGCTCGCCGGATCGGTGCCGAGGCTCTGCGGCCCCTGGGTCCGCTCCTTCAGGAGCGTGAGCGCCTGCTCCAGCGTGAAGTCGGCCGGCGCGACGTCTTCGGGAATCGAGGCGTTGGCGTCCCCGAGCTGGACGTAGGCGCCATATCTGCCGATGCGGATGACGACCTTCTGCCCCGACACCGGCTCGGTGCCGAGTTCGATCACGGGGTAGTCGATGCGGTCCTCGTTCGTCACGAGGTGGCGCAGTCCCGTCCATCCGTCCTGGCCGTCGTAGAACCGCTCGAGGAACTTCGTGCGATCGAGCGTGCCATTGGAGACCTGGTCGAGATCCTCCTCGACGCGGCTCGTGAATCCCAGTTCGACGAGCTGCGAGAAGTGCTCCTTCAGCAGCCGCGTCACCGCGAACGCCGTGTAGCTCGGCACGAGCGCCTTGCCCTGGCGCCAGACGTATCCGCGGCGCTCGATGGTCTGGATGATCGACGCATACGTGGACGGGCGCCCGATGCCGTCGTCTTCGAGGCGCTTGACGAGGGAGGCGTCGGTATACCGGGGCGGCGGCAGCGTCTCGTGTGCCTTGGGGTCGAGCCCCGCGAGTGTCAGCGGGCCCTCGCCAGGCGCCGTCACGCGGTCGCCCACCGCGAGCTTGGGCAGCAGCGTCTCCTTGTCGCCCAGTTCGCTGGCCGGGTCGTCGCTGCCTTCGACGTAGGCACGCAGGAATCCGGCGAACTGGATGGCCTTGCCGGTTGCCGTGAAGACGTGCGGCGTGCCATCGGCGCCCGTGGCCGTGATCTCGAGGGTCGTGCGGAGCAGGCGGGCGTCGGCCATCTGAGACGCCACGGTCCGCTTCCAGATCAGGTCGTACACGCGCGCTTCGTCGGGCGGGAGCCGCAGCGACTGCGGCGTCTGCTCGAAGTCGGTCGGGCGAATCGCCTCGTGTGCTTCCTGGGCGTTCTTCACCTTCGTCTGGTACTGCCGCGGGCCGCCGTAGAACGAGGCGCCGTAGAGGCCCTCGATCGCGCGGGCCGCCTCGCGCAGCGCCTTCTCGCTGAGGGTCGTCGAGTCGGTCCTGTGGTAGGAGATGACGCCCTCGTCGTGCAGCCGCTGCGCCGCGCGCATCGTGCGGTCGGCCGAGAATCCCAGCTTGCGGTTGGCTTCCTGCTGCAGCGTGGACGTCGTGAACGGCGCCGACGGACGCTGCGTCGTGGGCTTCTCCTCCACGGACGTCACGGCCCAGGGCAGGCGCCCGGCGAGCGCATCGCGCATCGCCCGTGCACCGGCCTCGTCGAGGAGGCGGACGTTGCGGCTCGTCAGGGTGCCCGTCGTGGGATCGAAGTCCTTGCCCGTCGCGACACGCTCGGCACCGACCTTCACGAGCGAGGCGGTGAACTGCGCCTCGCCGGACTTAAGGCGGGCGTCGAGATCCCAGTAGGCGCTGCGCCGGAACGCGCGGCGCTCCTCCTCCCGCTCGACGATCAGGCGCACCGCGACACTCTGCACGCGCCCGGCACTCAGGCCGGTCTGCACCTTCTTCCAGAGCACCGGCGAGAGCATGTAGCCGTACAGGCGATCCAGGATGCGCCGGCTCTCCTGCGCGTCCACCAGCTTCAGGTCGATGTCGCGGGCGTGGGCCATCGCGTCGCGCACCGCTTCCTCGGTGATCTCGTGGAAGACGATCCGCCTGACCGGCGCCTTCGGCTTCAGCACTTCGCGGAGATGCCAGCTGATCGACTCGCCTTCCCGGTCCGGGTCGGTCGCCAGCAGCACTTCCGGGGCGTCCCTGACGGCCGCCTTCAACTCCCGCAGCCGCGGCTTCCGGTCGGCCGACTCGACGTAGTAGGGCTTGAAGCCGTTGTCCACGTCCACGCCCATGCGACCCCAGGGCTTGTCCTTGATCTCCCTGGGGACCTCGCTGGCGTTCTCGGGCAGGTCGCGCACGTGCCCGACGCTGGCCTCGACCCGGTACTGATTGCCCAGGAACCGGGCCAGGGTCCTGGCCTTCGCTGGCGATTCGACGATGACGAGGGGCTTGGACATTGCGTTGCGAACCTACGTTACCACTTCCGTTCCGAGGGCAAGAACCGGCCGGCGCCGTCGCGCCTCACGAGCCCTGCAAGCTCCAGATCGAGCAGTTCAGCCAATAAATCCGGCAACGAGCGGCCCGTCTCGGCCAGCAGGTCATCGAGCGTCATGCCGTCCTCGCGCGCAAGTATCGCGGGCAGGGACGCGCCCGCGGCGGGTCCATCTCCACTCCCTCCGGCACGTCCGTCCGCCAGCCAACCCAGTTCCTCGAGGACGTCGCTCGCGCGTTCCACGAGACGGGCGCCGTCGCGGATGAGCGCGTGACCGCCGGCATTGGTGCCGGTCCGCACGTCGCCGGGCACGGCCAGCACCTCGCGGCCCTGTTCGAGGGCCAGCCTGGCGGTGATGAGCGAGCCGCTGCGCTCGGCCGCCTGCACCACGACCACTGCCTGGCAGAGCCCGCTGAGCGTTCGGTTGCGCAGGGGGAAGTGGTGCGGCTGGGGCGGAGTGCCCGGCGGGAACTCGCTCACGAAAAGGCCCGACGCCGACAACTGGCGCCGGAGTTCCCCGTGGTCGCTCGGGTAGGGCACGTCGAGGCCACACCCGAGGACCGCCACCGACCGCCCCCGCGTGAGCGCCCCGCGGTGCGCCGCCGCGTCGATACCCCGGGCGAAGCCGCTCGCCACCACGACGCCCGCCGCGGCAAGGTCGGCGGCCAGCGCATGCGCCACCTCCCGGCCGGCGCTCGTCGCCTGCCGGGACCCGACGAGCGCGACGAGGGGGCCGCGGAGGCACGAGACGTCGCCGTGGATCCACAGCAGGAGCGGCGGGTCGATGATCGTCGCGAGCCATGGCGGGTAGTGCGGGTGGGCGGGCCAGAGCACGTCGAAGCCGGACGCGGCGGCCTGCGCGAGCGCGACCCTGGCCTCGTCACGCCAGTGCGCGGCCGCCTGTGGCCGCGGTTCGCCGAGTACATCGAGCGCCGGGCCGAGTGGCAGATCGGGCCAGCCGGGCAGGGTGGCCTTCAGGGCGGCGGCGGCTCGCGCCGGCTGCCCGGCAGCAGCCAATCCGAGAGCCACGGCATCGACGCGGGCGAGGGCGTGCATCGACTGCCTGACGTTGCAAAGCCATCGCCAGTGCGGCTGAACGGCGATCCCGAGCGTCAATTGGAAAGCGGTGCGGATCGATGGCAGGAAGTGCGATCCCGGACCGCGGACGCAGGTGTATAGTGGCAATCAGTCCCATGACCCATACCCGTTCGTGGATCGTCGCGCTGGCCGTCGTGCTCGGCGCCGCAGGCGTCGCGTCGGCAGACGACGCGGCGCGTGGGCAGGCGAAGTCGCAGGTGGAGTTCGGCATCGCGGTGGCCCAGCGGGGCCTCTGGCAGGAAGCGGTGTTCCGATGGGAACGCGCGACGGAAATCGATCCGACGTACGCGGCGGCGTTCAACAACCTGGGCATCGCGTACGAGCAGCTCGGGAAGTTCGAGCAGGCCGGCAAGGCCTACGAGCGGGCGCTGGAGCTCGAGCCGCAGAACCTGTCGATTCAGCAGAACTACGATTTGTTCAAGGAAATCAATGACCGCGCCAAGAGGAACTCGGGTCGCTAGCCTCGCGCTCGGCGCGGTGCTCGTCGTAGCCGGCGGCTGCACGTCGGTCTACGAGGTGCCAATCGACACGCCGATCCAGGCCAAGCTCGACGTCACGCCGTTCTCGCGCGTCCATGTGGTGGGCTTCATCTCCGGCGGATCGGAGGACGTCGATGCCAACATGGAGACGGTGCGGCTGCTGCGCAGCCAGTTGCGCACGAAGAGCCGTCTCCGCGTGATCGAGGCCGACCCGCTGCCGCTCCAGCAGGTGGCCCGCGAGCAGGCAGGCGGCAACGGCGGGGCGTCCGCGGCACCGGCCGGCATGACGCTGCCCGAGCGGATCACGGACGAGAAGGACCTCGAACCCTACGAGGCGCTGTTTGCCAACGCCGCCTACTGGAAGAAGATCGGCGAGGAGTTCCAGCAGCCGCTGATCGTCACCGGCACCGTGATGTTCCGTCCCCATCAGGCCTCCGGCATCGTCACGCAGGAGCGAGAGGTGTACGACAACTTCGGCCGCCGCCAGGTCGTGCCGATGCGCGTGTACATGGAGCGGAAGGGGTACATCCTGCGCCCGAAGCTCGTCTTCATCGACGGGCGGACGGGGTCGGTGCTCTACCAGGAGAGCTACCGCGAGGAGCGGCTCTACCCCTCCCAGCAGAACGTCCCCGCGCTCTCGTCCTTCTTCGAGCAGATGGACGCCGTGCTGCCGTCGTTCCTGAACACGCTGAGCACCACCCGCGTCCGGGGCTCGAGGATTCTGCTGAAGTAGCACTCGCCCCCCGTTCCCGCCACCCCGTGCGGTGTGCTACACTCGTCGTCTTTGTCGGGTCCGGACTGCCGGGCCCTGTGTAGCGCGCAGGAGCAACGAACGTGTTTGCCATCATTCAGAGCGGCGGCCGCCAGGTGAAGGTCACCCCGGGCGAGACCGTCACCGTGGACCGCGTGGACGTCGAACCGGGCCAGGAAGTCAGCGTCGAGCAGGTGCTGCTCGTCGGCACGGACGGCGGCGATGTCCTCGTCGGGGCCCCGTTCGTCGCGGGCGCCCGCATCGTCGGCACCGTGGCCGGCGAGTCGCGCGGCCCGAAGATCCGCGTGTTCAAGAAGAAGCGCCGCAAGGGCATGCGCAGGACCAAGGGGCACCGGTCCACGTACACGCGCATCCAGGTCACCGACATCCTTGTCTGATTTGGCAGGCGTGTTCCCCGAACGCGCCGATTGGGTCGTACGTCATGGCATCTAAAAAGGGACAGGGCAGCACGCGAAACGGGCGCGACAGCAATGCGCAGCGCCTGGGCGTGAAGCAGTTCGACGGCAACGTCGTCACCGGCGGGTCGATTCTCGTCCGTCAGCGCGGGCGCAGGTTCAACCCCGGCCGTAACGTCGGGCTCGGCAAGGACGACACGCTCTTTGCCAAGATCGACGGCGTGGTCAAGTTCGAGGACCACGGCGCGCGCGGCCGCTTCATCAGCATCAACCCGGTCGCCGAGTAACCCCTCGGGACTGCCCCCCGGCCGTCCCGCACCCGCGCATGTTCGTCGACGAAGTCGACATCAACGTCAGCGCCGGGGCCGGGGGACGGGGCGCCATCAGCTTCCGCCGCGAGAAGTTCATCCCGCGCGGCGGCCCTGATGGCGGCGATGGCGGCGCTGGAGGGTCGGTCTACCTCAGCGCCAGCCCTCACCACAACACCCTCGTCAACTACCGGTTCCACCCCGATTTCGCCGCGCCGCGCGGCGGACACGGGGAAGGTTCGCTTCGCACCGGCAAGTCCGGCAAGGATCTCGACCTGCCGGTGCCGCCGGGTACCGTGGCATACCGCCTCGACGAGTTCGGTCACGCGCACCAGTTCGCGGACCTGATGCTCGTCGGCGACCGCGTGCTTGCCGCAAAGGGCGGACGCGGGGGCCGGGGCAACGCGCGCTTTGCGTCGGCCACCAACCGCGCGCCGCGGCGCGCCGACCCTGGTGAAGCCGGCGAGGTCTTCCGCATCCGCCTTCGGCTCAAGCTGCTTGCCGACGTCGGCATCGTCGGCTACCCGAACGTCGGCAAGTCGACGCTCATCGCGCGGGTCTCGGCCGCGCGACCCAAGATTGCCGACTACCCCTTCACGACGCTCGTGCCCAACCTCGGGGTCGTCGCGCTGAGCGACGACAGGAGCTTCGTGATGGCCGACGTGCCGGGCCTCATCGAGGGCGCGCACGAGGGCCGCGGCCTCGGCCACCGGTTCCTCGGCCACGTCGAACGCACGAAGGTCCTGCTGCACGTCGTGGACGTGAGCGAGGCATCCGGCCGCGATCCCGTTGCCGATCTCGACGTCATCCGCCGCGAACTCGAGCAGTACGTGCCCAATGCCGACACGCTCGACCCTGACGCGTTGCCGCTTGCCGCGCGACCGCAGGTCGTCGCCGCCAACCGGATCGACATCCTTGCCGACCCGGCCAGGCTCGAGGCGCTCCGTGCATACGCGGCGTCACTGGACCTGCCCTTCCACGCGATCTCGGCGGTGACAGGCGAAGGCGTGCCCGCACTCCTCGAGACGCTGTGGCCCTACGTCCAGCACGTCAGCGCCGAGCGCGCGCTCGAGCGCGGACGCGAGGCATGAGCCGTTCCCCCTTGCGCGTGGGCGTGCTCGGTGGCACGCTCGACCCAGTGCATGCCGGACACCTGGCCGCCGCCCGCGCCGCGGCCCGGGCTCTCTCGCTGGACCGCGTGTGGCTGATGCCCTCGCACGTCCCCGCGCACAAGGCGTCGCCCTCGGCATCGCCGTGGCACCGCTTCGCGATGACCGCCCTGGCGGTTGCCGGCGACGGGGTGCTCGCGGCGAGCGACCTGGAACTCTCGCGTCCCGGGCCGACCTACACCTGGGACACGCTGCAGGCCCTCACGACCGAAGGCCTGACACCCTCGCAGATTTTCTTCATCACCGGTGCCGACGCCTTTGCAGCCATTGCCACGTGGCACCGCTTCCCTGACGTCCTCGACGCGGGGCACTTCGTGGTCGTGACACGGCCCGGGCACGACCTGCCGGAGTCGACGCGGACGCATCCCGAGGTCGCCCCGCGGCTCCGCACGACGGCCGCCGACGACGGCCCGATGACCGGCGAGGACGCGAATCGGTGCGCAATCTGGCTCCTCCGAGCCGACACGCCCGACGTCTCGTCCACCGACATACGTCACAGAATCCTTACTGGAATGGAGGTCGGCACGGACGTGCCCGCCTCCGTGGCCGCGCACATCCGCCGGCACGGCCTGTACACATCCGCAACGGCGGCGAGGCGCTTGCATGGCGAGCACTGACGCGCAGCGGGCCGAACACGAGCCGGCCCCGATTCCCGAGGACGTCCGCGCCGCGATCGACGCGGCGCTCGACAAGAAGGCGACAAGGGTCACGCTGATGGACCTGCGCGGCGCGGGTGCCTTCGCGGACTTCTTCGTGATCTGCACCGGCACCAACATCCGCCAGGTGCAGGCGATCGCCGACTCGGTCGAGGAGCGGCTGAAGGCCGACGGGGACCGGCCCGCGCACGTCGAGGGCTACGACCGTGCCGAATGGATCCTCCTCGACTACTTCGACTTCATCGTCCACGTGTTCACGCCCGACACGCGGGAGTTCTACTCCCTCGATCGGCTGTGGGGCACCGCCCACCGCACGGAGATGGCCACCGACACCCGGTGACCCGGACGCGACCCCGAGCCTGCTCGACGCCGCGCTCGCCTTCCTGCTGGCGGCGCGCTGCGTGAGCTGCGCAGCCGTCCTCCCGATGCCGAGCCGCGGCCCGGTGTGCGGCACCTGCTGGGACGCCGTGCCGTGGTACACGGGACCGCTCTGCCCCACCTGCGGGATGGCCATGGCAGCGCCGGCCGTCCCGATGCCGCCGGCCTGCCGCTGCGTCGATCGCCCGCGGCACGTCACCGCCATTGCCAGCGCCGCCCGGTTCGACGGCCCGCTGCGGGCGATCGTCCACGCCTTCAAGTACGGCGGCCATCAGTCGATCGGCGCGCCACTGGCCGCGCAACTCGCCGGGCATCCACACATCCGGCTGCACGAGGTGGACGTCGTCGTGCCCGTGCCGCTGCACCCATGGCGGCGCGTGCGTCGCGGCTACAACCAGGCCGAGCGCATCGCGCGGCACCTCGGGCCGCCCGTCGTCCACGCCCTCACCCGCCTGCACTGGCGGCCCGCACAGGCCGGCCTCTCCGCCGACGAGCGCCGGCGGAACGTCGGCGATGCGATCGCGCTGCATCCGCTGCATCTCTCCGGACGCCGCGCCTGGCGTCACGACGTGCTCGCCGGCGCGCGCGTGCTCCTCGTGGACGATGTCGTCACCACGGGCGGCACGCTCTCGGCCTGTGCGGCGGTGCTGCGCCGGGCCGGCGTGCGTGACGTCCGGGCCGCCACCGTGGCACGGACGGAACTGGACGGACGAGCGTCGGTCTGAGCCTCTCGTACTGACGACTGGGACTCGGGACTCGCGACTCGGGACTCGGGATTCGGGATTCGGGATTCGGGATTCTGGGGTCAGCGACGCGGTTCGGTGACGACGAGGACCTGGCCCGGGTCGATGTCGGTCAGCACCTGCACGATGCCGCTCGGCCAGCGGATCTCGACTCGACGCACGGCGCGCGCGGCGCCCAGCCCGAGATGGACTCGCGCGGCGCTCGCCGACTGATAACTCGATGCCGTCGTGACGGTGCGAACCTGTGTCCGTCCGGTGTCGTCGGTCACGGCGACGTGCGCGCCGATGCCGTCCCGGTTCGACGATGTGCCCCGGAGGTCGAGCGACAGCCACGTGCGCCCCGGCACGCCGTCGTTGCGCAGCAGCGTCGGCCCTTCGTCCAGGTTCGCCACCACGATGTCGACGTCGCCGTCGTTGTCGATGTCGCCGAACGCCGCACCGCGTCCGGCGCGCGGCTGCCGGGCGGCAGCCCCGAGCAGGTGCGACGCATCGGTGAACCGGCCCGCGTCGTTGCGCACGAGCAGCGGCGGCTGTCGCGAGTCCACGCCGGTGCGCGCCTTCGTCAACGTGTCCATGACGTGCCCCTGCGCGACGAACAGGTCGAGGTCGCCGTCGTGATCGACGTCGATCCACCGCGTGCCCCATCCCGCCAGCAGTTCCGTGATCGCGCCGAGCCCGCTCGTGTGCGTCGCGTACGCGAACTGCCCGCGCCCCGTGTTGCGGAACAAGGCGTACCGCTCGCGGCTGAGCGTGGTGACGACAACGTCCGGCCATGTGTCGTTGTCGTAGTCCGCGACGTCGATGCCCATCCCCGAGAAGCTGCGGCCGTCCTCGTCGTACGCCATTCCCGACTCCAGCGCCGTCTCCTCGAAACGCCCGCCGGTGTTGCGGAAGAGGAACTGTCCCGTGGAGTCGTTGGCGACGATGATGTCGATGCGGCCATCGCGATCGACGTCGCTGAACGCCACGCCGAGGGCCTTCCCTTTCGACGCGCCGACTCCGGTCGGTGCCGAGACGTCGGCGAACGTGCCGTCGCCGCGATTGCGATACAGCGCGCTCGCGACCGGCGCGAAGTGCTTCGGATGGCAGTACGACCGCTCGCCGCTTCCCGCCTCGCGGCACTCGACGTTGGACTCCCACTGCCACTCGAGGTATCGCGCCACGAACAGGTCGAGGTGCCCGTCGCCGTCGTAGTCCACGAAGCCGGCGCTCGACGGCCACCCGTCACCGGCAAGGCCCGCGGCCGTGGTGACGTCGCGGAACGTCCCGTCGCCCTCGTTGCGATGGAGCACGCTCCCGCCGTATCCGGTCACCAGCAGGTCGGGATCGCCGTCGTTGTCGTAGTCGGCGACCGCGACACCGAAATCGTAGGATCGCCCGGCAACCCCGGCCCGCTCCGTGACGTCCTCGAACTGCCAGGGCGCCACCTGCCGGTACAACCGGTTCCAGAAGCGCGGCGCGGACTTGTCCGGCCGGCGCGCCGAGGTCATCTGCGCGTCGATGGCCGCGCCGTTCGTGAAGAACACGTCGAGCCGGCCGTCGCCGTCGTAGTCGAGCAGCGCCACACCGCCGCCCATCGTCTCGGGCAGGAACCTGGCCGCCGTCTTCGAGGCCGAGTGCGTGAACGCGAGGCCACTGGCGGCCGTCACGTCGGTGAACTGCGCGTCGCGGACGTCCTGCCCCGTCGCCGCGAACGCCATCAGCGCGCCGACGGCCGCGGCCAGCGCCGCGCCGTGCACGCCCCGCAGCGGGATGACGCGGCGCTCGGTCACCGCCGCTCCCGCGGGCCGAGCGCTGCGAGGCGCTCGAACGCGGCCAACGCTCGTGCAGCATCGGTGGTGCGTCCGAGCCGCCGATACACCTGCGCGAGCAGGTAGTGCGGCTCGGCATACGCCGCATCGAGCGACGCCGACTGCTCGAGCCACTTCACCGCGATGGCGTCCTGTTGCAGGTGGACGAGCGCCTTGCCTGCGAGGAAGAAGTGCCGCGCCTCGCGTGGACTGCGCGCTGCGGCCTCGGCCGCGGCATCGAAGGCACGCCGATGCTCGCCGCGCCGCAGCAGCAGGTCGGCGAGGTTGGCGTAGACGGTGCCATACGCCAGCGAAGGATCGGCCGACACGATGGCGATGGCGGCGAGGTAGTGGCGCAGCGCCGCATCGGGGTCACCGAGCGCCTCGGCGGCAAGCCCCAGGTTGTCGTGGGCGCGATAGGCGCGCGGGTCGAGCGCGAGTGCCTGCCCGAACGCGGTGTAGGCGTCGCGGTGCCTCCCCTGCTGGGCGTGGATGCGTCCGAGGTCGTACGGGATCTCCGCGTCGCGGGGCGCGAGTTGCGCGGCGGTGCGCAGGTCGGCTTCGGCCTCCGCATCGGCACCGGTGAGGTATCGGGCGCGGGCGCGCAGCTTCAGGGCGGCGACGTGGGTCGGGGCGTATGCGAGCAGCGAGGCGATCGCCTCGATGGCTGCCGGCGGTCGGCCCGCGAGCAGCAGGGCCTGCGCGTGCGCGAGGACGAGGTCGTCGAGTGTCGTCTGCCCGGCGTCTGCACAGGCGACGCGGGCATCCGCAAAGTGGCTGGCGGCATCGGCGTACGCCTGGCGCTCGTACGCGTCACGTCCGCGTGCGGTGGCCTGCTGGCACTCCTGTCCAATCGACAGGAACGCCAGCAGGAGGGTGTGCATCGCTCAGAAGGTCGCGCGCAGCGAGAGCTGGACGCGGCGCTGTCCCATCTGGGTGCCGAAGATGCGGCCGAAGTTCGGGCTCGCGAGGTCGGTCACGGGCATGCCGAGCCGGCTGCGGTTGAGGACGTTGAGTGCCTCGGCGCGGAACTCGATCGTGCGATCGCCGAGGAAGCGGAAGCGCTTCATCAGGCCGATGTCCTCGCGCGCCTGGGCGGGACCGCGCACCTCGGTGAGCACGGCGGGAGCCGTGCCGATGCGCGAGGGGATGCCGCGCGCCGACAGCGGCTGGGTCTCGAACGCGGCCGGGTTGAGGTACGGCGTGCCGTTGGCGACGTCCACGCTGCCGCCGCCGGTGTCGAGCCGTGGATCGACACCCGGCACGACGTCGACACGGAAGGGATAGCCGAGGCCGTTGATGCGGCTGTCGGTGATGGCAATCGGCGCGCCGGAGCGGTAGTTGTGGATGCCGCTGAGGGTCCAGCCGCCGATGATGTTGCCGAGCAGGCCGTCGACGTCGATCAGCTTGCCCGGGCCGATGGGCAGCTCGTAGATCCACGTGAGCTTGAAGAACTGCGGCACGTGAATCAGCGGATCGAGGCGCCATTCGTTCAGGTCGCCCGTCTGGCTGAGGCCCGTGACCTCCGCCTTGGCGAGCGTGTAAGCCGCCAGGACCGCCAGGCCGTTGGAGAACTGCCGTTCGATGGAGGCCTGGAACGAGTTGTAGCGCGACTTGCCCACGCGGTTGTCGTAGAGGGCCACGCTCGTGAACTGCGGGTAGGGCCGCAGGGCGTCGAGCACGGTGCTGTTGAACGACGGATAGGGCCGCGCGACGCCGAGCGACGACTGCGAGGAGAGGCTGTCGAGCAGCGCGTCGCCGTACTGGCCGATCGCGCCGAACGGCACGCGGTTGATCTCGCCATCCACCTCGAGGCGATCGCCGCGGTTGCCCATGTAGCTCGTCGAGGCGACGAAGCGCGCAGGCAGCTCCTTGCGCAGGGTGACGTGGAAACTGTGCGACTTCTCGCGGCGCGACATGTCGCCGGTGATCACGGTCACGCCCTGACCGTTGGCGAGCGTGGGGTCGTGCGCGGGCAGCGTGCCCCGGAAGTCGGGGAACGGCTGGCTCAGATACATCACGGGGTCCTGCGTGAACTGCGTCGGGAAGTTCGAGCGGTTGACCGCGATGAACCCGTCGTAGCCGAACGTGGACGGACCGCCGAAGTCGAGGCCGGCCACCGGCGGCGTGTTGCTCAGGCTGTAGCCGCCGCTCAGCGCGGTCTTCGGCGAGAACGCATACGCGAAGCCGAGGCGCGGCTGGATCTGCTTGTTGTACGGCTCGAGGAACGACGTGCGCCCCTGCTCGTCGGCGAACACGAGCGCGCCGGGCAGGTTGCCGGCCGCGGTGTTCGCGAGCGACAGGTCGGCGGTCGTCATGATGCCGTTCTTCTCCGACATCGGGCGAATCAACTCCCAGCGCAGTCCGAGGTTCAGCGTCAGGTTCGACGTGACCTTGAAGTCGTCCTGGATGAAGAACGAGTAGTCGCGCGAGCGCCAGCGGGGCTGCGTGCGCACGACGTTCCGGCTGGCCGACTGCACGGCGCCGAGCAGGAAGCTCGCGTACGCATGGCCCGTGCTGGCGTCGAAGCCCGGCATGTTCGTCTGCTGCTGGTTGAAGGTGAACGCGCCGGTGTCGTCGAACGGCGACACGTCATAGAAGTAGAACCGCCCCTCGAAGCCGCCCTTGAGGCTGTGCCGGCCGCGCACGTACGTGATGTCGTCCTGGAAGATCGTGCTGCCCTCGTTTGACGACCCGCGCGCCGTCGTGCCGTAGTTGCCGAGCCCGCCGAACAGGGCCGGGCCGCCGAAGGCAAACCGCGGGAAGAGCGTCTCGGGCACGTTGGAGAGGCCGATCTTCGACGGCCAGCCCTGGTTGATGTGCACGCTCTGGTTGTGGTTGCCGAACTTGTTGTAGCCGAACGCGATGCGGTGGACGAGGTTGTCGGAGATGACCCACTGCTCGGACCCGCGGAACAGCCAGCTCGGCGTGCGCTGCAACTGGTACAGGTTGGTCGGCTTTCCCGGAGGCGGGCCATAGCGGCCGCCGGCCGAGTTGTTGCGCTCGCGGCGCTGCACGTTGACGTACATCGACATGCGGTGCGCGTTGGTGATCACCTGGTCGTACTTGACCGCGTACGTCTTCTGCTTGAACTCGGGGCAGCAGCCGTCGAGCGTGCGCTGGTTGTTGAGCAGCCGATCGAGTTCGGGCAGGTCCCACAGGTCCTGGTCGATCGTCGAGCGCGCGACAGGGTCCCATGCCTCGCGGGGGATGCGGTTGCCGGGGAACGGGTCGCGCACGACCTGGCCGTTGACGAGGCGTGCCGAGCGCGGGTCGTAGATCTGGCCGAAGACGACGGGACGGCCGAGCGCGTCGGTGCCGATGACGCGTCCCGACTGCGCGTTGCCCGTGTAGGCCGGGTCGAGCAGGCGGGAGAAGTCGCCGTCGTAGAACTCGGCGGTCGGCAGCGCCCGGAAGTTTGACGCGGTCAGGTTCGACTCGTTCGTGAACTCGAACGTGCCGTAGAAGAAGCTGCGATTGCGGCCGTCGAACAGCTTCGGGATCACGATCGGGCCACCGATGGCGATGGCGCCGTTGTCGAGCGAGCGCAGCGGCTTGGGACGCCCGAGCGCGTTGTTGACGAAGTTGCCGGCGTCGAGCGCACGGTCCTGCATGTAGTACGCGGCCGAGCCGCGCAGGTCGTTCGTGCCCGACTTGACCGCGAAGCTCGCCACGGCCGTCTGGCCGCCGCCGTGCTCGGCGCTGATCGTGCCGGTCTGCAGCTTGAACTCCTGGATCATCTCGGTCGGCGGCGACATCTCGTTGTTGCCCCCGCCCTGGAGGTTGCGCCCGAGCGGCATGCCCTCGATCAGGATCTCGTGCGAGAACGCCTGGCCGCCGTTGATGGACCCCTCCCACGAGCTGCCGACCGTTCCCGGCAGGCTCGAGAAGATGAAGCTCTGGATCTGGCGCTGGCCGTCGCCGACGGGCACCGGCCACGTCTCGAACTCCTTGTTCGACACGTAGCGGCCGATCTCGGAGGTGCTCGTCTCGATGACCGGCGCCTGCACCGTCACCTGCTCGGTGAGGTTCTGCACACCGAGCCTGAGGTTGATCGTCAGCGCCTGGCCTTCGCGCAGCGAGATGTTCTCGGCGGCTGCCGGCCCGAAGCCGTCGAGCGTGGCCCGCAGCGTGTAGGTGCCCGGAGGCAGCTGCGGAATCACGAAGACACCCGCACCCGTCGTCGTCGCCGTGGAGGCGACGCCTGTCTCCACGCGCGTGGCCGTCACCAGCACGCCTGGCAGCACCGCGTCCGTGTTGTCGGTCACCGTGCCGTTCAGCTGGGAACGCGCCACCTGGCCGGTGGCTGGCGTACACAGGCCGAGCAGTAGTGCGCACAGGGCCATGCCCGCCGTCCGCGCATGTCGCATGTCGTGCCTCCTCGCAGGGATTCCGGAATCGGCACGAGGTATCGCACGCGGCTGGGGCGGAGTCAAGCGCTAGTTCTGCCCCGCGGAATCAGTTCTGCACAGCAGAACGATACGGCCGAGCCGGCATCGCGTTCATCGCTGCGGATCGTGCAGGTCGCGATCGCGATGGACGTATCCGGCCTCGCCGAGTGAGCGCGACAAGCGGCCGCACACGTCCTTCATCCGGGCCGCGATGCTGCGGCCGAGCGCGGTCGTGTGCCGCGCCGTCGGGAGACCGAGGCTGATCGCACCGCACACGGAGCGATCCGCGTCGAACACCGGCGCCGCGACGAACAGCGCGCCCACGAGCGTCTCCTCGGCGTTGACGGCCACTCCGCGCCGCGCGACGGCCGCCCATTCCTGCTCGACGTCGCTGCGGCGCGTGCGGGTACGCGCCGTCACCGCCGTGAGCGCCATGCGTTCGAGGAGACGGCGGCGGATGTCTGGCGGCATGTATGCGGCAATCGCCTTGCCGGCAGCCGTTGCGTGAAACGAGACCTCGGCTCCGAGCGGACCGACGAGGCGCAGGTCGCGCCGCCGCGTCTCGCGTACGTCCACGAACAGCGCGCGCCCGCCGTGCAGCACCGCCAGGTAGGCGCTCTCGTTGAAGGCGTCCACGAGTTCGTCCATGTAGGGGCGGGCATGCGGCAGCAGTTCGACGCCATCGGTCAGCCCCCGCGCCAGCAGGAGGCACTTCATCCCGAGCCTGTACGGGCCGCCCGCGACGGGCTGCTCCACATAGCCGTGCCACTTGAGGCTCCCGAGCGTCCGGTGCACCGAACTCTTGATGAATCCCGTCTGCTCGGTGATGGCCTGGAGCGACAGCCCCGACGGGTTGTCGCGCAGCAGTTCCACGATGGTCAGCGTCTTGTCGATCACCGCGATGTTGTAGGTCTCGGGATGATGATTCTGCCCAGGAGAACGCATTGTGCGGTACAGAATACCGGGTATCGGGCATCTGGTATCGGGCAACATCCCGGGGCGCAGCCGCCGACCTGTGAACGCTGGACGCTGAACGCCGAACGGGGTTCAGCTGGAAAGCCGTCAGAATGCGGGCCGGTGGCGCGTCCCGTACGTGCGTGCGCGATCCACGAGGCGCGAACTCGTCGGGAGGATCCCGTCGGGCCTGCCATGGCAATGGCCCGGGCAACCGCAGGAGGCGCGATGCGGCTCGAATCGGCTCATGAACTGAAACAGCACCTGCTCGCGAGCGTCGTCACGCCGTTCGTCGCCGACGTGGGCCGCGTGCGCGCCGCGGGTGCGCGTGCGGTTGCGAGCGGCGGCGCCGGCGGCTGCTTCGGCATCCAGGCGCGGCCGATCGAGGCCGTGCCGTTCGTGCACCGCTCGGTGGCGATTGGCGTGGCGCCGAAGGCCCGCGAGTATCGCGTGGCCGTCCGCGTCCAGCGGCAGGGCCTGCTCGACAGTCCGCTCGTCGATCGCATTCGCACCGAGGCCCGTGGCGAGGTGGACCTGCGCGTGGTGGGGCGCATCGACAAGCGCGTGATCACGCGGCCGCTCGCGGCAGCGCCGTGGTATCGGCAGCAGCAGCGTCCGCTGCTCCTCGGCGGCTCGATCGGGCACGTGGGCGTCACCGCCGGCACCATCGGCGCGTTCGTGACGACGCGCGGCACGACGTGCGTGCTCTCGAACAACCACGTGCTGGCAAACGAGGATCACGGGCGGCGCGGGGATGCCATCGTGCAGCCGGGCGCGTTCGACGGCGGACAGGATCCGCGCGACAGGGTCGGCAGCCTCTCGCGCTGGGTCCGCTTCAAACCCGCCGCGGCAAATCGCGTGGACGCCGCGCTCGCCAGGCTCGACGCCGGGGTGTCGTGCGATCCGACGCGACTGCGCGCGCTCGTGCGCGGTGCCGACAGGACGCTGGCAGGCCTCGGTCCCGAGTTCGTGGATCAGGGCGTGGACGTGTTCAAGATCGGCCGCACCACCGGCGCCCGCAAGGGTCGCGTCACGGCGTTCGACCTCGACAACGTCGTCGTCGGCTTCGACGTCGGCAACCTGAGGTTCGACGGCCAGATCGAGATCGAGGGCGCGGGCCGCCGCGCCTTCAGCGATGGCGGCGACAGCGGCGCGCTGATCGTGGATGCCGACATGCAGGCCGTGGCGCTCCTGTTTGCCGGAAGCGAGACCGGCGGCAGCAACGGACGGGGCCTGACGTACGCCAACCCGATCCACGAGGTGCTCGAGGCGCTCGACGCCTCGCTCCACTTGCAGTGACGCGCGAACGGGTCGAAGATGGGGACATGTCCCGCATCTCGCTCGACAAGGCCCGCGCGGCGAAGAAGGAAGCCGAAGCCTGCCTAGAGGCGGCAGGCCAGCCGGCAGCCGTGGGCATCACGCGGGTGGACGGCGAATATGCGGTGAAGGTCAACGTGGACGAGTGGCACGAAGCGGACCCCGGGATGCCGCGCGAGATCGACGGTGTCCTCGTGCAGGTCGAGGTCGTCGGCGCCGTCCGCAAGCGGCGGCCCGACACCGCCCGCACCCGCTAGCGGCTCGACCCTGCGGCCTGCCCTGCCCCACCACCCGGCTCCCACATCGACAGCACGATCTGCAGCACGTCGTCTGTGACGGCATCGCGATCCCTCGCGGCGTCCACCACGTGCCAGCGAGGCGTCGCGGACGCCTGGCGCAGGTAGCTCGCCCGGACCCGCGCGAGCAGCGCGAGATCCTGTTCGAAGGCGTCGCGTTGCTCCTGCTTGCGCCGCGCCGCATCGCCTGGCGCGATGTCGAGCAGCAGCGTGACGTCGGCAGCCGGCAGCACGTGCTGGATCTGCAGCAGCCAGCCGGGGTCCAGCCCCTGTGCCTCGCCGTAGGCAATCGACGAGGCGAGATACCGATCGCAGACGACCCAGGTGCCGGCGTCGAGCGCCGCCTCGATTGCCGGCCGGTGCTCGCAGCGGTTGGCGACGTACAGCAGCTGGAGGCAGTCGGCCGGGAACGACCGCAGGCCGCGCAGCGCTGCGCCGATCTCGGCGCCGATCGGCGTCGCGTAGTCGGGGAAATCGAAGCTGGCGACCGTCGTGCCCCTGGCCTCGAGCGCCTCTCGCAGCCGCAGGGCCTGCGTCTGCTTGCCGCTCTGGTCGAGCCCCTCGATCGCGATGAGCCGGCCGCGCGTCATGCCTGCTCTTCGAGCGCCAGCATGTCGTCGATCGTCTGCCGGCGACGGAGGCGCGTCCAGCTGCCGTCGGCCTCCACCAGCACTTCAGGCGGCAGCGGACGGCGGTTGTACGTGTTGGACATCACCGCGCCGTACGCGCCGGCATCCATGATGGCAAGCAGGTCGCCGACGCGCGGATCCGGCAGCTCGCGGGTGCGGCCGAACGTGTCGCTGCTCTCGCACACCGGGCCGACGACGTCGCAGGGCACGAGCGGACGCGATTCTCCGTGCACCGCCACGATGCGGTGGAAGGCGCCGTAGAGCGCGGGCCGCAGCAGTTCGGTCATGCCGGCGTCGAGCACGACGAAGCGCCCGCCGCCAGCGTGCGGCTTGACGTCGATCACCCGCGCGAGCAGGACGCCGGCCGGGCCGACGATCGTCCGTCCCGGCTCGACAATCAGCGTGAGGCCCGTCGGGCGCGCGACGTCCACGAGCGCGCGCGCGAAGGCCTCGTACGAAGGGACGCTCCCGTCGTCGTAGACGATGCCGAGGCCGCCGCCGAGGTCGAGGTGCGCGAGCGGGAATCCTTCGGCGCGCAGCGTGGTCGCCAGCCCGGCCACCT
This sequence comes from uncultured Luteitalea sp., assembly GCA_934541105.1. Lineage (GTDB taxonomy): Bacteria > Acidobacteriota > Vicinamibacteria > Vicinamibacterales > Vicinamibacteraceae > Luteitalea. The sequence continues at coordinate 392,467 of CAKTDA010000003.1, read as the reverse complement.
TGCGGGCGGCCTCGCAGAGCGGGCCGAGCGACGTGATCTGCGATCCGACGTGGACGTGCAGGCCGACGATCGACAGCCCCGCGGCGTCGCGACGCGCCCGCAGGATCTCGGCCGCATCGTCGAGCGGCACGCCGAACTTGCTCGACTTGAGCCCGGTGGAGATGTGCGGATGGCTCTGGGCATCGACGTCGGGATTGACCCGGAGCGCGACGCGAGCGCGCACGCCCTGTGCACGCGCCAGTGCGTCGATGCGGTCGAGTTCACCGGCCGACTCCGCATTGATCGCCTTGAGGTCCAGGGTCACTGCCCGGGCGAGCTCGCCGGGGGACTTCCCGACGCCCGTGAACACCACCTGTTCCGGCCTGTAGCCGGCACGCAGGGCGACGTCGATCTCGCCGATCGAGTTCGCGTCGGCGTCGGCGCCAGCCTCGCGCACGAGCCTGACGATGCCGAGCGACGAGTTCGCCTTCATGGCGTAGTGCATGGCGAACGGATAGTCGCAGGCCGCAAAGGCCTGCAACAGGGACGCCAGCCGACCGCGCACGACGGGGGCGCTGTAGACGTAGGTCGGCGTGCCTTCTGCGGCGGCGATGCGATCGAGGGGGACGCGGTCGAGATCGAAGACGGGAGCGTGCGTGGTGTCGGTGGCCGCCACGGCGAGATCATACGCTGGAGGTGGTGCCGGCCGGGCCTGATATCATGCCCACCCGTCACCCGCCCATGACATTCGACACCACGCAGCCCCCTCCGGACATCGACACGCTCATCGAGCGGTGTCTGGCAGGCGACCAGGACGCCTGGGCCGCAATCGTCCGGCAGCACTGGAGGAAGGTGTTCAACGTCGCCTACAAGTTCACGGGCAAGCACGACGAGGCCGAGGACCTGACGCAGGACATCTTCGTCAAGATCTTCAAGTCGCTCCACACGTTCGACCGGCGGGCGAACTTCCAGACGTGGCTGATCAGCATCAGCCGGAACCTCTGTATCGACCATTACCGGAGCGTGCGCAAGGAGCGCGAGACGATCTCGCGCGACGTGGACTCGCGGGAGATGGGAACGGCGACGCGGCCGGAGCCGGGCCCGCTTGCAGGCATCGAACGCGAGGACCAGCGTGCGCTGCTGCGGGTGGCGCTCAACCAGCTCGCGCCGACGCTGCGGTCTGCCGTGCTGCTGCGCGACATCAAGGAGCTCTCCTACCAGGAGATTGCCTCGATGCTCGACCTGCCCGAGGGCACGGTCAAATCACGCATCAACCGTGGACGCACGGAGCTGGCCCGCCAGATCCGGCGTCTGCAGGACGCGGGCCTCTCGACCCCGCGGCGCGCCGCTGCGGCGCGGCGCATGTGACGGGCCACGGAGCCAATCGACGATGAACCTGACCACCGAGCACCACGGCGACGTCGCCGTCGTCCGGGTCCAGGAGGCCCGGATGCTGTATCCAATCCTCGGCGACTTCGCCAGCGCCGTCACCGGACTCGTGCAGGACGGCCAGCGCAAGGTGCTGATCGACCTGACGCCGGTGACCTACGTGGACAGCGCGACCATCGGCTGCCTCATGGATCTCTACCGGCAGGTCAGCAACAGCGGCGGCCAGGTGAAGCTCTCGGGCGTGCAGAAGCGGGTGGAGACGATGCTGACGATGACCGGGACCCAGCACTTCATCGAGGTGCATCCCGACGCCGACACGGCGCTGGCGAGCTTCGGAGCCTGACGACGATGCGCGCGATCAAGACGAGCACCGGGGTGTCGGTTCCACTCGATGGCGACCTGCTCGCGATGGTGGAAGCCCTGTTCCAGGAGGTCACTGTCCGCCACGAGCTGGAGCGGACCTTCGAGGACATGATGCGCGAGATCCAGCACCTCACCGAACAGCTCTCGCCCGAGGAACTGCGCACGTACTTCGTCGAGAGCCTGTTCCTCAACACGGTCACGTACGAGAACGAACGCCTCGCGGCCCTCGTGAAGAAGCTGCCCGACGACGAATAGTCGCCGGGTTCTTCCATGTCTCTCAACCACCTCGCCACTCGATTCACCTGCTCCTGGCCGTGGAGCACCGCCGTCCTGCTCTGTGACGGGCGCGTCGTGTGCGGGTGCGCGGACCCGTACGCGAAGCGCGTGCTCGGCGATGCGCGAACGACGTCGATCCACGACGTGTGGACGGGCGCCACGGCGTCGGCACTACGGCAGGACCTCAACGGCGGCGGGTCGGCCTTCTGCGGCGACTGCCCGCTGAAGCTGCCGCTCGAGGCCGACGAGGCGCCGCCGCAGCGGCCGCTCGCGGTGTCGCCGCTGCCCTCGCGCCTCTACGTGGAGTGCACTGCGGCCTGCAACCTGTCGTGCCTCGACGCGTGCTGCGCGCCCGAGACCGGCATCACCAAGACGCGGCAGGCCGGCATGCTCGACGTGGACCTGTTCGGCCGCGTGCTGGCCGAGGCCGGGCCGACGCTGCAGCGCATCGACTTCTTCAACTACGGCGAGGCCTTCCTCCACAAGCGCGCGGTGGAGATGTGCGAGCTCGTCAAGCGCGAGTACCCGCACGTCTACCTGTACACGTCCACGAACGGCGGCGCGCTCACCGAGGATGCCGCGCGGCGGCTCGTGCGGTCGGGCATCGACGAGGTGACGTTCTCCATCGACGGCGCCTCGCCCCTCGTGTACGCGACCTACCGGCAGCGCGGGCAGTTCGACAAGGTCATCGCCAACCTGCGCGCGGTGATGGACGAGAAGCGCCGCCTCGGGCTCGACGTGCCGTTCGTGAACTGGCGCTACATCCTGTTCCGCTGGAACGACGGCGACGCGGAGATGCAGCGGGCCCGCTCGCTGGCCGCGGAGATTGGCGTGGACCGCCTGTGCTGGGAGGTCACCGACCACCCCGAGCACGCGTTCTCGCGACGGTTCGCACCCGGCACACCGGACTGGCAGCGCGTCCGCCACGAGATCTGGGACGACAACAACCTGGGCAATGCCATTGCCGGCGCAACGCCGCGCGCGCGCATCGACGTGCGCACGCCCCCGCGCGCCGACGCGCTGGCCATGCCCGTCGGCACGCCGCTGCCACTCGACCTCCGCGTACGCAACCTCAGTCGGCGCGCATTCCCGCACGCCGCGACCTACGGCCGCCGGCTCGTGCGCGTCGGCGCACAGCTGCTCGACGCCGACCGCAAGGTGCGCGACATGGACTTCGTCCGAGCCCCGCTGCCACACGCACTCGCGCCCGGCGCGTGGCAGGACGTCCGCATGGAGATCCCGCCACTGCCGCCGGGCGACTATCACCTGAAGCTCGATCTCGTCTACGAAGGCATCGACTGGTTCGAGGCCTGCGGCTCCGAGGTCACGCTGAAGGCCCTGCGCGTCACGTAGCGGCCGGACTCGTCGGCCGGCGTGATTCGATTCGTACGCGCCGACATTCACGCCGACACGTCAATTCGTAGGCGTCGACGTTCACGTCGACGCATCCTCAGTTCGAGAAATGACTGGCGACGTTGCGCGCGAGCAGGACGTCTGCGCGCGCACCCTCCCGCGCCTTCTGCACGTGGGCTGACTGCAGCGCCTTGCGCGCCGGTGATCCCGACGCGATGAGCGCCGCGGCGAACTCCATCGACGCATTGCCGGGCACCTGCGCCATCGCCGCCTTCACCATCGCATAGCCGTCGATCGACTCGATGTCGGACGCCACCGGCTTGCCGTGGCTTCCGAGCTGCCTGTAGGTCTCGACGAGGTAGCCGGCGTCGAACAGCGCCAGCGCCTCGGCCGGCGTGCGCGGCGCCTTCGGTGCGCGTGCCTGCAGCGCGTGCAGCAACTGCCGCGCGCGGGCGGCGTCCTCCATCGCGTAGGCCGACGCGCGGCGCAGCGTCTCCATGCGCACGATCACGGGCGTCTGCGGCGTCAGCAGCGCGAGCGTGTCGTCCACGAGGCGGCCGCGATCGTAGGACGCCAGCGTGGCCTGCCAGCCGCGCCACCCCTGGCTCGTATCGCCGAACGGCAGCGACGCCGCGGGGCCGATGTCGAACGGGTGGCAGATGAGCGGCGGGCCCGCGAGCGCGGGGACCGCGGACGTGATGACGACGGCGAGCGCCAGTGCGGCGCCGCGCGGGAACGTGGCGAGTTGCTGCAGGGTCATGGTGCCTCCTCGTATGGGTTGCCGATGGAGGGAGGACGGCACCGGGGGACGCGCCGTTAACGCGGCGACGGGTGCTACCGTCCTTCAGAGCGCACGTGCCCGATTCCCCCGCCGACCGTCGTGCCGGCCGAGCCGCCGCATGGACACCGCAGGACGACGTGCCGCTCGTCCGGGCGGCGCAGGCGGGGGACCGCGAGTCGTTCGACGCGTTGTATCGCCGGCACGCCCGCACCGTGCGGGCGGTCCTGCTCGGCCGCGTGGCCCGCGACGAGATCGACGACCTCGCGCAGGAGGCGTTCCTCGCGGCATGGCGGCAACTGGGCTCCCTGCGCGATCCCGCGGCGTTCGGCGGCTGGGTGGTGACGATTGCCAGGCACCTGCGCGTTGACCGCGCGCGGCAGCGTCCCGACGCCTCGTCGCTCGACGACGAGAGGACGCCGCGAGACCTCGCGGTTGCCGACACTGCCGCCGAGCAGCGGCGCGCCGGCGATCGCCTCGATGCCGGACGCGCGCTCGCGGCCGTGCAATCGCTGCCCGCTGCCTACCGCGAGACGCTGCTGCTGCGCCTCGTCGAGGGCATGACGGGCCCCGAGATTGCGGCTCGCACGGGGCTGACGCCGGGCTCTGTGCGCGTGAACCTGTGCCGCGGACTCGAACGCCTGCGCGCCGTCCTCGCAGACGACGACTCGCGCGTGCGCGACCGTGGACGCAGCGGGAGGCCGGCTAGCGCGTGGCGCTGGCCCGTGACGGACCGTGACTGATCCAATGCGTGATGACTACCTGTGGGACGGCTCCGGTGACGTGGACCCCGACGTCGCACGGCTCGAGGCACTGCTCGGCCGGTTCGCGGCCCCTGCGCCATCCGACCTGCCGGCGCTGGACGTGGACCGCGAACAGGCGGCCGGTGCGCCGTCGGCCCCCTGGCGTGCCTGGCTTGCGGCAGCGGCCGTGGCGTTGCTGGCTGTGACCGCCGGATGGACGGTGCGCCTCGCGGATCGCGACACCAATCGCGATGCGGACCCCTGGCGCGTCGCGAGGCTCGAGGGCACCCCGACGCTCGCCGCGGCGCCGCTCGACACCCGCACCCGCATCGCGCCCGGGCAGTGGCTCCAGACCGACGACCACTCCTCCGCCGTCGTCTTCGTCGGCCGCATCGGGCGGCTGGAGGTGGCGCCCGGGTCGCGCCTGCGCCTCGTGACCGCGACGAGCGGCGCGCACCGGGCCGAACTCCGGCGCGGCACGATCGCGGCGATGATCTGGGCGCCGCCCGGGCAGTTCGTCATCGACACGCCGTCGGCAACCGCCATCGACCTCGGCTGCGCCTACACGCTGACGATGGACGACGACGGCGTCGGGTTGCTGCAGGTCCAGGCCGGGTGGGTGGGATTCGAGTTCGAGGGCCGGGAGGCGTTCATCCCGGCCGGCGCGTCGGGCCGCACGTACCCGGGGCTCGGCCCCGGCACGCCGACGTACGACGATGCCGATGCGGCCCTGCGGACGGCCGTGGAGTCGCTCGACCGCGCCGACGACGCCGACGCCCAGGCCGGGCCGCTGGCCGTGGTGCTTCGCGAGGCGCGCCCCGAGGACGGCCTCACGCTGTGGCACCTCATCGATCGTGTCGAGCCGACGCTCGCACCGCTCGTCGTCGATCGCCTGCACGGGCTCGTGCCGATGCCCGAGGGCGTCACGCGCGAGGGCGTGCTCGGGGGTGATCGGGCGATGCGCGACGCCTGGTGGGAAGCCCTCGGCCTCGGCACCGCCCACTGGTGGCGCACGTGGCGCCAGGACTGGTCCGGGTAGCAGGAGCCGGCACGCCGGGCGGCCCGCAGCGACGCGGCGTGAACGGGCAAAAAAAGAGCCGGCCCTCTCGGACCGGCTCAACACGGGTGTCTGGCAAACACCCGGTCGGGGATGGACCTAGCTGACGACCGTGACGGGCACGCCGACCATGTCGGGGACCGCCTGCGGCGCCTCGACGTACGTCCAGGCGTCGCGCTGCTCGAGGATGGCCGTGCCGAGCGCGGTGTGCAGGGCATGCCCACCGCGATGCGCCACGACGTGGCCGATGATCGGCGCGCCCACGAGCGCCAGGTCGCCAATCGCATCGAGGATCTTGTGGCGGACGAACTCGTCCTCGAAGCGCAGCGTGTTGTTGAGGACGCCCGTCTCGCCGAGCACGACGGCGTTGTCGAGCGACCCTCCGAGCGTCAGGCCCTGCTGGCGCAGCATCTCGAGGTCCTTCAGGAACCCGAAGGTGCGGGCCGGTGCGAGTTCCTCGGCAAACGTGTCGGGGGCAATCACGACCGACCGGCTCTGGTGGCGCAGCAGGGGGTGATCGAAGCCGATCGTGTAACTGATCCTGAACTCGTCGGCCGGGTAGATGGCGATGTGCTTGTCGCCGCGCGCGATGCCGATCGGCCGGAGCACCTTGAGGAAGCGGCGGGGGGCGCCGAGCGTCTTGATCCCGGCCTCCTGCAGCAGGTAGACGAACGGCGCCGCGCTGCCGTCCATGATCGGCACTTCAGGCGTGTTCAGTTCGATGGCGACGTTGTCCACGCCCTGGCTGACGAGGGCGGCGAGCAGGTGCTCCACCGTCTCGACGCTGGCACCTGCGAAGGACAGCCCTGTCGCATAGTTGAGACTCGCGACGTACTCCACACGAGCCGGAATCTCGAGGCCGCCGAGGTCGGCGCGACGGAAACGGATACCGTAATCGGCTGGGGCAGGACGGAGGGTGAGCGTGACGCGGTGGCCGGAATGAAGGCCGATTCCCGCGCACGTGATGGAACGACGAAGAGTCCGCTGCGATGTCATTCAGCTCTCTGATCAAGGGGCGCCGACTACCGCCGGCTGCGAACAAGCAAGACTGATGCCGCTTCGTTATCGCTCGCAATCAGTCGCGCAAGCCGTTGCCAAGCTTCGACTTGGCTCGAATCGAGTTGTCCGGGGATGTCGTTCGACACTGTGTACTGTTGCGCTGTTGACACGCTCATCCTCGTCAGAGTGTGGCTACGCTACCACACTGACGTCTCGGCTCCGCCGCCGGCGGCCTGTAGGGGCTGCCAGCGGTTCGGCGAGGAACGCGCCTGTATGTGAGGCCTTCACGCGAGCCACCTGCTCGGGCGTACCCTGCGCCACGACCCGGCCGCCGCCGCGTCCGCCCTCCGGCCCGAGGTCGATGACGTGGTCGGCCGATCGGATCACGTCGAGATTGTGCTCGATGACGACGATGGTGTTGCCCTGGTCCACGAGCTGGTGCAGCACGTCGAGCAGGCGCGCGACGTCCTCGAAGTGCAGCCCCGTCGTCGGCTCGTCGAGGATGTAGAGCGTGCGTCCGGTCCCGCGCCGCGACAGTTCCTTGGCGAGCTTCACGCGCTGCGCCTCGCCGCCGCTCAACGTCGTTGCCGACTGCCCGAGTTCGATGTAGCCGAGGCCCACCTGCTGCAGCGTCCGCAGCTTGTTGGCAATCGACGGGAAGCTCTCGAGCAGCGGCAGCGCCTGGTCCACCGTCAGCTCGAGCAGGTCGGCAATCGACTTGCCGCGGTAGCGGACCTCCAGCGTCTCGCGATTGTAGCGACGGCCCTTGCACTGCTCGCACGTGACGTACACGTCGGGCAGGAAGTGCATCTCGATGGCCATCACGCCATCGCCCTGGCACGCCTCGCAGCGGCCGCCCTTGACGTTGAACGAGAAGCGCCCGGGCTTGTAGCCGCGCTGACGCGACTCGGGCAGCATCGCGAACAGGTCGCGGATGAACGTGAACAGGCCGATGTAGGTCGCGGGATTGCTGCGCGGCGTGCGGCCGATCGGCGACTGGTCGATCTGGATGACCTTGTCGATGTGCTGCAGGCCCTCGATGCGATCGTGCGCGCCGGGACGATCGCCGGCGCGATACAGCTCCATCGCGAGCCGCTTGTAGAGGATCTCGTTGACGAGCGTGCTCTTGCCCGACCCGCTCACGCCCGTGACCGCGATGAACAGGCCGAGCGGGAACGAGACGTCGAGGCGATCGAGGTTGTTCTCGCGAGCACCCGTGATGCGCAGCGCGGCCTTGCCGGGCGCGCGCCGCTTCCGCGGCGCCGCAATGGACCGATCGCCCCGGAGGTACTCCCCGGTGACGCTGCCCGGCGCGTCCTCGATCAACTGCTCGGGCGTGCCCTGGAACAACAGCCGTCCGCCGTGCTCGCCCGCGCCCGGCCCGAGATCCACGACGTAGTCCGCCGTCCGGATCGTCTCCTCGTCGTGCTCGACGACGAGCACGGTGTTGCCGAGGTCGCGCAGGCGCGAGAGCGTCTGGAGCAGGCGGCGGTTGTCGCGCTGGTGGAGGCCGATCGACGGCTCGTCGAGCACGTAGAGCACGCCGCTGAGGCTCGACCCGATCTGCGTGGCCAGCCGGATGCGCTGCCCCTCGCCGCCCGACAGCGTCACGGCCGACCGCGCCAGCGTCAGGTACCCGACGCCCACGTCGTCGAGGAACCGCAGCCGCTCGCGAATCTCCTTGAGGATGCGCCCCGCGATGAGTTCCTCGCGCGCGCCCAGCTCGAACCCCTCGAACAGCGCGGCCGCCTCGTGGACCGGCAGCGACGTCAGCTCGACGATCGTGTGGCCGTGGACGCGCACGGCACGGCTCTCGGGCTTGAGGCGCGCGCCCTCGCAGCCCGGGCACGTCGCGAGCGCGCGATACGGCTCGAGCGCCTCGCGCTCGGCCCACGCGCCGTCCTCGTACCGTCGCCGCAGGTTCGGGACCAGCCCCTCGAAGTCGGCGCCGAACGGATCGGCAGGTGTCTTCTTACGCTTTCCCGCGGCCGCGTGCGCGCCACCGGCCCCGAACAGCAGCACGTCGCGCTGCTTCTTCGTCAGCTTGCGGACGGGCAGGTCCGGGTCGATGCCGTGCACCTCGTGCAGCCGGGCGAGCGCATCGCGAATCAGCCGGACGTCGCCGTTGGCCCAGGGCGCGACGGCCCCGCCGGCGAGCGATCGCGAGTCGTCGGGCACGAGGAGTGCGGGATCGAAGTCGTACACCGCGCCGAGGCCCTGGCAGCCCGGGCACGCCCCGTGGGGCGAGTTGAACGAGAAGGCACGCGGCGTCAGTTCCGGCACGCTGATGCCGCAGTCGGCGCACGCGAGCCGGCGCGAGAAGAGCCGGTCGCCGCCGTCCCACGTGTTGATGATGACCAGGTCGTTCGCGAGCGCGAGTGCGGTCTCGATGGACTCGCCGAGCCGGCGTTCCATGCCGGGCTTCACGATCAGCCGATCGACGACGACGTCGAGCGTGTGGTTCTTCCGCTTGTCGAGGACGATGTCGTCCTCGAGGGAGCGGAGTTCGCCGTCCACGCGTGCGCGGGTGAAGCCGCGCTGCCGCCACGCCGCGAGTTCCTTCCTGAACTCGCCCTTGCGGCCGCGGACGACGGGCGCGAGCACGTTGATCCGTTCGTCGCCCGGGAACTGCCGCGCGAGATCGAGGATGCGGTCCACCGACTGGCTGGCAATCGGCTGCCCGCACTTCGGGCAGTGCGGCTGTCCGAGGTTGGCAAACAGCAGCCGGAGGTAGTCGTAGATCTCGGTGACCGTGCCGACGGTCGAGCGGGGGTTCGAGGCGGTGGTCTTCTGCTCGATGGAGATCGCGGGCGACAGCCCGTCGATCAGGTCCACGTCGGGCTTCTCCATCTGCTCGAGGAACTGCCGCGCGTACGCCGACATCGACTCGACGTAGCGGCGCTGGCCCTCGGCGTAGATCGTGTCGAAGGCAAGCGAGGACTTGCCGGACCCCGACAGGCCCGTGATCACGACGAGCCGATCACGCGGGAGATCGACGTCGACGTCCTTCAGGTTGTGTACGCGGGCACCGCGTACGGAGATGCGCTCGTCGGAGGTCATGAGCAGTCGGTCCGGCGCCGGGCACCTGACGCAACTCTCGATTGTATCAGCGGCGGAACGGCGTCCGGCCCACGACGCCCCTGCCCTGGACGACTTCGTAGGTGGCCCCGGCCGCAAGCCGACCCAGCCGCTCGACCGGCCGGCCCGGCCATTCCACGGCCACCTCGTCGAGCGTCGGCGACGGACCGAGGCCGAAGCTGAGCACCAGTTCCGACTGCGACAGGTAGCTGGATCCCGTCCGCACGGACCGGCTGACGCGCTGGCCGTTCACCACGGCCGTCACCCGGGCGCCGACCGCATCGCGATTGGACGTCGTGCCGCGCAGCCGCAGCCGCACGACCCCGCCCGTCGGCGACGTGGTGTTGCGGAACAGCTGCGCGTACCCGCCGTTTGCAGTGACGACGACGTCGGGATCGCCGTCGCCGTCCACGTCCGCGAACGCCGCGCCCCGCCCGATCCGGGGCGCCGCAAACGCGGCGCCGGCCGTGTGCGCGACGTCCTCGAACCGTCCCTGCCGGTTCATGAACAGGTGGGTCGGCGACGCCTCGGCCGTGCTGCGCGGCAGCGAGGGGTCGAGCTGGCCGTTGACGACGAGCAGATCCTGCCACCCGTCGAGATCGACGTCGAAGAAGAAGCAGCCCCAGCCGAGCGTCTGCCGGGTGGCCCGGCCGATGGCGTTCTGCGGTGCCGTGTCGAGGTACACGCCCGGCTCCTGCGGCACGAACAGGCCCAGCATCTCGCCGGAGAAGTTGGTCACGGCCACCGAGGCCCGGCCGGAGTTGTCCACGTCGGCGGCATCGACCCCCATGCCCGCGCGCGCCCGGCCGTCGTTGCTGAACGCCACGCCGCTCTGGAGCCCCAGCTCGGTGAAGGTGCCGTCCCGGTTGTTGCGGTAGAGGCGGTTGGGCACCGTGTCGTTCGCGATGAACAGGTCGGGCCAGCCGTCGCCATCGTGGTCGAGCACGGTGGCGCCGAGCGCCTTGCCCGTGACGTCGAACAACCCGGCACGCGCCGTGACGTCCTCGAATCGCCCCTGTCCGAGGTTGCGGAACAGCCACGACGTGCTGCCGCGATAGGCCTGCGGCGTGCAGTAGGTCTTGGTGGTGCCATCCGCGCTGCAGCGCAGGTCGGTCTGCGGCGACCACTGCACGTAGTTGCACACGAGCAGGTCCACGAGCCCGTCGCGATCGATGTCGGTCCACAGCGCACACGTGCTGAACCCGCGCTTGTCGGCAAGCCCCGCACGCGTCGTCACGTCCACGAACCGGACGCCCTGCTCGTTCCGGAACAGGTGGATGCCGCCGACCGACGTGATGACGATGTCGGTCCACCCGTCGTTGTCCATGTCGGCCGCCGCGACGCCCATGCCGTAGCGGAGGGGGGCACTGTCGGTACCCGTTCCCCCATGCCCGGTGTCGGAGCCGGCACCCGGCCGGCCGGCAGTCGGACGCAGCCCCGTGGCGCGGGAGACGTCGCTGAACCGGCCGGCGCCGTCGTTGCGGTACAGCGTCGCGAAGCGATTGCCGCCGCCGCCCGGGAACAGGCCGTTCACGAGCAGCAGGTCCTGGTGGCCGTCGTTGTCGTAATCGAGGAAGGCAGCGCCGGCGCCCATCGTCTCGGGCAGGAGCTTGCCGCCGGCGGCGCCGTTGTCGTGCCGGAAGTCGATGCCGGCGTCACGCGTGATGTCGGTGAGCGTCACGCGAGGGGACTGCGCGCCGAGGACGATCGCGCCGAGCAGCAGGCACAGGGTGGCGGCGGCACTCCGCATGGGTGATGGCCCGGCCTACTCCGGCAGCACGAGCCCCTTGCGAACCGCGTAGAGCACGAGCTCGGCGGCCTTGTGGACGCCGAGCGTGCTCATCAGGTTCGCGCGGTGCACGGCCACGGTGTTCACCGAGAGGTTGAGGAGGCTCGCGATCTCCTTGTTGGACTTGCCGTGCGCGATGAGTTGCAGCACCTGCTTCTCGCGCTGTGTCAGCTGATCGAAGACATCGGGCTCCTCGGGCTTGTCCTGCCTGTCGCGCAGCGCGCGAATCAGCACGCTCGAGAGCTCGGGGCTCAGGTACTGCTGCCCGGCGGCGACGGCACGCACCGCGCGCGTGAGGTCGGTCTCGAGTGCGCTCTTGAGGATGTACCCCGAGACGCCGGCATCGAGCGCGCTGCGCACGTACTGGGCATCGGAATACATGCTCAGCACGAGAATCCGGGTCGCCGGGCGATCGCGCAGGATCTCGCGTGCGGCATGGATGCCATTGGCATCGGGCATGGACATGTCCATCAGCACGACGTCGGGCTTGACCTCCCGCGCGAGGGCCACGCCATCGAGTGCGTTGCCGGCCTCCCCGACGACCGAGAGCCCCGGCTCCTCTTCGATGATCCGGCGGAAGCCCTGGCGCACGAGGACGTGGTCGTCCACGAGCATGACGCGAATCAACGGGCCGCCTCCCCTCGAACCATGTAGTTCTCCATCTGTGCCGCAATTATGCCGGTTCACGGTCCGTGATCGGTACCTGCACGCTCACCCGCGTGCCGCCGAGCGGCCCGGCGCCCACGGCAAAGGTCCCCCCGATGAGGGCGGCGCGCTCCCGCATGCTCGTGAGCCCGAGACCCGGCGTGGCCGGCTCCGGCCCTCCCTCCATGCCCCGCCCATCGTCGTCCACGGTGAGCCGCACCCCGCCGGCATCGCGGACGGCGCTGACGAGGACCTCCGAGGCGCCCGCGTGCCGGATGACGTTGGTCAGCGATTCCTGGGCCACGCGATAGAGGTGGGTCGCGACCTCGCGCGGCAGGCCCGTGAAGTCTCCGGACGTCTGGATGTCGATCGGCAGCCCCGACTGCCGCGCCACGAGTTCGACGTGGGCGCGCAGCGCATGCTCGAGGCCGAAGTCGTCGAGCACCACGGGGTGCAGGGCGCGCGACCGCTGGCGGATACCCTCGAGCACCTGCCGCGCCAGGTCCTGCAACTCGCCGAGTTGCGCGGCAATCGCCGCCGGAGGCGTCACCTCCTGCTCGACGTGGCGGCGGGTGCGGGTCAGGCCGAAGCCGAGCGCGGTCAGCACCTGGCCGAACTCGTCGTGCAGTTCGCGCGCGAGCGCAGCCTGCACGTCCTCCTGGAGGGAGATCATCCGCCACGAGAGGGCGCGCCGCTCGGCCGACACCTGCTCGAGCGCCGTGATCGCACGGCGGACGGCCATGACGATCGTCGCGCCGGCCACGAGCAGCGCCGCGACGAGCCCGACGCTCAGCCAGCGGATCTGCCGCTCGACCCCGTCGTAGACGGCACGCGCCCGGGCCGTGCCCTCGTCGTCGAGGCTCGTGTTGTCGATGAGCAGCTGCGACACCTGATGCGTCAGTTCCGCCTGACGCGATTGCGCGTCGGTCGTGAAGATGGCGAGGGCCTCGGCGTCGCGTCCCGCGCGCGCGGCCGCAAAGCCCCGATCGAGGGCGTCCCACAGCCGCCGCGACGCCTCGTCGAGCTGCCGGGCCTGAGCCGCGGGGCGCGCCACGGGCGCGAGCTCGCGCTCGCGGGCGATGGCCTGATCGAGGTCCACGCGGAGGCGCTCGAAGGCCTGCTGCCATGCCGGGAGCGGATACGGTTCGCTGCCGTCGGTCATGTCGCGCAGCGTGTCGGCAATCGTCGACACGTTGTTGTCGATGCGGATCAACTGCAGGGTGTCGAGCCGGTGGCGCTCGGTTCGGGCGACCTGCTCGTCGCGGAGGCCCCGCACCTCACGGCTCGCGTAGAGCGACGTCGCGACGACCATGAGGGCCGCCATCAGCACGCCCGCGACGAGCCAGGGGATCGGGCTGCGGGGAGCGACGACGGGCGCGGTGGTGTCTGGCATGCGGAGGGGCCGTGCGTCGGTGCGGGACGGCGCGGGTGAGTCCGCCACCCGTGTGGCGGACGTCCCGGGTACTCCCTCAGAGCTCGACGACGTGGCCGGTGAGGATGGAGCGCTCTTCGGCCTCGCAGATCTCCACGGCACTCAGGCCGTCGGCCGCGGTGACGATCGACGGGGGCGTGCCCGTCCGGATGGCCGTCAGGAGATGCTGCAGTTCGCCGACGTACCCGTCCGGGCCGTCCGGCGTGACCACCCGCGGGTCCTTGCCGTCCTCGAGCACCTGGAGCGCGGCATCGCCGCGGGCGCTGTCGTAGTCGAGCGTCGCGCGCTCGAACATCGCCGTGTACGACATGCTGAAGCCGCTGGCCATCAGCCAGCTGCCCTCCGAGTACACGGTCGCGCCGCCGGGCACCGTGTACTGGGTCACGACGTGATCGATCGCGCCGCTGAACCGCGTCTGTCCCGTCGAGTACACCTTCGTCGGCCGGCCGAACAGGAACTGCACGAAGTCGGTGTCGTGGATGTGGAGGTCGAACAGCGCGCCGCCGGAGTCGCCTCCCTTGAAGTAGCTGTCGCGGCTCCACCCCGGGGGCGAGGCCACGCGGCGGAACCGTGCCGTCAGCAGCTCGCCGTAGGTGCCCTGCGCGCGGAGCTCCTTCAGCCATGACCAGCCCGGCCAGAAGCGCATGCACATGGCGGGCATGAAGAACGTCGAGGCCGCGGCTGCCGCGTCCACGATCTCGCGCGACAGCGCCGCCGTGCGCGCCAGCGGCTTCTCGCAGATCACGTGCTTGCCCGCGGCGAGCGCGGCGAGTGCCTGCGGCACGTGGAGCGGCGTCGGCACGCAGAGGTCCACGAGATCGACGTCGTCGTCGGCGAGCAGGTCCTCCAGCTTCGTGTAGGCGCGGACGTCCGTCCCGAGATCGACGGTGTCGGACCCGGCGACGTTACCGGTCACGCCGGCAAGGACGCCGTTCACGGGCTGGCGCACGGCGTCGCAGACGGCGACGATGCGCGCGTCCGGGAGCTTGCGGTACGCGTTGATGTGCGTGAGGCCCATGAAGCCGAGGCCCACCACGCCGACGTTCACCGGGCGGTCGAGCGGGGCGCTCATGCGCGGACTCCTTCGACGAGGGCGCGGGCGGCGTCGATGCCGGCGACGCGCGGCGTGCCGGCCGTGACGAGTTCCTGCGGGCTGGATGGCTGCAGCGACAAGCTGCAGGCGGCAAGACGAGCGGTCAGGGAGTGTGCACTCATACGGTGCCTATTAGACCGCAATCGGCGCGGACCTCGCCTGCCCGCGGGCGGCGGCGTCACCGGACGTGCCGGCAAGCGCCGCGACGGGCCATCCGTATCCCTCGGGATACGCGGCGCGGCGGCTACGCGAGCGCCGCCGCAATGCCGCGCATGTACGAGAGCGACTCGCGCATGCCGTCCACGGGATCGTCGGCCTTGATCTCGTACTCGAGCGACACGTGGCCGGCGAACTTCGCCTTCACCAGTTCGCGGAAGACGCCGACGATGGGAAGTACGCCCCGCCCGACTTCGACCTGGCTCTCGCGGTTGGTCGTGTCGGTCAGGTCCTTGATGTGAAGGTCGAGCAGGCGCGGGCCCGCAACCGAGACGGCCTTGACGACGTCGGCACCCGCGCGCACCGCATGGCCGATGTCCATGCACACGCCGATGCGCGGATCACGCGAGCCGATCTTCGCGAGCACGTCCGACGGCGCCGGCCACCACGGATCCTCGGTGCCATGATTGTGGATGGCCGCCTTGATGTCGAACGCCTTGACCATCTTCTCGAGGAGGTCGAGCGTGTCGGGCGCCGGCGAGCACACGACGAGCGGCATGCCGGCGGCCTTTGCGTACTCGAAGTCCTTGCGCATGGCCGCTTCGTCCGGCGTCTTCCACGTAAGCGTGCCGCCGCCCATGATGGCGATGCCGGCGTCGCGGAACTGCTGCGCGCCGGCGCGGATCTGCTCGGGCGAGTCGGTGCGCGCGAGGTGGACGTCCTTGATCGTCACGTAGGCCACCTGGAGTTCCTTCAGCGCGGCAATCGCCCTGTCGCGCGGGAACTTGCGCAGCGAATACGACGCCACGCCGATCTTCAGGGGCAGCGGCGCCTTCGCGCCGGCCTTCGGGGCGGCCTGCGCAGCCGCGGCGCCATCGACGGCAAGGGCGGGGAGCAACGGCAGGGCGGCAGCCGAACCGGCCAGTTGAAGCCACGAACGACGCGAGAGGGAGGAAGACGGACGCACGGCACGCTCCTTCGGAAATGTCGGTTGGCGGGGAGCATACATCAGCCGGCGGCGCACGCGACGTGGCGCCGCCTAGTGCTTTTGCATCAGCCGCGATCCCCAATTTGCCGGATAAGCTCGGGCGCGGTGTCTTCCATGCGAATCCGGGTCCTCGTGCCGCTGGCGGCGGCCGTCGTCAGTCTCTCGCCCGTGCTCCTGGCGCAGCCCCGGCAGGGCGCGCGCGGGGAGCCATCCGTGGCGTTCACCGACGTCACGAAGGCGGCCGGTGTCACGTTCCGCCACACGAGCGGTGCGTACGGCCAGAAGCTGCTGCCGGAAACGATGGGCGCGGGCGTCGTGGTGCTCGACTTCGACAACGACGGGCGGCAGGACCTCTTCTTCCCGAACGGCAAGGCCTGGGCCGGGCGTCCGCCGGCCCGCAGCCTGCCGGCGCTCTATCGCAACACGGGCGGGACGTTCGTGGACGTCACGCGCGCCGCGGGGCTCGCCGTCGAGATGTACGGCATGGGCGGCGCGGCTGGCGACTACGACAACGACGGCTTCGTGGACCTGTTCGTCACGGCCGTCGGCGGCAACCGGCTGTTCCGCAACACCGGCAAGGGCTCGTTCACGGACGTGACGGCGCGCAGCGGCGTCGGGCGCTCCGCGTTCTCGGCAAGCGCCGCCTGGCTCGACTACGACAAGGACGGCCGGCTCGATCTGTACGTGACCAACTACGTGCAGTGGCAGCAGGACGCGGACCTGCGCTGCTCGCTCGACGGCAGGAACAAGTCCTACTGCACACCCGAGATCTACAAGGGCGACTCGCCGTGGCTGTTCCGCAACACGGGCGACGGCACGTTCGAGGACGTCACGCGCAAGGCCGGCCTGCACGATCCGTCGAGCAAGGCGCTCGGCGTGAGCCTGATCGACTACGACGGCAATGGCTGGATCGACATCTTCGTCGCAAACGACACGCAGCCGAACCGCCTGTACCGCAACACCGGCAAGGGCACGTTCGTTGACGAGGGCGTGCCATCGGGCGTGGCCTTCAGCGACGCCGGGACGGCACGCGCCGGCATGGGCACCGACGTGGCCGACTTCGACGGGTCGGGACGCCCCGGCATCCTCGTCGGGAACTTCAGCAACGAGATGCTCGCGCTCTACCGCAACGAGGGCAACGGCCTGTTCGTGGACGAGGCGCCCGCGACGAACCTCGGACGCGATTCGCTGTTGACGCTCACGTTCGCCTGCTTCTTCTTCGATGCCGACAACGACGGCCGCCCCGACATCTTCGCGGCCAACGGCCACGTCGCCGACGACATCGCCCGCGTGCAGCCGAAGATCGCGTATGCGCAGCCGGCGCACCTGTTCCGCAGCCTCGGCAACTCGCGCTTCGAGGACGTCGCGGGCGGCATTCCCGCGCTCGCGCAGCCACTCGTCGCGCGCGGCGCGGCGCACCTCGACATCGACAACGACGGCGACCAGGATCTCGTCGTCACGGTGAACAACGGCCCGGCACGCGTGCTGCGCAACGACTCGCGCGGCGGGCACGCGCTGCGCGTGTCGCTCGTCGGCGGCACGTCGAATCGGTCGGCCATCGGCGCGCAGGTGCGGGTCACGACCGGCGGCGTCACGCGCACGGCCATGGTCAAGACCGGCTCGAGCTACCTGTCGCAGAGCGAACTGCCCGTCACGTTCGGCCTCGGGCAGGGCGTGCGCGTGGACCAGGTGGAGATCCGCTGGCCGAGCGGGCACATCGAGCGCCTCGGCCCGCAGAACGCGGCCCAGACCCTCGTCGTCACCGAAACGAAGGGCGTGACGCGCAGGATTCCCTTCCGGTAGGGCGCGTTCCCGAACGCGCCCCGTTTGCGAGGACACCATGTCGAAATCCTTCACGCTCGTGGTCGCCATCGTCACGCTCGGTGTCGCGCTCGTCGCACAGGCACCGCCGGCCGCCGACACGCGCGAGCGTGCCTGGCAGGCGAACAACCTCGGCGTGGCCTACCTCGAGCAGTTCAACTACGCCAGCGCCGTGAAACAGTTCGAGGCGGCGCTCGCGATCGACCCGGCGCTCGTCGCCGCGCGCGTCAACCTCGCGCTCGCCCATCTCTACGAGCCCGATCTCGCAGCGGCGCAGAAGGCCGCAGCCGCCGCGGCCGCGGCGCCGGGGGCGCCACCGCATGCCGACTTCGTGCTCGGACTCGTCGCGCGCAGCGAGAACCGCGAAGACGACGCGCTCGCGGCATTCCGTCGCGTGCTGCAGGCCGACCCGGACGACGTGGCCTCGCTCGTGAACGTGGGCCAGTTGCTGCTGCAGCAGCGCGCGTTCGCCGACGCCGTGCCCGTGTTCGCGCGCGCCGTGGCCCTCGAGCCCTACAACGTCTCGGCGCTCTACAACCTCGCCGTCGCGCAGACGCGCGCCGGGCAGCGCGAGCAGGGCGCCAGCACCACGAAGGCGTTCCAGGCGCTGCGCGAGTCGGGCTACGGCACGACCTACTCGAACACCTACCTGGAACAGGGACGCTACGCCGAGGCCATCCTCTCGACGGGGGGCGAGGCCGATGCCCCAGCCGAGGCGCCCGCACTCACCTATGCCGTGCGGTCGCCGGCCTTGGGCACCGACGCGGTCACCGGGCTCGGCGCCGGCGACGTCGATCGCGACGGCACGACGGACCTCGTCGTGCTCACCGCGTCCGGCTTTGCCGTCTACGCCGGCGCCGGCACGCCATCGCCGACACGCGTGTTCGCCGCATCGTGGCCGGCCGTGCCGTCGTTCGGGGCGCGCGGCGTGGTCGTCGCCGACGCGGACAACGACGGCAAGCCCGACCTGCTCGTCCACGGCCGCGGCGGCGTCTCGCTGTGGCGCCAGACGGCCGGGACCGGCGGTGCACCCTTCGGCTTCGAGGACGTCACGCCTGCATCCGGCATCGGGACGACGCTCGACGTGCGGACCGCGGCGCTCGTGGACGTGGACCACGACGGCGATCTCGACCTCCTCATCGGCGGTGCCGCACGCGCGGGCGCAACGCCTGCGCCGCTGGCCGTGTGGCGCAACAACGGCAACGGCACGTACGCGGACGTCACGGCCACCACGCTGCCCGGCCAGGCGCCGCTCGTCGCGACCGCCATCGTGCCGGCCGACGTGGACCTGCGCCGCGACATCGACGTGCTCGTGCTCGGCAACGATGGCCGCGTGCGCCTGTGGCGGAACATGCGGGACGGATCGTTCCGCGAGGTGTCTGGCGACGTGGGCCTCGCTGCCGTGTCCGGCGCGTCGGCCATCGCGGTCGGTGATGCGAACAAGGACGGCTATCCCGACATCGCGGTGAGCACGAAGGACGGCACGGGCCTGCTGGCCACCGGCGCGTCCAGCAACCGCTTCACGTCGCGGCCGCTGGCGGCACTGCCCGCGAGCGCCATCGCCCTCCAGATGGCCGATGCCGACAACGACGGCCTCCTCGACATCGTCGCGTTGACCGCTGACGGCCTGCGCATCGTGCGCCAGTCGCCCGGCGGCTCGTTCGAGGACGTCTCGGCCCGTGCAGGCGCCGGTCTCGTCCGGGATGGGTCTGCTGACCGTGGGACAAGTCCGACGGCTGCGACGACGGCCGGCGCTCTTCTCCTTCTCGACGCGGACGCCTCCGGGTCGCTGGACCCGGTCGCGCTGCTCGGCGGCACCGTGCACCTCCATCTCGCGAGCAGTACGGCGCCTGGCTTCCGCGCGACGCTCACCGGACAGGTGAGCAACAGGAGCGGCGTCGGCGCGAAGGTCGAGATGCGCGCCGGCAGCCTGTGGCAGAAGGTCGAGACGTCGGCCGCGTCACCGGCGGCCGCACCCGCAGACATCGTGTTCGGCCTCGGTGCGCGCCGCACCGTGGACGTCGTGCGCGTGTTGTGGCCGGCCGGCATCGTGCAGGCCGAACCCATCGCACCCGACGCGCAGAAGGCAGGCCGGCTCGAGGTCGTCGAGCTCGATCGGAAGCCCTCCTCGTGCCCGTACATCTACACGTGGACGGGCGACCGGTTCGAGTTCGTCACCGACTTCCTCGGCGGCGGCGAGATGGGTTACCAGCTCGCGCCCGGCGTGTTCAACACGCCCGACCCCGAGGAGTTCGTCCGCATCCCCGGCGACAAGCTGCGCCCGCGTGACGGACGCTACGAACTGCGCGTGACGAACGAGCTCGAGGAGACGCTGTTCCTCGACCACCTGTCGCTGCTTGCAGTGGATCACCCCGCCGGCACCGACGTCTTCCCGCTCGAAGGCATGGTGTCGAAGCCGGAGTCCGGCCTGCGCCATGTCGTCGTGCGCGATCGACGGCCCGCCGCGCGCGTCGTCGATGCCGCCGGCCGCGATGCGAGCGCGCAGGCGGCCCACACCGATCGCACGTACGTCGCCAACATCCCGCTGCTACCGATCCGCGGCTATGCGGAGCCGCATGCGGTGACGATCAGCCTCGGCTCCGAGACGCCCGCCCAGGGCGCCGTCCTGCTGCTCACCGGCTGGACCGACTATGCGTTCTCGAGCGACAACGTCGCCGCGGCGCAGGCCGGCCATGTGATGCAGCCGCCGTCGCTCCAGGTGCCGGACGCGCAGGGTGGCTGGACGACGGTGATCGACGAGATCGGCATCCCGGTGGGTCGTCCGCAGACGATCGTCGTTGATCTCTCCGGCCGGTTCACCGGCGCGAGCCGCGAAGTGCGCATCGCGACGACGATGCGGGTGTACTGGGACCGGATCGAGGTCGCGACGCGCGATGCCGGGGTCGTGCCCGTGGTCTCGCGTGCGCCGGCCGCAGGTGCCGACCTCCGCTGGCGCGGCTTCTCGCAGCCGGTGTCGCTCGTCGAACCGCTCGCCTTCGACTACGCGTCCGTGACGCCGCACTCGCCGTGGAAGCAGATGCCGGGCCGCTACACGCGCGAGGGCGACGTGCGCGACCTGCTCGCCGCCGTGGACGATCGCTTCGTCGTCGCGCGGCCGGGCGACGAGGTGGCGCTCGCGTTCGCCGCGGGCGACATGGCCGTGCTGCGCGACGGGTTCACGCGCACGTTCATCCTCCACGGCGACGGCTACAGCAAGGAGATGGACATCAACTCCGCCAGCCCGGACCAGGCGTGGCCGCTGCCCTCGCACTCGATGACGCGGTATCCGACGCCGATGTCGCCGCTCGACGAGCCCGACTGGTTCACGCACTACAACACCCGCATCGTCGGCCGCCAGGTGCCGCGGCTCGCGAGCGTGCCGCGATGAGCGCGACGCGCATGCGCTACGCGGTGGCCGCGTGCCAGACCGACATGCCGAACCCGCGCACGCGCGCGGACATGCGGGCCAGCACCGACCGCATGCTCGCGATGGTGGACGCCGCGGTCGTGGGCAGCCAGCCGTTCCTGCCGGTGCGGCTTGTCGTGTTCCCGGAGTTCGCGCACGCGGCCCCGGTATACGCGGGTGTCGGCGCGCTGCTCGAGCACCTCGCGGTGCCGATCCCGAACGAGCACACCGATCGCCTGGCACAGCGGGCGCGGCAGCACGACATCTACATCCAGAGCGGGTCGATGCTGGAGGTGGACGCGCGCTGGCCGGGAGTCGTGTTCAACACCACGTGCCTCATCGGGCCGACGGGGATCCTGACGACGTACCGCAAGGTCAACCCGTGGATCCCGTTCGAGGTCCACGCGAGCCCGCACGACGTGCCGGGGTACGACGCGCCGCTGTTCCCCGTCGCCGACACGCCCATCGGCCGAATCGGGTGCGCGATCTGTTACGACTGGCTGTTCCCGGAGGCCATCAGGCAGCTTGCAGCAAACGGCGCGGAGGTGCTCGTCCGCGTCTCGGCCTACATGGATCCGTGGGGCGCGACCGAGCCGATGAACTGGTGGACGCTCGTCAACCGCACGCGCGCGATCGAGAACATGGCGTACGTCGTGGCGGCAAACCAGGGTGCGAGCCTCGCGCACTATCCGCCGTACTCGTGGCCGGGCGGCAGCCAGGTCGTGGACTTCGACGGCCGACTGCTCGCCGAGGCCTCCCCGGGGCCCGGCGAACGCATCGTCGTCGCACCCGTGGACATCGACGCGCTGCGCCACGAGCGCGCGACACGCACCGGCCACCACATGCTCGCGCACCTGCGCACGAGCGCGTACCCCGTCTATCAGGAGCCGGGCTTCCCTGCCGCCGGCACCGCGTCAGCCATCACCTACGAGTCGAACATCGCCCGCATCGAGGCGCGCAAGCGGTAGGGCGCGGCATCAGAGCGGCATCCGATAGATGGTGTCGTCGGTGCACACCGCCATGCTGCCGTCGTGCGGGTCGAAGGCGACGCCGATGAGGCCCGCGCCGCTGACCGCCAGCGTGCGATGCCCGTCGGCAGACAGGCGGTAGACGCCGCTGTCGCCGGCGAGCGCGTCCACGACGTGCAGCACGCCCTGTGCGTCGAAGGCGATACCCTGCGGACGCCCGAACCCGTCGACCCATCGCGTGACCTCGCCGTCGGGCGAGATGCGGTGCAGGCTGTCGGCGGAGTTGAGCGTCGGCGCGGCGACGACGAGCGTGTCGTCGGGGGCCATGGCGAGATGGAATGCCGCCACGCTCGGCGGGAGTGAGGCGAACGTCCGCGCGTGGCCCTGCGCATCCACACGGTGGATGGTGCCGGAGCGATCGCCGACGAACAGGTCGCCCGCCCGATTGAACGCGAGGCCGAACGCGACGCCGAGGCCCTCGGCAAACGTCTCGGCCTCCCCGGAGTCGTTCACGCGCGACACCGTGCCCTCGAAGCGGCTCGACACGTACAGCCGGCCGTCGGGCCCGATCGCCAGCGACGTCGCGTTGCCGAGCCCGCTCACGAACGGCTCGCGCGCACCGTCGAGGCCGATCCTGAAGACCGACACCGGCGTCTCCTGCCCGCGCTGCCCGCTCAGCGTCGCGTACAGCCGCCCCTGCGCGTCGAACGCCGGGCTGTCCACCTGATGGACGCCCGTCGCCAGGACGCCACCGACGGCCACGAGCGGCGTGACGCCCTCGAGTCCCTCGACCACCAGCGGCAGGCGACCGCCCGCCGTTCCCGCCGGCACCTCGATGACAATCTGCCGCGACGTCGCCCGGACGACGTGCGCCCGTTCGCCGCCGAGCGTGACGTCGGGAATCCTTCCGGGCTGCACGACAAAACCGCTGCCGCTGACGACGAGGCGGCCGCCTGGCAGCACGGCGGGGGGATCGAGTCGCTGGATCTCTGCGCGAGGCACGAAGGGATCGTATCGCGGCGTGGCCTAGCGCTGGCCGACGATGCGGCGGGCTCCGGCGTAGCGGTCCGACCAGTAGCCGGCGTCGAGGCGATCGATGCGCACGCGGCTGCGGGCGTTCGGCGCGTGGATGAAGCCGCCGTCGCCCGTGGCAATGCCGACGTGCGAGATCCGGCGGCCCTCGGTCCGGAAGAACACGAGATCGCCGGCCGTGATGGCCCGCTCGCGGATGGTGCGGCCCACCTCGTACTGCTGCGCGGCGGTGCGTGGCAGCCGGACGCCGACCTGCCCGAACAGGTACTGCACGAAGCCGCTGCAGTCGAACCCGGCCGGGGATGCGCCGCCGCTGCGGTACGCGACCCCGGTGTAGGTGCGCGCCTCGGCGAGCACGGCCGCGCCGGACGCGCGGCCGGCCGGTCCGGACACGACGGGAGCCGGCCGTGCAGAGGCACAGGCTCCCGCACCGAGCAGGAGCGCCACGCCGAGCAGCCGCACGAGGCTGCGGCAGAGTCGTACGCGCGGCAGCAAGACGGGATCCATACTCCGGCTATCGGGCTGTCGTTCGTAACCCTTTAGACATGTGACGGTTACGCGGTTCGCATGCTTGACAGCGACACGCGCCTCGCACAGACTACCGTGAGTACCCGAGTCCGTACGACGCCGGTTTACGCGCATATATGGAGCAGACGCTGCTTCTCAACGCGACGTGGGAGCCGCTGAAGGTCGTCGACTGGCAGAAGGCCCTGACGCTGTGGTGCCAGGGCAAGGTCGAGGTCATCGCCAGTTACGACCGCGAGGTGCGTTCGGTCACGTTGAGTTTCCGACTACCTTCGGTGATCCGTCTCTTGCGACGGATCCGGATCAGGCGGGCCATCGACGATGTGCCCTTCTCCCGCGCGAACATCTACGCGCGGGACGCCTGCACCTGCCAGTACTGCGGCCGCCGCTTCCCCGCCGCCGACCTCACGTTCGATCACGTCGTCCCCGTCGCCCAGGGCGGTCGCAAGACATGGGAGAACATCGTCGCGGCCTGCGTCGGCTGCAACCGGCGCAAGGGCGGACGCACGCCCGACCAGGCGAACATGTCCCTCATCCGACCGCCGAAGCGCCCGTCGAAGGCACCTGCCGTGCGGCTCACGATCGGCTTGCGCCATACGCCTGACAGCTGGCGCGATTACCTCTACTGGAACGTCACGCTCGACGAGACGTAAGGCCGCGGCAGGACGCGTGCGTCTCCGGCGCTCCTATGCGGCGCGGATGTCGCGGGAGGCGGCGCGCGTGAAGTCCCGCACGACGAGATCGGCTTCGCTGAAGCGAGCGCGACCCGGCTGGTCCTTGAACGGTTCGACGAGGACGCCGGGCTCGGACGGCTGTTCGGCGAGCACGTGCACGTAGCGCTGGGGGTACGACGCGTCGCGGAACGTCGTGCCGGCGACGGTGCCGTGGCGCTCGACGAGCGTCGCGAAATCGTGGCGCACGACCTCGAGCACCTCGGGATCCGGGTCCGTGGCCAGGTACGCGCACACGAGCCGCTTCACGTCGTCGAAGAAGCGCGGCGGGTGCATGCGCGGGTCCATCGTGCCGTCGGGGCGCGGCAGCCGGCGCAGCCCATACGCGTCGGGCGCGATGTGGTAGAGCTCGTGGACCACCGTGTCGAGCCGGACGACCCACGGCGCCAGCCCCGCATCGGCATAGCGCTCGAGCTTGCGGCGGCTCACCTGATCCGAGAACCGCGGCAGCGCCACCGAGATCATGTACTCGATGTGCGTGCCGTCGATGACGACATCCGGCGAGCGCGTCACGAACCACGGCGAGCGCCGCGTCACCGCCCCCGTGGACGCATCGGTCCAGAAGTAGTAGCCCGGCTCACTGGTCGGTAGCGTCAGGCAGTGGCACGTCGCGTTGGGCCCGTCGGCGCCGCTGCGGCCGCGCCGCGCGAACACGAGCGTCCGCTCGGGCTGCACGTGCCCGAGCGCGGGGACGCGCAGGGCGATATCCGCAATGAGCCTGGAGAGTGCGTCGGTGAAGTGGAACATCGCTGACTAGCGAATCGGACGGGTGGGCCGAGACATGAAACACCCTCACCTGCCAGCCGGTCAAGCGCGGCCGCAGTTCACGGCACGGGAGTGGCTGGTTCCGCAGGCTGCGGAGGCGGCACGGGCTCGGCTGGGGCCGGACCGTCCTCGGTCGTCTCCGTCGTCACATCCTCGGACGGCGGTGCCTCCGGCGCGGTCGTTACCTCGGCAGTGGTCGGCGCCTCGTGAAGCGCGGGCATTGCCGGCTCGACCTCCGCCGGCGGCTGCGGCGCCTGCCGGGTCCCCATGCGCCGCAGGATGATCTGCTGGCGCCGCAGCAGGCGCGGCGGTGGATGCGCCGGGCTGTAGACGTTGGGGTTGATCAGCGCGCCCGCCAGCAGTGCGGCCTCGCGCGCCGTCAGGCTCGACGCCGGCTTCCTGAAGTAGTGCCGGGCGGCGGCCTCCGCCCCCCACGTACCGTCCCCCCACTCGACGACGTTCAGGTAGAGCTCGAGGATGCGCCGCTTGCTGAGCAGCCGCTCCATCCTGTGCGTAATCATCAGCTCACGCAATTTGCGGAACGGATCCTTCGACTCGGACAGGTAGAGGTTCTTTGCGAGCTGCTGCGTGATCGTGGACCCGCCTCGGACGATGCGGCCCTTCGCGAGGCTCTGCTCGAGCGAGTCGCGGATGGCGTCGATCTCGATGCCGGCGTGGTCCCAGAAGCCGCTGTCCTCGGCGACGAGGACGGCGCGCTTGAGCGACTGCGCGATGCGTGGGTAGGGCACGAAGCGATAGTCACGGTGCGACGGGCGGCCCTCGGCGTTGGCCTGCGCGGCGCGCAGCCGCATGAAGGCCGTCG
The DNA here is from genome assembly GCA_934541105.1 of uncultured Luteitalea sp. GTDB lineage: Bacteria > Acidobacteriota > Vicinamibacteria > Vicinamibacterales > Vicinamibacteraceae > Luteitalea. The sequence goes on along the minus strand of CAKTDA010000003.1, from coordinate 366,278 downwards.
TCTCTGGCGGTGCCGTGGCAAGCGGACGGACGTCGGGAACCGTGACGGCGAAGTACCCGAGGAGGAGGACTCCGGCGGCGGCAGCGCCTGCGATCGCGCGACCCACCGTCACGAGTGGCGTCGGACGCGACCGCCTGGTGGTGGTTCGGCGACGGGGCGCGGGGGACATCGAGTCACAGGAAGTATACGGGGGCCTTCCCGCGCAGGGCACCACGTACAATCTCCGCCATGGCCCACCCGGTGCCGGCGTCGACGGAGGTGACCCACGACTCGGTCACCGCGACGATGCTGCGTCATCGGCGCCTGCTCTCCACCGTCGTCCTCCTCGCCCTCGCCGCCGCCTGCTTCTTCGTCGCCATCACCCTTCTCCAGGCGCGCACCAGGCCCTGGCTCGGGCTCGTCACGTCTCGTGAAGGCGCCTCCGTCCTCGCGCCTGCACGCGCCGGCGGGCGGGTCGTCGTCCGCTTCGTCAGGCACGGGAGCCCTGCCGAGGCCGCAGGCCTGCGCGCCGGCGATCGTGTCGTCGCCATCGAGGGGCTCGACGCCACCGACATCGACGCGCTCGCGGGCCTGCACGACCGCATCCGCCCGGGCAACCGCGTGCGCTTCGACGTCGAACGTGCCGGCGAGCGGCTGACGCTGCCGGTGACCGCCGGCGCCGTGCTCGCCGGCGAGCGGCAGTGGCTCGGCGTGGCGGGCCGCGTGCTGCTCGTGTTCGCGCTGTTCCTCGGCATCCCGTCACTCGTCTACAAGTGGCGGCCCGGCGACCCGCGCGCGCTGCTCTTCATGCTGTTCGGCTGCACGTTCGGCATCTCGATGCTGAACCTGGCGGTGCCGGGCGCGAGCCAGGCCCCCCAGACGGTGCTGCCGATGCCGGATGCCTACATCCGGATGAACTACGCCGCCACCGCGGTGACGCTCGCGTGCGCGCTCGTGGTGGGCCCGACACTTTTGCACTTCCTTGGCCTGTTCCCGCGGCCACGGCTGCAGCCGGTGGCGCTCGCCCGCGTGCTGCGCTGGACGTACCTGCTCCCGTCGCTCATCGCCTGCGAGGCCGCACCCGTCGTCGTGCTGATCGCCACGGGCGCCCTGCCAGCCAGCGCACGCACCGCCGCGTCGCTCGTGGTGGCCGCCGCCGCGCTCGCGGGCGCGTGGCGCATCTACCGGACGCGCATGCGCGACAGGTCGTGGAGCGACGTGTTCTTCGACCGCCCGGGATCGCTCGTCGGCGGCGCCGCGCTGTTGTATGCCGCCATCGCGCTCGCGACGATTGCCGGCGTGCGCGTGTGGTCGCGGCCGCTTGCCGGCGTGATCAGCGGACTGCTCGTGCTCGCCACGGTCACGCTCTTCAGCCTCTGCATCGGCGTGCTGTATCCGGTCGCCTCGGGCATCGCGATGTGGCGTTCGTGGCGCCTGAGCCCGGACGACCTGCGCCGCCAGATCCGCTGGCCGCTGCTCAGCATCGCCTGGGCCCTCGGCATCGCCCTGCTGCTCTCGCTCCTGTCCCTCGGCCTGTCGCTCGCGTCGGCGAGCGCCCCGCCGCCGTGGCTGCACTCGACGTTCGAGGCGTCCACGTGGATTGCCTACTCGGTCATCCCGATTGCGTTTGCCGCGGCGGTGCTGCGCTACGGGCTGATGGACATCCAGTTCATCATCCGCCTGACGTTCTTCTACCTGCTGGCCACGGCGAGCGTGTATGCCGGATCGTTCGCGGTGGTGCTGCTGCTGGCGCTGACCGCGGGCCGGGCCGCCGAGAGCACGCGCCTGACGACGGTGCTGATCACGCTGCTGGCCGTGTCGCTCGTGGAACCGCTGCGGCGGCGCGTGCAGCGGCGCGTGGACAAGCACTTCTACCAGCGGACGCCGGACCCGGTCGGCGTGCTCGCGAGACATGGCGAGGCGCTGCGGAGGGAATCACGCCGCGACGACCTCGATCGCCGGCTCGTGCACGCGCTGCAGGAGGCGATTCCGCACGCCCCCACGTACGTGTTCGGCCGGCGCGAGGACAACGCGGCCTTCATGGCCGCACACTCGCCCGACCCGACGGCCCGGGATGCAGGCGACGCGCTGCCGCACCTCGCCACGCGCGCACCGGACCTGCACGGCCCGACGGTGCTTGGCGAGCTCGTGCTGCCGCCCGACGAGCGCCGTGCGTGGGACGGCCTCGGCATCGAGGTGCTGCTGCCGGTGCGGCACGGCGAGTCGATCCCCCTCGTGCTGGGCCTCGGGCGCAAGCGGTCGGACGAGTCGTGGCAGGACCGCGACATCGAGTTGCTGTCGTCGCTCGCGGCGCAGACGTCGATGGCCATTGCCGACATCGAGGCACGGCGCCACGAGTCGTCGCTGCGCGAGGCTTTTGACAACCAGCGCGCGCTGCTGCCGCAGCAGCTGCCGCAGCCCGAGGCGTTCTCGATTGCCGGCGCCTGGCACCCTGCGCTTGCCGTCGGCGGCGACTACTACGATGCGTGGTGGCTGTCCGACGACGCGGTGGCGATGTGCGTGGCCGACGTCGCGGGCAAGGGGCTTGCCGCGTCGCTCGTGATGGCGAACCTCCAGGCCACGGTGAAGGCGCTCGCCGGGCCCGACGTGAGCCCGGCCGACGTCTGCACGCGCGTGAACGAGACGCTCGCGACAAACCTGCGCCGCGGTCGCTTCGTGACGTTCTTCTACGGCGTGCTGCACCTCGCGAGCGGCGACCTGCACTACGCAAACGCCGGGCACAACCCGCCGCTGCTCGTCTCGGGTGGCGAGACCGTGGAACTCGGGCTCGGCGACCCCGGCCTCGGCCTGCTGCGCACGCACCAGTACGGCGATCGCGTCGTGCGCCTCGGCTACGATGCGCGCCTGCTGCTGTTCACCGACGGCGTCACCGAGGGCCGCAGCCCCGAGGGCGAGGACTTCGGCACCACGCGGCTCGCCGACATCGTCGGGCGCACGCACCCGAGCGCCGGCGCGCTGCGCGACGACGTGCTGTCGGCGATCGCGTCATGGACGCAGGGCCGCTTCGACGACGACGTCACGCTGCTTGCCGTCGTCCGTCGCCAGGGCCAGCCGACCGACGTGTTCCAGTCGCAGAAGATCCGCCTGCCCGCGTAGGCAGCCTGCGTCCTATCCCTCGACGACGATCTTCACGCGGTCGCCCGGCTGCGGCCGCTCCTGCGGCGAGAAGCCGTTGATGATCGCGAGCGTCTGCGCCGGCACCGCGCGGCGGCCCGCCCCCGTGGCAATCGAATCCCACGTATCGCCCTGCCGCACGGTGTAGATGTCGATGACGCTCGGGCGGATGCGTTCCGCCTCGCCCGCGCTGAGCGGCTGGAACGATTGCACCGTGGCGTCCACGGCCTGCTGCAGCTGGCGGTACGACTGGGTACCCGCGAGGCCCGCAAGGCGGAACACCTGGTTGTTGTGGCTGATCCACGCCGATCGCAGCACGACGTCGCCGAGCTGCTGCAGCTGCCCGCGGAACGTGCCGATGAACGCCGGCAGGCCGTTGACGCGCGTCTCGCCGCCCTCGACGTACTGGAGGCCCGTCTGCGCGAGGTCGGCCGCGGCCACGTCCTGCAGCGTGCGCCCGCGCGGCTGCACGAGCTGCAGGAACACGTACCCTCCACCGCCCTGCGGCTGCGCCACGACCTGCTGCGGCGTGTTCTGCACCTGCCAGCCCTGCGGGAACTCCAGGCGGAAGCGCATGTCGGGGTGCAAAAACGCGTTGCCGCGCAGCACGCCCTCGCGCGGGTTGTCGCCGAACATCAGGCCGTCGATACGCTCGATGTACTGCGCGCGGTTGACGGCGAGGTCACGCCCGGCCTGCGTCCGCAGCGCCGCCACCTGCTCTTCGACGCGCGCCACGCGATCGGCCGGCATCGGGTGCGTGGACATCCAGTTGGGCACGCCCTTGCGGTCGGTGCCCTCGCTCAGGCGATCGAGCGTGCGCAGCATGCTGGCGACGCCCCGCGGGTCCCACCCCTGCTCCATTGCGTAACCCGCGCCCAACCGATCCGCCTCGAGCTCATCGTCTCTCCCGAACTTCAGGAAGAGCAGGCCGACGCCCGCTTCGAGCGCCTGGCCGAACGGCCGGAGCTCGGGGACGAAGATCTGCCCGAGGAGCAGGCCGAGCGAGCCGGCTGTCTGCTTGCTGTACTGCGCGGCCGAATGGCGTGCCGTCACGTGCGCGATCTCGTGGCCGAGCACGCCGGCAAACTCCGCCTCGCTGTTGAGGTGGGCCATGATGCCGCGCGTCACGTAGATGAAGCCGCCGGGCAGCGCGAACGCGTTCACGGCCGGAGAATCGACGACCGTGAACGTCCAGGGGAGGTCGGGGCGCTCGGTGACCTTCGCGAGCGGCTGCGCGATGCGGTCGAGATACTGCTGGAGCGCGGGGTCGCTGACGACGCCCATCTCCTGCCGGATCTGGCCGTCGGACTCCTTGCCGAGCGCAATCTCCTGCGCCTCGCTCATCAGGTTGAGCTCGCGCTTGCCGGTGGCCGGGTTGGTGGCACACGACAGGGCCACGGCCGATGCCAGTGCCAGCCCCGCCAGTCGAATCGACATGCTCGGTCGCGTCATCCGCTATACCTCCTCAACTCCTGCAGAGGGTATAGCAAGGATGAGGCCAGGTCGTGCGTCTACCTCGCCTTGCCGCCGTACCAGGACGGGATGGGCATGGTCCGCATCGTCTGGAGTCCGGGGGGCGCCGTGAGGACCTTCGGGATCGAGTTGACGGTGATGGCCGCCGTCGCGATGTCGCCGTGGATGCCGCCGTCGATGCGCATGTGCAGATCGGGCACGCCCTTGACGATGACCGCGTCGTACGACTCGGGCGCGCCGAGGTAGGCCTCCATGTGCAGCGTGACGATCGGCTCGCCGCCGCGCACGCCGGTGCCGGTCTGCACGATGCCCGCGACCTGCCCCTTCTGCACGGTCAGGAACTGACTCTTCACCGTGCGCGTGGCGATCTTCGGGCCGATCTCATCGGCAATGCGATCGAGCTTCCAGCCCATCGCGTCGGCAATCATCGCCACCGACTCGGACAGCCCGACGTGACGCACCGATCCGCGCGCGACCTCCTCGGCAAACTGCGCGGGCGTCAGGCCGGCGCCGATCTTCTGCTGGAAGGGCAGCCGCCTGATCGACGCGTCCTGGATGCGCTCGACGCGAATCGCGTCCACGCGTTCGGCAACGCCGGTCAACGTGATCGGCAGCGCGTCCATCGCGAAGCCGGGGTTGACGCCCGTCCCGAGCACCGCGACCTTTGCCTTCCTGGCAAGCGTGTCGATCTTCCTTGCGAGCTTCCTGTTGGCCTGCCACGGATAGGCGAGTTCCTCCGTGGTGGACACGATCGGCAGTCCGTACTCGAGCACGTCGGCAATCTGGGCGGTCACCGCCTCGAGTGACGAACTCGTGCAGAGGACGACGACATGGGGCTTGCCGGCCTTGATTGCCGCGCCGAGCTTGCCCCGAATGGTCACCCCGAGCGGCTCGTCGAGCCCGGCCACCTCGCCGAGGTCCTTCCCGATCTTCTCCGGATCGAGATCGACGGCGCCGACGATGCGGTATCCCTTGCGCGTTGCGCATTGGCGAACGACACCCACGCCGATGGGGCCGAGCCCCACGTGCAGTACCCGAATGGCCATGTGCGACAGTCTCCAGCGTCCGCATGCCGAGAACCGGCACAGACAGCGCGCAGATTATACTCGCGGGCACATCGTGGAAGTCCTGATCGGCCTGATGTTCGTCGGCGTGTCGCTCGCGGTGGCCTTCGTGCTGCCCGTCATCTCGTTCCTGCGCGCGACGCGGGCGGACCAGCGTGCCGAGGCGCTCGGTCGCGAACTGCAGCAGTTGCGCGAGACGGTGGCGGCGCTGCAGGCCCGCCCGACAGCCGTTCCGCACGCCGCACCGCCCATCGTTCCGGGCGCGCCCGACGACGTCGAGGCAGCAGCCGCGGCCGACATGGCGGCCCGCGCCGCATGGACCGACGAAGTCCGCGAGATCGCGGCGCACACCGCGCCCGATGTCCCACCGGCGATCGCGATGCACGCCGCACCGGATGCCCTTCCGGAGATCCCGGCCGCACCGGATCCCGTGCACGACGCCGCCTCCGCGGCCGCACGCGTCGCCACCGAGGGCCTCGAGGAGCGCATCGGGGCCCGGTGGCTGCTCTATGCCGGCATCGGCGCGCTGATCCTCGGCGTGAGCTACTTCGTGAAGTTCGCGTTCGACAACGGCTGGGTGAGCGAGCCCTTGCGCGTGGCGACGGGCATAGCCGCCGGGGCGGCCCTTGTCGCCGGCGGCCAGCGCTTCGTCCACCGCGGGCTCGCGTTCTTCGGCCACGCCCTCAGCGGCGGCGGCCTCGTGGTGCTGTACGTTGCGCTGTACGCGGCCCTGCACTTCTACGGCCTCATCGGCCCGGGCACCGCGTTTGCCGGCATGGTGATCGTGACGCTCGTCGGCACGGTGCTCGCGGACCGCCACCGCCTCCAGGTGCTCGGCGTGCTCGCGGTGTTGGGCGGCTTCATGACGCCGGCGCTCGTCGGCGGTCGCGAGGACGCGCAGTTCGTGCTGTTCACCTACAACACGATCCTGCTGGCCGGCGCACTGCTGCTCGTCGCGCGTCATGCATGGGCGGGCGTGGCGGCGCTCGCCTACGTGCTCGCGGCCGGCATGGCGGCGGCGTGGGCCGACAGCTTCTACACGCCCGCGGCCTGGCTGCGCACGCTGGTGTTCCTCACGGTGCAGCTCGCGCTCGTCACGGGCATGCTCATCGCGCTGCGGCGCCGCCTCGCACAGCCACCCTCGACGACGTGGTCCGTGTTCGCGCGTCCCGCAACGTGGCTGCTCCTGACGGCGCCGCTCGTGTACCACGCCGCCGCCCTGGCGATGCTCGCGCGGTTCAACGGACGGCTGCTCGTCTACCTGCTCGTGGCCACCGTCGCCGGGCTCTCGGCCAGCTATCACGCGGGCTGGCGCCTTGCGCGCACGCTGGTGCTGGCCCTCGTCGCGCTGCCGCTCATCGCCTGGATGGAGTCGCTGCAGGCGCCCCGCTGGTATACGGGCGCCATCGTCACGGCCTGCGCCGTCTACCTGCTGCACCTGGCCGGCCAGTGGCGCGACATCAGCGACGACGACCCGGCGGCGCCGATGCCGCTTGCCGAGATCGTCCACACGCACGCGACGGGGCTCTTCCTGCCGCTCGCGCTCTACCTGTTCCTCGAAGACCGCTTCGCGTGGCTGAACGCGCCCATGCTGACGCTGCTCGCTGCGTGCAACGGCGCGATCGCGGTGTGGCTGCGCACGCGCGTGCCCGTCCTCGCCTTCCACTTCGCGGCCATTGCGGCAACGCTCGCGGCCCTCGCCGTGAGCGAGTGGTTCGACGGTCCGGTCGTGGCCATCGGCTGGGCGCTCGAGGGCACCGCGATTGGCTACGCCGCACTGAGGACCAGCAGCACCTGGCTCTCGTACGCGAGCGGCGCGCTGTTCGTCCTCGGTGCCCTGCGCCTGGCCGACCTGCTCGGCAGGCCGATGGCCGTCGGCACGCTGCCGGTGCTCAACACACGGGCGCTCGCGACGGCGGTCGTCATCGGCGCGATGGCCTGGCTTGCCGCGCAACTGGCCCGCACGCGCGGCGCCGGCACGTGGACGCTCGCCCGCCACGTGCTGGTCATCGGCGGTCACGTGCTCGCGATCGGCTGGCTCTCGGCCGAGATCGGGCTCGTCTTCGGCGAGCGCGCCTACGCCTCGAGCGCGGCGGGGCTGCCGGCGTCGGCCGCACGCGCCGAGCTCGCACAGCAGGTCGCTCTCTCGGTGACATGGGCGCTGTATGCGCTGGCGCTCGTGGCCATCGGGTTCCGCCGTGCCTACGCGCCGGCGCGCTACCTCGCCATCGCGCTCTTCGGCCTGACGATCCTCAAGGTGGTCACCAAGGACATCGCCGAACTCGATCGCGTGTACCAGATGCTCAGCGTGCTCGGCGTCGGCGTGCTGCTCGTGGCGGCGTCATACCTGTACCAGCGGATGGCCGGGACGCGCAGCGTGCCTGACGCGTCGTGATGCCCGCATAGCGCATCGAGCATCACCGTTCGGCGTTCTCCTGCAGGCCCTCGACGGTCAACTCGCCGCGCTCGACGATACGGAGGAGGGCGTCCACGACGGCGGGGTCGAACTGGCGGCCCCTCTGTCGCTGCAGTTCGTCGAGCACCTCGGACAGGGGCCACGACTTCTTGTACGTGCGTGCGTGCGTCAGCGCGTCGAAGACGTCGGCCACGGCGACGATGCGGCTGACGAGCGGGATGGCGTCGCCGGTGATGCCTTCGAGGTAGCCCGTGCCGTCCCACTGCTCGTGGTGCGTCCTGGCGATCTCCTCGGCCATCTGCAGGAGCGGGTGCGTGCTGCCCGAGAGCAGGCGCGCGCCGATGCGCGTGTGCGTCTTCACCACGGCGAACTCGTCGTCGCTGAGCCCGCCGCCCTTGAGCAGGATGCTGTCGGGCACGGCGATCTTGCCGAGATCGTGCAGCGGCGCGGCGCGGCGCAGCAGCTCGACGTCGGTCACGTCCATCCCCAGCTCGTGCGCGAGCGCGGCCGACAGCCGGCCCACCCGCTCGGTGTGCTGCATCGTGTCGTCGTCGCGGAAGTCGGCAGCGCGCGACAGCCGGTGCAGGATCTCGAGCTGCGCCTGTTCGAGCTCCTCGGTGCGGTCGCGCACGCGCGCCTCGAGCACGTCGTTCTGGGCCTGCAGGGCGAGATACAGGTACCGCGCCTCGAGCAGGTTACGGATGCGCAGGACGATCTCGGTGGCGTCGAACGGCTTGTTGACGAAGTCCTTGGCGCCCATCGAGAGCGCGCGCTTCTTCAGATGCTGGTCGGCGTCGGCGGTGATGAAGACGATTGGCAGGTAGCCGTCGGCCGGCAGCAGCGGCCCGAGCTGGTCGAGCACGCCGAAGCCGTCGAGGTCGGGCATGTGCAGGTCGAGCAGCACGAGGTCGGGCTTGTGCTGTTCGAACAGCGGACGCGCCTGCTGCGGGTGCGTGGTCGTGACGATGCGATCGAACCCGGCGCGCCGCAGCAGCCGGTCGATGATGTTGACGTTCTGGACCTGGTCGTCGACGGCAAGGATGCGCGCCTCGGGCCATGCGAACTCGGACATCGGGATGGCGATCGTGACGGGTTGCGCCCGTGCTGTCAACGCGAAGCGTCTGATGCGTCCGGCCTTCGACTCCGCTTACGCGTCGGGAACGCGCCCCTGCCGGTCGCTCGCGAGGTAGGTGCCGATCTGTTCGGCGGCCTGGCGGCCTTCGGCAATCGCCCAGACGATGAGCGAGGCGCCGCGGCGCGCGTCGCCGGCCACGAACACGCCGGGCACGTTCGTCTCGCGCGTGACGGGGTCGGCCTTGACGCGTCCCGCCGGGTCGCACTCGACGCCGAGTTGCGTGAAGAGCGGCAGCGGCTCGGGACCGGTGAACCCCATCGCGAGCAGCAGCAGGTCCACCTCCTCGACGAACTCGGTGCCCGGCACCGGCTCGAACGAGAACCTCCCGTCCTTCTGCACCATCTCCACCTGCACGCCGTGCAGGCGCTTCAACACGCCGTCCTCGCCCTCGAGCCGCGTGGTCATGATCGAGTACTCGCGCGTGCCGCCTTCCTCGTGCGCGGCCGAGACCCGGTAGATGTTCGGCCACTGCGGCCACGGATCGGCGGGGCTGCGGCTGTCGGGCGGGCGCGGTGCGATCTCGAACTGCTTCACGCCGGCCGCCTGCTGCCGGTGCGCCGTGCCGAGGCAGTCGGCGCCCGTGTCGCCGCCGCCGAGGATGATGACCTTCTTGCCCTTCGCGTCGAGCACCGGGTCGTGGACGACATCGTCGCCCGCCACGATGCGGTTCTGTCGCTCGAGGTACGTCATCGCGAGGTGGACGCCCTGCAGGTCGGCGCCCGGCACGGGAAGGGCGCGGGCCTGCGTCGCACCCACCGCAAGGCAGACGGCGTCGAAGTCCTTCCGCAGGTCCGCGCCGGTCAGACTGCCCCCGACGTCCACGCTGGTGCGGAACTCCACGCCCTCGGCGGCCATCTGGTCGAGGCGGCGGTCGATGAGCCGCCGGTGCATCTTGAAGTCGGGGATGCCGTAGCGCAGGAGCCCGCCGATGCGATCGGCGCGCTCGAAGAGCACGACCTCGTGGCCCTGCCGAGCCAGCTGCTGCGACGCCGCGAGGCCCGCGGGCCCCGATCCGACGACGGCGACGCGGCGACCGGTGCGGCGGGCCGCCGGTTCGGGCAACACCCAGCCCTGCTCGAACGCGTGATCGACGATCGACACCTCGACCTGCTTGATCGTGACCGGCAGATCGTTGATGCCCAGCACGCAGGCCGTCTCGCACGGCGCCGGGCACAGCCGGCCCGTGAACTCCGGGAAGTTGTTGGTCGCGTGCAGCCGCGCTGACGCTTCCTTCCACCGATCGCGGTAGATCAGGTCGTTCCAGTCGGGAATGAAGTTCCCGAGCGGACAGCCCTGGTGGCAGAACGGGATGCCGCAGTCCATGCAGCGGCTCGCCTGCCCGCGCAGCGACTCGACGGGGAACGGCTGGTACACCTCGACCCAGTCGCGCACCCGCTCCTCGACCGGGCGACGCGTCGGCGTCTGCCGCGTGAGCTCGAGAAATCCTGTCGGCTTGCCCATTACACCGCCACTCCCTGCAGCTCGGCGCGCTGCGCCTCGAGTGCCTTCTTGTACTCGGTCGGCATCACCCGCACGAGTCGCGCCACCGTGTCGCTCCAGTGCGAGAGGAGCCGCGCCGCCACCTCACTGCCGGTCACCGACTGATGGCGTTCGAGCAGCTCGCGCACGAACCGCTGGTCCTCGGTGTCGAGCGCCTCGAGCAGCACCATCTCGCGATTGCAGCGCTGCGCGAAGTCGCCGTCCTCGTCGAGCACGTACGCGACCCCGCCGCTCATCCCCGCCGCGAAGTTGCGCCCCGTGCGGCCGACGACCACCACGCGGCCGCCCGTCATGTACTCGCAGCCGTGGTCGCCGACGCCTTCGACGACCGCCACCGCGCCGCTGTTGCGCACCGCGAACCGCTCCCCCACGACACCGCGGATGAACGCCTCGCCGCTCGTCGCGCCGTAGAGCGCGACGTTGCCGGCAATGACGTTGCGCTCGGCCTGGAACGGCGCGTCCGGCGACTGCCGCACGATGATGCGCCCGCCCGAGAGCCCCTTGCCGACGTAGTCGTTGGCATCGCCCTCGAGCCGCAGCGTGATGCCGGCCGGAAGGAACGCGCCGAAGCTCTGGCCAGCCGAACCCGTGAACGAGATGTCGATCGTGTCGTGCGCCAGGCCGTCGGCGCCATGTCGGCGCGTCAGCTCGCTCCCGAGCATCGTGCCCACCGAGCGATCGACGTTGCGAATCGGCAGCGACAGCGTGACCTTCTCCCGGCGCTCGAGCGCAGGTTCCGCGTGCACGATCAGCTCGGCGTCGAGCACGCGAGAGAGATCGACGTCCTGCGCCACCGTCCGGTGCAGCACGGGCGCGGATGCGCCTTCGGCCGCGAACACGTGCGTCGTGTCGAGGATGCGCGAGAGGTCGAGTCCGTGCGCCTTCCAGTGATCCACGGCCGGCTGCACGTCGAGCATGTCGGCACGGCCCACCATCTCCTCGATAGTGCGGAAGCCGAGCTGCGCCATGAGCTCACGCACCTCCTCGGCGATGAAGTGGAAGAAGTTCACGACGTGCTCGGCCTGGCCGGTGAACTTCGCGCGCAGCGCGGGGTTCTGCGTCGCGATGCCAACCGGGCACGTGTCGAGGTGGCAGACGCGCATCATCACGCAGCCCATCACCACGAGCGGCGCGGTCGCGAAGCCGAACTCCTCGGCGCCGAGCAGCGCGCCGATGACGACGTCGCGGCCCGTCTTCATCTGGCCGTCCACCTGCACCACGACGCGGTCGCGGAGGCGGTTGCCGACGAGGGTCTGCTGCGTCTCGGCGAGCCCGAGCTCCCACGGCACGCCGGCGTGCTTGAGCGAGGTCAGCGGGCTGGCGCCCGTGCCGCCGTCGTGGCCGCTGATCAGCACGACGTCGGACTTGGCCTTGGCCACACCCGCCGCCACGGTACCGACGCCGACCTCCGACACCAGCTTGACGCTGATGCGCGCGCGCGGGTTCGCGTTGCGCAGGTCGAAGATCAGCTGCGCGAGGTCCTCGATCGAGTAGATGTCGTGGTGCGGCGGCGGGCTGATGAGGCCGACGCCGGGCGTCGAGTGCCGCACCTTCGCAATCCAGGGGTAGACCTTGTTGCCGGGCAGCTGGCCGCCTTCGCCCGGCTTGGCGCCCTGCGCCATCTTGATCTGCAGTTCGTCGGCGTTCACGAGGTAGTGGCTCGTCACGCCGAAGCGGCCCGAGGCGACCTGCTTGATGGCGCTCCGCCGCCAGTCGCCGTTGGCATCCGGCGTGAAGCGGTGCGGATCCTCGCCGCCTTCGCCGCTGTTGCTGCGCGCGCCGAGCCGGTTCATGGCAATCGCCAGTGTCTCGTGCGCCTCGGCGCTGATCGACCCGAAGCTCATGGCGCCGCTCGCAAAGCGCCGGACGATGGACTCGACGGGCTCGACCTCCTCGATCGGCACCGCCGGACGCACGCCGGTGCGCAGCCGGAACAGCCCGCGCAGCGTCGCCTGGTCGCGGCCCTGGTCGTCCACGGCTTGCGTGTACTGCTTGAAGATGTCGTAGCGCTTCGTGCGCGTCGCGTGCTGCAGCCTGAACACCGTCTCCGGGTTGAAGAGGTGCAGCTCGCCGTCGCGCCGCCACTGGTACTGGCCGCCCGGCACGAGCTCGCGCTCGACCGACGCCGCCGGCGTGTAGGCGCGCGCGTGGTTGAGCAGGGCCTCGCGTGCGACGTCGCGGATGCCGATGCCGCCGATGCGCGACGGCGTGTTGGTGAAGTAGGTGTCCACCAGTTCGCGCGACAGGCCGATGGCCTCGAAGATCTGCGCGCCGCGGTAGCTGGCCACGGTGCTGATGCCCATCTTCGACATCACCTTCACGACGCCCTTCTCGACCGCCTTCAGGTACTTGGCGCGCAGGGTCGCGTCGCTCGTCGAGGCCTCCGCGAGCCCGAGGTCCTTCAACTGCGCCAGCGAGTCGAGCGCCAGCCAGGGGTTCACGGCGCTCGCGCCGTAGCCGATCAGCGTCGCGAAGTGGTGCACCTCGCGCGCCTCGCCGGTCTCGACGATCAGCGTGACGCGCGTGCGCGTGCTGGCGCGCACCAGGTGGTTCTGCAGGCCGGCCACGGCGAGCAGCGCCGGAATCGGGCACTTCTTCGCGGTGACGCCGCGGTCGGAGAGCACGAGCACCTTGGCGCCATTCGCGATGGCGTTGTCGGCCTTCGCATACATCGCACGCAGCGCCGGCTCCATGCCGTCGGGTCCGTCGGCCACCGGGAACACCATGTCGAGCACGGTGACGTAGAACGGCTGGTCCTCGCGCTGGTGCGCCTGCGGCAGCAGGCGTCCGGCGCGGTCGTAGCGCTGCAGCGCCTTGAAGCGCGCCATCTCCGCGTTGTCGAGGAACGGGCTCTCGCAGAGCACCATCCGGCAGCTCTCGGGCTCCGGCTCGAGCAGGTTCCGCTCGGGACCGATGGCCGTGCCGACCGAGGTCACCAGCTTCTCGCGGATGGCATCGAGCGGCGGGTTGGTCACCTGCGCGAAGAGCTGCTGGAAGTAGTCGGGTAGCGGGCGCGAGCGGCGGCTCAGCACGGCGAGCGCCGCGTCGTTGCCCATCGACCCGAGCGGCTCCTCGCCCTTGAGCGCCATCGGCGCCATCAGGATCCTGAGGTCCTCCTGCGTGTAGCCGAACGCGTGCTGCAGCGTGCGGAGCGCATCGCCCGTCACCGGCGCCGGGGTCTCGGCGGCCTGGAGCGCCTCGAGCGGCACGAGGTGCTGGTGCACCCAGTCCTGGTACGGCTGCTCGGTGGCGATGCGGTGCTTGATCTCCTCGTCGGAGACGATGCGGTGTTCCTCGAGATCGACGAGGAACATCTTGCCGGGCTGCAGGCGGCCCTTCTCGACCACCTCGCCGGGCGGCACGTCGAGCACGCCGACCTCGGACGCGAGGATCACGTAGTCGTCGGCCGTCACCCAGTAGCGCGCGGGCCGCAGGCCGTTGCGATCGAGCACGGCGCCAATCTGCACGCCGTCGGTGAAGGTCACGCAGGCCGGGCCGTCCCATGGCTCGACGAGGCACGAATGGTAGGCATAGAACGCCTTCTTCTCGGCGCTCATCGTGTCGTGGTGCTCCCACGCCTCGGGCACCAGCATCATCACCGCGTGCGGCAGCGAGCGGCCGCCCTGCACGAGCAGTTCGAGGACGCTGTCGAGGCACGCCGAGTCGCTCAGGCCCTCGCGCACGATCGGCAGCACTTTCTGCATGTCGTCGCCGAACAGCGGCGAGGCGAGCATCGCCTCGCGGGCCCGCATCCAGTTGATGTTGCCGCGCAGCGTGTTGATCTCGCCGTTGTGCGCGATCAGGTGGTACGGGTGCGCCAGCTCCCAGCTCGGGAACGTGTTCGTGCTGAACCGCGAGTGGAAGAGCGCGAGCGCGCTCGCCGTGCGCGGATCGCCGAGATCGGAGAAGTACTCGCGCACCTGCGGCGGCGTCAGCATCCCCTTGTAGGTGAGGGTCCGCGACGAGAGGGACGGCACGTGGAAGTACTTCGTGTCGTCGATGCCGCTCGTGCGGATCGTCGTCTGGTACCGCTTGCGGATCACGTACAGCTTGCGCTCGAACGCCGCGGGGTCGGCCGTGTCGGCACCCGGCGCGAGGAACACGTGATCCATCACCGGTTCCACCGAGCGCGCGGTCTGGCCGAGCGTGCGGTTGTCGGTCGGCACGCGGCGCCAGCCGAGGAGCACCTGGCCTTCCTGCCGCACGACCATCGCGAAGATGAGGCGTGCGAGCGCCGCGGCCTGCGGATCCGGCGAGCTGAACATCAGGCCCACCGCGTAGCTCCCGGCCGGCGGCAGCGATGCCAGCGGCTTCGTGCTGTCGGGCTCGAGGATGCGGCCGAGCGCGCACTCGCGGTCGAACAGGTCGTGCGGAATCTGGATCAGGATGCCGGCGCCATCGCCGGTATTGGGCTCGGCGCCGGTGGCGCCGCGATGCTCCATGCGCTCGAGGGCCCGGAGCGCGCGGTCCACGAGGTCGTGTGACGGCTGGCCGCGCAGGTGTGCGAGGAAGCCGACGCCGCAGGCATCGTGCTCGAAGGACGGGTCGTACAGGCCGTGCTGCGGCCGTTGCGGCGATTGCCTCTTGTCCATGTGGGGGCACCGCGCCGAGAGGGAACTCCGCCGGGGTCACGTCCCGCCAGGCGTCTCAGCGTGCAGGAAGTGTATGCCAGCACCTCCAAGCATGCGTCGAACTCATGGATGAAATGCGTGAGCGGAGGGACGTGCCCATGTCGTGGCGGTCGGCGAGCCGCATCAAGACAAAAAAAGGGCGCGTTCCGGGGAACGCGCCCTTTCTTTCACACGAGCGGCTAGAAGCCGAGGCGGACGCCGAGGTACAGGCGGCGCGGCGCGACCCAGTTCAGGTCCTCGCCGAAGCTGATGCCGCCACGACCGGCCTCGAGGTCCTGCTGACGCATCGGGCCCTGGCCGTCGGTGACGTTGAACACGTCGAGGAAGAACTCGGGCTTGAAACGCGACTCCGTGCGGCGATACGCGATGCGGAGGTCGAGCTGGCCCCACGACGGGTTCTGCAGCGAGCCGACGGCGTCAGGACGCAGCCAGTGGTCGAAGGCCCCGCCGTAGACGTAGCCGGTGGGATCCTGCACGGGCAGGTTGCGGCTCGACGCCAGGAACGTCCGGCTGGCAATCGTGCCCGAGTTCCAGCGGTAGCCGCCGCCAATCTCGAGGTCGAACGGGAACGTGTAGGAACCCGCGGCCTTGAAGAGGTGCGGGATGCTGCCCGGCTGCCGGCCCCACTGGTAGGGCGCGCGCGGATCCAGGAAGAGCACGTCGCCCTGGAAGTCGGCGTTCGAGTCCGAGTTCGTGTTGCCCATCGCGTCGCTGTACGTGTAGGACACGAGCGCCTGCCAGCGGTCGCTGTAGCGCTTGCGGAGCGTGAGCTCGAGGCCCTGGTAGTCGCGCTTGCCGCCGGCGAGCGTGCCGATGACGAAGTTGGAGCCCGGGTTGGCCGCGTAGCCGAAGTAGTCGAGGCCGAGCCACAGCGAGTTCTGCGCGCTGATGTCGCCGTAGGCCTGGCTGCCGTCGGTCGCGTACGCGTAGAGCGACAGGTCGTAGTCCTCGAGGATGTCGCGCGTGCGGCGGTTGGTGTAGTTGGCCGCGAAGCTCAGGTTGCGGCCGAGGTCCGCCTCGTAGCCGACCATCACGTCGTCGGTGTACGGCGTCTTGGTCGTGGGCGCGAAGAACGCATCCTGCTGCACCGGACCACCACGCACGCGGTAGGTGAGCCACTGGTCGTTCAGGTAGACCTGCTCCTCGCGGATGGCGCCGGTCAGCGTACCCGCGAAGTTGGTCATGTTGTTGCGGATCGGATCGTAGTAGCGGCCGTAGTAGCCGAACACCTTCTGGCGGCCGTCGCCGAGCAGGTCGTAGCTGGCGCTGAGGCGCGGTGCCACCGCCCAGTCGAACGTGAAGATGTTCTCGCCCGTCGTCGCGTAGTGCGCCCAGCGCTCGGCGCGGACGCCGAGGTTGAACGTCACGCGGCCGACGGAGAACTGGTCCTGCGCAAACAGCGTCCAGCCCTTCGACTGCGTGAGCTGCGGACCGTCCTGCGACTGGAACGTGCGCGTGTAGTTCACGGCGCCGTGCGGGTTGCCCGCCGTGCTGCCGAACTGGAGGCGCTGGCCGAGCTCGGCCGAGGTGATCGTCCCGTCGCCGTTGACGTCGTACAGCGCGTAGAACTGGCCGCGGTTGGGGCTGGCGTTGATGCCGTTGATCAGGCCGCCGAAGTCGCTGGCGTTCGTGCTGATGAACGTGCGGCTCGAGAACCCGCCGGCCGCGATCTGCGCCGCCGTCGTGCCTGCGAGGTGGCCGGCCAGCGACGTGTAGGTCGCGTCGTCCACGAGCAGGTTGTTGCGGAAGTTCTCGTTGAGCGACCATTCGACGCCGCCCTTGATCATGTGGCGACCGAAGGCGTACTGCGCCGTACCGCGGGCGCCGCGGGTGTTGCGCTCGTTCACGAGCGTCTGCCCGTAGCCGCCGAGCTGCTCGTTGGCGAGGGTACGCACGTCCGAACCGCGGAACACCACGGTGTTGGACACGGCGTTGATGGCCGAGAAGTTCGAGAGATCGGCCTGGTGGTAGTTGTACGCGCCCTCGACGAGCAGGTTGCCCATCACGCGCGAGTACGTGCCCTGGTAGTTGCTGCCGCCCTGCTCACGCGAGAAGTCGCGGGTGTTGAGCGTGGTGCGCGACGTCTGGCCGCTGATGTCGGTCGGGTCGTTCAGGAACGTGAAGCCGAGCGTGTCGTTTGCCGACGGCGTCCACGTGACCTTGGCGTAGCCCTGCTTGTCGGTGCGCTCCACCGAGCGCATGAACGCCTGCGTGTCCTGCGCCGTCACGTCGTCCTCGCGGTGCACCTGGCGGTAGCTGCCGAAGAACCACGCGCGGTTGGTGAGGAGCGGGCCGCCGAAGGTGACCGCCGTGTCGTACGTCGAGAATTCGTCGCTCGGCGCGTTCTTGTTCTCGGCCACGAGCTTCTGGTTCTGGAAATAGTAGTTGGCCGTGCCGCTGAAGCGGTTGCTGCCCGACTTGGTGATCACGTTGGAGATGAGGCCTGCCGTGCCGGCGTATTCGGCGGGGATACCGCCCGTGAGGACCTTCTGCTCCTGGATGATCTCGGCGTTCAGGTTGGCGCCGAACGTGCCCGAGACCGGGTCGGTGACGTTGATGCCGTTGAAGTAGTAGAAGTTGTCGCTCGACGAGCCGATGTCGCCGCCGATGTCGCTGTAGTTCATGCCCCCGCGCGCCGCCGGGTTGCCACCGCCCATCGGGTCGTTGGTCGGGAACACGCTCGGGACAAACTGCAGGTAGCTCTGGTACGAACGGCCCGTCGGCAGCGACTCGGTCATCCGCAGCGTGATGTCGGTGCCCGTCACCGCGCTCTTCACGTCGACGATGGGCGACTCGCTGACGACCTGGACGGTCTCGGTGACGCCACCGACGCTCAGCGACACGCGCAGGCTGGCCGTCTGGCCCGACCGCACGAGCACGTTCTCGTTGCGCGTCGTCTGGAAGCCCGAAAGCTCCGTGACGACAACGTAGGCGGCTGACGGCTCGAGGCCGACGAGCCGCGCAAGGCCTTCGCCGTCGGACACGGCGGTCCGGTTCGTCGTGACGTCGGCCGCCGACGCGGTGACCGTCGCACCCGGCACGGCGAGGCCGCCGCTGTCGGTCACGACGACCTCGATGGTGCCGACGCCGGCAACCTGCGCCAGGGCCGGAGTGGCCAGGGCCAGGCTCAGCAGAGCAGCTAGGATTCTGAACATCTTCATCTGTTGGTTCTCTTGGCTGGCGCGGGCGGCTCGACATGAGACCGTCTGGGTCCCGCCCCTGCGGGCCGGACCCTGTGGCCAACTCATAGCTCTGGCATGTGGCAAATCGGATGCCGCTCGCCGTGAACGTATTTCAGCAGTGTGACGAGTCGCTGCCCCAACGTCGATCCATATAAATGAATCTATGCCGACGGAAATTTGGTTGGCCCATCAAACGGACTTTATGTCCTGTACTCTAGGCAGCGGTCCGCACTCCGAATGCCCGCGCCGAGCTACGACGTCATCATCACCGGTGGAGGCCTCGCGGGCCTCTGCCTCGCCCGCCAACTCCGCCAGGAACACCCCGACATCCGCATCCTCGTCGCCGAGAAGCAGCCGCACCCCGTGCCGGAAGCGGCGCACAAGGTCGGCGAGTCGAGCGTCGAGATCGCGGCTCACTACTTCTCAGAGGTCCTCGGGCTCCGCGAACACCTCGACGCGCGGCAACTCCCCAAGCTGGGGCTGCGGTACTTCTTCACCGAGAACGGCAATCGCGACGTCGCCACGCGGATCGAGGCCGGACCGCGCGCGTTCCCGAAAGTGCCGTCGTTCCAGCTCGACCGTGGCAGGCTCGAGAACTTCCTGCTCGAGGAGAACCGGCGCGGCGGCATCGACGTGCTCGACGGGGTGAAGGTCAAGGCCGTCGAGTTCGGCGACCCGCACCACCGCGTGGACATCGAGATCGACGGGCAGGTGCGCGCGTTCCACGGGCGCTGGGTCGTGGACGGCACAGGGCGACATGGCCTGCTGCGCCGCAAGCTGGGGCTGACGCGTCCGTCGACGCACCGGGCCAACGCCGTGTGGTTCCGGATGCAGAGCCGCATCCGGATCGACGACTGGGCGAGCGGTCCGTCGTGGACCTCGCGCGTGCCGAGCGGCGAGCGCTGGCTCTCGACCGTGCACCTGATGGGACGCGGCTACTGGACGTGGCTGATCCCGCTCGCCTCCAACAGCCACAGCATCGGCATCGTCGTCGACGCCGACATCCATCCGTACGCGACGATGAACCGGTTCGACCGGGCGATGCAGTGGCTGCACCGGTTCGAGCCGCAGTGTGCGGCGGTGCTCGAGGATCACCGAGCGGAGCTCGACGACTTCCTCGGCCTGCACCACTTCGCGCACGCCTGCACGCAGATGTACTCGGCCGATCGCTGGGCGCTGATTGGCGAGGCCGGCGTCTTCACGGATCCGTTCTACTCACCGGGGTCGGACTTCATCGCGATCGGCAACGACCTCGTGTCGGAACTGATCGGCCGCGAGCGGCGCGGCGAGGACATCACGGCGCACGCGCCGTACTTCAGCCGGATGTACCTGCAGCTCTATGCGGCGTTCCTGAAGCTCTACGACGGGCAGTACCCGATCATGGGCAACGCGCAGGTGATGAGCGTCAAGGTCGGGTGGGACAACGCCTGCTACTGGGCGATCTCGGCGCTGCTGGCCTTCCGCCGCAAGTACCGCGACATGGCGTTCATGCGCCGGCATGAACCGCTGCTCGCGCGGTTCTCCCTCCTGCACGCGCGGATGCAGGCGACGCTGCGGCAGTGGGACGCGGCCGACGCGGGCAGCCACTACGGCCACGCGCACGTGAACTACATGGACCTGCCGTACCTGAAGGCGCTCCAGCAGGGACTCGCCGACGACCTGTCGGACGAGCAGTTGTCCGTGCGCCTGCAGGAGAACCTCTCGCGGCTCGAGCAGTTCGCCGACGTGCTGCGCCGGATGCCGTCCGGCGCGACGCTCGACCGCGACGAGGCCGGCTTCGAGAACGTCGCCGCCCTGCAACTGCCGCACGCGCGCTGACCCGCGAGCCTGAACGCTGCACGACGGCACGGCACAGACCACTTCGGACTTCACCCTTCGGACTTGCCTTTGGACTTCTGACTTCAGACTTCTGACTTTGCATCGCCACTCGGGCTGTACAATGACCCCTCACCAGGGAGGCGACACAGACGATGGGGATCTTCGAATTCCTGAAGGGCCAGCTGATCGAGGTCATCGAGTGGACCGACGACTCGCGTGACACGATCTCGTACCGGTTCCCGGACGACGACAAGGCGATCAAGAACGGCGCGCAGCTGATCGTGCGCGAGTCGCAGGTGGCGCAGTTTGTCTACCTCGGCGAGTTCGGCGACACGTTCGGGCCGGGCAAGCACACGCTCGTCACCGAGAACATCCCCATCCTCACGAAGCTGAAGTCGTGGAAGTACGGCTTCGAGTCGCCCTTCAAGGTCGACGTCTACTACGTCACCACGCGGCTGTTCACGGGCAACAAATGGGGCACCAGCAACCCCATCATGCTCCGCGACCAGGACTTCGGCATCGTCCGCGCGCGGGCGTTCGGGACCTACGACTTCAAGGTCAGCGACCCGAAGCTGTTCCTGAAGGAAGTCGCGGGGTCCGATCACAACTTCCGGCTCGACGAGTTCTCCGAGACGATGCGCTCGCGCATCGTCAGCGTGTTCAGCGACGCCCTCGCATCGTCGGGCGTACCGGTACTCGACGTCGCGACGCGGTACAGCGAACTCGGCGACGCCCTGCTGCCGCTGATCAACCCGGTGACGATGGCCAAGTACGGCATCGAGATCGGCTCGTTCATCGTCGAGAACGTGTCGGTGCCGCCCGAAGTCGAGGAGGCAATCGACAAGCGGTCGAGCATGGCCGCCGTCGGCAACCTGAACGACTTCGTGAAGTACCAGATGGCGAAGGGCTTCGAGACCGGCGGCGGCGCGGGAGCCGCGGGCATGGCGTCGGAGCTCGCCGTGGGCTTCGGCATCGCGCAGCAGATGCTCCAGCAGAGCGGGATGACCGGGACGCCGACGCCACCCGTCGCGCCGGGCGCCGGGGCTGCTGGCGCAGGCGCCGCGTCGCCCGAACTGCTCGGCGTCGCGGACGTCGCGCGCGTGCTCGGCGTGTCGGACGCCGATGTGCTGGCCGTGATCGAGTCTGGCGAGCTGAAGGCGAAGAAGATCGGGTCCACGCACCGGATCACGCGCAGCGCGCTGGATTCCTACCTGGCAAGTTGACGCCTCCGCCACTGCCCCCGCAGGACGTCCTCGCGCTCCAGAAGCACACGTGCGTCGCGTGCGGCGCGCAGGCGGAGTGGGACGCGACGAGGCAACGGCTCGTGTGCCCGTTCTGCGGCACGGAGTCGACCTACGTCTTTGCGGCGGGCGCGGGTCCGATTGCGGAGCTGGACCTCGAGCGGGCCCTGCGCGACACGGCGGCCGACGCGCACGGCTGGCAGGCCGAGACGCGCAGCGTGCAGTGCCGCGCCTGCAAGGCGGTGATGGTCTACGAGCCGTCGCGCGTCGGGCAGAACTGCGAGTTCTGCGGGTCGCCGGCGCTCGTGGACTACGCGTCGATCACGCCGCCGATCACGCCGACGAGCCTGCTGCCGTTCCGCGTGAGCGAGGCGCAGGTGCGCGAGACGGTGCGCCACTGGTTCTCGAGCAAGTGGCTGGCACCGAACGCGTTCAGGCGCAAGGCGCTCGTGGACACGCTGCGGGGGCTCTACATTCCGTACTGGACGTTCGACGCGCGCGTGCACTGCCCGTGGCGCGCGGAGGCGGGCCACTACTACTACGTCAAACAGGGCAACAACCGCGTGCGCCGCGTGCGCTGGGAGCCGGCGTCCGGCGTCGTCGATCACTTCTTCGACGACACGCAGGTCGCGGCGACGCTCGGCATCGACCGCGGCCTGCTCGGGCAGATCGAGCCGTTCCCCACGCAGGAACTGGTTCCGTACGACACCGGTTACCTGTCAGGCCATGTCGTCGAGCAGTACCAGGTCGTGCTCGTGGACGCATCCGAGCGCGCGATGGCGCGGATGCACGACGACCTGAAGGCGATGTGCATCGACGCGATTCCCGGCGACACGTACCAGCACCTCGTGATGTCGCCGCAGTGGAGCGGCCGCACGTTCAAGCACGTGCTGGTTCCGGTGTACGTGATGACCTACGTCTACCGCAACACGCCGTACCAGGTCGTCGTCAACGCATCGACCGGTCGGATGGGCGGCACCTATCCGGTCAGCTGGGTGAAGGTCGCCCTCATCGTCGTCGCGATCCTCATCGTCCTGTTGATTGCGAGCCGGTAGGGCGCGCGGCTCGCGCCCTGCCGTCGCGTGGAACCCGTCCTACCGGGTGACCGTCTTCGGGTCGACGGTGATCTCCCGCAGGCGCGTGGCGACATCGGCGGGCACCGTGTCCTGGTACCGCCCCCCGAGGTGCTTTGCCAGGAACTTCTCGGCGCTGGCGATCATCGCCATGTTGTTGACCGGCCGCGCGAAGCCGTGCCCCTCGTCGGGCGCGACGAGGTACTCCACGGGGAAGCCGCGGTCGCGCAGCGCGACGACGATCTGGTCGGACTCGGCGCGCTTGACGCGCGGGTCGTTCTGGCCCTGGACGACGAGCAGGGGCGACGTGATCTTCGCGGCCGCGTTGAGCGGCGACTGCTTCATCAGCCGCGCCTTGTCCTCGGGCTTCGTCTGGTCGCCCATGCGGACGTTGAACACCGTGCGGACCGACTCCCAGTACGGCGGGATCGAGTCGAGCAGCGTGATCAGGTTCGACGGCGCGACGATGGCGACGCCGGCGGCGTAGACGTCGGGCGTGAACGCGAGGCCGGCAAGCGTCGCGTAACCGCCGTACGAGCCGCCCATGATGCCGACGCGCTTCGGGTCCACGGTGCCCTGCGCCACGAGGTGCTTCACGCCCCACGTGATGTCGTCCTGCATCGTCTCGCCCCACTTGCCGTTGCCGAGGTTCAGGAACTTCTTGCCGTACCCGGTCGAGGCGCGGAAGTTCGGCTGCAGCACGGCGTAGCCGCGGTTGGCGAGGAACTGCGCGAACGTGTCGTAGCCCCAGCTGTCGCGCCCCCACGGGCCGCCGTGCGGCACGACCATCAGAGGCAGGGCCTTCGGCGCAACGCCCTTCGGCAGGGTGAGGTACGCCGGAATCTCCAGCCCGTCGGAGGATGCGTACGTGATCGACGTCATCGGTGCGAGGTGCTCGCGCGGCAGGGTGTCGCGCACCTTGTACTGCGGCGTCAGCACACGGCCCTTCCGGTCGTACACGAACACCTCGCCCGGATCGGTGTCGCTGCTCGCGACGACGATCCAGCGCTGCTCGTCGTCGGTGGACGACTGGAAGCCGATGTCCTTGCCCGGGAAGCGCTGCTGCAGGAAGTCGAGGTCGGCCTTCAGCGTGGCGTCCTTCACCACGTACCGGACGCGCTCGTCCTCGTAGATCGTGGCGAGCAGTTCGCCGGTGCGATCGGAGAACAGCACGTTGTCGAGGTCCACGCGCCGGTTCGGATCGCTCTCGACGAGCGTTTCGCGGCCCGTCGCCGGGTCGAACAGCACGAGGCCGATCAGGTCCACGTCGCCCTTGTTGGTGATCATGTAGACCTGCGTGTGGTCCTTGTCGAAGCGCACGGGCGAGCACGACTCGAACACGCTGCACTCGTAGACCTTCACGAACGCATCCGGGTCCACGCGCAGGATCTCGGTGCTGCCGCTTGGCGTCGATCGGCTCGCGAGCCGCAGGGTGCCGGCCTCGTCGAAGAACCAGCGCGCCACGCGATCGGTGTTCTGCCGCACGAGCGTCCGCTTGCCCGTCGAGATCGTCACTTCGTAGAGGTCGTGCCAGGCCTTGTCGCGGTCGTTGATGCCGACGTACAGCGTGTCGGGATCGGTCCTCGGCGCCGAGTAGATCAGCGCGCGGACGCCCTGGGCGTCCGTGAGGTTGCGCGCGGGCGGCACCGGCTGCCCTGCCGCCGGCTCTGCGGCCGGATCGACGGCGTAGACGTTGAAGTTCTCGTCGCCCGCCTGGTCCTGGGTGAAGAGCACGTACCGGCTGTCGCGGCTCCAGAAATAGCTGCCGATGGGGCGCTTCTGGTCGTTCGTGATCGGCCTGGCGCTGGAGAAGGGCGCGTCGGCCTTCTTCACCCAGATGTTGCGCGTGCCGTTGAACGGCTTGATGAACGACAGGTACTGTCCGTCGGGCGACAGCCGCGACCCCGAGATCTCCGGATCGCCGAAGAAGAGCGCCCGATCGAGCACAGGCGGCTGGCTCCCTGTCTGCGCCTCCGCCACGCCGGTCACGAGCCCCACCGCCAGACCGCACACAACGAGGGACGACATCCTGCGTACCATGCGTGACTCCTCATGCAAGAGTTGTTGCAACTGTCGTTGATACGACGGTCAGGGGCCGCCGGTTCGATGGGGCTCAACGCTGCCGCAGCACCAGTGCCGAGTCGTTGCCGCCAAACGCCAGCGACGTGGACACCGCCACGGGCACCGGCACCGCGCGCGCCACGTTGGCGACCAGGTCCACGGCGCATTCGGGATCGAGCGTCTCATGGTTGATTGTCGGCGGAATCACGCCGCGGTCGATCGTGAGGGCGGTGGCGGCAGCCTCCATCGCCCCCGCGGCGCCGAGGCAGTGGCCGATCATCGACTTGAGCGACGTGACGGGGACGCTCGCCGCACGCTCGCCGAACACCACGTGCAGTCCCCGCGCTTCGGCCTTGTCGTTCTGCGGCGTTGCCGTCCCGTGCGTGTTCACGTGCGCGACCTCGCCGGGATTCACGCCCGCATCGTCGAGGGCGACGCGAATCGTCCGCGCGATGGCCTGGCCTGCCGGCTCGGGCGCGGTCGGATGGTGCGCTTCGCAGGTGAACCCGTAGCCGGCGAGTTCCGCGTAGATGTGCGCGCCGCGACGGACGGCGCGCTCCCACGCCTCGAGCACGAGGATTGCCGCGCCTTCGCCGATGTTCATCCCCTGGCGGCCGGCGTCGAACGGGCGGCACGGCTGCGTGTCCATCAGCCGCAGCGCGTTGAAGCCCGAGAAGGTCAGGCGCGACAAGGCGTCGGTGCCCCCGGCAAGCGCGGCGTCGAGGCGCCCGCGCCGGATGGCGTCCACGGCCTGGCCGATGGCAATCGTGCTCGACGAGCAGGCCGCCATCAGGCACGACCGCTGCCCTTCGAGGCCGAAGTGCGTGGCGACGACGTCCACGGGCGTGCTGGAGAAATGCCCGTGGATCCAGGTCGGCGGCGCGGCGTCGATGCCCTCGTTCCGCAGCGTGAAGTAGAACGACTCGTTGCGCACGAGGTCGCCGGTGCCGGCGCCGAGCAGCACGCCGACGCGGGTGCGATCGACGTCGCCGTCGAGGACGCCTGCGTCTTCGATCGCCTCGCTTGCCGCAACCACCGCCAGCAGGTCGCTGCGCGACCATCGGCGACGCTGGTACGGCGTGAACCGCGCGCGCGCCGCGGACAGGTCCACCTCTGCCGCAATGCGGCTGCGGTACCCCTCGGTGTCGAAGAGCGACACCGGGCCCATGCCGCACCGGCCGGCCACGAGCTGCGCCCACACGTCGTCCCGACGTGTCCCGAGGGCGCAAATCATGCCGATTCCCGTAATTGCGACGCGCGGGCCGTCAGCCATGGTCCCCTGGGATTGTAGCCCCCGACGCGTTCACGGGCTGCCCCTGTCCGTCCGGCCGCGACAGGCATGCCGCCACTCAGAGCGGCTTGAGGAGCATCACCTGCAGCGTGGTCGAGCCGAGGCCGTCGTAGCGATCGGGCAGGAAGCTCTTGCCGACCTCGCCGCGGAGGATCATCGTGCGGCCGGGCACGCGGACGTTGAACGCCACGCCAACGCCCGTCAGCGGCTCCCACGGCACCTCGGAAAGGCCGGGCACGCCACGCGCGCGCGCGCGGCCCCAGGCCTGATCGAGGAACAGGTCGAGGCGATATTGCTCGAGCAGGTTGAAGGAATACTGCCCGCGCGCCATCGCCAGCTCGCCATAGCGCACGCCGGCCGCCGGCACGCCGTGGATGCGCGTGTCGTCGAACATCCCGAACTGGTACTGGCTGAACCGGTCGAGCCGGCTGCCGCCGAACCAGCCGCCATTGATCACGAGCTTGCTGAGCGGCCCGAGGTAGAACACCTTGGCCGCCGACACCTGGTACTTCGCGTAGGCGGCGGGCGTCTGCACGAGCGCGTCCGGGTCGCCCCACGGCCGCCAGGAGGCGCGCCGCGCCCAGAACCCGTTGGCCGTCAGCGCGTAGCCGCTGCGCCGGTATTCGTAGAGCAGGCCGACGCCGTTCGTGACGGTGCTCGTCGGCGTGACGTAGTCGGGCGAGGTCGTGCGATCGCGGACGTAGCCGTCGAACTTGAACAGGTACTGCGTCGAGAGGCGCTGGTAACTCGTCGCCTGCCATCCGAGGTTGAGCCCCGTGGAGAGCGGCCACGTCAGCAGGCGCTCCTCCTCGCGCTCGCCGCCAGGCGCGAACAGGCGATCGCTCGACGGCGGCGCGATGGCGAAGAAGTCGAGGCTCGCGTCGATGCGGTTGGCGATGGCCTTCGGGCGCTGGATGTTGCCCGCCGCGAGCACGCCCGCAAACAGCACGGCGACCTGCGTATCGGACCGTCCGCGGAACCTGAAGTTCAGGTAGTTGATGCCGCCGATCGGCAGCGGGAACTCGAAGCCGGGATCGAGCGTGATGCCGAGCGCAAGCGCCTTGGCCCGCGTGGTGGCGATGTCGCTGACGACGCGGACGTCGCCCTCCTTGACGTAGTACCGCACGCCGACCTCGGTGTCGCGATACATCGTCCGATCGCCGGCGCGCGCGGCCTGCCGCTGGTCCACGAAATCGGCAGGCGCGATCTCGTAGTCGTGGAACGCGATGCGTCGCTCGACGAGCAGGTTGCGACCGGCAACGAGGATCAGCTGCTGGTTGTAGATCGTCGAGGGCAGCCAGACCTCCTGCCCCGACGCGGTGCGCACCGGCGCGAACTCCTGCGTCTCGTCGTTGGAGATCACCGGGGCGCCGAGGCCCGTCTGCACGGCCTTCTGGCGCAGGCGAGCGCCCGTGTCGCGATCGATCCAGACGGTGCCGCGCAACAGCGTTTCATCGCGGCGCGCGGGCTCGAACGCCACGACCCACGCCTCGCGGCCGTTCACCGTGTCGCGGCCCTCGAGCCGGTACCGGTAACGCGCGTCGAACTCGATCTCGAGGGGCGGCTGGAGCACCTTCTCGGGCTGGAGCAGCGGGAACGGCGGGCGCGGCTCGCCGAAGCGGGCGCCGTTGACGCTGAACTCGCGCTCCTCCCACTCGGTGCCCTCGACGCGATCGACGAAGAAGCGATTCTCGGTGACGATGTCGTAGCCGGGATCGGTGACGCTCGGCCTGAAGTACTGCTGGATTCGGCCGTTCATCACGTACCGCGGCGCGAGCACGCGCTCGGCGGCCTGCCGTGCCTGGTGGCGCGCGAGGATCTCGTCGACCGACGGCGTGCGCACCCCGGTGACGTCCTCCTGCTGGACGAAGCCCGCGTCGGCATCGCGATTGAAATCCACAAGCCACGTGCCGCGCCCGGGCAGCGCGATCGTCGCCGTGGTCCGCTGCGCCTCGTCGTCCCGCGTGACCCGCAACGCCGGCCTGTCGCGCCCCGTGAGCGGATCGCGCACCGCGACCACGCCTGCATCGGGCAGCACGAGCGACACGTCGAGACGTTCTTCCCCGCTGCCGCCGGCCTCGAGCAGAAGGTAGGTACGGAGCGTGCTCAGGCCATAGAGGACCCGCCAGCGGCGCGAGGCCGTGACGTCCGCGCCGTCCGCGCGAATCGTCACGCTCCCGGCCGTCGTCGAGACGGGCACCACGCCGGTGTAGAGGTCCTCGAGGCGCTGCGCCACCGGCAGCACCGCGCGCAGTGCGGCGGGTGACACGTGATAGCCCAGCGTCGCGACGGGCGATCCCGCGTGCGCGAGTGCGTGCGCGAGGAACGTCCGGGCGGGATCGTCCGCGAGCGGCGTGTCCAGCGCGACGAGTGCGAGGCCGGGATCGGCCGCGGCAGCCCATTGCGCGGCCGCGTCGGCTTCGTCGCCGAGCGCCGCACCTGCCGGCAGCACCAGGGCGTCCACCGATGGCGCGACGTCGGAGGTGACGATTGCGACCCGGGCGTCACGCGCCGCGGCCCCACCCCCGAGGACGATCGGCAGGGCCGCATCGCGGGCACGAATCTCGGCGGCCGCGAGCTTGACGAGGAATGCCGCGCGGCGTGGGTCGTCGCCCGACGCACGCAGTTCGACGGCGGCAAGCGACGGCACGGCCGCGACGATCGCGCGGACGCGCGACGGGAAGGCCGCCGCGTCCACGCCTGGCGCATCGATGTCGTCGATCGTCAGCCAGACCGGCCAGTTGCCGGCCGGAACGGCAACGGCGGTGACGCCGGGCGGGGCCGTTGCCGGCACGCGGACACGCACGGCCACCGGCACGGTGCCAGGCGCCGGCGGCAGGGCATCCGATCCGTCGTCGATGTCGAAGACGAGACGCGGCAGCACACCGACGCCCGCGGACTGCGCAAGGGCCGGTGCGCCGCAGGCGAAGGCAGCCAGGGCAATCGCGGCGGCGGCGACTAGGCGTCGCGCAGCCATGAGCGCACGTCGGGCAACTCGGCGAGGGGGCCGAACTCGGCGCCGGCAAGCACCTCGCGCAACCGGGCGCGGAAGCCGGACAACCTGTAGTAGTGCGCGAACGCGAGCGGGGCGGGCAGGCGGACGTGCGGAGGGTCGGGATCGATCTCCCATGGATGCACAGTAAGGACGGCTGGATCGCCGGCGCGGTTGCCGGCCTCGATCGCGGCGAGCACGTCTCGCGGCTCCGCCTTGCGCAGGCCCCATCCCCAGCCAAGCGGCACGGCACGCCCGGCCAGCTCGCCGACGAGCGGCGGCACCTCGAGCACGGCGCCGTTCGGCGTGGCCAGCGGGTGCGGACGCCGCGGGTAGGCGGGCGAGCCCACGCGGGCGACGGGAGCGCGGCTGGCGTCGATGCGGATGCCCTCTCCCGCAAGGATCGCGAGTGCCCACGGCGCGCGCTCGTTCATCGACCACTCCGGCGCGCGGAAGCAGCGGACGTCGCTGGCGCCGGCATCGCGCAGCGCGCGGCGGTTCTCGCGCAGGTCCTCGGCAAACGTCTCGGGCGTGAGTTCGAAGAGGCGCCGGTGGCGATGGCCGTGCAGGCCGATCTCGTGGCCGGCGGCACGAATCTCCTCCACGAGGGCGGGGTGGCGTTCAGCCACCCAGCCGACGACGAGGAACGTCCCGCGATGGCCCGCCGACGCGAGATCGTCGAGCAGCGCGCGCGTCGTGGGCACGACGCGGCTTTCGAGACGATCCCATGCATCAGGCGGCAGCCGGTCGTCCACGCCGCAGATGTGGAACCAGTCCTCGACGTCCACGGTGAAGGCGTTGATGGCCACGGGCGGACAACAGGCGGCGGGCACGGGGCGAGCGGCGTGCCGCCACCCCTCCGGGCTAGACGGTCTTGCGCTGGGCCTCGATGTACTCGGCGATGGCGTCGACCGACTGCAGCACCTTGCCGCCGGTCTGCTCGTCGCCGATGACGACGCCGAAGGAGCGCTCGATCTCGAGGACGAGTTCGAGGGCGTCGATCGAGTCGAGGCCGAGGCCGGCGCCGAAGAGCGGCGCGGCGTTGTCGATCTCGTCCGGCGAGATGGGCAGCTTGAGGGCCCGCACGATCGAGGCCCGGATGTCGGAACGCAAATCAGTCATGAGTGCCTTACACGAGTCCGCCGTCCACGCCAATCACCTGCCCGGTGACGTACGCGGCCGCGTCGGAGCACAGGAACGCCACGAGTTCGGCCACCTCGGCCGCCGTGCCCAGTCGCCCGACGGGCACGTTCCGGAGGTGCGCCTCGCGCCGGGCCTCGGGAATCCGCGCGGTCATGTCGGTCTCGATGAGCCCCGGCATCACCGCGTTGACCAGCACGCCCTTCGGCGCGAGCTCACGCGAGAGCGACCGGGTGAGCCCGATGAGCCCGCCCTTGGACGCGGCGTAGTTCGCCTGGCCCGCGAGCCCGGCCACTGCGCTCGGCGACGTGAGGCTCACGACCCGGCCCCACCGCCGCACCAGCATCCCGCGCACGACGGCGCGGGTGCAGAAGTACGCCCCGTCGAGATTGGGGCGCAGCACGGCGTCCCACTTCTCGCGGTCCATCAGCATCAGGTACCCGTCGCGCGCGACACCCGCATTGTTGACCAGGATGTCGATCGGGCCGAGTGCCTCGGCGGCCCCGGCAACCATTCGCTGGACCTGCGCCTCGTCGGCCACGTCGCACGCCGTCGCCCAGCCGCGCGCCCCAATCGACTCGATGCGCTCCAGCAACTCGCGGGCCGGCGCCTCGCGCTCACGATAGCTGAAGGCGACGGCAGCGCCCCTCCCGGCCAGAATCTCGACGATGGCACGGCCGATGCCGCGCGAACCGCCGGTGACGAGCGCCACGCGGCCTGAGAGTGAGAGGGAGTCGAACGACACGCGGATCCGGGACGGCGCCCGGGCAGCACCGCACGACACGTCAGTCTACACCGGGTACCACCGACAGCAGGAGGCTGTAGTTGGTGCCGCCGCTGGCAAAGCTGTTCACCAGCACGTACGGCGACGCGAGCGCCTGGGGAGCCCCGATGACCCAGCCGAGCGGGGGACATGCGGGATCGGGCGTGGTGAGTCCGGCCGTCGGGACCACGAGGCCGCGGCGGGCGGCGAGCACGGCCGCCACGAGCGACGCAGCGGCGGCCATCCCGCCCTCCCCCACCGCACCCTTGATCGAGGTGGTCGTGACCGGGCGGCCGTCGAACGCCTCGGCAATCGCCTGCGCTTCGAGGCCGTCGAAGTCCGTCGATCCGTTCGCGGCGGCATACACCGTGCCGACCTGCGCAGGTGAGACGCCGGCCTCGTCCATCGCGGCGCGCATGCACCTGACGAGCGGCGCGGCATCGGTCGGCCATGCGTTGAGACGCGTGACGCCGGACGTGGCGCCCACGCCGGCAATCGCGGCCAGCACCGGCGCCTGGCGGGTCGCGGCCCGCGCCTCGTCCTCGACAACGGCAAGGAAGGCGCCTTCACCCATGACGAAGCCGTTGCGGGTGACGTCGAAGGGCCGTGCGCCCTCGGCATGCTCACCGTCCTTCGAGAGCACGCCGAACCAGTCGTGGACCTGGAAGTAGAGGTCGTAGATGTCCTCGGCACCGCCCGTCAGAAGGCAGGCGGCCCTGCCTGCGCGCACCATGTCGGCGGCAAGGGCGGCGGCGGCGAGTCCCGAGGCCTCCTTGTAGCTGATCGTCGTGTTCGGACCGCGCAACTTCTCCTCGAGGGCGACGAGGCTTGCCGCGGCATTGCCCACGGTGTTGCTGAAGAGGAGCGCGGGAGCCCCTGTCGGGCCGAGCGCGAGGAGCCGGTCGAGGAACTCGCCGGTCGAGTGCACGCCGCAGGTACACGTGCCGAGCACCACCCCGACGTCGTCGTACCCGGCATCGTCGTGCGGCAGCCGGGCGGCGTCGAGGGTCAGGCGGGCGGCAGCCACCGCGAGACGCCCGACCTCGTCCATGCGCCGGAGCTTCATGGGCGCGACGAACGCCGCGGGATCGAAGTCCACGAGCTCGGCGGCCTGACGCGCGCCGCGGCCGCTGATCGTGAAGGATGTGATGGAGCGGATGCCGCTGCGGCCGGCGAGGAGGGCCTCGATGAAGGCGTCCGTCTGGCCGAGGCTCGAACAGGCAGCAACGCCAGTGATCACGGCCCGTCGCTGCACGGCGGGTACGTTACCATTTCGTTCGATGGCTCTTCAACGGGCGATTCGTCGTTTCTTCGCTGCCGTCGCCGTGGCCGCGATGGCGATGGGTGCCGGCACGCCGGGGTGGCACGCTGCTGCCGGCGAGCGCGGTGTCGGGCGCCAGGCCGACGACCTCTTCGACGAGATCTACAGGAAGGGGGCGCCGATCGAGAAGACGCTCCGGAGCGTATCGGCGTCCTTCGTGGAGACGAGCACGTCCACGCTGCTGAAGGCCCCGCAGGTCGCCCGGGGAACGGTCGTGGCGCAACGGCCCAGCCAGATCCGGCTGGAGTACCACGGCACCGACGCGCGCACGGTCGTCGTCGACGGCAACGCGATGGCCCTCGACTGGCCGGCGCGCAACATGCACGGCACGCGCGACATCGGCGGCATGATGCGCCGGGCATCCCGGTTCTTCGAGTCGAACTCGCCCGCCGATCTGCGCAGGCACTTCGACATCGTCGCCATCGTGGCGCCGGACCGGGCCAACAGCTGGCAGGTGACGTTCACGCCCAGGCGCAAGCAGATGCGCGACGGCGTCGACAGGGTCCATGTGTGGATCGACATGACGGCACTGGTGCTGCAGGCACTGAAGATGGAGTACCCCGGCGGCGACACGAGGCTGATGGAGTTCGCCGACGTCCGCATCAACCCGCCGGTCGCGGCCGACGCGTTCTCCCTGGCATCGGCGCGTTGATTCCCGACGACCCTTCGCCGACTCCCATTCGCTCGTGACCCGTCACATCCAGGCGCTCATGACGTGGGCGCGGGTACGGCGCACCGCCGTGCTGTGGACAACGCTCGCGCTCACCGTCCTGAGCCTCGTGCCGGTCAGCCGCATCCGGTTCGGCACCGACGTGCTGCAGCTGATGCCGCGCGAGGCGGGCGCCGTGGATGCGTTCGAGACGTACCTCGAACGCTTCGGCAGCCTCGACGCACTGTACGTGTACGTCGAGGCCCCTGACGATGGCGCGATCGGCGATTACGCGGACTACGTCGAAGCCCTCGCAGCGAGCCTGCGCGACGTGCCGGACGTCACCCGCGTGGACAGCGGGCTTGTCGATCCCGATCGAGACTGGGCCTACCTCGGCGATCGCCAGCTGCTCCTGCTCGACGAGGAGACGTTCGGCGAAGCCGTGGCGCGGCTCGACGGCCCCCGCCTGCGCGAGCAGGTCCGGCGCACGAAGGAGCTCCTCGCCCTGCCTTCGCCGGCCATCAAGGCGCTCGCCCAGCGCGATCCCCTCGGATGGTTCGAGTTGATGAGTGCCCGCCTGCGCGGTGCGTCGAGCGTGCTCGACATCGACCCCACACGAGCCG
The DNA here is from genome assembly GCA_934541105.1 of uncultured Luteitalea sp. GTDB lineage: Bacteria > Acidobacteriota > Vicinamibacteria > Vicinamibacterales > Vicinamibacteraceae > Luteitalea. The sequence goes on along the minus strand of CAKTDA010000003.1, from coordinate 332,791 downwards.
ACGGCTACGTGACGCCCGACGGCCGGGCGCAGCTGCTCGTGGTACACCCGGCGCAGCCGCCGTTCGACACGGCGTTCTCCCGGCGGCTGATCGACGCGGTCACGCAGGCCGCCGCGCAGGTGCAGCAGGAGTTCGCTCCCGTGTGGGCCGACTACGGGCTGGCTCCGCCGCGCACGGACCTTGCCGGCGGGCATCGGACCGCCATCGAGGCCGAGACGCTGATGCGTGGCGAGTCGATCAGCAACACGGTGTGGTCCCTCGTCGGCGTGCTGACGCTGCTCTACCTTGCGTTCCGCAACTGGTGGCTCGTGCTGTTTGGCGCCGTCCCGGTGCTGCTCGGCACGCTGGTGACGCTGGCGCTGTTCCAGGTGAGCGGCGTGCAGCTGTCGGCCGCGGCGACTGGCGCGTCTGCGATGCTCTTCGGCCTCGGCGACGACGGGTTGGTGCTGCTGTTTGTGGCCTACCGGCAACGCCTGGCGCAAGGTCTGTCGCCGCTCGGTGCCGTACGCCAGCTCGGGGGCACGGGCGTCAGCGTGCTGCTTGGTGCCGTGACGACGTCGGCGACCTTCCTGGGGTTGTGGTTCATGAGCTTTCCGAGCCTCCAGCAGCTCGGCGCGGTGATTGGCGTCGGCATGCTGCTGACGGTGCTCTTCACGCTCACCGTGCTCGTGGCCGGCCTTCCCGGCCGTGACTGGGTGTCGCGGTCGCGCGACCTGACGATGCCAGGGCTCGGCAGGTGGGTCGCCCGGCGACGGCGCGCGATCCTCCTCGCCGCGATCGTCGTCAGCCTGCCGCTCGGGTGGGGGCTCACGCGCGTTCACGTCGACCCTCGCATCGAGCGCCTGCGTCCGACCGGCCCGGGGATGGCGCTCGAGTCGGAGATCATCGAGCGCTTCGGGCTCGCGCAGGACGTCTACCTGGTCATGAGCCGGGGCCCGGCACTCGAGCCGCAACTGACGCGTCACGAAGAGCTGACGCATTCGACCCGCGACGTGGAGGGCCTGCCGCTCGTGGGCCCCGGCATGCTGCTGCCCTCGGACGCCGTGCAGGACGACCGCCGCGCCGCCATCGCGGCTGCAGCCGCCGACAGCACGCGCGTTGCCGACGCCGTGGACGCCGCGGCGGACGCGGAAGGGTTCGTCGATGGCACGTTCGCGCCGTTCCGGGCACGTCTGCCGCGACTGCTCGACGCGCAGCAGTCGATCACGCTCGATGGGCTGCAGTCCCACGGGCTTGGCGACATCGCCGGTCGGTTCATCCGTCGCGACGGCGCCGACTACGTCGTCGCCTCGTACGCCACGCCGCAGACGGCGGCGGCCGTTGCGGCACTGCAGGCACGGGTCGCTGCACGGCCCGATCTCGTGCTGACGGGCCTCCCGCTCGTGAATGCGTCGCTCGCGGCGCGCTTCCCGCGCGAACTCGGCGCCGGCCTCGGCATCGGCGCGCTCGTGGTGCTGCTGATCATCTGGCTCGAGTTCCGCGCCGTCCGCCCGACGCTGCTCGCGATGCTGCCGACGGCCTGCGGACTCGTGTGGGGACTTGGCGCACTCGGCTGGGCAGGGGTGGACCTGGACCTGTTCAGCGTGTTCGCCGTCCTGATGTTCCTCGGCATCGGCGTGGACTACGGCATTCATCTGCTGCACCCGACGCTCGGCGCACGCGGTGCGACGATGAGCGAGGCGCTCGCGGTCGTCGGTCCCGCGATGCTGCTCGCCGGCGCGACGACGATCGTCGGCTTCGGCACGCTGATCGGGTCGTCGTATGCGCCGCTGCGGTCGCTCGGGCTGACGGCGGTGGCGACGCTCGCGGCGGCGCTCGTCGCGTCGCTGCTGGTGCTGCCGGCCGCCGTACAGGCGGGAGACGACGCCGCATGAAGGTCTGCGCGCTCGTCCCGGCCTTCGACGAATCGGCGACGATTGCGCACGTCGTGCGGGGCGCATTGCGGCACGTCGCGCGCGTCGTCGTGGTGGACGACGGGTCCACGGACGGCACTGCCGAGGCCGCGGAGGCTGCGGGCGCGGAGGTCGTCCGGCTGCCGCACAACAGCGGCAAGGGCACGGCCATCAGGGCCGGACTCGGGCGCGTGCTCGAGGGTGACGCCACGCACGTCGTGTTCATGGATGCCGACATGCAGCATCGCCCCGAGGAGATTCCCGCGCTCGTTGCGGAGGCCGAGGCCACGGGCGCGGCGATGGTCGTCGGCGAGCGCGTGTTCGTCCGCGACCTGATGCCGGCATCGCGGTACTGGGCCAACGTCATCGGCAGCTGGTCGCTCGCGACGCTGATGGGTGTGGACCTGAAGGACACCCAGTCGGGATTCCGGCTGGTGCGCACCGACGCGCTGCGCGCGTTGACACTGGAGGCCACCGGGTACGAGTTCGAGACCGAGCTCGTGGTGAAGCTGGCCAGGCGCCGCGCGCGCATCGCGCGGGTGCCGATCGCGGCGGTGTATGGCGGCGAGAAGAGCAAGATCAGGCCGGTCCGCGACACCACACGCAACATCGTGCTCGCGCTCGTGTACCGGTTCGCGCGACGCAACAGGAGGCCGACCCCGTGAGCGCGAAGGCGCCAATCCGCTGGGTGACGCACCGCCTCAACGGCGCGTTCGTCGTCGGCGGCAGCTACCTCGGATCCCGATATGCGCCGCTGCCGGTGTCGTGGCCGGTCGCGCACGCCGGCGCGTGGCTCGTCGGCCACTGCATGGCCAGCGTCCGCGACGCACTCGTCGACAACCTGCGAGCGGTGTTCCCGCATGAGTCGGACGCGCAGCTGCGCCGGCGCGCGTACCGCACCTGCCACACGTACACCGACGACTGGATGGACTTCATGCGGTCGCTGTCGTGGTCGCGCGAACGCGTGCTCGAGCGGTTCACCTACGAGCACGGCGACCGGATGGCCGACGCCCTCTCGCTCGGGCGTGGCGTGATCATGGTGACCGGACACTTCGGCAACTGGGAGGCCGGCAGCGTGGTGATGAAGGCGCTGGGGTTGCCGCTCTCGATCGTGGCGATGCCCGAGCCCGACCCGACGGTCAACTGGCTGCGGCATCGCGTGCGCGCGTCGCTGCACGTGGACACGCTCGAAGTGCGGCAATCGCTCGACACGCCGCTCCAGATCCGTCGTCGCCTCGCCGAGGGCCGCGTCGTCGCGATGCTGATGGACCGCAGCGTCGATCGCGATCGCGTGCCGGTGACGATGTTCGGGCGGCGCACGCACTTCCTCGGCACGCCGGCGCTTCTCGCCTACCTCACCGGCGCGCCGCTCGTGCCGATCTTCCTCGTGCGCGAGGGCCGCGGGCGGTTCAGGGTGCGGCCCGAAGAGCCGATTCTCGTGGACCGCGACGGCAACAGGCAGGAACAGGTGCAGCGGACCGCGCAGCGGATGGCGCACCTGCTCGAGGAGCGCATCCTCCAGCGCCCCGAATGCTGGTACCAGTTCCATCGCTACTGGGAGGAGCCTGGAGCTGACGCGGCCGGCAACACGCCGGCGACCGCGGACAGTGTGGCGAGGATCGATCGCCGTGGCGCGCAGGCCGACGGCCCCATGACCAAGGCCGGGGACGTTCCGTAGTGGACGTCGTCTCGCACCTGCTGCTGGCGCGGATGGTGGCGGCGCTGCGCACCTCGCGAGCCGGCGTGCGCGGTGTGGTCGCGGCGACGGTCGTCGGCGGCATCGCGCCCGACGTCGATGCGGTGCTGACGGCGTTCGGCTGGGACGTCTACCTGCGCTGGCACGACGCGGGCACCCACGCGATCGTCGGCACGCCGCTCGCGGCGCTGCTGGCCGCGGCAGCCGTGCGTCCGTGGAGCCCGGCGCCGTTCGGCGCGCTCGTGCGTGCGGGCTGGTTCGGCGCGCTGAGCCACGTGGCCTTCGACCTGTACTCGGGCGCGAGCATCCGCATCCTGTGGCCGTTCTCGCACCATCTCTTCACGACGCCCGTCGTCGCGATGGCCGACCCGCTGGCGATTGCCGCGGTGGTCGCGGGCGCGGTCGCCCTCTGGGTGTGGCCGCGCGAAGCCCGGACTGCCGGTGTGCTCACGATGGCGCTGCTGACGCTGCTGTGTGCCGTGAAGCTCGTGACGCGGGCCCGTGCCGTGACCGCCTACGAGCGCACGGTGGCTGGCGCACCGATCGTCGGCACCGTGCTCGAGGCGTCCTGGGGATCGTGGCGCGGGTGGCGCGTCTTCGACAGACTGGCCGACGGGCGCGTGCGCGCGTTCGCGGCCGACGGGTGGTCAGGCGACGTGCGCCCGCGCTTCTCGCACGCGGGCAATCACGAGGAGCCGTTTGCACACCTGTCGCTCGCGCAGTTCGCCACCGCGCGCAACTTCGTGGCGGCTCACCCGTTCGCATTCGCGACGAGGCGCGAGACCGACGGGGGGGCGGTGGTGTTCTGGTCGGACGCGCGGTACTGCTGGCCGGCTTCCGAGCGGACCGACCCGCAGGAAGGCGTGCCGCACCAGGACGTGCGCCCCGCCATCGGCGACGTGCGGTGCGCGCTCTGGTTCGGGGGATCGCTCGACGCGCAGGGCCAGCCGCGCGAAGCCCTCGTGTGGCTGGGTGGTCACCTGCAGCGTAGGCGAACGCCGTAGGAACTCGAGAAAGTCTGAAGTCGAAAGTCGAAAGTTCGAAGGAAAGGTCGAAGGCAGAAGGTCGAAGGAAGGTCCAAGGCAGAAGGTCGAAGGAAGGTCCAAGGCAGAAGATCGATGGCCCCGGCGGGAACGCGGAGGTCCGCCACCCGAGGGATGCACAGGCAATCCGTAGGCGTCGATCTTCAGATCGACGCTCGCCGTGGTGACCCCGCTACCGTGGGGGACGCTGGCGCCAGTAGGACGCGAGCACGCTGCCGGAGGCGTTCATCCACGGACCGAACACCGCGGCGGCAAGGCCGGCATCCGTGCTGTGCAGGACGCTGATGGCCAGGCCGGACGCCATGCCCGCGTTCTGGAGCCCGACCTCGATCGACGCGGTCCGCGAGTCGGACTCGTTCAGGCCGGCGGCGCGCGCGCCCCAGTACCCGAGCACGAAGCCGATGGCGTTGTGCAGCACCACGACGGCAAGCAGCGTGAGTGCCACCGCGAGCAACTGGTCGCGCGAGCTCGCCGTGATGATCGTGATGATGATGCAGATCGCCGCCATCGAGACGAACGGCAGCACTCGCGGCATCCACCGCTGATCGCGCAGCAGGCGGTTGAACACGAGCCCCGCGACGATGGGCAGGATGATCATGTTGAGGATCGACAGCATCATCGCCCACATGTCGATGGGCACGAAGCGTCCCGCCAGGTACTGCATCGCCAGCGGCGTCAGCAGCGGCGAGAGCAGCGTCGAGAACGCCGTCATCGTCACCGACAGCGCGACGTTGCCGCCCGCGAGGTAGGTCATCACGTTGGAGGCGACCCCGCCCGGGGCCGCACCGACGAGCACGACGCCGGCCGCAATCTCGCCGGTGAAGCCGAAGATCGATGCGAGCGCGAACCCGGTGATCGGCATGACGCCGAACTGCAGCAGCATGCCCACGAGCACGCCGCGCGGCATCACCAGCACGCGCGAGAAGTCGGCGACGCTGAGCGTGGTGCCCATGCCGAACATGATGATCTGGATGAGCGGGACGATGAGGTTCGTGAGCCTGTAGTCACCGACCGTGAGGAACAGCCACGGGAAGCAGAGGGCGGCCGCCACGCAGGTGGCGACCGCCGTCGTGAAGGTGAGCCCCGAGAACCGGGTCGAGCGGCTGACGCCGACCGTGAGGGCCGCGAGCGCAAGGACCAGCAGGATGCCTGCAGCGACTGAGCCTGTCATCGGACAGGCATCATGTCAGGTTTCGGCCGCCTGACGCAGCCTTCAGCTCCAGAGGCGGTCGTTCGATGGCTGCTTGTCCCACTGCGGCGTGGGCGCGAAGTACTCGCCCCGCGTGTGCTGCCTGGCCACCGCCTCGTTGACCTCGATGCCGAGGCCCGGTGCGTCGGGCACGATGGCAAAGCCCTTCTCGACGAGCGGGCCGCCGCCCGTCGTGGTGACGAGGCTCTCCCACCAGGGCACGTCCATCGAGTGGTGCTCGAGGGCGACGAAGTTCTCGGTGGCCGCGGCGCAGTGCACGTTGGCCATGAACGACACGGGCGTGCCCGCGAAGTGCATTGCCATCGCCACGCCATGCTCCCAGGCGTAATCGCCGATCTTCTTTGTCTCGATGAGCCCGCCCGAACTCGCGAGGTCGGGGTGGATCATGTCGACGGCCCCCATGTCGATCAGCTTGATGAACTCCTCCTTCAGGTAGATGTCCTCGCCGGTGAGGATGGGGATGTCCACGGCGTCGCGAATCTGCTTGGTGAGCGCGCCGTACTCCCACGGGACCATGTCCTCCATCCAGGCGAGGTTGTGCGTCTCCATCGCCCTGGCGAGCCGGATGCAGCTGTTGACGCCGATGTGCCCGTAGTGATCGGTCGAGAGCGGGATCTCCATGCCGATCACCTCACGCACCGCCCCCACCCAATCAGACAGCCACGCAATGCCCGCCGGCGTGATCTCGATGCCCGTGAACGGGTGGGGCACGCGGCCGCCCTGGCCGACGTTGGCGCCCGCAGGCGCGCTCAGCATCCCCGGCTTGTCGCGCAGCAGGCCGATGCCGAAGTCCTGCTTCAGGTATGTGATGCCGCGGTCCATCCGCTCCTTGAGGCGGCGGCCCTGCTCCTGCGGATCGGCGGTCTGCGTGGTGTCGGCGTAGAGGCGGACGCGATCGCGGAACTTGCCGCCGAGCATCTGCCACGCGGGCACGCCCCAGGCCTTGCCGGCAAGATCCATGCAGGCCATCTCGACGCCGCACACGCCGCCGGCCTGCCGCGCGTGGCCGCCGAACTGCTTGATCTTGCGGAAGACCTTGTCCACGTTGCACGGGTTCTCGCCGAGCAGGCGGCTCTTGAGCACGAGCGCGTACGTCTCGGTCGCGCCGTCGCGCACCTCACCCCAGCCGACGAGACCCTGGTTCGTGTCGATGCGGATCAGCGGACACGTCATCGGCGCCTTCTCGATCACCGCGACGCGAAGGTCGGTGATCTGCAGCTTCGACGGCTCCGACGCGCGCCTGACGTTGCTCTGCACGAAGTTGGACGCCGCCTCGGCCGACGCCTCGGGCGACAACACCGCCGCCGCACCGGCCGTGAGGCCGAGCGTGCGGAAGAACGATCGCCGATCGACGTCAGCCGGCGGCGGCGTGAGCAGTTCGCGGACCCTGCGCTTCATCGTGTACCTCCGAGAAAGGTGTCAACTGCGGTGGATGCGGACGCCGGCGGTGATGAGGACATTCGCGAACGGCGTGCCCGCACCCATCGGCTCGAGGCGGGGCTCGAAGCCTTCTTCCTGCAGGAGCGCGCGCCAGCCCGCGGCGGTCCTGAACGCGAACCGCTGCCGCCACCTGCCGCCGACGAGCGCCTTGAGCCTGTTGCCCATGCGCACCATCAGGAAGCGCCACCCTGCTGCGGCGTCGGCCTCGCGCACGAGCAGGCGACCCGTGGGCGCGATCGCCGCCCGCACCGCGCGCAGGAGCTGCCGCTGATCGGCGTCGGGCAGCATGTGGAGCACGTCGAAGAGCAGCGCGACGTCGTGGACCGGCAACTCGACGCCGCGGGCGTCCGCCGTGACGATCTCGGCCTCGTGCGAGAGGGCGCCGGCCGCAATCGCCGCGATCCGGGGCCGCGTCTCCACGCCGACGAGGCGCGTGAACTGCGGCGGGTCTGGCCGCGTGGTGTCCCACGTGCCCTGCGCGGCGGTCTCCTGGGCCTCGGCAACGAGCGCGAGCATGAGGCCCTGCCCGCAGCCGACGTCGAGCAGCGTGCCTGTCGCGCCAGGCAGTTCACGGTCGAGCGCGGCCGCGTACACGGGATCGCCCGAGAGCTTGCCGCGTGCGAACTCCCAGGCCGTGATGCCGGCATCGAGGTACCTGTCGCTGGCGCGGCGCACGAGCAGCTGGAAGAAGGGATCGCGGGCCGGCCGGCGCGCGGCATACGTGACAAGGGCGCCCAGCGCGCCGATGACGAGGCCGACGACGAGGCTGCCGACGGCAAGGTCGGCGCCGAACGACCAGAGGCGCGAGGTCTCGAACATGTCGCGCGAGAGCGACAGCATGTGCCCGCGACGGACGAGCGCCCCCGCCTGCACCTGGGCGTAGAAGAGCGGCGGGATCACGAGCGGGTTGATGACGTTGGCCGCGAGGTACATCTTCAGCCGGTTGAGCCCGAGCACCGCGCCGGCAAGCCAGCACATCCCGAAATGTATGCCCCAGACCGGGAAACACCCGATCAGCAGCCCGAGCCCGACAGCCAGCGATTCACGGCCGCGCGTGTCGCCCTCGGTCCGGAGTGCGTGAATGGCGCGCTGCAGCCGCGAGGCCCGCGACAGCGCGCGGGCGCTGCCTGCCATCGGGGTGGTCGTCATCTTCGGGTATTATGACGGTTCGAACCCGCACGCCCAGCGGGGCCGTCCCGCGGTGATGCGTAAACTTGCGGCCACGACATCGGCCGACCTCGTCAGCCTGTCTCCCCTGCCTCCGACCTGGGTCGAGACACTCATCGGGCCCGCACCGGTGGTCATACGCTCCGGCCGCGCCGACATGGCAGTCGAGGTGCGCACGGGCGCGCACTTCACCCATGTCGCCATCGACATGCCGCGGGCCCATGGGTTCACTCCAGCGCAGTTGCACGAGCACGTCCGCGACGCCTACCTCACCGTCGCGGCGACGTTGAATGCGCAGCAGCGCCATCCGCTCCGCTTCTGGAACTTCGTGCCGCACATCCACTCGCCGTCAGGCGAGGGGCTCGATCGTTACATGGTGTTCAACGGCGGCCGGTTCTCGGCCTGCGAGCACTGGCACGGCTCGTCCAACCACTTCGACCACACGCTGGCCGCGGCGTCCGGCGTCGGCGTGCTGGGCGAGGCCATGGCCATCCACTGCCTCGCGGCCGACGTTGCCGGCGAGCCCGTGGAGAACCCGCGACAGGTGCCGGCGTACCGTTACTCGCGGCGCTACGGCCCGCGTCCGCCGTGCTTCGCGCGGGCGACGCGGCTGCTGATGCCGGTGAAGGACGCGTGGTGGCTGCTCGTCGCAGGCACCGCCAGCATCCGCGGCGAAGAGACCATGCACGCGGGCGACGTGGACGCCCAGGTCGTCGAGACACTGGACAACCTCGACGCGCTCCTGGCGGCCGCCGAGGCTCAGCGCGGCAGCCGCACGGCGCGCGCCCGCTTCCGGACCCTCCGCGTCTACATCGTCAGGCCCGAGGACCTGGCCGTGGTGCGCGGCCGCATCGAGGAGCGCTACGGACCGATTGCCGACGTCGAATATGCCCAGGCCGAGATCTGCCGGGCGGATCTCCTCGTGGAGATCGAGGGCGTCGCGGAGTTGTAGGTCCCGGTGGCACCCTGGCGTCAGCGCGCCCTGGCGTCAGCGAGAGTGACCGAGCCGCGGGCGACGAGCGTGCCCGACGCCGTGACGGTGCCTTCGATCTTGTAGAGGCCGCCCATCTGGCCCACGACACGCACCGTGGCCTCGAGCGTGACCCCGATGCCACACCCGGCAGGAAACCGGAACCCATCGACGGCCGCGACGCGCAGGGCTCGCGGATGGGCCGTTTCGCCATCCCGCGGTGCGCCCACGGCAAGCCCGCCTGCCTGAGCGAGCAGCTCGATCAACACCACCGCCGGCACCACCGGCTCCCCCGGGAAGTGGCCATCGAAGTAGAAATCGTCGGCGCGCGTCACGCGGCGGCAGGTGGCCTGGCGGCCAGGCTCCACGCTGACGATCTCGTCGACGAGCCGCATCGGCGGCGTGTGCGGCAGCAGCGACAGCAGGTCCACGGCTTATCATCGCTGATCGCGGATGCACGCCCACTCTCCCATCGCCTCGGCGTTCGACGTCGTCCTCGCCGATCGCGCCGACGAGACCCTGCTGTTTGCCCCGAGCGAGGGGCTCACCCGGACGGCCCGGCAGATCGACGAGGCCGCCCGCACGATTGCCGCCGCGTTCAGCCGGCACGGGCTCGGCCGCGGACATCTCGTCCTCGCGTGCCTCGGCAACGTCTCCGCCATGCCGTCGCTCGTGCTCGCCTGCCTGCGTGAGGGCCTGCCGCTGCTGGCCGCCGACCGCAGCACGCCCGCCGGAGAGGTCCGCGCACTCGCCGACGCGTGGCACGCGGCACTCGCGCTCGTCCCCGCATCGTCGGACCTCGACTACGCGCTCGGGCACGCGGCGTGGGCTCGCCCCCGCACCCGTACGCCGTTCCCCGACGGGATCGCGGCATACGGCGCGGAGTCGAAACCCGAGGCCGGGGCTCACGCGCCGGCCGCGCTCCTGCGCCTCACGTCGGGAAGCACCGGCACCCCGCGCGCGACGTGCACCGAGGAACGCCACCTCGTCGCGGACGTCCGGCAGATCGTGGATGCGATGGGCATCCGGCCGCGCGACGTACAGCTCGGGATCGTCCCGCTCTCGCATGCCTACGGCTTCGGCAACCTGGTGCTGCCGCTGTTGTGGCAGGGCACGCCGTTGTGGCTGCGCCCGCAGTTCGTGCCGACGCAGGTCGGTCCCGACATCCGCGCTGGCGGGCTGACGACGTTTGCCGGCGTGCCGTTCATGTTCGAACACCTTGCGCGGCACCAGGCCTCACCCGATCTCGGGTCGCTGCGGCTCGTGCTCTCGGCCGGCGCGCGGCTGCCGTACGCAACCGTCGAGGCGTTCCACCGGGCGTCGGGCGTGAAGGTGCGCTCGTTCTTCGGCTCGAGCGAGACGGGCGGGATCTGCTTCGACGACCGCGCAGCCCTCGATCCGCGCGTGCCCGTGGGCCGGCCGATCGGCGATGTCGCCATCACGCTCGTCGACGACGATGGCGCGCCCGACGGCGCGGGCCGCATCCAGGTGCAGGGCTCCAACGTGATGGACCGCTACATGGAGCCGCCCGGGGCAGCCGCCCCGTGCGATCGCGATGACGACGGCGCCGCGTCGGCGTTCGTGGCACCCGGGACGTTCCTCACCGGCGACTACGCGACGCGCGACGCCGACGGCGTGTTCCTGCTGGCCGGACGCACCGCGTCGTTCGTGAACGTCGCGGGCCGCAAGGTCCACCCGCGCGACGTCGAAGCCGCGCTGCGCGAACTGCCCGGCGTGACCGACGCGGTGGCACTCCCCATCGAGGATCCACTCCGCGGCCAGGCGCTCGGCGCCTGCCTCGTGAGCCTGCGTCCGTGGGACGCACGCACGGTGCGCGAGGCGCTGGCGTCGCGTCTCGCGGCGTGGCAACTGCCGCGCGTCGTCGTGGTGCTGTCGTCCCTACCGCTGACCGAGCGCGGGAAGGTCGACAGGGCCGCCATCGCCCGCCGGCTCGGCCAGGCGTGACTCCATCGCGACGCCCGAGCGCAGCAGCTTCGCAACGGGACAAGCCTCCGCGATCTCGAGCAGCCGTGCCTTCTGCACGTCGTCGAGCGGGCCGCTGACGGCAATGTGCTTCACCATGGTCGGCGTCGGCTTCGCGGTGTAGTGCACCTGCACGCTCACGCCCTCGAGCGGCCACTGCTTGCGCGCCGCGTACATGCGGAGCGTGATGGCGGTGCACGAGGCGAGGCTGCCCATGAGGAGTTCGACGGGCGTCGGGGCCGTGTCGGTGCCGCCGACCTCCACGGGTTCGTCCGCCTCGAACGCGTGGGTGCGCGTCGTCATCCGCGTGAGGTAGCCGGCACCGAGCGTGGCATCGAGAATCCGCAGGCTCATGGCAGCAGCCTATCAGCGCACGAGTTTCTTCAGGATGGCGATCTGCCCGCCATGGTAGGCCAGGTGCTGCACGAGCCCGAGCACGGTCTGCTCGTAGCTGAGGCCGGTGCCGAGCGAGGGATCGCGCGAGTCGCCGACACGCTCGTCCCAGCGACGTTCCGGAAAGCCGGCGACGCTCTCGGTCAGGCGCGCCATCGCGTTTGTCAGCGCGAGTCGCATCGAGGTCCAGCCGGTCTCGTTGAGCGCCCGCGGCACGGGCCAGTCGCCCTCGACGGGATCGGCCGCGGGATTGCCGTGCACGCGACGCTGCACCTCGGCGACCCACGACGTCATGTGCGCGACGATCTCGGCAATCGAGTGGACGTCTGGCGAGGGACGCGCCTCGGCCTGCACCGCGGTGATGCCCGCGAGCAGCGCCGTGACCGATGGCCCGTGCCAGGGATCGCCGTCGTAGGCGCGGTGCAGTTCGTCGATCAGGCGGCAGGTTCGGGTCGTGGGCATGAGGTCCTCCGCAATCAGGTCTCAGCGTGTGACGGCGACGGCGTGGTGCGACCGGCGCGGCTCCGCACCACCTTCGAGGCGGCCGGCGGCGTTGTCGAACGACAGTGCCGCCGCGTAGCCGTATCGCAGCTCGCCCTTGCGCCCCACCTTGCGGAACAGGTGTCCGCGCGACTCGAGCGCATCGAGCACGCCGGCCGGGAACCGATCCTCGATCTGCACCTGCGCGCGCAGGCCCGCGGCGTCGGACGGATCGCGCGCGACGAGCAGCCTCGGCGCCTCGACGGCCGCCTGGGCGCCGAGCCCGCCGTCCACGTGGCCGAGCACGATCCCGTAGACCGACGCGGTGATCCAGGCGTTGCCGGCCGCGCCGAGCGCGAGCCTCGGCTTCAGAGTGCCCCCGACGTCCTCGCAGATCAACGTCGGCGCGCTCGTGGACGACGACCGCATCAGCGGCAGCAACTGGCCGTACGCGCCGCGCACGGTGCGATAGCCGCGCAGGTGGTTGTTGTAGAGGAACCCGAGGCCCTTCGAGACGTAGAAGCTGCCGCCCCATGTGGACAGCGTCTGCGTCACGACGATCACGTTCCCGGCGGTGTCGCCGATGACGAACGCCGTCGTCCCGCGGCCGATGCGGTCACCCTGCCCCTGCCCGACCGGGTCGCCCTCGTCGTCGAACGGACGAGCGCGCTTCGGATCGATGCGCTCGAACAGCGACGCGGCGTGGCCCGGGTCGAGGTGCGACGCGACGTCCACCGGCCACAGCGCGGGGTCGGCAACGCGCCGCAGCGGGTCGCGTGCCTTCCACGCCTCGACCGCGTAGTGCAGGTAGTCGGGGTGCGAGGCGAGCCGTGCGCCTGGCGCGGCGGGATACCGATCGAGAATCTGCAGCGTCTCGATCAGCGCCGTGCCGGTCGGCACCGGCGGCGGTGCGCCGAACACGCGCAGCCCGCGGAACCGGCCCGCGACCGGCTCGCGCTCGATCACCTGATACTGCGCGAGGTCCTCGAGCCCGATGATGCCGCCATTGGCGTCCATGTCGGCGGCAATGCGCGTCGCGATGCTGCCGCGGTAGAACGCGTTGGCGCCTTCTGACGCAATCGTGCGCAGCGTCGCCGCGTAGTCCCTGTTGACGAACCGATCGCCGGCCCGCGGCGCGCGGCCGTCCGGCAGGTAGACGCGCGCGGCTTCCGGCCACCGCTCGAGGAGCGAACGCCCCTCGCGCACGGTCGAGGGCAGCGACTCGTCGAGTTCGAAGCCGTCGGCCGCCAGCGTGATGGCCGGCTCGATCAGCTGTGCCCAGCTGAAGCGACCGGATCCGTAGCGCCGCAGCAGGTGGTCCATCCCCGCGACGACACCGGGGATGTTGGCCGCCGCGGGACCGTCGCCGACGAGCCGCCCTTCGCGGAAGATCGCGCTGTTCGTGAGCGTGGCGTGAATCGGCGACTGGTCCTTGTAGTCGATGACCACCGGCGCACGCATGCCCGCGCGGAACAGCAGCGCCATCCCGTCGCCGCCGATGCCCGACGCATCGGGCTCGACGACGCCGAGCGCGAACGAGACCGCCACCGCCGCATCGACGATGTTGCCGCCGGCGGCGAGCACGCGCGCGCCTGCCTCGCTGGCGAGGTGATGGCCCGAGACGACAACCGCGTCGTGTGACGTGACGGGCGCGTGGACGAGCGGCTGCCGCTGCACCAGTTCGTCCACGACGCGCTCGAGTCCGCCACTGCTGCCTGCCGCGGCCGCACGCGGGCGGAGTTCGTCCCGCAAGGCCTGCCAGTCCGCGGCGGACGGTCCCGATTGGTAGTAGAGGTCGCGCAACAGCCGCCACGTGCGATCGAATGCCTGCGCCCAGCGGGAGCCGTCGGGGGCCGCGGCGCTCGTCACCGGGGCGGCACCGGCATCGGGCGGCAGCGGCGCCGGAATCGTCCGCAGCGAGAAGCCACGGCCACGGTCGAACACGGGCGGCAGTTCGCCAGGCAGTCTCGCGGGGTTGCCGTTGTAGACCGGCAGTTCCGGCGGCAGGTCGGCGAGCAGCAACGTGCGTCCGTCCGGCGACCAGGCAGGCTGCGCGCGATGCCGCGAGACGAGGATGCCGCCCTCGGGCAGGGCGCTGCGCTGCGGCTGCCGCACCGAGAGCGCGGCAGCCCCCGGCACCGGGGCCACCCACACCGCACCGTCGCCGTCGCCCGACGACGCATACGCGATGCGCGATCCGTCGGGGTCCCATGCGGGGAATCCCTCGCGCGTCCGCGTGGCCGTGACGCGCCAGGGGCGCGACTCGCGCGGCACCGCCGCCTCGAGGTCTCCCTCCCGCGAATCGAACGGCGCGCCGATCGCGTCGATCACCCGCACCCAGATGTCGTCGCTACCCTGCGCGTCCTGCTGGCTCGAGACGTACGCCACGCGCGTGCCGTCGGGCGAGACCGCCGGGTGCTGCTCGTCGGCCGGTGTGTCCATGAACACGTGGACGGGCGGCGGCACGCCTGGCGCCGTGCCGTCCACGTTGATCACCATGAGCCCCCACTGGTCGCGCGTGCGCCGCGCGAACACGATGCGGCCGTCAGGCGTCCAGGAGGGATGGCGTTCGTCGCCGGGCGTGAAGGTCAGGCGGCGCGGCTCGCCGCCTGGTTCGACCACGTAGATGTCGAAGCCCGAGCCGACGTCAGCGGCAAACGCGACGCGCCGGCCCCTGCCGTCCCAGGCCGGATCGCGTTCGACGACGGCGGGCGTGCCATGAGGCCAGGCGACGAGCACCGCCGGCTCGCCGCCGTCGGGGGTCATCGTCCAGATCTGGTCGAGGAGCGAGATGGCAATGCGGGCGCCATCTCGGGCCCACGCCGGATCGCGCACCGCCGTCAGCGGCGGCGCGTGCTGTGCCTGCGGCACGACGTGCAGGCTGCCCGCGGCGAGTGCCGCGAGCGCCACGAGGCGTCCCAGCCGAGAGCCTGCACGCATGCCCGTCGGGCGCCGGACGCGAAACGCGTCAGCGCGTGCTGACCAACCGCCGGATGGTGCCCGCGAGCGCGCGGGCCGAGAGCCCGTTGACGTCCATCAGTTCCTCCGGCGTGCCGCTGCGCGGCACCTCCTGCACGGCCACGCGCTCCACGCGGATGCCCAGCGGCGAGAGGACCTCGCACACGGCGTCGCCGATGCCGCCCGCCGAGTAGTGGTCCTCGACGGTGACGACGAGCCCGGTCTCGCGGCCGGCGGCCGCAAGCGTCGCGGCATCGACAGGCTTGACCGAGTAGAGATCGACGACGCGGACGTGGACGCCCTCGCCGGCGACGGCCTCGGCCGCCTCCAGCGCCGCGAACACCGTGACACCCGCGGTGACGATCGTCAGCGCATCGGCATCGGAGCGCCTGAGCACCTTCGAGCCACCGATCGGGAAGGCGTCGGAGGCCTCGTAGATGACGGGAGTCTTGGGCCGGCTCGTGCGGAGGTACGCCATGCCCGGGTGGGCGGCCGCCTCGACGACGAGCTTCTCGGCGCTCACGGCGTCGCACGGGTAGAGCACCGCACAGCCCGGCACGGCGCGGAACATCGCGAGGTCCTCGAGCGCCATCTGCGACGGGCCGTCCTCGCCGATCGACACGCCGCAGTGGCTGCCGGCGAACTTCACGTTCACCTCGCTGATGCCGGCCATGCGGACGAAGTCGGCCGCGCGCGTCAGGAACGCCGCGAAGGTCGCCGCAAACGGGATGGCGCCACGGGCGGCAAGGCCCATCGCCATGCCGACCATCGCCTGCTCGGCGATGAACGCCTGGTAGAACCGCTCGGGGAAGACCTTCTCGAAGCGATCGCTGAACGTCGAGTTCTTGACGTCGGCGTCGAGGGCCACCACGCGCGCGTCGGCCGCGCCGAGCTTCGCGAGCCCGGTGCCGAACGCCTCGCGCGTCGCGACCTTGTCGCCCTTCGCGTAAGCCGGCGCTTCCACGCTGGAAGGTGACGACGGATCGGGCCGGGCCACCTGTCCCGACGGGGCCGGAATCGCCGGACGCCCGGCGCCCTGCTCGGCCTCGAGCTGCGCCTCGAGTTCCGCGACCGCGGCATCGGCCTGCTCGCCCGAGAGGGCCTTGCCGTGCCAGCCGGGCTTGTCCTCCATGAGCGAGATGCCCTTGCCCTTCAGCGTCCGGGCGACGAGCACCGAGGGCTTGCCAGGCGTCTGTCGCGCCTCGAGGAACGCCCGCTGCACCGCCTCGATGTCGTGGCCGTCCACGACGATCGCGTGCCAGCCGAAGGCGCGCCAGCGTGCGGCCACGTTCTCGGCATCGTGGCCGAACTGCGTCTCGCGGCTCTGCCCGAGGCCGTTGAGGTCCACGATCGCGCACAGCGAGTCGAGCTGGTGGAACTGGCCGCTCTGCGCCGCCTCCCACACCGAGCCCTCGGCCATCTCGCCGTCGCCGAGCAGCACGTACGTGCGGTAGTCGCTGCCGATCCGGCGGGCGTTGAGCGCGGACCCGACGCCGGCCGCGAGCCCCTGCCCGAGCGACCCGGTCGCGACGTCCACCCATGGGAGGCGCGGCGTCGGATGCCCCTCGAGGTCGCTCGTCAGCTCGCGAAGCGTCAGCGTCGCCTCACGCGACACAATCCCGGCCTCGGCCCACGCGGCATAGAGCAGCGGCGCGCCGTGGCCCTTCGACAGGATGAAGCGGTCGTTGTCGGGGCGGGCGGCATCCTGCGGGTCGTAGCGCATCTCGCCGAAGAACAGCACGGCCACGACGTCGGCCGCCGAGCAGCACGTGCTCGGGTGGCCGCTGCCGGCCTTGGTGGTGCTCCGCACGGAGTCGATCCGCAGGCGGGTGGCGATGTTGTGCAGGACTGCCGTGGCGGGGGCAACTGACGCGGGCACAGGAACCTCCAAAGTGCCGCAGTCTACCATGCGCAGGCCGCCGCACCCGACGGCCCGAGCGCGTGCCACGCCAGCGCGACGGGCGCCGCGAACGCCCCCGCGCCGGCCGCCCGCGGCGTCACGGTCGCGAGCACGCGTCGCGCGTCGCGGCGGGCTGCCTCGTCGTCGGGGTGCAGCCGGACGAGGAGGCGTGCGGCCTCGGCATTGCCGACGAGCGGATGGTGCGGGTCGCCCAGCCGCCCGAGCTGGCCGGCACCGGAAAGCACCGCGATCCGGTCCACGAGCGCGCCCGTTCCGTCCTGCAGCCGCGCCGTCGCGGTGCGCAGCAGTTCGTCCGCGAGGTCGCGATAGACGTCGTCCGCACGCCAGGGGTCGGCATCGGCAAGCGCCTGCGCGAGCAGCATCGCGTCGTCGAGCAGCACGGGGCCGCGCGGGCGGTCGGCGTCGATGACGTGGGTGACGCCAGCCGCGCGCGCGTAGGCCTGCGGCGCGAGCACTTCCAGGGCATCGATGGCCTCGCGCGCCAGGCCGGCGTCGTCGAGCACGTCGGCTGCGGCAAGCAGCGCGCGACACGCGCGGGCCGAGGCGTCCACGAGCACCAGCGTCGGGCCGGGTGCTGCCGTCGCGGCATCGGCAGCGGCCCATGGGCGGAAGTGCCCGTCCGGACGCCGGAACGTCGTGCGCAGGCCTTCGACGAGCCGGTGCAGCATGCCGTCGCGACTTGACACGCCGAGTGCGAGCGCGCGGGCGTGCGCGCGAATCCAGTCGGCCTGGTCCTCGAGCCGCGCGACGGGGGATCCGCCTCCGTACCCGGGGACGGCCGCCACGACCCCTGATCGGTCCGTCCCGTGGACGAGGCCGCACACCGCGTCGAGCGTGAGTCCGGCCGCGTCGAGCCAGGCGCGATCGCCGGCGGCGCGGCCGTGGGCGAGCGCGAAGAGCGTGGAGGAGGCCGACGGCACGTCGTGCAGCGTGAATGCGCCGCTCGTCGCATCGCGCGTCGCCCAGACACCGGCTGCGAGGGTGGCACGAGCCCGCGCGTCCGACGCATCCGGATCGTCATCGTCGATCGCGTGGTGAGCCTGCGCGAGGTGGCCGGCGTGCGAGCCCTCGATGGCGTCCCGCACCCAGCCGCCGTCGCGCGTCGCGAACGCGGCCGAGACGTCGCGGATGCGGGCGGCAAACGTCTCGTCGAGCTGCGTGCCACCCGTGAGCACGTGGCCCTCGGGCGTCAGGACCAGCACGGACGGCCAATGGCCGAGCCCGTACCGGTCGCCGATGTCGGGGCGCCGGTCGGCATCAACCCGGACGGGGACGACGGCGGCGGCAATCGCCTGCTGCACGTCGTCGCGCGCGAGGACGGTTGCGTGCAGTTGGGCGCAGGCGGGCGACCACGCCGTCTCGAGGAGGAGCAGGACGGGCCGGCGCCGCCGCTGCGCATCGAGGAACGCAGCCGTGTGCCACGGCTGCCAGGCGACGGAGGGCACGGACCTATAATGGCGTGCGACATGGCTCACCGCGTCACACTCGTTCCCGGAGACGGCATCGGGCCGGAAGTCAGCGCCGCGGTCGTGCGCATCGTCGAGGCGTCCGGCGTGGCCATCGACTGGGAGGAGCACCATGCGGGCGTGACCGCCGTGGAGCAGTCGGGCAGCACGCTGCCGCAGGCGCTCCTTGACTCGATCGTCGCCAACCGCGTTGCGCTGAAGGGTCCGGTGACGACGCCGGTCGGGCAGGGGTTCACGAGCGTCAACGTGGGCTTACGCAAGGCGCTGGACCTCTACGCCAACCTGCGGCCGGTCACGAACCTGCCCGGCGTGCCGTCGCGGTTCACGGGCGTGGACCTGGTGATCGTCCGCGAGAACACCGAGGACCTCTACTCCGGGATGGAGAACGAGATCGTGCCCGGGGTGGTGGCGGGGCTGAAGATCATCACGGCGACCGCAAGCGAGCGCATTGCGCGGTTCGCGTTCGCCCACGCGGTCGCCAACGGCCGGCGCAAGGTCACGGCCATCCACAAGGCCAACATCATGAAGCAGGCCGACGGGCTCTTCCTGCGGTCCGCCCGCGCGGTGGCGCAGGAGTTCCCGGCCGTGGAGTACGACGAGAAGATCGTCGACAACGCGTGCATGCAGCTCGTGATCAGGCCCGAGCAGTTCGACGTGCTGCTGCTGCCCAACCTCTATGGCGACATCGTCTCGGACGTGGGCGCGGGGCTCGTCGGCGGCCTCGGTGTCGTGCCCGGAGCCAACATCGGCGAGCGTGCGGCGGTGTTCGAGGCCGTCCACGGCAGTGCGCCCGACATCGCCGGGCAGAACGTCGCCAACCCCACGGCGCTGCTGCTCTCGGCGCTGATGCTGCTGCGCCACGTCGACGAGCGCGCGGCGGCCGACGCGATCTTCGGCGCGCTGACCCGCGTGCTCGCCGCCGGCACGTCGCTCACGCGCGACCTCGGCGGCACGACGTCCACCACCGGGTTCGCCGACGCCGTCATCGCCGCCCTCGAGGCGTAATCGCGGCGGCCGACCGACGGGGACCGCGCGCCGCCTCGTCGGCGGTACGGTACACTCGACAGCCGTGATTGGCGAGGATCTGCGGCAGGCCGTGCTGGCCCGCGACGACGTGCGGCGCCTGTTCGAGCCGCCCGACGGCGACCCGGCCGCGCGGGCACGCGTCGAGGGATACCTCGAGGAACTGCGCGCGACGCAGCGGCGCTCGATCTACCGGGCGCTCAAGCATCCCTTGTACCCCATCCTGCGCAAGGTCGAGCGCATCCCCGAGGGGCTCGATCACGTACGGCACGCGCTCGACACCGGCCGCGTGGTGTACGTGTCGAACCACAAGAGCCACCTCGACTACCTGATCGAGCTGCTGATCCTCGAGGACCACGACCTGCGCCCGCCAATCATCGCCGCGGGCATCAACCTGTTCGGCGGGGCGCTCGGCCTGCTGCACAAGCACGTCACCGGGGCAATCCCGATTCGCCGCGGCGCGCGCGACGCCGCGTACCTCGTGACGCTCAAGGCGTTCGTCGCGGAACTGCTCGAGACGCACGACCTGTTCTTCTATCCGGAGGGCGGGCGCAGCTACAGCGGCGAGCTGAAGTCGGCAAAGACGGGGCTGTTCAACGCCGTGGTGCTCGCGCAGGTGCCGACGCTGCACATCGTGCCGGTGGCCATTGCCTACGACCTGGTGCTCGAAGACCGCATCCTCGCACCGCAGGTCACAAAGAGCCGCCAGCGTCCATTCACGCGCGAACTGGCCGAGATGGTGGGCACGGCCGTCGGCTACCAGTCGCGCGCGTTCGTCAGCTTCGGCGCGCCCGTCACGCTTGCCGGCGGCGAGGCGCACTCGCGTCGCGACGTCATCGGCCTCGCGACACACGTGCTCGGCGAGGTCGGGCGGCTGCACAAGGTGCTGCCGACGGCGCTCGTGGCGCGGGCGATGCGCCCGTCGATGCCGCGCACCGACCTCGTCTCGGGCGTGGCGGCGCTCATCGACCAGCTCGCGGCCGCCGGGGCCAACCTCGACACCACGAACGCCCGCAGGGCCGTGGACGCGGGGCTGGCAATGCTCGAGGAACGCGGCGTGCTCTCCACCGAGGGCGCGGTCGTGCGCGTGCGCGATCGCTTCGTGCTCCGGTACTACGCCCGACAACTGCAGCACCTGCTGTCGCCGAAACGGCCGATCGCCCGCGCATGATCGACGCGCTGTCCAAGGCCGTCTTCGGGACGCTCGCGGGCAGCGACACCCTCAAGCACCTGGCGTCGCGGTACGGCATGCGGTCGCCGCGCAGCTTCGCGCGGCGGTTCGTTGCCGGCGAGACGGTCGAGGAAGCCATCGCGGCCGCCCGGGCGCTCGAAGCCCAGGGCCTGGCACAGACGCTCGACCTGCTCGGCGAGAGCGTGGACACCGCCGCCGCGGCGCAGGCCGCCACCGGGGCCCTGCGCGCGATGATTCCCCGCGTGGCCGAAGCCGGCATCGGCCGCAACATCTCGATCAAGCTGACGCAACTCGGGCTCGAACTGTCGGAGTCGCTGGCGGAGACGAACCTGCGCGCCGTCGTCGAGCAGGCCGCCGGCCACGACTGCTTCGTCCGGATCGACATGGAGAACTCGCCGTTCGTCGCACCCACCCTGGCGATCTTCGAGCGGGTGTGGCGGTCGGGGTTGAACAATGCCGGCGTGGTGTTGCAATCCGCGTTGAAGCGGACCGACGAAGACCTCGATCGGGTGCTGGCGCTCGGCGCCCGGGTGCGGCTCGTGAAGGGCGCCTACAAGGAGCCCTCGGCGGTTGCCTGGCAGGCCAAGGCGGAGGTGGACGCGGCGTACGTGCGGCTGCTCGAACGTCTGCTGCCGGCCGGCGTGTTCCCGGCCATCGCGACGCACGATCCCGACATGATCGGGGCGGCTCGCCGCATCGCACGCGACACCGGCGTGGCGGCCGATCGCTTCGAGTTCCAGATGTTGTTCGGGGTGCGGCGCGATCTGCAGGCCTCGCTGCGCACCGAAGGCTTCGGCGTACGTGTCTACATTCCGTACGGCCGCGAATGGTTCCCATACTTCATGCGCCGCCTCGGCGAGCGGCCGGCGAACGTCGCGTTCGTACTGAAGAGCTTACTCCGCGAACGCTGAGCCGCGCGGGCTCGTCGGCAGCCATGCCGGACCCGCGCGCGTGCCCTGTGCCGGTCGCCTGGCACGCTCCTCGCAACCTGCCCAGCCGTTCGCTGCTTGCCGCTCACAGCGTTCATCACGAACGAGGGCAGTCGTATCGGCACCCCAGCGCCGAGACGCCCGAGGCAAGGAAAGGGAAAGCATCATGGCCAGCGAGGCCCAGGCCACACAGTTCGAGTCGTTGTTCCCGGCACTGCGTGCCGTCCGCCTGTCGGATCGGATCGCGCGAATCGGGATGCTGCTGCGCCAGGCGCTGTGCGGGATGAACGGGCATGAGAAGTACCTGCACGTGGACGGACCGCGCGTGACGCTGCGCTGCGTCGGCTGCCATCACGAATCCCCGGGCTGGGAAACCGGCGGGCGCGCGTATCAGCTCACGTACGCCGGCGACCCGAGCCGCCACCGCATCAAGTAGGGAATTGCTTACGGCAGGACCAGGCCCGGAGAGGCCGCCCTGCCTGCGCTCACGCCAGGAACTGGCGGGCCAGGGCCGCCATCGCGTACGCGCACTCGTCGACGCTCGCGAGGTCCACGTATTCGACCGTGCCGTGCAGGCCGGCCCCGCGAGGCCCGAAGATCACCGTGGGAATGCCGGCGTTGCCGAGAATCGCGGCGTCGGTCCAGTAGCTCATGCCGGTGACGCGGGCCTCGAGCCCGCGGGCCCGGGCCGCCGCCGCGAGTTGCTGCACGAGTTCCGCGCGCTCGTCGAGGTGGTAGCCGGCACGCTCGACCACGAGCCGCGCCTCGGCCCTGAACTCCGGATCGTTGGCGCGCAGCACGACGAGCATCTGCTCGATCTCGTGCAACGCCCGGGCGCCGTCCTCGCCTGGCAGCGTGCGGCGCTCGACGAGCAGCCGGCAGTGCGCCGGATAGACGCTCGGGCCGGTGCCGCCGGCGATCGTCGAGGCGTGCAGCGAACCGCTGCCGAGCAGCGGGTGCGTCGGCCTCGCGCGCAGTTCCTGGTCGAACCGCTCCAGCACGCCGAGCACGCGCCCCATCGCGAGGATCGCGTCGCGCCCCTCGTCGGGCCGGCTGCCGTGGGCCGCCTTCCCATGGGTGTCGAGTTCCACCCAGGCAAACCCCTTGTGGGCCACCGCGACACTGAGATCGGTCGGCTCGGTGACGACCGCGCCGTCGGCCCGCCAGTCGCGGACGAGCGCCTCCGCGCCGAGGCTCGCGTACTCCTCGTCGACGACGCCGGCCACGATCAGGCGGCCGCGCGGCAGGCCTTCGCCGGCAATCAGGCGCGCGGCGCCGACGCAGGCCGCAAGCCCCGACTTCATGTCCTGCGCACCGCGCCCGTAGAGTCGCCCGTCGCGCTCGATCGGCGTGAAGGGGTCGTCCATGCCCTCGACGCCGACGGTGTCGAGGTGCCCGCAGAGCAGCAGCGCGGGACCGGGCTGTGCACCCTCGATCACGCCGACGACGTTGGGCCGGCCGGGCGCGACCTCGGTCGTCGTGACGTCGAGACCGGCGTCGCGGAGCGCGGCCGCCAGGCACTCGGCTGCCTGCCCCTCGCCCGGCGCACCCGGCACGATCGACGGGTTCGTCGAGTCGATCGCGACGAGGTCGCGGAGCAGCTGTCTCGTGCGCTCCACCTTACGGGTTCCAGCGGGCGATCACGATGTTCGTGTCGCCGCTCTTCCTCTGGTTGCGGTTCGAGGCGAACACGAGCCGCGTGCCGTCGGGCGAGAACATCGGGAAGCCGTCGAAGTCGGGGTGGTGCGTCACCCGCTCGAGGTTCCGGCCGTCGGCGTCCACGAGGAAGAGATCGAAGTTGCGCCCCTTCACGTTGTGGAGGTTGGACGAGAAGATCACCCGCTTGCCATCGGGCGTCCAGTACGGGGCGAAGTTGGCGGCGCCGTTGCTCGTGATCTGCCGCAGGTTCGATCCATCGGCATCCATCACGTACAGCTCGGTGGAGGTCGGCCGCCACAGCCCTTCCTTGAGCAGCGCGAAGTAGTCCGTCAGCTCGGGGCTGCCTGCCTCCGGGTGCCGGCCCCGGAAGACGATGCGCGTGCCGTCGGGCGAGAAGAACGCGCCGCCGTCAGGGCCGGGCCGGTTCGTCAGCCGCTTCACGTCGGAGCCGTCGAGCGCCATCGAGTAGATCTCCATGTCGCCGTCGCGCACGCTCGTGAACACCACGCGCCCGTTCGGGCCGATGGTCGCCTCGGCGTCGTAGCCCGGGCTGTTCGTGATCCGCACCGCGCCGCTGCCGTCGGCGTTGGCGCGATAGATGTCGTAGCTGTCGTAGATCGGCCACACGTACCCGCGGGCCATCGACGGACGCGGCGGGCACGACGGTGAGGCGCCGTGCGTCGAGGCGTAGACGATCTGCCTGCCGTCGGGCGTGAAGTAGCCGCACGTCGTGCGGCCCTCGCCATTGCTGACGCGCCGGACGTCCGTGCCGTCGGTCCGCATCACGTACATCTGGTCGCACGCCGCCGTGTCGGGCGACGACTGGAAGATCAGCTGCTGCCCGTCGGGCGAGAAGTACGCCTCGGCGTTCTCGCCCTCCGTCGTGAGCATCCGGATGTCGGAGAGCCGCGTCTCGAGCCTGGCGATCTCCGCGGGATCGGGCGGCGCCGCGACGGCAGGCCGGGGCTGCGGTGCCACGGTGGCAAGGGGGGCCGCGTGCGGCAGGCCGGCGGCGAGTGCGACCGCCACGGCGGCCGTCAGCAGACGAGCGTTCATGACGGCGAGAATAGCACCCGCGGGCTGCTACCATCGCCGGATGGCGGCGACCGGCACTGCGCTGATCACCGGCGCATCTTCGGGAATCGGCGAGGCCTGCGCCCACGCATTCTCGCGCGAAGGCCTGCACGTGGTGCTCGCGGCGCGGCGAGTCGATCGACTGGCCGCGGTCGGCGCGCGCATCGCGCAGGCCGGTGGCCATGCGACGCCCGTTGCATGCGACGTGACCGAGGCCTCGCAGGTCGAGGCGGCCGTGGCGCAGGCCCTCGACGAGACCGGGCGGCTCGACGTCGTGGTGTGCAACGCCGGCATCGGCTACAACGGCACGCTGGACGAGACGAGCGTCGAGACGATGCGGACGCTGATGGAGGTGAACTACTTCGGCACCTTCCACGCCGCGCGCGCCGCGGTCGCGCACTTCCGCCGCGTGGGGCGCGGCCACCTCTTCATCGTGTCGTCGATCGTCGGGCGCACGGGCGTGCCGCGGATGGGCGCCTATGCGGCGACCAAGTTCGCGCAGGCCGGGCTCGGCGAATCGGTGCGCGCCGAACTGGCAGGCACCGGCATCCACGTGACGATGGTCTACCCGATCAGCACGGAGACGGAGTTCCGGCAGGCGATGGCGCGCGAGTGGGGCCAGGATGTGGCGGGGCGCGGCCCGCGGCAGTCGCCAGATCGCGTGGCGGCCGCCATGGTGGCTGCGCTGCGCCGCCCGCGCGCCGACGTCTATCCGTATCGCCCGTCGCGGCTCGCCGCAGTGGGATCGGCGCTGATGCCCGGCCTCGTCGATCGCATCGCGCGGCGGTTTGCGCGGACGCCGCGATGAAGCGCCCTACCCTTGCAGCAGGGCGCGTGCGGCCGCCTGCGCGTCGTCGAGCGTGGTGACGTGGCCGTCGAGTTGCTGGTCGTAGACGGCGCGCAGGATTTCGCCCATCCCGGGGCCCGGCGCGACACCGAGATCGAGCAGGTGGCGTCCGAGCAGCAGCGGTGCCGGCGGGGCGTGCTCCACGCCCAGTGTCTCGACGCGATCCAGGAACCACTGGCCGAACGAACAGTCGAAGGTGCCGCCGCGCCCGTTGCAGTCGGCCTCGGAGAACCGGCCGAGCAGCACCATGTCCACCTTGCGGGCGAGCCGACGGAACGCGCCGTCCGAGACCGGGGTCGGCGCCTTCCACCACGCGCCGGGCAGCATGTGCCAGGCGACGAGGCCGAGCACCTGCTGCCGCACCGGATAGCCATCGAGCGTGTGCACCTGCAGCGCGTCGAGCAGTGCCGTGGCCAGCGGCACGCCTTCCGCCTCGTGGCCGGGTGACTTGATGCGCCCGTCGATCTCCGCGGTGACGAGCGGCTTGCCGATGTCGTGGAGGAGCGCGCCCAGCATGAGCGACACCTGCTCGGGATACGTGAACGGCTGCTTCCGCATCGCGGCCTGGTCCACCACCATCGCGGTGTGAATCCAGACGTCGCCCTCGGGGTGCCATTCCGGATCCTGCGGGCAGTGGGCGAGCGCCTCGAGCGAGGGCCAGAGCCGCGCGACCACGTCGAGGTCGCGCGCCAGGTGCAGCCCGATCGACGGCCGCGGCGCCCGCAGCAGCAGCTTCTCGACCTCGCCCCAGATGCGCTCGGCCGGCAGGTCGTCGAGCGGCGTCGCACGACACACCTCCGCCGTCGCATCGTCCACTCGGCACTCGAACCGCGCGGCGAACTGCAGCGCGCGCAGCACCCGCAGGCTGTCATCCCCGAAGGTGCGCGCGTCCACCATGCGCAGGAGCCGGCGTTCGACGTCGGCGCGCCCGCCGTGGGGGTCGAGGTACTCGCCCGTAAGCGGATCCCAACCGATGGCGTTGAGGGTGAAGTCGCGGCGACGCGCCGCCTCGGCAAACGACAGGGACGGATCGCCATGGACCTCGAAACCCTTGTGGCCGCGCCCGACCTTCGACTCGCGCCGCGGCAGCGAGACGTCGATGCCCTGCACCTTGAACACCGTGAAGCTCTCGCCCACGGTGTTGACCGATCCCCACTGCGCCAACAGCGCCCTGAGATCGTCGGCAGGAACGCCGAACACCTCGATGTCCACGTCCTTGGAGGGCTCGCCGAGCAACGCGTCGCGCACGTAGCCGCCGACGACGAGCGCGCGACCGCCACGCGCGCGCACGGCCTCGGCGATGGCCCGAGTCACCTGCAGGGGATCGCTCGGCGTCTGCATGCGTCCTACCCCGGTGGGGCGTCGATCAGCGCCGCAAGCGCGGCAAGCGAGACGTTGCCGCCGCTCAGGACGGCGACGACAGGCCCGTCGTCGAGCCAGCGGGCGAGACGCGGCAGCGCACCGGCAACGGTCACCGCGCCGCTGGGCTCGACCGCAAGCCGCGCGACGTCCCACAGCGTCCGCACCGCCCCGACGATCTCCTCGTCGGTCACGGTCACGACCTCGTCCACGAACGCCTGCACGTGCGCGAAGTTCAGCGTGCCGGGCCGCACCGCCAGCAGGCCGTCGGCGATGCCCGACACGCTCGCGAGCGTCACGGGCTCGCCCGCCGCGAGCGACGACGACATCTTCGGCGCCCCGGCAGGCTCCACGCCGACGACGCGGATTGCCGGATCGAGGAGCTTCACGGCGGCGGCCACGCCTGACGCGAGGCCCCCTCCCCCGACGGGCACGCACACCGTCCGCACGGCCGGGAGCTGTTCGAGGAGCTCGAGGCCCGTCGTGCCCTGGCCTTCGATGATCGGCAGGCTGTCGAACGGCGGCACCATCACGAGCCCGCGCTCGCACGCCACCTCCTCCGCACGCGCCAGGCGATGCACGGTGGTGGTCCCGGCGAACAGGACCTCGGCGCCCCAGCGGCGCGCGCCCTCCACCTTCACGATGGGCGCGGTCTCGGGCATGACGATCACGGCGGGGATGCCGAACCGCTGCGCCGCAAACGCGACGGCCTGTCCGTGGTTGCCCGACGAGTACGTGATCACGCCGGCGGCGCGTGTCGCCTCCGGCAGCCCCGCGATGAAGTTGTAGGCGCCGCGAATCTTGAAGGCGCCGACCGGCTGCAGTTGCTCGCACTTGACGTGCAGCGGCAGCAGCGGGGCGAGGTCGAGCACCGGCGTCCGCCGGGCGATGCCGTCGATGCGCGTGGCGGCCGCGCGGATGCCGTCGAGCGTCGCGAGCACGGCCTACCGCCGACCCTTCGCACGCGGCTGCGCGAACTGATCCCCGTCGAGGTACGCCGGCATTGCCGGCTGCGCGGCGATGCGCCAGCCCAGTTCGGCCATGAGTTGCGCGTCCTCGACCGCACCCGTCCAGTCCCAGTCGGGCGACAACTCATCGGACGGCTGATGGTAGTGGGTGGCGTTGTAGGCCGCACTCATCTCGCGCGCCTGCTCCGCACGAGGCCCGCGGAAGCCGCTCGCGTCGCCGAGCGTCAGCGAGAACGCCGGCACGCCAGCCTTGGCGAACGGGAAGTGGTCGGAGCGGAAGAAGTAGCCGCGTTCGGGATGTGCGTCGACGCCGGGCCGACGCCCCTGCGCCGTGGCCACGTCCTTCACGAGCGCCAACGCATCGGTGCGATCGGCACCGAGCAGCACGAAGGTCGAGGACGACCCGTAGACGTTCATGCTGTCGACGTTGAGGTTGGCTGCCACCGCCTCGATCGGCAGCGGCGGGTTCTGCGCGAAGTACTCGGACCCGAGCAGCCCGCGCTCTTCGGCAGTGGGAGCGAGGAAGTACACGGTGCGCCCGGGCCGGACGGGTGCGACGGCGAAGGCGCGGGCGATCTCGAGCAGCGCGGCAACACCCGACGCGTTGTCGCGCGCGCCGTTCCAGATGCCGTCCGACGCGTCGGTCGTCTCGCGGCGGCCCATGTGGTCGTAGTGCGACGAGTAGACGATGGCCTCGCGCGGACGCTCGCCAGCGAGCTTCGCGACGACATTCGGCGAGGTCTTGCGCGTGGTCTGCTGCGCGACGCGCAGCGACACGGTCACGCCGAGCGCCACCGGCGCCGCGCCGCGGGTCAGCGCCCGCGTGCGCAACGCGGCGAGGTCGTGCCCGCCGAGCGCGGCGAGCGCCGTGGCCGCCTCCTCGGTGAGCCACGACTTGAGCTGCAGCACGCCGCCCGGTGCCGGCGGCAGGAAGACCTGCTCGCCGACCGTCGTCGAGAGCACGACGCCGAACGGGTAGGTTGCGGATGGCTCGGTGTGCACGAGGATGACGCCGGCCGCACCCTGACGGATCGCCTCCTCGTACTTGTAGGTCCAGCGTCCGTAGTACGTGAGCGCCTTGCCACCGAACAGGTCGGGCTCGTCGGCCGTCGCGGGCGGGTCGTTGACCATGGCCATCACGACCTTCCCCTTCACGTCAGTGCCCGCATAGTCGTTCCAGCGGTACTCGGGGGCCACGATGCCGTGGCCGACGAAGACGACGTCGGCGTCGAGCGACACCCGCGGCGCCTCGACCGAGGCGAGCAGCGCGAGGTCCTCGCCCATGCGAAACGCGCGCGTGCCCCTGGCGCCCCTGGCTTCGAGGCTCGTGCCGGTGCGCGCGATCGTCGCCTCGACGATCGGCACCTGCTGGTAGTAGGTGCCGTCGGCGGCACCGGGCTCGAGGCCGAGCAGCTCGAACTGCGTCGCGATGTAGCGGGCGGCAATCTCGCCGCCCCGCGCGCCGGGGGCGCGCCCCTCGAGCAGGTCGTCGCTCAGGAAGCGTGCGTGGGCGACCATCCGGTCGCCGCTGATTGCCGACAGGTCGAGCCCGGGCCGCGACTGGGCTGCCGGACGGCCGACGAGGGCGAGCAGCACGACGACGAGCCCCCCGGTCGCACCGCGAACGATTGATGCAGACGGCATCCGCCAATTGTAGCCGCCGGGCGCGTGCCGCCATTCGTGGCCGTCGATCCGAATCGACGTCTGGCTCCTTCCGCTATACTCCCGCCGATGCGGTCGCCGCGCGGGCTCCTCCTGTTGGTCACGCTGTGCTTACTCGTTCCGGCTGCGGCGCAGGGGCAGCCGGCCGAGCCGCCGGGGCCGTTCGTCGTGGATCTGCGCGGCGCCTTCAGCAGCGTGGGGCGGTCCGAGGACCTGTCGCTGCCTCGCGGGCTGCAGGCCGGCGAACTGCCGAAGACCGTGCTCGGGATGGATCTCGGCGCGCACGTGTATCCGGTGCGCGGGCGGGTGTCGCTCGGGCTCGGCGCGTCGCTGCTGCTCATCGGCGGCACGCAGGGCGCGGGCGACCCCGCCGAGGGCACCGACGTGCCGCTCGTGCCCGGGGAGTTCCGCGTGCGCGGCATCGTGCCGCAGGTGTCGTTGAACTTCGGGTCGAGTCGCGGCTGGAGCTACCTCGGCGCGGGCCTCGGGTTCTCGCAGCTGAAGGCCGGCCGTGCCGAGTCCGATCTCGCCTACAGCCCGCAGCTGCTGACGATCAACATCGGCGGCGGTGCGCGCTGGTTCGTCACCGAACACGTCGCCTTCACGTTCGACGGCCGGTACTACCGCATCGGTTCGAAGGAGCTCGGGGGCGACTACGTCGGCAACCCGACGGTGTCGATGTTCGTGCTGAGCGCCGGCATCAGCGTGAAGTAGGGCACCTCCCGTCCCGGGCCGCTACTGCTCGCGGTCCTGTTCCTGCATCGCGCGCCGCCCGCGCCGCAGTTCCTCGAAGAGCCTCGGGATGTTGCCCGAGACCGACCGCAGCGACGGCGTCCAGCCGAGCGCCCGCGCGCGCGGGCTGCGCACCCGCTGATCGAGGGCCAGCGCGTCGGCATACGGCCCCAGCTTCGCGTGCGCCTCGGCGAGCGGCACGAAGCGGATGTCGGGCGGGTGCGGCCTGTGGGCGGCAATCGCGTCCGCGATGGTGCGCACCTGTTCGTCGGCCTCGTCGGTGGCGTGGAAGATGCCGTGCCCCTCTTCGGCTCCGAGCACGCGGACGTAGAGATCGGCAAGGTCGCGGTCGTACACGAGCGGCCAGTGGTTCTCGCCGCTGCCGACGATGCGCATGAGGCCGTTCTCGGCCGACGCCAGCATGTCGCTGACGATGCCCCGCGCCCCGCCGTAGACGATCCCGGGACGGATCACGGCCGTGCGCAGCCCGGGCGTCGCCGCATCGAGCACCAGCTGCTCGTGGGCGGGCCGCCAGGCGACGAGGTCCACGGGAGCCGGCAGCGCCGCTTCATCGACGGGCTCCGGCGCGGAACCCAGCACCCAGATGCCCGACGTGTAGATCAACGCGGCCGGCCCGCGCTCGCCGGCGTGCCGCGCGAGGTCGATCAGCGTGTCGAGCGCGATGCGTTCGATCTCGACGCCCTTCGGCGAGGACTCGAACGCCGCGTGGACGAACGCGTCGCATCCCGAGGCCTGCTGGCGCCAGGTGGCGGGATTGCCCAGCGTGCCGACCGCCGTGTCGATGCCGCGGTCCGCGAGGCGCCTGGCCTTCTCCTGGTGACGGACCAGGGCAACGACCTGGTGCGACGCGCGCTGCAGCGCATCGACGACCACCGACCCGATGTAGCCGGTGGCTCCCGTGACGAACACTCGCATACGAGTTGTCGCTTTCCTGTGCCAGCGCTCGGTCGGCCGGACCCGGGCATGACGAAGCTGCCCGGTGGCCACGCACGATGCGCTGTCTCCCGGGGGAGCGCCATTCTAAACCGCTTCGGCACCCGGAGTCGGCCGACTCGTCCGTGGCGACCCGCCGCGCGACCGCAGTGCCCTTCGCGCCGGCGTCAGATCTCCCAGAGTCTCTGCCCGTCGTAGCACGTGATCATGCCGTCGGTGCTGACCTTGAGCACCGCGCCGAAGCGGCCGGCGGCCTGCGCCGCCGTGGTGCGCGCGCCTTCGGAGACCCAGGCGTCGCCCTCCCCGTGCGGGTGCATGAGGATGGCGCCGGCGGCGATGAGTTCGCCCTCGGTGTCCACGACCGTGGCGCCGTCGAGGCTTGCCAGCCCCATCAGGACGCTGTCGTCGATGTCGGCGAGCATCCGGCCGCGCAGGAGGTAGTGCAGCGGCCGCCGGCCGGCGTCGTTCGTGTCGCGCGTCGGGGCCGGGCGGTCGAGGCGGTCCACCGGCGCGACGAGCGCCCCGGCGGACGCCCGGTCCCGCAGGACGACGAGCAGCGCGCCCTGCCGCGACTCGGCCATGTCGAGCGCGCACTGGAACAGCTTCTCGGCGATGTGCCGCGACCCGACGGCCTGGAGCCAGCGCGCGTACTTGGCCTCGACGTCGATCAGGTGCCACTGCGCGTTGCGGAACGTGAAGACGTGCGCGCCGTCGGCAAAGGCCTTGATCTCGTGCGACGGCGTCAGCACGATGCAGGCCTCGCGCGTGCCGAGCGTGGCGGCCGCATGCTGGCGATAGGTGGTCGGGCACGGCGAGGCGACGGTCATCGTCGGGTGCACCTGCCGCGCCCGGCGGTTGATGTCGATGATGTCGAGCAGCAGCCCGTCGGCGCCGACGAGGAACACGGTGCGCACGCCGTCGCACAGGCGATAGAAGCTCTTGGCGGCGGTGAGCGGCTGGCCATACAGCCGCGCGTCGTCACGTCGTTCGTGCGCCGCCTCTTCACCGAGCACCAGCGCGCCCGACGAAATCGCGTGACTCTCGTAGCTCGAGAGCGCAGCCACCCGCAGGACCTCGATGACGCTCGCCAGCCGGTCGGCGCGCGTGCGCTCGGCGCCGGCCTGGTACGGACGCCTGTCGAGGAATGCGGCGACGTAGCGATCCTCGATGAGGCCCTGGAAGAGCTCGCCGCGGGCGGCGAGCGTCGCCGGGTCGAAGATGGCGCGATACCGGGCCGAGAGCACTTCGCCGATGGCGCGGGCGACGCGCAGTTCGTGCGCGGTGAACGGAAGCGCGCGCGGCACGTGCAGGACGTGTCGCGTGCCGAACCAGCGCAGCACCAGTTCGGACGGATCGTCGGTCGGCTCGATGGCGAGGGTGCCCGTCGAGGATTCCGAGAGCGAGGCCTCGACCTCGAGGGTGGCGCGGGCGAGGAAGCGCTGCAGCGCGTTCTGCAGCAGGCTGTCGTAGAGCGCGCTCGCGGCAAAGGCCGGCGGCAGGGGCATGAGCGTCCACTATCATATGCGGCCAATGGCGCCTCCCTCGCGGCCGCCGTCCGGCGGTCCTCCAGCGGGAGCACCACGGGCCACGCTGCTCGACTTCTTCCACGACGTCACCGCCCGCCCGGCGGCGTTCCTCGCGTACGACGATGGGTACCGCACCTGGACGTACACGTACGCGGAGGTGGGGCGCGCAGCGCAGCGGCTTGCCGCACGCCTGCACGCCGCCGGCATCGCGAAGGGCGACACGGTGGTGCTCTGGGGCGAGAACCGGCCCGAGTGGATCGTCGCCCTCTGGGGCTGCCTGCTGCGCGGCATCGTCGTGGTGCCGATCGATTACCGATCGGCGCCCGCGCTCGTGGATCGCATCGGCGGGATCGTCTCGGCGCGGCTCGTGCTGCCGGGCGACGACGTGGACGGTGCGGCCGTGTCCCTCGGCGTGCCGCACTGGCCGCTCGCGGGGCTGCTGCGCGAGCCGGAAGGCGACGACATGCCGCCCCCGCCCGCCGTGACGGTCACCGCGGACGACACGGCGGAGATCATCTTCACGTCGGGCGCGACCGCCGAGCCCAAGGGCGTGATCATCACGCACCGCAACGTGCTCGCCAACATCGTGCCGATCGAACGCGAGATGGCGAAGTACCGGCGCTACATCCGGCCGTTCTCGCCGATCCGGTTCCTGAACCTGCTGCCCCTCAGCCACATGTTCGGGCAGTCCATGGCGACATTCGTGCCGCCGATGCTCGGAGGCACGGTCGTCTTCGTGCGCAGCCTCGCGCCGGCCGACATCGTGCGGCAGATCCGGTCGCGGCGCATCTCGGTGCTCGTGTCGGTGCCGAAGATGCTCGACGTGCTGCGGGAATACGTCAGGCTCCGCTTTCCCGAGACGCAGGCCGTGCAGCCGCCGCCCGGGTCCGGCATCGCACCGCTGCCGAAGGAGACGTGGTACCGGCGCTGGTGGCGGTTCCGGCGCGTGCATCGCGCGTTCGGCGCCAAGTTCTGGAGCGCGGTCGTGGGCGCGGCGCCGCTCGACCCGTCGATCGAGGAGTTCTGGGGCGGCCTTGGCTTCCTCGTCGTGCAGGGCTACGGCCTCACCGAGACCGCGCCCATCGTCACGCTCAACCATCCGCTGCGCGCGCGACGGGGCAGCGTCGGCACACCGATTCACGGCGTCGAGGTCCGGATCGCGCCGGACGGCGAGATCCTCGTGCGCGGCGACAACGTGTCGCAGGGCTACTACGGGGGGCACGCCGACACGACGCGGACGCTCGAGGACGGCTGGCTGCACACGGGCGACATCGGCGGGCTCGACGAGCAGGGCCGGCTCTACATCAAGGGCCGCAAGAAGGAGATGATCGTCACGCCCGAGGGGCTCAACGTCTTCCCCGAGGACGTCGAGCGGGCGCTGCTCGCCCTGCCCGACGTGCGCGACGCGGCCGTGGTGGGCCGCCAGTGGGACGGCGAGGAACGCATCCACGCCGTGCTCGTGCTCGACGATGCCGACAGGCTCGACGCGGTCGTCCGGGACGCGAACGCCGCGCTCGGTGACCACCAGAAGATCCGCAGCGCGTCGATCTGGACCGGATCGGACCTGCCCCGCACGGAGGGCACACGCAAGTTGAAGCGCACCGCCCTGCGCGCGTGGGTCGAGTCGGGCGCGCCGGTGGCGCGCCCTGCTGGCGGCGATGACGCGCTGCTGCACGTCGTGGCGCGCCTGGCGAGGGGGCGACAGGGCCTCGACGACGACACGACGATCGAGGAACTGGCGCTCAGCTCGCTCGAGCGGGTCGAACTGCTCATGGCGCTCGAACAGCAGTTCCAGACGATCGTGGACGAGGGGGCGTTTGCCGCGGCGCGCACGATCGGCGACCTCCGCGGCATCGTGGGCGCACAGGGTGGGGCGCGCGCGGTCGAACCGGGTGCGCCCGCGGAGCGCACTTTGCCGGACGCGGCGCCCGACGAGACCGGGACGCGGACCATGCGACGCGGCACCGGGGCAATCGAGTTCCCGTCATGGAACCGCGCGGCCCTGCCTTCCCTGCTGCGGCGCGTGAGCCTGCCGACGTGGATCCTGCCGACGGGCCGCATCTTCGCGCGCGTCCGCGCCGAGGGGCTCGAGCACCTTGCCGGCCTCGAAGGGCCTGTCGTCTTTGCCGCGAACCACCAGAGCCACATGGACACGCCGGCCATCCTGATGGCGCTGCCCGCGCGCTGGCGCCATCGCACCGCGGTTGCCATGGCCAAGGAGTTCTTCGCGCCGCACTTCCATCCCGCCGGCCACACGCGGCGACAGCGGTTGACCAATGGCCTCAACTACTACCTCGCCTCGCTCTTCTTCAACGCGTTCCCCATCCCGCAGCGGGAAGCCGGGGCGCGGCAGACGCTGCGCTATATCGGGCAATTGCTCGAAGAGGGCCAGTCGCTGCTGATCTTCCCGGAAGGCAAGCGGACGACGGCCGGCGAGATC
This sequence comes from uncultured Luteitalea sp., assembly GCA_934541105.1. Taxonomy (GTDB): domain Bacteria; phylum Acidobacteriota; class Vicinamibacteria; order Vicinamibacterales; family Vicinamibacteraceae; genus Luteitalea. Next base: position 297,807 of record CAKTDA010000003.1, on the reverse strand, counting down.
AACGAGTTCCGCGGCGGCATCGGGATGATCGGTGCGCGGCTCGGCGTGCCGGTGGTGCCGGTACGCCTGATCGGTGCCGACAAGGTGCTGCACCAGACGGCCCGGTTCCCGACGCCGGGGCCGGTCACGGTGCGGTTCGGCGCGCCGCTTTCGCTGCGCGGAGACGACTACGGGGCACTCGCCAGGCAGGTGGAAGACGCGGTCCGGGCCCTGAGTGTGGGACAATGACGTGTTGGAGACCTACTGATTGAGCAAAGACGATCTCATCGACGTTCAGGGCACGGTGACCGCCGTGCATAGTGGCGGGCTGTACCGCGTGCAGTGCGACTCGGGCCAGGAAGTGCTCGCGCAGCTCAGTGGCCGCATGCGCCGGTTCCGCATCAAGGTCGTGCCCGGCGATCGCGTCACTGTCGGCGTCTCGCCCTACGATCCGGTCCGCGGCATCATCACGTTCCGCGTCCGGTAAGTCGCCAGTCACTCCCCGAATTCGCGCGCGAGCGCGATCCATTCGCCCTCCGGCGCGAGCGCCTGGTATCGCTGCCACAGCGGACGCGCGTCGTGCGACCGCCCCAGCTTCTCGAAGGCCACCGCGAGGTAGAAACACGCGTCCGGCGAGTCCGGGTCCAGCTCGTGCCCCCGCGTATAGCACTGGACCGCCTCGGCGAACCGGCCTTCGTCGTGATGCGTGTGGCCCAGGTTGAACCACCCCTCGAAGGACTCCGGGGCGATGCGGATCGCCTGCGTGTAGAGCGCGGCTGCCTCGGGGAGGTGGCCCTCGGCGTAGTGCAGGTTGCCCAGGTTGATGATCGCCGGCACGAGCTCCGGATCGAACGCCAGCGCCTCACGGTACGCCCGCATCACGTCGCCTGCCGCATGCCCGGGCGCGCCATCCATGGCCGTCGCGCGCTCGAAGGCCGCCTCCGCACGTGAGGTGTCCACGGTGCGATCCACCGTGGCCTCGTCGCGGGGCGTCGTCCTCGGCGCGAGCGTGACGACCCGGGCGCGCGCGCCCTCGTCGCGCGGTGGTGCGGTGCCGTCGAAGAGGGTCAGCTGGCCCTGGCGCGCCGCCAGCAGCTGGCGGACGACGGCCTTGAGCGGCATGCCCCGCCCGAGCGCGTCGCTGACCTCACGCAGGGTCGCGAGATCGGCAAACGAATACGAGGCCTCGCCCTGGTCGCGCGTGGGCTGCACGAGCCGCCACTGCGCCAGCGACCGGAGCTGATCGTCGCGCAGCGCGGGAAAACGCGCTCGCACGACGCGCGCCGGCACCCGGGCCTCGGTCATTGCCGCAGCGTAGCAGAGGGGCAGGGCCTTCGTCAGTCGGCCATCAGCCTTCGTCGTTCGGCCGTCCTGTATGCTTCCTCCCATGCTGCTGGCTGGCGATCTGGGGGGCACGAAGACGCAGCTCGGCCTGTTCCGACCGCACGGCGGCCGGCCCGAGATGCTCGACGTGCGCGAGTACACGACGCTCGACTATCCGAGCCTCTCGGCGCTGATCTCGGGCTTCCTCGGCGCGACGGGTGTGCGGCCGCAGGAAGTGCAGTTCTGCTGCGTGGGCGTCGCCGGGCCGAACGTCAAGCAGGTCGCACGGCTGACGAACGTGCCGTGGCTCGTGGACGGCCGCGAGCTGATGGCCAACACCGGCATCCGGCGTGCGTGGATCCTCAACGACGTCGAGGCGATGGCGTATGGCGTGCCCGCCCTGCGGCCCGACGAACTGCACGTGCTGCAGGCCGGCGAGTTCAACGCGGACGGCAACGCGTGCCTGATGGCCGCGGGCACCGGGCTCGGGCAGGCCGTCCTCGTGCGGCAGCAGGGACGACTCGTGCCGTCGCCGTCCGAAGGAGGCCACGGCGACTTCGGCGCGCGCACGCCGCGCGAGGTCGCGCTGCTCCAGTTCCTCGTCGACCGGTACGGCCGCGCGACCTACGAGCACATCGTCTCGGGCCAGGGTCTCGTGAACCTGCTCCGCTTCACGAGTGCCGAGGCGTCGCCGCTGCTGCGCGAGGTGGACGAGTCCGACCTGCCGGCGCGGATCACGAGCCGTGCGCTCGATGGCAGCGATGCGCACTGCATCGAGGCACTCGACCTCTTCATCGGCGTGTACGGCAGCGCAGCGGCCAACCTCGCGCTGCAATGCGTGGCCACGGGCGGCGTCTATCTCGGTGGCGGCATCCCGCCGAAGATCCTGGCCGCGTTCGACTCCCCGACGTTCATGGACGCCTTCCGCACGAAGCCGCCGATGACGGGCCTCCTCGAGCGGATGCCGGTGGCCATCGTCCTCAACCGGCAGACCGGACTGCTCGGTGCCGCCGTCTACGGCGCCACGATGATCGGCTGAGATTCCGCCGCGTTCGTTGTTGCAACACGTGCCCCTCATCGGTAGCATCAGCGCCGGTGATTCACGGGATGAGTCGGTGTCCTGACGGGATCGACCGGCCCCAACGTGCTCCGAGAGGGATGTTGCTCATGACCTTCGTACGCTGGTCGGCGTCTGCGCTGACCGTGCTCGCGTGCCTGCTGCCCGCCGTCGCGCACGCCCAGACCACTGGTTCGATTTCGGGGGTCGTGTTCGACCAGGGCGGACAACTCGTGCCGGATGCCTCCGTCCGGCTCACGGGTGAACCCCTCCCCGGCGAGCGGACCGCCGTGACGAGCGCGCAGGGTGCCTACACGTTCCCGCTGCTGCCCGCCGGCAACTACACCGTCGAGGTCGGCAAGGACGGCGTCGGCACCGCCACGCGCGCCGTGCTCGTGCGGGTCGCCGTCGACACGCAGGTCGACATCGTCATCGGGCTGAAGCTCGACGAGACCGTGCAGGTGAGCGCCGCGGCGCCCGTCGTGGACCTGAAGTCCACCGAGGTCAATTTCAACTACGACGCGCAGCTGATCAAGGAACTGCCGCTGCAGCGCACGTATGCGGGCCTGTTCCAGCTCATTCCCGGAGTCGCGGAGAACAACCCGCCGGCCGCCGGGATGGTCAGCGGCGGCGCGAGCCGGCAGGACAACACGTACCTCATCGACGGCGTCAACATCACGAACCCGGGGTTCGGGTACCTGTCGACCGAGGTGAACGAGTTCGACATCGCGGAGTTCAACGTCAAGCGCGGCGCGATCTCGGCCGAGTTCGGGCGTTCGTCGGGCTTTGTCACGAACGCGGTCACGCGATCGGGCACCAACGAGTTCAGGGGCGGCGTGCGCTTCGAGGCGATTCCCGCCGCGTGGAACGCGAAGAACGAGGCGACCGACATCCGCAGCACCACCGATCGCTGGATTCCGTCCTACGCATTCGGCGGACCGATTCTCGAGAACAAGCTGTTCTTCTACACCTCGGGCCAGCTGCTCCGTTCGACGACGTCTGGCCGCGTGAACAACCTCGGGCCCGTGCCCGACAGCAAGAGCACGACGACCGAGTTCTTCGGCAAGCTCACGTTCGCGCCGGTGCAGTCGCAGTTCATCAATGCCGGATACCGCGTGCGACCGAGCGAGACCGAGTACGCCGGCGTCGGCGTCAACGACTCGCCTGAAGTGGCGACCGACAACGAGGGCACCAACCGCATTGCCACCGCCAACTGGAACCTGTTCTTCGGGCAGCGCAACTTCGTCGAGGTCAAGTACCTGCGGCTCGACGAGGAGAGCGACGCGGTGGCGCGGACCGAACTCGGGTACCGGCCGACGTTCGACCTGAACGACCTGCGGCAGATGGGGTACTTCGTCGATCCGGTGACGGGCTTCCGGTATGGCGGCGCGGCACTCGTGCTCAACCGGCAGAACTACGCGCGCGACGAGTTCCGGGCCAACACCGGCACCTACTTCGGCCTCGGCAGGACCTCGCACGAGCTGCGCGCCGGCTTCATGTACGAGACGACGCTCGAGGACCTGACGCGCATCGCCAACGGCTGGGGCACGATCACGCTCGTCGAGGCCGGCCGCCGCTGGCAGGGCGCGTACTACCCCACGCAGAACCCGCAGCTTTCGAAGTCGCGCACCTACAGCTTCTTCGTGCAGGACAACATCCAGATCGGATCGCGCCTCGTGCTCAACGCCGGCCTGCTCGTCAACCGCGACGAGTTCGCGCAGCAGATCGGCGACACGCGCAACACGTTCCTGGCGTTCGACTACGGCGACCAGGTGCAGCCGCGGCTCGGCGTGAACTACCAGGTCAGCAAGGCCCGCGGCGACAAGGTGTACGCCAACTACGGCCGCTACTACGGCAGCGACCAGAAGAGCAGCGCCCGCGCGCACGCGCCCCTGCGGCTCGTGCAGAACACGCCGTTCTTCGACGCGGCGACCGGCGCGCTGATCAGCGACACGACGAGCCCGAACACCACCGGCCGCGTCATCCTGCCGAACCTGCAGCCGACGTACACCGACGAGTTCCTGGGCGGGTACGCGACGCCCCTCGGCGGAAACTGGGGCCTCGACGTGTTCTACCTCGATCGGACCGCCAAGGACTTCATCGAGGACCAGCCGAGCGTGCTCCCCGCGTCGACGTTCGTCGTGGGCAACCTCGCCAACGCCCGTCGCGACTACCGCGCCCTCACGGTCGAACTGACGCGGCGCATGGCGGACCGCTGGAGCACGACGGTCAGCTACGCGTGGAGCGAGTTGAAGGGCAACTTCGACCTCGACTACGCCGCCGGCGCGGTGTTCAACACCTCGTCGATCCTCCAGGACGGGCCCGGGGTGTTCGTCGAGGACGACTTCCGCTACGGCAAGCTCGGCGAGGATCGCCCGCACGTGCTGAAGATCTTCGGTACGTACATGGTGACCGATGCGCTGTCGCTCGGCGGCTACGTGCGCGCGCAGAGCGGCACGCCGTGGGAGCGCCGCGCGCAGGACTGGTACAGCGGCTACCGCCTGCTGCTCGAGCCCCTCGGCACGGAGCGGAACGACTTCTGGACAAACGTCGACGTGCTTGCGGCCTACAACCTGCGGATCGGCGGCCGGGTCGTGACGCGCCTCGAGGCGCGCGTCCTCAACCTGTTCAACACGCAGACGGCCATCAGCCGCGACAACCGCGCGTTCCTCGATCCGCGGACGCGCCAGTTCGACGGCAGCCAGGTGCCTGGCGATCCGGCCAGCTACACGCGCGCGCTGATCGTGAACCGCAACCAGCCGAATTCGCGACTGGGCCAGCCCACCACCTATGCGCCGCCGCGCCGCCTGCTGTTGATGGCGCGGGTGGACTTCTGACTTCACGGTCTGGAGCCGGCACTCCTTCGGCCAATCCCGTTACGCTGTGGTGATGGAACTGGGCATCACCACGTTCGGGGATCGCTTCCCCGACCCGCGCACCGGCCACCTGGTCTCGACCGAGCAGCGCATGCGCGACCTGCTCGGGGAGATCCGCCTTGCCGATGATGTCGGCCTCGACGTCTACGCGGTCGGGGAACATCATCGGCGCGACTTCATCGTGTCGGCGCCAGCGGTCGTGCTCGCGGCGGCCGCGGCGCAGACGCGTCGCATCAGGCTCGCGAGCGCGGTGACCGTGCTCAGTTCCGACGACCCGGTGCGCGTGTACCAGCAGTACGCGACGGTGGACCTGATCTCCAGCGGGCGCGCGGAGATCATCGCGGGCCGCGGGTCGTTCATCGAGTCCTACCCGCTGTTCGGGCAGGACCTCCAGGACTACGACGACCTGTTTGCCGAGAAGCTCGACCTGCTGCTGCGCGTGCGGGAGCAGGAACGCGTCACATGGCACGGCCGTTTCCGTCCGCCCATCGACGACCGCGGCGTCTATCCGCGGGCCGTGCAGGACCCGCTGCCGGTCTGGATCGGAGTCGGCGGGACGCCCGCGTCGGCCGAGCGTGCGGGACGCCTCGGACTGCCGATGACCCTCGCGATCATCGGCGGGATGCCCGCGCGCTTCCGGCCGTTCGTCGACCTGCACGCCGATGCGGGGCACCGGGCCGGCCACGGGCGACTGCGCCTCGCGGTGAACTCGCATGGCTACGTGGCGGCCACGTCGCAACAGGCCGCCGACGAGTTCTTCCCGCCGTACGAGGTCGCGATGACCAGCATCGGGCGTGAGCGCGGCTGGCCGCCGATGTCGCGACAGGGCTACGACGCGATGCGCGAGCCGCACGGCGCGCTGTTTGTCGGCAGCCCGCAGCAGGTCGCCGAGAAGATCCTGCAGCAGCGGGAGATCCTCGGCTTCGACCGGTTCCTGCTGCACGTCAGCGTCGGCACCATGCCGCACACGCAGGTGATGAAGGCCATCGAGCTGTTCGGGACGGAGGTCGCGCCGATCGTGCGGAAGGGAACCGCGGAGCGCTGACCGTCGGCTACGAGCCGTGCAGCAGTTCGCGCAGCGCGCCGGCGGCCTGCTCGTACGACGGGTCGATGCGCAGCGCGTCCCGGAGCAGTGCGATGGCTTGCTCGCTGCGCCCCTGCTGCGCGCGCAGCACGGCAAGGTTGAACCGGGCGGTCGCGCGCTGCGGATCGAGCCGCGCGGCGTCCTCGAGCAGTGCGGCTGCCTCGTCCACGCGTCCCATGCGCGCGCGCATCAGCCCGAGCTTCTCGGCGACCTCGGCGTCGCCAGGCGCGTGCTGCCTGCAGACAGAGAGCAGCCACTCGGCGAGATCGACGCGTCGCGCCTCGACGGCCGCAAGCGCGCGCGCCCGCAGCAGGGGCAGCGCGTCGGGCGTGACGCCGGAGTCCAGCACGCCGCGCGCGAGCGCCTGGTCGCCGGCCTGCCAGTGCGCGAGCGCGATGTCGAGGCGCAGTCGTCCTCCACCTGCCGTGGGAACCCCGCGCTCACCCTGCGCGTCGAGCCGACGCAGCAACGGCAGCGCCTCGGCGCCCTTGCCCTGCGACAGGAGCACACCCGCGAGCGCGAACGTCGCCTCCGAGACGTCGGGATCGAGCCGGTGCGCCTCGCGCAGTGCGCGTTCGGCGCGAGCGAGTTCGCTGCGCGACTGCCAGCCGAGGCCGGCCCTGAACCACACGATGCCCGGCGCCGGATGTCGCGCCACCGCGCGCGCCAGCCAGCGATCGGCCTCGGTGTCGCTGCCCTCGGCAATCGCGTGGAACGCCATCTGCGCGTCGGCATCGGCCTCGCCGCGCTGGAACGGCAGCGGCACGAGCCCGCCGACGAACACGACGACAGCCAGGCCCATGGCCGCCAGCGCGCCGCGACCGGCATCCCGCTGCCGCGACTCGCCGCGCATCGCCGCGAGCACGCCCAGGTGGATCGCGCCGAGCACCAGCGCCGGCGCGCGATAGCGATCGACGACGAAGAAGATCGCGACGCCGAGCAGGTAGACCGGCAGCAGCACGCGGAACCAGTGCCAGGGCGCGATGCGATCCGACGCCACGGCGAGGTGGCCTCCAACGCTCGCAGCCAGCCCGGCCGGCACGAGCAGCCAGGCGCCAACCGGGAGAATCCACAACAGCGGAACCTGCTCGCGGAACCAGGCGTGGCTCACGTTCACCGGCAGTTCCCACGAGTGCGTGGAGAGCCAGATCTTGTAGGCCAGCAGCCGCGTCGCCTGCCACGGTGACTGCCGCCACCAGTCGAGGGCACGTCGAGCGAAGTGCGCCGAGACTTCGGAAGGACGGACGGTGCGTCCTTCCGCGCGTGACGCGACGAGTTGCGCGTCCTGGCGCTGCCCCTCCATCGAAGGCCTGATGCCCGGAAGCACCGTGTAGGTGCCGTTCGCCTCGGCGTGGTTGCCGATGTAGGCGTTCAGTCCGCCGTGTCCAGGCAGTGCCGTCCACTCGCCTGTCGCCAGTGCCGCGCGCAACGTGAACGGCGCGACGACAAGCACCGCGCCGAGGGACCACGCCACGACTGCGCGCGCTCGCACGACCCGCGCCACGGTGAAGGCAGCAGCCGGCAGGCACACGAGTGCGAGCAGCCAGGCGTTGGGGCGGTTCGTTGCAAGCAGCGCCAGCGCCGCACCGCACCACGCCCACGTCCGCGGCGAGCCGTCGATGGCTGCACGGGTGAACGCGAGCGCGAAGGCCGCCATCAGGAACGCGTCGAGCGCCGACTGGAGGATCAGCGCCTCCTGGAGCGCGACGATGCTCGTGAGTGCGAGGGACCCGCCCGCGACGATTGCCGCCCGCGCCTGGCTCGAGGCTCCGACCCACGCGGCCGCGGCGCGCGCGGCAAGCCACACCGCCGCCGTGCCGACACCAGCCTGCAGGACGAGAACACCCGCGACGCTGCCGCCGCTGATCGTCATCGCCAGCGCGAGCCAGTAGACGTAGAGCGGCGAGAGATAGGACGGCGTGCCCTGCAGCAGCAGGTCGCCACCGGCGACGCGCGCGGCAAGCCGCCAGTACTCACCGGCATCGAGCTCGCCGACGGGCTGCAGCAGCGGATGATCCGCAAGCGTCAGCGCCAGCGCCAGCTTGCCGATGCAGACAAGGGCGAGGAGTACCGCCAGCCCGGGCCATCCCGGGCGCCCGGCAGATGGACTTGCCGGCCCGGCCTTCGATCGAAGACGTGGCTTACGCATCGCTCCGCTACCCGCTACCCGATGCCCGCTTACGGCAACAGGAACGCGAGCGCGCGGGCATCCGCCGGGCGCTCGGCCGGAATCGGCGACAGCGTCTGGGCAATGGCGGCGCTGAACGCCTGCGCGATGTCGGGCCGGCGCTCGACGATCGGCGGCGGCGACGACCGCAGCATCGCACCCAGCAGCTGCGGCAGGCTCGGCTCGACGAAGGGCGGGTCGCCCGTCGCCATGACGTACGCCAGCGCGCCGATCGTGAACAGGTCGGCCGCCACCGAGGGCGGCTCGCCCATGAGCACCTCGGGCGCGACGTACGGCAGCTCCGACTCGCGCAGGTCGGCGCCGCGCAGGGCACCGACGCTGACAGTGTCGAGCAGGTCCTGCACCTGCGCCACGCCGCCCGACGAGACGAGCAGCCTCGGCTCCCCGTCCTCCATCGTCAGCCGCGTCGTCTTCGGGGAGATGCCGCAGACGAAGGCGCCGCGCCGGTGCAGGGCCGCGACCGCGTCCACGAGTTGCGAGACGAGGCGCTGGATCGTCGGCCATGGCAGCGGCCCCTGTGCCGCGAGCCGCTGCGCCAGGCTGTCGCCTTCGATGAGGTCGGTCACGACGTACACGAAGTCCGGCGTCTCGCCGAAGTCGCGCACGTGCAGCACGCCGGGGTGCGTCACCTGCATGGCGCGCGCCTCGCGGATGAAGCGCTCGCGCGCGGCCTCCCAGTCGGCGACGTCCTCACGCCACAGGACCCGGACGGCCACCGGCGTGCCGAGCGCCGCGTGGGTCGCCAGGTGGATGCGGCTGCCGAGGCGGCCGGCGCCGATCGCCTCGCCGATGGTGTAGCCGTGCACGACCGGGATGCGGGCGAGCGGGGCCGCTGGCAGGACGACGGTCGGTGCGGACGACTCGGCGCGCAGCGCGCGTGCGAGCGCGTCCATCGACGCCGGGCGCCGCTCGCGATCCTTGGCGAGCCCCTGGAGCACCGCGGCCTCGACGGCAGCCGGCACATGGGGCGCGCGTTCACGCAGGGGCGCCGGCTCGCGCGTGAGGTGCCTCGTGATGACGACGAAGGGGTCGTCGTGCGCGAACGGCGCCTCTCCCGTGATCAGCTCGTAGAGCATCGCGCTGAAGCTGTAGATGTCGGAGCGTGCGTCGACCTGTTCGCCGCGCAGCTGCTCGGGCGACGCGTACGACACGGTCCCGAGGAACTGCCGGTCGAGCGTGAGCTTGAGGGCTCCCGCCATCTCGCGCACGTTGACGAGACCGAAGTCCACGACCTTGTAGACCGACCGCCCGGGCGTGTACTCGTGGCTGACGACGTTGGCGGGCTTGAGATCGCGGTGCACCACGCCCGCGTCGTGCGCGAGCTGGAGCGCGCCGCAGAGGGCCGTCGCGATGTCGATCACCTCGGCAACGGGCAGCTGGCGGTCCAGCGCGACCCGATGCAGCAGGCTGGGCCCGTTCAGGTACTCCATCACGAGGAACGGGTGGCCCTGCGCATCGACGTCGTAGTCGAGGACGCTGACGATGTTGGGGTGGCGGAGCTGGGCCGCCGCGCGGCTCTCGCGCAGGAACCGCTCGCGCAGCGCGGCGTCGTCCGGCGTGCCGAGCACCTTGACGGCGACATCGTCGCCGAGCAGGACGCGCCGCGCGCGGTAGACCGCCCCCATGCCGCCCCGGGCGAGCAGTTCGACGATTTCGTAGCGGCCGTCGAGAACCTCGCCGGGCGTGAGCACGCGGGACGGAATCTCCTATGATCGGGTCGCGCAAGCGGCCGCTGCCGGCCGGGTGAGCGTCAATCCTAACAGAGCCCCATGGTCCGCCACGTCCTCCTGTGCCTCGCCGCCATCGCCTGCATTTCGCCCATGACTCTCGATGCCCAGACTGCCGGCGGCACGGCCGCAGCGGCCCGTCGCCCCGCCGATGCCATCACCTACACGCTGCGCTTCCCTGACGCGGCCCGGCACTACGTGGATGTCGAGGCGTCGTACCCGGCGGCCGGCCAGAAGCGCATCGAGCTGATGATGGCGGTGTGGACGCCCGGCTCGTACCTCGTGCGCGAGTATGCGCGCCACGTCGAGGGACTCGAGGTGGTGTCGCCCGCGGGCGTCTCGGCGCCCGTGAAGACGCGCAAGAACCGCTGGGCAATCGACACGGGCGGCGCCGCACGCGTCACGATCCGCTATCGCGTGTACGGCCGCGAGATGAGCGTGCGCACGAACTGGATCGAGTCGCGGTTCGCGATGCTGAACGGCGCGCCCACGTTCATCACGCTCGTTGGCGGCCTGGAGCGGCCCCACCAGGTCTCGCTCGAGCTGCCGCAGGCCTGGCCGCGATCGATGTCGGGCCTCGATCAGCCGGCCGGCACGTCGCACACCTACGTGGCCGCCGACTTCGACGCGCTCGTCGACGGGCCGATCGTCGCCGGCGATCTCGCCGTGCACGAGTTCTCGCACGACGGCACGCCGCACTATCTCGTCAACGTGAACGAGAACGGCAGCTGGGACGGCGCGCGCGCCGCGTCCGACGTCGCCCGCATCGTCGCCACGCACGCGGAGATGTGGGGCGGACTGCCGTACGAGAAATACGTGTTCATCAACATGATCACGGAGGCCGGCGGCGGCCTCGAGCACCAGAACTCCACGGTGCTGATGACGAGCCGCTGGGCCATGGGCACGCGGGAGGGCTACGTGGGCTGGCTCAATCTCGTGAGCCACGAGCTGTTCCACGTGTGGAACGTCAAGCGGCTGCGGCCGGTGGCGCTCGGGCCGTTCGACTACGAGAACGAGAACTACTCGCCCAGCCTCTGGATGTCGGAAGGCTTCACGTCCTACTACGGAGACCTGCTCGTCGCGCGGGCGGGGCTCGCGAGTCCTGCCGAGTACTTCGGCTCGCTGTCGAACGACATCCGCGCACTCGAGACCACGCCCGGACGTCTCGTGCAGCCGGCGACGCTCTCCTCCTACGACGCGTGGATCAAGCAGTACCGGCCGGACGAGAACTCGGCCAACACGTCGGTCAACTACTACACCAAGGGCCTCGTCATCGCCGCGCTGCTCGATGCGCGCATCCGCGCGGCCAGCGGCGGCGCCAGGTCGCTCGACGACGTGATGCGTGCGGCGTACGCACGGTACTCGGGCGCACGCGGGTTCACCGAGGCGCAGTTCCGGGCTCTCGTGAGCGAAGCCGGCGGCGTGGATCTCGCCGACGTCATGGCCCGGGCGCTCGACACCACCCAGCCGCTCGACTACCAGCCGCTGCTCGACACGTTCGGGCTGTCGTTCATGCCCGCCGACAGCCGGGCGACGCGCGGCTGGCTCGGCGTGCAGACGAAGAACGACGGCGGCCGGCTCGTGATCACGCAGGTCCGCCGCGACACGCCGGCGGCCTCGGCGGGCCTTGCCGTGGACGACGAGATCATCGCGATCGGCGACTATCGCGTGCGGCCCGAGCAGTGGGATCGGCGGCTCGACCACTACCCACCGACCACGACCGCCAGCCTGCTCGTTGCCCGTCGCGACGAGTTGCTGCGCGTCGAGGTCAGGTTCGGGCAGGAGCCGGGCAATGCCTGGCGGCTGCAGCCGCGGCCCAACGCGACGACGGCCCAGATCGCCGCGCGCGACGCGTGGCTCGGCGTGGACTGACTCGGGATTGGACTCGGGACTCGGGATTGGGGACTCGGGATTCGGGATTCGGGATTCGGGATTCAGCCAGGACAAGCTGCCCGTGGGGAGGTGCCACCGCGGGGGATGAACAGCAATCCGTAGCCGTCGACCTTCAGGTCGACGGTCGACGTTCATCAGCGCTCACGCTGCGACACGTCTACGCACGTTCAGCCAGAGCGACAGCACCGCGTAGTAGGCGGGATACACGAGGGCGCTCCACAGCAGCCACGCCGGCACGTCTGGCAGCCACCAGATCATCAGGAGCATCTGCACGGCCCAGATCGCGCCGAGGCCGAGCGTGGTCTTCATCAACGTGACGGTGCGCGACGGATAGACGTACCGGATCGGCACGAACACCAGCACCGCGAGGACGATCAGCGTGACGGTCGTTGCCGCCTGCGGCCATCCCCACGCGAGGGCATACACGGCAATCAGGTTCCAGTACGACGGCCAGCCCGTGAAGAAGTAGTCGGAGGTCTTGGCCTGCAGGTTGGCGAACCCGAGCCCGCTCGCGACGAGGACTGCCGCGACGGCGACGAGCCCTGACGCACCACCGAGCAGCCCCTCGCGCCAGAGGATGACGAGGGGCACGAAGACGTACGTGAGGAAGTCGACGATGTCGTCGAGACGGGCGCCGTCGATCCACGGCGCGTACCGGCCGACGTTTGCCGCGCGCGCGGCAAATCCGTCGGTGGCGTCCACGAAGCACGCAAGCGCGAGCCAGAGGAGCGCCGTGCGCGGGTCGCGTTCCCACGCGCTCCACAGGGCCAGCCAGGCCAGCAGGGCTCCCGACGCCGTGTAGGCGTGGACCGTGAGGGCCAGGGCGCTGCGGATCAGGGACATGGGTCCCGGCGCAGCCTAGATCGCCGCGAGGCGCTTGTCGAGCTCGGCGACGGCCGCCTCGATCTGCTGCTTGCGTACCGGGTGCGACGTGTTCCCCAACTGTGCCGTGAGCTCGGCTCGTGCGAGCCGGAGCGATTCGCGCGCCCGAAGCTTCTCGGGATCCACGCCTGCGGCAAGGCCGCGACGACGCTTCTCGTGCTCGCGCGCGTCGAGCTGTTCCTGCAATCGGGCCTCGGCGTCGACAAGCCCTTCACCAGCATCACTCATGCAGATTCGTCCTCCCCGAACGCGCCGACAGGCGCGTGGTCAACATGAGAGGATAAACGAAGAACAGGTCGAAAAGGGCAGAAAAGTGCAAAACCGGCGAGAAGTGCCGTTCCATCCGGTCGTCCAGCAGTGGTTCGGCACCGCGTTCGACGCGCCGACGCCGCCCCAGGTGCTGGGTTGGCCGGCCATTGCGAGGGGCGAGCGTGTCCTGCTGCTCGCGCCGACAGGCAGCGGCAAGACGCTGACGGGATTCCTGTGGTGCATCGACCGGCTCATGTTCGAGCCGCCACCGGATCCGAAGGCGCGCTGCCGCGTGCTGTACATCTCGCCGCTCAAGGCGCTCGCCGTGGACGTCGAGCGGAACCTGCGCGCACCGCTCGCCGGGATCAGCCGCCTGGCGCGCGAGCAGGGCGTCGTCCATCACGTGCCCGAGGTCGCCATCCGCACCGGCGATACGCCGGCGCCCGATCGGGCGCGCTTCATGCGGCATCCGGCCGACATCCTCATCACCACGCCCGAATCGCTGTACCTGCTGCTCACGTCGAACGCCCGCGAGCAGCTGCGCTCGGTCCACACGGTGATCGTGGACGAGATCCACGCGATGGTCGCCACCAAGCGCGGCGCGCACCTCGCGCTGTCGCTCGAGCGCCTCGAGGCCATCGCCGGCCAGCCGATCCAGCGCATCGGGCTGTCGGCGACGCAGCGCCCGCTCGACGAAGTCGCGCACTTCCTCGGCGGCGTGGGGCGTCCCGTGACGATCGTGGACGCCGGCCGCACGCGCCAGCTGTCGCTGCGCATCGAGGTGCCCGTCGAGGACATGGCGCGGCTCACGCAGATCGAGGCCATCACGAGCGGGCCCGCCGCCGGCAGTGCGCAGGCGCCGTCGATCTGGGCGGCGATCCATCCGCGGCTGCTCGACGTCGTGCGCGCGCACACGTCCACGCTGCTGTTCGTCAACAGCCGGCGCCTCGCCGAACGGCTGGCCGCATCGATCAACGATCTCGCGGGCGAGACGCTCGTGCGCGCACACCACGGCTCGCTCGCGCGCGAGCAGCGGATGGCCATCGAGGACGCCCTCAAGGCCGGCCAGCTCCGCGGGCTCGCCTGCACGTCGTCGCTCGAGCTCGGCATCGACATGGGCGCCGTCGATCTCGTCGTGCAGATCGAGGCGCCACCCTCGGTGGCGAGCGGCCTGCAGCGCATCGGGCGTGCCGGCCACCAGGTCGGCGCCACGAGCGAGGGCCTGATCTTCCCGAAGTACCGCGGCGACCTCGTCGCCTGTGCGGCGGCGGTGCGCGCCATGCGCGAGGGACGGGTGGAAGCCACCCGCATGCCGCGCAACCCGCTGGACGTCCTCGCACAGCAGATCGTCGCAATCGTCGCGATGGACGACTGGCACGTCGACGATCTCTACGCGCGGGTGTGTCAGGCGGCGCCGTTCGCGTCGCTCGCCCGCGAGAGCTTCGACGGCGTGCTCGACATGCTGTCGGGCCGCTACCCGTCGGACGAGTTCGCGGAGCTGCGCCCGCGCCTCACATGGGACCGCGTCGGCAACATCGTCACCACGCGCCAGGGGGCCAGGCGTGTGGCCATCGCCAACGCGGGCACGATTCCCGATCGCGGCCTGTACGGCGTGTTCCTCGCTGGCGCACCAACCGGCACCGCGCGCGTCGGCGAACTCGACGAGGAGATGGTGTTCGAGAGCGCCGTCGGCGAGACGTTCCTCCTCGGCGCCTCGACGTGGCGCATCGAGGACATCTCGCACGACCGCGTGCTCGTGTCGCCGGCGCCCGGCCAGCCGGGCAAGATGCCGTTCTGGAAGGGCGACGGCCCCGGGCGCCCCCTCGAGTTCGGGCGCGAGATCGGCGCGCTCGTCCGCAGGCTGCGGCGCGACGATGCAGAGACGGCAAGGGCGCGGCTCGAACGCGACCACGACCTCGACGCGCGTGCCGCCACCAATCTCGTGCAGTACCTCGACGATCAGGAGGAGGCGGCGGGCGCCGTGCCAGACGACCGCACGATCGTCATCGAGCGGGTACGCGACGAGCTCGGTGACTGGCGGCTGTGCCTGCTCTCCCCCCTCGGCGGCCAGATCCTCGCGCCCTGGGCGATGGGCGTCCTCGCCCGGCTGCGCGAGCAGCTCGGCCTCGAGGTCGAGACGATGTGGGCCGACGACGGATTCGTCGTCCGCTTCCCGGAGACCGACGAACCGCCTGACCCGCAGTGGCTCGTGCCCGATCCCGACGAGATCGAAAGCCTCGTGCTGCGGCAGCTCGGCTCGACGTCGCTGTTTGCCGCGCGGTTCCGCGAGTGCGCGGGACGTGCGCTCCTGCTGCCCCGTCGCCGACCGGGACGCCGGGCGCCGCTCTGGCAGCAGCGCAAGCGCGCGCAGGATCTGCTCGGCGTCGCGTCACGCTACGGATCGTTCCCGATCGTGCTCGAGACGTATCGCGAATGCCTGCGCGACGTCTTCGACATGCCGGCGCTCGTCGAGACGCTGCGCGCCGTCCAGGCACGCCAGGTCCGCATCGTCAGTGTCGAGACGCAGGCGCCGTCGCCGTTCGCCTCGTCGCTGCTGTTCGGGTACGTCGCCAATTACCTGTACGACGGCGATGCGCCGCTCGCCGAGCGTCGCGCGCAGGCGCTGACGATCGACCAGTCGCAGCTGCAGGCGCTGCTCGGGTCGGCGGAACTCCGCGAACTGCTCGACGCCGACGCGCTCGCCGCACTCGAGGCGCAGCTCCAGTGCCTGCTGCCCGACTACCGCGCGCGCACGGTCGACGGGGTCCACGACCTGCTGCTGCGCATCGGCGATCTCTCCGTGCCGCAGGTGCGCGATCGGACGTCGGATGGCGTGCCCGACGATGCGGGCGACGAGCTCGTGCGCGCGCGCCGTGCGGTGTGGATGACGATCGCGAGCGAGCGCCGGCTCGTGGCCGTCGAAGACGTCGCGCGCTACCGCGACGCCCTCGGCCTGCCGGTGCCCGCGGGGCTCCCCGAGGCGCTGCTCGCGCCGCAACCGCAGGCCCTGCGCGACCTCGTCTCCCGATACGCCCGCACGCACGGCCCCTTCACGACCGACGATGTCGCGGCACGATTCGGCCTCGGGCGATCCACGGCGGACCTCGCGTTGAGGGCCCTGCACGCCGAAGGCCGCGTGCTCGAAGGCGAGTTCAGGCCGGGCGGCAAGCACCAGGAATGGTGCGAGTCGTCGGTGCTGACGAGCGTGCGCCGCCGGTCGCTCGCGAAGCTGCGGCACGAGGTCGAGCCGGTGGAACTGCCGGTGCTCGGCCGGCTCCTGACGCAGTGGCAGGGCGTCACGCGCCCGCGGCGCGGCCTCGACGCCCTCCTCGACGTCGTCGAGGTCCTGCAGGGCCTGCCCCTTGCCGCATCGGTGCTCGAGCGCGAGATCCTGCCGGCGCGCCTCGAACGGTACCAGCCGTCGGATCTCGACGCCCTGATCTCGGCCGGCGAGGTCGTCTGGTGTGGCGTGGGCCCGCTCGGCGAGCGCGACGGCCGCGTGGCCCTGTACCTCACGGACCACCTGGCAACGTTGTGGCGAGGCATCGTGGTGCCCGTGTCGAGCGACGAACTGGCGCCGCGCGAGCAGGCCATCGTCGAGACGCTCGAGGCACGGGGGGCACAGTTCTTCGCGGCACTGCACGAGGCGTCGGGCGGCGGGTTCCCGCAGGACACGGTGGACGCGATCTGGTCGCTCGTCTGGCGCGGCCTCATCACCAACGACACCCTGCAGCCGTTGCGCGCGCACGTCGACGGCACGCCGCGCGACCGCCGCGGCCGCGCCGCGTCGCGGCCATTCCGATCGCGACGCGTGGCACCACCGGCCGCGGAAGGCCGGTGGACTCGGCTGCAGCCGGCTGGCGGCACCACGGCCACGGCGTGGAGCGCGGCCATGGGTCAGCAGTTGCTGACACGATACGGCGTCGTGACGCGGGATGTCGCATCGGCCGAGGGACTTCCCGGCGGGTTCACCGCGATCTACGACGTGTTCCGCACGCTGGAGGAGGGCGGGCGGATCCGTCGGGGATACTTCGTCAGCGGCGTGGGCGCGATGCAGTTCGCCGCGCCGGCAGCAGTGGACCTGCTGCGCGCGCTGCGGACGCCGCCCGAGGTTCCCGACGTCGCCGTGCTGTCGGCCACCGACCCCGCCAATCCGTATGGCGCCCTCGTGAAGTGGCCCGATCCGCCCGGCGAGGCGTCGGGCCGCGGCCCGACGCGCAGCGTGGGCGCGCGCGTGGTGCTCGTCGACGGCCACCTCACGGCCTGGATCGCGAGGGGCATGCGATCGCTGCTCGTCTGGCTGCCAGCGCACGAGCCGGATCGCGGCCGCCATGCCGAGGCGCTCGCGCGCGCGTTGCCGATGACGGGCACCGACCGCGAGCAGCGTGCGGCGCGCCTGGTGCTCACCGAGGTCAACGGCGAGCCGGCACTCGACGCGGCCATCCGGCCATACCTCGAGGCCGCCGGCTTCGTCGCGACGTCGCAGGGACTCCAGTTGCACGACCCCGCCGGCTCGGCGGCCATGCCGCGGCAGAGGCGGCCGGGCCGCTGGCAGGACGCGCCTGTCACCATCGACGAGTTGCCGACGATTGCCGACGAGGACATCGCGCCAATCCGCTGGCCACGCAAGCGGGAGCCCTGACGCCGGTCACCGCACGCTCGTCGTGCGCACTGCAGGCCACGGATCGGCGAATCGCGGATCGCGCAGCAGCGGCTCGTCGGTCAGTGCCTCGAGGAACGCGATGAGATCGGAACGCTGGTCCGCCGTCAGCATGAAGCCGCGGAGCGACGGGCTCTTGTTCGGGTTGTCGCGCCCGACGCCGGCATGCGGCCCTGCCGCGATCGTCCTCCCGCCCGCGGCGTAGTGGTCGATGACATCCCCGAGGGTCGCGACGCTGCCGTCGTGCATGTAGGGCGCCGTGACGGCAATGTTCCTGAGTGTCGGCGCCTTGAAGCGGCCGACGTCCGCCGCGTCTCCCGTGATCGCGAACGTGCCGGGGTTCTCCGACGGATAGGACAGTGCCCCGCGGAGGTTGTACAGCCCGGTGTTGTGGAACGCGGTGCCCATGGCCCGTCCGGGCGAGCCCATCGCACCAGAGAAATGGACCCCGCCATGACAGGTGAAGCAGGACAGCGGACGGCTATGGAACAGCACCTCGCCGCGCCGGGCTGCCTCCGGGATGGCGGCGTCGTCGCGGTCGAAGTGGTACCGGTCGTATGGCGAGCGGGCCGAGACGATCGCACGCTGGAAGCTCGCGAGCGACTTCACGACTCGGTCGCGTGTGACGGAGGCGTCCCCATCGAATGCCGCACGGAAGAGGCGCCGATACGTGTCGTCGCCCGCAATGTCGTCGAGCCACCCATCGGCGCGGTCGAGCCCCATCTCGATCGGGTGGTCGCCGTACATCGGCACGAGCGCCTGGTCCTCGAGCCGCGTGAGATGCGGATTCGCCCAGTTCAACGTCCGCGCATACGCGACGTTGACGAGGCTCATGCTGCCGCGCGGATGCACTTCACCTGTGGATCCGATGCTGCGCGCCCGGCCATCGGTGAAGGCACGGGCCTGCTGATGGCATGTCGCGCAGGACTGCGTGCCGTTGCCCGACAGTCGCGTGTCGTGGAACAGGTGGCGGCCGAGGTCGACCTTCGCTGCGGTGATCGGGTTGTGGGCCGGGACGGTCGGCAGCGGAAGCCGGCAGGCAGTCCCCAGGGATACGGCGATTGCGCGGGCGCCTGGCTCGATGCCAGCGCGGCCGCGAACAGGACGGCCGTCAGCGTGACAAAGGCGCGCATCACTCCTTCCCGAGTCGCACGACCTCGAGACGCTCGAGCATCCGGATGGAGCGGGCGCCCCGGGCATCATGGGGCGCCACGATCCGGAACGGGCCCTGGTAGGCAAACAGCGGCTTGCCGTCGATCGTGTCGGCGACGAGGACCTCGGAGCCCGTGAAAGCCGGGTCGAGTTCGGCCAGCGAGAAGAGGACCTCGTAGCCGTCGCGCGCCGTCGCGAGCACGTACGTCGTCATCGCGTTGCCCCGCATCTCGCTGCCGAGGGTCGCGCCGGCTCGCTTCAGCAGTTCACCGACGAGCACACCGCCGTACGTGGCCGTCCGACCGTCCTCACTCGAGACCTCGACGCTGGTGCGCGGCATCGCGGCGAGGTCGGACGCCGTGATCGACAGCGTCGTGCGGACGTCGCCGGTCACGCGGAGTGTCGCCTCGGGCCTCGATGCATGGACGTCGGCGTCCTGCACGGCCGTCGCCGTCGGCTCCTGCCCCGCTGCGGGTGACGCGGCGATGAGGGCAAGGCACAGCACGACGGTGCACATACGTCCGGACCCGGTTGCAGTGACTGCTCGCATGGATGGAGTCGTGTACGGCATGGCCCCGAAGGCGTACCGTACAGCATTGGATCGCAACGACGCAATATGAAGCGATTCTATGAGACGTCTCGAGCCGATGACAGAAGGCGGTACGGGCACCGGCGGGCGATGGTGGGATTCGAGCCGATTCCACGGCCGGGACACGACGATGCCATCGCGATCATCACGTCCACCGTGGTGATGCGAAGATCTCCTGCGCCATGCCCGAGGGCGACACGATCTTCCGCGCGGCGCGAACACTCCACCGCGCACTCGCCGCCCGCACGATCACGCGATTCGAGACGCAGTACGCCCAGCTCGCACGGGTGCACGACGACGCGCCGCTCACCGGCCGCGTGGTCGAAGCGGTCGCGGCGCGCGGCAAGCACCTCCTGATCCGGATCGGGGCGCGCGTCGAGGCGACCGGGCCCCTCGGCGGCCCCCTCGTGTTGCGCACGCACATGCGGATGTCGGGCTCGTGGCACATCTACCGCACCGGCGAGCCCTGGCAGCGCTCCCCTGCATCCGCCCGCATCGTCATCGGCACCGACGCGTTCGTGGCCGTCGCATTCAACGTCCCCATCGCGGAGTTCGGGCCGGCCGGCGACATCGACGCGGTCCTCCGGGCGCTCGGACCCGACGTGCTCGCGGATGACTTCGACGAGGCAGCGGCCATCGTGCGCCTGTCGGCGAGCACACGGCCGACGGTTGCCGAGGCGCTGCTCGACCAGCACGCCATGGCCGGCATCGGCAACGTCTACAAGAGCGAACTGCTCTTCCTGGCGCGGCTCTCGCCCTTCACGCCGCCCGGCGCGGTGTCGGCCGGGCAGTGGACCCGCCTGGTGCGGGACGCGCGCGCCCTGCTGCGCGCAAACGTCGTGGACCCGGCGGCAGCCGGTATCCTGACTTATCGAGGTGCGCGCCGCACGACCGGCCGGTCCAACCCGGCCGAGCCGCTGTACGTGTATGGCCGCCGCGGGCGACCCTGCCGCCGCTGCGGCACGCCCATCGCCATGCGCCGGCACGGCGAGCACAATCGATCGAGTTACTGGTGCCCTCGCTGTCAGGGAGATGATCGAGGGAGCGCGTCGACCTGAGGGTCGACGCCTGCGAACAGCGGGGGTTCGCGAAGCCGGTTGCGAACAGGAAGAGCTCCCGAAACCGGATAGTGGGGACTGTCGGCCGCCCGGTATGCTCCGGCACATGTCGATGACGATGCCTGTGATGCCTTCGGCACTCGTGGATCAGGACGCGTGGGACGTGATTTGTCGGCGCGACAGCTCCGCCGTGGGACGCTTCTGGTTCGGCGTCACGACGACCGGTGTCTTCTGTCGGCCCGGCTGCCCGGCCCGACAGCCGCGGCGCGAGCACGTGCGGATGTTCGGTTCGCCTGACGACGCGCGGCAGGCAGGCTTCCGTGCCTGCCTGCGCTGCCGACCCGACGAGGTGAGGCCGCCCGCGCCAGCCAACCTGACCGATGCCGACCTTCGCCGGCTGCTCGCCACAATCGACCGCGCCCTGGCAGACGGCGGGCGTCCGACGGTGGCCGCGCTCGCGGCTTCGCTGCGTCTCACCCCGTCGGCGCTGCGCGAGCGGCTCGAGACCACGCTCGGCATCGGCCCCCGTGCACTGCTGAGCGGACGCCAGCTGGCGCGGCTGCGTGAGCGACTGCTCGCGGGAGACGAGGTCACCGATGCGCTCTACACGGCCGGCTACGGCTCCTCATCGCGCCTGTACGAGCGCGCCACCGAGAGCCTCGGCATGACGCCCGGGGCGTACCGGCGAGGCGGCCTCGGCGTGACGATCGGCTGGACGACGACGCAGACGCCGCTCGGGCTCGTGCTGGTGGCGGCAACCGGGCACGGCGTGTGCGCCGTGTACCTCGGAGACGACGAGAACGCGCTGCTCGCGGCGCTCGAGGCGGAGTTCCCACGCGCGACGATCGCCCGCGGCGTCGCGCGGCCGGAATGGGTGGCCGCGGCCGCGGCCGTCGCCAGCGGCCAGGCAGGTGCCGATGTCGCGCTGGACCTGCAGGGCACGGCGTTCCAGCAGCGCGTGTGGCAGGCCCTGCGCCGAATCCCGCGCGGTGAAACGCGGACGTACGCGCAACTGGCGGCGATGATCGGCCAGCCGTCCGCGGTGCGTGCTGCCGCACGCGCCTGCGCCACCAACAAGGTCTCGCTCCTCGTCCCCTGCCACCGCGTCGTCGGCTCCGATACGTCGCTGACAGGTTACCGGTGGGGCGTCGAGCGCAAGAAGCGGCTGATCGAGATGGAGCGCGCGCCGATCAACGCAACCGGGCCCTGACGTCCGGATCGGCGTCGGCCCAGAGCGCGCGGGCCTGCGCGAGCGTCTCGTCCGCCTCCTTGGCGTGGCCGAGGCGTCGATAGGCGTCGGCAAGGCCGATGCGGGCCTGCACCCGCCGCGGCGAGTCCTGCAACAGCTCGCGATAGCGTTCGCTCGCAGCCTGGTAGCGATCGGTGACGAGCAGCAGGTCGGCCTCGAGTTCCCGTGCGGACACGACGGGAGCCCGCGACTCGTCGTCGGAAGCCAGCCGCACTTCGAGGTCGTGCGCCGCGGCGAGGAGCAGTTGCATCTCCTCGCGCTCGTACTGCGAGCCGGCGATGGCCCCCTGCACGAGGAGGCGCGCCCGTTCCTCGTCACTCACGGGGCCTGCGCGCAGGGCGAGCGCCTCGAGATCGGCGAGTCGGTCCCGTGCGCGGGCGAGGAGCACGGGATCCTGCGCCGCCCATGCCGCCCGCGCGGCCGCGACGCCCCGCACGAGGGGGCCCACCCATGGCAGCGCGTGTTCGCTGGCGACGACCTCGTCGGCAAGCGCGGCCCACTGGCCCGTATCGATCCGCCGCGAGGCGTCGAGGCGTGCGATGCGGGCATCCCACGCCTGCCGCTCGGCACCGTCGAGGACGATGGCCCCGCGCTGCGCCTGCTCCAGGCGCTGCCGGGCCGCCAGCCAGCGCCCGGCTTCGAGATCCCGAACGACGCACCCCGACAGCAGCCGGCCGGCGCCGGCGACCGCCGATCGTGGCGCGAGCCGCGGCACCTCGCTGGCGGGCGGGCATGCGGCCGGGACCTGGGCCCCGGCAGCCGCGGCAGCCCAGGCCGCCGACAGGCACAGCAGCATCCCGAAGTGGCCCTGCATGCGGCCGGCCCGCGCCCACGCCATGCGCCGGATTATGCCGGGCCGGGATGATAAGGTGTCGGGCATGACCTTACCTGCCGGGCTCTACGCCCACTTCACCACCAGCGAAGGCGCGTTCACCGTCAAGTTGTTCGAGGAGGAGGCGCCCAAGACGGTGGCCAACTTCGCCGGCCTCGCCGAGGGCACCATCGAGTGGCAGGATCCCGTCACGCGGCAGCCGATCACGCGCCCGTTCTACGACGGCCTGATCTTCCATCGCGTCATCGACGGCTTCGTCATCCAGGGCGGCTGCCCGATGGGTAACGGCATGGGCGGCCCCGGGTTCAAGTTCGGCGACGAGTTCCACCCGTCGCGCCGGCACAGCAAGGCCGGCATCCTGTCGATGGCAAACGCCGGGCCCGGGACCAACGGCAGCCAGTTCTTCGTCACGCTCGGCCCCACGCCCCACCTCGACGACCGTCATTCGGTGTTCGGCGAGGTGGTCTCGGGCATGGACGTCGTCACGCGCATCGGCCACGTGCCGACCGGCCGCGGAGACCGTCCCGTGAAGGACGTCGTCATCGAGTCCCTGAAGATCGAACGCGTGCCCGAGGCGACGTAGCGCGCCGCGGGACCTACGCGAGGACGTCGCGCACGCGCGCGGTCAGGCGGTCGGGTGCGAACGGCTTCTGCAGGAACGGCCGGCCCGCGTCGATGATGTCACGCTGCACGATGGCGTGGTCGGCGTACCCGGACATGAACAGGACGCGCGTGTGCGGACGGCCGGCCTCGATGCGCCGAGCCAGTTCTAGGCCGTTCTGTCCGGGCATCACGACGTCTGTCAGCAGCACATCGATCGGCCCACCGTGCTGCTCGGCCAGCAGGACGGCCTCCTCGGCGTCCTGCGCCGAGAGCACCATCATCCCCTCGCCTTCCAGGACGCGCCGGACCAGGCGCAGCACCGACGCCTCGTCCTCGACGACGAGGATGACCGCCGGGCCCTGCCGCGGGGCCGCGATCGGCGGGGCGGCGGCCGGCATCGGCTCGGCGACAGGCGCCTCGGCGTACCGTGGCAGCAGGATCGTGACGCGCGTGCCCGCATTCGGCTCGCTGTCGAGCACCACCGCGCCACCGCTCTGCCGGACGATGCCGTACACGGTCGGCAGGCCGAGCCCCTGGGCCAGCGGCTTGGTCGTGAAGAACGGGTCGAAGGCACCAGCACGGGTCGCCGCGTCCATGCCGGTGCCCGAGTCCTGCAACGAGATCTCGACGACCGCGCCACTCCGCATCCCGAGCGCCTCGGCACGGCGTTCGTCGATCCGGCCGCAATGGACGTCGAGGCGCAGCGTGCCACCGTCCGGCATGGCATCGCGCGCGTTTGCCGCCAGGATGAAGATCGCCTGCTCGATCTGCCCGGGATCGGCAAAGACCTCGGCCGGCTCGTCGGGCGCATCCAGTTCGACGCGGACCTGCTCGCCCATCAGGCGCGACAGCATCTTGGGCAGGTCGGCCACCATCACGCCGACGTCCACCACTTCGGGCTGCATGATCTGCCGGCGGCTGAATGCGAGCAGCTGTCGCGTCAGCGATGACGCACGCATGGCGGCGTTGCGTATCTCGTGCAGGTCGAAGCGGCGCGGATCGCCGTTGTCGAACTGGGTGTCGAGCAGGTCGCAGTAGCCGACGACGGCGGTGAGCAGGTTGTTGAAGTCGTGGGCGATGCCACCGGCGAGCCGGCCGACGGTATTCATCCGCTGCGCCTGGCGGAGCGACTCCTCGAGCCGGCGCTGGTGCGTCGCGTCCCGGAACCGCCACAGGTGCGCCACGAGGCGGCGGCCGTCGTGGATCGGCGCGTGCTCCCATTCGAGCGTGCGGCCGTCGATCGTCAACAGCGTCTCGCGCGAGCCCGCACCCTGCGCGAGCCTCCGGGCCGCGAGGCGTTCGGGCAGGCCGACCGTCTCGTCGAACGCCGCCAGGACGGGCGCCCAGGCGGCGGTGTCGGCCAGTTCGCGCAGCGGCGCGATGCCGCGCCCGCCGAAGAGGGAGACCCAGGCCGCGTTCACCACGGCAAGGCCGCGCGCCGGCCCGTCGGCGGGATGGGACGGACCGGCCGACTCGAGGCACGCCGCTTCGGGCAGGTGCTCGATGACGGGGATGAACGGCGCGAGGGCGGATGATCCGGTCCACATGACAAGTCAGCTCGCAGACGCCCACTGGCGCGACTGCCGATCGACCCGGACGATCAGCGCCTCGTGCAGCAGGACGTTGACAACGACGAGCACGCCGACGGCGATGAACGTGCGCGCGATGCTGGCGTACAGGTACGGCCGCCAGAATGGAATCGTGGTGATGATCGCCATCGTCGGCAGCATCAGCAGGAGCAGGGCGAGCGAGCGGGTGCCCTGCCGCGTGGGCTGCGAGAACGGCAGCGACGGGTTGACGAGCAGGTCGGCGGTGAGCAGACCGTGGGAGAGCAGTCCGAGCACGAGGCCGTGCATCAGCAGTTCGAGCGGCGGCCGCGGATGCAGCCACGCGAGCAGCAGCAGCACGAGCGCGAGATACGGCACGAGGAAACGCGCCACGACGGTGTTCTTGAGCCCGACGACGACTTCGTCGAACGGCATCGGCGCGGCGTGGAAGATCCAGGCGGCGCGCCACGACTCGCTGTAGACGAGGAACTGCCGCAGCATCACCGGGAAGAAGAGCACGGCGTAGTACACGAGCACCGGTTCGCGCTGCAGCAACTGCGGGCCCTCCGGTTCGCTGAAGCCCGCCAGCAGGTAGATCACGGTGAGCGGCATGATGCCGAGGACGCCGAGGCGGAACTTCTGGTCGGTCCTGAACTGCGCCGCGGCGAGAAGGCCGACGGCATGGTGCGCAGGGCCAAACAGCAGGTACGGCACCGGGCGACGCGCGGTCGCGGATGCGCGATCGATCGTCATCGACGAGAGACGCTCGGCGTAGGCGAGCGACAGCCTGCTGCGCACGAGCCCCACGCAGACGATGAGCGCCGCGAACGGGGCAGCAGCCGCCAGGACGTCGAGCGGCGTCGCGCGGCCGTCGGCGATCTCGATCCAGGCGGCGAACCACGCGGCGGGATTCAGGTAGGCCGCGGGCGTCTTCTCGAGCGAGATGGCGTCGAGCGCCTGCGTGCTCCGCGAGAGCAGGAAGAACCCGCCGATGAAGACGAACGACAGCACGAACTGCAGGTACCCGAGCAGCCGGTGCAGGCGCGCGGCGGGCACGAGCCGCACCAGCGCCAGGAACAGGAGGATCACCGCGAGCGGCACGAGCACGGCCAGCGTCACCGCGGCGGCCACGCTCGTGATCGCGGCCGGCAGCGCACGCCCGCTGTCGCGCACGAGGTACGCGAGCGCCGGCAGCAGGGCGAACGGCGCCGTGAGCAGCAGCGAGAACAGCACGACCGACGTGAGCCGCGCGACGAAGAACGTGCGCCCGTCCACCGGCCGCGGGGCGAGCTGCACGTGGTCGTCGGGCGAGAGGACGACGCCGGTGAAGTCCACGAGCAGGGCAAGGCCGAGCGTGGACAGCAGGAGCAGGTAGTAGACCGTGCTCGCGGCGAACGTGTTCGGCAGCGCGCCGATGAGGAACGCGCAGAAGGCGCCGTAGAGCAGCTGCGACACGAGCCCGCCACCGAGGCTGCCGAGCGCGGCCCTGCCCACTCGCGGCCCGGTCCCCTTGAACTGCCGCAGGTCGCTCACGAGCGACACCCAGACGAGCGCCCGCCACTGCACCGCGTCCACACCCAGCACGCGGGCGATGACACGGGTCATGCGCGCCACTCCAGCGCCGCCAGCACGCCCGCCGCGGCGGCGGCGGCGCTGCGCGCGCCGGTGAGCGCGGCAAACGCGTGTTCGAGTGACGCCTGTCCGGTCTGCCTGGCGATGTCCTCGGGGGTGCCCGAGGCGATGGCGCGGCCCTTGTCGATGATCACGATGCGCGGGCACAGGCGCTCGACGATGTCGAGCAGGTGCGAGCAGAAGAGGATCGTGCGGCCCTGTGCCGCAAGGCCGCGCAGCAGTTCCTTGAACACCAGCATCGCGTTGGCATCGAGGCCGTTGAGCGGCTCGTCGAAGATGACGACGTCGGGCGCGTGCAGCAGTGCGGAGGCGATGAGCACCTTCTGCTTCATGCCCTTGGAGAAGGTCACCATCCGGGCGCCGCGCACGTCCTCGATCTCGAACATCGCGAGCATCTGCTCGATGCGCGGCTGCACGACGTCGGGTTCGAGGCGGTACAGGAGCGAGATGAAGCGGAAGTACTCGTCGGGGGTCAGCGCGTCGTAGAGGGCGCCGGTCTCGGGAACGTAGCCGACGCGCCGCTTGACCTCGAGGGGGTCACGCGCGATGTCGAAGCCAGCCACCTCGACCGTACCATGCTGCAGGGGCAACAGTCCGGTGAGGATCTTCACAGTCGTCGACTTGCCGGCGCCGTTGGGCCCGAGCAGCCCGACCACCTCGCCGATGCCGGCTTCGAACGAGAGGCCCTGCACCGCGGGCGTATCGCCGTACGCATGGCGCAGGTCCGCGACGCGAATCACGCTCCGCAGTGTATCGCGTGTGTCGCGCTCAGGCCGTCCGCGCCACCGGCTGCGCGGGTGCGACAAACGAGGTGTCGATCGCCAGGCGCTTCAGCATCGACTCGAAGCCCGCCTTGTCCACCGCCTTGACGTAGGCTTCCTCCGGCGCCACGAGCTTCTGCTTCACGAGTTCGACGAGCGCGTCGTTGAGCGTCTGCATGCCCTGCGCCTTGCCCACCTGCATCATCGACGGAATCTGGAAGGTCTTGCCTTCGCGAATCAGGTTGCTGATGGCCGTGTTGACGATCAGCGTCTCGAGCGCGGCGATGCGCCCGCCACCGACCTTGCGGCACAACGTCTGGGCCACGACGCCCTTCAGCGACTCGCTCAGCATCACGCGGATCTGGCTCTGACGATCGGCCGGGAACTGGTCGATGATGCGGTCCACGGTGGAGGCGGCCGTGCTCGTGTGGAGCGTGCCGAACACGAGGTGGCCCGTCTCGGCGGTCTCGATGGCAATCGCCACGGTCTCGAGATCGCGCATCTCGCCGACGAGCACGATGTCGGGGTCCTCGCGCAGCGCGGCGCGCAGGGCGTCCTTGAACGACGAGGTGTGCGTGTGGACCTCGCGCTGGTTGATCAGGCACTGCTTGTTGTCGTGCACGAACTCGATCGGATCCTCGATCGTGATCACGTGATCGTGGCGCGTGCGGTTGATGTAGTCCACCATCGCGCACAGCGTCGTCGACTTGCCCGAGCCGGTGGGCCCGGTGACGAGCACGAGCCCCTTGCTGAGGTGACAGAGCTGGAGCAGGTGCTGCGAGAGCCCGAGGTCCTCGGCCGTGAGGATCTTGCTGGGGATGACGCGGAACACCGCGCCCATGCCCTTGCGGTCCATGAAGATGTTGGCGCGGAAGCGCGCGAGCCCGCCGATCTCGTAGGCGAAGTCGGTGTCGTGCCGGCGCTCGAACTCGGTGCGGTTCTTCTCGGGCGTGATCGGGCCGAGGAGCCTGCGGATGTCGTCGGCGGTCAGGCGCGGCGCGGTCTCCTCGACCGGCAGCATGCGGCCATCCTTGCGGACCATGGGCGGCACGCTGACGCTCAGGTGCAGGTCCGAGGCGCCCGTCTGCACCATCAGCCGGAACAGGCGATTGATCGGGGGTTCCTGGACGACGGGGGCCTGCGCGGCCGGGGCTGGAGATGCCATACCTCGTGCCAATCGGCGGGGCACGGCCCTGAGTTGAACGGGGGGGACTCCGTCTACACTGCTGCGCATGCGGTTGCGTCCGTCCCGGTCCGTGCTCGCCGCCCTCGTGGCCGCGGCCTCGACTATCGTCCTGCCGGCCCAGGCGCCCGTCACGGCGCCCGGCGCCCGCGTCCTGCTCGATGCGCACAACGCCTACCCCTACGAGGATCGATTCAGCGATCGCCTCGACCGCGCGCTTGCCACCGGCCTGCCCGTGGCCATCGAACAGGACCTGATCTGGCGGGTCGGGGCCGACGGTCATGGCGACACGGTGGTGGGGCACGACACGGACAAGGTGGAGGGGGCGCCGACGTTCGAGCGGTACTTCTTCGAGCGCGTCGCGCCGCTGATGGAGCAGGCGCTGCGCGACGATCGCCGCGAGCAGTGGCCGCTCCTCGTCCTCAACCTGGACCTGAAGACGAACGAACCGGCGCATCACGACGCCATCTGGCAGGTGCTCGGGCGGTACGAACGCTGGCTGACGACCGCGCCGCGCACGGCAACGCCTGATCAGCCGGTGCCGCTGACGGTCGGGCCGATGCTGGTCCTCACGGGGTCGGCACAGAGCCAGCAGGTGTCGTTCCACGATCGGCTGGCACTCGGCCAGAAGCTGCGACTCTTCGGGGCCATCAGCCAGCCCGAACCGCAGGGCGCGACGTCACGCGATCGGGCACTGGCACTCGCGCGGATGCCGGCCGAGACCCTGATGCCGGCGCGCGCCTCGAACTACCGCCGGTGGGTCAACTTCCCGTGGCACGCGGTCGAAGCGGGCGGCCAGACGCGCGCCGGGGCCTGGACGGCCGCCGACCGGACGCGCCTCGGGTCGCTCGTGTCGCGCGCGCACGCGCAGGGCCTGTGGATTCGCTTCTATACGCTCAACGGCCATGCCCCGGGGCAGGCCGAGGCGCAGGGCTGGTCGCCGGGGTACGACTTCGGCAGCCTCGGCGCGGCCCGCGTGCGGTGGCGCGCGGTGCGCGAGGCGAAGGTGGACTTCGTCGCCACCGATCAGTACGAGGCGTTCAGCAAGGAGCGATAGGGGGTCACGGATACAGGCGCTGGAGCGTCCAGCCGTCGCCGACGCGTTCGTAGACCTCGCGGTCGTGCAGGCGGAACTCGCCGGCCTTCCAGAACTCGATGCGCAGCGGGCGCAGGCGATAGCCGCCCCAGTGTTCGGGGCGCGGCACGTCATGGCCCTCGAACTCAGACTCGTACTGCTTCACGCGGGCGACGAGCGTCTCGCGGGCGTCGAGGGGCTGGCTCTGGAGCGAGGCCCAGGCGCCGACCTGGCTCCCGCGCGGGCGGATGCCGAAGTACCGGTCCGATTCGGCGGTGGATACCCGCGCGACCGTGCCCTCGATGCGTACCTGCGTCTCGATCCAGGGCCAGTACGCGCAGATCGCGGCGTGCGGGTTGCCTTCGATGTCGGTCGCCTTGCGGCCGGCGTAGTTGGTGTGGAAGACGAAGCCGCGCGCATCGACCTCGTGCAGCAGGACCACGCGGCATGATGGCCGGCCATCGGCCGTGCTCGTGGCGAGCGACACGGCAATCGGATCGAACGGCGCGTCCTGTGCCGCACGCGCCATGACTTCGGTGAACCGCGCGATGGGGTCGTCCATGGCCCCTCATCTTACGAGGGACGGGCTACGGGAGCGCGCCCTGCCGTCTTCCCCGCGACCCGATACGCGATACCCGGCACCCGGAGCCCGGAAATGCGCGCGTTCGGGTCAGTCGCGGGGCGCGTTGTGTCATTCGGGCGTGCAGGAATCGGCCTGTCACCGTAAGTTCTTCATATGACCACGTTGTTTCGTGTACCCGCCGCGCGGGCGATTGCCCGCGCCATCCTGTCCATCACTGCCATCCTCCTGGCCGTCCCTGCCGCCCATGCCGACACGGTCTCGAAGAAGGTCCGCTTCGACGCCGGCGAGACCGTGCCGGTCGAACTCGTTGTGGAAGGCATCAGCATCAGGTCCGTGCGCTTCAGCCTCGAAGGCGGCGTGCGGCTGAACCCGTTCAAGAGCGGCCGCGGGCCGCAGGCATTCCTGAAGGTCGTCAACACCGGCAGCAAGCCGCTGGACTTCGGCATAGGCATCGCGCTCTTCGACGAGAAGGGCTCGCTCATCGCCTCGTCGGAGAGCAACCACCTCGGCGACCTCGACCCCGGCGAGGAGGGCGAGATCGAGGTGATGTTCCGGTACGTGAAGCGCAAGCTCTACAGCGCGAAGACGGTCGAGATCGTGCTCGAGACGCTGCCGCCCGGCGATTGACCCCACGGTCAGGCGTCGCCTCGACGGCTGGAAAAACGACGGGCGGATCCGGCTTGCGCCAGATCCGCCCGCTGCTCCGACGAACCAGGGGAAGGGGAAGGAGGCCCGTCGAGAGGTCGAGACTGGGCCGGGCCTAGAACCCGACGCGGAAACCGAGTTCGAGCCGCCGGCCCGGCATGGCCGCGCTTGCCACGCCGAAGCTCCTGGTGTTGGCCAGCACGGCGCCATAGTTGATGAAGTTCACCTGGTTGAACACGTTGAACGTCTGCAGGTAGACCTCGAGGCGCACCGCGCGGTCGCCGCCGCTCATCGGCCCACCGAAGCCACCGCCGCCGCCACGGCCACCACCGCCGCCGGGGCCGCCACCCATGACCATGGGACCGCCCCCACGACCGCCGGGGCCACCCTGCGTCCGCTGCGGGCCGAGGCCGCGGCTCCAGCTGAGGCGGAGGTCCGTGTTGCTCTGCCACGGCAGGCGGCCCGCGTTGCGCGCGTAGCCGTCAGGACGCTCGTTGATGATGCCGTCGCCGTTGCTGTCCAAGCCGCTCGTGATGTTGTAGGGCCGGCCCGACATCGCCCGGTAGTTGAGGCCGAGACGCAGCCCCCACATCAGGTCGGTGCTCACGAAGCTGAAGATGCGGTGACGGATGTCGTCGGCCGCAGGGCCCCATTCGGCCTCGAGGTCGAGGCTGTCGACCGGCAGCGACAACGCGCTGTCGGCGTAGTTCTCCCGCTTGCCGATCTGGTACCCGAACACGCCGAACAGGCGACGCGGCTGGTAGTTGAAGTTCAGGTTCATGTCGAGCCCGCGGCTCTCCGCGCTCGCCGTCGTCTCGATGAGCGTGACGTTCCCGAGCAGCGGGTCCGGACGGACGCCGTTGACCGGCGCGTTGACGTTCCGGGCGCGGAACTGGTTCCAGCCGTACTGGTCGAAGTAGTTCGCCCGCACGCGCAGCCAGCTGAGGACCTGCTGCTCGATGCCGAGCGAGTAGCGGCGCACGGTCGGCATGCTCAGGTCGCTGTCCATGCGGACGATGCTGGCGGGGATCACGACGGCGGTCCCCCCGAGGTAGGGATCGGGGTACGAGGGGTTGCGGATGATCTCGTCGTACTGCCGCGTGCCATCCTGACGCAACGCGCTCTCGTACGTGCTGGTCTCGTACCAGTCGTAGAAGATGCCGGCGCCGCCGCGGATCGTCGTGCGGTTGCTCTGGAACGGCGACCAGGTGAACCCGGCGCGCGGGGCGAAGTTCGCCTTGTCGGAGACGAGCGACTGCGCCTCGTAGCGCACCCCGAACGAGAGCAGCAGGTTCTTGCGGAACCGGTAGTCGTCCTGCACGAACAGCCCGAGCTCGGTGTTGCGGTACTCGACGAGCGGGTTGCCGAGTCGGATCGTGAAGTTGTTCGGCGTGTTTGCCGCGAAGGCCTCGGGCGAGGTGAAGGTGAACGTCCCGTTGGCGTTGCGCAGCTCGTCGCCACTGTAGTTGCCGGTCTCGACCTCGAAACCGGTGCGGATGCTGTGCTTGCGGCCGAGCGGGATGTCGAGGTTGTCGGCAACCTGCAGTTCCCAGAACTTCCGCCCGCCCGACACCTGCGCGCCGCCCCTCGTCGCCCATTCCTGCACGCGGATCGTCGTCGCGTCGCTCAGCGACACCGACTCCTGCTCCTGCCAGGTGTACTGGGCACGAATCTCGTTCAGGTACTTCTTGCGGAACGTCCCGATGTCGGACAGCCGCACGCGATTGGTGAAGCCGTCACGATTGTAGGCGCGCGTCTCGAGGTCGAAGAGCCCGACGCCGAGGTTCTCGGCGGTGTTCGTGTCGCGGTCGAACGAGAAGCGCAGCGTGTGGGTCTTCGTGAGGACGTGCTCGACGTTGAAGTCCACGCTGAGCCGCTCGCTCGGCTGGTTGACGAGCGCGTTGTAGGTCTTGCCCTCCGCGACGATCGTCTGCACGTCGTACTCGTTGTTGCTGCGGACGTTCAGCGAGAAGCCGGTCCGGCCCTTGACGATCGGCCCGTCGATGGACCAGCCGAAGCGGCGCGTCTGGCCGTCGGCGCGCGTGGACGAGAACGCGTTGCGCGCGTCCCACGCGTTGTTGCGGAAGCCGAACGTGACGTTGTTGCGGATCGGCCCGTTACCCGGGCGCGTGACGATGTCCACGCGCGGGAAGCCGGCGTCGTGGTTCTCGGCGGCGAACGGATCGAAGCGGAAGCGGATCTCGCGAATCTGCGACTTGGGCGGCAGCTGCCCGCCCTCGAAGCCGTTGACGCGGATGCGTGCGCCGGGGCCCGCGAGCTGCTCGAGCTGCTGCGCCATCTCCTCGGGATCGTCGGCGAGCGCCTCGATCTGCGACTCGGAGAGCGCGGTCGAGAACGAGTCGGTCACGGCGCGATCCGCGGTGTCCTGCTCGACCTCCACCTGCTCCACGAAGCCGGCGATCTCGAGGGTGATCTCCTGCCGCGTGGTGCGGCCGGCCCGCACGTTGATGTCGGCGAGCGCGCCGGGGTCGAACCCCGGGAACTCCGCGACGATCGCGTAGCGTCCGGGCACGAGCGTCGTGAACGTCGCGACGCCCTTCTCGTCGGCCAGCTGCTGGCTGGCGGTGCCGTCGGGCGCGGTGAGGTTGACGCTGGCGGCGGCAATCGCCGCACCCGTGGTGTCGTACACGGTGACCGTCAGCGTGCCGGGGCGGTCCTGCGCGAACGCAGGCGTGCCCAGGGCGGCAGCGACGATCGTGGCTGCCAGCAGGGTCCGGAACAGGGCCGTCATGTCAGTTGCTCGACTTCTTCTGGAACTGCTCCGCCTTGAGCGGCGCATTGACCTTGTACTTGTCGATCGTCCACTCCTCCTGCACCGCGCCTTCGAGCTGGCGCGTGATCCGGTGCGGCAGCAGGACGCCATCGACCTTGCGGTAATCGCTGTAGTACACGTGGGCCTCGACGAGCGGCGGCGGCGGTTCGGCCTCGAACTTCTTCCGCATGTCCTCGAAGTAGGCGCGGCGCTCCTCGTCGGTCTTGAACGCCGGCGGCGGCGTCATCTGCCGCACCCGCGGCTGGCGCATCATGTAACTGAGCATCAACGGACGATGCTCGGCCTGATCCACGAACAGCCGCGCACGGAAGTTGTCGGGACCGCTGATGTCGATGACATCGGCCACGCCGCTCGGCGCCTCGGCCTCGGCCACGTGCGTGAAGGTCAGCCCCGAGAGCACCGGCGATCCGGGCATGATGCCGAGCAGCGTCCGATAGAGGTCGGCCTTGATCATCACGGCCGGGTCCTGCCGGTTCTGTCCGCCAGGGCCACCCGCACCGGGACCGCCGGGGCCACCCTGGCCACCGGGACCGCCCGGGCCACCGGGCCCGCCAAAGCGCATGAAGCCGCCACCGCCCATGCCCGTCGCATCGCGGAAGGCCTCGCTCCCCTTGACGGTCTGCGTCATGCGGGGACCGGCCATGCCGTCTGGCCGCATGAACTGCCGCGACACCTGGAAGGCGTCGGGCATCAGGCCGGCCATCTCGATCCCGCCGGTCATCTCGCGCTCGCCGAGCACCTGCCGGTACTCGCCCTCGGCGGTGAACCCGGTCATCTTCGTGACCTTCTCGCCGCCCATCGCCTTGACCACGGCGTCAATTACGGCACGGGCCTTCGCAGGGTCGCCCTTTGCCGACGCCTCCTGCCCGGCCGGCGCGGCATCGGCCGCAGGCGCCTGCCCGCGCGCCACGCCAGCCACCGCCACACCCATCAACGCCCCGAGCGCCACACTCCTGATGTGCTGCTTCATCTCGATGCCCTCTATCAGTACGAAAGTCTCAAGTCTTAAGGGGGTATCCCTTCGAACTTCCGACTTCGAACTTCCCTTCTGACTTCCAACTTCCGACTTCCGACTTTGTTCCCGCACCCCTCCCCCGGGGCTCGGTACCATTGGACGACGTGACCGGGCAGGAAGTGGTTAAGCGGCAGCTAAAAGATTGTTAAGGATGCAAAAAGCGGCGATTGCGGTCGTGGGCGCCGGTGCAGCGGGACTCATGGCAGCGATCACGGCAGCCCGCAACGCGCCCGGACGCCCAGTCGTGGCCATCGATGGCGCACCGCGCCTGGGCGCCAAGATCCTGATCGCGGGCGGCGGCCGCTGCAACGTCACCCATCACGTCGTCGACGAGCGCGACTTCAACGGATCGACGCCGCCAGCAATCCGCCGCATCCTGCGCGCATTCGACGTGGACGCCACGCGCGCGTTCTTTGCCGCCGAGGGCGTCGCGCTGAAGCGGGAGGACACGGGCAAGCTGTTTCCCGTGAGCGACCGGGCAGGCGACGTGCTCGACGCATTGCTCCGCGCGGCCCGCCGTGCGGGCGTGCAGCTCCTGCATCCCCGGCGTGTGGCGCGGATCGTCGGCGCCGGCGATGGGTTCGTCGTGACGGACGCAACGGATGCCGCGATCCACGCCGACGCCGTGATCCTGGCCACGGGCGGACGCAGCGTGCCGAAGACCGGGTCGGACGGCACCGGGTACGCGATCGCCAGGGCTCTCGGCCTGCCGCTGACGCCGCGCATCACGCCAGCGCTCGTCCCCCTGACGTTGCCGGATGGCCACCCGCTGCGCGCTCGCGCCGGATTGTCTGCCGACGTCGCCCTGATGGTCGTGACCGGAACCGGCCGTCACCTGCGACGCGTCTCCGGCGCACTGCTCTGTACGCATCGCGGCGTCTCGGGCCCTGCGGTCCTCGACGTCAGCCGGCACTGGCTCGCCGCACGCGCGGACGACGAAGGCGCGGGACTGCTCGTGGACTGGCTGCCCGGCACGTCGCCGGAGGATCTCGACGATCGGCTCCAGCGGCTCGGCGCGCGGCCTGTCCGCCGCGCGCTGTCGCCGCCACTGCCCGACCGGCTCGCGGACGCCATCTGCGAGGAGGCCGGCGTGGCCGCCGATCACTCCGCGGCGACCCTGCCACGCAGCGCAAGGCGACGGCTCGTGGCCGCCTGCACGGCGTACCGCCTGCCTGCCGACGGCACGCGGGGCTTCGAGGTGGCCGAGGTCACGGCCGGGGGGGTGCCGCTCGCGGCGCTCTCGGCGCAACTCGAGGCCCGCGCATGTCGCGGCCTGTTCCTCTGCGGCGAGGTGTGCGACGTGGATGGCCGGATCGGCGGCTTCAACTTCCAGTGGGCCTGGGCGAGCGGCGTCGTGGCGGGCAAGGCGGCAGCCGCGCGCATCCTCGCCGGCCGGCCTCCTGTGTCACGATGAGTGCCGATGTGTTCGCCTCGGACTGCGCCGGCACTGCTGCTTGTCGTGCTTGCCGTGCTCGTCGCCGGCACGACCAGCCTCGCTGTCGGACAGTCACCGACGACGGCGCCACTCCTCTGGGAAGGCCGGCACGGTCCGACGCCTGTGGCGTTGTTCGGTACGATCCACGTGCCCGATGCCCGGGTCCTGGCACTGCCGCAGGCCGTCCGTGATGCCCTGGCTCGCGCCGATCGCGTTGTCACCGAAGTTCCCCTCGACGGCGCGACGCAGGCACAGATGGCTGCGGCACTCCTGCTGCCCGCCGACACGCGGCTTCGTGCCATCATCGGGGAGGCACGGTTCGAGCGGCTCGAGTCCCGCGTGCGCGCAGCCATCGAGCCTCGCGCACCCGCCGTGGCACCCCTGCTGGTCGGGATGCTCGATCGCCTGAAGCCATGGGCCGCGCTGGCCCAGTTGGCGACACTCGACTACCTGCCCGATTTGCTCGAAGGCAGGATGTCGCTCGACGCGCAGCTCTACGCCGACGCCGAGGCGGCCGGCAAGCAGGTCGGCGGACTGGAGACCGTGGCCGAGCAGGCCGGCACCTTCGATGCCTTCACTGCCGGGGAGCTGGCGGCGCTGCTCGACGCGGCGCTCGACGAGCTCGAGTCGCCCGGCTCCGGGCCGACGAGTGCCGCGCTCGTGGAGTGGTACCTGCAAGGCGACGCCGACAAGCTGGCCGGTGCGCTGTCACATACGCCGGGAGATCCGGCGCTGGCGAGGAAGTTCGAGGCCGAGGTGCTCGTGGCCCGGAACCACCGCATGGCCGATCGGATCGACGCCCTGAGGCGCCAGGCGCCCCACGAGGCATTGTTCGTCGCGGTCGGGGCGCTGCACCTCGTGGGCCCCGGGAACCTGCTGCAGTTGCTCGAGACACGCGGTTA
The DNA here is from genome assembly GCA_934541105.1 of uncultured Luteitalea sp. Lineage (GTDB taxonomy): Bacteria > Acidobacteriota > Vicinamibacteria > Vicinamibacterales > Vicinamibacteraceae > Luteitalea. The sequence goes on along the minus strand of CAKTDA010000003.1, from coordinate 260,834 downwards.
CGACATCGCCCGGGTGCGGCCTTAGCCGTCCGGGCAGGAAGACTCACGATTCCATGCGCATCTGTTCTGCCCTGGTGGCGGCCATGCTCGCCGCTGGCTGCACCGCGACGTCATCGTCCTCATCGGCCCAGCCAGTCAGCGGCGCCGGCACGGCGGCCGCCGCGCCGGGCGACGTGCTCGCGACCGTCAACGGCACGCCAATCACGGAGCAGGACCTCCGGAAGGCCGCGGGACTCGAGCTCTCGCGGCTCGAGGAGCAGTTGTACGACCTGAAGAAGCAGCAGCTCGAGGCGCTCGTCGCGCAAAGGCTTGTCGAAGCCGAGGCGGCGCGCCGCGGCATCACGGTGGAGGCCTTCGAGCAGGCCGAGATCACGAGCCGCGTCACGGCGGTCACCGAGCCACAGATCGACGCATTCATCGAGGCCAACCGGGCGCGCATCCGCGGCGACGCCGCGCAGCTGCGCCCGCAGATCCGCGAGTTCCTGACCGAGCAACAGCGCGAGGCGCGCCGCGACGCCGTCGTCGCCGGGCTGCGTGCCTCGGCGGACGTGACCGTGACGCTAGCCGGGCCGGCGCCTTTCCGCGCCGAGGTGGACATCGAGGGCGCGCCCGTGCGCGGCGTGGCCACGGCGCCCGTGACGATCGTCGAGTACTCCGACTTCCACTGCCCGTTCTGCCGCCGCGTGCAGCCGACGCTGACGACGCTGCTCGAGCGCTACAAGGGCCAGGTGCGCCTCGTCTACAAGCACCTGCCGCTCGACGGGCTGCACCCTCAGGCGCGGCGCGTGTCCGAGGCGGCATGGTGCGCCGGCCGCCAGGATCGGTTCTGGGAGTTCCACGACGCCGTCTACGCCGACGCGGGCAGCGACGCGAGCGACGCGACGCTTGCGCGCTACGCCGCCGCCGCGTCGCTCGACATGCCGGCGTTCACGGCGTGCCTCGCCGGCCCCGAGGCGAAGGCAGCCGTGCAGAAGGACGTCGCGCAGGGCGAGTCACTCGGGCTGAACAGCACGCCCGGCTTCTTCGTGAACGGCCGCGAAGTGCGCGGCGCGCAGCCAGTTGACGCCTTCGCCGCGGTGATCGAGGAAGAACTGCGTGGCGTCCGTCCCTGAGGTGGCCGTGGCCGGCGAGTCGGACGCGAACGGGACGGATCGGACGCAGGTCGAGGCCCTGCGCGAACGGCAGCGGCAGGACCGGCTCCTGTTCCAGGAGAACCCGCAGCCGATGTGGATCTACGACGTCGAGACGCTGGCGTTCCTCGGCGTCAACACCGCGGCCGAGGCCATGTACGGGTACTCGCGGGAGGAGTTCCTCGCGCGCACGATTCTCGACATCCGTCCGCAGGAGGACGTCGAGCGGGTGCGTACGTCGGCCCACGAGGCGCCCGACACGATCAAGCGCAGCGGCCCCTGGCGTCACCTGCGCAAGGACGGCTCCCTGCTGTTTGCCCGCCTGTCGTCACACCCGACGCTCTACGAGGGCCGCAGGGCCCGACTCGTGCTCGCCACCGACGTCACTGCGGAGAAGGAGCTCGAAGCACAGCTTGCGCAGTCCCAGAAGATGGAAGCAGTGGGCCAGCTCGCGGGGGGCGTGGCGCACGACTTCAACAACCTGCTCACGGTGATCAACGGGTATGCGCAGCTGCTGCTGGCGCGGCTGCACGAATCCGATCCGTTGCGGGCCGACGCCGCCAGCATCCTGCAGGCCGGTGAGCGTGCCGCAGCGCTCACGCAGCAGCTGCTGGCCTTCAGCCGGAGGCAGGTGCTCCAGCCGCGGCCGCTCGACGTCGGCCGCGTGGTCGAACACCTGCGGCCCATGCTCGACCGGCTGCTGCGTGCCGACATCGTGCTGCAAACGGTGTTGCCGGACGCGCTGCCGGCCGTGATGGCCGATCCGGTGCAGCTCGAGCAGGTGCTCGTGAACCTCGCCATCAACGCGTCGGACGCGATGCCCTCGGGCGGGACGCTGACGTTCGGGGCATCGACAATCGACGTCGATGCCGAGACGGCCGCGCGGCACGATCTCGCGGCGGGAGCCTTCGTGGCCCTGACCGTGGTCGACACGGGCATCGGGATGGACGAGGAGACCCTGCGGAGGATCTTCGAGCCGTTCTTCACGACAAAGGGCAAGGGCCGCAGTTCCGGCCTCGGCCTCCCGGTGGCCTACGGCATCATCAGGCAGAGCGGCGGCCACCTCGCGGTCCGTACCGCGCCCGACAGGGGAACGACGTTCACCATCTACCTGCCGCAGTCCGACAGGCCCGCGGCCACTGATGTGGCATCGGGGTATGCTGACGCACGGACGGCTGACGGGCAGGGCACGGTGCTCGTGGTCGAGGATCACGAAGCCGTGCGGCGGCTTGCCGCCGACGTCCTGCGGGCCCACGGTTACGACGTGCTCGCGGCGGCGCACGGCGACGAGGCGGTGGCCCTCGCGGCGGCGAGCGGCGCGCGCGTGGACCTGCTGCTCACCGATGTCGTGATGCCGCGGATGAGCGGCCGCGAGGTGGCCGACACGCTGCGTCGGCAGCAGCCAGGCCTCGCGGTGTTGTACATGAGCGGCTACACGGCCGACGCCATTGGTCAGGACGCCGCGCTCGACGCGGGGCGCCATCACCTCGCCAAGCCCTTCACGCCCACCGAGTTGGTGCAGCGCGTGCGCGAGGTGCTCGCGGCGCACCAACAGGACTCGTCCGAGGGAGGCGGCGATGCCATGACTCCGCACGCACACGACAGCAAGTCCCACCCGACGCCGACAGCCGGCCGGCGCATCGTCGTCGCCGACGACGAGCCGGGACTTCGGCTGCTGCTCGCGGCGACACTTGCCGGGGCGGGTTATGAGGTGCGGCAGGCCACCAACGGGCTCGAGGCGCTGCGCCTGTGCGGCGAGCAACACGTGGACCTGCTGCTGACCGACCTCGTGATGCCCGACCACGAGGGACTCGAGACGATCCGCCGCATGCGGCAGGAGCAACCCGACGTGCCGGTGGTGGCGATGTCGGGCGCATTCGATGGCGGGTTCCTCGATGTCGCCCGCGCCATGGGTGCCTCGGCGGTCCTCGCGAAGCCGTTCACGCCCGATCAGGTGCTCGAGACGGTTCGCGCCGTGCTCGGCGACTGACCGGTCCGCTAGTCGCCGAGCAGTTCGCCGACCGCGTGGAGGTCTTCCACGCGATCGGCAATCACCTTGATGGCCATCAGCATCGGCACGCCGAGCACGACGCCCCACGTGCCCCAGAGCCACCCCCAGAACAGCAGGCCCACGAACATCGCCACCGGGTTCATGCGGGCCGATCGGCTCATGAGCATCGGCGTGAGCAGGAAGCCCTCGAGCGACGTGATGGCGACCTGGATGCCACCGACCATCAGTGCACCGCCAATCGACTCGAAGTGCGCGTAGGCCATGACCGACGCCGCAACCGAGACGAGCGTGGGCCCGACGTAGGGCACGCCGTTTGCCACGCCGGCGAGCAGTCCCCAGATCGCGGCGTTCGGCATCCCCACCCACAGGTAGCCGAGCCATGTCGCGATGCCGACGATGGTGCTGACGAGGACGAGCGTCCTGAGGTAGACGCCGATCTGCTCGTTGATTTCGTCGATGATCTGCACCGTGATCTTCTTGCGGCTCAGTGACGGGCCCGTCAGCTTCACCAGCTTGCGCTTGTACAGATCGCCGGCAGACAGCAGGAAGAACACGAGGAAGAAGACGAGCAGCACCTGCGCGCCGATCCCGGTCCCGGCCGTGATGTAGTCGCGCAGTTGCGCCGGCGCGTCCACCACCCGCACCGGTTGCGCGCCGCTGCGGTCGCGCGGCCCGCTCCTGGCGGCCTGCGAGATCTCCTCGGCGGCCTGCTGGATGTTCGCAACCGCCCCATCGCGGCTCGCGGCATTGCGCACGATGGCCCGGCGCGCCTCCCGAGCCACCCGCGGCAGGTCGTCGGCAAGTGACGCAGCGGGCTCGGCGAGGTGATAGCCGACACCGCCCAGCGTGCCGACGAGGCCTGCGAGAACGAATGCGGCGCCGAGGGCTCTCGGCAGCCCGACCCGGCGCAGGCCGTCCACGAGCGGCGCGAGCACGAGGCTGATGATCACGCCCAGCAGGAGCGGCACCAGCAGGCTCTTCATCACGTACAGCGCCCAGGTGGCCGCAACGACGGCCACGATGGTCAGGGCCACGCTGCGCACGCTGCCCGGGAACGCGACGACGGTGGGCTCGTCGGCGTCGTCTGGAGGCACGGGGGGTTCGCGAGACTGATCGACCATCGGCAGTGCGGGCGCGCGGCGCCTGTCTGTTGTACAGCAAACGCCGAGCCAGCCCTGATGCCGCTGGTCCCGCGTCCTGAGGAGTCGTCGTGTCGTCCTGGACGACAGACGGACTCCACACTGTTCAGATCCTGAGGATCACGCCCCGCACCGGCCGGGTCGTCGCCACCGACAGCGCCTGCGCATACAGCGCGACCTGGCGCCGATACATGTCGAGGCTCGCGTCGAGGTCGGCGTCGGTCTTGAAGTCCACGACCGTCCACCCGTCAGCATCCTCGAACGCGAGATCGAGCTGGCCCTCGACGAGCGTGCCGTCGTCGAGGCGCAGCGTGATTGGCGCCTCCCGCCGGCATTGTCCAGCCACGGCCGCTCGCCGCAGCAGCGGATGGCCAAGGGCGTGGTGCACTGCGAGGGCCACCGCCTCGGTGACGGCCTGCGGCGCGCCGAGGACGCGCGCCTTGAATGCCGCCGCGGCGGCGACGTCGGAGGCGGAGGCCGCGAGATCCACCGCGGCGAGCACCTCGTGCGCGAGCGCGCCGAACAGGCGGCCGCCGACTCGCGGGCCGCGCGACGGCACGGTCTCGATGTCCACGTCGTCCACCGGTACGGCGAGCGATCGTGCGGCATCGGTGGCGGTCCGGACCGACAGTGACGGCACACGGCCATGGGCCAGCCGCATCTCGTGCAGCTGCGTCCAGTGATCGACGGCCTGGAGCCCTTCGTGCACGCGCGACTCGGGGGCCTGCCTGTCGATGAGTGCCGCCTGCCGCTTGCCGAACGTCGCCTGCGCACCGAGGTGGAGGACGTAGGGGTCCCACCATGTCACGTCGTACGGAGCATCGGATGCGCCGAGCGTGTAGCGCCCCGGCCGCACCGGTGCGGCAAACACCATCTCTTCGTCGGGCCGCTCCATGACCGTGTCGCGTCCGAACGGCGGACAACCGACGGCATCGTCGGGAGCCGGCCATGGCCGCTCGGGATAGATGGCGGCGTTGAGCACGTCGATCCATCGCTCGCCGTGCTTCGGCCCCGGATAGGGCTCGTCACCGACGCCGGGCACCACGAGCAGGTCGCGTGCGCGCGTGGCGGCAACGTAGGCGAGCCGATGGCCCTCGGCGCGGTCGCGGGCCAGCTCCCCCGGCCGCAACTCGACGAGCTCGGCTGGCGCGCAGCCGGCCAGCACCTGCACGCACAGCCGCTCGGGAGCGACGAGCGCGCGCATGGGGCGGTCGTTCGCGAGCCGGCACGTGATGTCGGCGAGGATGACGACGGGGAACTCGAGGCCCTTCGCCTTGTGGACGGTCATCAACCGCACGCCATCGGTGCCCTCCTCGAGGATCGGGCTCTCGGCGGCTTCCGTGTACGTCTCGTCGAGCAGGTGCTGGACGAACCCGCGAAACGACGCGCCATCGGCCGACTCGTACTGCCGCGCGAGTTCGACGACGTGCAGCACGTTGGCGAGGGCCTGCTCGCCGCCCGGACGCAACGCGAGCCCCGCGTGCGCGCGCGTGGCGCGCAGCAGGGCCTGCACGGTGTCGTGAACGGGGGCGCGGTTGCGCTGCCGGTGCAGGCGCCGCAACAACTGCAGCGCCTCGTCGATCTCGTCCCCGGCAGCATCGGTGGCGTCCGTCCCCGCCGCAAACGGGTGCAGCCGGCGGCCGTGCGCTTCGCGGTACGCGAACAGGTCGTGGTCGGGAAACGCGAAGAACGCGCCGCGCAGCGTCGCATAGACCGACAGTTCGTCGTCTGGCCACTCGACGGCGCACAGCGCGACGCGCAGCGCATCGACTTCGTCCCGCTCGTGGAAGCTCCGCCCCCCGACGAGCAGGTGCGGCAGCTGCCGGGCCTCGAGCGCCTTCACGTACGGCCGCGTGACGTCGTCGCCCCAGCTCGTGAAGCGCCGGAACAGGATGGCGACGTGACGCGCCTGGATGGGGACGCGCGCCTCCTCCCCGCCTGTGGACCGCTCCGACACGGTCCAGCCGCTGTCGCGCACGAGCCAGTCCACGAAGGCGCCGACGGCGTCGGGCAGCGACGCCTCGATGGCCGCGCCGCTGACGTTGCGCGTCGCGTACGGGCGGGGCACGGGCAGCGCGACGAGTGCGGGCTGCGTGGCGACATCCTCGCGCACCGGCTGGAGTGGCACGTACGGCGCCTGCGCGGCGCCGGGGTCGCCGTCCATGATGTCGGCAAAGGCGGTGTTGATGGCCCGCTGCAGCGCCGGCACGCTGCGGAAGCAGGTGCGCAGCTCGCAGGCCACGGCTCCGGCGTCCACGAGCTGACGCTTGACGCGCCAGTACGTCTCGACGTCTGCACGGCGGAACCGGTAGATGGCCTGCTTCGGGTCGCCGACGATGAAGAGCTTGCCGGGGATGGGGCAAACGCGCGTCCAGTCGGCTTGGTCGGCCGTGTCTGCTGCGAGCAGGAGCAGGATCTCGGCCTGGATGGGGTCGGTGTCCTGGAACTCGTCGACGAAGAGGCGCTGGAAGCGCCGCTGGAAGTCGGCGCGCACGAGCCGGTCGCCCTGCAGCAGGTCGCGTGCCCGGACGAGCAGGTCGGTGAAGTCGAGGGCGCCCCTGTCTGCCTTGGCGCGTGCGTAGCGCGCGAGGCAGGGCTGGAGTTCCTGCTGGAGCGCGGCTGCGAGATCGGCGTCGAGCGCGGCCGTGACCTCGTCGATCAGCGCGCGCAGGGACGCATGGGCCGTGCGCACCTGGTCGCGCGTCACGCCGGCGGCGTACGGCGCACGCGGCGAGCCCGTGCGACAGCGCGTGAATGCCTCGCTGCGCGAGAGCGGCCCGAGCAGGGCCTCGAGCCCGTCGAGCACGTCCTCGCCGAGCGGGCCATCCGGGATCTCGCGCGGGTGCTGCCGCGCGAACTCGCGGATCCGCCCGGTGTCGGCAAACAGGTTGTCGCCCGGCGCGCCTCCGGCCGACAGCGTCGCGAAGTCGTGAACTGCCGCCATGACCTCGGCGATCCGGCCACGCCTGTCGAGCGGGTCGCGTCGCCAGGGCGTGGTGAAATCGCGCCAGTCGGCGAGATCGCGGACGGCGCGCCGCAGCGCGGCGCGTGGACCGGACTCGCCGTCCTCGCCGCGGAACGTCCGGCGCAGCACGCGCCGCACGCCCTCACCCGGTGTCTCGAGCGACTCGGCCAGCCACTGCTCCACGACCATGTCGAGCACGTGGTTGGCCACCGGCTCGAGCAGCACCTCGAATCGCGGGTCCACGTCGGCCTCGACCGGCCGCTGGCGGAGCATGTCGGCGCAGAAGCCGTGGATGGTGCTGACGTGAGCGTCCTCGAGGTGCGCGAGCGCGTGCTCGAGCCGGCCGCGTTCGTCACCGGTGGCGCCGCTGCGTGCCCGCTCGATCTCCTCGCGCAACCGCAGCTTCAGCTCGCCTGCCGCCTTCTCGGTGAACGTCACGGCGACCATGCCGTCGATCGAGGCATGCCCGGCCGCGAGCGTGTTCACCATGCGCCAGACGAGCTCGGTCGTCTTGCCGGTGCCCGCCGCCGCCTCGACGACGAGGGTGGACGTGAGTGCCGTGCGGATGCGTTCGCGATCGACGTGGTCCACGAGGGGCGGCTTCGAGGTCGTCATCGCACCCTCCGCAGCGCAATCAGGTCAGCGATGGCTTTCCTGTCCTTCCTGTCGTTCTGGTGCTGCGCATCGGGGCCGCAGACCGCCGCGAAGTCGCACCACGTGCAGGCCTCCGCGTCCGGTGCGGCCGGCAGCGTCCCGGCGGCCACTGCCTGATCCACGTGCGCGAGCACGTCGAGGCCCTGGCGGCGGGTGTCGTCGCCATCGGCCCCCGTCGTCGGCCACTCCCGCGACCTGTAGTCGCCGTCGGTCGTGCAGTAGTACAGGCGTGAGGACGTCACGCGGCCCTCGAACGCGGCCTCGACCGCCATCGCGTAGAGGATGGGCTGCAGCGTGCGCCCGCCGTTCACGACGACGTTGTCGCGCAGCCGGTAGCGTCCGGTCTTGTAGTCCGTGATGCGGTACTCGCCGACGCCGCGGCGCTCGATGAGGTCCACGACACCGTGCAGGCGGGTACCGTCCGGCAGCACGACGTGCTCGCGGCGGCTGGCCTCGTCGAGTCCGAAGCCACCGGAGAACCCGAGCCCCATCTCGACGTGGACGGGCGTCCATGCGTCGCCGTCGCCCTCACTGGGCAGGCGACGTACCCACCCGAGGACGTCACGGCGCATCACGGCCACCGCGTCCTCCCAGACGCGGGCGATCGGGGGCATCAGCGCATCGGCGTGGGCAGCCGCGACCTCCGTGACGAGGGCATCGGCAATCGCCTCGGCATCGGGGACATGTGCGGCGTCGAGGGGGGCCCAGCCGCGGGCGATGAGCTCGCGCATGATCCTGGCGAGCATCTCGTGGACCATCGACCCGCGCGTGAGCGGATCGAGCGTGGTGAGCGGCATCGCGTCCTCGCGAGGTTCGAGCCGCAGGATCGTCGAGAGGTAGAACTGGTACGGGCACGTCGCGTAGCGCTGCAGCGCCGAGGCCGAGTACGTACGCGCCTGCAGCCGGTGCGCCGCGAGCGTGGCCGGGTCGATCACGAGCCCGTCGTGCGCGGTCCAGTGGCGGGCGAGCCGCTGGTGACGCGCGATGAGCGCCCGTCGCAGCGCCGGGTTCAGGTCGAACAGGTAGCGTGCCCGGCCCCGGACGTCGGCCTCCCCGCCCCGCAGGTAGCGTTGCAGCGTGCCGAGGTCGTGCTCGGCGGCATCGATGGCGCTCGTCGGATCCTGGGGCGCGGGCCACGCGAGGCGCGCGCCGCTTCGCTGCTGCGCGTCGCGGATCAGGTCCTCGTAGCCCGGGACACGGCCACTCACGGCGCGCTGCACATCCACCGCGTAGAACGACGGCACGCGCGGCCGCGCCTGCGCGGTGTCCATGGAGGCATACGACGCGAGCAGGACGCGCGAGGCCGCGCCGGCGGCAAGGCGAAGCTGCACGCGTTCGCCGGCGAGGCGGTCGTCGTCCACGGCGAGGTCAGGCGAGATTGCCGCCCGTTCGCCGTCGAGCAACAGCGGATCCTGCCGGCTTCGCTGCGGAAACACGCGTTCTGACAGGCCCGGCACGCACACGACGTCGAACACGCGCGCGCGGACCTGGTCGGGAGTGCCGACGAACACACGCCCGTACCGGTGCGCGGGCGGCGGCACGGCCAGGTGCGTCAGCCGGTCGTGCAGCACGTCGCGGACCTCGGCGAGGCTGACGTGCGCCACGCCGTCGAGCGGGTGCAGTTCGGCAAGCGTCGCGGTGACGCGGTCGGGCCGCGCGAGTACCCGCGGGGCGAGTGCCCGCAGGCGATCGATCCAGCCGCGCCAGTCGTCGGCCGCCGGCCAGGCAGACATGTCGCCAATCACGTCGCCGGCAAACTCCAGCAGCTCGTCGGTCCATGTCACGCGCCGCGCGAGGCTCTCGTGGCGCGGGGAACTCGGGTCGTCCTTCAATGCCGACTCGGCCCGCAGCACCATCTCCTCGCGGTACCCGCGCAGCCGTCGACCCCAGCGGTCGGCGCCGGCAATCACCTGCGCATCGTTGAGGACGGCCTCCCACCGCCACGGCGATCGCTTCCCCGTGTCGTCCCCACCCTCGGGGCCAGCCTCGGAGCCATCGTCGGTATCGCCTGCCGCGGAGTCGCCAAGGCCGAGCGCCTCGGCCTCGTCCACGCGTTGGCTCTCGTGGGCCGGCTCATGATCCCGACGCGGTACGTCGCCCGGCACCTGCCCGAGGGATAGGTACTCCGCGAAGCGCCGTGCGGAGAGATCCTCCACGGCGCACGCGAGCAGCGCGAGGAAGGCACGCCCCGACGGGTCGGGACGGCGCGTGCCGCGGCCGAAGTACGCGGGGATGCCTGCCCGACGCAGCGCGGTCTCGAGATGGCTGGCGTACAACTCGGGCGCGCGCATGACGATGGCCATGCGGTCGAACGGCGTGCCGCGCTCGGCATGGGTGAGCAGCGCGCGCACCACTTCCACGCATTCACGGCCTTCGCCCGGTGCCGAGATGAACGTCACCGAGTCGTCGCCGGCTCGCGGCGCGTCGCCCGATGACGCGGACGCGAACAGCCCTGCCTGGACGCGCCCGAGTGCCGCCGGCGTGGTGTCGTGCTCCGCGACCGGTTTGTCCTCGACGTCCTGCGCATCGAGCGATGCGAGCAGCCGCGCCGTCCACGCGTCGCCAACCGGGGCCGTGACGAGCACCGCCGCGCTCCGCGACACGAGCGCCGCCGCGAGGTCGGCATCGTGGCGACTCGCGAGCGGGATGTCCACGAGCGCAAGCGGCAGCGCGGTGTCGTCGTCGGTGGACGCGCGAACGGCGGCGACGGCCAGCCGCAGCACGTCGGCACGGTCGGCGTGCCCGAGTTCGGCGAGCGAGGCCGTGATGCCGTCGAGGAGGCGCGCGAGATCGCGGCGGCGGGCCGCGTCGCGCGCGCGATCGCCGGCCGACGCCTCGTCGGCGCTCCAGTCTGCCGAGGCAACCTGCGCCGGCTCGACGCCCGCGAGCCGCAGGTCGGTCAGCGTGCGCGCCAGTGAGGGCACGAACCCCGGATGGCGGCTCGCATCACCGAAGTAGCCGAGCGCGTCCTCCTCCCGGGCGCGGGCGACGACACGCGCGACAACGGCCTCGAAGCCGAGGCCGGAGACGGGCGTCAGGCCCCTGGCGATGAGCGCAGGTGTCGCCAGGCGCACGCTGAAGCCGACCCACCCGCCGCGGTCGACGCCCAGGCTCGCGGGCATGTCGGCAAGCACGTGGCGGACGGCATCGTGCGCGTGATCGTGCGTGGGGGCGAGGACGCGGATGCCGCGGCCGGCGTGCGCGCGCGCGTGGCGCTGCACGGCGGCGAGACGCACGGCCGCCGAGCCATGGACGCACACGCGGATCCGTGCACCGTGTGAGGGGGCGTGTGGCGCGGGTTCCTGGCGCGTGCGCGCATCGCGCTGATCGGACGCCTCGGGGACGATGACGTCCCAGGGCAGACGTGGTGTGGGCATGTCGCCTCGCTCTGCCCCGGATCGCTGTGCCAGGGCCCATCAGGTGTGCAACGTGTGACGCGGCGGATGTCTGACCGATCGTACACGCCGCGCTCGGTGCCGGGCAATCGCTTGCAGTACCCTCGTCGGGTGGACGCCTCACGGCCGGTGATCGACGTCACGTTCGTGGCAGCCGCCGCGGTGCCGGCCACGCTCGCATCGCACGTCCTCGACGAGGACGAGCATGCGCGGTGGTCGCGGCTGCATCCCACGGGACAAGGGCTCTTCCTCGCCGCGCATCTCGCCGCGCGGATGCTCGTCGCCTTGCGGATCTCTCTCGAGACCGACCCGCCAGCAGCCCCGGATCCCAGCGAGATGGGCTGGGCCGTCGGCCCATCCGGCAAGCCGCGGGTGACGTTTCGCGACGGACGGCCGCAGCCGCTGCACGTCAGCGTCGCGCATGGCGGCGGCCTGGCCGCCGCGGCGGTCTGCGATCGCGGACCGATCGGCGTGGACGTCGAGCACGTCGACCCGCGGCGCGACGTCCTCGCGCTCGCACGACGCTTCTTCTCGCCCGAGGACCATGCGCAACTTGCGGCCTGCGATGGCGAGGCGCGCGTGACGCGGTTCCACCAGTTGTGGACGCGCAAGGAAGCCGTGCTGAAGACGACGGGAGCCGGGTTGCGCGGGGGGCTCGGCGTGGATGTCGATGGCGACCCGGATGCCGACGGCTGGCGCCGCGTGCGGCTGCCCGGCCACGACGCCCCGCTCTACGTGCGCGATCTGCGCCCCCCCGCCGCCGACGTGTGCGGCGCGCTGGCAATCGAAGGACAGCCCGGTGAGGTGCGCTCCGTGCAGGTCTGGATGGGTGGGTGAGCTACTCCTCCCGGAGCACGAACAGCAGGACGAGCGGCGTTGCGACGACGACTGCGGCGAGGGCGAGCCACATAGCGAGCCGCCCTGCCGGGAGCGCGGGCCACGCGCCAACTGCCTGCTGGAGCCACACGACGAGCACGCCCGCCAGCGACGCGACGAGGCCGACGAGGCAGGCCGCGGCAAGGCCGCTCACGACGGTGATGGGCCGCGTCGCGGCTGCCGCGGCTTCGTGCCGGGCGCGCAGTTCGGCCCGCCACCAGACCTGGCCCGCCGACGGAACCCGCGCGTGCGCCACCGCGTCGTCGCGATCCGCGCGGAGCACCGACGCCACGACGTGCAGTTCGCGGCAGTCATCGCAGTCGGCCATGTGCGCGAGCAGCGCATCGGGCATCGGCTGGGCCGGCATGGCCCGCGTCGCCGCGAGCACCGAGTCTTCGTGGGCGCAGGTCGGCATCACGCCTCTCCCTTCCGCGACGTGCGCGGCAACAGCGCCGCGAACCGCCGGCGCGCGCGGAACAGCAGCGTCCTGACGCTGCCGGCGCTCAACCCCAGGGACGCGGCAATCTCGCGGTGTGACGATCCCTCGGCATACGCGAGCCACAACAGTTCCTTGTCGCGCGCCTTCAACTGCGCGAGCGCGCGCTGCACGTCGGCGCGATCGCAACTCGCGTGGACGGCGTCGCGCGACCCCGGCAGCGTGTCGCCGGCCGTGTCGTCGATCGACACCATGGCCGGGCGCACCCGGCGGCGCGCGTCGTGCACGAGGTTGGTCGCGATCCGATAGAGCGCATGGCGCTCGTGATCCGCGTTCTCGTAGTGCCCCGGCGTTCGCAGGAACCGGTAGTACGTCTCCTGCAGCAGGTCGTCGGCGACGTGCGCGTCGCGGGTCAGGCGCCACAGGTATGCCCACAGCGGCCGCGACGTCCTGTCGTAGATCAGGCGGAACTCGTCCTCGCGCACCACGAAGGTCTCGCCGGCAGCGGCTGGAGCGAGCGGGAGGACGTCGGTGCCGTGTTCGTGCATGTCACGCCTGCGGGACGGAGGGTCGGCCATCGGATGCCGTCGCGCGGAAGAGACCGAGGTGACGCGACAGCGCGTACGACAGGCCGGCCGAGACCAGGAAGCCTGCGCCGATGGCCATCGACAGCACGCCCAGGACGCGCAGGGGCTGCGCGGCATCGTCAATCACCGAGCGGCTGACGACCAACAGCGCAAGTCCACCGAGCAGCGTCACCACACCGACCTGCATCGACCACATGATGCGCGCAACCGGTGCCGCAATCGATCCCTGTCGACCTGCGTCGAGTGCGATTGGGGCGGACTCCAGGAACTGCCGGCCGGCCGGACTGGACATGTAGGCCCGGAGATCCTCGCTCGACGTGAGGCGATCGAGGATCTTGCTGTGCGTCTCGACCTGCACCTTCGACACGCGCTGCCAGCGGCGATGATCCAGCGCCGTGCGCACGATCCAGCCGAAACCGAGCCCGAGGAGGAGGAACAGCGAGCCCATCGTCACCGCGCTGAACATCTCGCGCCACATCCAGTCGCCGCTGCGCTCCTCGTGCTGCACGGGGCTGCCCAGGTAGAACGCCGGAGCCCGCGCGACTTCCGGGTGACCGGCGATGAACGCCGCCACGCGGGGATACGGGGCGAGGTAGTCGGCATTCGTGAGCAGGCCCGGGTCGCGCTGGAGCACTTCGCGCAACGCGGGCGGGTGATCGGAGAGCAGCTGTCGCAACTGCTCGCGCGTCTCGTGGGCGTTCTGGTCCACCACGGATGGCGCCACGGCAACGGGCGGGGCAGGTGCGACCGCGACGGGCGCGGGCGGACGCACGGGCTGCGCCTCGACCTGCCGCGCGCAGACGGGCGTCGGCGCCGTGGCCAGGCAGAGGACGCCGAACAGCGCCCTCGCACCAAGCGCCTGTGCCATCCGCACGAAGGGGAATCTCGTCATCATGCCGGCAATTACGTGCCGGGCGGGAAATGGTGGACAGTTGCGTCGCGGCCGCGGACTTTCACCGGCCGCGGCTGGAGAAGTCCGTGCCCGGCCACGCGGCATCTGCGGCGCAGCCGTGCGCAACCCCGGTGTGGACCGGCCGGAACGACGGCATCGAGCTTGCTCTCCCCCGCCCTGTGACGCCGCGTGCCTTCCGCCTGTCGATCCCTGGTCTTGCCATCGTCCTCGCCTCTGCCGGGGCGCCGCCCGTCCATGCGCAGGCGCCAGCGGCGTCGAGTGCACCCGGAGGGTTCGAACTCTCGGTGCGTGACACGACACGACTCGAATCATGGCGCTTCTTCGAGCCGGAGCCGGGGGGTGGACAACCCGATTCCACCTACCTCGCCAATCGCCTCCAGGTCGAGCTGAAGCGCGCATGGTCGCGCATCGACGTCCAGCTCACGGCGCAGCACGTCGGGTTCCTCGGGTTGCCGACGTCGGCAAGCGGCCCCGGCCCGCTCGGGCTCGGCGCGCTCTACTACGACCAGGGCGGCCGCCGCACGCACCCCCAGCAGCTCTGGCTCCGGTACGCGAACGCGCGGTTCAGGCAGGTGCTGCCGGGCCTCGACGTCACCGTCGGCCGGATGGCCTATGCCTCGGGCGCCGAGGCGCCGAGCGGCAATGCACGCATCGAGGCCCTGAAGAGGCAGCGGCTCGACTCGCGCATCCTTGGCGAGTTCGAATGGTCCATCTACCAGCGCGGCTTCGACGGCGTGCGCGGCGACCTCACGCGCGGTGTCGTGAAGGCCACCGCCATCGCGTTCCGGCCCACGCAGGGCGGATTCGCACGCGTCGCGGGCCCCACGATCGACGACGTCAGCGTTGTCGGCGGCACCGTGAGCGTGCAGCCGAACTCGAGACTCCCACGCACACAACTGCAGGCGTTCGTCCTGCGGTACGACGACGATCGCCGCGTCACCCAGCGGCCCGACAACATGGGGCGCAGTGCGGCCGCGGTGGACGTCGGCATCACGAGTTACGGAGGCTCGCTCGTCGGCTCGTACCCGGTGGGACCGGGGTCGGCCGATGCGCTCGCGTGGGGTGTGCTGCAGCGCGGCGACTGGTACGGGCAGGATCACGAGGGCGCCGCCGTCGCCCTCGAAGGCGGCTACCAGTGGACGTCGGCCCGATGGGCGCCGTGGGTGCGGGCGGGCCTGCTGCACACGAGCGGCGACGAGTCGGCAACGGACGGCACGCACGGCACGTACTTCCCGGTGCTGCCGACCGTCCGGCGCTACTCGCAGACGACGACGTTCTCGACGATGAACGTGGACGATGCGTTCGTGCAGGTGATGGCGCGGCCGACGCCGCGTGTGGGGCTACGGCTCGACGTGCACGCGCTCCGGCTCGCCTCGTCCGCCGACCTCTGGTACATCGGCAGCGGCGCGACACTCGAGGAAGGCGGCGCGTTCGGCTACTCCGGACGGCGATCGAACGGATCGCGCGACCTCGGGACGTCCATCGAGGCCTCGGCCGACGTGACGATCACGCGGCAGTGGTCGGTGAACGCGTTCGTCGGCCACGTCTCGGGAGGCCGCGTCGTCACCGGCACCTTCAGGGGCGACCGTCTCTGGTTCGCCTACGTCGAGCAGGTGCTCCGCATCGGCAGGTAGGGCGCGCTACAGGTGCGGCGCGCGGAAGGCAGGGCGCGCTCCCCGAGCGCGCCCTGCATCCCCCTTTATTGCGGCGCGCCGCTGCGCAGGAGGGCAATCTGCCCCTGGCGCGCGAGGTCGATCGACACCGCGAGCAGCCGTTCGGCCTCCTCCGGTGCGTGGAACCCCATCGAGTTCTCGGCTTCGACGAAATCGAGCAGGAACTGCGCGGAGCGCTGCTGGCGACGAGGCTCGGCCAGCTGCGCGTCGGTGGCGCCACGCTCGCGCGCGGCCTTCTGGTCGGCGATGAGCGCGACGAGTGCGTCCATGGCGCGGTTGCGCAGGGCGAAGACGCGCTCCTGGATGGTCTCGGCGCGCGTGAGGAGCTCGGCCTCCGACCACTTGTGGCAGCTCTGGCATGCGCGGTTGATGTTGAGCAGCGGGCTGCGGACCTGGTGATCGGTGACCTTCAGCGCGCCCTGCCTCTGGTAGGGCATGTGGCAGTCGGCGCAGGCCACGCCTGAGCGCGCGTGGATGCCCTGGTTGTAGAGCTCGAACTCCGGGTGCTGCGCCTTGAGCGTGGCGGCACCCGTCTCGGCGTGCGTCCAGTCGGAGAAGCCTTCCTTGTCGTAGTACGCCAGGATCTCGTCGGCCTTGATGCCGTTGTGCCAGGGGTAGGTGAGCCGCTTCTCGGTCCCCTTGAAGTAGTACTCGACGTGGCACTGGCCGCAGACGTAGGTGCGCATCTCCTGCCGCGTGGCCATCGTGTTCACGTCGTAGTTCTCGATCCCCTGCTTCGCCTTCACGAGCCTGATGCCCTCGAGGAAGCCGGGCCGCGTCACCCGCAACTGCATCGTGTCGGGCGCATGGCAGTCGATGCACGCCACGGGGTGGTCCACGTGCTTGCGGGCCTCGCCGAAGGGCATCTGGTTCATGATCTCGAAGCCCTTGATCAGGTCGCCTCCGCCCAGCTTCTTGTAGGGCACGTAGACGGACCCGTGGCAATGGATGCAGGTGCCGGGCTGCCTGGCGACCTGCTGGCGCTCGGTATAGATCTGGTCGGTCAGCATGTAGGCGTGCCCGCGCTCCTCACGGAAGTCGTGGGAGAACGGGTATCCGGCCCACATCGTCTTCAGCCGCGGATCCTCCTCGAGGCGCGACTGGGCGACGACCGTGCGCGGATCGGCCGCGGTCGGCGACCGCGGCACGGCCTCGCTGCCGCCATAACGCGTGCGCTCCTGGTCCACCGTGCGCTTGTAGGTGTCGTACTGGAACGGGAAGTTCTTGCCCCAGATCTCGGGGTCCGTCGTCTCGTCGTCGAGCTCGACGACGCGGAAGAACGTGTCGCGCGCCTCCTGCTTGCGCTCGAAGATGTTCACGAGCAGTGCCGTGACGCCGACCGCGAACAGGGCGGCGAGCGCCGCGGTGCCCGCGAGCAGCTTCCATCCGGGCCGTCGAGCGCGTCCCCGTTCGGGCGAACCGTCAGTCGTGGTCACGGGCGCATCTCCTCGCAGGCAGCGTGGTGGTCATGTTTTCAGCGCAGGTGGCCCACCGAGTCGTGGCAGCGGACGCAGGACATCGCCTCACCCCGCGGGTGGGACGTCTGGATCTCAGCCGTAACCGCCGCGTGGCATTTCTGGCACGACGCTTCGGTGATGGCCTTGTTACGAGGCGTCGCCCGGATGTGCTCGGGGTACCAGCCGGTGGTGAAGGCAAAGGAGTGCCAGAAGCCATTGTTGGCCTTCGTCACGTACTTGGCAACGGCGCCCGACGGCGTGTGGCAGTCGTTGCACACGGCCACGGCGCGATGGCTGGCGCGCGTCCAGCCGTCGTACTGCTCGTTCATCACGTGACAGTTGGCACAGGCCGCGGGATCGTTGGTCAGGTAAGAGGCGCCCTTCGCGTACACGAACGTGAAGGCGCCGACGCCGACGAGCAGGCCGATCAGCACGCCGGGCACGACGAGCCACGGCCATCGGAATCGCACACTCGCGGTCTCGGGTGTCGTCATCGCAGCGTTCCGGGTCACGACCCGAGCCAACGCTACCCGAGCCCTTCGCGTTGCGCAAGCGCGACCTCACACGTCGGCGATGCCGGAAACCGGGGAACCGGACCGCTGATCCCCGCGGCAATCGCCAGCGTCGCCTGCCGCTATCGATGCGCCAGGCGGAACGCCGCAGCCGGTTCGGCATCGTCGAACACGAGACCGGTGACGTACTCGCCGATGGCCGGGCCCATCTTGAAACCGTGCCCGGAGCCGCCGCCGACGATCCACACGTTCGGGGCACCCGGGTGCCGATCGATCAGGAAGTGCGAGTCGGACGTCAGCTCGTACTGGCACACCTCGGAGCCGAGCAGCGGGGCGTCGGCAATGGCCGGAAAACGCCTGCGCAGGAACGCGCGCGCCTCGGCGAGCATCTCCGGCGTGTGCGACCTGTCGCCGTGGGTCGGGTCGAACGTCGCGCCGTACGTGTCGTCGGCCACCTTGAAGCCGCGGTTGGCATTGCCGGGAATGCCGTAGGTCATCCCGCGGCTGCCGTAGTCGAGCCAGACCGGCATCTCGGGCGGCAGCCAGCGCGAATCGCCGGCCGGCGTGCCGAAATAGAACGACTCCTGCCGCGACGGCCGGATGCGCGTGCCGACGACGTCGGGCAGGAGGGCCCCGAGCCACGGACCGGCGGCAAGGACGAAGCGGTCGGCCTCGAGAGCGTCACCGCCAACCGCGACGGCGTCGAGGTTGCCACCCGGCGCCCTCACCGGCGCCACGTGGCCGACGACGTAGCGTCCGCCCTCGGCAACGAACGACTCGACGACGTGTTCGCAGGCGCGCCGGGCATGCGCGAAGCCCGCCTCCGGCTCCCACAGCACACGCGACACGTCGTCGAAGGCCACCTGCGGCCAGCGGGCGCGGGCCTGGTCCACGTCGATCCACTCGACGTGCAGCCCGGCCTCACGCATCGGGTCCACCGATGCGCGGCCGAACGCATCGTCGTCGCCGAACATCCAGAGGGCGCCCGTGCGGACGAAGAAGCGTCGCCCGGTCGCGGCATCGTGGTCTCGCCACAGCTGCATCGCCCGCGCGGCCATGCGGGTGTAGATGGTCCGTTCGCCGTACGTGCCACGCAGCACGCGCGTCTCGCCGCCCGAACTCGCGCGTGCGTGACCCGGGCCCCACGCGTCCACGAGCGTGACCTCGGCGCCGGCACGGCGCAGCATCAACGCCGTCCAGCCGCCGAAGGCTCCGGCGCCGATGACGGCCACATGCGGGGGCATGGTCAGTGCCCCATCCCGCCCTCGCCGCTCAGCCGCTTGGCGAGCTCGCCCATCACGGCCTTCGAATCGCCGAACAGCATCAGCGTGTTCTCCGCGAAGTAGAGCTCGTTCTCGATACCGGCAAAGCCCGGGTTCATCGTGCGCTTGTTGGCGATCACGGTGCGGGCCTTGTCGGCGTCGATGATCGGCATGCCGTAGATCGGGCTCGACTTGTCGTGCCGGGCGGCCGGGTTCACGACGTCGTTGGCGCCGAGGATGATGCAGACGTCCACCTGGCCCATCTCGGGGTTGATGTCGTCCATCTCGACGAGGTTCTCGTACGGGATCTCGGCCTCGGCAAGCAGCACGTTCATGTGGCCCGGCATACGGCCGGCCACCGGGTGGATGGCGAAGCGGCAGTCGATGCCCTTCTTCGTGAGCTGCTCGAACACGTCGCGCACGCGGTGCTGCGCCTGCGCGACGGCCATGCCGTAGCCGGGCACGATCACCACGCGGTCGGCGTTCTCGAGGATCTGCGCGGCGTCCTCGATCGTCGCCGACTTCACGCTGCGCTGCTCGGCCGCCCCGGCCTGCTTCGACACCTGCCCGAAGGCGCCGAAGAGCACGTTCGTGAACGACCGGTTCATCGCCCGGCACATGATGATCGACAGGATCAGGCCCGACGACCCGTCGAGCGCGCCGGCGACGATGAGCAGCTTGTTCTCGAGCACGAACCCCATCGCGACGGCCGCGAGGCCCGCGTAGGAGTTCAGCAGCGAGATCACCGTCGGCATGTCGGCGCCGCCGATCGGCATCACCAGCATCACGCCGAAGATCAGCGACAGCCCGATCAGGATCGGGAACAGGAACGTCAGCGACGGGTTGATCACGAGCGCGACGCCGATGGCGATGCCGGCGCCAATCAACCCGAAGTTGACGACGTTCTGTCCGGGATAGGTCACCGGCCGCGTGGGCAGCACTTCCTGGAGCTTGCCGGCGGCCACGAGGCTGCCCGTGCACGTCATCAGGCCGAGCGCCACCTCGAAGACGATCGCGCCCGTCCGGAACGCCGTCAGGTCGCCGTCGTGCAGGAACAGGTAGTACTTGCCGATCCCCACGAGGCCCGCCGCGAGGCCGCCGAACGCGTGCGACAGCGCCGTCCGCTGGGGCACCGCGGTGAGCGGCACCCACGACAGCGGCACGCCGACGATCGTGCCCAGCACGATCGCGACGAAGATCCACGTGTAGCCGGAGACGTCGGGCCGCAGCAGCGTGCCGACGACGGCGAGCACCATGGCGGCGACGCCGGCGAACACGCCGTTGCGCGCCGTCTTCGGGGTGCTCATCCACTTGAGCGAGAAGATGAACAGCGCCGCCGAGACGAGGTAGACGAAGTCGATCGCCTGGAGCGTCACTTGGCGCCGTCCTTCTTCTTGAACATCTTGAGCATGCGGTCGGTGATGAGGAAGCCGCTGATGATGTTCGTCGTCGAGGCGAAGACGGCCACCGCGCCGAGCACGGTGCTCAGCTGGTCGTGCTGCGGGCCGGCGAGGATGATGGCGCCGACGATCGCGATCGCGGAGATCGCGTTCGTGAGCGACATCAGCGGCGTGTGCAGCAGCCGTGAGACGTTCCGGATGACGTCCAGGCCGATGAACGTCGCCAGCATGAACACGAACAGGGCTGTGATGAAGTCCATGGGTCAGGCCTTCGCGATGGCGTCACGGAGCGTGGCGAGGTGCGTCGGGATGGCCTCGTACGGATCGGGAGCCGCCTCGTACTCGAGCACGACGTAGCCGCGATAGCCGGCCTCCTTCAGCATCGCCACGAGGCGCGGCACGTCGGTCGGCACCGTCACCTTGCCGGTGCCGGTCTCGACCTTCAGCTGCACGTTCACTGCATACGGCACGATCTTCTTCAGCTCGGCGAACGGGTCGGCCGCGTCCACGTTGCCCGAGTCCAGGTTGACGCCGAACCAGGGCGAGTCGACCTGCTGCAGCGCCGGCAGCATGCGGTCGATCCTGGTCAGGTAGTCGTGGTTCTCGAGGCCGAGGATCACGCCGTGCTTCTCGGCGAAGACGAGCGCCTTGCGCAGGTTCCTGATGCCGTTGGCGATGCCCTGCTCCTCGGTGATGCCCTTGGGAGGCACCCCGCTGAACACGCGCACCACCGGCGCACCGAGCACGGCATAGTGCCCGAGCCACGTGTCGGTGTGCGCCAGCCACTTGTCGAGCTCGGGATCGCCGTCGGGCAGCGTGAAGTTGTTGCGGATGGCGCCGCCGGAGATGTCGAGGCCGTTGACGTGGCACCGGCGCTTCACCTCGTTCAGGTACGCGCGGTCGAACGACGCCGGGAAGTAGTACGACGTCAGCTCCACGGCGTCCACGCCAAGGGTCGCCGCGTAGTCGATGAACCCGAGCAGGTCCATCGCGCCCTTCGTCCCGGGCTTTGCCTGCAGGTACTGCCGCATCGAGTAGGCGGCAAGGCCCACGCGGAGCTGGCTCTTGCCCGCGCGGGTGACCGGCGCCGCAGTCGCGCGCAGGCCTGGCAGTGTCGAGGCAACGGCAGCCGTGGCCGAAGCCGAGAGGAAGGATCGTCGTGAAAGGGCCATGGGAGTGTGCAGAGTGTAGCCTGCCGCCTACCGCGCGCCGAACCAGTACGTCATCTTGACGAGGAAGACGTCGTCGGCAGGGGCAGTGAAGACGCCGCTGGCGTCGCTCGTCAAGTCGAACTCGCCCGTGGCGCCGACATCGCGCCGCTGCTGCGTCCACACGGCGTAGAACGTCGAACCCGGGCGGAACTCCCAGCGGAACACCGTGTTGGCCCGCAGGGAGCGGACGTCGAAGTCGGGGCGCGCCATGGTGAAGGGCGCCGCCGCGCCGGCGCCGTCCGGGTCCACGACGAGCATGCCCGCCGGGCCGGGCGTCATCGTGCTGCCGGCATCCTCGCCGTAGCGGATGAACGCAAAGGTCCGCGGGGCCGCGACCTCCTTGATGGCGCCGTAGTCGCCCGCCGAGATCAGCGGCTGCAGGTAGACCTGGAGCGACGTCCGCGGCGAGGTCGCGACGCTGAGGCGCGTGACCATCGACACCTCCGTCTGATCGAGCTCGCCGAAGACGTACCGCTGCCCGTACGTGTGCGTCGCGAGCGGGTCGGGCTGCGTCGCCAGGTACTGCGCCGCCACGATGTTCCGTCGAATCGACGGACCGGCACTCAGCGTGACGGCGGGCACCGGCCGCAGCGCCAGGCTCGTACCGATCGAGAACGCCGAGGATCCGTATTGCCGCGCCGTGTAGCCGGCGTCGGTCGTGAGGACGGCAAGCCGCCGGTTGTCGGTGCTCACCGAGAGCTGGGCCCCGAGGCTGCCCGGGCGAATCACGGTCGGACCGCCGCGCGTCAGCTTGTCGTCCCACACGCGCCGCGCGTGCGTGAGCGTCAGCGTGGATCGCCAGAAGTTGCGATAGAGCACGCTGCTGCCCGCCTGCCAGCCGTCGCCCTGCAACTCGGCACCGTAGTTCCACGTCCACCACTTCGAGATCCACGCCGACCGTTCGCGCGTCAGGCCGTCCGGCACGAGCTTGCGGAACTGCACCATCGCGTGGCCGCCCGCCCGATCGGTCTGCGTCGCAAACCCGATGTCGTTCACCTCGAGGCCCGGGCTCATGCCCCACACGCCGAGGTTGACGGTGACGTTGCCGCTGTTGCGATTCAGATTCGCCTGTCCCGTCCATCCCGAGAGGCTCGTCGCCGCCGGATCGAGCGAGACGTGCGGCGCATCGGGCCGCTGGTAGTACCGCTGCTCGGCGCGCTGCAGGCGCGCGATCGCCGCCTGGCTGCCCTGCAGCCAGCTGCCGGCGACTCCGCCGTGCAGCACCCACAGACGCCGGGCGTCGAGGAACCAGTGCCCGTCCACGCCGAGCATGTGCGCGCGCGAGGCGAGCGACCCGGCAAGGTTCGCGTCGCCGCCGTCGCGAATCACCGACGTGCCGAGGATGCCGATGCCGCCCCGCGCGCCGAGTTCGCGCTGTGCGCGGACGACCGCGTAGTTGGTGAGCGGCTCCACATCGCGGCGCCGCACGTCCGCGCCGTTCCAGACCCGGGCCTGCTCGCGGCCGGTGACGGCGTCGAGCGCACCGATCGTCCAGCCGCCCTTCGTGCGGCCCACGAGCTTGCCGGCCCCGATGATCGTCGTGGTCGCCGACACGTCCACGTACGGGCTCTCGACCACCCTGCCCTGCGGCGCCCGCCCGATGCGGCGGCTGTAGAAGAGCGTCGGATCGGGCCGGAAGAAGCCCCAGTATTCGCTCGCACCGCTGCGACCGAAGTTGCCGAACACCTTGGCGCCCTCGGTGAAGAACGGCCGCCGTTCCTCGAAGAACACCTCGAACTGCGTGAGGTTGACGACGGCCGGATCGACCTCGACCTGCCCGAAGTCCGGGTTGAACGTCGCGTCGAGCGTGAGGTTGCTGCTGACGCCGTACTTCACGTCAAGGCCGGCGGAGGCGAACCCGCGCATGCCGTCGTGGAACGGGTTCCCCGGCGGCTGCGGCTCGATGAACTCGACGCGCGACGTGACGTAGGGCATCAGTTCCAGCGTTCCCGGCGGCCTGATGTCCTCGATGCCCTCGAGATGCGCCATGCGCGACGCGAGGCCGGCCTCGTTCTTGGGCACCAGCTGGAGCCACGACGACTCGTTGCGGCGCTGGATCACACGCTGCACGTTGATGCCCCAGGTGTAGCGGTCCGCGCGCGGAAAGCGCATCTGCGACAGCGGGATGCGCATCTCGACCACCCAGCCCTCGTCGTCGCGCCCGACCGCGGAGTCCCATACGGCATCCCACGTCGGGTCGAGGAACTGGTCGTTGTAGATGAGGGCGTCGCGCTGCACGCCGGCAGCCGAGACGCCGAACTGCGCGCCCGTGAGGTGGTCGTGGTGCGGGTCGAGGTAGACGACGAATGCGTCGGCCTCGACGGCGACGTCCCGGCGCGACAACTGGCCCACGATGGCGCCCGGGTCGCGGTCGTGCAACCGCGCGCCGATGTAGAGCGCGCCCTCGTCGTACGCGACACGCACGAGCGTGGCCTCGCTCGCCGGCTCGCCCTCGACCGGATCGCGCTGCAGGAACCCCGAGACCGGCTCGGCAAGCCGCCAGACGTCATCGTCGAGGCGGCCGTCCACGACCGGCGGCGTCGCGGCGCGGATGGCTCGCACATCCCGGGTGTCGGCGGGTTGCGCCGCGGCCTCGGGCACGCACGTGCCGGCGGCCCCGAGCAGCAACAGGCACAGGGCACTGGCACGCGGTCCCACGGCCGCAGATTCTAGCGCCTGGCCGTGGTTTGCACCACGCCCCGGCATGACATACGCTGGGCGGGTTCCGGAAGTCCGGTGTCTTCGATGGCCTCAGTCCAACGCCCCGCCGCTGCGGGCCGGCCACGTGCGATGATGCGCGTCGCCGTTCGCGCAGCGCTCGCCGCCTCGCTCCTCGGCAGTGCCGCGTGCACGTCGCGTGTGCCCGACATGGAAGGCCTGCCCGAGCAGGTGGACTTCAACTTCCACGTCAAGCCAATCCTCTCGGACAAGTGCTTCGCGTGCCACGGGCCTGACGACCGGGCCCGCAAGGCCGGGCTCAGCCTCCACACGCGGGAGGGGGCGTTTGCGACCCTCGCGTCCGGTCGCCAGGCCATCGTCGCCGGGGATCCGGCCGACAGCGAGCTCGTCCGGCGCATCATGAGCACGGACCCGGCCGTCCTGATGCCGGCGCCGTCGTCGCACCTGACGCTCGACGACCTCGAGAAGGCCACGCTCGTCCGCTGGATCGAGCAGGGCGCCACCTGGACGCCCCACTGGGCCTTTCTCGCGCCCGAGAAGCCGGAGGTGCCGACCGGCCGCGACATCGGCGAGGTCCGGAACCCCATCGACGCATTCGTGCGCGCCGGCCTGCGCGGCACCGGGCTCACGCCTGCGAAGGACGCCTCGCGCGAAACGCTGATCCGCCGCGTGTCGATGGACCTCACGGGCCTGCCGCCGACGCTTCCCGAGATCGACGCGTTCCTCGCGGACCGATCGCCCGATGCGTACGAACGCGTCGTCGATCGGCTGCTCGCCTCCCCGGCCTTCGGCGAGCGCATGGCGGCCAACTGGCTCGACCTGGCGCGCTACGCCGACTCGCACGGCTATCAGGACGACGGGATGCGCGACATGTCGCCGTGGCGCGACTGGGTGATTGGCGCGTTCAACGACAACCTGCCCTACGACAGGTTCATCGCCTGGCAGCTCGCGGGCGACCTGCTCCCGCAGCCGTCGCACGAGCAACGCCTGGCGACGGCGTTCAACCGCAACCACATGCAGAGCCAGGAAGGCGGCATCGTTCCCGAGGAGTACCGCACCGAGTACGTCGCCGATCGCGTGAACACCTTCGGAGCCACGTTCCTCGGCCTGACGGTGGACTGCGCCCGCTGCCACGACCACAAGTACGACCCGATCATGCAGGCCGACTACTTCAAGCTGTTCGCGTTCTTCAACAACGTGAACGAGGCCGGGCAGATCCCGTACTCGGGCGTGCCGAGCCCGACCGAGACGGTCTCCAACCCCGAGGCCGACGCGCAGCTTGCCGGACTTCGCGCGCAGATGGCACCGCTCGAGGAGGCGACGCGCGTCGAGACGCTCGCCGCGGGGCCGGAGTTCGAGGCGTGGCTCGCGACGATGAACGCTGGCGATGCGGCCGACGTGCCGCTGCCGAGGGCCATCGTGCACCTGCCCCTCGACACCATGAAGGCGTACGCGTTCGAGAACCGCGCGACATCGCGCCGCAAGGGGACCGTCGGCAGCGAGGACGAACAGAAGAAGAAGACGGCGCGCGTGCCGGTGACCGTGGACGGCCGGGTCGGCAAGGCCCAGCAGCTCGTGGGCGACATGCACATCGACCTCGGCGGACGCGAGCAGCGGTTCGCGTTCTTCGAGCGGAACGACCCGTTCTCCTACGCGCTGTGGGTGCGGCGCGACAAGGACGGCGTCGGCGGCCCGATCATGACCCGGTCGGGCGCCGTGATGAACGGCCACCGCGGCTACGAACTGATGCTGCGGCCCGACGGCACGCTGCACGTCGGCATCCACCACGTCGCCCCCGACAACTCGATCGACTTCGAGTCCACCCATCCGCTCCCGCTCGGCCAATGGCATCACGTCGCCGTGACCTACGACGGGTCGAGCCGCGTGGCCGGGCTCCGCCTGTTCGTCGACGGACGGCCCGCGGCCATCCGCGTGCTCAACGACAAGCTGCAGCGCAGCATCATCGAGGAGCCGACGGGCAATCACGGCACCACGCCGTCGCTGCGGCTCGGCCGCCGCGGCGACGAGACGCTGTCGGATGTCTCGCTCGACGAGTTCTACGTGTTTCCCGACCAGTTGACGGCGCTCGAGGTGGCGACGCTCGCCAATCCCGACCGCCTGACGAGTACGGCGGCGACGAGCTCGCCCGCAGGGCTCGCGGCGCCACTCTCGCGCGAAGCGCTTGCGGATCACTGGGTGCGTCGCGTGGCGAAGCTCGGCGAGGCGGACCGGCGCGCGCTGCAGGTGCTGCGCGGCAAGGAGAACGCAATCATCACGGCGCTGCCGCAGGTGATGGTGATGGGCGAACTCCCCGACGATCGGCGCCGCCCGACCTTCATCCTCGCGCGTGGTGCCTACGATTCGCCGACGACGAAGGTCGAGCCCGGCACGCCGGACGTGCTGCCGCCAATGGACCCTGCGCTGCCGCGCAACCGTCTCGGCCTGGCCCGCTGGCTGACTTCGCCCGAGCATCCCCTCACCACGCGCGTCATCGTCAACCGCTACTGGGGCCTGATGTTCGGCACCGGCATCGTCGCCACGCCAGAGGACTTCGGCAACCAGGGCAAGCTGCCCTCGCACCCCGAACTGCTCGATTACCTCGCCGTGACGTTCCGCGAGGGCGGCTGGAACACGAAGGCCCTGCTCCGGCAGATCGTCACGTCGGCAACCTACCGTCAGGACTCGGCGGCGACGATGGCGGCCCTCGAGACGGACCCGGCCAACGTCAGGCTTGCCCGCGGCCCGGCATACCGGTTCTCCGCCGAGCAGATCCGCGACAACGCGCTCGCGGCGAGCGGGCTGCTCGTGCGGACGATCGGCGGCCCGAGCGTCTACCCGTATCAGCCGGCCGGCCTCTGGGAGGAACTGGCGACGCGCAACGCGACGTCGTACACGCAGGGCACGGGGAACGACCTGTATCGCCGCAGCGTGTACACGGTGTGGAAGCGCACCACGCCCCCGCCGTCGGCCATCAGCTTCGACGCGGCCGAACGCCTGCTCTGCACCGTGCGGCGGCAGCGGACGAGCACGCCGCTGCAGGCGCTCGTGCTGCTCAACGACGTGCAGTACGTCGAGGCCGCGCGGGTGCTCGCCGAGCGGGTGCTGCGCGAGGCCGGCCCGACGCCGGACGCGCGGATCACCATGGCCTATCGGCTCGTCACGAGCCGCACGCCGACTGGGTCCGAAGTGAAGGCGCTGCGCGAGCTCCACGACGCCGAGC
The DNA here is from genome assembly GCA_934541105.1 of uncultured Luteitalea sp. Lineage (GTDB taxonomy): Bacteria > Acidobacteriota > Vicinamibacteria > Vicinamibacterales > Vicinamibacteraceae > Luteitalea. The sequence goes on along the minus strand of CAKTDA010000003.1, from coordinate 233,314 downwards.
ACGCGTCGTTCGCGGAACGGCCAGCGGCAGCGCGTGCCCTTGCCCGTACTGGCGACACGCCGCCCGCGCGTGCGCTCCCGGCCGTGGACGTCGCGACGTGGACGGTCGTCGCGAGCACGATCATGAACACCGACCAGGCGGTCAACAAGCGATGAAGGCGCTCCAGGATCTCAAGTTCAACGCCACGCGCCGGCACTTCCTGTCGGCGACGAGCCTCGGCATCGGTTCGGTCGCACTCGGATCGCTGCTCGATCCGGCCCGCCTCTTCGGGAGGCAGCCGCAGCCGGCGGCGGCGGCCGCCGCCGCGGCCACACCGGCCGATGGCGCGCTGCTCCAGGCCACGCACGTCGTGCCGCGCGCCAAGCGCGTGATCTACCTGTTCCAGAGCGGCGGGCCCTCGCAGCTCGACCTGTTCGACGAGAAGCCGCTGCTGCGGACGATGAACGGGCAGGACCTGCCGGCCTCGGTGCGCATGGGCCAGCGCCTGACCGGCATGACCGCGCACCAGAAGCAGTTCCCGCTCGCGGGGTCGCACTTCGACTTCGCGCGCCACGGGCAGAGCGGCGCCAACATCAGCGAACTGCTGCCGCACACAGCCTCGATTGCCGACAAGCTCTGCATCGTGAAGTCGATGCACACCGAGGCCATCAACCACGACCCGGCGGTGACGTTCGTGCAGACGGGTGCGCAGCAGGCGGGCCGGCCCTCGATGGGATCGTGGCTCTCCTACGGGCTCGGGTCCGACAACGCCAACCTGCCGGCGTTCATCGTGCTGCTCTCGCGGGCCCGGGGGGGCGACCAGCCGCTGTATTCGCGGCTCTGGGGCAGCGGCTTCCTGCCGTCGCAGCACCAGGGGGTGCAGTTCCGGCGCGGCAAGGACGCCGTGCTCTACCTCGGGGATCCCGACGGGCTCAGCGCCGAGACGCGGCGGCACATGCTCGACACGCTGCGCACGCTCGAGCAGGAACAGCACGCGCGGGTGCTCGACCCGGAGATCGATGCGCGCATCGCGCAGTACGAGATGGCGTACCGGATGCAGACGTCGGTGCCCGAGGTGATGGACCTCTCGTCGGAGCCCGACTCGGTGATCGACATGTACGGTCCCGAGGTGCGGACGCCGGGCACGTTCGCGGCAAACTGCCTGCTCGCGCGACGCCTCGCGGAGCGCGACGTGCGGTTCATCCAGCTCTATCACCAGGGCTGGGACCAGCACGGCAACCTGCCCAAGGACATCCGCATCATGACCGAGTCCGTGGACCAGCCGTCGGCGGCGCTGGTCCGCGACCTCGAGCAGCGCGGCCTGCTCGAGGACACGCTCGTGATCTGGGGCGGCGAGTTCGGCCGCACCAACTACTCGCAGGGCAAGCTGACGGTGGACAACTACGGGCGGGATCACCATCCGCGGTCGTTCACGATCTGGATGGCTGGCGGCGGCGTGAAGGGCGGCATCACGCACGGCGAGACCGACGAGTTCGGGTACAACGTCGTGCGCGATCCGGTGCACGTCCACGACTTCCAGGCAACGCTGCTCCACCTGCTCGGCATCGACCACGAGCGCCTGACCTTCAAGCACCAGGGACGTCGGTATCGCCTCACCGACGTCGAGGGCCACGTCGTCCGGGCACTCCTTGCGTAAGTTCGTGTTCACGGGATTTCCGCGCGGCCGCTGGATCGCCATCGGGGAGATCGCACTCGTCGTCGTGGCGCTCGTCGCCACCGCGGCGGGCGTGCTGCGCAGCGGCGTCGACCTGCAGGCGTTGATCGGCCGCTTCCACCCGCTCGTCGTCCACCTGCCGATCGGCTTCCTTCTGCTGACGGCGATCGTCGAACTGCTGGCGCGCACGGCGCGCCACGCCGCCGCGGCGCGCCTGCTGCCGCCGCTGCTCACCGCCGCAGCCCTCGCAACCGTCGCCGCCGTCGTCACCGGCATGCTGCTGTCGGGAAGCGACGCCTACGAGGCCGGGCTCGTCGGGCGGCACCAGGCGTCCGGCATCCTGCTCGCGGTTGCCGCCTCGGTCGCCGCAGCCGCCGCATGGCTGCGCGCGACGTCGCCCGGACGGCTCCCGCGGCTGTTGTTCGGCTGGTCGTTCGCGGCGGCGCTCGTGCTGCTCGGCGTCACCGGGCACTTCGGTGGTTCGCTCACGCACGGCGAGACCTACCTCACCGAGCACATGCCGCGGCTGCCGTTCTTCACGCGGGCCACGGCATCGGAGCCGGCCGGTCCCGTGGATCTCGACGCGACCCCGGTGTTTGCCACGCTCGTCGCCCCGGCGCTCGATGCGCGGTGCGTCCAGTGCCACGGCCCGGCGAAGCAGTCCGGCGGCCTCCGGCTCGATTCGCCCGACGCGATCCGGAAGGGCGGCGAATCGGGTCCCGTGCTCGTGGCCGGCGACGCCGCACGCAGCGAGATCGTGCGGCGCCTGTTCCTGCCTGCCTCCGACTCGAAGGTGATGCCGCCGCGGGGACATGCCCCGCCGTCGCATGCCCAGGTGGCGCTGCTGCGGTGGTGGATCGACAAGGGCGCGTCGTTCGATCAGTCGCTCGCGGACGCGCGCGTGAGCCCCGAACTCGAACCCGCGGTCGTGGATGCCATCGGCCCCGTGGACTTCGACGCGCCGGCCATCCTCTCGGTGCGGGTCGCCGCCGCCGACGCCCGCGCCATCGACGCCGCGATCGCGAAGGGACTGCGCGTCGAGCCGCTGCGCGCCGAGACCTCGCTGCTGCTCGTCCAGGCCCCGCCGGCCGCACGCGGCTTCTCGGACGCCGACCTGGCGCTGCTCGCGCCGCTCGCCCCCCAGATCGCATGGCTCGATCTCGGCGGCACGGCCGTCGGCGACGACGGCCTCTCGACGCTGCTGCCGACGCTCACGAACCTCTGGAAGCTCTCGCTCGACCGCACGGCAATCACCGACAGGACGCTCCGGTCACTCGGCACGCTCGCGCGTCTCGAGACCATCAACGTCTACGCGACCGACGTCACCGACGCCGGCATCGCGACGCTGGGCGGCCTGCCGCGGCTGCGGTCGGTCTACGCCTGGCAGACCCTCGTCACGCCGCAGGGCGCCGAGGCGCTGCAGTCGTCGTCGGGCGCCACGATCACGCTCGGCGCGACGGCGGGCGAGCCCGCGCAGAACGAGCAACCCGTTCCCCAACGGTAACGGGGGTACCGCGCTCGTTCCGTCGGCAGCGCGCCGGTCCCCTTGTGTTATTTTTCTCGCAGTGCTATTTATCTAACATCATGAGCAGCGGGACCCGGCGGCAGGCCCTGGCGCGGCGCGAACGCGAGATTCTCGACATCCTCTACCGACGGGGGCGGGCGACGGGCGCCGAGGTCATGGAAGACCTCGGTGCCGAGCGCAGCTACTCGACCGTACGCACGCAGCTTCGCGTGCTCGAGCAGAAGGGCCACGTCAGGCACGAGGTGGACGGTACGCGCTACGTCTACCTCCCGGCCGTGCCGCGGCATGCGGCCCGCCGCTCGGCACTGCGCCATGTGCTCGACACGTTCTTCGACGGGTCGCCCGAGAAGGCGGTGGCGGCGCTGCTCGGCGACGGCAGGGCGCTGTCCGACGAAGAGCTCGATCGCATCGCGCAGCTCGTGGACAAGGCGCGGGAGGACGGGCGATGACGGCCATCGGCATCCTGGTGCTCAGGACCACGCTGGTCCTCCTCGCAGGGCTCGCGCTCGCTGAACTCGCCCGCCGCCGCCAGGCCGCACTCCGGCACGCGCTGCTCGTCGCCACGGTGCTCGGCACCGCGGCGCTGCCGGCGCTCACGATCGTCACGCCGGTCTGGGTGCCCCTCTGGGAAGCCGGAGCGCCACCCGCCGTCGAGCCCGACCCGCCAGGCATCGTCACCGTGGCCTCGACCGCCGCGGTGCCGGGGCCTGCGGCATCGGCGACATCCGGATTCAGGCCTTCGGCCCTGCAGGTCGTTGCCGGTGCGTGGGTGCTGATCGGTGCCGTGGCGCTCGGCAGGCTGGCACGTGGTGTACGGCGGCTCAGCGCGCTCGCACGCGGCAGCCGTCCGCTTGCCGACGCGCGCTGGAACCGGTTGCTTGCGAGCACGACGGCGCAGATGGGCGTACGGCGGCCGGTTGCCATCCGGATCGGTGCAGACGATGCGCCCATCGTGACCTGGGGCCTGCGGCGTCCGCAGATCCTCCTGCCTGCCGATGCGCCCGCGTGGCCGGACGCCCGCGCGCACCATGTGCTCGCCCACGAGCTCGCGCATGTCGCGCGAGGCGACTGGGCGTGGCACCTCGCGCTCGAAGCCGCCGGGGCGGTGTACGCATGGCACCCGCTGATGGCGTACGTCATCGGTCGCGCGCGCCGCGAAGCCGAGCGGGCCTGCGACGACGCGGTGCTCGCGTGCGGTGCGCAGGCAAGCGCCTATGCCTCCACCCTGCTCGATGTCGCCCGATCCAGGCGGGCATGCGCGGCCAGCGCGGCAGTCGCGATGGCTGACACGTCGTCCCTGGAACGAAGGATCACGGCCATGCTGGACACGACGCTCGATCATTCCCACGCACCACGGTCCGCGCGAGCCTTCGCGGCTGCCGCCGTGCTCGCGTTCACCGCCGCCGTCGCCGGCCTCGGCGCACAGGCACAGGCCGACGGCCTCGTCACCGGCACCGTGCTGCCAGGTGGAGGCACGCCGCTTGCCGACATCACCGTGACGTTCACCGGGCCGTCGACCGTCAGGACGGTCACCGACGCGCAGGGCCACTTCACGGTGTCGCTGCCCGGCGGCGCGTACCGTGCCGAGATCCGGTCGCCGGGGTTCAAGCCCTTCGCGGCGCGCGTGGACGTGGCGCCGGGCGAGACGATCACGCGTGACTTCGCCCTCGCGCTCGGCACCGTCAGGGAGTCGATCTCGATTTGGGGAGGGCCGGTCGTCGAACCCGACAAGCCGTTCGTGCGCCAGGCCCCACCCAGAACGGACCCGTTCCCCGGCAGCCTCGAGCCGCCGAAGAAGGTGAAGGACGTCAAGCCGATCTATCCGGACGCGCTGCGTGAGGCAGGCACCGGAGGCACGGTCGTGCTGAATGCGCGCATAGGCGTAGACGGATTCATCACCGATCTGCAGGTCCAGTCATCGCCGCACGACGCGTTGTCGGCAGCAGCAATCGCGGCGGTCGAGCAGTGGAAGTACGCCCCGACGGTGCTGCAGGGCAAGCCCGTGCCGACGGAGATGACGGTCACGGTCGACTTCGCCGCGAAGTAGCGAGGCGGTGGGCGGCGGGAGCGCGTCAGGCGACGCGGGCGAGGCCGGCGCGCTCCAGGCCGCGCGTGACCTCCTGGTTACGCATGAACCAGTTCCACACGCGGCCCGATCGCAGGTTCTCGGCCGCGAGCAGGGTGATGCCGATGTCGATGCCGATCACGTCGGGGTTGACCCAGCCGCTCGCCGGGTGGAACGCGTCGGCAAACCCGTAGCGCCCGTAGATGCGGTCGCCGAACCGCTCCTTCATCGCGTGCAGCGCGCCGAGCGTGATGTCGGGCGTGAACATCAGCGATCCGGCAGCCGCGCACGGCACCACCGTGCCGTCGATGCCTGGCGTCCGCGGCGGTCCGCTCCACGCCCGGTACCCGCCGCGCGTGTCCGAGGCCGTGATGCCCCAGATCGACTCGTCGTACGAGCCAGGGAACTCGCCGGCCAGGTCGACGCAGAACTGCCGGTGCGCCCGCGTCGCGCGCGCCGAGTTCTCGTGCCAGTCGTGCGGAGTCAGCGGGTCGCGCCAGCTGCGGAAATCCACCCACGCGTGCGAGTACTGGTGCGTGAAGAGCGGCGGGATTCCGCCCACGTACTCGATGCCGGCGTACTCGTGCGCCGGCCGTTCCCACGCGCGCCACGAGTCGGCCGGCAGCGGGTCGCGCGACGCGCCGAGTCCCAGCAGGTAGAGAATCATCAGCTCGCTGTACTGATCCCAGCGATACGGGATGAATCCCTGCTCGGGATACCAGCCGTGCGAGAGCAGCGTCGGGTGCCCGTCCAGCATCCAGCGATAGTCCACGCGATCGACGATGCGTGAGGCGAGCTCCTCGATTTCCGCGTCGCCGGCCCATGCCTGCCTTGCCGTCAGCACGCCCGCCACGAGCAGCGCCGTGTCGATCGACGACACCTCGCTGTGCCACGCGCGCTCGCCGGTGTGGATGTTCAGGAAGTGGTGAAACCAGCCGTAGGCGTGCGCCTGGCGATGCGCGAACGTGTCGAGCGTGCACCACACACGCTCCCGGGCCTCGACACGCCGAATCCAGCCGCGCTCGGCGCCGATGCACATCGCCGTCAGCCCGAACCCCGTCGCCGCGATACTCCCGACCGACTCGTTGGCCATCGAGCGCGTGCCTTCCGTGCGCGCCCGATCGCGCACGATGCCCGTCGCACCCGTGTGATCGACGAAGTACCGGAAGCTGCGCCGCGAGAGATCCTCGAGGAAGTCCTCGTCCACCGCGCTGACGCCTGCGCGTGCCGTGCCAGCCCCGAACGGCAGCAGGCCGCCGAGGCCGATGAGGGCCTTGATGACGGTTCGGCGACGCAGCGGTGCACCGATGACCCGATTGCCGTGTGTCGCGTGTTCGTGTTGCCGCACGGTCGTACACTCCACCCGCCGGAGCGTCCGCCCGGACGCGCCCCGCCGCTCGACTCGTGTTGAGGAAATCGGACGCCCCGGCTCCGGGATGAACCGGGCCGCGACGTCACCCGATCAGGATAGTCCCGGTTGGCCGCTCACGCGAGCCGTTCGGCTACGGTCGAGGTCGAATCGGCGCCCGCCGCCAGCCGCGACAGGACGGCCTGCTCGACTTCGTCCTCGATGGCCAGCAACTGCTGCCGCTCGGTCGCGGCATCGATGCCCGCCGCCAGCACCTCGTCACGCCGGCGTGACGCGTCCAGCGCCTCGTCGGCCTCCACGTAGGCCTGCACGATGGCCCCGTATGCCCGCCCGCTCCTGGCCGCGACGCGCGGGAGGAACGTGATGCCGGCGTGGTTGATCACGTGGTTGATGCCGACCGTGGCGATGATCTCGCGCGCGAGCGGGTGCGTGCCGAACGCGTCGGCATACCGCTCCTTCATCAGCTCGGGGAAGTACCGGCGCAGCAGCGGCTGCCCGGCAGCGCTGTCGGGGAACGCCGAGGCCAGCGTGATCTCGTAGGCCTGCATCTTGGCCTGGCCGAGCAGCACGGCCAGCATCGGCCGCGGCAGCCCGCGATCGCGGTGCGGGCTCGCCAGCAGCGCCTCGCGGCCGGGCACGGCCTGATCCTCGCGGCTGAACACGCGCGCGGCAACCATCTGCTCGATCGTCTCGACGAAGTCCTCGTACCGGACCGCGCTGCGAGCGGCGTCGAGCGAGATCGCCCGCGCCTGGTGGCGGTTGTCCTCGAGCACCAGCTCCGACACGTTGTCGGTCATCTCCTGGAGCAGCACGTTGCGGGCGTCGCGGCCGGCAATCGCCCGCTCGCGCACGAGGATGTCGAGCAGGATCTTGATGTTGACCTCGTGGTCGGACATGTCCACGCCGCCCGAGTTGTCGATCGCGTCGGTGTTGCAGGCGCCGCCGCGCTCCCAGTACTCGAGGCGGGCGCGCTGGGTCATGCCCAGGTTGCCGCCTTCGCCGATCACGCGCGCCTGCACGTCGCGGGCATCCACGCGCACGCGATCGTTGGCGCGATCGCCGACGTCCGAGTCGTCCTCGGCCGCCGCCTTCACGTACGTGCCGATGCCGCCGTTGTAGAGCAGATCCACCTTCGCCGTCAGCACGCGGCGGATCATCTCCTCACCGGTGACCTCGTCGGCGTCGATGCCGAGCAGGGCCTTCACCTGGGGCGACACCGGGATGGCCTTCGCGGATCGGTCGAAGATGCCGCCGCCCTCGCTGATGATCGACGCGTCGTAGTCGCGCCACGTCGAACGCGGCAGCGCGAAGAGGCGCTCGCGCTCGGCGAACGCGCGCGCGATGTCCGGGTCCGGGTCCAGGAAGATGTGCTGGTGGTTGAAGGCCGCGACGAGCGTCGTCGCGCGCGAACGCAGCGCGCCGTTGCCGAACACGTCGCCCGCCATGTCGCCGATGCCGGCCATCGTGAACGGCTCCACCTGGATGTCCTGACCGAGCGTGCGGAAGTGATGCATGACGCATTCCCACGCCCCGCGCGCCGTGATGCCCTGCTCCTTGTGGTCGTAGCCCTGGCTGCCGCCCGACGCGAACGCATCGCCGAGCCAGAACCCGTACTGTGCCGAGACGGAGTTGGCCGTGTCCGACAGGTGCGCCGTGCCCTTGTCGGCCGCCACCACGAGGTACGGGTCGGCCTCGTCGTAGCGGACGACGTCCGGTGGGTGCACCACCTGCCCGCCGACGATGTTGTCGGTGACGTCGAGCAGGCCGGCCACGAACTGCCGGTAGCGATCGATCAGGTACTGGTCGAGCGCCGGGCGCGACGGCAGCTCGCCCTTCAGCACGAACCCGCCCTTGGATCCGACGGGCACGATGATCGTGTTCTTGGCCATCTGCGTCTTCATCAGGCCGAGGACCTCGGTGCGGAAGTCGTCGTGCCGATCGCTCCAGCGCAGGCCGCCGCGCGCGACCCTGCCGCCGCGCAGGTGGATGCCCTCGAGGTGCGGCGAGTGCACGTAGATCTCGAACAGCGGCCGCGGCGGGACCATGCCCGCGACCTTCGCGCACTCGACCTTCATCGCGACGACCGGGCGCTCGGGCTTCTGGTACGCGTTGGTCCGCACCACGGCGAGGATCAGGTTCTCCACGCCACGCAGGATCTCGTCGTCGAGCAGGCTGCCGACCTGCTGGAGCGCGATGCGCAGCGCGCGATCCGCCCGGTCGACGCCGAGATCACGGTCGCGATCGGCGGCGGGATTGAAGCGGGCGTCGAACAGGCGCGACAACGCGGCGGCGGCCGCACTGTTGCGGAGCAGCACGCTCGTGATCGTGTCGGTGTTGTAGTTCGGGCGCACCTGGATCAGGTGGTTGCGCAGCGTGCGCAGCACCTCCACCTGCCGCCACGTGAGGCGCTCGCTCGTCACGAGGCCGTTGAGCGCATCGTCTGTCGCCCGCCGTTCGTGCAGCGCGCGCAGCGCGTCGAGCAGGCGGTCCGGCTCCTCGACGACGGCTGCGACGATCGCGGGCGGCGCCTGCACGCGGAGCCGCTCCATGAAGCCGGTGCGGCCCTCGGGCAGGATCAGCGGCAGGGCGAGCTCCTCGACGACGGGCAGGCCGAGGTGCTGGAGCGTGCGGAGCGTCTCGGTGAGCCCGAGCGGCGCCGGCGCGAACAGCTTGATCGTCACCTGGTCGGCCGACTCGGGCAGCACGTGCATCTCGAGCCGTCCCTCGAGCGCCTCGAGGCGGCGGAGATCCTCCGGCACCTCCCGCGGTGTCGTCGACTCGCGATAGAGCCCGCTGCGGCTCTCGGTGCGGACGTACTTGTCGAACAGGCGCCGGCCCTCGACGGTGCCGTACACGTGTTCGAGCTCGTGCGCGACCTGGTCCTCCCATGTCGTCACGCTCGCCCGCGTCAGCATGCGCACGGTCTCGAGGTCCACCGGCGCGTCGAGCCCGGCGGCATCGAGGTAGAAGACGATCACGGCCTTCGTGCCGAGATCGGCCCACTCGCTGAAGAGGATCGGGCCGAATGCCTCCTGGAGCGCGGCACGGAGTGCGAGCTCGGCCGACGGCGAGTAGCGGACGTCGGAGAAGGCAACCGTCACGGCCACGTAGCCGGTGCCGTTGCGCACGGCGACCGCGATCTCGTCGTCGCCGACGAGCGTCACGACCTGCTCGATGATCGCGCAGAGGTCCTCGCGGCGGGCGTAGAACAGCTCGCGCTTGGGAAAGTGGTTGAAGCTGGCGCGTCCCTCGCGCCACATGTGCGAGTTGCGCGCGACGCCGAGTCCGTCGAGGATGTGGGTCAGCTTCTCGTCGAGGACCGGGATGTCGGCCGACTTTGTCGCGAACGCGCTCTTGGCGAAGCGCCCGATGGCGAGGGTCATCCCGGCGAGGCTGCCGTCGGGCGCCCATTCGCGCACGAACACGTCCTCGAGCGTGCCGAGGTGGTGAATCGCGCGGCCACGGACGCAGTAGTCGATGTCGATGATGCGCTCGTCGTCGGCGGCCGGCGACAGGTTGCGCTCGATGTCCTCGACGAGGCCGGGGAACACCGTCTCGAGCAGTGCCGGATCGGTGAACGCGCCGAGGGCCGTCCCCTCCTGCGGCTGCAGCACGCCGTCCGCACCCGGCACGTAGCGCATCAGGCCGAGGAGCACGAAGTTGTCCTCGATCAGCCATTCGAGCAGGCGGCGCGAGCCGTCGACGCCGCCGTTGGTGCCGGCGCGGGCGCGCACGCGCGTGCCGGTGGCCTTCAGCGCCGCGGCCATCGGCTCGAAGTCGTCCACGGCGAGGAACACGCTCTTGAGCAGGCTGGAGATCTGGTGCTCCAGCCGGCGCATGCGGTCCCGCCTGTCGATGCGCTCGATGCGGAACTCGCAGAACAGCTCCTGCGAGCCGTCGTCGGTGTAGGGCCCGACGTGCACCACGCGCTCCCACTGCCGGCGCACGGTGATCCGCGGATGCACCGCGGAGAAGACCCGCAGGCCCTCGTTCTTGAAGAAGTTCGTGAGGCTCTCGTAGATGAACGGCGCGTCGAGCGTGTGGGTCTCGACGATCGTCACCTCGTGCGGCCCGCCATCGCCGGCCGCCGTCGCGAGATCCTCGGCCTCGTCGGCATTGCGGACGGCCACGTGCAGCCCGGGCAGCCCGCGGTACAGCTGCACGTCGGGCGGCATCGTGTGCGCGATGAACCTGAAGTACTCTCCAATCCGTGCCGCCAGCGCCGTCGCGGGGAGCCTGAACAGCATGCTGTCGGGCATGTCGGCGACCACGACGCCCGCGAAGCCGTGGAGCAGGTCACGGTCCGTGTCGGACGCCGTCTCGGCCACGATGCGCTGGACGTCGGCGAGGATCTGGGCGCGCTTTGCGGGATCGGCTGTGATCATGACGGCTGCTGATAGGTTCGATAACGATCATTGATGCTATCGCGCTGCCTGCGGGAAACCAAGACGTGGCAACGGCCGCCGCTGCTCGCCCTCGCGTGCATCGCGACCTGGTCGTACGCGGCGCCTGCCAGCGGCCAGGCCGGCGCCACGCCGTCGGCGTGGGCGCGTGCCGTGGACGGCTACCTTGGCGGCGCGCCCGAGCAGGCCGCTGCCGCACTGCGCGACGTCTCGCCGGGTGACGCGCGCGTGCAGGCCAGGGCCGCGCTCGACGGCTGGATGGCCCGCGCACGGGCCGCGGAAGGCGGCCCTCAGGCTGCGGCGGAACGCCGGCTCGCCATTCGTCGCGTGCAGGCCTCGGCGGCGCTGCCCCTCGAGATCGTCTCGGCCGTCTCCACCCGGACGCGGAGCGCGCCGCTCATGGAGTCGTACCAGGACATCGCCATCGATGCGTGGGAACGGCTCGCGGCATTCGAGGGGCGTACGGCGGACCGGGCACAGCTGGAGCACTTCCGCACCTGGTGGCGCATCGGCGTGCTGCAGTACCTCGTGAACGTCGGGCGATACCCCGACTTCATCCGCCAGGCGCGACAGGTCCGGCTCACCGCCGGCGACACCGCGATGCGTGCGGAGTTCCACTTCCTGCAGGGGATGGTCGAGGAGCACGACGCCCGCTCGACAAGTCCGGTGGACCGCAACCCCAATCGGCGCCTGCCGGACCCGCGCGTTCGCGGCGCAACGCTGACGCAGGACGATGCGATCCGCGAGTACCGGCGGGCACTCGCGGCCGTGCCGTCGCATGCGGAGGCGACGCTCCACCTGGGGCGCGTCCTGCTCGAACGCAAGCGGCCCGACGAGGCCATCGACACGCTCGCAGGTCTCGTCGATCGCGTCTGCATGTCCACGCTCTGCGCCCTTGCGGCGCTCTTCACGGGCGAGGCCCACGACGTGCAGGGAGACTTCGAGAAGGCGGCTGCTGCGTACGCACGCGCGTCGAGCCGGCAGGACGTCAGGCAGTCGGCCATGGTCGCCCTCGTGCAGCTCATGGTCCGCAGCGGTGACACACGCTCGGGTGCGGGGCTGCTCGGGCACTTTGCCGGCACCGCGCCGCTCGCCCGCGAGGAGCAGCCGGATGCCTGGTCCATGTATCTCAGCGGGCGGCGGCAGAACATCGACGCCGTGCTGCGTCCCCTCCGCGAGGCGATGCTGCCGTGACACGCACGCGTGCACGCTGGAGCGTCGCGGCCGCCGGGATGGTGCTCGCGTCGGGCCTGGCGGTCGGCGCGCAGCCTGCCCGGGAACAGGCCCCGCTCTTCCGCTCGGTCGTGGACATCGTGACCATCGACGCCTTCGCGCACGACGATCGCCAACCGATTGCCGGGCTGACCGCTGCGGACTTCATCGTCCGCGACAACGGCGTCGAGCAGCGGGTGGACTCGATCGGCACGACCGACAGCGCGCACGTCATCGTCGGGCTCGACCTGAGTGGCAGCGTGGACGGCGGCACGCTGGAGCGCCTGCGCGGCGGCGTGCGCACGGTCGTCGAGCAGCTCACGCCCGGCGACCGGCTGTCGCTGTTCACGTTCGCGAACCGGATCCGCGTGCTCGCACGCGCCGAGCGACCGGGCCCGGCACTCGAGCTCGCGCTCGACCAGATGAAGGCCGCGGGGTCCACCACGCTGCACGACGCGATCGTCGTCGGCGGCATGCTCGGGCGGGCCGACGAGCGGCCTGCGGTGTTCCTGCTGTTCACCGACGGCGAGGACACGGCGAGCTGGACGACCGTCAGCCGCGCGCTCGACGTGCTTCGTCACACCGACGTCGTGGTCTTCCCCGTGGGGGCGGGACTGCCGGGTGGCCTCATGACGCAGGCCAACACGTTGTACTTCCGGCATCCGACGTACGTGGCGCCCACGACCGGCGACACGCTGCGGCTGCTGCAGCAGGCAGCCGACGTCACGGGTGGGGAGTTCCTGCGTGTCGGACGTGATGCCCGGCTTGCCGACACGTTCGCGAGCATCCTCGCGCAGTATCGACAACGCTACCTGCTGTCGTTCACGCCCACCGGCGTGGGCGGCGACGGATGGCACCGCCTCGAGGTGCGCCTGCGCAACCGTCCCGGCACCGTGGTGGCGCGTGAAGGCTACATGGCACGGCCGCAGTAGACTTAGCTTCCGATGTCCACTTCATCATCCCGTCGCGCCTTTCTCTCGAGCGCAGGAGCCGCCGTGGCCGCTGCGGCCATTCCGGCGCGCACGGCCGCGCAGGCGGCGCCCCCGGCGGTGCCCCCGCCGGTGATCCTGCCGCGCCCTGTCGCGCTCGGTGTGGACAACTTCGCGCTGCGCGCATACGGCTGGAAGGCGACGCGCCTGCTGGAGTACGCCGCGGGCGTCGGCGCGGACTCGCTCTTCATCAGCGACCTCGAGTCGTTCGAGTCGCTCGAGGAGCCGGTGCTGACGAAGCTGCGCGAGGACGCCATGGCCCGCGAGGTGACGCTCCATGTCGGCACGTGGAGCGTGTGCCCGACGAGCAAGGCGTTCCGCACCCAGAACGGCACGGCCGGGGAGCAGCTGTCGCGCGTCATCCGCACCGCGCGCCTGCTCGGGTCGCCGGTGGCCCGCGTGGTGCTCGGCACCTGGGAGGATCGGCTCACGCCAGGCGGCATCGGCCGCCACATCGACAGCCTCGTCGCCGTGCTCAAGGGCGGCCGCTCGGAGGCGCTCGACGCCGGCGTGAAGATTGCCGTCGAGAACCACGCCGGCGACATGCGGGCCGAAGAGCTCGCGGCCCTCGTCGAGATGTCGGGGCGCGACTTCGTCGGCGTCAACTACGACTCGGGCAACTCCCTCTGGACGCTCGAGAACCCGCTCGACGCACTCGAGACGCTGGCGCCCTACATCGTCACGACGAGCCTGCGCGACGGCATCGTGAGCGAGATCCCCACCGGGTGCCGCGTCAGGTGGACGGCCATGGGCGACGGCCAGATCGACTTCGTGCGGTTCATGCCGCGGTTTGCCGAGCTCTGTCCCGGCGTGCCCATCCACATCGAGACGATCTCGGGCGTCGGGCGCGACATGCCGTACCTCGAGGACCAGTTCTGGGCCGCATGGGCGCGGCTCGAGGGCCACAGCCTCGCGAAGTTCCTGCGGCTGATGCGCCGCAAGGCGCCAGCCGCGCCGGCCTCGACGCGGCCCAATGATCCGACCGAGCAGCGCCGCGAGCTCGAACGCAGCCTCGCCTACTGCCGGCAGACGCTCGGCCTCGGCCTGCGCACGGCGAAGGTGGAGCCGGCATGACGCGCCTGCTGGCGGCCATCGGCATCCGGCTCCCGGCCTGCCTCGCGATCGCGCTCGGCGTTTCCGGCGCCGTCGCCCACGCACAGCCCGTCACGCCGCGCAATGTCGTCTTCATCCTCACCGACGACCATCGCCACGACGCGCTCGGCATCGCGGGGCACCCGCTGGCGCGGACGCCGAACATGGACACGCTCGCCCGCGGCGGCGCGCACATGCGGAATGCGTTCGTCACGACGGCGCTGTGCTCGCCGTCGCGCGCATCGATCCTCACGGGCACCTACGCGCACACCCACGGCGTGGTGGACAACTTCACGCCGATCCCGCCGACGCTGCCCAACGTCGGGCAGCTTCTGAAGTCGGCCGGCTACCAGACGGCGCTCGTCGGCAAGTGGCACATCGGGCACGAGAGCGACGCACCGCAACCGGGGTTCGATCACTGGGTGAGCTTCAGGGGCCAGGGCGAGTACCTGCCGCGCGGCGAGGCGACGATGCTGAACGTCGACGGCCGGCGCGTGCCGCAGCGCGGCTACATCACCGACGAGCTCACCGACTACGCCATCGACTGGCTGTCGAAGACGTCACGCGACAAGCCGTTCTTCCTCTACCTCTCGCACAAGGGCGTCCACGCCGACTTCGTGCCGCCCGACAGGCACAAGGGCTCGCTCAAGGACGTGCCGGTGCCCGTCCCGCCCACGATGTCGCCGGACGCAGCCGTAAGCGGCCGCTTCCCGACGTGGGTCCGCAACCAGCGCAACAGCTGGCACGGCGTCGAATATCCGTACCACTCGACGCTCGACGTCGCCGACTACTACCGGCGCTACATGGAGACGCTCCGCGGCGTGGACGACAGCGTCGGACGCGTCATGGAGTGGCTGCGTACGCGGGGCCTGCTCGACTCCACGCTCGTGATCTACATGGGCGACAACGGCTTTGCCTTCGGCGAGCACGGGTTGATCGACAAGCGCACGGCATTCGACTGGTCGATGCGCGTCCCCATGGTGATCCACGCGCCAGGACTCGTCGCGCCGGGCCAGCAGATCGACCGTGTCGTCGCCAACATCGACATCGCGCCGACGCTGCTCGACCTGGCGGGTGCACCGATCCCGGGCCATATGCAGGGGGCGAGCATGCTGCCGATCCTGCGCGACCCGAAGGCGCCGTGGCGCGACACGCTGCTCTACGAGTACTACTGGGAGTGGAGCTTCCCGCAGACGCCGACGCAGTTCGCCCTCCGCGGCGAGCGGTACAAGTACGTCTTCACGCACGGCGTCTGGGACGTGGACATGTTCTTCGACCTGCAGGCCGACCCCGGAGAGGCCCACAACCTGATCGACGACCCCGCCCATCGCCAGACGATCCAGGCCATGCGGGCGCAGTTGTTCGAGACGCTCGGGAAGACCGGGGGCCTGCAGATACCGCTGCATCCGCTGCGCGGCAACCAGAGCAACCGCCGCAACCCCGGCGGATCGCCGGCCCAGCCGTTCCCCGAATCGCTCAGGACGCCGCCGAAGCGCTAGGCGCCAGCCAGCCCCTCGCACACCGGACGCGGCTCGACGGTGCCCGGACCGCGGCCCTCAGGCTCGAGGTCGCGAACCCGTGCCCCCCGTCTCACGTAAGGAACGGGTGGGAGGGGGCGGAGCATCACCGCCTGCGATCGCGCATCATGACACTGCCGCCGACGGACACGCTCTTGTCGCCAGGAATCAGCACCGCACGGGCCGCGGATGCGGACGCCGTGGTCGACGTCATCACGCTCGCGTTCAGCTCGGACCCGATGGCCCGCTGGGCGCTGCCGGACCCGAAGACGTACCTTGCGTACTTCCCGTCCATCGTCAGGGCCATGGCGGGCCATGCCTTCCAGAACGGCACGGCGCATGTCGCCGACCGGTACTCCGGCGCCGCACTCTGGCAACAGCCTGGAGACCACTCGGACGAAGCGTCCCTGATCGAGACCGTGGAGCAGACGGCGCCCGACGGATTGAAGGAGGAGTTGTTTGCCGTCTTCGAGCAGATGGCCCGGTTCCATCCGACCGAGCCGCACTGGTACCTGCCGCTCATCGGCGTCGATCCGACCCGGCAGGGGCACGGGACCGGATCGGCGCTGATGGCGCACGCGCTGGCCACCTGCGATCGCGACGGCGTCATCGCCTACCTCGAGTCGTCGAACCCGCGAAACATCTCGCTCTACGAACGACACGGGTTCGAGGTGATCGGCGAGATACAGGCCGGAAGCTCTCCCGTGCTGCGCCCCATGCTTCGCACGCCACGCTGAGACCGCGCCGCCTCGCGGCACGGGCCCTGGCGCCGGTCACCGGCGCCAGGCGTCCATCAGCACGGCCGACACCGCCTCGAACTCGTCGGGGTCGGCAGGCGCCCAGGCTCCGCCGGCAAGCTCGCAGAGCAGCCGCCCGCGCGTCTGCACGTCCATGCCGGCCGTGACGTTCAGGAACGATCGCCACTCGGACGACACGGCCATCGCGTCGTCGCGGCGCGCGTCGGTCAGCGCGGTCTGCACGGCCTCGACCGCCGACCCGTACTCGACGGTGAAGTCCTGGTGCAGGTACGCGTCGAGCAGCGCGCGGAGGTGTGACCAGTTCGTGGTGCCCTTGAGGCTCATCGCGGGTTCTCCGGATACGACGTCAGCACGTGGTAGCCATCACCGCGCCAGCGCAGGACGACGACTGCTCCGGTCACGTCGCGCGAGGCATCGTCGCCCCGGCGCATGAGGCGGCCCGTCGGCAGGCCGTCGCGCGCCCTGTAGCGGATGGCAAGGTTGGCCCGCGGGCCGCGGCGCGCGATCCATTGCTGGACGCGGCGCTCGTTGGCGGCAAGCGCGCGCGCCACGATGCGTTCGGCCGTCTCGAGGTCCACGAACGTGGACGCAGCCGCGATGCTCTCGCGCGCAAGGCGTGCCTTCAGCTGGGCGTCGGTGCGGCCGACATGCCGCGCAATGGTGTGCCCGCCCAGCCGTTCGTCGCGTTCGAGATCGACGACGTATCGGAGCGCCTCGTTCGTGGCGATTGCCGGGGCGTCTGCGGCTGGCGGCGCATTGCCGGAAGGCTCCGGTGGTGCCGGCCCCGCCGGCGGCGAGCAGCCGACGAGGACCAGCAGCACGAGGACTGCACGAGCGTGGTGCCTCAGCAGCATGGTGTTCATCCGGCAGGTGTCGCTGCGACGAAATGTCGCACGAGGGCGTCGATGCCCGTGATGGCGCCGCCCACCACGACCGCGAACGCGCCGGCCGCGAACGCCGCACGCACGTCGTCGGCCGAGCCGATGCGCCCCTCGCAGATCACCGGGACGTCGGTCGTCGAGGCGAGCCGCTCGACGAGCGCGATGTCGGGCCCGGCATGGCGCGGTGGTTCGCCGGCATAGCCGGCCATCGTCGTCGCGATGACGTTGGCCCCCAGGTCGGCGGCCATCAGTCCTTCTTCGGCCGTCGACACGTCGGCCATGACGAGTCGCCCATGGTCGTGGATGACGGCGATGATGTCGGCGAGGCGTTCGCCGTGCGGCCGCGGGCGACCCGTGGCGTCCACGGCGACGATGTCTGCGCCAGCGTCGATGACACCCGCGGCGGCTTCGCGCGTCGGCGTGATGTACACCGCCGATCCGTCGTGCTGCTGCTTGTGCAGGCCCACGACGGGCACGCTGCAGAGCGCACGCGTGGCCGCAATGTGCAACGGGGTGTCGATGCGCACGCCGGCCGCTCCCGCGTCCTGCGCCGCACGCGCGACGCGCGCAATCACGTAGGGATCGTGCAGCGGCGACGTCACGGGCGCCTGGCAGGACACGACGAGGCGGCCGCGGAGCCGTGCGAGATGCGGGTGGACGCTGCGTGTCACGGTCGGTCCTCGTCGGCGGCGTCGAGCATGTGCGCCCGCATCGCATCGGTCACGGGCAGGCCGGCCGC
The DNA here is from genome assembly GCA_934541105.1 of uncultured Luteitalea sp. Taxonomy (GTDB): domain Bacteria; phylum Acidobacteriota; class Vicinamibacteria; order Vicinamibacterales; family Vicinamibacteraceae; genus Luteitalea. The sequence continues at coordinate 215,110 of CAKTDA010000003.1, read as the reverse complement.
GCGAAATGCCAGCAGCACGGCGCCTGCTGCCGGGCTGAGTCGCGCAGGACGGACCTCGGCATCGGGAACCCGATCCCTGACTGCGTCCGCGAACGACTCGGCATACGACGCCGCCGTGAAGACGCCGCCAGCGAGACACACGAGCGGACGCGACATCCCGAGCCGGGCTGCAACCGACCGCACGCGGCCCGACAGCCTGTCGAGCGCGTGCGCCACGACTTCGCCCGCCACCGCATCGCCCCCTCGCCACGCCTCGATCACGTCGCGCGACGCGGCGGCAATCCCGTCGCGGCTGATGTGGCCGTTGTACATGGTCATCGGCAGCACCCGCAGGTCCTCGATGCCGAACCGTGCGCTCAGGATCCGTACGAGCGCGGTTGGACGCCCGACGTCGTCGAGCGCGTCGAGTGCGGCGCGGATGCCGTCGCGCGCAAGGCCGAAGCCGCCGCCCTCGTCGCCGAACACGTAGCCCCAGCCGCCGGTCCGCGCGGTTTCCCCTCGATCGTTCTCGCCGTAGACGACCGAACCCGTGCCGGCAATCACGATGATGCCCGGTGCGCCGAGCGTGGCACCGGCAAGCGCGGCCGGGGCATCGTGGGCGACGGCCACCACGCCGGCGCGAAACAGCGGCGTGATGATCTCCGTCTTGAAGTCGGCCTCGCCCGTCATGCCGCAATGCACGGCGGCAAACTCCACCGACGACACGTCCCCGAGTCCGGCATCGCGGAGCGCGGCGTTCGTGCTGTCGATGACGGCCGCCCGCAGTCGCTCGCGCCCGCCCGGGGCCTCGACGTGATTCGACGGGCCGCCGAGTCCCCGCCCGAGCACGCGGCCGTCGGCGCGGGCGACGACGGCCTTCGTTTGCGTCTGTCCCCCGTCGATCCCCAGGTAGAGGCCCGTCACCACACGCCTCCCGCCAGCACGTCGTCGATGTGGGCAACGACAATGGCGCCTCCCGCGGCAACGGCCGCAGCGCGTGCGCGTGCCTCGTCCTCGGCCAACGGCAGATCGCGTGATGCTGACGCATGAGCCCGCTCGTGCGCGACAATCGCGGCCGCGACGCAATCCGGTGTGTGGCCGTAGGCGGCATGCACCGCATCGACGACGGTCAGGTTGACCGTGATGCAGCCCGTGCGCCGGTCGTACTCACCGGCCGAGACCGCAGCCCATCGTCCGCATCGCACGACGGCACCGCCCGCCCGCTCGCTCTCCATCGGCACCAATTGTACGGACCGCCCGGCGATGTCTGCACCGGCGCGACGACGCGACGCCATCACGCACGCCGAGCCGTTGCGAGGATCACGACGACCTGCTCCGGTGGATGGGCGCGAACCTCGACGCCCGCAAGCCCGAGCACCTGTCCCTCGTCGGCAAGGCCGGCGAGGCTCACGATCCGGCCGCCGACGAGGAGGTGGACGTCTGGAATCGTGCGTCCGGCGTCGCCGTAGCCCGTGAGCGACCCAATCAGCGCCCGCAGGTCGACCTCGAGCGACTCCACCGTCCCCACCCGCACGCGCGCGTCCCGTCGCCTCAGCCGGACGACACCTGTGCGGTCCACGACGCGTGTCTCGGACGGCGCGTGATGCCACCGCACCCACGATCGCGCAGCCGGCGGATCGCCGACGAAGACCTCGAGCGCGCCGGTGTCGGCCTCACGGCGCAGTTCCGAGGGCACACGCTGCATCGAGCGCGCCGCGGCCGCTCGTCGGCCGTCGTCGTCGAGCGTGCGCCCGGCTGCACTCGACCGCCGCAACTCGGCGGCACCTGCCGCGGTCGCGCGCACGAGGTTGCGGCGGGGATCAACTTCCACCTGCACCTGCACCGTCTCCGCGATCGCGCCGCTGCGGACGGCTGCGTCCACGGCCTGCTGGCGCACGCGCAGGACGTCGGCAGGCGTCGGGTCCACGATGTGGCGCTCGACGATGTCGCGCACCATCGCGAGCGCCACGCCGATCGGTGCGATCACTTCGGCCTGTCGCGCGAGCCGCCACGGCATGCCGAGGAGGGCGCCCGCGCGCGGCACGAGCGCTGCCGCGCCGCCGCCCCCGCCGACGAGGTCCACGTGTGCGGCCGTGAGTCCGTACTCGGCCATCAGCACGCGAACCTGCGCGGCCACCTTGCCGCATGCCATGTCGAGCACGGCCGCCGCGAGCGCATCCCCCTGCTGGCCGATGCTCTGCCCGAGCACCGCGAACGCCTGCCGTGCGGTGTCGGCGTCGCCTCTCGCGAACGCATCATCAGGCACGAGGCCGAGGACGTTCGCTGCGCATGTCGGCGTCACGGCGAAGCGCCCGCCTGGCGTCGCGAGCACCATGTAGTCATCGGGATCGCCCGGCAACGGGCGGATCGGGATGACATCGACGTGGCCGTCGAACGTCCCTGGAGGGGCGAAGCAGGCGTAGCCGACCCCTGCGATGTGCGCCGAACGCGGGCCGACGTCCACGAGCGCGCCGGCCCGCATCCGCAGCAGGCTGCCGCCGGCAATGGCAATCGTGCGGACGTCCAGCGTATCGAGGAACGTGCGATGCCCGCCGACCCGCGCCGGCCGCATCTGCGGCTGGCCGTCGCGGATCACGGAGATGTCGGCGCTCGTGCCGCCGACCTCGACGAAGATGCCGTCGGACACCTGCTCGTGCATGAGCGCACCGGCGATTCCCGCGGCCGGGCCCGAGAGCATGGTCTGGATGGGCCGTCGCGCGACCTCGTCGACGGTCATCACGCCGCCATCGGACCGCATGATCATCAGCGGTGTCGTGATGCCGGCGTCGGCGACCGAACGCGCGGTCATGGTCGCCGTCCCGACCATCGTCGGCAGCATCGCGCCGTTGAGCACGGCCGTGCGTGTGCGCGTCCGCAGTCCGTAGAGCGACGACACGTCGTGGCCCGACGTCGCCCACAACCCACGCGCCCGCGCGGCTTCGACGATGGCGTCCTCGACCGACGGATCGTCCACGGCAAACGCCTCGCTCGCGACGATCACCTGCACGCCGTCGCGCTGCAGGGCGTCGACCGCCGCTGCCGCCTCGTCGGCGACGTCATGCGGATCCGTGACGGCCACGAAGGCATGCCGGGCGCGCAGCATCCTGCCAGGCGCGAGCGCGATGGCTGGCACGCGTGTGTCGAGACGCGCCTTCCAGCGCTCGCCCCGCCGTCCGGCTCCGACGACACCGACCTCGGCCACGTCGCCTTCGAGCAGCGCATTTGTCGCCTGCGTCGTCGAGTGTGCGATGAACACGACGTCGGCGGGACGTGCAGCGAGTTGCCGCAGCATCTGGTGGAGGCCGTCCACGATGCCCCGCGCGACGCCTTCGGGCGCGTGGTGCGTGGTCGGCACCTTGAGCTGTGCCACGAGCGTGAAGGCGTCCGCGTCCACCGCCACGACGTCGGTGAACGTGCCGCCGACGTCGATCCCGATGCGCAGCCGCGGCGGCGCGCTCACAGGAACCACCACGCGCCGACGAGCAGGCCGCCGAAGCACACGAGCACCATCGCGGGCAGCGTCGCGCGCGTGATCTCGTCCACGCCGACGCCCGTGTAGGTCGCCACCCACACGTTGTGCGTGTTCGTCGGGTCGCACACGTTCTGCACCTGCACGATCGACATGATGGCCGCGAGCAGCGCGTAGGCCGGCAGCACGCCGGCCGTGAGCATCAGGCTGTAGACGCCGATGCCCACACCATACGGATTGAGCGGCCCGCGGTAGAGGGCCAGCGGCGAGAGCAGCGTGAAGAACAGCACGAAGCCGGCCGCCGACTGCACCGGCAGTTGCGCGACGAGGGGCGCGAGCGCATCGCGCACCGCCGGCAGCGTCAGGGCATTGAGCAGCATCCCGATGCCGACGAGCAGGATCACGGCCGGGGCGGCATCCTCGATGCCGCGGATTGCCGACGCCAGCAGCGTCTGGACGATCGCGCGCGGGCGTGTCAGGAGGATGCCGTAGAGCGCACCGGCCAGGAAGGCCGGCACCTCCCGCCAGCCGAACCCGACGTAGAGCACGAGGGGCACGAGCGGCGTGACGAAGGCCGCCAGCGGGACGCCGGGCTTGCGTCCCGGGAGCGGGCGTGCCGACCACAGCCGCAGCTCCGGCGCACGGCGTGCGGCGCGAATCGCGTAGCCGGTGACGACGACCGTCATGATGGCCGCGAGCGCGACCGCGAACTGCACGACCTCGCGCGGGAGGGGCGCCGCCGGCGCAATCTGCAGCAGTTCCCGATACAGCCGCCACAGCGCGATGTTGAAGACGAAGCCCGTCGCGTACGCGAGAAGGAAGAGGATGGCCGTGAGGAGGCGCGGGATGCCGAGGCTCATCATGATCGGCAGCACGAGCGACCCGACCATGATCACCGCGCCGAGCCCGGTCAGCGACGTGAACAGGACGGCCGTGACGACCATCAGCAGCGCCGCGACCGCCATCGGCTTGTCGCCGCCGAACTCCGCGGATCGTCGGATGACGTCCTCGGCGATGCCGGTCGCCATCATGACGCGCCCCAGCATCGCGCCCGCGCACACCGCGACGTACGCGGGCGCCAGCCTGACCGCGCCGTCGGCAATCACCACGGACGACCAGCCCGTGAGCGGTTCGCCGACGACGATGGCCACGGCGGCTGCCATGGCCGGCAGGGCGAGGAGCGCAGGCAGGCGGCGCGTGAACATCAGCGCCGCGAACACCGCGAAGACGGCGAGCAGGAGGATGGCCGTCACGGCTGGACCGGCGCGCAGGCGGGCAGCCGCCGAGCCGGCCCGGCGAGTCCGGCCGTCGGCACGTCGAACGTGATGGCGGCCTCGAACGTCCGGGCCCACGGCAGACGCACGTCGAGGTTGCGCGGGAGCCCGACCTGCACGGCGACGTCGGTCGGCGCCGGCGTTGGAAGCACGTACGCGCCGGCCGTGAACATCGTCGCGTACGCGGCCAGCTTCGGTGCGATCCCCTCGCGTATGCGCGCGGCGACATCCGGCACGTGCGCGGCGAGCCACAACGGCGTCCGGCCCGCGGCCCGGAGGTCGGCATTGATTGCCAGCCGCAGCACGCCCTGGTAGGCGTAGTCGTTCACGAGGCGATGCAGCATGAACGTCACCTGCGCGTCGGCCATCGTCGTCCACGCGGCGCTCGTGCAGCGCATCGCCAGGTGCGCGCCGGACCACGCCAGCAGGCCGTGGGCGATTGCCGTGCCGAGCGTGTTGCCCGCGGTGTTCCACGAGGCGTACCCGTACAGCTTCGGGAACACCTTCGCGGCGAGCAGGGCCTCGGTGAACGCCGCGGATCCACCCTGGACGTCGCCCTTCGGATCGACGTCGGCGACGACAACGCGGGCACCATCATCGACCGCGCCGATGATGTGGGACGCAAACGCTTCCGGCACGCGCGCGTCGTGCCGCGATCCGAAGACATGGAGGTCGAGAGCCGGCAGGTCGTCCGGCTTCGCCTCACCGGAACCCGCGGAGACGAGTTGGAAGGCCACGGTCTCGTGGAGTTCCCGATCCTCGAACGGCGCCACCATCGTCTGCACCGCGTCGGACGAGTAGGTCACGCGCACCGCCGGTTGCAGCCCGCGCGCCTGGACGACCGAACGGGCAAGCAGCAGCATCGCGACTTCGTCGGCTCCCGGCTGTACACCGACACGCCCGACGAGGTCGAGATCCGAGACCGCGCGCGTCACGGCTTCGCGGTCGCGCAGGTGGACACCACGCGGCCTGGCGTCGTCCTGCGACACGATCAGGAAGTCCACGATGCCGTCGGCGACGAGCTGCGCCGCGGCCATGTTGATGCGGCGATTGCGGGCGCGGGCGCGCGTGTACTCCTCGAGAGCGGCGGGTGGGATGGCCGCGACGAGGCCGGCGAGCTCCGTGGCTTCCTCACCGGGGCGTGCGTCGTCTGCGATCTCGGCCCAACGGGCGAGTCGATCGCGATAGGCCTCGTTCCTGCCGTCTGCCGTCGGCGCGAGCCGCATGATCGTCGTGAAGCCGTGAATCGGCAGCGCGGGATTGGCGCGCGCGATGTCGCGGAGCGTGGACAGCCGCTCGAGCGCCGTGGCTTCGTCCACGCCGTGCACGCGCGAGGCCACGAGCCCGCCGTACGCGAGCATGTCGAACGACACCACGAGGGCGTCGATGTCCCGCCAGTCCTGATCGCGCAGCCAGCGCGCGATGGCAGCCGTGTCGCCAGGCGTCGTGAAGCGGCCGAGCACCTCGATGGGAGGGGCAACGACCTCGGCGTGCGCGAGCCCGGCCATCATCTGCGGGTACTGGAGCGAGACGGGCCGATCGTCGAGCGGCACGAGCGCGATGCGCAGCCGCCTGGGCATCGGCGGTTGCTCGCGAGCCACCTGCGCCTCGGCGACCGCGACGCCCGCCCACAGCACCAGCACGATCAGCCAGGCCACACGGCGGCCGCATCGACGCATGGGCCCGGATTGTACGCCTCGGTCAATCGGGAACCCGCTCCCCGCCCTGATACCCGATACTTGCTACCCGATACCCGGCCCCTGGTCCCCGGCCCTTGATACGATCCGCGGCATGCGAATCGCCTTCATCGGACTCGGCGTCATGGGTGCGCCAATGGCTGGACACCTCGCTCGGGCGGGGCACGACGTCGTCGTCTACAACCGCAACGCGGAGAAGGCCGGGCAGTGGACGGCCGAGTACGGCGGGACTGCGGCACCGACCCCGCGGGCCGCAGCCGATGGTGTCGACATCGTCTGCGCCTGTGTGGGCGCAGACGACGACGTTCGCGAAGTGACGATCGGCCCTGACGGTGCGTTCCATGGCATGGCGCGCAATGCAGTGTTCGTCGATCACACGACCGCGTCGGCCGCGGTGGCGCGGGAGCTCTACGCCGAGGCCCGCTCCCGTGGGCTGCACTTCGTGGATGCACCGGTGTCGGGCGGACAGGCCGGCGCGCAGAAGGGCCAGTTGAGCGTCATGTGCGGTGGCGACGAGGAGCCGTTCGCGCGTGTGGAGCCCGTGCTGAAGGCGTACGGCCGCATGGTGGCGCGGATCGGCGCCAGCGGTGCGGGCCAGTCGTGCAAGATGGTGAACCAGATCTGCATCGCCGGCATCGCGCAGGGACTTGCCGAAGCGCTGCACTTCGCGCAGAAGGCGGAGCTCGACGTGCCGAAGGTGCTTTCGGTGATCTCGAAGGGCGCGGCGCAGTCGTGGCAGATGGAGAACCGGTGGGAGACGATGGTCGCCGGACAGTTCGATTTCGGGTTCGCCGTGGACTGGATGCGGAAGGACCTTGCAATCGTGCTCGACGAGGCCCGCCGCAACGGCGCGCGGCTGCCGGTCGCGGCGCTCGTCGATCAGTTCTACGCGCAGGTGCAGGCGCGCGGCGGCAACCGCTGGGACACGTCGAGCCTCATCGCGCTGCTCGACGACGCGCGATAGGCCGCGCCGGCGGCGTTCGGCGTTCGGCGCATGTTGCGGCATCATGGATCGATGCTCCACACGGTCCGCTGCGCGCTCGTCGGCGCGGTGCTGCTCCTGGCCGCGGTGCCCCTCGCCGCACAGCCCCTGAACACTGATCACGCGCCGGCGGACGCCGCGGCCGGGATGCGGGTGGTCCCGCCGTTCCCCGAGTGGCTGCAGGGCGTCCGGGAAGAAGCCCTCGCGCGCGGGATCTCGCCGGCCACCGTCGCCGCGGCCCTCGGCGACATCGCTCCGGTCCGGCAGATCCTGGAACGCGACCGCACGCAGGCCGAGTTCAACGAGACGCTGTCGCAGTACCTCTCACGGCGCGTCGGCGCGCCGGCCATCCGGCTGGGCCGTTCGATGACGCGCAGGCATGGCCCGGTCCTCGCGAAGGTCGAGAGCGCCTACAAGGTGCCCGCCAACGTGCTCGTCGCCGTCTGGGGTCTCGAGTCGAGCTTCGGCCGCTTCAGCGGCGTGCGCCCCCTCGTGCCCACGCTCGCAACGCTCGCGTACGACACGCGGCGCGGTGCGATGTTCCGCGCACAGCTCTTCGACGCCCTCGCGATTCTCGACGCGGGCCACATCGACCTGCCGCGCCTGAAGGGCTCATGGGCCGGTGCCATGGGCCAGCCGCAGTTCATGCCCTCGAGCTACCTGAAGTACGCGGTGGACTTCGACGGCGACGGACGCCGCGACATCTGGTCGTCGCCGGGCGACGTGTTCGGGAGCATCGCCAACTACCTGGCCACGAACGGCTGGGTGTCCGGGTATGTCTGGGGCCGGCCCGTGCGGTTGCCGGCTCGGCTGAACGGCATCGAACAATCGGCACCGCTGCGGACCGAGGGCTGCCGCGCCGTGCGGCAGCTCACCGTGAAGAAGCCGCTTGCCGAGTGGCAGGCCCTCGGCGTCCGCGCGCACGATGGCTCCGCGCTGCCGCGGGCCGACGTCGAGGGCTCGCTGCTGCGCACCGACTCTGGGGACTTCCTCGTGTACCAGAACTACGAGGTGCTTCTCAGCTACAACTGCGCGCACGCGTACGCGATGGCCGTGGCCCGCCTTGCCGATCGCATCGAGGACACCGACCCGGTGCCCGCCGCGCGCACGCCGAGGAAGGCACCCGCGAAGTCGAAGCGGCGGTAGCGCGGCCACGGGCCGCCGCGGCGGCAGGCCCGCGAGTCGTCACAGCCCGCAGAGGGCCTCGGCCGACGACGCGTCGGCAAGCCACGGCTTTTCGTCCACGCGGATGTCGGTGACGACCCCGTCGTCGACGATGGCCGCGTAGCGCTGGCTGCGGATGCCCTCACCGACGACGGTCGCGTCTAGTTCCATGCCCGCCGCGCGCGTGAACTCGAGGTTGCCGTCCGAGAGCATCAGGATCCGGCCGGTCGCGCCGTGCTGTTCAGCCCACGCCCCGAGGACCCACGCGTCGTTGGTCGAGAGGCACGCAATCGTGTCGACGCCGCTTGCCTTGATCGCGTCGTGATGGCGCACGTAGCCCGGCAGGTGGGTCTGGCTGCACGTCGGCGAGAACGCCGCGGGCACCGCGAACAGCGCGACCTTCTTTCCCGCGAACACGTCCTGCGTCGTCAGCACCATCGGCCCGTTGTCTCCAGGTGTCCGGAACGTGGCCTCGGGCACGCGATCTCCGATCTTCAGCATGGGGCGAGTGTAATGCTGAATGCTGAATGCTGAATGCCGAATGGCCGACGCCCGGTGATCATCGCCGGCAACTACACCAGCGCGCCCGTGCACGCCGCGGCAATCTGCTCGACGTGTCGGAGGTCGGTGCCGCAGCATCCGCCGAGAACGGTGACGTGCGGCAGCCGCTGCCTGATGTCGGCGTATGCCGCAGCCAGTGCCTGCGGGTCGCCGGCATCGAGTTCCGGAGACTCGTTCAGCTCCGCGTGGCTCATGCAGGACGCGTTGGCGCGGATGCCCCGGACGCGTGCCACCCAGGGCTCGGCCGGGTCGAGCACGTGCATGAAGTGCGACGGGTGCGCGCAGTTGACCATGTAGTACGCCGGGTAGCCGCTCGTGGCGGCATCGACGAGCGAGATGGCGCCGCCGAGTGTCTGTCCGGTGGGCAGGCGGCCGTCGGTCTCGACCGTGAACGAGACGGCAATGGGCATCGCCGCGTGCCGCGCGGCATGGACGATGCCGATGGCCTCCTCGACGTAGTTGAGCGTCATGGCGCAGAGCATGTCGGCGCCGTCTTCCGCCAGCATGTCGATCTGTGCCTGGTGGTACGCCTCGGCATGCCTGACGGTCATCAGTGCCGATGGCACGTATCCGTCACCGCGGGGCCCGATCGCGCCGCTGATGACGAACGGGACCGTAGAGAACTCGTCGCGCACGGCCTCGAGCAGCCGCACGGACCGGCGGTGGATCTCGCGCGACATCGCAGGCGCAATCCCCCGCTTCGCCGTCCAGTCGGCACTCGCCCGCCATGTGACCGTGTCGGCGAGCAGGCCCGTGCCATGGCGGCGGGCAAGCGCGGCGTACGCACGGAAATACGTGCGCAGCAGCTGTTCCCCTTCGCCGGTACGGAGCAGGTGGAACGACGCGAAGTCGGGCAGCTCGATGCCCTGCTGGAAGATGAGCGTGGTTTCGAGGCCCCCGTCGGTCAGGAACAGCGAATCGCCGAGTTGCGGAAGCGCGGAACGATAACGGGACATGGCGGATGACTCCAATGAGGCTCGGCCCCGCGGCGTGTGGATGCCGCGGGACCCGGCGTGGCCTCGATGGAGACGGACGCCTGCGCGTCAACGTTCCAAGGGTCGAGCTGCGCGCTGGCGCTGTTCGGTCTGCCTGCGTCCGGCGTTCCCTCGCCTCGGCGAGGCGTCAGTCGTGCAGCGACGACAACGTCGCGTTCGGCGCGAAGTGCGGGTTCTCGATGAGCCCGATCAGGTTGCCGAAGGGATCGGCGACCGTTGCGACGGCGATGCCTTCACCGACGTCTCGCGGCTCCGACACGAGGGTCGCGCCGCTGCGGACGAAGTGCGCCACGGCCGCAGCGATGGCCGGCACGCGCCAGTAGGCGACGCCGCCGCCCGGGCCGGGCTGCCCGGCCGAGAGGTCCGGGTGCAGGCCGAGCTCGTAGCCACCGATGTCGAAGCCGATGTAGAACGGCTGATCGAAGTACGGGGCCTGGCCGAAAGCCTCGGTATACCAGCGCCTGGCGAGTTGGAGATCCGGGACCTGGTAGATGACGGTTGCCAGTCCGAGTGTCGTGGGAGTGTCCTGAGGCATCGCACACGTCTCCTGTGTGCTCGCTGACGCCTGCATCCACGAGTCCGGCGAGATCGGACCGCAGGTAGGGGCTCCCTCTCCGTGCCGGGACCCCGCCAGGAACGGGAGCACCTTAGCGGGCGCGGCGGGCGGCGTCAACCGCCCGCACTCAGCGCCCCGGCAGGCCGCGCGCCGTCGTGAGATACAGGGCGAACGTGCCCAGCCAGTGACCGCCCGCGTAGTGCGCGCCCGTGACGGCCGCGAGGCCGATATCCCGGTGTCTCGAGGCAGCAGCCTGCAGCGCGGGACGCCGCGCGTCGCCCGCGGGCAGGGCCGAGAGGATGCCTTCGAGCATCCAGGCGCGACTGAGATTCAGGCCGTCGAGGTGCGCGAGCTTGCCGTCCGTGGGGTCGAGCACGACGCCGGGCTCGAGCCATGATGCGTCAGCATCGCCTTTCGGAATCCGCGGCAGGAACCCCGCGAGCCACGTCGCGAACTCTGGAGCCGGCAGCACGCGGCGCATGAGGTCGGCTTCCGCGAGGCACGGCGAGACGAAGTCCTGGCCGGACGGCTCGTAGGCGATCGGGCACTCGCGATCGTCCAAGTAGAACGTGCGCGTACGCTCGACGAGCAGGCGCTCGAACGCGGCGTCCCCCGCCTGACGCGCCCAGTCGATTGCCAGGCCGAAGGCAAACGCCGTCTGCGAGTGCTCGCCCGTGCGGATGGGCCGCGTGAGCTTCGGCAGCCACTCCGTGAAGCGGCGCCCTGCCTCGCGCTCGAGCGGCGCGAGCATGCCGGCCCATGCCTGCGCCTGCGGGCTGTTCCACTCGCGCAGTTCCATCGTCAACTGCAGGAGCCAGGCGAGCCCGTACGGACGTTCGAACTCCTGGCGGCCAGGCGCCTTCATGTATGCGAGTTCGCCGGCGACGTGCTCGGCAGTGAAGCTGCGTCCCAGCGCGGCTTCAGCCTCCTGCGCCAGCGGCGTACCCGGATGGAGCCGAGCAACACGGGCGAGCAGCCAGTGGCCGTGCACTGACGAATGCCAGTCGAAGCAGCCGTAGAACACGGGCGTCAACTCGCGCGGCGGCCGGGCATCGGCGTCGCCGGCCATCGTGTGCGCGATCTTGTTCGGATACTCCTGGTGTACGCAGGCAAGCGCGAGGCTCGCCAGCCGGCCGGCTTGGGTGATGTCCATGTGCGGCATGGCCGTCGTCTGCATCGTCAGGAGGAGCGCGGCGAGCATGGCGCAGTGTACGCCGGCCAAAGTGTGCTATGCTCTCGCATCGTGCCACGCATCCGTCGTGACGCCCCCGCCCCTGGCGCGGCCGTTCCACGGGCCGCAGCCGTCGGAACGCTGCTGCTTGCCGTCGCCTCGGCGTCGCTGCTCGCGGCACAGGCCCCGCGCCGATCACTGCCGCGCCTGCACGACACGACGGTCATTCCCCTGGCGCTGTTCGACGTCCCGGACGGTCTCGAGGTCACGCTCTGGGCCGGCGCCGACATGGTCCGCAACCCGACGAACATGGACGTGGACAGTGGCGGCCGCATCTGGGTCGCCGAGGGCGTCCGCTATCGTCATCGTCACGCACGACAACCGGAGGGCGACCGCATCGTCGTGCTGCAGGACACGAACGGCGATGGCCGCGCAGACGCGTCGCACACGTTCGTGCAGGAGCCTGCGCTCGTCGCGCCGCTCGGCGTGGCCGTGATCGACAACCGGATCGTCGTCTCGCAGCCGCCCGACCTGATCGTCTACACGGACGTCGATCGCAACCTCCGGTTCGACCCGGCGGTTGACACGCGCGAGGTGCTGCTCACCGGCTTCCAGGGCATCAACCACGACCACTCGCTGCACTCGGTCACCGTGGGGCCCGACGGGAAATGGCTGTTCAACTCGGGCAACATGGGCGCCCGGTTCACGGATCGATCGGGACGGACGTTCACGTCGTTCAGCGGCTATCGCGCCGACCCGATCGGGCCGTTCACCTTCCCTCACGACTCGGCGAAGTTCGTCGGCACGCGCAGCGACGATGGGCACGTGTACGTCGGCGGGTTCGCGGCGCGCATGAATCCCGACGGCACGCAGGTCGAGATCATCGGCCACAACTTCCGGAACAGCTACGAGCAGGCCATCACGTCGCTTGGCGACGTCTTCCAGAGCGACAACGACGATCCGCCGGCCTGCCGCGTGAGCTGGATGATGGAGTACGCGAACTTCGGGTTCGCGTCGGCCGACGGGTTGCGGACCTGGCAGGCCGACCGCCGCCCCGGCCAGTCGGTGCAGGCGGCGCACTGGCGGCAGGACGACCCGGGCATCGCGCCGGCAGGCGACATCTACGGCGGCGGATCGCCGACAGGCGTGGCGTTCTACGAACACGGTGCGCTCGGCGCCGAGTGGAACGGCACCCTGCTGGCCGCCGAGCCGGGACGCAACGCCATCCTCGCCTACACGCCGCGGCGCGAGGGCGCCGGCTTCCGCCTCGATCGACGCACGTTCATGGCGTCGAGCACCGAAGGCCAGTGGGCCGGCACCGACTTCACCGGCGGCCCGAACTCGACGACCGCGGAGATCGCGACGCTGTTCCGACCGTCGGACGTGCTCGTCGGAGCGGATGGCGCCATCTACGTCAGCGACTGGATCGACCCGATCGTCGGCTTCCACGAGGACCTCGACGATGCCGCATCGGGTGCGATCTACCGGATCGCACCGCGCCGGTTCGACTCGCGACCTCCCGCCATCGACGCCGGCACCATCGACGGGCTCGTCGCCGCGCTGCGTTCGCCGGCGGTGAACGTGCGGTCGATCGGGTTCGAGGGACTGAAGGCGCGGGGCGGATCGGCGGTCGATGCGGTGGCCGGCCTGCTCACCGACGCCAACGCGTACGTGCGCGGACGTGCGGTGTACCTGCTGCATCAGCTCGGGCCCGAGGGCCGCCAGCGCGTGGGCAGCCCGGATGCGCACGCCGATCCGGCGATGCGCATCGCCGCGTTCCGCGCCATGCGCCGCGCGGACATGGACGTGCTGCCTGTTGCGCGCGTGCTCGCGCGGGACGCCGACCCTGGTGTGCGGCGTGAGGTCGCGCTCGCCATGCGCGACCGCCGTGCGGCGGAGGCCCTGCCGATCCTCGTGGACGTCGCCCGCCGCTTCGACGACGCGGACCGCAGTTATCTCGAAGCGCTCGGCACGGGCGCCACCGGCAAGGAAGCCGCGCTGTACGACCGACTCCACGACGAACTCGATCGGGACGATGCCCGCACGTGGCCCGATGCGTTTGCCTGGATCGCGTGGCGGCTGCACCCGGCGAGCGCCGTCGAGGCGCTCGAGACGCGTGCGGGCTCCGACACGCTGCCTGTTGCCCAGCGTCGCCGCGCGATGGACGCGCTCGCCTTCATCGACACGCGGGACGCATCGCGGGCCATGACCAGGCTCGCGGCGACCGACGGGCCGCTCCAGGAGTCGGCGACATGGTGGGTGCTCAATCGCCTCTCGAACGACTGGGCCGATCACGACCTGCTGCCGGAGTTGAAGCGCCAGGGCATCTACGACCCCGACACGGTCACGCTGCACGACGCCGTCTTCCCGCCGCGGACGCCGGGCACGCCAATCTTCACGGTGGACGACGTCCTGAGCCTGCGTGGTGATGCCGCACGAGGCAAGGATGCCGTCATGCGGTGCACGATGTGCCACGCGATCGGCGGCGTCGGCGCCGACGTCGGTCCGGGCCTCGACGGCTGGGCACGCGGCAAGTCGCCGCAGGTGATTGCCGCCGCGATTGTGGATCCCGACGCCGGCATCGCCCACGGCTACGCGGGCACGACGATCCTGACGAGGGAAGGCCAGACGATCCAGGGCCTGATCATCAAGGAAGGCGACCCGCTGATGATTCGCAGCATGGGCGGCGTGTCGCAGATCGTGCCCGTCGCGCGCGTGCGGTCCCGGGAGCGGCTCGCCGGCTCGTTGATGCCCGACGCCGGGCGGCTCGGCCTGTCGGCGCAGGACGTCGCGGACGTGATCGCCTTCCTGCAGGCACACTGACGGGATGGCACGCACGCGCGCCGCGATTGCCGATGGCCTCGGCCGCTTCACCATCGACGAGATCGACGTCGGCGCGCCCGCCGCCGGCGAGGTGCTCGTCGCCATGCGGGCCGCGGGCATCTGCCACACCGACGAGGCGTCGCTCTCATGGGGGCGGCCGCTCGTGATGGGCCACGAAGGCTCGGGCGTGGTCATTGCCGCGGGCACCGGCGTGACGCGTGTACGCACCGGCGACCGTGTGGTGCTGAACTGGTGCATCCCGTGCGGCGAGTGTGTCCAGTGTCGCCGCGGCGATGCGGTCCTGTGCGAAACGAGCCGCCCCGCGCACGTCATGGAGCGGTCGGCCGGGCACGCGCATGCCGATGGCACGACGTGGCGCGGCCGGCCAATCGACAGGTCGTTCAACATCGGCACGCTGAGTGGCCTTGCGCTCGTCCGCGAGCCGGCGGTCACGGGCATACCGGACGGGGTCTCCTTCGAGGCGGCGGCAATCGCCGGATGCGGCGTGATGACCGGCGTGGGATCGGTGCTCAACGTCGCAGGCGTGGCGGCCGGTGAGCACGTCGCGGTGCTCGGCTGCGGCGGCGTCGGCCTGAACGTCGTGCAGGGCGCGCGCATCGCGGGGGCCGCCACGATCGTCGCGATCGACACGAATCCGGCCGCGCTCGCCCGCGCACGAGAGCTTGGTGCGACCCATGTCGTCGAGGCGCGACACGATGACCGCGATGGCGACGATGTCACGCGGCGCGTGAAGGCACTCACCGGCGGACGTGGTGCCGACTATGCGTTCGAGGCGACGAGCGTGCCGTCACTGGCATTCCTGCCGCTGCGGCTCGTGCGCGATGGCGGCACCGCCCTTCAAGTGAGCGGCATCAACGACCCGGTGACCGTGCCGATGCCGTGGTTCATGTGGAACAAGCGGTACGTCACGCCGCTGTACGGCGGCTGCGTGCCCGCACGGGACTTCCCCCGGCTGTTCGGCCTCCATGCGGCGGGCGACCTCGAGCTGGACGCGCTCGTGACCAGGACCTATCCGCTCGAACGGCTCGACGAGGCGATCGACGACATGCTGAGCGGCCGCAACGCCAAGGGCGTGATTCTCTTCCGCGAGCCCGGATCCTAGGGCAGGCCGATGTTCCGGACGATCGCGATGTCCGATCCTCGTTTCGAGCGCGACGGCCTGCGCCACGTGACCGTGAAGAGCCAGGCCCTGCGCGGCCGGGGCGATCTCACCGTGTGGGCTCCGGATGCCGCACCGACCGCGCTCGTCCTGCTGCTCCACGGCGTCTACGGCAGTCACTGGAGCTGGGCGCTCCAGGGCGGCGCACACGAGACCGCGCGGCGGCTCATCGCGTCGGGCGCCATGCCTCCGATGGCGCTGGCGATGCCGAGTGACGGTCTGTACGGCGACGGCAGCGGGTACGTACGCCACGGCAGCGGCGTCGACTACGAACGCTGGATTGCCGACGAGGTGCCGGCAGCCGCTCGCGCGGCCCTGCCTGGGCTCGAGGCCACGGCGCCCCTCTTCATCGCCGGGCTCTCGATGGGCGGCTTCGGTGCGCTGCGAATCGGCGCGAAGTATCACGACCGGTTCCGCGGCATCGCCGGCCACTCGTCCATCACGCACATCGCGCAGATGTCGCAGTTTGTCGAAGAGGACGTCGCCGCATTCGGCGCCGCACCGCACGACGCCGCGGTCCTCGACGCCATCGTCGAGGCCGGGGCCCACCTGCCGCCCCTGCGCCTTGACTGCGGCGTCGACGACCAGCTGATTGCGGAGAATCGCGCGCTCCACACCGACCTGTGCGCGCGAGGCATCGCGCACGAGTACGAGGAGCACCCGGGCGCGCACTCGTGGGCGTACTGGGAGGAGCACTTCGCCGATACGCTGCGCTTCTTCGCGCGCTTCGTGTAGCCGCGGGCGGGCTGGGCGCGTTCGACTACACTTCCCCCGTGCCGAAAGCCTCATCCCAGCGCCGCTGGCTGGTCCCCGTCCTCGTCGCGGCGGGCGTCCTTGCCGTCGCGTCCTTCACGACGATGCTCCCGGGCGACCCGGCCGTCGCGCGCTTCGTCCAGGGCCTCGGCATCGGGCCCGGTCCCGCTGCCTGGATCACGTCGCTCGTCACGAGGCCGTACGTCTACGGCCTGCTCGCGGCCGGGCTGATGGCCGCCACATGGCGTGGGCGGCTTCGCGGGCTCGTGGTCGCCGCGGTGCTGATGCTGGTGTGGTGGTTCGGCGGCGAGCCGCTGAAGGATGTGGCGACCCGGCCGCGCCCGACCGCGGCGCATGTCGAGGTGGTCCGTGCGTCGAGCGGGTTCTCGTTCCCGTCAACGTTCGCCACCACGTGGTTCAGCGCCTGGCTGCCCATCACGGTGTTTGCCTGGCGCACGCGGCAGCGCAGCGGCGGGCTCGCGATTGCCATCGTCGGCAGCCTGGCGATGCTCGTCGGCGCATGGGCCCGCATCCGCATGGGTGCGCACTGGCCGAGCGACATGCTGATGACGTTCGCACTCGTCTGGGCGACGTTCGCGCTGATCGAACTCGGCGTCGAGGCGATCGAGTAGGGCATGACCAACGGCGTGACGAGCGAGCGGCGCTTCGTCGCCGACCGCGGCGACGAGCGCCTGCGGCTCGACCAGGCGGTCATGCGGCGGCTT
The DNA here is from genome assembly GCA_934541105.1 of uncultured Luteitalea sp. GTDB lineage: Bacteria > Acidobacteriota > Vicinamibacteria > Vicinamibacterales > Vicinamibacteraceae > Luteitalea. Next base: position 197,781 of record CAKTDA010000003.1, on the reverse strand, counting down.
GCCGACGAGCCCGGGCTGTCGCGCACGCGGGTGCAGCGCTGGCTCGGTGCCGGGCTGATCACCGTGAACGGCCTCACCGGCCGCCGCGCGTCGTCGTCACTCCGCCAGGGCGACGAGGTCGTCGTCACGCTGCCGAAGCCGCGCGTGCGCAGGGTCCACGCGCCTGAACCGCTCGACGTGCCCGTGCTGTACGAAGACGAGTGGCTCGTCGTCGTGAACAAGCCCGCGGGCATGGTGAGCCATCCGACCGGGCGCCTGCAGTCGGGCACGCTGTTCAATGCACTGCTGCACAAGGCCCGCGCGTGGGAGGACGCCACCGCGCGTCCGGGCCTCGTGCACCGCCTCGACAAGGACACGTCCGGCGTGCTGCTCGTGGCCAAGTCGCGCGCCGTGCATGCCCGGGCCGCGCGGCTGCTCGCCTCCGAGCATTCGAGCAAGACCTACCTCGCCGTGGTGATCGGCCGCCCGCCGGACGAGGCGACGCTGACGTTCCCGCTCGGCCGGATTGCCACGCGGCCGCCGCGTGTCGGCGTCGTCGAGGACGGCTGGCCGAGCGTGACGTGGATCCACCGCCTGCAGTCGATGTGGCCGATGCCCGGCGGCCTTGCGCTCGTCGAATGCGTGCTGGGCACGGGGCGCCTGCACCAGATTCGCGCGCACCTGCTGGCGGCTGGCTGGCCCATTGCCGGCGACCCGATCTATCGCAGCGCGAAGGCCGACGCGCGTCTGCCCGACGCGACGCGCGTGCAGCTCGACGCGCTGACGGGCCAGGCGCTGCACGCCTGGCGACTCACGCTGCCGCACCCGATGACCGGTGCCGTCCTCGACGTGACCGCACCGATCCCGGCGCGGCTCCAGGCGCTCGGCGTCAACCCAGGTGGATCCTGGGCCGCCAGTTCGGATCGGCCTCGACCTGGCGGAGCACCTCACGCGTGACCGGTGCCGTGTCGCCCTCGCCGAGGGCCATGAACTTCAGCAGGTAGGCAATCGGGTTTCCCTCGGTCCACCCGAAGTAGGCGTGCGGCACGCGGCCGGTGACGTCGCGCACGTGCAGCAGCAGCGCGGCAATCGCGTTGGGCACCGCCGGGCTCTTGCAGCGCAGCACGCGATACGGCCCGATGCGCACGCCCGAGACGTCGAGCACGTCGTCCACGAACTCCGAGGCGTCGCCCGGCTGCACCTCGAGGAAGAGCACGTTGTCGAGCGAGTCGAGGTGATGGCTGCTCCGCGCCTCGCGCCACTTGGCGGCGTACTCCGCTTCGAGACCCGTGTCGGGACGATTGGCAATCACGCGCACGGTCGGTGCCGTCATCCCCGCGAGCCAGCCCGCGGCCGGATCGTCGAACCGCACCTGGCTGATCCGCAGCTCGGTGCTCCGCAACACACGCGACGTCAGCGACGAGACGACGATGGCGACGATGAAGAACGTCGCGATCTTGATGCCATCGGGGCGCTCGACGATGTTGGCGATCGTGGTGAAGACGAAGACGAGCGTGATGGCGCCGAATGCGGCGGCGTACCCCTGGTACCGTCGGGCGTGGATCGTCACCGCCAGCGCCGCCGACGTCATCAGCACGAGCACGCCGGTTGCGTACGCGCCGCCCTGCGCCTCGACGTCGGCGTCGAAGATCAGCGTCACGACGCACGTCACGAGCAGGATGATGAGCACGAGCGGACGGGTCGCCCGCACCCAGTCGGGCGCCATGCCGTAGCGCGGCAGGTACTTCGGGATGAGCGTCAGCAGCCCCGCCATCGCCGATGCGCCGGCGAACCAGAGGATGGCAATCGTCAGCAGGTCGTAGAGCGTGCCGAACGTGTGGCCGAGATCGCGATGCGCCAGGTACGCAAGGGCACGGCCTCGTGCCTCACCGCCTTCCGCGAACGCCTCGGCCGGGATGTTGAGCGTCGTGGCGATGCTGCTCGCCAGGAGCAGCACGCTCATGATGACCGCGGCAGTCGTCAACAGGTGCCCGGTGCCGCGGATGCGCCCGACCGGTCGGTCCTCGGTGTCGCCGGGGCCGCCCCGCACGAGCGGCATCACGGCAACGCCCGTCTCGAAACCCGAGAGGCCCAGCGCGAGTTTCGGGAACACGAGCAGCGCCACGCCCACCATCGCGAACGGACTGCCGTGCGACACCACCAACGCATTGCGCCAGTTCGCGAAGTATTCGGGGTGGTGGAGCACCGACCACAGCTCGACCGCGAGCACGACCACGTTGCAGGCGATGTAGCCGGCCACGATCAGCACCGCGAGGCCGATGGCTTCGCGAAACCCCTTCATGAACACCGCACCGAGCGCCACGAGGAGGAGCAGCGTCACGCCGATCGGGTGGTCGAGCCAGTGCGGCGCGAACGGATTGTGGATGATGTGTTCGGTCGCGTCGGCGGCCGACAGCGTGATCGTGATGACGAAGTCGGTCGCTGCAAACCCGAGGAGCACGAGCACCAGGGCCTTGCCCCGCCAGCGAGGGAGCAGTTGCTCGAGCAGCGAGATGCTGCCCTGCCCGTGCGGGCTGAGTCCCGCGATGCGGCGGTACACGGGCAGTGCGCCGAGGAGCGTGAGCGCAATCAGCACGAGCGTCGCAATCGGCGAGAGCACGCCGGCGGCAAGGAAGGCGATGCCCGGCTGGTAGCCGAGCGTCGAGAAGTAGTCCACGCCGGTCAGGCACATCACCTGCCACCAGGGTGCGGTGTGCGCGGGCGCGTGGTGGGCCGTCGCGCTCGGGGGTTGGAGATCGGCGAGCAGCCAGGCCCGAAGGGTCGTTGTCGTCACAGGCGATAACCTGCGCACCAGGGAGGAACCCGCCGGGCGCGGCGATCGTCAACAGTACGCTCAGGACCTGCCCGCGGCAAGCAGTCCCGCGTCGGGCAGCCGCGCCAAGTACAATTCCCTGTCCGGTGAAGGTGCGGTCACCCTGCCCGTACCCGGCCGGAGGAGGCCTTCGATGTCAGTCCTTGCGTCTGCTCCCGTGATTCCCGTCACCCGGACCACGTCGCCCCGCCCACGCCCCGCCGAGGACGCGCTCGGGTTCGGCAAGTACTTCGCCGACCACATGCTCCTCGTGGACTACACCGACGGACGCGGCTGGACCGACGCCCGCATCGTGCCGTACGGCGCGCTCTCGCTCGACCCCGCCGCCTCGGTGCTGCACTACGGACAGGCGATGTTCGAGGGACTGAAGGCGTACCGCCTCGTCGATGGCCGCGTCGCGCTGTTCCGGCCCGACCGCAACGCGCACCGCATGGCCACGGGCGCCGCCCGGTTGTCGATGCCCGCGATCGACGAACAGTTGTTCGTGCAGGGCATCGCCCAGCTCGTCACGACCGACGCCGACTGGGTGCCGTCGGCCCCGGGTACTGCGCTGTACGTGCGCCCGACGCTCATCTCCACCGAGCCGTTCCTCGGCGTCCGCGCATCGCAGAGCTACCTCTTCTACGTGATCACGGGACCTGTGGGCGCGTACTACGCCGGCGGACTGAAGCCCGTGCGCATCTGGATCGAGCGCGAGCGTGTGCGGGCCGTCCGCGGCGGCATCGGCGCCGCAAAGGCCGCGGCCAACTACGTCGCCAGCCTCCAGGTCGCCGAGGAGGCGCGCGCCCGCGGCTGCGACCAGGTGCTCTGGCTCGACGCCATCGAGCACGAGTTCCTCGAGGAAGTCGGCACGATGAACCTGTGCCTCGTGATCGACGGCACGCTCGTCACGCCGCCGCTCGGCGGCAGCATCCTGCCGGGCATCACCCGCGACTCGGTGCTGACGATTGCCCGCGACTGGGGCCTGCCCGTCGAGGAGCGTCCGGTGTCGCTGACCGAGGTCCGCGACGCCCACGCGCGCGGGAAGCTCCAGGAGGTCTTCGGCGTCGGCACCGCGGCGGTCGTGTCCGTCGTCGGCACGCTCGCCAGCGAAGCCGGCGACCTCGTGGTCAACGGCGGCGCCCCGGGCCCGATCGCCCAGAAGCTCTACGACGCCATCACGCGGCTGCAGAGCGGGCTCGACCCGGATCCGCGCGGCTGGCGGGTCGTGATCTAGACCGGTATCGGTTCCCGGCGGCAGCCACGGTGCCCGCTGCCGGGAACCTGTAGAATCGCTGCCGTGCCGGTCACGCTCGGACTGACTCGCCTGCTCGCATCCGGCCGCCTTGCCGGGGCCCGCATCGGACTCGTCGCCAATCCCTCGTCGGTGGACCCCGACATGCGCCACGCCGTGGACCAGGTTGCCGAGGCGGGCAACGTCACGCTTGGCGCGCTCTTCGGCCCGCAGCACGGGTTCCACTCGACGCTGCAGGACAACATGATCGAGACGCCGCACGCCGAGGACACACGGCGGCGCGTGCCCGTGTACTCGCTCTACAGCGAGACGCGCGAGCCCACCGACGCGATGCTCGACGGCCTCGATGCCATCGTCGTGGATCTCCAGGACGTGGGGACGCGCGTGTACACGTTCGTCTACACGATGGCGTACTGCCTGCAGGCTGCGGCCCGCAAGGGGATTCCGGTCATCGTGTGCGACCGACCGAACCCGATTGGCGGGCAGGTTGTCGAGGGCCCGATGCTCCAACCCGGGTACGAGTCGTTCGTCGGGCTCTATCCGATTGCGTTGCGTCACGGGCTGACGATTGCCGAGCTCGCGCGGCTGTTCAACGAGCAGTTCGGCATCGGCGCGGCGCTCGAGACGGTGACGATGGAGGGGTGGTCGCGCGGGCAGTGGTGGGACGCGACGGGCGTGCCGTGGGTGATGCCGTCGCCGAACATGCCGACGCTCGACACCGCGATCGTCTATCCCGGGATGGTGCTGTTCGAGGGCACGCTGATGTCGGAGGGGCGGGGCACGACGCGCCCGTTCGAGCTCGTCGGGCATCCGGGCATCGACGCCGATGCCTTTGCCGCGGGTCTCAACGCGCAGCAGCTGCCCGGCGTGCACTTCAGGCCCGCGTACTTCGAGCCGACGTTCCAGAAGCACGCGCGCGTGACCTGTGGCGGCTGCCAGATCCACGTCACCGACCGCGAGCGCTTCCGGTCCGTCGATGCGGCCATCGCGTTGCTGTGCGCGTTCCGGGATGCGCTCCCCGAGCGCCAGCTGCCGTGGCGGCCGCCGCCCTACGAATACGAGCACGAGAAGATGCCGATCGACATCCTCGCGGGCTCGGATGGACTGCGCCGCGCCGTGGATGCCGGCGCGAGCCCGCAGGAGGTGAGCGTCACGTGCCGGCTCGATGCGGGGTCGTTCGACGTGATGCGCACGTCGTGTCTGTTGTACCGGTAGGCTGGCCCTCCCGTCCGGCCGCCCTTACTCTCCCATCGTGAGGTCACCCATGCGTCGCGTTGCCACCCTTCCCCTCGCCCTTGCGCTCACGGCCCTGATCGCGTTCCCCGTCATCGCGCAGGACACCGAGCAGGGCTTCGTTCCACTCTTCGACGGCAAGACACTGAACGGGTGGGAACTCGTCGGCGGACGCGGCGAGGGCTACGGCGTCAAGGACGGCATCCTCTACTGCGCGAAGGGCGGCGGCGGCAAGCTGATCACCACGAAGCCGTACAGCGACTTCGTGCTGCGGTTCGAGTTCAGGATGCCGCCGGAGGGGTCCAACAACGGCCTCGGCATCCGTGCGCCGCGCGAGGGCGACGCGGCCTACCAGGGCATCGAGCTGCAGATCATCGACGAGGCCGCCGCGCTCTCGGGCAAGTGGGGCACGCTCCGCGACGAGCAGTACCACGGCAGCGTCTACAACGTCATCGCCGCAAAGCGCGGCGCGATGAAGCCGGCCGGGACGTGGAACGTCCAGGAGGTCACCGTGAACGGCCGGCAGGTGAAGGTCGTGCTGAACGGCGTGACGATCCTCGACGCGAACCTCGACTCGGTGACCGACCCCGCCATCCTGAAGAAGCACCCCGGCCTGCAGCGCACGGAAGGCCACATCGCCTTCCTCGGCCACAACGACTACATCGAGTTCCGCAACATCAGGGTCAGGGAGCTGGCGAAGTCCTGAGCCCCAGGAAGGACTCGAGGCTGCCGTGCAGCGCGTCGGGCCCCCAGAGCGCGTGATACACGTCGCGCAGGCGCTCGCGGGACACGACGCGCATCGCCACGCGATTGGCCAGCGCCTCGGTCTGCAGGTAGGGATGGTTTGTCGAGATCCACACGTGGCCGAGCTCGTGGGCAAGCGCCGCCTCCAGCTGCTCGGCCGGTAGCGCCACGACGAAGCGGCGTTCGATCGCGAGATCGAACGCACCGCCACCCTCCCCGCGGGCGCGAACCGACATCACCCTGGGGTCGCGGTCCACGATCTGGACCGACACCAGCGCCGCGATGCCCAGCCGCTCGCGCAGGGCATCCACCACCTCCTGCGCCTCGCGCGCCATGCGCGCATCGTCGCTGGTGCCGCTCCCGGACGCGAAGGGCGCAGAGAGCAGCAGCATGACCGCGGCCAGCGACAGGCACCGGGCCGCAATCACGTAAAGATTGCTCGGCCGTACACGGTCGCGCTCGAGGATCTGGCCGCTGCCGAGCGACAAGTGCCGTCGAATCAGTATCTTCTGCCGATGACGTGCCGTCGGCACGCCACTTGCCATTTCTCTGGGCATCATCCGGCCTCGTACGGGTCGGGCAGGTTCATCGACGTCGCTGACGCGGCGCAACAGGGAGATTGGACTCATGAAGAAGCTCACTGGCACACTCGCGTCCCTTGCGGTCATCACGGCACTCTCGGCCCCGGCGTTCGCGCAGGATCCGCAGCCGACCACTCAGCCCCGGCCACAGCCCACGTTCCCGCAGACGCAGGAACCGCAGGTGGACCCGCGGCAGCAGTCGCCCCGGATCGACATGTCCACGCAGCGTGACGACAGCGCCACGCTCGCACGCCACGTCACCGGCGAACTCGTCAAGGTCGACTCGGACCTGATGGAGATGACCATCAAGGCCGCCGACGACAAGGAGCACACGTTCCGCTACACCGACGCCACGAAGGTCGAGGGCGCAGACGAGCAGGTGTCCGGCCTGGCCACGAAGGCCGGCCAGCTCGTGACGGTGCACTTCATCGAGGGCGCGGGCGACGCGCGCATCGCGACCAAGGTGAAGTTCGATACGAAGAAGCAGTAGAACGGCCGCTCGCTGCGGCACGCACGCCGCGCAAGTGACCAGGGCCCTGCCTCCTCACGGGAGCAGGGCCCGTCCTGCATTATGGGGACGACCGGCGCGGCCAGACAAGCACGGCCGCAGCGCACACCTCGACGCTACCGGAGCAGCTGCCGCACCGGGTCCGGCAACAACCGCGTGCCGAGCTTCCAGCACGTGCCGCACGCGTCGCAGTCGTAGTGGTGGATGGCCATCTGCGGCATCGACGCCGCCTGGGTGCGGAACGCCCCCGACCCGATCTCGGTGTGCACGAACGTGAGCGGCTCGTCGCAGTCCGGGCACGATGGCGGCGGGTCGGGCACCTGCGCGGTGTCGCTCATGCCGCGGCACTCCCGAGCAGGTTCCGGGCGATTCGCTGGTAGTCCTCGACGGCGCGGACGAGATCGGCAATCGCCACGGACTCGTGATCGGTGTGCGCCACGTGGATCGATCCGGGCCCGTACATCAACCGCGTCCCCCACGCCTCGAGCAGCGGCGCGTCGGTCGTGTAACCCATGACTTCCGTGTCGAACCCCGCGATCGTCGCCATGCGCAGCGCGGGCACGTGATAGAGGTACTCGATCTCGACGAGCGGCCGGATCACGTCGAGCGCCGCGAGCACCTCCTCGTGCGGCGTGACGATCCGGAACAGGAGGTCGGCCGTTGCCGAGGGCGCGACGACGTTCGGCGCGACGCCGCCGCTGATGGCACCGATGTTCACCTGCGTCGGGCCCAGCGTCGGGTCCACCGGGAGCGACAGCTGCCGCACCTGCTGCACCGCGTCGATCAGCGTCTCGATTGCCGACTCGCCGAGGTGGGGGTAGCCCGAATGCGCCGCACGCCCGTGGGCGTGCAGCTTCAGGCGCATGGCGCCGCGATGCCCGAGCGCCAGCTTCCCCTCGGTCGGCTCGCCGTTCACCAGGAAGCGCGTTGCGCCTGTCGAGAGCCGGTCGGCAACCATCGCGCCATCGCTGCCCCGCTCCTCGCCGACGACGAAGAGGAGGCCGACCCGCGACTCCCCGGCGGCACGCAACGCCTCGGCGGCCGCGATCTGGCTGACGAGGATGCCCTTTGCATCGCAACTGCCGCGACCATGGATGCGCCCGCCGTCTACCCGGCTCGGGATGAACGGCGGCACGCAGTCCATGTGCGTGGAGAAGACGACGACGGGCTCGGCCACCGTCGCGAGCAGGTTGATGCGGCCCTCGGTGACGACCTGGCGGGTCACGGCGTAGCCCCGCTGCTCGAGTTCCCCCGCGACGATCGCGCACACCTCGGCTTCCTGCCCCGTGGTGCTCTCGACGTCCACGAGCCGGCGCGTGAGGCCGACGACGTCTACCGGATCCATCGTTCGAGTTCGGTGCGCGTGTCGGTGCGGCTGTCGCGGTACTTCACGATGACCGGCGTCGCCAGCGAGAGCTTCCACTCGACGCCGGGCCCGTCGGTCACGGCACGCGCGCCGGGCACGACGACGGCGCCTTCCGGAATCACGAGCGGCTGGCCGCCTTCCGGCCTGATGATGCGTCCGTTCGGCAGGTCGTAGACGGGGGTCGATCCCGTGAGGACCGTGCCGGCGCCAATCACCGCGCGCGCCTTGATCACCGCGCCCTCGTAGATCCCCGTGTTGCCGCCCACGAGCACGTCGTCTTCCACGATGACCGGGAGCGCGCCGACGGGCTCGATGACGCCGCCGATCTGCGCCGAGGCACTGAGGTGGACGCGCGCGCCAACCTGGGCGCAGGACCCGACGAGCGCATGCGAGTCGATCATCGACCCTTCGCCCACGTACGCGCCGATGTTCACGAACGTCGGCGGGATCGCAATCACGCCGGGAGCCAGGTAGGCGCCATCGCGCACCGACGTGCCGCCCGGCACGATGCGGACGCCGCTCGCCATGGTGAAGCGCTGGAGCGGCAGCGTGTCCTTGTCGAAGAACGGCCAGCGGCCGTGGTCCATCGAGGCGTCGGCGAGATCGCCGACGCGGAAGCCGAGCAGGATGCCCTGCTTGACCCACCCGTTGACGACCCAGCCTGTCGGCGCCGAGGGATCGGGCGAGGCCGCACGCACCGCACCGCTCGACAGCGCGGCACGCAGCCGCGCGAACACGTCCCGTCCTTCGTCCTTCGATGCGGCAGCGCCGGCGGCCCACAGCCGCTCGACGTCCCCGCGCAACGTCTCGATGCTCATGCGGATGCCGCCTCGACAAGCAGGCCCATGTCGGACGCGACACGTCGCAGCGTCTCGTGCGCCTGTTGCGACGGCGGCACCATCGGCAGCCGGTACACGGGCTCCAGCAGCCCGGCCAGCGCCATCACCGCCTTCACGGGAATGGGATTGGACTCGATGAAGTTGGCCTGCAGCAACGGCAGCAGGCGCTCGTGCTGGTCGCGGGCGGCGGCGAAGTCGCCGCGCTCGCACGCTTCGACGAGCCGGGCCATGTCGGCGGGCACCTCGTTGCCCGCCACCGAGATCACGCCGTCGCCGCCGAGCGCCATCACCGGCAGCGTCAGCGTGTCGTCGCCGCTGAGCACCAGGAACTCCTTCGGCGTGCGGCGCCGGACGTCTGCGATCTGGAACACGTTACCGGATGCTTCCTTGATGCCGACGATGCCCGGCACCTGCGCAAGCCGCGCGGTCGTGGCCGCCTCGATGTTGCTCCCCGTCCGGCCAGGCACGTTGTACAGCACGATGGGCAGGTTCGTGCTCGACGCGATCGACGCGTAGTGCTGGAACAGGCCCTCCTGCGTCGGCTTGCTGTAGTACGGCGAGACCGAGAGGATGCCCGTGGCGCCAGCATCGGCCACCGCGCGCGCGGCCTCGATCACCTCCCGCGTGTCGTAGCCGCCGGCACCGGCGAGCACCGGCACCGCGCCGCTCACCTCGTCCACGACGAGTTGCACCACGAGGCGGCGCTCGTCGGCCGAGAGGGTGGGCGCCTCGCCCGTCGTGCCGATGGGCACGACAAAGTGCATGCCGGCCTCGACCTGGCGGCGCGCGAGGCGGCGGACGGCGGCTTCGTCCACGCGACCGCCCGCAGTGAACGGGGTGACGAGGGCGGTGCCGCAACCGGTGAATGGACGTCGCTGTGTCATTGCCTTCACTAATCTATCCCGAGCACGTCCCGCATCGAGTACCAGCCCTGGCGACCCCGCACCCAGCGCGCGGCCCGCAGCGCCCCGTGGGCGAACGTCGCGCGGTCGCGCACCGCATGCGTGAGCGTGATGGTCTCTGCCGGGCCATCGAACCCGACCGTGTGCGTGCCGGGAATGTGGCCGGCACGCGTGGACGAGACGTCCACGTGGCGAGCCAGTCCGGCCTGTCGCATCGCCTCGAGCAGCAGCAAGGCCGTTCCCGACGGCGCATCACGCTTCTTCGAGTGATGGGCCTCGTGCAGGAACGGCTCGTAGTCGTCGAGCGGGCCGGCAGCCGCGCTCACCGCGCGAATGGCGGCATCGAGCAGGTACGCACCCACCGAGAAGTTCGACGCCACCACGGCACCCGATCCGCGCCGCGCGACCGTCGCGCGCGCGTCGGCCTCGAACGCGCCCCAGCCCGTGCTGCCGAGGACCAGCGTCGGCGCAAGGCCACACAACCGGTCGAGCGCAGGCGGCAGCGCCTCACCCGTCGAGAAGTCGATGACGACGTCGGCGCGCGCCGCCTCGACGGCTGCCCACTCCTCGGGCGTGCTGCGACTCGTCAGCACGCCGGCAACCTCGACGCCGTGATCGGCCGCGTGCAGCCCCACGAGCCGACCCATGCGGCCGTGGCCGAACAGCACCGCTCGTATCACGCGACCACTCCGCCCACCGGCTCGCCGACGGCCTCGGCCTGCAGGCAGAACCGCTCGTGGACGCGCGACATCGCCGCCGGCAGGTGCGCCTGCGGCAGCACCACGGTGAGGTTCCGCCGCGCGCCGGCCTGCGACACCATGCGGAGCGGGAACTCGTCGAGTGCGCCGAGCACGCGTGCCGCGAGGCCGGGCTCGAGCCGCAGCCGCTCGCCGACGGCGCAGAGCAGCGCCATCTCCGACTCCACGCCGACATCGGAGAACGTCGAGAGATCGCGCACGATGTCGTCGAGTGCGCGCCGGTCCTCGATCGTGATCGACACGCTGACCTCGGACGTCGTGATGACGTCCACCGACGTGCGGTAGCGCTCGAACACCTCGAACACCCGCCGCATGAACCCGTACGCGGCCAGCATCATCGTCGACCTGATGTCGATCACGGTGATGTCGCGCTTGCAGGCGAGCCCGGTGATCGACGCCTCGGGCGGCGGCGGACTGGCCGTGATCGTCGTGCCCGCCACGTCAGGGCGATGCGAGTTGAGGATGCGTACGGGGATGCCGCCCGCAACGGCGGGCGCAATCGTGCTCGGGTGCAGCACCTTGGCGCCGAAGTACGCAAGCTCCGACGCCTCGGCAAACGACAGCGCCGGCAACGGCCGGGCACCGGACACGACGCGGGGATCGGCCGTCAACATGCCGTCCACGTCGGTCCAGATCTGGATCTCCTGCGCGTGCAGGCCGGCTCCGAAGATCGACGCCGAATAGTCCGAACCGCCACGACCGAGCGTCGTGGTCGCGCCGTCCGTCGTAGCGCCGATGAAGCCGCCGAGCACGGCCACGACACCCGACTGCACGAGCGGCAGCACGTGCTCGTGCAGCCGCGCCGCGGTGGACGGCTGGTCGGGCTGGGCCTGCCCGTGCTCGGCGGTCGTGATGAGCACCGTCCGCGCATCCACGCACCGCGCGGGCGTGCCGGCCTGGTCGAGCGCCGCCGCGACGAGCTGCGAGCTCGCCAGCTCGCCCATTGCCACGATCGCGTCGCGTGACCGCGGCGACACCTCGCGCAGCACGGCCATCGCATTCAGCAGCGTCGCCGCCTGCCGCCACTGCCGCTCGAGTGCGTCGATGACGAGGTCGCGCGTCTCGCCCTGCAACAGCACCTCGGCCGCGGCGCGATGCCGGTCGCGCAGCGTCGTGATCCGCTGCGTGGCGGCCTCGGCGTCGCCACGCTCGACGGCGGCCACCGCGTCGAGCAGCTGATCGGTCACGCCCGACATCGCCGAGACCACGACGACCGGCACGCCGCTGAGCCCGCACTCGCGGTCCACGATGCGGGCCAGGCGTTGTATCGCGTCGGGATCCTTGACCGACGTGCCACCGAACTTCATCACCACCATGGCGTCACCCTCAGAGCAGGCCCTGAGCCTGCATCAGTTCTGCATTGAGCAACGCCGCGCCGGCCGCCCCGCGAACGGTGTTGTGGCCGAGTGCCACGAACTTGTGCTGCATGACGGGGCAGGATCGCAGCCGGCCGATGAACACCGCCATGCCGTTGTCGCGCTCGACGTCGAGCCGCGGCTGCGGGCGATTCGGCGCCTCGAGGTACACGATCGGCCGGCGCGGGGCCGAGGGCAGTTCCCGCTGCTGAGGCTCGCCCGAGAACGCGTCGAACGCCGCGCGGACCTCGTCGGCCGACACCCGCGACGCGAAGTCCACCGACACCATCTCGGTGTGGCCGTCGATCACCGGCACGCGCGTGGTGTGCGCGCTCACCGTCACCGGGTGCGGTTCGACACGCGACCCGGCGAGCGTGCCCATGATCTTCTGAGGCTCGGTCTCCAGCTTCTCTTCCTCGCCGCCGATGAACGGCACCACGTTGCCGACGATGTCGAGCGAGGGCACGCCCGGATAGCCCGCCCCAGACGTCGCCTGCAGCGTCACGACGTTGCACGCCGTCAGCCCGAGCGCACGCAGCGGCGCCAGCGCCATCGCGAGGAACACGGTCGAGCAGTTGGGGTTTGTGACGATGCCCCCCTTCCAGCCGTAGGCCTCGCGCTGCTGCGCGACGAGCTGCAGGTGGTCGGGATTGATCTCGGGCACGAGCAGCGGCACGAGCGGGTCCATGCGGTAGTTGCGCGCGTTGCTGACCACGATGTGCCCGGCCTCGGCAAATGCCTTCTCGAGATCGCCCGCCACCGACGCGTCGAGGGCCGAGAAGACGAGCTTCGGGCCGGTTCCGGGCTTCGGTGCCTGGACCACACGCTCGGCCGCTTCGTCGGGCATCGGCGTCGCCAGCTTCCACGACGCCGCGTCGGCGTAGCGCTTGCCCTCGGACCTGTCGCTGGCCGCCAGCCAGCTCGCCTTGAACCACGGGTGCCGGTCCAGCAATCGCACGAACTGCTGGCCCACCGTTCCCGTGGCCCCCAACACCCCGACTTCCACTCGAGACGACATCGATTCCTCGTTTCGTCCGCCTGAGACGACAAAACCCGCCTGCGCGGGCCGCGCGGCGGGTTTCTTGTTCGGCACGTAACGCTTGAGAGAGTGCTTCAGCTCAGAACGCGTACACGAGCCACCCGCGCGCGGAAACGAGTTCCCGCTTTCGAGTGGTCACGGTAATGGTAATGGTGGTGCGCGTCATCGAACCCCTACAAGCCTAGCCGTGTCACGGCCAACTGGCAAGGGCACGCGCGTGTCATAGGGACGAGCGGGATGGCCGCCGCGTCAGAGGTCCAGGTGGCGGATGCGCAGGAAGTTCGCGTCCGTCCGCGTCAGGTCGGCGTTGATGCTGACGAACACGATCGTCTCGCCGCTCCGCAGCACGCCGCGCTGCAGCAGGTGGCGCTCGACGTCGATGCCGGGGTTGTCGAGCAGGGAGCGCTCGACCGCGATGGGCTCCACGCCGCGATGCAGCATGAGCCGGCGGGCGACGTGCTCGTCGGACGTCACGGCGTGAATCGGCACGTCCGGACGCAGTGCCGCCAGCACCCGCGCCGTCTTGCCTTCGCGCGTCAGCGCGACGATGGCTTGCGCGTCGCCACTGCGCGCCAGCGTCACGGCCGCCTCGCAGATCGCGCGGTTGTGCGGAACGCCGAGCACGCCGGCGTCGAATGCGCCCCGCGGCTTGACGCCGAGGCTCTCGGCGTCGCGAATCACCGCGTCGAGCACGCGGACCGCCTCCACCGGGTACTGCCCGCTCGCCGTCTCGCCCGACAGCATCACCGCGTCCACCGCATCGTCCACGGCATTGGCTGCGTCGCTGACCTCGGCCCGGGTGGGCCGCGGATTGCCACGCATGGACTCGAGGACCTGCGTGGCGACGATCACGGGGACGCCTGCCTGCTGCGCCTGCCGCGTGATCTCCTTCTGCACGCGCGGGACGCTCGGGAGCGGCATCTCGTTGCCCAGGTCGCCGCGCGCCACCATCACGCCATCGCAGGCGCCGATGATCGCGGCGAGGTTCTCGACGGCCTGGGGACGCTCGATCTTCGCGATCAGGCTCGCCGCCGGCGTCCCGGCGTCGCGCAGCGCCTGTCGCGCCTTGCGCAGGTCGTCCACCGTCTGCACGAACGAGAGCGCGACGATGTCCACGCCGAGGGAGGCGCCGAAGTGGAGGTCGGCCACGTCCTTCTCGGTGAGTGCGGATGCCGGCAATTCGACGTCGGGCGCGTTGATGCCCTTGTGCTGCGCGAGCGGCCCGCCGACGACGACCGTGGCGTCGATCGTCGTCCCGTCGGTCTCCTCCACACGCAATTGCAGCGCGCCATCGTCGAGCAGCAGGCGCATGCCCGGTGTGACGGCATGGGCAAGGCCCGCGAACGTCGTGTACACCTGCCCGTCGCTGCCCTCCTCGTCGCCGGTGGTGATGCGCAGCCGCGAGCCAGCCGCCAACATGATCGGCCGGCCGCCGACGAGCCGGCCGGTCCGGATCTTCGGGCCGCTGAGGTCCTGGAGGATGGCGACCTGCCGCCCGGCCTGCGCGGCGGCCTCCCGCACGAGCCTGAAGGACTCCGCGTGCTGCTCGTGCGTGCCGTGCGAGAAGTTGAGGCGGAAGACGTCGACGCCCGCCGCGACGAGCGCGGGCACCCCTTCCGGCGTGGCACTCGACGGGCCGAGCGTGGCAATGATCCGGGTGTGTCGCATGTCGTGCGGCGTTCCTCGCCCGCGAGTCTACACGGTGCGCAGCGCGAGGCTCTTGATGCCGGATGCTGAATGCGTCACTCGAGGTCCACGTCGAGCAGGGCGGGCTGGCGTACCTGCAGGTCCACGGGCGACGGGTCGGTGCGCGGCTTGCGGGAGGGAACGCCGAGTTCGTCGAACCGGCGGACGGCGGGGAGCACGCGGGCCTCGAGCGTGGCCACCGTGTCGTTGTAGGCGCGCACCGCACGACCGAGCTGGTGGCCGGTGGACGCGAGCCGGCTCACGAGCGTCGTGAGCCTGTCGTGGACGTCGCGACCGAGGTCGCTGATCTTCTGCGCGTTCTCGGCGAGCTTCTCCTGGCGCCAGCCGTACGCCACGGCGCGCAGGAGCGCGATGAGCGTCGAGGGCGTGGCAATCACGACCTGCTTCTCGAGGGCCTGCTCGATCAGGAGCGGATCCGCCTCGGCGGCCGCGGCAAGGAACGTGTCGCCGGGAATGAAGAGGACGACGAACTCGGCCGAGTCGCGCAGCTGTCCGGCATAGCCGCGATCGGCGAGCGCGTTGACGTGCGTACGCAGCTGCATCGCATGCCGCCGCACGTGGCGGCGCCGGTCGTCCTCCGTCCCGGCCTCGAGCGCATCGAGGTACGCCGTGAGCGCCACCTTCGCGTCGATGATGATCGTCCGGCCCGCGGGGAGCTTGACGACGACGTCCGGACGCAGCCGACCCTGGTCGCCCTCGTGCGTGTGCTGCTCGATGAAGTCGCAGTGCGGGCTCATGCCCGCGAGTTCGGCGACGCGGCGCAGCGCCATCTCGCCCCAGCGTCCGCGCACGTGGGGCGTGCGCAGCGCGGTGACGAGGCGGGCCGTCTCCTGCTGCAGCGTACCGGTCGCCGACACGACGTCGCGCAACTGCTGGCCGACCTCGCCGAGACCCCGCTGGCTCGACTCCGCGAAGGCCTGCGTCTGGCGTTGATACTCGGTGAGTTTCTCGGAGAGCGGCGCGACGACCGCGTTGATGGCATCGGCCCGCGCCCGCAGCTCGCCGGACGCCTGTTCCTGCACCGTGCGGAAGCGCTCCTCGGCCAGGGTGAGCAACCGGGCCGCGCTCGCATCGAGCGCCTCGCCCGCAAGCGTGTGGAAGGCGTCGTGCAGCTGCTTGTGGACGGCTGCGAGATCACGCGCCTGCTCGCGGCTCCGGAGCTCCACCTCCTCGGCACGCGTCTCGGCCACCGCCTTCCCGCGCTGCGCAATCGACAGTTCGCGCCGCAACTCGTCGAGCTGTCCCTGCGCGGCGGCGAGCGAGGCCGCTGCCGCGTCCGCCCTGGCGTCGGCCGCGGCGGCATCGGCGTGCAGCGCGCGGGCCTCGGCCGACGACACGTGCGACGCGCGCAGGAGCAGCCACGCCCCGAAGGCGCCGCCAATCGCGGCAAGCAGCGGCAGGAGGATCTCGTTCACACCCGGTCCCGGGCGAGGGCTCGTGCCGGCCTCACCGCAGCGCGGCGTGCAGCGTGACGCTCGCCCGTACCTCCACCTCGCCTGCCGTCACGGGCGTCGTCGGCGCGTCGGCGGCCTCGGCCGACATGCGCATCATCGCGACAGGGCGCGGTGGCGGCATCACGTCGCCGCCGGTCTCGTCGAGCCGGATCACCTTCTCGACGCTGCGGCCCACGCCGTCGGCCATCGCACGTGCGCGCGACAGCGCTGCCGCCGACGCGAGGCGCAATGCCTCCTGCTCGGCGGCGGCCATGTCTTTCAGCGTGAAGCGCACGCCCGTCACGCGCGTCGCGCCCGCGCCAATCACGGCGTCCACGACCTCCCCCACCCGCGTCACGTCGTCGAGACGGACCTCGATGACGTTGGAGGCGCGATAGCCGCGGAGGCTCTGCTTGCCGTCCACCCAGTCGAACTCCGGCTGCATGTCCACCGACAGCGTGCGGATGGCATCGGCCGGCAGCGTGAACGTCGCGAGCCGCTCGCGGATGGCGGCCGCCGCCTGCGCGTTCTGCTGCTGCGCCTGCTGCGGCTGGCGCGACCGCGCCTCGGCCGAGACCGTGACGAACACCTGGTCGGGCGCGCGCTTGACGACGCCCTCACCGACGGCGATGACGAGATCCTGCGCGGGTACCTGGTGCATGGGCATCTGTGCGAACACCGGCGGCAACGGCGCGGCCGTCACCAGGAGAAGGGCAAGCAGCGACTGACGCAATGGACGGTCCTTTCTGTGCGGCCGGCCGGTGGCTACCGCTCGACGAAGGGTCCGATGAGGTCGAGCAGGACGGCGAGCACGCGCTCGGCCTCGATCGACGCGATCGCGTCGCCCTGCGCGAGGATCCGTTCGTCCTCGATCTGCCGCCGGCCACGCGAGAACGAGCTGCGCACGACCACGGCCGGCTGCTCGAGCCCGAGTTCGAGCACGATGTCCACGACGTTCTCGCCAGACCGATCCGACACGAGCCGCACGGAGGAGGCCGGCGTCTGCACGGAGAACGGGAAGCCCTCGGCCTTCAACGCCTGTGCGAACTGCCGCACCGTGGGCGCAATCTCCCGCTCGAGCGCCGCCTCGAATGCCACGCGAGCGGCGTCGATCGCACCGCGCCGCTGCACCTGAGCCTTCTTCAGTTCCGCGAGTCGATGCGTAAGCTGCCTGCGGACCTCTGCCGTCTCGAGCATAGCTTCCAAGAGTACCAGCACACTCCCTGAAGCAGACGACCGGCGCCGTGCCCCGGCTGGCGTGCGGGGTTCTGCTACGCGGCGGGCGCGTGCCCGACGTTGATGGCCATGAGCCCGCCGAGCAGCGGCCACCACGAGACCTGCGAGAAGCCCTCGCGCTCCATCAGTGCGGCAACGCCGGGAGCCCCCGGGTAGCGCACGAGGCTCTCCGGGATGTACCGGTACGTGTCGGGATCGTCGTGCAGCCACCGCCCCATCGCCCCGCCGACCGCCCGCAGGTACCCGAGATACGCACGCCGCACGATCGACTGCGCTGGCAGCGTGAAGTCGAGCGACAGGCAGCGACCGCCCGGCACGAGCACCCGCCGGATCTCCCGCAGCGACTGCGCGACGTCGGGCACGTTGCGGAGGCCGTACCCGATGGTGACGACGTCGAACGAGGCGCCTGACACGGGCAGGGCCATCATGTCGCCGCACGTCCAGCCGATGCCGCGCGCCTGCGGCCGGCCCGCCGCGAGGCCGAGCATGCGCGGCGTGATGTCGAGTGCGGTGACGCGTGCGCCCCCGTCGTGCAGTCGCCTCGCGATGTCGCCGGTCCCGCAGGCAAGGTCGAGCACGCGCGCACCGGCGCGCGCCGCCGCCATGCGGACCAGCACGTCCTTCCAGTGCGCGTCGCGGCCGAGCGACAGCCACACCGTGATGTCGTCGTACCGCGGGGCGATCTCGTCGAACAGCGACCGCACGTAGGCCGCCTTTGCCGCCGGTGTCGCCAGCGCATCCGCAAGCGGACCGCGTCGTCCTGACGGCACGACGTGGGGACGGGCACCCGGCGGCACGCGGGACATTGCGCGCTACCATAACAGGGCCGCCGCATGCTGCCATCGAGCACCGTCGAGAACTACCTCAAGGCGATCTATTCCGCGCAACGCGCGCTCGGCGCAGCCACGCTCGTGCCGATGGGCCAGCTGGCGTCAGCGCTCCAGGTGGTGCCGGGCACGGCCACGACGATGGTGAAGGCCCTGGCGGAGTCGGGCCTCGTCGAGTACGAACCCTACGCCGGTGTGCGGCTGACGGCCGCGGGCGACAAGCTCGCCGCGCTCGTGCTCCGCCGGCACCGCCTCGTCGAGCTGTTCCTCGTCGAGGTGATGGGCATGAGCTGGGCCGAGGTCCACGAGGAGGCCGAGCACCTCGAGCACGCCGTGTCCGATCGGCTGATCCAGCGCATGGACGAGATGCTGGGATTCCCGTCGGTCGACCCGCATGGCGACCCCATCCCCAACGCCGACGGCGGTGTCCACGAGCGCGCCTACCATTCGCTGCTCGAGTGCCCGATCGGCACGCGGGTCCATGTGGCGCGCGTCGCCGACCAGGATGCCGACTTCCTCCGGTTCCTCGAGCAGCACTCGCTGATGCCGGGCCAGGCGATTGCCGTGGTCGAGCGCGACCCCGCCGCAGACAGCGTGGCGGTCCGCGGTGCCGACGCCCGAACGGTGGTGCTCGGCGCGCGTGCCGCCTCGAAGGTGCTCGTGGACGCCGGCGACCTCACGGCAGCGCCGAAGGCGCCAGCGCCATGAGCTCCCCGGGCGTGGCGATGGTGAACCGCGCGGCGGCACGATGCGCGGCATCGACCGCGGCGTACCCGAACCCGTAAGACACGAGACACGCATCGACGCCGCCCGCGCGCGCCGTGGCCACGTCCACCCACGAATCGCCGACGAGCAGCGTCTCGCCGGCCGGCACGCCGCTGCCGGCCACGAGCGCGGCAAGCGCCGCCGGCTCCGGCTTGCGGCCGTGCGCGGTGTCGCCGCCGATCGCCGCGTCGATGCAGCTGGCGAGGCCGAGCCCGTCGAGCACCTGTCCGGTGGCGGCTTGCGGCTTGTTCGTGAGCACCGACACCCGGGCAACCGCGTGCAGATGTGCGAGAGTGTCCCTCACGCCGGGGTACGGCACGGTCGTCGCCGTGAGGCGGGCCTCGTAGGCGTCGAGGAACCGCGGCAACGCCTCGTCCGGATCGACGGCGATGGCTGCGCGTTGCACCGCGCGTGCGACGAGGACCCGCGCGCCCTCGCCCACCATGGCGACGACGTCGGGCACGGGCAGCGGCGGCGCGCCGTAACTGGCGAGCATGGCGTTGGCCGCGTCGGCCAGGTCCTGTCGGGAGTCGATCAACGTGCCATCGAGGTCGAAGACGAAGTGCCTGTAGATCACCCCACCACCATACATGCCGACCGTGTCGCCGTCCTCTGCTCCGGCGGCCTCGACAGCATCGTGCTCGCTGCCGACCTGGCGGCGACGCGCCTCGTGCATCCCATCTACGTCGCGTCGGGACTGTCGTGGGAACGCGAAGAGCGGGTGATGCTGGAACGAGCGCTCGAGGCCTTCCCGCCCACGGCGCAGGTCGCGCCGCTGCACGTGCTCGACGCGTCGATGCACGACGTCTACCCGGCGACTCACTGGGCGCTGACCGGGCACGCGCCCGCCTACGACACCCCCGACGAGGACGTCTACCTCGTGGGCCGCAACATCGTCCTGCTCGGGAAGGCTGCCGTCCACTGTGCGCTGCGCGGCATCGGCCGGATATGCGTCGGCCCGCTTGCGGGCAACCCGTTCCCTGACGCGACACCCGAGTTCCATGCCGCCATGGGCCGGGCCTTGTCCCTAGGACTCGCGCACGACCTCGCGATCGACGCGCCCTATCGCACGTGGTCGAAGGCCGACGTCATCAGGCGCGGCCAGCAGGTCGGCGCGCCCATGGGCCTGACGATGTCGTGCATGCAGCCGCGCGGCGGTACCCATTGCGGCTCGTGCAGCAAGTGCCGCGAGCGGCACGATGCGTTCGTCGACGCCATCGGCATCGACCCCACGGTGTATGGCAAAGGCTGAAGGGCGAAGTCAGAAGGGCAAAGGAAAGGACGAAGGACGAAGGACGGAAGAAGTACGAAGGACGAAGGCCGAAGATTAGTGAGCCCGCTTGAGGCTGATCCCGCCATCGGCCGTGCGGATGCGGAGGGCGTGGGTGCCGGCGCCGAGCACGGTCTGGAGGGTGCGGGCGTCGCCATCGCGCGTGACCGGCAGGTCAGGGAAGCCGCTCAGGGCGATGCGGCCGTCGTTCGTGCGCGCGTCGATGCGTGCATCCAGGGCGTCCGGCAGCGCCAGCAGCACGCCGCCATCGGCCGTCTCGATCTCCCAATCCTCCGAGACCTCGCTGCCATCGGTGGCCCGGATCGTCACCGACCCGTCGCCGCTCGTCGCCTTCAACGCACGCAACCGCCCGCTGACGAGCACGCTGCCATCGCGCGTGCCGGCCACGCAGCGTCCGTCGAGTTCCTCGATCTGCACGCTGCCGTCTCCACTGTCGGCAACCACATCACCCGCGACCTGCCGCATCACGATGCGCCCGTCGGCGGTCCGGGCGTCCACACGGCCCCGAATCCCCTCGACGCGCAGTGATCCATCGGCGCTCCGCAGCCGGACGATGCTCTCGACCGGGACGGTCGCCACGATGCGGGCCGAGCGGCTGATGGACCGTGCAGGCAGGTCCCATCCGTCGCGCTCCTTCAGGGCCGCCTTCACCGTGACCGTCGTGCCGTCCTGCGTCATGCGCACGTCGACGTCATCGAGCAGTGCCTCCGACGACGCCCGCATCTCCACCTGGACGAGCACCTCGGGCTTGTCCCACGCCATGACCTCGATGGCGCCGTCGAAGGTGTCGAGGTCCACGACTGGCTGTCCATCGGTGGCAAACCGCTGCTCCTTGCGCTCCGTGAAGCCGCCCGAGTCCACGTGGACGACGCAGGCCGACAGGAACGGGACCACGCCGAGGCAGGCGGCAGCAACGGGAAGGGCACGACCGGGTGTCATGGCTGCCAACAGTAGACGAATCGCCCGGAACACGGGTTCACGCGCGCGTCATGCGCCGTGGACGACCGTGCCGCCGATGATCGTCTGACGGACCTGCCAGCCGCCATCGAGCACGGCGACGTCGGCGAGAAGTCCCGGCGCCAGCCGCCCGCGGTCGGAAAGGCCCAGCTCGCGGGCCTGCACCGTGGCGCACATCGTCGCGGCTTCCGGAGGCGTCATGCCGATCATCTCGACGAGGTTGGCAAACACCCTGTCCATGGTCAGGCGGCTGCCGGCGAGCGTCCCGTCGTCGAGGAAACAGGCCTGCTCGCGGACCGTCACGCCGCGCCCGCCGAGCGTGAAGCGCGCGCCGACCGGGAGCCCCGCCCCGGCAAGGCCATCGGTGATGGCCATCACGCGCTCCGGACGCTTGGCGCGGATGGCCGTGCGCATCGCGACGGGATGGACGTGGTAGCCGTCACAGACCAGTTCGACTGCGACGCGGTCGTCGTCGAGCACCGCGCCGACGAGGCCTGGCGTGCGATGCGTGAAGGGCGGCATGCGGTTGAAGAGGTGGGTCGCCTGCCTGGCACCGGCCTCGATGCCTGCGCGCGCCTGCTCCAGCGTCGCGCCGGAGTGGCCGAGCGAGACCCGGTGGCCATGGAGCACCAGGTCGCGGATGAGGGGCAGCGCCTGCGGGAGCTCCGGGGCGAGCGTCAGCTTGCCGATCGCGCGGCGATGCGCGGCAATCACGGCCATGACCTCCGCGGCGCCATACGCGGTCGCGGTGCCCTCGACGGCGGCGTCGGCGGGCGCGCCCGGCGGGAGGCAGAGGTCCGAGAGCGGCTGCGCGCCGCGGTACTCGGGCGTCATGAAGTTGCTCTCGAGGTGCGCCGCCAGGACGCGGGCGGCCCCGGGCGCCGGGGCATCCATCGCCTGCTCGATTGCCGTCGCGAGCACCTCGATTGCCGACGGCGGGCACGCGAACGTCGTCGGCGTGAACGACGTGCAGCCGTAGCGCGGGAGGCTCGCGGCGATGGCGGCAATGGCGTGCGGGCCGTCGAGCGTATCGTCGCCGAGCAGGCCGTGGACGTGGACGTCGATGAAGCCGGGCACGATCCACAGCCCCGCGAGCGGCCCGGCGTCCGAGCCGGGGCCGACGTCCACGATCCGGTCGTCCTCGATCACGAGGCGGCCCGGGGAGATGAGTCGATCGGGGAGGACGAGCGTGGCGCCGTCGAGAATCAGCATGATGAGCAGCAGGAATCAGGCATGCGGGTGGATCAGCAGCGTGCGCCCGGCAAGCGGCGCCACGGCTCCGGACTGGCGCAGCTGCGCGTCGAGGTCCGTGAGCAGCGCGCGCATCCGGCGGTCGTCGGGCGCGGACAACACGATGACGCCCGGGCTGTCGGCGGGCGGAAAGCGCCTGTCGTCGAGGAAGTCCCGGTCGAGCGTCACGAGCGTGCGTCCGAGGTCCCTGGCCCGGTGGAAGTGCGCGACGTCGGTGGCCCGGCGCCATTCGGGCTCGTCCACGACGTGGAGCACGTCCCACCGCAACTGCAGGCGCATGAAGCTCACGAGCGGTGCCGGCACGTTGGCGTCGGCATAGACGAGCGGCCCCTGCGACAGCGCCGCCCGCAACGGCCCGAGTTCGGAGAACAGCGTACCCATCGTCGCGCCGGGCCCACTGTATCGCAGGTAGTGCGAGGCGTTGCGAAGCAGATACTATCGACGGCAGCGCACTCGTCCTGACCCGCCGGCGCGACGCCGGTGCCGCACCTCGTGCCCGACGCCCTCACCCTGACCGTCCGTTCGCTCACGGCGCCCACACCCACGACGCGCCGGATCGTGCTCGACATCGGCCCCGTGCCGTTCGCCTACGATGCCGGACAGTCGGCCTCCATCGGCCTGCACGGGCAGCGGGAGCGGCGCCCCTACTCCATCGCGTCGGCGCCGTCCGACACGCTGACCGACCGCGGCCTGGAGTTCCTGCTGCGCACCAACCCGGCCGGCGGCCTCGGCATGCACTTCGACACGCTGGCTGAAGGCGCGCGCGTGGACTTCGAGGGACCGTTCGGCGCGTTCGTGCTTCCTGACGCATTGCCGGCGGTGCCGCTGCTCTTCGTCGCGGGCGGTACCGGCGTGGCGCCGCTGCGTGCGCTCGCGCGCGAAGCGAAGGCCCGGGGGCACGCCGCGCCGCGACCGCTGCTGTACTCGGTACGCTCGGCCGACGACATCGCCTACGCCGAGGAGATCGAGCGCTGGGATGCCGATCACGGCCGCGAGGCCATCGTCACCGTGAGCCGCGACCCGCGCGGCGGCGGGTGGCCCGGGCGACGCGGCCGCATCGACATGGCCCTGCTGCAGGAGGCCATCGGCGACACCCTGCCCGTGTGCTTCGTCTGCGGGCCGGCACCCATGGTGGACGACCTCTCGCGCATGCTGTCGCACCTCGGCGTGCCCGCCGACCACGTGCGCACCGAGCAGTGGACGACAGCGGGCTGACTACATGCCCATCGGGCGATAGCCGCCGTCCACGTAGATCACCTCGGCGGTGATCCCCTTGCTCCAGTCGCTCAGGAGGAACATTGCCGCGCCGGCGACGTCGCTCCCGTCAATGTTGCGCTTGAGTGCGGCACGATCGCGGTAGACCTGCAGGATGCCGGAGAAGCCCGAGACGCCGGAGGCCGCAAGCGTCTTCACCGGGCCGGCCGAGATCGTGTTGACGCGGATGCCCTGCGTGCCGAGGTCGCTCGCCAGGTAGCGGACGGTGGACTCGAGCGCCGCCTTGGCCACGCCCATCACGTTGTAGTTGGGGAACACGCGATCGGCGCCGAGGTACGAGAGCGTGACGATGCTGCCGCCGCCCTTGCGGGCCATGAGCGGCACGGCGCCGCGGGCCATGGCGATGAGCGAGTACGCGCTGATGTCGAGCGCGATGCGGAACGCCTCGCGCGACGTCTGGACGAAGGGCTCCGAGAGCGCCTCGCGCGGCGCGAAGGCCGCGCCGTGCACGAGGAAGTCGAGCCCCTCGACCTGCGCGCCGAGCGTGTCGAACAGCGCCGTGACGTCCTCGTCGCGGCTCACGTCGCACGGCAGGACGAGCGGAGGCGTGGTGAGCTGCGCGGCGAGCTCGTCGACGTTCTCCTTGAGGCGTTCGTTCTGGTAGGTGAGCACGAGCCGGGCGCCGGCGGCGTCGGCCTGCTGCGCGACGGCCCATGAGAGGGAGCGCTTGTTGGCGACACCGACGATGAGCCCGGTGCGTCCTGCGAGTTCCGACATGCGAACGGTCTCCGTGCGGGACGTCCCGCCCTCGGCCCGGCCGCATGGGCACGGGCGTTCACGCCGGCTTCGCACGCGTCCGCCGGGAGTAACTGTCAGGTCTGGCTTACGAAATCGACACCCGTGGACCGGCCGGCTGGCACGCCGGCACCGGTCACCGACCGCGGCGCTGGTTCTGGCGCTGCCGACCGCCGCCGCCCTGCCCCTGCTGCTGCGGGTTCTTCCCGGACGGGTGGCCGTTGGCATAGGGCGAGTACCCGCCCCAGTTGGTGTTGCCTCCGCCGCCGCCTGCCTGGTGCTGCCGGTGCCGCCCGCGCCGCCCCTGCGGCTGGCGCTGGACGTTCCAGAGCGTGAAGTCGGCCGGCTTGCGCTCGGGCACCTGGCCCTCGATCTTCGGCAGCGTGGCGCGAATCAACTGGTGGCGATGCACCGGCTCCTCGCGCGCGGGCTCGGCGCCCTCGTCGGCAGGCGCCGCGTCGGGCTCCGCTGCCGCTGCTGCGGCTGCGATCGGCTCGCGTGCCGCGGGTGCGGGCACGGCGGCAGGTGCGGGCGGACGCGGCAACGCCGGTGGCGATGGCACGTCGGCCGCTGGCTCGTCGGCAGCAGCGAGGGGCGTCGCCGTCTCGGCGTCGCGACCCGTGATGTTCTCGAGGACCGTCTTGTACAGGGCGGCCTTTGGTTCGGCCTTCCTGCGGCGGGCAGGAACCTTGCCCTCCTTGTAGACGTGCTCGGTATCGCAGGTCGTGCACCGCGTGGTGCGCACCTCGTCGCCGACGAGGGCGACGATCACATGATTGGTAAGGCGTTTCTCGCGCGGACAGTAGTCGTCCAGCACATCACCCAGCCGAAGCCGGCGCTCTTGCATCAACAGCTCCCGGAAGTACGTCCCCTAGTGGTGCTCGAGTGGGGTCGGGAATCTCCGCGTCAGACCCAACGGAAAAAGGAGGTCGACGGATACTAGCACATCATCGCACGGCGGCGAGCCACTCGCGCATCTCGGCAAGCCGGGCCGCCACCGCCGGCGGCGCCGTGCTCTGCGGCGTCCGCCGCGCGCGGATCGACGCCAGCGGCGTGATCGCGGCCACGACATCGTCCTCGAACAACGGCGAGAACTCCCGCCATTCGTCAGGGGACAGTGACTCGAGGGCGCGCTGATCCTCGAGCAGCGTCCGGACGATCCCGCCCACGAGCTCGTGCGCATCGCGGAAGGGCAGGCCCTTCCTCACGAGGTAGTCGGCCACGTCGGTGGCCAGCATGAAGCCGCCCGCCGCACGCCCGGTGACGTCGCGCCGCACACGCAGCGTGCGCACGACCGCATCGCACGACATCAGGCTCCCGGCCACCGTGTCCTCGGCGTCGAAGACGGCTTCCTTGTCCTCCTGCAGGTCCTTGTTGTACCCGCTCGGCAGCCCCTTCATCGACACGAGCCAGCCGGTGTGGCGGCCGATGACCCGCCCTGCCTTTCCTCGTACGAGTTCCATCGGGTCCGGGTTCTTCTTCTGCGGCATCAGGCTGCTGCCCGTCGTCACCGAATCGTCGAGCTCGAAGAAGCCGAACTCCTCCGAGCCGTAGACGATCACGTCCTCGGCCAGGCGGCTGACGTGCACCATCACGAGGGCGCAGGCGTGCAGGAAGCTCGACACGAAGTCGCGATCGGCAACCGCGTCCATGCTGTTGGCGACCACGCGCGAGAACCCGAGCCGCTCGCGCAGGAACTCCACGTCCACGTCGAACGAGTTGCCGGCAATCGCGCCCGACCCGAGCGGCAGCGCGTCGGCCTCGGCGTGCACCGTGTCGAAGCGGTCGCACGCGCGGCGAAACGCCGCGGCGTGTGCCAGCCAGTAGTGCGCCTCGAGCACGGGCTGCGCGCGGCGCAGGTGCGTATAGGCCGGCAGCGGCGCCTCGCCGGCCGCGGCGGCGCGGTCGCACAGCACGGCGACGAGCGACCGCAGGCGCGCCTGCAGCGCGCGGACGCTGCGCCGCAGGTACAGGCGCAGGTCGAGCGCCACCTGCTCGTTGCGCGATCGACCCGTATGCAATCGCTTTCCCGTTGCGCCGACGCGGGCCACGAGCTGCCGCTCGACGAACGAGTGCACGTCCTCGTCGTCTCCCGACACGAACGCCGGATCGGCAGCCGCCGCCTCGAGCAACTCCGTGAGCGCGCGATCGAGCGCGTGCTGCTCGTCGCGCGACAGCACGCCGGCGCGCAGCAGCGCCTCCGACCACGCGCGGCTCCCCTCGACATCGTCCTCGAACAACCGCCGGTCGAAGGCGAACGAGGAGCCAAAGGCGAACACGTCGCGATCAGGCGCGGCGGCGAATCTCCCGGACCACAAAGTCGACATACGGATCACTCGTCGGCCGCCGGTACCAGGCCGCCGGCCGTCGGAACGCGCACGCCGCGACGAGCGGCGACGCCATGGTCAGTGCTTCTCCCTCCCGACGACCTGCACGCTGCCCTTGAAGAGCCGCAGGCGGATCGTCGCAGAGGCGTCGCGCAGCGCGCGGTCGGCCAGTGCGTCGATGGAGGCGCGCGTCGGCCCGTGCCAGTCGCCGAGCCGCAGCAGGTCCACGTAGCTCTCGGCGAGACGGCGACGCAGCGTGCGCAGCGACCAGGGGAGCGACAGGGCCTCGAGTTCTCGCACCGCGATCTGGAGCACCGCCGCAGCCGGCGCCTCGGCGACCTCGCGCCGGACGCCGCGTCCCTCGGGCACGAGCACGTCCACGCGTCCGATGCCGTGGACGCCGGCAATCGTGTCGAGGCTGCTCAACAACTCGACGATCGGCATGCTGACGCCGTTGACGCGCCGCGGCGTGCCGCCGTCGAACCCGACGTCGAGCATCGCCGGCGTGTCGGCGCCGCGCGTCGTCGCGCGGGTCTGCGCGTACAGCGACTCGTCGACCGGCGCGTCGAGCGAGCCCGGCGCCGGCAGCGAGCGCCCCCACAGGGTCGCACGAACGGCGCCGCGCGCGTCACCCTCCGGCGTCATGGGCGGGGGCACGTCTGCGGCGCCCCCCGCGTCGGGCACCGCCTCGACGCTCGGCAGGACCGGCACGGCCGAGAGCGACTGCAGCAACCGCGTCATGCGCGCGGCGGCCTGCCCGGTGCCGCCATGCGCGAGCGCCGTGGCCTGCTCCATGACGGCGACCGACGCGACCTGCGCCGCCACGCACGGCACGGCGAGCACCGCGGCATGCGGGTCGCCGTCGAACCCCACCGCGCCTGCGCGCAGCGCCGGCAGGACCAACTCGTGCGCGAACACCTCGCGGGCATCGAGCACGTGGGCCCGCACCGCGCCGGCCTCGAGCGCCCGCTCGCGGACGGCGAGCAGGCTCTCGCCCTGCCCGACGTCCACGGTGACCGTCACGACCTCCCCGCGTCGCGCGAGGTGCGGGATCGCGGCCAGTGTCGTCATGTCGCCCGCATGGGCGAGCACCACTCGTTCGATGGACATGAAACGGTCCCGGTCAGGCGGGCGGACGAAGCGGGACGGCCGCACGGACGCGCCATTCCGCGAGGTCGGCCACGAAACGCTGTGCCGCAGCCGTGTCGCGGCAGATCACGAGAATCGTGTCGTCGCCGGCCACGGTGCCCAGCACCTCGGCCGGGGCCGCACGGTCGATGGCGATGGCCAGGAGCGCCGCCTGCCCCGAGTCGGTCCGGAGCACGATCAGCTGCTCGGACCTGTCGGCGCGCTGAAGGAACTCGGCCGTCGTGCGCTGCAGGTGGCCCTCCGCATCGGGCGGCCACGAGCTTCCAGGCATCGGTCGCTGATACGCTCCATCACTGGCGCGCTTGACGACGCCGAGCTCCTTGAGGTCGCGCGACAGGGTGGCCTGCGTCACGTCGAAGCCGCGGGCGCTCAGCCGCTGCCTCAGCATCTCCTGGCTCGAGATGCTCTCCCGTTCGATGACGTCCAGAATGACGCCGTGTCGTGAGCCCTTCATGATTATGCAGACGTATGCATGATAACACCACAAAGACATCCAGAAGCAATGGGGATTTTCTTCTTGCGCTTCCAGCCACCCATCTGCATAATGGCCTCTCTTTCGTATAAGTATTCACATGACTGACGGACGACAACGCATCGGAGTGGGAATCGTCGGCGCGACCGGCTATGGCGGGCAGGAGCTCGTCAGGCTGCTGGCCCGGCACCCGGGCGCCGACCTCAAGGTCGCGCTCGGCTCCAGCCAGCAGGAACAGCCGCGCCGCCTCCCCGGGCTTGCCCGCATCTGGGACGGCGAGATCACCGCCTACAGCCCCGACGCGCTTGCCGGCTGCGACGTCGTGTTCCTCGGCACCCCCGAGGCGTTTGCCGCGACGAGCGCCGTGGAACTCCTCGAGCGCGGCCACCGCGTGATCGACATGTCGGGCGCCTTTCGCCTGAAGGATCCGGCCCTGCGGGCAAAGTACTACCCCGCCACGCCCGATCCGCTGCCCGCGGGCACCGTCTACGCCCTGCCCGAGTTCGATGCCGCGCAGGTGCGCGACGCGAGGCTCGTGTCGTGCCCCGGCTGCTATCCGACCGCCGCCATGCTGTCGCTGCTGCCGCTCACGCGGCGCGCTCGACTCCAGGGCGACGCCATCGTCGATGCCAAGTCGGGCATCTCCGGCGCCGGCAAGGGTGCCAGCGAGCGGACGCACTTCTCGGAGAACCACGCAAGCGTCGCGGCCTACGGCCTCTTCGGCCACCGGCACACGCCGGAGATGGAGCAGGCGCTCGGCCTCCCGGTGACGTTCACGCCGCACCTGGTGCCGCTCGATCGCGGCATCCTCTCGACGACGTATGCGCGGCTGGTGCCGGGCACGACGACAGCCGACGTGGACGAGGCGTTCCGGGCGGCGTACGCCGACACGCCGTTCGTGCGGCTCACGGGCAGCACGCTGCCCGAGATCAAGCACGTCGCCCACACGAACTTCTGCGACATCGGCTGGCGCGTCGACGAGCCGACCGGGCGTGTGATCGTCGTGGCCGTGCTGGACAACCTGCTCAAGGGCGCCGCGGGCCAGGCCGTGCAGCAGTTCAACCTGCTGTGCGGGTTCCCCGAGACGGAAGGCCTGCTGTGAGCCAGGCGCCCGTGCTGGTGAAGTTCGGCGGCGAACTCGTCGAGACGCCGGAGCGGCTCGCGGCCGTCGGCGACGCGCTCGCCGGCCTTGCGGCGGCCGGCCCGCTCGTGGTCGTCCACGGCGGCGGGCGCGAGATCGATGCCGAACTGACGAGGCGCGGCGTGCAGAAGCAGGCCGTGGACGGCCTGCGCATCACCGACGCCGCCACGCTCGCGGCCGTCGTCGCGACGCTCGGCGGCACGATCAACACGCGACTCGTTGCGCACCTCGTCGGCCGCGGGTTGCGCGCGGTGGGCCTCACGGGCGTCGATGCCGCGCTTGCGCGCGCGACGCGTGCCGCGGCGCACGTCACCGCCGCCGGCGCGCACGTCGATCTCGGACTCGTCGGCGAGCCGCAGGCTGATGCCGACGTCGGCGTCGTCGGACACCTGCTCGCGGGCGGCTACGTGCCCGTCATCGCGAGCCTCGGCATCTCGGCAGATGGCGACGTGCTGAACGTGAACGCCGACACGCTCGCCGCTCACGTGGCGGCGGCCGTCGGTGCGCGGCAGCTGCTGCTGGCTGGCGGAACGGCGGGCGTGCTCGACGGCGCGGGCAAGACGATTGCCGAGCTCACGCCGGCGCAGGCCGACGCGTTGATGCAGGACGGCACGGCATCGGCCGGCATGATCGCGAAGCTGCGTGCCGCAACGGGCGCCCGCACGCGCGGCGTGCCCGACGTGTGGATCGTGGACGGCCGCTCGGTGGCCGCCCTGACCGGCCGCGTCGGCACGCGGATCGCGTAACGCACGCCGAACGCGAACGTCGAACGTCGAACGTCGAACGTCAGAACGTCAGAACGTCCGAACGCCGCACGCGAACGCGAACGCGAACGTCGAACGCCGAACGTCGAAATTCGTATGGTACGTAGCCGTCGACCTTCAGGTCGACGGTCATTGTCTTCGAGGAGCCCAATGTCCACCGCCACAGATTCCCCCGCCACGACCGTGCAGGCCGTCGAGGCTGCGCACGTCCTCCAGACGTACAAGCGCCAGGCCGTGGTGTTCGTGCGCGGTGAGGGCGTGTGGCTCGTCGACGATCAGGGACGCCGCTACCTCGACTTCCTCTCGGGCATCGGCGTGAACGTGCTCGGGCATGCGCACCCGGCACTCGTCGAGGCGGTGCGCGACCAGGTGGGCACGCTCGTCCACACGTCCAACCTGTTCTTCCATCCGTACCAGGCGCCGCTCGCGGCGCGGCTGACGGCGGCGGCGGGCCTCGCTCGCGCGTTCTTCTGCAACAGCGGCGCCGAAGCGGTCGAAGGCTGCCTGAAGTTCGCGCGGCGCTACTGGTACACGGCCGGCACGCCGCGCCGGCAGTTCATCGCGTTCGAGCGCGGGTTCTCGGGCCGGACGATGGGCGCGCTGTCCACGACGTGGGACGTGCACTACCGCGAGCCGTTCGGCCCGCTCGTGCCCGAGGTGCGGTTCGTGTCCAACGAGGATCCGGCGGACCTGCTCGCCGCCGTGAGCGGCGAGACGGCGGCAATCATCGCCGAGCCGATCCAGGGCGAGGGCGGCGTGCGCCCCCTGCCGCCACAGATCGTCGAGGCCATCGGCGAGGCGTGCCGGAAGACCGGTGCGCTCTACATCGCCGACGAAGTGCAGTCGGGTCTCGGACGCACCGGCCACATGTTCCACTTCCAGGCGCTCGGCCTGCGGCCCGATCTCGTCTCGGTGGGCAAGGCGCTCGGCAGCGGCGTGCCGATGGGCGCGGTGCTCGTGTCCGAACGCGTCGCGGCGACGATCAGTGCCGGCGACCACGGCACGACGTATGGCGGCAACCCGCTCGCGTGCCGTGCCGCGCTTGCCGTCATGGAGACGCTCGAGAAGGGCCTGCTCGATCACGTGCGCACCGTCGGACCGATCCTCGCCGACGGCCTGCGCGCGCTCGCGGCGCGGCACGCCATGGTCGTCGACGTGCGCGGGGCGGGCCTCATGCAGGGCCTCGTGCTCGATCGCGATGCGGCCGCGGTCGTGCCCGCGGCGCTCGAGCGCGGGCTCATCGTCAACCGCACCGCCGAGCGCGTCGTCCGCCTGCTTCCGCCCTACATCGTCACCGAGGCGGAAATCGCCGACGGTCTCGGCCGGCTCGACGCGACGCTGACGGCCGTGCAACAGGGAGCCTGACGTGACGACGCCCCAGACACTCGTTGCGGCCATGCCCGCCAGGGAGCTGCCGGACGGCTACACGATTGCGCGTGGCCGGCCGGACCAGGCCGAGGCCATGCTCGCGCTCATCACCGGCGCGCTCGCCGAAGGGCACCTGCTGCCGCGATCGCTCGACGACCTGCGCCGGCATGCGGGCCGCTTCCTCGTCGTCATGGCCGGCGATGCCCTCGTGGGCTGCGCGGAACTGGCGCCGCTCAGCGGCACGGTCGCGGAGGTCCGTTCGCTCGTCATCGACGCGGCCCATCGCGGGCGCCGGCTCGGGCCGGCGCTCATCGAGTCGCTCGGCACCACGGCGCGGCGCGAGCAGTTCGGCACGCTCTGCGCGTTCACCCACGAGCCGACACACTTTGTCCGGCTCGGGTTCACCATCGTCCCCCACACGTGGCTCCCGGAGAAGATCGCGACCGACTGTGTGGGCTGCCCGAAGTTCCGAACCTGTGGCCAGTACGCCGTGGCCCTGCCGCTGCGGGGCACGCAGATCGGCAGCATGGCCGCGGTGCGCAGCAGCCGACGGGCCGCGCAACCACGCTCGGCCGAATCGTCCGTCCTCGTCCTGCACCGATGATCACGACCGTTGAAGGCGGTATCACCGCGCCGGCCGGCTTCAGGGCCGCCGGCGTCCACTGCGGCATCAAGGCAAACCCCGAGCGGCTCGATCTCGCGCTCGTCGTCTCGGACCACCCGGCGACGGCCGCCGCCGTGTTCACGACGAACCTCGCGGTGGCGCCACCGATCGTCGTCTCGCGCGAGCACCTCGCGGCGTCGCGCGGACATGCGCGGGCCGTCGTGATCAACTCGGGATGCGCCAACGCGTGTACCGGGGTCCAGGGCCGCCAGGTGGCCCACCTGATGGCAGCCGAGACGGCACGCGCCGTGGACTGCGAGCTCGAGGAAGTGATCGTGATGTCCACGGGCGTCATCGGCGTGCAGCTCGATCCCCGCACGGTGACGCAGGGCGTGATCGACGCCGCCGAGGTGCTCGCGGTGGACGGCCACATGCGCGCCGCGCACGCGATCATGACCACCGATCCGTTCCCCAAGGAACGCGCGGTGGAGGTGGCGACGAGCCGCGGCACGTTCCGCATCGGCGGCATCTGCAAGGGCTCCGGGATGATCGAGCCGCGCATGGCGACGATGCTCGGCGTGCTGACGTGCGATGCCTCGGTGCCGGCCCCGCTGCTGCAGCGGGCGCTGTCGGAGGTCACCGAGCACACGTTCAACGCGATCACGGTCGACGGCGAGTGCTCGACGAACGACTGCGTGGCACTGCTCGCGAACGGCGCCAGCGGCGTGACGCTCGGCGAGGCCGACCTGCCGCTGCTCGAGGACGCGCTCTACGAGGTGTGCCGGTTCCTTGCCACCGAGATCGTCCGCGGTGGCGAGGGCGCGACAAAGCTCGTGACCGTCCGCGTGGACGGCGCGCGGTCGTACGACGACGCGAAGCAGGCGGCGCGGGCGATTGCCAACTCGCTGCTCGTCAAGACGGCCATCCACGGCGGTGATCCCAACTGGGGCCGCCTCGTGGCGGTCGCCGGTCGCGCGGGCGTGGCGTTCGACCTGCAGCACGCCGCCGTGCGCATCGGCGACGTGGTGCTGTTCGAGTCGGGACGCCCCTACGACGAGCGTGCGCCGCAGGCCGCCGAGTACCTCGCCGGCAAGGACATCGCCGTGTCGGTGAACCTCGGCACGGGCGGCACCGATGAAGCCACGATGTGGACGTGCGACCTGAGCAAGGAGTACGTGCAGATCAACGCGGAGTACCGGACCTAGACTCGGGATTCGGGGCTCGGGATTCGGGACTCGGGATTCGGGATTCGGGGCTCGGGACTCGGGGCTCGGGAGTCGGGATTCGGGATTCGATACGTGGCCGTCGACCTTCAGGTCGACGGATACACACCATTCATCACCGTCAGGGAATACAGATCGATGCCAACTCGTGTCACTCGCACAGGCAAGGCGCCGAGCGCGGCGCGCACGCTGCGCACGCAGCACTTCCTGTCGATTCTCGACCTGACGGCCGGCGAGCTTGCCGACGTGCTCGCGACGGCGCAGTTGTTGAAGAAGGAGCGCGGACGCGGGCCGCGCGGGTTCGGTGCGACGGCGCTCGCGGGCCAGCACGTCGCGCTGCTGTTCGAGAAGCCGTCGCTGCGCACGCGCTGCACGTTCGAGATCGCGGTGCGTGAACTCGGCGGCGACGTGATTGCGCCGCCGCAGGACGTCGCGATGGGCGAGCGCGAGCCGATTGCCGACGTCGCGCGCAACCTCGAGCGCTGGGTCTCGGGCGTCGTGATCCGCACGTTCGCGCAGGAGCGGCTCGTCGAGTTCGCCGCTGCCGCCCCCCGACTGCACGTCGTCAACGCGCTGACCGACGAGGAGCATCCCTGCCAGGCGCTTGCCGATCTCCTCACGCTGCAGGAACACCTCGGCGACGTGAAGGGACACACCGTGGCGTTCGTCGGCGACGGCAACAACGTCGCGACGTCGCTGGCGCAGGGCGCGCTGATGCTCGGCATGCACGTCAACCTCGCGGCACCCGAGGGCTACGAGTTCCGCGAGGAGATCGAAGCCCAGTTGCGGGGGCTCGCACGTCACGGCGCGACGCTGACGACGTGGCGCGATGCCGCGCAGGCCGTCGCGGGCGTGGCCGCCGTCTATACCGACGCCTGGACGTCGATGGGACAGGAAGCAGAGGCGCAGCAGCGCCGCAAGGTCTTCGCCCCGTTCCAGGTGAACGAGGCGCTGATGGACGCCGCAGGCGACGCGGTGTTCATGCATTGCCTGCCCGCACACCGGGGCGAGGAGGCCACCGACGGGGTCATGGACGGGCCGGCGTCGATCATCTTCGAACAGGCCGAGAACCGCCTGCACGCGCAGAAAGCGCTGCTCATGCGGCTCATGGGCAGGGCACAATGACTCCCATGCTCCGAGGCATCCAGCCTGGCGTCCTCACACGACTGCAGCCGGTCAGCATCCACGGTCAGGTGTCCTACGACGTGCACTATGTGCGCGCCGACGACGAAGCGGGCACGCCGCAGGTGGCCCGCGTGGGCGGCGAGGACGTGGACGCCGGCCTGCACCCGGGCGACCGCATCCGGCTTCACGTCCTGCTCAACCAGGTCACGAAGGTCGAACGCGACACGTGACGCCGGCGCCGGCCCCCCGGCGCCGCCACGGTCGCGCGTCATGCACCGCTTACCCGATGCGGCGGTGCTGCCCGCCGTCGATCGGCACGCAGGCCCCCGTCACCCAGCCGGCACGATCGGACACGAGGAAGACCGCGACGTCGGCAATCTCCTCCGGCGTGCCCATGCGCCCCCACGGGATGGAGTTGCGGACCGCCTGGTAGAGCGCCGGCTGCTGCTTGTTGACCTGGTCCCAGACCCCGCCCGGGAAGTCCACCGACCCGGGAGCGATGGCATTCACGCGGATTCCGTACGCCGCCTGCGTGACCGCCAGCTTCTTCGAGTACGCCAGCAGCGCCGCCTTCGCCGACGAGTATCCGTAGTCCTCCATAGGGTTGGCCTCGAGGCCCGAGATCGACGAGACAAGGAGCACGGCCCCCCGCCGCACGGCACGCATCCACGGGAGCACGATCCCGCAGGCGTTGACGGCAGCCATGAGGTCCACGTCCAGGCTCGCCTGCCAGTCCTCGGAACCCGGCCCGCGCGCGAGCGCCGACGCGTTGTGGATCAGTACGTCCAGGCCGCCGAGTTCCTCGTGCACGCCCTCGAGGAACTGTCGCAGCGCAACGGGATCGGCGACGTCGCAGGTTGCCACGTGACACGTGCCGCCCGCATCGCGCAACGTGCGCGCCACCGTGCCGAGCGCCTCCGCGTCGCGCGCGCAGATGCCGACCGACGCGCCTTCGGCCGCGAGGCCGAGCGCAATCGCCCGCCCGATGCCGCGGCTCCCTCCGAGCACGACGCAGCGTCGGCCCTTCAATCCCAGATCCATGCATGCCCTCCCGGCCATACGATGACTCATCTGTGGTGACACGACAATCGGCATCCCGCCGTGCACCACTCCGGGCACGGGGTCACCGCGAGAGTGCGGGAAGGACCCGGACGCCTGCGGCCTCGAGGGCGTCTCGCACCGTCCGCGCGATGAGGGCCGCGTCGTCGGTGTCGCCGTGGATGCACAGCGTCTCGACGGGCAGTGCCAGCGAGGCGCTCGAGCGGGTCGTCACGCGTCCGGTGCGGACCCACTCGACGGCCCGCTGCCCGGCGGCACGCGGGTCGGCAATCACCGCACCCGGCTCGCCACGCGGCGTCAGCGCCCCGTCGTCCTCGTAGCCGCGATCGAGGAAGCCTTCGGCCACGACACGAAGGCCGGCTGCCTGACCGGCCTGCGCCAGCGCCGACCCGTGCGGCGCATAGAGTGCGAGCGTGCGATCGATGGCCACGACGGCCGCGACGAGGGCGTCGGCGGTGGCGCGGTCGCGACACGCGTGCGTGTAGAGCGCGCCGTGGGGCTTGACGTGCGCCGGCAGCGCGCCCTCTTCGCGTGCGATCTCGCGGAACGCATCGAGCTGGTGCGCGACGACGTCGGTCACCTGATCCGGCGTCAGCGGCAGCACGCGGCGTCCGAAGCCGTCGCGATCGGGATACGAGGGATGCGCGCCGACCTGCACGCCGGAGGCGGCGGCTTCGGCAATCGTCAGGCGGATGCCCGTGAGATCGCCCGCATGCACGCCGCAGGAGACGTTGGCGCTCGTGATGACATGGAGCAGCGCGAGCGCCGCGGCAGGCGGGGGGCCATCGTGCTCGCCGACATCGGCGTTGATGTCGACCCGCGAGGTCACGGGCGCCTCGTGCGTCCCGTCATGGGCCGCTCGAAGAACGGGCAGAGGCCACGCAGGATTGCGCGGCCCCTGCTGCCGACGATCTGGCTCCCCAGCACTGTGGCATCGTGCCACAAACAGACCGCCGACGCGCACCGAGGGAGCAACCGACATGCCACGCATGAGATCCGCACGAATGACGCGGATCCCTGCGACATGGCGCGAAATCGCGACGTGCGGGCGATCACGGAACTGGCACACCGATCACGAAAGTGGCAGTGATCCCGGCGGAGGGGCGGCGGTCCGACGCCCGGGTGGCGAAAACCGCCTGCAGGTGGCATGGTTGGTGCTCTGGAGGTGCGTATGCCCAAGAAGAGCGTCGCCGAGATCACCATGAACCCCACAAAGCACGGCCTCGACCCGGAGACCCGGTCGTCGGCCATCGATCTGCTGAACGCGCGGCTCGCCGACGTCATCGACATCGAGCTTCAGGCGAAGCAGGCTCACTGGAACGTCAAGGGGCCGAACTTCATCGGACTCCACGAGCTGTTCGAGGAAGTCGCGGTGGCGGCGGCGAAGTTCAAGGACGAGATTGCCGAGCGGGCGGTGACGCTCGGCGGCGTCGCGGTGGGCACCGTGCAGGCGGCCGTCGAGCGCACGACGCTGCCGCCCTACCCGATCGAGGCGCAGGACTGGCACAGCCACGTGGACTGCGTGTCATCGGCGCTCGCCAGGTTCGGCAGCGCCCTGCGCCAGGGCATCGAGGACGCCGATCAACTCGGCGACGCGGTGACGGCCGATCTTCTGACCGAGGTCGCGCAGGCGATCGACAAGTACATGTGGCTCGTCGAGGCGCACCGCGGGTAGGGTCACGGGCGCGCCGTGAAGCGGCGCGCCTGCTTCGTCCTGTGGTTCACCACCTCGTACGCCCCGTCCGGACGCACGTGGATGCTGACCATGTGCCCGGCGTCGGGTGCCTCGTCGGGGTTGGCAATCAACTCCGGCACGGTGTTGTCGTCGGGGCCCGTGGCGACGTTGCGGTGCAGCTGGTAGAGCGCCTGCAGTGAGGGCAGCGCCTTCAGCGCCCGCACCGTTGCCGCCGAGCCGCCCTTCTTCGGGCCGTTGTTCATCACCGCCACTGTCGGCGCGAGCGCCGCGAGCACGAGCGGGTTGTTGCTCGTGTCGAGCCCGTGGTGCGTCACCTGGAAGACGTCCACGCCCGGCAGCGTGTTGCCTGGGCACACGAGC
This sequence comes from uncultured Luteitalea sp., assembly GCA_934541105.1. Classification (GTDB taxonomy): domain Bacteria; phylum Acidobacteriota; class Vicinamibacteria; order Vicinamibacterales; family Vicinamibacteraceae; genus Luteitalea. The sequence goes on along the minus strand of CAKTDA010000003.1, from coordinate 159,645 downwards.
AGAGCCTCCGTGTTCCAGGTCAGGTCGCCAGCCGTGAAGAAGTCGAACGATCCGTAGGCAAGCGTGAACGCGACGCTCCGGGCATTGTCGGATGGGTCGTCGGGCCGGGACTCGGCAGCCGCGCAGGCCGGGTTTGCCGGCGCGCCGGGACGCGCGTGGACGGCGCCATGCCCGGCCACGAACGAGAGCACGACAGGCCGGCCGTCCGGCCCGGGGCCGAGCGTCAGCACGTCGCCCGGTGCAATCGTCCGTCGCGCCGGGACTGCCGCGACGTACGCCTGGTAGCTCTTCGCGTAATCGGGCGCGTACGGCTCGGCCATCGTCCCGTGGTCGTGGAACTGCCCGATCGGGACGGCCGCCGCAAGTGGCGGCACGCCACCGGCGTGGTCGGTGTGGTAGTGGGTCGTGATCATGTGGTCGATGCGCGTCACGCCCGCCGCCTGCATCGCCGCCTTGATGCGCGCGACGTCGCGGCCGTCGTTGCCGGGCCATCCGGCATCGACGAGCACGGACTCACGTGCCGGCGTGACGATCAGCGTCGCCGCGCCACCCTCGACGTCCACGTGATAGATGTCGAGCGTCCGCGCCGGCTCCTGCGCCGCCGCGAGTCCCGCCACCAGCAGCACGCACCCCACTCCACAAGCGATACGCACGTCGTGTCCTTTCGCGCAACGGCCCGGACCCGTCCGGCGCCTACGGTGTCGCCCGCCAGGGTTCCTGACGGTCCCAGTATTTCGTCTTCAGCATCGCGATGGCCAGCATCACGAGGGTGAACAGCGCGAACGCGACGAGCGCACCGTCGAGCGACAGCCGCTTGTGCAGCGGCCTCGAGAAGATGCCGTAGACGAGTTCGACGTGGACCCAGTAGACGAACAGCGACGTGCGCCCGAACAGCTCCATCGGGCTCCACGTCCGCGGCCACGCCAGGCGCGACCAGGGCCCGCCCGGGCGCAGCACCAGATGGAGCGCACCGAAGACGGCGACGAGCGCACCGAGGCGAATCGCGAAGAATGCGGGCGAGGTCGTCCAGAACCGCGACCCAGGCAGCATCGTGGGACAGAACGAGAGCGCGTACGCCGCCAGCGCGAACGCGGCCCCGCCAACGAGGCAGCCGGCGTGGAATGCCACGCCCCGGCGCTCGGGTGGCCTCGGCGCCAGCCATGCCCCGAGGGCAAGCCCCCCGAACACGAAGGCGCTCCACGGAAACAGCGTGAACGTCGTGCGGTTGGGCGCTGGCCGGAGGTACCACTCGATCGGGTCCGGCAGCAGGGCCGGCCACTCCCACACGCGGAACAGCGGCGTGAGCACGAGGATGGCAAGCGTGACGCCCGTGGCAATTGCCACGCGCTGGATTGCGGTACGGCCTCGTCCCCAGCACCACCCCGCCGCAACGAGCGACAGGCCCATCACGTTCAGGATGTCCACCTTCAGCATCCCGTACGCGGTGGCCCCGGCGCTGAAGACGTAGGCCTGGAGCCTGAACAACAGGGCGAGCCCGAAGATCTGCCAGCCGCGCACCTGGAGGCGGCGGCTCGCCTCCACAATCGACGCGCCGCGCCGCACGCGCGACTCCCCGGCGAGTGCCACGGCAAGCCCGGCAAGCCAGAGGAACATCGGTGCGCCCATGCCGGCGACGACCATGAACCAGAAGTACGCGCGCGTCTGCCGCGTGGGCCCGAGCACGGTCCACGCGTCGACGACGTGCGCGAGGATCATCACGAGCACGGCAAGGCCGCGCATCCAGTCGATGTAGCCGGCCCGCGTGCGCGCGGGCGGCGTGGCCGCCGCAACGGCGGGAGCGGACTCAGGCATCGACGCGCGTGAAGCGGACGTCAAGCGGCGCGTCCTGGCGGAGGCTGTGCCAGACCGAGCAGTACGTGTCGCGCGACATGTCGATGGCGCGCTGGATGGCAGCCTCGGGCACCGGGCCGGCAATCTCGTAATCGAGCGTGTACCTCGTGAAGCGGGCGGGCGGCCCATCGGCGCGCTCGCCAACGATGCGGACGCGGAGCCCGCGCAGGTCGTGGCGGCCCTTCTTCAGGATCATCACGACGTCCACGCCCATGCACGCGCCAAGGGAGAGCGCGAGGGCCTGGACCGGCGAGACTCCCGCCTCCCCGTCGCCATCGAGCACCGGCCCTGGCTTGCCGCCGGCGTGGCTCTCGAACACGAGGTCGCGGGTCCATTCCAGAGTGACGTCAACCGGCGGCTTTGCCATACGGGGAGCGATTGTAGCCGTCTCCGCCGTTGGGAAGCCCAGGGGCGGACTCGGGAGGGGGGACGCACCGCCGAGGTTGTCCACTACAATTTCATGACTCATCCGTTCGACCGGTTGTGCCCCGTCGATGTCCCTGCCCTCCCCGCCCCTCGACGTCACGCCCGCACCGCGAGTGGCAACGCTCGACGCACTGCGAGGCCTCACGATCCTCTGGGTCACCGTCCTGCACCTGGCGGCAGACACGACCGGGTTGCCCGGCGCCGAACTCGGGCCGGGCCCGCTGTTGGACGCGCTGCGCGCAGGCGACGTGGCGGGAGCGGCGGTCGGCGCCCTGCGCGGTGCGCTCCTGCTCCCGGGCTTCCGTCTCGACGTCCTGCTCTTCGTCACCGGCCTGGTGCTGGGACTGGGCCGGCCGCGCCCGGCCCGCGCGCTGCTGAGCCATCGCGCACGAGCCATCCTGCCGGGCTACTGGCTCGGGACCTTGCTCGTGGCGCTCGTCCTGGTCCTCTGTGCGGGACTGCGAACGGTGCTCGGCGGCGCGCCGCTGCTCGAGGAACTGCAGACGGGCGCCCGGCTGGCGGGTGCGCCGTACGAGTTCCTGCCCTGGCACGTGCCGCTCGGCCTGACGGTGATCGGACGGTTCGTCGATCCTGCGACCGTCCAGGTCGTCTCGCCGTCGCTCTGGTACATCGCGCTCGTTGCGCAGTTCTACCTCGCATACATCCCCATGCGGTGGCTCATGGACCGCGTGGGCCCTGCGGCCTTCCTCGCGATCTGCATGGCGCTCATGTTGGGCGCACGCGCGGCCGCGCTCGGCGGCATGCCCGTCGGACCATTCGATCAGACGTCGGCACTGGCGGCATTCCTGCCCTTCCGGCTGCTCTCGCCTGCCCTCGGAATGGCCCTGGCGCCGTGGTTCCGTGCAAACGGTGCCCGCCTGCAGCGCCGGCTGTCGCCGTCGTACGTACTGCCGGCGGGGGTGGCGCTGCTGCTCGCGGCGGGCTGGATCGGATCCACGCTCATCCCGCCTGCCGGCATCTTCATGCTGGCCGGGCCTTCGGTTGCCGTGCTCCCGGCCGTTGCCGGACTGTGGGTCGTGGCGGCATGGGGGCTTGCCCGGCCGATGAGCGGACGCTTCCTCACCTGGGTCGGACAGGTGTCGCTCGGGCTGCTCGTCATGCAGGACGTCCTGCGGTTCGTGGTCGGCACGCTGGCGTCCATGGGCGTGCCGCTCCACGAATGGCTCTGGCCGCTGATGCCGGCGTACGTCGCGGTCGCGCTGTGGCTCACACACATCTGGACGCCGGTCGTCACGCGCATCACGGATGTGTACTGGCCGCGACCCGATGGCGGGGTCCACGTTGGCGTGTCAGGTCTTGAGAAGGAGTCTCAGTTCCGTGCTAGCATGAGTGCTGGAAATCGGACCTGACAGGTCGCCTTCGGCTGCCTGCGACGCGAGAATCACATGAACGAGCCAGCCGTCCTCGACGCGACGCCCGTCGCGCCACCCGCTGCGGACCCAGTCGCCGTGCCGCTGAGCTCCTGTCGCACCGGGTCGGTCGTGCGATTCATGCGCGCGCACCTCGATCCCCAGGCCTGCGACATGCTCCGGGCCCTCGGACTCACGCGTCAGTGTCAGCTGACCCTCTGCAAGGCCGGCGAGCCCTGCATCGTCCAGGTCCGCTCCACACGCATCGGGCTCTCGCGCGACGTCGCCAACGGCATCCTCGTCGTCCCCGAGCCGAACGGAGCCTGACGGTGGCCGTGGCGTCCGCGGCCCGCACGATGGCCGCCGATCCCGTGCCCGCGCGCGATACCCCGCGCATCGCGCTGATCGGCAATCCCAACACCGGCAAGACCACCCTCTTCAATCGCCTCTGCGGCGCCCGCGCGAAGACCTCGAACTTCCCCGGCACGACGACCGCCTCGCGGGTCGGCCGCGCCGCGCTGCCCGGCGACTGGATTGCCGAGATCATCGACCTCCCGGGCCTCTACGAGCTCGGACTCGATCTGCCCGAGACGCGCATCGCCCGTGACGTGCTCGTCGGCGACGGTCTCTATCGGCGGCCTGACGCCGTGCTCGTCGTGGTGGACGCCTGCAACCTGACGCGCAACCTGGTGCTCGCCGGCGAACTCCTCGCGTACGGGATCCCGGTTGTCGTCGCGCTCAACATGATCGATCTCGCGCAGCGGCGCGGATTGACGATCGACGCGAGCCGTGTCGCCGAACGCCTCGGATGCCCCGTGATCCCCGTTGTCGCCCGGCGCGGCGACGGTGTGGACGACGTGCGCGCCGCGCTCGGGCTCGCCCTCGACGGCACCCACACGCAGGCGCCCGCGGCTGGCGTGCCCGGAGAGGGCTCCTCGGTGGAGGCGCTCACGAACTGGGCCGACGACGTGATGGCCTACAGCGCGGGGATGCCGTCGGCGGCGCACGCGCGCGATGCGTTTGCCGAGCGGCTCGATCGGGTCTTCACGCATCCGGTGCTCGGGCTGCTGATGTTCCTCGTCGTGATGGGCGGGCTGTTCTACACGCTGTTCACGCTCGCGACGATCCCGATGGACCTCATCGAGGCGACGTTCGCGAGCCTCGGCGAGCTCGCGTCCACGTACCTGCCGGAAGGCCCGGTGCGCGCGCTCGTGTCGGACGGCATCATCGGCGGCGTGGCCGGCACGGTCGTCTTCCTGCCGCAGATCTGCCTGCTGTTCTTCCTCATCAGCCTGCTCGAGGACACGGGCTACCTCGCGAGGGCGGCATTCGTGATGGACCGCGTGCTGCGCCGCTTCGGCCTGCCGGGCCACGCCTTCGTGCCGCTGCTCACCTCGCACGCGTGCGCGCTGCCGGGCATCATGTCCACGCGGCTGATTCCCGACCGCCGCGATCGGCTCGCCACGATTCTCGTGGCGCCGCTCATGAGTTGTTCGGCGCGGCTGCCCGTCTACGTCCTGCTCACGAGCCTGCTGTTCGCGGACCACCCGTTCTACGCGGGGCTCGCCTTCATCGGTTGTTACATGCTCGGCGCCGGGGCGGCGATGGTGACGGCGACGGTGGTCGGCCGGACGTGGCTCAAGGGCGAGGCGCGGCCGATGGTGCTGGAGCTTCCGAGCTACAAGTGGCCGTCGGTGCGCAACGCGCTGTTCACCGCCAAGGACCAGGGCTGGGCGTTCCTGAAGACGGCCGGCACCGTCATCATGGCGATCTGCATCGTCATGTGGTGGCTGAGCGCGTACCCGAGCGTGGAACCGCCGGCGGAGGCCGAACAGCTGCGGGCGCAGGCCGCACAGGCCGGCGTGGACGACACGCAGCGCGATACGCTGCTCGAAGAGGCCGACGTGCTGCAGCGACGGGCCGAGCAGGAAGGCTCGTTTGCCGGTCGCCTCGGCCGCCTTGCGCAGCCGGTGTTCGAGCCGCTCGGATACGACTGGCAGCTCACGGTGGGCGTGCTCACGAGCTTCCTCGCGCGGGAAGTGTTCGTCTCGACGATGTCGGTGCTCGTCGGGGGATCGGGCGAGGCGGACGTGGACGAGGGCGTGATCGAGCGCATCCGCAACGCGCCGCGCGACGACGGGACACCGATCTTCACGGCGGCGACGTCGGCGAGCGCCCTCGTGTTCTTCGTGCTGGCCATGCAGTGCCTGCCGACGCTCACGGTCACGCGCCGTGAAGCGGGCTCGGGCCGGTACGCGCTCATCCAGCTCGCGTACATGTCGATCCTGGCTTACGTGTCGGCGCTGCTCGTCTATCAGGGGCTGCGCCTTGGAGGTGTGCAGTGACAGGCGCTCCGCCGTACGAGTTCGTGCAGCACGTCGTGGTCTTCCTCGTCGCCATTGCCGCGGCGTTCGTGGTGCTGCGCAAGGTGCTCGGCGTGTTCGAGGCGCGGCCCTCCGGCCAGTCGCCGGGCCCCGGCGCACATGGCGCGAGCCCGGCGTGCGGACACTGCGCGGCAGGCAGCGCCGCGATGAAGAAGATCGAGCGCGCCTAGCCGCCGGACGCTACTTCCGGAACAGGTAGTCGAGGGACACGCCGGCGAGTGCGCGGACGCCGATCGGCAGCGCGTCCTCGTCGATGTCGAAGTACTCGGTGTGGATCATCGCCGTGATCTTCTTCGCGGGATTGGCGACGCCGAGGAAGAAGAAGAGGCCGGGGATGCGCTGCTGGTAGAGCGCGAAGTCCTCGGCACCCATCTGGGGCGGCGGCGCGAGCACCTGCTGGCGGCCGCCCACGACCTCGGTGAGCACCGGCAGGCTCGCCGCGGCCAGCGCCTCCTCGTTGAACGTCACCGGGTTGCCGTCCGGGAAGTCGAACGCATACGTCGCGCCCGATGCCTCGGTGACACCCTTGATCGTCCGCTCCATCAGGTCGCGCACGCGCGCGGGGCCGTCCTTGCTCAGCGTGCGCACCGTGCCGGTCAGCGTCACGGCGTCCGCGATGATGTTGAAGCGGTTGCCGCCCTGGATGGTGCCCACCGAGAGCACGATCGGCTCGGCTGCGTTGTTCATCCGGCTCGGGATCGTCTGCAGGGCATTGACCACCTGCGCCGCGACCGGGATCGGGTCGATGCCCGTGTGCGGGTAGGCGGCGTGCGTCTTCTTCCCCGTGATCGTCACGGTGAAACGGTTGCTGCTCGCCATGGCCGGACCGACGTTCACGCCGAGCGTCCCGACCTGCAGCGTCGGCATGACGTGCAGGCCGAAGATGGCGGCCGGTGCGGGGCCACCGAACACCCCGGCCTCGAGCATCCGCTCGGCGCCGGACTTGCCGCCGTCGGGATCGCCCTCCTCGGCCGGCTGGAACACGAACACCACCGTGCCGGGAATCTCGGCCCGCATGCGGCTGAACACCTCGGCAACGCCGAGCGCGATCGACACGTGACCGTCGTGGCCGCAGGCGTGCTTGACGTTGGCGACCGTGGACTTGTACGGCACGTCGATCAGCTCGGGGATCGGCAGGGCGTCCATGTCGGCACGGACCGCCACGACCTTCCCGGGCTTGCCGCCCTTCAGCACGCCGACGACGCCGGTCACGCCGACCTGCTCGCGGACCTCGTCGAACCCGAGCGCGCGCAGGTGATCGGCCACGAGCTTCGCGGTGCGCGTCTCGCGAAACCCCAGTTCCGGATGACGATGGATGTCGCGGCGGACCTCGATGAGGCGCGGCGTCAGCGCCGTGGCCTCGGCGGCAATGCGCGCGCGGAGCGGCGCCGGGACGCTGATCTCCTGCGCGGCGGCAGCAGTGGGGACGACGAGGGCGCACGCGAGGGCAACGGCCGGCAATCGCATCCGCGCATCCTACCGCAGCGCGCGTCGGCGGCCGCACCGCGCGTCGGACAGGTCCGGCGCCGACACGACCCGGCGGACGATAATAGGCTGATGAACTCCGACTGGTCTTCCCGCGCGGTGTCGGCCGACGACGCCGTCGCAGGCATCCGCAGCGGCATGAAGGTGTTCGTGCACGGCGCGGCGGCCACACCCACGACGCTGCTCGAGGCCCTCGCCCGCCGCACCGATCTGGAGGGCGTCACGCTCTACCACCTGCACACGGCCGGCCCGGCGCCGTTTGCCGACCCCGCGCAGGACGGACGCCTTCGCTCGGTGTCGCTCTTTGCCGGTGCGCCCGTCCGCACGGCCATCGACGAAGGCCGCGCCGATTTCGTCCCGATCTTCCTCTCGGACATCCCCGGCCTCTTCCTCTCCGGCATCGTCAAGCTGGATGCCGCGCTCGTGACGCTGTCGGTGCCCGACCGCCACGGCTTCTGCACGCTCGGCACGTCGGTGGACGCCGCCCGCGCGGCGGTGGACACCGCGACGCTCGTCATCGCGGAGGTGAACGCGCAGATGCCGCACACCCGCGGCAACGTCGTCGTGCCCGTCGGCCGGCTCGACGCCTTCGTCGCCAACGACCGGCCGCTGCACGAGCACCACGGGTCGGAGGAAACGCCCGTCGAGGCCGCCATCGGCGAGCAGGTCGCGAACCTCGTCGAGGACGGCGCGACGCTGCAGATGGGCATTGGCGGCATTCCCGACGCGGTGCTGCGGCGCCTCGGGAACAAGCACGACCTCGGCGTCCACACCGAGATGTTCTCCGACGGCCTGATCGACCTGCAGTTGAACGGCGTGATCACGAACCGCCGGAAGGTGATCCACCCCAATCGCACGGTGACGTCGTTTGTCAACGGCACGCGGCGGCTGTTCGACTTCGTGGACGACAACCCGCGCGTCGAGTTCCACCCGTGCGACCGCACGAACGACACGTCCGTCATCCGCCGCAACCCTCGCGTGGTCGCCATCAATTCCGCCATCGAGATCGACCTCACGGGCCAGGTGTGCGCCGACTCGATCGGCTTCCGCATCTTCTCGGGCATCGGCGGCCAGATGGACTTCATCCGCGGCGCCGCGCTCTCGCCGGGCGGCAAGGCCGTCATCGCGCTGCCGTCCACGGCGGCCCGCGGCACCGTCTCGCGCATCGTCGCCGCGCTGAAGCCGGGCGCGGGCGTCGTGACCACGCGCGGGCACGTGCACTGGGTCGTGACCGAGTACGGCGCGGTGAACCTGCACGGCCGTTCCATCCGGGAGCGCGGCGAGATGCTGACGGGCATCGCGCACCCCGACTTCCGCGCCGAGCTGCGGCGCGACCTCGCCAGCATCCGTCACGTGTAACCAGGGACCGACATGTCGCACACGATTCGCACGCCCATCCTCGCCGCCGGACTGATCGTCGCCGCCGGCGTCGGCCTCGTCGCCCAGCCGGCGGCTCCGCCACAGGCCGCCGGCGCGCTCGCGGCCCGCGCGGACGCCCTGATGACCCAGGCGCCGGTCATCGACGGGCACAACGACCTGCCGTGGGAGATGCGCGAGAAGGTGCGCTATGACTTCGACGCGCGCGACATCGCGAAGCCGCAGCCGGCGATGATGACCGACATCCCGCGGCTGCGTCAGGGCCACGTCGGCGGGCAGTTCTGGTCCGTGTACGTGCCGGCCGACCTGCAGGGCGACGGGGCCGTCAGTGCCACGCTCGAACAGGTGGATGCCGTCCACGAGATGATGCGGCGCTACCCGGAGGCCTTCACGCTCGTCCGCACGGCCGACGAGATGGAACAGGCGATGCGCGCCGGGCGCATCGGCTCCATTGCGGGCATCGAAGGCGGACACTCGATCGACGGATCGCTCGGCACCCTGCGCATGTTCCGTCGGCTCGGCGTGGGGTACATGACGCTCACGCACAGCCGCAACGTGCCGTGGGCGGACTCGGCCACGGACACGCCCGCGCACGGCGGGCTGTCGGCCTTCGGCGAGGACGTCGTCCGCGAGATGAACCGCCTCGGAATGCTCGTGGACCTGAGCCACGTGTCGCCCGACACGATGGCCGACGCGATTCGCGTGTCGCAGGCGCCGGTGATCTTCTCGCACTCGAACGCGCGCGCGGTGTGCGACGTGCCCCGCAACGTGCCCGACGACATCCTGCGCCAGGTCACGAAGAACGGCGGCATCGTGATGGTGACGTTCGTCCCCGGCTTCGTCTCACCCGAGGTGAGCGCCTACAATCGGCGCGCCTCGGCCGAGAACGAGCGCCTGCGCACGCTGCATCCCGGTGACGCCGCCGCGCACAAGGCCGCGCTCTCGGCATGGACGGCGAAGAACCCGGCACCTCGTGCGACGCTCGCGCAGGTCGCCGACCACGTGGATCACATCCGCAAGGTCGCCGGCATCGATCACATCGGCTTCGGCGGCGATTTCGACGGGATCACGTCGGTCGTGCAGGGGCTCGAGGACGTCCGCACGTACCCGGCCCTCGTCGCCGAACTGCTGCGGCGCGGCTACTCGGACGACGACGTGAAGAAGATCACGAGCGGCAACATCCTGCGGGTGATGCGGCAGGCCGAGGCGGTCGCTGCCCGCCTCGTGAAGGCGCAGCCGCACGCCGCGGTCACGCGTCCACGGTGATCGGCCCGAGCTCGCCGAGCGCGGGCGTCCACTGCGGGAGCACGTCCGACAGCGACGTGCCCTGCAGCCCGAGCCATGGCAGCACCACGCACCACACGTCGGCGGGTGAGGCCCCGGCATCGCGCATCGCCCCGACGTGCGCCGACCCGTGGGACTTCGACAGCTTCCTGCCATCGCGCCCGACGATGAGCGGCGTGTGGAGCCAGCGTGGCGGCGCCGCGCCGAGCGACTCCCACAGCTGGATCTGGACCGCCGTGTACTCGAGCAGGTCGCTGCCGCGGACGACGTCGGTCACGCCGTCGACGACGTCATCGGCCACGACGGCAAGGTTGTAGGACACGAGCCCGTCGCGGCGAACGAGGATCGGGTCACCGAATGCGCACGGGTCGGCGTGCTGGACGCCCCAGCGGCGATCCACGAACGTGACCGCGCCCGGCTCCAGCCTGAAGCGCACCGCACCGTCAGCGTGTTCCTCGTCGGCGCAGCCGCCCGGGCAACCCGAGCCAGGTGGCACGGGACGCTCGCGCATCGCACGTGTGCACACGCAGCGATAGAGGCGCGGCGCCAGGCGCGCGAGCGCCGGGCCGTAGTGGCGTGCGGACTGCCGCGTGACCTCCTCGTCCCACGTGATGCCGAGCCACGCCATGTCGTCGCGCAATGCCTGTTCGACGTCGGGCCGCGCGCGCCCGCGATCCACGTCCTCGACGCGCAGCAGCAGGCGCCCGCCCTCCGCACGGGCCGACAGCCACGCCGCGGCAAACGCACACACGTTGCCCAGGTGCAGCAGCCCGGACGGCGTGGGGGCCAGTCGGCCAGTCGGTGGCATCGTTGTTCGGCGTTCCCCGTTCGGCGTTTAGAATGCCCCATGCCTCGGCTGACGCGCATCTACACGCGCAAGGGGGATGACGGCTCCACCGGGCTCGGCGGCGGGCAGCGCGTCCCGAAAGACGCGCCGCGGGTGGCCGCCTACGGCACCGTCGACGAACTCAACTCCGCGATTGGCGTGGCGATTGCCGCGGGCCTCGCGCCGCGACTCGCGGAGGCCCTCGCGGGCATCCAGAACGAGTTGTTCCACCTCGGATCCGACCTGTGCTTCCTCGAGGAAGACAAGGCGCGATTCGAGATGCCGCAGGTTGCCGCCCGCCATGTCGATGCCCTCGAAGGGCTGATGGATGAGCTCAACGATGTCGTCGGTCCACTCGAGAACTTCGTGCTCCCCGGCGGCGCCCCTGGGGCCGCGCACCTCCAGCTGGCCCGGACGATCTGCCGCCGCGCCGAGCGCGAAGCCATCGCGCTCGGCCGCAGCGAGCCGATTGGTGCGTACGTCGTGCCTTACCTGAACCGGCTCTCGGACGCCCTCTTCGTCATGGCGCGGTACGAGAACCACGCGCGCGGCGTGCCCGAGCCGTTGTGGGACAGCCGCCTCTGAGTCGGTTCCGCGTCAGAACCTCACGCTCCACACGACCCGCGCGCTGCGGCCCATCTCCGGGATGATGTCCTTCAACAGGCTCAGGTGGTTGCGGTACAGCGTGTTGGTGACGTTGTCCACGCGCGCCGAGAAGGTGTGCAGCAGCCGTCCGGCGGGCACAGAGTACGCGCCGAACACCCGCAGCGTCGTGTAGCCATCGGTGGCCGTCTCGACGCCATACACGCGATCCTGCTCGAGCGCCTTCACGACCTGCGCACCGGCCTGGAGTGCGTTCCGGTGATAGCGCAGGCCGCCCGTGAACCGCACAGGCGGGATGCGCGGCAGCGGCCCGAGGTCGTCGGACTGGCGGCCACGCACCGTGTCGAGCCCGAATTCGAGATGCAGGCCAGAGGTCAGGTCGACGTCGGCGTGGGCCTCCACGCCCTGCAGCCGCGCGTCGCGCCCGATGAACTCGACGTAGGGATACTCCTCCGCCCCATCGCCGTGATCGTGCGCGTGCTCATGATCGTGGTCGTGGTCGTGGTCGTGGTCGTGGCCGAAACGGGCCTCGAACTCCTCCTCGTCGATCTCGTTGCGGAAGATGTAGTCGCGCACGGTGTTGTTGAAGTACGTGACCTCGCCCGAGAACCGCGGCAGCCGCACGCGGTACGACACGTCGAGCCCGTAGGCCACTTCCGAGTCGAGCGACGGGTTGCCGATCTCGAAGGCGAGGTTACCCGCGTGCTCCCCGAAGAAGTAGAGCTCCTCGAGTGCCGGATTGCGGGCCGCGCGCGCAAAGCTGATCGCCAGCGTGCTCGCGTCCGTCGGCCGCAGCAGTGATCCGACCGAGAACGAGACGTTGTCGAACGACCGCGGACGCAGCCCGCCCGCGGGCGCATAGCCCGCATGGTCGTAGCGGGCCCCGAACTGCACCGTGACGTGCGACCACGCGAGCTCCTGGTACGTGAACGCCGAGAACACGCCCTGGTCGATGCGCGGCGAAAGGGCCTCTTCACCGAACGCCTCGAAGCGACGCGTGTAGCCCGAGATGCCGACGGTGCCCGTCATGCGGCCGAGGGGCGCGTGCGTGGCACGCAGGTCCATGTCGAGCAGGTCGTTCTCGAATCGCGTGCCGACGACGCCGCCCTCCTGCTCGTCGTGGCGATAGCGATGGAACGCGAGCCCGCCGCGCGCCGACGTGAAGAAGCCGGGCAGGTTGCGGAACTCGCCACGGGCGCCGTAGACCTGCCGCTGCGGCGTCAGCTCGATGCTGCCGCCATGCACCACCGGCACGCCATACCGCGCATCGTCGATCTGCACGCTCGCGCCGAGGTAGCCGTCCTGCGTCGTGCGCGCCACGCCGACGCTGCCGAAGGCGCCGCGGGTTTGCGAGTTGTCCACGTCGCCGAGCGGCGTCCCGTAGTCGCCGGCGCGGCGGGCCGAAGCGCCGACGTTCAGCGCCCAGCGGCCGTTGCCCACGGTGACGTCGCCGGCAGCTGCGGCCTGTCCGGCATTGGTGGCCAGGTCCACCTGTGCCTGGCCAGTGGTCGTGGTCACCGGCCGCGTCGGCACCTGGTTGGAGATCACGTTGACCAGGCCGCCGATGGCGTTGGCGCCGTAGAGCAGCGTTGCGGGCCCGCGGACGACCTCGACCTGCGTGGCTGCGGCCGGGTTGATGGTGACCCCGTGATCGCCCGATTGGCTGGAGAGGTCGCCCGTGCGCTGGCTGTTCTGGAGCACGAGCACGCGATCGCCATCCTGCCCGCGGATGATCGGCCGCGACGGCCCGGGACCCATCGAACGCTCGGACACGCCGGGCTCGGTCCGCAGGAGCGCGCCGAGCGATCCGTCGGTCTTGATGTCGAGCTCCTGGCCCGCCAGCACGGACGTTGGCTGATACGACTCGAAGGGATCGCGCGGCGCCGGGCCGACGGTCACGGCTTCCGCGTAGTGGATGTCGTCCTGGAGCGTGATCTCGAGCGGCGCCATGGCTTGCGCCATCTCGAGCTCGATGCGCATCGGCAGGAAGCCATCGGCAATGACGCGCAGGTGGACGACGCCGGAACCCGGCGCCTGAGCGACGAAGCGCCCTCCATCGTCGGTGACGACGGTCGGGCCCGGCAGTTCGTCGACCATGACGATCGCGCCGGCGACGGGCCGGCGCGTCTCGCCTGCCACGACAACGCCGAGCACGCGCCCGGTGGCGTCAGGCGGCTGGTCCGACTGGGCGTGCGCCGGGTGGCCGGCCAGCAGGAGCACGCCGGCAAGGGCCGCCCCCAGGAGAGGACGCGGCCGTGGCGCCGCGGAAACGCAAGAGAAGCTGAACATGCGTACACCCCGTGCAGCAGCGGGCGCCCTGGATGCGCCCCGCTCCAGGCCGTGCGACGGCCTGCCCGGCGCGCGGCTGCGGCGCGGCACCGGAGTTCCCGAGATTCGTGAAGACGGCAGCGAGCGGTCGGCCGTGGGCCGATCAGGAGGCGCGGGGTGGCGCGCGGGCAGGAAGCGCGTGGCGCAGCCGGTCGCGGAGGAGGTCGCCCTCCGCCTCCGGCCAGTCCACCGGCGAGCACGCGGGTGCGCGCACCGCCACGGTGGTGTCGCTCCAGCCGAAGCGGAGCGAGGACGTCGATTGGCAATAGAAGCAGTGACGGTCCTGCGAGTCCTCGGCCAGCGCACCGGCGGAGATCCCGTGGTCGGACTCGTCGTGGATGACCGTCGCGGCGTGCACGCTGCCGCCAGGCCCGTGGTCGGAGACCACGAGGCCCAGCGGGCCTGCCGGCGTGAGCACGAGCAGGCACACGAGCCAGAGCGCCCTGAAGCGGGACGCCAGCGCGACTGCCATTCGATCACGGTGACACCGCGGCGGCCCCGCGTCAAGGAACCGTTGCCGGGCGCGATCGGGATCGCGGATACTGGAGGGCCATCGTGATCGCGCGACACGTCACTGCCTACCTGCCCCTCGTCGCGGCGGGAGCCTGCGCGGTCGCCGGCGCGCTGCTGCTGGCGGCGGGCGTCACGGGCGCTGCCGCGGCGATGCTCGGCATGGCCATTGGCGTGGCCGTCACGGCGTGGGTCACGCAGCGAGGGCCCTCCGGCCTGGTGTCGGGGCGCGTGGAGCCGGCCGACACGGCCCGCGAGGCGGGCCGCGCGGGTTCGGCCGAGCCGGGGCACACGTCACTCGTCGAGGCACTGTCGAGCGCCATCGACGCCAAACACGATCCGTCGGGCAAGCGGCTGCAACGGCGCCGGCTCTATGCCACCGCGCTTGCAGAGGCCGTCGGCCTGCCGCCGTCCGAGATCGAGTCGCTCCGCACGGCGGCGCTGCTGCTCGACATCGGGCAGCTTGCGGTGCCCGATCACATCCTGTCGAAACCCGGGCCGCTGTCGGTCGAGGAGTTCCACAAGATCCGCATCCACCCGCAGGTGAGTGCCGACCTCATCGCCGACGTGCCGCTGCCCCCGTCGGTGGCCGCCTTCGTGCGGTCGCACCACGAGCGCTGGGACGGCAAGGGGTACCCGGAAGGCCTCGTCCGGGAGGCCATCCCCGTCGGCGCGCGCGTGCTCGCGGTCGTCGACTGCTACGACGCGCTCGTCAACGAACGGCCCTACCGCGATCGACTCACGCGAGAGGCTGCGCTCGCCGTCCTCCGCGAGGAGGAGGGCAAGTCGCTCGACCCGATGCTCGTCGAGCGGTTCGTCACGCTGCTGCCGTCGATCGAGCCGTGCGACGCCAGGGTCGGCACCTCGGGAAGCTCGCTCGTGTCGATCGTCTCGGCGCGCCGCGAGGACGTCGCGCTGTTCGAGATCTCGCAGGCCATCGGCGCGGGGCTCGGCGTCGAGGGCACCGCGCAGCTGCTCGCACAGAAGCTGCGGCACGTCATCCCCTACTCGAGCACAGCGCTGTATCTCTACGACCTGCAGGACCGCACCTTCCGGGCGGCGTTCACCGAGGGCGTGGACGCCGAGATGCTCGCCGCGCTGCACGCCCCGGCCGACTCCGGCGTGTTCGGCCACTCGTTGCGGGAACAGCGCGCGATCGTCGGCGGCGACCCGTCGGCCGACAAGGCCATGGCCGGCACGCGCCTGCGGTCGTCGATCGTGTGTCCGCTCTACGGCGAACAGAACGAGCTCGTGGGTGCGCTCGCGGTCTATCACGTCACGCCCGAGTGCTACACGCAGGACGAATGCCGGCTGCTCGAGATGGTCGCGCGACAGGCGGGCCCGGTCGTCAACCACGCGCTGCAGCTCGCGCGCGCCCAGGAAGAGGCGCTGACCGATCCGCTGACGGGACTGCCGAACACGCGCTTCCTGTGGATGCACCTGACCCAGGAACTCGCGCGTGCGGGACGCCAGGCCTCGCGCCTCGCGCTGCTGATCGTGGATGTGGACGACTTCAAGATCGTCAACGACACCGAGGGACATCCCATCGGCGACAAGGCGCTGCGCGAACTGGCGGCCGTGCTGCGGCAGTCGGTGCGGCCCTACGACGTCTGCGCGCGGTACGGCGGCGACGAGTTCGTCATCATGATGCCGGAATGCGGGCGCGACGAGGCCGAGGAGCGCCTCCGCGGCCTGCAGGAGCAGATTCGCCGGCATCGGGTCCACCTGCCCGACGGGCGCGCCCTCCAGCTCGGTGTCAGCATCGGCGCGGCCGTGTTCCCGCGCGACGGCGATTCGTCCGAGGCGCTCCTTGCTGCCGCTGACGCTCGCATGTACCAGGACAAGCACCGCTGGCGCGACGACACGGGAGACGGCCCGTCGCCCGACACCATCGTCCAGCCCCGGCCGCCCTTCCACAAGATGTAGCCGTCGGACTTCCGCCTGCGCGCTTCGCGCCACGGCGGACAAGTGGTACGGCGGGCAGCCATCCGACGTATGCTGCCCCCATGCGAACCACAATGCGACTCGGGCTCGCCGCGCTCGTCGCGGCGATCGTGGCTACCACCCTTCCGCTGCGCGGACAGGGCCCCGCGCTGGCCCTCGTTGGCGCAAACGTGATCCCCATGGACCGCGAGCGGGTCCTCGAGCGGCAGACCCTCGTCATCCGGGACGGCCGCATCGTGGAGATGGGTCCCGCGGGGAGCATCAAGCCGCCCGCCGGTGCCCAGATCGTCAATGCCGCCGGCAAGTACGTGATGCCGGCCCTCGGCGAGATGCACGGCCACCTTGCCGGTGCCGATGCGGCACACAACGAGCGCATCCTCGCGCTCAACGTCATCCACGGCGTCCTGACGGTCCGCAGCATGCAGGGGCATCCGGCGCAGCTCGCGCTCCGCGACCGCGTGGCGAAGGGCGAGGTGCTCGGGCCGCGCATCTACACGTCGGGGCCGTCGGCAAACGGCCAGTCGGTGACGGCGCCTGCTGCCGGCGAGCAGATGGCGCGCGATCAGAAGGCTGCCGGTTACGACCTGATCAAGATCCACCCGGGCGTGCCGCTCGACGCCTTCAACGCGCTGGCGAAGACCGCAAAGGAGGTGGGCATCCCGTTTGCCGGGCACGTCCCGGCCGCGGTCGGCGTGCACCGCGCCATCGAGGCCGGCTACCGTTCGATCGACCATCTCGATGGCTATGCCGAGGCCGCCGTGCGTGATGGCGCCACCGTCGGGCCCGAAGGCACGGGCTTCTTCGGCACCCTCGTCGCACAGCACCTCGACGATGGGAAGATTCCGGCGCTCGTGCAGAAGACGAAGGCCGCCGGGGTCTGGCAGGTGCCGACCGAGACGTTGATGCTGAACTTCCTCTCGCCCGAGCCGGTCGAGGCGCTGTTCAAGCGCCCCGAGGTGTCCTACATCACGCCCGAATTGCGGGCTCAGTGGGAGAAGAGCCTGCGCAACTTCCGCAATGGCAAGCAGTACCCCTCTTCGGAGAACCGTGCGCGCCTGATGGCGTTCCGCGGCAAGCTCCTGAGGCAGATGCAGGATGCCGGCGTCGGCATCCTCCTCGGCGCCGACTCTCCGCAGATCCTGAACGTGCCGGGCATTGCCACCCACCAGGAACTGGCGGCGGTGGTCAAGGCAGGCCTCACGCCGTACGAAGGGCTCGCCTCGGGCACGCGCAACGTCGCGGTCTACTTCGGCACGGAGAAGGAAGAGGGCACGGTCGCGCAGGGCAAGAAGGCGAACCTGCTCGTGCTGAACGCCAACCCGCTGCAGGACGTCACGCGCACGCTCGACAGGTTCGGCGTCGTCCACGCCGGCACGTGGCACGATCGCGCCGCGCTCGACGCGATGCTCGCGAAGCTGAAGACGCAGTAGCAACAGGGGCGCGCTCGGGGAGCGCGCCCGGCATTCATCGCGCGGCGAGGTGAATGCCGTTGAACAGGAACTTGAACGTGCCGTGCGGCTGGGACCTGAACGTGATCTCCGGGCCGAACAGCAGCAGCCGGCCCTGGCCCACCCGCGCCTCGGCGATGGCCACGCCGCCGTCGAGGTGCTGCTGGCCCCACGCCCATCCGCTGCGAAGTGGCGTCGGGCTGTCGAACCAGGCAATCGGCGTGATGCCGCGTGCCGCGGCATCCGCGGGCAGCGTGAACACCGGGCTGTTGTCGAAGTAGACGTCGGCGTGCTCGCGCATGCCGTGTGCGACGGGCCGCGCCGTATCCACCTTCACGCGCAGGATGGAGCCGGGGATGTAGTACTGCTCGGTGCGCAGTGGCGCCCCGCTCGCGTCCACGAGCTTGTTCCCCACGGGCAGCCCGAGGTGCCCGGCCAGCGACGTGGATCCGCCGATCGTCAGGACGGTGCCGCCCTGCTCGAGGAACGTGCGGATCTGCGGCAGCGTGGCCTCCTTCGTGAACGACCCGATGCGCGCCCTGTACTCGTCAGGGATGTTCTCGCTGCGCGGCCGGCGCGAACCCCACCCGCCCTCCTGCTCCGGGATGCCGCCGTCGGGGAAGATCAGCACGTCGAAGCGCGACGCAAGGCCGCCCGCGTCGAGCTGCGGCGGATACACCACTTCGTAAGGGAACTCGAACTCTTCGAGCACGAGCCGCAGCCAACCGGACGGCATCGAGCCGCCGTAGCGATCCCAGAGCCCGATGCGCACCGGTTTCAGCACACGCCCGGCCGCAGGCGCACCGGCGACGCCCTCGAACGACACGCCGGTCTCCTTCGCAAGCGCCTCGAGCCGGGCCCGCGTGCCGTCGCCGGCCGCCACGCGGAAGCGGGCATCATCGAGCCACTCCACCCGTTCGCCCGCCGCGAGCAGCCTGTTGACGGCACGGAACGCCTGGTTGCTCGTGTGCGCGAAGACGTACGAGGTGGCTGCCGGTGCGCCCGTCACGCGCCCGGGAGGAACCGGGAGTTCGTCGGCGACGGGTTCGAACGGCCCGTCGAAGCCGTCGAGGACGCGGTCGAACTGCACGCCCATCTGGTAGGCGAGCGTCCAGCCGGCGCTGTCGTACGGCGGGATCGGTGGGCCACCCGGATACCGGAAGTCGTCGGGGTGATCCTGCGGCTCGAACATGTCGAGCACGTGCGGCCTGAAGGCCTGCTCGGTCTTCACGACGATCGATCCCGCCGGATAGGCCTTGCCGGCCACCGTGAACGGCGCGGTCGCGCGGTGGACGGTGACGCCTGCCCGCACGAGTGCGTTCGCGAAGGCGACGGCCGTGGGCATGTCGGCCTGGTCGGCGCTCATCACGTAACCGCGAGGATCGCGAAGCGCCGGGTCGCGCAGGACCTTGTCGAACAGCGCTCGAGGCGCCTCGCCAGCCACCTGCCGCGGCATGTCCGACGAGGACGACGCCAGGGCCTGCTGCACCTTCTCGAGGCGCCTCGGGTACATCGTCCACGTGTCGCGCTGGCCGCGCTCGATGGCGTTGCGGCCCATGCGCCAGATGTTGAAGAGGAACTGCTCGCGGTGACGCGATGCGACGTCGAGCACCGCGCGGTTGGCGGTGAGCGAGTACTCGATGCTCTGGCGCATGTGCCAGCGCTGCGGTTCGATGGGATACGGCAGGTCGTTGCTCGGCAGCTGGCGCTCGGGCCGGAACGGGATGGCCATGGGCGTCGGGTTGCCGATCGTCTCGGTGAGCAGCCCGATCATGTTGTGGAAGTACACGGTCGTCCGCAGGCCGCCGTTCCACCACGTCGAGTAGTTGGCCCCCCGCCGCATCGTCACGCCCGGCTTCGATTCGGCTGCGAACCGCGTGTGCATCGCGGCGCCGACGAGGTCGATGCTTGTCGGGATCAGCGGGTCGAACACGTAGTTGAAGGGATCGCGGAAGGGCGGGGCGAACATCACCGTGCCGGCGGGCCCGGTCTGGTGATGGTTGTACATGATCTGCGGGAACCACTCGCGGAACAGCACGCGGCTCATGTTCTTCGTCTCGGCGAGCGCCGTCATGTACGAGTCGCGGTTGTTGTCGTGCCCCGCGTACTTCTGGTAGAGGCGCGGGATGTCGTCGAGCGATCGCTTCAGCGGGTCGCGCTCGCGCAGGTACCAGTTGGCGACGAGGTCGTGCCCGTCCGGATTCGCGTGCACGGCGAGGACCACGACGTCGTCGAGGATCCGCGTGGTCTCGGCGTCGGTGCCGCTCACGAGCTGGTACACGGTCTCGATCAGCTGCTGGGCGCCGAGCGTCTCGTTCGCGTGGAGCCCGCCGTCGATCCAGACGACGGCCTTGCCCTCGGCCGCGAGCGCGCGGGCCTCTGCCTCGGTCGTCACGTCCTCGGCGCGCGCAAGCCGTCGAGCGATCGTCTTCAGCCTCTCCAGCTTGCGGTGGTTGGCGGGCGAGGTGATGATCGCCATCAACTGGGTGCGGCCCTCGGCCGTCCTGCCGATGTCCACGAGCGCCATGCGATCGGACTCGGCGTCGAGCTTGCGCCAGTAGGCCGTCAGCTGCTCGTACGTCGCGAGCTGGTAGTCGTCGCCAATCGCGAAACCGAACTGCTCGTTCGGCGTCGTGACGCGCGTCGCCGCGGGCGACGGCGCCTGCGGTGCCGGCGCCGCCTGCGGCCTCGCGAGTGCGTCGCTGCGGGATGCCGCCACGGTGACGCCAAGGAGACACGAAACGAGCAGCGCACGGGTCGCTGCCGCGGACGGGAATCGGAGCCGGAATCTACGCATGGGGATACGAGGGGGAACGAGGGTTCGGGCGCATCATACCAGCGTGGTCGTGGCGGTGCTGATCGCCGCGCTGACCGCCTGTTCGACAAGCGACGAGGGCGGCGGCACGCCCACGAGCCCGACGCCGCCCACCGGATCGACCGCCGTCGTGTACACGGCCATCGGCGCCAGCGACGCCGCGGGCGTGGGCGCCAGCGTGCCGTGCGTGCCGTTTGCGAGCGACTGCCGGTCGTCCACGGGGTACGTCGGCCTGATCCAGCGCCGGCTCGCGGACTCCCGGACGGTGACGCTCACGAACCTGGCCCTGCCGGGCGCCGTCCTCGGCCCCGACGTGCAGGCACTCGGCAACGAGCTCGGTCGCGGGATTCCCGGCAACTTCCTCACACACCTCGCGCCTTTCGTTCCGGCCCAGACGACGCTGGTCACGGTGTTTGCGGGAGGGAACGACACGAACACGATTGCGAGTGCGATTGGTGCCGGACGCGGCGGCAGCGACCCCTCGGCGTACCTCTCGCAGCAGGTGCAGGCGTTCGCACGCGACTACGGGCGGCTGCTCGACACCATCCGCAACCGCGCGCCCTCGTCGTTCGTCGTCGTGCTCAACCTGCCGAACCTCAGCGCCCTGCCGTACGTGGCCAACAGGCCGGTGGCCGAGCGTCGCGTCGTGCAGGAAGTGGCCGTGCGGCTCACCCGCGAAGCCATCAACCCGCTCGCGAGCCGCGTCCCCGTCGTCGACGTCATGTGCGACGCGCGCTCGTATCAACCCGGCACCTACTCGCCTGACGGCTTCCACCCGAACGACCAGGGCCATGCGTACCTCGCCGAGATCCTCATGGCCGTCATCACGAGCGGCACGGCGCCGGCGCCAGCCGCCAGCTGCGGCTTCATGTCGCTCGTCGGGTGAGTGAATCGTGACCGATGTTGGCGCCTCACTCGCCTCCGGGCACGCGACGGCCGGGACGATGCGGATCAGGGCGGCGACAGACGCCGACGTGCCATCCATCGCGGACATCTGCACGCGCGCGACGCGGCAGGCGTACGAGCCGCTCGTCGGGGATGCCTATGTCGCGCGCGTGATTGCGCACTGGTATGGGGCCGACCGCCTGCGGCGCGAGATCGCGCGTACCGACAGGTGGTTCGGCTTCTCGATCGCGGAACGCGGCGGCGTGCCGCTCGGCGTCGGCGGGACGGGACTCGCCGCCGAGCCGTCCACGTGCGAGTTGTTCACCCTGTACGTCGACCCGCGATGCCAGCGGCAGGGTGCCGGGCGTGCGCTCGTCGCGGACGCCATGCGACAGGCCCGCGCCGCACGGGCGTCACGGCTGCAGGTGGCCGTGATGCCGGGCAACGGGCCGGCAATCGCTTTTTACGAGGCGTGCGGTTTCGAGCCTGCCGGCGAGCGGCCGATCTACGCGCCACACGGGGCCTTCGGAGGCCCCGACATGGCGCTCGTCTACATCGCGCGGACCTGAAGGCCCGCACCTCGCTAATGCGCCGGGCCCAGCAGGATCGCGTTGATGAACAGCAGCTGCGTCCCTTCCATGAAGGCGCGGAAGTTCGGGTCCTCGACAAACGCGATCACGTGGCCCTGGCCTCGGGGCTGCGCAATCAGGAACGGCTTGTTCCCGAGCTGCAGCTTCGCCTCGGGCCACATCAGCCCCGCGACGACCGCCTGATCCCCGGTGGCATAGGTACCGACGTTGCGCCCCTTGTCCAGCGTGATCGGCGAGAACACGCGCCGCCCCTCGACCATCACCTGGAGTTCGCCGTCGGTGCCCGCGCTGAGCCAGTGCTCCGCGTCGAGCGTCGCGCGCATCAACGCGCCCGACGTGGCCACCGGCGGCTCCTCCTTGGGGAGCGTGGCCTTCTCGAGATCGATCGGCTGCGTCGGCGCCTCGGCGCCAGCGGTACCCGACCCGCCCGCCGGCTTTGCGGCCCCGCCGCTTCCGCTGCCCTGGCTGCCAGACGACTCCGGCTTGCCGTTGCGCAGTTCCGGCGTGGTGTCGAGCAGGCCGACGTTCTCGCGCGTTGCCCAGCGGCTCGCCTCGGCAAGCGTCACCAGCGTGCCTCCGGCCGACACCCAGTCCTTCAGGCGCTGCAGCACGGGGCCCGTCAGGGCCTGTGTGTAGTTCCCCGACGGCAGGACCACGACGTCGAAGCGGGTGAGGTCGGCAACCCCGAGTGCCGCGACGCGGACGGCCGTGACACGCTGACCGTAGCGCCGCTCGAGCACGTAGCGCGTCCAGCCCGCGCTTTGCGACGAGGTCGGTGAGTCCCACGCCAGCAGCACGCGCGGCGACTTCAGCAGCACGACGTCGTTGCTGCCGAGCGAGATGCCCGCATCGACGAACGCCGAGTCCACCGGCACCACCTCCGCGTGATGCTCGCCTGCAAGTCGCGAGAGTGTCGCCGCGAGGTCTTCCGGATTCTCGGCACGCCGGACGATCGCCGTGCCGAGCGGGAAGGCACGGCCCGCGATCGTGAATCCCGCGTCGGCAAAGCGCACGCGGATGCCGGCCTTCTGCGCGGCAATCACGAGCGAGGCCGTCCCGGTGCCCCACGGCAGCACGTAGCCGACGCGTGCCGCCGGCAGCGTGATCGCCGCCGGTGAGGTCACCTCCCGGGTCTTCAGCGTCGTCAGTGGCCGCTCGTAGGCCACGACATCCACGTCGAACGCCGAGGGCAGGTGCCAGCCGGTCACGTCGTAGATCTGGTCAGGGAGCCGCTTCTGCCGTCGCCGATCCTGCTCCTTGACGAACGCCTCGGGCTGGGTGATCGACGGGTCCATCAGGTTCTCGAGCAGGCGGCCGGCGGGCTGCGCGGCCGGGATCACGAACGTTCCCGCGGCAAGCGTGCGGGAACCGACGGTGACCGGCTCGGCGGCCTGCAGCACGTCGAAGCCCTGGTCGCGCAGCAGCGCCGCGAACCGGCGCGCACGCGCGGGATCGGCGTCCACCGGCACCAGCCACGCGCGCACCGTCGCCTTCTCGCCGTCGGCAATGGCTCCGCGGCGATAGTCCACGAAGTCGCGCAGGAGCTGCTGGCGGTTTGCCGCGGCCGTGTGTGCGGTCGTGATCGCGGCCGTGAAGTGCCGGAGCACGCCATCGCGGTACGTCAACGTCGTGTCGTCGTCGCGACGCCACGCGAGCCCGCGCGCCGAGGCCATCTCGTAGGTCATGCCGACCGACCCATGGAAGATCGGCCACGACTCGCCATATCCCGGATAGAACGAGTCGAACACCTCGCGGATGAAGTACGGGAACCCCTTCTCGTCGAACGTCGCGGCATTGGCGCGGCCGATCCTGTCGAACCACCCGACCTGCTGCGGCGTGATGTGCGGGTTGAGCGGGTCGGCAGGCGGTGCGAAGTAGTAGCTCGAGTCGCCGCCCATCTCATGCAGGTCCACGACGACGTGCGGGTACCACTGGAGGAAGAACCGTGTGCGCCCGCGTGTCTCGGCCTGCGACTGCGCGAACCAGTCGCGGTTCATGTCGAACAGGTAGTGGTTCGCACGCCCGCCCGGCCACGGCTCGTTGTGCTCGGCGGAGAACGGCTCCGGGTCGGGCTCGGGGCCCATGGCCTGCTGGTTGGTGGACACGAAGCGCGCGCGCCCGTCAGGGTTCTCGAGCGGGTCGATGAGCACCAGCGCCTCGCGCAGGATCAGCGACACCTGCGCGTCGTCCTGCGCCGCCAGCAGGTGATACGCCTCGAGCAGCGCCGCGTCCGTCGACGAGATCTCGTTGCCGTGCACCGCGTGCATCAGCCACACGGCGACCGGGAGCGACGCGACGAGCTGCTGCTCCTCGGCGGCCGGCAGGCCGCGGGGGTCGGCAAGCCGCTGCAGGCCCTTCTGCACCGCATCGAGCTGCGCCATCCGCTCCGGCGAGGCAATCGCGAGCACGACGAGGGGGCGACCCTCCCACGTGCGGCCGTACTCGATGAGGCGCGTGCGGGTCGGCGCCGCCTGCGCGAGGGCCTTCATGTAGGTCACCACGCCGTCGGGCGGCGTGATCACGGCGCCAGGTTCGTGGCCGAGCACGGCCTTCAGCGTCGGGACGGCCGGGTCGTAGCGCACGCCTGGCGCGAACGGCGCGAGATCGGATGCCGCCTGTTGCTTCCGCACCTCCTGCGGACTGGCACCGGCAGCCAGTGGCGAACCGGCAAGCAGGACGGCCAGGGCGAGCACGCAGCGGCGGGGCGTCACAGGTACCCCTGCAGGCGGCGTTCGAGCAGGGCCTTCGTGGCCTTGATTCCGTCGGCCTCCGAGAGCGCCTGTCCTTCGTACTCGATGCCGATGAAGCCGCGGTAGGGCGAGGCAATGACGATGTCGAGCATCCGCTTGTAGTCGGTGGCCGTCTCGTTGCCCTGCGCGTCGAAGTCGTGGGTCTTGGCGCTCACGCCCTTCGCGTACGGCATCAGCTCGGTCACGCCCGTGTAGCGGTCGTACTCCTCGGTGCGGCTCACGCGGAAGTTCCCGAAATCGGGCAGCGTGCCGACGCCCGGCATGTTCACCAGCTGCATCACGCCCGCCAGCCACTTGCCGTTGCTCGAAAGCCCGCCGTGGTTCTCGACGATCACGCTGATGCCCTGCGTGGCGCCGTACTCACCCACGCGGCGCAGGCCGTCGGCGGCGAGCTTCTGCTGTTCGGCGTACTCGCCGCGGCTGCCCGCGTTGACGCGGATGGCGTGGCAGCCGAGGAACTTCGCGGCATCGATCCACGGCTTGTGGTTCTCGACGGCCTTCGTGCGCTCGGCCTCGTCGGGCGCACCGAGCATGCCCTCGCCGTCGATCATGATGAG
Organism: uncultured Luteitalea sp.; assembly: GCA_934541105.1. Lineage (GTDB taxonomy): Bacteria > Acidobacteriota > Vicinamibacteria > Vicinamibacterales > Vicinamibacteraceae > Luteitalea. The sequence continues at coordinate 134,212 of CAKTDA010000003.1, read as the reverse complement.
GACGTTCTTCAGCCCGTGCCCCTCGGCTCGCGACTTCAGCTCCTTCAGGTACGCCGTGTCGCGTGCCTTGTCCTTGAAGAACTGGTTGACGTACTCGAGGCCCGTGACGTTGAACTGCTCGCGCGCCGCCTTCGGGAAATCGAGGTTGTCCATCCCGCCCTTGAACAGCGCGCGGTGCAGCGACCATTGCGCGAGCGAGATGGCGAAGCGGCCCTTCTCGGGGGCGGCGAACGCTGGCGAGATGTCGGCGGCAGCCAGTGCGGCAGCCGCGATCGAGGTGTGCCGCAGGAACTCACGACGGGTGAACATCGGGCAGGGACTCCGGGAAAAGTGCCGATATTTCGCCACGGGCATCGGCAGCCTGTCAAAGCTATACTGTGCCCGTTTCCCGCCGCGCCCCCCATTCGCGCCCGCGCAGCCCGCGGGCCAGCATTCTGCGGCAGGCCTGTCGCCATGATCGGAACCCGCCTCGGACAGTACCGGCTCGATGCCCTGCTCGGACAGGGCGGGATGGGTGCGGTCTATCTCGCGACCGACGAGATGCTCGGGCGCCAGGTGGCCGTCAAGGTGCTGCGACAGGACGCGGTGAACTCTCCCACCGCCCTGGAGCGCTTCCGCAAGGAGGCGCAGATCCTCGCACGGCTGGACCATCCGCACATCCTGCGGCTCCACGGGTTCTCGCGCGACGCGGACGTGCTGTACATGGTGACGCAGTACGTCGAGGGCGAGAGCCTCCTCCGTCGCCTCGAACGGGAGGCCGTCGTCGACCTGCCGCAGGCACTCGGGTGGGCGCGCGAAGCGCTCGACGCCCTCGAATATGCCCACGCCGTCGGCGTCGTCCACCGCGACATCAAGCCGGGCAACATCCTGATCGACCCCCGCGGCCGCGTGCTGCTGCTCGACTTCGGCATCGCGCGCCTTGTCGAGGACGACAGCCTCACGCAAACCGGGCACGCTGTCGGCACGCTGTCCTACATGGCCCCGGAGCAGGTGCTCGACGAGCCTGTCGACGGCCGCGCGGACCTGTACGCGTTTGCGATCGTGTTCTGCCAGATGCTGGCGGGACGACGCCCATGGCGCAGCGGGACGGCCGCCGGCCTCGTACGTGAGATCGTGGACGGCCCGACGCCGGAAGTCTCGGCGCTGCTGCCCGCGATTGCCGCGCCCTTCGTGCCGGTGCTCCAGCAGGCGCTGTCGCGGCGGCCCGACGACCGGTATCCGACCGCCGCCCAGTTCCGTGCCGCGCTCGACGACGCCGCCGATGCGGCGGGCGTCGTGGCCCGCCCGACACCCCTGTCAGGCGCCACGCCGCTCCCGCCGCTGACGCTGCCCGCCCTGGGTGGCCCGACCTCGTCCGCCAGCATGCCGGCGTACGTGTCGCGCACGTCCGAAACGACGGCCGACGTGCCGCCTCCCGTCCCCCCGCAGCCAGCATCGACACGCTGGCTGCCCATTGGCGCAGGTGTGCTGCTGCTCCTCGTCGTCGGGGCGTTCGGCTGGGCGATGGCGGGGCGGCCGCGGCTCGTCGTGCAGCGCCCGGTCGCCGCGCCGGCGCAGCCCGTCGGCCCCGTCGCGGCCGACACGACACGCGCGGACGCTGCGGTCGATGCACCCATCGTCCCGGCGGGCGCAGGGCCGTCAGACCCGTCGCCGGCGCCCGGGAGCGGCCCGCCTGCCGCCAGCGAGCCCCCGAGCGCCGCGCCACAGCCGCAAAGGCCGCGGCCCATGCCGGTGGAACCTGCGGCCACGAGTGCACCGGCACACACCGTCCGGCCCCCCGCGTCGCCCCCGGCACCCGCGCCCGACACGGCCGCTCCCGCGGCGGCACCGGCGCCCTCCCGCACGACAGGTCGCAGCGCAAGCGTCGTCGAGTTCCGGGATCTCATCCTCGTCGACAAGGTCGACGACGAGAACGAGGAATTCGACGTCCACCTCCGGCTCGAACGCCGGCGCGTGATCGTGCTCGACGAGGACGAAGTTCCGATGAAGACGATGTCGATCGATGCCGTGCACGCCGCGTCGTACCGAACGACGAAGCCCGGGCGCTTCTCGCTGCGCCGCGGGCTCCGGCACTGGCTCACGCTCGACACCAGCAGCGGCCCGCTCGTGTTCCGCCTCAACTCGCGCACCTACGAGCAGGTGCTCGCCGCGCTCGAGGATCGCGGCCTCTCGATCGTCGGCGCGCCGTAGCCGCTGCTCGCGCCGGCCGTCCGGTCGCTACCGTACCGGATCGCGCGGGCGCGCGGGCGCCTTCGCAGGCGACTTCGCGAGCGCGTCGAGCGCCACCTGGATCGCGCGCTCGAGCTGCGGATCGCGGCCCGCAATGACGTCGGCCGGGACCTGATCGACCTCGATGTCGGGCGCCACGCCCTCGTTCTCGACGACCCAGCCGTCCTCGGTGAAGATCGCGAGGTTCGGTGCGGTGACGGTGCCGCCGTCCATCAACACGGGATAGCCGAGGATTCCCACGAGCCCGCCCCACGTCCGCTTGCCGACGATGGGACCGAGCTCGAACTTGCGGAACATCCAGGGCAGCAGGTCGCCGCCCGATCCGGCGGTCTCGTCGGCAATCATCACCTTCGGTCCGAGGATGGCGGCCGAAGGTGTGCGGATCGGATCGCCGTGCCGCGTCGCCCAGTAGCTCACGAGCGGACGCCGCAGCAGGTCGATGTAGTAGTCGGCGACCTGCCCGCCGCCGTTGAAGCGTTCATCGACGATCACGGCATCACGGTTGGTCTGCGGGTAGAAGTAGCGCTTGAAGTACTCGTGGCCGAGGCCCGCGGTGTTGGGCACGTACACATAGGCCACACGCCCCTTCGTGGCGTCCGTCACCTTCCGGAGGTTGCCCTCCACCCAGTCCCGGTTGCGGAGCGCCGCCTCGTTCTCTATGGGCACGACCTTCACGGTCCGCGAGCCGCTGCCATCCGCGTTCGGGCCGACCGTGATCTCGACGAGCTTGCCCGCCGTGTTCTCGAACGGCGCGTACACGTTCGTCGCCGGCGCGCGCAGGTCCACGCCGTTGACCGCGAGGAGATACTCGCCGGCCTGCACGTCCACGCCCGGCTCGGTCAGGGGCGAACGCAGCGTGGGCGTCCAGTTCAGGCCGCCGTACACCTTGCGTATGCGATAGCGATCGCCGACGACTTCATAGTCGGCACCGAGCAGCCCGCCTGGCACCGTGCCGGGCCGGCGCCGCGCATCGCCGCCGCCGCCGTACGAATGCCCGACGGCCAGTTCGCTCGCCATCCACTGGATGACGCGTGCGAGGTCGGTGCGGTGGGCGAGGTGGGGCAGGAACTGCGCGTACTTCTTCTTCATCGCCGGCCAGTCACGCCCGTGGTAGTTGGTCGCGTAGAAGTAGTCGCGGTTGATGCGCCACGCCTCGTCGAAGATCTGCGGCCACTCGGCCCGCGGGTCCACGCGCACCTGCACCGCCTCGACATCGACCTTGCCGGCCGCGCCCTCGGCCTTCTTGTCGGCCGGCACGACGTGGAAGGCGCGCTCGTTCCTGTACAGGAGCTTCTTGCCGTCCGCCGTCAACGCGAACGCATCGGCCGCTGGCACCCAGGCCTCCGTCTTCCGTGTCTTCAGGTCGAAGTGCTGGATCGACGACGTGCCATCGATCGTGCGGACGAAGAACACCTTGCCGGTCTCGCCCACCTGCAGCGAGCGGTAGTCGCCGACGGGAATCGGCAGTGCGACGATGCGCGACGGCAGGCCGTCGAGGTCGATGTCGGTCGCGGCGGGCGGCGTCTTCCCGTCGTCCTTCTTCTCCGCGTCCGCGGCCTCGCCCTTCGTGGGCTCGTCCTTCTTCGCGTCCGTTGCGGTCGCGCCCTTGTCCGCGGCCTCGGCCTTCTCCTCGTCGCTCTCCCGGGCCACCGGCGACGGCTCGCCCTCCTTCAGCACCACGAGGTAGACCGCACTCGTCGAGCGCATGTCGGCATTCGACTGCGAGAACCAGTCGAGCACAGGACCGGCATCGGTGGACGCGAGCAGGTAGAGGTACTTGCCGTTGCGATCGAAGACGGGCTCGTTCACGTCGCTCAGCCCGTCGGTCAGCGGGAACGACTGTCGCTTCTCGATCGAGTACAGCGCCGCCGATCGCACCTGCGAACGGCTCGTCGTCGTGTATGCGAGCCACCGGCTGTCGGGCGACCAGTTGTACGTCGTGTCGCCGAACGCCCCCGGCCTGTAGATCGGCTCGGTGGCGACCTTCACGACCGTGCCGGAGGCCGCGTCGGCCACGTAGAGCGTCCGCCCGTTGTCGCGGAACGCGATGCGCGTGCTGTCGGGCGACCACAGCGTGCCGTCGTAGAAGCCGCTCCCGGCGACCGTGATCACCTTCGGTTCGCCCTTGCCGTCCTGCGAGCCGACGTGGAGCGCGTACTCGCCGCCTGCGTCGGAGAAGTACGCGATGCGGGTCCCGTCGGGCGACCACTCGGGCGCCCGCTCGTGCACGGCGGTCGTCGCGGTGATGTTGCGCGGATCGCCCTTCTCCGCGGGCACCGTGACGATCTCGCCGCGGTACTCGAACGCGATGCGGGCTCCCGACGGCGAGATCGACGCTGCGCGGATCCACTCGGCGCCCTTCACGAAGCGCGGCCGCAGCTCCACGAGGTCCGCGCCGATGCCGATCGTCAGCTTTCGCGCCTGCTTCGACGCGACGTCGTAGATGTGCAGGTACCCGGCCTGCTCGTACGCGACCCGCCCGGCCGCCGCGGAGATGCCGAGCACCGGGAAGTCCTCGTGCGTCGTCAGGCGCGTGACCTCCTTCGAGGCGGGGTCGTAGCGATGGATGTTGAACTCGCCGTCACGATCCGATCGGAAGTACAGCATCGCCCCCAGCCACTGCGGGTCCACGTCGTTGGCGCGCGTGGCCGGCTGCGCGATGCGTTCGGTCGCGTGGGTCTTCGGATCGTAGAGCGTGATGGTGGCCGCCGACCCGCCGCGGTACCGCTTCCACTGGAGGTGCGCCGGGTTGAGCGGGTTGTAGGCGATGCGCGACCCGTCAGCCGCGTAGCTGGCGCGCGAGGCGTTGGGTATCGGCAGCGCGACCTCGACACCGCCCTTCACCGGCACGGTGAACAGCTGGGTGTAGCGCGTCGTGAAGACCGCCCGCGGCGACGTGAACAGCACCGCGCTCCCGTCGGGCGTGAAGCCCTGCACGAGGTCGGCACCCGGGTGCCACGTCAGGCGCCGCGGCACGCCGCCGGTCACGGGCACGACGAACACGTCGACGTTGCCGTCGTACTCGGCGCTGAACGCGATCTGGGTGCCGTCGGGCGAGAACGCCGGCAGCCGCTCGATGCCCTCGTCGCTCGTGAGCCGCCTGACGTTCCGGCCCTCGAGGTCGGAGACGTACAGGTCCCCGGCGTAGATGAACGCCAGGTGGCTCGCGCTGAGCGCGGGCTGCGAGAGCAGGCGCGTGTCGGTGGTGTCGATCGCGGCAGCGGGCCGGACGATGCCGGCAAGCACGGCGAGAACGGCAACCGCGCGCGCGGCGCGGGCGAAGGCGGACGGTGTGTGGGCCATGGCAGATGGGCGCACCAGGCCAAGGGGCCCGGTGCGCGACCCATTGTCATACGGTCCCGCACTCCTCGGGGTTCGTTTGACTTCAGACTTCCGACTTCGCCTTCGGACTTCCGACTTTGACTTCGAACTTCCGACTTTGCCTTCGAACTTCCGACTTTGCCTTCGAACTTCCGACTTTGACTTCAAACTTCTGACTTCCGACTTCTGACTTTGCTCAGGGCTCCGACATCGGCACGCCCTTCATCCCCTGAATCGCCTGCGCGAGCTGCATGAGCCGCACGAACTCGGCGCGCCAGCCGCCCGGGTCGGCGCCGAGGCTGGCTTCGGCCCGCCGCGTGGCGCCCGCAAGCGACGCCCCCGAGGCCAGCGGATCCCGGCGCAGCACGAGCGCGGCTTCCGCGACGGCGGACGCAAACACGGTGTCGCGGTCGGCGGCCGTCGTCGTCCGCGGCACGACATGCGTGCCGAGGATGCTGCGGTCGCCGTCCGGCAGCTTGTGGCGAACGCTCACGGTGGCGAGTTCGTCCTCGTGCCCGGCACGGGCGGCCGCCGGCTCCTGGTAGCGCATCGCGGTCGCGCCGGGCAGCGTGCCGACTGCCGAGGGCGGCACGATCTCGTACAGCGCCGTCACCGTGTGCCCCGCACCGATCTCGCCGGCATCCTTCGCATCGTCGACGAAGTCCTCGGTCTGCAGCGCGCGGTTCTCGTAGCCCACGAGGCGGTAGGCGCCGACATGGCGCGGGTTGAACTCGACCTGCAGCTTCACGTCCTTCGCGATGGGGACGATGGTGGCGCCGACCTGCTCGACGAGCACGCGACGCGCTTCCTGGAGCGAGTCGATGTAGGCGTAGTTGCCGTTGCCGCGGTCGGCCAGCTGCTCGAGCGTCGCGTCCTTCAGGTTGCCGCGGCCGACCCCGAGCACCGACAGGAACACCCCCTTCGTCCGCTCCTCCTCGATGAGGCGCGTGAGGTCGCCGAGGCTCGTCATGCCGACGTTGAAGTCGCCGTCGGTCGCAAGGACGACGCGGTTGACACCGCCCTTCACGAAACCCTCGTGCGCGGTGGCATACGCGAGCTGGATGCCGCCGGCACCATTCGTGGACCCACCGGCTTCGAGCCGCGCGAGCGCGTCGTGGATGCGCCCCTTCTGGTTGCCCGGCGTCGGGGGCAGGACGAGCCCGGAACTGCCGGCGTACACGACGAGCGCGATGCGATCGCGTGCGGTGAGCTGATCGACGAGCATCCGCAGCGACGTCGTGATCAACGGCAGCCGGTCCTTCGGCCGCATCGAGCCCGAGACGTCGACGAGGAACACGAGGTTGCGCGCCGGGGACTCGCCCGCCGGCAGCGCGCGGCCGCGCACGCCAATCCGCAGGAGCTGGTGCGCGCCGTTCCACGGGCACGCCGTCAGGGCGGAGCTCACCCGGAATGCGTCGTCGCCTGGTGACGGATAGGCGTACGGGAAGTAGTTCATCCACTCCTCGACGCGCACCGCATCGGCCGGCGGCAGCTCTCCTTCCATGAGGAACCGGCGGGCGTTGGAGTACGACGCGGTGTCCACGTCGATGCTGAAGGTGGAGAGCGGCGCGTCGGCGACACGCCGGTACCCGGACGGATCCACGCGTGCATAGGCGTCCATCGACGTCGGCGGGACGTGCAGCCGCGGCGGCGCGCGCACCCCGACACTGCCTTGGACGGCTTCCTGAACCATGCGCGACTGGCTCGCAGGTGGTGCGATCCCGACCGGCGCTGCCCCTGCCCACCCGCCGACGACTCCGCTGAGTTGCGCCTCATCTGACTCCGCGCCGGGCTGCACGACGATCGACGCCGCGGATACGGCAGACACGAGGATCTCGGTCCGGAACTCGATCGCGCCGAGCCTGACGACGAGCGCCACGGCGCCGAACGGCACCCGCTCGATGGCAAATGCGCCCGACGCATCGGTAAGCGCCAGCGCACGCCAGCCATTCGCCAGGTGCGAGGCCTCGACCACCGCACCGGGCAGCGGCGTGCCGGCGGCGTTCTTCACCTCGCCCCTCAGCGTCCTGACGCCGTCCACCGGCCGCGTGGCCGCGCCTTGCGAGGTACTTGCCGACCGTACGAATCGTGCGTCGCCGGGATCGGATGACGCGCGAGGGGACACACGTACCGGGATCGCCGCCACGCCAACCATCGCTGAAACCGCGACGATGGCGACGGCAATGAGGGGACGGACCATGAAACGCCTCCTGTCGTGCCTGTCTGGAAGCGTTAGACACCGAAGCCCGCCCCTTGGTCGGCGGCGGCCTTCTATCTTTCGGGTAGCAGCGCCATCAACTGGTTCGTCGTCCAGTCGTTGCCGCGCAGCACGCCCACGACACGGCCCTCGCGGTCCACGACGGCGGTCCGCAGGCCGTGGACGATCTCGGCGCCTTCCTCTTCGTAGTGGAGGCCGAAGAACGATGCCCAGGCGCCGACCTGCTCCGGCGTGCCCGTCAGCAGCGACCAGTGGGCGAACGGGTCGTCCGCGTCGGCGGTGATGTGCGAGCGGCCGTACGCGGCAAGCACCTCCGGCGTGTCGTGCGCCGGATCGATCGAGATCGCCAGCATCCGGACGTCGCCGCGTCGCCCGGCCTTGTGCAGGCGCGCCGCAACCTCGTCGAGGCGCGCCATCATCCGCGGGCAGTAGTCGGGAAGCGGACACCGCGTGTAGATGAACGTCACGACGAGATCGCGACCGGCGAAGTCCGCCGCCGTCACGGTGCGGCCGCCCTGATCGACGAGCGGCGTCGTCGGCAGCGGCGTGCCCGCCGCAGGGCCCGTCCCCGAGTCCGCGGGCGTGCCTGGCGACGCGTCGGGGCCCTCGGGCGCCTTGGTGAGCGACGTGCCTTCGATCCACGAGCGGGAGCCGTCCACGACGAGCGTGCCGGTGAGGCGGTCGCCCGGCTCGGCAACCTTCACCGCCCAGCCTTCCTTGACGACGAAGTCCATCGTCATCGCATCCATGAAGTCCGGGATCTCGTCGTGGGCGATCGACAGCCTGCGCCCGTCGGTGCTCGACGCCTGCACGACGCCGCTGATCTGGAACGTCCGGGCGTCTGCCGATGCCTCGAGCGACCCGGCCCCGGAACCGCCGCCGCAGCCGACCGCACACGACAGGAGGAGGGCCGCCGCAGCGCCCAGCGCACGCAAATGCATCTCGATGAGGACCTTTCTCGAAGTAGAGCTTGCCTGCGGCCGCACCCGGAAAGAAGAATCAGCGGATGAGCGACTTCTACCAGGTCGGCGTCTTCACCACGATCCACAATCTCGGCACGCCGGAGGCCCTGGATCGGCTGGAGGCGGAACTCGTCGTCCACGCGCGGACGCGCCCGACGGCCCTGCTCCTGCCCGCGCTGTACTCGGAATTCGAGGGGCCGGCGATGCCGCGCATCATCGAGGAAGTCAGGGACGTCCCCTACCTCACGCGCATCGTCGTGTCGCTCGACCGCGCCGACCGCGCGCAGTTCGATGCGGCGCGCCGGGCCTTCGACGGCTTCACCACGCCGGTGACCGTCGTGTGGCACGACGGCCCGCGCCTCCAGTCACTCTACAGCGAAATCCACCAGGCCGACCTGCCCATCGGCGACCAGGGCAAGGGCCGGTCCTGCTGGATGACGTACGGCTACCTGCTCGGCGAGGGCGACTGCGACGCGGTGGCCCTGCACGACACCGACATCACGACGTACGACCGCTCGCTGCTGGCGCGCCTCTGCTATCCGGTCACCAACCCCACGCTCGGGTACGTCTTTTCAAAGGGCTTCTATCCGCGTGTGGGACACAACCGCATGCACGGCCGCGTCACGCGCCTGCTGATGACGCCGCTCATCCGGAGCCTGACGAAGATCGTCGGGTCGCAACCGCTGCTCGCCTACATGGACAGCTTCCGCTACATCCTCGCGGGCGAGTTCGCGATGGACATGGACCTCGTGCGCGCGGTGCGCATCCCCGGCGACTGGGGCCTCGAGGTCGGCATGCTCGGCGAGGTCTATCGCAACACGTCGCTCCGCCGCATCTGCCAGGTGGGCATCGCCGACCGCTACGACCACAAGCACCAGGCCGTGTCGGCCGACGACACGAGCGCCGGCCTGATGAAGATGACAATCGACATCTGCAAGTCGCTGTTCCGGCAGCTCGCCGCCGAGGGCACCGAGCTCTCGGGCGGCATGTTCCGCACGCTCGAGGCCACCTACGTCCGCACCGCCGAGGACACGCTCCTGCGCTTCCACCACGACGCGATGCTGAACGGGCTCGACTTCGACCGCCATGCCGAGGAGAGCGCGGTCGAGGCCTTCGCGCGGGGCGTCCAGATCGCGAGCAAGCAGTTCCTCGAGGACCCGCTCGGTGCGCCGCTGATCCCGAACTGGAACCGGATGGTCGCCGCGATTCCCGACCTCACCGAACGGCTGCGCGACGCCGTGCGGGCCGACAACCCGTAGGGGCCGGGTATCGGGTCAGGCGCGCTACGAACCGAGCCACTCCACGACCGCGGCGCGCCAGCCGGCGGGACCTGGCGCCGCGGCGTGCCGCGCATGCGGCACCGCGGCCACGACATCCGGATGCAGGCCTGTCGGCTGCGGGACGATCACCGCATCGTCCACCGCCAGAAGCAGCGCGATGTCGTTCGGTGCGTCGCCGAGGCCGAGCAGGCGCGCATCCGGCGGGCACGTCGCGCGCACGGCGTGCACCGCCCGGCCCTTGTCGGTCGGGCCGGTCAGGTGGAAGAAGCGGCCCCCGCGGGTGACGCGCGCACCGTGGGCACGCGCCACCCGGTCGAGCGCCCCGAGATCCGCATCCCCCTCGCACACGAACGGCTCCGAGTACCAACGCCGCCTGGCAAGCGACGCGACGGGCAGGGCCAGCCCCGTGCGACGGGCGACCTCCTCGTCGGTCATCGCCGAGAACCCGCGCAGCGCCGCGCCGGTGTCGGCCGCAACGCGCGGCAGCAGTTGGCGCAATGCCTCGGCCCGCGCGCCGAGCACGAGCACCGAGCCCTCGTCCTGGTCGCTTGTCGTGGCTCCCGCCACCGCCGGCCACGCAGGCGGAAACCAGATTGCGCCGCCGTTCTCGACGATGAGCGGCGCCGGTTCGAGGGCCAGATCGCGCGCCAGTGCCGTCATCTCCGCGAGGGTCTTGCTGCTGCACAGCACCACCGGCACGCCGGCCCGGGCTGCGGCGTCGAGCGCCGGACGCGCCGGTTCGGCCGAGTACGTGTGGTGGTCGATCAGCGTGCCGTCGAGATCGGTGACGATGAGGCGCACGACGTAGAGCGTACCGTCCCGGCGCCGGACGCGTCTCGCGCCGGGGCGCCGTCGCGCTGTACGCTGTTGCCGATGCCCGCCTTTGCCAACCTCATCGCCGGCCAGTGGCTGCCCTCGGCCACCGGGCGCACGTTCGAGAACCGCAACCCCGCCGACGTCGACGACCTGGTCGGGACCTTCCCGGAGTCCTCGGCGCAGGACGTCGCCGCAGCCGTGGACGCGGCAGCCGCCGCGCAGCCGGGATGGGCCGCGACTCCGGCGCCCAGACGCGGCGACGTGCTCTACCGCGCCGCGAACCTGCTCGAGGCGCGTGCCGACGCCATCGCGCGCGAGATGACGCGCGAGGAGGGCAAGACGCTGCCCGAGGCGCGCGGCGAGGTGGGACGCACGGTCAACATCCTGCGGTACTACGGCGGCGAGGGCGCGCGGCTCTTCGGGCGCGTGATCCCGTCCGAACGCGATCGCGTGTTCATGCACACGCTCCGCACGCCGCTCGGTGTCGTCGGCGCCATCACGCCGTGGAACTTCCCCATCGCGATCCCGGCGTGGAAGGCCTGCCCGGCGCTCGTCAGCGGCAACGCGCTGGTGCTGAAGCCGTCGGAACTGGCGCCGCTGTGCGCAACGCGCCTTGCCGAGATCCTCGTGGAAGCGGGACTTCCAGCCGGCGTGCTCAACGTCGTCCACGGACGCGGCGAGGCCGGCGGCGCGCTCACCGCACACGAGGGCGTGCGCGCGATCTCGTTCACCGGGTCGGAGGCCACGGGCAGCAAGGTCGCCGAGGCGTGCGGGCGTCGCAAGGCGCGCGTGCAACTCGAGATGGGCGGCAAGAACCCGACGATCGTGCTTGCCGACGCCGATCTCGACGAGGCCGCGGGCATCGTGCTGAACGCCGCGTTCGGCGCCACCGGACAGCGATGCACGGCGACCTCGCGCGCCATCGTCGAGCGGTCCGTCGCGGACGCCTTCAGCGAGAAGCTCGTGGCGAAGGCCCGCGCGATGCGCGTGGGCCGAGGTGACGAGGCCGGCGTGGACGTCGGCCCGAGCATCGACGCCGCACATGCCGATCGCGTCGTCCGCGAAGTGGCGGCCGCGGCAAACGCAGGGGCGCAGGTGCTCGCGGGCGGCTCGCGCCTGACAGACGGTGCGCTCGCGCGCGGGCACTTCGTCGCGCCGACGGTGCTCGGCGGCGTCACGCCGCAGATGACGATTGCGCAGGAGGAGGTCTTCGGGCCCGTTGTCGCCCTGCTGCCTGCCGACGACTTCGAGCAGGCGCTGGCGCTAGCAAACGACGTGCGGTTCGGCCTGTCGGCGACGATCTGCACGCAGTCCCTCTCGCACGCCCTCCAGTTCGCCCAGCGCATCGAGGCAGGACTGGTGATGGTGAACCTGCCGTCGGCCGGCGTCGAGTACCAGGTGGCCTTCGGCGGATCGAAGGCGAGTTCGCTCGGCCCGCGGGAGCAGGGACCGGAAGCCATCGACTTCTACACGTCGTTGAAGACGGTGTACATGAAGTACTGACCTGGACAACGCCGTGCCTGCACATCCCATCGATCGTCGAACCATCGTCGGCGCGCTCGCGTCCACCGTCCTTCTGCCGTGGGTGCAGGGCTGTGGCGGCACGCAAGGTGCGCCCGAGGCAGCAGGTGACGCCCGCCCCGGCGAGGCCCGCGCGCTGCTCGACGCGTGTGCGGAGCACCTGCTCACGCTGTTTCCCGAGAGTGCGACGTCGCTCGGCGTCGACACCGGCGAGCGGGCTGCGCTGCGATCCAGGCTCGCCGACCGCTCGGAAGCCGGCAAGCAGCGCGTCGCCGCGCAGGTGCGCGACGACCTCGCGCGGGTCGAGGCTTTCGACAGCCGCGACCTGCCCTATGCGGTCCGCACGAGCCTCGATGTCGTCCGCAGTGCATACGCCACGGCGCTCGAGGGCTTTGCCCTCCCCTACGGCGACATCACGGTCGGCAGCTGGCGCAACACGCCCTACGTCGTCATCCAGAACGTCGGCGCGTATCTCGACGTGCCGCGCTTCCTCGACAGCGATCACCTCATCGCCACCCGTGAGGACGCCGAGGCCTACATCGCGCGCCTCGAGTCGTTCGCCGCGCAGCTCGATGGCGAGCGGGGGCGCATCGAAGCCGCGCGGGAGGCGGGACTCGTACCGCCCGCGTTCCTCCTGGACAAGGCACTCGCCCAGATCACGCTGTCGCTGCAGCATGCTCGCATTGGCGGACCCGTCGTCGAGTCGATTGCGCGACGCACGAAGGAGATCCCGGGCAACTGGGCCGAACAGGCGACGCGCATCGCGCGCGAGCAGATTGCACCTGCCCTCGAACGGCAGTTCGCCGAGCTGCATGTGCAGCGCAAGGCCGCGACCGACGCCCCGGGCATCTCCGCCCGCCCGCACGGCGAGGCGTTCTATCGCTGGGCGCTGAAGGCGTCGACGACAACGACGATGACGCCGGACGAGATTCACGAGCTCGGGCTCAACGAGCTGCGCAGCCTGCACGCGCAGATGGACCCGATCCTCCGGGGCATCGGGTACACGGCCGGCAGTGTCGGCACACGCATGCAGGCACTCGCCGAGGACCCTCGCTACCAGTTCGCCGAAGGAGATGCCGGGCGGGCCGAGATCCTGGCGTTCATCGACGACCGCCTGAAGTGGATCCGGGCGCAGATGCCGCGGGCATTCGGCACGCTCGTCGATCCCAACATGGAAGTGAAGCGGCTGCCGCCCGAGGAGGAGCCCGGTGCCCCTGCCGCGTATGGCGGCGCCGGATCCATCGACGGCCGGATTCCCGGACGCTTCTGGATCAATCTCCGCACGACGAAGCTGCACAGCCGGTACAGCCTCGCCGACCTCACGTTCCACGAGGCAATCCCGGGCCACATCTGGCAGGGTGAGTACACGCACGAACAGCCCCTGATCCGGCAGTTGCTCGCGTTCAACGCGTACTCGGAAGGCTGGGGGCTCTACGCCGAGCAGCTCGCGGACGAACTCGGCGCGTACGAGACCGACACCGTCGGTCGGCTCGGCTACCTGCAGTCACTCGCGTTCCGCGCGTGCCGGCTCGTCGTGGACACCGGGCTCCATGCAAAGGCATGGAGCCGCGAGCGCGCCGTGCAGTTCTTCGTCGACGAGAACGGATCGAACCCGCTCGAAGTCGCAAGCGAGGTGGATCGCTACTGCTCGTGGCCCGGCCAGGCCTGCGGGTACAAGGTCGGCCACACGGAGATCAACAGGCTCCGGCAGCACGCCCAGTCCGCGCTCGGCTCACGCTACGACCTCCGGGCCTTCGACGATGCGGTGGTGCGCGGCGGGAACGTACCGCTCGACGTCCTGACGCGCAGCGTCGACGAGTACGTCCGCGGCGCGGCCTCGTAGGTGCGCCGTCGCGTCTACCTGTCGCCCGTCTGGAGGCCGTCGACGATCGCGCGCGAGATCTCCCAGATCAACTTGTCGCCCGCGTTGTCCGGCGAGTAGTCGACCGTCGGCATCCCGTCCACGGTGATCGCGATGGCAATCGGCCCGGAGGGCGTCGTCACGATCCCGACGTCGCTGCGGAGGGCGTCGAGCGCGCCGCTCTTGCTGGCCACGGGATATGTCGCGTGGCGGCCGATGCCGTCGGTCACCTGCTGCTTGCGCATGATCGCGAGGACGTCCCTGGAGGCATCCGGGCTGACGACCCGGCCCGCGTGAAGCGCCTCGAGCAGGCGCACCATCTCGCGCGGCGTGCTGACGCCGAGGCCGTATCGCTCGTTCTCCGGCAACCGGCCGGCGCGGCTCCAGCCCGACGCCGGCGTGGCGTCGCCGCGGACCTTGCGCAGCGACCGCGTCGCCGTCAGGCCGAGCGTGTCGAGATAGTCGTTGACGATGTCGGCACCGCCCATCCGGTCCAGCAGCAGGTTCGTCGCCGTGTTGTCCGACACGACGATCATCAGGATCGCGAGGTCGCGCACCGAGAACACGGAGCCGTCGGTCAGCGACGCCAGCACACCCGAGCCGGGGATCTTGTCCGCCTCGCGCAGCGTGATGGCATCGCGCCAGCCCACCGCACCGCGGGCGACCTGCGCCTGGAGCGCGCACAGGATCGGCAGCTTGATCGTGCTCGCGGTTCGGACCTTCTCGTCCGCCCGGATCGCGAACTCACGCCCGCTGCCGAGGTGTTTCGCATACACCGAAACGGTGCCCTCGAAGTCCTTCGTCAGGGCGGCCACGCGCGCACCCAGATCGTCGGCGACTGCCGGTCGCGCCGGCACGAAGGCGAGGCACAGGAAGACGAGCGCGGCGAGGCGAGCCATGAGGAGATTCTATCGGGCTGCCGCCTTACGGGTTGGTCTGCCGCGCCTCGGCCTTCTTCCGATCGGCGTCCACCATTGCCTTGACCTCCTTCATGAGCGTCGGGCCGTGGTACGGGATGCCGTTCTTGATCGTCCACTCGATGCCGCCGCCCCGCGCCATGCGGCCGTCCTTCATGACGTCGATGCCGTACGGGTTGAGCACGCGCAGGTTCTCGAGCGGGTTGCCGTTCACGACGAGCAGGTCCGCGAGGTAGCCCTGGCGCACGCGTCCCAGGCGATCGCCCATGCCGAGCAGCGTCGCGCCGTTCACCGTGCCGTGCCTGATGACGTCGAGCGGATGGAACCCCGCTTCCTCGTGCAGCTCGAGCTCGCGCACGAGGCCGAACCCGTACAGCGAATGGATGAACCCCGCGTCGTCGCCGGTCGTGATGACGCCGCCCTTGCGGCCGAAGGCGCGCAGGGCGTCCATCCAGATGCGGTACTGCTGCTTCCACCGCACCTCCATCGTGTTGGTCCAGCCGGTGAAGTAGGAGCCGTGGTTGGCGAGGTTCGGCTCGAAGAACGCCTGCAGCGCGGGGTGCAGGTACTCGCGGTACCACGGGAGGTTCTGCGCCTTGATCACGTCTCGGCTCGCCTCGTAGATCGAGAGCGTCGGGCTCCACGCGACCTTCTTCTCCACCATCAGGTCGAGCACGGCGTCGAGCTTCGCGGGGTCGGCCTGCGCGTACAGCTCGCCGGCCTTCGAGAACCGCAGCAGTTCGTTGCTGTAGTTCATGTCAGGCGGGAAGTGCTGCACGCCGTCGAGCGCCGCGTCGGCGACGCCGTAGAAGTGCTCGATCGAGTCCACGCCGAGCTCGGCGAAGTCCCGCGCGGTGACTTCCTCGACCGCGATGTGCGTGGTCGTCTTCAGCCCCTGCACCTTGGCCTCCGCCATCAGCGCCTCGAGCTGGTCGCGGTCCATGCCGAAGATCTTGAGCCCGTCGGCACCGCGCGCCTTGGCTTCGCGGACGTTGGCGCGGATGGCCTCTGCCGTGCCGTTGCCGCGCGCCACCACCCAGTAGACCTGCATGCGCGGCGCGATGATCTGGTCGGCACTCGACTGGGCCTGCCACTGCTTGCTCTTGCCGAAGTTGCCGCCGTTCTCGCGCGTGAGCGTCACGCCGCTCGCGAGGTAGAGGTTGCGCGCGTACTGGATCGGCATCGGGATGCCGGCCCGCTCGTCGTGCCAGTGCATGTGCGTGTCGACGAGCCCCGGCATCACGTACTTGCCGGTCGCGTCGATCACCGCGTCGGCCTCGACGGGCAGCGACGGGGCGATGCTCGCGATGAGCCCGTCCTGCACGAGGATGTCCATCGGCCCGTACGGCGGCTTGCCGTTGCCGTAGATCACCATCGCGTGCCGGATCAGCAGCCGCGCGGGCTTGCGCGCGTGGACCGCCGTGTCGCGCGCGCCGGTGCGCCCCTGACCCGAGACCACGACCGCCGACGCGCCCACGATCGCCGCAAGTGCGACGAGCGGCCACGACCGCCGCGCAAGCCATCCACGAACCATCGATCCGCCTCTCAGGACACCCGGACGCCGAGGCGCGGCAACCGCGTGTCGGCAACCCGGGTACGGAAATGCAGCCACACCCGCGACCGATCCGCGTCGCGGGTGATGCGCTCGATTGTCCACGCTTCCCGCGCCGGCGGGAACTCGACGTCCTCAATCACCTGCGCCCGCTCCAGCACCACGGCGCGCACCGCCGCAGGCGCTCCCTCACGGACGGCCGCCACGACCAGCGTGCTGGTGCCGCGCGCGCGGTCCACGTCAACCCACGCCACCTCGCGCGGCGACAGCCAGGCAAATGGCGACCGCCGCTCGTGCCGTGGCGGCTTGTCGGCCGACGCCAGGCACGACCCGCCGCGCGTCGTGGCGATCTCGTGGCAGAGCGTGAGCCGATCGGGAAGGAACAGGACCTCGCCGCGGCACCTGTCGTCGTGGCCCGGACAGGCGCGGGCATTGGCTGGCGCCGGCGCCCCGGCATCGTAGAGGGCATACACCGTCTCGGTATGCGGCCAGCGCTCGACCGTTCGCGAGGCGTACTCCTCGAAGGCCCAGTACCGCCCGTCGGGCGACGGCGTCAGGTCGCGCCCCACGACGGCATCCACGACGGCACCAGCGCGGATGTCGACCACGATCAGGCCGGAGGCTTCGTGGTTGCGATCGACGTGCAGCACCGCACGACGGCCGTCCTCGAGCAGCCTGACGTCCGAGATGCCCCTCGCGCGGCGACCCGTGGCCGTGCCATCGAGCACGACGTCGCGCGCCACGCCGCTCCGCTCGATCCGCAGGACCGCGCCGACGAGGCCCGTCGCGAGCGACGGCCGCACGATCCGCAGCGTGATGCCGGGGCGCTCCAGCAGCACGCGGGTCCGGACCCGTTCCTGCCCGGCACGCGACGCAGCGGCTGGCGTCACCTCCAGCGCGCTCCCGCGCATCGTCCCGGCGACCGCCGCCAGGGCGAGACAGGCCAACGCACGGCGGGCAACGTCCCACGATCGGGCACGACGGCGGATCGGCATCATCAAGGGGCCTGCACGGGGAGGCCCAGTGTGACGGGCCGGCGTGCAGGGGGTCAAGCCGCCGGCGAGTGGCGCCCGCGACCTTTTGCTAGGCTTACACCATGATCACGAGGCGAGACCTGTTGCTGTCGGTTCCGGCGTCCGTTGGCGGGGCGCGCCTGCTGGCTGCGCAACCGACATTCCGCGTCGGTGCACAGAACGTGCCCGTCTACGTGACGGTGACCGACGCGAACAAGCGCCTCGTCCCCGGCCTGCTCCAGGAGGACTTCGTCGTCTTCGACGAGAAGACCAGGGTCCCGATCACCATCTTCGACAACCAGATCCAGCCGGTGACCGTTGCCGTGATGCTCGACTCGAGCGGCAGCATGACGATGAACCTCGAGCTGCTCAAGCAGGCGGCCGAGCAGTTCGTGATCCGGCTGCTGCCCGACGACAAGGGGCGCATCGGCTACTTCAACGACAAGATCGCCTTCCTGAGCGAGTTCAGCAGCGACCGCGACATGCTGATCCGTTCGATCCGCGACATGCAGTTCGGCAACCCGACGCGGTTGTACGACGCGCTGATCTTCAGCCTCGACGAGTTGCTGCCCGTCGAGGGTCGCAAGGTGATCCTGGCATTCACCGACGGCGCCGACACGGCAAGCAGGGCCGGCCGCGACGAGGTGCTCCGGAGGGCGCGCGAAGAGGAAGTGATGGTCTACGGGATCGGGCTCGAGTCGCAGATGATGAACATCCGGACCCGTCCCGACGGCGCGCTGCGCAGGCTCGCCGAGGAAACCGGCGGCGGCTACTTCGAGCTGAAGAACACCGACGATCTCGGCCCGACCTTCACCCGCGTGGCGCAGGAACTCCACAGCCAGTACCTGCTCGGGTTCGAGCCGCAGACCGACGGCAAGGTGCACCGCATCGAGGTGCGCGTCAACCGGCCCGGACTCGTCGTCCGGGGCCGGCGGACGTATCAGGCCCCGAAATCGTAGGGGCCCGCCTGCATCAGGGCGTCAGCGCCCCGAACCGGAATCGTCGGCGAGGGACACCGGCGCGTCGAAGCGCACGCGGAGCACCGTGCCCGCGTCGAGGTCCACGTTCGTGCCCGGCGTCGCGAGCACGGCCCCGCCGCCGCCAATCAGGATGCCGGCCATCGCGCCCTTGAAGCCCCCGAGGATGCCGCCGAGGATGGCGCCCGCTGCTGCCCCCGTCGTCATCTTGCCGACCTCGCCCCGCAGCCCCTCTCCCTGGAGCGCCTGCGTCACCGATGCGCGGATGCGGTACGTGCGGCCCTCGACCGTCATCTGGTCGAACGACAGCGTCAGGCTGCCGCGACGGTCGGTGCGGGTCGCGCGCTCGACGCTGCTGACGACACCGCGCAGCACCGAGCCCGCCGGCACGAGCAGCTGGTCTCCCTGATACAGGTCGATGAGCGTCGTCGCCTCGAAGCGGTCCTCGACCTCGGCGTTGCTGGAGTTCAGCGGCGTCTGGAGTCGCGCGTCGAGCTCCTGGCCCACCGAGATCTCGCCGGCGCGCCCGGCAGGGGCGGCCTCACGCAGCGCCGTCCCCGAGACGTCGCGATCGAGCGATCGCAACCGATCGCGGACGGCGTTCAGCTCGTTGGGCGGCAGGCTGTTCTCGCGGCGCAGCCGCACGCGCAGGTACGCCACCTCGTCGCGGATCTGATCGAGTTCGGTGCCGAGTCGCGTCGCGCGGGCCGCGTCGGTCGCGCGCAGTGTCTCGATCTGCTGCCCGAGCGAACTCACCTGCGCCTGCAGATCGTCGAGGTCGGCCTGGGCGCTCTGGGCGAACGCCATCACCGGGATCAACATCCCAAGTGCCACGGCTTGCAGGGCACGTCCGAGCATCTTCGTCATGTCTCCTCCGTTGTTCATCCGCGGCCGAGCAGGCGGCCCAGCCATTCCACACGGGTCAGGTCGTTGTAGATGACCGTCACCATCAACAGCATCAGCACGGCGAAGCCGGCCATCAGCATCCGCTCCTTGACGCGCATGCTGAAGTCGCGACGGGCGACGCCCTCGATCGCGAGGATGGCGATGTGCCCGCCGTCGAGGATCGGGATCGGCAGCAGGTTGAGCAGCCCGAGGTTCAGGCTGATCATCGCCATCGTGCCGAAGAGCGCCGCCCAGCCGACCGTCGCCGCCCCGCCTGCGACTTCGGCGATGCCGAGCGGGCCCATCAGCTGACGCGGCGACGTCTCGGCGGTGAACAGCCCCGCGAGCATCTCGCCGATCATCGAGGTCCACTCCCAGTTCTGGCGGACGCTCATGCCGATGGCCTCGATGAACCCGGGCTGCACGGTGACGGTCTCGAAGGCACTGAGGTGCATGCCGAGGCGCCCGACGCCGCCCGTCTCGCGCGGCGTCGCGGTGATGTCGAGGTGATTGCCGTTGCGCCGGATGCCGAGCGAGACCGGCTGGCCGGCGCGCTTGCCGATCTCCTCGATCATGTGCGCCAGCGTGAAACCGGTCGTGGCGGCGCCGTTGAACGACACGATCACGTCCTTGACCTGCAGCCCCGCCTGTTCGGCCGCACTGCCCGGCAGCACCTGCGCAATCTCGGGGTGCACCGACGGGGCGATGCCGAGATCGCCGATCTCGTATTTCGTCTGGGCCTCGGGCACCACCGTCAGTTGCTGGCGCTGGCCATCCCGGCGGATGACGATCGGCACCTCGCGGTTGGCCCGCGGCACCACGCGCATCTGGAGCGCCTGCCACGTGTCCACGTCGCGATCGGCAAACGACACGATCACGTCGCCAGCCACGATGCCGGCCTTCTCGGCGGGCGACCCGGGCAGCACGCGGCCGACGACGGGCGTGCGCTGCTCGAACGCCGGCTCGGTGGCGCCGCTCCAGTTGACGAAGGTCATCACGCCGACCGCGAGCAGCAGGTTCATCAGCGGGCCCGCGATGAGGATCTGGAAGCGCTGCCACTTCGACTTCGACATGAACTCGTCGGGACTGCCGGCGCGCGGGTCGTCGGGCGACTCTCCGGCCATCTTCACGTAGCCGCCGAGCGGAATCGCGCTGACGCAGTACTCGGTGCCGCCCCGCGTGAACGACAGCAGCTTCGGGCCGAACCCCAGCGAGAACGTCAGCACCCGCACGCCGTTCCAGCGCGCGAGGAGGAAGTGTCCCAGCTCGTGCACGAACACGAGTACACCCAGGACGAACAGGAACGCCCAGAGATTTGTCACGCGGAAATGCCTCGTCCAGTCGATTCTACTGCGCTGAGCCGGGCGGCCGCCTGCCGGCGCGCCCACCCGTCCACGTCGCGGATGGCAGCGAGTGATGCGGTGTCGAGCGACCGGCCGGCGGCCTCCGCCAGGACGTCGGCGACCGTCCTGGCGATGCCCGTGAAAGGCGTGTGCCCCCCGAGAAAAGACGCTACGGCAATCTCGTTGGCCGCGTTCAACACCACGGGCGCCGCACCGCCGGCCCGGATTGCCTCATATGCAAGCCGCAGGCACGGAAAACGCTCGAGGTCGGGCGCCTCGAACCGCAGGTCCAGCCCGTCGCGCCAGTCGAGCCGCGGCACCGGACTCGGCCAGCGGTCCGGATAAGTGAACGCGTACTGAATCGGCAGCTTCATGTCCGTGACGCCGAGCTGCGCGAGCAGCGAGCCGTCCTCGAACTCGACCATCGAATGCACGACCGACTGGGGGTGGATGACGACGTCGATGCGGTCGGGCGTCACGTCGAACAGCCAGCGCGCCTCGATCACCTCGAGCCCCTTGTTCATCATCGTCGCCGAATCGACGGTGATCTTGCGGCCCATCTTCCAGGTCGGATGGCTGAGCGCGTCGGCGGCCGTGACGGTCGCGAGATCGGCGGCCGGCGTGGTGCGGAATGGACCGCCCGAGGCGGTGAGCACCAGGCGCCGCACGTGCGATCGCGGGTGACCGGCGAGACACTGGTGAATCGCGTTGTGCTCGCTGTCCACCGGCAGCACGTCCACGCCACGGGCGGCTGCCGCCGCCATCACCAGCGCGCCGGCCATCACCAGCACTTCCTTGTTGGCGAGCGCAATGCGCTTGCCGGCATCGATGGCGGCAAGCACCGCCTCGAGCGCCTCGGTCCCCGAGCACGCACACAGCACGACGTCCACGTCGGGCTGCGTCGCGATTGTCGCCAGCCCCTGCCGACCCGAGGCCCACTCCTGCACGCCGCGACGCGCATCGGCCCCGAGGCCCGCCTGGATGTCGAGAACGGCGGTGTTCGTGCCCATTGCGACGGCCCGCGGGCGGAATCGCTCGACCTGCCCGCCCATCCGCTCGACGTTGGTGCCTGCGGCAAGCCCGACGACCTGGAGCCGGTCCGGGTGCGCCGCGACGACGTCGAGGGCACTCACGCCAATCGACCCCGTGCTGCCGAGGATCGCAATGCGGGTCACGGCATCAGGCCCTGCGGCCCCAGCCACTGCAGCGCGACGTAGTAGAGCGGCATCGTGAACAGCAGGGCGTCGATCCGATCGAGCATCCCGCCGTGCCCCGGGATGAGGTTCGACGCGTCCTTCACGTTGGCGCTCCGCTTCAGCATCGACTCGAACAGATCGCCGGCGATGCCGACGACGGCGATGAGGACGCCGAGGAGGGCGAGCTGCCAGGACTCGATGCCCGGCAGCCAGGCGCGTCCGAAGCCGGTCAGCACGATCGCGGCAGCCACGAGGCCGCCGATGGCGCCCTCGCGCGTCTTCTTCGGGCTCAGGTCGGCCGCGAGGGGCGTCCTGCCGAAGGCCCGGCCCGTGTAGTACTGCGCGCTGTCGCTGCCGATCTGCGTCAGGAACAGCAGCAGGAGCGGCGCGGCGCCGTACTGCTCGCGGACGAGCGGCACCGTGGCGATGCCCATGCCGAGGTACACGACGGGGAACACCATGGCCGCGGCCACGGCGAGCGCCTGGGACGGCACGCGGCCGCGCAGGACCAGCCCGATCCCCGACGCGACCATGCTGGCGTACAGCCAGTGGTGCGCGGGCAGGTGGAAGATCAGCACCAGGTACATACCGATCGACAGCACCATGCCGAGGCCGGGCACGACGTCGAGGCCGGACCGCCGGACGAGGTTGTCGTACTCGCGGAGGCTCAGGACGAGGGCCAGGAGCGCGAAGGCCTGCGTGCCCCAGGGCGGCAATCCGATGAAGATGCCGAGGACGAGCGCAAGCAGCACCAGGCCGCTGACGAGACGCGTCACCGGCCTGCCGCCACGGGCTGGCCCGGCGCTGCCGTGATGCCGCCATAGCGGCGCTCGCGCCGCTGGTAGTCGAGGATGGCCTCGAACAGGTGCGTGCGCCGGAAGTCGGGCCAGAACGTCTCGGTGACGTGGATCTCGCTGTAGGCAATCTGCCAGAGCAGGAAGTTGCTCACGCGCATCTCGCCCGACGTGCGGATCAGCAAATCGGGATCCGGCTGTCCCCTTGTGTACAGCAGGCTCGCGACGCGGGCCTCGTCCACGTCCTCGACGCGCAGGCCCTGGGCAAGCGCCGCGCGCACGGCGTCCACGATCTCGGCCCGTCCGCCGTAGTTCAGCGCAATGGTGAGCACGGTGCCGGTGTTGCGGCTCGTGCGTTCCACGGCCACGTCGAGCTCGTGCTGGACGTCGGGCGAGAGATCCTGCGTCCGGCCGATGATGCAGAGCCGGATGTTGTTGGCGAGCAGCGTGTCGAGCTCGGACCGGAGGTAGCGCTTGAGGAGCGCCATCAGCGTCGCGACCTCGGAAGCCGGCCGCTTCCAGTTCTCGACCGAGAACGCGTAGAGGGTGATGTACCGGAGGCCCAGGCGGGCCGAGGTCTCGATGACTTCCCTGACGGCCCGGGTGCCCGCGCGGTGGCCCTCGACGCGCGGCAGGTGGCGGCGCCCGGCCCAGCGGCCGTTGCCGTCCATGATGATCGCGACGTGGGCCGGCAGGCGGTCGAAATCGACTCGTCGGGCCAGATCGGCGTCGGGGGAGCCGGGCGAGAGCCAGCTCAACAGGTCGTCAAGCGCCATGGGCCAGTCGATATTCTAGCCGTATGTGACGCGCACCAGCGTCAGCCCGTGCGCGGGAGCATTGGGACCGGCCTCCGACCGCGGGACGCCGGTGAGCAGGCGGTCGACGTCCTCGACGGCCCGGCGTCCCTGCCCGACCTCGAGCAATGTGCCTGCCAGGGCGCGCACCATGTGCCGCAGGAAGCCGTCCCCCGTCACCTCCAGCTCGAGCAGCCGCTCATCGTCGAGCAACTGGAGGCCGACGTCCTCGCCGGGGCGTACGAACAGTTCGACGCCTGTGATGGTCCGCACGGTGGTGGTCACCGAGGAGCCCGCGGACTGGAAGGCGGCGAAATCGTGGGTGCCGGCGACGCGCGCGGCGGCGCGTCCCATCGCGCCCATGTCGAGCCTCGGTGGCACCAGGCACGTCGTCCGGGCCAGGAGCGGATGGCCCACACGGCTGACGAGCCAGGCATACCGATAGGTCTTGGCCTTCGCGCCATGCCGCGCGTGCAGGGCGTCGGGAACGGCCCGGGCGTCGCGCACCCGGATGTCGGCGGGCAGGCGCGCGTTGACGGCCCGGATGACCACGTCGGGCGCGACGTCGGTCGGCAGGTCCACGTGGGCAGCCTGGCCTTCGGCATGGACCCCGGCATCGGTGCGGCCCGCGCCGGTCACGGCCGCCGGGCCGCCCGCGAGCGGCGCGATGGCCTCCTCGAGTGCGGCCTGGATCGAGGGGCCGTTCTCCTGGCGCTGCCAGCCGGCATAGGCCGTGCCGTCGTAGGCCACGCGCAGCAGGATGCGCGGCACGTTACTTCGGGCCCGGACGGGACCCCGGCTTCACCGCGGGCACGTCCCGCAGCGACTCGGGAACCTGATCGGCCGCGAACGTGGGGAAGCGGGCATCGGCAAGCGACACGTACGGGACGGACAACCCGTCGCCGCCGCCGCGGTTGATGATCGAGGCTGCGGCGGTCGTTGTCGCACCTGCCTGCTCCGCGACGGCAACCGTTTCCAGCGTGCTCTTGCCCGTGGTCACGACGTCCTCGACGACGAGCACACGCTCCCCGGGCTCGAGCCGGAATCCGCGACGCAGCGTGAGCGAGCCGTCGACGCGTTCGGCGAAGATGGCCCGCACGCCGAGCGCGCGGCCGACCTCGTGGCCGATGATGAGGCCGCCCATGGCCGGCGACAGCACGACGTCCACGGCATGGCCGGCCGCCGTCACCTTTGCGGCGAGCGCGCGGCCGAGGCGCTCGGCGTCGGCCGGGTGCTGGAGCACCAGCGCGCATTGCAGGTAGCCCGTGCTGTGCAGGCCGGACGTCAGGACGAAGTGCCCCTCGAGGAGGGCACCACGCGTGCGGAACAAGTCGAGGACGGAGTCTGCGTTCATGTTGGTGGCGGCTGTCGGGCGTCGGCCTATCGGCGTTTGAGGTTCGTCTCGAAGAGCGCGAGGATGCGCTTGTACTCGTCGGCCCAGCTCGCCGGCTCCTGGAAGGCGTGGTCCTCGACCGGGTAGAGCGCGAGCTCCCAGTTCTCCTTGCGCAGTTCTATCAGCTTCTGCGCGAGGCGGATGGAATCCTGCGCATGGACGTTGACGTCCACGAGCCCGTGGCAGATGAGCAGCGCGCCCTTCAGCCCGTCGGCGAAGAAGATCGGCGAGCTGCGGCGATACGCCTCCCGGTCCGACTGCGGCACGTTCAGGATGTTGGCGGTGTAGGGATGGTTGTAGTGCGCCCAGTCGGTCACCGGCCGCAGGGCCGCGCCGGCCGCGAACACGTCGGGCGTCGTGAACATCGCCATCAGCGTGATGAAGCCGCCGTAGCTGCCGCCATAGACGCCAATCCGCCGCGCGTCGACCTTGTGCGATGCCGCGAGGTACGCCGCGCCGTCCACGACGTCCTCGAGGTCCTTGCCGCCCATGTGCCGGTAGATGGCCGTGCGCCAGTCGCGTCCGTAGCCGGCGCTCGCACGGTAGTCCACGTCGAGCACGACATACCCGCGCTCGGCCAGCAGGTGGTGGAACATGTACTCCCTGTAGTAGGACGACCAGTACCGGTGCGCGTTCTGGAGATGACCCGCGCCGTGGACGAACACGACGCCGGGGCGCGACCGGTGCCGCCGCGCGCCGACCATCTCCGGCGTGTAGAGCCGCGCGTACACCGTGGCGCCGTCGCGCGCGGTGAACGTCACGAGCTGCGGGTCACGCCACGGGTGCGACGACCACTCCGCCGCCGGGCTCGTCGTCACGCGGCGGGCCTCTCCGGAAGACGCGTAAGGCGCCACATACACCTCGGGCGGCGTGTTGCCCGTCGAGTGCACGAGGCCGATCGTGCGGCCGTCCGGCGACACCTCGCCGAGGTTGGCACCGGTGCGGGCGGTGAGCCTCGTCCGCGCGCCGCCGCTGCTCGGCATCGCGTAGAGGTGCCGCTCACCCGGATGCACCTCCGTCGTCGTGAGGTACATCGTCTGCCGGTCCGGCGAGAGCGCGACGTCGGTGACATCCCACTCCCCGCTCGTCAGGGCCGTCGCCTCGCCACCGGAGGCGGCGTCCACGACGTGGAGGTGCATCCATCCGGTGCGCTCGGACGTGAACCAGAGGCGCGACCCGCCGGGCAGGAACCCGAGGCTCGACGAGCCTCCACCCGGCCCCTCACGCACCCAGGCGTCGTCGTGCTGGTGGTCGAGCACCGTGGTGGTGCCCTTGGCGGGGTCGACGCGGACGATCCAGCGGTCCTTGTTGTCGGCCGACCGCACCGATGCGACCGCCACCGAGCCGTCGTCGCTCAGCATCGGCATCGACCAGCGCACATCCCGCGGGTCCTTCCCGGTGCCGCCCGTCTCGGCGAGCGTCACCTTCGTCGTCTTGCGCGACTCGAGGTCGAGGATGACGAGCGACACGCGGCTCTGGAGATCGCCGACCTTCGTCCGCCCCGACAGATCGCCGACGTACCCGGACTCGGTCACGTAGTCGGGCACGTCGGCCACCTTCGCGCCGTCGGGCCGCTCGGTGACGAGGGCGAACACGTAGCGGCCGCTGCCATCGAGCTGCATGTCGGACGCGGACTGCCGCGCCTGGAGTTCCAGCTTCGGCAGGGCGTCGCGCTCGCGGCGGGCCTCGTCGCGCTCGCGGCGGCGCCGCGTCTCCTTCACGTGCTCGAACAGCTCGAGTTCCTGTTCCTCGAGGGCCTCCTGGCTGGCGGTCTTCTTCGGATCGGCGGCCTTCGGGCCCGACTCGGCGAGCTGGACGACGCCGGCGCCGGCGAGCGGGACGATGAAGAGGCCGCCATCGCGCACGAATGTCACGTGCGTCTCCTGGCGGGCCCAGCGTGGCGACGACTCGGGTCCGGCGGTCCGTGTCAACTCGGTCCGCGTGCCTGCGACGGTGTCGATGAGCGCGATGTCGCCTCGGCTCGCTGCGAGCACCCGCCGGCGCGCCCGATCCCACTGGCCGGTGGGCGGCGGCGCCAGCTTCCGCTCGTCCTCGGACAGCCGGCGCAGGCCGGTGCCATCGGCCGCGACCACCCACGTCGCCGATTCGTCCTCGTCGCGGGCCTGCCACTCGAAGTAGAGGCGTGAGCCGTCGCCCGCCCAGCGGAGGCTCGTCGGCGGGTAGCCGACGATCTCGGGCCCGCGCATGATGCTGTCCACCGACAGCTCGAACGGGCGGGACGCCGCTGCGGGCCTGGCGGCGGACGGCGGTGCGGCCGCCGGTGCCTGGGCCTGTGCGAGCGCGGGGAGCGGGAGCAGCGTGCCGGCGCAGACGAAGGCGGCGGCCTCGAGGGCGGAACGACGCAGGATCATGGGCAATCGGGGGCGCGATGCGCGTCATTGTTATACTCCGCGCCGAACCGGGTGCGCCGTCGTGTCGTCTATTGGGTGGGCCGCATCCCCGGACATCACCATTCCGTCTCGGTGGGCGCGCGTCGTGTCAGGCAGAGCCCGCTGGGGGTTCAACAGGTAGTTCGTGTCGGTCGGCGCCTGCCGGCCTGCAGATGGAGCAGACGTCCGTGATTCGATCGGCCTTCCCATTGCTTCGTTGCTGCGCGCTCACGCTCGCCTTCGCCGGGACTGGCGTGGGAGCCTTCGCGCAGGAGCCTCCGCCGGCGCAGCCGGTGCCGCCGCCACCGCCCGAGGCGCAACCGAAGCCGGACACGCCGCCGACGACCACGCCGGCGCGCCGTATCACGATCGACGAAGCCGTCGCCTCCGCGCTCGAACAGAACGTCGCCCTGCGCGTCCAGCGCATGGACCCGACGATCACCGAACTCGACGTCGCGCAGGCCTACGGCGCGTGGCTCCCGGCCCTGACCGGCCAGTTGTTCTACCAGAACCTCGAACAGCCCGTGGCCACCACGCTGCAGTCGGGCCAGGACAACTTCCAGCAGAAGCAGGTGAGCGGGAACATCGGCCTCGAGCAGTTCCTGCCGACCGGTGGCTCCTACTCGATCGGCTACGAGGCATCGCGCTCGAAGAGCAACAACCGGTTCGCGACCCTCAACCCGAACACGCGCGGCAACCTGACGTTCTCGTTCACGCAGCCGCTCCTTCGTAACCGGACGATCGACAACACGCGGCTCAACATCCAGGTGAGCAAGAACAACCTGGCCATCAGCGACCTCGAGCTGCGCAACACCGTGGTCACGACGGTCCGCAACGTCAAGAACGCCTACTGGGATGTCGCAGTGGCGCTGTCGAACCTCGCGGTGCAGCAGCAGACCCTCGAGCTCGCCCGCCAGACCCTCGGCGACAACCGCAAGCGCGTCGAGGTCGGCACGATGGCGCCGATCGACATCGTGCAGGCGGAGGCCGAAGTGGCCTCGAACGAGGAGAACGTGATCATCGCCGAGCAGACGGTGGCGCAGGCACAGGACCGCCTGCGGGCGCTGACGCTCGACCCCGCCACGCCGGACTTCTGGAACATCACGTTCGAGCCGGCCGACACGCCGGCGCTCGCCGCCAATCCCGTGGACGTCGATGCCGCCGTGGACAACGCCATCAGGAACCGGCTCGACCTGCAGCAGACGCGCAAGCAGCTCGAGACGCTCGCCACGCGGATCGGGTTCCTCCAGAACCAGACGATGCCGGCCGTGGGCCTGAACATCGACTACGGGCTCGCCGGCCTCGGCGGCCTGCAGACGACCGACCCGAGCGGCGGCCTCGACCCGACGCAGAACCCGATCACCGAGCGGATTGCCTACTCGGAAGTCCTGCGCGACATCTTCGGCTTCTCGTACCCGACCTGGAGCGCCAGCATCCAGGTGAACTACCCGCTCGGCCGCAACCCGAACCGCGTCAACCTCGAACGCGCCCGCCTGCAGAACGACCAGTCGCAGCTGCAGCTGCGCGACCAGGAGCGGCAGGTCATCCAGCAGGTGCGCGACCTCGCACGCCAGGTCAACACCAACCTGCGCCGCGTGGCCACCACGCGCGCCGCCCGCACGCTCGCCGAGAGCCGCCTCGAGGCCGAGCAGAAGAAGTTCGGCGTCGGCCTGTCGACCACCTTCAACGTCCTCCAGGCCCAGCGCGACCTCGCCGCCGCTCGCAACAACGAGCAGAGCGCCATCCTCGACTTCGAGAAGTCGCGCGTGGACTTCGAAGCCTCCCAGGAAGCCTCGATCTCCGGCGGCACGGGCATCTCGCTCACGGGCACCGGCGGGGGCGGCGGCGGCGCGGGCGCCAACACCACGACGACAGGCGGCGGTGGCCAGCAGGTCGGCGGACAGGGTGGTCAGGGCGGACAGGGCGGACAGTGAGGAAGTCGGAAGTCTGAAGTCAAAAGTTCGAAGGAAAGGTCGAAGGTCGAAGTCCGAAGGAAGGTCGAAGTCCGAAGGGTACCGTCCCCCGCATCTCCGATCGTTCCTTGGCCTTCGTCCTTCGGACTTTCCTTCGACCTTCAGCCTTCGGACTTTCCTTCGACCTTCAGACTTCCGACTTCGCCCTTTCCCCTACGCTCGGGGCGCGCGCCCTACCGTCGCCCCCGCATGTCCGATCGGATCGTGTCCCGTGACGTGGTGTAACTGACGGCAGTGATCGCCTTGCGGGTCCGGCAGCCCCAGTCGATCAGCGTGTCGCAGCGGGCAGGCTGACGAGCGGAACATCGCTCAATCGCTCGACGAGCCGCGCGATGGCGGCATCGTTGCGGAAGATGCCGACGACCTCGGTGCGCCGTTTGATCTCGCCGGTGAGCCGTTCGATCGGATTCGTGCTGGGTGACGTCGCGCGGCGCTCCTCGGGGAAGGTCATGTAGGCGAGCACGTCCTCCTCCGCGGCGTCGAGGAGCGCAGCCAGTTTGGGCGCTCTCGGCCGACCAGCTTCACCCCGCGTAGGCCGCGGCGCGTCAGTGCGCGCAGAAAGTTCGTCCAGACCGGTCCACCGTTCGTCCGTCGGACTTTCCCTCGACCTTCAGCCTTCCGACTTTCCTTCGACCTTCAGCCTTCGGACTTTCCTTCGACCTTCAGACTTCCGACTTCGACCTTTCCTTCACACCCGGTTACGCTATCCTTCCCCCGTGCCGCCGGTTTCGGTGATCGTCATCACGAAGAATGCCGCCGCGCACGTGGAGCGGGCGCTCCGCTCGGTGGGATGGGCCGACGAGCGGATCGTCGTGGATGCCGGCAGCACAGACGACACCGTCGCCCTCGCCAGGCCCCTCGCGACGCACGTCGAGACGCGCCCGTGGCCCGGGTACGGCGCCCAGAAGAACTACGCGGCGTCGCTCGCACGGCACGACTGGGTGCTGTCGCTCGACGCTGACGAAGCCATCACCGACACG
Organism: uncultured Luteitalea sp.; assembly: GCA_934541105.1. GTDB lineage: Bacteria > Acidobacteriota > Vicinamibacteria > Vicinamibacterales > Vicinamibacteraceae > Luteitalea. The sequence goes on along the minus strand of CAKTDA010000003.1, from coordinate 103,797 downwards.
CTCCGCGACGAGATCGTCCGCCTGCCCGCCCAACCGCAGGCACCCGCATATCGGATGCCGCGCGTGACGTGGTACCTGGGCCGCTGGATCCGATCGACCGACTGGTATCCCGACCGCGCCGTCCGCTTCTACGATCGCCGCCGCGCGCGCTGGGACGACCAACCCGTCCACGAGGCGCTTCTCGTCGATGGCGCCGTCGCCGACCTGTCCGGCGAGATCGAGCACCGGCCCTATGCAGACGTTGCCGAGCACGTCGCGCGCATGAACCACTACACGACGCTCGCCGCCGCACGCATGCACGCAGACGCCCGGGGCGTCCGCGCCTGGCACCTGCTGCTCCACCCGCCGGCGGCCTTCGCGCGCAACTACGTGGCACGCGGCGGCTTCAGGGATGGCGTGGCCGGCCTCATCGTCTCGATCCTCGGCGGTGTCTACGTGCTGCTCAAGTACGTGAAGTTGTGGGAACTGCGCCGGCAGCGCCCCTGACGCCCATGGCCATCCGCACGATCCACATCGATACCGCGCGCACATGGCGCGGCGGCCAGAACCAGGCGCTCCTCACCGTGAAGGGCCTGCGCGCCCTCGGCCATCCGACGATGCTCGTGGCGCATCCGGACGGCGAACTGCGCGCCCGGGCGCCGCAGGGGCCCGACCTCGTCCCGCTGGCGCCCCGCTTCGAGGTCGACTTTCACGCCGCGTGGAAGCTCGCGCGCATCATCCGCGCCTTCGACCCGGCCCTCCTGCACGCGCACGACCCGCACGGCGTCGCGCTCGCCGCCCTCGCACTCGGGTTCCGGATGCCGTGGCCGCCGCCGCGGCTCGTCGCCTCGCGGCGCGTGGACTTCAGGCTCGCCGGCAACGCGCTTTCGCGCGCCAAGTACCGTCACGTCGACCGTTTCATCTGCGCCTCGTCGGCCATCGGCCGCATCCTGCGCACCGGCGGCATCGACGCCGCGCGCATCGTCACCGTCCACGAGGGCGTGGACCTCGCGCACGTCGCCGACGCGCCGCCCGTGTCGCTGCACGAGACGTTCGCACTTCCTGCCGGCGCACCGGTCGTGCTCAACGTCGCGGCGCTCGTGCCGCACAAGGGCCAGCGGCACCTGATCGACGCCTTTGCCGACGTCGTCCGCGTGCTGCCGGAGGCCCGCCTCGTCATCCTCGGCCAGGGCGAACTCCACGACAGCCTCGCCGACCAGGTCCACCGACTCGGGCTCGACGGGCACGTCGTCATGCCCGGGTTCCGCACCGACGTGCTGTCGCTGCTGAAGAGCGCCGACCTGTTCGTCATGAGCTCGGTGATGGAGGGGCTCGGCACGTCGCTGCTCGACGCCATGGCGTGCGCACGCCCGATCGTCGCCACGCACACGGGCGGCATCCCGGAGGTCGTGGTGCACGAGGAGACCGGGCTGCTCGTGCCGCCGCGCGACAGCGACACGCTCGCCGACGCGATCATCACGCTGCTGAAGGACCGGGACCTTGCGCTGCGGTACGCCACGGCCGGTTACGAGCGCGTCCACCGCCGGTTCAGCGTCGAGCACATGGTGACCGAGACCGTTACCGTGTACGAACAGATCGTCGCCTCCCGGCGTCAGGTGCAGGTGCCGGACCGATAGGGCACGCCGCGCGATGCCGGAACTGCCCGATCTCAGCGCGTACGTCCACGCCCTGCGCGCCCGCGTCGTCGGGCACGCCATCGCGGGTGTGCGCATCGCCAGCCCGTTCCTGCTGCGATCGGTCGATCCGCCGCTCGAGGCTTTTCACGGCCGCCAGGTCGAGGACGTGCGGCTGCTCGGCAAGCGGCTCGTCTTCGCGTGCAGCGGGGCGCACGCCCTCGTGCTCCACCTGATGATTGCCGGCCGGCTCCAGTGGAAGCCTCCGCAGGCGAAGGTGCCCGGCAAGGTCGGCCTTGCCGCCATCGACTTCGCGCACGGCACGCTCGTCGTCACCGAGGCCGGGTCGAAGCGCCGGGCCTCGCTGCACGCCGTGCGGGGCGACGATGCGCTGGCAGCGCTCGACCCGGGCGGCATCGACGTGCTCGGTGCCTCGCGCGAGGCGTTCGCGGCGGTGCTCACGAGCGAACGCCACACGCTGAAGCGCGCACTTACCGACCCGCGTCTGTTCAGCGGCATCGGCAACGCCTACTCGGACGAGATCCTCCATGCCGCACGGCTCTCGCCCATGCGGCAGACCCACCAGCTCGACGAGGAGGAGATCGCGCGCCTCCATGAGGCGACGCAATCCACGCTGCGGTCGTGGATCGCGCACTTCGTCGCACGCACCGGCGACGGCTTCCCGGAGAAGGTCACGGCCTTCGCGGAGGGCATGGCCGCGCACGGCCGCTTCGGGCAGCCATGCCCGCGGTGCGGCACGCCAATCCAGCGGCTCGCCTACGCGCAGAACGAGGCCAACTACTGCCCCACGTGCCAGACTGGCGGCCGCCTGCTTGCCGATCGCGCGCTCTCGCGCCTGCTGCGCGAGGACTGGCCCCGCTCGCTCGACGATCTCGAGGACTACAAGGCCGCGCGGCGATCGGGTTAGGCCCGCAGGGTCACGACGGGACGCGCGACGGCCGGCAGAACGCGCGCAGCGGGCACTGCGCGTTGCCAACCGATCGTCCCCACCCGCAGGCACCCATCATGCTCATGTGGCAGAGGGAGAAGTCGTACCGCACCGGATCGTCGGGGTCGATTCGGCGCAGCGACGCGGTGATGTCGGTGGCCATCGCCCAGCCGGGGCTCTTGTAGCGCGTCAGGCGCAGGCAGCGGCCGACACGGATCGTGTGCGTGTCGAGCGGAATGACGAGGCGCGCGCGCGAGACGCCCGCCCAGCCGCCAGGATCGACGGCGTCCTGGCGCACCATCCATCGCGTGAAGAGGTTGAGTCGCTTGCAGGCACTCCCGAGCGACGGGCGCGGGAAGAAGTAGTGCACGCCGAGGCGCCCGCGGCGCACCGTGCCGTACGCCTCGCGCACGTCAACGCCACACGCCGCGGCGCTGAAGGCCTCGAGCCCGGGCGAGACGTCCTCGTGCCGGGGATCGTCGCCGGCAAGGAACGCGCCCTCGAGCGACCCGTGCCGCGCCCGCAGGTCGCGCAGCACGACGAGCAGCGCGACGATGTCGTCGCCGCGCGTCCAGCGATGGACGACGGGCGCGAGCGCCTGTCGTGCGTCCGCCACGTCGAATGTCTCGAGATAAGCCGCCGGACGCGGGCCGATGAGCGCCAGCACGCGCTCGATGCTCGCGAGCACGCTCGCCACGCGGCCAAAGGCCAGGCCCGATGCGATGGCGGCCACGACCTCGCGGTCGCGCGGGTCGTCGTAGCGCCAGACGAACTGCACCGGATCGGCCGCAGAATCCGGCACGTTGTAGGCGTCGTGCAGGCGATCGAGCTCGGCCCGGAACCGGGCGAGGTCGGCGGGCCTCCGGCGCATCTAGAACGTCGTGAGCGGCGTGCCGGCCGCGCACAACGGGCATGTCGTCGAGGTGTAGATGTCGCGCGCGCTGTACTCGAACAACGCATGGTTGGGCACGTCGAGCGAGACGACGCTGGCCATGCGGTCGTAGAGCTGCACCGAACCGATCACCTCCCCACCGGCGCGGCGCACGAGTTCGGCGCAGTGCACGAGCGTCTTGCCCGTGTTGCGCACATCGTCGGCGAGCAGCACCTTGCGGCCGGCAAGCACGCGGCGATACGTGGACCGCAGCCGCAGCCCCTGTTCGGCGTCGAAGTCGATTGGCGCGAACATGCACGGCGCGTGATCGAGGCTGCGCCGGCCGTCGAGCAGCCCTGCCAGCGTGTGGGCCAGCAGCGCGCCGCCCGTTGCCGGGCCGACGACCGCCTGCACCTGCGTCGCGAGGTCGTAGGGCAGCAGGTCGAGCAGGTCCTGCGCGAGCTTCCAGATTGTCGATGGCTGGGCGAACAGCATGTGGGGGTTCAGGTAGACCCGCCCGTGGTAGCCGTTGCCGAAATCGAAGTGCCCCTCGAGGAGCACGTTCGCGTCCTGCATGATGCGCTGTGCGCGCTTGCGGACGTCCTCGCTGCGTTGCGTCATGACTGCTGGTTCCTTCAGGGCGACCGTCACCGTGCCAGGTGCTCCGGCCAGTGTGCGACCGCCTCGATCGCCGGGTTCCGATAGACCACGCGGCCGCCGACGATCGTCGCCGCGACGCCGCCGCGCAGGGTCCACCCTTCGAACGGCATGTTCTTCGACAGCGACCGCTGGTCGGCCGCGCGGATGGTCACGTCGAGGTCCGGCGCGAGCACCGAGATGTCGGCCGGTGCCCCTTCGCTGAGTGCGCCCCCCGGCACCTTGAGGATCCGCGCCGGGTTGACCGACAGCAGCTCCACCATGCGCGCGAGGCCGAGATGCCCGGCGTGCACGAGGCGATCGAACGTCAGCGACACCGCTGTCTCGAGTCCGGTGATGCCGAATGGCGCCTGGTCGTACGACAGCGCCTTCTCGTCGGCGTGGTGCGGCGCGTGATCGGTGGCAATCACGTCCACGCTGCCGTCGGCGAGGCCTTCGATGAGCGCGTCGACGTCCGACTGCGGACGCAGGGGCGGGTTCATCTTCGTGTTCGTGTCGTAGCCGCGCAGCGCCTCGTCGGTCAGGGCGAAGTGGTGCGGCATGACCTCGCACGTCACGGCAATGCCGCGCGCCTTGCCCGCGCGCACCGCGCGCAGCGACCCGGCCGTGCTCAGGTGCGCGATGTGCACCGGAGTGCGGGCCAGCCCCGCGAGCGTGACGTCGCGCTCGACCCACAACTCCTCGGCCTCGCCGGGGATGCCGCGCAGCCCGAGCTCGGAGGCCACCGCACCCTCGTGGACCACGCCGTCGCCCTTGAGCGTCGGATCCTCGCAGTGGTCGATCACGAGCACGTCGAGCATGCCCGCATACTCGAGGGCCCGGCGCATCAGCAGCGCCGTCCGGATCGGGTGCCCATCGTCGGAGATCGCCACGCAGCCGGCCGCCTTCAACTCGCCGATCTCGGCAAGCTGCTCGCCCTTCGATCCGACCGACGCGGCGCCAATCGGATACACGCGGGCAAGGCCCGCCTGTTCCGCCTTGTCGAGGATGTAGCGCGTCACGGCGGCGCTGTCGTTCACCGGCGACGTGTTCGGCATGCACGCCACGGCCGTGAAGCCGCCGGCGACTGCCGCGGCCACGCCGCTTGCAACCGTCTCCTTGTGCTCCTGCCCGGGCTCGCGCAGGTGCACGTGCATGTCGATGAGCCCCGGCGTGACGATGCAGCCGGCCGGCACGTCGAGCACCGTCGCCCCGTCTGGCACCGGCAGGTTGGCCCCCACGCGGGCAATCACGCCGTCGCGCACCTCGATGTCGAAGATGCCGTCGCGGCCGTTTGCCGGATCCACGACGCGGCCGTTTCTCAGGATTGTCGTCATCGCCTCGGTCATTCCTCGCTGCCGCCGCCCAGCAGGTAGAGCACGGCCATCCGCACGGCGACGCCGTTGGCCACCTGTTCCAGGATGACGGCCCGCGGACCGTCGGCCACGTCCGAGGCGATCTCGACGCCGCGGTTCATCGGCCCGGGGTGCATCACGATCGCATCGGGCTTCGCGAGCGCGAGCCTGTCGGTCGTGAGGCCGAACAGCGAGAAGTACTCGCGCAGCGACGGGAAGAAGTTGCCCTGCATCCGTTCGAGCTGGATGCGCAGCATCATCACGACGTCGGCGCCGTCGAGCGCCTCCTCGATCGTGCGGCAGGGCATCGCGCCCATCGCCTCGATGCCAACGGGGATCAGCGGTCGCGGCGCGGCCACGCGGACCGTCGCGCCCATCCGGCGCAGCAGCAGCAGGTTCGATCGCAGGACGCGGCTGTGGAGCAGGTCGCCGACGATGGCCACCTGCAGCCCCTCGAGGCGGCCCTTGTGCTGCCGCATCGTGTAGGCGTCGAGCAGTGCCTGCGTCGGGTGTTCGTGCAGGCCATCGCCGGCATTGACGATGCGCGCACGGCAGTGGCGGGCCAGCTGGTGGCAGGCCCCCGACGACGCGTGGCGCACGACGAGCATGTCGGGCCGCATCGCCTCGATGTTGCTGACCGTGTCGAGCAGCGTCTCGCCCTTCACGACGCTCGACATCGCCACGGCAAGGCTCAGCGTGTCGGCGCTCAGGCGCTTCTCGGCGACCTCGAACGACGTGCGCGTGCGCGTGCTCGGCTCGAAGAACAGGTTGACGACGGTGCGGCCGCGCAGCGCGGGCACCTTCTTGATCGGACGATCGCCGACCTCGCGCATCGCCTCGGCGGTGTCGAGAATCAGCGTGATCTCCTCGGGCGAGAGATCGGCAATGCCGAGCAGGTGGCGGCCGCGCAGCGCCGTGACCGGTGCGCTGGCGCTCACGCGCCCTCCTCGAGCTCGACTTCGTCCACGCCGTCGATCTCCATCAGCCGGACCTGCACGCTCTGCGACGGCGACGTCGGGAGGTTCTTGCCGACGTAATCGGCCTTGATCGGGAGCTCGCGGTGCCCGCGGTCCACGAGCACGACGAGCTGGATGCTGCGCGGCCGGCCGTAGTCGATGATCGCGTCGAGCGCCGCGCGAATCGTGCGCCCCGTGTAGAGCACGTCGTCGACGAGGAGGATGCGGCGTCCCTCGACCGAGAACCGGATGTCGGTGCTGCGGACCAGCGGCTGCGGGCCCACGGGGTGGCGCATGTAGTCGTCGCGGTAGAGCGTGATGTCGAGCGAGCCGACCGGCATCGTCACGCCGGCGACCTGCGCGATCACCTTCGCGAGCCGTTCGGCAATCACGACGCCCCGCGTGCGGATGCCCACAAGGGCGACGTCGGAGAGATCGCGGTTGCGCTCGAGGATCTCGTGGGCGATGCGCGCGAGGCTGCGCTCGATGCGCGAGGCGTCCATCACCGAGGGCATGACGACCTCCGCCGCGCACGGGGCCTCGACGCCAGGTGACAGGCGTGTGCGGGTTTCGAGCTGCAGGGTGCTGCCGCGCGTGGGCGCGGGACGGACGAGTGGGGCATGGCGTGACCTCTTTGCGGCCTCACGGGACCGCGATTAAAGAGCCGCCCGACAGTGTATCACCGCTCCCCCTGGTAGCTCCTGATGAAGCTCACGGGACGACCTGTCGTCAGGGACGCGACGAAGATGTCGGTCCGGGCGAACCCGTCCATCTCGCGCGCGACCGGCAGGCCCAGGTAGTACAGCACCGTGGGCAGGACGTCCACGATTGCGCCGACCGGCTTGCGGCCCGGCGAGACCTGCCGACCATATGCGAGCAGGAACCCGTCGGAACGATTGGCCTCGGCTGCAAGTCCGGCGTCGTCGGCAAGCCGCTCGCGGAGCCGCACGATCGGGCTCGTCGGCTCCAGGCGGTAGCCGGAGACCACGAGCAGCAGGTCGTCGGGCTCGAGCCGCGCGATCATCCGCCCGACCTCGGCATCGAGGAAGTCGTACACCGCATCGAGGGCCCGGCGTCGCTCGGGGTCCGCGCGCCATCCGAGTTCGCGGCCGCCGAGCGCCGAGAGCGCGCCGTACCGTATGGACGCCACGGCGGCAGGCCGTGCGGCAAGGGCGGCCTCGAAACGCTCCCGCAACGCACGATCCGAGGAGACGGCGTCGGCCGCGTGCGATGCACCGGCGGTGACGATCGCACCGTTCCGGAGCACCTCCTCGCGAACGAGCGGCCAGCCGGCGCTCACAGACGGCACGTCCGATGCGTCGAGCACGCGCCAGATCGGCGCGCCCCTGAGATCCGCGGGCTCGCGCGCGATCGGTTGCAGCAGGCCGGAGTAGACGAGCAGGTCTGCGAACACGTACCGCGGCAGCAGGTCCACGTCGGCCCAGCCGCCGCGGTAGTGCTCGGCCGACGTCACGCCGGTGCCCGGTGGATAGCGTCCCGTGGCCACGGCGGCCCAGATCGGCTCTGGCTCTCGCGGCTCGATCGAGAAGAGCGTCAGCGACGCGCCGCCATCGAGCAGGCGCCCGAAGTGCGGCAGTCGCCCGCGCGCGGCTGCCGGCGACACGTAGTCGAGCGACGCGCCGTCGAGCAGCACCAGCAGGACGCGCCCCGCGGACGGCTCTCGCAGCGATCCGTCCACGGCCCGCACGGTGCCGCTGACGCCCGGCCGCATCGCCCCCGTCCCGCGAGCCACGAGCGGCAGCACGACGGACGCGACAACGGCAATCGCCACGAGCGCGCCGCCGACGCGGCTCCCGCGACGGCCGAACCCGTAGTGGACGAGCGCGATGAGCAGCAGTCCGCCTCCCGTGACGGCCAGCGTGGCCGCCGCGATTGCCAGGCGCCTCGCCGCCGGCGGTGCGAGCGACGCCTCGAACGCGGAGAGGTTCAGCCACGCGAGCAGTGCGCCGAGACACACGACGAGCGTCGTCATCCAGGCGAGGAGCCGCAGGCTGAGCCACCCCGGGCCGCGCCGGGTCGAGAGATAGCGCACGAGGCTGGCGCCGAAGAACGCCGCGGTCAGCAGGGCGCCTGCCGTGACGAGCACCCGCCAGCCGAGGGAGAACAACACGCCTGGCCGCAGCGGCATCGCCGGGTTGAGCAGGAGCACGAGATGCGCGAGCACCGTGGCGCCGAGGACGCCGGCGAGCAGCGCGTTGGTGAGCAGACGCAGGTAGGGCATGAGGGATGCGCTATGCTCCCAACGATGATCGTGGACGAGCAGGCCGAGGTGCTCGGGAATCGTACGCTCTCGGCAGAGTACAACGTCGTGACGCTTGCCGCGCCGCGGATCGCGGCAGCCGCAAGGCCCGGCCAGTTCGTCATGATCAAGACGAAGCCGGGCCTCGAGCCGCTGCTCCGGCGGCCGTTCTCCATCTTCGAGATCGTCCGATCGGCAAACGGCGAGCCGCAGGCGATCAGCATCCTGAACAAGCGCATCGGCGTCGGCACGGGCCAGTTGTTCGACGTGCGCGGCGGCGATCGACTCGAGGTCCTCGGGCCGCTCGGACAGCCCTGGCCGCTCGTCGACGCGCCGACGGCGGCGTGGATGGTCGCGGGCGGCGTGGGGCTCGCGCCGTTTGCCACGCTCACCGAGGCCCTCGCGGCCCGCGGCGTGCCCATGCGCCTGTTCTACGGCGCCCGACGCGGCGAGGACCTCTACTACGCGGACTGGTTCGCCGAACGCGGCGTGGAACTGGTGATTGCCACCGAGGACGGCAGCCGCGGCACGCACGGTCGCATCACGGTGCCGCTCGACGCCGCGCTGCGGGAGGCGCCGGCCGAAGCGCGCATCACGATCTACTGTTGCGGGCCGACGCCGATGATGCACGCCGTGGCCCAGCGCGCAGCCGACGCCGGGCGCGAGGCGTGGGTCTCGCTCGAGCAGGTCATGGGCTGCGGCATGGGCGGCTGCTACAGCTGCGTGGTGCCGGTGATGCAGGCAGACGGGCGGCCGCATTTCGTGCGCTCGTGCACGTCGGGGCCGGTGTTTGCGGCCGGCACGCTCGTGTGGGAAGGGCTCGCGCACCATGGTTGACTTCACGACCCCGCTCGGACCGCTCACGCTGCGCAATCCGCTGATGGCCGCAAGCGGCTGCTTCGGCTACGGTGTCGAGTACGCCGGCGCGCTCGACATCGCGACGCTTGGCGCCGTCGTTGTCAAGGGCCTGTTCCTCGCCGAACGTGAGGGCCACGCTCCGCCCCGCATCGTCGAGACGCCAGGCGGCATGCTCAATGCCATCGGCCTGCAGGGCATCGGCGTCCATCGCTTCGTCGAGGAGCGGCTGCCCGAACTGCGCGCCCTCGGTGCGGTGACCATCGTCAACGTCTGCGGCGTGACGATCGACGAGTACGTCGAGGTCTGCCGCGTGCTCTCGGACCACGAAGGCGTGGCCGGCATCGAGTTGAACATCTCGTGCCCGAACATCAAGGAAGGCGGCATCCAGTTCGGGTGCAGCCTGCCGGGCACGCACGATGTCGTCTCGGCGGTCCGCAAGGCGACAACCCTTCCGCTGATGCCGAAGCTCACGCCGAACGTCACCGACGTCGCGTCGTTCGCGCGCGCGGCAGAGGATGCCGGCGCCGACGCCGTGTCGCTCGTCAACACGTTCCTGGCAATGGCCATCGACGTCGAGACGCGCAAGCCGAAGCTGACAAACGTGATGGGCGGCCTGAGCGGCCCTGCGATCAGGCCGATCGCGGTCCGGATGGTCCACGAATGCCGGCAGGCGGTGAAGATCCCGATCGTCGGCATGGGCGGCATCGCGTCGGCCGAGGACGTGATCGAGTTCATGCTGGCGGGCGCCGACGCCGTCCAGATCGGCACGGCGAACTTCGCCGATCCGTTCATCTGGTCGAAGGTCATGGACGGCCTCACGGCGTACTGCACGCGCCACGGCGTCACGCGACTGGCCGACCTCGTCGGCGGCGTCGACATCCCCGGCAAGCGCCGGCTGGAGCCCGCATGTCGCCCATCCTGATCGCACTCGACGTCGACTCCGTGGCGCAGGCGACCTCGCTCGTCGACACGCTCGGGCCCCACGTCGGCGGCTTCAAGGTCGGCAAGCAGTTGTTCGTCAGCGAGGGCCCGGTGGCCGTCGCGCCGATCGTGGACCGCGGGCTGCGGCTGTTCCTCGACCTCAAGTTCCACGACATCCCGAACACGGTGGCGGGTGCGGTGCGGGCGGGTGCGCGCCTCGGCGCGTGGATGATGACGGTCCACGCGAGCGGTGGCAGCGACATGCTGCGCGCGGCGCGCGATGCGGCGCACGAGGAGGCGGCACGGAGCGGCCGCCCGCGTCCGCTCGTGGTGGGCGTGACCGTGCTCACGAGCCTCGACGATCCGCGCCTGGCGCAGGTCGGCGTGGCCGATGGCGTGCGGGATCAGGTGCGGCGGCTCGCCGCTCTCGCGCGCGAGACGGGAATCGACGGGGTGGTCGCGTCACCGCAGGAGATCGCGCTGATTCGGGATGCGTGCGGCGCCGACTTCACGATCGTCACGCCCGGCATCCGGCCTGCATCGACGAGCCGGGACGATCAGGCGCGGACGATGACGCCGGTCGAGGCGATGGACGCGGGCGCGTCGTACCTTGTGATCGGACGCCCGATCACGGGTGCGGCCGACCCGGCTGGCGCGGCGGCGGCAATCGGCAGGGAGATCGGAAGGACGTAGGCAGGGCACGTCGAGCGACGCGCCCTGCCGGTCGTGCGTGTTACTTCCCGGTGATGAGGAAGTGCCCGCGGCGGTTCTGTGACCAGCAGCTCTCGGCGTCCTCGTTGCAGAACGGCTGCTCCTCGCCCTTGCTGACGATCGTCACGCGATCGGCAGGCAGGCCGAGGCTCACGAGGTAGTCGCGCACCGCGGCGGCGCGCTGCTCGCCGAGGGCGAGGTTGTACTCGGGCGTACCGCGGTTGTCGCAGTGTCCCTCGACGAGCACGCGGGTGCTCGTCCACTTGCGCAGCCACTCCATGTTCTTCTGCAGGATCGTGCGGCCTTCCTCGGTGATCTCCGAGCGGTCGTAGGCGAAGAACACGTCGCCAAGCGGCTTCTCGGCGTTCAGCTCGTCGAGGGTCTTCTTCGCGAAGAGCTCCTCCTCGGTGAGCGGACGCGGCGCTTCAGGCGCCGGAGCAGGCGGTGGCGGCGGTGGCGGTGGCGGAGGTGCCGGCGTGGTGGCAGGTGGCGGCGGCGGTGGCGCGGGTGCAGGCGCGGGCGCCTTCTTCGCACAGCCGGCGATACCGAGTGCCAGGCACAGCCCCACAGCAGGCAACACGACTCGCAGTCGAGACATCGATCGGAGACTCCCGGGACGGAGGCAAACAGGAACGGCGCTCGGGCGCCGCAGGGCACAACGCCGAAAGCGTAACGGCGCGCCATTGACGTGTCAACGCACGGGCTGCACCGCGATCTGCGCAATCTCCAGGGCCAGGCGTCGCGCGTCGGCCGTTCCCGTGCGTTCTCCCGCCACGAACGACGGCGTCACGCGCCAGGTCACCTGACCGCCATCGGCTTGCAATTGCGCGGCCGTCACGACCTGTTCGAAGCGGAACGGACGCGACAGCACGTGCCTGCCGATGACCTGCCCGTCGGCGCGGATCTCGATCTCGGGATCGCGATCGTAGTGACGGGGCCACGTGCCGCCGACGCTGATCCGTACGTCGCCCGTCGCGCCCGCAATGCGGAGCCGGCTCTCGTCGGCCACCCAGCGCCAGCGCCGTCCTGTCGCCGTGTCGCGCTCCGGCTCGTACCAGCCCGCGTGCAGGGCCACCACCGGCACGCCCACCGGCTGCACGTCGAACTGTTCGAGCAGCAGGCGCTCGGGCCCGTGCCCGGCATCCGCAGCCTTCACCTCCAGCGGGACGTAGCCCGATGCCGGCAGGCTGCCGGCGGGAAGCGTCCACGTGAGCGCGAAATCTCCGGGCGGCACCTGCACCTCCCGGTGCCACCCGTTGCCGACGCGCACCGCGATCGTCGCGGGCGTCGCACCGGCGGGCACGACGTGGCGTCCGCCGACGAGCAGCGTGACCTCGCCCGACTGGCCACGGACGAGGGCCGTGGCCCCTGTCGTCGAGGGCCCCTGCCCCGCCGCTGCTGCGCGGCCGCCGAGTTCCGGCGTGAGCCCCCACCCGTCGAGCAGCACCCAGTGCGGCCGACGAATCGTCGCCCAGTCGAATGGGTGCGGCCGCATCCCGCCGAGCACCGCGTCAACCGGCACAGGCCAGCCGACGTGCCGCATCGCCGTGCGTGCGCGCGGATCGATGGCCACGTCGTCGCCGCGACGCGGATCGACGAGCCACCACACCTCGGCGTCCGGGTCGCGCTGCCACAGGGCCGCCGCTTCCTTCCATTCGAACGCGATGGGTGACGGCAGCACGTCGTACGGCGGCTGCGGGTGCAGGGCGGCACGCGCCCGGCGCGTCTCGGCCCACACGCGCCGGTGCATCAACACGTGAGGCGGCACGTCGGCAGCCCGCGCGGCGGCGGCCATCGCCTCGAGCGTCTCGCTCACCGTGACCCCGCGTCCGACGTACTGGCGATGGGCCTGCACCGACACCCCGAGCGAGACCGCACACGCAAGGGCGACGAGCGCCATCGAGATGCGGCCGGTCCACACGCGGGTCGCGAGCACGACACTCGTCGCGACCGGCACGACGATCGGCAGCGCGTATCGCGTCGTCTCGGTCTCCTGGAACAGCAGGTGATAGAGGAGGTAGGGCGAGAAGCCGAGCACCAGCCATGTGGCGAGGCGCCCGCGTCGATGCAGGCCGACGAGCCCGACCGCGGCAAGCGCGAGCACGAACGCCGCGAGGGTCCACACGCCCCACGGCAGGACGAACGTCTCGACGAGTGCGACGGCGAGCCTGCGGACGCCAGGCTGCATGACGAGCATCGGCACGCCTTCGAAGTCCTCGGCCGCCTGCGACACGAGTGCGGCCTTGTAGGCGGCGGTGCCGCCGGTCACGAGGACCATCGGCACGGCCCACACGCCCACCGCAGCCAGCGCACAGCTTCCGAGCGCCAGGGTGCGCCGGAATCCCTCGCGCATGAGCACGCGCCACAGCAGCCAGGCCAACAGCGGCACGACGAGCCAGGCGACCTGTGAGCGGATGCCGACCGCAAGTCCGCACGCGACGGCGGCCACAACCGCGTCGCGCCAGCGGGCGGCGTCGCGTGCCGCGCGCAGGATCAGCAAGTGGCACGCCAGCGCGCCGGCAAGCCCGGGCATGTCGCTCAATGGCCGTGCGCCGGTGATCCAGAACATCGGGGCCGACGCGACGAGGGACGTCGCCAGCAGTGGCGTGGGCGGCGCGATCAGCAGCCGCAGCACGGCATGCAGGGCGAGCAGTGCGGCGAGCGAGGCGAGGGCTGCCAGCAGCGACAGCGCGATGGCCGCCTGTGTCGAGGCATCGGGGACGGCAGGCGCCACGAGCGCGGCAACACCCCGCGCGAGCAGCACGAACACCGGATAGCCGGGCGGGTGTGGTTGGTGCGCCGCGACGTCGTAGTCACGCAGCGCGAGCGCGAAGTTGATCGAGTCGATGTCCTCGAGATGGCGTGGGAGCCACGCGAGGTGCGCGCAGAAAGAAAGCGCGGCGACTGCCAGCACCAGACGGTCGTGGGCAGCAGCGCCGCGCATCAGGGGGGCGACCAGCCGGACGGCAGGTCACTCGGGCAAGTGGACTCGCCAGTGGACGGAGTGGGAAGGCAGCTCGTGCCTACTCTTCGTCCTCGTCGTCGGAGTCGTCTTCGTCGTCATCGTCCCAGCCGAGGTCGTCCTCGTCCTCTTCGTCCTCGTCTTCGTCGTCCCAGTCCTCGTCCTCTTCCTCTTCCTCGTCGTCGTCCTCTTCATCGTCCCAGTCGTCGTCTTCGTCCTCGTCATCGTCGTCGTCCACGCCGGCGTGGATGGACGGCTGCGATGCGGGCGCGGCACAGGCCGCGGCATGAACGGCAGCCAGCGAAGGGACTTCGATCTCGAGATCACGCATGACGACACTCTCGCGGCTCGGGGCACTCATGGACATGACGGTCTCCGCAGTCCCGGGCGTGCATCACCGGCTCGAACCCGGTGCCCCGACTGCAAGGGCGGATTATAGCGACAAGGTGTGAACCGTCGCAATCACGCACGCGCGCCCGGAACGTCGCCCGGCGGCGGCGCGATACGGCCCGGCGCGACCGGCGGGCCGAACGCGAGCAGGCGCAGGCTGATGGCCACGACGAGCAGCGAGGCGCCGACGTCGGCAAGCACGGCGAGCCAGAGCGAGGCCACGCCAACACCCGCAGCGGCAATCACCGCGACCTTGAGCGCCAGCGCGAGCGCCACGTTGAGGCGCACGGTGCGCAGCGTTGCGCGCCCGAGCGCAATCGCGTAAGGAACGAGCGAGAGATCGCGCCGCATCAGGGCACCGTCGGCGGCCTCGATCGCCACGGCGTTGCCGCTGTCGGCCATCGCCAGCCCGACGCTGGCTTCCGCGAGTGCAGGCCCGTCGTTGATGCCATCGCCGACCATCAGCACGGGGCCGGACTGCTCGAGCAGGTCCACGGCCAGCGCCTTCTGCTCGGGGAGCAGTCCCGCACGCCATTCGTCGAGAGCAACAGCCTCGGCCAGCCGTCCGACCGACGCCTCGTGATCGCCCGACAGCAGCACCTGGCGATCGACGAACGACCGCAGCCGCGCAATCGCATCGGCCGCGCCTTCCCGTGGATGGTCAGCGGCATCGATCGCGAGCACCGGCATGTCGTCCACGACGAGCACGGCCGTGGTCTCGGGCAACTCGACGAGTCCGCTCAGCGCCTCGCGCACCCAGGCAGGCCGGCCGATGCGCACCACGTGGCCGTCCACGCGCGCCGTCGCGCCACGACCCGGCGCGTGCTGCAGCGCTGATGCCGGCAGCAGCGGCACGTTGCGCTCCACGGCTTCGGCGACGATGGCCTCCGCGATCGGGTGGTGGACGCCCGCCTCGAGCGAGGCGGCAAGCTGCAACGCACGCTCGACCGGCATCGTCGCCAGCGGCGTCAGCGCGGCAATGCGGAGGCGGCCCTCCGACACCGTGCCCGTCTTGTCGAGGGCCACGATCCGGATGCCGGCGAGCCGCTCGAGCACCGCGCCGCCCTTGAGCAGCAGGCCGCGGCGCGCCGCACCCGACAGCGCAGACACCATGGCCACCGGCGTGGCAATCACGAGCGCGCACGGGCAGGCCACCACGAGCAGGACGAGGGCGCGCTCGATCCACGCGAGCCACGGCGCGCCGGTGACGAGCGGCGGCCCGATGGCCATGCCAATCGCCAGCGCCAGCACGATCGGCGTGTAGATGGCCGCGAAGCGATCGACGGTGGACTGGACGTGCGCGCGTGCCGCATGGGCACGCTCGACGAGATGCACGATGCGCGCAACGGTGGAGTCCGACGAGACGCGGCTGACGACGACGGTCAGCGCGCCCTGGCCGTTCACCGATCCGGCATAGACGATGTCGCCGGCCACCTTCAGGACCGGCTCGGCTTCGCCCGTCACGGGCGCCTGGTTCACGGTGCTCTCGCCGTGAGCCACGGTGCCGTCGAGCGGGATGCGGGCGCCGGGGCGCACCGACACCGACTGGCCGACCGCCACCTGTTCGACCGGCACCGGTACGAAGGCGTCGCCGCGCAGCAGTTGGGCCGTGGGCGGCGTCACGTCGAGCACGTCGGCAATCGCACGACGGGCGCGCGCCAGGCTGCGCGCCTCGAGTGCCTGCGCGACGCCGAACAGCACGAGCACGGTCGCCGCCTCGAACCACTCGTCGATGGCGAGCGCGCCGATGACCGCGATGGTCATCAGCACGTGAATGTCCAGGCGCCGTCCCTTGACGGCCTGCCAGGCGCGACGCAGCGTGGCGGGGGCGGTGAGCGCAATGGCAAGGAGCAGCACCGCGCGAATCGCAAGATCTGGCGCCCCGCCATACCACAGCCCGCCCGCGACGACGCACGCGGCGCCGGCCGCGCTGATCGCCCACGGGACGCCCGACTCCACCTGGGGTGCCTCTCCGGCGGCGGTGACGGGCCATGCACGCATGCCGGTCTGGGCGACGGCCTCGGCGATGCGGCCGGTGTCGAGCGTGGCACCGTCGAAATGGACGCGCAGCTGTCGCGACAGCACGTCGGCGTCGAGGCCGACGACGCCGGCGAGCGTCGCCAGGCGCTTCTCGAGAATCGCGACCTCGTGGGCGCAGTCCATCTCCGCGACGTGGAACGTCGCCAGCCGGTGGTCGGTGCAGCGGGGGCAGGCGGTCGCTCTCATCGTGGCGGCGTCTCCTCGTGCACGTGACTCAGGCCCTGCTGGAACAGCGCCAGGATGTGCCCGTCGTCGAGCGTGTAGAACACCTGCCGGCCGGCGCGGCGCGTGCGGACGAGGCGCGCGGCCCGCAGCATGCGGAGCTGGTGCGAGACCGCGGACTCGCTCATCCCCACGAGGTGCGCCAGGTCGCCGACGCAGCGCTCGGCGAGGGCCATGGCCGCGATGAGCCGGATGCGCGTGGGATCGCCGAGCACGCGGAACGTCTCGGCAAGCGCCTGGGCCGCGGCCTGCGACAACGCCGGGGCCTGTGGCCTCGAGGGTCGGCGGCGGCCGGCGGTGACGGATCGGGAGGTTCGGGAAGGGGCAATCTGTGACATATGAACAACTGTTCACATGTTAGCACCAACGAGGTTTGACCGCCCGCCGACGGCCCCCTTACCATGCAGGGTCGATGGTTCACGCGGCGGTTCGACAAGCCGACCCGCAGATCGCCCTCCCCCGGTGCGAGGGCTTGTCACCTGGAGAGTCACGGTGATCGAGGTGCAGCAGCTCACCAAGCGCTACGGCCCCTTCACGGCGGTCGATGGCGTGAGCTTCAACGTCGGCAAGGGCCAGATCCTCGGCTTCCTCGGCCCGAACGGCGCCGGCAAGACGACGACCATGCGCATCCTCACGGGCTACATGCCGCCCACCGAGGGACACGCCCGCGTCGCCGGCTTCGACCTGCAGGACCAGCCGGTCGAGGCCAAGCAGCGCATCGGCTACCTGCCCGAGACGCCGCCCCTCTACCCCGACATGACCGTGCGCGAGTACCTGCGCTTCGTCGCGCGCATCAAGGGCGTGCCCGCCGCCGAGCAGGCCACCCGCGTCCAGCAGGTGATGGTCCGCACCCACGTCGCCGACATGGCCAACCGCCACTGCGGCAAGCTCTCCAAGGGCTACCGACAGCGCGTGGGCCTCGCCCAGGCCATCCTGCACAACCCCGACGTGCTCGTCCTCGACGAGCCGACCGCCGGCCTCGACCCCAAGCAGATCATCGAGACCCGCGACCTGATCCGCAGCCTCGGCGGCGATCACACGATCGTGCTCAGCACCCACATCCTCCCGGAAGTGGCCCAGACCTGCCACCGCGTCGTCATCATCAACAAGGGCCGCGTGGTCGCCGAGGACTCGCCGGAGAACCTCACCGCGCGACTGCAGGGTGCGGCCTCGACCTACGTCGAAGTGGATGCGCAGGGCGTCGATGCCGAGCCGGTCCTCGCGGCGGTCCCCGGCGTGACCGCCGTCTCCGTGTCGGCGCGCAACGGCGCGCTCACCGGCTACGAGGTGCAGAGCGAGCGCGGACTCGACGTGCGCCGCAGCGTCGCCTCCGCGGTCGTCGGCGCCGGCCTCGGCCTCGTCGAACTGCGACCGATGCGCATGAGCCTCGAGGAGATCTTCCTGCAGTTGACGACGACCGACGCGCCGGACGCGTCGCCGGAGGAGGCGCCCCGTGCGTAACGTGATCGCCATCGCCCGCCGCGAGCTCCACGGCTACTTCGCGTCACCAATCGCCTACATGCTCGTCGGGCTGTTCGCGCTGCTCTTCGGCTGGATGTTCTACAGCTTCCTCAGCTTCTTCAGCGAGCAGAGCCTCCGCATGTCGCAGTTCGGCATGGGCGGCCCGCAGGCGCTCAACGTCAACGAGATGCTGATCCGCCCGCTGCTCCTGCAGGCCGGCATCATCATCCTCATCTTCATCCCGACCTTGACGATGCGGACGTTTGCCGAGGAGAAGCGCAGCGGCACCATCGAGCTGCTGCTCACGTCGCCGCTCACCGACTGGGAGATCGTGCTCGGCAAGTTCTTCGGGGCGCTCGCGCTCTACGCCGTCATGCTGGCCCTGAGCGCGCTGAACCTCGTCTGGCTCTTCGCGTACGGCGATCCCGAGCTCGCGCCCGTCCTGACCGGCTACCTCGGCCTGCTGCTCCTCGGCGCCGGCTTCATCGCCATCGGCCTCTTCCTCTCGAACCTCACGCGCAACCAGATCGTCGCCGGCCTGCTGACGTATGCCGTGCTGCTCATGCTGCTGCTCGTCGCCTGGGTCGGCGAAGGGGCCGGGCCAGTCGCCCGTGCCGTGGTCTCGGCGCTGTCGGTGTTCCAGCACTTCGAGGACTTCTCGAAGGGCGTGATCGACACCCAGCACGTCGTCTACTACCTGAGCGTCATCGCGTTCGGGCTCTTCCTCACCGCCCGGTCGGTCGACGCCGACCGGTGGCGCGGGTAACAGGTCCGGAGACGCCCTGCCATGAATCGTTTCGTGAACGTCCTCGGATGGATCGGCACCGCCCTCGTCGTGGCGGCGGTGGCGACGCGGTTCGTCCGCCCCGAACTGCAGCACGTGTGGCAGCGCCTGGCCATTGCCGGGCTCGTCGTCGTGCTGATCTACCTCGCGACGCAGTGGCGCGAGTTCGCGGCCATGTGGTCGCGGCGCGGCGCGCGCGCCGGTGCCCTGACGTCTGCGAGCGTGCTCCTGCTGCTCGCCATCCTCGTGGGCATCAACTACGTCGCCGGCCGGCAGCACAAGCGGTGGGACCTGACCGAGGGCGGCCAATTCACGCTGTCGGACCAGAGCCGCAAGGTGCTCGGCTCGCTGCAGGCGCCGGTGAACGTGAAGGTGTTTGCCAAGGACACCGACTTCCAGCGCTTCCGCGATCGGCTCGACCAGTACACCTACGTCACGCCGCAGGTGCACGTGGAGTACATCGACCCCGACAAGCAGCGCGCGCTCGCCGAGCAGTGGCAGGTGCAGGCATACGGCACCATTGCCGTCGAACACGCCGGCCGCATCGAGCGCATCACCAGCGACACCGAGCAGGACATCACGAACGCCATCGTCAAGGCCGTCGAGGGCGGCGAGAAGAAGGTGTACTTCGTGCAGGGCCACGGCGAGCACGACCCGACGAGCGCCGACGAGCGCACCGGGTACAACGCCATCGCCGCCGCGCTCCAGCGCGACAACTTCGCCGTCGAGAAGGTGGTGCTCGCGCAACAGCAGGACGTGCCCGCCGATGCCGCGGTGCTCGTGGTCGCCGGGCCGAGGACCGACTTCCTCCAGCCGGAGATCGACATGGTGCAGCGGTATCTCGACACGGGCGGCAAGCTGCTGCTCCTGATCGATCCGCCCGATGGTCCTGACGCCCCGCCGCTGACCGGACTCGTCGGCCTTGCGAAGGCATGGGGCGTCGACGTCGGCACCAACGTCGTCGTGGACGTGAGCAGCGTGGGCCAGCTGCTCGGTGCGGGACCATCGATGCCCGTCGTCGCGACGTACCCGGACCACCCGATCACCGAGAACTTCGGCCTCATCACGGCGTTCCCGCTCGCACGGTCCGTGACGCCCGCCGAGAGCGGCGCGGGCGGCCGCACGGCACAGGCGATTGCCACGACGAGCCCGCAGTCGTGGGCCGAGACCGACCTTGCCGCCGTGTTCGCCGGACGCCCCGTCGCACGCGACGAAGGGGCAGACACCGAGGGCCCGATCACGCTGGCGGCCGCGATGGCCGTCGATGCCCCGAACGCCCCGAAGCCGGCGCCGCCGGCGCCCGTGGACGGACAGCCGCCCGCCGAGCCGCCACCGACGCCGCAGACCCGCGTCGTTGTCGTCGGTGACTCCGATTTCGCCACGAACGGCGTCCTTGGCACGCAGGGCAATCGCGACTTCTTCCTGAACGCCGTGAACTGGGCCGCGCAGCAGGAGAACCTGATCGCGATTCGACCCAGGCAGGCGGGCGATCGACGCGTGACGATGACCGAGGACCAGCAGCGGCGCGTGCTGTACCTCTCGGTGATCGGCCTGCCGCTGCTCGTCGCGGGCCTTGGCGTGTGGACCTGGAGCCGGAGGCGCGGATGACGCGCGGACGCTCGACGCTGATCCTCCTCGTGCTCGCTGCCGCGCTCGGCGCCTACATCTGGTTCGTCGAGAGCAAGCGCGACCCTGCCGACGACGAGCCGAAGGCCGAGCGCGTGTTCGCGTCGCTCGAGTCGGGCGACATTGTCGGGCTCACGATCCATGCCGCGAACGGCGACGTGACGACGCTGAAGAAGTCGGGTGACGCCTGGCGGATCGAGTCGCCCATCGAGGCGGCTGCCGACGACAGCGAGATATCAGGGCTCACGAGCAGCCTCTCCACGCTCGACATCACCCGCGTGATCGAGGAGCAGCCCGCAAGCCTCGAGCCGTTCGGCCTCGACGCGCCACGCCTGACGATCACGTTCACGGCAGAGGGCCCTGCACGCACGCTCCTGCTCGGCAGCAAGACCGTCACGGGCGGAGACGTCTACGCGAAGCTGCAGGACGCGCCGCGCGTGTTCCTCGTGCCGGGCTGGATGGAGCAGGGGCTCGACCGCACCACGTTCCAGCTCCGCAACAAGTCCATCGTCGTCGTCGAGCGCGACGCCATCGATCACGTCTCGGTGATCGGCACGCCGGGGACCATCGAGCTGAAGAAGGACGGCGACTCGTGGCGACTCGTGCAGCCGGTGGCCGCACGTGCCGACGGCAACGAGGTGGGGTCGCTGCTCACGCGGCTCGCGTCGGGCCAGATGCAGGCCATCGTCGCCGAGGAACCCGCCACGCTCGACGTCTACGGGCTCCGGCCGCCACAGACGACGGTGAGCGTCACGGGCGGTGGCAAGCCCCTCGCGCAACTGCTGGTCGGCAGCGCCAGCGGCGACAGCGCGGTTCACGCAAAGGACGCCGCCCGTTCGATCGTCTTCACCGTCGAGAAGGCGCTCGCCGACGACCTCCAGCGCCGGGCCGACGCCTACCGCGCGAAGGACCTGTTCACGTACCGCCTCTTCAACCTGTCGCAACTCGTGATCACGCAGGGCGACACGACGCGGACCTTCGAGAAGAAGAAGTCCGGCGACGCCGCCGATGCGCCCGACACCTGGGCGCAGACCGCGCCCGCCGACCCGTCCGTCGCCGCGAGCACGATCGACGACATCGCGAGCCGCATCTCGACGCTGCGTGCCGAGGCGTGGACGCCGGACGTGCCGACAAACATCACGCCGGTCATGACCGTGAGCGCCACGTTCGACGGCGGCAAGCAGGAGCGCGTCTCGATTGCGCAGGTCGGCGATCAGATGTTCGCCGTCCGCGACGGCGAGCCCGGCGCCGCGCGGCTCACGGCACCGGCCGTGACCGACGTGCTCGACCTGCTGAATCCGAAGCCAGCCACGCCAGCCGACACCGCACCCGCGGCGGGCACCACGCCGGGCACGCCGCAGTGACACGCGCCGCCGGCCGCCTCGTTGCCACAGCGCTCGCGCTGGCACTCGTCGGCGGTTGTGCGGCCCGGCAGTCGGGCCCATCGTCGGTCGATGCGCACGGGACCGCCGCCGGCCCGGCGGCCGCGTCAGGCCTCGCAGCAGATGCCGCGGTGGCCGAGGCCGTCGATCGCCGCATGACCGCGGTCGAGGCCCTGGCGCTGTGGAGCGTGCGCATCGAGCGTGCCGACACCGGCGCCGTCATCGCCAGCCGCAATGCGGAGCGGCTGATGCTGCCCGCGTCGAACATGAAGATCGTGACGCTCGCGGCGGCCGCGACGCGCCTCGGGTGGGACTACCGGTTCCGCACGCGCGTGCACGCAACCGGGCGGCGCGACGGTCACGTCCTGCACGGAGACCTCGTTGTCGTCGGCGGTGCCGATCCGACGATCGGGCACGGTCCTGATCCGCGCGCCGTGTTCCGCGACTGGGCGCGGCAACTGCGTGCGCAGCGCATCCAGCGAATCGAAGGTGATCTCGTCGGCGATCCCTCACGCTTCGGGGAGGAGTGGCTCGGCGGGGGCTGGAGCTGGGACGATCTCGGCTTCGGCTACGCCGCACCGTACTCGGGGCTGATCTTCACCGAGAACGTCACGCGGGTCCGCGTGACGCCTGCGGCCTCGGAGGGCGGCGCGGCCACGGTGACACTCGGGCCGCCAGGGACCGGGCTCGCCCTGCGCGCCGACGTCACGACGTCGGCGGCTGGCGCGACAACGGCAGTCCGTGTGCACCGGACGCTCGAGCAGCCGATCATCGAGATCACGGGCAGCGTGGCGGCCGGTGATTCACCTGTCGAACGGACCGTCGCGGTGCCCGATCCGCCGCGCTACTTCCTCGGTGTGCTGCGGACGGTCCTCGCGAGCGAGGGGATCGAGGTCCGCGGGCGCACGCGCGTTGCCACCACGCTCGATGCGGCGCTCGGCCCGCCGGTCCTCACGCACGAGTCGGCGCCGCTGTCGGTCGTCGCGCAGCGCTTCATGAAGGTGAGCCAGAACCTGTACGGCGAGGTGCTGCTGCGCGCCGTTGCGGCACGGGCCGGTGGACCGGCCTCGCCGACGAGCGTCCGCACGGCGCTCCAGGAGTCGCTCGACGGGCTTGGCGTCGCACGCGGCGCGGTGTCGGCCCTCGACGGCTCCGGCCTCTCGCGCCGCGATTTCGTGACGTCGCAGGCCCTCATCACGCTGCTGCGCGCGATGGACGCGCCGCCGCACCGCGAGCCGTTCCGCGCCACGATGCCGATTGCCGGACGTGACGGCACGCTGGCGACGCGGTTCGAAGGGAATGCCTGCGCCGGCCGGCTGCTGGGCAAGACGGGCACGCTCGCAAACACCCGGGCGCTCTCGGGCTACATCACGTCCGCCTCAGGTACACCGTACGTGTTCTCGGTGATGGCCAACAACTTCGTCGTGGCCACGCGCGAGATCGACACGATCGTCGAGGACGTCCTCGGCCTCGTCTGCGCGTCCTAGATCCGCAGTCGGCCCAGGTCGACCCGGAAGGCCGGCCGCGCCGCCGCATGTCATCAGGACCGCAACAGCGCGCGCAGCTGCTCCGGAGTTGCGGCCACGCCGCCTGCCTGCGCCAGATCGGGACGCCCGCCACCCTTGCCCCCGAACGTGGCGCATGCCTGCCGCACGACGGCTCCGGCATCGACATCGGTACGGTCGGCGCTGCGCGCCACGACGAGCGCATGCGGCGCGTCACCGGCAAGCAGCGCGACGACGCGTCCCGTGGCCGACACCAGGTGCGACGCCGCGAGGCGCACCGCCTGGGCATCCGCATCGGGCAGGTGCGCCACCAGCGTGCCATCGGCCGACACCTGCTGCGCGAGCGATGCCACCTGCAGTTCGACGAGCCGGGCCGCCAGGTCGCGACTGCGCCGCTGCTCGGTCCGCAGGTCGTCGCGAAGACGCTCGACGGCCTGAGGCAGGTCGCCTACCGACACCGAGAGCGCGCGAGCCGCTGCATCGCCGCAATCCCGCAGGTCGCGGTGACTCTCGAGCGCGCGGCGACCGCAGAGGAACGTCACGCGCGTGCCGCCGCGGAAGCGCTCGGTGCCGCGCAGCACGATCATGCCGACCTCGCCCGTTCGCGTGACGTGCGTGCCGCCACACGCCGAGAGATCGTGCCCCTCGACGTCGACCAGCCGCACGCGGCCCGTGCGCAGGGTCTGCTTCCGGAGCCGCGGCTCCGCCACGAGGTCGGCGGCGTCGGCATACCTGATCGCCACCGGCCGATCCTCCCAGACGACAACGTTGGCCGCGGCCTCGGCCTGGAGACACTCGTCGGCATCCACCTCGCGGTGCAGGTCGATGGTGCAGGCGTCGACGCCGAGATGGACGCTCTCGGTGCGGGCCCCGACCCGCGCGTCGAACGCTGCCGACAGGATGTGCTGGCCCGAGTGCTGCTGCCGGAAGTCCTGCCGTCTCGCGGCGTCGACCCGGCCCTGGACCTTGCGCCCCGGCGCAATCGGTCCGGCCAGCGCATGCCACACCACGCCCTCGTCGTCTGCCACGACGTCGGTGACGGCCAGTGCCTGCCCGTCCGCAATCAGCACGCCGGTATCGTGGGGCTGGCCGCCCGAGGTCGGATAGAACGCACTCCGATCGAGCGCGACGCGCGCGCCGTCCGCGTGTGCGTCGCAGGCGACGACGGTGGCGTCGAAGTCGAGGAGCGCGGGGTCGTCGAAGTAGAGGCGCGAGGTCACGTCAGAGGTCCAGCACGAAGTGATACGAGCTGATGCGCATCCGATGGCGCATGTAGAAGTGGTGTGCGGCGTGGCGATGGACGCCCGAGTCGAGCTCGAATGCCACGCAGCCCTCGTCACGCGCGCGGGCAACAAGCCAGTGCAGCAGCACGTCGCCGTGTCCCTTCGAGCGCTCGGCTTCGTCGGTGACGAGATCGTCCACGTACAGCACGCGCCCGACCTTCAGCTGGTCCATCACCCGGTATCCGGCGACGGCAACGACCCGATCGCCGTCGCGGTGCAGCACCAGTCGGAGCCCGGAGGCCTCGGCGGCTCGAACCGTCTCCACGAACGTCGCTTCGTCGAGGTGCGGCCGCAACTGCCGCATGACTGGAAACGCCGACGCGATGTCGGCATCGGTGACGGCGGGTGTCGTTGGTCCGGACGCTGGAGCGGGTGTCGTCATGGCTCGGAAATGGCCGGGTCGTGAATGCCGGCTTCGGCGAAGCCGCGCGCGCGGAGTTGGCACGAGTCGCACCGGCCGCAGGGCCGGCCGTCGGCTGTCGGGGAGTAACACGAGTGCGTGAGGCCGTAATCGAGGCCGAGCGCGATGCCGCGCGTGATGATCTGCGCCTTCGAGAGCTGCTGCAGCGGCGCATGGATGCGCAGCGGCCGCCCCGACACGCCTGCCGCCGTGGCCAGCCGCGCCATCTGCTCGAAGGCGGAGACGTACTCGGGCCGGCAGTCGGGATAGCCCGAGTAGTCGAGCGCGTTCACGCCGATGACGATGTCGGACGCGCCGATGGTCTCGGCCCAGGCGAGCGCGAGCGAGAGGAAGATCGTGTTGCGCGCCGGCACGTACGTGGACGGGATGTCGTGTGCGGCGCCGACGTCGCGGTCGAGCGGCACGTCGCCCGCGCCCGTGAGCGACGACTTCGCGATGTCGCGAAGGTCGAGATCGAGCTCCACGTGGCGCGCGACGCCGAGCGCGCGCGCGACGCGGCGGGCCGCCTCCACTTCCTGCGCGTGGACCTGGCCGTAGCGCACGGTGAGGGCGTGCAGCGTGAAGCCTTCGGCGCGCACGATCGCCCCCGCGGTGTAGGAGTCGAGCCCGCCGCTGAGCAGCAGGATTGCCGGCGTCTCGCCTGTCGTCATACGCCGCGTGTCATGGGTGGCCAGATGTACTTGTGCTGCTGCAGCTGCAGTCGAACCGGCAACTGCGCCTCGAGGATCCAGGCGGCGAGGTCGGCAGGCGCCACGAGCCCCCAGGCCGGCGAGAGGTGGACCGCGGCGCAGCGCGCCGCGAGGTCGTGCGTCGTGAGGACGTCGCGAGCGTACTCGAAGTCGTCCCGATCCGCGATGACGAACTTGACTTCGTCGCGCATCGTCAGCAGGTCGAGGTTCGCCCAGTGCATGCGTCCCGCCTCGCCGCTGCCGGGACACTTGACGTCCACGATGCGGTGGACGCCGGTGGGGACGTCGCCAATCGGCACGTGCCCCCCGGTCTCGATGAGCACGGTGTAGCCGTCGGCCAGCAGGCGCTCCATCAACGGAATGGCCTGCTTCTGGAGCAGCGGCTCACCGCCCGTGAGCTCGACGAGCGGTACGCCGAGCCGGCGCACCTCGGCGAGGACGTCCTCGAGCGGGGCCTTGCGCCCTTCGGTGAAGGCATACGCCGTGTCGCACCACGTGCAGCGGAGGTCGCAGGCCGTGAGCCTCACGAACGTGCACGGCAGGCCCGCAAACGTCGATTCGCCCTGGATCGACGCGTAGATCTCGTTGATGGTGAGCGACGGCGCGGGAATCGTTGCAGGCACGGCAGGGACGCGAACGGGCGATACTCCCCCAGAATTGTAGCAATGGCCCACGGTCCGCCGCTGATCCAGGTCGGCACGTCAGGATGGCACTACCCGCGCGGGCGCGGCGCGTGGACGGGCATCGTCTATCCGCCCCCGAAGGCTCGCGGCGGCGCCGACGAGCTGACGTGGTACGCGGAACGCTTCCACACCGTCGAGGTCAACACCTCGTTCTATCGCCCGCTCGACGAGCGGATGACGACGCGATGGGTCGAGCGGACGCCACCCGGCTTCGAGTTCGCCGTGAAGCTGCACCAGCAGTTCACGCACCCGCGGATGCACGCGCCATCGACCGCGGGGCTGCCCCCGGTGCCCGCGCAGGACGACGACGCGCTGCAATCGGCGCTCGACGCCGTGGCGCCGCTGCGCGCGCACGAGCGCCTCGGGCCGCTGCTGGCCCAGTTCCCGGCCAGCTTCACGGCCACGCCCGAGGCAATCGACTACGTCGCGTGGCTCGCCGACAGGCTCCGCGGACTGCGACTGGCCGTCGAACTCCGGCACCGCAGCTGGAGCGACGCGCGACGCGAGACGCTGGCGCTGCTCGACGCGGCCGGGGCGGCGTGGGTGCTGATCGACGAGCCGAAGTTCAGGACCTCTGTCTGGCAGGCACCCGGCGTGCTCGTCGAGGAACTCCGCGACAGGCCGTGGGCGTACGTGCGGCTGCACGGGCGCAATGCCGCGCAGTGGTGGGACCACGAAGCGCCCGAGGACCGGTACAACTACCTGTACACGCCCGACGAGCTCGAGCCGTTCGTGGATGTCGCCGCGGCAGCCGAGGCCCTGGGCCGGAAGCTGTATCTCTACGCGAACAACCACTTCGCCGGCAACGCCGTGGCCAATGCCGCGCAGGTCCGCGCGCGGCTCGGCGACCCGGTGCGCGCACCGTTTCCGCGCACCTTCGTCGAGCGCTTTCCGCAGCTCGAGGGGATCGTCACGGCCGACGGCCTGTTCTGAGCACGAGCCCGCGCTGCGTCAGCGGACGGTGACGCGTTTGAGGCGGTCGGTCACGACGAGCGTGCGGACGACGTCGAGGCCCTCGGCGACCTCGCCGAAGATCACGTGCTTGCCGTCGAGCGTGGGCATGGCCGAGAGGCAGATGAAGATCTGGCTGTCGGCAAGCGCCGGGTTGCCCGCGTGCGCCATGGACACGGTGCCGGCGCGGTGCTTCAGGCCCCTGGTGAACTCCGCGACGCCAATCGGGTTGCCGCTGCTGCCGCCCGGGCTCCGCCCCCACCACTCGCGGTAGGTCATGTCGCGCGACATCTTGTCGCCCCACTGCACCAGCTGTCCCTTCACGACGCGGTGGATGCGCTGCGCGTTGTAGAAGTTCTTCTTCACGAGATCGACGATGTGGGCGACCGTCTTCGGCGCCTTGTCCTGGTATGTCTGGATGACGATCGTGCCCTTCGCGGTCTCGATCACGATCTGCGGGCCGGTGCCTCCGGCCTTCGACTGAGCCTCGAGGACCGGGCCGGCCGTGAGCAGGCTCAGCGCGGCCACCGCCAGCAGCAACGACAGGACGCGGTTCATGCCGCGTAGTCTACCCAAGTCCGACGTTCGGCGTTCGGCGTTCGGGAGTTGCGTTGTACCTTATGCTGCCGAGTCCACGTCCACCGAGGAGCCCACGCGTGTCCCAGCTATTTGCGGTCAAGCCGCTGCACCAGCTCACGAGCGATGCCGATCCCCACGGTGGGCCGCGCCTCACGCGGTCCCTCGGCCCCGTGCAGCTCGTCTCGCTGGGCATCGGCGCCATCATCGGCGCCGGCATCTTCTCGACGGTCGGCAGCGCGGCGGCCGGCGGGGCCAACCATCTCGGCGCCGGCCCGGCGCTTGTCGTCTCCTTCATGCTCACCGCGCTCGCCTGCGGCTTCGCGGCGCTGTGCTATGCCGAGTTCGCGGCGATGGTGCCGGTGGCAGGCTCGGCGTACACGTACTCCTACGCGACGCTCGGCGAGCTCGTGGCCTGGATCATCGGCTGGGACCTGATCATCGAGTACGCGATCGGCAACGTCGCCGTCGCGATCTCCTGGTCCGGCTACTTCCAGGAACTGCTGCGCGGCTTCGGGCTCACGTGGCCCGGATGGCTCGGCACCGACTACCGCACGGCGTTCCGTGCCCTCGCGGAGTACCAGGCGGCGGGCGGCGCCACGGCCGATCTCGCGCCGAACGTGATCCGCAACGCCGAGGCCGTGCTCGGTGCGCCGCACATTGCCGGGGTGCCGCTGCTGTTCAACCTGCCGGCGTTCCTCGTGGTCATGACCATCACCTGGGTGCTCGTCCGCGGCGTGCGCGAAAGCGCCGGCTTCAACACCGCCATGGTGATCCTGAAGCTCGTCGTCATCGCGTTCTTCCTCGCCGTCGGCGTCTTCTACGTGCGGCCGGAGAACTGGCAGCCGTTCGCGCCGAACGGCTTTGCGGGCATCAGCAGCGCCGCCGCGATCATCTTCTTCGCGTACATCGGCTTCGACGCCGTCTCGACGGCTGCCGAGGAGACGCGCGACCCGCAGCGCAACATGCCGATCGGCATGATCGGCAGCCTCATCGTCTGCACGCTGATCTACATGGCCGTCGCGATCGTGCTCACCGGGCTCGTGCCGTGGACCGACCTCGGAACGGCCGAGCCGCTGGCGACGGCGTTCTCGTCGCTCGGCATGCACTGGACGGCCGGCATCATCTCGGCCGGCGCCGTGTTCGCCACGACGTCGGTGCTGATCGTCTTCCAGATGGGCCAGCCGCGCATCTTCTTCTCGATGGCGCGCGACGGACTGCTGCCGCCGTGGGCCGCGCGCATCCATCCGGTCTACAAGACGCCCCACGTGACGACGATCATCACCGGCGTCTTCGTCGGCCTGCTGGCGGGCCTCGCGAACATCGACGAGATCGTGGAGCTCACCAACATCGGCACCCTGTTCGCGTTCGTGCTCGTGGCCGTGGGCGTGCTCGTGCTGCGCCGCACGAACCCGCAGGCACCGCGCCCGTTCCGCACGCCGTTCGTGCCGTTCGTGCCGATCCTCGCGATCGTGTCGTGCACGTACCTGATGCTGGAACTCCCGTGGACGACATGGGAGCGCTTCGTCATCTGGCTCGCGCTCGGCCTCGTCGTCTACTTCGCGTACGGCTTCCGCCACAGCAAGCTGCGCCGCCGTGCATGATGCCGGGTTCCGGGGATCGCCCTACGTCCGCACCACCCACGTCGTCATGCAGCGCTGGCCCTGCACGACGGTCGTCTTCAGGGGGTCGAGCAGCGTGCCGCCGAGCGCGCGCGTCGCCTCCATGAGCTGCGCCTCGTCCACCACGTAGCGCGTCGTGGCGTCCGGGAGCACGAACCGCCCTTCACCCAGCGGTTCGAGCGGCATCGTCATGCCGATGCTCGACGCAAGCCGCGCAAACAGCATCCCGCCAGGCGCCAACACACGCCACATCTCCCGGACCATCCGGTCGAAGTGCGCATGGTCGCGCGCGAAGTGCAGGACCGCGCTGCTGATGACGACGTCGAAGGCGGCGTTCTCGTATGGCAGGTCGTCGATGTCGGCCACGCGGATGCGCTGCGCGTCGAACTCCGGGACGATGGCGCCGACCATCCGCCGGGTCGCTGCCACCGCATGCGGGTCCGCGTCCACGGCGTGCACGTCGAACCCCTCGCGCAACAGGTACACGAGGTTGCGGCCTCCACCGCAGCCGGCATCGAGCACACGCATCCCGCGCGCGATGCGGCCCCGGAGCAGCTGATCGAACAGGTAGATGTCGATGTGGCCGAACGTGGCCTGCAGGTCGGCGCGAGGAACGCCCGGGGACGCCATCAGGCGGCTTCTCCGGCCTCCACGACGACCTCCGTCTTCACCGAGTTGGCGATGAAGCACTCGTGGTGCGCTTCGTCGTGCATCGCGCGGAGTTCGTCGGCCGATGGACGCTGCGCACCCGCGAACGCGATGACGGGATGCAGCACGACGCGTGTCATGGCCAGGCGGCCCGCCTCGTTGCGATCCATGGTGCCGACGGCGTGGTCCTCGTAGTGCTCGACCGTGAACCCGCGGCCGGCGGCAATCGACAGGAACCAGAGCATGTGGCAGCTCGAGAGCGAGGCGACGAACGCCTCCTCGGGATCGACGCCGAGGGGATCGGCAAGCGGCACGCGGACGTGCTGCGGCGAGGCCGAGGCGGGCACGGTGGCGCCGCCATCGAACGTCCAGCGATGCGCGCGGCTGTAGCGGTTGTCCGTGAATGCCGCGCCTGAGCGCTCCCAGGTGATGACGGCGGTGTAGTCGGGCATGCAGCGACAAGCCTACCCGAATCACCAGTCCCGAGCCCCGGGCGCGTTCGAGGAACGCGCCCTGCCGTGCAAGCTCGAATCGCGCACGCAGCGCACCCGGCGAACGACGGGCACAGGGCGCGTTCGGGGAACGCGCCCTACCCGATCGTGACCGGCATCGGGACGACGTGGTGGATGGCGTACGAGCCGTAGTCGGTGTTGCGCGTCATCGGCTGCGTGCGGCCCTTCGCATCGGTGGCTCGCGACATCAGGACGGCCTCACCGGCATCGGCGGGCACCTTCCACGGGAACCGCCAGCGCCGCCAGGCCCAATCGGTTGCCGAATCGACGAAGACACCGTCGCGCCAGGTACGCCCGCCGTCGGTGCTCACCTCGATGCGGGTCACCGGACCGTCGCTCCACGCGGCGCCAGCAAGTTCCACCGACGTGCCACGCGCGACGCGGCCGCCTGCCGACGGACGTGCGATGAGCGACTTGACCTGCATGCCCAGCAGCGGCTGGCGCAGCGGCCTGGTGCCCGTCCGATCCCAGTACGCGTAATCGGTCGTTTCCCAATAACCGTTGAAGTCGCCGGCGACGGCCTCGATGCCCCTGAGCCACTTCACGGAGGCCATGCCATAGCAGCCGGGCACGATCAGCCGGACCGGCGCGCCGTTTCCGGCCGGCACCGGTCTGCCGCCAATCGCATAGGCAACGAACACGTCGCGCGCGCGAGCCTCCTCGATCGACAGGCTGCGATGGAACGTGATCGGGCCCGCCGGGAACGGCACGTTCTTCACCTCGCCCCGATCGTGCCCCTCGAAGACCAGCCGCGTGGCCCCTGCGGCGAGACCCGCCGTGTCGAGCAGGTCCGCGAGGCGCACGCCAGTCCACTCCGCGGTGCTCACCGCACCGCGCGCCCACTGCACGCCGGACACCGCCGGCGAGAGGAACGAGCGTCCATTGCCGGCGCACTCGAGCGTCACGACCCGCGTGACGGCAGGCAGCGCCCGCAGCTGGTCGAGCGAGAGCGTGAATGGCCTGGCCACGAGGCCCTTGACGTCGAGCGCCCATGTCGCCGCATCCACCTGCGGCACGGCGAAATGACTCCGCACGTAGTGCTCGTCGGTCGGCGTGATGAAGTCCGCGAGGTTGCCGAAGTCGGTCTCGAGGTTCTCGGGGGCGGCCTGCCGCACGATGCGCCTGCCCTGCATGACCGCCTGGGCCGCGAAGGCAGTGGACCGCGCCGCGGCAACGGCGGCTGCGACGGCAGCGGCTCCGTACTGGAGGAAACTGCGGCGATTCGTGCTCATGCGACGCGACCCTCTCGCACCACGCCAATCTTCGGGCAGGTGTCGTTCAGGATGCACCGGCCGCACAGGGGGTAGACGGGCTTGCACACGTGCTGTCCCCATGTGACGAGGTGCAGGTTGATGGTGGCCCACCACTTGCGCGGCGCCACCTCGTAGAGCGCGCGCTCGGTCTGCTCGGGCGTGCGCGTTCGCACCCAGCCGAAGCGGTTCGCGATGCGATGGACGTGCGTGTCCACGCAGATGTTGTCGCGGCTGCGGCAGGCGACGATGAGCGTAAGATTCGCCGTCTTGCGCCCGACGCCCGGCAGCGTCAGCAACTCCTCCATCGTCGCCGGCACCTGGCCGCCGAAGTCGCGGACGAGGCGCCGCGCGGTCTCCTTCACGTGGACCGCCTTGTTGCGATAGAAGCTCACCGGGTAGATCAGCTTCTCGATGCGCGCGGTGGAGAGCCGTGCAAGCGACGCCGGATCGGGCGCCACCGCAAACAGCCGCAGCGACGCGGCCAGCGTCACCGGGTCCTTCGTCTGTGCCGACAGCATCGTCGAGACGAGGACCTGGTACGCATCGCCCATCTGCTCCTCGGCAATCTTCTCGATGGCGGGCAGTTCGAGCGACCGGATGGCCCTGCCGAGGCGGGTCAGCGTCGGCGCGACCGGCAGCGGCGGGCGAAGCGTGGGCACGACGACGCGGGCGGATGGTGCGTGCATGTCCCGGTCCTACGGAACGTAGCTCCCAGGCGTCGGCGTGACGGGCGCTCGACCTTCGATCACTTCGATCACGTTGCGCGCGGCGAGGTTGCACATTGCCGTGCGCGTCTCGCGCGTGGCGCTGCCGAGGTGCGGAATCAGGAACGCATTCTCGAACGCCAGCAGACCGGGGTGCACGACGGGCTCGAGTTCGTACACGTCGAGCGCGGCGCCCGCGATCCATCCGTTCTCGAGCGCCGTGACGACCGCCGCCTCCTCGACCACGGGCCCACGCGCCATGTTCACGAGGTACGCCGTCGGCTTCATCAGGCGAATCGTCGTCCGGTTGATCAGGTGCCGCGTCTCGGCGGTGAGCGGCACGTGCAGCGAGAGGACGTCGGCCTTCGCCAGCAGGTCCTCGAACGGCAGCGCCTCGTACGGCACACCGTCGGGACCGGCAATGACCTCATCGGGACGACGCGGGGACCGCATGTACGCCGTCCGCATCCCGAACGCCGCGGCCTTTGCCGCAACCGCCTGCCCGATGCGGCCCATGCCGATGACGCCGAGCGTCTTGCCGGCGAGGTCCATGCCGAGGAGGAAGTCGAGCGCGAAGCCCTTCCACTGGCCCGCCCGCAGGACCCGCTCGCCCTCGCCGAGGCGCCGCGTGACGCCGAGGATCAGGCCCCACGTGAGTGCCGCGCAGGCCTCGTCAAGCACGTCCGGCGTGTTTGTCGTGACGACCTTGCGCTCGCGCGCCGCGGCGACGTCGATGTTGTTGTAGCCGACCGCGACGTTCGCGACGATGCGCAGATCGGGCAGCGCGTCGAGGAACGCGGCGTCCACGCGATCGGTGCCCTGCGCAATCAGTGCCGCGCAGCCCTTCGTGCGCGCGAGGAGTTCCTCGGGGCTCGGGCTGCCGCTGCGCTCGAACACGTCCATGTCGGCGTGCTGCGCGATGAGGTCGAGGGTCTCCGGGAACAGCCGGCGGGACACGAAGACACGGGGGCGCGTAGTGGTGGGCATGATGACGACGGGCCGGCCGGGCTCAGTGCCCGTACGACTGGCAGAAGCCGCAGTGGTGACAGGTCACGTGCGGCTCGACAACGCACGGCGCATCGCGCTCGACGGGCGCGAGGAACACGAAGCGGCCGTGCGAGGGGTGAATCTTCCAGGCCGATTGACGGCCCGGCGTGCCGTCGGCGCCGCGGGCTGCCTGACCCGGAGGCCCGCCCGGCTGGCCGAGGTGCCTGGCGATTGCGTCGCGGACGAGTGCGCGCAGTTCCTCTTCGTGCATCACCAGGCGCCTCCGGTCTCGATCGCGTCCACGATGCCGACGATGGCGGCGTCCACGGGCGCGCCGCGCCGGCCGAGTGCGTCAGCCGCGGCCTTCCCCTCGATCACGTACAACACGCGTTCGCCGACGCCTGCGCCAACCGAGTCGATGGCCAGCACGGCGTTGCCCTTGTCGGTGCCGTCCGGCAACTGCGGCTGCACGAGCAGGAGCTTCGCGCCGTGCAGCCTCGGGTGCTTCTGCGTCGCCACGACGGTGCCGACGACGGTGCCGACCTGCACGTCAGGCCACCACGTCCGTGTGGTCCACGATGCCGACGATGCTCGCGTCGGTCGGCACCTCCACGGGATGAAACGGGAAGGAGGCCTCACGACCGCGCACGAAGAACACGCGTTCGCCGACACCGGCGCCTGCCGCATCGCTGGCCACGAGCGTCCGGCCGACATCGGAGCCGTCGCGCGCAATCGGCTGGATGACGAGCAGCGTGACGCCGACGAGCCGCGCGTCCTTGTGCGTGCTGACGACGGTGCCGACGACGCGGGCAAGGTGCATGGTCGAAAGGACTTGCGGCTAGATCATCGACACGGTGTCGACGATGCCGACGATGGCGGCGTCAACGGGCGACTGCGAGAGGCCGTCGGCCATGCGGGCCGAACTGCCCGAGACGACGAGCACCGTCTCGCCGGCGCCGGCATCCACCGTGTCCACGGCAACGAGAGGCATGCCTTCGAGCTGGCCGTCCGGGGAGACGGGCCGCACGAGCAGGAGCTTGGCGCTCAGGAGCCTCTCGTCCTTGCGGGTCGCCACGACCGTGCCGACGACCCTGCCGAGGATCATTTCCCGGCGGCCTTGCCGATCGGCAGCACGTCCTCGAGGTTCCCGTGCGGACGCGGGATCACGTGCACCGAGACGAGCTCGCCCACGCGTCGCGCAGCCGCGGCGCCGGCATCGGTCGCCGCCTTGACCGCCGCGACGTCGCCGCGGACGATCGCGGTGACGTAGCCCGCGCCGATCTTCTCCCAGCCGACGAGCGTGACCTTGGCGGCCTTCACCATCGCGTCGGCGGCTTCGATCATCGCCACGAGACCCTTGGTCTCGATCATTCCGAGTGCTTCACCCATATACGAGTCACCTGGCGTCTGGCGCCGGCTTGCGCGGACTGTCCGCGCGTGTGTGGCCATGGCTTGCGCGATCAGGCGTCGCGTGTCACCTGGCGTACCGCGTCGGCGATGAGGGCCGCAAGCTCGCGGTATGTTAATCGAATTTCCCCGGCCCCGCCCGCGCCGGCGCCGCCGCCGGCCGGCACCACCGGTGAGGGCACGATGCGGGGGCCGTCCGATGCCGGTGCTTCCACGAACTGGCACGTCGCCGAGTCCATGCCCGCTGCGGAGGGATCGGTGCAGATCGGCGCCGGCGACTTGATGCCGTAGAAGTCCCGCAGCCCCTGCAGCCGGTCCACTTCCTCGCGCGAGATCAGGTTCTCTCGACCGAGCTGTCGCGCCACGAGCGTGATCTGCGCGAAATGCTCCATCGTCTCCATCTTGAAATACGCGTTCATCAGGTCCTGCCCGCACGTGAGCGCGCCGTGGTTGGCGAGCAGCAGCCCGTCGTGCGCCGTGACGTACTTCTTAACGGCGTCCGGCAGTTCCTGCGTGGACGGCGTGGCGTACTCGGCAATCGGCACGCTGCCGAGCGAGAAGATGATCTCGGCGAGCGAGGACTTGTTGAGCGGCACGCCCGCCACGGCAAACCCGGTGGAGAGCGGGGGGTGCGCGTGGACGACCGCGTTGACGTCCGGCCGCATCTCGTAGACGGCCAGGTGCATCTTGAGCTCGGTGGAGGCGTCGCGATGCCCGGCCACCTTGCGGCCCTGCATGTCGGTGACGACCATCATGTCAGGGGTCATGAACCCCTTCGACACGCTCTTGGGCGTGGCGAGAAGGTGCCCCTCGTCGAGCCTGGCGCTGATGTTGCCGTCGTTGGAGGCCACGTACCCCCGCGCATACACGCGCCGCCCGACTTCACACATCTCGGCGCGGAGCTGTTCTTCACGGGGTGTCATGGGCGGTCGGGCGCGGGCCGGTGCGCCGCGAGGGACTCAGCGGGCGCGGGCCGCCTGCGCATCATAGGCGGAACGACAGCGTTCTGAACAGAAGAAGGCCGTGCCGCCCGACGCGTCGCGCATCGTCAGCGCGCGCTCCTGGAGCACGTAGGTACCGCAGACCGGATCCTGGACCAGCGTGCCGTGGGACCCGCCTGCCCGCTGTGGGGCGCTGTTCAGGTCGGGCCCCGCGGCCTGCGGCACGGCAAACAGTCCCCGCAGCAGCCCGCCGACGATGAGCATCAGCGCGCGAACCAGCAGGAACAGCAGCAGGATCTTCAGGAGCCAGCCAAGCATCGACTCAGGCACCTTCCTTCGAGGCCGGGGCCGGGGTGGGAGCCGACGCCGGGGCGCCACCGGTCTCCGGGTGCGCCGCACGCAGGCCCTCGAGGGCCTGCCGGGCCGCGCGTGCCTCGGGCGAATCTGCCGGCGCGAGCGCGACGACCTGGTTCCAAGCCTCGGCGGCACCCGCGAGGTCCTGCTTGCCGAAGGCGCGCACGATGCCGAGGTTCAGCCACGTCTTCGTGTGGCCCTTGTCGATCTCGAGCGAGCGCGCGAACTGCGCCAGCGCCTTGTCGGTCTGGTTCGTGTAGTAGTAGCTGACCGCCAGGTCGGTGCTGACGTCGGCGTTGGCCGGGGCCGCCTGCAGCGACGCCTCGTACCACGTGCTGGCGTCGGCGTAACGCTCGGCGTCGAAGTACATGTTGCCGAGCTGCGTGCGGCTGTCGGCGTCCTTCGGGTCCTGCTGCGCCTTGGCCTCGAGCTCCTGCGCCCGGCGGACATCCACGGGCGTCGCCGTACTCGCCTGCCGGGTCTGCTGACCCGTTGGCGCCGCTCCCGATGCACCGGCCGCAGCCGGCGCGGCCTGCGCCACGGGCTGCTGCACCGGCGCCACCTGCTGCGCACCCAGCATCCAGCCACACAGCAGGCCGAACAACGCACCCGCAATCCCGACGACGATTGACTCTGGTTTCATGACTCGTGCTGGCTAGATGATATCCCCCGCCGCCTCGCGGTATTCGAGCACCGCCTGGCGCAGGCCGACGTAGAGCGCATAGCTGATGAGGGCATGGCCGATCGACACCTCGTCGAGGCGCGGGAGGGCCTGGACGAAGTCGGGCAGGTTCTCGAGGTCGAGGTCGTGGCCCGCGTTGACGCCGAGGCCGAGATCGGCCGCCACGCCGGCAGCCCGGACGTACGGAGCGAGCGCCTCCGTCAACGGGGTGCCCGAATCGTTGAACGCCCGGGCATACGGCTCGGTGTAGAGCTCGACGCGGTCCGCGCCGACCCGCGCGGCAAACTGCACGGCCGCCTCGGCGGGATCGACGAACAGCGAGACGCGAATGCCATGGCCGCGCAGCCGCGCGATCACGTCGCGCAGGTCCTTCTCGTCGGCATCTGGCGGCCAACCCGCCTCACTCGTGACCTCGCCCGGCCGCACGGGCACAAGCGTGCACTGGTGGGGCCGGATCGTCTCGACGAGGTTCAGGAGGTCCGGCCGCGGGTCGCCCTCGATGTTGAACTCGACGGTCGTCCACGGCTCGAGCAACTCCCTGAGGTCGTGGACGTCCTGGAACGTGATGTGCCGCGCATCGGCACGCGGATGCACGGTGATGCCCGGCGCACCGGCTTCGATGCACACGCGCGCGGCATCCACGACAGACGGAATCGGGCCGCCGCGGCTGTTGCGCAGCGTGGCGACCTTGTTGACGTTCACCGACAGCTTGGCCATTGCTCGGGATTCGGGACTCGGGATTCGGGACTCGGCTTTCGCGATTGGAGGGCGTCGGCCTTCAGGTCGACGCTGACGGGTCGACGCTGACCCGCCCTACCTTCCTCCCGCGGCGCCCAGCGCCAGCGTCGCGGCATCCGCGATCTCGCGGGCCCACGCCTCGATCTCGCCCTGATCGCGCCCCTCCAGCATGATACGCAGCAGCGGCTCGGTGCCCGAATAGCGCACCAGCAGGCGGCCCTCGTTGCCGAGCCGGCGCTCGACGCTGTCGATGACCGCGGCAATCGCCGGCACGTCGGCCACGGGCTCCCGCCGGCCGACCCGCACGTTGACCAGCACCTGCGGGTACGTCACGAGGTCCGCGGCGAGGTCGCGCAGCGATCGCCCCGTCTCGGCCATCACGCGCAGCACGCGCAGCGCCGTGACGATGCCGTCGCCGGTGAAGAGGTGCTCGGACACGATGACGTGCCCCGACTGCTCGCCGCCGAGCGCATAGCCGTTGTCGCGGATCGCCTCCATGACGTGTTTGTCGCCGACCGCCGTCCGCAGCAGCCTGATGCCCCTGGCCTCGAGCGCGCGCTCGAGCCCGAGGTTGCTCATCACGGTCGCGACGACGGTGTCGTGCGCGAGCCCGCCCGTCCGCTGCAGGTGCAGCGCCAGGATCAGCATGATCGCGTCGCCATCGACGATGGCGCCCCGCTCGTCCACGAGCAGGCAGCGATCGCCGTCGCCGTCGAAGGCGATGCCGAGCGCGAGCCCCTCCTCGCGCACGAGCGCCTGCAGCGCCTCGAGGTGCGTGGATCCGCACGCGAGGTTGATGTTCCGGCCGTCCGGCTCGTTGCCGATGACGCGCACGTCGAGGCCGACCTCGCGGAACAACCGCGGCGCCACCGTTGTCGTCGCGCCGTGCGCGCAGTCCAGGCCGACGCGCAGGCCCGACACATGGCCGGGGAACGGCAGGGCCGCGCGGGCGTGGCGCGTGTAGGTGTCGACGATGTCGTACGACTCGATCTCGGGAGATGCGTCGCCGGCAACCGTGAAGCGCGGCTCGGCGACGAGCGCCTCGACCTGCGCCTCGAGCGCCTCGTCGAACTTCTGCCCGTGGCCCGAGAACACCTTGATGCCGTTGTCCTCGTACGGATTGTGCGACGCGGAGATCACGATGCCCGCATCGAAGTCCTGCTCGCGTGTGACCACGGCCACGGCGGGCGTCGGTACCACGCCGGCAGAGAGCAGGTCGCCGCCCATCGCGCGCACGCCGCGCGCGAGCGCACGCTCGATCCAGAAGCCCGACTCGCGCGTGTCGCGGCCCGTGAGCAGCCGCACGGGTCCCTGGTGCGGGAGCACTCGCACGAGCGCGGCGCCGAGCCGCACGATTGTCGTTTCGTCGAGCGGCGGCTGGCCGGCCACGCCGCGGATGCCATCGGTTCCGAAGAGTTTCATGGAGGTATCTGGGTCAGCGGATCGTGACCGTCACCGTGGACGGCTCGATCGTCTCGACGGTCAGGCCGTCGCGATTCGGCAGGCGCACCGCCACGCTGTGGCGGCCGCGTCCGAGGTCGGCCAGGTCCACGTCGGCGGCAAGGCCTTCGATCGCGAGCGCCTCGAGCCGTGGCTTCGCGGCGCGCACGGTCACGGTGACCTGCGCGGGAGAGACGCGGGCGGTCCGGCCGTCCGCAAGGTTCGTGGGTTGCACGGTCACGCCCGTGATCGTCTGTTCCACGAGCTCGGGGAGCACGTCCACGGTCACGAGCGCGATCTGCGGCTCACGCAGGCGCACCGACGAGTCCTCGATGCCGATCGTCACGCGATCCTCGACGCGTTCACGCGCGCCATCGACGCGCACGGGCTCGGTCGTGGCCTCGCGCAGGTTCTCCAGCCGACCGATCGGCCCGATGACTTCGACCGTCGATGGCGACGTCGTGATCCGCCCGACGACGTAGCCTGGCGCCGGGTCGCCCTCGACGACGGGCGAGACGGGCACGACCTTCTGGCCCGAGTACTCGAGATCGAGCGACACCGCCGCCGGCGTCACCTGCACGACCTGCACGCCGAACGGCACGCGCACCTCGTCGGGCCGCAGGTTGAAGATGCGCGTCCCCGGCCTGGCGTTCGTGAGGTCGAGCGCCGCGACCACGTCGCCCTGCACGACGCGAGCGAGGTTGCCGGACGACCCGCGCAGGCGCACGTCCACCTCGTCGGGCGGTTCGCCGACGATCTCCATGCCCGGCGGGACGTTCTGGTACTCGAGCGGCACGCGGACGTTGCGCTCGACCGTGCTCTGTCCCGAGATCGCCAGCCACAGCACGCCCGCAAGGAGGAGCGAGAAGAGCTTGAGCGGCAGGTTGGCAAAGGGCTGCAGGGCCATGGCGTCAGTTGTGCGGCCGCTGCCGGCGTCCTGGCTTGCGCTGGAGCACGAGCTGGGTCAATCGGGCCCGCAGCGTCTCGGCCGTGAAGCCACGCGCGATCTGGCCCTCGATGGCAATCGAGATGCGGCCGGTCTCTTCCGACACGACGACCGCGACGGCGTCGTTCTCCTCGGTCAGCCCGATGGCCGCGCGATGGCGCGTGCCGAGGTCGGTGCTGATCATCGGGTTGACCGTGAGCGGCAGGAAGCACGACGCGGCAGCCACGCGGTTCTCCTGGATGATCACCGCCCCGTCGTGCAGCGGGCCGGTCGTCTGGAAGATCGTCACGAGCAGGTCGTGCGTGACCGTGGCGTCGAGCGGGATGCCGCTCTCGATGTAGTTGCGCAGCCCGATCTGCCGCTCGATGACGATGAGCGCGCCCGTCCGCCTGTCGGCCATCTGGACGGCCGCCGTCACCACCTCCTCGATCGTCTCGTCATCGTTCTCGGTGTGCGAGAACGCGCGGACGAACGGCGTGCGCCCGAAGTGCGCCAGCGCCCGGCGGATGTCGTTCTGGAACAACACGATGGCCGCGAACACGACGTAGCCGATCAGGTTGCGGATCAGCCAGTTGACCGTCTGCAGCGGCGCCGCGATGGAGAAGAAGTACAGCCCCACGAGCAGTGCCGAGCCGAAGGCCATCTGCATGGCCCGCGTGCCGCGGATCAGCTTCAGCGACTCGTAGATGATCAACGCGACGACAAGGATGTCGACGGCGTCCCACCAGGTCAGGGGCGTACGGTTGATCCACGAAATCAGCGAGTCCATCAGCGGGCACGGGCGGCCGGACGTCAGGCAGTGCCTGGCTCGGCCGCGGCGCTGATCATATCTGCCACCCGTGCGGCCTGCACACTCCCCGCGACGTCGTGCACCCGCACGATGTGCGCGCCCGACAGCACCGCAACGACGACCGCGGCATGGCTTGCCGGGTCGCGCCCGGGTGCGGGGTGCTCGCCGATGGCCGTCTGCAGGAAGGACTTGCGGGAGGCGCCGACGAGCAGGGGCAGGTCGAGCCCGCGCAGCGCCGGGTGATCGAGGCGGGCGAGCAGGTCCCAGCTCTGGCCCGCCTGCTTGGCGAAGCCGAGTCCCGGATCGACGACGAGCGCACCTGGCGCAACGCCGGCGTCCGACGCCGCCTGCACGCTCCAGGCGAGTTCGGCCGCCACCTCCACGGCCACGTCGTCGTACGTCGCGTGCCGGTACATGTCGGCTGGCACGCCGCGCATGTGCATCAGCACGAGGCCGGCGCCCGTCCGCGCCGCGACGCCGGCAATGCCGCGGTCGAAGCGGAGCCCGCTGATGTCGTTGATCATCGAGGCCCCCGCGCCGATTGCCGCCTCGGCGACGACGACCTTCGTGGTGTCCACCGAGATCGGGACCTCGACCTGCCGGGCAAGCGCCGCGACGATCGGCTCGACGCGGGCCCGTTCCTCCTGCGCGTCCACGGCCGGTGCACCGGGCCGCGTGGACTCGCCCCCGACGTCGATGATGTCGGCGCCGGCCGCAACCATCGCGTGCGCGGCCTCCACCGCACGCGCCGGATGGTCGAACCGGCCCCCGTCAGAGAAACTGTCGGGGGTGACGTTCAGGATGCCCATCACGAGCGTACGGTCGCCGACGGGGAGGCTCCGGCCACCCGGCAGGGCGAGCATGTGGCGGCGACGGGGTGTCGGGCGCATCGACGGGGTGAAACGAAAAAGGCGCCGGATGTCCGGCGCCTTCATTGTTCCGGTGTCGATCACTCCTGGGCGAGGGGCTTCTGGGGCACGGGGATCGTCGGCACGATCGACGGTCGCGGACGCCGTTCCTCGGCCGAGACCTCGGGCGACTGCGGCCCCGGAGTCGCCACCGCTTCGGGGGCATCGAGGGGCTTGCCATCGATGATCCGCCGCACCTGGTCGGCGTCGAGCACCTCGCGCACGAGGAGTTCGTCGGCAAGCCGCTGCATGGCCGCGCGGTGGTTCTCGATGATCTCGCGCGCGTGGTCGTAGCCCTTCTTGACGATCGCGTGGACTTCCTCGTCGATGCGGATGGCCGTGGACTCGGAGTAGTCGCGGTGCTGGGCGATCTCGCGGCCGAGGAAGATCTGCTCTTCCTTCTTGCCGAAGCTGAGCGGGCCGAGCTCGCTCATGCCCCATTCGCACACCATGCGTCGCGCGAGGCCCGTCGCCTGTTCGATGTCGTTGCGCGCGCCGGCGGTCTTCGTGTGGCAGAAGATCTCGTCGGCGATGCGCCCTGCCATGGCGACGGCAATCTGCGACTCGGCCTCTTCCTTCGAGAAGTCCACCTGCTCGCTCTGGGGCAGGAACGACGTCACGCCGAGGGCCATGCCGCGCGGGATGATCGTGACCTTGTGCAGCGGCACCGCGTTGGGCAGCATCGCGGCGACGAGCGCGTGGCCCGCCTCGTGATAGGCCGTGTGCCGCTTCTCGTCGTCGCTGATGATGCGCGACCG
Organism: uncultured Luteitalea sp.; assembly: GCA_934541105.1. Taxonomy (GTDB): domain Bacteria; phylum Acidobacteriota; class Vicinamibacteria; order Vicinamibacterales; family Vicinamibacteraceae; genus Luteitalea. The sequence goes on along the minus strand of CAKTDA010000003.1, from coordinate 61,002 downwards.
GCGCTCGACGCCCATGATGACCTTGTCCTTGGCCATCTCGAAGTCGTGCATCGTCACGACCTTGCGGTTCTGGCGGGCGGCAATGAGCGCCGACTCGTTCACGAGGTTCGCCAGGTCGGCCCCGGCAAAGCGCGGCGTGCCGCGCGCGATGACGTTGAGCTTCACGTCGTCGCCCATCGGAATCTTCTTCGTGTGCACCGCGAGGATCTGCTCGCGGCCGCGGACGTCGGGCAGGTCCACCACGACGCGGCGGTCGAAGCGCCCGGGGCGCAGCAGCGCCGGGTCGAGCACGTCGGGGCGGTTGGTGGCGGCCACGAGGATCACGCCCTCGTTGCTCTCGAACCCGTCCATCTCGACGAGCAACTGGTTGAGCGTCTGTTCGCGCTCGTCGTGCCCGCCGCCGAGGCCGGCACCACGATGGCGGCCGACCGCGTCGATCTCATCGATGAAAATGATGCAGGGCGCGTTCTTCTTGCCCTGTTCGAAGAGGTCGCGCACGCGGCTCGCGCCGACGCCGACGAACATCTCGACGAAATCGGAACCCGAGATCGAGAAGAACGGGACGTTGGCCTCGCCGGCTACTGCGCGGGCGAGGAGCGTCTTGCCGGTGCCGGGCTGCCCGATGAGCAGGACGCCCTTCGGGATGCGGCCGCCGAGCTTCTGGAACTTCTGCGGTTCCTTCAGGAAGTCGATGATTTCCTGGAGCTCTTCCTTGGCTTCGTCCACGCCGGCCACGTCCTTGAACGTGACCTTCTTCTGCGATCCGGACGACAGCTTTGCGCGGCTCTTCCCGAACGACAGCGCCTTGTTGCCGCCGCTCTGCATCTGCCGCATGAAGAAGATCCAGAAGCCGATCATCAGGAGGATCGGCGCCCACCCGTAGAGGAACATCCCCCAGGGGCTGCCGGTCGGCTCCTTGGCCGTGACCTCGACCTTGTTCGCGACGAGCTTGTTCCCGAGGCCTTCGTACTGGCTCGGCGCGTACGTGCGCGCCTTCTCGCCGTCACGATACGTGGCGACGATTTCCTGTCCTGTGATGGTGACCTTGTCGACCTTGTTCGTGTCCAGCTGCTGGACGAACGTGCTGAATGGAACGACTTCTTCGCGGGACTGGAGATTCGCCGAAAAATTCCAGATCAACACCCCGACGATGACGAGCACCATCCAGAAGAGCAGGCTCCTGAGCGTCGAGTTCAAGCCTTTCCTCCTGACCGCGTAGCTTCCAAGAGTAGCACGCCGGTCGTCTGTGGCTGGACTGCAAATTCCTCGCCGACTGCCAGGCCAACCACCCACGCAATCCGCCCATCCGCCGACGTGACGACGGGGACCCTGTCGCGGTCCTGCCGCGGCACTTTCCGGTTCACCATCAAATCCTGAATCTTCTGACTGCCGGGCGCCCCCAGCGGTCGCATCCGATCGCCTGGACGCCGCCCGCGGATCACGAGCGCGGTCCCGAGCCGGGCCGCGTCGAGCCCGACCCGCAGCAGGCCGCCTGCATCCGGCCGAGCGTCGGCCTGCCATGCCTCGCGCCGGACGACCGACGCATCGATCCGCAGTCCCGCACCCTCGACGTCGATCGTCCCTGGCCAGTAGAGCACACGCGAGCCGATCGTCCCCGAAGTTCCGGATGCCGGCCGCGCGGGCGCCACGACGAGCCGGGCGCCCTCCTTCCTCACCGCGAGCCCGCGGAGCAGGCCCGTTCGTCCGTCGGGCAGGGCCTCGAGCCGCGCCAGCGCCTCCACGACCGCCAGCGTCACCTGCCGCCGCGGCAGCATCTGCTCGAGGGCCGCTCGCCGCACCCGCCGCCGCAACGGCGCCGGGACGGCGTCGAGTCTCGCCATGTCGAGGATCCACCCGCCGTCGGCATCAGGACAGAGCACCGACGGTAGTTCGGCGGCCACGCACGCGGCCAGCCACCGGTCATCGTCTCGCCACATGCCGGCCTGTCGCGCCAGCCGATCGGGCAGGCGGGGGCCCGCCACACCGGTCAACGCCGGCAGCACGACGTGGCGTACGCGGTTGCGGAAGACGCCGAGGTCCTCGTTGGTCGCATCCTCCCTCCACGTGAGACCCCGCTCGCGCCCGTAATGTTCCACGTCGGCCCGCCGCACCTCGAGGAGGGGCCGGATCAACAGCCCCTGAGACGGCCACATGCCCGCGAGCCCGCGCGTGCCCGCGCCCCGCAGGAAGCGCATCAGGACCGTCTCGGCCTGATCGTCGAGCGTGTGGCCGAGCGCGACACGGCTGGCGCCCCGTCGGCGCGCCACGAGCCTGAACGCCGCGTGGCGCAGCGCGTGCGCCGTCCGCTCGAGCGACCAGCGGCGCCGTGCCGCCTCGATGGCGACGTCGATGTGGACGGCATCGAACGGGAGGTCGAGCGACGCCGCCACCTCCTCGCAGAACCTCGCATCGTCGTCGGCCTCGTGTCCGCGCAGGCCGTGATGGACGTGGACGACCCCGGCAATCAGGCTGCCGGCCCGGGGCGCGAGCGCGACGAGGACGTGCAGCAGCGCCATCGAATCGGCGCCGCCCGACAGCGCCACGAGCACCCTGTCGCCCTTGCGGAGCAGGCCGTGCCTGCGGATTGTCGCAGAGACCCGGGTGGGAAATCGCGTCACGGCAGGTCTCGTGCGTCCGGGCGTCGACACGTCACCGGGCGACGATGTCGCGGGAACATGTGACTCGATGGAACCCCGGCGTGTCTTTCACAGTCGAATGGCAGGTGCCGCGCAGACGTGGCACGTTCCATGCTGCCACATACCGCCATGCTCAGTGTCCTCAACGTCGCCGATGTCGCGGTCAGGCTCGAGGGCGACCAGTGGGTCGTCGTCGATCATGCCGACCGCTGCCTGCTCGATCACCGGTTCGCCGACCGCACGTCGGCCATTTCGCTCGGCCTCCTGATTGCGCGGCAGCAGGGGGGCGCGGTCTGGCTGGACTCCTTCGGCGACCCCGACGCGCCCATGCCCTCCCCGCTCGTCTGTCACTGACCCTGCCGCACGGGCGACGCTGCCGTCGGTGCGCCGTCGCTCGACCGGTGCGACGCGGGCCGCCAGGCGCTACGGCAGGTGGATCCGGAGCTGCTCCGCGACGTACTGCCCGAGCACCGCATGCGCGGCCGTCGTCGGATGGACGATGTCCCAGAAGGCGAACGCGGCACCCGCTGCGAACGGCGCATCCACGCAGGTCTTCGGGTCCGTGAACAGGCACGTCATCAGGTCGGGACGCGGCGGCCCGAGCTGCAGGCCGTACGCGAGCAGCGCCGGCGTCGCGCGATCCATCTCTGACGGCAGCCGCTCGAAGGCGCCATTCAAGTCCACGAACACGAGCTGCGAGCCGGGCAGCGCCGCGCCGAGCGACGCGAGCGCGCCCTGGAGCAGCGTGTTGTGCACGAACGTCAGCTCGCTGGCTGCGGGATCGGCAAACGGCAGCCGCCCGAGGTCTGGCAGGCCGAGCACCACGATCGTGCGGGCACCCGCCTTGTACAGCCGCTCGATCGACGCCGCGATGTTCGAGACGACAACATCGGGGGGCGTGAACTCGTTGTACTGGTCCTCGCGGTAGTCGTTGGCGCCGGTGACGATCAGATAGAGCGCATCGGCAGGTGCACGCCGCCCGAGGAGCGCGAGGCGGAACAGTTCGACCTGCCCCCTCAGCCCTGGCGCGTAGAGGCCGCCGGGCGTCTGGTCGAACAGGGGCGTGCCCGTGCCGCCGAACGCGAAGTCGATCGAGGTCTTCGAGCCGACGATCGGCGACTCGATGTAGGGCCGCAGCGCGCGCCGCGTTCCCGGCGCGGCACCCGAGAGCTCCTGCCACAGGTACTCGACGAACACGGGTCCGTTCGAGAAGCGGCCGTTGAAGTAGGTGCGATGCGGGCTCTCCGACGGCGGCGGCGCCGGCGAGAACGCCGGGTTCACCCTGGCGAGCACCTTCGACGTGAGCCACACGTTGCCGGTGTCGGCAAGGCTGTCGCCGAAGACGAAGAAACGCGAGAAGTGTGGTCCCTCGCCTTGCGCGCTGACCGGTGCGGCAAGCAGGGACACGAGGAACATCGCCGCTGCAAGCGGCCGCACGACGCTGGGCAGGGACATGATGCCGACATCGTAGCGCAGGACTGCCTGCCCGCGGCAGGAATGCGTTCAGATTTTCTTACAGACCAGCTGGATGGCAGGGACGACTCACGCGACGCGACCGAGGCGCGGCCGCGACGAGGGGGCGCGCAGCGTGCCGATGAACCGGCGCACGAGCTTCTGGTCGAACTGCGCGACCAGCTCGGTGGTCATGAGCGTCAGGGCATCGACACCGGCAATGGCGGGCTTGTAGCTCCTGTCACTCGTCAAGGCGTCGTAGACGTCGCAGATGGCCGTGATGCGGCCGAACAGGTGGAGATCGGGGCCGGGGATGCGGCGCGGGTAGCCGCTGCCGTCCATCCGCTCGTGGTGCTGCGACACCGCGACCATCGCGGTCGCCGGCAGCCGCCCGTCGCTCGCGAGGATGTCCTCCCCCTCGGCCACGTGCGTCTGCATCAGCGCCAGTTCGTCCTCGGTGAACGCGCCCGGCTTGACGATCAGCTCGCGCGGGATGCGGCTCTTGCCGACGTCGTGCAGGAGCACGCCGTGCGTGTAGTCCTGGAGCACGCGGCAGCCGCGCACGCCGCTGGCAACGGCGAGGCTCGTGGAGAAGACCGTGACGTTGATGCTGTGGCGCACCGTGTCGTAGTCGCGCGCCATCAGCGCACCCATGTAGCCGAGGACGCCGGGCTCGCGCGCCACCCACGACCCGAGTTCTTCCGCGATCCTGCGCGTGCGCGGGCCGACGTCGCAGTGGCGCGGGTCCACGAGCACCGACGCCAGCGTGGTGCGTGCAGCGGAATACAACAGCGCGGCCTTGCGCTCGGGCTCCCGCGTGCTCGCCAGGAGCGTCGAGAGATGGTGTTCGACGTAGTGCTCGTAGAGGTGATGGTCGGCGTCGGCGACCCACAACGTGCTGACGCCGAACTCGCGCAGGCGCTGGACCTGCACCATCGTGAACTCGACACGAGCGCCGCGCAGCAGGACGAAGTGTCCTGGCTCGCTCTGGAAATAGAGGGGGAACTCCGGCGCCGTGTCGGGCACGAGCCCGTCGAGATCGACAGGCACGAACACCGCCGCCGACTGGCCGGACGCCGCACGCACACAGCCCGCTGGCTGGCCCCCGTTCTCGCGCATCGCCCCCGGCCTTGCCATGCCTTCGCTGCTGGCAACGGCCGTGCCGGTTCACGAATTGCGGAATCCCGCCAAAATCCTGTCGTCTTCGCGCGAGCCGCGCTGTGGGGCGCGGATGCCGGCCCGCGTTCGCGTAAGCCCGATTACGGAATCGTGAGCGACTCCCGGATGTGAAGCGGCGCATGGACCGCCCGGCCGGTCGCGACCGCCTGCTCGGCGACGGCAGCGGCCCGCGCCACCCCACCGGCGTCAGCGATGGCCGCGCGCTGGCGCCCGGCCGCCGCCCGCCAGGCCGGCTCCCGCAGCACGGTGGCTAGCGCCTGCCGCACACGCGCGGGGCTCAGTCGTCCGAAGGGCACCACGACGCCGCACCCGGTCCAGGCGACACGGGCGGCGATTGCCGGCTGCTCGAACGCAATCGGCACGGCGACCATCGGCACGCCCTGGCTCAGGGCGTCGAGCACGGTGTTCAGCCCCGCGTGCGTGAGCGCCGCGGCGGCACGTGCGAGCACGGCCTGCTGCGGAGCGTGACGCACGACGATCGCCCGCGACGACAGCGTCCGCACGTCATCCTCACCAAGGGCGCCGCCGTGACTGAGCAGCAACTGGACACCGAGGTCGGTGCAGGCATCGGCAAACCCGTCGAACACGTCGCGCCTGTTGCCCTGCAGGCTGCCGAGCGACCCGTAGACCAGCGGCCGGCCGTCGAGACGCCCGAAGTCGAACTCCGGGTCGTCGTCGACGGCGCGGTGCCGGAACGGGCCGCAGTAGTGAAATGTCGCCGGCAGGGATCGTCTCGGGAAGTCGAACGACGCCGGCTGCTGGCTCACCTGCGCCAGCGGCGAGAACGACTCCTCGATCGTGCGCCAGGGCCGCATGCCCCACGATGTGCGCTGCCGTTGCAGCACGTCGTGTACCGGCCGCAGCACGAAATCGGACGCCCGATACCCGATGGCATTGCGCAGCAGCGACGGCCACGCGTCGCTCGGCGTCCAGGCCGTGAACGGCGGGGGCACGCCGGCTTCGCGGTTCACGAGCAGCGCATTGCACACCGTGACGCAGGGCACGTCGAGGCGCTCGGCGAGGATCGCGCCGACGGGCTCGGTCTGGTCCACGAGCAGTGCATCGACCCGCGCGGCGCGCAGGGCATCCACACCCTCCCGGCAGAACATCGTCGTGGTCCGCACTACGGCCTGCACGACGTGACGCAGCGCGGCGCGCCCGTGCAGTCCACCGAGCGTTGCGAGCGAGGCCGCCAGGCTGCCTTCCGGGTTGTCGCTCGCGCCGATGGCCACGAAGTCGAGCCCCGCGCGACGGACCCGCGGCGCGACGTCGGCCATGTGGACGAACACCGGCTCGTGGCCGCGAGACCGCAAGGCGAGGGCGAGCGCGATGAACGGATTGAGGTGGCCCGTCACGGGCGGGCTGATGATGCCTATGCGTGCCATGCGTTCAGCGCTTCGGGTGCTCCGGCTGGTAAAGTAACCGCGATGACGACGGGCGACGCCGGCAGCGGCACCGGAGCAGCAGCCGACGATGAACTGATCGTCCTCGTGTATTCGAGTACCTCCAGCCGCGACCTCCAGCGCGAGGAACTTGCCGCGATGCTCGAGGGCGCCCGCGCCCGCAACGCGGCCCGCAACGTGACGGGGCTGCTGCTCTATCACGACGGCTGCTTCATGCAGGCCATCGAAGGCCCCCGCCGCGTCGTCCATGCTCTGCTCGCGAAGATCGGCCGCGACGACCGTCACCGCGGCATCCTGGTCCTGCTCGAGGAACGTCGGGAGGAGCGCCAGTTCCCCGACCACGCGATGGCCTACCGCGACATGAGCGGCGGCGACACGCCCGAAGGCTACCGCGGGCTGCTCAACGATGGACTCGCTGCCGAGCACTTCCGCGGGCATCCGGACCGCGTCCACCGCCTGCTCCAGATCTTTGCCGACACGCAGTTGCGCCGGCGCTGACCGTCCCGCTGCCTACCGCACCCGCGTGTACTCGGTGTACAGGCTCGCAAGCTTCGCGGCGTCGAGACCAGGATGGACGACCACGCGATAGCGGAACCGCACACGTTCGCCCGCCTCGATGGTCATGCCGCCGTCCTGCGTCCTGTCGTTCAGGAAGTCGTGAAGGCCGAACGGGTTGATCGCGTGCAGGCCGTACCCGCGTGAGTGCCAGTAGGTCGGGTGCCGCGGGTTCGATGGGTGGTCCATCATGACGATGCCGAGGGGCTCTCCGGCAATCGTGCCCGCGTAGTCGACCCACTCGGCCGGCTTCCCCCACACGTTCTTCTCACCCACCGCACCACGCGAGTTCAGCAACCTCCCAGTGCGCAGCGGCGCGCCGGGCTTTGCCGTGGCCGGCGGTTCGTCGAGCTCGGTCGCCACCCGCAGCGCGAACGTGCCTTCCTTCGTGTCGCGGAACTCGGCTCGCTGCAGCGCCTCCAACTCGATGTCGACGTCGACAATGCGCAGCGTCGGGTGCGCATGGAACGTCATCGTCCGGTGTTCCGTGAGCAGCGGCTTGCCGTCAGGCTGGAGCCAGGAGAGGACTGCCGAGATCGTGCCGGTCGTCCTGCCGCTCGTCGCCGTCACGGGCCCGCTGACGACGATGCGGCCGAGTGTCGGTGCGAGCTTGGGCGGAATCGCGGACGCGTCAACGTTCTGGATGGCCCAGAAGTTCAGGCCGTTGACGTCGCCGTGGCCGTAGAAGAGCCCCGCGTGGTGCGGATGGTCGGTCGTCTCGCCCGGCACCTGGCCGGCGGGCACTGAGCGCGTCACGACCGTGCCGGACGCTGCACGCAGCGGGTGCAGGTACACGCGGTTCAGGTTCGGGCCGCCCGTGTGGAACGCGGTGAACGCCTTGCCGTCGATGGCGACGGTGACTTCGTCGGCGGCCTTCGTGATCGTCACCTGCGCACCGGCCGTACGCACGCCCGGCCACGCGAGCACCGCGCCCAGCAGGATCGTCGCTCGAATCGCGTCCATGAGGCCCACTCTACTCCGGCGCGTGGACGCAGTACACTCCCGACGCAGCATGAAAGTCCTCTTCATCCACGCACATTTCGACGACTACGAGTTCACCGCGGCAGGCACGTTCGAGCTGTGGCGCCGCCAGCTCGGTGACGCGTTCGAGGCGAAGGTCCTCGTCTGCACCGACGGCAAGGCCGGCCATCACTTCAGGACGCGCGAGGAGACGGGCCGCATCAGGCTCGAGGAGCAGGCCGCATCGGCGGCGATTGGCCGCTACGGGTTCGACGTGCTGCGGCTGCCCGATGGGCGCACGCCCCGCGAGGCCTGCCTTCAGGTCACGCCGGACCTGCTGGCCGCGTTGTGGAAGGCAATCCGCGACTTCGAGCCCGACTACCTGTTCTGCCCGCCGCTCGGGGGCGACGCGCTTGCCGGCATCCACATCGATCACGAGTCGGTTGCCGACGCGGTGCGACGCGTCGCATACATGATCAACGTGCCGCACGCCTTCACCCCCGAGTACCCCGCCGACGAGACCCGCTCCACGCCCTGCAAGGTCCCCGTCATCGTCAACGCGTACGACGGGTACATGTTCGGCGCCAATGCATACGACATCGCGATCGACGTCGAGGCCGCGTGGGATGCCATCTGCGAGATGACGTGGTGCCATCAGTCGCAGGTCGTCGAGTGGCTGCCGTGGGTCGGGCGCCACGACATGGCGCCGCCGGCATCGATCGACGAGTGGCGGCAGACCCTCCGCGCGCGCTTCGACAGGAAGAACCGCGAGCTCGGCATCGACTCGCCGCACGCGGTCGAAGTCTTCCGCATCACCGCGTGGGGCGCAGTCCCGACGCTTGCCCAGCTCGCCGCCGACTTCCCGCCGTTCATGGACGGGGGGGACAACCGCGAGCGCCTCGCGCAGCGCCTGCGCCAGTGGGGCGCGGCCTAGCGTTCGGCGTTAGAGTTGTCCCATGCCTCACCCCCTCGCCGGCAAGCCCGTCCCCTCCGACATGCTCATGGACGTCGCCGCCCTGCTCGCGGCGTACGCCGACTCGCCGGACGTGCGCGTTCCCACGCAGCGCGTCGCCTTCGGCACGAGCGGGCATCGCGGCAGTTCGCTCACGCGGAGCTTCAACGAGGCCCACATCCTCGCGATCACGCAGGCCGTGTGCGAGTACCGCGCGAGCAGGGGCATCACCGGGCCGATCTTCATCGGCAAGGACACGCACGCGCTGTCGGATCCAGCCGAGCGCAGCGCCATCGAGGTCCTCGCCGCGCACGGTGTCACCACGGTCGTCCAGTCGAACGACGGCTACACGCCGACGCCCGTCATCTCGCGCGCGATCCTCGTCCACAACGCCGCCACACCTGACGCGCTCGCCGACGGACTCGTCATCACGCCATCGCACAACCCGCCACAGGACGGCGGCTTCAAGTACAACCCGCCGCACGGCGGGCCTGCCGACACCGACGTCACGCGCGTGATCGAGGAGCGCGCCAACGCGCTGCTCGCCGAGGGCAACGCCGGCGTCAGGCGGCTGCCGTACGCCGAAGCCCGCTCGGCATCCTGCGTCTCCGAGCGCGACTTCGCGACCGATTACATCGCCGACCTCGGCGAGGTCATCGACATGGACGCGATCCGCGCGTCGGGACTGCGCATTGGCGTGGACCCGATGGGCGGCGCGGCGGTGGCGTACTGGGCGCGCATCGCGGAGCGCTACGGCCTCGACATCGACGTCGTCAACACGCGCGTGGATCCCGCGTTCGGCTTCATGACGCTCGACCACGACGGCAGGATCCGCATGGACTGCTCGAGCCCGTACGCGATGGCGAGCCTCGTGGACCTCAAGGACCGCTACGACATCGCCTGGGGCAACGATGCCGACGCCGACCGCCACGGCATCGTCACGCCGTCGGTCGGGCTGATGAACCCCAATCACTACCTCGCGGTGGCGATTCGCTACCTGCTCGGCCATCGTCCCGCATGGGCCGATGCCGCGGTCGGCAAGACGCTCGTCTCGAGCAGCATGATCGATCGTGTCGTCGCTGGGCTCGATCGGCGCCTCGTCGAGGTGCCCGTCGGCTTCAAGTGGTTCTCGCCGGGCCTTTCCGACGGCAGCCTCTGCTTTGGCGGTGAGGAGAGCGCGGGCGCGAGCTTCCTGCGCCGCGACGGCACCGTGTGGACGACCGACAAGGACGGCATCATCCTCGGCCTGCTGGCTGCGGAGATCACCGCGGTCACCGGCAAGGATCCCGGGCAGCACTACCAGGAACTCACTGCACAGTACGGCACGCCGTACTACCTGCGCGTGGACGCGCCTGCCACGCCGGATCAGAAGAAGGCGTTCACGCGCCTCACGCCCGAGCGCGTCGCGGCGACGACGCTGGCGGGTGACGCGATCACGGCGCGCCTGACGACGGCGCCCGGCAATGGCGCGAGCATCGGCGGCCTCAAGATCACGACGGCGCAGGGCTGGTTCGCGGCACGTCCGTCGGGCACCGAGGACATCTACAAGATCTACGCCGAGAGCTTCACGAGCGAAGCGCACCTCGCGCGCATCGTCGCCGAGGCGCAGGAGATCGTCGGCGCGGCGCTCGCGTAGTCAGACCGGTTGTAGACTAGTCGTGTGTCTACCATCGGCGCCTATGAGGCAAAGACCCACCTGCCGGCACTGCTGGAGCGGGTGGAGCGCGGCGAGCAGTTCACCATCACGCGCCACGGGCGGGCGGTTGCGCGGCTCGTACCCGTAGACGACGCGCCCGCTGATCCTGTGGGCCTGCTCGAGGACCTGCGGACGATCCGGACTGGCGCGCGGCTGCGTGGCCTGAGCGTGCGCAAGCTGCGCGACGGCGGGCGACCCTGACATGCTTGTCGTCGACGTCTCCGTAGCCGTTGCCTGGCTGTTTGCCGACGAAGTCACGCCCGCGACGGAGGCGCTCCTGGAACACGTCGTCGCCGAGGGCGCCGTCGTGCCCGCACTCTTCCCCGCCGAGATTGCCAACGTGCTCGTGCAGGCCGAGCGGCGCGGGCGCATCACCCGCGCGCTCGCCGATCGCCTGCTGGACGTCCTTGCCGGCTTGCCGATCGAGGTGGAGGCACCTGTGCGTACGCCCACGCGTGCACTCGACCTGGCCCGCGCCCACGGGCTCACGGTTTACGACGCGCTCTACCTCGAGAGCGCCATCAGGCGCGGGCTGCCGCTCGCCACGCGCGATCGCGAGCTGCAGAGGGCCGCGGAGGCCACGGGCGTGCCGCTGGTCTGAGCGCGATGCCTCACGGCGACACCCCCGGCACACGACGCGAGCACCAGCACTCCGCTCACGAAACGACCCGATCGTGCCGATTCCCCGGCATCGGGCCGCCGCCATGCAAACCTGTGTGCCCAGCCGGCCCGAGCCCTCTACCTCATGCTCTCGCGCTCGGTCACCCGTGTCCTCGTCCTCGCGTTCTCACTGGGCCTGACGGCTCAACTCCACGGCACGGGCGGTCCGGAACCATCGAACCTGCGCGTAGCGTCGGCGTCACGGGAACTCGTTGTCGTCTTCGACGACCTGCCGGAGTGGGAGGTGCTCGCCGCGAGTCGCCCTCGCGGTGCGGACCTCCTCGTACTCGATGGCGCGGGCGACGGCCTGACGCAACTGGCCACGCACCTTCGGCATCGGCGCGGACGTGGCCGCATCAACTGACCTGACAGGCGCCGCGACGCTCGGAGGCAACTGGCACCTCGAAGCCCGCCATGGCGACGTCGCACGCCATCTCGCGTACGCAGCCCCGGCCTAGCCGCACGTGCTCCAAACTACCCTCGTGCCCGGAGACATCGTCGTCCTGGGCTGGTCAGCCGTCGCCGACACCATCACGCTGGCGACGCTGACCGACATCACCAGCGGTACGGAGATCGTGTTCACCGACCGAGGCTGGGATGCCAATGCAGGCGCGTTCACCGCGTCAATCACCGGCGACGGCATCGTCACATGGACCACGACCACGGACATCGACGCGGGTACGGTGCTATGGTTCCGGCGCGGAGACGGCCATCGCGCCGTCCACGACGTGGTACCTCGCCGAAGGCGCGACGCACGGTCCGTTCGACCTGTTCTACCTGCTCGCCAACACGCACGACGTCGCCGTGGACGTGGACGTCACGTTCCTGCGTGCGGCGCCTGCCGCGCCGATCCTGCGCCGCTACGTCGTCCAGCCGCGCAGCCGGCTCACGTTGTGGGTGGACACGCTCGAGCCCGAGATCGCGCGCTCGACGACGATCGGCAGATCGCGAACGCCGAAGCGAACCCGGCAGACGTGACGATCGACGTGGCGGGCGATGCCGGCGTCGTCCACACCGAGCACCACGTCGTGCCGGGTGGCACGCGGTTCACGCGGTACGCCGGCGATATGCTGTGTACGCGCCAGACGGCACCGTCGAGACCCGCACCTACACGGTTGCCGGATCGTCGCGGCTGACCGTCGACGTCGGCACCGACTTCTCGACGTCGATCGGGAAAGTGTCGAGCGCCATCGTCTCTGCGGCGACGCCGATCGTCGTCGAGGCGTCGAGCTACTCGGACGCAGACGGTGTCACCTGGAGTGCGGGCACGAACGTGCGCGCCACGCCGCTGCCGTGAAGCGGGCCCACTGTGATCGTGGTCCATGGAGGCCGTCGCCTCCATGGACCTTTGTCGACTGCGACGCGGCCCGCTAGAACGACAGGCGCGCCCCTACGCGAAACTGGCGCGAACGTCCCATGGCGTCGGCGCCCTGTGTCGCGAGCACACGACCGAAGTTCGCGCTGTTGACGTTGCCGTTCGGATTGGCGAAATGCGGCGTGTTCGTGACGTTGAACGCCTCCAGTCGGAACTGCAGCTGCCACGTCCTCACCTTGAAGGCACGGAACAGCCCGAGATCGAGATTCACGACTCCGGGCCCGCGCATGGAGTTGCGACCCACGTCGCCGAAGCGGACCTCGCTGACGCGTGCGAATGCCGTCGTGTCGAAGTACGTGCCGTCGTCTCCCACGTTGCCGAACACCTCCACATCATCGCTGACCTGGTCGGGCGTCTGCTGGTTGCCCGGCATGTTCAGCGACGAACCCGAGGCCGTCAGGTTGAACGGACGGCCAGCATACGCGGCAAAGACGCCATTCACCTGCCAGCCTCCGAGGAGCACGCTGGGGAGCCCGGACGTCATCCACTTCTTCTCCGGGCCGAATGGCAGCTCGTACACGGCCGCCAGTTGAAGGATGTGGGGGATGTCGTGATCGGCCAACGCCCGGTTCCGATGGAACACGCTGGCGGCGTTGTAGCGGAACTCGGTCCAGTCCGAGTAGGGCGCCTCGTCGATGGCCTTGGACCACGTGTAGGCGCCGCGGAGGAGCATGCCGCCCCTGAAGCGGCGGTTCAGTGTCGCCTGCAACGCATGGTAGATGCTGTGCGTGCGGCCGTCCCACTCCCGCGTGGGCGTCGTGCGGCCGAACGGCGCGAAGAGCGGACGTCCCTCGTCGCCGGAGCCGGGCACCTGCGAGGCGTTGATGTCGAGGAACGCGAAGCCCCGGACCGATCGCGAGCCCACGTACCCGATGGATGCCGTGATGTCGCCAGGCAATGTGCGTTCGCCAATCAGGTTCCAGGACTGGATGTAGCCACGCCGGAGCTCCGCGTTCGCGCGCGGATAGCCCGTCTCGGCCACGGCCGGCAAGGGGACGCGGCCCGTGCTGATGTCGGGGCAGCAGATCGATGGGATGCCGACGTCGGACCCGAGCGGCGCGTTGGGCACGCCGGCGGCCGCGTAGGCGCGATCGGTGGTCACAGGCTGGTAGCCGTTGATGCCTGAGAACGATGCGACGAGCGTCAGTGGATACCACCCGCGCAGTGCCTGGGCACCCCACGGGTGCGAGTGATAGGTGATGCCATAGCCGGTCCGGATGACGGTCTTGTCGCCCAGACGATAGGCAAGGCCAAGGCGAGGGGCGAAGAGCGTCTTGCTGAAGCCGACGCCGTTGTCCTGCGGCACGTCACCCCTGCCGCCAATCAACGCCTCGTTCGTGGTGGGGTCGTACGACTCGATCCCGAGGCCGCCCGAGCGCCACCGATTCGGATAGAGCTCCCAGCGGAGTCCGAGATCGACCGTCAACCTGTCCGTGGTACGCCAGCGATCGCGGACGTAGAGCGCGTACTGGTTCTCGAAGCTGTTCATCTTGATGAACTGGCTGCTCTTGCCGGATGCCGACGGTGTGCCGAGCACGAATGCCGCGAGGCCGTTCCAGTCGTTCTCGAAGGAGGGCGCGCCATCCTGGAATCCCACGGTGGCATCGAGCGCGTCGGGATTCAGGGCCGTCACGCCGGGATCGAAGTGGAACGCCCCGCGCGGGCCCTCCCCCAGTTCGGGCTGCCAGTGGTTCATCAGGTGGTGGACGAAGTCGAACCCGAACCGGATGTCGTGCCTGTCCTTCACCCAGCTCGCGTTGACGTTGGCGGTGTAGGACTGGTCGTTCCGGTAGAGCGGGTTCCAGCCTTCGTTGTTCCCGAGATCCGCGTAGCCCGAGATGTACATCGGCGGCATGCCGCTCTCGCGCGGGTCGGGACCGTTGGTGCCGGGAATCCCCAGCACGTCGAGGCCGAAGTTGGTGCCGAGATCGGGCGGCTCCACGTCCTGCCCGAATCGCGTCCATCCGAAGGTGCCGTCGATCAGGAACGTCGGCGAGACCGTGTAGGTCTGCCCGATGCCGGCAATCTGCACCAGCGTGGAGCCGGTGCCGAGCCCGCCGCCACACAGGCACGGGCCGCCCGCGTCGCCGAGGCCGAACTCGCCGCTGACACGGGCCTTCATCATGCTGTACTTGAACCACAGCTGATGCCGCTCGTTGCGGTTCCAGTTCACCTTGCCGTCCACGTTGTTGCGGTTCAACGGCTGCACACCGGTGTTGAAGTAGTTCTCGGTGTCGCCGGGTCGATTCGGCAGGGGCACGAGCGCCAGCATCCGCATCATCGACGCGTTCAGGCGGCCTTCCGGGATGACGTTGATCTGGCCGCCGCTCGAGAACACCGACCTGCCGGTCCCGTCCTGATCTCCTGTGAACGGGTCGAAGATCATGCCCTCCCGCAGGGCAGTCGTGCTCCCCTCGGTCGTCGGAACCATGATGGGCGTGCCGGCGGCGCTCAGGATGGGTGCCCCGAGGGTGCGGCTGAAGTCGCCGGTGCGGAAGTCCTCGGTCGGCACCGCGAACAGCCGCGAGAAGCCGGTCCGCTCGAAGGTGCCTTCCCAGTTCGCGAAGAAGAACAACCCGTTCCTGCGAATCGGCCCACCAAGGCTCCCGCCGGTGATGCTGCGTTTACCCTCTGGCTTCTCGGTGGCCCCGGCGCGGTTCTCGTCCCACGTGAACGCGCGCATGGCGGCGCTGTCGTACATCGTGAACGCCGTGCCCCGGAACGTGTTCGTCCCCGACTTGGTGATGACGGTCACGGCCGCGCCGCCGGTCATGCCCTGTTCGGCCTCGAAGTTGTTCGTCGAGATGTTGACCTCCTGCACGCTCTCGATCGGCGGTACGTACACCGCGTGATGCGGCAACGTCACGAGGATGTTGGCGGCGCCGTCCACGCGCATGTTGTTGGCCCCGCGCTCCTGGCCGTTGACGTTCGTCGACAGGGAGCGCCCCGGCGTGTCGGTGACGGCGTTCTGGAAGCGAGCCGGCGTGGCGCCCGGAACCAGGTTGATCAGCGACTGGAAGTTGCGGTAGCCCGACAGCGGCAGGTTCTCCATTGCCCTCGTGTCCAGGCTCACGCTGACGTCGGCCTTGTTCGTCTGCAGGGCCGCCGTGCTCGCCTCCACGCTGACCTGCTCGGTCACGGCGCCCACGTCGATGGTCGCGTCCACGCGCGTCACGCGGTTGATCGAGATCGCGATGCCGGTCTGCCTGTACGGCCTGAAGCCGCTCGCCGTCACCGCGAGGTCGTACGTGCCTTCGAGGAGGTTGGGGATGGCGTAGTAGCCGTTCTCGTCGGTCACCGTCTGTCGCGTCAGGCCGGTGTCGTTGTTCGTGACCACGACCGTTGCGCCGGGAACGATGGCTCCCGTCGCATCGCTGAGGGTGCCGACGACCGACCCGTACAACACTTGTCCGGAGGCAGTCGCGGCTGCAGCGGTCATCACCACGAGGCCGATGACCACGCCGGCGACTCTCCGGAGCACGCTGCGCGTCACTGTCATGCTGCACCTCCTTGCCGTGCAGATCAGCTTGCTTGTGCGTTCCGGAACGTGTTGTGTAGCAGCCGATTGTCCTGCCGTTACGCGGCAGGATTCAACGGGGTGTGACCAGAGAGCTGGGGCCAACTGGTACACATCGGCTACGAGCGGATGACCTGTCAGACGGAACGGACGAGACGCGTCCTGTCGTGCACGCTCCATCACGGAGCGTCACCGGTCACTTCGTCAACAGGAGTCGCGTACGTGTCGTTCTCGAAACCACCTGAAGCCGATCCGCCACTCGTCTATCACGAAGCGGACTTCACGGACTTCGATGTTCCGCTGGGGATCTCGCGCAAGGCCACACTGCGCACCATCGCGCCGCCCGGACGCGTGCCGGACCATTACTTCGAGGCCTGGCCGCTTCGCACCGTGCTGCGCCGCTGGCGGCATCGCCGCGCGGCTGACGGCGCGACGACGTTCCATGGCGCACGGCTTTTTCCGAGTACGTGGGACGTGCTGCTGGCGATGCGACATCGACAGCCGCAGCTTGATGCTCTCGACGCCCGTGAGTTGGCCGCCCTGCAGGCCGAGGTGATCGAGCGCATGAACAGGGCCGACGACAGCGTCACGTCGCTCGATGGCCAATCACTGGGAGCGCTCGTCGAGTATCTGTCGCGGCGCGACAGGCTGACGCGAATCGCGATGCTGGAACCGCGACTCCCGCGTGCCCCCGAACTCTTCCTGTACAGGCGAACGCGTGGGCAGGTGCGCGGCGTGCGACTCGTCGACGTCTTGCGGCACGACGGGGGGCTCTGGTCGGAACGCGTCGATGACTTCCGGCGGCTGCGAGCAGCCGGCATCCGTGCCGGTGTCTGGCGCTTCTCGAAGGCGCCGAAGGGCAGCCCGGCGACGCTGCGCGCCGCCCGCCGTCGTTACATGCCGAACCGCCAGGAACGGCGAGCCCGCCAGATCCGTGGCTTCTTCCCGTGGGCCGACGTCGAAGCCTGTCGCGGGCGGACACCAAGGCCGCGAAGCCTCGAGGATGCTCTGGACAGCCCGCCCGTCGCCGAGGAAGGCTGCCTCGGGTGCGGCCGCCCACCGGCGGAGCTCGAGTGGCTGTACTTCAGCAGCCCGTCATGGACCTGGGCGCGCCTGTGCGGCCGCGCGGGTTGGATGGCCATCTGCCCGGACTGCCAGCATCAGATCGATTTCCAGCTGACGGCGATGAACTAGCCTGGGGCTGAAGGAGCCGAAATGAGAATCGACACCCTGCTGGTCGGCTCCGTGTCGTACCGTAGCATCGCCGATGGTCGTCCTCCGTTGCACGCAGAGGCTCCTCTCGCGATTGAAACGTCCTGCGGTCGTGTCGCCAGGCGTGTCCTCGACGCGACTCGGCGACTGGTATGGCAACGAGTGCGACTCGGTCGGCAGCAGTTCCTGTTGTTCGTCAGCGGACGCACGCGCCTTGCCGTGATCGTTCCCGCACGGGACGCGCGGCGTCTGACCGCGGCGCTGACGGATGCTGTGAGCGACGGCCTCACCGCCCTCGGTGTCCCTGCCGCCCAGGTCGAGCAGGAGCGGCAGCAGATGTCCGAGGTGGTCTTCGCCCGAACGAATGACCGGAGCGTGCTGGGCACCATGAACGATTACGCGTTCATGGCGAGGGCCACCCACGCGCGCGGCGACGGGCCGGAGACGCCCGCGGAGCTGATGCACTTCTTCGCATGCACTCCCATCATCCCGCTCGGGTGCGTGACCCCGGAGGAGATGGTGCGCGAGACGGTTGGCGGTTCCGGCTACGCGCCGGGGTCGAAGACCTCTCTCGCCTGATCGAGGATCTCGAACATGCGACCGTCGTCGTCGGCCCCGGTGCGTCCCGTCAGCGCGTCGCGCCAGCGGCGGGGAAGCGCGTCGATGCCGTGCAGTGCACCGACAGCCGCGCCGACGATGGCAGCGACGGTGTCGTTGTCATAGGTGTCGTTCACCGCGCGGACGATGGCTTCTTCCGGATCGTGCGCGCACCGCATCAGCAGGTAGATCACGCATGGCAAGGTCTCGAGGAGATAGGCACCGGAGTAGAACGCGTCGCACGCGTCCAGCACCGACCATCCCCGATCGCAGGCATCCTCGATTCGCCGCGTCACGAGTTCGGAAAACGTTCCCGTTTGGCCGCTGTACCAGCCACCCCGTGGCGAGTACTGCTGCCCCGTTTCGAGTTCCCCGAGAATCTGCAGGAACTCCGCCCGAAACCAATCGGGCGACGGTGCCGCCTCGGCGCCGAGCAACTGCCAGAGCACGGACACGAATGCGAGGCTCGACGCCGTCGCCGCAGGGTCCCTGTGCGTCGTCAGCGACAGGACGGCGGCATCGACCCACAGTTCCGCCGAGGGCCGTACAAGGTGCGGAATCACTATGGGGGCAATCCGCATCAACGCGCCGTTTCCTGCGGACTCCGGCGCGGCCTCGTGCCAGGGCGTGCCCTCCCGAATCTCGCTCACGAACTCGCGAACGGCCGAGCCGATGCCGAAGATGCGACGCGTTGCGAACGTCCGCGCCACGTGTTCGGGGATGTAGCTCCTGTCGAGGACCATCTGTTCGAGCGTCCAGAAGGCCATCTGCGAGTCGTCCGAAGGCGCGCCTCTTCGCTCGCCGCCGACGTGATGGTTCGGCAGGTAGTCCCTGATCTCGCCGTACCGCAGGCGACGCCGCTCTGGCAGCTGCGCCTCACTCGTGTTGCCAAGCGCATCACCGATGGCCAGACCGAGCATCATGCCCTGGACACGCGACCACGCCGGTCGAACCGGCAGCGGCTCTCGCTGGAAGATGGCTTTGCCAGGCAACCTGGAAAGCGTTCCCTTGCACAGCGTTTCAAGGTATGGGCGGTTCACCGTGAGACCTCGTGATTCGGGATTCAGAGAGACGCTGAACGTGCGTGCGCTACAAGCGCTTGATCCAGTCCACGACCTCGGGGTGGCGATCTATCGCGTACCGGCCCATATGAGGAATGCCGACAACCCGGAACCGGCCGGGCACGTCGAAACAGCGGCACTCCCAGTCGCCGTGGCCGGCAGCGAATCGTTGCTCGTTGTAGACGCCGAGCCGCTCGCCGAGTCGCTTGTATGGCGTACCGCCGTACGCGATCACCAGCCTCGGCTCCACGAGCTGCAGCACGCGCTCGTGTACGCTCCAGCACACGTCGGCGTAGGCGTCGTACTGGAGGCTCGTCTCGTCGCGGCTCCGCACGAAGATCAGGTTCGACGCTGCGACCGTGAGCGGGTCGAGGCCCAACTGCCCGAGCAGCCAGAGGATTCGACGCTGCAGCGTATTGCGCCCCTTCCACGTGGCGTGGCCGTAGCTGTTCCACTCGCTCGATGGCAGCCCGTTGGACGCGAGCTCGTCGGACTTCAGCATCGCCAGGCTCTGGCGAATTGTCCTGAAGGCCGGATTGCGCGGGTCGCCGCCGGGGTTGAGGCCGAGAAGGTAGACCTCGCCCTTCTTCAGCGTCGAGGCGCCGCTGTACAGGACCTGCCCGCTTATGTCGAGGATGTCTTTCAGCCGGTCGCGCGCGAGGGCGACGACGATGTCGCGCGCATGGCGGATGCGGGCGCGCTCGGCCATCCGCCTCAGGTCGTCATCGGTGAGGGTCGACTCACGCCCTGTTTGCCGCAGGTGTTGGTGGTCCATCCAGCTCCTCTGCGATGAGACGCACGGACGGGCTGGGTCTGACGGGAGTCAAGGCGCGAGCAAGGTCGCCACCGTCGCGAGTCGCACTACGTGAAGGGCGTGCTCTTGATGGCTCCCAGGAGGCGATGGTTCGGTGGGCGGACCAGCACTAGGGCAGTAATGTTCGTAAGAGTCGCGATCTCGGCTCGCAGTTTCGCCGTTGCTACTGCGAAAGCTACTGCATGCACTTGGATCTTGGAATGGTCGCGGGTTCGAGTCCAAGACTGAATGTCGGCCGCAAACCATTGTATCGCCTACGGTTCCACAGATGCAACAGTAATCGCCTACTGACTGGTGAGATTCGGAGGCGGTTCGCACGATTGGCGAAAGTGGTCTTGGCTCAAGCGCATCAGCGTGGGCCTTGCGGCTGGGCTGACGGCGCCAGCGCGACGTCGTGACTGGGGCGTGGGGAGGTGGGCGTAGGGAGGTGGGAGTGGGGACGTGGGTGCCGACCTTCAGATCGGCACCTTCGGTCTCGGCCTGGGCTCCTGCCCGGATTCAAGCGCGCAGTTCGAGTGGCGGCTGGCCAGTGGTGTCGCCGAAGCCGGGCACGAACCACTCGAGGTCGACTCGAAGGGCGCGACGCGGAAGCCGCAGCAGCGCGGCGGCTTCCTCTGGTGTGAGGCGAGAGGGCGGCGCGAGCAGCGTGTAGCGAGTGCGGGATGAAGGGGAGGGGCGGCGACGCGCAGCGCGCAGATAACCGTGGTGGTGCGGCGGCAGGATGATGGACATCGTGACCTCCGGCCCGGGAATCGGGCGACAGAGGAAGTGATTACGCTCGCCAGGACGACGAGCGCCGATGCCGACGCTGCGACGGACATCTCCGCCGGCCGAAGCCGGCGGGGGAAAGGAGCGCTGGGGCTCTATCAGTAGAACCCGCCGCACGCGCGTGACCTTACGGTCGGCGGTCCGCGTGAGCGGCTGAGGGAGCGTGAACGCTGTCAGCGCGGACGCGACGACCGGTCCCAGAGCGTGTCGCGCCAGCCGCTGATCCGCCCGGACTCGCGACACAGCACGCAGAACCACTCGATGGCATCGTCCTTGGCCGGTCCCGCGTAGAGGTCGCCGACGCAGCGTCCGTGCGCCCGGGTTCGGACGCGGCAGCGCACGTTGGTCTCCGGCATCGGTGCCGCGGCGTGGCTGCTCACCCACGCGACGATGGCGCCGAGGTGCAGCGCGAGGTCCATGGCCGGCGCGGGCATGTCGGCGAGCATGCCGTCGTCCAGGTAGTGCCTCATGTCGGTGATCCAGGTGCGCGGCCGGCGTGCCATCGAACTACCAGCCGCCCTCGACACGCCGTGCTTGCCGTGGCGCAAGGTCGTTGAGGGCCGACAGCGCGGCCGGCATCAGCACCATGAGTTCAGACAGAGGTTGGTTGGCGCAGAGAGGATGACCACCGCGACCCGGCGCCCCGCCAGTTCCTGCTGGAAGGGGATCTCTTGATCGGTCGTCACAAGGACGTCGAAGCCAGCGGCCTCGGCAGCCGCCAGAAGCGCGCCGTTCTTCAGGCCCGCCATCTGGGCGCGCGGCGGTCTCGCAGTGGTGGCCCAGGAACGAATGGCGGAGGCGCTGGTCCACACACTCATCGATCAGGATTCGCATCAGAAGCGAGCCAGGCGCACCTCCTTGCCCTCCTCGAGCACCTGCACAGCGAGCGCACGGCTGACGGTCGGGTAGCCTTCTAGGAAGTCGTCCAAGGACTCGCCGTTTTCCAGGTAGTCGAACAGCGTCTTCACCGGGACGCCCGTCCCCCGGAAAACAGGCGTCCCGTGCATCACCTCAGGGTCGCGAGTGATTGAGGCCTGCATCTCGACATTGTGCATGATGCCGCAGGGCGACGGTCGTCGACCTGAGATCGATCCGACGCCGATGTGGAATGGTGCGCCGCTGGGCCGCTGGTGGCCCCTGTCGAACCGTAGTCCTCCGTTGCTACCTGGATGTCTGCTTCTTCAACAACACACCGCTGCCCGGGCCGGCCATCGCCCCCGCCGGCACGGTGCAGCGCCACCGCTGGTGTAGCCGTGCGCCGGCGTGCCGGTAGCCTCCTACAACTACAAGGCGTCGCGGCGCGAGTTGCGTGGGCCGGGCGCGAGGGACTCGGTGGAGATGACTACTGGTGGGGCGGCGGCTCGGCGCCGTGCTCGGGCGCCGCGGCGTACGGCGCGCTCGCGCTTCTCGGTCTCGGCGTCGCCACGCTCTTCGCCGGCACGATGGTGGACTGGCTCGAACCGGCGGTCTAGCAAGGCTGGCCGGCGGCCCCATTGACCTCGCTCAGCGCACGCCAACCCGATCGCGTTGGCGCTGCTCAGGACGTGCTGTACCTTGCCGGTCTCGGACCAATTGACCGTTGGGTGTACTAAACTAAAGCCGCGTGTTCGCAGGCCGATGTCAGAACAGGGCGGTGGGCCCGTCTTCTAGCAGTGGTGACCGAGTCGCCGTCGCGGTCAGCCTAGACTCCTGCCGGCTCGTTGATATACAAGAGCACACTCAGATATGCTCGGCCTTCCCTACTATGGCGGAAGTTCCGCCGCACCCTTAAGGGACGACGACCGTTACGAGCTCCGACGTCATGGGCGCGGCTGGCGGCCGGTCATTGTGACAAGGGACAGAAGTGGAGCTCTTCAGGTTGGCCTACCGGTCGATCCAACAGTCGCGCAGGTATTTGTTGGGCTCCTTGCACCCGTCTTGTCCGAGGACTCCATAGACCTTCTTCCCTTCTTCACGCAAACTGCTTATGGGGAGGTGCTGGTCTATCCGAGGTCGTCGCCCGCATGCGTCGCGGGACAGATCTCCCAGCGGCTGGAGTTCTTGGTCAGTGGACAGTTGGTCAGCGGCTCGCACATTCTCCACGGCACGCCACTGAAGCCCGGTGCGAGGTGGAGAGGACCTCGTATCGGGCAGCGGTACCTTCTCCACCGCGACCGTGACGTCGTGTGCCCCCACTTTGGAGGCAAGACCCTGACATTGTCCGAGCACGTCGGTCACGAGTCGGCGACGAGTGTCGCCACCTACCTATCGCGGCACGCGGACGATTACGCGACAGTCCTTGTCAATGAGTGGGGCGCGCTGATTGGAGAGCATCCCGTCCGTCCTCCCCTGTTCCTTGGGAGAATGCATGAGCTCTCGGCATGGTTCCCAGCCAGTTCGGTTCGCCTTCGGGCTCGGATCCAGGAGCATAGCCCGGCGTGACTCTCCCGAAAGGCTGGTCGCTTACTAGGAACACTTGGGTGGCTGCGAATGGACTGTTCTCTGAACATCGCATGGGCCACTGGAGAAGCCAACCGCTCGGCATGGTGCATGCCGACAATGTGCCGCGAACGCCAGGCGTTTACATGATGATAGCAAGCGCTTCGAGCCGAATTTGTGCCGGAGACGCCTTGATGTCAACTCTCAAGACTCCGATCTATGTCGGGAAGACCACCGACCTGCGCAGGCGCTTCAAGGAGCACTGCAGACCCGACAACGAAGACCTTCGGCTAGCTCGAGCCATATTTACGCCGATTCTGTTCTGGTGGTGTCCGATGGACGCTTCCTTGATAAGCAGCGTTGAGTCCTGGCTCATCGATTGCTTCGGCCCTCCCGCGAATCACAGTCCGGGTATTCGAGCGCGCCTAGGCGCTCCTCAGCCCGCATAGCTCAAGGAGAATCTCTGTGAACCTGTATCCAGCACTCCGCGCTTCGATGGGCTCTTGGCGATACTACATCGTCAAGATGAAGATGCGTGAGGTTGCAAGCGAGGTCCGCTTCGCCACAGAAGTCTCCGAGGAGCGAACGCTTGATCACGCAATCCAGCGAGAGCTACAGGAGGGACGAGTACGTAAGCAGATCGTGTCGTTTCTCACAAAGCGACAGGACCGCTTCTTCTCATCGCTGGTCGTCGCGGCAATAGGAGGGCGTCCACAGTTCTATCCTGTACATATCAGTGACGACCCTCAGTTCAGGATTTTCGCTGATCAAGGCCTAGATGACTCGTTCGGGGTCTTGACCTTCAGTGGCGAACAGAAATACTACGCCTTGGATGGCCAGCATCGCCTCAAGGCAATCAAGACTCTTCTTGACAGAACTGATGAGCTGTCAGCATCCTGCCCGCCGGGTTTTGCAGATGAGGAGATCTCTGTCCTGATCGTTGTGAAAAGGGACGAGACGGATGCGGCTTTCCTGACAGCCTACCGTAGGCTCTTCTCCAGCCTGAATCGGTACGCAAAGCCAACCGACAAGGACACGAACATCATCATGGATGAGGACGACGCCTTTGCCATTCTGACGCGTCGCCTAATTTCAGAGCATGAGTTCTTCCGTTGGACAGTGGCTACCGACTCAGCTCGCATCAAGACCCGTGGCAAGAATCTTTCGGCAACAGATTCGTACTTTACGAGCCTACAGACTCTTTACTCGGTCAATCAAACTCTGCTACAGAGCTTGTGGAGGGAGCAGGAAGGCTGGGGCAATGGGGGCGTGAGAGAGCAAGACGTAGAGGCGTTCAAACGCTTTCGCCCAGAGGAAGACTATCTTGACAAGCTCTTTGCTGAACTTGTTGTTTACTGGAACTCGATACTCTCGGTCTTCCCAGAGCTCCGTGACAATCCCACCCTTCATCGCGTGCACGCTAAAGAGCGCGAGCCTGGTCAATCCGATACGTTGATGTTCTGGCCCATTGGGCTCGAGCTGTTCGCGCGGGTTGTTCGTGTGACGCTTGACAAAGAACTACCGGATCAGAACCCAAATGAGGCTTCTGTTGCTGCCACCTTAGCACGGCTACGCCGAGTGAGCTGGGACATGCACGGCTACCCCTGGCGAAGCCTGCTTCTCGTGCCGTCACCTGATGGAAGCAACAGGATGCGAAACGAGGAGCGCAAGGAAGCGGTACAACTCGCGCAACAGCTTGTATGCTGGAGACTCGGCCTTGATTCCTACAATGCTGATGAGCTTTCTGACATTAAATTCCGCTGGCAGCAGTTGCATATCCCGCAGCTAACCGCAGCCGATTTCGACGAGGCCTGGGCTGAACTGGAGACCAGCTAATTCGCCGGCTCGGTAGGCTTAATAAGCGAGTCGAAGAGCATTTGCTTCCGCTGAAGCGTTTCGAGAAGATGCTCTTCGACCGTACCTTTCGCAACCAGCACAGTGACCTCGACGTCTCTCGTCTGGCCGATGCGAATCAGCCTATCTCTGGCTTGATTGTTCGTACTTGGATTCCACCAAAGATTCACGAAGTAGAGCTTGTTGGCTGCTGTCAGCGTTAGGCCCTCAGCGCCGACGCCTATTGTGGCGAGAAGAACCTTTACGAATGGATCGGTTGAGAAGTCGTTCACGGCTTTTCGGCGCGTCTCTATGTCTGCGGCACCAGTGAGGAGCCTGCACTTAGACCCGAGGCTCGCTGCAAGTGAGCGGAGAGGTAGCCGAGTGAACGAGAACACAACGGCCTTGTCGCCTGAGCCTAGTGTGTCAAGCGCCGTCCTGATGTAGTCGAGCTTGGCGCTGGCACCCGTTTGCCGCTCTAAGTCACAGATCTGGCGAAGTCGTGCGTTCCTAATCAATGGTGCTCCGGGTCGGTTGGAGCTTACCGTAAGTTCCTTCTCGTAAGCTTCTCTTTGTTCTTTGCTTAGCTCCAGCCTCACGACGGACTTGTGAACCCTATAGGTCTGCGGCAGCACATCGCTCTTGACTCTTCGAATCATCAGCGGTCGCGCCAAGGACCTGAGAGTCTCAATTGGCAGCTCTCGAAGGTGACTCAATGATCTTCGTGACTCCCCCATTAGATCCAGTAGGCTAGCCAAGTCGCTTGAGCTGTTCTCAACAGGCGTGCCTGTGAGAGCCCACAGCCGAAGCGCCTTGATCTGTCGCACACCAGCGGCCGTGGCTGTCTCAGTGTTCCTAATCTTGTGCGCCTCGTCGAGAATGACTAGAGGCAGCGGGGCTTGAGTCAGGACCCGTGGACACTCGCGAACTTGTTCATAGTTTGTGATTGCAATATGTACTCGAGAAACGAGCAGCTCCCACACTCGAGATTTATCGGACGCTGATGGGACAATTGCGCACGCGTGAAGGTTCGGTGCCCATTTCGCGAGTTCTCTCACCCAGACGTCGAGTAGGCTCTTAGGTGCCAAAACGAGACCTCGGTCTATCGCACCGGTCTCAATCAGCTTCGCGGCGGCAATTGCAGCCTGGGCGGTCTTTCCCAAGCCCATGTCATCGGCGAGAATTGCGCGAGCGCGCCCGCTGAGCCACTCGATGCCTGCCTGCTGATGCGGAAGAGATCGATCTAATGTGAGTGGATTCAGAATCGGAACAAGCAGCGATTCAAGACTAGCGCGTCCAAGAGAAGCATCTTCGACGCTTCGTACCAGCGTCCTGAGCCGCTCGGTACGCCTCGTCCTAGTCCTGTAAGTGATCGTCTGCCCGAGCTGCAACTGCTGGACCATTGACGGATCGAACGACACAATCCTTGCAACCACAGCAGCATGCTGTTGCTCGGTCAATGTCTCTGTCGGGGCGTTCAGTATCGTTGACAAGTCTCCCGACTTGAGCGAGAGCGACACAGATACATGCTCCGAGTCGCGAGCTACCGCGATCCTGACCTCAGAGTGGTGGAAGTGATCTGCCAATCGGCTGCTCTGGCACAAAGGTACGGACAGGCTACAGGTGGCACACGAGACAGGGTGCCTCGTCGTCCTCGTCGTCAAGGACGCTTAGCAATCGCGACGACTTCGAGGCCTTGAGCCTCGCGGCCTCGTCGGCTTTTAGGATTTCGTCACGTCTGGCCACTAGCTCCTCAAGAGTCTCCCCCTGCGACCAGGTATACGTGCGGCCCTGCATCGCGGTCTGCTCGTAGCGCACCTTGTTCTCGAGGCGAAGGGCCTCTTCGAACAACTCCGGGTGCCGTTCCTTCAGTCGTACCCACTCTGACTTGCGCTGGAAGAAACAGAAGTAGCAGCCAGACCGCGTGCGCCACTCGTAGTACTTGGGGAGACCCAGGCCGGCGTTGTCGAGGATCTGCCGGACCCCCTCCATGTCGATCGCGTGCTCGCGGAACGGGAACACGGACTCGATGTTCTGCTTCGTCGAGATGTAGCCTTCGCGGTCCTCGTCGGCCCGAATGGCCACGTAGCTGTAGGCGGGGTCGTCGCCCAGCCACGCCTCAAGGGGCTTCAGCTTCATGTTCTTCGTGCACCAGCGCATTTGAGGCGAGGGCAGGGTGCCCCTGTACACCTCCATCCAGTGCTCGAACGGGCGGCCGGAGTTCAGACGGTTGATAGGCTTGCCGAGAAACGACTCGAGCTTGAGGAGGTACTCGTACGTCTCCGGCAACTCGGCGCCCGTGTCGCAGAAGAAATACTCCATCTCAGGCACACGGTCGCGCATGAACACCGCGAGGGCTGCGCTGTCCTTGCCACCGGAGATCCCAAGTACGTGGCGACGAGTGGTCGACATGAGTGGTCTTACTTTCCTTGCGCTCTCCCGACAGGCTGCTCGGCGAGCTCCTCGATCAGCAGCCTGGCCAGCGCCGGCCCCGCCTGGGGTCCGCCGAGGCCGACGGCCTCTGTAATAGCCCTCTGCACGAGCTTTCGCAAGGCCTTATTTTCTCTCGTGCCGTAGGCGGTCAGCTGATGCTCCGTTCCATCGGCCTCTGTCAGGCAAATGCGGTAGACGCCGCTGGCACGCTGAACGTCGGGATCTCCCTGGTACAGGAACTCCAACCGCTGCAGCGCACTGATTCTCGCGCGCAGGTTGGCCTCGAATACGGTGACATCGTCGTCACGCCAAATCTTCGGGGCCTTGCTCGACAGATTCATCGCCAGGTTCTCGAACCAGGCCTCGTCGTCGAGCACAGTGTCAGACGCTACGAGGAGAAACGATCTGACATCAGGCTGCCCCGCCCGCTCCAATAGCGGAGTGGCTCGCAGGCGCAAGGCCTCGCGGAATTCATCTGGAGCGACCCGGAGCTGGCCAGCACCGAGCTGCTTCAGCTGGGCGAGCGTTTCACCGTAGCAGGACTGAAGCTCCTTCATCGCTTGGGCTAGCTGTTCGGCGAAGTTCTCGGGATCGCCCCCGCTGTTCTCACCACTCGTCCCGAAGGGCTCTAGACCCAAAGCTCGAGGAAGCTCGACGAACAGAAGCTGGTCAGGCTCTTTCGCATTGGTCAGGACGTTCCGCACCTGACTTGCTTCCGGAGAGACTCTCTTGGTGTTGTGCGCAAACAGCGGCAGGACTCGATACGTGCGCAGCAGCGGGCGCACGACATGGAGCAGATGCGGGTTGCCAAAGTCCTTCGGGGGCACCGAGATGCCCAGGCGACTCAGGCAGGCACGAAGTACCTTGGACCGGCGGCCCTTCTGCAGCCCGAATGAGCGAACCTCGAATTTTTCGGGGTTCTTGGCCATCCGCTCGAGTAGATCGGCGGCCACGCTGGGCTGAAAGATACCCTGCTCGTACACAGCAAGCTCTTGCCGGTGCTGCAGCAGGAGCGCGGGAAACAGCACGAAGAAGGGCCCCTGCCGGAGGCCGTAGGGAGGTTGGCTCACCTTCTCCATCAGCTCAGAGACTTTCAGCTTCCGGAAGTGACTGGCCTGGAGGTCAGCCTTCATCGCCTCCCATACTGCGCCGAATTCGTGGCCGTTCTTGGGGCGACTCAGGACATGCCCGCCGTCCTGCTTGCGGTGGATACCACTGTCCGCGAGCAGCGCCAGGTAAATGGCATACTCGGGACCGAACCCAGTGATCCCAAGGTTCTCCTCGTTGGAGCGCTCGACGAGCGCTTCGACGAGTTCGCGGCGTGCCGCGGCGCCCTGAGAGGTCAACTCGTGCCGGCCGATGACCTCGTTCCTGATGACGGGAGCCTTGGAGTAGGTTTCGGCACCAATGCGGGAGATCACCTGAGTCGCCCGTCCAGGCTCGAGGTCTCTCGCTCCAGTCTTGTGGAGCGCACTATAGCCGACGCGAGCCCCGTCTGCTTCGAAGATCGACCACAACTCGGCGTCGAGACGCTGCTCCGCGAGCACCAATCTCTCCACGAGCTCCCGGCGAGCCACCCAGTCCTGCTCGAGCGCCGTGCTCCGCTCCAGAACACGACGGTAGGCCGCGACTTCGGTGACTGACGCGCGAAGTTTCCGTGCGCGCTGTGGCGTGGCCAAGACGACTGGGCGCGGGCCGTCGTTGCCGATAGCGACCGGCGCCTTCTCACCCACCCAAAGCGCGAGAATTCCGTCGCACGCAACGTGTGCTGGCTGGATGGTCTTCAGGTCCGTGTACTGGTCGGCGTATCGGCATTCGAACGAACGAAGCACGCCCGTTGTCACGCTGAACTCGCCGGCAACGAGCGGGCTCCGCGGCCGAACCGTCTCGAGCATCGCCGCGACCGACTGGCCCTCGATGTCACGCTGGGCTTGGTCGTATGCCGCCGTTAGATCGAAATCAGAGCCGAACCAGATGCGGAACTCGTCTGCGAACTGCCGGTAGGTCAAGACGTTTGCAGCCTCGAGCCTATCGAGCGTCTTCTTGACGAAGTCAGCGGCCTGTCGATCTCCGGGGTGATCCGTGCAGGCGTACACCACGACATCACGCGACGCCCGAAGCGTGCTACCGGCCGAGACGAGGTTGAGCACGCCAACGGCCTTGAGGACGGCGAGCTCCTTGACATCGAGCGTCGCGGCGGCATCGCGAATGCGGCCCTCGATTTCCAGCCAGCGCCGCGCTCCTCGGGCGGCCATCAACTGTGAACGCGCCGATTCGACGAAGTAGTCGTACAAAGAGTCGAGCTTCAGCCGAGGCCGCTGGTCGTCGAGCCACGGCTGTCGCAGGTAGTGCGTGACCGAATGCGGGTCGTTCGACCGAAGGAACGAAAAGAGCGTCCGCTCGTTCTGCGCAAACTTGGCGCAGAGCTCCGGGAGCGCAGCGACAGAGAGCGGGTGCAACGGGTACACCGCCAACACCTCTTGCGCACTGTCCATGTACGCGTCGAGGTTGAGCCGGTGCAGGGCAGCCATATGCGCCTCTGCCTGCTCAAGGTGTTCGTCTTTCGCGTTCGCATACTCGGACAACGCCGACGCAATGAGCCGTCGGACCTGTCTCGGTGTCTCGGCGAAGGGGACATCTGCGAAACGACCCTGAATCTTGGCCCATTCGCGCTGCACCGTTGGGGCTGAAAGGGAGAGGTATTCCTCAAATGCCAAATGCTGCAGCGTGATGACAAACAGCGGCGCCGGCTGCGGGTCGACGGCACGCTCCGCCAACTGCTGGAGCAGGTACAGATCTGATTCCGCAGGATGTTCGGCGTAGAACTCAAGGTTCTTGCCGAACTCATCCAGTACGAGCAGCAAAGGCCGATCAAACGTGTACTCTTCGAGCCACTCAGACAGGCGGTCGTCGCCAGGCACCCGCTTGACCGCGGGCCGTGCGGACTTGAGCGCGCGAATCACGGTCGCGGCCACAGGCTCACGCTGCGCGGCCGCTGTTGCCGCGATGAATCCCTGACTCCATGCACGCCGGCCACGGGCGAATCGCTTCGCCAGCTCCGGGTTCGACGCCTTCAACTTAGCCAGCGCGACCCGCGTGAGGCTCGAATCTTCTGTGCTCAGTAAGGCTTCGATGAACAGCGCCGCGGAGGACTTGCCAGACCCGTATGGTCCGATGATTGAGTACGCGCCGCCAGTACCCCGCTCGAGATCCTCGGCGAGGCGCTCGATCAGCTCGAGTGCACGCACCGTCGGCACGTACGACTCGACAGCAGATACATCTCTGTCGCGCTCGACGTTGGCCGACCGAGTGAACTGTCTAGGCGAGCGCGGCATGGGGCTTCCTTGCGCCACGACGACGGGTGGCCGTGGTCGCTTCTGACACGCTGATCAGGTCTCTTTCGTCGCGGAGACTCTCGAGCCTTTGCCCGGTGCCAGTTACTCGGGCGAAGTAGGTGTTCAAGACATCGAGTGCGATGGCATGGGGATCGCCATGGACCTGCAAGGCGCTGACACCTGCGGTGTCTGTAAAGTGCAAGTCACTGCTGCGAGCACGCGCCACGTGCGTCAGCGCGGAGATCACGCTGTCTTCATCAAGTTTGAACAGACGCCCTGGCGAGCCTGGGTCGCGAAGCAGTCGCCCTAGGGCAACGGACCTCGATGCGCCCGTATAGCGCGAACTGAACTCGACGGCAGCAAACGCGACGATTTCTGGGGGAAGGTTCGGTTTTGGTCCGACGCGAAAGCGGTACGTGCCGGGACGGCCCGGCTCCTGCTCGACAAGGCCGAGCATACGGAATGGACATGCTAGTGCATCGTCTGAGGCGACGCGGCCCTCCGTTCGCCTCGCGTAGGTGTGGATTAGGCACTCCGCGTCGCGCTTGACCGAGCTTTCAGCCGGCTCTTTGAGCCCGTACACGACAGACACGGCCTCCATGGCCAGCTTGGAAAGACCGGCAACGGTGAAGTCCGGCTGCGTGAGGTCGTTGAGCGCGAACCACCAGACAGGCAGCTGGCACCTCGGCTCGAACATCCGCCAGTGCAGCAGCCACAGAGTGCCAGGCAGTTCGAGGTACGGGTCCCAGCCACCCTCGCCAAACACCGTTTCGCCGAATCGCGTGAGCGACAACTGCTCACGGCGGCCCACCTTCTCGACATGAATCACGTGGGCCGCAGCCGCCCAGAACCTGATGGAGCGGACCATGTTCTTGCCGACACCCAGCCGCAGCGTGGCATCGTCGGCGTTGAACACCTCGGGGTCGGCAGCAACGCCGTCGACGGCCTTCTTGAACCAGCCGTACCGCGGGGCAAACGTCTCGTGACGGCCAAACGCCGGCTCAAGACTCACCCTGCCCTGTTCAACGACGGCCATGGTGCTCAGAACTCCTTGTCACCGCGAGATTTATGGTCTTTACCGATAGGGACCGCTATTGGTAGTGGTCAGCCCCGTGGATGACCTGTGAGTGTAGCGCTCTGAACGGCCGCTGGCGAGAAGAAACCAGGCCCTCGGCACCCCTGGGTGTCGGCCATACTGCATCCGGTGCGCCCTCGCAGGAGAGGTGGGGGTGGCGAGCGGCGGTCCAACATGGAGAATAGCGAATACAAGGCGAAGATGCAAGACCTGTTCGCAGCGCGAGCGCGAACCGCGATGTACCGCACCGACCTCTCCCGACCTCTGGCTCTCGCCCTTGCCGGTGGTCTCGTCGGACGGGGACAGGACGTGTTCGACTACGGCTGCGGCCGAGGCAACGACATCAAGGTCCTGCAGCAGTTGGGGACAGCCGCGTCGGGCTGGGATCCGTACTTCGCAGCCGACTCTCCAAAGCAGCCGGCCGCGATTGTCAACCTCGGCTACGTCGTCAACGTCATCGAGCAACCCGCGGAACGTGCCTACGTGCTTCGAGAGGCGTGGTCGCTCTGCAGACAAGTGCTGCTTGTGGCCGCGCGCCTCGATTGGGATGTGAGCCTGGGACAGGCCGTTCCGCACGGCGACGGTCTCATCACGGCGAAGGGCACCTTCCAGAAGTTCTATGAGCACGACGAACTTCGCTCGTGGATCGAGAGCGAACTCGGCACGCCGCCCGACGCCGCAGCCCCTGGCGTGTTCTTCGTCTTCAGGGATGCCACTGCGCGCGAAGGTTTCTTGGCGCGCGCATCCACGTACTCGGCGCCAAGTCCCCGTCAGCGAATCACACTCAGCCTGGACGAGAACCGCGACCTCCTCCAGCCGCTTCTCGACTTCCTGGTCGAACGCGGACGCGCGCCGGTTGCCGGCGAGTTGCCCTCGGCGACAGAGATCGGTCAGCGGTTCGGCTCCATCGAGCGAGCGATTCGTCTTCTGTCACACTCGACGGATGCCTCTGCTTGGGAGAAGTCCGCGCTCCGCCGCCAGCGCGATCTGCTCGTCTACCTGGCTCTCGGCGCCTTGCGCAAGACGCCGAGATTCTCCGCACTCCCACAGGATCTGCAAGCCGACATTCGCGCCTTCTTTGGCAGCTACACCGGAGCCACGACCCTGGGCCGCGAGTTGCTGTTTGCCGCCGGTGATCAGGCCGCGATCGCGCGAGAGTGTGCGAGCTCGCCAATCGGCAAGTTGACGCCCGAAGCGCTCTACGTTCACGTGAGCGCGGTGGCGGAGTTGCCTGTGTTGCTCCGCGTGTACGAAGGCTGTGGTCGCGTGCTGTACGGGGACGTACCTGGCGCGACGCTGGTTAAGCTCCGCAGAGACAAGCCAGCGGTGTCGTTCCTTTGCTATCCCGACTTCGATGAGGACCCGCACCCGAGATTGAAGGAGACGTTCGTCGCCGAGCTGAAACGTGTTCGCACGCACTACAAGTCGTACATGGATCGCGATAACCCGCCGGTGCTGCACCGCAAGGAGTGCTTCGTCTCGGCTGAGTACTCTCTCCGTGCGCGATTTGAGGCTCTAACGAGGGCCGAGGAGAGGGCAGGCCTCCTGAATGACCCACTGACGATTGGTACGGCGAACGGATGGAACGAGCGCCTTCGGCAGCGTAAATTCGTTGTGACTGGTCACCGCCTGAGGAAGCTTGCGGACGATCCCCAGCGTCCGTCGCCGGCCGCTTCCCGCGCCGCATCTAATGAGGAAGGCGAATGGTTGCCGTCGGTGGACGCGCGCAAAGCGCTTCGCATCTCCGACTCCGAGCTCGCGCACCGTCGTGAGGCCGGTGAGCTGACCTGGCGCAAGAACGGGCGAAGATTCGAGTACTTGGTGAAGCGCACCTGAACGTGGACCTTCGACAGCGTCGTGTGCGCGGTTGCTCAGTGCAGGAGCCAGTATGTCCGCTTAGCAATCGGCAGCAGCGCGGAAGCCAAGCGGATCGGCCCGGCGTACGTAGCTCGAAGATGTGCTCTCTGTTAGGAAGAATTCCCAGGGCATGTTCAGGAGTCGGCCTCCTCGACCGACACTGCTGGACTACGCGGCACGGCCCTGAACACCTGAGGCGTAAGATCGCAGCATGCCGACAGAGGCCCCCTCAGTTCGTATAGCCGAGGAGCATCACGCAGGTTAAAGACGCGATAGAGTCGGAATGCTGACCCTCGCGCGTCTGCGACGTCGAGTTCCCGGCGGGTGAGTAGAAACGGTGTGGTCTTCCCCTGGTCCGTCGACTTGACCTCGATCACAATGGGCGTGCCGGCGTCATCGAACGACTCGATGTCGTAACCTAGCCCGTCGCCGAGCTTATCCGCAGCCCACACCACTCTGCCTGCCAGGTCAGGCCGCCCCAACTGCGTGAGCCGGCGCCGCTCCAGATACAGGACGAACTCCTCGCCGCGGCGCCCGATGTTTCGCTTCCTCGCATCGAGCGCCGCACTATCCACAAGCGAGACGCGGCCCGCCGAGTGACCCTGAGGCCAGCAATCAGGAGGGGAAACGAAGAACTGCGACACGGGTCCCTCAATCGTGGGCAGGGGAAAGTCCGGATCGCCGCCAAACACCTCGGTGCCTCGGATGCTCAAGTAATCGTCGACCGCAGTCACCACGTCCGAAGGCGGATCTGCGATCGGTGGAAACTCTGTGAGGTGTGCCAACCCGGCTGCGTCCAGCGCTCCACTGATCTGCTGAAACCGCTTCACGAGCTCAGCGCCCCCGAGTGCCTGCAGGAGTCGTGAGGGAATCGCCTGCTGCACTCGCGCGGCGTCAGCCTCGCCGTTCGAACGCTTCCTCAGGAACTCGAAGTAGTGCTCGATGGCCAGCCCGGCCATCTCCTCGTCCCAGGCTGGACGAGACTCGGCTCGGGTCTCCTGCACACGCCTGCCGCTGCCCTGTGCAGTGGCTTGCAATAGGTACTCGTGCACGGGCCGGAGCACCGCCCATGCCTCATCCAGAGTGGCCGCGGACACCGTTGCGCCTGCCAAGGCACACTTCACCTGCAAATGAGGCGATACGTCCTTCACCTGCCTTCCCGCGTGCGGCAGCGTGACCAGCTGCCGCCCCCGCCCTCGATAGCCGCGTGAAGCGTCGAGGCACGCCAACGCCTCGGTGACCATGTCCTTCCATGTCTTGTCGGTCAGTCTGGAAATGGAGAACGGCGGCTCTGGCCCGATGTGCCACTCCTTGATCGGCACTCGAGACTGCTGCCAGGCATCCCTATCGAGCCAGACTTCAACGCGTTCCGCTCTCGGCAGCGACTGAAGTATCGCTGGCAGCCTGGGTTTGGTTAGCTCGCGCTCGAGAAAGCGTGCAATCGGCCAGTCACCAGGCTTCGTGCCCTCCAGGTTGACGCCCACGGTCACAATCTGCCGTTCCCGATCGATGCCGGCATTCCACTGCACGCCCTCGACGCCGTCGCTGAGACCCTCGTGCCGTGCACCGGCTTTGCCGAACTTCCGTGTAACTCTTCCGATCCGGACGGTAAACCATTGCTCGATGAGCGGTAGGTACTGATTCACAGTGACTCCACTTCAGCAGCCAACTCCCTGAACCTGCACAACGCATTTGCGAGCTGCATCTGCCTCGGCGTCCGACACTCCGGCTCGAACAACGCCGGCGAAGCGACGACAATTGCCGCACACCGCGCGCGCGACGTCGCGGGCGCCCGCCGCCCGCCGGAAGCGCGCGACATCCGTCGCATGGCCGGTCACCACCACTCGGAGATTGCACCAGTTCGCCATTGGCTGGATGACGCTTCAAAGCCGTAGGTCTGACCGCTGCTGGGCACCACGAGCGGCTGTCGCGACGCGACTGCGATGGGACTTCCCAATCGATTGCCGGCATTCGGGATCGCCAGAGCGGCGCGCTCCTCTTCCTCGGGCGCATGGTCGAGCCGACCGACGACAATGCCCTGCAGGTGCGCGACCCGCTCGCGCCTCGAGTCCGCCGTTACCTGGCATGTGAAGGGTCGTACTTCCGGTGTGTGACAGCTGCACGTTGCGGTCCCGGCCGCGCATGTACCCGTGCGCAAGCAAGCCGCGGATGGGGCTCTTACCTGGACGCGCCGCGCTCGACGCTGTCGCTGTCCGATCGCATCATTCCCTGTAGGGGCGACTGACAGCGTGCGGAGACCTGACGCTCCCCCCACTGACTAGCCGACACCAGCAGTCCCGGTGTCGAATGATGCATGCGCCTTCCCCCGGTGCTGCTGGCCATCGCTGTCGGTATCACCTTCGCCGTTGGTGCCAGCGGCCAGACACCCCGCGCACCGGAGCCGCCGCAGGTGCTCTCGAAGGGCTGGCTGCCGCATGCGCAGTCGCTGGTGCGACAAGAACGCGCGGTCGGCGTCGTGCTACGCGAGCACCAGGTGCACGACACGTTCGTCGCGGACGCGGCGTTGGTCCCGGTGCTCGTGCGCGAGACGACGCGCGGGAGAGTGACACGCCTGATGTCCGACGATGCGCTGCGTTGCCGGACGGCCCTCGAGCGCCCGGTCGTACCGCTCGTCCTGCGCGGCACGCCGCTCGCCGTACTCTTCGACCTCGTGATGCAGGACGCCAGTGCGTCTGCCGGGGTGCCGCCGGGCGTGCTCGGAGGCGCGTCGCCGCTGCCACGAAGCAACGAGCGCATGGGACAGCAGCTCGAGGTGCGCGTGGAGATCGGCGATACCCTCGCGACTGCCCTCGACCGCCTCGTGTCGGCTGGTTTGCCCTTCGGGTGGGGCGTCATTCAGCAGGACGAGACGAGTTCGTCGGCGTGCCAGATCGTGTTGTTCACGGAAGACACAGTGTGGTGGACGCCGTACGACGCGCTGTTTCCGGCGCCGCCGTTGCCGTGAGTCAGCACCTCTGCGCGTTGGCGAAGTCCCACCGTAGGTGGCGGCTTGGGTCACCTCAGGTCGCGTCGCGGGTCCGGTGTGGTCTCCCACGCTGCCTGCCATGCACCGAACTCGGCGGGACGAAGACCGTAGCGCGCGAAGTTGCCGTCGTGCAGGGAAAGCAGTTCGTCCTCGGCTGCCGTGCGGAAGGCGTTGCGGTCGGCCTCCTCGATGTTGCTGTCCGCCCATGCCTGGATGTGGCGGGGGGCCGACGGCCTGTCCAGACGAGCGCGGACGATGTCGCCGATCAGCACGCGCAGCGCCTCTCGATACCGCAAGCGGAACGGGTCCGGCTCGCCGAGTGACTGTTGGATGGCGGTGTAGCGTGCGGCGGAACGCTCGTAGGCCCAGATGAAGACGTCCCGCAAGAGCTCGGTGCGATTGAGTTCATAGACGCCGAGCATGGCGTGCGTGTAGAGATCGCGCGGCACGTCGGTGAACGACAGAGGCGCAAGATTGCCCTTGATGAACGGGATGTTTGCCGCCAGCCGAGAGACGCGCTTGTTCACGTCGTCGAAGGGCTGAAGGTAGGGCAGGTGGACCATGGCGAACAGCGCCTGTTCCAAAGGATCGAGGATCGCGCCCGCGGTCGCCAGCACCTGCTCGAAGCACTCTTCGATGAGTTGCGGGGAGCCGGGAGGGAGGTACACCGAGCCGCCGATGGCGACGCCGATGTAGCGCAACCTTCCTGCAGCGGTCGGGTCGACGAGGAGGTTGTTCGCGAGAATGCCGTGCAGGTTGAGGATCGTGTACCGGTTGAAGCCGATCTCGGTCGCGTTCTCGGCGAGGAATTCGATGGCGTCCTTGTGATTGAGGATCATCTGCGCCTCGGCCTGCGCGCGCCCTTCGGCCTGTTGCCCGAATTCGATCAGACGTTTCGTGTCGAGCAGGGAGTAGGTGTTGCCTTCGAGGCGGCTCGAGTTCCAGGCCAGATCGATCAGCAGCCGGTTCAGGATGGTGCGCGCGTAGGTGCCTGCGGGCTGCACCGAATCAGCCGGGCGCTTGGCGATGGCCGCGAGACGCGAGCGCTCTTCGGCGCTCAAGTAGAAGGCCTCGTTGGGGCGGTAACGTTCCAGGAACTCGCGGTTGTAGCCCACCGGCTGTCGCGCGACCTCCGGACGCTGCACGAGCTTCCGGATGTTCAACGCTTCCTGGGTGAGCGGAATGGCAGTCTCGCCGGCGGCCGCGGCCATCGCATCCGTGGTTTCTGGCGCGCCCGCGATGCGGTATCGGGTCCTCTTGCCCGCGCCATCCATCACCAGCCGGCCTTCTCGCACCAGGCGGCTCAGCTGGCTCTGCAGGGTGCGACTCGCTGACTTCTCCGGGAGCGCAGCAGCAATCTCGGCAGCACGGACCCCATCTGGGTGATCGCGAACGATACGCTCGATCGCCTCGAGCTTCGAGGTGGGTGTAGGCCTGGCCATTCGGAAGTCTTCGACAGTTGCGCGAACCTCGCTACGCGCAACTATGCACCTGTTGGCGCAAGAATCCAACCATTCGCGCAATAATTAATACGCAATTTGCGCAAGAATCACGACTTGCGCGCAAGAATCCTCACGTTCAGGGGCCACTGAGTCCCCGTGAGCCCTAAAGCGCTCGTCAAGGCCGCAGCCCCGCGGCGACGTGGGGCAACACGTTCGCGCTTGAGGAGGCCGAGGCGAGCCCCACGCTCGATGGCGTGATGGCCCGGCCTCGACAGCTTCGGTGAGGTCAGCCCCGCACGGGTGGCGGAGCCTGGGTGGGGTGCGCGCCGCACGCGGCGACGATCTCCTCGAGACCGGTCCCCAGGAGGCCCGCCTCGCGGAACGAGAAGTACTGCCCCCCCTCCCCGGCGATCAGGTGGTCGTGCAGGTCGAGGCCGAGGATCACCGCCGACAGCTGGAGCCGGCGGGTGATGGCCACGTCGTCCACGCTCGGCGACGGCTCGCCGCTCGGGTGGTTGTGCAGGACGATGAGCCCCGTCGTCCCCGGGGTGAGGACCGCCGGGACGAAGACGTCCGGCATCGACACCTGCGTGCCCGTGCGCGTGCCGCGCGAGCAGAGGTGCCAGGCGAGCAGCCGCTTGCGCGCCGAGAGGCACGCGATCGCGAACACCTCCACCGGCTCCTGCGCGAGCAGCGGCGTCAGTGCTCGCGCGGCAGTCTCCGGGTTGTTGAGGACCAGCGTCGGCAGCGAGACCACGTGGCCTTCGGCATCGCGGAGCGGCCGATACACACACACGAACTCCCTCACGCGATGGCGCGTGGGGGTCACACTCGAGAACGGCGTCGTCGAACGAGGCATGGGATGGCTCCTTGCGGGCCGGAGACAGACCTCCGGCCGGTCGGGCACGGCGGGCCACTGAGGCGCGTCGTGCAGACAGGCGCGAGTGCGCTCGCGCAGGGAACGGGCCGACCTGGGCCGGCCCGTCAGGGTGATTGGGACAAGGCGCCGCGGGCGCGCTGGGCGTCCGCGGCAGGCACCAAGGTCAGTGGACCGTGGTGAGGAGGCGACTGGCAGCGCGGTCGAGGGCGAACCGGCCGTCCTGCCAGGGCGTGCGCTGGCTGAGTCGCGTCAGCCCCTGCACGTAGCCCCAGACAGAACGCGGATTCCCCTCGTACACCTCCGCGAGGTCGTACGCCTCCGTGGCGGCCTTCCGCGGCAACTCGAGCCGCGTCGTCACCGCCTGGATCACGTCGTCACGCGTCGACGCGAGCTCCGTGGTCGCCGCCCGGAGCACCATCGCGCGATCCGCCGACGTGTCGGCATCCAGCGCCTGGCGCACGCCGGCAAGGGAGTGCGTCCACGCATCCTGGATCGTCGTGCCCACGTGCCGGCGCCGGAAGCCGGCCACGTGCTGGAAGCCCCAGATGATGTGATTCCCGCAGACGGCCCTGAACAGGAACACATCGAGGCTGAGGGCGGCGGCGCCCACGTCGCTGTTCCGGAGGATGAACCCGCGAAACAGGCCCGAACGTGAGGCGTCGGTCGGGTCGTCGAGATCCCGGTTCCCGTCCACCAGGAACAGGAAGACATCGCGATCCCCCAGGTACGCGCCCGACGGGACGCGTGCCGCACCGAAGACGCCGTCCTGATAGCCGAGCGGCAGGTGCCAGGCGGGATGCGACGCCATGAGGTCGAGCACCCGGCCGGCCAGCTCGTCGTGGTGGACCCGTGTGTACCGCGGCGAGGTGATCGCGCGGACGGTCCCCGGGGCAGCATCGTCCACGAACAGCTGGTGCTGTGCGCGGGCCTGCCGCGACATCCCGTGGTTGATGGCCGCCGAGGCAATCGACGCGGGAAGCGAGCGGAGGTACTTCGGCGGCGCACCGGCGATGGTGGCGAGCTGCTCGAAGCTCCAGTGCGTGAGTGGCGCGGTGCCGGTGACGGGGTCGCGCAGGGCGAGCTCGTCGTCGGTGACCGCCAGGGTCCCGAGGGCGCCGGTGTCGATGCGGCGTTCCATGGTGCCGAGACGCCGTGCGCGGGCGGCCTCGTGGAGCGCGTGAACGGAGGCGAACCGTTCATCCGGGGGACGCGTGGCCCATTCGCGATGGGCGGAACGCGCCGTGATCGTGAATGCAGTCGTGCCGGTCATGTGAGGACTCCCTTCTCCGTGGCCCTGGGGCGACGGCGGGCGAGTGCTCCGTCTCGGGCGAGACGGAGGGGGTGGCCGGGATTGGCCACAGCGAGAGAGCTCACACGTGCATCTGCCCTGAAGACAGTGGTGCCGTTACCTGTAGAACCCGCTGGGAACACACATCCTTTCGCTACTTCATGCCGTCCCCAAGACGCTCCCCCTGCAGCTGGCGCGAGCAGCACGGTATCGCTCTACCAGCCCGCCCCAGCAAGGTCGCCCTTGACCGAGACCTCGCACAGAAAGCGGTAGAGGTCCCGACCAGCTACGTCACTGAAGATCTCCATCAGATAGCCATCACACCGAGCCGTCACCACCGCTGGCCAGTTCTTCATCACGTAGAGAAGACACAGCAGACGAAGGCTCTTCTCAACCAGGAACAGCGACTCAAGGCGGCGGTCCACCTCGTCAGGACTGAAGGGCACCGTCCACAGCGACATCGGGTGCTCGGCAGGCTCGCCGCGAGTGACGAAGATCATCGCCGGAGCGTCTGGCATGGCCGACGCATATCGCTTCGCGGTGGGCACGACGAGCAACCCGTGTTTGATTTTGTTAAACCCGGCAACCCCATGCTCCTTCTGGTTCCTCGCGCTGGACCACAAGAAGCTGCACGTGATCTTCAGCACCTTGACCAGGTCAATGTGGGGGTAACGCATCTCCCATCGAAACGGGATCCATGCCTGCAGTTCGAGAAGGCGATACAGATCCTGAGCACTCCGCACCTGGTGGCGCTCAAACATGTTCGCCAAACGGACGTCAGCGGCCTTGTATCTGAGCAACCGCTCCATCGCCGAGGGGGGACGCCGCGCCGAGGACAGCCACGCGTCCAAGAGCGCACCTGCATCTTCGTACGCTGTGTACTCCTCACGGTAGATTGCGACGCTGAAGAAGCGACTTGCAGCGTCGCTGGGATTGCGCTTCCAGTCGTCTTCGAGAGTGCGCGCTATGTAGTGCCTGATCGAGCCTGAAAAAAGCGCATAGTCCAGAAAGTAATCACCTTGGATCTGTTCAACAACGGTGGCGACAGTTGGCACTCTTACCTCAGCTCTCGGCCAAGGATAGTACTGCCACAGGTCTATCGCCCTCCTTCTCAACGCAGACGTGTATCGAGCACTCCCCCTCCGCGCCATCTCCTCCTTGTCAGCTTGAGACAACCGAACCGGGTCTCGCGTACCGGCGCGCCGGGTGCTGAGTGCTGCGCCGATGGGCGCACCACTGATTCGCGGACGTTCAGGGCCCCACTGGCGGCTGGGCGGCAAATTCACGTCTCAGATTAAAGGGGCCGATCCGCCGGGTCACGAGGACTCCGTGCACGATAAGCGCGAGCAGCGTCGGCTCCTTGCGCCAGGACAGCCGGTGCGCGCGCAGGATCACCTTCGCGTCGGGCAGTGCACGTTGCAGCGACTCAATCACCGTCCACTGCGCCGGGGTGGCGCTGTCGGCATCCGAGCCGGTCACGACGAGATCAGCAGGGGCGACGACGATCTCGGTGCGGCCGGTCACCTGACGCAGGTGGGCCTCGAGGCGCCCGACGCCGTCCATGGTGTAGCGCGGACGGTCGGCAACGCTGGCGAAGGCCTCGTCCGTCAACGCCTCGATCACCTCGGTCTCGGGCAGCAGGCCGGCGGCATAGCGGGCGCGCTGGTCCTCGGAGCCCTGCGCCTTCACCCACGCATCGATGGCCTTCAGCTTCTCGGCGCGCAGGGCTTCCTGCCGGGCGCGCTCCTCGCGGTTGTGCTCCTTCTTCAGCGCCAAGTCACGCCGGAAGCGGCGCCAGGCTTCGGCAGGCAGGTCGCGTGAGCGGCCGATGTCGCTGCCCGCGTCGAACATCACTCTCCCCCGCTCGGTGCCGACGAAGCAGCGGGTCGGCGTCGGGATGGGGTGCGGCAGCGCGCGCTGCGTGTGGTCAGCGAAGAAGGCTTCTGCGACGGAGCGGCGGTAATCCTGGTCCTCGTCGCGCCGACGATGCTGGAGGGCGATGCGTTCGGTGCGGAAGAGGCGCTCGAGTTCGTGGTTGCGGGCGGCGTCGCGGAACAGGTCGTCGAGCGACGGCGGCGCGTCGTAGGCCGGCGGTCCGTGGTGGCGGACGACGCGCTGGTCCTCGCCCCGCTCGTAGCGCGGCGACAGCTTCAGCCGCGCTCTCCCCTGCGCGTCCACCGTCACCAGGTGCAACCGCGTCGTCGGCAACTGCAGTTCCAGCACCTGCTGGGCGCGCCCGTCGCCACCGGCCAGGAGCGACGCCTTCCGCCCGGCCTCGGTCAGCGTGTACTGCGCGACCACCGGGAGCAGGCGCGGCGTGACCACGGCGTGCAGGCCGTGCGATTCGCTCGGGGATGGGGACGACAGGTGGGCCGCGGCGGCGTCCATGACCGGCTCCTCTGCTCTGCGTGCAAGCCGCGCCTAGCGCGGCAGAATCGGGTCGAACCGAGGCGGGTCCGGACGGCAGGCCTGAGCCAACCGTCCGGAAGACCGCAAACCGAGGTGCGTCAGTCGGCCTCGAGGCGGCTATACGCGTCGAGGATGAGCTCACGCATCGCATCGTGCGCGCCGAGGTCCCCGTTGGTGGGACGAAGCAGCGCGAAGCTGCGGCGTTCTCCGTTGACGGAGTACACGCGCGCGGGGAACGTCACGTTGCGACCGCCGTCGCGCCGTTCCCAGATGGCGAAGCCGATGAGACGCAGTCCCGCCAAGGGACCTGCACCAGCTTCGAAGTTGACCTCCGCGTCGGCGAGCTTGCCGTGGGGCGAGCTGGTCGAGTCGTTCGGGAGGATCACCACGTTGCCGTTGCCTTTGGACATGTGGACCTCCAGGGTCACGTCGAGGGTGCTGGACCGTCGACGCGGGCGATGCCTCGCGATTCGGTATGAAGGGCGAGACACAGTGGGACGTACGTGCTGCTGGAGCGCGTACGCGGACGAAAGCTCGTCGCGGCCCACCGGGTGGAGGCTGCTTGTGATGTAGAACTCGCGCAGGACGGAACTTCTTACAACCACCCGCAAGAGCCTGAGTGTGCCGGGACTCCAAGTTGCTGACGTTATGGCGTTCGGTCGCCCCCCGGCACTCGATACTTCGGAACTGGGACTTCCAGGCAGATCGCAGAAGACCATTCTCTCGGCATCGCCTGCACGGGTACACTGCGTTCGCCTCGAAATCATTCGAGGTCGCGCCTCACGCTCCCGAGATGGCCTTTCCATCATGTGGACGGATGAACACACTGACTGCGGTCTGCGAATGCGCCGTATTGCCAGCCGATTGCTACGCTGACGGAAAGAATCGCTACACATGAAGCTACGACGAGTTGGTGTCGAGAATGTCAGAAGCTT
Source organism: uncultured Luteitalea sp. (assembly GCA_934541105.1). Lineage (GTDB taxonomy): Bacteria > Acidobacteriota > Vicinamibacteria > Vicinamibacterales > Vicinamibacteraceae > Luteitalea. The sequence continues at coordinate 17,274 of CAKTDA010000003.1, read as the reverse complement.
TCTTGACAAGCAGGAACTGCATCTGCCCAGCGACATCGCAATCCTCATCGGTCCCAATGGCGGAGGCAAGACGAATCTGCTCGACACCGCGGTGCTGGCGCTTCGGCTCTTCCTGATGAAGTCTTGGCTGCCTCGGCATAGCCCAGTCGAGGACTGGCCCGATCGCTACGAATGGGTGGTCAACGACAGTTTGAGCGCGCGGTCGCTAGAGGCCCACAGCGCGGGTGTCGGATTGACTCAGCGAATCGAGCTTGACCTCGAAGTGAGCGCTTCTGACATTGCAAACATGGAACGTAGCAAGGCGGAGGCGGAGGAACTTGTGGAGCGCTCACGCTCGCGTTACACCTCGTTTCCCGGCGGCGTTGCCGCGTCGTGGAACATGGGGGATCTTGCAGCTGGGCAGGTACTTACGTATCAAATTGTTAACGGAGGCCTTCAGCCCGCTGAACGCCCTGCGCAGGAGGCCTTTCGGAGCTATCTGGAAACGTACGAAACGCACAGCCGCCTTAGGGCCGAGCACGACCGTACGCCACTCGCCACGCCGATGATGTCGCTACCGGTCAATCGTTCGTCCGGCAGTGTCTCCTCCTCCGTCTCGCTGGCGCAGTTCAATGAGTACGACAACAAGCGTACAGTCGACGCCGCCTCATCGCGCGCCGGCGGCTCAGTGAGTGCGTTAGCTGTCGGCAGGTTGGCCATGAGGCTGCGCGAGCTCCTAGAGTTTGACAATGGGAAAGCGCGCGACACGTTTCGGTCAGACCCGGCGCTCCAACTCTTTAGCAAGACGCTCGAGAATCTTGGATACAGTTGGGACCTGCATTGCAGTAACCCCTACTTGAATCAGTACGACGTAATCCTGACGAAACAAGGGACGTCGTTTCGAGTCGGCGCCGCTTCGGCAGGCGAGCGAGAACTGCTCACGTATCTTTTCGCGATCTATGCGCTGAACGTGAGAGATGCGCTGATTGTCATCGACGAGCCTGAACTGCACCTGCACCCTAGGTGGCAGAAAACACTGATGACTCTATTTGAGCAACTCGCCAGCGAAACAGGCAACCAGTTCGTCATGGCAACGCACTCCCCAGTCTTTGTGTCGCCAGCGACGATTCAGTACGTGTCGCGAGTGTACTCTGATGCACAGCGTAGTCGCATCGTGAGGCTTGCCGACAGCGGACTGCCTGAGCCCAAGCACTTGTTCGGCATTGTAAACAGTCAGAACAACGAGCGGCTCTTCTTTGCCGATCTGGTAATTCTGGTCGAAGGAATATCAGACCGCATCTTCTTCGAGCGTGTCTTCCGGCACCTAAAGCTCGGCGCTGGCAGTGGGAAGGTCTACGAAGTTGTTAGCGTAGGTGGAAAGTCATTGTTTCCGCAGTACGAACTGCTGCTCACCGCGTGTAAGGTGCCTTTCGTAGTGATCGCGGATCTGGACTACGTAAAGGATATTGGCGATGCGTCAGTGAAAGCGCTATTCGCAGTGTCTGCCTCCTCGCTAAAGAGCCAGATCGAGGCCCCTGCGAGCCGGGATGCCCAGAGCCTTCTCCAAACTTTGGATGACATGGCGGCCGGAGGCGGCGCCGAACGCCTAACTGAACTGCTGACGTACCTGAAGTCTCGACACACCCGAGCGCGCAAGGATCTGAGTCAGGCTGAGACAGCACAGCTTGAGTCTTTTATAGCCAGCCAACACCAGAAGGGAACCTTTATCCTGCCACGTGGCTCGCTGGAATCGCTACTGCCAGTCGGGTTCGCGGGCAAGGACCTCGAGAAACTGATCCGCCTTCTGTCAGGAGACGATTTCTGGGACCTACTGCCGCCGACTGCACAGGCAGAGCTGGAGACGATTGTGGGCGCGATGAGGCTCTGACGGGCCGATAGGGACTTCACGTCGCAGGTCGACTGCCTGGAGGTGTCACGTGCGGATTTCGCCATGAGCGGACCAGCCCGCCGACCGGTTCCTTGCCTGAACATCGTGCAGATCTTAACTTCGCCCGCAGTTCTCGCTCCGACCATGGTGGCCGGCAGGAGGCGTTCCACTCCTGTATCGCTGTGAGTGCCTCGTCGTCCGTGAGCGCGAAACCGCGAACCAGACGACAACAGACCCGAAAAGTGGCGAGGTCGCCCTGCTGCCCCGATACGGCCGGCGGAATGGCCGCGACGTAGCGGCGGGCGCGCTCGAGACGGTCGGCGCAGCCGTTGGCCGCACGGTCCGCATCGGGCTTCGCGTTCGGCCCCGAGAACCTGTCAGGAGACGCCAGGCCCATGGCGTCGGCGTAGTCGGCGACGACCTCACACCCCGGCGTGTACTTGTGATTCAGGAAGCCCGGCAGCCGTGTGAGCTGTGCGCACGACGTCGCGGCCTTGTCCGTGCCGAGTTCACCCGCAAGCTGCTTCTGGACCGCCTCGGCGGTCTCCTTGGTGAAGTCCGTCACCTTCCACAGCACGTGCAGCCGCCCGGGCGAGGAGCGGATCACGTACGACGGAAGCGGCAGGTCGCGCCGGGCCCCAATCGCCTGCAGCACGCCGTCGCCATCCTTGTCGGCATCGAGGAACACATGGCGGATCTCGCCGATGGCCTCGCGCGTGCGGGCGCGGCGTTGCGGGCGGATGGCGTTGATGCTGACGTACACGCTGAAGCGGCGGGCGTTCTGGGCTCGCAACCACGCCTGGAACTTCCGGTGGCAGATCAGTGAGAGGGGGCCGACGCGCTGGGCGGTGCCGCCCGTGTCGTGCGACTTCAGGAAGACCGCGACCCAGTCGTCCGCGTGGAAGGCCGAGCGCAGGAACCTGACCGGTGCGTCCTTGTCGATGGCCATGGCGTCTCCCTACTGCTTCGTGAGCACCACTCGCCCGGTGAACGTGGACGACTGGCAGTCGGTTCCGGTGAAGTCGGCCTCGATGCGGGTGGCCTGCGCGGTGCCGACACTGCCGAACGTGCCGCGGCAGCCGCGGGGCGAGTCGTGGCCACCGAGCGTGCTGATCTGCACAGGCGGAGTGTTGCCTGGCGTCAGTGCGGTGGACCCAGTCGCGGTCGATGCGAACCACGGGTGCTGCGCCTGCATCGAGGCGAGGAAGGTCTGCAGGTTGGTGCCGGGCACCGGCTCGAACGTCCACTGGACCGGCCCTGATGACTCGGGCTGCGCGTTCGGGGTTCCAGGATCGACCAGAATCGTGAGCGTGCCGCGCCACGTGCCCGTCAGGAACGAAGTGGGCGGGCTGGGCGCAGTCGGATTGGAGGACGAACCGCCGCACGCGGTGAGGCTAACGAGCAGCAGCACGGGACCGACGCGCCGGATCATCGCGCAGCTCCGCTGACGGCGCCCGCGCCGCGTTCACCGAACGGAACGAGCCGATACCGGTCGGCTACCCCGTCGTACCCGCCCACGCTGATCACTTCGGAGACGACCCGGCATGCCCCCACGCGGTCGATGTGCACGACCAGGTGAATGGCCAGCGCAATCGCCTCGCGCGTGCTGCGATGCGGTAGGCCGACGTTGGCGGTGAGCACGCAGTGCGCGAGACGCGCGAGGGCCTGCTCGGCGGAGTTCGCGTGAATGGTGCTGAGCGTGCCCTGGTGACCGGTGTTCAGCGCCTGCAGGAGGTCGAACGCCTCGGCGCCCCGGACCTCCCCCACCAGGATGCGGTCCGGACGGTGCCGCAGCGTGGCGCGCAACAGGTCCGCGATCGTGACCGCCGGCAGGGGGTCCTCCTGACCCAGCGGGGCCTGCTCCCGACGTGCCTCGAAGCGCACCAGGTTCGGCTTGTCGATGAGGATCTCGGAGGTCTCCTCGATCAGGACGATGCGGTCGGCAGCAGTGATGGTGGAGGCGAGCGCGTTCAGGAGCGTGGTCTTGCCGGTACCGGTCCCGCCGGAGATGAGGATGTTCATCCGCTCCCGCACCGCGTCCGTGAGCACGCGTGCAAGCGCCGCCGACAGGGTGCCGACGTCGACGAGTTCGTCCAGCGTGTAGCGGTGCGTAAACTTCCGCACGGTGAGCGTCGGGCCATCCACGGAGCACGGCGGGAACATCGCGGCAATGCGGGAGCCGTCCTCGAGCCGGGCATCGAGCGCAGGCTGCACCTCCGAGATCTCGTCGCCGCAGGCGCGTGCGATGTTCTTGATGGCGACCGTGAGATTGCGGGTTTCCAGCGTGCGACCCGGCACCGGCTCGAGCGCCCCTCGTCGCTCGACGAACACGTGACGTCCGCCACCGTTGATCATGACCTCGGTGATGGCCGGATCCTGCAGCAGGTCCTCGATGGGTCGCAGGAACGGGAGGATGCGATCCAGGCTGCTCATAGCGCGCCTCGCTCCAGGTGATCGAAGTAGCTGGTCTGGACGTCCAGGTAGTGCGGCTTCAGGTAGCAGAGCTGCGGTGGCAGCGGGTTCACGCCGTCGTACGGCAAGACGATGGCTTGCGCGTTCTGCAGTTCCGTGAACGCGCGGGGCGCGAAGATGTACTCGTTCGTCGGCGAGTAGCTCTTGCTCGCCGTGATCGATTGCCTTCCGGCTGCGGCACGCCCGGTGAGGAGCGAGACATGCGCATCACGTCCGGACTCCGAGAGGCTGTAGTGCGCCTTGAGGCGATCCCGCTTGCCGCAGAGTTCGGCGGCGTTGCGCGCGGTGAACTCGTCGCTGGTTGCGAGGAACACCTTCGTGCGGAAGCACTGGAGCAGCGTGCGCCAGCTCTCGTCGCCCGGCAGGACGGATCGCAACGAGCTGATGCTTTGAGTGGCGACGATCGGAATCAGGCGGCCCTGGCGTGACAGCGCGAACGTGCGCTCGTCGCCAGTCGGGTCCGTCTCTCCTACGGTGGCAAACGCGTGGTACTCGTCGCACACGAAGAGCAGGTCACGCCACACGCGCTCGGGGTGGGTGCTGATCTGTGGGATGCGCTGCAGGACCGCGCGCTGGAAGTCCAGCTTCAGCATCACGCCGATGACGCGGGCCAGCCCCGGGTTCAGCGCCACCGGGAAGTTCAAGGCCAGGATGCGGCCGGCATCGAGCAGCGTGTCGATCTTGTCCAGCGGCCGCGGGTCGCCCGGCGCACGCGTCCCGAGGTAGGCACTTCTCGGTGGGCAGAACGCACGGTGCACGGCGGGGTTGTCGTCGAACAGCGAGAGGAACACAACGATGCCTTCGGTGATCGAGGAGCGAAGGCGCGTGTCGAGCCGACTCCAGCTGTGTACGTACCAGCGATCGAGCGCCTCCATCTGGTGGCAGCGTGCCCGCCATCCTGTGCCCTGTGCCGGCCGCACGAGGTACTGCACCTGCTTCTCAGCGAGATGCCCCTCCAGCTCACTGTCGTACGGGTGCGCCATGTGGTCGGCGTCTTCCTGATACCAGTGACTCCATGCACGTCCCGGATCGTGCATGTGGTGATCGTCGTTGGCGATCAGGATCACGTCTGGCGGCGATTCCAGCGCGGCCTTCAACTTCCGGATATCGCGGTCGATCAGGTGCTCGTCCAGGATGTACCGGTACACCTCGGCGAACGTGGTGTACCCGTCGGTGAGACGTCGCAGCAGGATGACGAACTTCAGCAGGTCGGTGTACGCCTGCTGCCAGAACGGCTCCTTGCTCTTGCCGAACAGGTTGTTCAGCAGCGTGGCGATGGCATACGCGACCGCGTACGGGTCGAGATCGTTGTGGAGCGGGTTGTAGCAGACGTCAGTATCGAGGCCCACTTCGACGTAGTCCGCCTCGCGCCCGCAGGCCCGCAGCATGGCCTGCACCTGCCGGCAGAAGTCGCCCTTGACCTCCATCACCAGTCCGCCCAGCTTGTGGTCGGCGTCGTCACTGCGCCAGCGCACGAGTTGATCCACGTACGGGTACATGCAGGCGGACGTCTTGCCCGTGCCGACCGAGCCCAGGACCATGACACCGGTGTAGAGCCCCCGCTGCGGAATCGTGAGCCACTGCGGATCGGCGGCGCGTCCTGCACGCGTCTCGTGGTGCACCTCGCCGAGCACGAGCGACGGCGTCGGACGACACTCGGGCGGCACGTACCGTGGCAGGCTGCGGAACGTGAGGCGCGGCGCGTGCCGGTAGGCGGCGATGGCGAAAAGCGACCCGAGCAGCGACGCACTGAAGAACGGCGTCGAGAACCAGAGGCTGGCGTACGCATACTGCAGCGCCTGATAGAGGTCGGGCCGGCGCGCCTCGATCAATGCCAGGAACACATTGTCGGCCGGCAGCGGGTGTGTGCGCAGGCCCCACACGCCCACCGCAAGGGCCACGGCCATCGCGACGAGCGTGCGGGCGTCGAGCAGGGTGCGGAGCATCGAGGCACTCCGGGAAGACGCAGACGTGGTGGAGCGTCAGTGATTTGCCGGCGCGACCGCCGTGACGGTGGCGCGCAACGGTCCCGCCGCGCGCCTCTGGAACCGATGCAGTCCGGGCGGTACGAACGACTCCGAGTGTTCGGCTCGCCACTGCAGGAAGTCCTTGTCCTTCCCGAGCACGGTGTCAATCACCTGATTGAGCACGTACTCGGTCGGCTCGCCGAGGAAGTGCGCGTACGCGTAGAGGGTCTCGTTGGTCTCGCGGTCGAGGCGCGTGCGGTGCCTGACCAGTTGCTTGCCACGGGTCCTGGGCTTGATAAGCGCCATGGCGGTGTCCTCCGGGAACGGTGACGGGATGCAGTGTGCAAGGCGCGCCGTACGAGTCGGCACGGCCGCGAACACCGAGGTGGGCAACGCCGACGGGCCATAAGCCGGTCAGGCGCTGGGCCAGATCGTGCGGAACGAAATCGCGGCAAAGGAGGGGCGTGAACGACCCCGCAGGGCCGCGGCGCAGACCGCGCCGGGGGTCTAGGGAGGGGGTCGTTCACGCCCCGACTTCCTGTGATCGCCTGGCGACGGCTGGGCGTGGCGGCGGCACAGAACGCCGCCCCCGTGCGGTCGACCCGCACGCCCAAGTCGCAGTGTGTACGCAGGTTGCGGCCTCGCCGGGGTTCACCAGAGGGAAGGGACACGCATCGGCCGAGGCGGCCACTCGTGAGGCAGACGGGGCGAAGACAGGCCCCCCGGCCATCTTCGTGCCCATCTTCGGTGCATGCACGCGTCATCATGCGGTACCGACCAGGTTGGAGAGATGGAGGTAGGGCTGCCCGAGCACGCCGCATTCGATGCGCCCGACGCGCCGCTCAATCGCATCGGCGAGCACGGGTGAGGAGGCCGCGTGGAGGATGCGCACGCCATGCCGACGCCACGCGCGGTACAGGGCCACATACCGAGGAGACGCGAAGGCGCGCGAGGCGCGCTCGTACCGCGCGGCGTCGGCCCCGGCCAGTCGTGTCCCGTCCCTCGTGAGCGCGAGGCGCTGGTCGAAATACCAGCGCGCTTCCTCCACCATCGCCGGCCGGATGGGCGTCGCCAGTTCCTGGTGACAGGCGACGCGGCACGCGTGTTCCATGCCGCGCAGGTGCGGCGGCAACAGCACGCGCAGGCGCCAGCCGGGCAGGCCGCGCAGGAGTTCCGCATGGTTGTGGAGGAAGGCGCGGAGGTCCATGGGCGACGGTCGCGTCACGAGGTACACGAACGTATGCACTCGCCCGTCGTCGTCGATCGCGATCGGCAGGCGTTCCGCGAAGAAGCGACGGACGAGGGTGGGGCCCTCGCCAAACGTCACGTGCGGCAACCACTCGCGCGGCATGCCGGTGCCGAGGAGGTGCGTGAAGTGGGCCAGCTTCTCGTCCTCGGTGGCAAGCCAGACGGCGTCGCGGTGCTCGAGGACGGCGTCGAGTACCATCAGGCGCTCCATGGCGCGCCCCACGGCAATCGGCTTGCGAAGCCGACTGTGGGGCTCGCCAATGGCCGCATAGAGCCGCCGATGGTGCACGTGATACACACGCGCCTGGGCATGCATGGCCGAGTAGGCCGTGGCGACGCCGTCGGCAACGAGGCGACGGAAGAAGTCCTGCACGATCTGGCCGTACGCGGTCTGATGCAGCGTCAGGTACTGCCGCTTCATGCACACGCCGGCGTGCAGCATGACAAGCGCGAGGAACTGCGCTTCGCGCCGGGAGAAGCCCTGCTTCGGCCTGCCGAACGTCTCCGCCGCGACAGCTTGCACGCGGTCCTCGAATGTCATCGCAGTAGGTCCTCCGCGATGCGTGAATCCGGCCCACGGCCGCCACGGCCACTCTCGTGACGTCCGGTGATTCGTGCACCGCTTGCCCGATGCGCGCTGAACCCACTGCGGGCCTTCGCAGCCGCGTGCGCGCCCCGGTAGTGCGGCGTCACGACCTCGAGGTCGCGGATGTCGAGGCGCCCGTCCGCACGCTCGTACTCCACGCGCGCGTCAGGGAACTGCACGTGCCCGTCCTGCGTGGGCAGGCGATGCTCCTCTGCCCAGCGGGCGATCTCGGCGGCGTCACGTGCCGGCCGGCCGCTGCCCGACCGGTGCTCACGATTCGGTGCTTGGAGAAACTGCTGGTAGTCGCGCTTCAGGTCCCGTTCGAGCACGACTCGGCGCACGCGGCCGCCAGCGGCACGGATGTCGTCGGCGGCCTCGCGGTACGCGTGCAGCACCTTCAGGTCGTGCTGCAGTTCGCGACGGGTGGCCGGCCCGGCATGGAAGGCCTGCTCGGGTCCCGTGCGCTCGTCCCGGCGGGCGCACTCGAGCAGATCAAGACCATCCTCCGACAACGTCAGCACCGTCGCGCGCTGCCCGTCCACCACGGTGGTGAATGTGTCGATCAGGCCCGCCTCGCGAAGGCGCTCGACGTCGCGTTCGGCAGCACGGGCCGTCTGCGCTGACTCGCGCAGATCGACGGCGTTGACGACGCGCAGCGCACCCACGGTGGTCAACAGGCGGGTCTCAGTGCCGCGCAGGTCGTAATCACGCTCGCGGTGGCGGATTCGCTCCCGCTCCCGTCCCTGCGGCAGCGCGAGGTCGCGCACGAACACGTCGCGGTAATCCCGCTCGGGCAGAAGGCGGTCAGGGTCGTCCCCGCCCGCGCGTCCGCCTCTGGAGATATCGGGGCGTTCCTGCTCCTGGGGACGCGGTGGATCGATGTCCCGGTACATCGGAGGCTCCTGACTTACGGTTCGAGCTGCGTGCCGAGGTCCTCGAGCACGCCGTCCGCCGTGCCCAGCTGTCGATCGAGATGCAACAGCTTGCGGCCCGTGTCGCGCAGGAACAGCCACCGCGCGACGCTGTAGTACACGCCGAAGAGATTGAAGAACACGACCAGCAACGACGCACCGATCGTCCAGCCGTGACGCCCGAACAGCGAGGCCTTGTACGGCGCGAGGAACGTCAGCTCCCCTGCCAGCCAGGCGACGCCCAGGAACAGCGTCAGCGCGGACAGGAATGCCGCGTTGGCAATCACCGGCGCGCCTCCTCGAAGGCCTGGTCCACGCGGAAATAGCCGATCTGCAGACCCAGCGGGTTCACCGGGATGAGCGCGTTCGGCACGCGGTCGCGCAACGTGAAGTTGACCTGGGCGACATGCGTCTCCCGGGTGCGCTCATGCCGCGTGCCGGGGGCGTAGAACACCTTCTGGAAGCTCACCACGGCCTTGTACGGTGGCGTGGCCAGTTCGCTGAGGCTGACGTTCTGCACGACGACGTCGATCTCGTCGGCCGACGGGTTCGTGAGGAACTGTTCCAACGAGCGGCCCCGGTCATCCGAAGCGATGGTCGCGTCCGCCAAGACGGGCTCGAGGAACAAGAGTGAATCCGGGTACTCGCGTTGAACGGTCGACCGGATGCGGCTGAAGTGTTTCACCACGAACTGCGTGAGGAAGTACCGGAGCTCCGGTGTCTGGGGCGCGTAGCGGAATGTGTCGTAGGCCACGGCCTCGGCGCGGCCAACCTGATCGATGCGGATGACCAGCGGCTTGACGTCCGCGTACCGTCGTGCGGTGTGAACGTTGAGCCCGATGAGGCCCAGCGCCACGAGCGAGACGAGGACGAGCGCAATCTTCAGGTACGTGTTGAGTACCAGCGCGGAGCCATAGAGCTCCACGAACTGGCGCTTGGCGCTCTCGAGCGTCTTCGGGTTCACGTCGCCGACAGTGGCCTGCATTGCCGAGCCCTCGTCAGAACCAGGAGGTTCCAAGCCGATATGCCATCCACACGAGGCAGAGCCCCACACCCAACGCAAGGGCGACCACGTAGCCGACAACCAACAAGCGCGAGACGTCGACGACACCGGGCGGGTCCACCTTGTGCAACCGACCGTTGATGAGCCGTCTGGCCATGACTCCTCCTACCGCGAGAACAGGCGCGTGACGTTGACGTGGCTCATGATGGCGCTCTCACCGCTCGTGCCGCTGAGAATCGACTGCGTCAGCGAAGGCACCAGCAGGATGCCCATACAGAACGTGGCCACCACCGCGAACGCCTGGATGGCGTAGATCCCATACTCCGCCTGCGTGATCATCGGCGGCAAGGTCGTTATGTATCGGTACACGAACTGCTCGTAGATCATCAGGAACGCGATGGCCACGACGGGCACGAACGAGTACTGGATGAACGACCGCAGCCAGCCCCAGAACAGCCACTCGAGCTTCGGGACGATGAAGAACGGGACGAAGATGGGCCCGAGTAGGGCGCAGACCGCACTCGCGATCAGGCCGAACGAGATCACGGCCAACGATGCGGCCTTGGCGAACGCGAGCGACAGCAGGACGGACCAGTAGATCAGGTTTGCCAGAATGGCCCACGGATCCGGCTGCATGAAGTGCTCGCCGAGCGTGTCGAAGTGCCGGTAGACGTTGTCGAAGGCGCGGGCTTCCAGCACCGATTGGAAGTAGGCGGTCTGGTCGGTGATGAGGTTGCTGAACGAGACGCCGATGCCGGGCAGCGGCGACTCGTAGAAGGCGATCATCGCGTAGCCGAACGACACGAACAGGAGCAGCTTGGCGAAGTCGAACATGTTGTCGCCGAGTCCGCCGCGCGCGAACATCATCCGAATGCCCTGCCAGCTCAGGACGATGGCGGCGAAGGCCATGAACATGGCCGTGCCGAAGCGGAGGAACTCCGGTTCGTAGACCGTCAGCAGCGACGTGATCGCCTGCTGGATGGTCGGAATCAAGTTGAGCGAGGGCTGGGGCTGCATCAGGCCTCCTCGTGGGTGCTCAGGGTTGACGCCAGGTGCGGAGCGCGTCGCCAGCCCCCGCCACGAACGCCGCATTGGCCGACGACCGGTCGTGCCACGCCGTGAGTTGCATGTTCAGCGTCGCCGCTTCGGTGTCCCTGGCGCGCTTTCCGTCCACGGTCAACTGCTCCACCACGGCCACCAATACCTGCACCCGGTTCTGGCGCTGGCGGGCTCCGACCAGGACCCCGCCGCTGATCCTGTCGAGGATCGCGGTCATGCTCTGTTCGAGCGAGCCGTTCGTCACGTCGGCCTCGAGCGCCTGAATCGCCCGCAGTTCGGCGCGGCCGTTGTAGCGGACCCGACCCGTGTCGTGGGTGCCCGTCATGAGCGTGGCAGCGGCCACGTCGAGCGTCGCCATCGGCGCCGTCAAGGCCCGCCGCGCCGCAGGCGTGAGCTGCGACAGCAGCGCCGGCTCGTCCAGCAGCGCCTGCGTCACGGCACGTACCCCGTTGCCGCTTGCGTCGCCGTAGTTCAGCGCCGCGTGATAATCGCGCGCGTAGCGGAACAGGTCCGGGTCTTCGAAATCGTGGATGCGCCACAACGGCGCGCCTGCGACCCGGTACTTCCCGAGATCGGTGAACATGCTGAGGCGGTGCGCCATACGCCGTAGCTGGCTGTGCTGCTGCGTCTGCACCTGGACGAGATACTCCTTGATGACTGCGGTGATGCTGTTGCGCGTGACGACGGCCGGGTCGTAGACAACGACCTGCCCAGCGGCGGAACCGGCGTGGACGAGCAGCACCGGAAGCAGCGCGACCGCCAACGGGGCACGCCGGGCCTTCATGGCTGCCTCCATGTGCGCAGCGCCTCACCCGAGCCGGCCACCATGGCGCCGTTCACCGCGCGCCCGTCCCGCCACGTCACCAGCTGCATGTTCATCGCGGTGGCCTCGGTGTCGCGGAGCCGCTTGCTGCGGGCGAGGAGTTGCTCCAGCGCATGCGAGAGAAGCTGGTTGCCCGCCATGTCCTGACGCCGGGGCCGGCGGCGATCTTGTCGAGGATGGCCGTGGCCTCGTGGTACCGCAGCAGGCCGCTCATGACGTCGGCCTCCAGCGCTTCCACGGCGGACTGCAGCTGGCCGTGATACCCGCGCAAGGCACCGACCTGGTGCGCACCGAGGGTGGCCACCGAGTCGCTGATCTCCACGGTGGCGTAGTGCCGCTCGAACGTCTGCCGCGCGGCAGCGGACATGTGCGTCGGCAACGCGCCCGGCACCTGCAGCGGGATCGTCGTCGCCCAATAGCCAGCACCACTCGGATCCCCGGCGTTGAAGGCCGTGAGCCAGGGGCGACCAAAGCTCCAGGGGGCGAGCTCGTGACGAGCCGGCGACAGGGCGGGGACACGATAGCCCTCCAGGCTGCCGAGCCCCTTGGACATGCGCTGGATGGTCTGGTACTGCGCCATCAGCTGCTGGTAGTGCCGCTGCGCGCGTTCGGCGATCGCCACCGCCTCGATCAAGTTGGCGGGATCGATCACGACGAGCTGTGCCCGTGCCGGGTGCGCCATCAGGCCGAAAGACATCAGGATCAGCAGTCCGCGTCGCATCGCTCACCTCCTGCCGAGCGCCACGTCTCCCGACTGCCACACGGGGAGCTCGAGATCGCTCGTCACGTACACCTTCACGCGGTGGCCCTCACGGATGGTCACCGTCGGGAGCCGGTTGAGGAATCTGGTCATGACCTGTGCCGTCGCCTGCGCGCCGGCGTCAGCGGTGTTCCCGGCCACGACGAGGGTGCGGTCGCCGTCGCCGAGACCAAGGCCGGCGGTGCCAACGAGCTGCGACAAGCCACTCACCAGGCCCACGGCAGACGCCGCGCCGAAGGTCGACCAGTAGTGGTGGTTCACCTTGTCGCGCAGTCCCGCGTCGCCGATCTGGTTCAGTCCCGTGAATCGGTCCAGCGCCAGGCTCCGGCCATCCGGGAGGATCAAGCGGTGGAAGACCACCGCCAGGCGGGCCTCGCCGAGGGCCTGCACCGGCCGCGTCTCCCCGAGCACCCGGGCGCCTGCAGGGATCAGCACGTCCCGCCCGCTCAGCGCGTAGATGGGCGTGGTCACGAGGCAGCTGACGGGGGTCGCCATGGCCCCGTCGAGGCGGTTGGTGAGGACGGCATCAATCAAGGTGCCCTCGAGCACGCGATTCGGAGAGGACGTCGTGAGACCGTCGGCACTGACGGGTGGCGTCGGTACGTCTGGTGTGGGCGTCGCTTGCGTCGTCCCAGGCGCCGGTACACGGGTGGGAGCGGACATGGCCGGGGAGCCCTGCCGCGCCGTCGCACGCACGACCGCGTCCGCGATAGCCTCGATCGATGACGGCTGGTCCGCCGCGTGCACCCCTGATTCACCGCCACGCCGGCTCGCGACGGGCCCGCTATCCGGTCCCTGCGCATCCGGTCGGCGACTCAGCACGACGTTGCTCGCAAACAAGCTGTCGTACTCCCGCCTGCGTCGTTCGGCATCCACCGGATCCACATGCGGAGCGCTCGCCGCGTCGTCCTCGAACGCCGGCGGCAGCGGCGCCTCGCCGACCGGCGTCTCTGCTGCTTGCAGCGCCGCCTGCGCCTCCAGCATCCGCAGGCGGTCCTGGTACTCGCGCACGCGGTCGGGGCTGGTCGGAGCCGGGGTCGTCTGAGCCGGCCGCGTCGGTGCCGGGTCGTCGGACCGTCCGGTCACCACGATGATCAGGAGCATCGCCGCCGCGAGTCCGGCCATCAGCCAGGTCTGCACGCCGCGCGGCAGGACGCCTGGCGGCACCGGCCGACGATCGGTGACCGGCGTGGTGACGGGCGCCTCGGGCTGGTCGGGCACGTCACCGCTCCCGCCGGATGAAGTCGTACTTGGCCTCGCCGAGCGCGAGGTAGCCACGGTCGAGCACCTTCGGCACGACGTACGTGCCCTCGCCGCGCACCTGGAAGTTCACGGCGGCGGGCTTGCCGTCCTTCAGCTCATACAGAGCCGGCAGCTCGCGCGCGTCCGCCTTCAGGTAGGTGAACTGGCCGTCGTGCCAGATCGCCCGAACGTAGAAGGGCTTCTCGTACCGGGGGGCGCCGTACGTGAAGCGGAGCCGTTCCGGGTACGCGTCGCGTTCCTGCGCGACCGTCTCTCGCGCGCGCTGCTCGGCCGCCGATACCTGCGCCTTCGCGGCGGAGACCTCCTGCTGCAGCTGCTCGACCTCCGCTGCACTGAAGTACTTCTTGCGGCCGACCGGCGCGGTGGCGCCGGCATTGACGTACACCTTCAGGTCGGGCGCGCTGTTGCCGCTCTTCTCGGTCAGGAGGAACGAGTAGATCGTGCCGCGTGCCGTGACCAGGTTCAGGTTCGTCTCCGCGCCCGGCTTGGCCGGCTTCACGTGCGCGACGTTCTGCACGGCGCTGATCACCCAGAAGTCGCGATCGCCGCAGATCACGTCGAGGATCTCCTCGCCGTCCGGCAGCACGATCATCGTCGTGTACCGCAGGCGCGTCTGGAGCGGGATGAGGCTGCGATCGGTGGCCGTCACCTCGCGGATGCCATCGGACTGGGCAGCCGCGACGAACGCGAAGGTGGGCACCAGGCACGAGGACACGGATAGAATCAGTCGTCGACGCATGCGCTTCTCCTGGCGTGGCTGACGCTGTAGCCGGCTACAGACTCCAACAGTACTGGGACCCGCATGTGGCCCGCACTCCTGCACGTCTCGCCTGCATAGACTAGAACCCGCATTTCCTGCAGGTCCTTACAGCGAGGTCGTGGTCCGGTGAGGGGAAGGCAATACTGTCGGAAATGACAGTCAGGCATCGTCGGGTCTTGCCGTGCCGCTCAATATCCGTTTTCGCGGAGGCGCGGTGCAGTTGTCCAGGGGACGTTCTTTTTCACGAGAGGCCATCAGAGCGGAGCAGGGCTTACGTCACGAGGAGGACGGCCGTCACACTGCGGACCGAGAGCACAAAGATCATCGAATTCGTCGAATCGAAGCGATAGCCTCACCCATCTATGAGCCGTACGTAGGAACGGTCGTGACGGTCCTCGCCGCCGCACGAAGGGCCGACCACCGCAGCGTCGGCTGCTCGACCAGCGTGGCGTCCTCACCGCCAGCCGCGGTAACTGCGAACACTGTTGGTCGATGAGGTCAGGTCCGCGGGGCGCGGAAATTGGACGCGCCGTCCGGCCCTGGCTGGGCCGCAGACGCTCCCCAATCCCTCCGGGACCGGCGGACGAAGACCGCCTCGTGCTGGCGGTTCGGCGCCACATCGGCCAGGCGGTTTCCCGAAGGCGGCAGGGTCCAGCCTACCCGCGCGCGAGGACCTGCGGGCGAAGGGCAGGGGTGAGCCGGCGGTCCAACGAACTTGGCTATACTTGGCTTGAGATGGCTGCAGGTTTCGTGATCCCGGATAATGAGAAGACGGCCTTTCGAGAGCTTGCTGCGCTAGCTGATGCCGAATTCGCGCAGGTGACAGAGGCCGCAGACGTGCAGAGCGCTCGGCTCTCGCTCACCCCGCTCGCTAAGGCGTTCGCGAAGGTCGCTGGCAGGCAACCCCTGCGCCGTATGCCGCGCTTGCTGCTGTCGCTTCGGATTGCGATCGACAGACAAGGAGCACCGCTGCAAAAGGTTGCGCGCCAACTGAGTAAGAGCGGCGTCGAACAGGGCATCATCGAGCCGGAGCAACGTACCGCCTTCGAGATTCGATTGATCTCACTCCTGTCTATGCGGTATCTGCGGGTCCTCGCAAAGGCATTGGAACTCGGAACGGTCGTCTCGAACGCGACTGACGATGTACGAGTAGTGACAGATGTTCGCCCGATCTTTCTGGACGAGCCTGAGTCCGCCGCACCCATCGCTCATAGCGTTTTCTTGCACACCTTACGGTTGCAGTCGGCGCACGACGAGAACAGCGTGATTTACGTCACGATGGACACCCAAACGCTCCGCGAACTGAAGCAAGCTGTTGAGAGAGCCTTGAAGAAGGAGGACGCCATTCGGCAAGTTCTTCCAGAGGTGATTAGCCCTCTTGCATTGACGGAGCCCGGCGAATGACACGCCTCAGGTTGTGTGGAACGCGCGCCGTGGGTCATGAGCAACGATTCCGTACGAAGAAGCAGTTTTCAGGCTTGTTCACGTTCAAGCGCGCAGAGAAGATGCAAGCGAGCTTACGCAACGAGAGCGTTGGCTGGGAGGGTGTGTATTCGGTCGCTTGGCAATCGCCTAGAGAAGATCTAGCTCGCCAAATCGACGAGTTGGACGAATGGCAACTTGTCGAAGGTGAGTTGGACCATCGGTTTGAGGCTCTCTTGGTTCAGTACGCCGGTGACGAATCAGAGCCGCCCGATCCCGCGACGCTAGCACGAGCGAAGTCGATTGCTTCCGAACTCACCCGAGTCGCTCAGACGTACGCTTGTCCATCTCCATTACCGACCGTCTCTCGAGCGGAGGAGGGAAGCATCGACCTGTTCTGGCGAGGCTACGACTGTTCGCTCTTGATGAACATCTCAAGCGAGCCTGATGAATTGGTCTCTGTCTCGATGCGGGAAGCGGCTAATCGCAACCTTAGACTCGTCGGCGAGCTCGAGGTCAACCAAAGGGACATCAACACCTTGGTCGGCTGGCTGACCGGTGGCCCGAGGCGGTAGTCGGGTTTGGAGATTCAGTCGATACCGGATCAAGACTGCCTCTACTACCGCGTCCACGTAGGCGATTACCTACGCAACAGAGGCGAAATCGTCACTGGCATGTTCGTTTCAAGGGGCGGCTCCATGTCGACCTGCTGGAGCCGTCACGCGACGCCAGAGGACGCTCGGAGCCGCGATGCGGCGCAAGCGCCAGGATTTTACGGCGTCGTCGCGCTGCCGGTCGGATGCGTGCGCGCCATCGAGGGCATGAGCGTAGCTCACTCTCCAGTACGCAGTAATTACGCTCATGCGGATGTGTTCGGTCTCGAACCTCCGCTCCCGAAGACGCTCAAGGCGGATCGACGGCACCAACTCAAGCTCTGCACCGGCGAGCAATGGGTATTGACGCCTACCGAAAGTCCAAGCCCGATCGCCTAGCTGATATGGAATGACCGGTTGTCAAGGGCCTGTGGGAGCTGTGGAAAACGGTTCTGTCGTTTTTCAAGCGGCTGTGGGCGCGTTCTTCAGCGCCCACAGCCGCGGCAGCTTCCACAGGCGGTAGCGCGCTCGCTCCGCCAG
>CAKTDA010000002.1 GCA_934541105.1 uncultured Luteitalea sp. | reverse complement strand
AAATCCGTGAAGACCTTCGGATACATGAGCCAGGAGGCGAACTCGAATTCGTCGAGCTCGCGGCCGGCCTTGTCCATGGCGTCCACGCGAGTCCCGGCGGCATCGGCGGCCGTGCGGGCCGCGCCAGCCGCTTCGCCCGCTGCCGCCGCACGCGCATCGGCCGCGCGGGCCGCGTCGCCAGCCGCGCCGGCCTTCTGGTCCACTTCGTTGATGCGCTGCTGGTTCTTCTCCACTTCACCGGACACGCCGGTGACGCGCTCGTCCACTTCGCCGACGCGGGTGTTGACGAACTTCTTGGTGGCGCAGGCCGACGTGCCGGTCACGGCCAGCGCGCTGATGGTCAGGGCAATCAGGGCTCGATGCATGTGTGTTCTCCTCGTGATGCGGTCAGTTCTCGTTGCCGTCCGACGACGGCTGGGCGAAGTAGCCTGAGCGGGCCCGTACCTGCAGGGCCGGGTTGCGTGTCCGTACGGCCACCTGGTGCCACCCCTCGCGCGTGGACGACTCGAACGCCAGGAGGTACTGGTGTCGGAGGTCCACGACGAGGCGTCGGGCGATGACGCTCGTCTCGGCAGGTGTTGAAGCCACGAGCATGTCCCCGCCCGTCCAGTAGGCGAGGTTGGCGAGCCGCGTGGTGATCGGCTCCCCACCGGTTTGCAGCGGCGTGCCGCCCCGCTGCGGGTTGTTGTGCGGCGGCGTGACCACCACCACATAGACAGGCACGTCGATGGCGCTGGCGATGCCCGAGACGTCGCTCGCGGTCTTCGTGCTCGCGGTGTCGAGCCCGTCGGTCACGACCACCACGGCGCGGCGCTTCGTCGGCCGCTCCTGCAGCCGTTCGGCCGTGCTCGCGATCGCGTCGTACAGCGCCGTCGTGCCGTAAGCCGTCAGCTTCGGCAGCGACGAGAGGACCTCCGAGGCGTCGCTCGAGAACGGCTGGACTTCACTCAGTTCCCTGTCGAACGCAAACAGCGCGACTTCGTCCTTGCCGGCATCGAACCAGGCCAGCAGGTGCTTGATCACCTCGCGCGCGTGATCGAGGTTGCGCGAGAGGTTCATGCTGCCGCTCTGGTCGACGAGGATGCCGAACGACACGGGGCCCTGGTCCGAGTAGCCGAAGTCCACGATGGGCTGCGGCGCGCCGTTCTCGAGCACCTGGAAGTCTTCCCGCTTCAGGTCGCGTACGGGGCGGCCCCGCCGGTCCTTCACAACGGCGTTCACAGACACGAGGCTCACGGTCGCCTTGAACGTCGGCTGCGCGGTCGACTCCTCGAAGCCTGAGGGCGACGCCGGTTCCTGCGCGTGCAGCGGTGCCGCCGCCAGCGAGGCGGTCAGCACGCTCACGAGTCCGACAATCGTCCAGGACTTGCGCATGACGTACTCCACTCCATCAAGATTGTTGCCAGCTCGGTCGAGCCCCGAAATGCCACAGGATGAGGACAAAAGCGGCACAACGGACGAGCAAAATCGTGTAAGAACCACACAATCGAGCAGTAATTACACACAAGCTCATACCGACATCTCGTCCCGGCGAGAGCGAACCTGTAGGGGCTACAATCCCGCAATGGCAACCGACACCAGCACGCCGCTGCCCGTTGCAGACAGGGTCAGCGGGTTCAGCTATGCGATCCGGAACATCGTGGTCGAGGCGAGGAAGGTGGAGGCTGCCGGCCGGAAGGTCGAGTACCTGAACATCGGCGACCCGATTCCGTTCGGGTTCGTGACGCCGCCTCATCTCGTCGACGCCGTGGCGCGGGCCCTTCGCGATGGTCATAACGGCTACACGCCGTCGCCCGGCATCCTCGAGGCGCGCCGCGCCGTGGCCGACGACTTCACCGAACGGGGCCTGCCGACCGATCCCGAGCGCGTGCTGCTGACGTCGGGCACCTCGGAAGGCATCGAGCTCACGCTGACCGCGCTGCTCAACGCGGGCGACGAGGTGCTCGTCCCGACGCCGACATATCCGCTCTACACGGCCGTGATTGCCAAGCTCGGTGCCGTCGAGCGCTACTACCGCACCGATCCGGCCAACGGCTGGATACCGGACCTCGATCACCTGGCAACGCTCGTCACGAGCCGCACGCGGGCGCTCGTCGTGATCGATCCCAACAACCCGACGGGCGCGGTGTACCCGCAGGACGTCCGCCGCCGCCTCGTGGAGTTCTCGGAGCGGCACGGGCTGCTGCTGGTGGCCGACGAGGTCTATGCCGACCTCGCGTACGACGGCCCGGTCGAGCCGCTGGGGCTCATCGATCCCGATGCCGCCGTGATCTCGTACTCGTCGCTGTCCAAGGCGTACCTGGCGCCGGGCTGGCGCGCGGGCTGGATGGTGGTCGGTCGCACGCCGCGCCTCGACGGATTGCTCGGAGGCCTGCGCAAGCTCGCCGACGGACGGCTCTGCAGCCCGGGTCCCGTCCAGTACGCCATCACCGCGGCGCTGCGGGAGGACCGGTCGCACCAGGCGACGCTGCGTGCCCAGTTGCAGGAGCGCGCGGAGATCACGACGACGCGGTTGAATGCGATCGAGGGGATCACGTGCGTGCGGCCGCGGGGCGCGTTCTATGCGATGCCGCAGGTGGCGCTGCCGCCGGGCCGCACGGACGTGGACTTCGTGCTCGGCCTGCTGCGGGCCACCGGCGTACTCACGGTGTTCGGCTCCGGGTTCGGCACCGATCCGTCCATGGGCTGCTTCCGCGTGGTCTTCCTCGCCTCGCCCGACGATCTCCACCGGATCTACGACAAGGTGGGCGAGTTCACGCGCGAGTTCCTTGCCGGTCGCACGGGCCTCGCGTAGGTCGCGCGCACGTGGACACGGCCGCGGCGAGCCCGTACGGCGCCTGGCGCGGTCTCGCATGGGCGATTGCCGCCTACACGCTCGTCGCGATCGCCTGGACGTGGCCGCTCGCCGCCGGCCTGACGCACCGCCTGCCCTGGGACCTCGGCGACTCGCTCCTGAACTGCTGGATCCTCGCGTGGCACTTCCACCAGGCGGGGCGCCTCGTGCGCGGCGACACGGGCGCGCTTGCCGACTGGTGGCATCCCAACATCTTCCATCCGTCGCCGTACGCGATCGGGCACTCCGAGCTGCTCGTGGCGCAGGCGCTCCAGGGCGCGCCCATCCACGCCGCGACGGGTAACCTGATCCTCACGTACAACCTGCTCTTCCTGTCGTTGTTCGTGCTCTCGGCCGTCGGCGCGTTCCTGCTCGTGCGCGCCCTCACGCGGCATGTGCCCGCAGCCTTCGTCGCCGGCCTCCTCTACGGGTTCGCGCTCTACCGGGTCAACCAGGCGCCGCACCTGCAGGTGCTCTCGTCGCAGTGGATGCCGTTCGTCCTCTGGGCCCTGCACGAATGGTGGGAGCGCGGGCGCCGCCGATACGTCGCGATCGGCGGCCTCGCACTTGCCGCGCAGAACCTCTCCAACGGCTACTTCCTCGTGTATGCCGCCCTGTGGCTGCCGCCGTACGTGATCGCGCAGGTCGCCCTGCGGCGCCGCCTGCGCGACCCGCGCGCCTGGCTGGGGCCTCTGGCGATTGCCGCGATCGGCATCGCAATCACCGCACCGTTCCTGTATCCCTACGCACAGCTCCGCGCCCTCGGCCAGCCGCCGCGCCCGCTCGCCGCCGTCGTCTCGTACGGGGCCGACACGCAGGCGTGGTTCACCGCCAACGACCAGCTGCGATTCTGGGGATCCCGCCTGCAGACGATCGTCCGCCCCGAAGGCGACCTGTTCCCGGGACTCGTGCCCGTCGTGCTCGTCGTGCTGCTGCTGGCGCTCGTCGGAGCGAGGCGCTGGCGTGCGGGCGGGAAACTGACTCGTGGCGCGAGTCCAGCAGTGCGCGACCGTGCAGCGACGACGAGACGCACGCTGTCTGTCGTCGCGTGCGTGCTGACGGTCGGCCACGTGGTGGCAATCGGGCTCGCGCTGTTTGCCGGAGTGGCGCGCCTGCACCTCGGGGCCGTGACCATCAGCATCACGGACGGCACGCGGCTGCTCGTGGGCCTTGCGCTCAGCGGGCTCGTGCTGCTCGCCGCGTCACCCCGCGCGCGCCGGCTGCTGCGCGACGACCCGCAACAGCCCGTCGTCCTCTGGCTCGCGCTTGCACTGGCGACCGTGTGGCTGTCGTTCGGCCCTGTCGTCAGGATCGGCGGCCGCGTCGCGGCGTCATGGCCGTCCCTGTACGCCGCGGTCTACCACGGCGTGCCGGGCGCCGACGCGCTGCGCGTGCCGCCGCGAATTGCGATGCTCACCGCGCTGGCCCTCAGCGTGCTCGGCGGCCTCGCGGTCGCGGAGCTGTCGCGCCGGCGTGCCGGGCTCGTCGCGAGCGGCGTGCTCGCTGCCGCGTTCCTCGCCGAAAGCTGGCCGGCACCAATCCCCATCGACCTGCACATCGATCCCGCGCCACTCGCGCCGATCACCGAGCCGCTGCCGCCGCGACCGGCCGAACACCCGCTCGCACGCGCGCTTGCGGCGCTGCCTGCCGATGCCGTCCTCGTGGACCTGCCGTTCGGGTCCCTCCCGTACGAGGTCCGATGGCAGTACCTCTCGGCCGGGCACTGGAAGGCCCGCGTCAACGGCTTCAGCGGCGACATGCCGCCCGGCTTCCTCGCGCTCGACCAGATGCTCGCGGCGCTCCCGGGCAAGACGGAGGGCGCCATGGACGCCCTCCGCGCGCGCGGCACGACGCACGTCGTGCTGCACCCCGCGGCCTGGCCGACGCCCGCCGAACCGTCAGCCATGCGCGAGTGGCTGCGCGCGCACCACGCCGAGCCGGAGGCCGCCGTCGCCGGCGCCGAGATCTGGCGTCTCAGGTAGGACGCGCTCCCGATCGCTCCCGCCAGCTGCAACGTCCGGGCGGATCTGGCACACTGGGCGCAGCGTGTGCGCGTGCGGTTCGGGCACAGCAACCGGCGCAGCGTCGGAATTCCGGCGCGTTCCGGCATGCCGATGCCCGGCATCGAACTTGATGCCCTGACTTCACGGGGCTGCCTGCGCGCCCCGTGACCGACATGCCGACGCTGGCCCTGAAGTTCTGGCACCGTGACCTCACGAAGGGGGAGATTGCCATCATGGCGTTCTTCCTCGTGCAGGCGCTCGACGCGGCCTTCACCTACTGGGGGCTTGCGGCCTTCGGGCACGACATCGAAGGCAACCCGCTCCTGGCCGGGCTCATGCTGTCGATTGGCGAGGGCCCGGCGCTCGCGTCGGCAAAGCTCACGGCGGCCGGCTGCGGCATGATCCTGCACCTCACCCACGTCCACCGCATCGTCGCCGTGCTCACCGCGTTCTATGTCTGCGCCGCCATCCTGCCCTGGATGTACGTGCTCACGAGCGTGACGCCGTAGGCGCCGGATGCCGGGACGAGCCGCCGGCCCTGCGGGGCCCGGCACGTTAAGATCACGCCCGACATGCGTACCGATCCTCTCGCGTACCTCGGCGGTCAGTTGCAGGACCTCAAGGACCAGGGACTCTACCGGACCCTGCGGGTGCTCGAGAGCGCCGCCGAAGCGACATCCACGTTCGACGGCTCCTCGGTGGTCAACCTGTCGTCGAACAACTACCTCGGCCTGACCACGCACCCGAAGCTGAAGCAGAAGGCCATCGAGGCCATCGAGCAGTTCGGTGTCGGCTCGGGTGCGGTGCGCAGCATCTCGGGCACGATGGCGATGCACATGGAGCTCGAGCGGCGGCTCGCCGAGTTCAAGCACACCGAGGCCGTCGTCGTCTTCCAGAGCGGGTTCTCGTCGAACGCCGGCACGGTTGCCGCGATCCTGACGCGCGAGGACGCGATCATCTCGGACGAACTGAACCACGCGAGCATCATCGACGGTGCGCGCCTCAGTCGCGCGACGATCAAGGTCTTTCCGCACGGCGACGCGGACGCCGCGCGCCGCATCCTTGCCGACCTGCCGCCGGCACAGCGAAAGCTGCTGATTACCGATGGCGTCTTCAGCATGGACGGCGACCTCGGCCCGCTGCCGGCGCTCTGCGACGCGGCCGAGGCCTACGGCGCGATCATGATGGTGGACGATGCGCATGCGAGCGGCGTGTTCGGTCGCAACGGGCGCGGCACGATCGATCACTTCGACCTGCACGGCCGCGTGGACATCCAGGTCGGCACGCTGTCGAAGGCGATTGGATCGCTCGGCGGCTACGTGGCCGGCAGCCGCGACCTGATCGAGTTCCTCCACCACCGCGCGCGGCCGTTCCTGTTCTCGACGTCGCACCCGCCGTCGGTCACGGCGACGTGCCTGGCGGCCATCGACCTGCTGCTCGAGGAGCCGCAGCTCATCGATGCGCTGTGGGACAACACGCGCTTCTTCAAGGCCGGCCTCGCGGGGCTCGGGTTCGACACGGGCATCAGCGCGAGCCCGATCACGCCGGTCATCGTCGGCGAGGGCGCCCGCGCGATGCAGTTCTCGGATCGGCTCTTTGCCGAGGGCGTCTTCGCGCAGGGGATTGCGTTCCCGACGGTGGCGCGAGACCGCGCGCGCGTCCGCACGATCGTATCGGCCGCGCACACGAAACAGGAGTTGCAGTTCGCGCTCGACGTGTTCGCGAAGGTCGGCCGGGAGATGGGGATCATCTGAACGCCGAACGCCGAACGCCGAAGGCAGGCTGCAGGCTGCAGGCCGCGGCTCGGAGCGCCCGTGTATTCCGAAGGCCGAGGACCGAAAGACGAAGGCCGACATCAAGTGGCGAAGCCCAAGCTCGGTGATCGGGCGCGCACGTTCATCGACGACTACACGCGCGACCTGACGGCGCGCGACCTGCAGCGCGTGTTCACGCGCGACACGCGTGCCATGGTGTCCTTCTTCACGCAGGGCACCGAGCAGGAGCGCGTCACGTGGCGCGACCTGCTGCGGCATCCGTTCCGCAACACGCGGCAGTTCTTCCTCGCGTTCGCCATGCGGCTGACGGCGGCGCGGCGCCTGCTGTATGCCGCCGGGATGATCCTGCTCGTCGTCGGCATCTTCGACGTCATCAAGTTCGCACCCGATGGCACGAGCGGGCCGAACGGGTTGATCAAGCTGCTCGTGGCGTTCGGGCTGATGCACCTCCTGCTGCTGCTCGAGGTCGCCGACAGGCTGACGCTGAAGCACGAGCTCAACGTCGCGCGCGACATCCAGCGGGCGATGCTGCCGGCAGGCACCTTCACGACGGGCGATCTCGAGGCGCACGGCGACACGCAGCCGGCAAACACCGTCGGCGGCGACTTCTTCGACATCCTGCCGCGGCCCGACGGCCAGGTGCTCGTCATCCTCGGCGACGTCGCCGGCAAGGGCACGCCGGCGGCGCTGCTGATGGCGCTGTTCCTGGCGATGACCCGCACGCTCATCGACGAGTCGCTGCCTCCGGCGACGCTCGGCGTCCGCCTCAACGAGCAGCTGATGCGGCACGCCCCGCGATCGCGGTTCATCACGGCGTTCATCGCGCTCTGCGATCCCGCGACCGGGCGCGTGCGGTACGTGAACGCCGGACAGAATCCTCCGCTCGTCCGGCGCGCGTCCGGCGCGATCGAGTGGCTCGCGCCCACGGGCATGGCGCTAGGCCTGTCCCGCAAGGCTGCCTACGAAGAGGTCGAGATCCGGCTCGCGCCGGGGGACCTGCTCCTCGCCTACAGCGACGGCATCACCGAGGCCGAGTCGCCGGCAGGCGCCGACTTCGGCGAGGACGGCCTGCGCGCGCTGGCCGACCAGATGGACGGGCTGCGCCCGGGGGCCGTTGCCCGTCGCGCGATCGACGCCGTGAAGGCCCACACCGACGACACCACGCTGTTTGACGACCTCACCGTGCTCGTCGTCGGCCGGGGCGTATGATGGAGGATGTCCCCTCGAGCCGGCCGCCGGCCGGCACTGGCTGCCGTGCGAGTCTGCGCGTGCTTCTCGATCGTCCTGGCGCTCGGTGTCCTTCCGGCCCGGGCGCAACTGGCCGATCCGGTCGGCGAGTTGGTGGTGCGCCTCGAGGAGGCGCTCGGCGCCGGTGATCCAGCCGCCATCGCGAACCTGTTCAGTGCCGACGCCGATCGCGGCCAGGTGGACGCACTGTCGTCCGAGTCGGCCCGCGAGCAGACGACCCGCGCCGTCGTCAAGGAACGCGATCGCGCGGAACTGACCACCGGGGGCCTCCGCCTCCTCGTCGACGTGCTCGTCGAGACCTCGACGTTCGCGCGCGTCTCGACGTGGCGCCTCGACGTCGAGACCACGGCTGCCACGACCGACAAGGAGGTTCCGGCCGCGTCGATCAGCGCGGCGGGGCGCCTCAGCGTGGTGGACGGCCTCGTCCGCCTCTCGCTCAGCGACCGGCAGTACGCGGTGCGCAACCTGACGATCCGCGGCGAGGATCTCGTCATCACGGTGGCGTCCGGCACGGCGTTCACGGCCGAGATCAACGGCATGCTGACCGCCCTCGTCATCCACGGCGACGGCGAGATTGCGTTCACGCCGCCTTACGAGACGGAGAAGGGCCAGCTGCGGCTCTACGCGGGGGACGACACGCTGCGGGCGCGCGTGTCGCGGCTGTTCCTCCGCATCAACCCCGTCGATGCCGAGCAGCGCATCACGCTCGACGCGCTGACGCCCGTGGACGTCGAGCGATCCGCGCAGGAGCGCGCGCGGCGCTTCTTTGCCGAGCAGGTCGCACTCTCCTACAGCCTGGACCTGAACGACCTCAGCCGCGACACGTGGAACCTCGTGCCGCCGATTGGCGACGTGCTCGTGGACATGGACCTCGCGCGGCACGGGCTGGTGTCGTATGCGCGCAGCGGCGGGGAGGCCGAGGACGTGTCGCTCTTCGACCGCCGCCGGCGCAAGAACATCTCCGTGTACACGTCGCAGGTGAACCTCGCCGCGCGCGGCTCGCGCCGGTACGACGACGAGAAGCAGGCCGATTACCGGGTCGAGCACTACAACGTGGACGTGTCGTTCGACCCGAGCCGCCTGTGGTTCGAGGGGCGTGCCGACCTCGACCTGCTGATCACCGGGATGGTCGCGCAGACGCTGACGCTGCGTCTTGCCGAGCCGCTCACGCTGCGAGCGGTGACGTCGGACGAGTTCGGGCGCCTGCTCGCGCTCCGCGTGCGGGGGCAGAACAACATCGTGGTGAACCTGCCGGACTCGCTGCGGCAGGGGCAGCGGCTGCGGCTGCGGGTGGCATATGGCGGGCGGCTGCCCCCGATGCAGCCCGACCGCGAGGCCGTCGTCGTGGCCGGGCAGGAGATGGTGTCGGAGATGGTCATCCAGCCCGAGCCGCGCTTTGCCTACAGCAACCGCTCCTACTGGTATCCGCAGGGCCTCGTGACGGGGTACGCGACTGCGCACGTCCGCGTGACCGTACCCGAGGCCTACACCGTCATCGGCACCGGCGTCCCCGACGAACCCGTCGTGGTCCCGTCGACAGACGACGACAGCCGGGAGCGGCGGGCGTTCGCGTTCCGGGCCGCGCAGCCGGTGCGCTACCTCTCGATTGTCGTCAGCCGCTTCGTCCAGGCCACGTCCGGGGAGTTCGCAATCCCGGACGGCGAGGGGCAGGAGACGCCCGGATCCGGGAGCGCCGGCGCAGGCGCGCGTGCGCTGGTGGAGATGTGGAGCCAGCCGCGGCAGGCAGGCCGGGCGCGCGACCTGCTCGAGACGACGACCGACATCCTGGGCTTCTATGCCGGGCTCGTGGACGACGTGCCCTACCCCGTGTTCCGGCTGGCGCTCGTCGAGGACATCCTGCCCGGCGGTCACAGCCCTGCGTACTTCGCGATCCTCCACCAGCCGCTGCCGGGCACCCCGTTCTCGTGGGCGCGCGACCCCGTGGCCTTCGACGACTTTCCGCAGTTCTTCCTCGCGCACGAGCTCGCGCATCAGTACTGGGGGCAGGCGGTGTCGGGCGAGAACTACCACGAGCAGTGGCTGAGCGAGGGCTTCGCGCAGTACTTCGCCCTGCTCTACGCGCAGAAGGTGCGGTCGGAGGACACGGTCACCGGCATCCTCAAGCAGATGCACCGTTCGGCGGTGGACGCGAGCTCGCAGGGGCCGATCTGGCTGGGCTACCGGCTCGGCCACCTCAAGAGCGACAGCCGGGTGTTCCGCGCCGTCGTGTACAACAAGGGCGCGCTCGTGCTGCACATGCTCCAGCGGCTCGTCGGCGAGGACGCCTTCACGCGGGGGATCCGGCGCTTCTACGACGCGAGCCGGTTCCGCCGCGTCGGCACCGACGACTTCCGCACGGCCGTGGAGGCCGAAGCCGGACGGTCGCTCGCGCGGTTCTTCGAGCGCTGGGTCTACGGATCGGACGTGCCGGTCGTCCGCGCCAGCTGGGAGGTGGTCGAGGTGGCCACGGCCGGGGCCGACGGGCAGGCGCCGTCGTTCGGGGCGGTCCGGCTCGTGCTCGAGCAGGGTCCGCGGGTCCACGACGTGCCGCTCACGGTGACGATCGAGTACACGGACGGCCGCACCGACACGGTGCTTGCCGTCGCCGACGCCGAGGTCAGCAACGTGATCCTGCCGGTGACCGGTCCGGTCCGGGAACTCCGCTTCAACGAGGACTACGCGGCGCTCGCGCGCATCGAGCGGGCGCGGCGGTAGGGCGCGCCAGTCCGCCCCGTCTGTTATGATCCGCCGTTGACGCCCGCGGATTCGGCGGCGGATTCCTGAACGCAATGGACACAGTCACGCTCACCATCGACGGCCGCGAGGTCACCGTCGCCAAGGGCAGTTCGGTGCTGCAGGCCGCAATCGAGAGCGGCATCGAGGTCCCGTACTACTGCTATCACCCCGGCCTGGGCGTGGACGGCAGCTGCCGCGTCTGTCTCGTGAAGATCGAGAAGATGCCGAAGCTGCAGGTCTCGTGTTCGGTCACGGCCGGCGACGGCATGATCGTCCACACGAAGACGCCCGACGTCGTGAAGGCACGCGCCGGCGTCTTCGAGTTCCTGCTGCTGAACCACCCGCTCGACTGCCCGGTGTGCGACAAGGGCGGCGAGTGCCCGCTCCAGGACTTCTCCTACACGTTCGGGCCCGATTCGAGCCGGATGGAGTTCCCGCGCCGGGTGTTCGACGGCGAGGGCGTCAAGGCCGACGTGGACTTCGGCCCGACGCTGATGCTGAACCGCAACCGCTGCATCCTGTGCACGCGCTGCATCCGGTTCATGCGCGAGATCGACGGCGACGCGCAGATTGGCATCGTCGCCCGGGGCAACGGGAGCGAAATCGCGACCTTCGAGGAGCAGGGCGTCCATTCGATCCTCTCGGGGAACCTGATGGACGTGTGCCCGGTCGGGGCGATCACGACCCGCGACTACCGCTTCAAGTCGCGGCCGTGGGACAACCCGAGCGCCGTGGACACGATCTGCACGTACTGCGAGAAGGGCTGCAACACCACCGCGTGGCTGCGCGCCAAGCCCGAGTGGGCAAAGGGCGCGACGCTCGTGCGCTTCACGCCGCGGCTGAACCCCGACGTCAACTCCTACTGGATGTGCGACATCGGCCGGTTCGAATACCACTGGATCGAGGGCGACCGCCGGTTGACCCGCCCGGTCCTCGCCGACGCCGAGGGCCACCAGCAGTTCGCGACGTGGAACCAGGCGCTCGATCGCATGCGCGACGTGCTCACGGCCGCGCACGGACAGGTCCGGTTCCTGCTCTCGGCCCACGCGAGCCACGAGGAACTCTTCGTCTTTGCCCGCCTCGGCCAGGCGCTGCTCGGCAACGCCGCGCAGGATGCCTTCGACGTGGCATGGACGACGAGCGAGAAGCCGCAGCCGCCGGGCACGAAGTTCGTCGTGCCCCCGGTGAATGCGCCCAACGTCGCCGGCGCCCGGATGTTCGGGCTCACGAACGTCACCGCTGGTGTTCCCGATTTCCAGGCCCTGAAGCAGGCCGTCGGCAGCGGATCGGTCAAGGTGCTGTACGTGTTCGATCCGGGCCCCGAGGGCTCGATTGGCGACGTGAGCTGGATCGTCGAGGCGAAGAAGGCCGGCCGCATCGGCACGCTCGTCGTGCAGGGCGTGCTCCTCACCGAGCTTGCCGCCGCCGCCGACATCGTGCTGCCGGGTGCCGCGTTCATCGAGAAGGACGCCTCGTACACGAATGCCACCGGCCAGTTGCAGCACACGTCCCGTGCCTTCCCGGCGCCGGGCGAGGCCATCGAAGACACGCTCACCGTGCTGCGGGTGGCAAAGGCCACCGGCCACGACCTCGGCTACGGCTCGGGCAACGCCGTGCGCGCGGCAATTGCCGAGCTCCTGCCCGACGAGCCGGGCCTTGCGGGCATCGCGCAGGCGACGTTCGGCGAGGCGCGGGCGGCAAAGCACTGGCTCCAGGCGAGCAACGCCTCGGAGCGCGTCAAGTGGGACGCCCTCTTCCAGGACCTGCCGCCGGTGAAGTTCGCCGACATGCTCAAGCCGGCACAGCCGACCGAGTAGCGATCAGGTGGCGCGCGGCTTGCAGGGTCCACCTGTCATGAGGAGGGATCTACCGTGAGCATGCCGTTCACCTGTTTGAAGCCTGCCGCGGCGGCGATCTTTGCCGCCGCGTTGACCATCCCCGCCTCCGCCATGGGGCAGGGCTCCGACGACATCACCGTACTGCTGAGATCCGGCGAACGTGTCAGCGGGCGGGTCGAGGATCTCGCCAACGGGACGCTGTTCGTGCGCGTCAGCGCCAACGATCAGCGGCGCCTCCCCGTGAGCCAGGTGGCCGTCATCGACTACGTCGGCGGGGCGCAGGGCCTGCCCGAGACGGAAACGGGACCGGCGAGCGGCAACGACCACGTGCTCGTGATGCGCAACAGCCAGGTCGTCCCGGGGCGCCTCGTGGACATCGAGGGCGGCGCCGGGTCCGACAAGCCGGACGAGCGACGGGTGTATGTGTTCCGTACCACCGGCGGCGAGGAACGCCGTGTCGCTGCCGAGCAGGTCGGCCGTGTCTACCTCGGCAACTTCCCCGCATCGTCAGCCGGCAACACCGGCGGCGGTCTCTCCATGCCCGATTCGGTGGCTGGCGTGCGAGTGCCCGCGAACCAGCGCTGGACCTCGACAGGCATCCGCGTCGTCGAGGGACAGTCGGTGGCGTTCAGTGTCCAGGGTGAAGTACAGCTGAGCACGTCGCAGGACGATCGGGCCGGCGCCGCCGGGTCGGCCGCCGGACGACGCGCGGCGAGCGCTCCGCTTCCGAACGCCCTTGCCGGGGCGCTCATCGGCCGCGTGGGCAACGGCGCGCCATTCGGCATCGGCAACCAGGGTGTCGTCCCGATGCCGGCGAGCGGCGAGCTGTTTCTCGGCGTCAACGACGACGAACTCGCCGACAACTCCGGTGGCTTCGTAGTCGACGTCCGCCCCCAGGCCCAGCCGAACCGACGTCGTCGGTAGGGCAGCGCGGGGTTGCCTACCGTGAGTCCGTGGGTGTCGACCTTCAGGTCGACACTCTCTACCGACCCACCATGACACGCAGGCTGCGCGGGTGTACCTCGAACACCCGCGTGGTCCCGTCGCGCACGACCTCGCCATCGAGGTGGACGGGCAGCGGCCGATCGTGCGAGACGACGATGCGCCGCGCGCGAGCCGTCAGCACGCCCGGGATTGATCCGATCGTCCCGTTGAACAACCGCCACCCATGGCGGACGAGCCGCATCACCGTGATGTGGGGCACCGCCACGACGTCGAGCAATCCATCGTCGAACGCTGCCTCGGGAGCGATGCGCGCATCGTGCCCGTACTGCTGGCCGTTGCAGACCACCACGAGGTGTGCGTCCACGGCCATGGGCGGGGTGTCGTCGAGCGCCAGGCTGAACCGCTGCATCTCGAACGTGCGGAACTCGCGCGCAATGGCCGCGACGTAGGGCCAGAGCCCACGGTGCGGATTGCACGTGTTCACCCGATCGGCGACCGAGGCGTCGAAGCCGACGCCCGCGAGGTTGAGGAACGCGCGCCCGTCCACCGACCCGGTGTCGATGTCCCGCGCGCGGCCTTCGAGCGCCACGCGCACGGCCGCGTCCACGTCGAGCGGCAGGCCGAGCCCGCGCGCGAGGCCATTGCCCGACCCGCCGGGCACGATGCCGAGGCGCGTGCCGGTGCCGAGCAGCACGCCGGCCGCTTCGTTCAGCGTGCCGTCGCCGCCCCAGACGATGACCAGTTCGCTGCCGGCATCGCGCGCCGCGATGGCCGCACGTGCGGCATCTCCGATGGCCGACGTCTCCGTCGCCCGGGCAATCGTGACGCCGTGCGCGCGCAATGATTCGCTTACGCGGCGCAGCCGGCCGCTGCGCGGCTCGCGTCGGCGGGCCGGTCCGGAGGCCGGATTGACGATGAGATCGACGGTCATTGCGCGTGGTGGACGACGTTCAGGGTCGCCCGGGTACGGCGGAGCCGGGTGCTATAGTACCGACCGCATGCACCCGAATGCGCCATGTGACGACGTGGTTCGCGGAATGCCGGCGTCATGACCCGTCCGGCCGTCCGCATCGTGCTCGTCCTGCTGCTGATTGCCGGTGTCGCGGCTGCGGGATGGCAACTCCACACGCTCGAGGTGCAGCGCCTCGACCGCGCCAGCCGGCTCGAGTCGCTCGGCGCCACGCGCGAGCAGATCCTCCACGCCATCGACGATGCGCGGCTGGCGCAGCAGGCCTACCTGGCCGAAGGTCAGGGCATCGACTTCTGGGAAGCGAAGTTCGCCGAGGCGCTCGCTTCACTGACGCAGGGGCTTGCCGCGCTGCGTGCGCAGGCAGGGGAGCAGGCAGGCGCCGTCGAGGCCCTCGACGCGGCAGAACGCGCGCTGAAGGTCTACGAGGGCATCACAAGGCGCATTCGTGACTTCGTCGAGAACGGCACCACGCTCATGGCGGCCGACGCCGTGTACGAAGACGGGCTCAAGACGAGCGGCGTGATCCGCACGAGCGTCGAGGAGGCCTATGTCGCGCTTGTCGGGCCGGCGCGCACCGGCTACGACGAACGACGCCTGCAGTACATCATCGCGGGCGCCGCCGCCGGCGCGGGCATCCTGGTGTCGCTGCTGCTGCTCCCGACCGGTCGCACCGAGGAGCCGGCCGTCGAACTGCACGCGCCCGAAGGCTCGCTGCACCTGCACGAGCGGCCACAGCGGACCGAACCGGTTGCGGCCCCTGCCGCCGACACGATGCGTCCCGCCCCGGCTCCAGCTCCGGTGGCCGTGCCGACGACGCCTGCACCAGCGCCCGTTGCGGCAGCGCCTCCGGCGCCATCGCCGGCCGACGTCCGGCGGCCACAGGTCACGGCAACCGTCGGCGACGATGCGCTCGATGCGACGGCAAAGGTGTGTACGGATCTCGCGCGCGTGAAGGACGCCGATGAACTGCGCGACGCCCTCGGCCGCGCCGCACGGCTGCTCGACGCCACGGGCGTCATCGTGTGGGTGGCCGACGCCGGAGCGAAGGCGCTGAAGCCGCTGCTGACCTACGGGTACCCGGAAGAAGCGCTGCGGCGCATCCCGACGCTACCGCGTGACGCCGAGAACGCCACGGCTGCGGCCTGGCGCGACACGGTCACGCAGGTCGTCGATGCCACACCCAACGCTCCGGGAGCGATTGCCGTGCCGCTGCTCGTGCCGCAGGGGTGTGTCGGGGTGCTGGCGGCCGAGATTGGTCACGGCCGCGAGGCTGCAGTCGCCACGCGCGCGCTCGCGCAAATCGTGGCGGCGCAGCTGGCAGTGCTCATCCCAACCGAAACCACACCGGAGTCGTGACCCACGGGTCGGGCGCGACGGCGACCTGACGCTTCTCGTGCGTCGCGCGCGCCGCGTCCGCATTCCCGCACGCCGACGTGTCGGCCTTGATCACGATGCGGGCGGGCAGGACCTCGGGCTTGCTGATCCGGCGTGGCGGCGGCGGTGGCACCGGCAAGGTCAGGCTGCTCCCGCCGGTCGCGGGCAGCGCGAGTTCCCCGAGCGGCAGCGACATCGGCGTGGCTGCGTGCAACGCCGCCGTCATCGTGAGCGCGGAAACGCCGACAGCGAGACGGATGACGGGGATCGTCACGGCACTTCTCCTTCAGGACACTGGAGTTCACGGCCGACCTGAACGGCCGGAGACACGTCTGCCGACTCTGGGGTGACATCGGCAGACACGTCGGCGATTTCGCAAGTAGACGGAGAATCGGGGATGCCGGTTCGCTCGACCGGCGCGTCATGCCGTGAAGCGCTCGATTCGCGTGACGGTCCGTCCGCCCGACGACTCCGAACGCGCCGGCACCGTGATCGTGAGCGACTGGCTCTTCCGGTCGCGCGTCACCGCAACGGTCACGTCCTTGCCGCCCTCGGCATCCCGCAGGTGCCCTGTGATGTCGCCAGGGTCCTTCACGGGCTTGCCGTTCACGGCAGTGATCACGTCGCCGGCCTTCATGCCGGCCTTCGCGGCAGGGGACTCCTCGTTCACCTGCGTCACGAGCACGCCGTCCTCGACGCCGAAGTACGCGGCGAGTTGCGGGTTGAGCGACTGCGCCACGATGCCGAGACGTCCACGGCCGATCCACAGGCGCGCCTCGCCTGCAGGGCCTCGGGGGATGAGCATGTCGAAGGGACGACCGCCCTCGGGAAAGGCGGGCCCGAGGCGGCGCTCGAACCGCCGGACCACGGGTCCCCGTTCGCGGCTGCGGAGGGTCAGGCTTCTCGTCTCGAGGGTTGCCGTCGCGGTGCCGCGTGTCGTGCCGCGGACATAGGCAATCGCCAGCGCGCGCCCGTCGGGTGATTCACCGACAACGCGGACGAGCTGCCGCGCGCTCCGGATCGTCTCCCCATCCACCGAGACGATGATGTCGCGCGCCTCGAGACCGGCCTTCGCCGCGGCCGAGTCCGAGGCGACGTCGGTGACGTACGCGCCCGTGATGCCGTCGAGCCCCGCCGCCTTCGCCTCCTCGGCCGTGACGTCCCGTGTGCTGACCCCGAGGCGCGGCCTGCCGCCAATCACGGCAATCCCGGGCATCTCCTGCATCGCGCTGCTGACGATGGCCTCGATGTCCACGTCGCGCACGGCGTCGGTTGCCGCGCGCGTGGCCTCCTCGACGGCCCGACGCACGTCGTCCTCGACCTTTGTCGCCTGCGTGGTCGAGCGGTCCTTGCCGTCCTGCCCGTGCGCGATGGCGCCGGTGCCCATCGAGCCGATCGCGACGACGGCTGCGGCCGTCGCGGCGCTTGCCAGCCAGATTCTCGTCCGCATGGAGTCCTCCTGCCGGTCGGGGGCACGTCCGCGGATTCTGCAGCCCCGCCGTCCGGAATCATGAGACGGGGCGGGCCCGCCAAAGGTTGATCCGGCTGCGGATTACACTTGGGGCGCCATGGAGCGTGCGCTTTGAGCCGACAAGTGCAGGACGCCACCCCCGACGAGCGCAAGCGGCAGATCCTTGCCGACGCCGAGGCCGCCGGGGTCAGGTTCCTGCGGCTGCAGTTCACCGACATCCTGGGTGTCATCAAGAACGTCGAGGTGCCCGACCGGCAGTTCGCGCTGGCGCTCGACGGGAAGGTGATGTTCGACGGATCGTCGATCCAGGGCTTCGTGCGGATCGAGGAGGCGGACATGTACCTGACGCCCGACCTCTCGACGTTCCGGATCCTGCCCTGGGTCGACCCGTCCGGCGAGAAGGTCGCGCGGGTCATCTGCGACATCACCAACCCTGACGGCACGCCGTTCCCGGGGTGCCCGCGCCAGACGCTCAAGCGCGCCATCACCCAGGCGGCAGACCGCGGGTTCTCGATGATTGCGGGGCCGGAGGCCGAGTTCTTCCTCTTCCAGATGCGCGACGAGGAGCCGACGACCGAGACGCACGACGCCGGCGGCTACTTCGACCTGACGCCCGTCGACCAGGGCGAGGACGTCCGCCGGCAGATCGTGCTGATGCTGGAGCGGATGGGGTTCGAGGTGGAGGCGGCGCACCACGAGGCGGCCTGGGGCCAGCACGAGATCGACTTCCGGCACGACGACGTGCTGCTCGCGGCCGACAACGTCAGCACGTTCCGCTTCGTGGTGAAGAACGTCGCGCGCAGGAACGGCGTCCACGCGACGTTCATGCCCAAGCCGGTGTTCGGCGTCAACGGATCGGGCATGCACACGCACCAGGCGCTGCTGCGCGATGGCGTCAACGCGTTTGCCGACCCCGACGGTCCGTTCGAACTGAGCCGCACGTGCATGAACTACATCGGCGGCCTGCTCCAGCACGCCGAGGCGTTCTGCGCGATCACGAATCCCCTCGTCAACTCGTACAAGCGACTGATCCCGGGGTACGAGGCGCCGACGCACATCGCCTGGTCGGAGCGCAACCGCAGCCCGCTCATCCGCATCCCGGCGCCGCGCGGGGAGGACACGCGCATCGAGCTGCGCATGCCCGACCCGTCGTGCAACCCGTATCTCGCGTTTGCCGCGATGCTGCGCGCCGGCCTCGACGGCATCGACAACGATCTCGACCCCGGGGCGCCGGTCAGCAAGAACATCTACAAGATGTCGCAGCGCGAGCGCCGTTCACTGCGCATCGACGAGCTGCCGCACAACCTCGATGCCGCCCTCGATCAGCTCGAACGCAGCGCGCTGATGCGCGAGACGCTCGGCGACCACATCTTCGAGCACTTCCTCGAGGCGAAGCGCCGCGAGTGGTTCGACTATCTCCAGCAGGTCAGCGCCTGGGAGATCCACCGGTACCTGAAGGTGTACTGACGTGCACGTCCTGCTTGCAGACGACGATGAATCGATCGCGCTCGTGGCGCGGCTGGGCCTCAAGCGGGCTGGCTACACGGTGACGATCGTCGGGACCGGCCGCGAGGCGCTCGAGGCGGCGCGGACGAACACGTTCGCGGCCCTCCTGCTCGACTGGCACCTGCCCGATGTCGAGGGCATCGACATCTGCCGGGAGCTCGTCGCCGATGCGTCGTGGACGCGGGTGCCGATCGTGTTCCTCACGGGCGCCTCGCACGACGGCTTCGAGCAGGAGGCTGCCGACGCCGGCGCGATCGGCCTGATCCAGAAGCCGTTCGATCCGACGCGCGTCGGCGAACAGCTGCGCGCGATTCTCGAGGCGGCGGGCTAGCGTCGGCCCGCCCGGGCGCTTCAACCGACGGCCGGTTCGAGCAGGCGGATCGAGCCGCGTTCGGCGTCCACTTCCGCCTGCACGCCGATTGGCATGATGAACTGCCTGTCGATGTGCCCGAACTGCGCGCCTTCCCATGCCGGCACGCCGAGCGGCTTCAGGTAGTGGTCGAGGAGGTCGCTGATCGTCAGCGACCCGTAGCTGCCTTCCTCGGGCGTGCACTTGGTGCACCGGCCCCACACGACGGCCTTCACCTGCGACAGGATGCCGGCAAGCGAGAGCTGCATGAGCATGCGGTCGATTCGGTAAGGGGCTTCCTGCACGTCCTCGAGGAAGAGGATGCTGCCGGTGAAGTCGGGCAGCATCCCCGAGCCGATGATCGTCGTGAGCACGGTGAGGTTGCCGCCGAGCAGGCGTCCCTGCGCGCGGCCGGGCGTGATCGTCCGGATGCGGTTGGCGACCGGCGCGAGCAGGTCGCCCGATTCGCGGGGGTTGGTCATCGTGACGGCCTCGCCGAGCATCAGCACGCGACGAAACCAGCCGACGTTGAAGCGGTTCCAGGCCGAGGCGCCATTCATGCCGTGGAAGGTCACAAAGCCGCTCCGCGCGTGGACCGACAACAGCAGCGCCGTGATGTCGCTGAAGCCGAGCAGCACCTTGGGATTGCGCCCGATGGCCTCGAAGTCGAGGTGCGGGAGCAGCCGGGCGCAGCCCCAGCCGCCGCGCAAGGCGTGGACGGCATCGACATCGGGGTCGGTGAACATCGCCATCACGTCGGCGGCGCGATCCTCGTCGCGGCCGGCGAGGTAGCCGTGTCGATCCATCAGGTGCGTGCCGAGCTTTGCCTTCAAGCCGAGCGCGGCGAGTGACTCCACGACCACGTCCACGTTGATCGGGTCCCACGTGGCCGACGCGGGGTCGACCACGCCCACGACGCTGCCCGCTCGCAGGCGGCGGGGCTTGCGGAGCGTGGCTGGGAGAGTGGGGCTCCGGGCGGGTGCCTGCGCGGCCAGGCTTGCCGTGGCGAGAGGTGCCACGAGCGACCGCTGCAGGAAGGTGCGACGGGACGACATGCGCGAGATAGTACTCTGGCTCGCGATGACGCCGACGCTGCGGAGACGCCTGGCACGCGCCGGCGAGTGGGTGGGTGTGGGCCTGGTGTGTGCCGCATTCACGGCGCTCGTCACCTGGCCGCAGGCGGCACTGTGGCGCACGCACACGCACGCCCACCACGACACGCTGTTCAGCATGTGGCGGCTGTCGTGGATTGCCGAGATCCTGCCGACGCACCCCGCACGCCTGTTCGACGCGCCCATCTTCCATCCCGTCGAGCGCACGTTCGCGTTCTCGGACGCGGTGCTGCTCCAGGGGCTCGTCGCGCTGCCGGC
Source organism: uncultured Luteitalea sp. (assembly GCA_934541105.1). Taxonomy (GTDB): domain Bacteria; phylum Acidobacteriota; class Vicinamibacteria; order Vicinamibacterales; family Vicinamibacteraceae; genus Luteitalea. Next base: position 566,658 of record CAKTDA010000002.1, on the reverse strand, counting down.
CCTGCGTGCGGGCGCGCCGGCACTGCCCGTCTACAACCTGCTGCTCCTTGCGGGTCCGTGGTTGTCGGCGATCGGCACCTACCTGCTCGTGCGTGCGCTGCTCGCACGCCATGGGTCGGGCGACCGAGCGGCGCCGGCGACGTTCTGGCCGGCGCTGATGGCGGGCACGATCTTCGGGCTGCTGCCGTACCGCATCGAGCACATCATGCACCTCGAGCTGCAGTGGTCGCAGTGGATGCCGCTTGCCTGCTGGGCGCTGCATCGCACGGTGTGGCATGGACGCATCCGCGATGGCGTGCTCACCGGCGTCTTCGTCCTCGCACAGTTCCTGAGCTGCATCTACTACGGCATCTTCCTCGTCGTCGCACTTGCGAGTTGTGCGCCGCTGCTGCTCCTCCTGCGCGAGCGTGCGGCCGTGCCGCGCATTGCGAGGGCGCTCGCGATTGGCGGCGTGTTGTGCGTGCTGCCGCTGGCGGCCTACAGCGCGCCGTATCGCGCCAACCAGGAGGACTTCGGCGGCGGCCGCTCGGCGTGGGAGATCGACAGGTGGAGCGCCACGCCGGCAAGCTTCGTCTCGGCGCCGCCAGAGAACCGGGTCTACGGGGCAACGGCCGCGCTGAGTTCATCGGAAGGGCGCCTGATGCCTGGTGCGCTTGCGGCCGCGCTCGCGCTCGCCGCGATCTGGCTCGCGCGCAGGCGTCGCGAGTCGTGGATGTACGTCGCGATGCTCGTGGTGTCGGGGTTGCTCGCGCTCGGGACGCACACGATCGTCTACCGCGTGGTGCTGGCCGTGGTGCCGCCGCTGCAGGGCCTGCGGGCGCCCGCGCGCTTCGGGATGGTGATGGCGCTCGCGATTGCGGTGCTCGCGGCGTTTGGTGCGGCGTGGCTGCTCGATTGGGTGCCGCGCAGGCGCTGGCAGCACGCGTGTGGCGCGGCCTGCGTGGCGGTGCTGCTCGTCGAGTACGCGTCGGACGTGCGCCCGCTGCACGCCTGGGTGCAGCGGCCGCCGATGTATGCGCGCTACCTGCGAGCGCAGCCGGAAGGCGTGGTACTCGACCTGCCCGTGCCGCGCACATGGGCACTTCCCCTGTACGACGCCGAGTGGAGCTATCTGGCCCGCTTCCACGGGCGGGCACTCGTCAACGGCTACAGCGGCTACTACCCGAAGCCGTATCTCGATCTGCTGAACACCCTCGTGCGGTTCCCGAACGACGAGAGCCTCGACGCCCTGCGCGCGCGCGACGTGCGGTACGTGGTCGTCCACGAGGACCGCTACGAGCCGGCCGACTTCGTGGAGTTCGACGCGCGCCTCCGCCGGACGCCGGGGCTGCGGTTCGTCGGCCGCATCCCCGACCCGACCTATCCCGTCACACTGTACGAGCTGGAGGGAGCGTCGATGTAAACATCGACGCCCACGAACAGAATTCCGGCATTCCCAGCATTCCCAGCATTCCCAGCATTCCCAGCATTCCCAGCATTCCCAGCATTCTCACGCGCTCCCTCAATCGAAGAAGTAGTGCGCGAGCGCGACGAAGCGCGCACCGCCGAGGTCCGGCGGGTTGCCGAGGTCGAAGTCGTCGTCGAAGTCGTCGCCGGCCGACAGGCTCAGCTCGCCGCTCACCTTGAGCCGCGGAACCCCGCGGAAGCCGAACTCGACGCCGCCAACGCCAGCCGGTCGCAGGTCCGTGTCGTTGTAGCTGCCGATGTCGGTGCGCAGCAATCGCAGGCCGCCGCCCGCATACGGACGCACGTTCACCGCCGCGTTCCCGAAATCGCCGATGGCCACGATGAACGTCGGTTCGAAGCGGATGTACTCGACATCGTCACCGGGCCAGTCCTGGCCGGAGAAGCCGAGGTGCGCCTGCACACCGAAGCGGTCGGTGAACCAGTAGCGGAAGCTCGGACCGATCTCGAAATCGGAAAGGCCTGCCACTGCGCCGAGGCCCACCGCCTCGATGTTGGGGCCTGCCGACGATGCGGCGCGTCGCTGCACCATCGACCGCATGGCCGCAGGCGCAGGCGTCGTGCCGGCCTCCGCTGCGGTCCACGCACGGGTAAGCGCCGATTGCACGAGCGACTCGGCTCGTGGAGCTGCCGATGGGCCGTCGGCACGGGCCGGCCCGGCTGCTGCCAGGACGCAGGCAGCCGTCAGCGCGGTGACACCAGTAAGACGAAGCATGTAAGACCTCCCCGGATCATCGAATGGATCAGTAAGAACCGTCGCACTCGACTGCGTGCGACGCGGGGAAGCACTGCAAGGGCCGGGCCATGCGAGCACGGCCCTATGTGGTCGTCCGCGAAGGCGCGTCAGCGCCGGGATCCGCGTTCGGCCTCGCGCAAGTGGGAGAGGACCTCGCCGAGTCGGCGAATCTGCACGCCGTACTGCGCCCAGTCACCGGCGCGCTGGGCATCGATCGCCCGGCGGTAGTGATCCTCGGCCTGCTGCACGAGCGTCCGCATCTGCGGCGTCATCGCGGCGGATGGCGTCGTCGACGACGGGAACTGCGGCGCTGGCGTTGCCGTGGCGCCTGGCGTCGTCGGGGCAGCTGCGCCTGCGGCCTCCGGCGCCGTCGAGTCGGGCGGCGGACGCACCGCGAGCAGCGCGGCGGCGAGTTCGGCGTCCTCGTCGGGAGGCGGCGGGTCGCCCGCGCGCGGGAACAGGCGGTCGAGTGCCGCGCCGAGCGTCTCGGCCATCACGATGCGGTCCTGGTGCGCGACGATCACGCGATTGAGCTCGGGGATCTGTCCGCCGGCCGCGCGCAGGTAGAGGGGCCGGATGTAGATCAGCGACTCCTCGATCGGGATGACGAGCAGCGTGCCCTGGATCACCTGCGATCCCTGCTGGTTCCACAGGGTGATCTGAGGTGCGATTGCCTGGTCCTGGTTGATGCGGGCCACGACCTGGCGCGGGCCGAACACGACCTTCTGCTTGGGGAACTGGAACACGGCGAGCTTGCCGTAGTGCTCGCCGTCGCTGCGGGCGATCATCCAGGCTGCGAGGTTGTCCTTCTGTCGCGGCGTGAAGGGCAGCATCTGGATGAACTCGGCGCCGTCGGCGCCGGGCAGCTTCATGATCGTGTAGTACGGCTCCATGCGCACCGGCTGGTCGCCGATGTCGATCGACGGCACCTCCCACTGGTCCTCCTTGTTGTAGAAGACCGCCGGGTTCTGCATGTGGTACGTGGCAAACAGCGTGGCCTGCACCGCGAAGATGTCCTGCGGATAGCGCAGGCGCTGCCGCAGCGAGGCGGGCATCTCCTCGAGCGGGCGGAGCAGCCCCGGGAAGATGCGCGCGTAGGTCTGCGCGAGCGGATCGGCCGGATCCACGAGGTAGAAGCGCGTGTGCCCGTGGTAGGCGTCGATGACGACCTTGATCGAGTTGCGGATGTAGTTGACGCCGCTGCTGCCGATCGAGGCGTTCGTGGCGCTGGCGATCGACGTCGAGTACGGATAGCGGCTGCTCGTCGTGTAGGCGTCCTGGATCCAGTAGAGCCGTCCGTCGGCGATGGCGAGGTACGGGTCCTGGTCATACGTGAGGAACGGCGCAATCTTCCGGACGCGCTCGCTGATTCGCCGGTAGTAGAGCACGCGGCTGTCGGAGCGCAGGTCGTCGGAGAGCAGGGCCTTGCCCGACCCGAACCGGATGGCGAACAGCAGCTTCCGCCACGTGGATCCGATCGCCACGCCGCCCTCGCCGGTGTACTCGCTGAAGACGTTGTCGTCGCCGGACGGGTAGTGGAACTCGCGCGTGTTCGTGCGCACGAACACGTGATCGTTCGAGAGCTCGCCGTAGTAGATCGACGGCTCGGTCACCTCCAGGTCAACGCTCGACCGCGGCGGCAGGTCCTTGATGAAGAGGATCGGCAGGCCCTCGGGCGTCACCTCGTTGACCGGCCCGAGCGTGAGCCCGTAGCCGTGGGTGAACGTCAGCTGCTCGTTGATCCACGTGCGGTTCGGGAGGCTCTCCGAGTTGAGCTCGCGCGCCGACAGCATGATCTGCCGGTAGCGGCCGTCGATCGTGTAGCGGTCGTTGTCCACCGACACGAAGTCGTAGTACGTGCGGATCTCCTGGATCTGCGAGAACGTGTCGAGCAGCGGCTGGTGATCCCAGAGCGGGACGTTGTCGATCGTGTCGTGGTTGCGTTCGAGGTCGGCCCGCGTCAGCGTGGCATCGCCCGAGAGCGATCGCTCCTCCACGGCGTCGAGCCCGTATGCCGCGCGCGTGGCCGCGATGTTGTGCTGGATGAACGGCGTCTCGCGCACCTGCTCGTTGGGCGCGACGACGAAGCGCTGGATGCCCGCCGCGTACGCCGTGCCGCTCAGCGACACCACCACGTAGCCGCCGAGTGCCAGCGCGATGGGCCAGAGCCGCACGCTGAACGCCTGGTAGATCGCGAGCAGCGCGCCGAGCACGCCGACACCCGCCAGCACCCGCAGCGCCGGGATCCGCGCGTGGACGTCGGTGTACGAAGGCCCGGTGATGATCCCCGCGCGCTGGAACATCGTCTCGGGGATCTCCAGCCAGTCGCCGAGCGCGAGCGTCAGCAGCAGCAGCCCGAACAGCAGCGAGAGGTGACGGCGCGTGCTCTCGGTGATGAACACCCCGCGGCCCATCCGCAGCCCCAGGTTGCCGGCAAGGACGTAGGCCGCCGCCGTGGCCGCCACCGTCAGCAGGGCCATCATGAACAGCAGGTTCTGCACCAGCGAGAGGAACGGCCACCGGAACAGGTAGAACGCGACGTCGCGGCCGAGCACCGGATCGCTCTGGCCGAACGGCACCGCCTGGGTGAACGCCAGGTAGCTGCTCCAGCCGGACGAGGCATAGCCGGCCAGCAGCAGGGCCACGAGGCCGGAGACGAGCCACACGACGGGCCGCAGCCGCCGCGGCTGCAGCGAGATCGTGCGCGGGCCCTCGGGCGTGACGACGACGATGTTGCGGAGCGGCACGGCGCTGAGCGCCACGAAGAGGTTGAACGCGAGGAACCCGCCGACGACGAGGAAGACGACGCTGCCGAGCCCCGATCGGGTCGTCAGTGACTTGAGGAACACGCCGCGATATCCGACTTCGCCGAACCAGAGCCAGTCGGTGTAGAACTCGGCAAACGAGGGGATCGCCATCAACAGGAAGATGCCGAGGGCGATGATCGGTGCGCGCGGGATGTCTCGTAGAGCCATGGGACCCCGCTATTGTAGGGTGAACCCTCCCGCACGATCCCGGGTGATGTGCCAGGCTTCGTGCACCAGGCCGGCATGCAGCACGGCTCCCTCGGGCAACATCCCGAGTCGGCGCGCCACGCGGCGCGACGGCTCGTTCTCGGGCCGGATCAGCGCGACGATCGCCGCGGCATCGGAGTGGTCGAAGGCCAGCGCGACGCAGGCGCGTGCCGCTTCGGTCGCGTAGCCCTGGTGCCACGCGTGCCGCGCGAAGTGGTACCCGAGCTCGAGGTGCGTGCGGCCGCCGAACGCGCGGACCTGCAGGCCGCAGTCGCCGAGGAACACCGGGCCGTCGGCGTCCTCGCGCAGCACCGCCCACAGGCCCGTGCCGTGCGTGTGGTAGCGGTCGATGGTCCGCCGCAGCCACTGCCCGCTCTCGGGGCGCGTCATCGGCCGTGAGAACCAGCGCATCACGACCGGATCGGCGAGCATCGCCCCGAGGTCGTCGAGGTGCGCGGGTTCGAGCGGCGCGATCAGGAGGCGCGCGGTCCGTATCGGCAGCCGCGCGTTGAGCGCGAGCGCTGCTATCGTCCCGGACCGCCGGCCAGCGACTTCAGGTAGGCGAGCCCGGCCGGCACGTTCTTCTCCGGCGCGTGCGACTCCTCCTCGATGATGTGCCACTGCACGCCGCTCGCGCGTGCCGCCTCGACGACGCCCTTCACGTCCACTTCGCCGGTGCCGAGCGCCACGCTCGTGTCGTCGGGCGCGCTGCCTGTGAAGTCCTTCTTCGTGCCGGGCTTCATGTCCTTGAGGTGCGTCAGCGCGAACCGGTTCGGGTGGGCCTTCAACAGCGCGACCGGATCGGCGCTCCCGTGGTGCGCCCAGAAGATGTCGAGCTCGAACTGCACGAGCTTCGGATCGGTCTGCGCGAGGATCATGTCGAACAACGTCCGCGACTGGCTGCCGGGTGCGAACTCGAAGCCGTGCGTGTGGTAGAAGAACTGCAGGCCGGCCGCCGCCGCATGCTTGCCGGCGGCATTGAATGCGGCAATCGCCGCTTTCGCGTCGGCCTCGTCGAACGTGCCCTCGTGCGGGAACCACGCGTTGCCGATGTACTGCACCCCATAGAACTTCGCATCGTCGAGCAGTTTCGCCGAGTCGGTGGCGCTCGCGAGTGCCTTCATGTCGGCGTGCATCGAGATGGCCGTGAGGCCCGCCTTGTCCAGCTCCTGCTTGAACTGCTCGCGCGTGAGCCCGTAGGTGCCCGCCAGTTCCACGTGCGAGAACCCCATCGCCTTGACCCGTGCCAGCGTCGCCGGGACGCCGTTGGCCTTGAAGCTCTCGCGGAAGCTGTAGAGCTGCAGTGCGATCGGGTTCTTGAACAGTGGCGCCTGCACCACGGCCGTGCCTGCGGCCCCTGGGGCCGGGGTTGCCTGCGGTCCGGCGACGCCGAGGCCCACGAGCACGGCAGCCGCGACGAAGGCCACGAGGGAGTGCTTCACACGCATGAACGCTCCTTGGGAATGGTCGCGAGCGAGTATATCTCCCCGCTCACCGTCGACCTGAAGGTCGACGGCCACGAATCGACAAGTGTCCGCCAGTCGACCGAACCCGCCAGCGGCGCCGTGACAACCGTGTAACGTAGGAGACGTGTGTCGGGTGCGACTCCTGCTGGCCTTCCTGTCGATCCTCCTGCATGCGTCCGTGACGGCCGCGCAAGTCACCTATGGCGATGACGGGCTCGAACTGCGCAGCCCCAGTGGAAGCTTTTCCGCGGTCGTCGGCTGGCGCAACCAGATCCGCTTCTCGACGCCGTTCGGGTCGCCTCCGGAGGAGGGCAGCGACGTCGGCAGGGGCGATCCATCGAACCGGTTCCGCCTGAATCGATCGCGGCTCAAGATCGAGGGCCACGCCTTCTCGCCGCGGGTGACGTACAAGTTCCAGGGCGACTTCGTCGAGGAGCGGATCCGCGACCTCAACGTCAACTACGAAGCCCGCGACTGGCTGCAGGTCCGGGCCGGCTGGTGGAAGGTGGAGCACCTGCTCGAGCGGCTGCAGTCCTCCGGATCCCAGGAGCTCGTGGACCGGTCGATTCTCGATCGCTGGTTCACGCTGGGGCGGCAGGGCGGCGTCCAGGTCCACGGGCGCATCGGCGGCCGCAGCGCCTGGGGCGGGCACTACTACGTCGGCGCGTTCCGCAACCTCGACGCCGACCCGGACGACGCGGCCTTCCTGCCGGTGTGGACCGCCCGCTACGAGTGGTCGCATGCCGGCCGCGAGATGGACGGACGCGAGCAGGGCGATCCGCGTGCGACGCGGGACCTGCGCCTGATGGTCGGCACGAGCGCCGTCCGCACGGAGGGCGCGCACGCCTTCTACTCCGGTGCGGGGCTCGGCGAGTCCCTCCCGGTGCCCGGCCTGCCCGACACAGACCTGCTCCCGCCGGGGACGTCCCGCTTCCGCACGCAACAGTACGCAGGCGACGTCGTGCTGAAGTGGCGCGGCGTGTCGGCGCAGGCCGAAATCCACCGCAAGCGCATTCACGAGCGGGCCACCGATTCACGGCGGACGGTCGTCGGCGGGTACGTGATGGGCGGCGTGCTCGCGTCCACGATCTGGTCCCGCGCCCCGAAGCCGCTGGAACTCACCGCTCGCCTCGCGCTCGTCGATCCCGCACGCGAGTCGGACCGCGAGCTGCAGCAGGAGCGCGTGATTGGCGCCAACTGGTACCTGCGCGCGCATCGCAGCAAGATCAGCGTGGATGTCTCGCGCCTGCGCTACGACACGCCGAGCGGTCCGCGCGAGACCGATCTCCGCACGCGCGTGCAGTGGGAGTTCACGTTCTGACGGGACGTGTGCCGGTCGTTCTCGCCCGCGATCCTACAGAAGACCTCGTGTCGTGCCGACACTCTACCCAAGGACACCATCTGCCCGCACCGACGCGGGCACTGTGTGCATGGGAGGCACGATGGACGACGTGAACGAGATCCTTGACGCCGGCGGCACCGCGATCGCGGAGCCGGCGGCCCCGGCGGCCGCACCCGCGCGCCGCAAGACCGCGCGCCGCAAGAAGACCACCCGCAAGGCCGCGCGCGCCGCGAAGAAGTCACCGGCAAAGAAGGCAGCCCGCCCGGCCCGGCGCACGGCCGTGAAGAAGAGCGCCAGGAAGGCATCGAAGACGGCCGTGAAGAAGACAGCACGCAAGACCGCGAAGAAGGCCGCGAAGAAGACGACGCGGAAGGCCGCGCGTCCGGCGAAGAAGGCCGTGAAGCGGACGGCAACCCGCGCCGCGAAGAAGGTCGCGAAGCGGGCCGTGAAGAAGACCGCGAAGAAGGCCACGCGCAAGGCGGCGAAGAAGGCCACCCGCCGGACCGCGAAGAAGCGCTGATCGACGCGTGTCATAGCACGCCGCATGACAGGCGTGGCCCTTGGCTGCGCCCGTCATGCGTGACACGATGCCGCTCGTACATCCGGAGAGGCGCGGTGACGCGCCCGGCAACCCCGGCAACACGCCAGGGTGCCCGGATGCCGTGAGGGCCCAGATGGCCGCACGGCATCGATGTGGTGACAGCGGGACGGCTCGTTCGAGGGCCACTTCGCCGGTCACAAGCGCGTGTTCCATGCCCCCTGGCATGGCGGCCCTCCGGACACATCCTGGCAGTACCGAGGAAGCCGTCATGTGTCTCGACCCCCGTCCCGATCGCCTGTTCCGCACCCGTCCGGCCCGTCCCGTTGCCGCGCCCTCGCGCCGCTACGCCGCCATCCCGTCGCCGGCAACCGCCGCAACCCTGAACGTGCCGGCGCTCCGCGCACTCGAGCGCCTTGCCGGCGACGACGAACTGCTGGCGCGCGGCTGGGTCGTGCTGAGCCGCCAAGGGTAAGGCCCAGCTTGCGTGATCGGGCCGCCTGCGGCAGCCTGTGCCGGTGCGCACGCTGTCGCGGCCGTGGCTGACGGTCGCCGTCTTCACCCTCAGCTTCACGCTCCACCTGTCGGACGGCTTCTACCACGAGCCGACGCTGGCCTGGCTCGGGCTTGCACTCTGCGCCGCGCTGCTCGGCGTCGCCGGTGTGGCATGGCCGTGGACCGATGACGATCGGGCTCGGGACGCCACGACACGCGCCCTGCTGAAGGCTGGCCTCCTTGTCAGCGTGGTTGCGCTCGTCAGCCACCCGCTCGCCCGCTACATGGCCGACCCGAGGCCCTGGCGGCATCCCGACCTGCTCCTCGCCGTCGCGGTTGCCGCCATCGTCGCGCTCGGCGTCACCGTCTCGCATGGCCTTGCTGCGCGCCGCCGCGCGGCCGTCGTGCTTGCCGTCATCGCGCTCTGGCTCGGCGCGTGGACGGTGCGCGAGTCCCCGCAGCCCCACATCGACGTCATTCCCGTCCATGCGGATGCCTTTGCGGCACTCGCCCGCGGCGAGAGCCCGTACGGCATCACCTTCACCGACATGTACGCGGCAAACGAGCCGTTCTACGCACCTGAGATGCGGGACGGCTCGCGTGTCCTGTTCGGGTTTCCTTACCCTCCGCTGAGCCTCGCGCTCGCCTGGCCGGGCCATGCGCTGCTCGGCGACCTGCGCTACAGCGAGGCGCTGGCGCTCGCCCTCGCGGTGGCGGTGCTGTTGTGGATGGGCGGCGACATCGGCATCCTGTGCGGCGCGGCGCTGCTGCTCGCGCCACGGCTCGTGTTCCACCTCGAGCAGGGATGGACCGAGCCGTTCCCGATCGCACTGCTGGCGCTCACCGTGGCCACGGCGCTTCGCCGTCCCTCCCTGACATGGCTGCCGCTCGGGCTGCTCGTCGCCTCGAAGCAGCACATGGTGCTCGCGCTTGCGTTCGCACCGATGCTGCTGCCCGCCGCGCCGGCGGGGCGCGATTCATCCGATCGGGCACGCGACGTCGTCCGGCTCGCATTGAAGGCCATCGCAGTGGCCGCCATCGTCACGCTGCCCCTTGCGCTGCTCGACGTCGATGCCTTCATGCGGTCGGCCGTGCTGCTCCAGTTGCGCGAGCCGTTCCGGCTCGACTCGCTCAGCTTCACGCGGATGTTCGTCGCGCACGGGTGGGCCCTCGACAAGCACGGTGCGCTGTACGTGTCGCTGACGGCGGGGCTCGTCGGGTTGGGGCTGTCGTGGTGGAGGGCGCCGCGCACGCCGGCGGGCTTTGCCGCGTCGCTCGGCCTGACGTGCTTCCTGCTCACCGCCTTCGGCAAGAAGGCGTTCCTGAACTACTACTTCCTCGTCTTCGCCGCGCTGCTGATTGCGATTGCCGCCGTCCGGCAGCCCGCGCGTCAGGCGCCGATCGCCTCGGGAGAGACGCGGCCCCAGTAGTTGGCGTACAGGTCCTCGGCCTGCTCGCGCTCGATGTGCGGGAGGCCTTCGAGGATCGTCGTGCGATGCGGCTCCTCGAGGCCCGGTGCCCCGACGACGATCACGCCGAACAGCGGATCGGTGTCGAGCCCCTCGGCTTCGGCACGCGCCCCGGCAAGCACGCGCAGGGCCTCGATGCAGCGCGAGACGTGATGGCGCCGGGGGTCGGCAGGCGTACCGGTGGGGAGGGGCGCGCGGCGTGCGTCCTCGAATGCGACGAGGAGCGTGTCGGTCTCGACGAGGCAGGGCAGCACGATGGGGCCGTCCACGAGCGCCACCTCGCGCGGTCCCGGGTCCTGCGCGATGCGTCCCGGGTTCCGCAGGGCGCCCCAGTGGACCTCTTCGAGCGACTCGAACAGCCGCCGCAGCCACCCGCCCTGCGGGTCGGCCGCCATGAGTCCCTGCACCACCTCGACAAGCGGCACCATGGCGCGAAAGCCTACCATCGGCCTCGACCGTTGACCATCGAGCGTTGCCCTCACGCGTCGTCTGCGACGACGTCGCCGAGCACGTCCTCGACATACAGCCGTTGCACGAGCACGGCAAGGACCACGATGAGCGGCGTGGCCAGGATCACGCCCGGCGCACCGAGCGTGACGCCGAGGAACAACTGGCCGGCGACGACGAGCGCCGGCGGCAGGTCGTCGGCCTTGCGCATCACGTAGGGCTCCAGCGTGTAGCTTTCCGCGGTCTGGATCGCGAGATACAGCAGTCCGACGTACACCGCGTGCATCGGGCTCTGGAGCAGCGCCAGCAGCATGGCCGGCACCGCCGACAGCAGCGGTCCGAAGTTCGGGATGAACGTCAGCAGGCCGGCGAGCACGGCAAGCGCGAGCGCGAGCGGAATGCCGAGCAGCATGAGCCCGATCCACGTCGCGACGGCGACGACGAGCATCAGGGCCGCACGGCCCACGAGCCAGCGCTGCAGGCTCTCGCCGACCTCGCAGCACACCTCGTCGACCCGGCGGCGCATCGCGAGGGGAAACAGCCGCACGAGTCCGCGCCGATAGACCGCCGGCTCTGCCGCGAGGAACAGCCCGACGAACACCATGAGGACGACGTAGCCTCCGAGGGTGACGAGGCTCGACGCCCACCGCATCAGGGCGGCGGGCGCGCCGGAGCCGCCCTGATCGTTCCCCGCCATCTGCGCCATGACGCGCTGTCCGAGGGGCACGCGAGACACCTGCTCGCGCACCTCGGAGACGGCCTGCGGCAGCGTGTCGAGCAGTTCGGCAACCTGTGTCTGGAGCGGGTTGGCAATCAGGAGTGCCCCGCCCGTCCCGAGGGCGATCAGGGCGAGACAGACGACGGCGAGTGCCGCCGTGTCGCCCATCGGCCTGAATCGCTGCACCCACTGGGAGAGACTGCGCAGAAGCACAGCAACGAGGATGCCGGCGAAGGTGACGAGCAGCGCGATGTACCCGCGCCACGTCAGCAACGCCAGGACGGTTGCCGCCGCGACGAGCGCGATGACGATCAGGGCACGACGGACGAAGGGTGAGTCAACGATGGAAGAGCCTCATGCGCCGAAGAGGCTGGCCCGGAGGCGGGTCACGAGCGTCGTCGGACGCTGCGCCTGCGCGTCTTCGGGCGAGGGTGGGTCGGTCGCGACCCGCTCGGCAAGCTCGAGCGGCAGGCCGAGGAACAGCACGTACTTGCGCAGCCCGGCCATGAAGAACGCGGCGTTGTAGAACGGGCCGAGTTCCGCGCGCTCGAGCGCCCGGACCTGGTTGGTCGAGAGCAGCAGGGCCCGCGCCGCCTCGGCCTGGCCGATGCCGCGCTCCTCGCGCGTTCCAGCCAGCAGGCCGCCGAGTTCGGCGCAGGCACGGGTGTCCAGCACCGGCATGGGGGGACGAAGGACGGGTGAGGAGATAGCCAACGTTCGAACTCCTGAGCGCCCCAATCTACTTGATTCCTGACGGACCGCAACCCCTTGATTTTCCGGGAGGGGCGATGCACCTCGACAACTTCCGCCGCGCCGCGCCCGATCCCCGGTACGATCCGTCGGTGAGCAGTGAACCCTTGCAGGATCCACCGGCCGGCTTCGAAGCGCTCGGCCTCTCGAAGCCGCTCGTCTCGGCCGTCACCGCCCTCGGTTACGAGGAGCCGACCCCCATCCAGCGGGAGGCCATCCCCATCCTGCTCGAAGGCCGCGACATGCTCGGCATGGCGGGCACGGGCACGGGGAAGACGGCCGCCTTCGCGCTGCCGATGATCGAGCGCCTCGCCCGCAAGGGCGCCAGGAGCCAGGCCCCCCGCGGTCTCGTGCTCGTGCCGACGCGCGAACTCGCCATGCAGGTCGCCGAGGCGCTGCACAAGTACGCCCGCGGCACGACGCTGACGGTGGCGCCGCTCTATGGCGGCGCACCGATGGACGTGCAGATCCGCGCGCTTCGCCGCGGCGTGTCGCTCGTGGTGGCGACGCCCGGACGCGCACTCGATCACCTGCGCCGGGGCACGCTCGACCTCCGCTCGCTGCGCGTCGTCGTGCTCGACGAGGCCGACGAGATGATCGACATGGGATTTGCGGACGACATCGAGGCAATCCTCGCGCACGCGCCCGAGGAGCGGCAGACCGCGCTCTTTGCCGCGACGATGGCGCCGCGGCTCGAGGCGATTGCGGCCACGCACCTGCAGGACCCTGCACGCGTGAGCATCGCGAAGGAGAAGCGCGCGGCCGGCAAGCTGCCGCGCATCCGCCAGGTCGCCTACCTGGTCCCGCGTGGGCAGAAGACCGCGGCCCTGGGCCGCGTGCTCGACGTCGAGTCGCCGGCATCGGCCATCGTCTTCTGCCGGACACGGACCGAGGTCGACGAACTCACGGACACGCTCGCCGCGCACGGGTACGGCGCCAAGGCGCTGCACGGCGGCATGGAGCAGAAGGCGCGCGACCGCGTGATGCAGGCGTTCCGGAGCGGGCAGGCCGACGTGCTCGTCGCCACCGACGTCGCGGCGCGCGGGCTCGACATCGAGAGCGTCTCGCATGTCGTCAACTACGACCTCCCGATGACGCCCGAGGTCTACGTCCACCGCATCGGTCGCACCGGACGCGCAGGGCGCGAGGGCATGGCGATGTCGCTCGTCGATCCACGCCAGCATCGTGCGCTGCGCCAGATCGAGGGCGTCACGCGGTCGCGCATCGAGATCCTGCCGGTGCCGACAGAAGCCGATCTCCAGGCGCGGCGGCTCGACACGACGCTTGCGTCGGTGCGCGCGCAGATCGTCGAGGGCGGGCTCGACACGGCGCGTGCCGTCGTCGATCGCCTGGCGCAGGACCACGACGTGCTCGACATCGCGGCGGCGGCGATCCGGTTGCTCCATGACGACGCCACGGTGTCTGGCCGGACGCGCACCTCAGGCACGCCATCAGCTGCGCGCGCCGCGCGCCCGTCATCGTCGCGGGAGGACGCGCAGGGCCCCTCGCTCGACGAGGCCCTTGCCGAAGCGGGGCGGAAGGACCGTGAGCGGGCACCACGCACCGAGCGTGCGCGTCCCGGGAAGGCGGGAGCGAAGGCGCCACGCGGTGCCGGCGGCGCACGGACGGTGCTCTACCTGAACGTCGGCCGCACGGCAGGCGTCAGGCCGGCGGACCTCGTTGGCGCCATCGCGGGCGAGGCCGACGTGGACAGCGGCGTCATCGGCGCCATCCGCATCGGCGACGAAAGTTCCCTCGTGGAGGTGCCCGAGGCGCTGGCGACGCGCATCATCGTCTCGCTGCGCCATGCGAAGGTCCGCGGCCGGCGCGTCACCGTCCGGCGCGACCGCGGGCGCGACTGATCCTCATCCCGGCGGTTCGCGGGGCCTCGGCCATTGGCCCGCCGCCTTGCGTCTTCCGGGATCCAGCGTGTACGGTGCGAGAGCATCACGAACGCGAGGGCGCGACGCGGAAGCCGTCCGCGGCGGCCCGGCCACGCAGTTGCCTGCATCAAGGAGGAGCCCGCATGTCAGTCGCGAAGGTCAGCGAGATCAGCGCCACGTCTGCCAAGAGCTTCGAGGACGCCCTGCAGCAGGGGCTCGCGAGAGCGAACAAGACCATCCGCAACATCAAGAGCGCCTGGATCAAGGAGCAGCACGTCCGCTGCGACAACGGCCGCATCGTCGAGTACCAGGTGAACATGATGATCACGTTCGTGCTCGACGACTAACGCACGTCGCGTCCATCGCGGGGACCGGCCGCCCGGCCGGCCTCCCGCGTGACGACGACGCGAAGGTCGCGGGTCGTGCGATTGCCGTGATGGTCCTCTCCGAAGACCCGCAGCACGTACTCGCCAGGCGCCAGCGTCGTCGTGTCCCAATGGCCCGGCACGGCAACCCCACCCACGAACGTCGTCGTGACCACATAGAGGAATCGCGTGCGGCGCGCCCCATGGACCGGGATGCCGCTGCCCGACGCGAACACGAGCCGCGGCGCGTCGGCGTCGCGCCCGAGCGAGTCGAACCGGATCGTCCTGCGCTCGACTTCGAAGCCGGGGACCGCCACGCCGTGGCGGTCGAGCACCTGATACCCGAGCGCGTAGAGCCCGAGCCGGCGTGAGGGCGTGTTGCCTTCGGCCTGGTCCCAGGTGTCAACGACAATCTGCACGCGTCCGCGCACGACGACGGGCTCGACGGGCGGAAGCTGTCGGGGCCTTGCCGCACGTCCGCGTCGCGTCGGCGCACCGGCGACGATGCGATCCGGATTGAGCGGCTGGCCCGACTCGTCGAACAGGCGCACGCCGTGCGCCGCGATCGTCGGCGCGATCGTGTCCACGAACCGCACGAGGCCGAACCGCAGCGGGTTGTGCTCCTCGCCGGGCCAGCCGACGTTGAGGTGCACGTGGTTGAAACCGTTGATGGTGCCAACGACATCGCCGGCTGCGAACGCGGCGCCCCGCTTCACGCGCATCCGCTGCATCGCGCCGGTCTCGTCGAACACCGGTGCGAATCGCTGCGCATCACGCGCGATCGAATCGGCTCGCACCGCGCCGCGACCGCCGAGCGCCGTCCCCGTGACCCGATACGCGCGACCCGGCTGCCGTCGCCCCACGCGGATGTGGACGTAGGCCACGGGCCCGATCCGCACCCACTCGTTCAGCGTGTCGAACGACCCGGTCGCGATGGGGCTCGACACGATGCCCTCACGCACGGCACGCACGACGGTGCCCTGCACCTCACGGACGTCGAGGCCGGCATGGAAGCGCTCCTGCCCAGCGTCTCCCCGGGCCTCGCCGAACGTCCCGGCGACCTCGTGCGGGCCATCGAGTGGAGCAACGGGCCAGATCAGGGGCGTCCGGCCGAACGCTTCCGCGTCGAATGCCGGCGCAACATGCGCCGCCCGGGGAACGCCGAAGACCGGCGGGTCGAGCAGCCTTTCGATGGGCCGCACCGGCGCCTGCCGGCCATCGGCATGCACCGGTGTGACGCCGCGCACGAGCGCATTGCCGGCATCGGCGACGAACAGGCGCACGGGTGCGCCCGGCGCGACGGCAAGCCCGGAGGGGCGACGGAACCGCGCATCGCCCCCGACGCCATTCGCGAATCCGCTGCCCGATCCGCCGATCGTCAGCGCGCCTCCGCGTGCGGGCAGCAGGAACAGCGTGCCCGCCTCGTCGGCGACGTGGACGTTCCCGTCCGCATCCGCAGCGACGGCAATCGGGCGATCGAGGCCGACGACAGGCCGCGACGGCGTGGCACCTGCGTCCGAGAACGACGCGGCATGCGTGGACGTCGATCCATCGGTGCCAATCACGCGCACGGCACCGTTGCCGGTGTCGGCGACGAGGATCCGCCCGTCGGGATCGACCGCGACGCCGCACGGCGTGTCGAAGCGCGCGATGGACCTCGCGCCATCCACATGGCCGGCTCCCTCGCCGGCAATGGTGAGGACCCTGTCGCCTGGCAGGATCATCCGGATCCGGTCGTTGTAGGTGTCGGCAACGACGATGCGGCCGGCGCCATCGACGGTCACGCCGACGGGCGCGTTGAACCGCGCATCACGCACCGGGCCATCCGCGTCGCCCGCGATGCCGTCGCCTGCAACCGTCGTCACCTCGCCATCGAGGGTGACGCGCCTGATCGCGTTGTTGCCGGTGTCGGCCACGTACAGCGCGCCGTCCGGTCCCATCGCGATCGCGGATGGCGTGCGGAAGCGCGCTGCGGCCCCGCGCCCGTCCACGAAGCCCGGTCCGCCGCCCGCAACCGTCGTCACGGTGCCGTCCGGTGCGATGCGCCGGATGCGGTGTGAATCGCCCGCGTCGCTCACCACGAGCGTCCCGTCGTCGAGCGCGACGATGCCGAAGGGTTCGGAGAAGCGGGCTTCGTACGGAGGGCCGTCGATCCAGCCGGCGACGCCGGTCCCGGCGTGTATGCCCACGGCTCCGACCCAGGGGCCTTCGGGCTCGCCGCCGGGTGTCAGCAGGTACCACATGGCGCCGACACCGAGTGCGGCAGCGAGGACGGTCGCGACAACGAGCCACGTCGCGCGGAATCGAACAGGCACGCGCACATTGTCTCGTCATGAAGGGCGCATCGAACCATGTCATGCTGTGTGGATGCACCGGCTGCTCATCACCTGTCACATCCGGTTGCAGGCGGTCGTCCCCTCGTTGCCGACGCCGTGAAGATCCTGCACACATCCGACTGGCACGCCGGCAAGGTGTGGAAGGGCCAGTCCCGCCTCGACGAACTCGCCACCGTGCTCGACGACATCGCGTCGGCGATCGAGCGCGAGTGCATCGACCTCGTGCTGATGACCGGCGACATCTTCGACACGCCGTCGCCGTCGGCGGAAGCCGAGCGGATCGTCTTCGGCTTCTTCCGGCGCGTGGGGCGGCTCGACGTGCCCTCGGTGGTGATTGCGGGCAATCACGACGGCGCGGCGCGCGTCGAGGCCTGGGCACAGCTTGCCGAACTGGCGCAGGTGTGGGCCTGCGGGTTGCCGAAGCCGCGCACGGCTGGCGGCTGCATCGAGATCGCGTCGCGCGGTGGAGAGCGTGCCGTCGTGGCGATGGTGCCGTTCGCACCGGTGGCGCGGCTCGTGTCGGCGCAGGAGCTCGGCGAGGCCCCGGAGCGGGCGGCGCACACCTACGCCGCGGAGATGCAGAAGCTCGTCGCGCACGTGTGCGAGGGTTTCGGCCGCCACACCGTGAACCTGCTGATGGCCCACACGCACCTCGAGGGCGCGATGGTCGGCGGCAGTGAACGGCGCGTGCACATCGGCGACGACTGGGCGGCACGGCCGGAGATGCTGCCCGCCGAGGCGGACTACGTGGCGCTCGGCCACATCCACCGCCACCAGCGCATCGAAGCGGCGCCGGGCCCGACGTGGTACGCCGGGTCACCGCTGCAGCTCGATTTCGGCGAGGAGGGCCAGGAGAAGTTCTACAACGTCGTGGACGTCCGCGCCGGCCAGCCGGCGCGCGTCGAGCCGAGGCCCTGCGTCGGGGGCAGGCCCGTGCGGACCGTCACGATTCCGGCCGCGTCGCTGCCCTCGCTGTCGGTCCACGGGCCGCAGGGGATGCGCGACAACCCCCACCTGCGCGTGATCGTCGAGTGCCCGGGGCCCGACGTGGACGCCGACATCAACCGCCAGGTACGTGCCGCGCTGCCGGGTGTCGTGAGCGTGGACGTGCGGGTGCCGGCGCGGGCCGCCGGACGCGACGCCCCGCCGTTGATCGACGGGTCGCTCGGACCACGCGAGTTGTACCTCCGCTTCCGTGCCGCCCGACGCGAGGGTCCGGCCGCCGCCGCCGTGATCGACGCCTTCGAGCAGCTCTACGTCGAGGCGCTGCAGGAGGAGCCCGTATCGTGAGGCCACTCTCGCTGCGAGCCTCCGGCTTCACGTGCTTTCGCGACGACCAGCCGGCCCTGGATTTCAGCACGCTGGAGCTGTTCGCAATCGCGGGCCCGACGGGTGCCGGCAAGAGCTCGGTGCTCGACGCGATGACCTATGCGCTCTACGGCAAGGTGCCGCGCATGGGGCGGCAGGGCGTGAAGGAGCTCATCTCCCACGGCCGCGAGCGGATGACGGTGACGCTCACGTTTGCCGTGAACGGGAGCCGCTACGTCGTGGCGCGCACGACCCGGCGCACCGGGACGGGCCAGTGCCAGCTCGATCGCCTCACCGCGGAGGGGCCCGAGCCCGTCGCGTCGGGCACGACGGCCGTCAACGACGCCGTGCGGACCCTCATCGGCCTCGACTACGACGCGTTCACGCAGGCGGTACTGCTGCCGCAGGGCGAGTTCGCCCGGTTCCTCAAGGGCGCCGCCGCCGATCGCCGCCGCATCCTCCAGGAGTTGCTTCGGCTCACCGTCTACAACCGCATGCGCGAGATCGCCGCGCAGCGATGTGCCACGGCACGGGTCCGGTCCGGCGTCATCGAGCAGCAGTTGCAGGACCATGCCGCGGTGACTCCGGAGGCGCTGACGCGTGCGGAGGTGGAGCGTACGGCGCTCGACGAGGCGATGGCCGGGCTGCAGCACGCCGCCGAGACCGCGCGCCGGCGTCGCGACGAGGTGGCCGCGCACGCGGCGGTTGCGCGCGACCTCGCAGGACGGCGCGAGGAACTGGCGACGATCGAGCGCGATCGGCCTGCCCATGAGTCGCGGCTCGAACGACTGGAACGGGCGCGGCTTGCGTCGGCACTTGCCGACGCGCTGGATCGACTCGATCGCGACGAGGTACTGCACGCCATTCGGCATCGCGAGCTCGAGGCGGCGCGCGGCCACAATGCCGATGCCTTGCGCCTGCAGGAGCAGGCCGAAGCCGCAGTGACGGCGGCCCGCTCGGCGCAGGAGGCGGTGCCCGCACTGCAGGCGCGGATGGAGGCCCTTCGTGCCCTCGACGGCCGGTTGCGGCATCAGGACGCCTGCCTCACCGAGGAGGCACGCCTCGAGCAGGCCGTGCGGCTCGCACGCGCCGATCTGCAGGCGCAGCAGGATGCCGTCAGCGTGCGCACGCGCGACCTGGGGGAGGCACAGGAACGGAGCGCCGATGCCGAGCGGCGGCTCGCGCAGTTGCCAATCGATCAGCGCGAGTGGGCGGCGTGCGAAGGCGAACGCGACCGCGCCGCCGAACTCCGCCGGGATCGCCTCGCCGGGCCTGCAGTCACGGCCCGTGTCCAGGAAGCCGCCGCGGCGCTGCTCGACTTGCGGCGCATCAGTTCCGCAGAGGCTGAAGCGCTCGCAGGGGCGCGGGCGTCGCTCGACCGCGCGATTCGCGAGCGCGACGAGGCCTGGCATCACCAGCGTGTGGCGCGGGATGCCCACCGCGCGATGACGCTGCGCGCGCACCTGCACCCGGGCGTCGGATGCCCGGTGTGCGAACAGGCAGTGACCGTCGTGCCGGCCGTTGTCGAGCCCCCCGGGCTCGTCGAGGCCGATGCAGCCGTGGACGAGACCGCGGAGGCCGTGCGGCAGGGCGAGATTGTCGTGCAGCAGGCGCAGCAGGCGGCCGCTCGCGCAGCTGCGGCCGAGGAGGGCGCGCAGGCCGACCTCGCCCGCGCCGAGCACGATCGCGCAGGCCTTCGCGACCGCATGCTGGCGTCCGAGCAGCACCTCCAGCGTGCGCTCGTGCCGTTCCTGCCGGCGTCGGCCGGGCGGATGCCCGAGCACTGGCTGCTCGAACGGCTCGAAGCGCTGCGCGCGACGATGGCCGAACGCGAGACGGCGGCCCGGGCCTGCCAGGTCGCGCGCGAGACCGCGATTGCCGCCCAGGGCCTGCTGGCTCTCGCTTGCGAGAAGCGCGACGCCTGCGCCCGCGAGGTCGCGACGCTCGACGATCAACTGACGGCTCGCCGGACGGAGCTCGCCGAGGTACGGACCGACATCGCTCGGGTGACGCAGGCCGCCGACCCGCGAGCCGAGTTGCACGACCTCGCCACGCGCGTGCAGCTGCTCGAGACGACGCGCGCCGACGCCGCGAGCCTGCTCGGTCGCCGTCAGGTGTCGAGTGCCGCAGCCGAAGCCTCGCTGCGGCAGGCCGAGCGGGCAGGTCGTGAGGCCGGTGATGCCCGCGATCGGTCGGCGTCGATCGTGACCGCGGCGCTTGCCGCATCGGGCTTCGACAGTGCACCAGAAGCCCGCGCCGCGATGCTTCCCGTCGGCGACGCGGCGCACCTGCGCGACGAGTGCGATCGCTGGATGCAGCAGCACGGCGTCTGCACGGCTCGCGTCGCGGAGCTCGAGCAGCGCGTGGGGCCGTCGCCCGCCACCGACGATGAGCTCGCCGATGCGGGAGCGGCCGAGTCCGCGGCAGCCGACGCCGTGTCGGCGGCCCTGCACCGGCTCGGTGCGCTCGACGAGCAGCTCTCGTCGCTCCGTCAGCGGCTCGACGCCGCGGATGCCCTGCGCGCGCAGCTTGCGAGCGCGCGTGCCGAGCAGGAGACCTACGCGGTGCTTGCCGCCGACCTGCAGGCGAACGCCTTCCAGGACTGGCTCCTGACGGAGGTCTTCGAGCGGATCGTGCGCGGGGCCTCGTCACGGCTCATGGAGCTGACCGGGCGCTACACGCTCGAGTGGCTGGACAACGAGTTCTACGTCGTCGATCACGACAACGCGCGGGAGCGTCGCACGGCCGACACGCTGAGCGGCGGCGAGACGTTCCTCGCCTCGCTGGCGCTCGCGCTGGAGTTGAGCGAGCAGGTGCAGCAGGCCGCGGGAGCGGTGCGCCTCGACAGCCTCTTCATCGACGAGGGCTTCGGCAGCCTCGACGCCGCCGCGCAGGACGCCGTGGCGAGCGCGATCGAGTCGCTGCAGCTTACCGGCCGCATGGTCGGCATCATCACGCACATCCGCGAACTCACCGACCGCATGCCCGCCTGCATCATCGTGGACAAGCACGCCGACGGGTCCCGCTGGTCGGTACGGGCCGCGTAAGTCGACGATGCGGGGACGCGCTACGATGGCGCATGACCCGCCTTGCCAGCTTCGTTGCCATCGCGCTCGTCGCCGCCTCCGCAGTCGTCGGCGCACAGTCGCCGGCCGATGCGCCGTCGTTCATCGCCCCCGCTGATCTTGCCGCCGCAGCGGGTGACCCGAACCTCGTGTTGCTCCATGTCGGCGACAAGGACGACTATGCGGCCGCGCACATCCGAGGCGCGCGGCACGTGACCCTCGCGATGGTCACGACCTCCGGGGCAGGCGGCGTCCAGAACGAGATGCCCGCGCCACCCGAGCTCGAGACGAAGCTCGAGGCGCTCGGCATCGGTGACGCGTCGCGAGTGGTCGTCTACTTCGCGAAGCCCGAGCCCTCGCAGATCGCGAGCGTCGCGCGTATCGCGTTCACGCTCGACTACGCCGGCCTCGGCGGCCGCACGTCGGTGCTCGACGGCGGCTTGCCGGCATGGGTCAGGGCAGGCCACGAGGTCACGGCCGACACCCCGCCGGCTCCGGCGGGCGCATCACTGACCGTCCGGCCGCGTGAGGAGGCCCTCGTCGATCTCGCATGGCTGCGCAAGCACGCGGACAGCACCCGACTGCTCGACGCGAGGCCCACCGCGTCCTACACCGGAGACGACGACCGCAAGGGCGAGCTGAAGCGTCCGGGGCACATCCCGGGTGCAGTGAGCCTGCCTTTCGCGAACCTGTTCCGCGAAGACGGCACCCTGAAGCCGGAGTCCGAACTCACGGCGCTGCTTGCCGAGGCCGGTGTCACGAAGGACGCCTCGGTCGTCACGTACTGCCACTCCGGCGTCCAGGCCACGGTGCCGTACATCGTCGCGCGCATGCTGGGCTACGACGTCAAGGTCTACGACGGGTCGTTCCAGCAGTGGAGCGCGTCGGACGCCCCCGTCGTGAAGGGCGCAGCACCCAGATAGCCGCAGCATCTGCAACATCGGCCGCCCCCCCAACACGCAGAAATTGCGCTCGCCCCAGAGTGCCCGCGCTCGCTGCTGTGGGTTCTGGGGTGCTCTTCGACGGCCCCGTCTATGCGATGGCCGACGCCGTCTTGCGCGCGGGGTGCTGGTGGTCATACAATGAGGTATGGCAACAACGTCGGTGCGCTCGACCTATTCACTGGACGTGGAGACCATGCGACGCATCGAGAACCTGGCAAGGCGGTGGGACGTGTCGAAATCGGAAGTGCTACGGCGCGCGGTGCGCATGGCGGACGAGCAGACGGCCGTGTCGGAGCGGGTTGCCGCTTTCAAGCAACTGCAGGCGACGGTGAACCTCACGCCCGGGAAGGCCGACGCGTGGGTGGATCGGATCCGCGCCGAGCGGGACGCGTGGGGCGAGCCGCACGGGGAGTCGTGATGCTCCCCGCAGTCCATCTCGACACGAGCTTCCTCGTGCGGGCGCTCCAGGAGGGCTCGCCGGAGTCGGCCCGCATGCTGCAATGGCTCGAATCCGGCCGCCCCGTCGCCATGAGCACGGTCGCCTGGACGGAGTTCCTGTGCGGCCCCGTCACCGGGGACGAATGCGCCGCGGTGCTGCGTGTCATCGAGGAGCCGCTGCCGCTCCTCGCCCGGCACGGCGAACTCGCGGCCCGGCTCTTCAATCGGACCGGACGCCGCCGCGGCACGCTCGCCGACTGCCTCATTGCGGCCGTCGCGATCGACGCAAAGGCGCCGATTGCCACGGCCGATCACGGCTTCGCGCGGTTCGCGGACGAAGGCCTCGTCAATTCAGCGACCTGACACGGGAGCCACCACCACGAGCCGTGGCGTGGCATCTTCCGATGCGCAGACGATGGCGTGTTGGTCGAAGGTGCGCGCCAGTGCGCAGGCCGGCTCCGCATCGAGGCCGAGCACGAGCAGGCTCGGCTCTCCCGGCCAGTCTCCCGCCGGGTCCACTCCCACACCGCGCAACGCGAACAGTCCGCGCGATTCGATCTCCGCTTCGAGCCGGGCCATCGCGGCCTCGTTGGCGTCGAGCGGCGTCGGCTCGCTGCGCGGGTTCCATGCGGTGACGAACGCGGAGCACTCGACGCCGAACGCCGCGTGGCACGTCCGGAGCGAGTCCGAGGACTCGTCGATCCGCAGCACGAACGCGTAGCTCCCATCGGCGACGCGGTACTCGGTGCGTCGATACGCGGCAATCAGTTCAGCGGAGATCGAACTCATCGCCGCCAGCCTGCAGGGCCGCATGGAATCGTTCCGCGGCATCGATCCAGCCGACGACTTCGTCCCGGGACGGCTGCAGGTCGTACGGGTGATGGTGACAGGCCCGGCTCAGCAGCGACCACGTCGCATGACCGTCGGCAGCGACGCGCTCGTCGAGGAACAACCGGACGGCGAGGAACTGCCCGCGGGCGGTCGATGCGGTCATCTCGGGCGAATGGCGCGTCCAGAACTCCTGGAGAGACGACTCCACCGCCTGGCGCCCGAGGACTGCCGCCGCGCGGCCCCACCAGAACGAGGTGGCCCAGTCGTCGCGGTCGAGCAGCGTCCGGCACTGGGCGAACAACGCCGATGCGTCAGGCCCGCGCTTGCGGCTCACGGCTTGCCACCCTTTGCCCGCACGAAGTCCACGAGGGCCTGCGTGTCGGCCACGAGCTCGAGCGGCTCGCCGGTGAAGCTGCCGTGCGCCCCTTCGAGACAACAGCGGAACGCCTGCTTGTGCGAGGTCTTCCGCTCCGACGCCAGCCGCTTCTCGACTTCACCCGCGCGTGCCTCGTCGTCGAAGAGCGCCAGGGCCATCAGGTTGCGCAGCCGGCCGGCGCGCACGAGCAGCTCCTCGACGTCGGCGTGCAGGTGGCCACGCTGCAGGCGTCGTGCGCGCACGACCTCGTGGCACGCGGCCTCGAGCGCCGACCGGCAGAAGTTCGGCACGAGTCGGAGCTTGATCTCGTCCGGCATCGCCTCGGTCTTCGCAATGGCCGCCGCATCGTCCAGCAGGATGGCCACGGGGCCCTTCACGCGGCGGATCTCGACCTGCGAACGATCCTTGCGCGTGATGTCCACGAATGTCGCCTTGATCTCGAGGCGCCGCACCGATTCCGGCAGGCGGTCGTCGTGCGTGAAGACGACGACCTGGTGCGTCGTCGCGGCCTCGCCGAGCACGCGAGCGAGGCCTTCGACCTTGGCCGGATCGAGTGCCTGCACCGGGTCGTCGATGATGACGAACCCGAACGGGCTTTCGTGCATCGTCGCGCGCGGGAGGAAGAGGCTGAGCGCGAGGCTGTTCAACTCGCCCTGGCTCATCACGCTGAGGGCCGACGTATCGGTGCCTTCGAGGCTGACGTCGAGCTGCACGCCACGGCGCGGACCGCTGCCGACCATCTGCACGTCGCGCAACTCGACGCTGCTCTGGAGCCGCAGCGTGGACCAGTAGCGTGTCGCCTTCGTGGCGATGGGCTCGAAACGCTCGCGACGGATGTCGTCGATCACGTCCTTCAGCCAGTCCTCGGCCTTGCGGAGATGCCGCTTGGCCTCGCGGCCGGCCTCCGCCCTGCGGGCAGCCGGCAGCCAGGCCGCCAGCGCCATGGCCACCGGACGCCAGACGTCCTCGCGCCGCGTGAGCGCCTCCTTCGCGCGTTCGACGGCCGACGACACCGCAATCGCGAGGTCCGGGAGGTGCTGCTCCACGTGCCGGGCGAGCGCCTCGGTGTCGGCAGGACTGGCCGGCGCGGCCGTGAGGGCCGCCCAGCGCGCCTGCACGTCGGCGACGTCGATGCCCAGTCGTGCGGCATGCGCGAGAACCGCGGGTCCCGGCGCGCACAGCTGCATCACGCGCGTCCGCGCGAGATCCACGGCACGCTGCGCCTCGTCGGCCTCGGCCGCTTCCGTACGCAGGCGGCTGACGGCCTCGCCAGTGCGCGTGCGCCACGCCGCGTCGATCACGGCGTCGGTGCCGCACACGGGACACGCCGTGCCATCGACGGCCGCCGTCACAGCCAGGGCCTTCTCGAGGAGATCGGCAACCTGTCGGGCGCGTCCTGCGGATCGCGCACCGACCTGCCTCGCGCGCTCCGTGGCGTCGCGCAGCCCGGCCACGGCGCCTGAGGCATCGCCTGCATCCGGTGCACGCAGCGTGGCGAGTTGCCGGAGAATCTGGCTTTGCCCGTCGTCTTCGACGTCGTCGGCGATCAGCGCTTCGATTGCGGCGAAGTCCCTCGTCTTCGCGCTGAGCAACTCCGAGACCTGGGCGAGCCGGGGGTCGTCTGCGGCGGCCGTCGCCTCGAGCGCCGCACTTGCCACGCGCGCGGCATCGCCCTTGACCTCGTCGAGCGCCTTGTCGATCGCGCGGGCGGCATCCATCAGGCGACGACGAACGTCGGCATACCGTTCGAGGCCGAGGCCGGTCATCAGGGCGTCGTAGAGGGCGGACTTGCCGTCGAGCATGTCGCCGAGCTGCGAATAGGCGAGAAACGGCCTGTAGTCGCGCGACGCATCGAGCCACGGTGTTCCTGCGAGCGGGACGGTTGCGTCGCTGCCCTTCACGACCGTCTCGCCATCGGCGAGGGCGGCGCCGTTGCCCCAGCGGCGCGAGAACGTCACCGTGCCCACCTGCTCGACGAGCACCTCGGCGGCGATGAACGGGTTGTCGCTCACGTGGTGGTTGCGCCAGCCGTCTGCGGCGATTGCCGTCGTGAAGCGCGAGCACTTGTCGGTGAACAGCAACTCCACGGCCTCCGCGAAGCTGCTCTTGCCGCATCCGTTGCGGCCGGTCACGATCGTCAGCCCGCGGCCTTCGGGCACATCGAGGATCCGTTCCGGCCCGATGCCGCGAAATGCCCGCACCTTGATGTGCTTCAGGTAGGCGCGCGGCATGACGGCGGGGTCGGCTGTCGCGGCGGCTGCGGCAGCCGGACGCTCGACGGCGGGCGCCTCTCCACCTACCGCTGCGGCGAGCGCGTCCTCGCCGTCGCAGGCGTACGCCACGAGCGTGGCGAACGGTTCGCCGTCCTTGCCGGCCTCCGCGAGCCTGCGAAGGAGATCGTCCTGGACCGGGTTGCCGGGCATGTGAGGCTCAGTAGGGATAGAGGCGAGCAATTGCCCCTGCCGACGCTCCGCTGCGCCGGAGGTGCGCCACCGGGCCCGGATCATACAGGCCGAGGGCGTCCACGCACGCATTTGCGGCCGTGTCGTCCCCCCTGGCGATCGCCGTGTCGAGGTCGATGAGTGCCAGGTAGCGCTGCGCGAGCAGATCCCCTGCGCCCGCAGCGTGCGCGAGCCTGCCGCGTGCCTTCTCGTCACCGACGCATCGATGCGCCGACAGGCGCACGTGGTCGGGCAGCGTGTCGTCGGTGCACATGGCCCGGGCGGCAGCTCGGGCTTCTTCGTCCGAGCCATCGAGCATCAGCCGCGCGCGGGTCATCGCCAGTTCCACGTACCGCGCACCAAGGCCGCCGTAGCCGCCGCGCCCGAGCAGCTGTTCGTGCAGGCTCCAGGCCTCGCGCAGCGATGCCTCGTGTCCGAGTGCGCCAGCGAGGCGGCACCACTCCGACAACGGGCGCGCCACGTCGTCTTCGGCGTAGAGCGCCGCAAAGGCCAGCGCCGCGTGTCGCTGGTCGTCGTGCGCCTGCGCCTCGCGACCCGTCACGGCGCGCAGCCGCGCAATCGCCCCGCGCAGTCGCAGGTCCTGCACGGCCGCGTCCTGCACGGACGACGTCAGCTCGGCGCAGGCGCGAGACTCGATGTCGCCGGCGTCGGGCGTTCCCGTGTCGGCCGTCTGCTGCACGAGGTGTGCGAGCACCTGCAGCCTCAGCATGCGCGGCAGGGTCGCGAACCATGCGTGCGGCGGCATGCCGACGCCCCCGCGGTTGCCCTGGTGGCGTTCGGCCACGGCCTGCGCGAAGGCGAGCCGATAGCCCTCGTCGGCGCCACCAGCCGGCCATCGTGCGATGGCAAGCGCGGCACCGCGTGCCACGGGTGTCCAGTCGACGATGGCGTCGCTGCCGGTGAGGGCGAGCCGGAAGAAGCCCGAGGTCAGTTCCTCGCGTCGATCCGGATCGCTGCCGGCGTCCACGAGCAATCGCGACAGCGTGTCGCCGAACGCGTGCTCGATGGCGTCGGCTGCGCGCGCGACGGCAATCACGCGCAGCCGCCCATCCACGACGTCGCGGACCTCGTCGACCTGGTCGGCCGCCACGAGGACGTCGGTGACGCGCGGCAGCAGTTGCGCGGCGCCCCTGACCTTGCGTCCCAGCCCACCCACGCCACTCACCGAGCCCGATGCGTCGATCGCCGCAGCCGCGAGCAGGTGGTCCGGGACCGGACACCCGAGCACCATCGACGCGAGGTGCAGGCAGAACGCGAGGCCGAACGACGGGCCTTCGACCATCGGCCCCGCATCGACGAACCCGGGCGTCGCGCGGCAACCGTGCAGCGGCACGATGGCGGGCAACTGGCGGCTCGCGTCGCGGACGCTTCGCCACAGGACCGGCAGGGCGCGCGGCAGCGCCACGCCCGCGACGCGCCATGACCGCCGCATGTCGGGCCCGAGCGTCACGCCCTGCTCACCTGCCGCCGCCGGCGCCAGGCGCCACGCGAACACCGTGTCGTCGTCGCTGCCGATGCTGATGACCGGAAGGCACCCGATCCCGGCCACGGGCATGCCTCCGAGCCGCTTCACCAGTTGCTCGGTGCGACGCTCGGACCGTGGCCAGCACCACGGACCGGCGCGCAGCGCACTGTCGGGCGGGCCGTGCATCAGAAGTAGTGTGCCTCCAGATCGGTGCTGCCCCACCAGGCCGACGGGTCGCCGAGGGCTACCCGCCGCAGCCGCTCGTCGGCCGCCGCCACCGAGTCGTCGAGGTTGATCCGCACGGCGCGGCCCACGCGGTCGGCATCGGCGAGCACGGTCTCGAGCGCATCGCCAGCACCTGCCTCGCGCAGCAGCACGCGGACGCTCTCGATGTCGTCGCGTCGGTGACACAGCCGCCGCCACGCATGCGAGGCCTCGCTCATGTCCGCCGAGAGCGTGTCGAAGAGATCCTCGAGGTCGTCGCGCAGGACCTCGGCCCGGCGCACGGCCTGCTGCTCGAGTGCGGCCTTCGACGCCGCATCGAGCGTGCGGGCCCAGCGGCGCGGTGCCAGTTCGGACGCGCTCACGAGCGCATGCAGGTTGCCCGCCGCGATGAGCGCCCCGACGTTGCGGGCGTCGGGCTCCGACAGCCGTGCGATCTGGCCGGCGAGCGTCGTCTGCGTCCATGCATCGGCCTCGGCAGCGGCCTGCACTTCGTCCTGCATCCACATATCCCTGGAATCCACGATCCACTCCTCGAGTGTCGGCAACGGCCACGCATAGATCGGGTGCAGCCGCAGCGCAGCCCGTTCCGAGTAGCCGAGCACGAGCGGCGTGCCGTGCAGGCTCTCGATCAGGAACCGACCCTGCTGCGCCAGGTCGGCGCGCGCCATCCCGGCCTCGTCGGCGACCTGCGGCTGTGCGCCGTGCAGCCCCGGTCGAAGCTGGAACGACGCGCCGTGGCGGGATATGACCCGCACCGCGCGCGCGTCGGGCTCGAGTTCGAGCCGCATGCCGAGCGTGTCGAGTGTCGGACTGTGCGCCGGCAGCGCGGCCGCGCCGAGGCGAGCCGCCAGTTGCAGGGCCTGCTGCGGGCCGGCGGAAGGCAGCGCCAGATCCTCGGCAGGGCCGAGCATTGTTGCCGTGATGCCCATCGCATCGAGTTCCTGCTGCATCGTCGGGTTCATGGTGTCCTCGCCTGGTGAGGAAGGAGCGACGGGTCGCCATGCTGCACACGCGGCGCGAAATCCTGTCGGGCGATGTTGCGGACGGCTTCGTCGAGGTCGTGCCGGAGCGAGGCCTCCGCGAGCCATGCCGAAAGACGCGGGACGTCGGAGGGCCGGTGGCGCGGCACCTCGAGGAGGTATCCGCGCGTGCGCTTCTGCCGCTGGTAGATCCGGTTGCGCGTGCGGACGAACGTGTCGCCGTCGCGCTGCTCGCGTGCGACGAGTTCCTCGATCGACGTCGTCTCGCGGGCGATGGCGCGGATGTCGCGCACGTTGGCGATGAAGCCGTCGCCTTCGCGCAAGGTCCGGGCAATGGCCGGAATTGCCTGCTCGTACAGCACCTGATCGGCCTCGACGAGCAGGCGTTCGCCCGCCACGCGCCGTTCATCGCCGATGAGCGTGTCGTCAACGCGCGGGGCCGTGTCGGGCAGGTCGCGGTCGTCCCGGTCGTCGTCGCCCGCGGTCAACGAGACGAGCCGCGCCCCGCGACCGGCACTGCGTCCGATCTCGTCGCGATAGCGGTTCTTCAAGGCCGTGATCAGGTAGGCCGTCGCCTCGCCGTCGCTCGCGGTATACCGGCGCGCTCCCGGGCGGTTCTTCATGAGCCGGACGAGGACGTCGTCCACCACGTCGTCGCGGTGGGAGGCGGGGACGACGCGGCGGCCGAGCGTGCCCAGCGCCGCGTACACCTGCTCGATTGCCGCCTGACGCTGCGCGTCCTCCACCGGGGAGAGCTGCTGGTCCGGCGGCGCCATCCTCACGAGAGCATCCGACAGGGTCATACCCAGGGCGTGTCGCTCCTTCGATGGGCCTCCGCCGCACTGCCGCGGGGCCGTTGACGCGGACGAGACGACGGTGGCTGCCGCCGTCTGACAGGCGGACGCGATCCTTACGCCGTCAGCAATGCGCGCGCGGCGGCTTCGATGGCCGGCACGTGCGCGGGCTCGACGTTGCTGAGCAAGGGCAGCAGCGGCCCCGTCTCGGCAATACCGGCGCTCGCGACGGCCTGGTGCAACACCCGGATGGGGTTGATGGCGTTCCTCGAGTCCTCGAGGGGCTTGAAGATCGCGCGAATGCGCTCCGCTTCGGCCCAGTCCTCCCGCCGAAGCGCGGCAAGCATCGCCTGCGAGAGCCGAGGCGCGACGCACACGCAGCCGCTCGTGAACCCGCCGAGCCCGAAGTCGCGCACGTGCACGATCGCGGGTTGCTCGCCGATGCCGCTGATGATCTTCGATCGATCGACGAGCGACACGAGCTTGCGGAGATACGGATCGTGGCTCGTGTCGGGGCGCACGACGGCGTATTTCACGGCGGCGACGATGCCCTCGCGGTCGAGGGCGGCAATCTCTTCCGGCTCGATGTAGCCGTCGTCCTTCACGTAGACGATCACCGGCTTGCCTGCGGCAGCCGCGAACTCGCGCAGGCCGTCGGCGACGCCGATGCTCGTGGTGATCCCGCGCTGGGGCAGGGCCATCACTGCCGGAAAGGCGTGGCGGCGCAGCGTCGTCGCGTGCTCGAGCAGCAGCGGGTACGTCGGGCCGGCCGACGGCACGACGAGCGTCTCCTCTCCCGCAAGGCGCGCGAGCATCGCGAGCAGGTCGTCGTACTCCGCGAGCGGCAGGTGGTAGAGGTTCGCGTTCCCGCCGTAGAGCAGCAGCGAGACGCCCCCGGCCTCGAGGTGGCCGATGATCGCGGCGTTGCCTGCCTCGGAGATGCGGCGATCGGGTGTCCGCGCGAGCGGTGGCACGGCCATCACCGAGCGGTGGAAGTGGGCGGCGGTCAGTGGGCTCGTGATCATCGTCTGTCAGTAGATGTCGGGCTCGGGTGGCGGCCCGCAATCGCCGCGCGCCAGGCACGTGAAGTCGCAGCCGTCGGGGGCCTGCGTGATCTGCTCGAGGAACAGCCGGCTGTAGCCGCGATCGTAGCGGCGGGGAAGCGGGGTCCATGCCGCCCGGCGCGTGGCGAGTTCCTCGTCGCTCACGTGCAGGTGGAGGCGGCGCGCCGCGACGTCGAGCGTGATGATGTCGTCGTCGCGCACGAGCGCCAGCGGACCGCCCACGGCCGACTCCGGCGCGACGTGCAGCACGCACGTCCCATAGCTCGTGCCAGACATGCGCGCGTCCGAGATGCGGACCATGTCGCGCACGCCCAGCCGCAGGAGCTTCTGCGGAATCGGCAGCATGCCCCATTCGGGCATGCCCGGTGCACCCACAGGGCCGGCGTTCTGGAGGACGATGACGTGATCGGCCGTGACGGGAAGCTCGGGGTCGTCGATGCGTGCCTTGAGGTCCGCATAGGTCCGGAAGACGAGCGCAGGTCCGGTGTGTTGCAGCAGGTGCGGCTCCGCGGCCGTCGGCTTGATCACGCAGCCGTCCGGCGCGAGGTTGCCGCGCAGCACGAACGTCCCGCCTGCCTGTGCGAGCGGACGGTCGATCGGCCGGATCACTTCGTGGGACAGCACCTCTGCATCCGCGATTGCCTCGCCGAGCGTCAGCCCCGTGACCGTCAGGCACTCGAGCGCGAGATGTTCGCGCAGCCGCGAGAGCAGGGCGGGGACGCCGCCGGCGTCGTGGAAGTCCTCCATCAGGTACTCCCCGGCCGGACGCAGGTTGACGATGACGGGCACCTCGCGCGAGATGCGGTCGAAGTCGTCGATCGACAGCGGCACGCCGGCGCGCCGGGCCATCGCCACGAGGTGGATGATGGCATTCGTCGAGCCGCAAAGCGCCATGTCGGCGACGATTGCATTGCGGAACGCGTCCGCCGTGAGCACCTCGGACGGCCTGATGTCCTCCCAGACGAGATCGACCGCGCGACGCCCGCACGCGGCCGCCATGCGCGCGTGCGCGGCGTGCACCGCGGGAATCGTCGCCGAGCCGGGCAATGACATGCCGAGCGCCTCGACGATCGAGGCCATCGTCGAGGCCGTCCCCATCGTCATGCACGTGCCGGCCGATCGCGCGATGCCTTCCTCGATCTGCCGCATCTCGCACTCGCCGAGGTTGCCGGCCTTGCGTTCGGCCCAGTACTTCCACACGTCGGTGCCGCTGCCGAGCCGCTCGGTGCGATAGCGCCCGGCAACCATCGGTCCTGCGGGCATGAAGACGACGGGCAGGTCGGCCGAGATGGCGCCCATGAGCAGGCCCGGCACCGTCTTGTCGCAGCCCCCCATGAGCACGGCGCCGTCGATGGGGTGCGACTGCAACACTTCCTCCACCTCGAGCGCGAGGAGGTTGCGGTGGAACATCGCCGTCGGCTTCACGAACATCTCCGACAGCGACAGCACGGGCATCTCCACCGGGAAGCCGCCTGCCTGCCACACGCCGCGCTTGACGTCCTCGGCCCGCTCGCGGAAGTGCCCATGGCACTGCTGCAGGTCGCTCCACGTGTTGAGGACGGCAATCACCGGCCTGCCCTCGGCATCGTCGGCCGAGTACCCCATCTGCCGCAGTCGGCTGCGGTGCCCGAAGCTGCGCAGATCGTCAGGCGCGAACCACCGCTGCGAGCGGAGGTCGCTCGCGGCGCGGCGCGGACGGCGCGGACGAGACGAGGGCGGCACTGCGGGATCGGTCATCGCTGACGCTGGAAAATCCGGTCGCGGAAGTCTACGCTAACGGCCTCTTGAGTCCACTGCCGATCCTGGCGATCGCCCTGGCGATCGTGCTCACCGGCGTGCTGGCGTTCCGCCTGCACGCATTCCTCACGCTCATCGTCGCCGCGCTTGCCGTGGCGGCCCTCACGCCGCGCGATGCCATCGAGCGGTACGAACTCGCACGGGACGCCGTGCGCATCGACTCCGTGTCGGCCGACGGCAGCCAGGCATCTGCGCTCGCCCGCCGTGGCGCGCTGCGGGATGGCGTGGAGTACGGCATCTTCCGGCTCGAGCCGGGCGCCCCGCCCCTCCGCGTTGGCTCGGCGACGGTTGCCATCGCGGGGAGCCCGGGCGTCGAGAGCACGCTGTCGATCGACATGCGCGACCCCGGGACCGACGCCGCGGGCGCCTGGGTCGCAACACCCACGACGGCGGCTGCGGCCGCTCGTGCGGCAGGCGAGACGATCGGGCAGCGCGTGGCCCAGGGCTTCGGACGTACGGCACTCGACATCGGCATCATCATCGCGATGGCGTCGATCCTCGGCGGCTGCCTCATGGCCGCCCGCGGCGCGGAGCGCATCGTCGTGTCGCTGCGGCGTGCGCTCGGGCCCTCCCGCACGCCGCTCGCCTTCCTCGGCAGCGGCTTCCTCCTCGGCATCCCGATGTTTGCCGAGGCGGTCTTCTACCTGCTCCTGCCGCTCGCCAAGGCGATGTGGCTCGAGGCCCGCCGCCACTACGTGCTGTTCGTGCTCGCCATCGTCGCGGGCGCGACGATGACGCACTCGCTGGTGCCGCCGACGCCGGGCCCGCTGTTTGTGGCCGATGCCATGGGCGTGGACATCGGCCTGATGATCCGGCAGGGCATGATCGTCGCGGCAGTCGCCGCAGTCGTCGGCTACGCGTACGCCGTCTACGCCGACAGGCGCTGGGGTTTCGCGCTGCGCCCGACGGTCGGGGACGGCCCGCCCACGCCCGCCGCCGCGGACGATGCCGGCCGCCTGCCGCCGTTGATTCTCTCGTTGTTCCCGATCCTGCTGCCTGTCGTGCTCATCAGCGCCAACTCGGCGCTCGGGTCGTCGACCGCTGGCCTGCCATCCATGGTCGTCACGGTCATTGGCGTCTTCGGCGACAAGAACCTCGCGTTGACGATCTCGGCAGCCGCGGCGCTGGCCCTGCTCGTGGCGTACCCGGACCGGCGGGCGACGGGCTCTCACGCCGAGCGCGTGCGCCGCACGGTGCGCGACAGCATCGTCGAAGCCGGGGAGATCATCCTGATCATCGCGGCGGGCGGTGCGCTCGGTGCCACGCTGCGGCAGGCCGGCATGGCCGAACTGGCCGCGGCGACCGTCCCCGAGCAGCGGCTGATGCTGCTGCCGATTGCGTGGGGCATCACGGCACTCGTGCGCGTGGCCCAGGGGTCGGCGACCGTGGCGATGATCACGGCCGTCGGCATCGTCGGGCCGATTGCCCTTGCGAGCCAGCTGCCGTACCACCCGGTCTACGTGGCGCTGGCAATCGGAGCGGGATCCAAGATCGGCATGTGGATGAACGACAGCGGCTTCTGGGTGATCTCGCGCATGAGCGGCATGACCGAGGCCGAGACGCTCAAGACGGCGAGTGTGATGGTGTTCATCGAAGGCTGTGCGGGGCTCCTGGCGACGATGGTGCTCGCCATCGCATGGCCGCTCCTGTGACGCGTAAGCACAGGACTACGCCGGCCTTGCGGCCGCCACCCAGAGTCCCTCGCCGGGCGTCGTGATTTCGAGAGCCGCGCCGGCCTTCCATGTCGTCGAGGGCCCCCACTCGCCGGTGTCGATGGCAATCCACTTCACGTCGAGTGAGCGCCCCATTGACGTCAGATCGAGGACGACCGTACCGGGAGCGGGGAAGAAGAGCACGTGTGCCCCTTCGGCCGTCGCGGCGAGGTATGCGGCATCGGGTGCGCGCTGCGACAGGCGCTCATTGACGGGCGCCATTTTCCACGGTGCGACGACAGACTCGAGCTTCCGCCCGGCCCGAATCGACGCGGCAGCACGCGCCGACAGGCCGAGCCCGGAGGCCGGCCTGTGGAACCGCACGGCGGCCGCACCGCCGATGAGGTGCCGCCACCAGCGCTGCACGCCATCGAGGTCGGTGCCGTACGGGCCGGCATCCGACCCGTACGTCTTCACGGTGTTCATCGGGCGCGGACGTGCAGAGAGGTTGGCGCGCACGGCCTGGAAGTTGTCCCAGTGGGCCTGGCCCTTCTGGTGGTTGTTCTGCGACACGTCCACGAACGTGTAGCGCTCCGGGTGATCGAACGTGCGGCGGTGCTGTTCCGAGCGGAGATCGTGGTCGTCCCACATCTCGGTGACGTGCACCTCGACGCCCGCGCGCGCAGCCCGCTCGCGAATGAACGAGGCCCAGTACGCACCCCACGCCTCGTCGCCCGACGTCTCGTTGTCGATGCAGTAGAGGACGTGCGGCTGCGGCAGCGTGCGCGAGAGCAGCTCCTCGACGAACCTCTGCTGGACCTGAAGCAGCGGCGTGATGTTGCGCTGGGCGGGCGTGCTGAAGAAGAAGGGCTGCTCGTTGCTGCCTGGGTGCTTCGGATACGTCGTCGCGAGCCCCGTGTCGGCCGCCGTGTAGCTGCGCGTGTTGGCGGGGTTGTACGGGTGGCCGATCCAGTTGTCGCGCGAGTAGTCGAAGCGGTCCCACACCTCGATCTGCACGATGATGTCGCGCGCCCGCGTGAGCGCGAGCATGCGATCGACGCGCGCCCAGTACTCCGGGTTCCACTGCGCGAGGTCGTACGAGCCGTCCGCGAGCTGGAGGTACGGGTACACCTCGAAGCCGCCGTCGCGGCGGTCGCTCATGGTGTTGCGGATGTAGTTGCCGCCGGCGGCGCGGATCGCGTCGAGGTGCGCCTCGAGATCCGGGATCTGGAACAGGTTGTCGTCCTTGCTGCCCCCGAGCAGCATCACCGGCTGGCCCTTGTACTGCCAGTACCAGGGATTGTCAGGCCAGGGGCTGATGCGGTCGGCAGGCCGTGCCTGCGCCGCGTCGGCCGCCCCTGCACGGCCGGCAAGCATCGGACCGAAGCCGGCAGCCGTTGCGGCGGCCAGGAAGTCGCGCCGATTGAGATCCATGGCCGATGGTACGCCAGGGCGTCCCCGATGGCAGGGCAGGGCCGGCCCTCCGTGTTCGGCCCGCCGGACGCCAGTCGTTGTTCCCTGTTGAGTCGCTTCCCGGAGATCACGTGCGGATTCGCTTCCCTCTTCTCGCCCTGACGCTCATCGTCGCCACACCCGCCTTCGGCCAGGACCAGGCCACGTTGAAGAAGGCCTTCGAAGGCCGGGAGGTCACCGTCCTCATGGACCTGCCGGCGTCGCACAAGGGCATCGACCTCCACCTGCAGCGGGAGCCGGAGCTCGACTACGCGGACTACGCCTACCGCACGAGGACATACGGCATCGCCCTCCGCAAGGAAGACCGCGTGATGATCACGATGGTCAAGGTCAACAAGAAGAACATCGAGTTCCACCTCGGCGGGGGCGGGTACGGCACCTGGAGCGACGACAGCGGGAACGTGTCGGCCGCGTACGTGGGCAAGTCGAAGCGGGAGCAGGATCTCGAGAAGGAGCGCCGTCGCACCACCGACGATCGCCGCAAGCGGCAGATCGATCGAGAGCTCGGCTACCTGCGCGACGAGCGTGAGCGTGAGCAGCGGGAGGCTCGGCGCGAGGCCGAGGCGCTCACGGCCATCAAGAAGGGCGAGATTGCGGTCAAGCGCCTCGACGGCGGGTCACGCTTCAACATCTGGTACGAGGACAAGCGGCTCGAGCGGTGGGCGCCGACACCCGAGGAGCTGATGTACTCGCTCGCCAAGTACATCGACTTCGGCGGCGGCAACGGCGACGGAATTCCGGGCGTCAGCCGCGGCACACCCGGCAACCGCCTGACGGGCGGCGGCGGTCGTCAGGACGCCGAGGCATCCGCGCTCTCTCTCGAGCGCGGCATGAGCACCGAGGAGGTCCACGACCTGCTCGGTCGGCCGACCCGGCGGCGTACGGCCCGGCAGGGCGACCTCGAATCGATTGTGGAGACGTGGGAAACCACCGAGAGCATCACGGAAGTGACGTTTGTCGGCGGAGTGGTGGTGAAGTTCACGTCCAGCAGCAAGTGAACGGGCGCGCCGGATGGGCGCGCCCGATACCTCACTGCACCGACGCGGTCGTCGGTGCGGGGTCGGTCCAGCCGCCGCCGAGCGCCCGGTACATGTTCACGAGCGTGGCGCCACGGGCAAGGCGCACGGCAATCAGTCCCTGCTGCGCCTGGTACAACTGCCGCTGCGCGTCGAGCACCGGCAGGAAGCTGTCCACTCCACCTTCGAACCGCGCTTCGGCAAGCCGGAGGCCTTCCCCCGCGGCTGCCGTCAGCGCCTGCTGCGCGGCAATCTGCTCGTCGATCGTGGCCCGCACCGCCAGCGCGTCCGCCACTTCGCGGAACGCCACCTGGATCGTGCGCTCGTAGTTGGCGACCGCCAGCTCGCGGTCCACCTGCGCCACCTCGAGGTTTGCCTTGTTGCGGCCGGCATTGAAGATCGGCATCACGACCTGCGGCACGAAGCTCCAGGCGCCGGTGCCGGTCGTGAACAGCGCATCGAGCGCGCGGCTCGTCGTACCTGCCGATCCGGTCAGGCTGATGGTCGGGAAGAAGGCCGCCCGCGCCGCGCCGATGCTGGCATACGCGGCCAGCAGCCGATGCTCCGCGCCGACGATGTCGGGGCGGCGCTGGAGGAGATCCGACGGCAGCCCCGCTGGGAGATTGCGCATGGCGGCGGCTTCGTCGAGGGCGCCGGACGGCAGGTGCTCGTCGGCGACCGTCGCGCCCACGACGAGATCGAGCGCGTTGCGGTCCTGCGAGAGCAGGGCCGTGAATCGCGCGACGTCGGCCCGGGCCGCTTCCACGGTGGTCTCGGCCTGCCGCACGGCAAGCGCCGACGACACGCCCGCCTCGAACCGCTGGCGCGTGAGGTCGAGCGCGGTCTTCTGCAGCGCGAGCGTCTCCTGCGCGAGGCGCAGCCGCTCGGCGTCGGCCGCGTGCGTCAGGAACGCCTGCGCCACTTCCGACACGAGCGCGATCTGCACGGCGCGCCGCGCCTGCTCGGTGGCGAGGTAGGACTGCAGCGCCGCGTCGTTCAGGCTGCGCACGCGTCCCCAGACGTCGAGCTCGTACCCGCTGACGCCGACGTTTGCCGAGTACTGCTCGGCGTTGAACGCGCCGCCGGCCCCGCCGAACACACCCTCGGGAATCCGCTGGCGCACCGCACTCGCGGTCGCATTGACCGTCGGGAACAACGCAGACCGCTGGATCCGGTAGAGCGCCCGCGCGCGGTCGATGTTGAGGACGGCAATCCGCAGGTTCCTGTTGTTCTCGATGGCCTGCGAGACCAGCGCTTGCAGCCGCGCATCGCCGAAGAACTCCTGCCACGGGATGTCGGCCGCGGCTTCGGTGCCGGGAGCGGCCGCCGCCTCGCGGTACGCATCGGGGATCGGCGCCGCCGGCCGTGAATACTCCGGGGCCATGGTCCGGCAGCCGGCCAGCAGCACGCTGGCAAGCACCGGTGCGAACATCACGACTCGACTCACGTCAGTGACCTTCCTGGGGTGACAGATCGTCGGCCTCGCGCGACGACAACTCGCGGGCCTCGACCGACGCACGCGCCCCGGCCTGCACCGGGCGCCGCGAGAACATCCGCCGGACGACGACGAAGAAGACGGGAACGAGGAGCACGCCGAGGAACGTCGCGGCGAGCACGCCGCCGAGCACGCCCGTGCCGATGGCGTTCTGCGCGCCCGATCCGGCACCGTTGGCCATCACGAGCGGCAGCACGCCGAGCCCGAAGGCGAGCGACGTCATCAGGATCGGCCGCAGCCGCTGCCGCGACGCCTCGAGCGTCGCCGCGAGCAGGTCGCGTCCGCTCTCCTCGAGATCTCTGGCGAACTCCACGATGAGGATCGCGTTCTTGGCCGACAGCCCGATCGTCGTGAGCAGGCCGACCTGGAAGTACACGTCGTTGGACAGTCCGCGTCCGGCGGCGGCAACCACCGCGCCCAGCACGCCGAGCGGCACGATGAGCATCACCGAGAATGGAATGGACCAGCTCTCGTAGAGCGCCGCGAGCGAGAGGAACACGACGAGCAGCGAGATCGCATAGAGCGCCGGCGCCTGCGAGCCCGAGAGCCGCTCCTGGTACGACAGGCCCGTCCACTCGTAGCCGATGCCTGCCGGCAGCTGCGCCGCGATCTCCTCCACGGCGTCCATCGCCTCGCCGGAGCTGTAGCCCGGCTTCGGCGCGCCGAGCAACTCCACCGACGGCACGTCGTTGAAGCGCTCGAGCCGTGGTGATCCGAACGTCCACTTGCCCGACGCAAACGACGAGAACGGCACCATCTGGCCGCTCGTGTTGCGCGCGTACCAGAGGTTCAGGTGCTCCGGCAGCATGCGGTACGGCGCGTCGGCCTGCATGAACACGCGCTTGACGCGACCGCGATCGATGAAGTCGTTGACGTAGGCGCTGCCCCAGGCGCTCGAGAGCGTGTCGTTGATGGAGGCCACCGTCAGCCCGACGGCGCCGGCCCGCTCGGTGTTCACCTCGATCTCGTACTGCGGCGTGTCCTCGAGGCCGTTCGGGCGCACGCCGGTCAGCACCGGATGCTGCGACGCCATCCCGAGGAACTGGTTGCGCGCCTCCATCAGCTTCTCGTGCCCGAGGCCGTTGCGGTCCTGCAGCTGCACGTTGAAGCCGGTGGCGTTGCCGAGCTCGGTCACGGCCGGAGGGGCGAACGCGAAGACCATGGCCTCGCGGATCTGCGAGAAGGCGCCCATCGCACGCCCAGCCACCGCGAGCACCTTCTTGTCATCGTCCTGCCGCTCGTCCCAGTCCTTGAGCCGCACGAACGCGACGCCCATGTTCTGGCCGCGGCCCGCGAAGCTGAAGCCCGTGACGGCAAACAGCGACTGCACTGTCTCCTTCTCGTTGGTCAGGAAGTGCTGCTCGACCTTCTTCAGCACCTCGAGCGTCTGCTGCTGCGTGGCCCCTGCCGGCAGCTGCACCTGCGTGAACATCACGCCCTGGTCCTCGTCGGGCAGGAACG
The DNA here is from genome assembly GCA_934541105.1 of uncultured Luteitalea sp. GTDB lineage: Bacteria > Acidobacteriota > Vicinamibacteria > Vicinamibacterales > Vicinamibacteraceae > Luteitalea. Next base: position 526,789 of record CAKTDA010000002.1, on the reverse strand, counting down.
CCGTCGGGAGCCGCAGGAACAGCGCGCCCATCACGACGATCAGCACCGAATACACCGCCATCGACGGCGCCAGGCGCCTGACCATCCGGCTCACAATCGACTGGTACGCGGACGTTCCGCGATCGAACGTGCGGTTGAACAAGCCGAAGAGGCCGCGCTGGGTCATGCTGTGGCCCTTCTCGATCGGCTTGAGGATCGTGGCGCAGAGCGCCGGCGTGAGCACGAGCGCGACGACGACCGACAGCACCATCGACGAGACGATCGTGATCGAGAACTGCCGATAGATGACGCCCGTGGATCCCCCGAAGAAGCTCATGGGCACGAACACGGCCGAGAGCACGAGCGCGATGCCAATCAGCGCGCCGGTGATCTGGTCCATGCTCTTGCGCGTGGCCTCCTTCGGCGGCAGGCCTTCCTCGCTCATCACGCGCTCGACGTTCTCGACGACCACGATCGCATCGTCCACGAGCAGCCCGATCGCCAGCACCATGCCGAACATCGTCAGCGTGTTGATGCTGAAGCCGAACGCCGACAGCACCGCGAACGTGCCGAGCAGCACGACCGGCACCGCAAGCGTCGGGATCAGCGTCGCGCGGAAGTTCTGCAGGAACACGTACATGACGATGAACACGAGCACGATCGCCTCGGCCAGCGTCTTCACCACTTCCTCGATCGAGATGCGGACGAAGGGCGTGGTGTCGAAGGCGACGACGGCGTCGAGGCCGGCCGGGAAGTACTGGCGCTGTTCCTCCACGACCGCCCGCACGCTGCTGGCGGTGTCGAGCGCGTTGGCACCCGTGGCCAGCTGCACGGCGATGCCCGACGAGGGATTGCCGTTGAAGCGCGAGAAGATGTCGTAGTTCTCGCTGCCGAGCTCGACGCGCGCGACGTCCTCGAGCCGCACCACGGCCCCGCCCGGGTCGCTGCGCAGCACGATCTGCTCGAACTGCTCGGGCCGCTGCAGGCGGCTCTGCGCGGTGATCGTCGCGTTGATCGCCTGGCCCTCGATCGCGGGTGCCGCGCCGAGCTGTCCGGCCGAGACCTGCGCGTTCTGCGCCTGGATGGCGGCCCGCACGTCGCCCGGCGTCAGGCGGTAGTTCTGCAGCTTGTGCGGGTCGAGCCAGATCCGCATCGCGTACTGCGACCCGAACACGATCACGCTGCCGACGCCCTGCACGCGGCTGATCGGGTCCTGCATGTTGGCCGCGACGTAGTCGGAGATGTCGGTTGCCGACATCCGGCCGTCGGTGCTCACGAACCCGACGACCATGAGCATGTTGCTGCGCGCCTTGGAGACCTGCACGCCCTGCCGCTGGACCTCCTGCGGCAGCAGCGGCAGCGCGAGCTGCAGCTTGTTCTGCACCTGCACCTGCGCGATGTCGGGGTCGGCTGCCGGGTCGAAGGTGAGCGTCATCGTCACCGTGCCCGAGCTGTCGCTCGACGAGGCGACGTACGTCAGGTGATCGAGGCCCTTCATGCGCTGCTCGATCACCTGCGTGACGGTGTCCTCGAGCGTGCGCGCAGAGGCCCCCGGGTACGTCGCGTTGATGGTGATGGCCGGCGGCGCGATGGCCGGGTACTGCGCGACCGGCAGGGTCACGACCGCGAGGGCGCCCGCCAGCATGATCACGATGGCGATGACCCACGCGAAGATGGGCCGGTCGATGAAGAAGCGTGCCATGGGAACTTGCTCCTACTGCACCGCCACGGGCTTGACCGTGGCGCCGGGTCGCACCTTCTGGACGCCCTCGACGATCACGCGATCGCCCTCGGCAAGGCCGTCGGTCACGAGCCACGCGTCACCGATGGCGCGCGGCGCGGTCAGCGCACGCATCTCGACGGTGTTGTCGTCCTTGACGACGAGCGCCGTGGCATTGCCCTTGGGGTCGCGCGTCACGCCCTGCTGCGGCACGAGCAACGCATCCTGCACGGTGCCTTCCTCGAGCACGGCACGCACGTACATGCCCGGCAGGAGGTCGTGCTTCGGGTTGGGGAAGACGGCCCGCAGGGTCACCGCGCCGGTGCTCTCGTCCACGGTGGCCTCGGAGAACTGCAGGCGCCCGGCCTGCGGGTATGCCGTGCCGTCCTCGAGCAGCAGGCGCACCACGGCCTGGCCCTTGTCGGCCTTCAGGCGACCCTCCGCGAGTGCGCGCCGCAGGCGGAGGAGCTCGGCGCTCGACTGCGTGAGATCGACGTAGATCGGATCGAGCTGCTGCACGGTGGCGAGCGGCGCCTGCTGGTTGGCCGTGACGAGCGCACCGGCCGTGACCGCCGATCGGCCGATGCGACCGCTGATCGGCGAGGCGAGCCTCGTGTAGCCGACGTTGATGCGGGCGGCCTCGATGGCGGCCTTGTCGGCCGCGATGCTGGCTTCGGCCTGCTGCTGCGCCGCAACCGCGTTGTCGTAGTCCTGCTTGCTGACGGCGTTGATGGCAACGAGGCCCTTGTAGCGCTCGGCGAGCAGTCGCGCGGCACCGAGATTGGCCTCCGAGCGCGCAAGGGCGGCGCGCGCGCTCGCGAGCGCCGCCTGGTACGGCGCCGCGTCGATCTCGTAGAGCGGGGCGCCCGCGCGGACGTCGCTGCCTTCCCGGAACAGGCGCTTCAGGACGATGCCGTTGACCTGCGGACGGATCTCCGCGATGCCGAAGGGGGCGGTCCGTCCAGGCACCTCGGTGTTCAGCGTCACCGACCGGGTGGACACCGCGACCACGGCCACCTCCGGCGGCGGTGGGGCGGGAGCGGCGGTCGATGCGGCCTCGGGGCGGCCGCACGCGGCGGATGCTCCGGCCGCGAGCAGAAGGACGGCAGTGAGAGGAAGTCGGGGCATGCGTATGTCTTGTACGAGAGAAGTAGAACGAACGTTCATTCTATGGTAGGCTCATGGAATGCGCAACGGCCAATTCACTGGCCGGCGCGACACGAACAGCCGAGACACGTACTGATGAGCGAGGGCGATCGGCCCGGCGAGACGGCCGAGGCGCGGAGAAGCGAGGCGCGGACGAACACCCGGCGCAACCAGATCCTCACGGCCGCGGCGACGTGCTTCCACGCACGCGGGTTCCACGGCGCGAGCATGGGCGAACTGGCCCGCGAGGCCGGCATGAGCGTCGGCCACATCTACCACTACTTCGAGAACAAGGAAGCCATCGTCGAAGCGATCGTCGATCGCGATCTCGAACGCTTCCTGGAGCTGCTCGACCGCATCTCGAGCAACGGCAACCTCGCCGACGAGATGCTCGCGGCCGTACGCACGAGCCTTGCCGAGGGATGCGGCCGCAGGCGCACGCTGCTGCGACTCGAGGTCCTCGCCGAGGCCTCGCGCAGCGACAGGGTCGCGGCAAAGGTCCGGGCCGCCGACACGGCCTCGCGCGCGCGTTATCTCGACATGCTCCGACACCCGGACCGCCTCGGGTCACTGCCCGAGCAGGAGCTTGCGGCGCGCGCCGACACCATCGCGGCCCTGCTCGAAGGCTTGACGCTCCGCGCGCTCCGCCATCCGGCCATGGACGTGGACGCCACGCTCCGCAGCGTGAGGCCGGCGCTCGTCAGCCTCCTCCACCACACGGCATCCGGCGAACCGGCGGCCGTGACCGCCGCTGGTGGTTCAGAACAGCCCGAGGGAGAAGCGAGCTTCCTCTGACATCAGGTCCTTGGTCCAGGCCGGTTCCCACACGACCTCGACGAAGGCATCGGTCACCCCTTCGAGTGCCTTGACCTTGTAGCGGACCTCGCTCGGCAGCTGTTGCGCCGACGGGCAGGCCGGGGATGTGAGGGTCATGTCCACCTTGACCCGCGCATCGGCATCCGCCTCGATCTTGTAGATGAGGCCGAGCTCGTAGATGTTGACGGGAATCTCGGGGTCGAAGACGGTGCTGATGGCCTCGACGACCTTCGGCGTGAGCTCGGCGGTCTTTGCCTCGTCGCGCGGGCCGATTCCCGAGCCCGGTGCCGGCGCGGGCGGGGGCTCGAGCAGCGATCCGACGTCGAGGCCGTAGCCGGCCGACTGCTCCTGCCGCGGCACGTCGGGCGCCTCCACGTCCATCGAGGCGAGCGGATTTTCGGGTGCCGCCTGCTGGACCGGCGCCGTCTCGGCTGCCGTGGACTCCGGGGTCACCGGCGTCGTCGTGGCGTCGGTGGCCGGCTTCTTCGAGAACAGGGAGAACATCGCTTTCACTCCGTCGATACGCTCCCGCCGGCGCCTTCGATTGCGGCCTGCAGGGCGTGCCAGGCCAGCATGGCGCACTTCACGCGGGACGGGAACTCCTTGACGCCCGACAGCACCACCAGCTTGCCGACCTGCTCGTCGTCGGCGTCGGTCCTGCCGGTCACCATGTCGTGGAACGCCGTGAACATCGTGCGCACCTCGTCGGGCGTCAGGCCCGTGACCGCGTCGGTCATCATCGACGCCGACGCCTTGCTGATCGCGCAGCCGTTGCCCACGAAGCGGGCCTCGGCGACGCGCCCGGCGTCCATGCGCACGTACACGCTGACGCGGTCGCCGCACATCGGGTTGTGACCCGATGCCTGCGCCGCACCCTCGAGCGGGCCGAAGTTCCTCGGCCGCTTGTTGTGGTCGAGGATGACTTCCTGGTAGAGGTCGCGGAGTTCCATGGGGAAGAGCCTAGAGCCTACAGCCTGCCAGCCTGCAGCCTGCGGCCTGCAGCGCGCATGCCTGCAGACTGAAAGTTCAGGCGAAGAACGCCTGCACGCGCCGCACACCTGCGACGAGCGCGTCCACGTCCGCGCGCGTGTTGTAGAGTCCGAACGATGCGCGCACCGTCGACGTGATGCCGTAGTAGTCCATCACCGGTTGCGCGCAGTGCTGGCCCGTCCGCACGGCAATGCCGTCCTGGTCGAGGAACGTCCCGACGTCGTGCGGATGGACGTCGCCGACAAGGAACGAGACGACGCCGGCGCGCACGGGTGCGCGACCGACGAGCCTGATGCCGTCGAGTGCGCCGAGGCTCGCGCTTGCGTGCGCGAGCAACTGGTGTTCGTGCGCCGCAATCTCGCGCATGCCGAACCGGGCCAGGAAGTCGATGGCGGCGCCGAAGCCGACGACGCCGGCGATGTTCGGGGTGCCGGCCTCGAACTTGTAGGGCACCTCGTTGTACTCGGTGTGTTCGAACGTCACCGACGCGATCATGTCGCCGCCGCCCATCCACGGCGGCATCGACTCGAGCCGCTCGCGGCGTCCGTACAGCGCGCCGATGCCGGTCGGCCCGTACATCTTGTGCGCCGAGCACGCGTAGAAGTCGCACCCGAGGGTCTGGACGTCCACGGGCATGTGCGGGGCGGCCTGCGCGCCGTCCACGAGCACCGGCACGCCCTGCGCCTTCGCGAGCGCGATGATCTCCTCGATCGGGTTGACCGTGCCGAGCGCGTTCGAGACGTGAATCACCGACACGATCGCGGTGCGCGGACCGATCAGGGAGCGGCAGGCGTCCATGTCGAGCACGCCGTCGGGGTCCATCGGCACCACCCGCAGCACGGCGCCCGTCTGCTGCGCCACGAGCTGCCACGGCACGATGTTGGAGTGGTGCTCCATGTGCGTGACGAGGATCTCGTCGCCGGGCTTCAGCCGCGGCCTGGCGAAGCTGTGGGCCACGAGGTTGATGGCCTCGGTGCAGCCGCGCGTGAAGACGATCTCGGCGTCCTCGCGCGCGTTGAAGAAGCGCGCGATCTTCCTCCGCGCGCCCTCGTAGGCCTTCGTCGCGCGCTCGCTGAGCAGGTGCGTCGCGCGGTGGATGTTGGCGTTGTCGGCGCGGTAGTAGTGATCGAGCGCCTCGATCACCGACAGCGGCTTCTGCGTCGTGTTGGCGTTGTCGAGATAGACGAGCGGCTTGCCGTGGACCTGCTGGTCCAGGATCGGGAACTCACGGCGTACGGCAGTGGCGTCGAACATGATGGCCATTGACGCCTGAGGCCCACAGCCTGCGCGTCGGCAGGCTGCAGGCTGCAGGCTCATTCCCGAATCGGCAGTCGCGCGAGCAGCACCTGCTCGAGCGCATGCCGCACGCCGTCGATCCGGATGCGCTCGACGATGTCCTCGGCAAACGCATGGATCAGCAGGTCGCGCGCATCGTCTTTCCCGATGCCCCGGGTGCGCAGGTAGAACAGCTGCTCGTCGCTCAACTGCCCCACCGTCGCGCCGTGCGTGCACTTGACGTCGTCGGCAAAGATCTCGAGCTGCGGCTTTGTGTCGATCGTCGCGTCGTTCGAGAGCAGCAGCACCTGGTTGCTCTGCTTGGCGTCGGTCTTCTGTGCGTCCTCGCGCACGAAGATCTTGCCGTTGAACACGCCGCGGCTGCTGCCGTCGAGCACGCCCTTGTAGATCTCGTAGCTGTGGCAGTGCGGCTTCGCGTGGTCGATGGCCGTGTGGTGATCCACGAGCCGGTCGCCGTCGGCGAGGTACAGGCCGTTCACCGTGCAGTCGATGCCCTCGCCGTCGAGCGTCGCGTTGATGTCGTTGCGCGTCAGCCAGCCACCGAGCGAGATGTTGTGCGTGAAGAACTCGGACGAGCGCCCGAGGAGCAGGTGCGTGCTCTCCACGTGGTGGGCGAGCAGGCTCTCGCGGTTGACCTTGTAGTGATCGACGTGCGCGCCCTCGGCAGAGATGACCTCGGTGATCCCGTTTGTCACATACGCCGACTCGGTGCCCGCGAAGCTCTCCACGATCGACAGCTTGCTGTTGGCGCCGGCCACGACGAGCGTGCGCGGATACGACGTGCCCGTGCCGGTCGAGAAGAACAGCACGTGGATCGGCGCCTCGACGACAACGCCGGGGTCCACGATGACGGCGAGGCCGTCCACGAACCACGCGTCGTGAAGGGCCGTGAAGCCGTGCTGGCGGAAGCGGATGGCCGTGCCGAGGTGCTCGTGGAGCAGCTCGGGAGCCTCGTCGAGCAGGGCCGCGATCGACGCCACGCGCACGCCGGCCGGCAGCGGACGCGCTGCCGAGAGTCGGGGGGCGTACCGTCCGTTGACGAACACGAGCTGCGGGCCGTCGAACTCGCGGAAGAGGAACGGATCGATCGCCGGCGCGTCGGGGTCGGCACCCGTGACGGGCTGCGGCGGCGCGGCGGCAAGGCTCGCGACCGGCGTGAACCGCCATTCCTCGTGCCGCGTCGTCGGCAGGCCTTCGTCGCGGAACGTGGCAGCCGCTCGAGCGCGGCGCTCACGGAGCCAGGCGGGCTCGGCGGCGCGCGCCGCGGCGAACTCGTCGAATCCGGTCAGCAATGAATCCTGTGTGGCAGTCAGTGACATATCTTTAGTGGGCCCGTTCCAGCAACGGACCGTCAGAGTCGATGTGGCCCGCAGCCTGCTGGCCAGCAGCCTGCGTGCTACGCGCCTACGGTGGCGGGCTCGATCCAGCTGTAGCCCTTCGCCTCGAGCTCCAGCGCGAGCTCCTTGCCGCCGCTCTTGACGATGCGGCCTTCCGAGAGCACGTGCACGAAGTCGGGCACGATGTAGTTCAGCAGGCGCTGGTAGTGCGTGACGACGATCACGGCGCGATCGGGGCTGCGCAGCGCGTTCACGCCGTCGGAGACGACCTTGAGCGCGTCGATGTCGAGCCCGGAGTCGGTCTCGTCGAGCAGGCACAGCTTCGGCTCGAGCATCGCCATCTGGAAGATCTCGTTGCGCTTCTTCTCGCCGCCCGAGAACCCCTCGTTCACCGACCGCTGCATGAAGCTCGTGTCCATCTGCAGCAGCTTCAGCTTCTCCTTGATCAGTCGCGCGAACTCCATCGCGTCGAGCTCGGGCTGGCCGCGGTGCTGCCGCAGGGCATTGAGCGCCGCCTTCAGGAAGTAGCCGTTGTTCACGCCCGGAATCTCCACCGGGTACTGGAACGCGAGGAAGACACCCTCCCGGGCGCGCTCCTCCGGATCGAGCTCGAGGAGGTCTTTGCCCTCGAACAGCACCTCGCCACCGGTGACCTCGTACTGGTCACGGCCGGCGATGACGCTCGCCAGCGTGCTCTTGCCCGACCCGTTGGGCCCCATGATGGCGTGGACCTCGCCGGGGTTCACCGTGAGGGTGACGCCCTTGAGGATGTCCTTGTCTTCGACGCGTGCCTGGAGGTTCGTGATCTGCAACATGTTGTGATTCTCACCGTCGGCCATCGGCATCCGGCCATCGGCCTCTGCAAGTTCTTCGACCGTCGGCAACTGCCTCGGGCCTCTCCTATTACTGCGGCGATTCGAAGGCCGAAGGCCGACCGACGAAGGCCGTCATCGTGTCCGCCTAGCCGACGCTTCCTTCGAGGCTGACGCCAAGCAGCTTCTGCGCCTCGACGGCGAACTCCATCGGCAGCTCCCGGAACACTTCCTTGCAGAAGCCGTTGACGATGATGTTCACGGCGTCCTCGGTGGAGAGCCCGCGCTGGCGGCAGTAGAAGATCTGGTCCTCGCCGATCTTGGAAGTCGACGCCTCGTGCTCCACGGTGGACGACGTGTTCTTCACCTCGATGTACGGGAACGTGTGCGCGCCGCAGCGGTCGCCGATGAGCAGCGAGTCGCACTGCGAGTAGTTGCGCGCGCCCTCGGCCCCCTTGGCAATCTTCACGAGCCCACGGTAGGTGTTCTGCCCGTTGCCGGCCGAGATGCCCTTGGACACGATGGTGCTCCGCGTGTTCTTCCCGAGGTGCACCATCTTCGTGCCGGTGTCGGCCTGCTGCTTGTTGTTGGTCACGGCCACCGAGTAGAACTCGCCGACCGAGTTGTCGCCCTGCAGGATGCAGCTCGGGTACTTCCAGGTGATGGCCGAGCCCGTCTCCACCTGCGTCCAGGTGATCTTGGCGTCGCGCATCGCCTTGCCACGCTTGGTGACGAAGTTGAAGATGCCGCCCTTGCCGTCCTTGTCGCCGGGATACCAGTTCTGGACCGTCGAGTACTTGATCGTCGCGCCGTCGAGCGCCACGAGCTCGACGACCGCCGCGTGCAGCTGGTGCTCGTCGCGCATCGGCGCCGTGCAGCCCTCGAGATAGCTCACGTGCGCGCCCTCGTCGGCGACGATCAGCGTCCGCTCGAACTGCCCGGTGCCCTTGGCGTTGATGCGGAAGTACGTCGAGAGCTCCATCGGGCAGCGGACCCCCTTCGGCACGTACACGAAGGAGCCGTCGCTGAAGACCGCGGAGTTGAGCGCTGCGTAGAAGTTGTCGGTGTGCGGGACGACCGACCCGACGTACTTGCGCACGAGCTCGGGGTGCTCACGCACCGCCTCCGAGAACGAACAGAAGATGATGCCGAGGTCGGCCAGCTTCTCCTTGAACGTCGTGGCCACCGAGACGCTGTCGAACACCGCGTCCACGGCAACCCCTGCGAGCAGCTTCTGCTCCTCGAGCGGGATGCCGAGCTTGTCGAAGGTCCGCTTCACCTCGGGATCGACCTCGTCGAGGCTCGCGAGCGACTTGGCCTTCGGCGCCGAGTAGTAGCTGATGGCCTGGAAGTCCACCGGCGGGTACGTGACGTTCGACCAGTCCGGGTAGCTCATCTTCTGCCACGCGCGGTACGCCTTCAGGCGCCAGTCGAGCATCCAGGACGGCTCGTCCTTGCGACGCGAGATCTCGGCAATCACCTGCTCGTCGAGCCCCGGCGGCAGCGTGTCGGCCTCGACCTGTGTCGTGAAGCCGTACTTGTAGTCCTGTGTCGCGAGTTGCTCGATGGTATCGGTAGACGTGCTCATGACTTTTCCTTCTGGGTTGGCTTCGTAGAGCCCCATCCCGAATGATTGCGTGGCAGTGGCCGGGATATCGCGGAGACGGCCGTACAGGTGACGCCCGGCGGGAGCCGCGCAACCGTTTCAATATACGACTTTCGCAGTCGGTTATCAAGTTGGCCGAACGGCCAACTTGCTTGTCTGCAAGAAGTTACCGGCAGCAACTGCGACACGGTCTCAAGATCGCGTCCCGCGGAGCTAGTCGCGGAGCGCGACGGCCGGGTGCGTGCGCGCAGCACGCCAGGCGGGTATGGCGCCCGCGATTCCGGCGGTCAGCAGGAGCACCAGTACGGCGGAACCTATCGTGACCGGGTCGTCGGGCTCGAGGCCGTGAAGCAGGACGCGCACCGCACTGCCGGCCCACAGCGACAGCCCGACGCCGGCGACGATCCCCGCCGACACCAGGACGGCGACCCGGCCCAGCACAAGGCGCAGCACCCGCTGCGGTGTGGCGCCCAGGGCGAGCCGGACTCCTATCTCGCCACGTCGCCGGCTGACCGTGTATGCCGTGACGCCGTAGAGCCCCACGACCGCCAGCAGCAGCGCCAATCCGCCGAAGAGCCCCGCCACCGTGGCGACGAGCCGCTCCTGCCTGAGCGCGCCGTGCACGAGCACCTCGTGCAGCATGACCTGCGTCGTGGCGCGGGAGTCGGCCTGCGTGATCGCACGGCTGACCGGCTCCTGGAGCGGCGACGCGTCCGACGCGCTGACGCGCGCGGCGATGCTGATCGCGGAGCGTGCGCCCGTTCCCGCCTGGTCGATGGGCACGTACATCGTGGGCGGCACGTCCTGCCGAAGATCCCTGTACACGGCGTCCGCGACGACACCGACGATCAGGCGAGGCTCGGCGGTCTCGCCCGGACGACCGGTTCCCTCCCGAAGCTGGCGGCCGACCGCGGGGCCAGTGCCGATGAAGCGCCGAACGAAGGCGGCGTTGACGACCGCCACGCGCGGCGCGTCCCGGACGTCGGAGGGGGCCACGTCCCGGCCGGCGAGGAAGGCCGTGCCGTAGGTGGCGAAATAGCCGTCGCTCACCGCATTCGCCCAGACCATGCGCTCGCGCTGGGTGCCGGCGACGGGCGCGCCATCCACCTCCAGGACCGCCGAATTCCAGCCCCGTCCCGAAAGCGGCGTCACGACCGCCAGCGACGCCTTGTCCACGCCGGGCACGCGGCCGACCACGTCGCGGAGGCGCCCGAAGAGGGCGAGCCGCTCCTCCACAGGCACCGATTCCTCGACGGTCGTCTCGGCGACGACCACGCGACGGCTTTCGAGCCCCATGGACTGCCAGGCGAGGCGCGTGAAGGTCCCGACGAGCAGACACGCGAGCACGACGAGCGCCAGCGACAACGCGATCTGTGCCGCGACAAGGGTCTGCCCCAGGGCGTGCGGCCCCTCGCCGGCCACCGTCCGGGTCTGTTCCTTCATCACGTCGCCCGGGGCGAGCCGCGTGGCCCTCAGTGCCGGCAGCATGGCGAACAGGGGGGTGATGACGCAGGCCGCTCCGGCCGTGAACGCCAGCATCCGCCAGTCCACTCCGACGTCCAGCATGACCGGCGCGCGCGTCGTCGAGAGCTGGTCGACGATGAAGCGGGCGGTCCAGAGTGCGAACGCAAGGCCTGCGGCGGCGCCGAGCACGGCAAGGAGCCATCCTTCCAGCAGGAGCTGCCTGATCAGCCTGCGGCGCGAGGCACCGACGGCAAGACGGATACTCATCTCGGCACGCCGGGCACTTGCACGCGCGAACAGGAGATTGGCGACGTTGGCGCTCGTCACGAGCAGGACCGCAACCGCGGCGGCCATCAGGACCCGGAGCGCATCGCGATAGCGCGTCCTCAGCGTCGAACGTCCACGCTCGGCGCTCACGACCGACAACGGCTCGCTGAGGTAGTCGGGATCCCGGGTCCTCGTCGCCTCCCGGATGGCCGGCTGCATCAGCCGCAAGGCATCGGCTACCTGTGCCTCGGTCTGGCCGGCGCGCCGCCGAACCAGGATCTCCACCCACCAATTCTGGCGCTCGTCGAGTGACGAGGCGGCGCCGCGCAGGAGCGGCTCGGTACCGAACGGAATGGCGATGTCGAAAGCGCGGCCGACTTCGGGCCCGAAGAAGGCTTTGGGCGTGACCCCGACGATCGTGAATGGCACCCGCTCGATGGTGACCGTGCGACCGAGCACGTCGGCGTCAAGGCCGAACTGACGAGCCCAGTACGCGTGACTGATCACGGCGACCGGGCCGTCCGGTCCTCCCCCACGCACATCGTCGGCGGCGGTGAGCGTCCGCCCGATCGTTGCCGTCACGCCGAGCAGGTCGAAGAAGTCGCCACTGACGAAGAGACCCTGCTCGTGCCGCGTCCGATCGCCATGACGCGTGAGCAGCGCTTCGTTCGCGAAGGCGGCCGCGCCGTCGAACCGATCGCCGCGTGCCTTCACCTGCTCGAAGATGGGATACGTCCACGAGCCGGCATCGAGCAACAGCAGCCGATCGGCGTGGGCGACCGGCAGTGCCCGCAGCAGGAGGTGGTCCACGATGGAGAAGATCGCCGCGTTCGCGCCGATACCGAGCGCGAGCGAGACCACCGCGGTGCCCGCAAACAGCGGATTGCGACGCAGCATCCGCAGCCCGACGCGCACGTCCCGCACGAGTCCATCGAGCCAGGCCAACGCGCGCTGGTCGCGCACGGCTTCCTGCACGGCCGTGACGCTGCCGGTGCGCGCGACCACGCGGCGCCGCGCTTCCTCCGGCGCCATGCCCGAGGCCACCTGTTCGTCCACTTGCAATGCGGCGAGGCACTCGAGCTCCTCGCGCAGCTCCGCATCGCGGCGATCGCGTCCGAACAGGCCGGCGATGCGGTGGGAGAGCACGCGCAGACGCTTCACGCCTTGCTCCCCTGATCGAGGAACCGCGCCACGATCGCCGTCGCCTGCGACCACTCCCGCGAGGCGCGCGTCATCTCGGCCCGACCGCTCCGCGTCAGCGTGTAGAACTTCGCGCGTCGGCCGTTCTCGGAGACGCCCCACTCCGACGCGACGCTCCCTTCCTGCTCCAGCTTCAGCAGGGCAGGGTGAAGCGTGCCGTAGTTGACCGTGAGCTGGTCGCCGCTGATCTGTTCGATGCGGCGAGCGATGCCGTAGCCGTGCTGCGGTCCGAGGGTGTCGAGCGTGCGGAGGATCAGGAGGGCGAGCGTGCCCTGCCAGACGTCGGTCCTGCCCATGGGCGTCTCCTATGGCTTCCCCATATTAGCGACTGCTCGTATGGGTACGCAATAGGAGGGGTGCCGGTTCCCCGGCGACGACTCCGCGTTGTCCAGCTACTTCCGTTGCAGGTCGCGCAGCGGCCGCCAGCCGATCAGCTTCACCTGCCGCTGCTCGAGCAGCTGTTTCACCGAGGCGTCGTCGGTGAAGAGGTGGTACTCGGTGTCGCGCTCCTGCCAGCTGTTGGTGATGTGCTGCATCTCCTCGCCGGCGACGGCCGGATGGATGTACAGCTCCGTCACGCCCGGCTTCAGCTCCGTGATGATCCGCTTCCAGTAGGCGGCAACCGCCTCTCCCGGCTTGCGCTGGTCGTGAATGAGGTAATCGGGATAGACGGTGCCGTCGGCATCGAGCTCGGCGCGCAGGTGCCCGGCCCCCATCTTCGCGAGCAGGTCCTGGCTGCCCATGCGGATCGGCAGGTCGAACTCCTTCGCGAGCTGCCGGTACACCTGGTGATAGCGCATGTCGTACTGCAGCGCGCCCATGTGCGAGTCGAGGTGCGTGACGTCGATGCCCGTCTTCAGCGCCTTCTCGATCTGCGCGCGCGCTTCGAGGGCCGCCTGTTCCGGCGTGGCGTGCTTGTAGACGCTCTCGATGTCGGGCCAGAGATACCCCTGCGGCGAGACGAGCCCGGGCACCAGGTGCCGGCTCGCGACAGGGCCCCACTTGTAGACCTTCCACTCGCTCGTGTGCGTGAGGTGCAGGCCGAAGTCGGCCTCCGGGTTGTCGCGTGCGTAGGCCGCAATTTCCTCGAACCAGGGGCACGGCACCATGATCGTGCCCGAGGTGACGAGGCCCTTCTCCATGCCGGCGCGCGTGGCCGCGTTTGCCGCATGGCTCATCCCCACATCGTCGGCATTGACGATGAGCAGGATGTCGGTGGGCTTGTAGCCGAGGCGTTCGGCGAGCGAGGGCGCCGCGACGACGTCCTGTGCGCCGGGCCGCGTCGTGGTGAGCAGCAGGATGGCGAGCAGGGCACCGAGGAACAGCAGCAGGAATCGACGCATGTCGAGAATCTAGCGCACGAACCCCGAAACAGCGACGAGTCCGTCCTCAGAGAGTCTTCAGGTACTCGAGCAGGGCGAGCTTCTCGCGCTCCGGCAGGTCGGCGCCGTAGACGTGCCCGCGGTTCGAGTTGCCGCGCAGGCTGGTGTCGTACCTCACGCCCTCGCGTTCGGCGGCCGCGCCGCGACTCACGAAACCCACGCGGTCCCAGTCGTAGACGTCGTAGGCGCGATGGAACGCCGCCGGCCGCTCCTCGGGGAAGAGCAGCGCGCGCAGGTCGGGCACCGAGCCGTTGTGCAGGTAGGGCGCCCGCAGCCAGAGCCCGTCGAGCGGCATGTTGGCGTACCCGGCGGTCTTGCGGAAGTGGGAGAACTTCCAGGGCCGGCCCTCGCCAATCGTGTTCATGCCGCGCGCGAGGTCGGGCGTGAACGAGTCGAGGCGCTCGCGGTCGGTCCCGACCTCGTCGATCGGCGTGACCTGTCCGACCTTCGGCCCATCGAGCGCGTGACACGCCGCGCACGCCGCTGCGTAGATGGCTGCCCCTTCCGCGGCGCGCGTCCTGTCGATGCGCGGCTCCGGGTACCGGGGCGCGGGGAAGTCGAGGGCCCACTCCTCGATGCGCCGCATCGACGGCAGGTCGAGTGTCGCGGGCGTCGCGCCCGCGCCAATTGCCGCACTCTTGTTCCGCTCCTCGACGAGGTCGTTGTTGCCGTCCCAGTGCAGCCACAGCCCGCGCCGGGGCCGCTGGTTCCAGAGCGACGGCAGGTCCACGGTGCCCACCGTCGGTTCGATGGGCAGGCCGAGCAGGACCTTGTACGGGTTGAACGTATCGACGCGCCCGGGGCCGAACGCCGGCCGGTCGGCGAACCAGGCGTTCTCCTTCGCGCGATCCAGGATGCCGTTGCGCGCGGCGCGCACGACGAACAGCCGGAAGGCGATGCGCGAGAAGAAGCCGAAGTCCGGGTTCACCGCGCGGATGGCCGCAATGAGCCGTCCACTCTCGAAGGCAGGGTCCTTCGCGCACGCCGTCAGGAAGTTGGCGTAGCCCTGGAGGTCCATCTGGTTGGCGGGCATGCCGACCACGATGCGGCGCGGCGCGTCGGCCGTCTCGCGCACCGATCCCACGTGGCAGGTGGCGCAGTTCACGCCGACGAGGTCGCCCTTGCCGGGCCGGAACGACGTGCCGATCGGGCGTCCGTGATCGCGCGGCTCGCTGAGGAAGCCAATCCGTTCGTATCCTTCGCCGGGTCTCGCAGGCAGGTGCTCGCTGCAGACGTCGGGCAGCACGCGCCAGATCCAGTACGGCAGCCCCGACCCCTCCTCGGCGCCAATCGATCCGAACTTGAAGTGCTCGAGGATGTCGGGGAAGGACGCCGCGTCGGGACGCGTGGGCGCGGCCGCGCGCAGGCACACGGTTGCCGCGAGCAGGAGGCCTGCGGCGGCAAGGACGCGCACGGGTCGGCTCGCCATCGCGTCACACGAAGGATGCCGGCGCGAACACCGACATGATCTGCTCGACCATCGCCTCGTGCGACGGGAAGCGCGTGACGTCGTAGCAGCCGAGGGGGTTCTCGACCGCGTTGACGAGACAGCGGTTGCAGTACGTACACGGCACGGCCGGCCGCCCCATGCCGGCGGCAAACTGCTGCACGAGGTCGTTGTTGGCGATGAGCGGCCTCGCGATCGTCACCGCGTCGCAGAAGCCCTGGCCGATGGCCTCGCGGATGATCGCGGCCGTCTGGAAGCCGCCCGTGCAGAGCACCGGCACGCCGACGACCTGCGTGATTGCCCGCGCCGCCGGAAGGTTGATGCCCTCGATGCGATCGCCTCGCGCCTCGCGCCAGCGCCGCTCGAACAGCCGCTGCGTCGGCTCGAAGCGGAACAGCAGGTAGTTGCGGAGCGCCTGGCTCCCGCTCGAGAGCAGCTGGTCGTACGTCTTCACCAGTTCGTCGACGGGGAAGTCGCCAGCCGGGTTGCGCGGGTGCGGGAAGTACGACCCCGTCGAGACGTGAATCGCGTCCACTCCCGCTTCATCGAGCCACCGGCACACCTGCACCGTGTCGGCGAGCGTGTTGCCCGGCTTCTCGTCATCGTCGATTGCGTCGTTGTGGTCCTCGGCGCTGATCTTCACCTGGAGGTGGAAGTCTGGTCCGACCTCGGCGCGGATGGCCGCGACGACCTCGAGGAGGAAGCGGGCGCGCTGCGCCAGCGGCCCGCCGTAGCCGTCGGAGCGGCCGTTGATGGCCGAGCTGAGGAACTGTGTGAACAGGTATCCGTTGGCGGCGTGCAGCTCGACGCCGTCGAGCCCGGCGAGCCGGGCGCGGCGCGCGCCGGCGGCAAACGCGGCGACCGTCTCGTCGATGTCGGCCTGCGTCATGGCGCGGCATGGAAAGCCGTGCAGCGGCTCGTCGCGATCGGTGGCGCTCAGCGCCTCGGGGTACTCGATGCCCGGGATGTCGCGCTGCCGTCCCGCGTGCGAGAGCTGCAGCACGAAGCGGCAGTCGTGCTCGTGGACGGCCGTGCCGACCGCGCGCCAGAACGGGATGCACTCGTCGCGATGGATCGTCGCGTAGTTGGGGACGATGCGGCCCTGGATGGAGACGGGCACGAACGAGGAGATGATGGCGCCGACGCCGCCGCGTGCGAACTTCACCTCCCAGTTGATGCGCGCCTGGTTGCCGGAGCCGTCGTAGTTGTCGAAGCGTCCGGAGACGTTGGACCTGAGGATCCGGTTCTTCACCGTCAGATTGCGGAACGCCAGCGGTTCGAAGATCGGGTCGGCCATCACTACATCCGCTTCAGATAGGCGATGAGCGCGCGCTTGTCGGCATCGGGCAGCTGCGCGCCGAACGTGTGGCCGCGATCGAGCACGAAGTCGGGCGCGACGTTGTTGTCGATGAAGTTGCGGTACAGCCGCTCGTCCGACAGCAGGTTCAGCACGAGCCGCGTCCGGGCGATGGCCGGGAGGCGGCGCGGATCGACGCCCGCGATCAGATCGACGGGCGTACCCGCGGGAATCTGGACGGGCCTGTCGCGGCCGGCGATGTGCAGCTCGCTCGGCACGCTCGTGACGATGATCGACTGCACCCCGAGGCGCTTCTCGGGCCACAGCAGCTTCTCCACGGCATCCTCGAACGCCGCCATGCGTCCCGAGACCGTCGGGTCCTTCACGTAGGTGCCGAGTGCGTTGTTGTGGAGGTAGGGCGCGGTGGCCCACATCGACACGAGCGATGGCGTCCGGTAGTAGCCGCCCGATCGGATCGTGAGTTTCAACGGCTTGTCGGGCTTCAGCGGATTGTAGAGGCCCTCGATCTCGCCGCCGGCCGGCAGCTGCTTGTAGGTCTCGGACGAGAACTCCTCCCAGACCTGGCCCTTCTGCGCGTTTGTGGCCATCGCGCGCGCGACGTTCGTGCCGAGCTCCTTGACCGGGTAGCGTCGATCGTCGGACAGGTAGTTGTCGGTCAGGAAGTCCGGCGACGCCGCGGCGTCCTCGAACCACGCACGCCGCAGCGCGGGGTCGGTCAGCGGCGTCGGCGGCTGCTTGCTCGAGTGGCACGTGGCGCACTCGCGTGCGAACACGCGCGCGCCCTGCTGCACCTCGGACTCCGGCTCGGGGAGATAGCGTGCCCCGCCGGGCGCATCGGCAAGGCGCATCGGGCCAATCGTCTTCAGGAACGCTTCGGCAGCCTCCATGCGTGCCTCAGTCGCACGCCAGTCGGCGCACTTCTCGCGCGCTTCGGCCATCCGGAACGGCCGCTGCGGCTCGAGCCCCCGCACCGGATCGTGGAGCTCCAGCCACTGGTCGGCGCACATGCCGATGTTCACGTACACCCGCAGCGAGGCCCCGGCCACGCCCACCGAGTCCGCGCCGTCCTTGAGGATGTGGTGCACGGCGCGCTCGCTGCCGTCACCCATCCGCTCGACGGCCGTCGGACGATGCCCGAGCAGGAAGATGGCGTTGATGTTGCTCGGGTTGTGCATGTGATCGGTCGCGAACCGCGACGTGTCGGACGTGCCCGGCGGCTGCCGGTTCCCGAGGTGCCAGCGGAAGTCGCGGGGCGTCATCTTCAGGTTGAAGAGGCGGCCTTCCTCCCAGTACTGATTGCCGATGGCACCGGCAAGCTCCCGCCAGCGCGGGCGTTCGGGGTCGGCAGGCGGTTCGAGCGGATTGAAGCCGACGTGGCAGAAGCCGCAGGCCATGCCGATGAGGTACGGCGGCTGCATCCCCGCGGGATGGGTGCGGTAGGTCTCGGCGTTCCACTTCGCCGGATCGAACTGCGGGTTCGGGAAGCGGCGGAGGCCGACGATGCCGGCGGGCTCGCCGAACTCGGGCGGCAGGTCGTCCTTCGCGCAGCTGTCGAGCCAGAGGCCGTACTGATCGGCTGCGGTCGCGGGCTCGCATCCCGGCTGCGTCAGCGCGCCGAGTTCACGGAACCGTCGTCCGTGGCGGCGCGAGTCCACATAGTTGAGCAAGTCGACGTTGCCATCCGTAAGCTCCGCCATACGGACCCAGAACTTCTCGTTGCCGCCCGTCCAGAAGTACCAGGTGTCGCGGCCCGTACGCTCGAGGTCGCTGAGGCGCCCGCCGTATCCGTAGTCGTCGTCGGTGCCGTACCGCGGCTGGGTCGGTGTCGTCGGCGCCTGATCCGACGAGTGCGTCGCTGACACGGCGACGAGGCCTGCCCAGCCAAGGGACAGCAGCGTGAGCGTCGCCGTGGTTCGGAACGGGCGCAGCATCTCGGTACCTCCTCGCACGTCAAGGCGGTCGCACCCGCTGTGGCGCGTGCCGCCGACCGCCCTGTGTTCGTGCCGTACCGAGAAGAACGGCGCGCTGCCGCGAAGCGCACATGCGTGTTCGTCGCCGGCAGACGCAGCGTTGAGGCAAGTGTCCCGACGAATCTGCGCCACCTCCGACGGTGTGCGCCGGAGAGGCTCATGGCCAAGCGCTCCTCTGCCCGATCTGCCCGTCGCCCGGCATCACCGCGTACCCGCGCCCGTGCGACACGGCCGCCGGTCGCGCCGCGCACGCAGGGCCCGGGATCGCCGACGGTCGCACCGCCAATCACCGAGCCCTACCTGGCGTCGTGCCACGCGCTGCTCGTGCACGCCGCACCCGCGGAGCAGGACGATTCACGCGCGCTGTCGATCGCGGAGCAGGCGGTGCGCGAGTCGATCGGCGAGGGACACGTCGTCACGCCACTCGGGCCCGGCGCCCGTGACTACCGCGTGACCCGGGCGGACGGGGCAGCGTTCGATCCGGGCCGTGCGTGGACACTGACGCGTGAGCTGAAGGCGCATCGCGATGTGGCCGACGCCGAGCCCGCGATCGAGCAGCCCGGGCTCGAGCCGCCGCCTGGCGTTGTCGAGGACCGCCCCGTTGCGCGGGACTTCAAGGCCGACAAGCCGCTCGCGTGCGCCGAGACCGATCCCGAGTGGATCCTGAAGCTCTGCCGCGTGCGCGAGGCATGGGCCCTCACGCCGCCCACCCCCGACGGCCGCACGAAGGGCGAGGGGATCGTCATCGGCCACCCCGACACGGGCTACACGCCGCACGCCGAGATCTGGGACGACCCGCCGCGCGTCCGCGTGGTCGACAGCTACGACTTCGTGCTGCGCCAGCCCGATGCCCGTGATCCGCTCGAGGACGGCAACCCCGGCCATGGCACGACCACGGCGAGCGTGATCATGAGCAGCACGGGCGGATCGGGCACCCGCTTCGTGTCCGGCCTCGCGCCGGCCGCCACGATCGTTCCGCTGCGGGTGACGCCGCGCGTCGTCCTGCTCGGGTTCGATCGGCTTGCGGAAGCCATCCGTTACGCGACCGACAAGGGGTGCCACGTGATCTCGATGAGCCTTGGCGGGCCCGCGCCGTCGGGCACCCTCGAGCGCGCGATCCGCCACGCCGTGAGCGAGGGCGTGGTGGTGCTCGCCGCGGCGGGCAACGTGTGGCCCTTCGTGGTCTACCCGGCGCGGTTCGACCTCGTGATCGCGTGCGCGGCGTGCAACTGCCGTCGCGGCATCTGGAGCAAGTCGGCAAGCGGCGACACGGTGGACGTGACCGCGCCGGGCGAGACGGTGTGGGTCGCGCGGCCCGGGCGCGATGCCGGCGCCGGCGACGACATCGTCGACGTCGGCTCGGGCACGTCGTACGCGGTTGCGACGACGGCGGGTGCGTGCGCGCTGTGGCTTGCGTATCACGGGCGCGACGCACTCATCGCCCGCTACGGGCGCGGCCAGATCGCGGCGGTGTTCAAGGAATTGCTGATGACCGCGGGCGTCCAGACGCCGCAGGGCTGGCGGTCCGACAAGCACGGCGCCGGCATCCTCGACGTCGAGAAGCTGCTCCGCGCGCCGCTGCCGGCCACGCCGCCGGCCGCGGGCCTGCGCCTGCGGTCGGCCCTCGCGCCCCGGCCCGAGAACGACGTCGATCGCTTCCTGCCGTACTTTCCCGAGGCCGAGCCGATCGACGTGCGCCGCGGCCTCGTGCGGCTGCTGCAGACGACAGATCGCGAGTTGCCATCGGTGCTCGTCGACGTAGGCGACGAGCTGCTGTTCCATGTGGCGACGAACCCGGCGGTGCGCACCCGCGTGCTGAAGCCTGCCGGGCCGAAGAAGCGTGGCCAGACGATCGCGCCTCGCATGCCGGGCCGGGCCGCCGCGCCCCGGCTGTCGCGCGAGGGATCCAGGGCACTGCTCGCACGCATGCAGAGGTGAGTCGACTGGAGCCAGAGCAGACGACGGACCCGGGTCCGCTCGACGGACGGCAGAAGAAGGCGTTGCACGCGGCGCTGCTGAGCGCGTTCCCGCGCCAGGCGGCGCTCGAACGCCTCGTCGAGTTCCAGCTCGACACGCGCCTGTCGGTGATTGCCGGGGAAGGGCCGCTCGCGGACGTCGCGTATCGCCTGATCGAGTGGGCGCAGGCACACGGCCGGCTCGACGCATTGATCACGGGCGCGCGCGAGGCGAATCCGAACAATCCGCAGTTGCTCGCGTTCGACGCCCTCTTGCGCGAGCCGCGGCGGTCACGGCCGATCGTGTCGATGGTGTCGGGCAGGCGGCCCGGGTGCACGATCGCGATCTCGATCGCGCTCGTGGCCGCCTTCGTGATCCCTCTCGCGTGGGTGGCGCGACAGGCCGGCGACTCCGGCGGTCCTCCCGCGTCGCAGGCGCACGAGACCCGCCCGAAACAGGTCGATCGGCCCGGGCGGCGCGTCGAGATCGAGATCGCGTTCCGGTGGGAGCCGCGTCCGCAGGCGTCGGGCTGTCGTTCGGACGAGCAGTGGCAGCGGCTGCTGTTTGCCGGCACGTCGCTCGGCGAGTGGCCGACGGACTCGAACGGCTCGCGCGAGGTGCAGCTCGTGTCGCTCGTGGACGGCATCGCGATCGACAGCGCGGACGTGTTCGCGCCAGGCGGTCAGGTTGCCGAAGCCGTCGCGACGGGGCGGCCGCGACACCTCGTGCGCAAGTGGCGACTGCCGGCTGACGTGGGCACGCCGCTCCGCATCGCGGCCTGCCTGCAGGCGCGCGGGCAGCGGCCGTCTCCGGCGCTGCGCGCCACGACGTGGAGTCGCGCCGGGCGGGCCGGTTCTCAGGGAGGGTGACATGCGTGCGTCGTTCGGCATCCGGGGTCCCGTGTTCGGCGTCCTCCTGTCGCTGCTCGTGCTCGGATCGTGCGACCGGGGCGGGCCATCCCCGGAGATGGTCGGGTCTGACGCACCGGATCCGACATCGGTCCTCTACGGACGGGTGGTCCCGTCCGACAATGCGACGCCGCAGGCCGACTGGAACGTGCGCGTGAGTGCCGAGTACGAGGACGGGCTCGAGATCGCACCGCACGACCGCGACAGCACCGGTGACCTCTTCGCGTTCAAGGTCGTGCCTGGCCGCCGTGTCCGCCTGTACTTCGAGGCCGTGCCGTACCAGGCATCGACGACCGAGTACATCGACGTCACGACGGACCGGAGCTATGCGTATCGACTCCCCGACATCGTCATGGAGCGGATCCGGTGGTCCATGGCGCTCTTTGCCAGCGGCAATGGCGAGGCATTCGCCCGCAACCTCGAGGCGGAAGCCGACATCGCCGAGCAGACCGGGTCGGACGACATCTTCCGCGCCAACCTCGAGTACTACCGCAAGGCGTCGGCGAAGTTCCCCGACTGCATGCGCAAGCTGGAGGCGTTCGAGCGGACGCCGCGCGCCATCGCGATCACGAAGCGCGCAGAGGCCCGCGGCCTGCCCGTGAGCGCCCTGCGGACGCTCGCGATGAACCCCGCCGAACTCGCGCGGACACAGCCGGACGCCCTCCGCGGGCTTGCCGCGAACCCGCGCGTGGCGGGTAGCCTTCGCGCGGAAGCGAACCGCGCGCTGTCAGCACCAGCGACGCCGGTGAGCAGCGGGGTTCGCCGCGACGTCACGAAGGCCCGTGACCCTCGATGATCAGCGCCTTGCCGACCGAGTTCGCGACGCGCACCGCAAGCGCCTGCTGGTAGTCGTCCGAGAAGTACCAGGCGCGTGCGGCGTCCACGGAAGGGAACTCGATGACGACGAGCCGCTCGGGGTTCCAGTCGCCCTCGAGCGGCGTGACGGCTCCACCTCGCGCGAGGAACCGGCCGCCATGGCGCGCGACGCTTGCCGTCGCGAGGTCGCGATAGGCAGCGTAGGGTTCAGGGTTCGTGACGCGGACTTCGACGATGACGTAGGCGGACATGCCTGTAGCTCGGGCTAGGGGTTCGGGGCCTCGAGGCTCGGGACCCGGGCCTCGGGATCGTGGATGCGCGGCGCGTCCTGTGCCCGGATCTGGCGGGCGCGGATCAGCGCGGCCTGGACGCTCGGCGTGATGTTGGCCATACCGATGTGCTCGACGAACCCGGCCTGGCGCAGCATGCGCGCCGGCTGGTCGTGTGCGCCGCAGAGCACGAGATGCCGGCCGCTCTGGTGCAGGCGATCGGCGAACATCTCGAGCGCGTGCAGGCCTGTCGCATCGATGGCCGTCATGTTCCGCAGGCGCACGATCACGATCGGGTTGAACGCGTCGAGGTCGCGTGTCGCGAGCATCAGCTTGTCGGTGGTGCCGAACAGGAACGGCCCGTGGATGCGCAGGATGCTGACGTACTCGGGCACGTCCTGCAGCTGCAGGCTGTGCTGCTGCCCGTCCTCGATGTAGCTCGGGGTGACGATCGACACCGAGCTCGTCTCCGAGACGCGATAGACGTACAGCAGCGCGGCAAGGACGATCCCCACTTCCACGGCGACGGTCAGGTCGGCCAGGACCGTCAGCGCGAAGGTCACGAACCACACCACGCGATCGGCGACGCCGATGCGCACCACGCCGGGAATCTCGAACCACTCGCCCATGTTCCACGCCACGACGAAGAGCACCGCCGCGAGCGTCGCCATCGGGATGTGCTGCGCGAGGGGCGCCATCACGAGGATGATGGCCAGCAGCGTGAAGGCGTGCACGATGCCGGCAACCGGCGTGCGCGCGCCGGCGCGGATGTTTGTGGCGGTGCGGGCAATCGCGCCGGTCACCGGGATGCCGCCGACGAGCGGCACCGCGACGTTCGCCATGCCCTGCGCGAGCAGTTCCGCGTGAGGGTTGTGGACCTCGCCCGTCATGCGGTCGGCCACCGATGCCGAGAGCAGGCTCTCGACCGCGCAGAGCAGGGCGACGGTCAGGGCCTCGGGGAGCAGCGTGAGCAGGAGGTCGGCCCGGAACTCGGGGATGACGATCGTCGGCAGGCCGGACGGAATGCCGCCGAACCGTGAGCCGATCGTCTCCACCGTACCTGGCAGCAGCATGCTGGCGACGGTGCCGACGACGAGGGCGGCAATGGCGCCCGGCACGCGGGGGAGGATCCGGGGCACGACGAGAATCACGGCGAGCGAGCACGCCGTGAAGGCCGCGGCCGGCCAGTGAATCGTCGGCAGGGCCACCCAGTACGCGTGCATGCGCTCGAGGAACTCGCCCGGCACCGTTGCCATGGTCAGCCCGAGCGCATCGCGGATCTGCGTCGAGGCGATGAGCACCGCGATGCCGTTGGTGAAGCCGATGAGGATGGGTCGCGGGATGAAGCGGACCGCGGTGCCGAGGCCCGTGAGCGCGAGCACGAGCAGCAGCGCGCCGGCCATCATCGTCACCATCAGCAGGCCCGACATGCCGTGGGCGCCGATGATGCCGGCGACGATCACCACGAACGCGCCGGTCGGTCCGCCGATCTGGACGCTCGATCCGCCGAGCAGCGAGACGAGAAAGCCGCCGACGATGGCGGTGTAGAGGCCGGCCTCGGGTGTGGTGCCCGAGGCGATGCCGAAGGCCATGGCCAGCGGCAGGGCGACGAGGCCGACTGTGACGCCGGCGATCAGGTCGGAGAGCAGGTGCCGCCCGTCGTGGTGCGACTCGAGGAGCCGCGGGCGCCACTGCGAGAAGTCTGGTGTTGGTGTGGGCGTAAGTCGAGTCTCCGGCGACAAGCCTATCAGGCCGCGTCGGAACTCGTCGTGTGCGGCCCGGCGACCGTATGCCCTCCGAACCCCAGTTCTGCCGACACCGCGGCAGCCGCCTGCCGGACGCGAGCGATGATGGCGTCCATCGTGTCCGTGTTGATGCGATCGGTGGTGCCCGACACGCTGAGCGCGGCAACGACACGGCCCTCGCGGTTCCAGACGGGCGCGCCGACGCACCGTCCTCCGAGCTCCTCCTCCTGATCGTCGAGCGCGTAGCCCACGGCGCGGATCCGCGCGAGCTCGTGCTTCAGGCGGACGGGCGAAACGATCGTGTACTCGTTGTGCCGGAGCAGGCCGCGATCGGCAATCAGCCTGTCCACGTCCTCCTCGGGGACGTGCGCGATCAGGCACTTGCCGACGCTCGTGCAGTGCGCGTCCATGCGCTTGCCCACCCACGTCGCGATGCGATGTGCGCCGGGCCGATCCACCTTCGCGATGATCGTCACCTCGTCGCGATCGAGCGCGGCGAGATGCGCGGTCATCCCGGTGTCGGCCACGAGCCCGCGCAGTACCGGCGTCGCGCGTTCGCGCAGCACGACGCTGTCGAGCGTCATCCCGGCAAGGTGCACCAGCTTCAACCCGGTCACGTACCGGCCGGTCGCATCATCACGCTGCAGATAGCCTTCGCGTTCGAGCGTGAGGACGAGCGTGTGCACCGAGCTCTTCGGGAAGTCGAAGTACCGCGTGAGCTGCGCGAACGTCAGGCCCCGTCGTGACCGCGCGATTCGTTCGAGGATGGCGAGCCCCCGCTGCAGGGCCGGCACCGATGGCGTCTTCGTGGCACGCATTGCTCATGCTCCTTGACCGTGGCATGCGCCACGCACTCCGGGTCCACGGGGCTGGACAGGATGCGCACGCTCCCGCGCACGGCAATTGACAGCGCCTGGGCGCCGCCTGAGAATGCCGGCCCATCGCATGGACCGACTCGAAGGAAAGGGAACCATCGTCACGGGCGCCGCGCACGGCATCGGCCGCGCGATCGGCGAGTGCTTCGCGGCGCACGGTGCGCACGTCACGCTCGTCGACGTGGACGCCGCGGCTGGTGAAGAGACGGCGGAGGCCATCCGCAGCACGGGTGGACGCGCGATCTTCTGCCGCGCCGACGTCTCGTCGCCGGGCGAGGTCGCGGCCGCGGTGTCGAGGGCACTTGCCGAGGCGGGGCGCCTCGACGTCCTCTGCAACAACGCCGCGTACCTCGGCGAGTTCCACGGCGTGCTCGACTCGACGGCCGACGAATGGGACCGGTGCATCTCGGTCGCCCTGCTCGGCACGCACAACTGCACGCGTGAGGTGCTTCCGCACATGCTGGCGGCCGGCGGCGGATCCATCGTCAACATCGTTTCCATCCAGGCACTCGTCGGATGCCCCACTTCGGTGGCATACACGACGACGAAGGCCGGCCTGCTCGGGTACACGCTCAGTGCTGCCTACGACTACGGGCGACGGAACGTTCGCGTGAACGCGCTGTGCCCGGGTCCGATCCAGACCCGCATCTCGCCGCGTCCGGGTGACCCTGCCTACGAGTGGCAGTGCAGCCAGACCATGCTCGGGCGGGTCGGCGAGGCCCGCGAAGTGGCTGCCGCCGCCCTGTTCCTTGCCTCTGATGAGGCATCCTACGTCACCGGCGCCGTGATCCCCGTCGACGGCGGCTGGACCGCCAAGTGACTACGGGGCCATCAGCGGCCTGAACTGGTCGGCCGTGACGTCCACGGCCGGCGCGAACTGCGGGCCGCTCGCGTAGCGCAGCAGCCGATCGAACAGGTACAGCGCTCCCGGATAGGCCTCGTCGAAGTGGTCGCGGAACCGCAGCGTGCTCACGAGCAGACGGCCTGCTCCGACTTTCGCCTCGAAGACGTAACCCACGCGCGACAGGTCCTTCGTCTTGGCGAGGAACCCCGCCTTCGTCCGGATGCCGCCGACGATTGGTTCGAGCGCCGCCGGCCACCTGTCGAGCGCGAGTGGAGTCGCGCCGTCGATCAGGTTGTAGAACTGCAGGTCCGCGAAGCCGTCGTGGGGGAATCCTTCGAGCGCCGGATGAGCAGCCACGACGGTGCCGAGCGCTCCACCGGCCGCGGGGAAGAAGCTGACCTCGGGCCGCTCCTGGCTGCGGGACCGCTCGCTCATGACCCACACACGCCCGCCCGCTTCGAGGTGCGCCATGGCGGCCGCGTCGAGCGCCGGTGTCACGAGCAGTCCCTGCCCGGCGGAGAGGCCACGTGCATCCTCGATGAACGGATAGAGGCGGGTGATGCCGGCCCACTTCACCGCCGATCGAATCGGCATGCCCGACCGGGCGAGACGGCCCTCGCGTGGATAGGTCCAGAACGACCAGGTGTTCGGTCGCGCACCACCGACGTCGATGACGAGATCGAGCTTGCGCGCGCGATCCGCCGGAGCGGCCGGAATGTCGATGGTCGCGACCCGTCCGACCTTGCCCATCGGCTGATTGATGGCCACCGTGCCCTGCGCCGTCGGCGTGCCGTCAGCGACGATGGACCACGACAGGCGCGCGCCGGACAGGTCGCGGTCGCCATAGTTCGACACGACGATGTCCACGGGACGCGGGGCGTCGTTCCAGAGGTTCCTGTCGGCGACGTCGGTCTCGATCAGCGGCAGGACGGCCGCATTGATGGCCTGGCCGTCGGCCGGTTCGATGCCCTTCGGCTGCCAGAAGTAGTCGAACCAGCCCTCTTCCCAGGAGTCGCCCTCACCGGTGCCGCCGGGGAAGTCCACGATGAGCCAGTAGTGGTAGCCGGTGATGTCCTGCCGCTTCCTGATGCGCTCGATCTGGAACTTGCGTCCGAGCTGCTGGAGGCGCTGCGAGTTGCGCACGTACGTCGGGTACTGGCCCCCGAGCGCGTGCTCGGAGACCCACGCCGTCTTTGCCTTCAGCCACCCCGGGAGGAACACGCCGGTGAAACGATCCGTCAGCGAGATGTCGGGTAGCGAGCAGTAGTAGTCACCGAACTCGTGCTTGACGACGGGCAGGTCGGGAAGCCCGGACCCGTAGTGACTCACCATGTCGGTCGGCTTCATCACGTAGCCGTCGTTCGAGAGCACGAGGCCGTCCGGGTGCAGCGACTTGGCCAGCGTGTAGAAGTCGCTGACCGTCGCGAGGAACGTCTTGCGTTCGGCTTCCGTTTCCAGCCAGTTCAGGTTGAACTCGTTGCCGAAGGCCAGCGACAGGAGCGACGGCCGGTTGCGGTATGCGCGCACGACGTCCACGAGTTCCTGCCGGAGGAAGTCGCGATGCGGCAGCACGTACTGCGTGTAGGCCGCAGGCAGTTCGGCCATCACGAGCAGGCCCACCTCGTCGGCCGCATGGAAGAACTCCTCGGCAGGCGTCATCGAGTGGAAGCGCACCGTGTTGAAGCCGAAGGCGCGCGCCTGCCGCAGGCGCTGCAGGTACGCTTCGCGCGAGGCCGGGGGAAAGCCGGTCAGCACCTCGATGTTGTCGTCGCCGTAGCCCCGCAGGTAGATGGGCGTGCCATTCAGCAGCAGCACGTTGCCCCGCGTCGAGAACTGCCGCATCCCGAAGCGGTCCTGCAGCCGGTCGCGTGTGCGGCGGCCCTCGTGCAGCGAGATCTCCGCCGTGTGCAGGTGGGGGTCGTCGGGTGACCAGAGTCGGGCGCCGGGCATCGGCACGACCACGGTCACCTCGCGCCGATCGCCCGCGGCAACGCTGATCGGCACGCGTGCCGAGGCCTTCGGGCCCACTTGCGCCCGCACCTCACCGGTGAACGGCTCCTGTTGCCGGTTGTCGACCGTCACCACGAAGCGGGCGGTGCTGTTGGCGACGTCGGGCCGCACGTAGAGGTCGCCGATCGCCACGCGATCGGTGGCGCGCAGCTCGACACGGCCGTAGACACCGCCCCAGTTGCCGATGTAGTTGAGCATCCCCGTCGGCTGCGCGCCCGTCTGCTCGCGGGGGCCCTCGAGCGGCACGGCGCCCGGGTTGGCAATCCGGAGCGCGATCACGTTCTCGACTCCCGGCTGGATGGCGTCGGTGACGTCGAAGGCGAACGGCGCACTGAAGCCGCGGTGCGAGCCGACGCGGCGGCCGTTGACGTACGCCGTCGTCTCGCGATGGGCCCCGCCGATGCGCAGCGACACGACGCGGCCCTTCCAGTCGGCGGGAATCGCGATGCTGCGGCGATACCAGGCCACGCCGGCGTAGTCGTGCCGCAGCGTCCCCTGCTGTTTGCCGACGCCCTGGGCCTGCCAGGCGCCGGGCACTTCGATCGTGCGCGGGAACGCTTCTCCGCCCGAGGCCCATCCTTCCGCATCGCCCCGGGCCTGTACGTCCTGCCGGAACTGCCATGTGCCGTCCAGGACCAGCGACGCGCGTTGCGCAAGGGACGGGACGGGCAGCGCGAGCAGCGCCAGCGTGGCGGCAATCACGATTCGCATCGAACGACGGTTCCTCCGGGCGCCTGCTAGGGTGTGATGGTCTTGTACTCCGGCGCGGCCCGGCTCGCGCTCGACACGGACGCCCGGACGGCTGCCTGGTCCGATTAGCTGGAATCTACAGTACGGCTGCCGTCCGCCGGGCTTCTCGCGTGCCGCCCGCCTGCATACGATGCGCGGCACATGTCGCTCACGCGCGTAGTCCGTACAGCCATCGGCGTCGTCGTCCTCTGCGCCGCTGCTTCGCCTGGCCTTGCCCAGTCCGCGCACGTGATTGGCGTGTCGTGGGGCCACCGTGCGGACGCGGCGACGCCTCACCGCGTCTCGATTGCCGGCTCGGTGGGCCTTGCGGTTCGGGATGTGTCGGCGGTGGGATTCGAGCGTGGTGACGCGCTCGATCGGCAGGTTGCGAGGACGACGGCCGGGCGCGGCGACAGCGACGGCCTGCGCCTGCGCGTGGAGCATCCGGATCTGGCGCTCGTGCCGTCGCAGGACGTGCACGTGCTGTGGACCGACCTCATTGCCGCAAGCGACGCCGACACCGCACGCCGCCTGCTCGGCGATCCGGCATTTCACTCGCCGGCCCCGGCGCTGACGATCCAGCTCGACGATGCCGGCACGCGTGGCTTCACGGTGACGATTCCGCAGCTTCTCGCGGAGAAGGCAGTGTGGATTCCGTCGCTCGACGTGTACGTCACGATCGGCGACACGCCGCCGACGTTCGACGAGCACCTGCGGGCCCTGGCGTCGCGCAAGGGCCAGCGCATGCTCGATCGGCTGCGCAGCGAGCCGGAAGCGACGCTCGCGCAGTACACCGCGCGCTGGGAGGACATGGGCCACCCCGCCTACACGAACCCGCAGACGCGAGGTCCCGGCCACATCGTCGGCCTCACGTGGGACAGCGCCATCCACAAGTTCGGCATCGACCGTGGCGCCGGGGTCTGGAGCGACGAGGGCAATCCCGACAAGGTGCGCTTCTGGTTCGCGTTCGGCGAGATGGGCAAGGGCATCCTGCCGGCGTGGAAGTCGCAGCGGCTCGCGGATGGACTGCCGGTGATGACCACGACGTTCGAGGAGGACGGCCTGAGGTACGAGGTCGAGCAGTTCGCCTACCCACTTGCCGGGCCCCCGACGGAACGGCGTGGCGACATGCCGATGGTGCTGATGCAGCAGCTGACGGTGAGCGAGCTGCGCGGCGAGGCGCGGACCGTGCCGATCTCGATGACCCATCGTCGCCGGATGCCCGATTATTTCGACGGCACGGTCGTCGTCGAGCGGGAGGGCGCGACGACGCTCCTGCGGGAACGCGGCCGGGCCCGGGTGCTGCTCGGCATCGAGGGTGCCGACGATCTGGCGGTCAACGGCACGGCCGACTATCAAGGGCAGCAGAAGCGGGTGGACGCCACGGCGTTCGTCTCGCTTGCCGCCCATGGCACGCGGCGCCTCGTCGTGAAGCTGCCGTCGCCCGTCGTCGCCGACGCGGACGTCGCGACGTTCGCGGCACTCGATCATGCGAAGGCGCGCGAAGCCACGATCGGATTCTGGTCGGCCTACGTCGATCGCGGCGCGCGCTTCACGGTGCCGGAACCGATTGTCAACGACCTGTTCCGCGCGAACCTGTGGCATGCGCTGCGGCTGCCGCGCCGGCATGGCGGTGAAGGTCCGGACGTGCGGATCGACCTGCCGTACTCGAACTTCGCCTACAGCCAGGTCGGCACGCCATGGCCCGTCAACCAGGCCGTCTACGTGGATTACATGCTCTACGACCTGCGCGGGTACCACGCGATCTCGGGCGAGGAACTGCGCGCGCAGTTCCGCAACAACCAGGAAGCCGACGGCCACGTCAGCGGGTATGCCAACTGGCACGTGTACACGCCGGCCATGCTCTACGCGGTCGCGCAGCACTACCTGCTGTCGCACGACCGCGCATCCTTCGAGCGGCTCCTGCCGCAATCGCTCGCCGCCCTCGACTGGTGCCTCGCCCAGGTCGCCGCGAGCAGCCGGGACCAAAGCCCGGCGGGCGGGCTCGTCACCGGGCCGCTGAACGATCTCACCGGACGCGGCGTGTGGGCGTTCAACCAGGCGTACCTCTTTGCCGGCCTCGATCTCTTCGGGCGCGCGCTCGAGCGCCATGGTCACTCGCGGGCGGGCGAGGCTCGCGACGCCGCGCGCACGATGCGCGACGCGATCGCGCGTGGCTTCGGCGCGGCTGCGATGAAGTCGCCGATCGTGCAGCTGCGCGACGGCACGTGGGTGCCCTATGTGCCGGCCGAGGCGCTCACGCCGCGCCGCCTGCTGGATCAGTGGTACGCCACCGACGTGGACACCGGCGCCGTGCACCTGCTGCGTCTGAAGGGACTGCCGGCCGATGGCGTGCTCGGCGATGCGCTGCTGCACGACCACGAGGACAACCTGTTCTACAAGGGTTGGGGCATCGCCAACGAGCCCGTCTACAACCAGCACGCCACGGCCTACCTGCTCCGCGACGAGCCCGAAGCCATCGTGCGCACGTTCTACAGCTACATCGCGAGTGCGTTCAGCCACACGGCGCTCGAGCCCGTCGAGCATCGCTGGACGCACGGCCAGTACTTCGGCCCGCCGAGCACCGACGGCGCCTGGTTCGAGCTCTATCGCCACATGCTCGTTCGCGAGCGTGACGACGACGCGCTCCTGATCGCGCAGGCGACCCCGCGTGCGTGGCTGCGCGACGGGCAGGCAATCGAGATCGCCGATGCGCCGACGTACTACGGCACGCTCGACGCGCGCATCGAGAGCCGCGCCGCTGCCGGCGAGATCCGCGCCGATGTGCAGTTGTCGGCAGTCGACGGCCGGCGCCCGTCCGCGCTGCTCGTGCGCTTCCGGCATCCCGATGGCGCGCGCATCCGTGCGGTCACCGTGAACGGACGCGAGTGGCAGGACGTGCAGCCGGATGCCGACTGGGTGCGCATTCCCGCCCCGGACGCGAATCGCTACGAGATTGTCGTCCGCTACTGATTCGTCGTGCTGCAGCGGGCGCTCGACACAACGGATCCAATAGGCGGGACGGCGCATGCAGCACGCGCGCCGCGCGCATTGATTGCCGACGACGCGCTGCCGAGAATGCGGT
This sequence comes from uncultured Luteitalea sp., assembly GCA_934541105.1. Taxonomy (GTDB): domain Bacteria; phylum Acidobacteriota; class Vicinamibacteria; order Vicinamibacterales; family Vicinamibacteraceae; genus Luteitalea. The sequence continues at coordinate 494,802 of CAKTDA010000002.1, read as the reverse complement.
TCATCTCAAGCGTCACGCACGAGTCTTCAGGAGGACACATGTCTACACTCAGGGATCTCGCGATTCGATCCGTGCTCGTGCTGGCCCTTGGCGCGGCGCCGGCGCTGGCGCAGGTCGGCACGCAGGGCTCGATCCTCGGCGCGGTCGTCGACACGTCGCAGGCAGCGCTGCCGGGGGCGACGGTCGTGGTGCGCAACCTCGACACCGGCATCACGCAGGAAGCCGTCGCCAGTGCCACGGGCGACTTCGAGGTGCTGGCGCTGCCGATCGGGCCCTACTCGGTGACCGTCTCGATGCCCGGCTTCAAGACGTGGCGCATGGAGCGACTCGTGTTGTCGCTCGGTCAGCGCAGCCGCATCGCACCCGTGCTCGAGGTCGGCGACGTCTCGGAGGAAGTGACGGTCGAGGCCGGTGCGCCGCTGCTCCAGACCGAGCGCAGCTCGGTGCAGACCGTGATCGAGATGAAGCAGATTCGCGAGCTGCCGCTCAGCACCCGCAATCCTGTGGTGCTCGTCAACCTCGTGCCGGGCATGCGCTTCACGGGTTCGGGCGGCCCCGAGCTCGGATCGACGGTCCAGGGTTTCGGCATGCGCTCGAACCAGACCGAGTTCCAGCTCGATGGCCTCAACGCCAATGCCGGCATGGACGAAGGCGGCATGACGATCCCGAACGTGGACACGATCGCGGAGTTCAGCGTCGAGACGTCGAGCTTCAGCGCCGAGAACGGGCGCAACCCGCTGCAGGTGATCATGGCCACGCGCTCGGGCAGCAACGAGTTCCGCGGCACCGCATGGGAGTTCGTGCAGAACGACAGGTTCAACGCGCGGAATGCGTTTGCCACGGCGCGGCCGGCCAAGCTCGAACGCAACCAGTTCGGCGCCACGCTCGGCGGGCCGATCGTCCGCAGCCGCACGTTCTTCTTCGCGAGCTTCGAGGGCACGCCGGTCCGGCGCGAGGCAATCTTCAACTCCGTCGTCGTGCAGCCCGCGATGCTGCAGGGGGACTTCTCGTCGCTCGCGACGCCCATCATCGATCCGCAGACCGGCCAGCCGTTCCCGGGCAACGTCATCCCGACCAACCGCATCTCGGCGGCCTCGCGATCGTTCTTCCCGTACCTGCTGCTCCCGAACTCGCCCGACGGCCGCTTCCGCGCCGTGGCGCCCGTCAAGGACGACACCTATCAGTACACGGCACGCGTGGATCACCAGATCACGAGCGGGCAGCGCGTCTACGCGCGGTGGGTGATGAACTCGAACGACAACCGGTCGCCGGGATACACGCCGGACATCACCTCGACGAACGAGACGCGTCAGCACAACATCGGCGTCACCTACACGAACTCTCTGACGTCGTCCATGCTGCTGACCGCGTCGGGCGGGTACCTGAAGTCCGACAACCGGTTCGGATCGCCGGTCGTCGGCATCGACAATCTCGTGTCCGCAGCGGGCATCCAGGGCATCGGGACGGCAGGACGGGAGGACTTCGTGGGCCTGCCGAACGTCGGCATCACCGGGTACACGGGCTTCAACGCGCCGTGGGGCGTGCCGGGCCGTCTGTGGAGCAACGTGACGAACGCGAAGGTCGGCCTCACGTGGCTCCGCGGCGCGCACTCGCTCAGCGCCGGGTACGAGTTCAACGACCGCAGCGTCTACGGGCGGCACGGGTCGCACTCGCCGCGCGGCAGTTTCGACTTCAACGGGCAGTACACGCGCAACGGCTTCGCCGATTACCTGCTCGGACTCACGTCGGGCACGCGGCGCAACTTCCCGCTCGAGACCTTCGGCCTCGACAGCTCGCCGTACTCCGGCCTGTACGTCCAGGACTTCTGGAAGGTCCGTTCGAACCTCACGATCGGCCTCGGCCTCCGCTACGAGTACTGGCACGAGAAGTCGCTGCGCGCGGGCAACGGCGCGACGTTCGATCCGCGCATCGGCAAGGTCATCGCCGGTGTGGACGACGACGGTGGGGTGAACCTGTCGCAGCAGCCGGTGTCGCCGTTCCTGTCGGCGTCATCGGTGGGCCTGTGGGTGCCGGCAAACGAGGTCGGCGTGCCCAACGGTCTGTTCAAGGCGAGCGGCAACCTCTCGCCGCGCCTTGGCGTGACGTGGCGTCCCGAGGGTCTCGACGATTTCGTCGTCCGTGGCGGGTACGGGCTCTACTACAACAGCTTCACCGGCAACCGGTCGGCCTCGTCGATCGTCGGGCTGCCGTACTGGACGTGGGAGGCCCTGTCGTTCAGCCCGCTCAGCCAGCAGCGGTGGGAGACGGCATGGCCCACGAACCCGGAGACGTTCATCCAGCCGTCGGTCGGCGAGTCGCCGGCGTGGGACATCGAGCCTGCGCGGTCGCACCAGTTCAACATCTCGGTGCAGAAAGGCCTGCCGTGGAAGTCCGCGGTGACCGTGTCCTACGTCGGTGTGCGGCTGCGCGATCAGGTGTCGCTCTACCCGTACAACGAGGTCGCGCCCGGCGCGTACACGGATCTGCAGGCGGCCAAGCCCTATCCCGCGTTCGGCGAGGTCAACGTGCTCGAGAACCGAGGCAGCTCGAACTACAACGGGCTCCAGATCAAGTGGGAGCGCCGCTTCTCGGACGGCTTCTCCTTCATGGGGGCGTACTCGCTCGCCAAGGACACGTCCGACTCGGTGGCGCCCGACGAAACCGGCCGGCTCCAGCCGTTCGTTCCCGGCGGCTACCTGAAGGGACGCTCGCCGAACGACCGGCGGCACATGCTCTGGATCAACGCGGTCTACGAGCTGCCGTTCGGTCGTGACAAGCGCTTCCTGACCTCGCTCCATCCCGTGGCCGAGGCCTTCATCGGCGGCTGGCAGTTGAGCGGCATCAACAGCTTCGTGTCGGGCGTGCCGCTCAGCATCAACGTGCCGGGCGCGACACTCGGCAACGGCTGGGGGACGCGGGCCAACCTCTCCGGCGATCCGACGGTGAGCAATCCGTCGGCGACCCAGTGGTTCAACACCGCCGCCTTCTCTGCGCCGGATCGGTACGCCTACGGCAGCTCACCCATCGGCGTGGTCGAGGGACCGGCGACGCACATCCTCGACCTCGGGTTGATGAAGAGTTTCTCGCTCGGCGGCGTGCGCTACATCCAGGTGCGGGTGGAAGCCTACAATGCGCTCAACAAGGTGAACCTGAGCAACCCGGGCACGACACTCGGCACCGCGAACTTCGGCCGCATCCTCGGCGCGGGAGGCGCACGCACGATGCAGTTCGGACTGAAGCTGTCCTTCTAGATGGCGACCGGTCAGATCTACATGCTGCTGGCGCTCCTGAGCTTCAGCGCCCTGGGCGTGCTGCACAAGGTCGCTGACGTGAAGGCCGGGCGCCCGGCGGCGGTCAACGCGCTGCTGGCGATCTCGTCGCTCGTGCTGGTGCTGACGTTCGTCAGCATCGGCACGCCGACCGGGCCCGCCGCGCCGCGCAACGTGGTGCTCATCGCGCTGCCGTTCGGCGTGGCCGCGTCGATTGCGATCCTCGCGTTCCAGGCCGGCGTCAAGCACGGGCCGATCGCGACGAGCTGGCTCGCAATCAACCTGTCGGCGGGCATTCCGACCGTGGCCTCGATCGTCGTCTACGACGAGCCGGTGGGTCTCGGCAAGGGCATCGCGCTGGCACTGATTCCCGTGTCGATGTTCCTGCTGTGGCAGGACAAGAAGCGGCAGGACGGCAGCCGGTGAGCGACGAGCGCGATGCAGGCACGTGGCTGCGGCTGATGCTGGTGGCGTTCGTCGCCAACGGCATCGGGCCGTTCGGGCTGAAGATTCTCACCGAGCAGGGACTTGCGTCGGCGTTCCAGGCGCAGTACCTCCTCTACTGGTACCTCGGCGGATTCGTCTTCGCGGCCGCCGCGCTCTGGCGCAGCGGCATTCGTCCGCGCCGCAGCGAGGTGGCGCTCGGCGGGCTGATGGGGGGATGCAGCCTGCTCGGCCAGTCGTTCACCGGGCTGGCACTCTCGAACGGCGTGCCCGGGCACGTGGTCTTCCCGATCACCACCGGCGGCTCGCTGTTCCTCGTCGCGGCGGCGGGCCTGCTGCTGTTCAGGGAACGCGTCGGTCCGTACGGGCTCGCAGGCATGGTCCTCGGCATTGCCGCGCTCGTCGGCTTGAGTCTCGGCTGATCGCGCCGGGCATGCACCAGGAGGCTTCGTTGGCACATCATCAGGAAGACACCGCGGCCGCGGGTCGTCTGGCGCCGGCCGATTTCGACCTCTTCGCGCACATCGAATCCACGCTCTACACGGCCGTGGTTTCCGATGCGCTCGACGACATGGGTCACCGCGGCCAGGCGATGGCCGAACACCTGCGGCCCGTCGGCAGCGACGTCCGGTTCGTCGGCTGGGCGCGCACGATCGCCTGCGTGGACACGTACCATGTCGGGCCCGATCCCTATGGGACCGAGATTGCCGCGATCGACAGCATCCTGCCCGGCGAGGTCGTCGTTGTCGCGACGGGTGGCTCGCGGCGCAATGCGCCGTGGGGTGAACTGCTCTCGACGGCCGCCATCGCCCGCGGGGCACACGGTGCGGTCGTCGACGGCCTGGTCCGCGACGTACGGCGCATCCAGGAGATGGGCTTTCCGGTGTTCGCCGCGGGCATCAAGCCGGTGGACTCGCGCGGCCGCGGTGAGGTGATCGCATGGAACGTCCCCGTCGAGTGCGGCGGCGTCCTCGTCTCGCCCGGCGACCTGGTCCTCGCCGACCTCGACGGCATCGTCGTCGTGCCGGCCAAAATCGTCGCCGACGTCGTGCAGCTCGCTACCGACAAGGTGTCGCGCGAGAACCACAGCCGCGAGGAACTTCGCAACGGCGCCTACCTGCGCACGGTGTACGAGAAGTACGGCGTGCTCTGAACGCCGCCCGGGACCCGGCACGCTGAACCCGTCACCCGATACCCGATGATCGTCGACGTCCACACGCACGTCTGGGAGTCCGCGCACATCGCGGACTCGTTCGTCTCGGACGCCCGCATCACGGCGGGCAATCCGTCGCTCGAGGTCGCGGTGGACCTCGACGCGCATTGGGCCGCGATGGCGCCGGTCGATCGGGCCATCGTGCTCGGGTTCCGCGCGCGACATGTTGGCGTACTCGTGCCGAACGAGTACGTCGCCGATTACGTGTCCCGCCATCCCGAGAAGCTGATCGGCTTCTGCTCGGTGGATCCGTCCGACGAGGATGCGGTCGACCAGCTGGAGGACGCGGTGCGCCGGCTCGGCCTGCGGGGACTCAAGGTCGCGCCGATCTACCAGGACGTCGATCCACAGGATCCGCGCTTCGTGCGCCTGATGCGTGCCGCCGCCGACCTCGACGTGCCGGTGCTGATCCATCAGGGCACGACGTTCTGCGAGAACGTCTCGCTCGAACTCGCCAACCCGGTGCGGCTCCAGCCGCTGGCGCTGCAGTTCCCGCGGCTGCGCATGGTGATCGCCCACATGGGCCATCCGTGGATGGCCGAGACCATGGTGCTGATCCGGAAGCACCGGCACCTGTACAGCGACGTCTCGGCGTTGTACTACCGGCCCTGGCAGTTCTACAACGCCCTCGTGCTGGCGATGGAGTACGGCGTGCTCGACCGGCTGCTGTTCGGCACCGACTACCCGTTCACGACCCCGGCCTCGACGATCGACGCCCTGCGGCGCGTCAACGACATGGTCGAGGGCACGCGGCTGCCGCGCATCCCGGTCGATCGCATCGAGGCGCTCATCCATCGCGACGCGCTGCCGCTCCTCGGCCTGGACTGACGCAGGCGTCGGTCCCTCACGCGATCCGGTACTGCGCGATCGTGTCCTCGTTCACCTCGACGCCGAGGCCCGGCGCCATGGGCACTGCGACGTGCCCGTCCACGATGCGGAGGGGCTCCCGAACCATCGCGCGGCTGAGCGGGCCCTGCGACGTGTTGAACTCGACGAACACCGCGCGCCGCTGGAACGCGTTCAGGTGGAGGGACGCCGCCGTGAGGAGGTCCGACGACCACGAGTGCGGGATGACGAGGACGTTCGAGAGCTCCGCCATGTGGACGATCTTGCGCGCGGCGGTGAAGCCTCCGCAGCGCGTGAGGTCTGGCTGCAGCACGTCCACGCGCGCGCGATCGATCAGCTCGCGGAACCCCCACTCGGTGGCCTCCTGCTCGCCGCACGCAATCAGCGTGTCCACGGCGTCGGCCACGCGGCGGTAGCCGTCGTAGTCCTCCGGGTGGAGGATCTCCTCCACGAGGAACGGAGAGAACGGCTCGATCGATCGGATCACCTGCACGGCCTGCTTCGGCGTGCGCTCGATGAACCAGCCGGTGTCCACCAGCAGGTCACGGTCGGGGCCGAGCGCCTCGCGGGCAGCCTCGACGAGGCGGACGTCGCGCGACGGGTCCTGCCCGAACACGCCCCAGCCGAACTTGACGGCCGTGAACCCTTCGTCGATGTAGCGCGCCGCGGCGTCGCGCATCGCCTGCGGCGTGGGTCGGAAGAGCGTACTCGCGTACGCACGCACGGAGTCGCGCCATCTCGCGCCGAGCAGCACGTGGATCGGCTGGCCGTAGGCCTTGCCGGCGATGTCCCAGAGCGCGATGTCGATGGCCGAGATCGCCTGCATCGCCACGCCCCGCCGCCCGTAGTAGATGCTGCCGCGATACATCCGGTACCACAGCCGCTCCACCTCGAGCGGGTTCTCGCCGACGATCAGCGACGCGAGCCCGTCGAACGCCTCGATGTCGCCCTCGCTCCACCGCGGCGCCTCGACCGCGGCCTTGGCCACCGACGCGGCCGTCTCCATGTCCGAGTAGCCGGTGATGCCTGCGTCGGTCGAGACGCGCACGAGGCCCATGTACGTCGGTCCCGGCGGTTCCTCGTCGGTGTCGGTGCTGCGGTAGAGGCCGGGCGACTTGAGCACGAGTACTTCGACGTTCGTGATCTTCATGGCTCGATGGCGACATCCCGTGCGATGACGTAGAGCGTGACGCCGCGCCGGCAGGCCGCGCCGAAGTGGAGGGCGATGACGACGCCGTCGCGGTGCGCGGCGATCTCCGTGGGATCCGATGCGTGATCGGCGAAGTCGTGCAGGCGACCGATTGGCTGACCGGCCGACACGTCGTCTCCGGGCGCCACGAGCGGCTCCCAGATACCGTCGATCGGGCACGGCACGTAGTCGGCGAGGTCGGGCGCCTGCACGACGCGCGGTGGCCCCGGACGATCCGGATCGATGCGGACGACCGGGCCGGGCAGCATGCCCGTATGGCGCAGCACGTTGCGGACGCCCTCATACGCATGGGCGATGCCGCGGGGGCTGGCACCTTCGCCGAAGCCGAACTCGCCGCCGATGGCGATGCGGCCGTCGTCCTCGGCCTCGTCGGTCAGGAGCCCGGAGGCCATCTGGCGCGAGTAGAGGTACACGAACGGCGTGTCGAAGAGCCGGGCGAGGGCAATCGTCTCCGCCTGGCGCGCGGCGTCGGCGATCGGGTGCAGCGACGTGCAGATCGGGAACGACGCCTCGCGGCCCCCGGCGTGGATGTCGATCACGATCTGCGCGTGCGGGAAGACGCGCTGCTTCACGAAGTGGGCAATGCGCCGCGACAGCGTGCCCCTGGCGTCGCCAGGAAACGCGCGATTCATGTTCACGCCATCGTCCGGGGCGCTGCGGAGGTGCGCGGCGCACGCGCGCTCACTGAGCTGGGGCATCAGGATCACGCGGCCGGCCACTTCCGCGGGGTCCAGGTCGCGGCAGAGCCGCTTGACGACGATCTGGCCTTCGTATTCGTTGCCGTGCGTGCCGCCGAACACCGCGACGCCCGGGGTGCCGTGCGCGGACCGCAGGCCGTTGACGACCGTGATCGGCACGAGCGAGTAGCCCCAGCTGCCATCGAGGTGGAAGGCCGCCTTGTAGTGGTGCGCGCCGGGCTTCGTGAAGTCGATCGCCGCCGGGTCGATCGTGTGGGTCACGGCCGACGAGTCTACTGCGGGCCGCGGCGTCGGCGAAGTCGGCGGCCGCCCGGCGTGACGTCTCGTTCCATTCCGCTGGACGCCGCGTCCGGTTTGCATCCGCTCGCCACTCCGCATATGGTGGGGCGCACAACACAGACCGCACGTCTCGGAGGCGCCCTGCATGCAGGTCATTCCGGCGATTGGTGTCCCGCGGGGATTCGGGAGGACGAGGCGACGCGACGCCTGGTGGGCGCCGCCGCTCGTCGTGTTCGTCGTGCTCTCGATCTTCGTCGTCTACGCGACGTGGGCGGCCTTCCAGGACGCGCACTACACGTTCGGACCGTACCTCTCGCCGTTCTACTCGCCGGAGGTGTTCGGGGCCTCGCCACACAGCTGGTTCGGGCCGAAGCCGGACTGGTGGCCGCGCCTGCTGCCGTTCTCGCCTGCGCTGATCATCCTGCCCTTCCCCGGCCTGTTCCGCGTGACCTGCTACTACTACCGGGGCGCGTACTACAAGGCGTTCTGGGCCGATCCGCCGGCCTGCGCCGTGGGTGAGCCGCGCACGCGCTACCGGGGCGAGCACTCGTTCCCGCTGATCCTGCAGAACGCACACCGCTTCTTCATGTGGGTTGCCATCGTCTTCATCGCCTTCCTGACCTACGACGTCTGGCTGGCGATGTGGTTCACCGATCCGGCCACGGGGCAGCAGGCGTTCGGCATTGGCGTCGGTACGGTGATCCTCGCGGTCAACGTCGTCCTGCTCGCGTCCTACACATGGGGCTGTCACGTGCTCCGGCACGTCGTCGGCGGCCGGCTCGACGAGGTGTCGAAGCATCCAGCCTGCGACTTCGCGTACGCGTGCGTCACCGGCCTCAACGGCCGGCACCAGCTCTTTGCCTGGTGCAGCCTCGTGTCGGTGATGCTGGCGGACCTCTACGTGCGCCTCTGCTCGATGGGCATCCTGACCGACGTGAGGTTGCTCTGATGCCGGCGCCGCAGGCGTACACCTACGACGTGCTCATCATCGGCGCGGGTGGCGCCGGCCTGCGCGCCGCCATCGAGGCGGCCGGTGCAGGCGTGTCGGTGGGGTTGATCTGCAAGTCGCTCCTCGGCAAGGCACACACCGTGATGGCCGAGGGCGGCATGGCCGCCGCGATGGGCAACAACGACGACCGCGACGACTGGCGCGTCCACTTTGCCGACACGATGCGCGGCGGGCAGTACGTCAACAACTGGCGGATGGCCGAACTCCACGCGCGCGAGGCGCCCGATCGCGTGCGCGAGCTCGAGGCATGGGGCGCGGTGTTCGACCGCACGCCGGACGGCCGCATCAACCAGCGCAACTTCGGCGGGCACCGCTATCCGCGCCTGGCGCACGTGGGCGACCGGACCGGCCTCGAACTGATCCGGACCCTCCAGGACCACACCATCCACCTCGGCGTCACCGTCCACATGGAACACACGGTGATCGACCTGCTGATGGACGGCGCGCACGTTGCCGGTGCGCTTGCCTACGACCGCGAGCGCGGGCGCTTCCATGCCTTTGCCGCCAGGGCCGTGGTGCTCGCCACCGGCGGGGTCGGCCGCGCCTACAGGATCACGAGCAACAGCTGGGAGGGGACGGGAGACGGCCACGCCCTCGCGTACCGTGCGGGCGCCGACCTGATCGACATGGAGTTCGTGCAGTTCCATCCGACGGGGATGGTTTGGCCGCCGTCGGTGAAGGGCATCCTCGTCACCGAGGGCGTGCGTGGCGAGGGCGGCGTCCTGAAGAACAAGGAAGGCCGCCGCTTCATGTTCGACGACATCCCGGAGAACTACCGCTCGCAGACCGCGGCGGACCCCGAGGAGGGCTGGCGGTACACGCAGGGCGACCGATCGGCACGCCGGCCGCCGGAACTGCTGACGCGCGATCACGTGGCGCGCTGCATCAGACGCGAGGTCCGCGCCGGGCGCGGCAGCCCGCACGGCGGTGTGTATCTCGACATCGCGTGGATCAAGGAGAAGCTGCCCGGCGCGGCCGATCACATCAGGCGCAAGCTGCCGAGCATGTACCACCAGTTCAAGGAGCTGGCCGACCTCGACATCACGCGCGAGCCGATGGAGGTCGGGCCGACGACGCACTACATCATGGGCGGCATCCGCGTGGATGCCGACACGCAGGCGACGACGGTGCCCGGCCTGTTCGCGGCGGGCGAGTGCGCCGCGGGCATCAATGGCGCCAACCGCCTCGGCGGCAACTCGCTCTCCGATCTCATCGTCTTCGGCAAGCGCGCCGGCGAGTACGCGGCCGCGCACGCCCGGCAACAGCAGTCCCCGCGGCTCGACCAGGATGCGATCGCAGGGGCCATGCAGGCGGCACTGGCGCCCTTCGATCGCGGCTCGGCCGGCGAGAACCCCTACCTGGTGCAGCAGGATCTCCAGGACACGATGCAGGACCTCGTCGGCATCGTCCGCGTGGAGGACGAGATGCAGGAGGCGCTCGTGAGGCTCGAGGCACTGCGCGACCGTGCCGAGCGGGCGGGCGTCGATGGCCATCGCGAGTACCACACCGGGTGGCACGCGTGCCTCGACCTGCGAAACCTGCTCGCGGTGTCCGAGGCCATCACGCGATCGGCGCTCGAGCGGCGCGAGAGCCGTGGCGGACACTTCCGCGACGACTACCCCGAGAAGACGGCGGCGTGCGGCACGTTCAACGTCGTGGTCCAACGCGGCAGCCACGGGGCGATGGAGGTCGGCAGGCAGCCGATCCCGCCCCTGCCCGAAGAACTGGCGCGAATCATCGAGGAGCAGGCCCAGTGACGACCCGGGCGACATTCCGGATCTGGCGCGGCGGCGGCGAGCGGGCCGGTGCGTTCGTGGACTACGCCACGCCAATCTCCGAGGGCATGGTCGTGCTCGATGCCGTCCATCGCATCCAGGCCGACCAGGCGCCGGACCTGGCGTGCCGCTGGAACTGCAAGGCCGGGAAGTGCGGGTCGTGCTCTGCGGAGATCAACGGGCGTCCGCGCCTGATGTGCATGACCCGCCTGAACACGCTCGACCTGGACCAGCCGGTGACCGTCGAACCGATGCGCGCGTTCCCGCTGCTGAAGGACCTCGTGACCGACGTGTCGGTGAACTTCCGCATCAAGCCGCGCATCGCCAGATTCGCGCCACGGCCGCCCGACGCGCCCGACGGCACGTGGCGCATGTCCCAGCGCGACGTGGACCGCGTGCAGGAGTTCCGCAAGTGCATCGAGTGCTTCCTGTGCCAGGACGTCTGCCACGTCATTCGCGACCATGGCAAACACGAGCAGGGGTTCATCGGGCCGCGCTATCTCGTCTACACGGCCGCACTCGAGATGCACCCGCTCGACACCGGAGACCGCCTGCGCGACCTGAAGGATCGCGACGCGATCGGCTACTGCAACATCACCAAGTGCTGCACCACGGTGTGCCCCGAGCACATCCACATCACCGACAACGCGATCATCCCGCTCAAGGAACGCGTCGTCGATCGCTTCTACGACCCGGTGACACGCCTGCTGCGGATGATCAGGTCCTGACGCAGGCCCGTCGAGCACGCACGCATCGTTGCAGGATGGAGGTGACACATGTTCGAGCTGAAACCGCTGTCTCCAGCCGCCGTTCCCGCTGCGCTCGCAAAGGCCGAGCGCTACCGGCTGCTCAACGAGCCCGGCCAGAGCGAGAGCATCTGCGAGGACGTGCTGCGTGCCGACCCGGGGAACCATCAGGCCCTCGTCACGCTGATCCTGGCGCTCTCGGACGACTTCACCCTCCACCACGGGCGCACGCTCTCGCGGGCTCGCGAGCTCGCCGCGCAGTTGCCGACCGAATACGAGCGGCACTACTACGGCGGCCTCATTGCCGAGCGGCAGGCCCGAGCGCTGCTCGGGCACGGCGGACCGGGCGCCCGCGCGGGGGCCGCCTGGCTGCATGAAGCGATGGAGCACTACGAACGCGCCGAGGCGCTGAGGTCCGCCGACAACGACGAGGCCCGGCTGCGCTGGAACGCCTGCGCACGGGTCTTCAACGACCAGCCGTCGCTCCTCGTGGACGTCGAGGACGAGGCGCCGAGCCCCATCATGGGCGAATGAGCGGGCCGGACGCTGCCGCTGGCCCGCCGGCGGGGCGGCCACGATAAACTCGGTGCGGCATGGCTGAAGCAACGCACCCGCTCGTCGGCGTGATCATGGGCAGCAAGTCGGACTGGGACACGATGCGCCACGCCGCCGCCGTGCTCGAGCAGTTTGCCGTCAGGTTCGAGGCACGGGTGGTCTCCGCGCACCGGACGCCGGAGTTGATGCGCAGCTATGCGCAGCAGGCCGTGTCGCGCGGCCTCGAGGTCATCATCGCCGGTGCCGGCGGTGCTGCCCACCTGCCGGGCATGGTCGCCTCGCAGACGATCGTGCCGGTCATCGGCGTGCCCGTCCAGAGCAAGGCCCTCAACGGCCTCGACTCCCTGCTCTCCATCGTCCAGATGCCGGGGGGCGTGCCCGTCGCGACGATGGCGATTGGCGCGGCGGGAGCGAAGAACGCGGCGCTGTTCGCCGTCGCGATGCTTGCCGTGCGCCATCCCGAACTGCGCGACCAGCTCCAGGCCTTCCGCGAGGAGCAGGCGCGTCAGGTGATCGACGCGCCGCTCGACTGATGCCCGTCATCCTTCCCGGCGCCACCATTGGCGTCCTCGGCAGCGGCCAGCTCGGTCGCATGTTCGCGATTGCCGCGCGCCGCCTCGGCTATCGCGTCCACACGTTCTCGCCCGATCAGGACTCGCCGACCGGACAGGTGGCCGACCACGAGGTGGCGGCATCCTACGACGACCTCGCCGCCGTCGCGGCGTTCGCGCGCGACACTGCGGCCGTCACGTTCGAGTTCGAGAACGTGCCGTCGGCGACGATCGACGCGCTCGGGCACGGACTCGTCGTGCGGCCCTCCGGGCGGGTCCTGCACACCACGCAGCACCGCGTGCGCGAGAAGCAGTTCCTTGCAGGAGTCGGCATTCCCGTCGCGCCGTTCGCGATCGTGCGCTCCGCGACGGACCTCGAGGCTGGCATCACCCGCGTCGGCGTGCCGGCGATCCTGAAGACGGCGAGCTTCGGCTACGACGGGAAGGGGCAGGCGCGCATCGACCGCGAGGCGGATGCCGCAGCGGCATGGGCGTCGATCGGCAACGCCGAAGCCGTGCTCGAACGCGTGATCGACTTCGCGTGCGAGGTGTCGGTCATCGTGGCGCGCGGCGCGGACGGCACGATGGCCGACTACGGCGCCATCGAGAACGCCCACACGCGCCACATCCTCGACGTCTCGGTGTGGCCCGCGCGCGTCACCGAGGCCACCACGCATGAGGCGGTCCGGGTGGCCCGCGCGGCCTGCCAGGCGCTCGACGTCGTCGGCGTGCTGTGCGTCGAGATGTTCGTCACCCGGGACGGCGGCGTGATCGTCAACGAGCTCGCACCGCGCCCCCACAACTCGGGTCACCTGACGATCGACGCGCACGTGACCTGCCAGTTCGAGCAGCAGCTGCGCGCGGTGTGCGGGCTGCCGCTCGGCTCCACGCGCGCACATGCGCCAGCCGCCGCGATGGCGAACCTGCTCGGCGACGCGTGGGCGCAGGGCGAGCCGGACTGGGCCGCGGCGCTGGCAATCCCGGGCGTGAAGCTGCACCTGTATGGCAAGTCCGCGGCGCGCTCCGGACGCAAGATGGGTCACCTGACGGCAGTGGCCGGCACCCAATCGGCAGCCGAGTCGCTCGTGCGGCAGGCGCGCACCGCACTCGTGCGCTGAGTCACGCCACACGGGGCGCCCGACTGCAGCGGCACGCCGTGATGCCGATTGCCCGAGGTGATGTCCAACGCGATGGCGCCGACGGCAATGTGCCCGGGTTGCGGATACGCCATGGACACGGTCGGCCTGAGTGCCCGCTACGGGCGGGTCGTCTCGGTGGACGTGTGCAACGGCTGCAGCGGTCTCTGGTTCGATCACCTCGAGAGCCAGCAACTCACGCCTGGCGGCACGCTGAAGCTGCTCGAGCACCTGACGCTGCGGCCCACGCGTGCGCTCCAGGCGCGGTCGCCGTGCCCGCGGTGCCGGCTGACGCTGCTCGACGTCACCGATCAGCAGCGCGCGACGCGGTTCACCTACAGGCGGTGTCCCTCCGGCCACGGGCGCTTCATCACGGCCTATCACTTCCTGCGCGAGAAGAACCTCGTGCGCGAGCTCACGTCTGCCGAGGTGACGACGCTGCGCGAGTCGATCCGGCAGGTGAACTGCGTCAACTGCGGCGCACCGGTGTCGCTCGGCTCCGGCGTGACCTGCGGACATTGCCGGACGCCCGTGTCGATGGTCGATCCGCAGCAGCTCCGGCGTGAGTTGTCGGTGCTCGCGAGGGCCGACGACGACACGCGGCAGGTCGATCCGACCCTGCCGATCAGGCTCGCCCGGGAACGTGCGGAGGCCGAGCGCGCATGGGCCACGCATGCCGGTGACCGCACGTGGCTCGAGCAGATGATGCAGCCCGACGCCTCCGCGAAGGACATCGTCAGCATCGCGCTGCGTGTGATGGGACAGAAACTGCGGTAGCCCGGCCGAGATTGCGGGAACCCGGTAAGCCTCCGGCCCGCGTCACGCGTCGATGAGCGTCAGGCCAGGGATGTCGCGGAAGTCCTTCACGTTGAGCGTCCAGATCGCGGCGTTGGCGGTGATGGCGCAGGCCGCGACGGCGATGTCGATCTCGCGTCCACGCGGCCTGGCGACCTTGCCGTAAAGGCGCGCCGCGACGAGCGCTTCCGCCGCGCCGAACGCCTCGGCCTTTTCGCTCGGGAACAGTTCTTCCTGCGCCGCGAGCTCTGACGCCGTACGAGGACCGCGTCGCCATTCATACAGCACGATCGTCGAGAGCATCAGCCGATGGCCCTCGCGCGTCAGCGCGATCAGCGTGTCGAGCGAGCGCCGCGGCCCCGTGAGCGAATCGACGAGTGCCGACGTGTCCACGTGGACGATCATGCGACCTGATGCCGCCGGCCCCCTGCCCGACGGGTGCGGCGCACCTCGCGCAGCTCGAGATCGACATCGCCTTCCGGGCGCGTCGGCGCCTGCACCCGCAGCCGCTCGAGCACTGCGAGAGCCCGGCGCCGCTCGTCGTCGCTGAGCCGGCCGACGCGCTCGGCATACTCGGCGACCGCCTCACGGACGACCTGGCTCTGCGGCTTGCCGAGCCGCTCCGCCGTCTGCCTGATGCGAGCCACCGTCGCGTCATCGAGGGAGTAGGTCACGCGGGCCATAACAGGGTAATAATACCATACTCGGGATTCGGGATTCGGGATTCGGGGGGCGGGACTCGGGGTCACGGGACGATGACGCGATCGACGTCGCGGACGCCGTAGGTCGGTGACATCTCGCGATAGTCGCGGCCTGCACGTGCGTTCCAGTCCCACACGACGCGGCCTGCGCGGAGGGTCAGTTCGCACGCAAGGCGCTGCGTGCCGGTGATCGTGCCCCGCGCGCCGTCGGCGAACCCGAAGCGCCCGTCGAGCACGCGCAGCACGGCGACGTCGGCTTCTGCACCCACCGACAGGTGACCCAGCTCCGGGCGCTTGATGGCGGCGGACGGTGCGTCGGTGGACGCGCGAATCACGTCGCGCAGCGGCATGCCGGCAACGAGGAACTTGGACATCGTGGTGAGCATGTCCATCATGCCGGCGTTCATGCTGCCGGTGTGGAGGTCGGTGGAGATCGTGTCGGGATAGAAGCCCTGCGCGACCGTCGGCACCATGGTGCGGAAGACGAAGCTGCCCCCGCCGTGCCCGACGTCGAACAGGACCTTCCGCTCCCGCGCCTGCTTCAGGTAGGGCAGCACGCGGCCGTCGGCGCCGATGTAGGGCACCGGGCCGCGGAACATGTGCGTGCTGATGTCGCCCGGCCGCAGCCGGCTCGTCACGAGCTGGTGGTACGGACGCTCCTCGCGGAAGTACCCGAAGTCCACCATCACGGGCACGCCGGCACCGGCGGCCGCCTCGATGGCGCGATCCACCGACACCCATTCGGGGCCCTGGTAGTGCGCCGACTTGATCCCGACGACGACGTCGCGGTGCCGGGTGGCCATGGCGGCCGTGGCCTTTGCGTCCATGTCGTGGACGTTCTGCTCGGGCACGTCGGTCAGCATCCCGAAGCCGGCGATGTTCAGCATCGCGAGCACGCGGGTGCGGGCGCGGTCGATGACCGTGCGCCGGAAGTCCTCGAAGTTGCGCCATCCCGAGCTTCCCGCATCCACCATCGTCGTCACGCCGGTACGGAAGCTGAAGCCGTCGGGCAGCACGCTGTTGTCGCCGGCCCATGCATCCTTCACGCCCGTCGTCGCGAACACGTGGACGTGAATGTCGATGAGGCCGGGCGTGACGTAGAGTCCGCTGACGTCGATCACCTGCCGCGCCTGCGCCGGGTCGATCCCGTGGCGGACCGCGGCGATCTTCCCGGACGATGTCGCGACGTCCATGACACCGTCCACGCCGTTGCGGGGGTCGATGACGTGCCCGCCCTTGAGGAGCAGGTCGTACGCCGGCTGCGCGCGCACGCCTGGCGCGAAGGCGAGCAGCATCGGCAGCAGCGCGGAAAGCAGGTGGGTCGGGCGGATGTGCATGGCACGCCTTCTACCATGCTTCGCGGCCCCGCCGGGCGCGATGGCGGTCCTACGTTCCCTCGTCGAGCAGGCGCGCGAGCTCCTCGGGGTGGGCGGCACGCTCGCGCGCGACCTCGGGCGCGATGGTGCCAGACCGCACGAGCGAGGCCAGCGACTCCTCGAACGTGAGCGATCCGAAGCGCCGCGTGAGGGAGATCTCCTGGTGCAGGTGGTGCAGCTGGTTCTTCCGGATGTGCTGACGGGCGCCGTACTGCACCATCAGCAGTTCCACCGCGGGCACGACGCCACCGGCCTTGCGAGGCAGCAGGGCCTGAATCAGCACGGCGCTCAGCGCCAGCGAGATCTCCTGCCGGATCGTCGCCTGCCGCTCGGCCGGGAACGAGTCGGCCATCCGCGCCACCGTGGAGGTGACGTCGGTCGTGTGCAGCGTGGAGATCACCAGGTGGCCGGTCTCGGCCGCCGTCAGCGCCAGCCGCATCGATTCCGGATCGCGCATCTCGCCGACGACGAGCACGTCGGGCATCTGCCGGAGCGCGGCCCGCAGCGCCGTCGGGTAGTCGGGCGCGTCCACGCCGATCTCGACCTGCTCGACGAGCGAGCCGCGATGTTCGTGCTCGTACTCGATCGGGTCCTCGATCGTGATGATGTGGCGCGCCTCGCGCCTGTTGATCTCGTCGACGAGTGCTGCGAGCGTCGTGCTCTTGCCGGAGCCCGTGCCGCCGCCGACAAGCACCAGGCCGCGCGTCAGGCGCGCGAGCTGGCCGACCTGGGCCGGCAGCGACAGCGTCGCGAGCCGCGGCACGGTGCGGGGAAGTGCCCGGATCGTCGCCGCCGCGCGGCCGCGCTCGCGGTGCAGGTTCACGCGGAAGCGGCCGATGCCGGCGATGCCGAACGATGCGTCCGCAATGCCATCGCGGGCGTACGTCTCGCGTGCGTGTGGCGGCAGCGCGGGCAGCACGGCGCGCTCGATGGCCATGCCGCCGAGGACGTCTTCGGCCATCGGGACGATCCGCTTGTCCACGCGCACCGACGGTGGGGCGTGCGAGACGAGCAGCAGGTCAGACCCGCCGCGACGCACGACCTCCCGCAGCCAACCCTCGAGGCGCGACATGTCACTGCCAGGGGGCTCTACCTCGTCGATCGAGGCGGCGTCCCGCGCCGACAGATCCTCCGGTTCCTCCTGACGCGCCGCCGGAGGCGCGAGATCCTCCGCACCGCCGTGGAGCGCTGCGAGTTCGTCGATGAGGCGATTGATGTCGGATTCGGGCACGGTCGTCGTACTACGGTCATCCGGGCGTGCAAGGCGACGCCGCCCTACCATGGAGCGTGATGCGAGTGCAGAGAGTACTACTGCTGGCCCTGCTGGTGTGTTCGTCGTTCGCGATCGCCGGCACGACCGCCAATCCGCCCCTCGGGGCGCTGGGCAAGCCGGAACCAGTGGCCGAGGGCGTCGAGCTCTACCGGTACGACGGCGAGTCGCTGACCGATCCACCCTCCCCGCAATCGATCCGCCTGCTGCGGCTCGATCCGCAGCGGGTGCGGCTTTCTTCGGTGCTGGCGACGGGCGAGATTCCCGGCCGCGCCACCGTGCAGGACATCGCCCGGCGCACCGATGCCATTGCTGCTGTCAACGCCGGCTTCTTCTCGCCGAGCGGCGACCCGAACGGACTGCTCGAGATCGACGATCGCCTCGTGAGCGACACGCGGCGTGCGCGCGGTGCCGTGGCGGTGCTCGACTCGGACCGCGGAATCGACCTGCTCTTCGATCGCGTGACGGCTCGGGCGGTGCTGCGCGTGCGGTCCGCCTCCGGCTGGCGAACGCTGCCGATCGATGGCGTGGACACCGTGCGCGGCGCGGGCCGGCTCGTGCTGTACTCACCGGCCTCCGGTCCGACGACCGACACGACGGGCGGCGTCGAGTGGGTGCTGACGGGACGGCCCCTGAAGGCGTCTCCCCCGACGACGTCCGGCAACAGCGCGATTCCTCCGGGAGGCTACGTCGTGTCGTACGGTGGCACCGCGCCGCCGTCGAACCTTGCCGGCCTTGCCCGCGCAACGGCCGTCCAGGTCCGCGAGGTGCTCGACGTGCACTCGCGGCAACGGCAGCAGGACTGGCGCCGCGCCACGACGCTCGTCGGTGGCGCCGGGCTGCTCGTCCGGGACGGCAAGCCGCTCGGCGAATGGGCCATCGAGGGGCTGTCGAAGGGCTTCGACGTGACACGACACCCGCGCACCGTGATCGCGCGGGGCGCCGATCGCGCAATCTGGCTCGTCACGATCGACGGACGCCAGCCCGATCGCGCGCACGGCATGACGTTTGCCGCCATGCAGGCCCTCCTCTCGCGCCTGGGCGCGGTTGATGCGTTGAACCTCGACGGCGGAGGCTCCACGACGATGGTCGTCCGAGGAGCGGTGGTGAACCGGCCGTCCGACATCACCGGCCCGCGGGCCGTGAGCGACGCGCTGATCGTCACCGCCCGCCCGTCCGGCGGGTAGAGTAGTGGCGGTCATGCACACATCGCCCGGCACCGTCGCACGCGCCGCCCTCGTCGGTCTCCTTCTCACGCTGGCGGTTCCGGCACACACGCAGTACCGGGTGCAGCCGATTGCCGAACACCCGTCCCACGCCGCGCTCGGGCTGCTCCTCCGGCAGCTCGCCTCGACGGGCACGCTGATGATGAGCACGGCGCATCCCGACGACGAGAACACGGCGCTGCTCGCACGGTACCGATACCAGCACGGCCTGCGGACGGTGCTCGTCAGCGCCACGCGCGGCAACGGCGGGCAGAACGAGATCGGCCCGGAGATCTTCGAGTCGCTGTCGGTGCTGCGCACCGAGGAACTGCTCGCCGCACACCGCATCGACGGCGCCGAGCAGTACTTCGCGCGCGCCGTGGACTTCGGCTACTCCTTCAGCGTCGAGGAGACGTTCGATCGCTGGAACAAGGACGCGATCCTCGAGGACTACGTGTACTGGATCCGCCGGATCCGGCCCGACGTGATCGTCGGCTTCGTGTGGGACACGACGCAGGGCGGCGGCCAGCACCATCAGGCCTCGTCGATCATCACCGCGGAGGCCTTCCGGCTCGCGGCCGATCCGGCGAAGTTCCCGCAGCAGATCGCCGCGGGCCTGCGGCCGTGGCAGGCCTCGAAGTTCTACTACACGGGCGCCTTCTTCGGCCCGCCCGATGGCGGCGTCACCGACGACGTCTGCCGCGTGGACGGCAACACGTTCGACCCGCTGCTCGGACGCACCTACAACGAGATCGGCAGCGAGGCGCGCAGCATGCACATGTGCCAGGGCATGCCGCAGCTCTACGCGATGCCCGGGCCGCAGCCGCGGACGTACGTGCTGCACGACTCGGTGCTGACGACGCCCCGTGCCGACCAGAACACCGACCTGATGGCCGGCATCGACACGACGCTGCGGGGCCTGGCGCGCTACGCACGCGGCGGTTCCCCGGCGCTCGGCCTCGCCCTCGATGCGCTCGACGGCCAGGTGCGCAGCGCGCAGGCCGCCTTCGACGGCAAGGGCGTCGAGGGGGCCCGCGAGGCGCTGCCGCAGGTGCTGGCCACCGTCCGTGCCCTGCGCCG
Source organism: uncultured Luteitalea sp. (assembly GCA_934541105.1). GTDB lineage: Bacteria > Acidobacteriota > Vicinamibacteria > Vicinamibacterales > Vicinamibacteraceae > Luteitalea. Next base: position 474,644 of record CAKTDA010000002.1, on the reverse strand, counting down.
GCAGCTCACGAACATGCACGCGGACGAAGGCGCGCGCCAGGAGCTCGACTTCAGGCTCGAACAGAAGGAACGGCAGGCCGAGGAGGCGTTGCGCGTCGCCTCGGGCCTGCGCGTGGACGTGCTCGCGAACGACGGTCTCGTCGTCGCCGGCCAGCCGGTGGACGTCTCGTTCCGCGCCTACGCGGGTGCGGCCCGCGGGGTATCGGTCAAGTCGGTCGAGTTCGCGGGCTTCGACGGCAGCGCAGCCTGCGAGCCGTCTGCTGTCGAGTCAGGGCGTCCTTACACGTGCGAGGCGGAGCTCCAGGTGCCGGCCGGCGCGGCGCTGACGACCGCGTACTGGAAGCGGCTGCCCGATCGTGACTACTACGACTTCGACCCGGACGTCCCGTTCGGTGTGCCCTTTGCGCCGACGCCGTTCACGGCACGCGTCACCTACACCATCGGCGGCCACGACCAGGTCGTCGTCCATCCCGTGCAGTTCCGGCACGAGGGGAACGTGTTCAGCGGCGAGAAGCGCCAGGAACTGCTCGTGGTGCCGGCACTCGCCGTGCGGCTCGGCGCCGACATCGTCGCCTTCCCTGGCGGCGGGCAGGCGCGCGACATCGAGGTGACCGTCACCAACCATGCCGGCCAGGCGGGACGCGCCGACGTCGCGCTGCAGTTGCCGACAGGATGGACGGCGCAGCCCGCGCGGGAGTCGGTGACATTCGACCGCGCAGACGAGGCGCGGCAGGTCCGGTTCTCGATCACGCCGCCCGCAGGTGTCCGTCCGGGCCGGTACGACGTGCGGGCCGTGGCGACGCGGGACGGCCTGTCGTTCGACAAGGGGTACGAGGCCATCGAGTACCCGCACATCCGCCGCCGTCACCTCGTGGCCGACGCGGTGGCAAGCCTGAAGGTGCTCGACCTGAAGCCGGTGACCGACGTGACGGTCGGCTACATCATGGGCGTCGGCGACCAGGTGCCGCCGGCACTCGCGCAGCTCGGCGCCACCGTGGAACTCCTCTCGCCCGCGCAGCTCGCGTCCGGCGACCTGTCGAAGTACGACGTCGTCATGACGGGCGTACGTGCCTATGAGCGTCGGGGCGACCTGCGTGCCTACAACAAACGCCTGCTCGACTACGCGGCAGGCGGCGGCACGGTCATCGTCCAGTACAACAAGTTCGAGTTCAACGCGGCGCAGTACGGCCCGTATCCCGGCACTGTGGGTCGCCCGTCACGCGTGGCCGGACCGTTCGGGCGGTTCGCTGCGGACCGCGTGACCGACGAGACCGCGCCGGTCACGGTGCTCGTGCCGGACCATCCGGTGTTCACCACCCCGAACCGGATCACCGACGCGACATGGGACGGCTGGGTGCAGGAGCGCGGGCTCTACTTCTTCGGCACCGACGTCTCCGACAAGCGGTACGTGGACCTGCTCGAGATGACCGACCCCTACCCCAACAACCCTGGGCCGAGGCGGGGTTCCCTGGTGGAAGCAAAGGTCGGCAAGGGACGCTGGATCTACGTCGGGCTCAACCTCTGGCGGCAGTTGCCGGCCGGCACCGACGGCGCCTATGCCCTGACCGCGAACCTGCTCTCCCTGAAGTAGGACGCGCCTGCGCCGGATGCGCCGGCATGCACGGCACCTACGACGGGCCCTGCGCCACGGCCGCCTGGCCCGCGCGCACGTCCACCTTCGCCAGCACGATCGCACCGACGATGAAGAACGCGATCACCGAGAGGATTGCGCCGCGGCTGGAGCCGGTGAGCGCGATGGCCAGCGCGAACGTCGCCGGACCGAGAATCCCCGCGGTCCGTTCAGTGACCGCAAAGAACCCGAAGAACTCCGACGATCGCTCGCGCGGGATCATGCTCGCGAAGAGCGATCGCGACAGCGCCTGGCTGCCGCCCTGCACGGTGCCCACGAGGATCGCGAGCGCGTAGAAGTGGATCGCGGTGCGCATGAAGTAGCCGAGGATGCTGATCCCGGCGTACACGGCGAGCGCGAGGAAGATGGCCCGCTTGGCGCCGATGCGGCCCGCGAGCCAGCCGAAGACGAACGCGAACGGCACGCCCACGAACTGCACGAGCAGCAACGCGGCAATCAGGTGCTCCTGCGCGATGCCGAGCTGTGCGCCATAGAGCGACGCCATCCTGATGATCGTGCCGATGCCGTCGTTGTAGATCAGGAACGCGAGCAGCATCAGGAACGCCTGGCGGTACCGGCGCAGGTGCGTGAACGTCTCCTTCAGGTCCGCGAACGCCCGCCGGATCGCAACACGGAGTGGCGGCGCGTCTCCGCGCGCGATCGCCGGTTCCGGCACGCGGCGAAGCAGCGGGATGGAGAACACGAGCCACCACACGCCGACGCTGAAGAACGCGAGCCGCGTGGCCACGCCGGCGTCGGGAAGGCCGAAGATCCCGGGCTGCAGGATCCACGCGAGGTTGAGCAGCAGCAACAGGCCGCCGCCGAGGTAGCCCAGCGCGAAGCCTGACGACGACACCCGATCGAGTTCGTGAGGCTCGGCAATGTGTGGCAGCAGCGAATCGTAGAAGGCAATCGACGCGCTGACCGCGATGTTCGCCACCATGAACAGTCCGACGGCAAGCGCCCAGTCGCCCTCACCGATTGCCGCCATCGCCATCGTCGCGACGACGCCGATGAGCATGAACGCCGCGAGGAACCGCTTCTTCCACGGGCGATGATCGGCGAGCGCGCCGAGCAACGGGGCGATGACCGCGCTGATGGTCAGCGCGACCGTGGTGCCGATGCTGAAGTTGAACGCGGCAGTCCCCGCATCGAGTCCCCTTGCGGCGACGTTGTTGAAGTAGATCGGGAACACCGCCGCGACGATGGTCGTCAGGAACGCGGAGTTGGCCCAGTCGTAGAACGCCCATGCACGGAGCTCGGGACGGCCGAGCCCGATCCGATCGAGCCACGTGGCCCTGCCGCTGCTCATCGCAGCAGGCCCCGCCCGAGCAGGAACCCGGCAATCGCGTCCTCCACCTCGCGCGGACGTTCGAGCATGAGGAAGTGCCCGGCATCGATGTGGCGGTAGTCGAGCTGCGCGAACCGGCTGCGCAGCGAGCCCTCGTGATCGGGCGATGTGCCCGTCGTCGCCAGCACGAGGACGGGCTCGGGGTACGCTCCGGGCGTGAAAGGCGCCGGCGAGCTCACGTCGCGCAGCAGACCGGCCATCACGCGCGACGGCGTGCGCTGCACGAGGGACGTCACTTCGTTACGGACCGCGTGTGGCGTGGCTGCCGTGAACAGGGACGGCAGCGCCGCCGCGACGACCGCATCATCCGAAGGCGGCTGGGGAACCGTTCCGGCCGCGGGCGGCAACAGCGTGCCGTCGACCGCGACAATGCCGACGACGCGTGCCGGCTGCTGCACGGCGAGGTGCCATCCCACGAGCGCGCCGATGCCATGCCCGACGATCACCGCGCGCTGCACACCGGCTGCGTCGAGGACCGCGCGCATCGACGTCGCGAGACTCGCGACGTCGTACGCGGCCGCTGGTGCCTCGCTCCGCCCATGCCCGGGCAGGTCCACGAGCACCGTCCGATGCGCGGCCGAGAGCGCAGCCTGCTGGCGCCATACCGATGCGGCGCCACCCCAGTCGTGAAGGAACACGAGCGCCGCGTCGCCCGTACCGCGGTCAAGGTAGTGCACCTTGCCGAGCGGCGTCGGCGCGAATCGCGACGTTCCGGGTTCCGCCGCGACGGGCTGGTCCACGTCTGTGGGCGTGATGCCGGTGACGATCGTGTGTCGTGTCTGCCAGGCCGTGCGCGGGGTCTGGAGCCACGCAGGAAGCGGGCTGGCCCCGGTGTGCCCTGGCAGGCGCGTGCTGCTGACACGGATCTCGGTCGCTGCGAGGCGGTCGGCCTGGCTTGCCGGCACCGTGGCGCGCCACGTCAGCCCGCCGCGCGGGAGCGTCGCAGACACCGCCTGCCAGTGTCCATCCCGCGTGCGCCCGACGAGCGACGAGCGCGTGGGCACGACGGCATCAGGCAGGACGAACGCGACCCGCTGCCATGTGTCGTCGGTTGCCGACACCGTGATCTCGATGTCGGCGTCACCTGGCCGCCTGGTGACGGTGGCCGACACCGTGAACGGCAGCGCACCGCCAGGTGCGGGCACGGTGCCTCCGAACACGTGGGCCTTCGTGCGCACACCGATGCGCGCCGAGAGCGATGCGCCGGTCACCGGATGCCACTGCATGTTGGCGGGCCCGCCGGCCGCGATGTCCACGCCCGGCTCGTTGCTGGAGATCTCCCAGTGCGCCGTGCCCTGGACGCGGTCGTCCACGAAGGCCGCCGTGCGCTGGAGCGGACGCTCCTCGGTGTAGGCACTGCTCGTGAACGCCACGAGTCCGGTCACCACGAGCGCCACCATCAGTATCGCGGCTGCGAGGCCGTGCCGGAGTCGCCACCGGATTCGTCCGACCATCGTCGCCAGCGCGGGCGGCCAGATGACGATGCCTGCGGCGAAGAGGAGGGCGGGATAGACCCAGGTGGGCGTGACGATCGGGAAGCGTTCGAGCGCCGTGACGGCAAATCCGAGGAGCGTGACGAGATCGGGCACCCACAGCACCCACGTCACGACGAGCACGACGACGCTCGCAAGGCGTGCCCCCGATGGCCGCCACAGACCGAGCGGCAGCAACAGTGCCGCGACCGCGAGCGGCACCGTCAGCAAATAGGACGCCGCCGGCGCATACACGAGCGCGGCGATGGCGAGGCCGATCCACGGCGGCAGCGTCGCGAACCACACGCCGAATGGCGTGCCTTCGGGCTGCAGGCGCTGCGGCGCGGCAGCCGCGACGCGTCGGACTCCCCAGCTGATGGCGACGACCATCACGGTCATGAACGCAAACAGGGCCAGCGGTGAGGCGAACCAGGGGTGCAGTTGCGCGCGCGCCACGCGGACGAGCCACACGGCGGCCACGAGCGCGCCGAGCACCGCGCCGGCCGCGACCGTCGCCCAGGCCAGGGTCAGGACGAGCCGCTTCGGGCCGCCGACTCCGAGCATCCGGCGTGCGAGCGCGGCCCATGCGAGCAACGCACCCATGACCGCGATCCCGCCGAGCACGATGCCGGTGCCGCGTGACACCATGAACGCGGTACGGTCGAGCACCGAGAAGTAGATCGCCTGCGCGGGTGCAGGCTCGAGGGTCGGCCGACTCTCGAGCCCGTCCACGACTTCGAGCACGGTGCTGCCCGCGCGTGCGAGCAGGCCGGGATCGAGTCGATCGGCGCGGTCGCGATCGGTGTGGTACGAGTAGCCGTCGCCGACGGCCGCGAGGTTGATGCCCGACGCGCCGGGGATCTCCTTCAGCAGCGTGAAGTCGGTGTCGTTCGGAAGCGCGTCGTAGACCGACTGCATGTAGGAGCCGCCACGCGGGCGCGACGAGGCTGCCCAGGCGCGCAGGGCAGGGCTCGTCCCCGGTCCGGACTCGAACAGCACGAGCGGCCCTGCCGTGCCGATGGCCTCGATGTTGACGAACGCCTTCAGGCGCGACCGGACCTCCGGATCCTCGACGAGCGCGCGCGCGCCCATCAGCCCGTGCTCCTCGCCATCGGTGAGCAGCACCAGCAGGCTGTGGCGCGAGGACTCGCGCGCTGCGAGCACCCGCGCGGCCTCGAGCACCACCGCGGTGCCGAATGCATCGTCGCCGGCGCCCGGGCCGTACGGCACCGAGTCGTAGTGCGCGACGAGGCCGATCGCCTCCTCCTGCTGTCCGGGCTTGACCGCGATGATGTTGGAGACGCGGGCGTTGACGCCGGCTTCGGGCCATGTCGCGTCCGCTTCCTGGACGCGCACGTCGAAGCCGTAGAGCTGCAGCGTCTCGATCAGGTAGGCGCGCGCCTTCTCGTTGGCCGCGCTGCCCGCAGGTCGTGAACCAATCGACCCGGCAAGGCGCTGGACGTGCGCCCTGGCGTTCGACGCGTCGAAGCGATCCCCGCCGGCGCATCCGGCACCGGCGGCAAGGAGGAGGATCAGCGCGACAAGGGGGCGCCGCCGCGTGGCCTGGGACATGCGGCAGAGGGTAGCAGGGAAACTCCGAACGCCGAACGACGAACGCCGGGCCGCGCGCCTACCCGAGAGCCAGCCTGCCTGTGTAGATGGCCATCCCGACGACGGCGTCCACGCCCATGGCGTCGAGCGCATCGATCTCGCCCTGCGTGGTGATGCCTCCGGCGGCGACGACGCGGCGGCTCGTGGCGTCCCGGACCGCGCGTACCGCGTCCATGGGGATGCCCTGCATCAGCCCTTCGGTGTCCACGTTCGTGTAGAGGAACTCGTCGCAGTACGGCTCGAGCGCACGCGCCGCTTCCACGGCCGTCACCGTCGTCGCCTCCTGCCAGCCGCGAATCGTGACGACGCCCTGCGAGCTGTCCACGGCGGCAATCACGCGCTCACGCCCGATGGTGTCGGCGAGCTGCTTTGCGAAGTCGAGGTCGAGCCGCCCGTCGCGGAACAGCGCGGAGCTGACGATGACGTGCGTCGCGCCGAGCGCGAGCACGTGCTGCGCGCGGGCGATGGACCTGATACCGCCGCCGACCCGGCACGCCTTCTCGGCGCAGATCTTCTGCATCAGGGCCTCGTTGACGCCGCGCTCCATGGCTGCGTCGAGGTCGATGAGCTGCACCTTCGGAAACGGTCGGAACTTCTCGACCCAGGACTGCCAGTCGTCGGTGGCCAGCGCGAGGCGCTTGCCCTGCACCAGTTGCACGACCTGGCCGTCACGGAGGTCTATCGCGGGGATCAGCATGCGGGGGAACTCGGGAGTCGGGGCTCGGGATTCGGAAGTCGTGATTCGGGATCAGCGCAGGCGGACCGGGATGCCATGCGCGTGCAGGTGTGTCTTGAGCTCGCTCACGGCGTGCTCGCTGAAGTGGAACACCGATGCGGCGAGGGCCGCGTCGGCGCAGCCGTCCGTGAACACGTCCCGGAAGTGCGCGAACGTGCCGGCGCCGCCCGAGGCAATCACGGGAATCCCCACGGCCTGCGAGACGGCCGCGGTCATCGGCAGGTCGAAGCCGCTGCGCGTGCCGTCCTTGTCGATCGACGTCAGCAGGATCTCGCCGGCGCCGCGATCAGCTGCCTCGCGCGCCCATTCGACGGCATCGCGTCCCGTCGGCGTGGACCCGCTGCGGACGTACACGCCGTAGCGGCCATCGGCCTCCAGCTTGGCGTCGATCGCCACGACGACCGCCTGCGATCCGTAGCGTCGCGCGAGCGCGGTGATGAGCGCCGGGTTGCCGACCGCCGCGCTGTTGATGCTCACCTTGTCCGCACCGGCGTCGACTGCCGCGGCGGCATCGTCCTCGGACGCGATGCCGCCACCCACTGCAAGCGGGATGAACAATTCGCGCGCGACCTCGGCGACCGTCCTCGCCATCGTCCGTCGCTTCTCGAGCGTCGCGGTGATGTCGAGGATCACGAGCTCGTCGATGCCCTCGACGTTGTACCGTCGCGCGAGCTCGGCGGGATCGCCGGCGTTGCGAAGGCCCTCGAAGTTGACGCCCTTGACGACCTGTCCGTCGCGCACGTCGAGACAGGCGATGATGCGCTTGGACAACATCAGCGGACCTCCCTGCGTCCAGCCTTGTCGCGGGCCACGCCGAGGAAGTTGCGCAGCATGCGCAAGCCCGTCTCCCCGCTCTTCTCGGGATGGAACTGCGCGCCGAACACGAGGCCCCGTTCGACGACGCTCGCAAACACCACGCCGTGGCTCGTCGTGGCGACGGTCGCCTCGCCGTCCGGCGCGACGTACGAGTGCGTGAAGTAGGCCTGCGCCTCGTCGGGAATGCCATCGAGCAGGCGCGAGGGTCGCCCGGTCTGCTTCAGCGCATTCCATCCGACATGAGGCACCTTGAGTGCGCGTTCGGCGGGCTCGAGCTTCACGCATCGGCCCGCGAGCACCCCGAGGCCCGGCACTGCCGGCGCTTCGGCGCTGCCCTCGAAGAGCCATTGCTGGCCGAGGCAGATGCCGAGCAGCGGCACGCGGGCGGCGAGCCGCGCGCGGACCGCCTGGTGCCAGCGCGCATCGAGTGCGGCCGTGGCCTCGAAGTGGCCCACGCCGGGCACGATGATCGCGTCGGCGCGATCGAGGTCGGCCGGCGATTCAGGCGTGAGGATCCCGGCACCGAGCGTGGTCAGCGCCTTGCGCACCGAGGTGAGGTTGCCGGCCTTGTAGTCGACGAGCGCGACGATCACAGCAGGCCCTTCGTGCTCGGCAGCATCCGCGCGAGCTGCTTGTCCTTCGCGCACGCGACGCGCATCGCCCGCGCGAACGCCTTGAACACCGCCTCGATGCGGTGGTGGCTCGATCGCCCGTACATCACCTTCACGTGGACGTTCGCTCGCGCGCCCTGCGCGAAGCCCTCGAAGAAGTCGTGGAGAAGCTCGACCTGCAGGTCGCCGACGAGGCGCACCCTGACGCCGAGATCGACGACGGCATGGGGCCTGCCGCTCAGGTCCACGGCGGCAATCGCGAGCGTCTCGTCCATCGGCATCAAGAAGTAGCCGGCGCGGTTGATGCCGACCTTCGAGCCGAGCGCCTGCGTGAAGGCCTCGCCGAGCGCGATCCCGACGTCCTCGACGGTGTGATGCTGGTCCACGTCGAGGTCGCCGTCGGCCTTCAGCGCGAGGTCGAAGCCGCCATGCCGCGTGAACAGCTCCAGCATGTGGTCGAAGAAGCGGATGCCGGTGGTCACCTCGTACCGGCCCTTGCCCTCGATGCCGAGCCGGATGTCGATACGCGTCTCGCGCGTGTGCCGCCTGATCACGCCCTTCCGCACAGGATCTCCTCCATGGCGTCGATGCACGCCCGGGTGTGGGCGACGAGCCCGGTGGTGATGCGCACGCAGCCCGCGCACCCGGGTTGCCGGTCGCGGTCGCGGATGTAGATGTTGCGCGCCTCCAGCCCCTCGAGCAGCGCCTGCCGTCGCTTGCCGGCCCGGACCAGCACGAAGTTCGCATCGCTGCGGACGTACTCGAGCCCCCAGCGATCGCAGGCCGCGTAGAGCCGCTCTCGCGACTCCTCGACCTCGGCACGGTAGGCGTCCATGTACGCGCGGTCGGCGAGCGCCGCCTCGAGGGCAGCGACGACGAAGACGTTGGGGCTGTAGGGCGGCAGCACGCGGCGCAGCCGCGCGGCCACGTCCTCGCGTGCGACGAGCGCCCCGGCGCGCATCCCGGCAAGTCCGTACGCCTTCGCGAACGTGCGTCCGACGACGACCTGCGGGTATGCGTCGATGTCGGGGATGGCGCTCGCGCCGCCGAACTCGACGTACGCTTCGTCGAGCAGCAGCAGCGCGCCCGGCGGCAGCAGCGACGCGAGCCACGCGATCTCGTCGCGCGTCAGCGACACGCCGCTCGGGTTGCCCGGGCTTGCCACGAACAGGACGGCCGTCCGCGGGCCCACCGCGGAGGCAATCGCCGCACGGTCGAGAGCGAGCCCGGGGCCCGGCATCACGCGCAGCACCTCGCCGCCGACGGCCTCCACGGCGTCGGCATACATCCCGAACGCCGGTTCGAGGATGACGGCCTCGGCTTGACAGACGTGCCCGGCAGCTGCGGGCTGCGCCGGCGAGCGGATCTGCGCGATGGCCATCGCGAAAATGCCTTCGTCCAGGCCGTTCGTGAGGACGACGCGCGCCGCCGGCACGCCGAGGTGCGAAGCCACGGCCTCCGTGACGCGCGTGTAGTCGGGATACTTCGCGATCGTCTCGCGCGACACACCGGCGATTGCCGCAATCACCGCCGGCGAACAGCCGCCCGTGTGCTCGTTGAGGTGCAGGCGCAATGCGTCGGCTGGCGCATCGGCGCGGTCGTACTCGTACAGGTTCGTCGTGGCCGTCATCGTCCCCGCCTTCGCGGCAGCGGCACGCCGAGTCGGGCGCGGATCGACGCGGCGTGCAGCCTGAGGCCCTCGGCGTCGGCAAGCGTGGCCGCCGTCGGGCCGACGAGCGCGATGCCGGCCTTCGTGAGCTGCTGCACCGACGACACCCGGACGAAGTCGGAGGCGTGCAGACCGCCGCGGAATCGCGCCGCGCCCGCCGTGGGCAGCACGTGGTTCGACCCGATCGCGTAGTCGCCGGCCGCCTGGGCGGTCCACGGGCCGACGAAGATGGATCCGGCCACGGGAATCATGGCCGCCGCTGCGGGCGTGTCCACGACGAGGTGCTCGGGCGCGATCCGGTTCGCGAGCGCCGCGGCTTCGTCGAGCGTCCGGGTGATGACGACGGCGCCGTTTCGCCGCAGGGCCTCGCGCGCGGGAGACTCAGGGCCGCCATCGTCGCGCGTCGGGGCCGCGAGCTGGGCATCCACGGCGCGGGCGACCTGCCGGGCGAGGCGGCGCGATGGCGTGAGCAGGATGGCACGCGCGTCCACGTCGTGCTCGGCCTGGGCCAGCAGATCCGCCGCAATCCACTCGGGATTGCCGTCGCTCGAGACCACGACGATCTCGCTCGGGCCCGCGAAGAAGTCGATCGCACAGTCGCGCGAGACGAGGGCCTTCGCCAGCGCGACGTACGCATTGCCCGGCCCGACGATCTTGTCCACGCGTGGCACCGTGCGCGTGCCGTACGCGAAAGCGGCGATGGCGTGCGCGCCACCGAGGCGGAACACGCGATCCACGCCGGCCTCGACGGCGGCAGCGAGCACGGCCGCATCCGGCCGCGGGCAGGCGGCGATCACTTCGGGCACGCCGGCCGCGCGGGCCGTGACCGCGGCCATCAGCAGCGACGAGGGCAGCGGATAGCGTCCACCCGGCACGTAGCAGCCCACGCGCTCGAGCGGCACCACGCGCTGCGAGACCTTCACGCCGGGTGCCACCGTGCGCGTCCATGCAGGCGGCACCTGCGCGCGCGCGACGACCCTGATGTGGCGCGCCGCCTTGCGGATCGCCGTGCGCACGGCTCGCGGGCACTCGGCCGCGCCGGCATGGATCTCCGCTGGCGAGAGCTCGATGGGGCCGTCGAGCCCGTCGAATCGCCTCGCGAGCTCGACGAGCGCCCGATCGCCCCGGCTCCGCACCGCGCCGACGATCTCGCGCACCGCCGGTTCGATGGCGGCGTGGTCGTCGGGACGGCGATCGAGCAGCCTCGCCAGCGCGCGGTGATCCGAAGACTCGAGAATGGGCAACGACATGCTCACATCACGATCTTGTTCAGCGGGTACTCGACGATGCCCTCGGCGCCGGCGGCCTTGAGGCGCGGGATGAGGTCGCGCACCGTGCGCTCCTCGATCACCGTGTTCACCGCCACCCAGTCCTCGTCGCTGAGCGCCGAGATCGTCGGGCGCCGCAGCGCCGGGACCAGATCTAGCAGCTGCGTGAGGCCGTCGCGCCGCACGTTCAGCATCAGGCCCACACGGCCCTGCGCCTCGATGGCCGCCCGAAGCATCAGCGCGATGTTCTCGATCTTCGTGCGCTTCCAGCCGTCGACCCATGCGGCCGGGTTCGCGATCAGCTGTGTCTTCGACTCCATCACCGTGTCGATGATCCGCAGCCGGTTCGCGCGCAGCGTCGACCCCGTCTCGGTGGCCTCCACGATGCCGTCCGCGAGCACGGGGGGCTTCACCTCGGTGGCGCCCCAGGAGAACTCCACGGCGACGTCCACGCCCTTCTCCTGGAAGTAGTGCTGCGTCACCTTCACGAGCTCGGTCGCGATCGTGCAGCCCGCGAAGTCCTCGGGCGCCCGGAAGCGCGATTCCTCGGGCGCCGCCAGCACCCACTTGACCGTCCCGAAGCTCTGCTTCGAGTACACGAGTTCCTGGACCGCCACGACCTCGGCCCGCGTGGCCACGAGCTGCTCGGCAATCCAGTCCTGGCCGGTGAGCCCGGCGTCGATGACGCCGTCGGCGACGTAGCGCGCCATCTCCTGTGCGCGGATCAGCATGCACTCGAGCTCGCTGTCGTCGGTGCCGGGGAAGTACGAGCGGGAGCTGACGTAGATGTTCCAGCCGGCGCGGGCGAACAGCTGCACGGTGGAGTCCTGCAGCGAGCCCTTGGGAATGCCGAGGCGCAAGGGCGGCATCAGGCGATCTCCTCGGAGAAGCAGCTGACGGTGCCCAGGTGGCAGACCTTGCCGTCACCCTGGCGCTCGACGCGTGCGAGGACGGTGTCGTTGTCGCAGTCGGTCAGCAGGCGCACGACCTTCAGCCGGTTGCCGGACGTCTCGCCCTTCATCCAGAGCGTGTTCCTTGTGCGGCTGAAGAACGTGACGAACCCGCTCTCGCGCGTCCGCCGCAGGGCCTCCTCGTTCATGAAGCCCACCATCAGCACCTCGTTGCTCGCATCGTCCTGCACGACGGCAGGCACCAGCCCGTGGAACTTGTCGAAATCCATGCCCAATCCCGCGAAAGGAAGCACACCCCTGAAAACACGAAAGCCCCGCCGGATGGACCAGCGAGGCTGCGGGAGGCGTGCTGTCGAAGTGCTCGGAAACTCGTGTCAGCAGGCGCACAGACCATCACCGGTCCCACAGGCGTGGGCATGGTGGTGATGGTGGTGGTGCAGGCCGCAGCACGTCATGACCCGGCAAGCGTAGCCGGCTCGCGGCCGGGGTGTCAAACGTGGCAGTTGACAAATGCCCTCGCCAGTCCCCATCGTAGGCTGTCACGGACAGCTGTCGGTTCACGGTGCGCGCCCGGCTGGCGGGAGCGGGCGTCGGGCCGTCGATCCAGGGAGAGGCACATGCGCAGGACGATGCTGGGGATTGCGGTGGCGATGTTCGCGTTCGGCGGCGGGCTGTCGGCAGAGACCAGGACCATCACGGGCACGCTCGTGGACGTGATGTGCAATACGAAGCAGGGCACCGAGAAGGCGACGGGCGCGGCGCACGCCGATTGCGCGGCGGCCTGCGCGAAGAAGGGTTCGCCGCTCGCCGTGGCAAACGCCGAGGGCATCTTCGAGGTGACAGGCGCCTGGACGGAGAACAAGAACGAGAAGCTGATCGAGTTTGCCGGCAAGAAGGTCAAGGCCACCGGCGACCTCACCGAGAAGGACGGCAAGAAGGTGCTGGCCCTCTCGTCGATCACGCTGGCGCCGTAGGGCGTCGCATCACTTCAGCCGCAGCGTCGCGACCACCGGCAGGTGGTCCGACGCCTGCGTGGTCAACACCTCGACGCGGACGGGCTCGAGCCCGCGCACGAGAATCCAGTCGATTCGGCGGTTCGGCGCCGCGACCGGAATCGTGAACCCGTCGCCCTTGCCGACGGCGGCCCATGCATCGGTCAGCATCGACACGAGCCGCGCGTGCGTGCGGCTGCCCGGCACGTCGTTGAAGTCGCCGAGCGCGACGACCGGCCCGGCACCCCACCCCTGCAGCATGTCGATGAGGGCGTCCGCACTTGCCACCCGGTCGTTGTCGGGCCGGCGGTAGTCGAGGTGCGTCGTGAGCACGAGCACCTGCGTGCCACCGACGTCGATCACGACCTGCAGCGCGCCGCGCTGCTCGCTGCCGTCCCCCGGCAGGTGCCGATTCCCTTCCGAGACGATGGGCCACTTCGTCAGCAGCCCGTTGCCGTAGTCGCCACCCTGGTGATCGATGTTCTTGCCGAAGGCCAGGCGCATGCCGGTGAGGTCGGCAAGCTCCTTGAGGATGTCGCGCCGGCCGCTGCGCTCGACGCCGCGGTCCACTTCCTGAAGGCCGACGACGTCGGCGCCCGATTCGCGAATCAGGTCGGCAATGCGCGCGACGTCGAGCTTCCCGTCCACGCCTTCCGCATGGTGGATGTTGAACGTCATCGCCCGGATCTCGGTGCCAGCCCCCGCGGCAGGTTGCCTCGCATGGCTGGACGAGCCATCGAGCGGCGCCATCCACGTCGCCATCACGATCGCGACAGCGGCACCGAGCACACGGAGATTCGTCCGACGGTTCATCCCTCTCACCTCGTCGCTCCCGCTCCGCCCGCAGCCGCCCCGAGCAGTGCCTGCCCCGTGAACGCCTCGAGCTGTCGCAGCATGGTCGTCAGTTCCTCCACGACGTCCGGTGTGGCCGCCGCAAGCGGCAGGCGCGGCACCGACACGGGGAAGCCGGCCAGGGCCATCGCGGCCTTCAGCCCGGCGACGCCGTGCTGCACGGTGACCGCCTTTGCCAGCGGCGCGATCGCACGCTGGAGCGCCAGTGCGCGGTGCAATTGCCCGCTCATCACATCGTCGTAGAGCTGCACGAGGAGCGTCGGAACCACGTTGGCAATGGCGACGACGGTGCCGCTCGTGCCACTGAGCAGGCCGGCATACATGATGGCGGCGGTTCCCGTGACCACGCTGAAGGCGTCGGGCACGCGGGCGAGGACTTCCGAGACGTGCGAGACGTTCCCGCTCGAGTCCTTCAGGCCGGCGATGTTCTCGTGACGTGCGAGGCGCGCGACGGTGGCCGGCAGCAGCTCGGCGCCAAAGACTGCCGGCTGGTTGTAGAGCAGCACCGGAATCGGGCTCACGTCGGCAATGCGCGCGTAGTGCGTCGTCAGCACGTCCTGCGTCATGAAGCGCGAGTACGACACCGGCGGCCGCACGAGCGCATGCGTCGCGCCGTTGTCGGCCGCACGCCGGCAGGCGTCGATCGTCGCGCGCGTCGAGTCGCAGCCCGTGCCGGCGAGCACGGGCCGGTCGTCGGGCATCGCGTCGCGCGTGGTGCGGACGACCCGGTCGGCTTCATCGGGATCGAGAAGGAAGGACTCGCCGTTGGTGCCGACCGCAAGCACGCCGGCAAGGCGCGTGCGCATCAGCAGTGCCACCGTGTCGCGCAGGAGCCCGGTGTCGAGCGCGTCATCGGTGAACGGCGTCGGCAACGGAGGGAACACGCCGCGCAGCATGCCGCATTGTACGTTCACCCCTCGCGCCCCTCCGCGATGAGGTTCACCGCGAGTGTGACGAGCGCGATCGCGGCTGCCGGGCTCAGCAACCACGGCGCCTGCCGCAGGACGAAGGCGCTCGAGGCCTCGCGCAGCATGGTGCCCCACGATGGCGTGGGCTCGGCAAAGCCCAGGCCGATGAACGACAGGGTCGCCTCGGCGAGGATGAAGCTGGGAATCAGCAGCAGCGCCTTCGTGACCATCACCGGAATGGCGGCCGGCAGCAGGTGGCGCCGCAGGATCCACGCCGGCGAGGCACCGGCCGCGGCAGCCGCCGTGACGTACTCGCGCGTCCGTTCGGACGCCGTCACTGCCCGCACGGCGCGCGCGACGATCGGCCAGCCCGAGAGCGCGAGCACGCCGGCCATCAGCAGGAACGTCGTGCGGAGCGAGAGCGACAGCGGCAGCGAGGCGCGCAGCACCAGGACGACATAGAGCGCCGGCCAGGCGATGAACAGGTCGGCGGCGCGCATCAGCGCCGTGTCGATCCAGCCGCCCCGCTGTCCCGCGACGAGGCCGACGAGCGCGCCAATCGTCAGCGCGCCCGCGAGGCCGGCCGCAGCGAGCCCCAGCGAGAGCCGCGCCCCGATAAGCAGCCGGCTCCACTGGTCGCGCCCGAGGGAGTCGCTTCCGAGCAGGAGCAGTGGCGATGCCGGGTCGGCGCTCTGCACGAGGCGACCGCCATCGATCCACGCGAGTTCACGTCGGCCCTCCACGACGCGGTAGGTCGGCGGCAGGCGTTGCGTGAGTTCGAGGCGCGCGAGCGACGGGGGTGCCAGCGGGAGGTCGGGATGCTGCGTGGAGACGCCACTCGTGGCGAGCCATGGGGCCGCGGCTGCCGCGAGCGCGATCGCGGCGAGCAGGGCGATGCCCGCGCGGCGCCTCCCGTGTCGTGCCCTCACGCCTGCCTCCCCGTATCGTCGGCGATGAGCCGGGGATCGAGCGCCAGTTGCACGGCATCGGCGGCAAACGTCGCAAGACCGACGATGAGCGCGGCGGCGCCGGCGCAGCCGGCCGCGAGGTCGAGGTCACGGGCCTGCAGGGCGTCGAACGTCAGCCGCCCGAGCCCGGGTCGCGAGGTCACGAGCTCGATCGCGAGCGCGCCACTCAGCAACTGGCTGGCGACCACGCCGACGAGGCCGAGGACGGACGGCAGTGACAGCGGCCATGCGTGGCGCCAGGCGATTGCCCGCGCCGGGACGCCGCGCGCGCGTGCCGCGTGCAACGAGGGGTGGGCGAGGGCCGTGTCCATGGCGCGCGCCTGCAAGCGCTCGAAGAGCGCGGCGGCCGGCAGTCCGAGCGCGAGCACCATGATGGCGAACCCCGGCAGCCGTGCGGCCGACCCGAGTGCCGTCAGCGCAAGGGCAATGACGAGCGCAGGCATCGACAGGAGGGCGACCGAGACGCTGGCGATCGTGCGCGGGACGAGCGGGTGGCGGGCGCGGCTTGCCAGCACGCCGGCTGGCAGTCCGAGGAGGAGTGCGAGCAGGAGCGCGGCGCCTCCCGCCTGGAGGGTCGGCACCGCGCGTTCGGCGACGAGTGCGCGGACGGGGCGGTTGAACCGGACGGACGTGCCGAGATCGAGCGTGGCAAGGCGCGCGAGGCGGGTGCCGAGGCGGGCGACGACCGGGCGATCGAGGCCGAGCCGTGCGCGCTCGCGCTCGATGGCCTCGGGCGACATCTCGGCGGCGCGATCGCCGAGCACGTCGCCGGGGGCCACGTCGGTCAGTACGTAGACGCCCGAGAATGCGACGAGCGCGAGCGCCAGCGCGAAGAGCAGCCGTCCCGCGAGGGCGCGCAGCATCGGCTTCAGCGGACGCCGATCCCGGCGGCGTCCCACAGCACCTGCGGCGCCAGCAGGCCGGGCCGCACGTGCGTGAGCCGCGCGCTCGTGGCGATGCTGACGTTCGGCGCGGCAAAGACGACGATCGGCAGCTCGCGATGGAGGACGTGCTGTGCCTGCCGCACGAGCCTTTGCCGTTCCTCCTGACTGGTGAGGTGGAGCTGACGCGTCATCAGCGCGTCTATCTCGGCCTCCCAGGGCGTTGCCGGTGAGGACTGACGCGGGTGCCAGAGGTGGAAGCTTCCCGACGACAGCCAGAACTCCATCAGGCCCGACGGGTCCGTGTCGGTGCCCGGGAGCGCGTGGTACATCGCCTCGTAGGCGCCGCCGACGAGCCGTTCCTGCAGGCTGCGCGCGTCGAGGGTGGCAATCTCCATCTGCAGGCCGACGGCACGCAGCGACTCCTGGATCACGGCGGCGGCACGCTGCCGCGTCGTGTGTCCCTGCTGCACGAGGAGCGTGAAGGTCGCCGGCGTGCCATGGACGTCCTCGCGGATGCCGTCGCCGTTGCGGTCGCGCACGCCGATGCGGTCCAGCAGTTCCCCGGCCATCGCCGGCGAGTACGGCCGCGGCGCGAGGTCGTCGGCGTGCCAGGCGACGTTGCCCGGCGTGATCAGGCTCGAGGCCTGCACCGCGGCCCCGCGATACACGGCGTTGATGAACGCGGCGCGATCGACGGCGTGCGCGATGGCTTCCCGCAACTCGCGCTGGCGAAGCCACCCGCGCCGGTCTTCGGCGGACGCGGGCGGCGCGAGGTTGAACCACAGCATGTCGGCCTCGAGGCCCGGTCCGAGGTCGAACACCTGGAGTTCCTGCCGGGCCGCGAGCGCGCGGGCTTCCGGCAGGTCATCGGGTCGGAGCTCCGAGGTCGTGATGTCGGCCTCGGCGCTGCGGAGCCGCAGCATCTCGGCGTCCTGCGTCGGCACGATGTCGAGGCGCATGCCGTCGACACGGGGCAGGCGCGTGCCGTCGTCAGCCGTGCGCCAGTAATGCGGGTTGCGCCGCAGATGGACCGCCACACCGGGCTCGTGGCCTGCGACGACGAAGGGGCCGGCTCCGACCATGCCGGCCGGGTCGGCGTCGGTGGCCCAGGCCGCGCCGAGTGTGCCGGCCGCGACGGCATCGGCGTATCGCGCGCGGGGAAGGATGGGCAGCGCGTGCAGCGGGCGCAGGCCGGGGCCGTAGGGCGAGGGATACCGCAGCTCGACCGTCTGCAGATCGATGGCGCGGGCCTCGAGCGGACGTCCGTCCACGAGGAGGCTGTCGGCGATGGCGCTCCCGACCCCTTCGTCGTGCGCGGCGGCGAGCGAGAAGACGACGTCGTCTGCGGTCACGGGTGAGCCGTCGGCGAAGCGGGCGCCTTCACGCAGGGTCAGGCGGACCGTCAGGCCATCGTCGGTATCCACCCACGACGCGGCCAGGGCCGGTTCGAGCTGCTGGGTGGCGTGGTTCACGCGCACGAGCGGTTCATGGACGAGCTGGCTGACCGCAAGCGATGCCCGATCCCTTGCGAGCATCCGGTTGAAGCTTCTGGGCTCTGACCTCATCGTCGCGACGATGGTGGCGTCGTGCCCGGCGGGGCGGTCGCCTCCGGGGAGGAGCCACAAGAGGGCGGCAAGGACGAGGGCGAGGAGGAGCAGCGGCCCTGCAAGGCGCTTCATGCGGTCGGCCAATTCCTTGGCTGGACCGGCCAAGATCTTGACCGATCGGCAGCCTGCTTCGCGGAGCTCGTCCGTGTGGGCGCCGACTGATGAGCTGCGGGTGCGGTTCTACAAATCTGTCGCATCTTGGCGTTTCTCGGTGTGTCGGCTTCTGCTGCGCTTCCCTGCAGGTCCGTTCGGTCGGCCGTCCGGGAGCGTTAGATCGCAGTTTCTGCCACGTGGCACGCGGCGTGTATTGATGAGGATGTCCGGACCCTGCCCGGGCCCGGTGGCGACGAGCAGCCGCCGGGTGTCCGAAGTGCCAGGCCGGCGTCGGTCACCTTCACGTCCGGAGTTCACGCAATATGTCGCTCTCAGGCTCTTTCGAGTTGCGCGGTACGTCTGTCCGCCAGTCGATCATCCGCACTGTCGTCTGGATTTCAATGGCCTTTGCCGTGCTGGCGCTGCCTTCGGCGCTGCACGCCAACGGGCACCGGGCCAGGTTGTCGCGCGGCCTTGCGGACACGGTGCGTGGCGGGGCGGCGCGCGACGTGATCGTGCGGGGCACGCCGGAGCAGGTGAAGGCGCTGGCGGCGCGCCACAAGCTGACGGTTCGTCGCGTGCTGGCGACTGGCGCGGTCCTCCAGGTGGCAGATCCTGCGTCATTGTCGCGTCTTGCGGCTGATCCCGCAGTTCCTGTCGTTGCAGAAGATGCGACCGTGTCGGCCCACATGGCGACCGAGGTCGTCGCGCTCGGGGCCGACCAGGCCTGGGTGGGGCTGCTCGGGCTGCCCGGCGTGGACGGCAGGGGTGTGGGTATTGCGGTGATCGACTCGGGCATCTCGGTGCTGCACGAGTCGTTGCGCGGGCGCGTGGTAGCGTCGGTCGACTTCGTGTCGTCCTGGCAGCGTGGGGTCGATGCGTACGGGCACGGCACGCACGTGGCGGGGATTGCGGCGGGCAGTGTGACCAAGCGCGCCGGGCGATTCAGCGGCGTGGCCCCCGGGGCGCACCTCGTGAACCTGCGCGTGCTCGACGCGCAGGGCCAGGGCAAGACGAGCGACGTCATTGCGGCAATCGACTGGGCGATTGCCAACCGCGCGACCTACGGGCTGCGGGTGGTGAACTTGTCGCTCGGCCGGCCGGTGCTCGAGAGCTGGGCCGACGACCCGCTCGTGCAGGCGGTGGAGCGGGCGAGCCGGGCGGGCCTCGTGGTCGTGGTTTCGGCGGGCAACTGGGGGACGCTGCCCGACGGCACGCGCGTGCGCGACGGCATCACGTCGCCTGGCAACGCGCCGTCGGCAATCACGGTGGGTGCCATCGACACGATGGGCACGGCGGTGCGCAGCGACGACCGCGTTGCCGACTGGAGTTCGCGCGGGCTGACGGCGGTCGACGGGTTCATGAAGCCCGATCTCGCGGCGCCGGGGCGCAGGGTCCTGTCGGCCGGTTCCGAGCTGAGCACACTGGCGTTGAAGAAGGGCGCCGTCCGCACGGGGCTGGGGACCATGCTGTACCAGCAGCTGTCGGGGACGAGCATGGCGGCGGGGATGGTGAGTGGCGCGGCGGCGCTCGTGCTGCAGGCGAACCCGGCGCTCAAGCCGCACCACGTCAAGGCGGTGCTCCAGTTGACTGCGAGCCGTGTGGCCGAATCGGGTGTCGCGGCGGCGGGTGCCGGCGAGGTGAACGTGGCGTCGGCGGTGACTGCGGCTCGCAGCGGGTTCGACGGCCTGGCGCAGACGACGATTGCCGGCGAGGTCATCGACCGCGGCGGAATCACGTTCGCCGCGAAGGTGGATGCGGCAAGCCTCGTCTGGGGTGACTCGCTGGTGTGGGGCGACAGCTTGGTGTGGGGTGACTCCCTCGTTTGGGGTGACAGCCTCGTGTGGGGCGACTCGCTGGTGTGGGGTGACAGCCTCGTGTGGGGCGACTCGCTGGTGTGGGGCGACAGCCTCGTGTGGGGCGACTCACTGGTGTGGGGTGACAGCCTCGTGTGGGGTGATTCGCTGGTCTGGGGTGACAGCCTCGTGTGGGGCGACTCGTTGGTGTGGGGTGACTCCCTCGTGTGGGGCGACTAGCCCGGCGGATTGCGCGGATGGCAAGTTGAAGGGTAATCTGCCGCCACCGGTAGGCTACCGTTGCTTCAACCCCTGGAACGCGCGAAGCATCTCTTTGCCGAGGGCCGCTTTGGTGCGGCCCTCGCTGTATTTGGCGATTCCCGCCCCAGCGAACCCCACTTGGCTCTGCTGTGCGCAGAGGCGCTGAACGAGCTAGGACACTCCGAACGGTCCCTGCGCCTGGCAGAGAGTATTGAGAAGGCGCATTCCGACAAACCAAGCCTAGTTGCTGGTGCTCGACGTGTCGCTGCCTCCGTCTGGATCGATCGCGCTGATCGAGCAACCGCCATCCCTCTACTGAGGTCTGGCGTCCGCCTCGCGGAGGCCGCGGGCGATCACTCCGAAGCTGCGCGCTCTGCTCTGCGCTTGTTTACAAGTCTCCACCACGCGTCTGGTCAGAGCGAATCGAGTGATCTGCTCGACCAGGTCAAGCGTCTGGTTCTTCGCAGCAATCAACCGAGACTCCTGGCAGACCTTCACTCCCGAGTGGGCCAAGCAGAGGCCCAGAGCGGAAGGCTCCTCTCCGCCAGGCGGCATCTTGATAGGGCGGTCGAACTCCTAGCTGGCGCGCCACACTATGCATTGATTGGCCGTACGAAGTTGGCGCTCTCATCTACGCTCGCTCTGCTGTTCCAGAACGACGCGGCCTACGCGGTAGCCAAGGATGCACTGAACGCATCGGAGATCGCCGGCAGCGTTGGTTTGGCACGGCTATGCCGCGCGAACCTCGCTCAGCTGCAGTTTCGGACGGGTGCCATACGTCAAGCAGAAAAGAACGCCAAGGACTTACTCGACACTCCAGGGCTCTCGCCGACTTTCCGATTGGCCGTGCTCGAAACCTACGTCGCGGCACTTCTCGAGTGCGGGTCTGCGGTCGCTGGTGTAGAGGAAGTGACCGAGTTTCTGTCGCTCATGGACAACGAGGGTGCGCTGAGTTGGGTTGCGATCGAGGCCGTTCCGACACAAGCGCGAGTGCTCGATGCAATTCATGGTGTGGCTGTCGCGCGTGAAGCCATTCGGTCAGCGCTGCGTCGAGCAGGCAATCGACACACGACAGATTCTCAGTGCCGCCTGCTCCTCCTTGACGCGGAACTGGCTGCACGCGATGACGTCACGGAATCCGAGCGGCTCCTTCTGGACGCAGCAACACTAGCCAATCCTTCCCCGTCGCTGGAGATACTCTGTCTTTTAGAGCGCGTGCGCGGATTGCTCGCTGGCGCCAGCGGCTTCGCCTCTGTGGCGAGAGTTCATATGGGACGCTCAGAGCGAGTGCTAAAGGGCTGCGGCCTCCGAACCGAAGCGCGCCGAAGCCGAAGACTGAAGAACGTCGGCACTGCGGGCCTACCGATCGAAGGACAGAAGCCGAAGAGGAGCGCCTACCAGTCGATCGTCGTCGCGAGTGATGCGGCCTTCCTTGCTGCCTTGGCTCCGTTTCCGCGATTGCTTGCCTCAGAGTTCGCGCAAGCCGTCGCCCGCGTTGGTGGCGTATCTGTCGTTGTCTCCCATGACGGCATCCATCAGCAGCGCGAAGGTTGGAGCCGCGTGTCATGCGGGCAAGCAGACGGCGTGGACTGCATAGCGCTCGTGAAGCCACCCGAAAGCTACACGCGAGCGCAGAGGCTCTCCTCGTTGATGACGGGGGTATTCCACGCGGTCCAACTGTACGCCTCGACAGAACGCGGGAACGGGCTAGTCGATTTTTTCGAGCTCGAAGCCACCGTAGGAAGCACGCGGGGACTCTACGTCTCGACGCACATGCGGCGTTTGCTTCAAGAAGTGCGGCAAGTGGCTCGAACCGATCTGCCCGTCCTCGTGCGAGGTGAGACGGGCACCGGAAAGGACGTAATCGCCAATGAAGTCCACGCGCTGTCGAAACGCGCGGACAAGCGCTTCGTGGCCTTCAACGTCACCGCCGTGCCGCGCGACCTGCTCGAAGGGCAGCTCTTCGGGTATCGGCGCGGCGCATTCACAGGCGCGGTCGGCGACGCGACCGGCCTCATTCGCGAGGCCGAAGGCGGCACCCTCTTCATCGACGAGATCGGTGAGC
Source organism: uncultured Luteitalea sp. (assembly GCA_934541105.1). Classification (GTDB taxonomy): domain Bacteria; phylum Acidobacteriota; class Vicinamibacteria; order Vicinamibacterales; family Vicinamibacteraceae; genus Luteitalea. The sequence continues at coordinate 452,143 of CAKTDA010000002.1, read as the reverse complement.
TGAGCCCCGAGTTGCAGCCGAAGCTCCTGCGCTTCCTCGAAAGCGGCGAGATCCAGCCGCTCGGCGAGCGTCCTCAGCACGTGGACGTCCGCATCGTGGCCGCCACCAACGCACACCTCGATCGCCTCGTGAAGGAAGGCCGCTTCCGCGAGGACCTGTACTACCGCCTCAACGTCGTGTCGCTCACGATTCCGCCCCTGCGTGACAGGCGCGAGGAGATCCCGACCCTCATCAACCACTTCCTGACACAGCACGCGAAGGCTGCGGGCAAGCTGGCGCCGCAGCTCTCACCGCACGTGCTCGAACGCCTGTCGGCCTACGAGTGGCCCGGCAACGTCCGGCAGCTCACGAACGAGCTGAAGCGCATCGTCGCCCTGTGCGACGAGAACGAGATCGTCGGCCTCGACCAGTTGTCGGAACCCATCCGCTCGCCCGCATCGGCGCCGCCGGCCGACATGTGGCAGGCGTACTCGTCCGCACCCTCCGTGACGGTGCAGCTCGATCAGCCCCTGCAGCGGATGTACGACGACCTGGAACGCGCGGCCATCCCGCGGGCGCTGCACCTCTCCCGCAACAACCTGTCCGACACGGCAAGGCGCCTCGGCATCACGCGCAAGGGCCTGTTCCTGAAGCGGAAGCGCCTCGGCATCACCATCGAGGACGGCGAGCCGGAGTAACGGCGCACCTCACGCCGGAGGCGCGAGCGGCGCGCCAGCGGCCGGCGACGCGCTCTTCCAGTCCCGCCCGACGAGCGACGCGACCGTCGCGGCCACCTGGCTCTGCGACGCAGGCGCATGACCAGACGTCCACACGCCGCGCACGCGCCATTGCGGCGACGCGACGATCGCCCAGACGTACTGCGCGCCCTCCACGTCCTTGCCGTGACTCCGCCAGTCGTCCGGCCCGTTGCCGCGGCCATGGTCGGTGACGAGCATGATCGCGGTCCGGCCGGCGAACGGCGTCGTGGCCTGCAGCATCTCCCACAGCGCCTTCAGCCAGCCGTCGAACCGGTGCAGCCACTGGATCACGCGCACGTACGCGCCGTTGTGCGACCAGTCGTCGGTCTCGTCGAGCGCAATCCACAGCGCCTTGGGGCGGTGCCGCACCAGGTGATCGAGCGCGAACTGCCACGTGTAGTGGTCGTACCGCGCCGAGTCCCACACCGGCACCGTGACGTGCTGCGCGACGTTGAGCGCCTGCAGCCGCGGGTCGGCCGTCGGGTAGTCCTGGTACCCCGCGTTGATGAACACGTCGCCGTCCCTCGATGCCGGGATCGACTCGAACACGTTCCACGACCCGAAGCACGCCACGCCCTCCTGCGGCAGCGCGAACTCGCGACGCAGGAACTGCAGCACCGTCTCGAACGGGTACCGCTTGTTGTCGTTGGTCGTGATGACGTCGTCGTGCGGCGCACCGGTCATGAGCTCGGCGTAGCCCGGATAACTGAAGCGCATGGTGTTGCCGAGCGTCATGACGCTGCCGGCCTCACGGTCGCCGACGATGGAGGCGTGCTGTTTCAGGAAGGTGCCCCAGAGGAACGGCATGAGCGCTTCGCGTCGCGCCTCGCGCGTCGGGCGCCAGAACTGCTCGTACAACGCGTGCTCCTCGGCCTTGCGCTTCGGGCCGAGCACGGCCTGCAGGATGGTCGTGTCGAGGCCGCCGAACATCTCCTGCGTGCGCACGCCATCGAGCGAGATCGCGATGACGTGATCGGCCGCGGCGGCAGCGCCCGCGGGCTGTACGGCCGCGTGCGCCGCGCGGGGGGCCATGGTGGCGGCAATGGGCGCCGCGGCAAGCGAGTGGAGCAGCTGTCGTCTGTTCATGATTCCGAGGGTCAATGGGCCGGTGCCTCGGCCCGCACGAGTTCCCTCGCGCGCGCCGTGTCGTGGAGCGAGAACGCGGCAATCATCGGCACGCCGCGTGCGTCGTGAATCGTCACACGCACGCGTGTCGTCGTCGTGACGGGCACGGCCACGATGCGGGCGTGCCCGATGGTGGTGCCGGTGGCAAGGCGCGTCCAGCGGCCGTTCGTGCCCACCTCGATCTCGAAGAGCGAGACGCGCTGGCCGAGGGCGACGTACTCCTGGAGGCGCACGCGATCGAACGTCACGGGCGTGCCGAGGTCCACGACGAAGCTGCCGGCCTTCACGTCGCCTGCCGGCGCCCAGAACGAGTCGAGGTTGGCGTCGAGCACGAGTTCCGGGCGGAATCCCCGCGCCTCGAGGCGCGTGCTGCTCGCGGTGACCGTCGCCGCCGCGGGGACGAGCGAGGTGCCGTAGATGCGGTCCACGAGCGCGCGCATGCCCTGGAGCGCCTTGACGTCCGCCTCGTTGACGAGCCCGCGGTCGTCGGGCGGCACGTTGAGCAGCAGCGTGCAGTTGCGTCCCACGGACGCCTCGTAGAGCTGGAGCAGCCGCTGCGGCGACTTCACGCGCGCGTTCTCGCTCGCGCGCCAGAACCATCCCGGGCGAATCGACACGTCGCACTCGCCCGGCACGTACCAGCGACCGAGCTCCGATCCTTCGGGCAGGTCCATGCTGAGCGGCGTGCCCGGTGCGTAGCGGTCGCGGTCGAAGTTCGCCCAGTTGGTGATGGGCGCCTCGCCGCGCTCGTTGCCGATCCAGCGGATGCCCGGACCTGCGTCGCTGAAGATCACGGCATTCGGCTGGAGCCGCCGCACGACCTCGTGGAAGCGCGGCCAGTCGTACACCTGTCGCTTGCCGTTCGGCCCTTCGCCGTTGGCGCCGTCGAACCAGACCTCGAAGATTTCGCCGTAGTTCGAGAGCACGTCCTCGAGCATGCGCACGAAGACGTCGTTGTACTCGGGCGTGCCGTACTGCGGGTGGTTGCGGTCCCACGGCGAGAGGTACACGCCGAACTTCAGGCCCTCGGCCCGCGCGGCGTCGGACAACTCGCGCAGCAGGTCGCCCTTGCCGCTGCGCCACGGGCTCGCGGCCACCGTGTGCGTCGAGTCCTTCGACGGCCACAGGCAGAACCCGTCGTGATGCTTGGCGGTCACGACGACGCCCTTCATGCCGGCAGCCTTGAACGTCCGCACCCACTGCCGTGCGTCGAGCGCCTTCGGATCGAAGATGGCGGGTTTCTCTCGGCCGGTGCCCCATTCGGCCCCCGTGAAGGCATTCGGGCCGAAGTGCACGAACGCGTTGAACTCCATGCGCTGCCACTGGAGCTGCGAGGGAAGCGGCACGGGATCGACAGGTGGCGGAGGTGACGGCAGCGGGCCTCCCATGCTGGCGATCGAACCGGGGGGCACGGGCGGCGCCGCGGGTGTCTGCGCGACGGCAGGCAGTGCGATCAGGAGGGCCGCGCATGCCCAGGGGCCGGCGACGAGGGCGGAGCGCATGACGAAGCATAGATCGACCGTCGACCTGAAGGTCGACGGCCATGAACCACCTGTCGGCGACCGACGGGCTCAAGAGATCCGGGCCGCGGCCGATCCCTCTGGGCATGGGTGCCCGGCTGCGGTTCGCCGACGTGTTGCTGTCGAAGATGGCCGATGTACCGCCCCCGCTGGTGCCTGGCCGTCCCGATGCGCGCATCGCGAGCCCGGGCTGGGTCCATCGCCTCGAGCCGCTGCGCGTGGTGCCGGCGTCGCTCCTCCACTCGCGCTATCCGCAGCCGGTGTCTGCAGCGCCGGCGGCGGGCGGGATCCCGGTGGGGAGCGCGCAGGCAGCGTCGTGCAGCGGTTCGCGGGCGTCTTTGCCGCCCGCGCGGCGCCGGAACCGGCGGGAGCGCCTGGCCATCGACATCCTCAACCGCCTCGGTGCCGATCTCGCCTCCACGGCCACCGATGCCGATGTGCGCAGCGCATACCGCCGCCTGCTGCGCGCGTCGCACCCGGACATGCATCCGCACCTCGGCGCTGCGGAACGCGAATCGCACGCGACCCGACTGCGCACCGCCGTGGGTGCCTGGCAGATGTTCCAGGACCGCGCGTCAGGCCTCGGCGCGTAGCCCCGCCAGCAGTCGTTCCATCCCCGCGGCCACCGTGTCGCGATCGAGCGCACCGAACGACACCCGCAGCGCGCAGCCCTCGTGAATGCCGAAGGCGCTGCCTGGCACCACCGCCACGCGATGCCGCGTCACGAGCCGCTGCGCCATCGTGAAGGCGTCGATCGTCGTCCGCACGCGCAGCAGCACGTAGAGCGCGCCCTCCGTTGCCGGGGCCTCCACGAGGTCGGCCACCGTGCGGAGCGCCGCGTGCACCTCGTCGCGCACCGCCGCGAGCGCGGCCACGTGCCCATCGACGAAGGAGCGTCCCGCCCGCAGCGCCCCGACGGCCGCCGCCTGCGACACGAGCGGCGGGCAGATCAGGTTCGTGTCCTGGATCTTGTTGACGGCGTCGAAGAGCTCGTCGGGCACCACCATGTATCCGATGCGCCAGCTCGCGAACCCGTACGCCTTCGAGAGCGAGAACAGCGCAATCGTGTGCGGTCGGCTCGCCGGATCGCGTCCGGGCGAGTAGTGGTGCGCCGACCCGTACGTGAAGTACTCGTACGCCTCGTCGGTGATGTGGACCAGGCCATGCTCCGCGCAGAGCGCGTTGACGGCTCGCAGCGTGGCCTCGGGGTAGACCGCACCGCTCGGGTTGTTCGGCGAGACCGTCACGATCGCGCGTGTCCGCGGCGTGATGGCCGCGCGCAGTGCCGACATGTCGATCTGGTAGTCGGCGTCTGTCGCGACGCCCACGGCGCGACAGCCGATCAGCGTCAGCGCCATCTCGTGATTGAAGTAGAACGGGACAGGAAGGATGACCTCGTCGCCGGGGTCGGTCACCGCGAGCACGGCGTTCATGAACGCCATGTTGCCGCCCGCGGTGACGACGATGTGCCGGCCGGCGAGGTCGATGGCGTTCTCGCGCGCCAGCTTGTCGGCGATCACCTCGATCAGCTCCGGCTGGCCCTCCACCGGACCGTACCGGTGGTCGGCGAGCCGTGAGCCGAACGCCCGCACGGCGTCGAGCGCGCCCGGCGGCGGGCCGTACGAGACGACGCCCTGTCCGAGCGAGATGGTGCCTGGACTTGCGCGGATCCAGTCTCCGAGGATCGGGATGACCGGGGGCTGGATGTCGGTGATGCGGCGCGGCAGGTGCACGCGCCACATTTCACCATAGCGTCAGAAGCGGATGGTCACGCCGCCCGTCATTCGCCAGAACTTGAAGTCGCCGAGATCCAGGTCGCCCGGCTCCGGGAAGTCGTCGTCGAGGTCCTCGTTCTCGAGGTTGCGGAACTGACGGATGTCGCCGCGGAGGGCGATACGGTCGTTCAGGTCGAACATCAGCCCGCCGCCGTAGTTGATGCCGAAGTCGTTGCTGTTGATGTCGTCGAACAGATCGAGGAAGTCCAGGTTCGTGCGCATCAGGCCCGCGCCGACCGTGCCGTACGGACGGATGCGGCCGAGCGGCACCGTGACGAGCAGGTTGCCCATCACCGTCGTGACGCTGCCCTCGGAGTCAAGTTCGCCGAAGTCGTCCTCGAACTCGAAGAAGTTCGGGGCATAGCCGAAATCGACCTCGAAACCGACGACACGGCCAGTGAACCCGATGCCCGCGCCGTACACGGTGCGGTTCTCGTCGGCCGGCGTGTCGGTAACGACACCGAGGAACGGGGAGACGATGCCGTCGACCTGCGCCGACGCCGGGGACGCGGCGAGCAGGCCCGCCGTGGTGAATGCAAGGATGATCTTACGCATGAGGAAGGCGCCCTCCTGGCGCCGTGACCGCCTGTCGGCGGAGACCGTACATGGCGCGCCCGGGCCGCCGGGTCGCAATCAGAAGCGCAGCGTGACGCCGCCGGTGACGCGCCAGAAGTCGAACTCGGGGAGCGGCAGGTCGAAATCGCGACCGATGTCGGCCAGCTCGTCGAGCGTCAGGTCGCCAATCGTGCGGAAGTAGCGCACGTCGGCGCGCAGCCCGAGGTTCTTCGACGGGAAGACGTAGATGCCGCCGCCGACGTTCATGCCGAAGTCCTGCCCGCTGAGGCTCAACACCGATCCGAGGAACGGCACGGTGACGTCGCCGGAGACACGCACGATGCCGACGCCGCCTGTCGCATAAGGCTGCACGGGGCCGGCCGGGAACCGGACCATCAGGTTCACCATCCCCGTCGTCAGGTTCGCCTCGAGATCGATCGGGGTCGAGCCGACGCCGATGTCGGCGAGCTTGGTGCGCGCGACCTCGGCCTCGACGCCAATCAGGCCGCCGAACGCGATCCCCGCGCCGTAGATCAGCTTCTCGTTGCCCTCGTCGAGGAAACTGACGCCCGCAAAAGGCGTGAGGAGGACGTCGGCAGTAGCCGCGCGCGGCGTCAGGGCCAGCACGGCACACACGAGGAGCGGGAGCATGCGCTTCATCACGCGTGGAATCGAAGCAAAGCGGATGCCGCCGGGAACCGCCACGAAACCGGACAGTGGCGGCCGCGATTGTCGTGAAAGCCGACGCGCGCGACGTCGTTACAGGCGCGATGCCACGCGCCGCACGAGATCCCAGGCGGCCGCGACGTGCGCTTCGGTCGTGCGGGCATGGCCGATGGCCAGCCGCAGCGCGAACACGCCGCGGAGCCGGGTATGTGAAAGGAACAGCTCACCGCTGGTGTTGAGTTCGTGCAGCAGGCGCTCGTTGAACGTGTCGAGCGCCGCGGCGTCACCCGCAATGGCCGCGGGAGTCGCGCGGAAGCAGACGACGCTCATCGGCACGGGGGCCAGCCGCTCGAAGCCCGGGTCGGCGTCCACCCAGCGTGCGAAGCGTCGCGCCAGCCGCAGGTGCTCGGCAATGCGGGTCCGCATGCCCTCACCGCCGAAGTAGCGCAGGATGAACCAGAGCTTCAGCGATCGGAACCGGCGCCCGAGCTGCACGCCGGTGTCCATCAGGTTGCGGACCTCGGGTGCCTCGGTCGTCTTCAGGTACTCCGGCACCAGCGAGAACGCCTCGCGCAGCAGGTCCATGTGGCGGCAGAACAGCACGCTCAGGTCGAAGGGCGTCAGCAGCCACTTGTGCGGGTTGACGACGAGCGAGTCCGCGCGGTCGGCCCCGGCCGTCACCCACTCCATGCCGGGCACGATCGCCGCGGCCCCGCCATACGCCGCATCGACGTGCAACCACACGCCTTCATGTGCGCAGATGTCCGCGATGTCGGGCACGGGGTCCACGCTCGTCGTGGACGTCGTGCCGGTCGTGGCGACGACGGCGAGCGGCCGGCGTCCGGCGTCGCGATCGGCGGCGATGGCCTCAGCGAGCGCGCGAGGACGCATGCGGAACTCGGCGTCGGTCGGCACGCGCACGACGGCATCGTGGCCCAGGCCGAGCAGGATCGCGGCCTTGTCCACCGACGAATGCGCTTCCTCGGAGCAGTAGACTCGCAGGCCCGCCGCATCGGGATGCGCGGCAAGGCCCGTGTGGCGCACGCCGCGCAGTGCACCTTCGCGTGCCGCGGCCAGCGCGTGCAGCGTCGAGACCGAGGCCGTGTCGTAGATGACGCCCTCGAACGCCGGCGGCAGGTGCATCAACTGCCGCAGCCAGCCGAGCGTCACGGCCTCGAGCTCGGTGGCCGCCGGGGACGTGCGCCAGAGCATGGCCTGCTGGTTGAGCGCCGCCGACAGGAAGTCGGCCAGCACGCCGGGTCCGCTCGCGCTGATCGCGAAGTAGGCGAAGAACGTCGGGCTGTTCCAGTGCGTGAGGCCGGGGACGATGACCCGCTCGACGTCGGCGAGGATGTCGCCCATCGGCTCGCCGTGCTCGGGCGCGGACGCCGGCAGGGCACGGGCGATGTCGCCGGGAGACGCCTGCGACAGCACGGGGTAGCGCTCGGCGTGCTGCAGGTAGTCGGCGATCCAGTCGACGAGGGCGTGCCCTGCGGCCCTGAACTCCTCGGCGGGCATGTCGCCGAGCGCGCCGGCCGTTCGCGGGACCTCGGGGAACGGCACGGGTGCCGCCTCAGCCGCGCGCGTCGAGGTAGCGCGTGACGAAATCGAGCATCACCGGGCTCTTCATGCCGATGGCCTGCGCCTCGGTGATGGCTTGCTCGCGCGTCCAGCCGTCCTGCACCACCCGCTTGATCGCCCAGACCGCGCCGACGCGGTTGGCCGACGCGCAGTGGATGTAGACGGGCTGATTGGACGTGTCGGCGACGACCTCGAGGAAGCGGTCGGCGGTGTCGGCCTCCGGCGCGTTCGGGTTCATCGGCAGGTGGAAGTAGCGCAGCCCCGCGCCCTCGACGACTGCCGCTTCCTCGGGGACGCCGGGCTCGGTCGCCTGGCGGAGGTTGACGACCGACGTGAACCCCTGCGACGCCAGGGCGGCGATGGCCTCGTGGGAGGTCTCGCCGCCGCAGGCGACCGTGGCGTCCACCTTCGTGAAATTGACGACTCCCTCGACCATGCCCGGCAGTATATCAACGCGCCGGGCCGCCCCCGCGCGCGAGCAAGTGCTTACCGTTCGACGGTCGTGGCGACCTTGTCGGTGACGCGCACCGTGACGGGCTGGCCGGCCCGCAGCTCGGCGGGACGCCGCTCGCCGGCCATCGCGGCCGCCGTGCCGCCGCCGGCCCCCGTCGCGGCGCCGATGATTGCGCCCTTGCCGCCGCCGAGGATGGCCCCGAGGATTGCCCCGCCTGCCGCTGCGCCGCCGATCTTTGCCGCGCTGCGGCCAGCCGGCGACTCGCCGTCGCGGTAGACCGTCTCGGTCGGCAGCTTGATCTGCGACCCGTCGGCGAGCACGAGCGTGTGGAACCTCACGCCGAGCCGGGCCCGTTCGCGAATCTTGCCGCCGTCCTCGACGAACGTGACGCTGCCGAGCAGGCGCGACCCCTCGGGCACGACAACGGCGCCGCCAACGCGGACGTCGCGGGTGACGCGGGCCCGCACAGGATCCTCCACGCGCGCGGTCGCAGTGGACACCGTCTGCTCCAGCTGCACGCCGATGACACTGTCGGCCGGAATCGTCACCGACTCGAGGCGGCGGACCGCGGGTGGCACCGGGGTCGGATCGGGAACGGCCGCACGGTTCGGCAGCGGTTCGGTGGCATCTGCCGTGTCGGCATCACGCGCGGGCCAGTTGTCGTCGCGGGTTGGCACCGACGCGTCGCGGCCGAACCTGTCGTTGCTCGATGACCACCCCGCATCGTCCCGGGGAGCGGCGGCCGGAGCGGCGGTGGGCGCGGGAGCCTGAGCCGGGGCCGGCGCGACCGGCGCGGGCGACTCCGCCCGCGGTGCCGGTGCCGCTGTTGGCGTCTGGCTCGGAGCAGGCGTGGCGGGGCGCGATGGCACCGTCACGGGTCGTGCAGCCGGTTCGACAGGTCGCGGACGCACGGGCGCCGCCGGACGTGCCGGAGCCTGGCGAGCGGGTTTGGACGCCGCCACGGCGACGGGTGCCGGCGTCGCAGGATCCGGCTCGGGTACGGGAACGGGCGCAGGCAGGATCTCGGCCTCGGTTCCTTCCACCTGCGGGGTGGTATCGAGGGCGACCTGGTCGACGGCCTGAGGCGAGGTGACGGGTGCCGGCTGCGCCATCTGGCGAACGGCCAGGTACCCGCCGGCACCGGCGGCGGTGACGCTTCCGGCCACGAGGGCGACTGCGAGAAGGGCGCGTTGGTCCATGTTCGAACTCCAGGCCGGCGATTCGGCACCTTCCCCAGCGCAAACACCGTGCCCGGTGCGCCGGGCGCTCCGGAGGCGGCCGCTGTCCCTGGAATGGCCTTCGCGTGCGGGTCGTTGACGCCTCGACAGGACACGACTGCGGCCATGCGTGGACACATTGGCGCTGGTTCGTGCGGGGCGAATCTTGCAGCCGCTTCTCCTGGTGTCGGCAATCGCCGGCATCCCGAGGAGGTCCCCATGATGCGCCTGTGGATGGGAGCGTTCGTCTTCGTGCTGTGGCTGACGCCGATGGCAGCCCGCGCGGCAGGAGACCTGACGCTGCGCGACGTGATCGAACTCCATCGCTCGGGTCTCGGGGCGGAGTTGCTCGTCGCCGTGGTGGAAGCCGACGGCGGTCCGTTCACGCTGGGCTTTGCCGACATCCAGGATCTGAAGGCCGAAGGGATCAGCGAGCGAGTCATTGCGGCGCTCGTGCGCACCGGACGCTCCGCCCGAGAGCGCGACGATGTGCCGGCGGTGTCGGTCGAGCAGCACGTGACGACGGTGGTGCCGAGCTTCGTCGTCGTCGGTCCCATGGCGGCACCTGACGATGGCGGCAGGTCGGGGCGCGATCGCCGCGACGATCACCGTCGATCGCGTGCCGACCGGGACGCCACGCCGCCGGCAACGTGGATCACGCGCCGCGAGGATGGCCGCAACATCGCGCAGGAAGCGCCCCGCCGCCACAGCGACAAGCCGGCCGCGACATGGGTCACGCCGAACTCGCGAACCGAGTCACCTCGCCGCGGCGACGAAAAGCCGCCTCGGTGAGAGGTCGCTGCCGGACGCCCATGGACAATCGAAGCGTCGATCCGACGATCGACGCCTACCGATTGCCAACAGCTCTCCTGATGTAGGCCTCGCAGGTGCGCCGCCCGTCGATTCGGTAGCCCAGCGCCCGGTGCAGGCCGTCCACAACGACCAGTGCGGCATCGTCGGGCTTCAGGCGGTCGCCGACCGAACGGTCCGCGACGACGATCGGCGACGACGGCTGACGCGAGGCGGCAATGATGCGCCCCCAGCACGACGGATTGGCGGCGGCATACACGTCGCCGTGTGCCGTGAGCCATGCCGCGGCATCACGCAGTGACGATCCACCGGGAGCGTCTCCCAGACGATGGCTGTCGCCATGGCAGGGCTCGCCGGTGTGCTCGGGAAGCCACAGCGCGTCGAACGCCTCCTCGTCGAGCGCGACGCGCTGCCACACGCCATCGATCGTCCTGTCGAGTTCGTCGAGCAGCGGCAACGCCCACCGGGCCGGGTCGTGACGCGGGTGCACCGCCGCCCGGATCCCGGCGTCGATGCGCTCACGAGGGACGTCGGGGTCGATCAGCCGCACGGGCCTTCCGGACACCCGCCCATCTTGCTACAGTCGCGCGGTGATAGCCCGAGCCCGCCTGACCGCCCCCGGCGCGACCTGCCTGTTCCTGCTTGCCGTGCTGGCTGCCGGCTGCGACAGCTCGACCGACACGCCGACGTCGCCCGGTGGCACGCTGCAGGTCGTCGCGCCGCGCGCGACGTTGAGGGCCGGCGAGACCGTCCCGCTCACGGCCGCGAGCGGCGGGGCACCCGTCGCCGGCCTGACGTGGGTCAGCACCGACACCACGGTCGTCGCCGTGAGCGCCGCGGGGCAGGCGACCGCCGGACGGCCGGGCCGCGCAACGGTCACGGCCAGCTCCGGCACGGCATCTGGCAGCGTGGCCTTACGCGTCGTGCCCGACTACAACGGCACGTGGCGAGGCGGCGCGAGCAGGATCCAGCTCGCGTGCAATCCGGCGTCCACGACGCCCATCTGCGCACCTGGTGCCGCCACGGGGGGCACGATCACGCTGTCCGTGACGCAGGTCGGCGACCTGTTGACGGGCACGCTTGTCGACTCGGCCGAGCCGACGGCCACGGTTCCCCTCACCGGACAGGTTGCCGCCGACGACCAGCTGGCGCTTGCCGGCCGCATCGACGTCCCGACCACGACACCCACGCTGCGCGTGGAGGTGAGCACGCTGCGCGGCACCATCGACCCGATCCTCGGGACGATGACGGGAAGCTACGGGCTGTTCGTGGACCGCGCGCGCACCGGTGGCAATCTGCAGGACGACTACCGGACGCAGGTGCAGTTCCGCGACATGCGCCGGCAGTAGCGGTTCCGGCACGGCGGGTGGTCGTGACGTCTTCGTGACGGGGCGCACGCCACGTTCGGGGAACCTGTCCTGCCTTTCGTTACACTGTGAAGCGTGTCGGCGTCTCCCGATGTCATCGTCATCGGCGCGGGGCTCATCGGCTGCGCCATCGCCCACTCCCTCGCGCGTGAGGGCGCGTCGGTCCTCGTGCTCGACGCGCGCACGCCGGGGTCCGGCGCGTCGCAGGCCTCGGCCGGCATGTTGTGCCCTTACATCGAGGGCAAGCACGACAGCACGCTCCAGGAACTCGGCGCGGGCAGCCTGGCGCTCTACGACACGTTCGTCGCTCGCGTGCAGCGCGACTCGGATCTCCAGGTGCCGTATGTGCGGCAGGGCACCCTGCAGGTTGCCGACTCGGAGGAGGCCGCCGCGGCGCTCGCCGACGTGGCGCGGCGACTCCATGCGCAGGGCGTGCCGTGCCAGCTGCTCGACGATCCCGCGGACGTCCACGAGATCGAACCGCTTGCCACGACGCAGCGCGCGGCGCTGCTGATCGACGTCCACGGCGCGGTGCGCATCCGCGACCTCGTCGAGGCGCTGCGCGTCGCCACGCTGCACCACGACGCGTCGTTCGTCGCGGGCGAACGCGTTGCGCGCGTCGCCGCTGCCGACGGCCGCCTTGCCGTCGAGACGCAGACGCGCACCTACATCGCCCCCCACGTCGTCGTCACCGCGGGGGCGTGGTCCATGCAGTTGCCCATCGAGGGACATCCTGCGACGCCGACGCCGCCGGTCCGCGGCCAGCTGCTGCGGCTGGTCGTGAGCGGCAGCAACGTGCGCCGCGTGCTCTGGGGCAAGGGCTGCTACATGGTGCCGTGGGGCGACGAACTGCTCGTCGGCGCAACCATGGAGGAAGCCGGGTTCGACGCGCGCGCAACGGTGGCGGGTGTCTCGCAGTTGTGCGCCGCGGCCCAGGGCGTGATTCCCGGGCTCGCACAGGCAGGCTTCTCGGAAGTGCGCGTGGGTTTGCGTCCCGGCTCGCCCGACGGCCTGCCGATCGTCGGCCCGTCGCAGCGCGCGCCCGGGCTCGTGTATGCGACAGGGCACTTCCGCCACGGCGCGCTGCTTGCGCCCTTGACGGCGGATCTCGTCTCTCAGGTGGTGCGCAACGATGGGACGGCCGTTCCGGCGGCCCTGTCACCTGCACGTTTCGATCTCTGAACGGGAGGATCAGGGTGACGGATAAGCTCGATGCCACGCAGATCGACACGGCCCTTGCCACCTTGCCTGGCTGGGTGCGCGACGGCAACGCCATTGCACGACAGTTCACCACGGCGAGCTTTGCCGATGCCGTGGCGCTGTTGACACGCCTCGGTTTCGAGGCCGAAGCGGCCGACCATCATCCGGACTTCCTGCTGGAATACCGGCGGCTCACGGTGCGGTTCTGGACACACACCGCCGACGGCGTCACGCAGAAGGACGTGGACGCGGCGCGCGTGGCGAGCCGCCTTGCCGATGCCTTCACGGTCGTCGAGAAGTAGATCGGCGCGAGGGCGGGTTCAGGGTACGGGGCAGGCGACGGAGAGCGACATGCTGATCACGACGACACACACGCTCGACACGGGGAAGGTCGTGCGCTACATCGGCCTCGTGAGTGGGGAGGCCATCCTCGGGGCGAACATCTTCCGGGACCTGTTTGCCGGCATCCGCGACATCGTCGGCGGGAGGTCGGCGGCCTACGAGTCGGAGCTGCGCAAGGCCAAGGAACTCGCCGTCCAGGAGATGCAGCAGCAGGCCGCGGCGCTCGGGGCCAACGCCGTGATTGGCGTGGATCTCGACTACGAGACCATCGGGAACGGCGGCAGCATGCTGATGGTGAGCGCCAGCGGGACGGCCGTCGTCATCGAGTGACGCGGCCGAGTGCCGGGCGCCCGACGAAGGCGCACAGGCGTCAGCCGATCGGGAAGATCTGTTCGACGTCGTCGGCCGGGCGCGGGATGACGTGAACGCCGACGAGCTCGCCGACGCGGCGGGCTGCGGCAGCGCCGGCATCGGTCGCGGCCTTCACGGCGGCGACGTCGCCCCGGACGATTGCCGTCACGAGGCCCGCATCCACCTTCTGCCAGCTGACGAGCGTGACGTTTGCCGTCTTCAGCATTGCGTCGGTGGCCTCGACCATGCCCACCAGACCCCGGGTCTCGATCATCCCGAGTGCGTCGCCGACTTCACGGGTGCCCTGCGCCATAGCGTCGCTGAGTGTACGACAGCTGCCCGTCAGTTGACGCACCCGCGTGCATCGACCGGCAGCCGCTCGAGCACTTGATCGCCATCGGCCACGACGTAGCCGTTCGTCAGGTTGGCGACGACGCAGGCGTGGTTGGGGACGATCGTCACGCGATCGCCGATGCGCAGGTTCGTCGGCCCCGTGACCCGGACGACGGCGTGCTCCTCGGAGAGGCGTTCGATGACGAACGCGCCGGCCGGCTGGCCGTCGGCACCGAGCACCGCGCCGAAGCCGGGGGCGGCCCCTGCGAAGCCGCGCGCGCCGTCCGAGGACAGCACCTTGCTGCCCGCATCGAGCACCAGCCTGTCGGGTGCCGGGAAGGACACGACCGAGGCGTGGATGCGGAGCGCGCAGCCCTCCCATCCCACGACGCCGAGCCCGACCTGCGTGCGATCGTGGAAGACGTAGTTGCCGGGCCGGAGCTCCGTGATGCCGTCGAGCGTCGCGCTGACGCGTGCCGTCGGCGTCGAGCCGACGCTGACCTCCGCGAGCTCGATTCCACGTGCGGCGCACCCGGCCACGAGCTCGGCCATCATGGCGGCCTCGTCGCGGGCGATCTGCGCGACGGCGTCGGCCGATGTCGCGGCATACGCGTGGCCGGCGTGGCTGAGCAGGCCGCGAAGGTCGAGCCCCGGCATGCGGCTGACGGCCTCGATGAACGCGACGGCGTCGCGCTCACGAGGGTCCACGCCGCAGCGGTGGGTTCCGACGTCGATCTTCACGAGGACCTCGAGGCGGCGCCCGGCGGCTTCCATGGCGTTCGACCAGGCCTGCGCCACACCCACGTCGTCGACGATCGTCGAGAGACGCACGCCGTCCATCAGCGAGAGCACCCGCGGCGCGTAGCTCGGCGCGATGGGGTAGGCGATGCGCAGGTCGTCGATGCCGGCGGCGGCAAAGACCTCGGCCTCGCCGGGCTTGGCACAGGCAAGGCCCACCGCCCCGGCCGCGACCTGCTGCCGTGCGACCCAGGCGCTCTTGTGCGTCTTGCCATGCGGTCGCAGCTGCTTGTCGCCGGCGGCGGCAGCCTCGGCCATGCGCGCGATGTTGGCGGTCATCGTCGGCGCGTCGATCACGACGAGCGGCGTCTGGAGCGCGAGCAGGCTTGTCACGCGGACAGCGTAACGCCGATCCGCGTACGAGGTACGGGGCATGGGGGTCGCGCCGAGCGCCGAGCGCGCCCGACGCCCGGAGGCAGACTGGCGCAGGCCGCCAGTGGCACGACGGTAGAGCTGTCTGAACCGCAGGCCGAGCTGGAACGGCTGTCCGTGCTAGCATGCGCCGAGTTGCGATCGGCGTCTCCCCGCGCGCTCGATCCTTCGCAGGGAACTTGCTCTTCATGACAGCGCGCCGCTTCGGCGTCCTGCTCGGCGTGTTGGCCCTGGGCCTCGGCTCGGTGGCGCTGCCGGCGCAGGCGCCGCTCACCGCTCCGCCTGCCGATCCAGGCCGCCGACCGACACGCGTCGTGCTGACGTGGCGCGACGATCCGGCGCGCACGCAGGCGGTCACGTGGCGGACCGACGCGCGCGTGGACGAGTCCTTTGCCGAGATTGCCGAAGCCAGTGCCAACCCGGGCTTCGGTGCGCTCGCACGCCGGGCGCCGGCCCGCATTGCCGCCGTGCCCGTCCCGAGCGGCACGGCCTACTACCACGAGGCCCGGTTCACGGCACTCCGCCCCAACACGCTGTACGCCTACCGCGTCGGCGATGGCACGACCTGGAGCGAGTGGTTCCAGTTCCGGACGGCGAGTGTCGAACCGTCGCCGTTCTCGTTCATCTTCCTCGGCGACGCCCAGAGCGACGTCCGCTCGTTGTGGGCGCGGACGATGCGCGCGGCACTGACAGACGCCCCGCGGTCGCGGTTCGTCGTCCACTCCGGCGATCTCGTGAGCATCGGCGAGAGCGACGATCAGTGGGCGGAGTGGTTCAGGGCCGCCGGCTGGGCGAACGCGATGATTCCGCAGGTCCCGGCGGTCGGCAATCTCGAGTACGCCCGTATCAACCGCGAGGACCCGCGACAGCTCGCGCCGCTGTGGCGGCACCAGTTCGCGTTGCCCGAGGACGGCCCGGACGGCCTTGCCGAAACCGTGTATTCCTTCGACTATCAGGGCGCTCGCGTGATCGTCCTCAACTCGGTGGAGGACGCGCGGATTGCCGATCAGGCCGCCTGGCTCGCGTCCCGCCTCGAAGGCAACAAGAACCGCTGGACGATCGTCGTCCTGCACCATCCCGTGTTCTCGCTCGGCGTCGATCGAGACAATGCGTCGCTGCGCACCGCGCTCAAGCCGCTGTTCGACAAGCACGACGTGGACCTCGTGCTGCAGGGCCACGATCACGCCTACGGCCGCGGCGAGAACATCGCAGCCGCCGGCACCGCCCGCCGCGACGACGAGGGCACGGTGTATGTCGTCTCGGTGAGTGGGCCTTCGATGGAAGAGGTCGGCAAGGACCGCGCCTGGGCGACGCGCACCGCGGCCAACGTCCAGCTGTACCAGGTGATCACGGTGTCGCCGCAGTCGCTGCGGTTCGAGGCCCGTACGGTCACGGGCCAGTTGTTCGACGCCTTCGAGATCCAGAAGCCGCGTGCCGGCCGCCGCCGCTTCGTCGACCGCAAGCCGGAGCTCTCCGGCACCTACTGACGGGACCGCCCGTCCACCCCCACACCGAATGTCACGTCTCGCCCTCCGACCCGCCGCCTCGTTGCGCGCGGGCGCTGCCGTCCTGTTCACGCTCGTGGTGGCGTCGTGCGCCACCGCGTCGCAGGACCTCCGCGCCCCGGCCCCCCGGGAACTCGCCGCCACGTGGACAGCCGAGCGGATTGCGCTTCCTCCGCCACCGCTCGTCACGCACGAGATCCTCGAGGCACAGCTTGCGCGCCTCGTTCGCGACGGCGCCGGGATGTTCCGGGACGAGGTGCTCGGCCGCTCGGTCGAGGGCCGCGCCATCCATCACCTGACTGTCGGCCGCGGCAGCAAGCCCGTCCTGCTGTGGTCGCAGATGCACGGTGACGAGCCGACCGCGACGTCGGCCCTGCTCGACATGTCGCAGTGGCTGCTGAACCACCGGACCGATCCGGTCGTCGTCCGCATGCTCGACACC
Source organism: uncultured Luteitalea sp. (assembly GCA_934541105.1). Taxonomy (GTDB): domain Bacteria; phylum Acidobacteriota; class Vicinamibacteria; order Vicinamibacterales; family Vicinamibacteraceae; genus Luteitalea. Next base: position 434,993 of record CAKTDA010000002.1, on the reverse strand, counting down.
CTCACGCTCCACATGGTGCCGATGCTCAACCCCGACGGTGCCGAACGCTTCACGCGGCGCAACGCCCAGGGTGTCGACATCAATCGCGACGCGTTGCTGCTGCAGACGCCGGAGGGACGCATCCTGAAGGCCCTGCGAGACAAGGTCGAGCCGATCATCGGCTTCAACCTCCACAACCAGAACTGGCGGACGTCGGTCGGCACGCCGCCGCAGCCGGCCGTCATCTCGCTGCTCGCTGTCGCATACGACGAAGCGCGGTCCGAGGACGCGCGCCGCCAGCTCACCAAGCGCGCATCGAGCGTCATCGTGGACGCGCTGCAGCCGTTTGCAGCCGGCCGCATCGGCCGCTACGACGACGAGTTCGAGGTGCGGGCCTTCGGCGACAACATCACGAAGTGGGGCACGGGCGTCGTGTTGATCGAGACGGGGCCCTGGCCGGGTCCCGACCCCGATCGCACGCTGGTGCAGTTGAACTTCGTGGCAATCGTCACGGCGCTCGATGCGCTTGCGAGCGGCCGCGTTGCCGACGCCGATCCGACGGTCTACGAGCGCCTGCCCGAGAACGGCAGCCGGCTCTTCCACACGATCGTCCGCGGCGGCACCGTCATCCCGGGCACGGGTGTGGATCCGTTCATTGGTGATGTCGGGCTCGCGGGCAGCCGCGTGGTGCGGCAGGGGCCGAAGGGACGCACCCTCCGCTGGCAGGGCAGCATCCAGGATCTCGGCGACCTGCGCGTCTACGGCGCGCTCGAGGAGATCGATGCAACCGGGCTGTTCGTCTCCCCCGCCTACTCGAACGCGACCGTGGGACAGGACGTGACGCTGCCTGCTGGCAATGCCGACGCGAAGGCGCCAAGAATAGTCGTGGGCGGCGCGGCGCGCGTGTGGCTGCTGCGCGAGACCGCGACGCCGCGTCGATACCGGCTCGAGCGTGTCGTGGAGATGCGCTGACCGACCACCTGGCCAATGCAAGACAACCAGTCCAGTCGTACTTCAGCTGCTTCGGCGAGATCCGGCACGAACGATCAGGTCGACGCGTGGGCCGAACTGCTGCGGGTTGCCCGCATCTCGATCGCGGAGCAGGACCTGAACCTGCGATACACGGCCGCGGGCGAACAGACGACGCCCTCGCCAGTCGGACCCCACGTCATCGGCCGTCACGAGTCCGACGTCTTCAGCGGCGACGCGCTCGCGCAGCTCACCCGCATGAAGCAGCGAGCCATCGAGGAAGGCTCGTCGCTGCGGGCGCGCGTGTGCCTGCCGGTCAACGGCGAACAGCGCTGGTTCGAGACCACCGTGACGCCGCGTCGCGATGGGACGGGGCGTCCGTCCGGCGTGCTGTCGCTCTCGGTGGACATGAGCGAGATCGTCGGCATGACCGAGCGGCTGCGGGCGAGCGAGGCGCGGCTTGCCGGCATCCTCGGCGCCGCCATGGACGCCATCGTCAGCGTCGGGACCGATCACCGCATCGTGTACTTCAATCCGGCCGCCGAGCAGATGTTCGGCGTCGCCGCCGACGACGCGATCGGATCGGACATCGCGCGCTTCATCCCTGTCGAGTCCAGGGGCGCCGACCGTTCGCTCATCGCGACGCGCGTGGCCGGCGACCTCGAAGGCGGCAGGCCGGCGCTCGGCAAGCTGCGCGCACGCCGCGCGTCCGGAGAGTCGTTCCCCATCGAGGCCTCGATCTCGACGGCCGACGATGGCGACAAGCTGACGACGGTCATCATCCGCGACCGGTCGGAGCACGACCAGTTGCAGGCGCAGTTGCTCCAGTCGCAGAAGCTCGAAGGCATCGGCAGGCTTGCCGGCGGCGTCGCCCACGACTTCAACAACCTGCTGACCGTGATCCTCGGCTACTGCGAGCTGTTGCGCGTCCGCCAGCGGCGCGGCGTTGAACTCGACGAGATCGACAACGCGGCGCGGCGCGCCAGCCAACTCACGCGCCAGCTCCTCGCGTTCAGCCGCCGCCAGGTGCTGCAGGTCGAGACGCTCGATCTCAACGGCCTCGTGCGCGGCCTGAACCGCATGCTCCGCCGCATCATCGGCGAGGACGTGCAGTTGCGCACCGAGCTCACCGACGACCCCACATGGGTCGTGGCCGACGTCGGACAGATGGAGCAGGTGCTGCTGAACCTCGTCGTCAACGCGCGGGATGCCATGCCGGGCGGCGGATCGCTGCGCGTCGCCACGCAGCTCGTGCAGCAGTCGCACGCGACGGCACCGACGGACGCGCCGCCACGCACGCTGGTGGAACTGACCGTGCAGGACACGGGCGTCGGCATGGCCGAGGACGTGCGGTCGCGGATCTTCGAGCCGTTCTACACGACAAAGGGCGATGCGGGCACCGGCCTCGGCCTCTCGACGGTGTATGGCATCGTCACGCAGACGGGCGGCGAGATCACCTGCAGGAGTGCGCCGGGTGCCGGGGCGACGTTCATCGTGCGCCTGCCGCTCGGTGCCGCACCGCCCGCCGAGAAGGCCGGTGGACCGACGGCGCCAGGTGCGCAGCGAGGCAGCGAGACGGTCCTGCTCGTCGAGGACGATGGGCTCGTGCGCGAGCTGGCGGCCCGCGCGCTCCGTGAGTATGGCTACACCGTGCTCGAGGCACGCGACGTGGACGGCGCGCTCCGCTACCTCGACTCGCCGGGCCTCGCTGTCGTCGTGTCCGACGTCGTCATGCCGGGGCGAAGCGGTGACGACCTCGCCACGGAGGTCGCGCGTCGCCGGCCCGGGCTGCCGGTGCTGCTCGTGACGGGCTATTCGGAGTCGCTGCTCCAGCAGCCGGTGGACGCCGCGCACCTGCTGCGCAAGCCGTTCACGCCAGCCGATCTCGTGGCCCGGATCCGGCACCTCATCGACGCCTCGCGCGGCTGACGCGTCCGACTCGATATACTTGCCGACCGTGTCCGTCCCCGTTCCCGAGTGGGATGTCGTTGGCCTCGGGGCCAATGCCGTCGATTTCGTCTACCGCCTGCCGGCGGTGCCGCAGGCGAGCGGCACGTTCGCCAAGATGCGGATCAGCCGCGAGACCATCAGCTGCGGCGGGCAGATGACGACCGCGCTCGTCGCCTGCGCGCGGTTCGGGCTGCGCGCCAAGTACATCGGTGCGACCGGCACCGACGACAACGGGCGCCGGATTCGCGCCGAGCTCGCCCACCACAGCGTGGACTGCACGGACTCGGTCATCAAGGACGCGCGCAACCAGTACGCCGTCATCATGGTGGACGAGAACACGGGCGAGCGCATCGTCCTGTGGGACCGGGACGAGACCCTCGAACTGCGGCCGCACGAGATTCCGGCGCACGCCATCGTCAGCGCCAGGCTCCTGCACGTGGACGACGTGGATCAGGAGGCGGCAATCGTCGCCGCCGGCATCGCGCGCGACGCGTCGCTCGTCGTCACGAGCGACATCGACAGGCTGACGCCGCGGACGATCGACCTCGTGACGTCGGTCACGGTGCCGATCTTCGCCGAGCACGTGCCGGCCGGGCTGACAGGCGCGGCGGATCTCGAGACGGCGCTGCGCCAGCTGCGCGACGTGCACGACGGCCTGCTGTGCGTGACCGTCGGAGCCGAGGGTGCGATCGCGCTCGACGGCGACCGCCTGATCCACTCACCGGGCTTCAAGGTGCAGGCCGTGGACACGACGGGTGCCGGCGACGTGTTCCGGGCGGGCTTCATCTACGGCACGTTGCAGGGCTGGCCGACCGAGCAGGTGTTGCGGTTCGCCAACGCGGCCGCCGGCCTCAGCTGCACGCGGCCGGGTGCCATCGGCGGCGTGCCCGCGCTCGAGGAGATCGAGGCGCTGCTCGCCGCCGCTCCCGTGTAGGCGGAGGCTTACGCGACTTTTGGCTCGACGCCGAGGCTGGCCGCGATGCGTCGTGCGGCGGCGACCCCCGAGTGCAGGGCCCCCTCCATGTAGCCGGTGAACGCGTACGCGCAGTGCTCGCCGGCAAACTGCAGCCGTCCGCCGATGCCGTCCCAGAGCGTCGCGCCGACGTGCATGATCTGGCCCGGGGCGGGGAACGAATAGGCGCCCCGCGACCACGCATCGCCCGGCCAGTCCATGAACCGCGTCCGAATCAGTGCGGCCGGCAGGCCCGCATAGACCGGCGACAGCGCCGCGAGGTAGCGCTTCGTCCGCTCCTCGGCCGGCCACGAGCGGCATTCCTCGGCCGCGGGCCCGCCCGAGAACGCGTTCAGGCACGTCCCGACGCCGGGCTGGTTCTCGGTCTGGTGCCACGTCATCTGCACGGGACCGCTCGCGAGCAGGTTCGGCGAGAGGCGTGCGCGCGTCCAGAACTGGCTGCGCACCCGCATCAGGCACTTCACGTTCGAGCCGACCTGCGGATGGATGTGGGCCGGCAGCACCGGGTCGAAGGCGATGCGGTTCCAGGTGTTGGGCGGCACCGCGATCACCACGTGGTCGCCTTCGAGCGTGCGGCCACCCGCGAGCTGCACGTGCACGCCGGCTGACGACGTGCGCACGTGCGTCGCGGGCGTCCCGAGCGTGATGCGATCCCGGCCGATGCCGTCGGCGAGCCGCGTCGCGAGCTGCTGGTTGCCGCCCCGGCACCGATAGAGTTCCGAATCGGTCCAGAAGGCCTCGATTCCGCCGCCCTTCACCATCGCGAGGTGCCCGAGGTAGCTTTGCCACTCGGTGCGCACGCCGTTGTCGGCGGTCAGCATCGCGTCGATGGCGCGCCGGCAGGTGTCCGAGCACGACAGGCCCCGGACCCAGTCGCCGACGGTCCTGAGGTCGAGGGCCACCGCGTTGGTGGCGAGCCACGGCCGATCGGCGTCCGCAATGGCGCGGGCGTCGTCGTTCATCGTCGCGAACGCCGCGTCCATCTCGACGAACAGGCGTTCGGCCTGCGCGCCGGTCAGGCGCTGCCCGTCGATCACCACGGGCGCCTCGAGGCTGCCTTCCTCCTCCATGTCGAGCATCGCCAGGCCGAAGGTCTTCGCGTATGCCTGCCACAGCACGTGGTTGGAGCCAATCAGCTCGCCGCCGCCCTCGACGACCTTGCCGGGCACGAAGTCGGTGAACGACAGCACGCGGCCGCCGACGCGGTTGCGCGCGTCCACCACCTGCACGTCCACGCCGGCGCTTGCGAGCTCGTACGCGGCCGCAAGGCCCGAGAAGCCGGCGCCAATCACGATCACGCGGCCGCGGCCCGGCGAGGGCTGGGCGCCGACGCGTGTGCTGAGCAGGAGCCCGGCCCCGGCGGCGACCGATGCCACGAGCATCTCGCGGCGGGTGATGCCGTCGCGGCGTGACGGTGAGTAGCGGTCGTGCAGGCGTGCATACAGGGAACGCATCACCCTCTTGAACGCCGGCAGCGCGGCGCAACGAACGAGGCGCGCGATTGTGCCACCCGATCTATCGATCTACCGGACCCGCAGCCCGGTACCCGGTACGCCGCCTCGTTCGGCATTCGACCCGCCTTCGATCCAGAATGCCGGCGGGATGTCGAAGATCACGTTCGCTGTCGTCGGCGCCGGTGCCGTCGGGGGGTACTACGGTGCGCGGCTGGCCCACGCGGGCCACGATGTCGCGCTCGTGGCGCGAGGTGCGCACCTCGAGGCAATCCGCGCGCGCGGCTTGTGGATCTGGAGCCCGCTCGGCGACCTCGTCGTGCACCCGCGTGCCAGTGCCGACCCGGCCGCGATCGGCCCCGTGGACGTCGTGCTGTATGCGGTGAAGACCTACGACAACGCAACGGCGCTGCCTCTCCTGACGCCGCTCGTGGGGCCGGATACGGTCGTCCTCACCCTGCAGAACGGCCTGACGAGCGCCGAGGAGGTCGGCGCCCTCGTCGGCGCGGATCGTGTGCTCGCGGGTCCCACGCACATCGCCACGGCCATCCGCGCGCCAGGGCTCATCGAACAGACGGGCACGCACAGGCGCATCGCGTTCGGCGAGGTGACGACGCCGGGAGCCGCGGAGCCGTCGGCGAGGGTCCTCGCGCTTGCCGAGTGCCTGCGCGGGGCCGACATCGACGCCCTCGCGGCCGCCGATGCCCGCGTGCCGCTGTGGGAGAAGTTCATCTACCTTGCGCCCTTCGCGGCCGTCACCGGCGCGGCCCGGCAGCCTGCCGGCGTCGTCTGGTCAACGCCGGCCCTTCGTGCGACGCTCGTGGCCGCGTTTGCCGAGACACTCGCCGTCGCCCGCGCGGAAGGCGTCGGCGTGTCGGCAGACATCCTCTCGCAGGTCCACGGCTACATGGACGCTCTCCCGCACGGCACGCGGTCGTCGCTGCTCATCGACCTGCAGGCGGGCAAGCGCATCGAGCTCGACGCGCTTGCAGGCGACGTCGTGCGCCGCGGATCGCGCCTCGGCGTCCCGACGCCGGTGATGTCCACGCTCGCCGCGGCCCTGACGCCGTGGGTCCACGGCACGCCGGGGTCGTGAACCCGCGATGATCGCCATTGCCGGAGTCGTGGGCCTCGGGGCGCTTGCCGGGCTCTTCGGGGCGCTCCTCGGCCTCGGCGGCGGCGTGTTCCTCGTTCCCGCACTCACGCTCGTGTACGGCCTGCCGTTCAGGCAGGCGGCGGGCATCGGCCTGATGACCGTCATCGCGACGTCGAGCGTGGTCTCGGCCCAGCGGACGGGCGACGGCACCATCAACCTGCGGCTCGGCATCATCCTCGAGATCGCCACGACGATCGGCGGCCTGACGGGCGGCCTCACCGCCCAGTACCTCTCCCAGCGCACGCTGCACGTGACCTTCGGCATCGTCGCGCTCGTGATGGCGGGCGTGCTCTTCCGCCAGTTGAAGCAGCGGCAGGCCCTGCCGGCAGACGACACGCGCACCGGATGGCTCGGAGGGCAGTTCTACTCGACCGATCTGAAGCGCGTCGCGCACTACCGCGTGCGCAACATGCCGGTTGCGTTGTTCGTGTCGCTCATCGCCGGCAACGTCTCGGGCCTGCTCGGCATCGGCGGCGGCATCCTGAAGGTGCCGGCGCTGAATGCATGGTGCGGCGTGCCCCTGCGCGTGGCCGCGGCGACGAGCTCGCTGATGATTGGCGTGACGGCTGCCGCCTCTGCTCCCTTCTACTACGCGGCTGGCGAGATCCTGCCGCACTACGCGGCCGCGTCGGTGCTCGGCGTGATGGCCGGCACGCGCGGCGGCTTCTGGATCGCCGAGCACGCGCGCGCAAGCGGCCTCAAGATACTCCTCGGATTCGTCCTCGTCGGCGTGGCGCTCACGATGCTGGTGCGGGCATGACGCAAGCCACCGACACGCGTGCGATGCAGGCGTCGTTCGAGGCGCTGCTCGGGCGCACGCTGTGGGCTGGCGTCGGCGTGAGCACGGCGCTGCTCGCCATCGGGCTCGCCGTGCACCTGGCGGCACCCGGCGACGTGTCGGCGTTCCTGCTGAACGCCGGCCTGCTCGTGCTGATGGGCACGCCGATGCTGCGCGTCGCGCTCTCGTGCGCCGAGTACGTGCGCGAACGCGACTGGTTCTTCGCGGCCGCGGCGCTCGGCGTGCTCGTGGTGCTCGGCGTGACGATCTGGGCCGCGTGGTGACGCGGGCTCAGCGCATCCTCGCCCGCACCTCACCGGGCAGGCGCGCGAAGTCGCGCGCCACGACCTCGCGCTCCCTGCCGTCGAGGCCGTAGAGCGACGCGGCGGCCGCCTGCAGTTCGGCATCGGCCTCGACGTCGGCCGGGCTGCGCATCAGACGCAGCGCGAGCCGCACGACCCGCCGCCGGCGTGCGTCGGATGGGGGCACGCGCGGCACGGGCACCACGCCGGCGAGCTTCGTCGTCACGTGCGCCCCGAGGTAGCGGCGCACGAACCAGTCGGCGACGAGGCTGTTCAGCATCCCGCACAGGTACAACTGGGTGGCAAGGCCTGTGGGCGTGCGGAGGCAGAACAGCGTGTGCGTGGACACGCAGTGCGGTGGCAGCAGCGCCGCGATGAGCGACCGCGTGTTCGTCGGCGACGACACGTCGCGATAGGCGAGCCGCCACACCCGCCATGGCTCGGCGGGCAGCACCGTGCGCGCGGCGTCCTCGCCGATGGTCGGGCCGTCCACGGGTCGGTGCACGGCAAACGCGTGCAGGTGCTTGCCGTCCACGACTGCGATCGGCAGGCGCCGGTCGCCCGTGGCGCTTCCCGCATGGGCAGGCCGTTGCCACAGGTGCCGGTCGTCGGTGGCGTTCAACTCGCGTCCGAAGTGGAGGCCCCACCCGCCCTCGCCGAGACGCGGCCAGTCGATGAGGCGCTCGAGAAGCGCCATCTCGTCGGCATCGCGCAGCCTCGGAATGGCCTCGGCATCAGCCGTCGCACGGCGAAGCAGCGTGCGCGTGACGAGCGTCGGCACCGACGGAGATGTCGTTGCACGCAGCCGCAACTGGTGGCCATCGTCGAGGAGCAGGCCGTCGGTCGGCGCGCCTGCCGTGCCGCTCATGACGACGATCCGCATCGACCGATGGATGGGGAACAGTCCCTCGCGGTTCTCGATCACGGAGAGGTGATCGAGGGCGGCGTTGCCGAGGACGAGCCGGCGCAGCGGCGCCGCGCCGTGGTCGGCGAGCACGCTGCCGGGCAGGAGGCAGCCGACCCTGCCGCCCGGCCGCACCAGGTGAAGGAGCCGTTCGACGAACACCTGATAGCTGTTCACGTGTCCACCGAGCGACCGGTAGAGGCCGCTGTTGCGCGTGAACCGCAGGAGCGGCCCGATGTCTCCGCGGCGCGCGGCCCTGTCGTCGTCGGTGCCGAGGTCGCCGCGCAGCATCTCCCACGGCGGGTTCGCGATGACGGCATCGAAGCCGTGGCGGCCGCCGTCGAACACGTCCGGGAACTCGAGCGGCCAGTGCACGGCGTCGTGCGTGCGCGCGCTCGTCGTCCAGCGACGCCGGCAGGCATCGAGATGGCCGGTCGTCGCGGTGCCGGCGCGGATGGCGGCATCAACGCTGCGCCACACCGCCGCCGGCTCCGGCGTGGCGTCCATTGCCGCTCCGCACCACGCATCGGCGCGCGTGCGCCACGCGACGAGCACGTCCTCGGCGCGAAGGGCGTCGTGCAGGCGCGACTTGGTGCGCACATCGTCCACGCTGTCTGTCGGACGCGCGGCCACGGCGGCACGCTGCGGCCCGAGCCTCGCCGCCTCGTGGTGCCAGTGCTGGAGGTCGAAGAGCGGCAACTGTCCGTGCGCCGGCTGGCGCCCTCCGCGCCCGCGAACCGGGGCGCGCGCGAGGATGGTCGCGGGCGACGTGCCGATCAGGCTGTTGCCGACCCGCAGGTGCGCATCCAGCCACGTGAGGGGACGGTCGGGAGCGAGCGACAGCAGCCAGATCGACAGCCGCGCCACCTGCACCGCGTGCGCATTGACGTCCATGCCGAAGAGGCACTGCTCGGCGATGCGCCGCGGGAGCGCCTCGCGCTCGTGACGCGACACGTCGAGCGGCCCGCCGCGCCCCTCGCGCACCCACGCCGCCTCCACGGCGCTGACGAGATGCCGCAGCGCGGCCGCCAGCAGCGCGCCGCTGCCCATTGCCGGATCGAGGACACGCAGTGCGAGGATCTGCTCGGCCGACGCACCGCGGACGAGCGGATCGAGCGTGCGCTGCACGAGCAGGTCGGCCAGCGCGGTCGGCGTGTAGTATGCACCCGTGCCCTTGCGCTGAAGCGCGGGTCCCTGTTGCGCAGGCGCGCCCAACAGGTGCTCGTAGATGCCGCCGAGATGCTCGACGCCGAGTTCGGAGGCATCGACGACGCGGCCTTGCACGTGCTCCGCCGTGAGACGGTGGAGCACGCCAGCCATCACGGAATCTGGCAACCGCCTGCCGGATGGCGACCCGAGCGTTGCCGTGAACAACGGGCCGTTGAGCGCACCGACGTGAAGGTCTCCCAGCCGGCCGCCTCGCCGCCAGAGCGCGCCCGCCGCGGTGACGCTCTCGTGCAGGCCGACCGGCATCGCCGCGCCGCCTCGTCGGGCCCCGTGCGCGAGTGTCGTGATCGCGTAGCTGCGCCTGAACGCCGGATGCCATGCCGGCACGAGTTGTCGCGACTCGGCAAACAGCAGGAAGAGCCACTGGAAGATCAGCGCGACGTGCTCGTCGCGGCTGCCGCGCGCATGACGCGCGAGGTCATCGAGCGCACTCGCTACGCCTTCCCGCAGCGCAGACGCCGTGCCCGAGGCTGCTGCCGCGCTCGCTGCGACGAGTCGATCGATCCATGCCGGCGTGCTCACGCCCCTCCGCGAACGCCCTGCCGGCTGCCCGAGCAACCAGAGCGCCTGCCACACGCGGGCATCGACGGAGGCTGCGGTGAGATCGATCGCGAGATGGTCGCGCGCGAAGGGTCGTGCGGTGTCGTACCAGCGCCACGACGAGCCGTTGCACACGCTCACCCATGCTGCGCACCGCCCGCTGCCGAGCCGCGTGCACGCACGCCGCAGGCCTTCCTGGGAGGCACCCCAGGGCAGCGCGACGAGCGTCAGGGGCGCGCTGCCGATCAGGGCATCGGCGACGCGCACCGGCATGCCACCGAGCTGTGCCGCGGTGTCGGGCCCGGGCGACCATCCGAGCACCCCCGCGCATGGCGCGACGAGGTGCATCCACACCGCGGTCGCGCCAGACGCCGGCCCGAGCGCTTCACCCGCGTCACGCCAGATGCGCACGCACCGGTGCATGGCTGCCGTGGCCCCCGCGTCGTGCCGATCGTGGAGCAGGAGCGCCGACAACTGCCGCTCGAGCACGCGTGCGGCGATGCGGCCGCCCGACAGCCATGGCGCGCTCACGACGCACTGCCTGCGCCGCCGGGTTCGCGGCAGACGAGGACACCGTGTGGTTGCGCGTGCACCCACGTCGTGCCGCGGCGTGTGCCGATGGGCGATGAGGCATGTGCGTACCCGACGTGCCGTCGTCCAGGGGTGCCCATCCCGAACAGGTCGCCGTCGTGACGCGATCGTTCCACTCGCGCCGCATCTTCGGCCGCGCTCGCCCACTCGTGCATCCGACGCACGAGCCGCATGGCACGCCGCACCGTTCCGGGCAGCAGGGCCTGCCATGCGGCGAGCGATGTCGGTGGCCGCGGCGAGCGGCTCGCGAGCACCACGGGCCATGCCGACGACGAGAGTGGTGCATCCCCTGTGACCGTCAGTGTGCCGACCCACAGCGCGCGCGCGGCCGTGGGCAGTCGGAGCCGCGCCGCCAGCCGACGGTATCGCGATGGCGCGAGGGCGCAGGTCGCGACGTCAGCCTGGCGACGCGTCGGCGCGCGGCTCGCATCTGGTACGTCGGGTGCGCGGCGGGCCGTGAGTACTCGCATTGCAACCCGTGTGCGACGGACCCCGTCGCCCGTCATCGGGCCCAGCCATGCTTCTTCGTCGAGCGATCGTCGGGTGAGGCGATCGAGCGTGGCGTTGTCTTCCTCGGTGCAGCTTGCGAGCAGCACCGCGTGCACCCGCCGCGACTGGCCGTAGCGATCGACGCGGCCGATGCGCTGTTCGAGCACGCGCGCCGACGGTGGCAGGTCCGTGTGGATGACGAACCGGCACCGAGCCTGGAGGTTGAGCCCTTCGGCCGATGCATCGGTCGTCAGCAGCAGGTCGGCGTCGCCATCGCAGAACGCCGCAATCGCATCCGCGCGGATCGCATCCGGCTGGCTGCCGTGGACGATGACGATGCGGCGGGCGGTGAGGCGGTTGCGCAGCGCGCGGAGCGTGTCCACGTAGCTGGTGAAGACGATGATTGGTTCGGCCACGCGCGTGACGAGGCGCGAGAGGATGTCCAGCTTGCGGCCGACGGGATCGAGCGCCCGCGCGTCGCGGAGCACTGCCTCGAGCTCGGCCCGCTCGCGCCGTTCGTCGCGCCATGCCGGCAGGCGCAGGAGCTCGTCCTCTTCGTCCTGGCCGGCCAGCATGTCGAAGAGGCCGGGCGGGGAATCGAGTGCCGGCACTGATGACGTGGCGAGCACGTCGAGCCGGCGTTCGAGCGAGCGGATGAGCGCGGCCGGCGACGAACACGCTCGTCGGCGCAGCACCAGCGCCGGCAGCAGCCCCGAGGCACCGTACTCGCGCCGTGCGCGGTCCGCGAACCTGTCGAGGCGGGCACACACGGCCTCGTGCGCGGCGTCGAGGCGGATGCGCTGCACATGCGTACGGCGCGCCGGCCGCGCCAGCAGGGCGGCAGGCCGTCGCGCCACGGCCATGGGTCGTTCGTGTGGGCGTTCGCCGATGGCACGCAGCGTCGTGAGTCCCTGCGGTCCACCTGCGGTCGGCGTGGCCGAGAGCAGCAGGGCGCGCGCGCTTGCTGCCGCGACCCGCTGCACGGCGGTGAGACGCGCGGTGCCCGGAGCGGCGAGGTGGGCTTCGTCGACGACGAGCAGCGTCCATGGCGTGCGCGCGAGCAGCGACACGACATCGGCCTGGCGCAGCATGTCGATCGACACGAGCCAGCAGGCGCCGGCCCTCGAGGCATCGACGTCGGAGGAGGGTCGAGCGGCTTCGCGCCGGAGGGCATCGGCGTCGAGCAGCACGGCATCGAGGCCGACCTTCGTGCGCAGTTCGTCCTGCCACTGCGCGAGCAGGCCGGCGGGCACGATCGCGAGCGTGCAGGCGGCGGCATCGCGCGCGTGGATCTCCTGCAGCAGCACCGCCGCCTGGATGGTCTTGCCCATGCCCACTTCGTCGGCGAGCAGCAGACGGCGATGATGGCCGGAGAGCACCAGCATCGCGGGCACGAGTTGCCAGGGCACGAGCGTGATCGGCAGGCGCTCGGCACGTACGGGCCACCATGACGGCGCCGTGCGAGTCGAGGCCAGCACATGGCGAGCCCATGCTCGCCGGCCCGCCGGCCGCGTGCGCACCGGCATCGGCTCGACGCGGTCTGGCGGGGACGCAATGAGTCGAGGCGTGTCGTGATCGCGCAGCAGGTGCCATGTCGTGGCGTCGGTCGCCTCGTGCACGTCGAGGACGTCCCACACCCTCGCGCGGCAGCGCACGCGTGTGTGCAGCATCTGCGATCTCCCTTGCGGACTGCGTGGCAGTCATTGCCACGTCACGCGGCGCGATCGCAGAAATCCTTCGAGAATTCGACCGATCGCGACGCCCGTCGCTGTGGGAGAGCAATGTGGATGCCGTCGCGCGGCGTGTCAGGCGCGCAGCGTCACGAACGTGGCGCCGAGATGGCTGCGCGGGTCGTCCTCGAACGAGGCGACGAGCGGGTGATCGCGGAGGACCTGCTGCACGCGGGCGCGCTGGACGCCGATGCCGCGACCGTGCACGAGTCGCACCTCGCGCAAGCCGCGGGCATGCGCCTCCTCGAGGTACGCGTCGACGACGTCCGGGATGTCGCGCGGCGCGAACGGGTGCAGGTCGAACTCCGGACCGATCGGCACGACGTGGGTCATGGGAGTGTCGGTGAGGGTGAGCGTGAGCTTCGATGTGAACGTCGACGCCTGCGAATCGATCGACGTGTCCGACGCGCGGACCTACTTCTCGTACGACGCCGTGACCGACGTGCGGATGCCGCCGCGCGGCGTGAAGTCACCGACGACGGTCATGCGGATCGGCGCGCATGCAGCGACGAGATCATCGAGGATCTGGTTGGTCAGCGCCTCGTAGAACACGCCCTTGTTCCGGAAGTCGAGCAGGTAGTACTTCAACGACTTCAGCTCGATGCACGTCGCGTCGGGGACGTACGTGATGCGGATCTCGCCGAAGTCCGGCAGTCCCGTCTTCGGGCACATCGACGTGAACTCCGGGCAGCGCGTGTCGATCTCGTAAGGGCGCCCTGGACGCGGGTTGGGAAAGGTCTCGATGCCGGAACCAGCCATGCGTTCGAGTGTACATCCGCGAAAGTGACGATTTCTGGCCGATTGACACGTGTTTCGCTTGTCGCTAGCATACCGGCCATTGCGTTCCTGCCCGACGTCGTGTCACGCGCGCCACGAAATCGAGGCCCGCTTCAGCAACTCGCGCGCGTGCATTTAGGGGAGACAAGCGGATGGCCCAGGCCCAGAAGATGACCAAGTCGGCGCTCTTTGCGTTCTTCGCTGACAAGTTCGAGGTGAAGCGCACCGAGGTGCGTGACTGGTTCGACGAGCTCGCGGCGCTCGCCGAGAAGGAACTGAAGCGCTCGGGCGAGTTCACGCTCCCCGGCGTCGTGAAGCTGTCGGTGCGCAAGAGCAAGGCGCGCATGGGCCGCAACCCCGCCACGGGCGAGCCGATCAAGATCCCGGCCAAGACGCGCGTGAAGGCGACCGTGGTGAAGGCCATGAAGGACGCCGTCATGCCGCGCAAGTAGCACCCCGTCACTCCAGGAAGCACGAAAGGCCCCGCCCGACGACCTCGGACGGGGCCTTTTCCCTGCCGGCCGTACTCACGCCGCCGTGATCCGCGCCAGTCTCGGGAAGGTCAGCGTGAACCGGCTGCCTTCGCCCACCGTGCTCTCCACGGTGATCGTTCCGCCGAGCTGCTCGACGATCTTGCGCGAGATGGCGAGCCCGAGGCCGAGACCCCGCCGCTTCGTCGTCACGAAGTCCTCGAAGATCGCCTGCATGCGATCCGGGGGAATCCCGCAGCCCGTGTCCGACACGCGCAACTGCACCCGGCCCGCGACGTCACCCGACACCTCGATCCACACCCGCCCGCCCGGCGGCGTTGCCTGCAGTGCGTTGAGGACGAGGTTGCGCAGCACGCGACCCAGCGCGAACAGGTCGCCCTCGATGTAATGGGGGTCTGGCGGGGCCGTTCCTGCCGCCACCGTCACGCCAGCCACCGCCGCCTGGGCCTGCATCCGCTCGACGACATCGGACGTCAGCTTGCCGGCGTCGATCGGGAACTTCTCGAGCGGGATGGGGCGCGCGAGGTTGCGAAGGTCCTCGAAGGTGCGCTGAATCGTCGAGAACTCCCGCTTCACCAGCCGCGCGAACGTCGCCCGGTACTCGGGGTCGTCGTGCATCTGGAGCACGAGCTTGCAGTTGTTGTTGATGTTCTGGATGGGGTGCGAGAGGTCGTGGACGAGCCCCGCGGCAATGCGGCCGAACATCGCCTGCCGCTCCTGCCGCAGGGCTTCCTGCTGGAGTTCGCCGAGCCTGTCGGCCATCGCGTTGACCGCATCGCCGAGCAGCATGAACTCGTCGTCGCGCGTGATGTGGACGCGTCGATCGAGGCGGCCCTCGCCGATGGCCTGGATGGCCGAGAGCAGGTCTGAGATCGGCCGCAGCAACGATCGTCCGAACCAGATGCCGATGCCGACGTTTGCAAGCAGCGCCAGCGACACGAACAGCAGCAGCTGCTGCTCGAGGCGCCGCGCCGGGGCGAACGCATCGTCCGCGGGCTGCTCGATGAGGACGCGCCACTGTGCGACGGGCACCGGCTCGCTCGAGACCGTCAGCACCTCGGTGCCGTCCTGCCGATAGACCGCATCGGCAGGCGTGTCACGACGGGCGAGGGGATGGTCGGCGCCGAGCGTCGCGCCGCGGGCGATCCGTGCGGGCCCTCCCGGGCGCCCGTCGGCGATGATGCGTTCCTTCTCGTCCACGAGGTACGCGCGACCGGTCGTGCCCACCTTGATGCCGTCGACGAGCTGCCACAACTGCTCGAGCCTGAGTTCCGCGACGAGGTACGCGGCGAGCGCCTCGTCGAGGGGCACCTTCATCCGCGTACGCGGCAGCCCGTCGGCATCGAGGTCCACGGGCATCATCGTCGTGCGGCCACTCGTTGGTGGTGTGTCGACCGCGGGCAGCGTCGGCCCGATCTCGCTGCTCGCGAGGGGTTGACCCTCCGCGTCGTACAGCGTGATCGAGCGGATCTCCTTCATCAGCCGCACGTGATTGCGGAGCACGCGACCCTGTTGCTCGGGCGACAGCCCCATGGCCTGCAGGTCGGCACCGGCCGACTGCACGAGCCGTGTGCTGGCCTCGAGATACAGCTCGATGGCGATTGCGGCGCGGGCGGCAATCGCCCGCCGGCTCTCGACGACCGAATCCCGGGTGGACTTGCTCAAGGTGCGTCCGGCGACGATGCCGAAGCCGACGAGCGGGACGACCGCAGCGGTCGTGACGAGCAGCGCCATCCGTCGCGTGATGGGAATCATCGCCCGCTCTCGGCGACCGTCCAGCGCGCCAGCGAGCCGAGCACGTCGGGGTCGGAGTCCACGGGCACGCGCACACGCGGGCCTATCGCCCGGCTCGTCTGCTCCCAATAGAGGTGGACGGCCGGCGGGTCCTCGAGCAGCACGTGGTGCAGGTCCGCAATCGCCTCGATGAGCGCATCGTCGTCGGCGGCTCGGCGGACGCGTTCGGCGGCGCCTGCCGCGGCGCGATAGCCGAGGTCCACCATCCTCGGGCGGTCGTGGTCGCCGAGGTACAGGTACGGCACGGCAAGGCCGAAGCCGGTGACGATGGGCGAGAGGAATGTCTCGAAGTCGCCGTCGGCCAGGCGCGCAGGCAGGGCCCGCAGGGGGACCGATTCGAGGTCGAGCAGGATGCCTTCCTGCGCGTAGAGGCGCTGCAGCTGCCCGGCAACCCTGGCGATCGTGGGGTGGTCCACCACGAGGCACCGGAGCCGCAGGCGTGGCCGTTCGGCGCCGTCTGGACCGTGGCTCACCGGGAGCCCTTCGGCGTCGAGCATCGCGCGCGCCCGCTCCCGATCCACACGGAGCCATTCGGCGTCGGCGGTGTGCGGATGCGACCAGTGCTGCAGCCAGATCATGTCGGCCGCAGGTTCTCCGCCGCCCGCCTCCCGGACGATCGCGTCGCGGTCGACGAGGGCGTTCATCGCGAGGCGCACGCGCCGGCGTGCGAGCACCGGGTGGCGGTGATTCAGGCCGAGCGTGACGACGTAGGGCTTGACGTGCGGGTAGACCTGCACGCCGTCCTGCGCGGCGAGCAGGTCGCGCGACTCGTTGGGCACCTCGTAGAGGACGTCCACCTCCTCGCGCAGGAGGGCGGCGACGGCCGCGCGCGGCGTGTCGTACCGGCGCAGGGCCACCGACGCGATCTCGGGAGCGCCGCCCGACTCCTGGCCGGAGGCTTCGAGCGAGACGACCTCGGCGTCGGCCTGTGGGGCACGATACGGTCCCGCAGGCAGCGCACTGACGATCGACAGGCCTTCGAGGAGGAGGCTGGTGGCCTCGCGCAGGACGACGCGCACCTGCCGGGGACCGGCGGCTTCCACGCTGCTGACCGACCACAGTCCGGGAGAGATGTCTGGCGTGGCCACGGCATCGCGCAGGAGCGGCACGACGTGATCGGCGGTCACCTCGCGACCGTCCTCGAAGCGCGCATGGTCGCCGATCGTGAACGTCCACGTGCGGCCGTCGGGCGAGGATTCCCAGTGCTCGAACAGCTCGGGACGTTCGTGGCCGGCCTGATCCATGCGGAGCAGCCGCGTCGTCGTCAGGCTGAAGACGATGGGTCCGAAGGGGGTGTCGGCGTTGGGGAACCCGATGGCGATGTGGCTTGCCGCGGGGTCATGGCTGGCGGCCGGCTCGCGGCAGGCGAGCGACGGCACCGACAGTGCTGCCACGAGGCACACCACGGGCCACGACGCCACGCGGCGCCGGACGATGTGCAGGCCAGGGCGGCAGGTAGTGGGGGAGCTCACGCGGCAGCCGACGGACGTGCCTGCTCAACGGCACGACCGCCGACGCTGCTTGTATCACGACTTGCGCAGGAGTTGCTCCCTGCGCGTGACGCAGGGCTCCCTACTTGCCGTCGGTCCGGGTTTCCGGTTGCTCGTACGGGTAGTCGATGAGCAGGGGGCAGAAGGGCCGATCCTTGGCGACCCCACGCTTGACGATCCGGATGGTCATGCAGATCTCCTGGATGATTACGGGCCGCGGCGGCATGCCGCGGCGCGTCAGACGGGGACGCCGGCTGCGGCGGCCATCTCCCCGAGCGCGGTCAGCATGCTCGGGCGATGACAGCTCGGCTTGCCGAGGTCTCCCTGCTCGTTGTGCGAGGCTGCGGAACACCCGCCGCCGCACACAGGGATCAGCGCGCAGTCGCCACAGGCGCGCCATGGCTCGTGGGCGTCGAACCGCGTCCGGGCCGGTGCGAACCCGGCATCGTGCGCGGGCAGGACGTGGCCGATCCGGAGCGCCGGCTCGCCCGTGAACCCCGGGCAGGGATACAGCGACCCCTCCGGGCCGATGGTGTAGGCGTGCTTTCGATGCAGCTCGCACGGGCCCATGTGCAGCCCGTCCACTGTCTCGAAGCCGCGCGCCCGGGTCTCCGCCCTGAGCCACGACATGCGTTCGTCCACCACCTGGCATGTGTCGCACGGCGACGACATGCCCCCGCCGTTGCCCGCGGCCGTCTGGCAGGTGCCGCCGAGCGGTGCGGCGGCCGCATCCACACGCGTGAGCGGAATCAGCCGTCGCCCGTCCGGCGTCGCCTGTCGTGGCGACGCGCCGGGCTTCCCTGTATTCGGCCCGCGAATGATGGGCTTGAACGCCACCTTGGCAATCCGTCCGGCAAAGGACTGGCTGCGAAGGAAATCGAGTAACTCCGGATAGGACTCTGCACTCTCGACGTCGAAGTTGCCGCCGATGCTCAGGCGGACCTTCGGGGCAACCGCGGCCATGTTGGCGACGATGCGGTCGAAGGTGCCCTGGCCGCCGCGCAGGGGCCGGAGGCGATCGTGGGTGGCACGATCGCCGTCGAGCGTGATCTTCACGCCGGCGAGGCCGTACGGCAGGAGGCGGTCCACGACGGCCTCGGTGAGCAGCAGGCCGTTCGTGATGATGTTGATGCGCATCGCCACGCCGCGCTGCGTGCAGGCGTTCCACATCCGCTCGGCGAGGGCATAGACGACGGGCAGGTTCAGCAGGGGCTCGCCGCCGAAGAAGGTCAGCGTGAAGCGGGGCGAGCCGAGTGCGTCGAGCCGCGACTCCATCCAGTCGGCGACGCGCGACGCGGTGTCGAGCGACATCTTCGCGGCCGTCGTGTTGTAGTCGGCGTGATCGCCCTGGATGCAGTAGTCGCAGGCGAAGTTGCACTGAAGCGTCGTGAGGAGCGTGACCCGCAGTTGCGTGGCGTCCTCGCGGAGATCCCGGAAGAACGCTTCGAGTTCGGCGTCCTCGGCCTCTCGGCTCTCGACGAGGAACCCGAGATCGGTGAGCTGCGCGATGGCTTCACGCGCGGTGGCATCCGGTTGCGTCAGCTCGCCGCGGTCCACGGCGCCGATCAGCTGCACGACGTCGTCCGACACGACGATCTGGGAGTCGGTGAGCGAGTTGAACAGGAAGGTCTCGGCCGTGCCCGGGACCGGGCTCGAGACGATGAAGCGGGAGGCGCGCATGACGCGGCGCCTCAGTGCCAGAAAGGTGCCACGACGGGGCGTCTCGCCCCGCGTTCTCGCAAACGGCGCTGGATCAGGCCCTTATGGTCGCGCTTGGAGCCGCGGGCGCCCCGGCCCGCATGTCAGAAACTGCAACTATGGGCTGCTTGTGTGTCGGCAGAAACGGCGCACATGACGGCTGACCGACAAGTACCAGCATCAAAAACCGTCCAAGCGCAGGGCGTCAGGAGTCCCGAAGTCGGCGGGTGAAGGTCTGCAGGCCGAGCTGCTTCATGCGGTGCTTCAGCGTGCTCAGGGGCAGCCGAAGCTGACGAGCGGTGGCAGCGATGTTCCACTCCTCCTTCTCGAGGGCCTTGAGCAGGTAGCTGCGTTCGAAGGCGGCGACGGCCTGCTCGAGGAGGCTGTCGTCGGGGTTCGACTCGCGGGCCTCGAGGGCGGCGAGTTGCACTTCGAGCGGCAGGTCCGCCTCGGTGATCTCGACCTTGTCGCAGACGGCAACCATGCGCTCGGCCAGGTTCTGGAGCTCACGGATGTTGCCGGGCCACGTGTACCGGAGCAGGACGTCGAGGGCCGACTGCTCGACGCCGCGCACCGGCTTCCGGAAACGGAGCGCATACCGCGCGATGAACACGTCGAGCAGTTGCCGGAGGTCCTCCATGCGGTTGCGCAGGGGCGGCAGCCGCATCGGGATCACGTTGATGCGGTAGAAGAGGTCCTCGCGGAACCGCCCCGCGGCAACGGCCTTCGCGAGGTCGGCGTTTGTCGCGACCACGAGGCGGATGTCCACCGGGATGGGATGCCGGCCGCCCACCCGCTCGACCTCGTTCTCCTGGATGGCGCGCAGCAGCTTGGCCTGGAGGTCGAGGCGCAGGTCGCCGATCTCGTCGAGGAAGAGCGTGCCGCCGTTTGCGAGCTCGAACTTCCCGAGCTGCTGACGGACGGCCCCCGTGAACGCGCCGCGCTCGTGCCCGAAGAGCGTGCTCTCGACGAGATCCCCGGGAATTGCCGCGAGGTTGACGGCGATGAACGGCCCGGACCGCCTCTCCGACTCGGCGTGGATGCGGCGCGCGAGCATCTCCTTGCCGGTGCCGCTCTCGCCGGTGATGAGCACGGTCGTGTCGAGCGGGGCCACCTTCTGCACGAGGGCGACGACGTCGCGCATGGCGGCGCTCGGCCCGGTCACGAACTCCTCGTCCTGGGCTTCGACCTGGGCGGTCAGCGACTCGACGCGGTTCTTGAGATCCTGGCGCTCGCTGGCATTGCGCACGAGGGCCCGGAGCGCGTCGTAGTCGAACTCCTTCGTGATGTAGTGGTAGGCCCCGAGTTTCATCGCCTGGACGGCGGTCTCGACGTCGGTGATGGCCGAGATCATGATGACCTCGACCTCGGCGCGCAGGTCACGGACCTGCTGGAGCATCTCGAGCCCGCCGATGCCCGGCAGGCGGACGTCGAGGAGCATGAGGTTCACGCGGCCCTGGCGGATGCGCGCGAGCCCCTCCTCCGCCGACGATGCGGTGACCACCCGGTACTCGCGCTTCAGGATGGCCGTGAGCGTGTCGCGCATGCCCTCGTCGTCGTCCACGATCAGGATGGTCTTCAGGGGCGGGGCCATGGCGTGACGGGATCTTACCGAAGAGCAGCATGCCCGCATCGGCCCGGGGGCGATCCATAATTCAACGTTTTCCCGCGTCCGGGTCGGCCTTATCGATTCCGGTTCCGCGGGGACGGGTTCACGAGCCGGCGCGCCGATGGCGGTGCGGGGCGTCATGCAGAGGAGCAGGGGTTGGCGAGCGCATTCGATGTCGTCGTGATCGGCGCCGGGACGGGCGGCTACGTGGCTGCCATCCGGGCCGCGCAACTGGGGCTGAAGACCGCCGTCGTCGAGCGGGAGGCGGTGCTTGGCGGGACCTGCCTGAACTGGGGCTGCATCCCGACGAAGGCACTGCTCGAGCACGCGCATGCCTTCAAGGTCGCCCGGGGCGCGAAGGACTGGGGCATCACCCTCGGAGACGGGCCGGTCGGCCTGGACATGAACGTCGTCCAGGACCGCAAGGAGAAGATCGTCAAGGGCCTCACCGGCGGCATCGGCCTGCTGTTCAAGAAGAACAAGATCGAGTGGATCAAGGGCACCGCCCGCCTGCTCGGCAAGGGCGAGGTGGAAGTGACCGACGCCTCGGGTGCAGCCACGAAGGTCACCGCATCGAAGGAGATCGTCGTCGCGACCGGGTCGTCGCCCCGCAGCGTGCCGGGCATTGCGTTCGACTACGAACGCATCATCACGAGCACCGAAGCCATGAACCTGCGGGAGGTGCCGCGCTCGATCGTCGTGATGGGCAGCGGCGCAGTCGGCGTCGAGTTCGCCTCGATCTTCAACAGCTTCGGCACCACCGACGTGACCGTCATCGAACTCCTGCCGCGCATCGTGCCCAACGAGGACGCCGCAGTGTCGGAGGCGCTCGAGAAGAGCTTCCGCAAGAAGAAGATCCGCGTGCTCACGGGCACGAAGGTCACGGGCGCCACGAACACGGGCGACGCCGTCGAAGTCGTCGCGCAGCTGCCGGACGGCAAGACCGAGACCATCACCGCCGAGTACCTGCTCGTGGCGACCGGCCGCGGCCCGGTCACCGACAGCCTCGGTGCCGAGGATCTCGGCCTCGTGATGGAGCGCGGCTACATCAAGGTGGACGAGTTGATGCGGACGAGCGTGCCGGGCATCTCCGCCGTCGGCGACGTCATCACGCTTGGCACCGGCGCCCACAAGCAGCTCGCGCACCTGTCGTCGGCCGAGGGCATCCTCGCCGCCGAGCGGATTGCCGGGCACCCGGTCCGGCCCATCGTGTACGACCACGTGCCGGCGTGCACCTACTGCGATCCCGAGATCGGCAGCGTCGGGCTCACCGAGGAACAGGCGCGCGAGCGCGGGTACGACGTGCAGGTCGGCTCGTTCCCGTTCGGCGTGCTCGGCCGCGCGAAGATCGCGCAGGAGATCGAGGGCTTCGTGAAGATCGTGGCCGAGAAGAAGTACGACGAGATTCTCGGCGTGCACATGATCGGGCTGCGTTCCACCGAGCTCATCGCCCAGGCGACGCTGGCACTGCGCCTCGAGTGCACGGTCGAGGAGCTGATCCGCACCATCCAGGCGCACCCGACGATGTCGGAGGCGGTGGGGGAGGCGGCACACGCGACGCACGGCGCGCCCATCCACATGTAGGCGGCATCCGCTGCCTCCAGCCTGTCGTCGCCGGCCTGCCCGACTCGGGTAGGCTGTAGGCGACAGGCCGCAGGCCGACCTCTATGTCAACAAACGTCGTGATGCCCCAGATGGGGGAGTCGGTGGCCGAGGGGACCGTCGTCCGCTGGATCAAGCGGGTCGGCGACAGCGTCGATCGCGACGAGCCCCTGTTCGAGATCTCCAGCGACAAGGTGGATGCGGAGATCCCGTCGCCGGCCGCCGGCGTCGTGCTCGAGATCCGGACGGCCGAGGGCGAGACGGTGCCCATCGACACCGTCGTCGCGGTGATTGGCGAACCTGGCAGCGTGCCCGCCGACGCGGCGGCTGGCGCGCAGGACGATGTCGCCGAATCGACTGCCGCTGCCGTGGCGGCCACGCCGCAGCCCGACGGCACGGCATTCAGTCCGCAGACGTCGGACGCCGCGCCCGAGACCGAGGGCGTGGACGTGGCAGGGCAGTCCCTCGAGGACGCGACCGTCGTCCGCCGCCGGCAGAAGTCGTCGCCGCTCGTCCGCCGCATCGCCGCCGAGCACCAGGTCGACGTCGCGCAGGTGCCGGGTTCGGGCATCAGCGGGCGGGTCACGAAGCACGACATCCTGAAGTACCTCGACGAGCGGAACCAGCCTGCCCCGGCACGTGGCGACGGCGGCCTGCACATCCCGGCCTTCCAGCCCGGCGAGGCGGTGGACGTGCAGCCGATGTCGGTGATGCGCCGCAGGATCGCCGAGCACATGGTCTACAGCCGGCGCACGTCGGCGCACGTGCACTCGGTGTTCGAGGTGGACTTCACGCGCGTGGCCGCCGTGCGCGCGTCACTCAAGGCGGAGTTCGACAAGGCCGGCGTCAAGCTCACGTACCTGGCGTTCATCGCGAAAGCCATTGGCGACGCATTGCGCGCCATGCCCGTCGTCAATGCCTCGATCGACGGCGATCGCGTCGCCTACAAGAAGGACGTCAACCTCGGCTTCGCGGTGGCGCTCGACTGGGGCCTCGTGGTGCCCGTCGTCCACAAGGCCGACGAGAAGAGCCTGCTCGGCATCGCCCGCGCCATTGCCGACGTCGCCGCGCGTGCGCGCGCCAAGCAGCTCAAGCCCGAGGACGTGCAGGGCGGCACGTTCACCATCACGAATCCCGGGTCGTTCGGCACGCTGTTCGGCATGCCGATCATCAACCAGCCGCAGGTCGCGATCCTCGGGGTCGGCACGATCGAGAAGCGCGTGGTCGTCGTGGACGACATGATCGCGATCCGCCAGCGGGGCTACCTGACGCTCGGGTACGACCACCGGCTCGTCGATGGCGCGGTGGCCGACGAGTTCATGAGCAGGGTCAAGGCCGCGCTCGAGCAGTGGGACTGACGCCGCCGCTGCGCGTGCAGCGGGCCGGGCTCGTGCCGTACGACACCGGCCTCGCGCTGCAGGCCGAGCTCGTCGCGGCGCGCAAGGCCGGCGACATCCCCGACACGCTCGTGCTGCTGCAACACCCGGCGGTGATCACGCTCGGCGTCAAGGTGCGGCAGTCGCGCGATCACGTCCTCGCGAGTGACGCCGAGCTGCGGGCACGCGGCATCGGCCTGTTCGAGACGGGCCGCGGCGGCGACGTCACCTACCACGGCCCCGGACAGCTCGTCGGGTACCCGATCCTCGACCTGAAGCCCGATCGTCAGGACGCGCACCGCTACGTGCGCGACCTCGAGGCAGTGCTGATTGGCGTGTGCGCCGAGTACGGCATCACCGGTACCCGTAAACAAGGGATGACTGGTGTCTGGATTGGCGACGAGAAGGTCGCGGCAATCGGCGTCCGGCTCTCGCGCTGGGTGACGAGCCACGGGTTCGCGCTGAACGTCACCACCGATCTCGACCACTTCGGCCTGATCGTCCCCTGCGGCATCACCGACTACGGCGTGACGTCGCTCGCGCGCGTGCTCGGCGAGGTTCCGCCGATGGCCGACGTCGAGGAGCACGTCGTGGATCACATGTGCCGTGTCTTCGGACGGGCGCGGTAGCGTCCCGCCATTCACGCACGGCAGGCCCCGCTACTGCGTTTCGTCGATCGCCGGGGACTCGGCCGCGACGATGCACTCGCGAACGCCGAGTCCCTCGACGGCCACGACCTCGAAGCGGACGTGGTCGTACGTCACGACGTCACCGATACGGGGCGGCCGCCCGAGCCGCGCGAGGATCAACCCGCTGACGCTGTCCACCTCGTCGTGCTCGAGCGTGACGCCGAGCGCCTCGCCGGCCTCCTCGACGCGCGACGTGCCGCTGACGTGCAGCATGCCGGCGGCATCGCGATAGATGCTCGTGTGTTCGCTGGCGCTCTCGGCAAGCTCGCCGATGACCTCGTCGAACAGGTCCTCGTGGGTGATCACGCCGGCCGTGCCGCCATGCTCGTCGATGACGACGGCCATCTGCGCCCGCGCCTCGCGCAGCGACTCGAGCACCATGTCGAGGGTTGCCGTCTCGGGCACCGCGGGCACCGGGCGCACGATGCCGGCAGAAAGCACCGCGCCGCTCGTCCTGAGCAGCAGCAGGTCCTTGACGTTGACCATCCCCGTCAGCTGGTCGATCGAGCCCTCGTACACCGGGTAGCGCGTGTACGGCCGCTCGTGAACGAGCGCGGACACGGTCTCCGAGCCGGCGCCGAGCGGCAGCGCCGCGAGCCGTACCCGCGGCGTCATCACCTCGCGCGCCGTCAGCTCGCCGAACTCGAACAGCTCGCGCAGGATGCGTCCCGACTCCTCGCGCAGCAGCCCGCCGGCCTGGCTCTCGCTGACGATCAACGCGAGCTCCTCGGGCGAGTAGAGATGGTCGTGCGTGTTCTGCTGCCGCCGGATGCCGAACACTCGCAGCAGCGCGTTGCCGAGCGCGTTGAGCACCACAACGAGCGGGTAGCACAGCGCCTGGATGGCCAGCATCGGCGGCGTGATCCACAGCACCGTCCGCTCGGCGCGCTGCAGCGCGATCGACTTGGGCACCATCTCGCCGAACACGATGTGCGCGTACGTGAGGATGGCCACCGCGAGGATGCTCGCGAGCGTGTGCGCCGCGACGTACCGCGCCGCGCCGAGCCCTTCGAGAAACGGCACCAGGCGCACCGCGACCTCGTGCTCGCCGTACATGCCGAGGCCGAGGCTCGCCACCGTGATGCCGAGCTGCGCGGTGGCGATGAACCGATCCTGCCGGCGCGGATCGTCGAGGATGGCCGCGACGCGCCCCGCAACCGCGCTGCCGGCCGCCGCGCGCTTCTCGATCGCCACCCGCGGCGTGCCGACGATTGCGAACTCCGCCGCGACGAAGAGGCCGTTGAGCAGCACGAGGACGGTGACGATGACGATGAGCGTCGTCATGCGCGCGACCTCGTCGCCCGCGGCGCATTGCCGCGCAGCGTGGACTGCGTGAACTCGTCGGGCGTCGGTCCGAGGAGCGACGAGATGATGTCGTCGAGCGTGACCATGCCGACGACCCGCCGCTCGGCATCGACGACGATGGCCTGGTGCGCACGGCGGCGCCGGAGCTCGGCGACGAGGCGATCGCCGGTGAGGCTCTCCTCGACGATCGTCGCGGGCTGCATCAACTCGAGCAGCGTCCGCACCGGCCGGCCCTGGACGTGCCGCACGAGCAGGCGCTTCGTGTTGAGGAAGCCCTCGATCCGATCGAGCGTGCCGCGATAGACCGGCACGTTCGACTGCGCGGAGTCGAGCGCCATCGCGAGCACGTCGTCGACGGGCGTCGAGATGTCCACGGCCTGCATGCGGTCGCGGGTCGTCATCAGCTGGCCCGTGGTGCGAAGGCTGAAGCGCAGGGCGCGCTGGAGGCGGCGGAGCTCGTCGGACTCGAGCAGGCCGCCGTCGTGGCTCTCGGCAATCAGGAGCTCGATCTCGTCCGGCGAGTGCACGTGGCGATGGGCCCCCTGTCCGCTGCCGAGCAGCCGGAGGATGAGCGTGCCCGACCCGTTGAGGAACCAGATCGAAGGACCGAGCAGCAACAGCGACCACCGCATCGGCCAGAAGGTGGCAATCACGGTCTCGGTGGGGTACTGGAGCGCGAGCGACTTCGGCGCGAGCTCGCCGACGACCATTGCGCCGACCGTCAGCACGAGCAGGATGATGCCCGCCGACGTGGAGGCCGCGGCAAGCGGGTCGAGCCCGGCCCGCTCCTGCAGCAGCGCGGAGAGGCCAGGGCCGAACGCAATCTGGCCGTATGCGCCGAGCACGAGGCTCGAGAGCGTGATGCCGACCTGGCACGCGGCGATGTAGCGGTCGAGCGCCGTGGCGTCCGCGAGCCATGGCAGGAGGCGTTGCGCCGTGCCGTGGCCGTCCTCGGCGAGTTGGCGGATGCGGCTGCGGCGGACCGACACCGCCGCGAACTCGGCCGCCACGTACAGCGCTGTCGCCGCAACGAGGAACGAGACGACGAGCAGGGGCGTGAGCACGTCAGCGTCCAGAGCCGGGCGCCGCGCCGACGCCGCCGGCGGTGCCGACCGCCCGTGCGCGGCCACCCGCCGCAAAGCGGAGCCGGTGCACGCCCGGCGGCGTGTGCCCGCCGTCGGTCACCCACCAGCACGGGAACGCGTGCCGCGCGCCGAACCATGCCGCTTCGGCGACCCGTGCCCCGGCCGAGGCCAGCGTCAGCGGCCCCGGCGGCCACGATGCGTCCACGCGCGCGTCGAGGCGTGCCCTGACCCCTCGCTGCACGGCGGTTTCGGCGGGTTCGCCGTCGATGGCAGTCCGCGCCCAGTCGATGCCGCATGGGGCGTGGCCGGTGTCGCAGCCGGAGACGCCGACGTCGATGACGGCCGGGCTGACGTCCATGGCGAGGGCCAGCAACGCGCGGGCAGCGCTCGCGGCGGCAAATGGCGCCGATCCCACGAGTCGATCGGGGGGCACGGCCCCGGTGGCCACGGCCCTCGCCAACGGGATCTGGTGTGTGGCGTCTGCACACACGATGACCGCGGCGGGCGAACGGCGGTGTACCTGCTGAAGGTGCGTCAGCGGATCGGGTTCGACGGGGTCCGCCAGCAGGATGGCCCAGGCGCCGTCGGCAGCCTCGAGCGTCGCGTGCCCCGTGACGCGGGTGCTGGAGCCGTCCACCGGCCCCGCCTGGAGGATGTCGAGTGCCTTGCCGGCAGCCAGCGTCTTCGCGGGGTCGATGAGGCGCACCGCGTCGAACCGGGATCGGCTCGCGAGCGCGTGGGCGAGGGCGCCGCCGAGCGGGCCGGCTCCGAGGATTGCGACGAAAGGCATGAGTGAGGCGTGGCAGCAACCGCGCGACCCGGGTAGTGTAAGGGCATGACTTCCGGGCCTCAACTCGACCGACACGTCGCCATCGTCACTGGGGGCACCCGGGGTATTGGCCTTGCCATCACGCGGGGCTACGTTGCACGCGGCGCGCGCGTCGTGGTGTCGGGGAGATCCCGGGAGCATCTCGACGCGGTCGCAGGCGAGTTCGGAGAGGCCGTGGCGGCCGTGCAGGGCGACGTCGCGGAGCCCGCCGTGGCCGACAGGCTGGTGCGGACGGCCGTCGAACGGTTCGGCGGGCTCGACTCGCTCGTCAACAACGCCGGCATCGGCAAGTTCGTCAACGTCGTCGACATGCAGGTCGAGGACTGGCAGCGGCTCATCGCGACGAACCTGACGGGCGTGTTCCTCTGCTCGAAGGCGGCAATCCCGGCACTCGAACAGCGCGGGGGCGGCTGGATCATCAATGTCAGCAGTCTTGCCGGGCGCAACTCGTTTGCCGGGGGCGCCGCGTACTGCGCGTCCAAGGCCGGCCTGAATGCCTTTGCGGAGTCGCTGATGCTGGAGGTCCGGCAGCGCGACATCCGCGTGACCACCATCATGCCCGGCTCGGTGCAGACGTCGTTCTCGGCGGGCGGCGACGCTCCGGAGCACGACTGGAAGCTCTCGGCCGACGACGTCGCGCAGGTCGTGTTCGACCTGCTGGGGCACTCCCCGCGCAGCCTCCCGAGCCGCGTCGAGATCCGCCCCAGCAAGCCGAGGTAGAGGAAGACAGAAACCCGATCTACGCAATCACGCCGGCAAATGTCACGGCATCGATGTTGGCGCCCGTGACGAGCAGCACGAGCGGATCCGGCAGGTCATCGAGCGCCCCTGCCAGCAACGCACCGACGCCGATGGCGCCCGCGCCCTCGGCAACGAGCCGCTCCTGCTCGAACAGGGCGCGGACGCCCTCCACGACGTACCGTTCCGGGACGAGGCGCACGGGAACACCCCGCGCCTTCACGATCGCGAACGTAAGGGCGTCCCGCTCCATGTTGCCCAGCAGCCCGTCGGCGAGGGAGGCGCCCGGCGTGATCGTCGTCGTGCGGCCCGCGCGGAGTGCCTCGGTGAATGCGGGATTGACGGACGGTTCCACGCCGACGACGGGCACGCGGCCGTCGGCGGCAATGGCGACGCCCGACAGCAGTCCGCCGCCCCCGGTGGGGACGACGATTGCGCCGGCCCGGGGCAGGTCGTCGAGCACTTCGAGGCCAATCGTGCCGGCCCCGGCAATCACGTCGGGGTCGTTGTACGCGGAGACGAAGACGGCCTCGCCGGCAGCTGCCGCGTCGGACGCACGCGCCTCGGCCTCGTCGTAGTCGGCGCAGTCGGCGACAATCGTGATGCCCTGGCCGCGGAGGCGATCGAGCTTGGCGCGGGGGGCGCTCCGGGGGACGTGAATGGTGAGCGACGCGCCGAGGTCCTGCGCCACGCCCGACAGCGCGACGCCGTGGTTGCCCGCCGATGCCGTCACGAGCGGCGGCAGGTGCGGGTCGCGCCCGGCGAGCGCGAGCAGCGCATTGCAGGCGCCGCGCCACTTGAAGGCGCGCGCGTGCTGGAGCGTCTCGAGCTTCAGCCAGATCTCGCGTCCGGATGCGCGCGACAGGCCGACTGCGTGGACAAGCGGCGTGCGTCGGACGTGTCCGGCAATCCGGCGGGCCGCGCCGAGGACGTGATCGAGTGAGACCTGCATGCTGATCGAATCCCGCGCGGTATCGCCGTTCGAGAAGAACGGGTACGTCGTTGCCTGTCCCGACACGGGAGATGCCATCGTCATCGATCCGGGCTTCGAAGTCGACGAGCTCGTGGGCCTCGTGCGCGATCGGCGGTTCGCGGTGCGCTACATCATGCTGACGCATTCGCACCTCGACCACATCTCGGGCTGCAACGAGGCAAAGGCGGCGTGGGACGTGCCCCTGGTGCTGCACCGTGCCGACCTGTTCCTCTACGAGCGCGCCGTGCAGCAGGGCGTCGCGTTCGGCATCCCGATGCAGGCGCAGCCGCCAATCGACGCCTGGTTCGACGAGCAGCGGGACTGGACGTTCGGCCGCTGCGCCATTGCCGTCCACCACACGCCTGGGCACAGTCCCGGCCATGTGTGCCTGCAGGTCGGGCCGCAGGGCGCGCCCGGCGAGCACCTCTTCGCGGGCGACACGCTGTTTGCCGGATCGATCGGCCGCACGGACCTGCCGGGTGGCGACTTCGACGTGCTGATGCAGTCGATTCGTGACGTCCTGCTGCCGCTCGGCGACGATCGCATCGTCTACCCGGGCCATGGCCCGGTCACGACGATCGGGCGTGAGCGGCTGACGAACCCGTTCTTGCAGGCGCTCCGCTGAGGTGCGCGCGCGGTGCGGAGCGTGTGAGATCGGAGATTCGGCTGGCGATGAACTATCTGTTTCGGCAGGGCTACACTACGAATCCGGCATTAACCGCGATGATAGAAAACGGGCTGCTCAGATGACGGCATTCGGCGACCGGATGCGATCCGTCTTGCACGGCCACGGGATCTCCGCCGATACCGTGGCAGAGTCGTACGACGCAGCAGCATTTGGCAATGCGACAGTGACGTTCGATGTTGGGCGCGGTGTGTTTCTCAGAGCCATGACCGATCGTGGCGATGAGATCCTCCAGTTGTCATTGGGCCCCACTGCGAACTCGCGGTTCTTTCTGTTCGAGTACGTCGAGATGGCGTTAGGACATCGACAGGAGTTCGACGCCCCGGTCGAGTCGCTCCAGATCGAACAGCGGGTGCAACGGTTATGTGCCGAGCTTCCGCAGATACAATCCCGTCTCCAAAGGGAGGGGAGAGCTGCCATCAGTCAGGCATTGCAGGCTCTGGAGGACGCCCAGCACCGGCGAGACATCGCGCGGTACGGAGGTCGCACGTCTGACCTGATTCGCACAGACAGCACCGGCAAAGAAGGGAAGTGATGTCATGCGCTACTTGGTATGGAATCGAGCCGAGATCGGCAACCTGCCCGAACACTGGCATCAAGTGCTGACTGAGAGTAGAAGCAGGAGAACCAGGTGACGCAGTGGCAGTAGCGGTGAAGGCGCGGTTCCTGGCACTTTGGAATCAAGTTGAAGCGGCGACGACCGAGGTCGACTACTTCGGCGCGCGGTCCTACCACGCGTCGCATGGGCGGATGCTGAGCGGCTATCTGCTACACGTGGGCGCCGTTCTCGAGCCCCAGCGATGGAACCGGTACGCCTACGCGCGTGATGGGCCGTTGACGTACATCGACCCTGACGGGCGGCTTATCGATGCTCAACACGACAAGCCTGCAGGGAATCCGTGACGGCGAGTGCTGCGCCTGATGGCGGTGGCTCTGGAGGGGGTGGAGCGCCGTGAGATTGCCTTTACCCGGAGAAGTACCACGCGGAAGGCCCTGAAGATGCCAAGCCTTGACAAGACTGACCATTGGACGTGGCTCTCGAACTGGTATCAGAGCCAATGTGATGGAGATTGGGAGCATCAACATGGCATCAAGATCGAGACCATTGATAATCCTGGGTGGTGGGTAGAAATTGATCTTGCGAGGACCGCGCTCGAAGGCTGTGAGGTCGCGAAGGTATCTAAAGAGCTGTCACATGGTGACTGGCTTTACTATGAAGTGGCCGATTCGAAGTTTGTGGGCGCCGGCGACCCTTCCAAGCTGAACGTCTTGGTCGCAGCCTTCGTGTCGCTGTCCAGGAGCTTGCTGAACAAGCGGTCATGACGGCTGACTTCATCTCGCTGACGGTGCGAAGGTGAACGCTCCAGTGGGAGAACCGCGGGCATGTCGATCGTGGCGGCCCGCGGCCGCGCGGCCGGCGCCGCTGCGCAATGAGTCGGGGCAGTCTCCGCAGGTTGAAGCCGCGCAGGCGGAGACAAAGAGACTGTCGACCTTGTCGAGTCCGTGGAGCTTCACCTTGCGGAGTCCGGCCAGCGGCCTGAGCCAGCCGAAGACGCGTCCAGTTCTGGTCCGACAGGCCGTACAGCCGCGCATCAGGATCGGTCCTGGAGGCGTGCGCATCGCTGGTGCGCGTCCGTCGCCCGGACAGCCGTCGCTGCTTGGCACGGGGTCTGGGTTCACAGATTCCAACGACTACTTCTTGCTGCAGTATGGCTATGTTCCGGAGTGTGGATCGCAGATCGTCGAACCGACGCAGCCCGTTACCGACCACGTTGGCTCTGCGGTCGCTGCCGTAGCTTCGGCTGGGGCAGGCGTGCTAGCCAGAATAGCGGGCCAGGCGTCAGCGGAACCCGCACAGCGAATCGCCACCACCCAGTCGATGACGCGAGTGGGCGACCGATGGTACGTACCGCACGCCCTGGACCGGATGCAAGAGCGCGGAATTGTGGCCAGTGGTGTCGAAAACACGATAAGGTCGGGCCTTCCCTCGCCCGGCACAAGCCCAGGCACCCGGCAATACCATGATGGCGTGAAGAATGTCAGCAAGTGACGCACTGGACTGGACGCGTAATCACGCGCAGATCGCGGAAGTGATCTGACATGGTACGACGTGACGAGATATCACGAGTCCTGAGATACACGTGGAACCCGATCTTTCCGCGCTCGCCCACGCTCGAAGTGCTCCGGACCTCAAACGGTCGCAAGGCGTCTGAGCCGTTCAGTCAGCACGCCACGCCGCGCCTGACTCGCGGCGTCGGGGAGGAGGAAGCCGCCGAGGGCCTCGACGAAATCTGGGTTGTCGAGCAGAGACTGGACCTCGGCGCCGATGTACTGGCGTACGTCGTCGCTCGCCGAGGCGACATCCGCGACAATCTCGGGCCGCCCGTCGAGCACGGCCACGATGTCCTCGAGGTCGTGGCTGGCGACGACGTCGCCGCCGCCGCGCCCATGAAACGCTTCGAGCTTGGTCGCGATGAACAGGGCTGGCGTAACCACTTGCACCTGGTACCCGGCGACGTCGAATCGCTGAGCGGTCTCGATGGCGGTGGGGTACCACCGGTTGCTGAAGCCGAGCACGCTCACGTCGGTGGGCATGACGTCGACGATGAGATTGCGCTGTCGCCATCGGCATAGCGGCGCGCCTGGCGTCGTGTCTTCGGCGAGTCCCAGCGCGCGCAACCGTTCCGAAAGAGCGGCGTATTGCGCGTAGGACGTGACATCCACGATCGCGTCGACGTCCTTCGTCGGCCGGATGCCGCCCGCCGCCGGGTCGGTGATGAACAGCCCGGTCGTGCACCCGCCAACGAACACGAGCTCGTCGAGCACGGGTGCCAGCAACTGGACAACCGACTCGAACAGCGCGCGATTCGGATCAGCCACGGAGCAGCCTCCGCAGCCGCGCGCTCAGTTCCTTCTCGGCCAACTGCCGCTCGCGCACGCGTCCGTCGCGTAGCGCGTCGATCAGCGCGAGCATCTCGTACAGCGTGGGATCCTTCCGCGCCGCCTTCGGGGCGGCCCTGTGCAGGGGCTCGAGCGTGACTCCGCGGACACCCCCCTCCGCATCCGGCCACACGGGCGGGAGGTCGCCGTCGCCCGCGATCTCGTCTTTGAGCGGAGGCGCTGCGTACGCCGTCGGCACACCGCGCGTCGCCTCACCGCGTTGGGCCGGAAACACGTACTTCACGCCATGGATCAGGAACTCTTCGACCGCCTTCAAGAGTGGGCGACCCGTTTGGGCGTCCACAAGCCGGGATCGTTCCAGGCGCTTGAGCGATGCATGGACCTGAGACGGGCTCAACGCCAAGTCGCCGGCCACTTGAGCGATCGGCGGACGCTCTCCGCCGTAGCACACCAGTTTGGCGAGCACGACTACGTCCTGAGGAAGGAGGCCTTGAGCCATTCTACATTCTAGAATCTGGAATGCGGAATGGCAAGGCCATCGCCCCCGCGTCGTGCTCTTGCCACAGTACAAAGCCATGGAACAACGATGAGAGACGGCCGGCCTTGGAAACGCCGAACGTCGATGACGCGTCTCCCGCGCAGTCAGCCCTCGCAGAGCTTCGCAGATCGGGCGAAGCTGAAGAGACATTCTGGGCGCAGTTGTCGCGCGCTATGCGCGCCGGGTGGGAGATGGATCTAACAACAGCGGATACGGTCCACATCCCCCCTTCTGACAAGCCTCCCTTCTCAGACGAGCGAACGATGTCGTATGTGGTCGGGCGACGCGTCCGCGTGAGGTCTGCTCCCCACGAGCGGGCGGCGACGCTGGGTACGTCTCGGACGAGGTGGTGAGACTCAGCGACCGTACGCAACTGGTTGAGGAGCTTCCGGAGGACGCCTTCGTCCGCATTACCTATGAGGGGGGGGAGGGCTTCGTGTCACGCCGGTACTTGATTCTTGTACGGGACCGTCGAGTGCGGTGCAGGAAGCAGCACGGTTCGTGGAGAATCACAGCGATCGTGCCACCGGATTGATTCACGTGGACGGAGGATAGCTGCTCGGCACTGCTGCACCTTTGCTCGTCCCTGCAAGACGCGGCGGCCCCTGGCGCGAGCACCCCATCAGCTACCCGCCGGCTTCGAGCGTCGTGTCCACCTGGTTGAGCGGGGCGTGTACCAGCACGAGGTCCACGCGGCCGACACCCAGCGTGTCGCCGGGCAACAACGTCGCCTTGTGGACGCGACGGCCGTTGACGTACGTGCCGTTGGTGCTCTGGAGATCCTCGACCTCGAGCTGGCCGGTCGGCTGCGCCGTGAGCCGGCAGTGCAGCCGCGAGACCATCGCCGCATCGACGATGAAGTCCGCGCGCACGGCGCGGCCGAGCGTCTTGATCGTGCCCGGCATCAGCCTGAACGTCAGGACGGGCTCACGGCCCTGGACCGTCCGCAGGATCCACATGGCGGTGCGCGTCACGCGGGTGCCGCGGCAGCGGGTGCCGCGAGCGGCGCCAGGCCCAGCGCCTCGCGCAGGCGGGGAGCGACGACGTCGCCGCCGCGGGTGACGAGGATGTCGCCCGTGATCTCGTCGGCCGGGTCGATCACGAGCGCGCCGTCCTTGTCGCGCAGGTGGGCCAGCAGAGTCGTGAGGTTCTTCGCGTAGAGCTGGCTCGCGTGGAACGGCACCGTGGCGGCAAGGTTCGTCGGTCCGTGAATCGTCACGCCGTGCGCGACGATCGACTGGTCGGCCACCGTCAGTTCGCAGTTGCCGCCGCGCTCGGCCGCAAGATCCACGATGACCCCGCCGGCAGGCATCGCGTCGACCATGTCGGCCGTGATCAGCACGGGCGACTTCCTGCCGGGAATCGCGGCCGTCGTGATCACGACGTCGCTGTGCGCCACGACCCGCGCCATCGTCTCGCGCTGGCGCCGGTAGAAGGATTCGTCCTGCGCCGCGGCGTACCCCCCCTGCCCTTCCGCGGCAGCCGTGTCGAGCGGCAGCTCCACGAACTTCGCGCCGAGGCTCTCGATCTGCTCCTTGACCGCCGGGCGGACGTCGTAGGCCTCGAGGCGCGCGCCAAGCCGCTTTGCCGTCGCAATGGCCTGCAGGCCGGCGACACCGGCGCCAATCACGAACACCCGCGCCGGCGAGATGGTGCCGGCGGCGGTCATCATCATCGGGAACAGCCGCGGCAGCGTCGCGGCGGCAAGCAGCACCGCCTTGTAGCCCGCGATGTTGGCCATCGACGAGAGCGCGTCCATGCTCTGCGCGCGCGTGATGCGCGGCACCAGTTCCATGGCGATGAGCGTGGCGCCGCTGCCCGCAACGGCCTGCGCCGCCTCGGGCGCGCCGAGCGGGTCGGCAAAGCCAATCAGCGTGTGCTGCGGCCCGAGCCGGGCGATGTCGCCCGTGCCGTGCACCCCGGCGGCTCCCGGCGTCCGTACCTGGAGGATGACGCTGGCCTCTGCAAAGACCTGGTCGCGCGTGCCGAGGCGCGCCCCGGCCGTCGTGAACGCTTCGTCAGGGAAGCCGGCGGCGGCGCCGGCGCCCTGCTCGACGACCACCTGGGCTCCCGACGTGACGAGGGGCGCGATGCTTGCGGGCACGAGGGCCACGCGGTCCTCACCGGGCTGAAGTTCTCGGGGGATCCCGATGACCATGGCGGCTGATTGTACGCCGAGCGGCCGCTATTTCCCGCGCGCGCCCGCGAGGCGGCCTGCGACCGTGGAGGGCCGGGTGAACTCGGGTGCGGAGCGTTCCGTCAAAAGACAGCGTTCGGGGAATGCGGCCCACGCGGCCATCGGAGATCTCGACGTGACCAAGACGACAAAGCGCCTGGGGCTCGCCGTGGCTGGCGTGCTGGCAATCGGTGGTGGGCTGTATGCGTGGTCGGGCATGACGCCTGCACAGGCGACGTTCGAGCCCTCGCGGCTGGCCACGGTGGAGCAGGACACGATGGTCCGCTCGGTCGTGGCCACGGGCAAGGTCGAGCCGATCACCAAGGTCGAGATCAAGTCGAAGGCAAACGGCATCATCGAGCGGCTCCGCGTCGACGTCGGCGACGTCGTCAAGGCCGGAGACGTGCTCGCGGAGCTCGACAAGGAGAATCTCCAGGCCCGCGTTCGCGAGGCCAGCGCGAACGTCCACGCGGCCGAGGCCGCGCTGAAGGCCGCGGGCGCGCAGCTCGAGAAGAACCGCATCGAGGCAGAAGGCCCCGACGTCGAGTTCGCACGGCGCGCGGCGCGGCGTGCGCAGGATCTGGCCGATCAGAAGCTGATGCCGCAGTCGGAGCTCGATGTGGCACAGAGCGAGTACGAGCTGTCGCTCAATCGCCAGAAGGCCGCGCGCGGCCAGCTGCTCGTCTCGCAGGCAAAGGTCGCGGAGGCGCGTGCGCAGGTGGCACAGGCGCGCGCGGCCCTCGAGCGCGCCGAGGAGGAACTGCGCAACGCGACGATTCGCGCGCCAATCGACGGCATGGTGCTGACGCGCGATGTCGAGGTCGGCAGCCCGGTGTCGTCGATCCTCAACCTCGGCGCCAACGCCACGCTCGTGATGACGCTCGGCGACATCGAGGAGGTCTTCGTGCGCGGCAAGGTGGACGAAGCCGACATCGGCCGCGTGAAGTTCGAGCAGCCGGCGCGCATCAGCGTGGAGACGTTCAAGGACCGCACGTTCGACGGGAAGGTGACGCTCATCTCGCCGATGGGCACCGAGAAGGACAACGTCACGACGTTCGAGGTGAAGGTCTCGATCGAGAACCCCGGCAACGAGTTGAAGGCGAACATGACGGCAAACGCCGAGATCATCCTCGAGGAGCGTCCCGGGGCGCTGATCGTGCCCGAGGCGGCGCTGAGCTACGACACGAGCCGGCAGGCGTCGGTGGACCTCTTCGACCCGAACGAGCCGACGGGGCGCCGCAAGGTTCCGGTGAAGGTCGGGATCAGCAACGGCACGCGCGCCCAGCTGCTCGACGGGGTCGAGAAGGGCGACAAGGTCATCCTGCCGTAATGCGCGA
Source organism: uncultured Luteitalea sp. (assembly GCA_934541105.1). GTDB lineage: Bacteria > Acidobacteriota > Vicinamibacteria > Vicinamibacterales > Vicinamibacteraceae > Luteitalea. Next base: position 397,861 of record CAKTDA010000002.1, on the reverse strand, counting down.
ATCCTTCCTCCAGGCCATCGACAACCTCCGGGCCAACAAGCTCCGGAGCTTCCTCACGATGTTCGGCATCATGTGGGGCATCGTGTCGATCGTCGTGCTGTCGGCGCTCGGCGAGGGATTCCGCCGGGGCAACGACGCCGTGCTGCGCGAGTTCGGCCGGAACATGAGCATCGTCTGGGGCTCGAGGACCACGCGACAGGCGGGCGGCGAGCGTGCGGGCCGCCTCGTCACGCTGACCGTCGACGATGCGCGTGCGGTGAAGGCGCAGGGGCGCCTCGTGCGCATGGTGAGCCCGGAGATCCAGCGCGGCACGAAGGTGAAGAGCGCCTACAACGAGGCGTCGGTCACCGTCCACGGCGTCGAGCCGCCATACATGTTCATGCGGACCATCGAGGTGGACCGCGGCCGCCAGTTGAACTGGAGCGACGAGCAGAACGCGAGCCAGGTCGCGATCGTCGGCTGGGAGATGTCCAAGCAGTTGTTCGGCGACCGCAATCCCGTGGACGAACAGGTGCTGATCAACGGCGTGCCCTACACCGTCGTCGGCCGCATCAGGCGCAAGGACCAGGACAGCAGCTACAGCGGCCCCGACAACAACAAGATCTTCGTGCCGTTCGCGGTGATGCAGAAGTACATGCCGCGGCCCGATGCCGCCGTCGGCAGCATCAACCAGATGCTCGTGATGCCTCATCAGGACGTGATCGACAACCTGACGACGGTGCTCAACGCGCGGACGGGCCGCGTCGAGGACGTGGACTGGCCGCTCGAGCAGGAGATCCGCGGCATCCTCGCCCGCCGCAAGGCGTTCGATCCGGACGACCGCGACGCGATCAACGTCTGGGACACGTCGCTCCAGACGATGTTCTTCGACCGGATGATCTCGGGCATGGCGGGCTTCTTCCGCGTCGTCGGGCTCGTCACGCTCGCGCTCGGCGGCATCGGCGTGATGAACATCATGCTGATTGCCGTGAAGGACCGCACGCGCGAGATCGGCGTCCGCAAGGCGCTTGGCGCGACGACCCAGGCGATCCAACGCCAGTTCTTCCTCGAGGGATTCTTCCTCACGCTGATCAGCGGCGGCCTCGGCATGCTGATCGGCATCGGCCTGTGCACGCTCGTGAACACGCTGGCGACGCTGCCGATCCGCTTCTCGGGCATGGTCATCACCTGGCCGAACGCGCTGCTCGCGCTCGGTGCGCTCGTGCTGATCGGCATCGTCTCGTCCACGCTGCCGGCCCGCCGCGCCGCGCAGCTGCCGCCGACCGAAGCGCTCCGGTACGAGATGTAGGAGGGAAGGCCGATGACTCCACCTGAAGTCGCAGCGCTCGATACCGCCCTCCCGATGGCCCCCGTGCGTCGCGTGCGCGGGCTTGCGCGCACGCTGCAGCTCCTGAAGGAAGTGGTGCGCGAGGCCGTGTATGGCGTGTTGCGCAACAGGCTGCGGGCCGGACTCTCGATGCTCGGCATCTCGTGGGGCATCGTGTCGGTCGTGATGCTGCTCGCCTACGGCAACGGCTTCCAGGACGCGCTGATGGTCGGCTTCAGGAACGCGTTCGGCGAGGGCGTGGCGGTGATGTTTCCCGGCCAGACCAGCATGCAGGCCGGCGGCCAGCGCGCCGGCCGCCGCATCCGCCTGAAGCCGGAGGACGTCGCGGCCGTGGCCGAACTGCCGGCGATCAAGTCCGCGAGCCCGGAGTACATGAACCGGCTGCCCATCACCTATGGCGATCGGTCGTCCACGTTCGCGATCCGCGGCGTGAACGTCGCGTATGGCTCCATGCGCGGGGAACGTCCGGGGAAGGGCCAGGGCCGCTGGCTGTCGGACGAGGACGTCGCCGAGCGCCGGCGCGTCGTGTTCCTCGGCTACGAAGTCGCGCGGAAGCTGTTCGGTGCGCAGCACGCCATCGGACAGACGGTCCGCATCGGCAACCGGCCCTTCGAGGTCGTCGGCGTGATGGAGGACAAGGTCCAGATGTCCTCGTACTTCTCGCCCGACAAGTACTGCGCCTTCATCCCGCACACGACGATGGGCGAGCTGCAGGACACGACGTACGTCTCGACGATCGTGCTGCAGACGGTCAACCCGCTCCAGCAGGAGAAGGCGTTACGCCAGGTGCGCGAGGTGCTCGCGAACAAGTACCGGTTCGAGGCGGCCGACGAGCGCGCGGTCAACATCAACGACTCGGTCGAGAACGTCGCGATGATCAACGGCATCATCGACGGCCTGAAGTACGTGCTGACGTTCATCGGCGTGCTGACGCTCGCCATCGGCGGCGTCGGCATCATGAACATCATGTTCGTCTCGGTCACCGAGCGGACGCGCGAGATCGGCATCCGCAAGGCCCTCGGCGCCCGACGCCGCGAGATCCTGCTGCAGTTCCTCGTCGAGGCGTTCATCATCACGTTCCTCGGCGGCGCCGCGGGGGTGCTCGCGTCGTGGGCGATGGTGTGGGCGGTGAGCCCGCGGCCGTTCCTCGCCGAACTGCTCGACGACCTGACCCGGAAGACCGACATCCACCTCGTGTTGTCGATGGAACTGCTCGGCGTGTGCACCGCCATCCTGATGGTCGTCGGCATCGTCGCCGGCCTGCTGCCCGCGCTGCGGGCCTCGCGGCTGGATCCGATCGAGGCTCTCCGGTACGAGTAGGGAGCCGCCTACCGCGCCGGCAGCTGCTTCAGCCAGTCCGCAATCACCCGGCCGACCTCGGGACTCACCTTCGCGCCCGCGAGCGATCCGTACTCCGCGATCGCGCCCGTCCTTGCCGGCACCAGCAGGTGGTTGATGCCCGGCACGAGCACGAGTGCCGCCGTGCCGTTCTTGCGCTGCATCGCGAAGCCGTTGAGCAGTTCGGCGTTCGCAATCGGCACCTGGCGGTCGAGCTCGCCGTGCACGATGAGCAGCGGCTGGCGGACGCGCTTCATGGCCGCGGCCGGATCGAATGCCAGCAGGCTGCGGAACCACGGCGTGTCGGCCTGCTTGCGCAGGGCCTCGGGCACGCCCTCCCAGCCCTCGCCTGTCAGCACCGCGTTCATGATCTGCTTCTGCAGCGCGACGCGGCGCTGCTTCTCCTCGTCGCTGATCTTCAGCGTCTCGAGCGCGCTGCGCTGCTGCTCGAGCACGAGTTCGTTGCCCGGCACGCCCGGCGCGGCAATGCTCACGACGGCCTTGATGTCCTTCGTACGGCCTGCCGCGAGCAGGGCAACCGCGCCGCCCTCGCTGTGCCCCGCGACGGTCACGCGCTTGTCGTCCACGTCCTTCTGCCTGCGCAGCCACTTCACCACCGCGAGCACGTCCTCGGCATACTCCGCGAGCGTGGCCGATTCGGCGCGCCCGCCGCTCTGGCCGACGCCGCGCTTGTCGTACCGGACGACGAGGAAGCCTGCGTCGGCGAGCTGGCCGGCAAGCTGTCCCAGTACCGGCACGCCGTACGCCACGCTGTCGCGATCGAGCGGTCCCGACCCGGCGACGAGCACGACGGCCGGCAGCTTCTCGACGTCCTTCGCCTTCCGGTCCGGGGCCACCTTGCCCGCGGGGCGCGACACCGTGGCGCCCAGGTTGAAGCCGAGGGCGGGGATCTGGACCGTCTGGTCGTTCTCGCGGAACTCGCGCACCTCGCGCGTGAACACGCTCGTGAGGTCCTCGCGGACGACGTCCACGCCGGCGGCCGCAATCGAGTACCGGATCAGCCGTCCCGTCTTCGATTCGGCCCACACCACGACGGTGAGCGGCTGCCCCGGGTTTGCGACCTCGACGACGTGCCGGCGCACTTCGTAGAGCCCCGCGGCCGTCTGCATGCGCTCGTCGGCAACGGCCGTCAGCGTGGCCTGCACCTGCGCCTGTGGTGCGACGTAGATCGGCAGCGTCGCGCCCTGTTCGAGCTGCACGAGCCGCCACGCGAGGCCCTGGGCCGCCGAGAAGACGTTGTTGGGAAGCAGCACCGCATCCGGCGCGATGTCGTGCACGACCGTGTTCGCGGTTTCGCCCTGCGTCACGGCATTCGTCGCCTTGCCGCCGGCGACGGTGGTCTCGACCAGGAGCGGCTGGTCCTTCAGGCGGGCATCCACGCGAAGGCGCCTGGGCGCGCCGTCGGGCCCGTAGGCGATCTCGGCGCTGCGGAGGACGAAGCCGCCGCCCGCGAGCCCGCCGGACGAGCGCAGCGTCGTGCCTGCGGCATCGCGGGTGACCGTCACCTGCTCGCTTCCGAGGTTCCGGCCCTGCACCAGGATGCGATACGTGGCCTCCCACTGCTCGCCGCCTTCCGCCGGTTGCGCCGGCGCGGGCCCGGCACCGATCGCCAGGACCAGCAGCAGGACGAGCCACGTACAATAGCGGGGCATTGTGGGCATTTGCAGAGGATAACAGTCGGGCATGGCGTTGACCTTCGACGACGAGTACCGGGCGCTGCACGGGGCGGCCGTATGGGCCGACCGCACCACGCGTGACGCCCGGCTGGAGGTGCGAGGGCCCGACGCGTCGGCGTGGCTGCAGGGACTGCTCACGCAGGACGTCGCGGCACTGCAGCCCGGCGGCGGCGCGTACGCGTCCTATCTGACGCCGCAGGGGCGGATGGTGGCCGACCTGCGGGTCTTCCACCGCGGCACGACCTTCCTGCTCGACACCGTCGCCTCGGCCAGCGCGAACCTCCTCAGCCGCCTCGATCAGTTCGTGATCATGGAGGACGTCACGGTCGCCGACGTCAGCGCGACGCTTGCCTGCGCCACGCTGCTCGGCCCTTCGGCGTCGGCATCGGTGGCGGCCTGCGCCGGCGTGCCTGCCGCTGATCTCGAGGCACTGCCCGAGCACGGGCACCTCGAGGTGCCGGCGTCCGGCGCGCTCGTGGCGCGTTCGGCTGACTTCGGCGTGGTCGGGTTCGACATGTTCGCTCCACCCGACGTGCTTGCGACATGGCGCGCACAGCTGGCGACGGTGCCCGAGGCAAGCCCGCTGCTGCTCGAGACCGCACGCATCGAGGCCGGCCGGCCGCGGTTCGGCATCGACATGCAGGAGGACACGATTCCGCTCGAAGCCGGGCTCGAGCACCGCGCGATCAGCTTCGACAAGGGCTGCTACGTGGGCCAGGAGGTCGTGATCCGCATCCTCCACCGCGGCCAGGGGCGCGTCGCGAAGCGCCTCGTCCGGGTCGAGCGCACGCCGCATCCACGCGACGGCGCGGCGTGGTCGGCCGGCGATCCCGTGACGATGGGCGGCAAGTCCGTCGGGCACGTCACGAGTGCCTGCTGGTCGCCGGCGCGCGGCGGCCTGCTCGCCATCGCGATGCTGCATCGCGATGCGACCGAACCGGGCACCGTCGTCACCATCGGGTCGGCCGACGCCCTCGTCCACCGCCTTCCCTGATGCGCGCCATCGTCGTCAGCGCCGCCGTGATCGAGCAGGACGGTGCGTTCCTGCTTACGCGTCGCGCGGAGGCGGCGCACCTCGGCGGGCTGTGGGAGTTCCCGGGCGGCAAGGTGGAGCACGGCGAGAGCGTCGAGGACGCGCTCGTGCGCGAAATCCGGGAGGAGCTCGGTTGCGGCGTGGACGTCGGGCGATCCCTCCTCACGACGCGGCATGCGTATGCGGACCTGCACGTGGAACTGCACTTCTTCGAGGCCACGCTCGTCGGCGCCCCGGCACCGCAGCTCGGACAGGAGATGCGGTGGGTGCGCCGAGCCGAACTCGCATCGCTCGAACTGCCCGAGGCCGATGCCGACCTCGTGGCGCTGCTGACGCGGTAGGAACAGGCGCGCGGTCTCGTTCGCGACCGGGAGGGACATCGACAGATGGCGCTATCACGTGACGTCACGCGCATCGAGGCATTCAGCGACGCCGTATTCGGCTTTGCGCTGACGCTGCTGGTCGTCTCTCTCGAGGTGCCACGCACGTTCGACGACCTCATGCTGAACGTGCGTGGGCTGCCGGCCTTTGCCGCCTGCTTCGCCATCCTGCTGATGATCTGGCAGGAGCACCACCAGTTCTTCAAGCGGTACGGCGTGCACGACGGTGCGGCCATCTGGCTCAACGGCCTGCTGCTGTTCCTCGTGCTCTTCTACGTCTATCCGCTCAAGTTCCTGATGACGATGCTGCTGGGTCCGGACGGACTGTTCCTGGGCGGCCCCGGGGCGGGTGTGGACGGGAGGCAGGTGCCCACGTTGATGACGCTCTACGGCGTGGGCTTCATCTCCGTGTTCCTGATCCTGGCGGCGTTGCACTGGCGGGCGCTGGCCTGCCTGCGGCGCGAGCCCGAGGCAGGCGTGGACCTGCGCCAGCTGCGGCTCCACCTCGGCGCCTGCTTCGTCTACGTCGTCGTCGGTCTGCTGTCGATCGCGCTCGCGCAGCTGGCGTCGGGGCCGTGGGGAGGAGGAGCGGCAGGGTTCGTGTACGCGCTGCTCGGGCCGGCGTTCTACGTCTACTACGGCTTGCTGGCGCCCCGCCTGTTCGGTCGATCCGAGCCGACGTAGCGCGGGCGCGCAACCGGTGCCGCGGGTGCCGGTGCCTGGGCGGCAGCATGCCGCCATGCGCAGGCGCGGCGCATCGGGCAGTCGAGGCAGAGCGGCTTGCGTGCGGTACACACGGTGGCGCCGAAGTCCATGAGCGCCTGATTGAAGTCGAACACGTGCTTGTGGGGCAGCACGGCGCGCGACAGGTCCCACAGGTGGTTGCGCATCGCGTGGCGTCGCCCGTCACCATCGCCCACGAACACGCGGAGGAGTACGCGCGCGACGTTGGTGTCGAGGATCGCGGCGCGCTCGCCGAATGCGAAGCTCCGCACGGCGCCCGCCGTGTATGCGCCGATGCCCTTGAACGAACGCAGCGTCGCCTCGTCGGACGGCAGCTGCCCGTCGTACCGGGCCACGGCCTCGCGCGCGATCGACTGCAGCCGCCGCGGCCTGATGTTGTAGCCGAGCGGACGCCACGTCTGGACGACGTCGGCTTCGGGTGCCTCGGCCAGCACCTCGAAGGACGGGTACTTGGCCAGCCATTCCTCGTACTTGGGCAGCACGCGATCGACCTGCGTCTGCTGCAGCATGATTTCCGACACGAGGATGTGGTACGGATTGCGGGTCCGCCGCCACGGCAGGTCGCGGCCCCTGGCCCGATACCAGGTGAGGAGTGTCGTGCGGAACCGGCGTCGTGATCGGGAGTCGGGCAGCGGCAACAGCGGCCCGGTCTTGCGTGGCACGCGGCGAGTATAGGGGATACGTGTCACCTGATCGCGCCTACGCGCGCTGCGAGCAGATCGCCGCCGCGCACTACGAGAACTTCCCGGTCGCCTCGCGCCTGCTCCCCGCGCGGATGCGTCCGCACGTGGCGGCGGTATACGCGTTCGCGCGCGCGGCCGACGACTTTGCCGACGAGGGCACCGCCCCCGAGGCGCAGCGGCTTGCCTGGATCGACGAGTGGCGGACGCTGCGCGGCGCGGATGTCGCCCGGGTACGCGAGGCGCCGGGCGTCGGACACGTGAGCGCTGGCGACGTGCAGGCCATCTTCGTGGCGACGCGCGACACGATTGCCCGCTGCCAGCTCGATCCGGGGTTGTTCGACGACCTGCTCTCGGCGTTCGCGCAGGACGTCACCGTGCGGCGCTACGCGACATGGGACGCCGTGCTCGACTACTGCCGCCGGTCCGCGAACCCCGTCGGCCGGCTCGTGCTGGGCATTGCCGGCGTGCGCGACCAAGCCGCCGCCGTGCAGTCCGATGCGGTGTGCACCGCGCTCCAGCTCACGAACTTCTGGCAGGACCTCGGCGACGACTGGACGAGGCGCGATCGGCTCTACGTGCCCGAGGACTTGCTCGCACGGTGCGGCGCCCGCGCCGCCACGCTCGACGGCGACGTGCCAGACGACGCCTGGCGCATGGTGATGGAGGAACTGGGCCGGCGGACCTTCGTGCTGTTCGAGACGGGGCGCCCGGTCTGCAACGCCGTCCGCGGCCGTCTGCGCTACGAGCTCCGGGCCACGTGGCTCGGCGGGACGACGGTGCTGCGGCGAACGCTCGCGCTGCGGCAGCACTCCCTGCACGAGAGGCCCGCGCTCGGCAGGTGGGACATGATGCGCATCGCGGCGGGTACGCTCCTGCGCGCGCATTGCTAGAATCTCGGGGTCGAACCCGTGGCACGCGACACGAACTTCGCCTACTCGTTCCTGGCCCTCTCGAAGGACCGCCGCGAAGCCATCACGGCCGTGTGGGACTTCTGCCGGGCCGTCGACGATGAGGTGGACGAGCACGAGGAGCGTTCGATTGCCGAGCGCCGGGCGGGACTCCAGCGCTGGCGTGACGAGGTTGACGCCTGCTTCGGCGGCAGGGCCCCTGCCACGCCGCAGGGCCGCGCCCTGCAGGTCGTGGCGGAGCGTTGGCCCGTGCAGCGCCTCCACTTCGACGAACTGATCGACGGCTGCGCGATGGACCTGGAGCCGGCGCGCTTCCCGACGTTCCCGGACCTTCGGGGGTATTGCCACAAGGTCGCCTCGACGGTCGGCCTCATCTGCATCGAGATCTTCGGATACGCGAATCCCGCCACGCGGCGATACGCCGAGGAGCTCGGGTTGGCCCTCCAGCTCACGAACATCCTGCGCGACGTGCCGGCCGACCTCGGCCGGGGGCGGCTCTACATCCCCCTCGACGAACTGGCGGCGCACGGCGTGTCCGAGGACGCCCTGAGGCAGGGTCGCCTGACGCCGGCCATCTCGGCCTTGCTCGAGCGGCAGGCGCAGCGGGCCCGCGACCAGTTCGCCCGCGCGGAGGCGTGCCTCCCTCCCGAGGATGCCCGTCGCGTCGTGGCGGCCCGGATCATGGCGGCCATCTACCAGGACCTGCTGGCCCGCATCGCGCAGCGCGACCACGACGTCTTCTCCGAGCGCGTGGCGGTGCCGCGCTGGCGGAAGGCACGCCTGGCGCTCGCGACATGGCTGCGGACGATGGCCGTGCCGCACGCGTCGGGCACGACGCTCCGCACGGCGAAATGACGTCTCCCGACGCAATCGTGATTGGGGCCGGGTGTGCCGGCCTCGCCGCGGCCTGCGCGCTTGCCGATCGGGGCGCGCGCGTGCTGGTGCTCGAGGCACGCGGCCAGCTCGGCGGGCGTTCGACGGCCTTCCTCGATCGCGAGTCGGGCGAGTACGTGGACAACGGCCAGCACGTGCTGCTCGGCTGCTATCACGAGACCCGCCGCTACCTGGCGCGCGTCGGCGCCTCGGACGGCGTGCAGTTCCAGAAGCGGCTTGCCTTCACGTGCGTGGACACGGATGGGCAGGTCACGCGGCTCGAGTGTCCCGAATGGCGTGCGCCGCTGCACCTCGCGGGAGGCCTGCTGCGGTGGAAGGCGCTGTCGTGGCGGGATCGATGGGCTGCGGTCGGGATGGCCGGCCCGCTGCGGGGCGCGCGGAAGATGCGAGCCGGCGGCGCCGCGCCCGTTCGTGACGGCGAGACCGTGGCGCAGTGGCTCATCCGCCATGGGCAGACGCCGCGCCTCGTGGCCCTCCTGTGGGAACCGCTTGCGATCGCGGCCCTGAACCAGCCGATTGCCGTTGCCGAGGCCGCGCCGTTCGTGCGGATTCTCGGGCAGATCTTCAGCGACGACCCGTCGGATGCCGCGCTTGGCGTTCCGGTCCGGCCGCTGCACCAGGTGTTTGGCGAGCCTGCGCGGGCGTACATCGAGTCGCGCGGGGGGCAGGTGAAGGTGGACGCGCCTGCGCGGGTGGTGCTTGCCGGCGATCGCGTCGGCTACGTGGACACGCGGGGCACCTCGATCCGCGCCGAGACCGTGGTGGTCGCGGTGCCATGGTTCGGGCTTGCCAGCGTGCTTCGGGGGCACGAGCAGGGCCCGCTTCGCGACCGGGTTGCCCTCGAGTCATCCCGCGCCCCCTCGTCCATCGTCTCTGTGAACCTCTGGCTGGACCGCGGGGCGCTGCCCGCGCCGTTCGTGGGACTGCCGCGGCGGAGCTTCCACTGGATGTTCGACAAGCGGTGGGCGTTCGGCGAGTCGGCCTCGCACGTCACGATGGTCGCAAGCGGCGCGGATCACGTGCTGCGCCGCAGCAACGAGGAGCTTGCCGAGCTCGCGATTGCCGAGGCGACGAGCGCGCTGCCCGAGCTGAAGCGGGCGCAGATCGAGCGGATCCGCGTCGTGCGCGAGCCGAACGCGACGTTCTCGCTCGCGGCCGGACAGCCGCCGCGAGCCGGCGTCACGACCGGCGTTCGCGGACTCCTGCTTGCCGGCGACTGGACCGAGACGGGACTCCCGGCGACCATCGAGGGAGCCATCCTGTCGGGCCACCAGGCGGCATCGGCCGTCGCCTGACGCCGGCGCCGGGCTACAATTCGCGGTTGGAGATCGACGACCGGGTCGTCGGTCCGGATTCCTCCTCAGGACCATTCATGAACGCGACCATCACGACTTCCGAGATCCACACGTACCTTGGCGACGAGGCCGAGGCCCTCCTGGGCTATCGGGCGACCGGCTTCCCGAAGGACACGCTGCACCTTCCCGGGCCCGACTACATCGACCGGGTGTTCGCGCACACCGATCGGTCGCCGAGCGTGCTGCGCAACTACGCGCACGTCCTGAATTCGGGCCGGCTGGCCGGCACCGGGTACGTGTCGATCTTCCCGGTGGACCAGGGCATCGAGCACTCGGCCGGGTCGAGCTTCGCGGTCAACCCGATCTACTTCGACCCCGAGAACATCGTGAAGCTCGCCTACGAGGGCGGGTGCAACTGCGTGACGTCCACGCTCGGCGTGCTCGGGTCGGTGGCGCGCAAGTGGGCGCACCGGATCCCGTTCATGGTGAAGCTCAACCACAACGAGTTCCTGAGCTACCCGAACCGCTACGACCAGGTGATGTTCGCTTCGGTCGAGCAGGCGTTCGAGATGGGCGCCGTGGCCGTCGGGGCGACGGTGTATTTCGGATCCGAGGAGTCGACGCGCCAGCTCCAGGAAGTGGGCGAGGCGTTCGCGCGTGCCCACGAGCTCGGCCTGCTGACCGTGCTGTGGTGCTACACGCGCAACCCCGCGTTCAAGACCAAGGACGTGGACTACCACGTGGCGGCCGACCTCACGGGGCAGGCAAACCACCTGGGCGTGACAATCGAGGCCGACATCATCAAGCAGAAGATGCCGGAGACAAACGGCGGCTACAACGCGATCAAGTTCGGCAAGACGCACCCGAAGGTCTACAGCGAGCTCATCCCCGGTGACCACCCGATCGAGATGACGCGCTACCAGCTTGCCAACTGCTACATGGGCCGCATCGGTCTCATCAACTCCGGCGGGGCGAGCACCGAGAACGATTTCGCCGAGTCGGTCCGCACGGCCGTGATCAACAAGCGCGCCGGCGGCATGGGGCTGATCCTCGGGCGTCGCGCGTTCCAGCGGCCGTTTGCCGAGGGCGTCAAGCTGCTCAACGCGCTTCAGGACGTCTACCTCGACAAGACGATCACGATCGCGTAGGAGCCAGCGGGCAGGGCGTATTCCGCCCACCTTGTGTCTATGTCGATTCTCAAAGTTGCCCGCATGGGCCACCCGGTGCTGCGCACCCGCGCGCGGGTCCTCGATCCATCCGAGGTCCGCGCCGCGGTGATGCAGAAGTTCATCGACGACATGATGGACACGATGCTCGAGTACGAGGGCATCGGGCTCGCGGCGCCGCAGGTCCACGAAGGCGTGCGCCTGTTCGTGGCCGGCATCGAGGATGCGGACGGCAAGCTGCGCGTGATGCCGTTCGTCAATCCGGTGATCACGCCGCTTGCCGAGGTGAAGGTCGAGGACTGGGAGGGGTGCCTCAGCATCCCAGACATCCGCGGCCGCGTGCCGCGCTTCACGCACGTCCGCATCGAGGCGCTCGACCGCAAGGGCAAGCCCTTCCAGATGGAGCTGCGCGACTTCCAGGCCAGGGTCGTGCAGCACGAGACGGATCATCTCGACGGCGTGCTGTTCTTCGATCGCATGGCGCGGTTCGAGTCACTGACCTTCCTCGACGAGTTCTCCCGGTATCACCGCAAGCCCGCTGCCGACGAGGACGAGGAAGGCGACGAGGAGTAGACGCGTGGCCTATCACGCCGAGGTGCTGCTCGACAGCGTCAACCCCGCGGGCGAGCGCCTCACGACGTTCGTGCTGCGCTTCCCGCGCTTCGTGCTGTCGGAGTTCAACACCCACCGCATGTTCTCGCGCAATGCCTCGAGCTCGCGGGCGATCCCCACGACGCGCCTGATGCAGCAGCTGCGCGAGGACCCGGTCGTCCCCGTCGAGTGGGGCCGCAACAAGTCGGGCATGCAGGCGCACGAACTGCTCGACGCCGGCGCAGCCGCGGCCGCCTCCACCGAGTGGCTGCTGGCACGCGACGCCGCGCTCGCGCACGCCGAGGCGCTGCGCGCGACCGGCGTCCACAAGCAGATCGTCAACCGCGTGCTCGAGCCGTGGATGTGGGCGAGCGTGATCGTGTCGTCCACGACGTACGACAACTTCTTCACGCTGCGCTGTCACGCCGACGCGCAGCCCGAGATCAAGCGCATCGCCGACCTGATGCGCGAGGCGTTCGCGGCCTCCACGCCAACCCCCCGCATGGCAGGCGAGTGGCACCTGCCGTTCGTGGGCCCAGACGACGGGGACCTCCCGATCGAGCAGCGCAAGCACGTGTCGGTGGCCCGCTGCGCCCGCGTCAGCTACGTCACGCACCTCGGCACGCGCGACGTGGACGCCGACATGCAGCTGCACCAGCGGCTGCTCGATGCCGGCCACTGGTCGCCCTTCGAGCACGTCGCGGTCGCGGCATCCGACGCGACACGGTTCAACAACTTCAGCGGCTGGCAGGCGTACCGCCACCAGATGGAGCAGGCCCGCACCCTCGTCCTCAGCGAGGCTGCGCCGGCGTGACGCCCCAGGCGTTCCGCTTCTCGACGACGATCCGCGTGCGCTGGGGCGACTGCGATGCCTTCGGCCACGTGAACAACGCGAGCTACCTCACGTACTTCGAGGAAGCGCGCATCGACTACTGGAAGGCCGTCGTTCCCGACGTCCCCTTCACCGGCATGGCCATCGTCCATGCCGAGGTGGATTTCAGGGGGCAGGCGTTTCCCGGCGACGTGCTGTCGATTGCCGCGGCCGTCACGGAACTGGGCCGCACGAGCTTCTGGGCCTCCTACGAGGTGCGGCGCGGCGACGCGCTGATGGCGACGGGCCGCACTGCGCAGGTGTTCTTCGACTACGCGTCGAGCCGTCCCTCGCCGATCCCGGCGGCTTTCCGCGACCGCGTCGCGTCGTATGAACGGATCGCCCGCGGCGGCGATTGATCGAGCCGAGTCCCGAATCCCGAATCCCGAGCCCTCCGCCATGACAGACGACATTCAACCCGGACAGATCGGATGGGTGGACCTCACGGTGACCGACGCGGCGACCGTGCGCGACTTCTACCGCGCCGTGGTCGGCTGGGAGTATCGCGAGGTGGACATGGACGGCTATGCCGACTACGCGATGACGAACCTCGAGGGCCGCGACGTCACCGGCATCTGCCATGCGCGCGGCATCAACGAGGGCCTGCCGGCCCAGTGGCTCGTGTACTTCACGGTGCTCGACCTGGACTTCGCCGTTGGCGAGGCCGTCGGGCGGGGCGGGGAGGTGCTGACCGTGCCGACAGACATGGGCGCCGGGCGGTTTGCCGTCATCCGGGACCCGGCCGGGGCGGTGTGCGCGCTCTTCCAACCCGCCCAGCCCTGACCGATGGTCCTGGATCATTCTCAATGAATTCAACGACTTACGGTAGATGCTCGTGGTAACGCATTTTCTGCTTGACGGCTTGTGAAACGTTTCACATAATGCCTGCGAGCTGAGGGTCGACGGGCAATCCGTTCCTACTACCTTCAAGCCCTGTCGAAAGCGACCTCTTTCTTCAGGGTCGGTGAGCCTTCGTAGTCAGGCCCGCCTGGTCAAGTTCTTCCCCGTACTTTTCCTCCTTACACTGTCCGGCGCCCTCAGCTTCTTCCTCGCGCCGCAGTTTCCGCCCTATCCTGCAGCCCGATGCGCTACACGAGGCTGACCGTCGCCCACGACTCCGCGTTTGCCGGGGGCTCCGTCCATGCGTACCTGCTGCACGGGCAGGTGCCGACCCTCGTCGATGCGCCACCGGGCGGTGCCGCACTGCTCGACGACATCGCCGCGGCGCTCGCGTCGGCCGGCGACGGCCCCCTCGCGCAGGTGATCGTCACCCACGCCCACCCCGATCACATCGACGGCGCACGCGACATCCACGCACGCTGGCCGGAGGCGGTCTTCCGCAAGCGCGCGCCACTGCCCGACGACGATGGGATTCCCTGGCAGGTGATCGAAAAGGAGCCGACGATTGCCGCCGGCAGCGCCGACGTCTGGGTACTCCACACACCGGGCCACGCGCCCGATCACTCGTGCCTGCTCGACGTCCGCAGCGGCACGCTCATCGGCGGCGATCTCGCCATCAACGGCAACACCGTTGCGATTCCCGCCGACCACGGCGGCAACCTGCGGCACTACCTGCAGTCGATCCGGAGCGTGCTCGACATGCAGCCCCGCGTGATCCTGCCGGCGCACGGCGATCCGATCCTCCAGCCGGCCTCGCTGCTGCGCGGCTACCTGTCGCACCGGCTCGCGCGCGAGCAGCAGGTCCTCGAGTGCCTCGCGGCCGGCCTCTCGACGCCGGACGCAATCGTCGGTCGGTTGTATGCTGCCACCGCCGACGCGTTGAAGCCCGCCGCGCGGCAGAACGTGCTCGCGCACCTGCACAAGCTGCTCGAGGACGGACGCGTCGACCACGCGGGCGACTCGTGGCACATCCGGAGCACCTGAATGCTGCTGTATCGCACCGACGCGGGACTCGTGCTCGTCACCGACGGCCGCTCGTTGCGGCTTTCCGACCTGACGTTCGACGAACTCCTGATGGATCGTCGCCCCGTCGCGCGGCTGCGCGCGCACATGGCCCGGGCCGCCGAGGTCGACGGCGCGACGCCGCAGGTGCTCGAGGCACCCATCGGCTCCCAGGAGGTATGGGCGGCAGGCGTGACGTACTACAGGAGCCGCGACGCGCGGATGGACGAAGCGCGCGAGAGCGGCGGTGCGACGTTCTACGACCGCGTGTACGACGCCGACCGTCCCGAGCTGTTCTTCAAGTCCACGCCGCAGCGCGTGGTGGGCCCGGGCGGCATCGTGCGCGTCAGGCGCGACTCGACGTGGTCGGTGCCCGAGCCCGAACTCGTGCTCGTGATCGACGCCGCCGGCCATGTCGTCGGCTACACCGCCGGCAACGACATGAGCGCACGCGACATCGAGGGCGCGAACCCGCTCTACCTGCCACAGGCAAAGGTCTACGACGGCAGCTGCGCGATCGGGCCGGGCGTGCTGTTCACCGAGGAACCGCTGCCGCCCACGACGGCAATCAGGCTGTCGATCGTGCGCAACGGCGTGGTCGCATTCGAGGGCGAGACGACGACAGGGCAGATCAAGCGCGGCTTCGACGAACTGGCGGGCTGGCTGACGCGCGAGGCGTCGTTCCCTGTCGGCTGCTACCTCTTCACGGGCACGGGCATCGTGCCGCCCGATGCCTTCACGCTCGCGTCCGGCGACGAGATTGCCATCGCCATCGACGGCATCGGCACACTCACGAATCGCGTGGGCTGACCTCGCCCTCGACGCCGGCTCCGTCGCGCGTGGCGTCCTCCGGCTTCACGCTGCCCGCGCGCGTCGCGGTGATCAGCGCCTCCATGTGCCAGAGGTACCGCTCGAGCGCCACGCGGCCCGCGCGCGTCAGCGTGTACTCGCTCCGCGGCAGCCGCCCCTCGAACGACTTCGTGCAACTGATGTAGCCGGCGTCCTCGAGCTTCCTGGCATGGACGCTCAGGTTGCCGTCCGTCGTCCGCAGCACGAGCTTGAGGTCGTTGAACGACAGCTTCTCCTGCACGGCCAGCGCGCTGACGATCGCCAGCCGCAGGCGTTCGTGAATCAGCTTGTCGAGGTTCAGCGGCGACGCGGGATCGGCATGCGAGTCGATCGACCGCACGCGGGGCCTGAATCCCCGCAGCCGGCCAACCGGCACGTCGTCCTGCATCGGGAGGCGATCGGTCATGGGCACCTGGCGGGACGGCCCGCCACTGGCATCCTACGTCGTGTCTGCGCCCGGGGCCAGCGCCGCCGGGCGACCGCACCCGACCTCGGCCTACAATGGCGCCGATGGCCGACAACCCGAAGGGGTACGTCAACCCGCACCTGCTGGTCACACCGGGCGAACTGGCCGGGCGCATGCAGGCACCGGACGCGCCGTTGCTGATCGACCTGCGGCCGGCCGAGGCCTGGGCTGCCGGTCACCTGCCCGGCGCCGTCCACCTCGACATCTTCGGCGTCAGCCTCACCGACACCGAGCCGGCGCCGCTGCGCGCCTTCATGTGGATCCTCGAGCACCTGCTCGCGTCGCGCGGCGTTGACGCATCGCGGCGAGTCGTCGTCTACGACGAGCACTCGGGCAACCGGGCTGCGCGCGCCTTCTGGGCCCTCGAGTACTTCGGTCACGAGCACACGCGACTGCTCGACGGCGGCTTCGACGCGTGGGTTGCCGGAGGGTATCCGGTGAGTACCGAACCGGTGGCCCCGACGCCCACACGCTGGACGGGCACGCGGGTGGACGATCGACTTGCCACGTGGCGCGACGTGCACGACAGGCTCGACGCCGCCGACGCGGTGCTCGTCGACACGCGATCCGAGGGCGAGTATCTCGGCACCACGGTGCGCGCGGCCCGGGGCGGCTGCATCCCCGGTGCGGTGCGCGTCGAGTGGACCGACAACCTGCGTCCCGACGGCACGTTCAAGAGCGCCGACCAACTGCGGCAGATGTACGAGGCGTCAGGCGTCACGCCAGACAAGGACGTCGTCGCGTACTGCCAGGGCGGCTATCGCGGCGCGCACGCGTATCTCGCGCTCCGGTTGCTCGGGTTCCCGCGCGTGCGCAACTACGTCGGATCCTGGAAGGAATGGGGCGACAGGCTCGACCTGCCCGTGCAGGCGCCCTCGCAGTAGTACCGGGTACGGGCTACCTACCCGTGGCGAAGGCCGTCGGCCGAATGACGAAAGCCGATGGCCGGACGACGACTTGTCCGCCGGAGCCCTGGCGGAGGCGGAAGGCCGGGAGTTCATGAACGACATCCTCGATCACATCAACACGCACCGCGATGCGTACGTCGACCAGTTGAAGCAGTTCCTTGCCATCCCGAGCATCAGTGCGCTGCCCGCGCATGCCGGCGACGTGAGGCGGTGCGCCCAGTGGTGCGCCGAGGAACTGCAGCGCATCGGCCTCGCGAACGTGACGCTGCACGAAACGCCGGGGCACCCGATCGTGTACGGCGAATGGCTCGGCGCGCCGGGCGCGCCGACGATGCTGTTCTATGGGCACTACGACGTGCAGCCCGTCGATCCGCTGGAGTTGTGGGAGTCGCCGCCGTTCGAGGCCACCGTGCGGGAGGGCGCGATCTACGCGCGCGGATCGGCCGACGACAAGGGCCAGATCTTCATGCACCTCAAGGCCATCGAGGCCCACCTGCGCCAGACGGGCAAGCTGCCCATCAATGTCAAGGTCATGCTCGAGGGCGAGGAGGAGGTCGGCAGCGCCAACCTCGATACGTTCATCGGGGCGAACAAGGACCTCCTGAAGGCCGACGTCGTCGTCATCTCGGATTCCCCGATGTTCGATCGCGACGTCCCCTCGATCTGCTACGGATTGCGCGGCCTCGCCTACTTCCAGATCGACATCGTCGGCAGCAGCACCGACCTGCACTCGGGGTCGTACGGCGGGGCGGTGGCCAATCCGGCCATCGTGCTGACGCAGCTGCTCGCGCAGATGAAGGACAAGTCGGGGCGCGTGAAGATCCCGGGCTTCTACGACGCGGTTGTGGACGTCACCGACGCCGAGCGCAAGGAGTTCGGGAAGCTGCCGTTCAACGAGAAGCGCTGGGCGAAGGACATCGGGCTGCCCAGGCCGTTCGGCGAGAGTGGCTACTCGACGCTCGAGCGCAAGTGGGCGCGGCCGACGTTCGAGATCAACGGCCTCGATGCGGGATTCACGGGCGAGGGCGCCAAGACGGTGATTCCGGCCCGTGCCATGGCGAAGGTCAGCATGCGCCTCGTGCCCAACCAGGATCCGCAGGCGATCGGTAAGCTGTTCGAGGCCTACGTGAAGAAGCTCACGCCGAAGACCGTCGAGGTCACGGTGACGCACATGCACGGCGGCAAGCCCTGGACCACCGGCTTCGACAACGCCTGGGTGCAGGCGGCCGGCCGCGCAATCGAGAAGGGTTTCGGACGCACGCCGGTGTTCGTGCGCGAGGGCGGCTCGATTCCCGTCGTCTCGACGTTCCAGGAAGTGCTCGGGTTGCCGAGCGTGCTGTTCGGCATCGGCCTGCCCGGCGAGAACGCCCACGCGCCCAACGAGTGGCTCGACCTCGGCAACTTCCACAACGGCGTGCTGGCGTCGGCCTACCTGTACGAGGAACTCGCGGGCGTTTCGCGGACGTAGGAGCCTACGGCCTACAGCCTACGGCCTACAGCCTACGGGATACGCACGACGGGCAGGGTGATGTGCGAGGGGCGTGTCGCGCTGCGGTAGACGTGCTGCGTTGCCGCGACGAACTGCTCCGGCGCCGCGGTCGGGATGTCGGTGAACGTCTGCGGATTCCGGTCGAAGATCGGCAGCCACGAGCTCTGCACGTGCACGACGATGCGGTGGCCCTTGCGGAAGGTGTGGGCCACGTCCGGGAGGTCGAAGCGGAGTTCGTCCGGAACGCCCGGTTCGAATGGCACCGGTGCCTCGAGCGACGAGCGGAACTTGCCGCGGAATGCCTCGCCGCGCACGAGTTGCTGCATGCCTGCCTGCGGGTGATCGGGCGGGTACTCGTCGAGCACCTTCACCACGAAGTCCGAGTCGGTGCCCGACGTCGCCACATGGAGCGCCACGCCAATCGGCCCACGAACGGTGACGTCTTCCGGGAGGACGGCGCTGCGGTACACGAGCACGTCGGGTCGTCGCGCGGCAAAGGCCTGGTCCGACGCCATGTAGTCGCGCGGCATGCCGATGGCCTCCTGGCCGACGGCGGGGACGGGGTTTGCCGGATCGCTGACGTACTCGTCCCGCGCGTCGCCGTCACGCGGTGCCACGGTGCTCAACACACCACCGGCCGTGAGGAAGTACGCGCGCCCCTCTGACGGCGTCGGCCATGTGTCGGCCGTCACCCAGCGGTTGGCGCCGGTCTCGAAGATCGTCGCGACGGGCAGGGGCGGCCCGTCCTGACCCTTCAGCATCTTCAGGAAGAACGGATACTCGACCGTGTCGCGGTAGTGGGCCGACGTCGGCTGGCCGGTGTTCACGCGTGCGACCTGCCTGCCGTCGCCACGGGCCCAGCCTCCGTGCGTCCACGGGCCCATCACGAGGTGCACGTTCGTGCCCGGGCTCCTGTCGCGCAGCGTGCGGAAGGTCCGCAGTGCGCCGTTGAGGTTCTCGGCGTCGTACCAGCCGCCGACGACGAGGACGGCCGGCTTCACGTCGCGGAAGTGCTTCCAGATGGATCGCGCCTGCCAGAACGCGTCGTACGTCGTGTGTTCGAGGTTCGACATCCAGTACGGGTTGTGCGTGAGCCCGTACGTCCGGCTCATGTCCGTCAGCGAGCCCGCGTCGAGGTAGAAGCGGTAGCCGTCGGTCGTGCCGTAATCGAACTCCTGGCGTGCGTCGGGCAGCCGCGGCCGCGGCCCGCGCGGGAAGAAGTCCACGTAGAACGAGAAATTGTGCGCGAGCAGGAACGCGCCGTTGTGGAACGAGTCGTCGCCGAGGTAGTAGTCCGCGACAGGGGCCTGCGGCGACGCCGCCACGAGCGCCGGGTGCGCGTCGATCAGCGCGGCGAGCACGTAGAAGCCGGGGTACGAGATACCCCACATACCGACGCGTCCGTTGTTGCACGGCACGTGCTTCACGAGCCAGTCGATGGTGTCGTATGCGTCGGACGACTCGTCGGTGTCGGTGCCCGACTTGTCCGCGTCGTACGGCCGGACCTCCTCCCACGTGCCCTCGGAGAAGTAGCGTCCCCGCACGTCCTGGTAGGCGACGATGAAGCCGTTGTCCTGGAAGTGGTGTGAAGGCCCGAGCACCGGCGGATACCCGCGCACGCCGTAGGGCCGTGCGCCGTAGGGCGTGCGCTGGAGCAGGATTGGTGCGCCGCCCGCCGGGCACTCGCGGGGCGAGTAGACGGCGGTGTAGAGCTTCGTGCCGTCCCGCATCGGCACGAGGTGCTCCGCCTTCGTATGCGTGAGCGCCGCACCCTTCGCGGGTGCCGGCGTGGTTGCCGGCTGGGCGACGAGCGTCAGCGTACACAGGAGCGCGACTGCCGCCGCGAGCGCAGCGTGCGGAGTGTAGCGGGCCATCGCCCGATCGTAATGCGGAGGCGTCCGTCGATGTGAACATCGACGCCCACGAACAGCGAACAGGTCGACGGGCTGCTCAGTCGTGGGCGACGACGGCGCCGAGGCCGATGAGCAGCACGAGGCCGCACAGCGCGAGGCCCGTCGCGAGCACGGGCACGAGCGCCGGCGGCAGCACCGCCAGCATCTGGCTCGTGGCGTCGCTGCCAATCCACCCGAACGCACGTGCCGCGATCGCGTCTCCGCGCATGACGATCAGCGTGGCGACGGCCGCGATCGCGATTGCCGGTTCGGCACGCTCCATGGCGTCGAGCGGACGCAGCGCGCGTGCCCGCGCCGCCTCCTGCGCCTGCACCTCCGCGCGCCACCAGATGGCGGCCGCGTCTGGCAACGGCGTGTCGCCGGCGTCGTCAATGCCCTCGCGCAGGCAGAGCGTCACGGCGCGCACGTCCCGGCATCCCTCGCAGGTGGCGAGGTGCGCCTGCAGATCCGGTGCGAGCTCGCCCGATTCCGCCCGGATCACGTCGCCTTCGCGCGGGCAGGTGTCGTTGGCCATCACATCCTCCTCACCGAGAGACCCCGAGTGCCGCGGCCAGCTTGCGGCGTGCCCGCGACAGCAGCACGCGCACGCTGCCTTCCTTCACGTCGAGTGCGGCCGCGATCTCGCGGTGGCTTGCCTGCTCCACGTGCGCGAGCCACAGCAGTGCCTGCTCCTGCACCCGCAGGCGATCCATCGCGCGGGCGATGTCGATCCTGGTGCCGGCGGCCTGCGAGCGTGCCGGAGTCTCGTCTGGCGACGTGCCGCCAGCCACGGGCGCCTTCTTCTTCGCCCGCCAGGCATCCTTCACGAGGTTCGCGGCGATCCGGTACAGGTAGGCGCGCCGTTCGTCGTGCGGCAGCGCCGCATGCGGAGTGCGCAGCAGTCGCAGGTACGCCTCCTGGAGCGCATCGTCTGCGTCGCCGGCGGGAAGGGCGCGGCGCAGGTACCCGCGCAGGCCCCTCGCCGTCTGCTCGTAGAAGGCCCGGAACTCCGCCTCGTCGAGCGCCAGCCGCGGCTCGGCCCGTTCAGGCTGGGCCATGTCGGCTTGCATCGATCGGGCGGGCACGGCACGCACGGCTCGTCGCTCCCACGTTTCTACGGTTGTCAGCGTGCCGACTCTCCGGCCTGCCCGGCCTGGGCCGGGTAGACGCCGAGCGTGCGGCCCAGCCCCCAGGCCGCCGCGGCCGAGACGAGGTAGCCGATGCCGACGCTCAACAGCAGGATGCCGAGCACCACGAACCCCTCGCTTGCCTCCCGGGCGACTATGCTGCCCTGGGCGGCAATCGCCCGGCACCCGAGTCCCGCCGCGCAGAGCACGATGCCGATCTGGACGGCCCGGAGGAGCCGCTGGGCCGGATGGATCCGTTCGGTCGAGATGGAGTCGACGAACCGGACGCCGCCGGGGCTGTCCATGAACTCGGCGAGCTCCTTGCCGTTGTTGATGCGGTCGAGCAGCTTGTTGTGGAAGTCGGAGAGCACGCGGAGCTGCTGCTTGCGGCGCAGGCCGTCCACGATGACCCAGGTCAGGAAGCTCAGCGAGCCGAAGACGGAAAGAATGCCGAGAACCGGCGCGAGATCGCTCATGACGTCACCTCCCGGATTCGCGGCCCGCACCCTGCGGCCCCGATCCGGCATCTGTCTCGCTCAACGCGGATCCTGCCGATTGGTTAACAGCGCCCGAAGGTTTTGTTAGCCTAGAGCGTTCGCCGGGCCC
This sequence comes from uncultured Luteitalea sp., assembly GCA_934541105.1. GTDB lineage: Bacteria > Acidobacteriota > Vicinamibacteria > Vicinamibacterales > Vicinamibacteraceae > Luteitalea. The sequence continues at coordinate 375,695 of CAKTDA010000002.1, read as the reverse complement.
CGGGAGGCCCCGTATCAGGTACGACCGCACGCATCATGACCGACATCCTCACTCGCATCCAGGACCGCACGGCGGTCGTCGGCATCATCGGCCAGGGCTACGTGGGCCTGCCCCTCGCGCTCGTGTTCGAGGAGGCGGGGTTCCGCGTCGTCGGCTTCGACGTGGACCCGGCCAAGATCGAGGCGCTCGCCCGCGGCGAGTCCTACATCCGCCACATCGGCTCCGCGCGGGTCCGCGCGGCCGTGGATCGCGGGCGGTTTGCCGTCACGACCGATTTCGACCGGCTGGCCGAGTGTGACGCGATCCTCATCTGCGTGCCGACGCCGCTCGGCCCGCACCGCGAGCCGGACCTCTCGTTCATCCACAACACGGCGCGCGAGATCGCCACCCGGCTGCGGAAGGGCCAGCTCGTGGTGCTCGAGTCCACGACGTATCCGGGCACGACCGACGAGGAAGTGCTGCCGCTGCTCGAGGTATCGGGGCTGCGCTGCCCCGAGGACTTCCTGCTGGCCTTCTCGCCCGAGCGCGAGGACCCGGGCAACGCGCACTTCAACACGAAGTCGATCCCGAAGGTCGTCGGCGGCGTCAACGCGCCGTCCACCGAGGCGGCCGTGGCGCTGTATGCCGCCGGTGTGGACAAGGTCGTCCCGGTGTCGTCGGCCCGCGTCGCCGAGTCGTCGAAGCTGCTCGAGAACGTCTTCCGCTCGATCAACATCGCGCTCGTCAACGAGCTGAAGGTCACCTTCGACCGGATGGGCATCAACGTCTGGGAGGTGATCGAGGCGGCAAAGACCAAGCCGTTCGGCTTCACGGCGTTCTACCCGGGCCCCGGCCTCGGCGGCCACTGCATCCCGCTCGACCCGTTCTACCTGTCGTGGAAGGCATCCGAGCACGGCATGTGGACGCGGTTCATCGAGCTGGCGGGCGAGGTCAACACGTCGATGCCGCGCTACGTGGTGAGCAAGGTCGCCGACGCGCTCAACGACCGGCGCAAGAGCGTCAACGGCGCGAAGGTGCTGGTGCTCGGCCTGAGCTACAAGGAGAACATCGACGACGACCGCGAGTCGCCCTCCTACGAGCTGATCGAGCTGCTGCAGGAGAAGGGCGCGCAGGTGGACTACTGCGACCCGTACTTCCCGCGCGCGCGCCACGGCCGCAAGCACGCACTCGACCTCGCGACGGTGCCGTGCGACAACGCGACGTTCCGGCGGTACGACGCCCTGCTCGTCTCGACCGCGCACGCGCAGTTCAAGGACGCGGCGCTCTATGCCGGGGTGGACCTGGTCATCGACACGCGCAACATCGTCCACGAATCGGCGGAGGGACCGCACCACGTCGTCCGCGCCTGAGCCTGGAGCGCCGGGCCGCATGTCACTGTCGATTGCGATCGAGACCGACCGGCAGGCGTGGGATGCGTTCGTCGGCGCGCACCCGCATGCCACGGCCTACCACGCGTGGGCCTGGCGCGACGTGTTCGGGCCGGTGTTCGGGCACGAGCCGATCTATCTCGCGGCGCGTGCCGACGCGCGCATCGTCGGCGTGCTGCCCCTCGTGGCGTTCCGCAGCCGCCTGTTCGGACACTTCTTCTGCTCGCTGCCGTTCGTGAACTACGGCGGCGTCCTTTCGACGTCGCCCGACGCCGCGGCGCCGCTGCTTGCCGAGGCGTCACGCATCGCCCGCGAGCGCAAGGCGTCGCACGTGGAACTGCGCCACGTCGCGCGCCAGCTTCCCGATGCGCCCGTGCGGCAGCACAAGGTCACGATGCTGTTGTCGCTTCAGGACACGGGCGACGCACAGTGGACCGCCCTCGACAACAAGGTCCGGAACCTGGTTCGCAAGGCCGAGAAGAGCGCGCTCACGAGCGAGAGCGGCGGCAGCGAACTGCTCGACGCCTTCTACGCGGTGTTCAGCGTCAACATGCGCGACCTCGGCACGCCGGTCTACCCGAAGCGGTTCTTCGCGGCGGTGCTGGCGGCAAGCGGCGCGGCGGCACGCCTCCATGTGGTGCGGCACGTCGGGCAGCCGGTGGCCGCTTCGCTCACGATTGCCCATACGGATCGGATCGAGGTGCCGTGGGCGTCCTCGCTCCGGACCGCCCGCCAGATGAACCCCAACATGCTGCTCTACTGGCACATGCTCAAGGAGGCCATCGCGAGCGGCGCCCGCGTGTTCGACTTCGGCCGGTCCACGCCTGGCGAGGGCACGTACCTGTTCAAGAAGCAGTGGAAGGCAGAGCCCGTGCCGCTGCACTGGGAGTACGCGCTGATCTCGCGCGATGCGCCGCCCGATCAGAGCCCGGGCAGCGGCAGGTTCCAGGCCGCCATCGAGATCTGGAAGAAGCTGCCGGTGCCCGTCGCGAACGCCATCGGGCCGCTCGTCATCGGCAACATCCCGTAAGCGCGGCCTTTGTCGGTCGGCCTTCGGCCGCCGCGGCACGGCGAGTCCTCGACATTGCGCATTCGACATTGCGCATTCGAACGCTCGTCAGGCTCCCGGCCGTGGCTCAGTGAGCCCGGACCGCGATCACCGTCTGGTCGTCGTGCTGCGGCGCGCTGCCGATGAACTCCGCGGTGGCGGCGCTGACGGCGGTGACGATGCCCCCGACCGGCGTGCGTTCGGCGGCAAGCGTCCTGAACAGCTCGACGAGGCGTGCCTCGCCGAACTCCTCGCGGTCGAGCGCATGGCCCTCGGTGATGCCGTCCGTGATGAGCAGGAACACGTCGCCTGGCGCGTACGTGAGGCGCCGCTCCTCGAGCTCGCTCGCGAACAGCTCGCGCGCCGTGAGTCCCATGCCGAGGCCGCGAGGGAGGATGCGCGCGACGTGGCCCGTTGCCGCCTCGTAGTGGTAGAGCGGGAGGTGGCCCGCCCTCGCCACGACGAGCGTGCGCGTCGTGGTGTCGAAGAACACCCCGAGCACCGTGACGAACGCGCGGCGTTCCATGTTGTGGCCGAGCAGGTCGTTGGTGCGGACGAACAGGTCGCGCGGAGACACGCCGAAGTCGTGCAGGGACCGGACGATGCCCTGCAGGCGCGACATGTGGAGCGCCGCGGACGTGCCCTTGCCGCTCACGTCGCCGATCATGATCCCGAGCCGGCCCGGTCCGCCCCCTTCGAGGTAGTCGAAGTAGTCCCCGCCCACCTCGAGCGCCGGCACGGACATGCCCGAGACCTCGAGCCCCTCGACGTGCGGGGGGCGCTGCGGCAGCGACTCGAGCTGGATGCGCCGCGCGATCGCGAGCTCCTGGCGCACGCGCTCCTGCGCCGAGAGCGTCTCGTACAGGAACGCGTTCTCGACGAGCAGCGCAGCCTGGCCAGTGATCACGCCGAGGAAGGCGAAGTCGTCGGCCGTGTACGGGGCCTCGGAGAGCTTCTCGCCGACAAACAGCACGCCCCGCAGTTCGTCGTGCCCGCCGATCGGGTACATGTGGTGGATCTGGGCACGCCGCAGCGCGAGCCGCAGGCGCGGCGGGGCGTACTCGGTGTCCATCTCCGCGCCGCGCGCCGCGCGCAGCACCTCCACCGCCTCCTCGACGCAGGCGCCCCCGAATGCGTCCCACTCGCTGCTGTCGAAACCAATCGATCGCTTCGAGCTGACAAGCCGCGTGCCCTGCACGAAGATGACGCCGGCCCGCTTCACGGGCATCAGCCTGTCGATGATCGTCAGCAGGCCGTCGGCGAGGCCGTCGAGGTCCATGCGCGGGCCCATCACCTCGCCGAACTCACGTGTCGCCCGCCGGTAGTCGTAGCCCCCCTGGTAGTACTGCTCGGCGAGGAACCGGTGGCCCCGCTTCAGCACGGCGCGGAACACGAACGCCAGAATCACGGCCGCCGCGGTGAGGGCGCCCTTCTCGATCAGCGCGCGCCGTTCGGCGGCAATCGGCGTCGGCAGCAGTTCGAGCGCGTCGCCGGTGAGTCTCACGTTCGGCAGCGGCAGGTCCACGTGCATCATCTGCCACCAGAGCCAGGCGCCCGCACCGACGACGAGCACCGTCCACGCCGAGCTGACGAAGAGGTACTGCACGTTGCGCCGCACCCGCAGGTCGAGCTCGAGCAGGCGGTAGCGGCCGATCACGAGCAGGTGCACGACGAGCACGGCGAGGAAGAGCAGCGCGCCGACGCTCTGGACCACTGGTGCGGGCAGCCCCGTGCCGCCGAACCTGTTGGTGAGGATGCCGATCACCGCGGTGGCGATCGCAAAGCCGACGGCAATGCCGGTCGCAATCGACGTCGGCCGCGAGATCAGCCGGTCTTCCGTGTTGTAGGCCCTGCGCGTGCCTGCCGAGGCAATCGCGGCGTAGATCATCATGCAGAGCGCCGCCGGGAAGAAGAGGCCGTCGTCGTACTCCGCGCCGCGCCACATCAGCACCAGCACCGCCGCGGCGACGATCACGCCGAGCAGGTATCCGCCACGCTTGGCCCAGCGCCGCGCGACGAGCGCACGGCGCTCGCGCGGGAAGTAGTGCATCGCGTGCAGCCATGCCGCGATGCCGAGCGTCACCGCGAGCGCGAGGAAGACGTCCGACGTCAGCAGGTACCACGTGGGCAGCGTGCGGCGCGGCCTGTTCAGCACCACCGCGATGGCGAGGCCCGATCCCATCCACGCGAGCCCGAGGTATCGCGCGGCCTTGATGTGCGTCCGCAGCGTGGCCAGTGCGGTCCCGGCCAGGATGTAGAGCAGGCCGACGAGGAACAGCAGCAGCGGGCCGATGCGGATGCCGAACGCCGCAAGGCTGACGTCGAGCCGCACGAGCTCGCCCGCGCGCAGGATGTCGTAGGCGCTGGCCCTGCCGACGGGCAGCATCCGCATGATGCGATCGGCGTCGAGCGCGCTCCAGAAGCCCTGGCCGTTGATGCGCGTGATCACGTCGCCGGGGAGCATCCCCGCGCGGTCCGAGGCACCGCCGCTCGTCACGCTCGTCACGAGCACCGTGTTGTCGATCGACCTGACCGCGTCGCGCAGCGCGGCGGCCGGCACGTGCACCGCCACCACCTGCTGCGCCCGTGCGCGGAAGGCCACGACCTCGACGGTCGTCGCGTCGGCGACATGCGACTGGAGCGCATTCGTGCCGCGGAAGCGATCGCCGTCGATCTCGATCAGCACGTCACCGACCTCGAGTGCGTCGCCGGGCACCACGCCACGGGGCACGGGCCCGGTCAGCGGCCGTTCGAGCTCCCGTGGCGTCCCCGGCGTGCCTTCGAGGCGTTCGACGACGTAGACGCGCGAGAGCGGGTCGATGAAGAGGTTCTCGTCGGTGGCGCTGCGTCCGACGATGAAGAGGTTCAGGCCGGCAAGCAGGGCGAGCCACACCCCGAGCGCTGCGAGTGCGGTCCGCAGCAGCGCGCGGGGACGGCTCGTTGTCGTCGGCATCGGCACGAGCGCGTCAGGGTTGCGCCGGCGCCGCCGGCTGGCCGGGCTTCGGCGGGCGGAACGGCAGCGTGCCTGGCACCACGCGGACGCCGGTCGTGACGACGAGCGGCGCGGGGCCGCCGAGGTCGAACGTCGCCTCGAGGAAGCCCGCCGTCCAGCCCTTCGCCGGCTTCTGCAGGCGTGCCCGGTACGTGCCGTCCGCATCGGGCTGCAGCTCGGTCGGCTTCCAGGCAGGGCCGAGCGTCTCCAGGCGGAAGTCGCGCGCGTCCGGGTTCGTTGCCTGCCACAGCACGACCTTGCCCGGCTTCGCGCCCGCCGTGACCTCCAGCAATCCGTCAGGCGTCGCTTTCCAGTCGAACGACGGGCGCTTCGTGCCCGAGACGACGCTGGCATAGAAGGCGAGCAGGCCCTCGGGTGCCGACGACTTCCGGAGCGAGTGGTCGGCGTTCGGCACGTAGCGGAGGTACGTCTCGCCCTTCAGCTCGTCGAAGTAGAACTGCCACGAGTCGGGCAGGAAGAACTGGTCCCCGCTCGCATTGACGAGGTACTTCGGCATCGTCAGGCGGTCGCGGAAGGAGAACGGCTCGACGAGCGACAGCAGCTGCTCGAAGCGCGGCTCGCCCATGCGGTCCATGACGCCGTGTGTCACGTAGTCGCCCACCGCGGGCGCCCAGAAGCCGTAGGCCTGCCAGTGGTGCACGAACGACGGGCGCACGTTCAGCAGGTCGATCACGGCGGGCATGACCGCGACGATCCGGCTGTCCACCGCCGCTGTGGTCCATGCCGTCCAGCCGCGCTTGGAGCCGCCCGAGACCACGAACTTCGTCAGCGCGCGGCGGCCTCCCTCGGGCGACTGCGCAAACGCCTGCACGGTGTCCATGGCACGCACGGCGGCCTTCGTCATCGGGAAGCGTGCGAGCCACTGCTCGTCGCCGCCGTCCAGAAACTTCCGCCAGCCGTACGCGATGAGGTCGTCCTCCTTGCGTGCCACGCCGTCGCCGAAGAACTCGAGCGGCTGGTTCGGGATCATCCGCAGTTCGGTGACGATCGTGCCCGTGCGCGCCGCGAACGCCGCGAGCATCGCGTCGGTCTTCGGGAGCCCGGTCCTGTCGTTGCTGCCGCCGGCGATGAAGAGGAGCGACACGTCGCTCGTCACCGTGTCGGGGCGCAGCACCGTCAGGTGGTGCCGCCACTCCGGCTGGCTGACCTCCGCCGGCGTCCGCCACGCCTGCGACGTCATCTCGATGGTGGTCACCGTCAGCGGGCCTTCCTGCCGGGTGGCGACGACCGACCACCTGTACGCCGGATCGGGAGCCGAGACGTAACGATCGAGCGGCGTGACGCCGCGTGCGTGCGCGTCGGCACGCAGCGGCTGCGCGGCAGTGGGCACGCTGACGGCAAGCAGGGAGGCGAGGGCGACGGACAGCAGTCGGATCGACATGCAGGCTGTATCCAGTCAGGCGGACGCGACGGGCCGCAGTGTATCAAGCCATCCCGCCAGGGTATCGGCCACCCGGGCGTAGACGTCGGCCTGCTTTGCGTCGCGTGCCCGGACCTCGAAGCCGTGCCCGCCGCCGGGCACCGGCACGACGGTCGGACGCGCGCCTGCGGCCTCGAACTCGCGGACGACATCGTCGGGGCTGCCGAACGGGTCGCGCTCGCCCTGGATGACGAGAAGGGGCACCCGAATCGCGCCGAGGTGCTCGACGCGGAGCTTGTCCGGCCTGCCGGGCGGGTGCAGGGGGTAGCCGAGCGCCACCGCCCCGCGGACCGCCGCCGGCACGTCCGGTTCAGCCGCCAGCATCGTCGCCATGCGCCCGCCCATGGACTTGCCGCCGATGGCAAGGGGTTCGGCCGGGTAGCGGGCTGCCACCGCCTCGACGACGGCGCGCCAGGCGTCGAGGAGCAGCGGCGTCCTGTCGGGCACCTTCCGGCCTGCCGTGATGTAAGGAAAGTCGAACGTGACGACGCGCACGCCACGGTCGGTGAGATCGCCGGCCCGCGCCCGCATCCACGGATGGCCCTGGCCGGACCCTGCGCCATGGGCGAGCGCGAGTGTCCGGCGGGGAGCGCCCGGTTCGTACACCGTGGCCTCGAGATCGCCGGCCGGTCCCGGAATCGACAGCGGAATCACCCGCCGATTGTATAGGGCCATGGGCCGGTCCCCGGACGGCGCGGGCCTGCTCGCGTTTGCCCCGGCGGGACGTTCGGCACAGAATGCCCGACATGCCCGACAGACGCACGTTCCTTGCCTCGCTTGCCGCCCTGGCGAGTGCCCCGTCGGCATTCGCCCAGGCCGTCGGCGGCACGGTCTCGACGGTGACGGGCGAGGTCCCGGCCAGCGACCTCGGCATGGTGCTCATGCACGAGCACGTGATGGTGGACTTCATCGGTGCCGACCAGGTGCGTCGGAGCCGCTACGACACCGAGGAGGTGTTCCGCACGGCGCTCCCGCATCTCCAGCAGGCGCGCGAGCTCGGCTGCCGGACGCTCGTCGAGTGCACGCCCGCCTTCCTCGGACGCGATCCGGGACTGCTGCGACGGCTCTCGCGCGAGTCGGGCCTCCTCATCGTGAGCAACACCGGCTACTACGGTGCCGCCGCCGACAAGCACCTGCCGGCGCACGCCCATCGCGAGTCGGCACGCCAGCTCGCCGACCGCTGGATCAACGAGGCGCGGCAGGGCATCGACAGCACCGACATGCTGCCAGGATTCATGAAGATCGGCGTCGATCCCGGCCCGCTGTCCGACATCGACCGCCGCCTCGTGGAGGCCGCGGCACTGACGCACAAGGCGACGGGACTGCCGATTGCCTCGCACACCGGCGATGGCACGGCTGCGCAGCAGGAACTCGACGTGCTCCAGGAGCAGGGCGTGCCGCTCGACGCCTTCATCTGGGTCCATGCCCACGGCGAGGGCGACACCGCCCAGCATCGCCGTGCCGCGGAGCGCGGCGCGTGGGTGGAGTTCGACGGCATCTCGCCGGACTCGGTCGGCCGGCATGTCGAGCTCGTGAAGGCGATGGCCGACGCGGGACATCTCGGCAAGGTGCTCGTCTCGCACGACGCGGGCTGGTACCACGTCGGCGAGCCGGGCGGCGGCACCTTCCGGCCGTACGACACCATGTTCCGCGCGTTCGTGCCGGCCATTCGCGAGGCGCTCGGCGAGCCCGCCGTCACGCAGCTGCTCGTCACGAACCCGGCGCGGGCGCTCGCGCGGCGCGGCTGAGCAGCGCGCCGCCCCGCCGCCACGTGTCCGTCGTGCCCGACGAGCCCGGGATGCCCGATTCGACGACCGCCGACTGGGCCGCGCTGCTGACCCAGCCAGAGCGGGCGCGCACCGCCGGCGTCTTCGTCGCCGAGGGCCGGATCGTGCTCGCGCGGACGCTTGCCTGCCTCGGACCCGGGGCGATCCTGCACGCGCTGGCGACGCCAGCAGCCGCAGCCGCCCTTCGACTGGAAGCGACTCTCGGCAACCGGCTCGTCGTCGTCTCTCCGGCGGAGATGCAGGCGGTCACGGGGTTCAACTTCCACCGCGGCGTGCTGGCGGTCGTGAGGCGTCCGCCCTCGCGCACGGCTCGTGATGTCGTGCTCGCCGCGACGGGCGCCGGGCGCCGGCCGGTGTTTGTCGCCGCAGAGCACCTCGTCGACGTGGACAACGTCGGCGGCTGCTTTCGCAACGCGCACGCCTTCGGCGCGGCTGGAGTGCTGCTCGACGACAGGTGCCCCGACCCGCTCTATCGAAAGGCAATCCGGACGTCGCTTGGTGCGGTCCTCCAGGTGCCATGGGCACAGGCGCCGATGGCGGAGGTGCTCGCCGTCCTCGCAGGCGAAGGGGTCCACGCAATCGCGCTGATGCCAGCCGCGCCGGCCACGCTCGCAGAGGTCCTGGCGGAGCGCGCCGGGTCGGGCGCGCTCGCCGTCGTTGTCGGCAACGAGGGCGCCGGCCTCTCGGAGGCAACACTCGCGGCCTGCTCCTCGCGGGCCTCCATCCCCATGGCCACCGGCGCGGACTCGGTGAACGTCGCAACGGCGGTCGCGATTGCCCTCTACGAGATCGCGCGCTGAGTTCACGTGGCCGTTCGCGGCGCCGATTTCCTGTGGCACTGGCACCGCATGGCCCGTCACTTCCTGCTCGCGCTGTCGCTCGCCCTCCTCGTGGTGCCCACGCGAGCCGTCCAGCCGCCGCTCGAGCTCGTGGGCTCGGCGTCGGCAGGCGGCCGACCCGTGGCGAATGCCGTGGTCTGGCTCGAGACGAGCGCACGGGGTTCCCGGGCCCCGAAGGCGGTGCTGCACCAGCGGAGCCTGAAGTTCGCCCCGCACGTGCTCGCCATCCGTACCGGCACGATCGTGGACTTCCCGAACGACGACCGTGTGTTCCACAACGTGTTCTCGTTCCGCGACGGCAAGCGCTTCGATCTCGGCATCTACCCGGTCGGCGCGACGCGGCAGGTGACGTTCAGTGAGCCCGGCGTCAGCCGGCTGTTCTGCAACATCCACCCGAACATGGCCGGCTACATCGTCGCCGTGGACTCGCCCTGGTTTGCCACATCCGATGGCGACGGCCGGTTCCGGATTGCCGATGTCGAGCCCGGCACGTACCGCTGGCAGGCATGGCGGTCGAATGGGCCGATTGCCAACGGCAGCATCGACGTCGCGTCAGGAGCGGTCCTGGAGGTCGCATGGCCGTGACGATGCACGCCGCGGCCCTGGGGCTGGCCGTCTGCCTTGCCGCAGGCGCGAGCGCATCGGCGCAGTCGCTCTCGATGGAGCTCGACGGCACGACGGGGTTCTCGACCGAGGGTGACACGGCGGCTGGTGCGGCGCAGCTGCGCGTCTTCGGCGACGTCGGTGACTATCGGGTCCACGTCGAGACGACGTGGGCGGCACGCACGGCGGACGTCTCCGATGCGTTCGGGGGTGCCTACCCATACGGGGGCCGGCTCTCGCTGTCGGAAGCCTACGTCGAGCGAATCGTCCGCCGTGGCTCGTGGATCGTCGGCGTGCGCGGCGGCCAGTACCGGACGCCATTCGGCATACACAACCGCAGCGACCACGCCTACCAGGGGTTCCTCCGCGCACCGCTCATCCGGTACGACGACTACTGGTCGGTCAGCAACAACTTCCTCGAACGCGGCGTGAACGTCGTCGCGGGCAGTCCGCGGCTGCAGGTGGAAGCGAGCGTCGGCACGCCGGGCGACATCGGCGAGGCAAGGCGTCGCGGCGGCATCAGCGCCACGGTCCGCGCGCAGGCGTACTACAAGGCGCTCGTCGTCGGCGTGAGCCGCGTCACGAGCGAGCCCTATGCGCCGGCCCGCTTCGCGACCGGCCGGCTCTCGTTCACCGGCATCGACGGGCGCTTCGCCCACGGTGGCGTGCTCGTGCGCGGCGAGTGGATCCAGGGACGCCCCTGGAGCGCGCCCGAGACCTCGGGCTGGTACGTGGACGGCTTCATCCATCGCCGCTTCATGGGGCCGGTCACCGCCGTCGTCCGCGCCGAGCGCCTGCGGTATGCGTCGCCGCGGCCGTTCACCTACCACGACCAGACGTTCACCGAGTGGGTGGCGAACCGCCAGACCGTCGGCGCGCGTGTGCGGCTGCCGAAGGGCCTGACGGCACAGGTCGGCCTGCTGCGGCAGTCGCCGCTGCTCGCCCGCACGAGCCGCGTGTCGCTCGACGCCGCGCTGACCTGGTCCCTCCGACGCGACTGATCCGCCGTGACGCCCATCGGCTGGCACCGTCGGATGCAGGCACACGTTGCGGTTGGCGTGAGCCTGCTCATTGCCTTGTCGCTCGGGTCGGCGGTCGTCGTGACGTCGCGCGTCGTGACCCGCCGGGCCCTCGAGGGTGCTGCCCGTGATCTCCTGTCCGCGCGGCATGCCTTCGAGCGGCTTCTCCAGAACCAGGCGCGCGAGGCCGGCGTACAGGCGCGCCTCATCGTCGGACTGCCGGTGTTCCGCGCGCACCTCGTGGACCCGCAGCTTGCGGGCGACGCCGCGACGATGGATGCGATGGCGACAGACTACAGGTCGCAGCTCGACGCCGCCTTCCTCGTCGTCGGCAGCCGCCGCAGCAGCGTCGCGGGACGCGCGGGTTGGCCCGGCGGCGCGCTGACGCCCGAGGTGCAGCAGGCGCTGTCGGAGGCAGCCTCGGGCACGACGGCGACGCGTCGCCTCGCGAACGTCGGCGGTGCGTTGTACCTCCTCGTTGCCGAGCCTGCGCGCTTTGCCGACGAGGTCCTCGGCGCCATCGTCGTGGGATACAGGCTCGACGACGCGGTCGCGCGCGAGCTGGCTGCCATCACGCGCTGCGAGATCACGCTCGTGGCCGGCCATCAGGTTGCCGCAACGAGCCTTGCACCGTCGGCGCAGCGCGATCTCGATTCGCTGCTGGCAGGCGAGGCACTGCTGGCGTCGGAGGAGCCGGGGATCCGTGACGTCGGCTCCGGTGCGTTCGTGGCCGCTGCCTACCCGCTCACCGATGCCGGCGCCGTTCCGGATGCCCGTCTCCTCCTGATGCAGGACTGGCAGCCCACGCGGCAATCGCTGCGCGAGGTCCGCTTGCAGGTCGCGATCGGCGGTGTGTCAATCTTCGCGGCCGCGCTGGCGGCCGCGCTCGTCTTCAGCGGACGTGTGACTCGTGCGCTCGCCGACATCTCCCGGGCCGCAACGGAGACGGCCGCCGGTGACTGGGAGCGGCAGGTTCCCGAGCGGGGCAGCGCGGAGGTGCAGACGCTGGCACGCGCGGTCAACGCGATGGCCGCAAGCCTGCGGCGTCATCATGCGGAGGTCGAGGCCCAGCGCCTGCGCGTGTTCCGCGCGACGATGACGACCGTGCACGACCTCGTGAACAACTTCCTCGCGAACATGCAGTTGATCCGGCTCGAAGCCGAAGGGCGGCTGCCGGCCGACACGCTGGAACTGTTCGACACCCTGATCGAGGACAACGCCGCCGAGCTGAGGCTGCTCGGTGATCTCGAGGTCGTGCGCGAGAAGGAGATGGCGGTCGGGACGGGAATCGACTACCGGACCGCGGAGCCCGGCGCGACGGCCACGGCCCCGGCGACGGACGACACCGCCGCCTGAGGCCGCGCCGCGCCTATTGGGCCTTGCGACAGTCCGGGTGCTGGCAGTAGCACCGGAACTCGGTTTCAGGGGCGGACTTGCAGTAGTCGCTGCAGTACTTCTGGTTGGACGGAATCTGACAGACGCAACTCGGGTGCGCACACTTGTGCGTCGCGTTCTCGTTCGCCATGGGTGGGCCTCCGTTCCGGGGAGTATGCGTCGGCTCGGCGATCCGGCCTAGTCAGCCATACGAGAACGGGGGCGGACACCTCGTGGTGCCGCCCCCGCGATTGGACGTCCGGCCGTGCCGGAATGCGTACGGATCTCAGAACACGACGCGGACGCCGAGCCTGAGCACGCGCGGCGCCACGATGCCCGTCACCTGGTTGGCGGTGCCGGCGGCCTGGTTCAGGTTGCGCGTGAGCACGGTGTTGACGTTGCCGACGTTGAAGATGTCGAGGCTGGCCTCGACGCTGCGGCGGCCGAACACGAAGCGCTTGGCGACGCGCGCGTCCACCATCTGGAACGTGTCGTACCGGCTCTCGCCGAACGGCTGGAGGAGCAGGTTGACGGTGCCCGCCGAGCCGGTCCGATTCGGCGACAGGATGCGCTGCGGAAACAGGTAGCCCTGTCGCAGGTTGTAGGTCGCGCCGACGTTGATGTCCCACGGTGCCACGTACACGCCGGCCACCTTGAACATGTGCCTGGCGTTGACGAACACGTTGTCGATGCCGCTGCCGCCAGCCTCCACGGCGTACTGACGGCCGTTGTAGTTGGCATGGTTGGTCGGGTCGAAGGTCGTGCTGTAGCCCTGGATCGTCGAGTAGTTGTCGACGGCGCTGTTGTAGCCGTAGTTCATGTCGAGCATCCAGCGGTCGGCCATGCGCTTGGTGAACACCGCCTCGATGCCGTTGAAGTCGCGGGTGTAGCCGCCGCGGTTCACAAGGCGCTGCACGCCGGGGATGCTGATGTTCGGCTGGAAGTACGTGAGCTGCGGGCAGGACGTCGCCGCCGCGGCGCACGTCGGCTGGTAGGTGGTCGGCACCCAGTTCGACTCGCTGATGCCGACGCGCTGATCGAAGCGGAAGTCCGAGTACCGGCGGTAGATGTAGCTGAGCGACACAGCGACGCGGTTCCCCAGCTGGTGATCCGCCGTGGCCGTGTACTCGATCGTCCTGTCGTTCTTCAGCCCGGGATCGACGGTGTTGGTCGTGCCGAGGAACCCCGGGTTGTCAGGGTTGTAGTTGCCGCTGAAGGTGATCACGCGCGCGCGCTCGAGCGTCACTTCGTCCAGCTGCACGACGCGGTCGCCATTGGCGTCGTTCCACGGGAACGAGATGCTCGCGGCGCTCACGGGGTTCAGCGTGCCCGAGAGGCTGCCGGGCGCGATCTGGCCGTAGTAGATCGAGAACGACGAGCGCAGCACGGTGCGGCCGGTGCCGAAGAGGTCGTAGCCCATGCCGAGGCGCGGCGACCAGTTCGAGAACACCACGCCCGAGTCGGCGCCCTGGAACGCGATGCCGGGGAGCCACTGCGGCACCATCGGGTTGGAGTCCACCGAACTCGCGAGTGCGGCATCGTCCTGCCGATCCCAGCGGAGGCCTGCCGAGAGCGTCAGGCGATCGCGTGTGAAGTTGTCCTGCACGAACGCGCTGTGCGTGGTCATCGCGTACTCGGTGAACGCGCTGCGCCAGAACTGCGCGCGCTCGGGCACGCCGTTGCGCGTCTGGGCATACACGTCGCCGCCGTACACCGTCGTGGAGACCGACGGCGTGTCGCGGAAGTTGTAGCCGACCTTCAGCGCATGGTCACCGCCGAGTCGCGCCGGCATGAAGTAGGTGCTCGTCAGCTGCACGCTCGTCGCGGGCCGCTCGAACGTGGACTGGTTGTACGAGCGTTCCCACCGGCCCGTGCCGAGATCGTTGAGCGGCTGGATCTGCCGGTTCGCCGGATCCTGGAACAGGAGGCCGAAGCCGCCGCCGACGTGGGCGTAGGCCGCCTCGGCAATCAGGCGATCGCTGAACACGTGGCGGTCGCTCGCCTTGTGCGTCCAGACCGGGCCTTCCTGGATGTACGTGGTCTCGAACGGGCGCGTGTCGCTCGCGTCACGCGCGTTGCGGACCTTGTCGGCGAAGTTGCTGTGCCAGGTGAACGTGTTGCCCGCGAAGAGCAGCGCGCTGCCCTTGATGTTGTAGTTGTCGAGCGCGGTCAGGTCCGTGTTGAGGCAGTTGTTGATCTCGGCAACCGACAGCGACTGGGCCAGCGGGTCGGCGGCATTCACCGGGCAGCCCGACACCTTGCGATAGAAGTTGACGACGCCGACCTTGATGTTCTGCTTCGAGTAGGAGCCCCAGAACCAGGCGCGGCCCCGCCAGATGGGACCGCCACCCTCGAGGCCGTAGTCCTTGATGTTCTGGATCGGCGCGCCCGAACGCGCGCCCTGCCGGCGGAGATCCTCGGTGAGGTTCGTCGAGCCGAGATCCGCGTCGGTCACGTAGTAGCGCCCCGAGCCGCGCAGCTGGTCGCTGCCGCTCTTGGTGACGAGGTTGATGCCGACGCCGCCCGTCTGCTGCGTCACGTCGTTGCCGCCCGTGCTGATCTGCATCTGCTCGAGCATGTCGAAGTCGTAGTACACGGCCGACGCGCCCGTGGCCGCCTGGTCGGTGATGTCCACGCCGTCGAGCAGCCACTTGTTGTTGGTGGTCGTCGCGCCGCGCGAGATGTACCCGGACTGCTGGCCGGACTGGCTGCCGCCGACGTTGGCGCGGTCCATCGCGATGCCGGGCGTGCGCTCGAGCATCACCCACGGGTCGCGTGCGGACGGCACGTTCTGCAGTTGCTCCTGCGTGAAATTGGTGCGGGTGCCGACCTTGCGCGTGTCCACGAGCGGCGCCTCGCTCGTGACCGTTACGGTCTCCTCGAGCGTCGAGACGTCGAGCGTGGCATTTGTCGTCGTGTTGGTGCCGACGTTTACCTGCACCTGTTCGACCACGACCGTCTTGAAGCCGGTGAGCTCGAACCGCACGGTGTAGCTGCCGGGCTGAAGGCCCGGGAACAGGTAGGTGCCGGTGTCTCCAGTGGTTGCGGCCTGGGGCCGCAGCAGGCTGCCACCGCTCACGGTCACGATCACGCCGGGAAGCACGGCTCCCGAGGTATCGACGACACGGCCGAGAATGTCGCCCGTTGGCGCCTGGGCCGCCGCCGGCATGGTCCCGACGGCAAGCGTCAGCGCTGCCATCAGGGCGAGTAATGTGCCTCTCATCCTGTCTCCCTTCCTTCCGCGAGATCCACACGAAGGGCGTCCGGAGCCCTCACTCCGGAAGCG
This sequence comes from uncultured Luteitalea sp., assembly GCA_934541105.1. Classification (GTDB taxonomy): domain Bacteria; phylum Acidobacteriota; class Vicinamibacteria; order Vicinamibacterales; family Vicinamibacteraceae; genus Luteitalea. The sequence continues at coordinate 359,939 of CAKTDA010000002.1, read as the reverse complement.
TCGCGAATCGTGCACCCCTCCCACCGCCAGTGATGAACCGGATGTCAGGTGGGATGAACGGCTTGTGATGTGCGGCGAAGCGGAGCAACCTCCCTGCCACACCATCGGACGCAGGAAACGCCCGATTATTCAGAGAGGTAAGTCCAATTCGGCCCGTTATGGACCAAATTATTGGTTGGGTCGATCCATCCCACCGGATCGACGCGCCGCCACGTTCGTCGCTCCAGACGATCGCCGGTGGGATGATCGGGGGCTCACCGAACCCGCGGTGATCAGTTCAGCGATGCGACGCGACGCCGGAGGTTCTTGACGTGTTCCCACACGGCTTCGAACTCCTCCTTCACGTCGGTGTCCTCGTCGCGATCGCGCCGGGGCTGGCGCGCCGTGAGGGCGAGGTAGTGCTCGAGGTCGGCCAGGGCCGCCCCGAACTGGCCCATCTGGTAGGAGAGCAGCCCGCGATCGCGCAGTTCGGTGAGCGAGGCGGGATCGAGCGCGAGCACGAGGTCCGACACCGCGCGGGCGCGGGGGAAGGCGCGCATCTTCGCGTACGCGCGCTTCAGGTTCACGAGCAGCCGCACGAGGATCTGGCTCTTGAAGGCCGGGGCCAGCAGGGACCGGTCGAACCGGGCGTCCTCGCCCGCATGGCGCGCGAGCATGCGGGCGCAGTCGCGCTCGGTGAGGACGATGCCGCCGTGGAACGGGTCGAGGATGAGATCCTCGCTCGGCGCGGCGTCGCCGAGCATGCCCTTGCAGCGCACGAGGAAGTGGCCGGGGAAGTTGACGCCCTCGAGCCAGAGCCCGACCCGGCGCCCGACGTGCATGTAGATGATCGACAGCGTGATCGGGATGCCGGTGCGCCGCCGCAGGACGTCGTTGACGAAGCTGTTGCGCGGGTCCTCGTAGTCGCCGAGGTTGCCCGTGAAGCCTTCGGTGTCGAACAGCACATGCCCGAGCTGCTGCACGTGCCCGACGACGTCGCCGCGGGCCGCGGAGGCCTGGACGAAGGTGCTCGTGCGCTCCACGAGCTGCCGCAACTGCTCGGCAGCCTCCCGCAGCCGCGGCTCCGGGTACTCGAGCCGCGCGAGCAGCAGGGCGGCTTCGGCAAGGTCGTCCTCGCCGGGACGCTGGGCGAGCGCCACGAGTGCTGCCACCTCGCCTGGCATCATGTCGGCGGCCTTCCGGCGACGACCGCTTCGAGCCCGTCCACGGTGACGTCGGCAATCGACGCGAACCAGGCCTCGGCACTCGGCAGCCGATCGCGCGAGTAGGACGTGAGCACGGCCACCGCGCGCAGGCCGGCACCGCGCGCCGACTGCAGCCCCCACTCGGAGTCCTCGATGGCCACGACCTGCGACGGGTTCGTGCCGCCGGGCATGCCACCGCGCGCGACGAGCAGCTCGAAGGCCCGCGCATACGGATCGGGCGCCGGCTTGCTGCGCGGCGTCTCGCCGGCTGCGACGATGAGCGGGAAGTGCGGGCGCAGGCCGCTGCGATCGAGGATCAGCTCGATCTCCTCGCGCAGTGCGCCGGATGCGATGGCGACAGGCACATGAGCCGCGATGCGCGCGACGCAGTCGGCGGCGCCCGCATACAGCGCGTGGTCGCCGACCGCCTGCGGGAACAGCCCCTTCTTCGTCTCGAGGAGCGCGTCGAGCTGGTCGGGCGGCAGGTCGCGTCCGTTGTCGCGGAGCACGTGGTGGAACGCGTCGCGGTCGCTGTATCCCAGGTAGCGCGCGTAGTAGTCCTCGGCGGTCAGCGTGATGCCGATCGAGTCGAGCACGGTCTGGAACACGTGCAGGTGCACCGGCTCGCTGTCGGCGAGCACGCCATCGAAGTCGAAGATCACTCCTGCAAGTGCCACGTCGTGTGTCGTCTCCTGGGAACTGCACGCGGGGCCGCCGCGGCTACCGAAGCCTCTCCCCGGCGCGCACGGGCACCGACAGGCGGTTCTCGGGGGGCGGCAGCGGGCAGTCGTACGTCGGGTCGAAATGGCAGTACGGCTGGTACGCGCGGTTGAAGTCGAGGTCGTAGAGGCCGGTGGACGTCCGATCGAGATCGAGATAGCGCCCCGACGCGTACGTCTCGTCTCCGGCCGTCGGATCCCGGAACGGCACGAAGAGCCGCTGCCGTGTCCTGTCGTCGGCCGCGACGAAGGCCGTGAGCGTGTGAGTCTCGCCCTGCAGCGTGAAGCGCAGCTTGCCGGCGCGGCGCATCTGGCGGCGCTGCCCCGTCGACGTCGGCATCTCGAACGCGGGCGACTCTTGCTCGGCGAGCGGCGTGAGCGCGGCAGGTGTCCGCCACGCCTCGTCCACGGGGTAGTACGCGAGCGGCACGAAGCGATCGAGCTCGGCGCGCGGCACCGGCGAGTCCTGCGACTCGCGGAACATCAGATCCTTCTCGGCCCGGAACGCCGCAAGCTCGGCGCCGTGGTCGGCCATCGGCGGCTGCGTCGAGCAGGCCGAGAGCAGGCACGTCACCAACATCGCCAGCACGAGCCGCGACCGCCGGCCGGTCCGCGAAGGAAGTCTCACCGTGCCAGCATATCGTGCCGGGCGGGTTCGCCGAAGGCACCGGCGGGCCGCGCCACGCATGCGGCCGCGAGCGCCCGCCGCCAGGGGCGCTGGTCCACGGCCGGCACCTTCAGCAGCCGCCGGGCACCCGACGAGGCAATCCGCAGCATGTCGCCTTCGAGCACCGCGGGCAGCGCGCGCTTCAGCACGGACTCGGCGCGCATCGCGGCTTCGAGTGCCGCAATGCACGCCGCGGCACGGTGCGGCGCAATCGTCGCCTCGTCGGCAGCCGGCGCCAGGCGTGCAAGGCGCAGTGCCGTGCTGTCGAGTGCGTACGCCTCGATGGCAAGGTCAGCAATCCACATCAGGACTTCCTGCTCGTGGGCAACCTGTTCGGCATAGCGCTGCATCGCGGCGCCGGTGAGCAGCACCACCGCCTGCCGCAGCCCGGACGCGACGTGCGCGACGAGCGCGACAGGCTCGTCCGGCGGCACGAGCGGCAGCGCGAGGAGCTGATCCGGAAGCGCCCTCGCCGCGGCTATCAGCGGGATGTCGCCCTTTGCGGCCCTCCTGATGATCTGTCCCGCGAGCAGCAGCCTGTTGATCTCGTTGGTGCCCTCGAAGATGCGGTTGACGCGCGCATCGCGGTAGTAGCCCTCCGCGGGATAGTCGCGCACGAACCCGTTGCCGCCGTGGATCTGGACGTTCTCGTCGAGCACGTACTGCAGCGACTCGCTCGCGAGCACCTTGATGATCGACGCCTCGATCGCGTGCTGCTCGAAGACGCGTGCGCGCTGCTCGTGCGCCGTGGCGCCATGCTCGAGCGATCCCGCAAGCCGATAGAGCGCACTCTCGGCCGCGTAGAACCGCGCCGCCATCTCCGACAGCTTCGTCTGGATCGCGCCGAAGTCCGCAATGGGCTGGCCGAACTGCCGGCGCGCCGACGCATACACGCCCGCGTCGCGCAGCGCCTGTCGCATCCCGCCCGTCGTCATCGCACCGAGCTTGAAGCGGCCGTAGTTCAGCACGGTGAACGCGACCTTGTGGCCCTTGCCGACCTCGCCGAGCACGGCATCGGCGCCCACACGCACACCCTGCAGCACGAGCGGCGCGGTCGAGGATCCGTGCAGGCCCATCTTGTGTTCCTCGCGGCCCGGCGTGACGCCGGGCGTCGTCCGTGGCACGAGGAACGCCGTGAAGTGCTGCCCGTCCACCTTCGCGAACACCACGAAGAGGTCGGCAAAGCCGCAGTTGGTGATCCAGAGCTTCTCGCCGTTCAGCTCGTAACCGCCATCGGGCAGGCGCGTGGCGGTTGCACGCGCGCCGAGCGCGTCCGATCCCGATCCCGCCTCGCTGAGGGCATACGCGCCGACGATCCCGCCGCTCGCGAGGCCCGGCAGGTACGCGGCCTTCTGGGCGTCGGTGCCGAACCAGAGGATCGGCACGATGCAGAGGCCCATGTGCGCGCCCGCGGTCGTCGCAAACGATGCGTGTCGCCCCATCGCCTCGGACACGAGGATGGAACTCACGACGTCGAGCGCCACGCCGCCGTACTCCTCCGGCAGGTCCACCCCGAGCAGGCCGAGGTCGCCGCACTGCCGCAGGAGGCTTCGCGCTACGTCCCATGCCTTTGCCTCGAGGTCGTCGCGGCGCGGGATGACCTCCTGCTCCATGAAAGCCGCGGCGGTGGCGGCAATCATCCGGTGCTCGTCCGTGCGATCCTCCGGGACGAACACGTCCGTCGCAGACGTCTCACCGAACAGCCACGCACCGCCAGCCTGGTAAATCATGGTCACCTCGTGGCCGACGTCAGTCGGGCGATGGCTCGCAGCCCCTCGTCGCCGATGTCGAGGCTGTGGCGGTTGACGTAGAGCGCGATGTGCTGCGCACAGACCTCGTCGGACAACTCCTGCGCATGCGCGCGGACGTACGCGCGGCTCGCGTCAGGATTGTCGAACGCATGCTGCACCGATGCGCGGATCGCGTCCTCGATCGCCGCACGCGTCCCATCGTCGATGTCGCTGCGGACGCAGATGCCCGCGAGCGGCACCGGCAGGCCGGTCTCGCGCTCCCACCATGCGCCGAGATCGACGACCGCGACGAGCCCGTGGTCCGCGTACGTGAAGCGGCTCTCGTGGATGATCAGCCCCGCGTCCACGTCGCCGTCGGCCACGGCGCGCAGGATGCGGTCGTATCGCATCTCGCGCACGTCGGCAAGGTCGGGCGCGGCAAGGCGCAGCAGGCGGTACGCGGTGGTCTCCGTGCCGGGAATCGCCAGGCGCCCGCGTGCGGCATCCTCGATCGACATCGGCGTGCGCGCGACGACGAGCGGGCCGACCCCGTGCCCGAGTGCGGCGCCCGATCGCAGGAGCCGATATCGATCGCCGACCGCGGCAAACGCGCCGACGCTCAACTTGGTGATGTCGAACTCGCCCGCATGCGCCCGCCGGTTCAACTCCTCGATGTCGAGCAGCACCGGCCGGATGCGGAACGGCGCATGCACGATGCCATGCGTGACGGCATGGAAGGCGAACGTGTCGTTGGGGCAGGGCGAGTAGCCGAACGTCAGTTCACGCATCGCGCGACCTCCTCGACGATGCGCGGCGTGGCCGTGACAATCGCCGCAAACGCGGCGTCGAACTGCCAGAGGCTGCGGTCTGCCTGATCGATCTCGTTCGAGATCGCCCGTATCTCGATGGCGGGCACGCCGGCCTGCTGCGCGGCACGCAGCACGCCGAAGCCTTCCATCGCCTCGACGTCGGTGTCCGTCGTGCCGCCCACGCGTCCGCTCGTGCCGATCGCAAGGCGCGGTGCACCCGGCAGTGCGCGGGATGCGGCCTCGACGAGCAGCGGCAACGCGATGATGACGCCGGGTGCCCACTCGGCCGGTACGCAGAGGTCGTGATAGCGCGCCTCGATGCCAATCACGATCGTCGGCGGCGCGAGCGCTCGCCGCCGCCGCGTGCCGGCAATGCCGACATGGACGATGGCCGCGGGTCGTTCGAGGGCGATGGCCGCGGCCGTTGCCGCCGCGGCATCAACCGGGCCGACGCCGCAGCGCAGCGTGCGCCAGCCCGCAGCGGGTGCCAGCTCACGATCGGTCGCGGCCACGACGAGCACGCGTTCGAGATCCGTCACATCCATTCGTGTCTCAGAGCCGTTCGAACACCGCGGCCGCCCCCATGCCGCCGCCCACGCACATCGTGACGATGCCGAGCCGGCCGCCGCGACGCGCGAGTTCGTGCAGCAGCGTGACCGTCAGCCGCGCACCGGTACAGCCGAGCGGGTGCCCGAGAGCAATCGCACCGCCGTTGACGTTGACCGTCGCGAGATCGAGCTCGAGATCCCGGGCACAGGCGAGCACCTGGCTCGCGAAGGCTTCGTTCAGCTCGATCAGGTCGATGTCGCCGAGGGTCAGTCCCGCGCGCTTCAACACCTTGCGCACCGCAGGCACGGGGCCGATGCCGAAGCGCTCCGGCTCGACGCCAGCCGTGGCGTAGGCGACGAGCCGTGCGATCGGGCGCAGGCCCAGTTCCTCCGCGCTTGCCGCGCTCGTCACGATCACCGCGGCGGCGCCGTCGCTCATCTGCGAGGAGTTGCCGGCCGTCACCGTGCCCTTCACCTTGAACGCCGGCTGCAGCTTGCCGAGGGCTTCGAGCGACGTGTCGCGGCGCGGACCCTCGTCGTCGGCAACGAGCACCTGCCCTGATGCGCGTGCCAGCGACCCGGCGGCGGCAACGCGCGTCGTGCCGACGGCGACGATCTCGTCAGCGAACAGGCCCGCGTCCTGCGCAGCGGTTGCGCGGCGATGGCTTTCGAGCGCGAACGCGTCCTGCGCCTCGCGCGCGATGCCGTAATCGCGTGCGTGGTTCTCGGCCACCAGTCCGGTCGTGAGGTAGACGTCGGGGTACGACGCCACGAGCGACGGATTCGGCGAGATCTTGTGGCCGCCCATCGGCACGAGGCTCATCGACTCGGTGCCGCCGGCGAGCACGACGTCGGCGCTGCCGCCACGGATGCGGTCCACCGCGGACGCGATGGCCTCGAGTCCGGACGCGCAGAAGCGGTTCACCGTGACGGCAGACGCGCCGTGCGGAATGCCGGCGCGCAGGCTGGCAATGCGCGCGACGTTCATGCCCTGTTCGGCTTCCGGCATCGCGCAGCCGAGGATCACGTCGTCCACCTGCGCGGCGTCGAGGCCTGGTGCGCGATCGAGCGCGGCACGCAGCACGGTTGCCGCGAGGTCGTCGGGGCGTGCGAAGCGGAACTGACCGCGAGGCGCCTTGCCGATGGGCGTGCGGACGGCGGAAACGATGACGGCATCGGTCATGGGAGAGCCTCCACGAACTGCGTGACGTGCCGGGCGAACTCGTCGCGCCTCGTGACGAGTCCCCAGTGGCCCGTGTGCTCGAGGGTCACGTGGCGGACGTCGGGCAGCCAGTCGAGCATCCGGCGGCTCGCGGCGGCCGGCACGATGCGATCGAGGTCGTCCTCGCCGGTGACGAGCAGCACGGGTTGCCGGACGGCGCGGCAGTCGGCCACGAAGTCCTCCTGCGCGATCAGGCGGATGCGTTCCGCCATCCGGTCCGGTGAATGCGGGGCGGACGCGACGCGTGCGAGCAGCCCGAGCGCGGCCGGCAGCCATGCGGCGCCGTGTGCGGCACGCAGTTCCGGCACGATGCGTCCCGGCGAGGTCGCGAGGAACGCGGGTGCCATGAGGCGCGGGTGGCGCACCCAGCGTGTGAGCCTCGCGTCCGGCGTGAAGTCGGCATTCAGCGGCGACGCGAGCACGACGGCCCTGACGCGATCGGCATGGCGCGCCGCGAGCCGCAGCGCGACGAGCGCACCGTAGGACACGCCGCAGACGACGGCAGGCCCGTCGGTGATGCGATCGAGAGCGTTCAGCGCCTGGCGCACGAGGTCGTCGAACGTTCGTGCGGCGAGCGGCGGCACGGCGTTGCGCTCGCCGCTCAGCGAGTAGCTCACGACCTGCAGGCGCCGCGACAAGGCGCGCACGGCGGGCCGTGCCCACTCCCAGCGTCCCTGGATGCCCGGTATGAGCAGCAGCGTCGGTCCGCGTCCGGCAATCACCATCAGTTCCTCAGCGGCTTGCCCGTCTTCAGCGTGTGGGCAATGCGTGCCTGCGTCTTCGGCTCCCCGCACAGGCTGAGGAACGCCTGCCGTTCCAGCTCCAGCAGGTAGGCTTCGGGCACCTCGGTCGCGTGCGGCAGGTCGCCGCCGGCAAGCACCCACGCCAGCTTGCGGCCGACGGTGGCGTCGTGATCGCTGATGCGTCCGGCACGATGGGCAAGGTGCACGCCGAGGTGCAGCGCCGCCAGCATGTCGGCGCCGCCGACGGGAATCGCGTGCGGCGCGCGGCCGGGGACGTAGCCCGCCGCCCGAGCCTGCACCAGTTCGCGGGCGTCGGCGTGCAGTCGTGCGCGGTTCATCGTGATGCCGTCGCCATCGCGCAGGAACCCGAGTGCGCGCGCATGCGCCGCGCTCGTCGAGACGGTGCCGAACCCGATCGTCTCGAACGCCTTCTGCACGAACGGCTGCGCATCGGCCTGTGGCGTCGGCCGCCGGCTGACGGCACGCCACAGCATCTCCTTCGTGCCGCATCCGGCCGGAATCAGTCCCACACCGACTTCGACGAGCCCGGCGTAGGTCTCGGCCGCGGCCTGCACGCCGGTCGCGTGCAGCGTCATCTCGCAGGCGCCGCCGAGCGTCAGGCCGTTGATCGCGAGCACGACGGGCACCTGCGCATCGCGGAGCGACAGGACGGTGCGCTGGAACGCGCGGATCATCGCGTCGATCCCGTCCCACTCGCCTTCCTGCGCCTCCATCAGCAGGAGCATGAGGTTCGCCCCGGCCGAGAACGCCTGCGCCTGCGTGGCGACGATGAGGCCGCGGCCTTCGGTCTCGGCCCGCTCCAAGCCGGCCGCGATCATCGCCAGCGTGTCGCCGCCAATCGCGTTCATCTTCGCGTGCAGTTCGACGGCGAAGATGCCGTCGCCGGTGTCGAGCACCGAGGCCGCGGCATTCGAGGCGACGACCGGGGTGCGCTCGCGTGCGCCAGGCAGCACGAGCAGTTCGGCCGGCTCGGCGCGGAACGTGCCGGGCTCGCGCACGGTGTTGCGTCCGCTGCCGATCGCATCGGCAAGCAGCGGCGCCACGTCGATGGCGCCCGCCGTGTCGCCCTCCATCGCCGTCAGCAATTCGGCGATGCCGACGACATCGATGATCTCGAACGGCCCCAGTTCCCACCCGAAGCCCCAGCGCATCGCGCGGTCCACGTCGTCCACGCTGTGGGCGACGTCCTGCCAGATGCGGGCGGTGTGGAGCAGCGTGTCGCCGAGCGTCCGGCGCGTGAACACCGACTCCTCGCCGCGGCCGAGCAGCAGCGCCTTGATCCGGCCGGCCGCGCCGCCTCGCTGCTCGCGCAGCGCGGTGATGAACGGCCTGTCCACCGCCGGCCGCGGCACGTACTCGAACGTCGCGGGGTTCAGCACGAGGATGTCGGAGGCGCCCTGCGCGCCCTTCACGCGCTTGAAGAAGCCCTGCCCGGCCTTCTCGCCGATCCAGCCCCGCTCGAGCATGCCGCTGACGTACGGACCGAGCGTGAACAGCTCGTGCAGCACGGGATCGTCGGTCCGCTCGACGAAGTTGCGGGCGACCTGCGTGGCGACGTCGAGTCCGGTGATGTCGATGGTGCGGAACGTCGCGCTCTTCGGGCGCCCGAGCGCCGGTCCTGTCAGCGCCTCGATCGTCTCGATGTCGAACACGCCGGCTTCCCACGCCTGCAGCACCTTGAACAGCCCGTAGAGGCCGATGTGGTTGGCGATGAAGTTGGGCGAATCCTTCGCGACGACCACGCTCCGCCCGAGCCTGACGTCGAGCCAGTGGCGCACGCGGGCGAGCGTGCCGGCACTCGTGGCCGCGACGGGGATTGCCTCGACGAGCGGCATGTACCGCGGGGGATTGAAGAAGTGCGTGCCGACGAAGTGGCTGGCAAAGCCGTCCGAACGGCCCTCGGCAAGGCTCGCGAGCGGCAGGCCCGACGTGTTCGAGCTGACGATCGTGTGCGGGCCACGCTCGCGATCGATCCGCTCGAACAGCGTGCGCTTGGGTTCGAGCCGCTCGACGATGGCCTCGACGATCCAGTCGGCCTCGCCGAAGCGGGCGGCGTCGATCGAGCCAGTACGCACGAGCGCTGCGTGGGCCGGGGTGAACAGCGGGTCGGGTTTGAGTGCGTGCGCGCGCTTCCACCCGGCCGCCGCGGCGGCATCGTCCACGTCGAGCAGGTGCACGCCGACACCGGCATTTGCCAGGTGTGCGGCAATCTGGGCGCCCATCGTGCCGGCGCCGATGACGATGGCTGAACGAAGCGGGGTCGACACGGCAGTCCCGATTATTCAACGGAACGGCATGTCCTCGCACCCGGCACGCACGGTGCGAGGCAGGGCATAATCCGCATCCATGCACCGAGCAACACCGTCAATCCTGTGTCTCCTCCTCTCGCTGCTCGTGGGCATGCCGCCTGCCCTCGCGCAGGCGCCAGCCACTGCGAAGCGCCCAACCACGCAGGCCGCGGCCGCCCGCTTCGACCGGGAACGGCTCTCGGGCGTGACGCGCGTCATCGAGGAGGCCATTGCTCGCAAGGAACTGCCGGGAGCGGTCGTCGCCGTCGGCACGGAATCCGGCGTCGCGTGGCAGGCGTCGGTGGGGCAGCGCCAGCTCCAGCCGACACCCGAGAAGATGACCGCCGACACGATCTTCGATGCCGCTTCGCTCACGAAGGTCGTGGCGACGACGACGGCCGTGATGATGCTCGTCGAGCAGGGCCGCATCCGCCTCACCGACCGCGTGGCCATGCACCTGCCGGGCTTCGAGCGATACGGCAAGCGCGACATCACGATCGGCCAGATGCTGACGCACACGTCTGGCCTGCGCCCCGACCTCGAGTTCAACCCGGAATGGGACGGCTACGACCTCGCCATCAGCAAGGCCTTCGACGAGGTGCCGGTCGCGCGACCCGACGAGCGCGTCATCTACTCGGACATCAACTTCTTCCTGCTCGGCCACCTCGTCGGCGTCGTCTCGGGCCAGCCGCTCGACGAGTTCACGCGCAAGCACGTGTTCCTGCCGCTGCGCATGCGCGACACGATGTTCAAGCCGCCGGCCACGCTGCACTCGCGCATCGCGCCGACCGAGAAGTGCGCGCCGATCTCCTATCCCTGCGGCCGGGAAGACGGCGCGTGGCTGCGCGGCGTGGTCCACGATCCGACCGCCCGGCGGATGGCGAACGTCGCCGGCCACGCCGGCCTGTTCACGACCGCAGCCGACCTCGCGCGCTTTGCACGCATGCTCCTCAACGGCGGCCAGCTCGAAGGCGTCCGCATCCTCTCGCCGCTCACCGTCGCACGCATGACGTCGCCGTCCACGCCCGCGTACCTGCGCAACGTGCGCGGGCTCGGCTGGGACATCAACTCGTCGTTCTCGTCGAACAAGGGCGACCTGCTGCCGTCGCGGTCGTTCGGCCACACGGGCTTCACGGGCACCTCGCTCTGGGTGGACCCCGGCACGAAGACGTTCATCGTCTTCCTCTCGAACCGCGTCCACCCGGACGGCAAGGGCGACGTCACGCCGCTGCGCGCGCGCGTCGCCAACGTCGTGGCGGGCGCCATCCGCGTGGCGCCGGCCCCGGTGCCCGAGACGCACGGCCTCGCGCAGACGCCGCCGTCGGGCCGCGTCGGGCCGCGGGAGCCGTCGCCGACGATGACGGGGATCGACGTGCTGCAGGCGGAACGCTTCGCGCGCCTGGCGGGGCGCCGCGTGGGGCTGCTGACGAACCACACGGGACGCACGCGCGGCGGGCAGTCCACGATCGACGCCTTCCATGGCGCAGGCAACCTCACGCTCGTCGCGCTCTTCAGCCCGGAACACGGCATCCGCGGCATCCTCGACGAGGAAGTCCCCTCGTCGGTGGACGAGAAGACGGGCCTGAAGATCCACTCGCTCTATGGCAAGACGCGCCGCGTGACACCCGAGATGGTTGCCGGCATCGACACGATGGTCGTGGATCTGCAGGACATCGGCAGCCGCTTCTACACCTACATGTCGTCGCTCGGCCTGCTGCTCGAGGAGGCGGCACGGCAGGGGTTCGAGGTCGTCGTGCTCGACAGGCCGAATCCAATCAACGGGTGGCAGGTCGAGGGCCCGAGGCCTGATCCTCGACCCGCCGATGCCGAGCCCAGCTTCGTCGCGTACTGGCCGACGATGCCCGTCAGGCACGGGATGACGCTCGGCGAGCTCGCGCGCCTGTTCAACGAGGAGAAGAAGCTCGGCGCGAAGCTGACCGTCGTCGAGATGAAGGGCTGGTCGCGCGAGGACTGGTGGGATCAGACGGCGCTGATGTGGATCAACCCGTCACCCAACATGCGCAACCTGACGCAGGCCGTGATGTACCCGGGCATCGGTGCCGTCGAGTACGCCAACCTCTCGGTCGGGCGCGGCACCGACGCGCCGTTCGAGCGCATCGGCGCGCCGTGGATCGACGGCGTGCAGCTTGCCGACGCGCTGAACGCCCGCAGCCTGCCCGGCATCCGCTTCTACCCGGTGACATTCACGCCATCGTCGAGTGTCTACAAGGAGGAGGCCTGCCAGGGCGTCTACTTCATCGTCACCGATCGCGACGCGCTGCGGCCGGTGCGCGTGGGCCTCGAACTCGTGAGCGCCATCTCGAAGCTGTTCCCGGGCAAGCTCGACTTGCGGCGGACCGCGACGCTGTACGGATCGGCAGAACAGCTCGCGCGCGCGATGGCCGGAGAGGATCCGGGGGCACTCGCCGCGCAGTGGTCGCGCGACGAGGTCGCCTGGCTCACGCTGCGCGCGAAGTACCTGCTCTACAGGTAGCCGGCGGTGACTCACGGGCCCCTCGCGCTGGCACTCGCCCTGCTCACGACGGCCGCCGGCTGTGCGCGCGGCACCTGTCCGCCGCTCTCGCCGAGCGATGTGCAGGGAGCGGCGCTGCTGCCCGGCGGACTGATGAACGTGCCCTACGACGGCTTGCCGTACCACGGCGACACGCGCGCGCTCGACGTGTATCCGCATGCCGACGAAGCGGTGCGACCCTTGGCACTGGTGCTGCGCGGCGGCGCCGGCACGGTGGGCAAGCGGTCGTCGTACGTGGGGCAGTTGATCGAACTCTTCGGGGATGCCGGGTACGTCGTGGCGGCCGCGGACTACCGCTCGAGCAGCGTCGATGCCGGCGTCCGCGACGTGACCGAAGCGCTGCGCCTGCTGACGCAGTGCCATGCCGACGCGCTGCATGTCGATCAGTACCGGACGGTGATCGTCGCCGAGGATTCGGCAGCACCTGTTGCGCTCGACGTGTCGGCAACGCTGCTCGAGAAGCGGCTCGGGCGGTCGGCCGCCGACCCTGCAGCTCCTGCAGCCATCGCCATCCTCGGGGGCAGGTTCACGGGGACCGGCGCGGCCCCGGCAGTCCCCACGCGCATCGTCCACGGCGGCGGCGATTCGGAGGTGCCGCCTGCCGATGCGCAGGCCATCTGCGATCAGGCGCCCGATACATGTGATGTCGCCATCGTCGAGGGCGCGAGCCATCGCGTGGAGAACTGGTGGCCGTCGCAGTGGGGGTACAAGGACGACCTGCTCGCGTGGGCAGCCACGCACGCCGGGCCGGTGCCTCCGGCCGCGCGTCCCGGCCAGTCGGCCCTGCGCAAGCGCGTTGTCTTCGATGCCGCCACCGGCCTCATGCTCGATGCGTGGGCGCCTGATGGGGCAGGCCCGCATCCCGCTGTCGTCGTCGTGCACGGTGGCGGCTGGGAGGCCGGCGATCGTGTCACGTACGCGACGCCGATTATCGAGCTCGCCGTGCGGCTCGGGTTCGCCTGGGTCTCGATCGATTACCGGCTGACCCCTGGGGTGACAAATCGCGAGCAGGTCGCGGACGTGAAGGCTGCTCTCGCCTGGGTCCGCGCGCACGCGGCCGATCTGCGCATCGACCGCAGCAGGCTGGTGCTCGTCGGCGAGTCGGCGAGCGGGCAACTCGTCACGCACGTCGCCGCATCGGAGCCTGACCTCAGGGGCGTCGTGTCGCTCTACGGCGTCTACGACCTCGAAGCGATGGCCGGCGATCCTGCGAACCCGCGTTCGCTCGCGCGTCGGCTCTTCGGGTTCACCATGCTCGACGACGCGGCACGGGCCACGCTGCGGGAGTTCTCGCCGTTGCGGCAGGCGTCGGCATCGCTGCCGCCGATGCTGCTCGTCGTCGGCACCGAAGACAGACTCGCAGAGCAGCAGCGCGCCTATGCCGCGGCCCTGCGGGCTGCCGGCGCGCGCGTCGAGCCGTGGCCGCCAGCGACGCGCGCCATACGTGGACGCGTCGACATCGTCGAGATTCCGGACGCACCGCACGGCGTCGAGGCGTGGAACGACGAGCCGTCGTGGCGGATCTGGGAAGTACGGGTCGGAGACTGGCTCCGCTTCCTCATCTGACGTGTCGTCCGCCGTCCACGCGCAAGGTCTCCCCGGTGATGAACGACGTCGTCACGAGCATCAGCACGGCTCGCGCGATCTCCTGCTCGCCGCCCCAGCGCTGGAGCGGAGTGGCGGCAGCCACCTCCTGCACTTCCGCGTCGGTCAGGTCCGGCGGTGGCACGATCGGGCCCGGCGCGATGGCGTTGACGAGGATCTGCTCTCCTGCAAGTTCCAGCGCAAGCGCCTCGGTCAGAGCCTTCACGCCCGCCTTCGCGACGTAGTACGCCACGTATCCCGTATACCCCGGGCGTCCGCTCGCCGGCAGCCAGTCCGTGAAGTTCACGACGTGCGCGCGCGGCGCCCGGCGCAGCAGCGGCAGCGCGGCATGGGTCACGTGGAAGGCCGACGACAGGTTGGCGTCGATGTCGGCGCGCCATGCGTGCTCGTCGATCTCCTCGAGCGGGCGCGCGACGTACGTGGACGCCATGTTGACGACGATGTCGAGGCCGCCGAGGGCGGCATCCACTGAGTCGACGAGCGCGGCGCAGTGGTCGGGGCGGCTGACGTCTGCCTGCGCGGTCATCGAGCGGCGGCCGAGCGCGCGCACGCGCGCGGCCGTCTCCTCGGCTTCCTCGCGCGACGAGCGCCACGAGAGCGCCACGTCGGCTCCCTGACGCGCGAGCTCCTCGGCCACGACCCTGCCGATGCGCCTTCCCCCGGTGACGAGCGCCACGCGACCCGTGAGCATCGGCTTACATCCTGTAGAGCATCAGGTAGACGACGACGCCCGTGACCGAGACGTAGATCCACAGCGGCCACGTGATGCGGGCGATGCGGCGGTGCGCGTCGAACCGCTGCGACAGCGCGCGCGACACCGTGATCAGCACGAGCGGCACGATCGCGGTCGCGAGCACGACGTGGGTGATCAGCACCACGAAGTAGGCCACACGGATCGCGCCGGTGCCGGTGAACGGGCGCGAGCCCGCATAGGCATGGTAGATGACGTAGCTCGTGAGGAACGCCGCCGACGCGGCGAGCGCGCCGATCATCGAGCGGCGGTGCGCGGTGACGTTGCCGCGGCGGATGAAGCCATACCCGGCGAGCAGGCACAGCGTCGCAAGCGCGTTGAGCGCGGCGTTCAGGGTGGGCAGGTCCGAGATGTTCACGGCGCCTTACGGCACGCGGGTCGCGATCATGAAGATCCAGATCAGCGGCAGGTAGAGGAGCGACCCGAGGAACAGCTGCCGTGCGGTGCGGCGGTGCAGGTCGCGCGCGAAGCGGAGGGCCAGCACCAGGAAGGCGACGCCGAGCACGAGCGACACGGCGAAGTACAGCGGGCCGGCAAGGCCGGTCAGCGCGGGCGCGAGGCTCACCGGCAGCAGGGCCGCCGTGTAGATCACGGTCTGCCGCGCCGTGCTCCGGCCGCTCGGCTCCTCGACCGGCAGCACCGGGAACCCGGCACGCTCGTACTCCTCGCGGAACAGCCACGCGAGCGCCAGGAAGTGCGGCATCTGCCACAGGAACACGATGGCAAACAGCAGCCAGCCCTCCCACGAGAGGGTCCCGGTGGCTGCCGCCCAGCCGATCACCGCGGGCAGCGCGCCGGGGATGGCCCCGACGACGGTCGCCAGCGACGATCGCCGCTTCATCGGCGTGTACCAGACGACGTAGCTGACGAGCGTGGCGAAGGCGACCACCGCGCTCAGGTGGTTCACGCCGAACGAGAGCTGGGCGAGGCCGACGGCATTGAGGACCAGGCCGAACACGAAGGCGCGCCAGGCCGTGAGCCGGCCGTCGGGCAGCGGCCGCAGCCGCGTGCGCGACATCAGCGCGTCCACGTCCTGCTCGTACAACTGGTTGAACACCGCGGACCCGCCGGCGACGAGCGCCGTGCCGACAACGGTGTGGACGAGGACCATCGGGTCCACGTGGCCCGCCACGCCCAGCCAGTAGCCGGCGGCCGTCGTGAACACGACGAGCATGTTCAGCCGCGGCTTCGTGAGCTGCAGGTAGTCCGACACCCGGCTCGAGGTGAGGGGATACGCGACGGCGTGGGGACGCATGGCGGTACTCAGGGGTGGACGGCCGCGCGTGCTCCGCGACAGCCGGCCGGCACGAGGCGAACGCCTCGCCCGCGATTATTCCACAGCGGGCCCGGCCCCGGGAGCCGGCGCGGCGCCGGCCGTCGGGATGGTGGCGCCCGCGGCGCGCAGCTTCCGCAGGATGCGGTCCTCGACCCACTGCGTGCTCCACCAGTCCACGGGAGAGACCGCCTCGCCGTGCAGCAGCATCGTGAAGTGGAGGTGGTCGCCGCCCGCAAGGCCTGTCTGCCCGCTCCGCCCCAGTTCAGCGTTCATCTCGACCTCCTGGCCTTCCTGCACGGCAATCGAGCTGAGGTGCGCGTAGAGGGACTGCAGGCCGAGGCCGTGATCGACGACCACGCAGTTGCCGTAGATCCCGAGGTAGCCGGCAAGGACCACCCGGCCGCGGTTGGCGGCGTGAATCGGCGCGTTCTGCGTGGACGCGAGGTCGAACCCGAGATGGACCTGCCGATCCACCGGCTCGCCCTTGTAGACGTACGTGCGGTCGTCGGCAAAACCGGCCTCGACCGCCGAGTTCACCATCTGCCGGAACGGCCCGCGCCACAGGATGCCGGGCGCCGTCTTCGTGTGCCCGAGCATCCGCAGCGTATCGGCGTTCTGCTGCCGGAGGTCGCGGTTGATGCGCAGGTAGCTGTCGAGGAGGTTGCCCGGATCGTCCACCTGCAGGTCCGGCGTGCTGCCGAGGATGGCCGGCACCACCTTGCCGAGGAACGCATCGTCCAGCGCAATGGTGCTGCTGCGGAAGCGCTTCGGCGTCACGCGGTAGTCGAACGACGCGCGGGCCTGGTTGCCCGCGCTGTCGCGCGCCCAGATGGCGACAGGCGTGGACGGCGGCTGATCGTGGAGGAACGGGAAGAACGCCACGCGCAGGCCGGCCGGTGCGTTGGGGATGCCTGCCTCGGAGGCGGGCGACCCGGGATACTCGCGATCGCCGACGAGCACGCCCGACGCGACGTCGGCGGGATTCACCTGGTAGACGACGAGCTCGGAGCCACCCTGGTTGATGAAGTGGAACTGCGACAGCACCGAGACGGTTGGCGGCGTCAGGCGCACGTCGAGGTCCTTCCGGAGCGTCGAGCTCACCTCGCGCAGGCCGAAGAGCACGGGACGGGTTGCCGTGACGACGAGCGTGGCCTGGCCCTGTCGGAGCGCCGGGGCGGACTGGCGGCCGACCTCGCCCGTGACGGCGACGTGATCGGCCGCGGGCGCGAAGACGAGCGCGCCCGGCTGGTCGAGCGACCCGAGCGCGATGGCCTTGCCGTTCTGTTCGAGCACGAGTTCGAGGCGGGTCAACGTGCCGCCCGGGGCATACGCGGCAAGATGCAGCGGCGTCTTCTGCCCGATCACGGTCGTGGGCGCCGTGAGCGTGATGGCCGGACCGGCGGCGCGCCCCGCGAGGAACCACACGAGACCGGCCGCGACAAGCAGGAACAGCAGGAGGGCGAGCAGCTTGCGCATCCCGGCGATGATAGCAACTGCCGCGCGGACACCTCCGGTGCAGGCTGCCGCCGATTGACAATTTGCCCATGTTTTCGTAGGCTTGATGTTCTGTGTGCCTGGACGGCGGTATCGTCTAGGGGTTAGGACACGTGGTTCTCAGCCACGGGACCGGGGTTCGAATCCCCGTACCGCTACCAACCATGGCGCTCAGCCTGCCGCTCAGCCCCGCCCCGCGGGGCTTTGTCGTCTGATGCGGTCCCGACTGCTCCTCGCCGTCGTCTTCGGGCTCGCCGCCGGCCTCGCCGGCCTCCTCCTCGGGCAGTTGTCGTTCTTCCGGATCGTCGAGTCGAAGCTCTACGACCTCGACATCCGCGCGACCGTCGATCCGGCCCACGCCGATCCCCGCATCGCCATCGTCGAGATCGACGAGATCAGCCTGCGCCGACTCGAGCCGGTCGTCGGCCGCTGGCCCTGGCCGCGGCTCGTCCACGCGTTCGTGATCGATTACCTCTCCCGCGGCCCCGCGGCCGTCGTGGCGTACGACGTCAGCCTGACCGACCGCGATCGCCGCACCGGCTTCGACGCGGGCGGGACGACGTGGAGCGGGGATGAGTCCGACAGGGCGCTCGTGGAGTCCACCCGGGCGGCCGGCAACGTGATTCACCTCGCGGAGGCGGTCTTCGAGGGCGCCACCGGCGCGAGCGGCGTGGACAGGCGCCTCGAGGCCGCCCCGCAGGGCCGATACGCGCTCGACGACACCATCGACCTCAGGCCGGCGCTGTCGGGGCCCTACGCCGGGCTCGGCGAGGCCGCGCGCGCGCTCGGCCACAACGTCATGCTCGTGGACGAGGACGGGCCCGTACGGCAGATCATCCCGTTCGTCCGTCGTGACGGGGTCTTCCTGCCGTCGCTCGGCGTCGCGGCCGCGCAGATGGCGCTTGGGGTGCCGGCGGGCGACGTGCGCGTGGAGGGCGACGACATCGTGATTGGCGCCACGCGGCTGCCGGCGCCGCAGGTGGAGGTGCCGCGCTTCGACGACCAGGACGGCGTGGCGACGCGGGGCCGGCGCACGCGGATCCGCTACCGGGGGCCCGCGATCCTGCCCGACGGGCGGACGCCGACGTACCGCACCTACTCGTTCTACGACCTCTTCTACTCCGAGCAGCAGCTGCTCGAGGGCCAGCGTCCACTCGTCGATCCGGCGTCGTTCGCGGGCCGGATCGTCTTTGTCGGTGCCACGGCCGTGGGCCTGCGCGACGTGTTCGCGGTGCCGCTCGGCGAGACGGGCGCGATGTCGGGGCCGCACATCCACGCCAACGTCGCCGACATGGTGTTGTCGGGGCGCACGGTGCGGCGTCTTGGCCCCTGGCTGTGCGTTCTCCTGGCGCTCCTCGTTTCCGTTTGTGCACGGGTTGCGGTCCTGCCGGCGCGCGCCACGATTGGCCTCGCGCTGGCGGCGGCGCTGCTGGTGGCGGTCCACCTGGCGGCGATTGCGGCATTCGGGCGGGGCCTGTGGGTGCCGCTCGTGCCGGCGACGATCGGGTGGGTGCTTGCCGTTGGTGGCGGGTTCGCCTACCAGTACGTGATCGAGGGGCGCGAGAAGCGCCAGGTCCGCACGCTGTTCTCGCGGTACCTGTCGCCGGACGTCTACGCGCAGGTGATGGCCAACCCGGCGCTCGCGGAACTCGGCGGGCAGCGGCGCGAGATGTCGGTGCTGTTCTCCGACGTGCGCGGGTTCACGGCGCTGTCGGAGCGCGGCGATCCGGAGGCGCTCGTCGCGCAGTTGAACGAGTACTTCTCGCGCATGGTCGATGTCGTGTTCGCGCACCGCGGCACGCTCGACAAGTTCGTCGGCGACATGGTGATGGCCCTCTACGGCGCGCCGCTCGACGACGAGGACCATGCCGAGCACGCGGTGGCGACGGCAGTGGCCATGGTGCGGGCGCTCGACGACCTGAATGCCCGCTGGGAGTCCGAGGGCCGGCCGACGCTCGGGATTGGCATCGGCGTGAACTCCGGCGAGATGATCGCGGGCAACATCGGCTCGCGCCAGGTCCGGAGTTATACGGTCATCGGCGATGCGGTGAACCTCGGGGCGCGCCTGGAGTCGCTCAACAAGGACTACGCCACGCGGATCATCATCAGCGACGCCACGCGCGGACGGCTGCGGACGGCCTGGCCGCTCCGGCCGCTCGGCAGCGTGGTGGTGAAGGGCAAGAGCGTGCCTGTCGATATCTTCGAAGTCGTCGTCGACAGGTAGGACGAGAGGTCATTGGACATGAAGCGCATCTCCGCAGTGCTGTCTGCATCCCTCCTGGTCGGGCTCGCGAGCCCTGCCGCGGCACAGTTCGGCACGCTGCTCGAGCAGGGCGCCAAGCGCGCCAAGCAGGTCAACGACTTCCGCTGGACCGAGGAGGAGAAGGCCCAGCTCGGCGCGCAGGTCAGCGAGCTCGTACGCACGCGGTACGGTGTCGTGCAGGATCCCGCGGTCCACAAGTACGTCACGCTCGTCGGCCGCACGATTACCGACAAGAGCACAAAGCCGGGCCTGCCCTGGACGTTCATCGTGCTCGACACCGACGCCGTGAACGCCTTTGCCGCGCCGCACGGCTACGTCCACGTGACGCGCGGCGCGCTGGCGCTGATGAAGAACGAGGCCGAACTCGCCGGCGTGCTCGCGCACGAGATCGTGCACGTCACCGAGGAGCACACGATCGACGCGCTGAAGAAGAACACCATCAAGAGCGCGGCCGCCGAGGAAGCTGCCGGCGCGGCGGGCGGCCTGATGACGTTCCTCGCCAACGCGGCCTACGCCAACATCATCGACAACGCCTACAGTCGCGGCGACGAGAACGGCTCCGACACGCAGGGCATCGTCCTCATCAGCAAGGCGGGTTATGCCCCGCAGGGGCTCGGCGCCTTCCTCACCACGCTCGCCGAGCGGAACAAGAGCGCCACGGAGAAGCGCGGGCTCTTCAGCTCGCACCCCGAGATGCAGGCGCGGCAGGACAGGCTCACGTCGACGATCAAGAAGGAGAAGCTCGCGGGCGCGCAGCTCGTCGAGCCGCGCTACAAGGCGACGATCAAGTACACGCCCGTGCCACAGGCGCAGATCGCCACCGTCGCGGCAGGCACCAAGGGCCTCGCGGGCGGCTCCTCGAAGGGCGGCAAGCCGCAGGCAAAGGCCGACGCGAAGGCCGCCGACGAACAGCCGAAGAAGAAGGGCTTCGGCCTCGGGCGGCTCACGGCGGGAGGCGGCAGCGAGACGAAGTCGGCGCAGGTCGTCGGCTCCGGAGGCGCGCGCGGTCTCGATCCCGAGAAGGATGCAAAGGGAGGCAGCAACCCGCGCATCGTGAAGGTCACCGTCACGCCGGCCGACCTGCAGGCCTTCCGGAAGGCTGGGGCGCTCACCTAGGAGCGCCGAGCGAGGAACGCCGAACGTCGAACGGGCCCTCCCCTGATTCGTGACTTACGTGTCGCTCCCGGTTCTCGTCGGCATCTTCGTGCTGGCCCTGGCCCTTGCCGCCAGGGCCGGCACGCGCAACGCGTACGTCAAGCGCAAGCTGGTGCTCTCGGTCGCCCTCGCGGCGGCGTATCTCGTTGCGCACCTGATCCTCATCTGGCCCGGCACGCCACCGCCAATCGCGCGGACGCTGCAGGCCATCGAGATGGTGCTGCTGGTGCTCGCGACGACGAACCTCGTCGTCGTCCTCGCCGTCAACCCGTTCAGGCAGGACCGCCTGCCCGCGCACCTGCCCGCCATCCTTCAGGACACCATCACCGTCGCGCTGTTTGCGGTGATCGGCGTCCTCTTCTTCCACGATCGGGTGCAGCTCACGGCCGCTGCCGGCGCCGTCGTGCTCGGCCTCGCACTCCAGGACACGCTCGGCAACGTCGTCGCGGGTCTCGCGCTGCAGGTCGACCAGCCGTACCGCGTCGGTGACTGGATCCGCGTCGGGGATCACGAGGGCCGCGTGGCGCAGGTCTCGTGGCGCGCCACGGTGATCCGGACCTGGGACAGCACGCTGGTGACGATGCCCAACAGCAGCATCGCGACGAGCGCGATCACCAACTACTCGGAGCCTGCGGCTCCGACGCGCGTGTGGGTCGACGTCGGTGTCTCCTACACGACGCCGCCGAACACGGTGAAGGCGGTGCTGCTGGAGGCCATGACGCAGGTGCCGCTGGCCCTCGGCTCGCCCGGTGCCGAGATACTCGTGGTGGACTTCGCGGGTTCCTCGGTCACCTATCGCACCTGCTGCTTCGTGGCCGACATGGAGCGCGCGATCTTCGCGCAGGACCAGATGCGCGCGGCCATCTGGTACGCCTTCCAGCGGCACGGCCTCGACATTCCGTTCCCCATCCAGGCCGAGTACTCGATCGAGCCGCCGGCGATCGCATTCCCGGAGCAGGCCGAACTCCCCGCACTGATCGGCCGTACGGCGCTGCTCGGCGGGCTCGAGCCGGATGCGCGTGCGCGCCTCGCCGCAACGGCTGCGCCGAGACTCTTCGGCGCCGGCGACGTCGTCGTGCGACAGGGCGACGGTGGCCGGACGAGCTTTGTCGTCGCGCGCGGCCGCGTGCGGGTCAGCGTGGCGCCGGACGACCACGAGGTCGCGCAGTTGTCGGTTGGCGACATGTTCGGCGAGATGTCGTGGCTCACCGGCGACCCGCGATCGGCAACGGTCACGGCCGTCGTGGACACGCTGGTGTTCGAGATCGACGACACCACGCTGCGCGAACTGGCAAGCGCGTCGCCTGCGGTGCTCGAGACGCTGGCGGCGGGCGTGTCGCAGCGGCGCACGCAACTCCAGACGATCTCGGCCGACAGCGCGCAGCGCCGTCCCCAGGGCGAGGCGCAGGCCACGCTCGTCGAGCGCATGCGGCGCTTCCTCCGCCTGCGCTGACGCGGCGCGAGGCTGAGCCGCGGTGCCCGGCCGTCCTGTGTTGCGGACATTCGGGCTGGCACGTTGATTGATCTCTGTCATGGCGTCTGCTGAGAGAGGACACCGATGACACGCACCATTCCCCTTCTTGCACTCGCATCGCTCCTTGCCGTGGGCCCCGTGGCCCCCGCGGGCGCGGCCGAGCCCGGCATGGTCACCGCCCAGTGGGGCACACGCCGCGCGGTGCCACGCGACGACTTCCAGCGGGCATACAACCAGGGTTACAGCCAGGGCGTCCGGGAAGGCGAGCGCGATGCGCGGTCGAACAGGCGCCGTGACTACCGGCAGCACGACGAGTTCCGGCGCGGCGCCCGCGGTTGGGGCAACAACAGCGCGACCAACGATGCGTACCGGCGCGGCTTTGCCGAGGGGTATACGGCGGGCTACGACCGCCATTACGGCAGTCGTGGCGGGTACGGCTACCCCGGTGGCGGGTACGGTTATCCGCAGGCCCCGCGCGGCGGCTACAGCTATCCCGGCTATCCAGGTGGCAGCTATGGCTATCCAGGGGGCGGCTACGGATATCCGGGAGGTTCGTACGGCGGCTACGCGGCCCAGCGCGGCTTCGAGGACGGCTATCGCGACGGCTCCAACGACTCGCGCGACGGCGACCGCTACGAGCCCACGCGGAAGAAGAAGTACCGGAACGGCGACAACGGCTACAACAGCCGCTACGGCTCGAAGGATCGGTACAAGAACGAGTACCGGAACGCCTTCCGTCAGGGCTACGACCGCGGTTACCGCGAGAACCGCTACAGGTAGCCGGCGCCGGGTGTCAGGCTACTCGGTCCATACGAGGACGCGCGAGCTGCCGCGTTTGCGGACGTAGAGGGGGCCGGGCCCGGCGCTCTCGACGTCCTCGATGGACAGCCGGACCTTGTCGAGGTCGACGTTGTCGACGTCGATGTCCATGCGGCCGTCGGGTGCCATGCGCAGCAGCCAGAACGGCAGCGTGAGGCGCACGAGCTTGCCCTCCTTGGTCGAGAACACGAGCACGTGCAGGTCGCGAATCGCGGGGGAGCCCGTGCGCTGTCGCCGTTGCGCGAGTGCCTTCTGCGAGAGCGACGGGCCGCCCACGCCGTCCTCGATGAGGGGCGGCACACCGTCGAACCGTTCGAGTACGGCGGCGGCTGCGCGCTCGTAGTCGTCCATCGAGGACTGCTCGCTCACCTGGACCTGCTGGCGCACGAGATAGGCGCAACTGCCGACGAGTGCGGCAAGGCCCACGCACAGCACGAGCACGATGCCGAGCAGGACGGGGAGCCAGCGACGCGTTGCCATTCGAGCTGAGAGACGTTAGCCGCGGGGCAGGCGTTCGAGCAACTGCCGCGCCGCGCGGGCGCCTTCCGGGTCGCTTCCGCGCTCGAGCAGGGGGATGGCCTTCTCCGCCTGCCAGCGTGCCTGCCTGGCGTCGCCCGCGGCGTGCGACAGTTCGGCGAACTCGAGGTGCGTGCGCCCGCGGACCCAGTCGCGTGCGTCGGCGGCCGCCAGGCCCTCGAGAAGATCCGCGCGCGCCTCCGATGCGCGTCCCGTCTGCCGCCGCGCCTGCCCTCGTTTCAGGTGCCACAGCGCCTCCTCGCCGAACATGCGGCGCCGCGTGTCGTGCGCTGTCATCGCGATGCCTTCCGAGAGCCAGCGGTCGG
Organism: uncultured Luteitalea sp.; assembly: GCA_934541105.1. Lineage (GTDB taxonomy): Bacteria > Acidobacteriota > Vicinamibacteria > Vicinamibacterales > Vicinamibacteraceae > Luteitalea. The sequence goes on along the minus strand of CAKTDA010000002.1, from coordinate 335,796 downwards.
CGTCGGCAGGACGCCCCGCGCGCAGGGCGGTCGCGCCCGTCTCGAGCCAGAGCAGCCGATTGCGCGGATAGGCCGCGCGCAGACGCGACAACACCTCCAGCGCATCGTCCCACCGCTTCTCGCGGTTGTAGAGCAGCACGAGCGCGAACCGTGCCTCGGTCTGCACGTGGCTGGCGGCCGAGGCCGCGGCCTCCTCGACGAGCTGCAGGCCGCGCGCGCGGTCGCCGTCCATGCCCGCGATGTAGGCCACGAGCCGTGCCGGGAGCCTCAGGCCGGCCACGACATAGCGATAGGTGCCGAGGATGAGGCGGGGCTCGAGCGCACCGGGATCGAGTGCCGTGGCGCGCTCCGCGGTGCGATAGGCGCGGCGCGCGGAAGCGAATGCGCGACTCATCTTCCCCTCGACCGTGGCCGAGTAACTCGCCTGCAGGCCGAGCGCCGACGCGAGGTCGTACAGTGCGCGGGCGTCGTCGGGACGTCGTGCGATCTGCGCCTCGGCGCGAGTGATCGCGGCCTCGATGTTGCGCGTGAACGTCGCGGCGACGTCGGCGGGCGGTGGCCCGAGCTGCACGTCGCGACGCGAGATCCTGCCGAGGTACTCATCGACGAGGACGGTTCCGCGGCTGGACAGCAGGCGCAGCCATGTGATCGACGCCATCGCACGATAGCTGGTCGGTAACTCGGGTTCTAACTCGATGCACGCCTCGATCTGGCGGATGGCGAGATCGTGATCGAGGTCGTAGGCGGCGACATAGGCCGCGTGCAGCCTGTCGTCCACCGCTGCCGGCTGACCGTGCACGAATGCCACGGCGGCAACGATGATGACGATTGCGATTGCGGGGATTCGCGGTATCCTAAGCAGCCGGTAACGCAACCCTCTCCCGTAACCAGGAAGACGCATGGCAAAATCCCGTAAGTCGACGAGAACGAATCAGCGCAGCGGCAACGCCGAGCTCCTCACGTGGGCGCTTCACGGCATCGAGCAGGAAATCGCGGCAACCCGCCAGCGGCTGCAGGACCTCGAGGCCCAGGCGCGTCAACTGCGTGGCTCGGCTCGCGCTGCCGCCGCCTCGACGCCAGCCGCCCCCGCCGAAGGTGCGAAGGCCGGCGCCACGAAGGGCACGCGCAAGCGCCGCAAGCTCAGCGCCGACGCCCGCCGCCGCATCGCCGAGGCGCAGCGCCGCCGGTGGGCGAAGACGCGAGCCGCCAAGGCCAAGGAATAGCGTGCGTCAGGCGGCGCGAGCCGCCTTGAACGCCTTGCGCGCGGCGCGGATCGTGGCGTCGACATCGGCGGTGCGATGAGCGCCTGACAGGAACCACGCCTCGAACTGCGACGGCGGCAGGTAGATGCCTTGCGCAAGCATGGCCTGGAAGAAGCGCGCATACGCTGCCGTGTCGCACGTCTGCGCGTCGTCGTAGTCCATCACCGGCCGGTCCACGAAGAACACCGTCAGCAGTGAACCGACACGGTTGATCGCAATCTCCACGCCGGCGCGGTGCGCGGCATCCGAGAGTCCCTCCGCGAGCCGCGCGCCGAGCTTCTCGAGCTTCGCGTAGAGCTTGTCGCTCAGTTGCGAGAGCGCCCACAGCCCGGCCGTCATGGCCAGGGGATTTCCCGAGAGTGTCCCCGCCTGATAGACCGGGCCGTCCGGTGCGACGCGCCGCATGAGTTCCTCGCGGCCGCCGTACGCGCCGACCGGCAATCCGCCGCCGATGATCTTGCCGAGGCACGTCAGATCCGGCCTGACGTCGAACAGTTGTTGTGCCCCGCCCCGCGACGCGCGGAAGCCGCTGATCACCTCGTCGAACACGAGCAGCGCACCGGTCCTGTTGCACAGCGTGCGCAGGCCCTCGAGGAAGCCCGGCATCGGAGGCACGACGCCCATGTTGCCGGCAATCGGCTCGACGAGCACCGCCGCGATGCCGCCCTTCGCGCGCCGGATGGCCCGCTCGACGGACGTGAGGTCGTTGTAGCGTGCCGTCAGCGTCGCTGCCGCGGCCGCGCGCGGCACGCCGGGTGACGTTGGCACGCCCAACGTGGCCGCGCCACTGCCGGCCTCGACGAGGAAGCTGTCGGCGTGGCCGTGATAGCAGCCGGCGAACTTGACGATGGCCTCGCGGCCGGTGGCGGCGCGGGCGACCCGGAGCGCACTCATCGTGGCCTCGGTGCCCGAACTCGTGAACCGCACGAGCGCCATCGACGGAACGAGTGACCTGACCGCCTCGGCCATCTCGATCTCGAGGCGGGTGGGCGCGCCGAAGCTGGTGCCGCGTGCGGCCGCGCGCGCGAGTTCCTTTAGCAGCCCCCTGGGTGCATGGCCGTGAATGAGCGGCCCCCACGACATCACGTAGTCGAGGTACTTCCGTCCGTCCTCGTCGGTGATGGAGGCACCTCGCCCGCTCCGGATGAAACGCGGCGTCCCGCCGACGGCCTTGAAGGCCCGCACGGGACTGTTAACGCCACCCGGGATCACCTGGCGGGCACGGTCGAAGAGTCTGGCGCTGCGTGTTGGTGGTCGTGACGACATCAGTGTCAGCACGCTATCACGCTGGGACGGCTTCGGGACGGTCTCTTGGATCGCCGCGCGGTGCGAATGGATCAGCGTGCGTCACAGCACCCTCCAGTTCGCGTGTGGCCCACGCGTCGCCGGCGCCAGTTCGTGACAAGCCGCGGCAGAGCGTGACGAGCGGATTCAACTCGTCACCGGGCCGGTGCGGTCCAGCACAAAGCGCGAACCTCGCCCCTCTTCTGGAACGTGCGCTGCAATAACCGCCGCCTGTCGTGTGCGGCAGGTGCCGCGCGTTCGACGGGGAGGGAGTTGTCTCATGCACACGTTCATCCGATCGCTGGCCGTCGCCTGCCTCGGCGTCGTGCTTGCCGCGGCGCCGGCAGCCGCGCAAGGTCGGCAGACGGCGATCATCACCGGCACCATCACGTCCTCGGATGGCGCCACCGTGCCCGGCGCCACCGTGACGATCGCGTCAGCGGTGTTGCAGGGCGTGCAGACGTCGGTGACCGATCTCAACGGCGCCTACATCCTGCGCGGCCTGCCCCCGGGCACCTACACGATCACCGTGGAACTCTCCGGGCTGTCCACGCATCGCAGTGAGGTGCAGGTGCCGCTCGGGCAGACGGTCATCGTGGATGCGGTGCTGCAGATCGCGGGCGTTGCCGAGGCCGTGACCGTGGCCGCCGAAGCGGCCGTCGTGACAAACCCGACGGTCGGCGCCAACATCGATGCGCGCTCGGTCAACATGCTGCCGCTCGCCACCAGGCGACCGGTGGACATCGCGCTGCTGTCGCCCGCGGTCAACGACAACACGCCGAACGCGGGTCAGTTGTCGATCTCGGGCGCATTCGCCTTCGACAACGTCTTCCTCGTGGACGGCGTGGACGTGAACGACAACACGTTCGGCACGGCCAACAACCTGTTCGTGGAGGACGCCATCCAGGAGACGCAGGTGCTCACGTCCGGCATCTCGGCCGAGTACGGCCGCTTCTCGGGTGGCGTCGTCAACGTCGTCACCAAGCGTGGCGGCGACGCGTTCAGCGGCAGCTTCCGGACCACGTTGAGCAACCCGGCGTGGCAGGACGAGAACCCGTTCGAGGAGAGCAGCGGCATCACGCATCCCGATCGGCTGGGCAAGGTCTACGAGGGCACGTTCGGCGGCCCGGTGCTGCGGCAGAAGATCTGGTTCTTCTCGTCTGCGCGCTACGAGGACACGCTCGAGCCGCAGACGCTGCGCGAGACGGGCACGCCCTACAATCTCGGCGTCACGAACAAGCGCGGACAGGTGAAGATCACGGGCGCGGCGTGGCGAGGCCACACCGTGTCGGGCAGCTACATGAACAACGCCACCGAACAGCGTGACCGCCCCGGCGTCACGTCGGTGGACCTGCGTTCTGTCGATGCGGTGCGCACGCTGCCGAACGACCTGCTCGTGGTCAACTGGCAGGGCGTGATCTCGCCACGCCTGTTCGCCACGGCACAGATCTCGCGCAAGAACCAGAGCATCGAGGGATCGGGCGGCGAGAGCACCGTGATCAGCGACTCGCCGTTCCGCACGCGCGGCGTGGCCGCCGGCGTGCCCAACAACCTCAACTACAACGCGCCGTTCTTCGATGCGCTCGACCCCACGGGGCGCGACAACTTCCAGGTCACGGGCAGCCTCGCGTACTTCCTGAGCACCCCGAAGTTCGGCAGCCACGACATCAAGGGCGGCTTCGAGCGCTTCACGGCGACGAGCACGGGCGGCAACTCGCAGACCTCGACGGGCTACGTGTTCTACAGCGACTACCGTCTCGGGGCCGACAACAGGCCGCTCGTGCTCGCCGATGGCCGCCTCGTGCCGCGCTTCGTGCCGGGCGTATCGCGCCTCTACAACTGGATTGCGCGCCGCGGCTCGACGACCGACATCACGACCGACTCGTTCTACGTGCACGATCGCTTCACCATCGGGCGGCGGTGGACGTTCGACGCGGGCCTGCGCTACGAGAACAACCACGGCGAGGCCACGGGCGACATCCAGGTCGTGAACACGTCGAGCCTCGTGCCGCGCCTTGCCGCCACCGTGGACCTCACCGGCAGCGGGCGGTGGATTGCGCAGAGCACGTACTCGCACTATGCGGGCAAGTACAGCGACGCCAACTTCGGCGCCAACGCCGAGACGTCGAACCCGAGCCTCGTGCGCTACATCTACCGCGGCCCCGCGGGCGAGGGCTTCGACTTCGCACCCGGACTCGATCCGGCGAACTACCCGGAAGTGCTCGACGGCAGCTTCGCCACGGCAAACGTCTTCGTGGCGGACGGTCTCTCGTCGCCGCTCACGAAGGAGTTCACCGCGTCCATCGGCGGACAGTTCGGTGCGCGCGGCAACGCGAAGCTGACGTTCGTCGATCGCTCGATGAGCCGCTTCATCGAGGACTTCACGACGCTTGCCGGCGGCAAGACGGACGTGAGCCGCGATGGCGTGAACTACGGGCTCTTCGACAACATCGTCTACGACAACACCGACGACCTCACGCGCGAGTACCGCGCCCTCGTGATGCAGGGGCAGTACCGGCCCGCAGCCGCGCTGCAGGTGAATGCCAACTACACGCTGCAGATCCACAGCCGCGGCAACTTCGAGGGCGAGGCGCGCAACCAGCCCGGGCTGCCCTCGACATTCGGCGACTTCCCCGAGACCCTGTCGCCGCGCAACAACCCGACCGGCCGCTTCGACGATCACCAGCGACACAAGCTGCGGCTGTGGGGCATCTACACGCTCGACGCCGGGCGCTTCGGCGCGCTGGACCTCTCGGCGCTCTACAGCTACAACTCGGCCCTGTCGTTCAGTTACGCGGCGACGAGCGTGCCGCTGAGCGCCGCGCAGCTCGCCGCGGGCGCGGGCTACGAGGGCATCGGTCCCGGCTCGACCCAGACGCTGTTCTTCGGCGATCGCGGCGCCGGGCGCTTCAACGCCTGGAAGACGGTGGACGTCGGCATCAACTACGCCGTACCGGTGCTGAGGCAGTTCCGCCCGTACGTGAAGCTCGACGTTCTCAACCTGCTGAACGACGAGTCGCTCAAGGGCTTCAACACGGCCGTCACGCCGGACCCGAACGGCCCGCGCGACGACCTGGGGCTGCCGCTGGACTACATCACCGGGCCGCGCTTCGGCGAGCCCGCGCAGCTCCTCGACAACCCGCTCGGACGCGAGTTCCGCGTGCTGCTCGGGTTCAGGTTCTGAGAAAGGAGAGGCGGCGTGCTGCGGGCCCTACGGGGCCTGCAGCAGCCGCGCCGCGTCGCGCGCGTAGTACGTGATGATGGCGTCGGCGCCTGCACGCCGGATCGACACCAGTGATTCCATCATCGCGCGTTGTTCGTCGATCCAGCCGTTCGCGCCTGCTGCCTTCACCATCGAGAACTCGCCGCTGACGTGGTAGGCCGCCGTCGGCAGGCCGAAGGTGTCCTTCACGCGCCACAGGATGTCGAGATACGGCAGCGCGGGCTTGACCATCACGATGTCGGCGCCCTGCTCGATGTCGAGGGCCACCTGGCGAACTGCCTCGAGTGCGTTGGCGGGGTCCATCTGGTGGCTGCGCCTGTCGCCGAACGACGGTGTCGACTCGGCTGCGTCGCGGAACGGCCCGTAGAACGCCGACGCGTACTTGGCCGCGTAGCTCATGATCGCGGTCCGCGTGTGGCCCGCGGCGTCGAGCGCCTCGCGAATCGCGCCGATGCGGCCGTCCATCATGTCGGACGGCGCCACGATGTCGGCGCCCGCCTCGGCATGCGACAGCGCCTCGGCAACGAGGAGTTCCACGGTCGTGTCGTTCTCCACGTCGCCGTCGGTGACGATGCCGCAGTGCCCGTGCGAGGTGTACTCGCAGAGGCAGACGTCGGTGACGATCACCGTTGCCGGGTGCGCCGCGCGAATCGCCCGCACGGCCTCCTGCACGGGCCCCTGCGGATCGCTCGCGCTGCTGCCGCGCTCGTCCTTGTGCGCCGGAAGGCCGAACAGCAGCACCGACGTCACGCCATCGGCTGCCGCATCGCCGACCTCGCCGACGATCACGTCCACCGACATCTGCGCCACCCCCGGCATCGAGCCGATCGGCTTGTTGACGCCTTCGCCCGGGCAGACAAACAGCGGGTAGATGAACTGCGACGGCTGCAGGTGCGTTTCACGCACGAGCGCGCGCAGGGCCGGAGTGCGCCGGAGGCGGCGGGGGCGACGCGAGAGATCCATCAGTGAACGGGTAACCTCCACCTATCGTGACGCCACGTGGGAGACGATGGCCTCGGCGAGAGAGGCGATGGTGTAGGGAGCGGAAGGCATGATGCGGGTGGAGATGCCGAGCTGCTGGGCGGCCTCGGCAGTGACCGGACCGATCGACGCGACGGCGACCTGCCGCAGCAGGTCGGCGGCCTGATCCTCCCCGACGTTGGTCACGAAGTGGCGCACGCTCGATGCGCTCGTGAAGGTGACGATGTCCACCTCGCCTTCGAGCAGCATCCTGTAGATGTCGGGCTGGCCTTCCTGTCCCCATGGCGCACGGACCGTGCGGTAGGCCGTGATGTCGTCCACCTCGGCGCCGGCGCGGCGGAGTTCGTCGGGCAGGATCTCGCGGGCGATGTCGGCCCGTGGCAGCAGCATGCGGACGCCGTCCAGGCTGCCCGTCGCGAGGAGCGCCGCGAGGACGCCTTCCGCGCGGTCCTCCTCGGGGGTGACGTCCACGCGCAGGTGCAGGCGCTGCAGGCGTTCGGCCGTCGCGGGCCCGACCGCGCAGATCCGCGGCCCGCGCAGGTCGCGGATGTCGCGCACCTGCGACAGCGCACGGCGCATGAAATGGTCCACGCCGTTGACGCTCGTGAACACGAGCCAGTCGTAGGTGCCGATGTCCGCGATGGCGCGGTCCACTTCGTCGTAGTCGCCGAGCGCCTCGATCTGGATTGACGGCGCCTCGATGACCGTGGCGCCGAGGTCGTGCAGGCGGTCCACGAACTCCCCGGCCTGCTCGCGCGATCGGGTGACGACGATGCGCGTGCCGAAGAGGGGGCGTTCGTCGAACCAGCGGAGGTGCTCGCGCAGCCCTGCCGACGGTCCCACGACGAGGACGGCCGGCGCCGGCGGCGCGCTGGCCGTCAACTGTCCGGCAAGGCTCTCGAGCGTGCCGGTCACCGTGCGTTGCCGGGGCGTCGTGCCGTGGTAGATCACGGCAGCCGAGTCGTCCTTCGGGCGGCCGTGCGAGAGCAGCGAGGTCGCGATGCGCGCGAGCTGGCGCGGCCCCGCGTAGCAGAGCAGCGTGCCCTCGATCGTCGCGAGCTGCTCCCAGTCGAGCGCGGGTGTGTCTTCCTCGCCGTGCTCGTACCCGCGGATGAACGTGAGCAGGTTGCCCGACCCGGGATAGGTGACCGGGATGCCGGCATAGGCCGGGATGCCGACGAGTGCGGGAATGCCGGGCACGACCTCGAACGGAATGCCCTGCTCGTGGAGGAACAGCGCTTCCTTGCCGCCGCTGTCGTAGACGAACGGGTCGCCCCACTTCAGGCGCACGACGTACCGGCCCTCGCGCGCCTTCTCGGCCACCAGCAGGCAGATGGCATCCTGCGCGGCCTCGCTCGGGGCCGCATCGCCGACGTCGATGTGCTCGGCATCGGCCGGCGCCATGCGCAGCAACCGCGAGTCGATCAGCCGGTCGTGCACCACCACGTCGGCGCGCGCGAGACAGCGCCACCCGCGCACCGAGATGAGGAACGGATCCCCGGGCCCGGCGCCCACGATGGACACAGGAGTCATGCGGGGCATCTTACTCTCACTGCGGCAGCGGCCCGTCGTACTCGCGCACGGCGTCGAGGATGGCGCCCGCACCGTCGGCGAGCAGGCGATCCGCGACCTGCTCGCCAAGCGCTTCGGGATCGGCGGCGTCGCCAAAGCCGATCGTCCGCACCTCGTGCTCGGCCTCGATCGACGTCACGCACGCAATCAACTCGAGGCCGCCGTCCGGCGTCGCCCGGCAATGCGCCCCGAGCGGAAGCTGGCACCCGCCGCCGACGGCGGCCACGAGCGCGCGCTCGGCGCGCAGCGCGATGTCGGCAGACGCGTCGCTGATTGCGACGAGCGTCTGCGTGACCTCGTCGGCATCCTCACGGCACTCGATCGCGACGATGCCCTGGCCGGGCGCGGGGATGCAGGCATCGACAGGGAGGCAGCCGCTGATCCGATCGCCGCGGTCGAGCCGTTGCAGCCCGGCAGCAGCCAGCACCAGCGCGTCGTACTCACCATCGTCCAGCTTGCGCAGCCGCGTGTCGACGTTGCCCCGCACGGGCAGGAACTGCGCCCCCGGAAGCTGCCGGTGCAGTTGTGCGACCCGACGCACGCTGCTCGTGCCGAGGCGCGGCGAGGCACCGAGCGCGTCCAGCAACTGCGCGAGCGTGGCGTCGCGATGCGTGGACGCGGCGGGCAGCACGACGGCATCGCGTGGGTCGGCGCGCGGGAGGACGCCCGCGATGTGCAGTCCGGCGGGGAGCGCGACGGCCATGTCCTTGGCGCTGTGGACGGCGAGGTCGATCTCGCCGTCGAGCAGGGCGTCCTCGATCTCCTTGACGAACAGCCGCTTGCCGCCGATGTCGGAAAGCGGCGCGTCCTGCAGGCGATCGCCGTCCGTCCTGATCACCACGATCTCGCACGACGGCAATCCCAGGGCCTCGAGCCGTGCCTTCACGGTGTTTGCCTGCCACAACGCGAGGGCGCTGCCGCGCGTGCCGATGCGCCAGGCGCTCATTGCTGCGGCTCCCGCGTGCCCCTGGCGTCCGGCTCCGCACGCATGGGCGGGTCGGTGCCCTCGTCGAGATCGAAGAGCCGCCGCAGCGCCGCCGAGTAGGTGTCCATCGTCTCGCGATCGTCCACGGCCTTGAGCTGCTCGGTGGGCGTGAGCAGCAGCTTCTCGACCATCAAGCGCGTGATGTCGTCCACGCGGGCCCGCGCATCCGGCCCGAGTCCGGCGAGGCGCGGCGCCAGGCGTTCGAGTTCGGCCTGCCTGATGCGCTCGAAGCGGGTGCGCAGCGCGACGACCGTCGGGATGGCAGCCCGGGACCTGAGCCAGGCGTACCAGGCCGCGACCTCGTCGTTCACCAGCTTCTCGGCGCGCGTCACGGCATCCTGCCGGCGCGCGAGGTTCTCCTGCACGATGCTGCGCAGGTCGTCGATGTTGTAGAGGAAGACCTGCTCGATCGTGCCGACATCGGGCGCGACGTCGCGCGGCACCGCGAGGTCCACGACGAACATCGGGCGCCCCCGGCGGACGGCAATCGCGCGCTGCACGTCGGCCTCGGACACGACGAGGTCGGGCGAGCCGGTCGCGGAGACGAGGACGTCGGCGCCGGCAAGCGCATCGAGCCGCGATTCCCACGGCACGACGCGGGCATCGATCTCGCTCGCGAGCGCATCGCCGCGGTCGCGCCGGCGCGTCGCGATCGTCGTGCTCGCCACGTGCGCGTGGAAGTGCAGGGCGCACAGCCGCGACATCTCGCCGGCGCCGAGCACCACGACGTGCCGATCCTTCAGATCGCCGAAGATCTTGCGCGCCAGCGTCAGGGCGGCGTAGCTGAGCGACACGGCGCCCTCGGCGAGCCCGGTTTCGGTGCGCACACGCTTGCCGATCGTGAACGCGCCGTGGAAGAGGCGGTTCAGGACGCTGCCGGTGCCGTGCGCATCGCTGGCGATCCTGTAGGCGTCCTTGACCTGCCCCAGGATCTCGGGTTCGCCGACGACGAGCGAGTCGAGCCCGGCGGCCACGCGGAACAGGTGACGCGCGGCATCGGCGTCGGTCCGCAGGTAGAGCGATGCGTCGATCTCCTCGCGCGCCACGCCGCGGTACCCGGCAAGGCAGGCAATGACGCGTTCACCGGTCTCGATGGGGTCCGAGGTGGCGGCGTAGACCTCGGTGCGGTTGCAGGTCGAGAGCAGGACCGCGTCGGTGCAGCCCTCACCTGCGAGCCGGTCGAGCGCGGCGGGCAGCATCGATCGGCTGATGCCGATGCGCTCGCGCACGTCGAGCGACGCGGTGTGGTGACTGAGGCCGGCCAGGACGAGATGCATCACGCGAAGTTGTGGCTGCGGGCGAAGAACCACGCCACGGGGAGGAAGTTGAGGAGCACGATCGCGAAGCCGAGTGCCGAGAGCCAGGCCGCGCGGCGTGCCGTGAGGCCGGCCCAGCGCCGGCTCGCGAGCTGGGCGCCATAGACGACCCACGTGACGACGGCCATCAGGATCTTCGGGTCCGCCAGCGTCATGTGGGGCAGGCGCGGATCGTCTGCGTACTGCACGCTTGCCGACTGCAGCCAGAGCGCGCCGCCGGCGAGGCCGATCGTCAGCAGGAGCCAGCCGATCGAGACTGCCCGCATGTTCATGCGGTCGAGCACCTGGAGCGACGGCAGCCGCTGGAAGAAGACGCCCGGCGCCTTGCGCTTCAACTCCCGGAAGAGCAGCACGTACGTGATGCCGATCACGCACGCAAGCGCGAAGCTCGCGTAGGCGAACAGCAGCGACCCGACGTGCAGCGCCACGAACGGCAGCCCGAAGAACGCAGGGACGTCGGTCGGCATCTCGCCATGGGCCGCGATGCCCTGGAGCACCACGAGGAGCGGCGTCACGAAGACGCCCATGCCGCGCTCGTCGGTCGACACCTCGACCGACAGGTAGGCGATGGCGAGCATCCACACGAACGTCGACACGGCGCCTGTGCGTCCGGCCATCGGCGGCACGCCGAGTTCCATCGTGTACATGCCGAGCGTGAACGTGTGCACGAGCGCCGCGAGGAGCAGCAGGCCCGTCGCGATGCGGCCGGCACGTGGGGTGCGGCTGGCGAAGTGCCAGCCATATGCGCAGGATGCCGCCAGGTAGAGGAGGGCGAGGATCATCGGGAACGGGCCGGCCTACTCGGTCGGGCCGTAGTATCCCTGCTTGGTACGGGCCACCGCGTTCGGCCGCTCGACGCGCACGACCACACGCCGCCAGCGGCCGTCGCGGCGGGCGTTCCGCGAGGCGTAGCCGACCGTGTACTGCGCCGCGAGTTCATCGGCGACCTGGCCGTAGATTGCCGGCAGTTCGTCGGCCGCTCCCGGGAAGAACGCCTTGCCGCCGGTCTCCTGCGCGAACTGCTTCAGCACGAAGTCCGACTCGCTGAAGCCCCCGAGCGGCCGCGTCCGGCCGCCGCCGTCCTTGAGGCCGATCGTGTAGATGGCCACCTCGGACCGCTTCGCGAGCTCGAGCACCTCCTCGAACGGCACGAGGCTCGACGTGTCCTCACCGTCCGAGAGGACGACGATGGCCTGGCGCCGCACGTCCTGCTCGTTGTCGGCCTGGCGGATCTTCTTGAACTCGTTGAGCGCGATGTACACGGCGTTGTAGAGCGACGTCGAACCGCCGGCCGTCGTGCGGCGGATGGCGGCCGAGAGCTGCGCGCGATCCGCGGTGAACGTCTGGAGGATCTCGGCGCGGCTGTCGAAGTCGACGATGGTCAGGATGTCGTCGGTGCGCATCCGCTCGATGAACCCGACCGCGGCCTGCTGCGCAATCGGCAGCTTGTCGTTCATGCTCGCGCTCGTATCCACGAGCAGGCCGAGCGCCGTCGGCAGTTGCGTCCCGGAGAAGAAGATGACGTCCTGCTTGACCCCGTCCTCGAACACCGAGAACGCCTCGCGCGGCAGGCCAGAGACGAACCGGCCGTCGCGCTCGGTGACCGTGACGTTCAGCGAGACCACCTCGACGCCAGCCCGGAAGATCGGCTGTTCGGGCTCCTGTGGTGCCGTCGATGTCTCGGCCGGCGGCGGGGCGGCCGGTGCCTGATCCTCGGGCACCGGGGCGGCGGGGGGCGGCGGCGCCTGCGACAGCACGCGTGCCGACAGCAGCAGCGAGGCCGCGCAGGCGACGGTCAGGAGACGAACGGACGCGTGCGTCATCGACTCGCGCGGTTGGCCTGAAGCACGTTGCCACGAAGCTTCAGGGCAGGGCGCGCCGACTCGACTTCGACCTTGCGCGCGGGAATCAGGGTGTCGGGGTGCCCGTACACCACTTCGAACTGGCTCGTGATCACCCGGCCGGCCTGCTGCAGGGCATCCTTCAGTGCGATGTTCGTGAGCAGCAGCTCGCGAACGCCGCCCGTCTGCGCCGTGCCCTGGTCGATCACGAGGTTGCGGTCGCGCACGTTCGGGTCCTGCTGGTTGGCGCGGTCGGTGTCCTGCAGTTCGATGACGTGAAGGGCCGCGCCCGACGAGGCGAGCTCCTCGAGCGCGTACTGGTACCCGCGGTCGGAGAACTCGGTGCCGAAGCTCGTGATCGCGAGGATGGCCGCGCGGGCGGGCTTGCGCTTCCCGATCGCGCGCGACGCCTCGATCACGCCCTCGACGAGATACGCGCCCGACTGGGGCTGGGTGAACAGCCGCGGCACGCCCTGCAGCAGCTGCGCCTTGCTCGTCGTCGAGTTCACCAGCACCGTCGGGCGGTCCGCCACCGACATCAGCGTGATCCGATGCGGCCCGGCAAACGTCGTGATGAAGTGCTCGACCGCGATGCGGATGTCCTGCTGCGCCCGCCGCGCGGCCTGGCTGTTGTCGACGATCAGCGTGATGTCCACGGGCTCGGTCGCACGACTGACCTTCACGATCTCGCGCGCCACGCCATCCTCGCGGACGATCACGTCGGCCGGATCCAGCGAGTCCACCGGTGCGCCGTCGGCGCCGACGGCAGAGACGAGCAGGGTCCGCTGCCGGCTGCCGGGCTGCGCTGCAGCATCGGGAACCATCACGGACGGGACGAGAGCCGCAGCCAGGACGAGCGTCGGGAGTAGTCGCATCTGAGTTGTCCGTGGCGGGCCTGGGCCCGCCTCTGGAGTATAGTCGAGGGCTGTCGGACCCCCCGGAGGTTCCTCCCTTTCCGACGATGGCCGCGCGCTGTCGGTCGCACGAGGTACTTGCCATGCCACGCCTGCGCTCGACTGTTCCCTCTCCCGGAGTGCCCCGATGGCGCTGACGCCGCGCCCGGCAGGCTACTGGCGGACGGTCGGCGAGCTCGGTACGCTCGGGCTCTCGTTCGTCATTGCCATCGTGCTCGGGACCGCGGCTGGTCTTTGGATGGACCGCACCTTCGGGCTCGGCCCCTGGGGCATGCTCGTCGGTTTCGGGATGGGCTTTGCCGCTGCCGTCCTGAACGTCGTCCGCATCACCCGCCGGACCCTTGACTCCTCCCGCTGACAGGCGCCTGGTCGGGGGCGAGCCGTCGTTTCACGCCCTGGCCAGGCGCATCGAGCGGGCGACGCTCGCGGCGACGGCGGTGCTGGCGCTCGGCGCCCTGCCGCTCGGCGGCTGGCGCGTGGCGGCAGGCGTGCTGGCCGGCAGCCTGCTCTCGTGGGGCAGTTACCGCGTGATTCTGCGCGGAGTGGCAGCGCTCGGGCCGGCTCCGGAGTCCGGGGCGGGCGCGTCGCGACTGTCGGCGGGGGCGGTGCTCGGGCTCGTCGCCCGGCATGCGTTGCTGCTCGCGGCCGGGTACGTTATCATTGCGCGTTTGCGCCTGCACCCGATTGGGGTGCTGTTGGGCGTGTCCGCGGTCGTGGTCGCCGCGATGGTGGAAGCGGTCCGGTCCTGGCGATAGCCGGACGGTCTCCCCGCACCCGCCGTTCTGCATGGAAAACCTGCATCACACACTCTGGATCGTCGAGTTCGTCAACCGGCTGCTCGGGCCGCTCGTGGCATCCCTCATGGGGACGCCCTACACACCCGGGATGCAGGTGATCCCCGATCACCTCGTGATGTGCGGGCTCATCGTGCTCGTCGTGACGATCTTCTGCCTGGCGGTCCGGTCGCGCTTCAGCGTCGAGAACCCGGGCCGGCTCCAGATCGTGCTCGAGGACATCGTCGGCTTCCTGAACGGGCTGCTGAAGGAGAACATCGGGCCGCGCGGACCGCAGTTCCTGCCGCTCGTCGGCTCGATCTTCATCTTCATCTTCCTCGCCAACGCCATGGGGAAGATTCCGGGCCTGATGTCGCCGACGGCAAACATCAGCACGACGCTCGGCTGCGCGCTCACGGTCTGGGTCTACTACCACCTGCAGGGCATCAAGGCGCAGGGCATCGTCGCCTACGTCAAGCACTTCATCATCCCGCCGGGCGTGCCGCTGTTCGTGGCGCCGATCATGGCGCCGATCGAGCTCATCAGCCACATGTCCCGGGTGATGTCGCTCTCGCTGCGTCTGTTCGGCAACGTCTACGGCGAGGAACTCGTCGTGCTCATCATGGCCAGCATCATCCCGTTCCTGGTGCCGCTGCCGATGATGTTCCTCGGCGTGATCACCGGGTCGCTGCAGGCCTACATCTTCACGCTGCTGACGATCATCTACCTGGCCGGCGCCGTTCACGTCGAGCACGGCCACGACGACGCACACCACGACGACGCGCATGCGCACGGCGACTCGCCGGCGCACGCACACGCGGCGGCGTGACGACATCCGTTCCCGTCGCGCGTGCTTCGGCACGCGCGGCGACCCTCCCGCCTGCGCATCGTGCCGGGCGGGAGACAGGTCGGCAGACCTCGGCATCCGTCGGGCCCCGGTCTGCAACTCGACCCAGGCGCGCCACAGGCCAGCGCCCGCGACCCCGGTCGCGAGTCACCAATGCCGACGCAGTGTCAAGCCTCGAAAGGGCCGTACAGATGATGAAGAAGTTCCTTGCAGTGTTCGCGTTGGTGGTGGCCGCCGGTCTCGTGACGCCGGCCTATGCGCAGGAACCGGCAGCGGCGGGCGCAGTGGCGTCCAACGTGACGCAGTGGGCGGTCGTGACGGCCGGCTTCGCGCTCGCGATTGCCGCGGCGTTCGGCGCCATTGCGCAGGGCAAGGCCGTGAGCGCAGCCGCCGAGGGCATCGCCCGCAACCCGGGTGCGGCCGACCAGATCCGCGGCGCGCTGCTGCTGGGCCTGGTGCTGATCGAGTCGCTCGTGATCTATGTGCTGCTCGTCTCGCTGATCATCTTCTTCGTGCGCAACACGGCCCTCGGCCTGGCGTAAGACGAAGATTACCGGGGCCCGGCATCGGGCCGGCCCCGGCCCTCCTTCCGAGCCGCCCACACGGCCAGTTCGAATCCAGGGTTTCGGACTGATGACGAGAGTCGACCTCTACCTGCTGCTGACCGCCCTCATCTGGGGCAGCAACTACAGCGTCATCAAGTTCGTCCTGCAGGAAGTGCCTGCGCGAGCCTTCAACGGCCTGCGCCTGCTCGTCGCCTCCGTCGTCTTCCTGGCGATCATCTACGGCACCCGCCGGCGTGAACACGTCGCGCGGCTCACGCCCCGCCACTGGGCCGTGATCGTCCTCCTCGGCATCGTCGGGCAGTTCCTCTACCAGATCCTGTTCATCGCGGGGCTCGAGCGCACGAGCGTGATGAACGCCTCGATCATCATCGCCTGCACGCCGGCAGCCGTGAGCCTCGCATCGGCCGCGGTCGGTCACGAGCGCCTGCCGCTCGCCCACTGGCTCGGCACCGCGCTGTCGTTCCTCGGCGTCACGCTCATCGTCCGCGGCGGGGCCGCGGCGGGAGTCAGCTCGCTGACGGGCGACATGATGATGCTCGCCTGCGTGCTCTGCTGGACCGTCTACACGGTCGCCGGGCGTCCGCTGCTCGCCAGCTATTCGCCCATTGTCGTCACCGGGCTGTCGATGACCATCGGCACCGCGATCTTCCTTCCGTTCGCCACCGCGGACTTCGCGCGCACGGCATGGTCCGAGGTCCGGCTCGTGGCCTGGGTGTGCGTCGTGTTCTCGTCGCTGCTCGCCCTGAACTTCGCGTACACGGCGTGGTATCTCGGTGTTCGACAGCTCGGGTCGTCGCGCACGTCGCTCTACTCGAACGTCGTCCCGGTCGCGGCGCTCGTCGTGGCCATGGTGTGGCTCGGCGAGCGGCTCGCCGGCATGCGGCTCGCAGGGGCGCTGCTCGTTGCGGCTGGCGTGATCCTGACCCGGCTCGGGCACGTCCCCGTCCGCACCGAGGTCGGTGACGTCCCGCCCGAGACGTAGTCCGTCATTCACATCCGGCGCATTCCGGCCGATTCAGCGGTGGGGACTCCCCACCCTCATGGCCGGTCACTTCACACTCCAGCTCACGTCGGCGCTTGCTGCCGCCATCGTCAGCGCCGCAGCCGCCGGACTCGCCGGCGCCGGGGCATGGCGCACGGTCGCCGTGTTCGCGCTGGTGGCGGTCGTCGCGCTGGTGCTCGCGCGGCTGTCGGCCGCTGCCGTTGCCCGCTCGGCGAACGCCCGCGTCCGGCAGGTCGATGGGGCAGCTCGCCAGATCATCGCGAGCGGCCGGTTCGACGGACGCCTGACGGCGCCCCGCGACGGCGGTGAACTTGCGGCCGTGGCGGAGGCATTCAACGAACTCCTCGCGCAGGTGGAGACGCGCGACGCCGCCATCACACGGCAGCACGAGGACTTCGAGCTCCGCGTGGCGCGCAGGACCGAGGAACTCCAGGAGGCCACCGAACGCGCCGAACGCGCGAACCGCTTCAAGAGCGAGTTCGTGGCCATGATGAGCCACGAGGTGCGCACGCCCCTGAACGGCCTGCTGGGCATGACCGATCTCGCCCTCGACACCGACCTGACGCCGGCGCAGCGCGATTATCTCGAGACGATTCGCCGTTCGGCGGAGTCGCTCGTGACCGTGGTGGACGACGTGGTGGACCTCTCGCGCATCGAGGCGGGCCGCATCGAGCTCCAGCAGGTGCCGTTCGACGTCACGGCCATCGTCCACGACGTGCTGGCCACCATGGCGTCGCGGGCGCACCAGAAGGACCTGGACCTCGTGTGGGGGCAGGAGTCGCCGCTCCCGACGCGCGTCGTCGCCGACCCCGGCCGGTTCCGGCAGGTGCTGGCCAACCTCGTCGGCAATGCCGTCAAGTACACGAACGTCGGCTGCGTGCGGGTGTACGTGACCCTTGGCGAGGTGGACGAGGACGGCTGCGCGTCGCTGTCGGTGGAGGTGGCCGACACCGGCGTCGGCATCGGTGCGGCCGAGCAGGAGGCGATCAGGCGGATGCTCCGCGAAGCCGGTGACGGGGCGCCGCAGCTGTTCGCGAACACGGGACTCGGCCTGCCGATCTGCGCTCGCCTGCTGCACCTCACTGGCGGGGAGCTCGCATTCGAGAGCGAGGAGGGACAGGGCAGCCGGTTCGCCTTCAGGCTGCCCGTCGGCGTGGGCCACGGGGCGACCGCCGCCATCGAGGCGCGGCCGCAGGGTCTGGACGGGTGCGACGTGCTGATCGTGGACCGGCAGGTTGCATCGCGCGAGGTGCTCGCGGACTGGCTCGGGCAGTGGGGCGCCTCGGTGCGCTGCGCGGACGACGATGCGACGCTCGGCACGCTGCTGTGGGAACGCCGCTGGGGCCTGGTGGTGATCGATCGGTCGCTCGCGGGTTCGATCGAGAGCCTCACGGCTCTGCGGCGCGTGGGGGTGCCGGTCGTCGAGCTCGCTGGCGCCGCGGATGCGGTCACGCCCGGCGCGGGACCGGCGGTGCTGTTGCGGCCGCACCGGCGACAGACGGTGGCGGCAGTGCTCGCGGCCGTCCTGAGCCGCGACGCGGCACGTGCGCCGGGCTCCTCGCCGGCGCTGGCGGCGGTGCCGCGGGTGTCGCGGACGCCGCGAATCCTTGCCGTGGACGACAACGACGTCAACCTGCGCGTCGTTCGCGAACTGCTCGAGAGCCGGGGGTGCCGCGTGGTTGCCGCGAGCGGCGGCCGCGAGGCCATCGAGGCGTCGCAGCGCGAGCGCTTCGACCTGGTGCTGATGGACGTGGAGATGCCGGGGCTCGACGGGCTCGACGCGTGCCGCGAGATCAGGGCGAACGAGGCGCGCCGCCGCGTGCGACGGACGCCGATCGTCGCGCTGACCGCCCACGCGATGATTGGCGATCGGGAGCGATGCCTCGCGGCGGGCATGGACGACTACCTCGCAAAGCCGTTGCGCCGCGCGTCGCTCTATGCGGTGATGGACCGCTTCGGCATCGCGCTCGCCGCGCTCGAACGCTCCGCGTAGCGGGACGATTCGTGGTGCGCGTCGATCTGACGATCGACGCCTGCGGATTGCGACGGCGCGCGCAGGGTCAGTCGCGGCGCGGGCGCTGGTTGGCGGCGAGGATCTTCTTGCGGACGCGGATCGCCTTCGGCGTGATCTCCACGAGCTCGTCGTCGTTGATGAACTCGATGGCGACCTCGAGACCGAGCTTGCGCGGCGGGATGATGCGGATGGCCTCGTCGGCCGTGGACGCGCGCATGTTGGTCTGCTTCTTCTCCTTCGTCACGTTGACGTCGAGGTCGTTGTTGCGCGAGTTCTCGCCGATCAGCATGCCTTCGTAGACCTCGGTGGCGGGGTCGATGAAGATCTCGCCGCGATCCTGGAGGTTGGAGATGGCAAAGGCCGTGGCGACCCCGCCGCGGTCGGCCACGAGCGCGCCAGTCGGACGTGCCGGAATCGGGCCGGCCCAGGGCTCCCAGCCGGCGAAGATGTGGTTCATGATGCCGGTGCCGCGGGTATCGGTGAGGAACTGCGAACGCAATCCGATGAGGCCGCGCGCCGGCACGCGGAACTCGAGGCGCACGCGCCCGCTGCCGTTGTTCACCATCTTCGTCATGGTGCCCTTGCGGGTACCGAGCGCGGCGATGATCACGCCCTGGAACTCCTCGGGGACGTCGATCACGACGTCCTCGACGGGTTCGAGGCGGCCTTCGGGCGTCTCGCGCGTGACGATCTCGGGGCGCGAGACCTGCAGCTCGTAGCCCTCGCGCCGCATCATCTCGATCAGGATCGACAGCTGCAGTTCGCCGCGCCCGATCACGCGCATCTGTTCAGGCGTGTCGGTCGGCTCGACGCGCAGCGACACGTTGCCGAGCAGCTCCCGGTCGAGGCGCTCCTTCAGCTGGCGCGACGTCACGAAGGTGCCGTCGCGGCCGGCCATCGGCGACGTGTTGACGCCGAACACCATCGACACGGTCGGCTCGTCCACGGCAATCGGCGGGATGGGCTTCGGCGTCTCGGCGCTCGTCACCGTCTCGCCGATGGTGATGTCCTCGATCCCGGCAATGCAGACGATGTCGCCCGCGGCCGCCTGCTCGATGTCCACGCGCTTGAGGCCCTCGAACGCGAAGAGCTTCGTGATGCGCGTCTGCTGGATCGAGCCATCGAGCTTCGCGACGGCGACGACGTCGCCGACCTTCACGCGGCCGTTGAAGATGCGGCCGATCGCGATGCGCCCGATGTACTCGCTGGCGTCGAGGTTGGCGATGAGGATCTGGAGGACGCCCTCCGGATCGCCCTTCGGCGGCGGCGTGTGCTCGATGATCGCGTCAAACAGCGGGCGCAGGTCGGTGCCGCGGACGTTCGGGTCGGTGCTCGCCTGTCCGTCGCGGGCGACGGCATAGACCACCGGGAACTCGAGCTGTTCCTCGTCGGCGTCGAGGTCGATGAACAGGTCGTAGACCTCGTTGAGCACTTCCTGCACGCGGGCATCGGGCCTGTCGATCTTGTTGATGACGACGATTGGCTCGAGGCGGCGCTCGAGGGCCTTGCGCAACACGAAGCGGGTCTGGGGCAGCGGGCCCTCGGAGGCGTCCACGAGGAGCACCACGCCGTCCACCATCGAGAGCGTCCGTTCGACCTCGCCGCCGAAGTCCGCGTGGCCGGGCGTGTCGCAGATGTTGATGACCTGGTCGAGGTACCGGACCGCGGTGTTCTTGGCGAGGATCGTGATCCCCCGCTCGCGCTCGAGGTCCATCGAGTCCATGGCCCGTTCGGCGACGCGCTCGTTGGAGCGGAACGTGCCCGCCTGATGGAACATCGCGTCCACGAGCGTGGTCTTTCCGTGGTCCACGTGCGCGACGATCGCGACGTTGCGGCGATGAGGATTGGCGATCTGTCGGGCGTGTTCGGCAGCGGACATCCCTTCAGTATAAATTGCGACCCCCGGCCCGTCGCGCGGAAAACGACGGCACCGCGGCCGTTCGACGCCAGTCAGCTGAGGCGTTAAGGTCTGTGAACCCATGCCCATCGTCCGGTGGATCGCCCGCCTCTATCGCGCGACGTTCTGGCTGCTGCTTCACGTCGCGATTGCAGCAGGGCTCTTCCTCGTCTCGGCCGCGTTCGGCGCGTCGCCCGACCAGGAACAGCGCAACGGGCTCTACTTCTTCCGCATTCCGGCCGCGTTCTGGCTGTTCATCGCCGTCTGGCACTTCGTCGTCCGCGGCGTCCTTGCCCGGCCCGCCCCCGTCCCCTCGAAAGGCAAGCCCACGGGTGCGGAAGCCGCCCGGAGTGCCCTCGGCTGCCTGGCGTGGCTCGTCCCGGTTGCGGCCACCTACGTGTACGTGGGGCGGATTGCCGACTGGGCGTGGGCAGGCTTCTCGGGCACCGATCCCGCGCACCCGGCCCGCCGCGTGCTCGATGGCGCGCTTGCCCTCGGGTCGCAGGCCGTCGAGCGTCCCGAAACCTCCATGCCCTACATCGTCGGCACGCTCGTCGTGCTGGGCGTGGCCAATGCGCTTGCCGGCATCGCCCTCGCCTCGGCTTCCGGTGGCCGAAAGGACGCAGGATCGGCGCGCGAACGCGCGCGTGCCGCCGGTCGCGGCCGATCACGGGCACGCCAGTCCGGCGGGCCGGGCGTGGGGCCCGAACGGGTTGCCGCGGGTGCGGCAAGCGCCGACGCGGTGAACACCGCCCACGCGGGCGCCCATCGACTCGACGACAGGTTCCAGCGTCCGGCGCCGCGGCCTGCCCCCGGGGCGCCGGAGGACCCCGTGCTCGGCGTGCTCACCTGGTCGGCCGCCGATGGCGCCTGGTGGGCACGCCGGGACGATCGGTTCCCCTTGCGCATCGACGGGTCCGCGGAGGGACCCTCGGGTCGCCAGATCGAGATTGCGCGCTCTGTCGTGCAGCGAACCTTCGAGGTGTTGTTGCGTGGGTCGGACGCGGCGCGCGCCGCGGCACTCGCTCGGGGCGTGGGCCTGCCACGCTTCCTCATCGCGGCTGCCGTCGTCGGTCCCGATGCCGGTGCCGCCACGCCGCTCACGCTGCACCTGCGCTGCGAGGGCGACACGAGCACCGACTACGTCGTGCGATCGACCGACGGGCTCCTGACGTTCGCGAAGGTGTAGCGGGTCGCGCAAGGGACCCGAGGAGAGGCCGCATGGACATGACCGTCCTGCTCGTCGTGGGGATCGTGCTTCTCGCGCTCGTGGGCGGCCTGTCGCTTGCCCAGCGGCGCAGCGCGGTCCGGTCGCCGGCGTTGCAGCCCTCGCCCATGCCTTCACCGCGTGCGGAACCCGTGACGCCGCCGCGTCCGGAGGGCGGCAGCAGCCCGGGCACCTGGCACGACCCCGTGCTCGGGACGTTCACGTTCGACGGGGGCTCGCTGTGGAGCGGGCAGGGCGAGCTCACGTTCGGGACCGATGCCGTGCAGGCCTCGTTCACGGCTGGCGCCGAGGGGCCCGGGCCGGAGCAGGCCGCGGTCGGTCGCGGGGCCTTCACGCGCGACGACGTGGAGCCTCGGGCGCGCGAGGCGGTGGCCGAGGCCCTGCGTGCGCGTGGCGTCCTCACACCGGCCTTTGTCGCATGTTCGGTTCACGTCGGCCGCGACGCCGCCGGCCGGATCGTCGGCAGCGTGGACTACGAAACCGATCAGTTCGAGGGCGACGTCGGCGTCGTCACCCACGATGCGTGGCGGACGCTGCACGCGCAGCTCGACGAGTAGCCGCGTCGTCGGCGGCACGATAGACTGCCGGGGCCGACAGGCGAGGCGCGGTCGGGCGTGTTGCCCGGGCCGACAGGAGTCGATTCGTGCAGCACATCACGCTGGATCGGGAAGAGGGCATCCTCGTCATCACGCTGGCTCGCGGCCGGGGCAATGCCCTGAACGCCGAGATGGTGGACGAGCTGCAATCGGCGCTCAACCACGCGCGCGCCGACGCGCGGACCCACGGCGTCGTGCTGACGAGCAGCACGCCGAAGATGTTCTGCGGCGGCTTCGACGTGCAGGAGGTCTTCCAGTACACGCCCGCCCAGATGACGCCCTACATGGGGCGGTTCATCCGGATGTTCGACTCGCTGCGCACGCTGCCCAAGCCGACGGTCGCCGGCATCTCCGGCCACTGCTTCGGGGGCGGCGCCGCTTTCGCGCTCGCCTGCGACCAGCGGATCATGGCGGAGGGCGACTTCAAGTTCGCGCTCAACGAAGTGGAGCTCGGCGTGGTGCTGCCGGCCCGCATGGTGCAGACGCTCGCGGCGGTGGTGCCGGGACCGACGGCCCGCCAGATGTTCCTCGAAGGCCATGCGTGGCGCGCCCACGACGCGGAAACCCACGGCATCATCGAGGAACTGGTGCCGGTCGGCAACATCCGTCATCGCGCGCTGACGATTGCCAGGGAGCTCGCCTCCAAGCCGCCGCGCGCGTTTGCCGCCCACAAGCAGGCGCTCGTCGAGATGGTCGGCGGTCCGCCCTACACGCCCGACGAGATCGAGGCGATGGCGGCGCAGTTCACCACCGTCTGGTTCGACGAGGAGTGCCAGACGTACCGCGACCTGCTGGCGGCCCGCCTGCAGGGCAAGGTGTAGGCCGTCGGCTCCTCAGAGGTTCAGGATTCCGCGATCGAGTGCGTGGCGCACGGCCTGGGTGCGCGTGCGGGCGTCGAGCTTGTCGTAGATCGACGCGACGTGGAACTTCACCGTGTGGGCGCTGATGCCCAGCCTGTCGGCAATCCGCCGGTTCGACAGGCCCTCGGCCAGCAGGTCGAGCACGTCCTGTTCGCGATGGGTGAGCGCCGCATCCTGGATGTCGTCGTCCACATCGATGCGCGGCGGCGGCGCGGGCACGGGGCCACGCAGCCAGTCCGACGGCGCCACGGCAAACCCGGCATCGATCATCTCGAGTGCCTGCCGAAGCTGCGTCGGCGACACGTCGATGGGCAGGGCCGCCCATCCGGCAAATGCGAGTGCACGCAGCCGCTCGGCGGCCGCAGGCGCCGCCCCGACGACGGCGAGGCCCTGCAGCGGCAGCAGCGCGCGCATCCAGCCGTCGCCCTCGGGCACTGCATCGGCAAGGCCGACCGTGGCCCCTGTGTCCTCGGCATCGCTCGGCACCGCGGCCTCGGCCACGGGCACGAGCCCCGCGCCGAGCAATCGCTCGCGCAACACGTCGCGCCGGCGCGCCGATGGAGCGATCAGCAGGATCTCCATCGCACAAGTATAGGTAGGGCGCGCTCGCCGAGCGCGCCCCGCTCCGCTTCCCTCACTGTCGGCGTTCGCCAACCGTCACCGTGACGTCCGTGACGTCGCCGCCGCGCAGGACGCGCAGCCGCAGCGACGTGCCGATGCGTGACTCCACGAGCAGCGACTGCATCGCGCCCGGGTCCGCGAGCGGCTGACCGTCCGCCTCGAGCAGGATGTCGCCAACGAACAGCCCCGCGGCCGTCCCCGTGCCCAGTGCGTCGATGCCGCTGACGAGCAGGCCCTGCCGGCCGTGCGGCTGTTGGCCCGGAGCGAGCATCACCGGCTGCACCGCCAGGCCGACGTACCCACGCCGGATGCGGCCATGCTCGAGGAGTCGCGCGAGGCGATCGGCGACAAGCGTTGCGGGCACGCCGAGCACGGCTCCGCGACCGAGCGCCGTGGTGAGCCATGCGTGGACGAGCCCGTCGGGGCCCGCGAGCACGCCGCCGGCAATGCCGCGGCCCGGCGGGACGTCGGTCCTGACGAGGAATGGCACGGGCTCGGCGCGCCATCGCCGCGGCGGGCACGTGGTTCCCGTCACGCTCGAGAGCCTGGCCACGATGTTGCCGCTCCAGCTGCGGGAGACGGCCACGCCGAGCTGGGCCGGTTCCGGGTCGGTTGCCGCAAGGCGCGCCGGCGGCGTGCCGAGCCCTTCAGCCCGCACGAGTGCGATGTCGAGCGACTCGTCGCGGCCGATCACCGTCGCGTCGAGCGCCGTGTCACCGCGGGTGACCACGAGGCCTTCGTCGCGTTCGAGCGTGTGGAGTGCGGCAAGCACGACGTCGGGCGCGAGGTGGGCGGCAGTCGCGGGTCGGGCGCCCCGGGCACGGATCTGCAACACGCCGGCGGCGGCCGCGCGGGTCGCCTCGCGGGCGGCCGTTGCCAGCGCCTCGAAGGGCGAAACAGCATCACTCATGTCGGCACGGTATCGGAGGCCGCGGCACCGCGGGATCAGCCGAACGGCGGGGCGAAATCGAAGAGCCCGGGCGTGACGAGGAGCCGGCCGTCAGGCGCGAACCACATCGAGGCGGGCACGAGGATGCCGGCGCCAGCGAGCTGGAACGTGCGGATCTTCTCGCCGTCCGTGTCGTAGACGTATACGTGTGCGGCCTGCGTGGCAATCCACAGCCGGCCCGCCGGGTCCACTGCCGCCGTGCGGATCGTCGGCCGCACGAGGGGATAGCTGGTGTCGTCCACGGTGCGGCGCGGCCACTGCGTCGGCATCGACAGCACGATCGGGTCGAGTGCACGCCCCTGGATCGCCCTTTCGAACTCGAGCGTACCAGTTGCCGAGTACTTACGGAATACCGGCTGGCCGGCGAGGAACACGACATAGACGCCGCCATCGTGAGCCGGCAGCGGCAACGCGGCGTTGTAGGCGAGGTGGACGTCGGGCTCGTGCTCGAGGCCCGTGCGCCGAAGCTCGCCGAACTGTCGCTGCACCGCGCCGGTGACGCTGTACTCGGTGACGAGCACGCCGCGCTCCGGCTGGCTGACGAGCACCGTCTCACCCGTGTAGCGCGCCGCCGCGATGCCGTCGAGCACGAGCGTGTCGATCGTGATGCGCGGCGCCGCAGACGCGGGCACCGGGAACGTGTTGAGCACGCGCCCTGCCGAGTCGAACACCGAGATGCGCGGGTGCCGCCCGGGGGCATCGCCGACGATGAAGTCTCCGCTCGGTGCGACGTCGAACGACGTCGGCCGCAGGACGCGCCCTGTCTCGTAGCCGATCTCGACGAGCGGCTTCACGGAGGTCCGGGCCGCGTCGATCGCGTACACCCGGTGCCGCCGCCTGTCGAAGACGAGCGCGCTGCCGTCCGGACGCAGCGCGTACCCCGAGGCGTCCTCGAACTCGCCGGCGAGGAACGGCGGGATCGCGCCGACCGACCGCAGCGTCTCGGCGCGGAGGTCGGCCGATGCGGCAGCCAATCCGGCAGGAGGAACTGTGTCGACCGCCGCGGCGGCGACGAGCAGGAGCAGGGCGGCGCTCGCGCCGCCGAGGGACGTCGAGGGCCTAGTAGGACGCGGCCTTGCGGATGGCGGCAAGGACATCGGACGACTGCGGGAGGATCTCCTCCTCGAGGTCTGGACAGTACGCGACCGGCGTGTCCATGGCGGCCACGCGCAGCACGGGCGCATCGAGATGCTCGAAGAAATGCTCCGCGATGCGCGCCGCGATCTCGGCGCCGAAGCCGGCCGTCAGGGTGTCCTCGTGCGCGATCACGATGCGGTTTGTCTCGCGGACGGCGGTGCCGATGGTGTCCCAGTCGCACGGGGCGATGGTGCGCAGGTCGATGACCCGCACGCTGATCCCGTCCTTCTCGGCCTGCTGCGCCGCGAGGAGCGAGCGCTGCACGAGGGCGCCCCAGGTGACGACCGTGACGTCGCTGCCCTCCCGGCGCACGGCCGCCTTGCCGAACGGAATCGTGTAGTCCGGTCCCGGATAGACGCCCTTGTTGTACGTCTGGCGGTAGAGGTGCTTGTGCTCGAGGAACAGCACGGGGTCGTCGCACCGGATCGAGGTGCGCAACAGGCCGGCGGCATCGACGGCGTTGCTGGGGAACACGACGTGGATGCCCGGGCAGTGCGCGAAGATGCTCTCGCCCGACTGGCTGTGGTACGGCGCACCGCCGCGCAGGTATCCGCCGATTGGCGTG
Organism: uncultured Luteitalea sp.; assembly: GCA_934541105.1. Classification (GTDB taxonomy): domain Bacteria; phylum Acidobacteriota; class Vicinamibacteria; order Vicinamibacterales; family Vicinamibacteraceae; genus Luteitalea. The sequence goes on along the minus strand of CAKTDA010000002.1, from coordinate 309,362 downwards.
CGAATCACGAGCGGCGCCGAGAACGTGTTGTTCGACCGGTAGCGCAGCATCGTGAGCTCGTCGCGGATCTGCATGAAGGCCGGCCAGATGTAGTCGAAGAACTGGATCTCGACGACGGGCTTCAGCCCGCGCGTGGCCATGCCCGTGGCGCGACCGACGATGTTGGCTTCGGCGAGCGGGGAGTTGAAGACCCGCAGGCCGCCGAACTGACGCTGGAGCCCGTGCGTGACCTTGAACACGCCGCCCTTGCCCGCGACTTCGGCGAGCGCGCTCTCGCGGCTCGCGTCCGCAACGTCCTCGCCGAAGACCACGATGCGCGGGTTTGCCTGCATCTCGTCGTGCAGCGTGCGGTTGATGGCCGCGACCATCGTGTCGGGCTTGCCCTCGGTGAGGGGCTCCGATTCCCAGTCGGGCGCCGACACGTCCACGTCGGGTGAATAGACGTAGAGGCCGGCCGTCGAACGCGCCGGCTTCTCGGCCTTCAGCGCGATGTCGGTGGCCGCGTTGATCTCGCGGTCGACCTCCGCGAGCATCGCGGCGAGGTCCTCGCGCGTCGCGAGCCCCTCGGCGAGCAGGTAATCGGCTGCGCGCGTCAGCGGATCGCGGGCGGCCTCGATCGCCCGTTCCTCGGCGGTCTTGTACAGGCGCTCGTCGTCCGACAGCGAGTGCGAATAGGGCCGCGTGACCTGGGCATGGACGAACGCCGGGCCGTGGCCCGAGCGTGCGTACGCCACGGCCGCGTCCATCGCCTCGATGCTGGCGACGAGGTCGGTGCCGTCCACGCGGAACACCTCGAGGTTCGGGAATGCCTCGACGAGGCGCGAGATGTCGCCGCCGGGCGTCTGCACCTCGACGGGTACGGAGATCGCGTAGCCGTTGTCCTCGATTACGTACACGAGCGGCAGCTTGCCGTTGCTCGCCGTGTTGAGCGACTCCCAGAACTCGCCTTCGCTCGTCGTGCCGTCGCCGACCGACACGTACGTCACGGCATCGGCCGCGGGCCGCTGGTCCGCGGGGAGGTTCGGGAGTTCGTTCAGCAGGCGCGTGGCCTCGGCGCAACCCACCGCCTGGAGGCACTGCGTGCCGGTGGGGCTCGAACCCGACACGATGTTCCAGCGCGTGTGGCCCCAGTGCGACGGCATCTGGCGCCCGCCCGAGGCCGGGTCGTCCTTGGCGCCCACGCCCTGGAGCAGCATCTCGAGCGGCGTCACGCCGAGCGCGAGGCAGAATGCGCGGTCGCGGTAGTAGGGGTAGGCCCAGTCGATGCCCGGCCGCAGGGCGAGCCCGGCGGCCACGAGGATGGCCTCATGCCCGGCGCCGCTGATCTGGAAGTAGATCTGGCTCTGGTTCTTGAGCTGGATCTCCTTGTCGTCGAGCCGGCGGGACAGGAGCATCAACCGGTACGCGCGGAGCAGCACGTCGCTGGCGACGGTGCGCGCGGGCGCCTGGCGGGCTGACGTCTCGTACGCCACGGTTCTCATGATGCGACGGGCGGGAGGAGCGACGGGGTGAGGTCGGGCTCGGGCATAGACGTCGCGACGTGTCGGAAGCATCCCGGCAAGGGGTCCGGCCGCACCTCTAATGTACCGCCGAAGGGGCCGGTCGTCGCATCATTCCCCATGCCCTTGTACCGGTGGGACGAGATTGCGCTCGAGAAGGTCACCGAGATGGTGTCGCGGAAGGTCGTCCGCGGCGAGCGCGAGATGCTCACGCAGGTCTACCTCAAGAAGGGAGCGCTCGTGCCCCTGCACGCCCACGACGAGGAACAGATGACCTACGTCCTCCAGGGCGCGCTGCAGTTCCTCGTCGGCGGAGAGGACATCCGGGTGGAGGAGGGGGAGGTGCTCCACATCCCGGGCGGCGTGGCGCACCAGGCCGTTGCGCTCGACGACACGTTCGTCCTCGGCGTCTTCAGCCCGCCGCGATGAATTCCGAATTCCGAATTCCGAATGCTGAATGCTGAATGCCGAATGCTGCATTCCGCCGGAATCGGCCCGCGTCGCACCCGCGGGGTTGCAGCACGTCCGCTAGTGGACGTGCCAGCCGCCGCCCACGACCAACAGGAGGTGCGCTTCGTTGGCGCGCCCGGCAGCGCGCAGACGTGGAGCCGGCACCTGGGGAGCTCATGGAACAAGGGGCCCGCCTGGCGGTGGGTGGGGATGGCCGCGTGCCAACCGTCATCCGCACCCCGACGACGACCTGGAACTCGTTTCCGTCGACGAAGGCACCGGCGATGTGCGCCGGCGCCACCGGCTGCCGCGATCTTCAGCCTTTCGCCCACGCGACGAGGCACGCGGCGGGCCCCGTCATCGATGAGGAAGGAGATGTGTTCCTGGCGGTAGCCACTGCCCATTCGTTGGAGTTGGATTGGCCGTGCACGGATGCGCCGGAGGGCCGCCGCTACAACGGGCAGCTCGAGTTATGTCGTGTCGCGCCGAACGGCACGGTGACCTCCACGATCGAGCATTCCTGCGACGTGACGCAGAGTGGCACGGAGCCACCGGCCTACAGAGCGTCCGCCGGCGGTTTCGTTCCGCTGGCCGGCGGAGGCGTTGTCGCGTCGGTGTCCCATGAGTCAGGCGGTCTCAACTTCGGGTCGGTCTGACGGAAGCTGAGGTCGTGGCGACTCTCGGGCCACCGACTGCCGCAGGGTTGAGCACGAACCGCTGAATGGCGCGACCGTGAAGAGCCTCCGATTCCCTTGACAGCTTCCGGAGGGCCGCCGGCGCGTGCGCGCGGACGGCCGCTGAGACGGCCTTCTGGCCGATGAGGACGCGGTCTCATCCCAGTGATCACTTGAGTGTGTAGCCCGCGTGAGCCGTCCAGTTGCGGCAGTGGTGCGGCTGGACAACGCGCCGGGCACGCTGAGCCCCCGCGCGGAGGGCGACACTGGTCCGTGGCGCGAGGCGACGGAGCCGCTGCTTGATCAACGCCCAGGCGTGCTCGATGGGGTTGAAGTCGTACGAGTACGGCGGCAGGTATCGCACGCTGGCGCCGACGCTGGCGACCAGGTCCTGCACGCGTCGGCTCTTGTGCGCCGCCAGATTGCCCATGATCACGATGTCACCGGGCCGCAGCCCGCGGAGCAGGTGCCGACGGACCCACGCGGCAAACCGCAGGCTGTTCATCGGCCCCCAGCTGGTGGCCAGCGTGAGCCAGCCCTCGGCGCGCATAGCGCCGACCAGCGTGAGGTTGCGGCCCCAGTTCATCGGCCGCGGTTCGATCAGTTCGGTACCACGGGGAGCCAGGCGTGCGAGCGACCCATCGCGAGGATTCATCGAGGAACACGAGCCGCTGCGGGTCTACCGTGGAGGCCCACTGCTGGAAGGCGGCGCCATAGCCCGAGCGCGCTGCACCCAGCGCACGAGCGCGTTGACGCTGATGGCGAAGCGCGCGGCGACGACCTGATACGTCTCGGTGCTGTCTTCGTACGCGCGCACGGCGCGTTCGCGAAGCGCCACCGGATACGCGATAGATCCCAACCAGATCACCTATTCAAGTGATTTGTGGGTTAATGATCGATGCCCGATGCGCAATGTCGAAAGCACGTGTGATCCGCCATTCGCCATTCGGCATTCCCGGCATTCGGCATTCGGCATTCCCGGCATTCGGCATTCCCGGCATTCGGCATTCCCCCCGCCCCGCCGCTAATGGACGTTCCAGCCGCCCCCACGCCCGCCCTGGTGGATGTCGAACCGGCGCCGCGCGCGCTGGAGGCGCCACTTCGTGTAGCGGTACTTCAACTCGGCGCCGAGCCCCCCGCGCCCTCGCGTGAGCAGCGCCCAGCCGGTGACGAGGCCTCCGAGGTGGGCCAGGTGCGCCATCTGGCCGCCTGACGACGTGACCGAGAGCAGCAGCGTGATCGCGCCGGTGACGAGCACGAAGATCCGCGCCGGCACCGGGAACAGGAAGTACATGTAGATCGGCCGGTGCGCGAACAGCACGCCGTATGCGGCGAGCAGGCCGTAGATGGCCCCCGAGGCGCCCACCGTGGGCGTGACGTACATGAAGTCCGCGAAGTCGAACGGCAGCAGCGACGCGACGATGGTCGTCGCCGCCGCGCCGAGGCCGCAATAGAGGTAGAAGCGCGCGAACGTCTCGGTGCCCCACGTCCGTTCCAGCTCCACGCCGAACATCCAGAGCGTGAGCATGTTGAACACCAGGTGCGTGAGCCCGGCGTGCAGGAACATGTAGGTGACGGGCTGCCAGATCCAGAACGATCCGAGGACGGCCGCGGGCGTGAGGCCTCCGAGGATCGTCAGCGACGGCACGACCACCTGTGCCAGGAACGCGACGACGTTGGCGATGAGGAGGGCCTTGACGGCCGGCGTCAGCGGACCGGGCCCGAACTGGTAGGAAACCCGGGAGTAGGGTGAACGCGCCACGCAGCCAGTCTACTCGCCCTGTCGCGCCTCGGACGCCCGCCCGTCCTCGTCGGCCGACGGATCCACGCCGGGCACGTTCACCTCGACCGGCTCGACGTGCATGGGCAGCGGCGGCGCGGGCGGCAGCCGCGTCGACAGCAGGGCTGCGACGATCGGCAGTCCGGCGAGCACCGTGAGTGTCGCCGGCAGCCCCATGGCGTCGGCCATCATGCCCGTGACGGGCACCAGCATGCCGCCCGTTCCCCATGCCACGCCCATCATCAGTGACGAGACGGTCGCGGCGCTGTGCGGCGCAAGGGCCTGCCCGAAGCTGACGTTGACCGGCAGCGTTGACTGCAGGAACAGGCCGCCGACGGCAAGCAGCAGGGCGAACGTCCAGCCCGTGGCCTGGGGCGCCACGAGCAGGAACGGCGTGGACAGCACGAAGGAGAGCAGGATGACCCGCCGCGGCCCGAACCGGTCGGCAAGCGTGCCGCCCCAGAATCCGCCGATGCCGGACATGAAGAGGTAGAGCGCCATGGCCGCACCGGCCTCCGCAACGCTCATGCCCTGCCTGGTCAGCAGCACCGGCACGAACGTCGCGAACGACAGCGACACCACCGTCCGCAGCACGACGAGGACGTAGAGCAGGAACAGGTTGCCCGCCTGCGGGCGCAGCGCGCGCAGGCCGCCGCCGTGGCGATGCGGCGGCGCCAGCGGCAGCGCGGGAACCGCTCGCGCAAACAGCAGGGCGCTCGCAAGGCCCGGCAGCAGGAACCAGATCGTCGAGCCGAGCCCGTACCGCCCGGCGGCGCTCGCGACGACGAGCGGCGCGACGGCAAAGCCGATGGTGCCGCTCGTGACGAACACGCTCATGGCCGTCCCCGGCCGGGTGCCGCCCGTCGTGTGCGCGACCATCGCGCCCGGCGGATGGAAGGCCGCAATGCCGAGCCCGCCCACCACGAGCACGAGGGCCAGCATCGACTCGTGCTGCACGAGCCCGATCAGGCTGAGCACGATGGCGCTCACGAGTGGGCCCACGACGAGCAGCAGGCGCGCGTGGCCCCGGTCGGCAAGGCGCCCGAACAGCAGCTGCGAGAGCGATGCGGCCGCCTGGAACACCATCATCAGCGTGCCGGCGGCCTGCAGGCTCATCCCGAGCCGCGGCATCAACAGCGGCAGCAGCGGGGCGTACATGTTCGAGTACGCATCCACCATGAAGTGCGCCGACGAGACGATGCCGAGCGGGCGCCCGTTCACACGTCGCGCGTCCCTGGCCTCAGCCACGCGTGTCGTCTCCTTCCGCCTGCTTCCCACGACGCCTGGCGAACCGCCGCACGATGCGGCCGAAGGCCTCGTCGAACTCCTCGATGCGGAGGAGTCGCGCCGCCCCCGCGAGCACGACGAGCGCCGTGCCGATGCTCGTGCCGACCCGCAGGACCTGCCGAAGGAGCTCGTCGCCGGGGATCACCTGCACGGAGAGCCATTCGTGCAGGCCCCATGCCGTGGCCGCCATCACCGTGCTCGCCGCGATCGTGCGCACAAGCGTCGAGGCGAGACGTGCACCCTCGACGCTGCCGAGCCGACGCTGGAGCAGCACGAGCAGCAGCGTGGCGTTCAGCAGCGACGCGATGGCCGTGCCGAGCGCCAGGCCCGCGTAGCCGAGGACGCGGACGAGGGCCAGGTTGAGCGCCGCATTCGTGAGGACCGCCATGACGCTGACGATGACGGGCGTCCGGCTGTCGCGCAGGGCATAGAACGTCGGCGACAGCACCTTCACGGCCGAATAGCCGACGAGGCCGGGCGAGTACGCCATCAGCGCCAGGGCCACGGCCTGCGTGTCGGACGCCTCGAAGCGCCCGCGCTCGAAGATCAACCGGACGATGGGGACACCGAGCGCGACGAGGCCGAACGTCGCCGGCACGGTCAGCGACAGCACGAGCCGGAGCGCATGCCCGAGCGTCCGACGCACGGCCGCGAAGTCCTCGCGGGCCGCGTGCGTCGAGATGAGGGGCAGCGACGCACTCGCGAGCGAGACGCCGAACAGCCCGATCGGCAGGTACATGATCCGGAAGGCGTAGTTGAGCCACGACACGGCCCCCGCCTCCTGCCCGGTGGCGAGCACCGTGTTGACGTAGACGTTGAACTGCGTGGCCGCCACGCCCAGGGTGCCGGGACCCATCAGCACGAGGATCTCGCGCAGCGCCGGGTCGCGCGGCGCGAAGTCGAACCGGTACCGGTAGCCTTCCGCGCGGAGCGACGGCCACTGCAGCAGGATCTGGCCGACGCCGCCGATCAGCACGGCCGCGGCAAGCGCCAGGACCGGCTCGATGCCGTACTGCGGCAGGATGGGCACCAGCAGCAGGATGCAGGCAATCGAGGCGACGTTGAACATCGCCGGCGCGAACGCCGGCACGAAGAAGCGGCCGAGCGCGTTGAGCATCCCCATGGCGGCCACCGAGATCGCGACAAGGGGCAGGAAGGGGAACATGAGCTGCGTCAGCGTGACGGTCAGCTCGAACTTGCCGGGGACGTCGGCATAGTCGGACGCGAACGCGCGGGTCATCGGCCCGGCCAGGAAGATGCCGGCCCCCGCGACGACCGTGGTCACGAGCAGGAGCGCGGTCATGGCGCGCCGGCCGAGTTGCCAAGCGGCCTCGCGGCCCCGCGTGGCGAGCGTCCTGCTGAACGTCGGGACGAAGGCGGCCGTCATCGCGCCCTCGGCAAAGAGGTCGCGCACGAGGTTGGGCAGGCGGAACGCGACGTTGAACGCGTCCATCTGGTGGCTGGCGCCGAACGCGTGCGCGAGGACCTGCTCGCGGACGAGCCCCAGGACCCGGCTCGCCATCGTCGCGCTGCCGACGAGGCCGGCGGCGCGCACAAGTGACGACCCGCGCGGCGCGCTCATCCCGACATCATCGCACGCGGCCGGAACGGCGAACGCCGTTGACGCACGCGGTCGTGGCAGCCTACAAGTGCTGGGTGCGCATCGGTCCAGCCTTCGTCGCCCTCGTGTTGCTGGCCTCAGATCCCGTGTCGGCGGCATCCGCCCGGCAGCCCACGCGGCAGGCAGCCGCCGGCGACCTCCAGCAGTCGAGGGCACAGGCCGAAGCCGCGATGGAGGCGTCGCGGTTCGGTGAGGCCGAGGCGATTCTCGCGAAGATCGTGGCCGCGACACCTGCCGATCCGATCGCGCAGATGCAACTCGGCATGGCGCGCGCGATGGCCGGGCGCACGGCCGACGCAATCGGGCCGCTGCGCGAAGCCATCCGCCTGCGGGCCGACCTGCTGCCCGCGAAGCTGTTCCTCGGGATCTCGTACCTGGAACTCGGCAGGCCGGAAGACGCCGTCACGCCGTTGCGGCAGGTGCTCGAAGCCGACCGCGACAACGCGAACGCCCGCCAGGCACTCGCCGAGGCCCTGCTGGCCCTCGGCCGCCACGGCGAGGCCAGCACGCAGCTGAAACTGCTTGCGGCCGCGCAGCCCCAGTCAGCGCAGACGTGGGCCGCCCTCGGCCGCAGCTACGAAGGGGTCGCCCGCGACGCCTTCGACGCCCTCCAGGCGATCGATCCCGACTCGCCGTACGTCTGGCTGCTCGTTGCCGACGTGCTGGCCGTCGAGGAGAAGTACCCGACGGCCTTCTCGCTCGTGAAGAAGGCGCAGGAGGCGTTGCCGACGCTCCCGGGCGTCCACCGGACGCTCGCCCGCCTCTATGCCGCAAGCGGTCATGCGGACTGGGCCGCGGTGGAGGAGCAGCGTGCCGCGGCCGAGAAGCCCGACTGCGCCAGCGTGCCGGTAGCCTGCGCCTACGTGTCGGGCCGCCTCGACGATGCGCTGGCGCGCACGGGATCGGCAAAGCAGGCGGCGGCCCTGTACTGGCGGGCCCGGGCGGCAAATGACCTCGCCGCGCAGGCGTTCGACACGCTCGAGAAGCTGCCGCCGTCGGTGGAGCGCTACGTGATGCGCGCCGGGATCGCGCGTGACCAGGGCCAGCCGCTCGAAGCCGCCACCCAGTTGCGCGAGGCCTTGAAGCTCGCCCCCGGAGACCCTGGCCTCGAACGCGAGCTCGCAGGCGCGCTGTACGCAAGCCTCGACTACAAGGCGGCCCTGCCGCTGCTCGAGAAGCTTCACGGGATGGCTCCCAACGCCCCCGACCTGCTCGTCGCGCTCGGCGACACGCTGCTCCAGTTGCAGCAGCTCGATCGCGCGATCACGCTGCTCCGGCAGGCCGTGACCGTCGCGCCGTCGATGCTCGAAGCTCACGCCGCCCTCGGACGCGCGCTGCTGCAGTCGGGCGACGCCGCGGGCGCGGCCACGCATCTCGAGAAGGCGCTGCCGACCGACAGGGACGGCAGCCTCTACTACCAGCTCGCGCAGGCAATGCAGCGCACCGGCAACACCGAGCGGGCGCGCACGCTGCTCGCCGAGCACCAGAAGCGCGCCCAGGCCGCCGCACCCGAGACGACGACCCCGGCCGAGGCCGCGACGATCACGCCTCCGGTTCCGTGACCTCGACGACGCGGTCCACGCCGGGCGCGGTGACGACCTGCGTCCGGCCCGATGGCCATCGCACCTCGACGCGCGGCGGGGTCGCCGTGGCGCCGATTCCCGCGTGCACTCCCTGCAGCACGGATGACGCGTAACCGACGGCTGACGTCATGACCTGGCGCCGGCCATCGATGGTGACGATGGCGCCGATGCCGTCGCGGTTCGACGCGCGGCCGCGCAGCTGCACGCGGAGCCAGTGCCCGGCCGGTCCGCGGTTCTTCCAGATCTCCACCGGCCCGCCGAGGCTCGTCGTCACGAGGTCGAGCCGTCCGTCGTTGTCGAGATCGACGGCCACGAGCCCCCTGTGCGCGGCGGCGGTCGTTGAAAGCCCGGGTCCGGCCTGCGTCGTGACGTCCTCGAACGTCGCCCCGCGATTCAGCAGGACCGTGTTCGGCTCGCGGTACGACGACGCCTCGAACTGGTCGATGCGGTCGTTGACGTGGGAGTTCGCCGTCGCGACATCCCGTCGGCCGTCATTGTCGAGGTCGGCAAGCGCCACGCCCCAGCCGCTGCGCTGGCTGCTCGGCACGGCAATGCCCGACTTGTGGGTCGCGTCGTGGAAGAGCAGCTTGCCGTCGTTGACGAAGAACGGGAACGTCTCGCCCTTCAGCGCCGTGACGAGGATGTCGGGCAGGCCGTCGCCCGTCACGTCCTGCGCGGCCACGCCCATGCTGGACACCGGGCGCCCGAAGCCGGGCAGCGCGACCCCCGACAGCAGCGCCGACTCCTCGAACCGCCGGCCGTCGACGTTCCTGAACAGGAAGTTCGGCACGCCGTCGTTCGTCACGAAGACATCGTCCCGCCCATCGTCGTCGAAGTCGGCAACGGCAACGCTCATGCCCTTGCCGACGTGGGTGCCGATGCCGCTTGCCTTGGAGACGTCTTCGAACGTGCCGTCGCCGCGGTTCCGGTACAGCTGATTGGGCAGTCCCGTGTAGAACTTCGGATGGCAGTAGACGCGCAGGTTGCGCAGCCTGTCACCGCAGAATCGATCGGCGCCGTCACGCCAGTCGAGATAGTTGACGACGAAGAGGTCGAGATGTCCGTCGCGGTCGACGTCGGTCCAGGCTGCGGCAACAGACCAGGCGGTCGGCTTCAGTCCCGCCTTGGCGGTGACGTCCTCGAATCTGCCGTTCCCGAGGTTGCGGTACAGGGTGAGGTGCGCCACGCCCGGCACGAAGAGGTCGACGTGCCCGTCGTTGTCGTAGTCGGCAGCTGCCGCGCCCATCGCGAACCCGCGACCTTTCAGGCCTGCCGCCTCGGTGACGTCCTCGAACCGGAAGTCGCCGAGGTTGCGATACAGCCGGTTGTCGAAGGCCGCGCCGGCCTTTGCCTCGGCCGATGTCTGGTTCCCGTTGGAGAAGAAGATGTCCACCCGGCCGTCGTTGTCGTAGTCGAAGGCGGCAAGCCCGCCCGGCATCGTCTCGATCAGGCGCTTGTCGGGAGTGGGCGCATTCGCGAGCACGAAGTCGATGCCGCTTGCGGCCTGGACGTTGTCGAAACGGGGCACCGCGGGCTGTGCGGCGAGGACGGCGACAACCGATGCAGACGTCGCGAGTGCGGCAAGGATGTGGCGACTCACTGGCCGGCGAGCCGCGCCTTCACGCGCTCGTTGACGGCCTTGCCGTCCACGATCTGCCCGGCCAGCCGCGGCATCAGCACCTTCATCACCTTGCCCATGTCCCTGGCGCCCGTCGCGCCGCTTTCGGCAACGGCTTGATCGATGAGCGCAAAGAGCGCCTGCTCGTCGAGTGCGGCGGGCAGGTAGCGCTCGAGGATGGCCGCCTCGCGCTGCTCCTTGGCAGCCAGCTCGTCGCGGCCCGCGTCCGCGAACTGGCTCGCGCTGTCGCGCCGCTGCTTCACGAGCGTCGTCACGACCTGCAGGGCCTCGCGGTCCTCGAGGTCGCGCGTCAGTTCGACGCGCTTGTTGGTGAGCGCGGTCTTTAGCATGCGGAGCGCGTCGAGCGTCTCCTTGTCGCGCGCGCGCAGTGCGGTCGAGATGTCGTCGTTGACGCGGGTTGTGAGGGACATCCGGCTGGTGGCTCGCGGCTAGGGACGCGGCGGCGTTGGTGCGTAGGGGTTGATGTACTTGGCGCGATCGGGCTCGACCGGCGCGGATGGCGCCGAACCGGGCACCTGGTTGGCGGGCAGGCCGTACGGGTTGATTGGCGCGGCGCCGTTGCCGCCGTTCTGGGCCGGCGGCGTGGGCACCGGCAGCATGCCGGGCGAGTTGCGCGTGGCGCCCGCCGTCCCGAAGGGACTGCTCGGGTCGGCGGCAGGCTGTGGGGCCTCGCTGGACTGCTGGGCCTGGCCGGGCAGGGCACCGACGGCCGCCTCGGCGGCCTGTTGCTCCGCCTGCCGGGCCGCGAAGTAGCGCTGCGGGTTCGCGTAGTCGAAGTTCGTGGACGAGGCAGGCTGCTCGGGCGCGGCAACTGCCGGATCGTCGGAGATTCCCGCACCGACCTCCGGCTCGTCCTGCGCGACCTCTTCGACTGGCGACGGTGCCGGCTGCGCCATCGGCGCGGCGGGCCTCGGGGCGGTTCGCGGAGTGGATGCGCGGGCGACGGCTGCGCCGGGCGACGTGGCCATCACGATCACGCGATCGAACATTGACGCGCTACCGGATGCGGCGGCAGCGCGCGGGGCGGCAATGTAGCCGGCCGCGCCGCGCAGCACGATGTCGAGGGCTTCGCGCTCGGGGACGTTCTCGAGGCGGAGGGTCAGCGGCGTGCCGGGCACGCGCTCGCCGTCCACGACCCGCACCTGCCCCTGGCGCGACCACTCGGCCAGAATCGCCGCCGGCGTGGCGTTCTGCGTCACGAGCGTGACGCGGCCGTCACGCAGGGTGAGCGAAATCGACTGCGCAGGAGACGACGCGGTCGTGGCGAGCAGCACGGCAACGGCGAGCAGGGCACGTCGGATCATGGGGACAACCTTGGGCGCGACCGACCGGGAAGCAGGGAACAGGTGACCTGGACGCGCGAACACCCAGTATAGGACGTTCAGCGCGGCTCGAAGGACCGCACCGCTTCACTGACGAGGTCCACATCCTCAATCGACAGCGACGGATACAGCGGGAGGGAGCAGACCTCGGCGGCGGCGCGCTCGGCCTCGGGACAGGGCGCCGGCGCCTCGCGTTCGAACGCGGGCTGCTGCGTGAGCGACCGCGGGTAGTGGACCAGCGTCTGCACGCCCCGTGCGGTCATGTGGGCGCGGAAGGCGTCGCGGGCCGGCGTACGCACGACGAAGAGGTGGTACACGTGGCCGGGGTCGAACTCTGGCGGCACATGGACAGGCCCGCCGGCGAGGTTCGCCCGATACCGCGCCGCGAGGGCACGCCGCGCGTCGGTCCAGTCCGCGAGCCGCTGGAGCCGCTCGCGGAGGACGGCCGCCTGCATCTCGTCGAGCCTGGAGTTCACCCCGAACTCGTCGTGCTGGTACTGCGCGCGCTGGCCGCCATTGCGCAGGCGCTTCAGCCGTTCGGCAAGCGCGGCATCGCCGGTCGTGATCGCGCCGGCGTCGCCGAGCGCGCCGAGGTTCTTCGTGGGATAGAAGCTGAATGCCGCGCCCGCGCCGAAGGATCCGACGGGGCGGCCTCCGCAGGTGGAGAGGTGCGCCTGTGCGGCATCCTCGACGAGCGCGAGGCCGTGCCGGGTCGCGATTGCCTGCAGGGCGGTCATGTCGGCAGGTTGTCCGTACAGGTGGACCGGCAGGATGGCGGCCGTGCGCGGCGTGATGGCGGCTTCGACCGCGGCCGGATCGATCGTGTGGCGTTCGGGATCGATGTCGGCAAGGACGGGCCGCGCGCCGGCCATCATCACCGCGAGCGCGCTGTAGGCGGCCGTGAGCGGCGCCGTGATCACTTCGTCGCCCGGGCCGATGCCGAGGCCGCGCAGCAGCAGGGCGATGGCGTCGGTGCCCGTGTTGACGCCGACGGCATGGGCAGCACCGGCTGCGTGCGCGAACTCCGTCTCGAATGCCTCGAGTTCCGGGCCGAGGATGAACCACCCGCGGTCGATCACGCGATTGACGGCGAGGCGCAGCGCGTCGGCGTCCTCGCCCGGGCGCAGTGACAGGAAGGGGACGCGGACGTCGGCCATCGGCATCAGAGGTAGCGGGGCAGGTGCTCGCGATAGAACGCGATGGTGCTCGTGAGGCCGTCGCGGAGCCCGACGCGCGGCTCCCAGCCTGTCGTGGTCCGCAGGCGCGTCGAGTCGGAATAGAAGCTCCCGATGTCGATGGCCTTCTTCTCCGCGGGCCAGTCCACGAAACGGCACCGGCCGCTGCCGGCGACGTCGATCATCAACTGCACGAGATCGCGATGGGTGATCGGCTCGCTGCCGCCCACGTTGAACACACCGCCATTACAGGCATCCTCGGCGCCGGCCCGCAGGAAGGCGTCGCAGGCGTCGTCCACGTGGACGAAGTCGCGCACCTGCGATCCGTCGCCGAAGATCTCGATCTCGCGATCTTCCACGACGAGCCGGATGAACCAGCCGATGAAGCCCTGGCGATTGTGCTTCACGAGCTGGCGCGGGCCGTACACGTTTGTCAGCCGCAGCGAGCAGGCGCGGACGCCGAAGACGTTGTTGTAGACGAGGTGATACTGCTCGCCGGCCGCCTTGTTGATCCCGTTGACGTCGGTGGGCCGCACGAGGTGGTTCTCGTCCACGGGCAGGTAGTCGGGCTTGCCGTAGATCTGGCGCGTGCCCGCGTAGACAACCTTCACCGCCGGGTTGTGGCGGCGGCACGCCTCGAGCACCGTCATCTGGCTGCGGCAGTTGACCTCGAGATCCGTGTACGGATCCCGCATCGAGTCGATGTGGCTCACCTGTCCGGCGAGGTTGAAGATCACCTCACGCCCCTGCACGAGGCAGTCCATCGTCGTCTGCTGGCGGATGTCGGCGATGTTCACGCGCAGGCGGGACTCGATCTCGCGGACGTTCTCGAGCCGTCCGCCCGAGTCCACGATGAGCGAGTCCACGAGCAGCACGTCGGCGCCGAGGTCCACGAGGTGGCGCGCGAGGTTGCTGCCGATGAACCCGAGCCCGCCGGTGATCATCACGCGGCGGTCGCGATAGAACGCGCGGTAGTCGGTCATCGGCGTGCCTGCGCCCCCTGCGCCTGCCGGTGCTCCTTCTTCACGACGAGCGTGTACCAGAGCCGCAGCACGTCGATGCCCGTCCGATACACGCGTCCGATGTTGAAGAACTGCGACTTGCCGTAGGCGCGGTGGTAGTGGTGCACCGGCACCTCGGCGATCCGGAAGCCCGCGTCGGTGATCTTCTTCATCATCTCGAGGCAGATCACGCCGCTGTCCTTCGTGAGCGTGACGGTGTCGAAGATGCTGCGCCGCATCAGCCGGAAGTCGCAGTCCACGTCGCGCACGCCGAGCCCGAACAGCCGCTTCACCGTGTGGTGGTACAGGCGCCCGATGACGATGCGGTGGAAGGGATCGGAGCGGGCGATCTTGTAGCCGTTGACGAGATCGACGTCCGGGCCGACCCGCTGCCAGAGCAGCGTCATCTCCGACGGGTCGTACTGCGCGTCGCCGTCGGTATAGAACACGTACTCCTTTGTCGCCGCGGCGAAACCGCTCCGCAGCGCCCCGCCGTACCCGCGGTTCTTCTGGTGGTGGATGATGCGGACCTGCGGATACAGCCGCGCCAGCTCGTCGAGGATCTGCGGCGTGTTGTCGCGGCTCCCGTCGTTGACGACGATGACCTCGTGGTCGGGCGTCAGCGTGCGCGCGGCGAGCAGTGCCGAGACCACCATGCTGGCGATCGTGCCGCTGTCGTTGTACGCCGGGAAGAAGATGCTCAGGCCGGCCGGCGCTACGGGGGGGATCTCAGGCATACCCGAACAGCGAACCTTAGCACATCAGGCGCGGCGGCCCCGCCAGCCGGGATGCCGCAGCACGAGCCGCCAGGGCACGAACACGGATTCGAAGATCACGCCCCGCGACATCTTCGACTGCCCTTCGCGCCGCTCCACGTAGATGATCGCGACCTCGCCGATTCGGCACCCCCGGCCCATGGCCTCGTACAGCATCTCCACCAGGAAGGCATAGCCGTCCGAGACGAACTGCCGCAGGGGCAGCCGGGCGAGTGCCTCGCGGCGCCAGCAGCGGTAGCCGCTCGTGCAGTCGCGCGCGGGCAGGCCCGTGATCGCGCGGACGTAGCGGTTGGCGAAGGTGCTGAGGATCAGCCGCGACAGCGGCCAGTTGACGACGCTGACGCCGTGCAGGTAGCGGGAGCCGATGACGAGGTCGTAGCGGCCGTCGCGCAGCGTCCGGACCAGTTCGGGCAGGTACTGCGGATCGTGCGAGAAGTCCGCGTCCATCTGGCACACGACCTCGACGTCCATCGTCACCGCCTGCGACAGCGCGTCCACGTACGAGCGGCCCAGGCCCCGCTTGCCGGTGCGGTGCAGCACGGACACGCGGCCCGGGAACTCCGCGGCGAGCGCGTCGGCGACCTCGCCGGTGCCGTCGGGCGAGGCGTCGTCCACGACGAGCACCGAGTACTCCGGCCCGCGATCGAGCACCTGGCGCACGAGCACCGGCAGGTTGTCGCGTTCGTTGTACGTCGGCGTGACGACGAGCACGCGCAGGGGCGCCGTCATGCGCGGCCCTCGAGTCGCAGGGCGGCAATCTGCTCGGACACGAGACCGACGAGGAAGACGATCGCGGCAAACATCAGCAGCAGCACCGAGCCGTTGGCGATGCGGCCCGATGCGGCAACCGTCCATGCGCCGTACCCGACACCGAGCACGAACGCGGCGGCACTGACCGGCAGGAAGATCTTCATCGGGCTGTAGATCGTGACGATCTTCAGGATGATCAGCAGGAACTTCGCGCCGTCGCGCGCAAGCCGGATCTTCGACTGGCCGCTGCGCTGTCGGGCCTCGATCGGCTCGAAGTGCACGCTGTGGCCCGCCTTGATGAACGCCAGCGTGGTGGTCGTCGGCGTGGAGAAGCCGTTCGGGATGAGGTGCAGCACCTCGCGCAGCAGCGAGCGCCGCGCACCGCGGAAGCCGCTCGTCAGGTCCGGGATCTGGCGGCCCGTCATGTACGTCGCAAACGCGTTCAGCATGCCGTTGCCGAGGCGCCGCACGCCCGTGGCCTGTGTATGGCTCGCGCGCGCGCCGACAACGAGGTCGTACTCGCCGAGCAGGCCGACGATGCGCCGCGCGTCGTCGGGCTTGTGCTGGCCGTCCCCGTCGATGACGAGCACGTACTCGCCGGTTGCCGCGCGGATGCCGGTCTTCACCGCGGCGCCGTTGCCCTTGTTGTAGGGATGTCGCAGCACCGTCGCGCCGGCGGTCACCGCGTGACGGCCGGTGTCGTCCGACGAACCGTCGTCCACGAGGATGATCTCGTGCCACGGCGCGGCGTCGCGCAGGGCGCCGATGACCTCGCCGACGACCGGGCCCTCGTTGTACGCGGGTATCAGGATGGAAACGGTCTCGGGCGCAGCCACGGATGTCAGGCGACGGGCGGATCCTCGCGTCGCGCCAGGCCGGCGGTGAGCGCGGCGACGACTCCGTCCCAGGAAATCGCGCGGGTGCTATCGTACCCCGCCTCCCCGAGGGCAGCCGCCCGTGCGGGGTGCGCGGCCATGTCTGCCATCGCGGCGCCGATGGCCCCGGGCTCCGGCGGGCAGACGAGCCCGTTGACGTCGTGCCGCACGAACTCGAGCACGCCGCCGCTGTCGGACGCCGTGATCACCGGCTTGCGGGCCTCGAAGGCCTCGAGCGTCACGTACCCGTAGTCCTCGTCGAACGGCGCGAACACGACCGCACGCGCGCCGGCATACAACCCGACGAGCGTCTCCTCGTCCACGGCGCCGAGCAGCGAGACGCGATCGCCGAGGCCCAGTTCCTCGATCCGGCGCTCGAGTCCGTGGCGGAACGTGCCCTCGCCGACGATCAGCAGGCGGGTGGGCGGGGGGACATGCGCCAGCCCTTCGATGGCCAGTTCGACCCGCTTGACCGTCTCGAGCCGCCCTACAGAGAGGAAATAGTCGTCGTACGGGCCCGGACGGAGGCGCGGCGCGAGAGGTGACGGGTGGTAGAGCGGTGTGGATGCCACGCCGTTGAAGCGCGTCAGCCGGTCCGATGTCGTCTGCGAGATGGTGTAGACCGCCTCGCACTCACCGAGCATCGTGCGGTCGAGTTCCCGCAGGCGCTCCCGGACGCTCGTGTCCTCCTCGCGGTGGTCGAAGTCCGCGTACTCGGTTCCACAGAGGTCGTATGCCGCCCGGTACTGGTGCATCAGCCATGTCACCTTCCGGGGGTGCCTGACGCAGTAGGCCGGAAACTTCGTGGGGATGACGAGGTCGATGGGACGCCCGCAGCTCTCGCTGAGGTCGAGCAGCCGCCAGGCGGCCGCGTGTGCCATCAACTCCTTCTTCGGGTACCACTTGAAGGGCACGCTGACCCGCTCGACGAGGCACCCGTGCGCTTCGAGCTGCCGGACGAGCTCGCGGACAAGCGCCTCGGCACCGCCACGGACGAAGGGCACCTGCGCTTCGCAGACGACGACTGTCGGAGCCAAGCGCCGAGCATGCTAGCACGCGCCAACCGGCGAAACTAAGGCGAAGTCCTTGCCGCTCAGAAGTTTCGATTGACTCCGGTTTCGCCCTCTCCTATCCTCGCGGTGGACCAAAGTGGACGAAAGTGGAGAACTGTGGTGCTCCGCGGCCGCATTTCAGCCAGGATTGACGACAAGGGGCGCCTCAAGGTGCCCAGCGCGTTCCGCGCGCTCATCGAAGCGGAGTACGGGCCGGCGCTCTACCTGACCAGCCTGTCTCCCGATGGGGAATTCGTCCGCCTGTACCCACTCAAGGTCTGGGAGGGCATCGAGGAGAAACTCCGCAGCCTCCCCCAGCTCAACCAATCACGCAAGGCCTTCGAAATGACCACGTCCTACTGGGGCCAACTGGCAGAGTTCGACACCCAGGGACGGGTCGTGATTCCGCCGGCACTCCGGGAATCCGCCGCGACGTCGGCGGAGGTGGACGTGCTCGGCCTCCAGACCTACCTCGACATCTGGAACAGCGACCGGCTCCGGTCGAAGGTCCAGGGGGCGGGGCTCAACGACACACACCTCGACGAACTGGCCGCGCTGGGGATCTGAGCGTGATGCACGCACCGGTACTCGTCGCGGAGGTCATCAGCCAGCTGGCACCCGCTCGCGGGGGGCTGTTCGTGGACTGCACGCTCGGTGCAGGCGGGCACACGCGTGCGCTCCTCGCCGCCGGTGCGTCCCGCGTGCTTGCCTTCGACCGCGACAGGACGGCCCTCGCGCTTGCCGGCACGCAGCTTGCCGACGTCTCCGCCCGTGTCGAGATGGTCCACGCAGACTACCGCAGCCTGGCAGACGAGCTCGACGCGCGCGGCCTGACACATGTCGACGGCGGTATTCTCGCCGACCTCGGCGTGTCGTCGATGCAGCTCGACGACGAAGCACGCGGATTCAGCTTCCGCGCCGACGCGCCGCTCGACATGCGGATGGACCGCGACAGCGGCAGGACCGCGGCCGAGATGCTGCGCGACGTGGACGAAGCCGCGCTCGCCGACGTGATCTACCAGTACGGCGAGGAGCGCTTCTCGCGCCGCGTCGCCCGCGCGATCGTCCGCGCCCGCGAGGCTGGCCCGCTCGAGACGACCGGTCAGCTTGCCGCCATCGTCCGTCGCGCCGTGCCGACGCGCGGCTGGCAGCGGATCGATCCGGCGACGCGCACGTTCCAGGCCATCCGCATCTGGGTCAATCGCGAACTCGAGGGCCTCGACGCCTTCCTGCGCATCGCCGTCAGCCGGCTGCTCGTCGGTGCGCGCATTGCCGTCATTGCCTTCCACTCGCTCGAGGACCGCATCGTCAAGCACACGTTCCGTGCGCTGGCGCAGGGCCCCGAGTCCACGCTGTCGCTGATCACGCGTCGCCCCATCGAGGCGACCGAGGACGAGATCGCGCGCAATCCCCGGGCCCGCAGCGCCAAGCTGCGCGTCGCCGAGAGGCTGGCCTGACATGGATCGCCGCGACTTCGTCGTCCGCAAGCCGGTGCAGAACCAGGCGATCGTGCGCGAGGTGGATCACGCACGCCAGCGCGACCTCCTGCGCGTGGTGTTGGCGTGCTCGGTCGTGCTCGTCGCCGTGCTGTTCGCGGCCTGGCAGCACCACGACGGCCGCAGGCTCGAGCGGCAGTCGGCCGCGCTGCAGAGCCGCCTGCGCGAACTCTCGGAGTCGCGCCGCCACCTGACCCTCGAGAAGGCGAGCCTCGTCTCGCCGGCGCGTGTCGAGGCGATTGCCACGCGCCAGCTCCGGATGCAGTCGCCGACGCGCGAGACGTCGGCCGTTCTGGAGCGCGTGACGGTGACGCCGCCGCCATCGCGCTCCGTGGTGGCCTCCCGGTGAGCAGGCCAGACGACGTCACCGATCTGCTCTCGGGCCTCGATGCCTCTGCGGCTGCGCTGAACAACCCGCGCGTCATGCGCGAGGCGCAGCGCACCGGGCACGACGATGCCGGCGAGGAGATCGACTGGCGCAAGGTGCTGCGTCCCCGCGTGGCGCTCGCCGGTGCGCTGATGGTGCTGTGGGCCATCGGCATCGTCACCCGCCTCGTGTACCTGCAGGTCGTGCAGCACGACGCGCTCGTCGCCCGTGCGGAGAGCCAGCAGAGCCAGACGATCGATCTCAACCCGCGGCGGGGCCAGATCCTCGATCGCCACGGGCGCGTGCTCGCGTACAGCGTGGATGGCGACGTCATCTATGCCGTGCCGAGCGACGTGCGCGATCCGGAACAGACCGCGGCGCGGCTCTGCGAGGTGCTCGACGGCTGCGACACCGAGGAGCGCCTGTCGCTGGTCCAGCGCCTCGACAGCCGGCGGGGCCGGGCACCCGTGGTGGGCCGCCTGTCGCCCGAGGAGGTCGATCGCATCGCAGCGATCGGCGAGTCGGGGCTCGTCGTGGACAAGGGCCGCGGCGGGCGGACCGGCTCGCTGTCGGTGGTGCCTGGTGACCTGTCCGACCCCGAGAACGTCGCGGGCCTTGCCGCCCGCATCTGCGCAGCCATCTCGCGCTGTAACGACGACGTGCGGGAGAGCATCGAGAAGCGCCTCGAGGGCAAGAAGGACTTCGTCTACATCCGCAAGCGCGCGACGCCGGCCGAGGCGCAGCGCGTGCAGGCGCTCGGCCTCGAGGGCGTGGGGTTCCTCAGGGAGAGCCGGCGCTACTACCCGAACCGCGACCTCGCCGCGAACCTGATCGGGTTCGTCAACGCGAAGAACAGCGGCGTCGGCGGTCTCGAACTCGTGCACGACGAGGCGATCGCCGGCAGCGGCGGCACGCTGATGGTGCAGCAGGACGCGCAGCGGCGCGTGCTGGCGACGAGCGTGCGGGAGGCGCCGACGGCGGGTGCGACGCTCGAGCTCACGATCGATTCCCGCCTGCAGTTCATCGCCGAGCGCGAGCTGCGCGACGCCGTCGCCGAGCACGGCGCACTCGGCGGCACCGTGGTGATGATGGACCCGCACACGGGCGAGATCCTCGCGCTCGTGAGCGAGCCGCACTTCAACCCGAACGACGTCATCGACGGCGATCGCAACACGCGCATCAACCGGGCCGTCGAGACGATCTACGAGCCGGGCTCGACCTTCAAGACAATCACGGCCGCGGCCGCGCTCGAGGAGGGCGTGATCTCGGCGGGCGACACGGTCGACGCGACGATGCCGTGCCGGTTCGGCAGCGCACGCCCGATCTCCGACGTCAGGCAGGTCGGCGTCACGACGTTCGAGACGGTGTTCGCCAAGTCGAGCAACTGCGGCACGGCGCGCGTGGCCGTCAATCGCCTCGGCACCGAACAGCTGATGCGCTACGTGAAGCGCTTCGGCTTCGGGGCGCGCGCCACGGACGATTTCCCGGCCGAGAGCGCCGGCATCGTGATGCGGGTCTCCGACATCAAGGAGCACGACCTCGCACGCGTCGCCATCGGCTACAGCGTGGCCGTGACGCCGCTGCAGATGGCAGCCGCGATGTCGGCCATCGCCAACGGCGGCGAGCTCCTCGAGCCGCGGATCGTCCGCGCGACGATTGCCGGCGGCGCGCGCACGCCGACCGCCCGCACGGTGGTCCGTCGCGCAATCTCCGCCCGGACGTCCGCCCGGCTCACGGCGCTGATGGAGACCGTCGTCGAGGACGGCTCGGCAAAGGCTGCTCAGATCGACGGCTACACGCTGGCGGCAAAGACCGGCACGGCACGCAAGCTGAGCCCGAACGGGCGCGGCTACGTGATGGAGTACATGGCGTCCACGGCGGGCTTCTTCCCATCGCGCAATCCCGCGGTGGCGATGATCGTCGTGGTCGATGCGCCGCAGAAGAAGGGGTACTACGGCGGCCTGGTCGCCGCCCCCGTCTTCCGGCGCATCGCCGACGCCACGCTGCGCCACCTCGCCATTCCGCCCAACGTCGATCGGCAGCCACCCATCGTCGTCGAGCGCGCGGCCGACGGCCCGACGCTGAAGCCGGTGGTGGACGTGCGCCGCGACGTGCTGGCGCTCGCGCCGGGCTCACGCTCCGCGATGCCCGACCTGAGCGGCCTCAGCGCCCGTGACGCGGTCCGCACGCTGATCGAACTCGGGTGGGAGCCGCGCATTCGCGGCGAAGGCTTCGTTGCACGACAGAGCATCCCCGCCGGCACGCCTGTCGGCCAGGGCGGCGTCTGCGTGCTGCACCTCGAACGCTTCCCGTCCGAAGCCGCCACGACGAGCGAGGTCGGACGTTGATGGCCGGACGCGGCCTCGCCGCCTTCCTCGACGATGCCGGACGCCTGACGCCGTTGCGCGTGCCCGATCTCGGCGGCGCTGCCGCGCAGGCGGTCACCGCGATTGCCTACGACTCGCGCGCGGTCGTGCCGGGCGCGGTGTTCGTCGCACTGCGCGGCGCGCACGCCGATGGCACTGCCTTCGTCCCGCAGGCAATCGAGCAGGGCGCCATCGCCGTCGTCGCAGAGCGTGGACCGGAATCCCCGGTGGCGGTGCCGTGGATCACGGCCGAGGACGGTCGCGTGGCGCTTGCCGCGTGCGGCGCCATGTTCTACGGGAACCCGAGCGAGGAGTTCACGCTCGTCGGCGTCACCGGCACCAACGGCAAGACGACCTCGACCTACCTGCTCGAGGGGGTGTTCCGCGCCGCCGGCATGACGAGCGGCCGCATCGGCACGACCGGCTATCGCGTGGGCGACCGCGAACGGCCCGCCGCGCGTACGACGCCCGAGGGTCCCGATCTCCAGCGCCTGCTGCGCGAGATGGTGGACGCGGGCTGCACCGCCTGCGCCATGGAGGTCTCTTCGCACGCGCTCGATCTCGGACGCGTTGCGTTCACCCGCTTCTCGGCGGCCATCTTCACGAACCTCACGCGCGATCACCTCGATTACCACGGCGACATGGAGTCGTACTTCGCCGCGAAGCGCCGGCTCTTCGAGATGCTGCCGCCCGGCGCTCCCGCCGCGATCAACATCGACGACCCCCGCGGCGCGCGCCTGCTCGACATCGTCGATCGGCCCGTGACGTACGCCGTGACGCGCGAGGCCGACGTGCACCCGACGTCCCTGTCGCTCACGCTCGCGGGCATCGAGGCCGACGTGCGCACGCCAGCCGGCTCGCTGCGCCTGCGTACGAGCCTGCCCGGACGGCCCAACGCGTACAACGCGCTCGGCGTCGTGGCGACATGCGTCGGGCTCGGCATCCCCCTCGATGCCATTGCCGCCGGATTCGAGCAGGCGCCGCCGGTGCCTGGCCGGTTCGAGGTCGTCTCCGGCGAGGCCGACGACATCGCGGTCATCGTCGACTACGCGCACACCGACGATGCGCTGAAGAACCTGCTCGAGACGGTCCGCGCCCTCGCACCGCAGCACATCGTCACGGTGTTCGGCTGCGGCGGCGATCGCGATCGCACGAAGCGGCCGCTGATGGGTGCCGTTGCGGCGCGCCTCAGCGATCTCGTGATCCTGACGTCGGACAACCCGCGGTCGGAAGACCCGGCGGCCATCATCGAGGACATCAAGCGCGGGCTCGTGCCGCCTGAACGGCCCTCGCGCCACCAGGGCCAGAGCGTCCCGGCCGTGCAGTCCACGCCGTGGCTGGCGATCGTCGATCGCGAAGAGGCCATCGTGCAGGCCGTCACCGAGGCCCGTCCCGGCGACGTCGTCATCGTCGCTGGCAAGGGCCACGAGACCACGCAGACGATTGGCGACCGGGTGCTGCCCTTCGACGACGCGAAGGTCGCGCGCGCCGCACTGCGCCGGCGAGCGGGAGGCGCGCGATGAGCGGCACGCCCTTCGTCCTCGACGCGCGGGAGATGGCCCAGGCGTTCGGCGGCGTGCTCCGGAACGGTCCGGGCGACCGTCCGCTACCGACGGTGTCGATCGACACGCGCACCATAGTGCCGGGCGACCTGTTTGTCGCCATCCGCGGACCACGGTTCGACGGGCACGAGTTCGTCGCGGCGGCGATCGCCCACGGCGCCGGTTGTGTCGTCGTCAGCGACGCGAGCGCCATCACGGCAACCGACGTGCCGGCCATTGTCGTCGACGACACGCTGCGCGGCCTGCAGGATGCGGCGCACGTCATCCGTCGTCGTGCGGGGTCCACCGTGGTTGCCGTCACCGGAAGCGCGGGGAAGACGACCACGAAGGAAATCGCGGCAACGCTCCTCGCCCGGCGGTTCACGACGTTCCGCAATCGCGGCAACCTGAACAACCACATCGGCTTGCCGCTCTCGCTGTTCGAACTGCGCACCGCGCCGCAGATGGCGGTCGTGGAACTCGGGATGAGCGGCGCCGGCGAGATCAGCCGCCTCGTGGCGATCGCCGTGCCGCAGGTCCGCGTCTGGACGAACGTCGGCGAGGCGCACCTCGGCTTCTTCGAGTCGATCGAGGGGATTGCCGACGCCAAGGCGGAGGTCCTCGAAGGTGCGGCCGCTGGCGACGTGTTCGTGGCCAACGCGGCGGATCCGCGAGTGATGGCGCGCACGACCGGCTTTGCCGGCGAGGTCGTCACCTTCGGCGTGGACGTGCCGGCTGACGTCTCGATCACTGCCGTGCAGTCGCGCGGGTTCGCGGGCACGACGGCCAGGCTCTCGCTCGGCGGCGCCACGCACGCCATCGAGACGTCGCTCATCGGCACGCCGAACCTCGCGAACATCGCGGCGGCGTCGGCCGTGGCGCTCGCATCCGGCGTTCCCTCCCACGACATCGTCGAGGGCATCGCCACGCTCGTCCCACCGGCACATCGCGGCGAGGTGATTCACGCCGCGGGCGGCTGGGTCGTGATCGACGACGCGTACAACTCGAGCCCGTCGGCGCTCAAGCACGCGCTGGCGACGCTCGCGGGAACGAAGGGACGCCACGTCGCCGTGCTCGGCGAGATGCTCGAACTCGGCGGGTTCAGCATCGCGCAGCACGAGGATTGCGGCCGCGAGGCTGCGCGACTCGGCATCGACGTCGTCGTGACCGTGGGCGGGGCTCCCGCGGCTGCGCTCGCCACGGCCGCGACGGCTGCGGGTGCAGCGAGGGTGCTCCACGTACCCGACAGTCGCGCCGCGGCAGCCGCCGTGCGCGACATCGTGCGGGCCGGTGACGTCGTGCTCGTCAAGGGCTCGCGGAGCATCCGTCTCGAGGTCGTCGTCGAGGCGCTGGCGGAGGGGGCGCGCTGATGCTGTACCACCTCCTCTATCCGTTCCACGACGCGTTCGCGATCCTGAACGTCACGCGCTACATCACGTTCAGGACGGCGGCGGCGAGCATCACGGCGCTTGCGCTGAGCCTCATCATGGGCGGCTGGCTGATCCGACGCCTGCGCGAGTTCCAGATCGGGCAGGTGATCCGGCACGAAGGTCCGGAGAGCCATCGCCCGAAGGCCGGCACGCCGACGATGGGCGGGCTGCTGATCCTTGCGGCCGCCATCGTGCCGACGCTGCTGTGGGCCGACCTGACAAACGCGTACATCTGGATCGCGGTCCTGGCCACGCTCGCGTTCGGCGCCATCGGCTTCCTCGACGACTACCTGAAGGTCACGCGCCGTAACCATCACGGCCTGCTGCCGCGCTACAAGATGGGCGGCCAGATCGTCGTCGGGCTCTGCGTGGGCATCGCGCTGATCGTGCTGGCCAACAAGGGGCTCTACAACACGCGGCTGATCTTCCCGTTCTTCAAGGACCTGATTCCCGATCTGGGCTACATGTACGTGGCGTTTGCCGCCTTCGTGCTCGTCGCCTGGTCCAACGCCGTGAACCTCACCGACGGCCTCGACGGGCTGGCGATCAGCACGTTCGCCGTCGCCGCGGCGACGATGACGGCGCTGGCGTATGTCACCGGTCACCGGGTGCTCGCCGAGTACCTGCTGCTCGTGCGCTTCCCGCCGGCCGGTGAGCTCACGATCTTCTGCGGCGCTCTCGTCGGCGCGAGCCTCGGGTTCCTCTGGTACAACTCGTATCCCGCGGAAGTGTTCATGGGCGACGTCGGGTCGCTCGCGCTCGGTGGCGCGCTCGGCACGGTGGCGCTGCTGATCAAGCAGGAGCTGCTGCTCGTGATAGTCGGCGGCGTGTTCGTGCTCGAGGCCGCGTCCGTCGTCCTGCAGGTCGGCTCGTTCAAGCTGCGCGGCAAGCGCATCTTCCGGATGGCGCCCCTGCATCACCACTTCGAGCTCAGTGGCTGGAGCGAGCCGAAGGTCATCACCCGCTTCCTCATTGTCGCGATCGTGT
This sequence comes from uncultured Luteitalea sp., assembly GCA_934541105.1. Classification (GTDB taxonomy): domain Bacteria; phylum Acidobacteriota; class Vicinamibacteria; order Vicinamibacterales; family Vicinamibacteraceae; genus Luteitalea. The sequence goes on along the minus strand of CAKTDA010000002.1, from coordinate 283,691 downwards.
GCGCGCTCTTCAGCCTCACGACGCTCAAGCTCCGATGATGCCGATGCCATACGACGTGTCGGGGCGCCATGTGGCGGTCGTCGGCGGCGGCCGGAGCGGGCTTGCGGCGAGCCGGCTCGTGACGGGTCGCGGCGGGCGCGTGACGCTCGTCGATGCCGACACCGGGCTTGCCGAGCGCGCCGAGCTCGAGGCCCTCGGCGTGACCCTGCGGCTCGGCCCGATGGGCGACGAGGCGCCGGCCTCGATCGACCTCGTGATCGTGAGCCCCGGCGTGCCTGCCGACGTGCCGCTGCTGCAGTCGGCCCGCCAGCGGGGCGTGCCCGTGATCGGGGAGCTCGAGTACGCCGCGTCGCTGCTCGCCGGACCCGTGATTGCCATCACCGGCTCGAAGGGCAAGTCCACGACGACAACGCTCGTGGGCGCGATGATCGAGGCCTCCGGCCAGCCGGTGCTCGTCGGCGGCAACATCGGCGTGCCGCTGTCGGCGCAGGTCGATGCGTCCACGGCGCGAACGTGGCACGTCGTCGAGACGAGCAGCTTCCAGCTCGAGACGATCGTGCGGTATCACCCGCGCATCGCGGCGTGGTTGAACTTCTCGCCCGATCATCTCGATCGCCATCGCACCGAGGACGCCTACGAGCAGGCGAAGGCGCGCGTCTTCGAGAACCAGACGCCCGACGACTGGGCCGTGGTGCCGGCGTCGGACGCACGCATCACCGCCCACGCGGCGCGCAGCGGCGCGCGTCTCGTCGCGTTCGGCGCGGACGTGCGCACCGATGCGGGCGTCGGCATCGACGGCGGCGTGATTGCCTGGCGTGACGACGACGGGCGTGCGCGTCCGCTCGTGCCGGTGTCGTCGGTGCGCCTCACCGGCCGGCACATGCTCGGCAACGTCATGGCCGCCTGCGCGGTGGCAGGGCTCGCCGGTGTGTCCGCACCGGACATGACACGCGCCGTGGAGGGGTTCTCAGGCCTCGAGCACGCGCTCGAGTACGTGGCGACGATTGGGCCCGTGCGCATCTACAACGACTCGAAGGCCACCAACGTGGATGCCGCGACGATGGCGATCGAGGCCTTCGACGTGCCGGTGACGGCAATCGTCGGCGGCGTGTACAAGGGCGGCGACTTCGCACGGCTCGCGCCGCCGCTGCAGGTGCGCCGCGGGTCGGTCGTGGCGATTGGCGAGGCGGCGCCGCTCGTCGAGGCGTCGCTGTCGCCGTTCGTGCCCGTGACGCGCGCTGCGTCGATCGACGAAGCGGTGGTGCAGGCGCTGGGGCAGCGCGAGGGCGGCGGCGTGGTGGTGCTGGCGCCGGCCTGCGCGAGTTTCGACATGTTTCGCGACTACGCCGATCGTGGTCGCGCGTTCAAGGCCGTCGTGATGCGCCTCGCGGGCGCGGCACGCGGCGGGGAGGTGCGGAACGGGTGAGTGGTGAGCAGTCATCAGCAGGCGTGACGCGGTCAGGAGCTGGCCGCTGGGAACGCAGGCTGCCCCGGTCTGCGAGGTCGGTGTCCCGGCCCGTACGTCTGTTGATGACTGCTGACCGCTCACCATTCGTTCCGCACCCCGACGTTTCGGGCGCAGCGCGCTGCGTCTTTAGAGGGGGATCGTCATGGCTCGCAAGTTGAAGTCGGACAAGTGGCTGTTCGGAGCCGCCCTCTTCCTCGTGTGCGTCAGCGTCGTGATGGTGTACAGCGCGCTTGCCGGCAAGGCCATGGACGTGACGTCCGTGCCGATGCAGCTGATGGCGCGGCAGGCGACGTGGGTGCTGCTCGGATCGCTGCTCATGGTGGTGGTGATGCGCATCGACTACCGCGCCTGGCAGCAGCCGACCGTCATCAACACGGCGCTCGCCGTCGTCTTCCTGCTCCTCGGCCTGCTGGCGGTGATGAAGCTCGTTGGCGCCGGCCAGAGCATCAAGGGCGCGCAGCGCTGGCTCGGGTTCGGGAGCATCGGCATCCAGCCGTCCGAGCTGGCAAAGCTCGTGGTCGTGATCTTCGTCGCCGACATCCTGAGCCGGCGCATGGAGCGGATCAACGACCTGCGCAGCGTCCTCATGCCCGTCGGCATCGTGCTCGCGGCCATGGCCGGCCTGATCCTCTACCAGCCCGATCTCGGCACGACCATCTCGATCGGCATCGTCGCGTTGGCGATGCTGTTTGCCGCCGGCCTGAGCCTGCAGTACATCGGCCTTGCGGGCGTGATGCTGGCGCCCGTCCTCTACGTGCTCGTCTGGTTGACGCCGTATCGCCGGGCGCGCGTGCTCGCGTTCCTCGATCCCTGGGCGGACCCGCTCGGCAGCGGCTTCCAGGTGATCCAGTCGATCATCGCGGTCGGCACCGGCGGACTCACGGGCCGCGGGCTGATGGAGGGCCTGCAGAAGCTGCGGTTCCTGCCCGAGCCGCAGAACGACTTCATCTACGCGGTGATTGCCGAGGAGACCGGGCTGCTCGGGGCGACCGCGGTGCTGCTCGCGCTGCTCGTGATCGGCTGGCGCGGGCTTCGCATCGCCGCCAATGCGCAGGACCGCTTCGGTGCGTTCCTCGCCGTCGGCCTGACGACGATGATGGCCGTGCAGGGCCTCATCAACATCAGCGTCGTGCTCGGCCTGCTGCCGACAAAGGGCCTGCCGTTGCCCTTCGTCAGTGCGGGCGGGTCGTCGATGCTTGTCAACCTCGTGGGCCTCGGCATCCTGCTCAACGTGTCGCAGCACGCTTCGATCGACGCCTGATCGTGGATGCACGCACCGAGAGCACGCGGCCTCGTCATGTGGTGATCGCCGGTGGCGGCACCGGGGGCCATCTCTATCCGGGCATCGCCGTGGCGCACGCGCTGCGCCGACGCGATCCACGGACGCAGGTGAGTTTCGTCGGCACGGCCCGCGGCATCGAGAGCCGCATCGTGCCCGAGGAGGGTTTCGAGCTGGACCTGATTCGCAGCGCCGGGTTGAAGGGCAAGAGTGCGGGTGCCGTGGCACGCGGGGTGGGGCTGCTGCCCCTCAGCGGGCTCGACGCCTGGCAGGTGCTCTCGCGCCGGCGGCCGGACCTCGTGATTGGCGTCGGTGGCTACAGCTCAGGCCCCGTGGTGGCGCTTGCCGCCATGCGGAGCATCCCGACGCTCCTGCTGGAGCAGAACGCGACGCCTGGCCTCACGAACAGGTGGCTCGCGCGCCTCGTGGATGCCGCTGGCGTCACCTACGAGTCGTCCCTGCGCTTCTTCCACGGCCATGGGTTCGTGAGCGGCAATCCGGTGCGCGAGGCGTTCCTCGCGATCGGGCCCACGCCGCCCACGACGGATCAACGGAGAGTGCTCGTCTTCGGAGGTTCCCAGGGTGCACACGCGATCAATCAGGCGATGGTGGCGGCAGCGCCGCACGTTCGTGACCTACCGGGCACGTGTCATGTGGTCCACCAGACGGGAGCGCGCGACCTCGAGGCGGTGAGGGCCGGCTACGCCGCCGCCGGCCTCGCCGCCGACGTGCGCGCCTTCATCGACGACATGCCGCAGCAGGTGGCGCAGGCCGACCTCGTCGTGTGTCGTGCCGGCGCCACGACGCTCGCGGAACTGACCGCTGCGGGCCGTGCCGCAATCCTCGTGCCCTTCCCGCAGGCGACCGACGACCACCAGCGCGCGAATGCTCGCACGCTGGAGGCGGCCGGCGCGGCGGTGATGCTCGACCAGGCCGACCTCACGGGCGAGCGCCTCGCGTCCGAGATCGGCGCGCTGCTCGCCGACGACGAGCGCCGCCAGGCCATGGCGACGCGCGCCAGGGGCCTTGCCCGGCCTGATGCCGCCGACGTCATCGCGGCACGCGCCGAGGCGCTGATGGCGAGGGTGCCCTGATGGCCGGCAATCCGCGGCGCGTCCACTTCGTCGGCATCGGCGGCATCGGCATGAGCGGCATCGCCGAACTGCTCGTGACCCTCGGATATCCCGTGAGCGGATCGGACGCGCGCGCGTCCGACATCACGCGGCGGCTCGCGTCCCTCGGCGTGCGCACCCACGAGGGGCACGACGCGGCTCACGTCGGCGAGGCCGAGGTCGTCGTCGTGACGTCGGCGGCGCGGGCCGACAACCCGGAGATCGTCGAGGCCCGACGTCGCGGCATCCCCGTGATCGCGCGCGCCGAGATGCTCGCGGAGCTGATGCAGCTGCGACCCGTCCGGGTCGCGATTGGGGGCGCGCACGGCAAGACGACGACGACGTCGATGGTCGCGTTGATGCTCGAACGCGCCGGCATGGACCCGACGGCCGTGATCGGCGGACGCCTTGCCGCGTTCGGCAGCAATGCGAGGCTCGGACAGGGCGATATCATCGTGGCCGAGGCCGACGAGAGCGACGGCTCGTTCCTGAAGCTCGCGCCCGTGATCGGCGTGATCACGAACGTCGATCGCGAGCACCTCGACCACTACGGCACGTTCGAGCGCGCGCTCGACGCGTTCGTGGAGTTCGCCAACAAGGTTCCGCCCGACGGCGCGGTGATCGTCGGCATCGACGATCCGGTCCTCGAACGGCTGCTGCCGCGCATCACGCGACGCGTCATGACCTACGCGACCGATCGCGACGACGCGATGCTCGTGGCGTCGCACGTCACCAGCAGTCACGGCCACACGACGTGCGAGGTGTCGCGCCGGACCGCTGGAGGCGCATCGCTCGAACGGCTCGGCACGCTGACGCTGCAGGTGCCCGGCCGGCACAACCTGCGCAATGCGCTCGCAGCAGTCGGCGTCGGGCTCGAACTCGGGCTCGACTTCGGCCGCATCGCGTCCGGGCTCGCGGAGTTCCGCGGCGCCGAGCGCCGGCTGCAGGTCGTCGGCGAACGCGCCGGCGTGCTCGTCGTCGACGACTACGGCCACCACCCGACGGAGATCGCGGCCGTCGTGGCTGCCTGCCGGGAGGCCTGGGATCGCCGGCTGGTGCTGCTGTTCCAGCCGCACCGCTACACGCGCACGGCCTCGCTGATGGAGGAGTTTGCCGGCGTGCTCGCGCAGGCCGACCAGGTCTGCCTGCTGCCGATCTACGCCGCGAGCGAGGATCCGATTCCGGGCATCACGTCCGAGGCGCTCGGCGAGGCCATTGCGGCGCACGGCGGCAAGCCCGTGCACCTGATGGACGGCCTGCAGGAGGCGCCGGCGTCTGTCGCGGCGATTGCGCGCGCGGGCGACCTTGTCGTCACGCTCGGCGCGGGATCGGTCGGCTCGCTCGGGCCGCGCGTGCTCGATGCGCTGGAGGTGCGCGCCTGATGCCGCCGCGTCCGCAGGCCCGCAACACGCGCCGCGTGCCCGGTGCCACGCCGCGCGACCCGCGCTTCGTGCGCGCCCGCGACGGCGCGCGCACGGCAGGCGCGTGGCGCGCGCGGCTCTGGACGGGGCTTCGCGTCACCGCGGCGTCGCTGGCGCTGATCGGATCGGGCTGGTACGTGCAGCGCGTGATGACGAGCGGCGAGGCGTTCGAGGTGCGCGACATCCGCAGCCTCGGCACCCACCGCCTCTCGACGGGCGAGGTGGATGCGCTGCTCGACGGGCTGCGCGGCCGCAACATCGTCACGACCGATCTCGAGGAGTGGCGGACCCGGCTGCTCGCGTCCCCCTGGGTGCGCGAGGCGAGCCTGCGCCGCGCGCTGCCCGACACGATCGAGGTCCGCATCGTCGAGCGATCGCCGATGGCCATCGCCCGTGCCGGACAGCGGCTGTGGCTGATCGACGAGCAGGGCACCGTGGTGGACGAGTTCGGCCCGCGGTACGGCGCGGTGGACCTGCCGATCGTCGAGGGCCTCATTGGCGAGGACGCCGATCCATCGGCCGCGCCCGACGCGCTGCGCGTGGAACTCGTGGCCGACGCGCTCGCGTCGCTGCGCGAGGCGAGGCTGCTCTGGCGTGTGTCGCAGATCGACGTCGGCGACGACCGCAACGTGTCGATCCTGCTCAACGACGATCCCGTGCTGTTGCGCGTGGGGCACGAGAAGTTCGGCGAGCGGGTGCAGGCCTACCTCGACATGGGCGAGCGGCTCACGAAGATGGTGCAGGCCGTGGAATCGGTGGACATGCGGTTCGACAACCGCGTGTACGTGCGGCCACGGAAGGCGGGCGCGACGTTCGCGTCGCTGACGCCCGAGCCCGACGAGGGCGCGGTAGCCGAGGCGCTGGCCGACTCGGTGGACGAGGACGAGCAGGGAACTGGCGATGGCGATGGGCAATGACGGCGTGAGGTCGTACGTGGGAGGGCATCGTGGCTCGTAATGAACGCTACCTGGTGGGGCTCGACGTCGGCACCACGAAGGTGGCTGCGATCGTCGGGGAGGTCACCGACGACGGCGGGGTGGAGATCATCGGCATCGGCACGGCCGACGCCAAGGGGATCCGGCGCGGGTCGGTTGTCAACCTCGAGGAGGCGGTCGAGTCGATCAAGAAGGCGATCGAGGAGGCCGAGCTGACCGCCGGCATCGAAATCGACTCGGTGTACCTCACGCTCTCGGGCGCGCACATCAAGGGCTTCAACAGCCGCGGTGTGGTGGCGGTGTCGGGCAAGACGCGCGAGATCACGCGCGACGACGTCAAGCGCGCGCTCGATGCCGCAAAGGCGTTCGCGCTGCCGAACGGCCGCGAGATCCTGCACGTGCTCCCGCAGGACTTCGCGGTGGACGACGAGGAGGGCATTGCCGATCCGGTCGGCATGACCGGGTCGCGCCTCGACGTCAACGTCCACATCGTCACGGGCGGCGCGGCCTCGATGCAGAACCTCGTGGCCTGCGTCAACCGCGCCGGCGTCGCGGTGGTGGACACTGTGCTCGAGCAGATCGCGGCGGCCGAGGCCGTGCTCACGCCGGACGAGCGCGAACTCGGCGTGGCGCTCGTGGACATCGGCGGCGGCACCACCGACTTCGCGATCTTCGAGCGCGGGAGCCTGTGGCACACGGGGGTGGTCGCGATTGGCGGCGACCACTTCACGAACGACATCGCGGTCGGGCTGCGGACGCCCGTCCCCGATGGCGAGAAGTTGAAGCGCCGCTGCGGCTGCGCGCTCAACTCGATGGTCGGCGAGGACGAGACGATGGAGGTCGCGAGCGTCGGCGGCCGTCGTCCGCGCGTGATGTCGCGGCGCATCCTCTCGCAGATCCTGCAGCCGCGCGCCGAGCAGGTGTTCCACATGCTGTGGGACGAGATCGACAAGGCCGGCTGCAGCAACTCGCTGCACTCGGGCATCGTGCTCACCGGTGGTGGTTCGTGCCTCGACGGCATGGCCGAGATCGCCGAACAGATCTTCGACCTGCCGGTGCGCCGCGGCGTGCCGGCGGGGGCATCAGGGCTCGGCGACCAGGCCAGCAGCCCGATCTACGCGACGGCCGTCGGCGCCGTCATGTACGCGAGCCGCAACCGGCCGGCGGTGCCCCACAAGTCCCTGAAGGGATTCGGGCGCATCGCGGAACTGGTCAGCTCGATGTTCCGCGAGTTCTTCATCGGCCGGTGAACGGCAGCAAGGGGGCGGGCAAGGCATGCACAACAACGACATGGACGGCTACGACCGACGACACGGTGGCGTGATGACCGACGAACAGGCACTGCGGCTCACGCTCGACACCGAAGTGCGCGCGGGCGCGCGCATCAAGGTGGTGGGCGTCGGCGGCGGCGGCAGCAACGCCGTCAACCGCATGGTGCGATCGGGACTGAGCGGCGTCGAGTTCATCGTCGCCAACACGGACCTTCAGGCGCTCCAGCAGAGCCCGGCGTCCACGAAGATCCAGATCGGCGGCAAGCTGACGAAGGGGCTCGGAGCGGGAGCCGACCCGAACGTCGGCCGCAACGCCGCACTCGAGGACACCGACAAGCTGATCGAGGTGCTCGACGGCGCCGACATGGTGTTTGTCACCACGGGCCTCGGCGGCGGCACGGGCACCGGAGCCGCGCCGGTGATTGCCAGCCTCGCCACCGAACTCGGCGCGCTGACGATTGCCGTCGTCACCAAGCCGTTCAAGTTCGAGGGCAAGCGGCGCGCCACGCAGGCCGAGCGGGGGCTCAGCGACCTGCGGGAGGCCGTGGACACGGTGATCACGATCCCGAACGAGCGGCTGCTCGCGACGATCGATCGCCGCACGCCGCTGCCGGAGGCGTTTGCCGCGGCCGACGACATCCTGCGTCAGGCCATCCAGGGCATCTCGGACCTGATCCTCGTGCCGGGGTTGATCAACCTCGACTTCGCCGACGTCAAGACCATCATGTCGGGCATGGGGCTCGCCATCATGGGCACGGGTGTCGCCGAGGGCGAGGATCGAGCCATACAGGCCGCCAACCGCGCGATCTCGAGCCCGCTGCTCGAAGACGCCTCGGTGCGCGGCGCACGCGGCGTGATCATCAACGTCACGGGTGGCTCGGACATCTGCCTCACCGAGGTGAGCGAGGCCTCCAGCATCATCCAGGAGGCCGCCCACGAGGAGGCCAACATCATCTTCGGCGCCGTCGTCGATCCGACGATGGCCGGCACGATCAAGATCACGGTCATCGCGACGGGCTTCGACAAGCCGGAGACGCTGCAGCGTGCCGGCGGCGCGAGCCGCACGCCCGTGGACATGAACCAGTACAGCCAGGACGCCGTGTGGCAGCCGCCGGTTGCCGTCGAACCGGCAGCCACGGGCACGAGCGGCCGCCTTGCCATCAACCCGACTGGGCGCCGTCACATCCTCGACCTGCCCTCGTCGTCGACGCCGGTCTACGTGGACGAGCACCAGGCGACCGGCACCGACGATGCGTCACCGCTCGACGTGCCGGCGTTCCTGCGCCCGCACCACAAGTAGGGAGGGCGCGCCCCCGGCCCGTCGGCCAGGGGCTTCACATGCCGCCAATGGGGTCGCCGGCCGGCACCGGCAGCGGCTCCTGCGGCGTGTATGGCGAGTACGGGCGCTCCGTGTACCGATCGATCAGTGCACGGAGCGCGCCTGTGTGCGCGGCCCACGCAGGACTGGCCGCGGGACCGGTCTTGCTCGTCGGCATCGTGAGCGCCATGAGCTGCCCGAGCTGCTGCTGTGCGATGGCACGCACGTCGCCAGACGCAGACTCGTTGGCGCCGAGTTCCATCAGCCGCCTCACCAGCACCATCTGCGCCGCGCGCAGCGCCAGGGCCGCGGCGTCCTCGCGCAGCGACGACGGACGCAGCTTCGTGCGGATCGCCTGGATCACCTCGTGCAGCGCCGGCTGCTTCGGGTTGCGCGCGTGGAACTCCACGAGCCGCGCCGCGCGCTCGGGATTCAGCAGCGCGGCGATCGTCATGTCGGCGGCAATCGACGCGGCCGCCGCGGGATCGAACGTGAGCCCCGTCCGCCGCGGGAACATCTCCGTGTTGAAGCCGCCGAACACGTCGGTGCGCGGCTGCAGCAGCGACAGCACGCGATCGGGCACGACGAGCACGTCCGGCGACAGCGTCTCGAGCACGGCCTCGAGCGCGGCGCGCTGGCGGTCGGGCGGCACGATGGCCGTGCCCGCCGGTACGGGTGACGTGCCCTTGCGCACCGCGTAGCTGTAGGACTGCCCGCCAATCGACTTCACCGTGGCCTGCAGCTGGTAACGGTGGTGGAAGTACAGCGGCACGAACCGCTGCTCGAGGAAGCCCAGCGAGCGGCCTTCCGGGATGCGCGTGACGTCGAAGCGATCCATCGCGAGCCTGCGGACGGCAAGCTCGTGCTTCAACGCGTCGATCGGGTCAGCGCCGTTGTCCCACAGGCTCGCGAGCGGATGCGCGGCCCCGGCCGGCCTGGCATCGGCGTCCGAGATGTACAGCAGCCCCTGCGCCGTCGCGTCGTCCACGAGGCGCGCGAGCTCCGCGGTCGTGTCGGCACCGGGCGCGAACTGGCTGTAGGCGTACTTCACCGAGAACTCGTCGAACGCGCCGACCCCCTCGCCATACGCCTCGGAGAGATCGATGGCCCCTCCAGTGATCTTCGCCATCGGTGCCGGGTAGTCCATCACCGACGCGCGCCCGTACGTGCTCGCGGCGAAGTTGTGCGAGAGGCCGATCGTGTGCCCGACCTCGTGCGCCGAGAGCTGCCGGATGCGCGCAAGCGCCATGGCCGTCGCATCCGTCTTCGGATCGAGCGCCGCGAGGTATTCCGCGTCCGGGGAGTCGCCTGCCATGCAGCGGAGCGGGTCGTCCGTGCTGGCCACGGCCGCCAGCGTCGAGCCGATCATGATGTCCTGGCGCACGCGCAGCGACCCGAGGCTGACGTTGCCCTTCAGGATCTGCCCCGTGCGCGGGTCCACGACCGCGGCGCCGTACGACCATCCGCGCGTCGACCGATGGACCCAGTTGATCATGTTGTAGCGAAGGTCCATCGGGTCGGCATCGGCCGGCAGGACACGCACCTCGAAGCCGTTGCGGAAGCCGGCGGCCTCGAAGGCCTTCGCCCACCATTGCGCGCCCTCGACGAGTGCGCTCCGAATGGGCTCGGGCGTGCCATTGTCCACGTAGTACACGATGGGCTCGACGACGTCGCTGACCGCCGCCGCGGGATCCTTCTTCTGCAGGTGGTGGCGGATGGCCCAGTGCTTCTCGATGGGCTCGGTGATCGGTGACGCGTAATCGTGGAACATCATGTCGATGCCGCCGGCGCGCGGATCGGCGACCCGCGGCTCGAACGCGTGCGTCGCCAGATCGGGCAGCTGCACGAACGAATGATGCTGGCGCACCGTCACGGCCCCTGCTGCCGGCGACACCTGCCGGACGAGAGCCCCGGGCGCACCGTCTGTCGTGAGCGTGACGATCGTCTCGATCTCGGTGTTGCGCGGGAACCCCCTGGTCCGCGGCAGGTGGAACGCCGTGCGATTGGCATCGACGCGCCATGTGCCCTGGTTGGCCGTACGCAGGCGATCGCCGACGCCGTGCGCGTCGCGCAGCAGGAAGTCCGTGCCGTCCACGACCACGCGGCCGTCCTCGGCGGCTTCCACCTTGAATCCCCACAGCACGGATTGCGCGAACGAGTCGGCCACCGCCTGGCGTTCCGCCGCATCGTCACTCAGGGCGCGGAACCGGTAGTTGGCCTGCGTCAGCAGCACCCGCGGGCCGACGCGCCTGAACGTCACGACCGCCGTCGTCCCGAGCTGGCCGCGGTCCAGGCCCACGGGGTTCGAGCCGAGCCCGGCCGGCAGTGACGTCTGGTACAGCAGTTCCTGGTCGAACCGCGAGATCTCGAGATACAGGCGGCCCGACAGCTCGTCCCAGTACATCGGCACGAAGCCGTCGATGCGCGTCCACTGCCGTGTGCGTTCGCCGATCTTCAGCGGTTGCGACTGGGCGAGGGCTTCGTCGACCGACCCTGCGCAGGACGCGAGGGCGAGCATGAGCAGCAGCGCAGGCGTGCGTATGTGCAATGAACTGGCCTCCGGAGGGGCGCGATTGTAACATCCGGCCGATGGTGCGACGCCGACAGTTCCTCCAGCAGGCTGCCATCGGCAGCGCGGCCCTCGTGACCTCGTCGTCGATCGATGCCGCACCCGCGTCCGCGATGCAGGAACGCTCGTCTCGCGCGGTGCTCGACGTCGGCGAGGAGATCCGCGAGCGCCCGATTGCCGACCTGCAGCAGGCCATGACGTCGGGCGAACTGACCGCCCGCGCGATCACGCAGGCGTACCTGCGCCGCATCGACGCCATCGACAGGCAGGGCCCCGCCATCAACAGCGTCATCGAGCTCAATCCCGACGCCCTCGACATCGCGGCGAGGCTCGACGAGGAGCGCAGGTCCGGTCGCGTGCGCGGCCCGCTGCACGGCATCCCGGTGCTGATCAAGGACAACATCGACACCGCCGACCGGATGAAGACGACGGCGGGGTCGCTGGCGCTCGTGGACGCGAAGCCATCCCGTGACGCATGGCTCGTGGCGCGGCTGCGCGAAGCCGGCGCCGTGATTCTCGGCAAGACGAACCTGAGCGAGTGGGCGAACTTCCGATCGAACGACTCGACGAGCGGGTGGAGCGGCCGCGGGGGGCTCACGCGCAACCCGTACGCCCTCGACCGCAACGGCTGCGGGTCGAGCACCGGATCGGGCGTCGCCGTGGCAGCAAGCCTCTGCGCGGCGGCCGTCGGCACCGAGACCGACGGATCGATCATCTGCCCCGCGAGCCGCAACGGCGTCGTCGGCATCAAGCCGACCGTCGGCCTCGTGAGCCGCAGCGGGATCATCCCGATCGCGGCCACGCAGGACACCGCCGGGCCGATGGCGCGCACGGTGGCAGACGCCGCGGCGCTGCTCGGTGCCATCGCCGGAGTCGATCCCGGGGACGCCGCGACACGGACGGCGCGCATCGCCTCGGACTACCGCGAGCACCTGCGGATGGACGGCCTGCAGGGCCGCCGCATCGGCGTGATGCGCAACTTCTTCGGGTTCGACCGGCGCGTGGACGCGCTGATGGAGGAGGCCATCGCGGCCGTGGAAGGCGCCGGCGCGACGATTGTCGATCCAGCGGACCTGCCGACGCGCGGCCAGTTCGGGCAGGCCGAGTTCCAGGTGCTGCTCTACGAGTTCAAGGCGGGCATCGATGCGTATCTCGCCGGGCTCGGGCCTGCATCGCCGATGACGAGCCTCGCGGACGTGATGGCGTTCAACGAGGCGCACGCGAAGGAGGAGATGCCGTACTTCGGCCAGGACATCTTCACGCAGGCGCAGGCGAAGGGCCCGCTCACGGAGAAGGCGTACCGTGCGGCACGGGCGAAGGCGCGGCGGCTCGCGCGCACCGAGGGGCTCGATCGGGTGTTCCGCGGCAGGAAGGTGGACGCGATCCTGGCGCCGAGCGGCGGTCCGGCCTGGCTGACCGACCTCGTGAACGGCGACTACGGCACGGGCGGGAGTTCAGGGCCGGCGGCCGTTGCCGGCTACCCGAACGTCACCGTGCCGGCCGGCTTCGTGCACGGCCTGCCGATCGGCGTCTCGTTCATCGGGCCGGCGTGGTCGGAAGGACTGCTGATAGGGATGGCGTACGCGTACGAGCAGCGGACGCGGTTGCGGCGCGCCCCGGAGTACCTCCCGGGCGCGCCGCTGTCCTGAGGCGGCAGCCGCCTAGCGGAACTCGACCTCGAGCTTCTCGACGTCGTTGATCCGGATGCCCTTGAGGCCCTTCAGCGCCGTGCGGATCTGCGGCAGCGACGGGTCGGTGCCGAGCGCCTCCATCTTCTCGAGGCCGGCCGGGTCGGCGAGCACCTCGCCGAAGGCCACGTCGAACAGCGTGATGCGCTGCCCCTGCACGTGCGTGGCATTGGTGCGGAGGATGGTGCCCTGCGGCTCGAGCGAGATGGCGACGCGCATGTCCTTGAACATCGGCGCCAGCATCGCCAGCATCTCCTTGGGCATCTCGGGCGTGCCCTCCGGCTTTGCCTTTGCCGTCGGCGCCTCGCCCGACGGCTTGTTCATCGCAGCCAGCATGTCGAGCGTGATGAGCGACGATCCGCCGGTGCGCGTCAGCACCATCGGCAGCCGCTGGCCCTTGCCCTTCATCGTCGTGCCGCCGTCCTCGAGATCGGGCATCGCCGTGCTGACCTTCAGCGCGTTGAAGTCGGTGAACGCGTAGATCGCCTTCACGCCCGTCATCTCGCCCTGCGTCACCGGCGTGCTCGACACGAACGTCACGCCCTCGCCGAGGTTCGTCGCCTCGGCCGTCAGCTTCTCCTTCGAGAAGAGCGCTGCCGGATCGAGCTTCGTCTTTGCCTCGGCGGCGCCGTCCTGGCCGCCCATCATCGACATCATGCCCATCGCCGAGCTGTTGATCAGCATCGTCTGTTCGATGGTGCCCGTGCCGTCGGCCTTCACCTTGACGACCGAGTCCAGCGAGATGCAGCCGACCGTCCATGCGGCGAGCAGTGCGAGCACTGCGATCTTCACCTTACCCATGCGAACTCTCCCGGGCCGATGGCCCTGCCTGTGCCTGTCGCGTCGGCGCGAATCGCGAATGGTACCCTGCCGGAGGGACCTGATGATCTCGTCGCGCCTGCCCGCCTCGCTCGAACCGACGCCGCTGGCGGCAGCCGTCGCCGCCCGGCGGGCGCGTCCCGGGCGGCTCGTGGACCTCACGATCTCGAATCCCACCGTGGCAGGGCTGGCATATCCGGAAACGCTGGCCGCTGCCTGGTCGAACGATGCGGGCCGGGCCTACGACCCGCACCCGCGCGGCATGCCGGCGGCGCGCGAGGCCATCGCCCGCTGGTACGCGACCGTCGGCGAGACGGTCGACGCCGACGATCTCGTGCTCACGGCATGCACCAGCGAGGCGTATTCGCACGTCTTCAAGCTGCTGTGCGACCCGGGCGACCAGATCCTGGTGCCGTCTCCAAGCTACCCCTTGTTCGAGCACCTCGCTCGACTCGACGCGGTCGATGCGCGTCACTACACCTTCAGGGACATCGGCACCTGGGTGCTGGACTCCAGCCAGCTCGAGGCCGCGATCGGCCCCCGCACCCGCGCCATCGTCGTCGTGTCGCCGAACAATCCGACGGGCACCGTGCCCTCGCCGCGCGAGTGGGACCTGATTGCCGACGTGTGTCGCCGGCACCGCCTGGCCCTGATCGTGGACGAGGTGTTTGCGGCGTATCCACTGGGGGACCGAGCCGGGGCCGCTGCCGCCGGCTACGTGCCCCTGCCGCCCACGCCTGGCGTCCTCGTGTTCCGTCTCAACGGCCTGTCGAAGCTCGTCGGCCTCCCGCAGGCAAAGCTCGGGTGGATTTGCGTGCGCGGCCCGGAACCGCTGGCCGTCCCGGCAATGGCCGGCCTCGAGGTCGTGGCCGACACGTACCTCTCGGTGTCGACGCCCGTGCAGGTGGCGCTCCCGGTGCTGTTGCGGGATGGTGCGCCCGTACGCGAGCAGATACGGGCGCGGCTTGCAGCCAACCTCGCACGGGTACGGGCAGCGGTCGCCGGCAGCGCCATCGACGTCCGCAGTCCGGACGGCGGGTGGAGCGTGGTGCTGCGCGTGCCCTGCGTCGGCGGCCCTGACGACGTGGCCCTTGCCCTCCTCGAACGGGACGTGATCGTCCATCCCGGCTACTTCTACGACCTGCCGCACGACGGCTACGTCGTCCTGAGCCTGCTTGCCCCGGAACGGGACGTGCAGGAGGGACTCGACGTGATGTGCAGGCTTCCCGCTCTCCAGCTGACATGACAGGCACGTCTTACGCATCGCTCGGCCGTCGCGCCGGACTGCTGCTGCCACTGTTCTCGGCCCGCTCCACGCGCAGCTGGGGTGTCGGCGACATCGGCGACCTGCGGCGTCTCGCGCCGTGGCTGCGCGCATCGGGGTTCTCCCTGCTGCAGGTGCTGCCGGTCAACGACATGGCGACCGGACAGACCTCGCCGTATTCGGCGCTGAGTGCCATGGCCATCGAGCCGCTGTACGTGGCCCTCGACGACCTGCCGGAGGTCGCGGCGCTCGGCGACGCGGCGTTCGAGGCCGGGGATCGCGAGCGGCAGGCGCGGCTGAATGCGATGCCGGGCGTGCCGTACGCGCAGGCGCGGGCGGTGAAGGACGCCGTCCTCAGGCGTGCGTTCGACTGGTTCCACGACGCGGAGTGGGCGCGCGACACGCCGCGCGCCGATGAATTGAAGCAGTACATCGCCGACGAGGGCTGGTGGCTCGATGACTACGCGATCTTCCGCGTGCTGCACGACCACCACGACGCCAGGCCCTGGTGGGAGTGGCCCGACGGGCTCGCGGGGCGCGACGCGTCGGCGCTCGCGGCGGCAAGGCGCGAGCATGCGCGTGCGGTGCTCGAGATCTGCTGGCAGCAGTGGGTCGCGCAGCGGCAGTGGGAGCAGGCCCGGCGCGACCTCGATGGCATCGCGCTCGTCGGCGACCTGCCGTTCATGGTGTCGAGCGACAGTGCCGACGTGTGGGCGCACCAGGGGCTCTTCTCACGAGAGGCGACGGTCGGCACGCCGCCGGACGCCTTCTCGGACACCGGGCAGGACTGGGGCCTGCCGGTGTATCGCTGGGACGTCATGCGCGCGGACGACTTCGGCTGGCTGCGGGCGCGCGCGCGCCGCATGGCGGCGATGTTCGACGGCTTCCGCATCGACCACCTCGTCGGCTTCTACCGCACGTACTGGCGGCCTGTCGATGGCGGCACGCCGTACTTCGTGCCCGGCGAGCAGGACGAGCAGCAGCGGCTCGGCGAGGCGACGATTGCCGCGTTCGCGAGCGCGGGCGCCGCGCTGATTGCCGAGGACCTCGGCACCATCCCCGACTTCGTGAGGGCCTCGCTGCAGGCGATCGGCCTGCCCGGCTACCGCGTGCTGCGCTGGGAGCGCGACTGGCATGCGCACGGGCAGCCGTTCCACGACCCGGCGCAGTATCCGTCGGTGTCGCTTGCCACGACCGGGACGCACGACACCGACATGCTCGCCGACTGGTGGGACACGGCCGGCATCGACGAGCGTGCCGCCGTGCTGCGGATTCCGCGCCTGTGCGAGGCCGGGCTGTCGGCCGATCAGGGCTTCGACGATCGGGTGCGCGACGCGCTGCTCGCGGCGCTCGTCCATGCCGGATCGGACCTCGTGATCGTGCCCATGCAGGACGTCTTCGGCTGGCGCGGCCGCATCAACGTGCCGGCGACCGTCGGGCCGGACAACTGGAGCTGGGTCAGCCCGATTCCCGTCGATCGCCTGATGGACGACGAGGCGGCGCGAGAACGGGCGGGTGCCATGCGCGGGCTTGCCCTCGAAAGCGGTAGGCTGTAGGCATCCGCGCGCACGACGCGCGCGCAAGTCACGAGAGGACGAAAGATGATTCGGACGTCGAAGGCGCAGTGGAACGGCTCGCTCAAGGACGGCAACGGTACGGTCGCGCTCGGCAGCGGCGCCTTCGAGGGGCAGTACTCGTTCGCGTCGCGGTTCGAGAACGGCACGGGCACCAACCCCGAGGAACTCATCGCGGCAGCGCACGCCGGCTGCTTCTCGATGGCGTTCTCGCTGATCCTCAGCAAGGCCGGCCACACGCCCACGCGCGTCTCGAGCGAGGCCAAGGTCCACCTCGAGAAGGTGGGCGACGGCTTCACGATCACGAAGATCGACCTCGTCACCGAAGGCGTCGTGCCCGGCATCGACCAGGCCACCTTCCTCGAGCACGCCGAAGCCGCCAAGAAGGGCTGCCCGGTGAGCCGCGCGCTCAGCGCCGTCGAGATCACCCTCGACGCCAAGCTCGTCAACGCCTGACGTGGCAGGGCGCGCTCCCCGGGCGCGCCCTGTTCCCGACCCGCTCAATACCCCGCGGCCTGTCCGTCCTTGCGGCTCTCCGACGCGCCGTAGTAGACGCCGTCCTTGCGCATGATGGCCTGGTAGCCGCCGAACAGTCCGAGCGCGTGCGTGACCTTGTGGCCGCGGCGCATCAGTTCGCGCACCGTCTCCATCGGGAAGCCGTTCTCGAGACTCAGTTCACCCACGGTGCCGACGTGCCCCGCGCGCGGGAACGACCCGGCGTGGTACATCCGGGGTGCGTCGCCGGCTTCCTGCAGGTCCATCCCGAAGTCGATGATGTTCATTAGGACCTGCACGTGCCCCTGCGGCTGCATGTCTCCGCCCATCACCCCGAACGCCATGAAGGGCTCGTCGTCCCTGGTCACGAAGGCCGGGATGATCGTGTGGAACGGGCGCTTGCCCGGCGCGTAGCTGTTCGGGTGGCCCGGCTTCAGCTCGAACCACATGCCGCGGTTGTGCAGCGCGAAGCCGAGCCCCTCGGCGACCTCCAGCGACCCGAACGACAGCGAGTTGCTCTGGATGAGCGACACCATGTTGCCCTCGGCGTCTGCCGTGGCCAGGTACACGGTGTGGCTGTCGGCAGGCAGGCCTGACGTGTAGACGCCCGCGCGATCGGGCCGGACGAGCGCGCGGCGCTCGGCGGCGTAGGCCTTCGACAGCATCCGATCGACGGGTGCGGTGAAGGCCGCGGGGTCCGCATAGGCGGTGGCGAGGTCCTCGAAGGCGAGCTTCTTTGCCTCGGTGATCCAGTGGATGTGGTCGGCGCTGCCGAACGCGACGTCCGAGAAGTCCACGCCTTCGAGGATGTTCAGCATGTGCAGCGCGGCGACGCCCTGCGTGTTGGGCGGCAGCTCCCAGACGCGATAGCCGCGGTACGTCGTGCTCACGGGGGCGACCCAGTCCGACGTGTGCGCCGCGAAGTCCTCGGCCGAGAGGAAGCCGCCCTGGGCCTTGATGTGCGCGGCAATCCGCGCGGCGATCGACCCCTTGTAGAAGGCGTCCCGGCCGTCGCCGGCGATGAGCGCGAGCGTATCGGCAAGCGCCGGGTTACGGAACAGCTCGCCCTTCGTCGGGAACGCACCGCCCGGCATGTAGAGCGCCCGGAGGTTGGCGAAGCTCCCCGGCGGCGTCAGCGGCAGGCGCTGCGCAAGGCGGAGCGTCGGGTCGTCCGAGGCGTCGGCCGCGACCGGGATGCCCTCGCGCGCGTAGGCAATCGTCGGCTCGAGGAGGCGCGCCATCGGCAGGCGGCCGAAGCGGCCGTGCAGCATGAACCACCCGTCCACGCACCCCGGCACGCTCACCCCGAGCGGCCCGGTGGCGGGAATCTGCGTCAGCCCGCGTCGCGTGAACTCCTCGAGCGTCAGGCCTCGCGGCGATCGGCCGCTGGCGTTGAGCCCGTGGAGGCGGCGTGTCTTCGCGTCCCAGACCAGCGCGAAGAGGTCGCCTCCGATGCCGCTGTTGCCGGGATCGGCAAGCCCCAGCACGGCGTTGGCGGCAATTGCGGCATCCACGGCCGTGCCGCCGTCGCGGAGCACCTGCAGGGCGGCCTGCGTGGCGAGGGGATGGCTCGTGGCTGCCATCGCGTGACGGGCGAGGACCTCGGAACGCGTGGCGAATGCGCGGCCCGAGAGGCGGTCCTGCGCCATGGTCGATACACCTCCACCGATCACGCCGGCAAGTGCCAGCGCGAGGGCCGTCCGTCGAACCCGAGTGGTCATGCCCGTGTCCCTGCGACGATCCCCAGGTGGCCCACGTGGTGCCGGCCGTGCCACGCATACATCTGCACGAGGCGATCGAGCGACATCGGGCCGCGTTCCGGATGGACGATCTCGCGCGCGAACGACGGTTCCGACAGCGTGGTCAGCAGCGCGTGCCATCGCGCGTGGAGCGTCTCGATCAGCGACAGCGAGATGTCGATTGGCGCGAGCGCCGCGTCGGGCAGCTCGGCCCATGCCTTCTCGTCGTAGGCCTTGAGCGTCGGGCGCTCCTCGGTGAGCATCCAGCGCGACCGGACGTAGGCGTTGATGTGGCTGTCGGCGACGTGGTGGATCACCTGCCGCGCCGTCCACCCGCCTTCGCGGTAGGGCGTCGCGAGCTGGGCGTCGTCGAGCGTGACGGCAATGGTTCGCAGCTCCGCCGGCAGTGCCGCGATGGCCTCGATGGCGCGTGCCCGGACGCCAGCATCCGCCTCCTCGTACGTGAAGCGGCCTGTCGGATAACGAAGGGATTCGGACATGACGCGAAGTCTATCGCGTCCACCGCTCCCGAGCCGCTGCGCACGGCGGGACTGGGCCTACCGCCCGATCGCCTTCATCCCGTCCTCGGCGTAGCGCTGCCCCGCGACGACCCCGGGCGGCACGATGGCCTCGAGCCGCGACAGGTCGGCGTCGTCGAGCGTCACGTCGAGTGCGTGCACGTTCTCCTCGAGCCGTTCGATGCTGCGCGTGCCTGGAATCGGCACCATGTCGTCTCCCTGCGCGAGCACCCAGGCGAGCGCGAGTTGCGCGGGCGTGCAGCCCCGCTCCTGCGCCATCGCCGCGACGGCGTCCACGAGCGCGAGGTTGCTGGCGAAGTTCGCGCCCTGGAAGCGCGGGGCGCGCCGGCGGAAGTCGTCGGGTGAGAGGTCCTCGACGCGGCGGATTGCACCGGTCAGGAAGCCGCGCCCGAGCGGGCTGTAGGGCACGATCGTCACGCCGAGCGCGCGGCAGGTATCGACGACCTCGCCTTCGATGTCACGGCTCCACAGGGAGTACTCCGACTGCAGTGCCGCGATGGGGTGCACGGCATGCGCGCGGCGAAGCGTCGCGGCGCCGGCCTCCGACAGCCCGAGCAACCGCACCTTGCCGGCGGTCACGAGGTCGGCCATCGCGCCCACGGTGTCTTCGATCGACGTGTCGGGATCGACGCGGTGCAGGTAGTACAGGTCGATGTGGTCCACGCCGAGGCGCTGGAGGCTGGCGTCGCAGCTCGCCCGCACGTACTCGGGGCGTCCGTTGAACGATCGCTTCGCCGGGTCCTCCAGGTTGCGGACGATGCCGAACTTCGTGGCGATGAGCACGCGGTCGCGGTGCGGGCGGAGCGCCGTGCCGACGAGCCGCTCGTTCGTGTGCGGCCCGTACATGTCGGCGGTGTCGAACAGCGTCACGCCCAGGTCCACCGCCCGGTGCATCGTCGCAATCGACTGCGCGTCGTTGCGCGGGCCGTAGAAGTCGGACATGCCCATGCAGCCGAGGCCGAGTGCAGAGACGGGGATCTTCGACGGTCCGAGAGTGCGCTGGGGAAGTGGCATCCGGGAAACGTAACCGGTCGCGACCCCGTGCGCAATCGCCACGTCCAGCTCATGGGCTTCGATCCTGGCGACAGCCTCGGCATCAATCCGACGCCATGCGTGCGAACTCGTCCCGGGACGAGTTCGGGCGATGTGCCGACACGTCGTCTCTCGTCCCGCACAAACGAGACCGCATGAGCTATCCTGGCGCCTCTATCAAGACGCCGCGGGCCGGTGCGCCTGACGTGGGTCGTCGATCGTGCCACGTCGGTCAGGTCTTCGCAGCCTGTGGCGTTCTCCGAGGGCACACGCTCGAATGACGGAACAGCGCGCCAGGTATGGGTGGGAATCCGACTTCCCCGGCTTTCGCGAGACGGCGCCCGCCATCATCAGGGAACGCCTCGAGACGTTCGTGCGCGACGCATCGCCGGAGCAGGTCCGCGCATGGGCCGACTCGATTCCTCCGTTGCAGCGGGAAGTTGGCGAGGTCCTGTTGCGAGACGAACTGGCTGCCAGGTACTCGGCCATCCTCGAGTACGAGCTGCCGCTCGAGTCGCGGCGTCCCGACGTCATCCTCCTTGTCGGCGCCGGTGTCCTCGTCATCGAGTTGAAGGGGAAGTCGGCGCCGTCGCAGGCCGACATCGATCAGGCGGCCGCCTATGCGCGTGATCTGCGCCTCTACCATCGCGAGTGCTGGGAGCGCGACGTCGTGCCCGTGCTCGTGCCGACCCGCGCGCGCGGACGCCTCGCAGCAGTCGGCCCCGTCCACGTCGTCGGGCCAGACGCCGTTGACGAGGTCGTCACCGACATTGCCGTCAGGACCCGCGCGGGCGATGCGATCTCCCGCGCGCAGTTCCTCGACGAGTCGGCGTACTGCCCGCTGCCGACCCTGATCCAGGCTGCCCGCGACCTGTTCGAGTCGCGGGAGCTTCGCCGCATTCACCGCGCGCACGCGTGCACCGCTCCGGCGGTCGACGCAATCTCCGAGATCATTCACCACGCTGCCGCGACCCGCTCACGCCACCTCGTGTTGCTCACGGGCGTGCCCGGAGCCGGCAAGACGCTCGTCGGACTCCAGACGGTGCACGCCCGATTCCTCGACGATCTGGCCGTGGCGAGGTCTCACGGAAGGCCTTCAGCACCCGCGGTCTTCCTGTCCGGGAACGGGCCCCTCGTCGAAGTGCTCCAGTACGAGTTCAGGAGTGCGGGTGGCGGCAAGGCGTTCGTGCGAGGCGTGAAGGATTACGTCAAGACCTACTCACGCAGGCCGGGGCTCGTGCCACCGGAACACGTGCTGGTGTTCGACGAGGCCCAGCGTGCGTTCGATGCCGACATGGTGGCGGCCAAGCATTCGGAGTACGCAGGACCCGCGCGCTCGGAACCCGAACATTTTGTCGAGTTCGCAGGGCGCATTCCGGACTGGTGCGTGGTCCTCGGACTGATTGGCACCGGCCAGGAGATTCACGTCGGTGAGGAGGGCGGCCTTGCCCAGTGGAGGGAGGCCGTCGAGGGCACCGACAGGCAGAACGAGTGGACGGTTCATGCACCGTTGGCTGTTGCCGAGGTATTCGAGGGCAGCCCCGTGCCCCTCCGCGTTCATCCTGCGCTGAACCTCGACACGAACCTTCGCCAGCACCAGGCGACGGGCCTTCATGAACTCGTGCGCCACCTCCTTGACGCGAAGCCGCCAGAGGCGCTCCGGTCGCAGGTCGAGGCGCTGGAGCAACTGGGTTTCAACTTCCGGTTGACACGCTCCCTCGACGATGCGAAGGGATACCTGCAGGAACGCTACGCCGACAACCGGGACGCGAGGTTCGGCATCGTGGCATCGTCACGAGACCGCGACCTCGTGAGGTTCGGCGTGATGAACGACTTCCAGTCGACAAAGCGGGTGCGCGTTGGTCCGTGGTATGGCGACGACGAGGATGCGTACGACAGCCGCAGCTGCCGGCTGATGGCAGACTGCGCGACCGAGTTCGCAACGCAGGGACTGGAGCTCGACGCCACGCTGCTCGCGTGGGGCACGGACCTCGTACTGGATGGCGGGCGCTGGTCGAACGCGAAGGCCTCGCGATACCAGCGCGCCGGCATGGTGAAGGATGCGATGCAGCTGCGGTTGAACGCCTACCGGGTGCTGCTGACGCGAGGCCGCGATGCCTGCGTCATCTTCGTGCCTCCACTCGAATGCCTCGACGAGACGTGGCGGTACTTCGAAGCACTCGGGTTCCTGAGGTTGTCATGACACGCAAGGATGGCCTGAATCGTCTTCGCTTGGAGGGAGGCTGAAGGTCATGGAGCGAGCGCTGCACGATCTTGGTCACGCACCGCTTCCGGTACTGCGCTGGGCGGTTCAGCCGCGTCCAACCGGTGAACATGGCACGCCCGGCGGCCCGGAAGCGCGGCTGTCAGGCACGCTGCAGCTTGGTCCGATGGCCCTGTATGTCGAACTGGTCGAGGTCGGCTACGCCCCCGATGGCTGTCAGGAGTTCGTGCCCGAAGAGGGAGTCCGAGCCGGCGAGTGCGAGCGCAGCTGCGGTCCGGACATCCACCACCGTGCCATCAATGCCCCGGCGGAGACCTTCCTGTGGCAGGGCCGGGAGTATGCCCTCATCGTCCTGCCCTACGGCCGCTGACGCTCAAGCCACGGACAGCATCCCGTCGCGTCCCAGGAACGCCCCGTAGCGCTCCACCGCCGCATCGAGCGCTCGGCGCTCCGACGTCGTCAATCGGCGCAGCGTGCGCACTTCCACACGGACGGGTGCCGACGCGCGCGGAGGGATGGTCCTGCGCCACGAGCCGGCGTGGCGTCCGTCGATGAGCAGCGGCTGCGACAGCAGTGCCGACTGCGCAGACGCGGAGGGCTCCGTCGAGGCGTCGAGGAGTGCGGATCGGTCGCGGTACGCGACCGTGTACTCGTCGAAACTCGGGAGCAGGTGGAGCACCGGCGCGGCGTTGCGCGCCGCGCGTCGGGCGGCCGGTGCCGTGCCCTCCGCTGCGGTCCAGTACTCGCGGTCGTCGATCACCCGGCGCGCGAGTGCGTCGCCTGCCAGTGCGATGCCGTCGCGCACGTCGCGCATGGGAAGGCCCGACCACCACGCGGCATCCTGCACCGTCGCCGGGCCGTGGCTCGTGAAATAGCGCTGGATCAGCCGGCCGAGCGCCTCGTCGCGTGACAGCGCAGGAGTCCTGGCGACGCGATCGTCGAGCAGCGCGTACGTGAGGTGCGCGCCCACGCGCGGTCCACTGCAGATGAGGCCTTCGAGCTCGGCGTGGTACAGCAGGTGGACGAGCCGTTGTCCGGTGGTGTCGATACGGGCCCGCCCCAGCGCCGCAGCGAGCTCATGGCGCGTGGCGTGGCGTCCGTCGTCGAGCGCCCGCGCGAACGTCCGGGTTGCCCGTGTACGTGTCGTCGCGTCGAGGCCGAGTGCCCTGTACCTCGCGGCGTTGCTCGATTGCAGGCGAGGAGCCGTGAGCGCCAGCATCGAGCGCAGGTCCTCGGGGGCGACGAGATGCCACGTGGGCCGCAGTACATGGGTCCTGATGATCTCGCCGGCGTCGAAGGCGGCGACGATCGAGGCGTGATCGACGGGCGGCGAGGTGCGCTGGGCGAGGGCCCACAGCGCGCCGGGGAAGTCCTGAGCCTGGACGGCGCCGAACCAGCGCACGACATCGACGGCCGCGGCCAGGCCGTTGCCCGCGAGGCGATGGGCGTGCAGGCGTTCGCTCAGCATCCTCGAAGCATGGCACGGCGAGGAGACGTGCAAAGGGGGCGCGTTGCGCGCGCCCCCTCCGAAGATCGACTGAAGACGGCCGGAGGCCGTCTGCCTTACGGATTGGTCGCGGTCGGACGCGGGGCACCTGGTGCGGGCGTCGCGGGGCGCGGCTCGGGCAGCGGCTTGCGCGGGAACAGCGCATCGCGTGTGGCCGCCTCGTACGCGAACGACGCGATGACGATGGCGTTCTGGATCAGGTCCTGCGCAATGGCGCGCTCGTAGACGTCGAGGTTCGTGTGGTGCGTACGGGTCGAGTACTCAAGGGGATCCTGGATGAACTGGAAGCCCGGCAGCCCCACGGCGTCGAACGCGAGGTGGTCGGTGCCGCTCGTCGGGCGGATCGTCAGCGTCTGCATCCCGATGTTGGCAAACGGCTTCATCCACGACTCGAAGACCGGCGCCGCGGCCTCGTTGCCCTGCAGGTACACGCCGCGGAACGCGCCGCCGCCGTTGTCCATGTTCAGGTAGACCGACAGCTTGCCGTGTTCGGGCTTCACCTTCATGTCGGTCGGGTCGGCGAAGTGCTGCTTCACGTACGCACGCGAGCCGAGCAGGCCCTGCTCCTCGCCGGTCCACAGCGCGAGCCTGATCGTGCGGCGCGGCTTCAGCCCGGTGGCCTTGATGAGGCGCATCGCCTCCATCATCACCGCCGAACTCGCGCCGTTGTCGGTCGCGCCGGTGCCCGTGTGCCACGAGTCGAAGTGCGCGCCGATCATCACGACCTCGTCGGCCTTGTCGGTGCCCGGGATCTCCGCGATGACGTTGTACACGTCGTTCGAGGTGTCCACGAAGCGGTTGCGCACGTTCATCGTGAGCGTCACCGGCAGCTTCTTGCCGAGCACCCGCACGATGCGTCCATAGTGTTCGGCCGCCAGCACCACCTGCGGCAGCGGCGCCTGGCCTTCCACGGTGCGGTCACCCTCGCCAGGGCCCGCGGCCGAGACGAACAGCGCGCCGTTGTCGCCACGCGTCGGAGGCGACGACTCGACGACCGCCAGCACGCCCTCGTCCTTGTAGAACGCCATCCGCTTCTTGCGGAACGCCGTGATCTCGGCAAAGTTGCCGGGGAACCCCGGGCGCCCGCCGCGGCTGGCGACGACCTGCTCGTGCGACAGGGTCTCGAGCGAGGCGTCGGTGTGGCGACGCTGCGGCGACTCGAAGTACGGCACGATGTCGCGGGGGGCCGACTGCAGCACGAACGTGCCCTTCAGCGTGCCCTTGTACTTCGCGAAGTCCGCCTCGTCGTCGATCGACACGAGCACGGCCTTGCCGCTGACGTCGCCGTTGGTCCCCGGCGTCCACGCCTTCGGGAAGCCGAGGATCACGAACGGCTGCGGCGCATCCATCATGATCGACGTGTGCTCGTTCACCCATCCGCGGCCGAACGGGCCCCACGCTTCGGTGCGCACGTTCGAAAGGCCCCAGGCGGTCATCTGCTTCTGTGCCCAGTCGGCGGCCTGGTGCATCAGCGGCGAGTTCGTGAGCCGCGGACCGTAGACGTCGGTCAGGTAGCTCAGCGTCTCCATCACCTTCGAGTTCGTCGTCGCCTCGTGCTTGATGCGGTACAGCGCGTCGAGATCGAGATCGTCGGTCCGCTGTGCCGCGACCGGCACGACGAGGGTCGCCACGGCAACCGTCGCCAGCACGGCACGGCGGGTCCGGGCAGGGAAGTCCCAGCGAGTCATCAGGTCCTGTCTCCTTCGAAGTGGGGAGCGCGTGGATGTGCGAGGCGCACCTCGGCACACCACGGGCGAATGCCCGATGGTACCGCGGATCGGCCGAGCTGTCCTGCTAATTGCCGGTGAGGTGGGGCTCGCCCGTCACGGCGCGCGCGAGCTGGCCGAGCGGGCGATCCGGCGACCCGGCAAAGCGCCAGGCCTGACGGTCGCGGTGCCCGACGAATGCCGCGAGGCTGGCGGCCGGAATCGGCTGCCCCGGGGGCAGTTTCCGGTGCTCCTCGAGCGGGTTCACGTGCTTGCCGCCCTTGAGCAACTCGTAGTGCAGGTGCGGGCCGGTGGACAGCCCCGTGGACCCCACGTTGCCGATGTGCTCGCCCTGCGACACCCGCACGCCGGCGCGGATGCCGGGCGCGATGCGCGAGAAGTGCAGGTACCGCGTCTCGTAGCCGTTGTCGTGGCGGACGTAGACGGCATTGCCGCCGCCGCCCGTCCACCCAGCACGGACCACCGTGCCGCTCGCCACCGAGAGGACCGGCGCGCCCGTCGGTGCGCCGTAATCCACGCCGCGGTGCGCGCGCGCGGTCTTCAGCACCGGGTGCACGCGCCGGAACGAGAAGCCAGACGTGACACGCGGCTCGAACTTCAGCGGCGACTTCAGGAAGAACCGCCGCATCGACCGGCCCTCGCGGTCGTAGTAGTCGGCCTTCTGGCCGGGCACTTGGTAGCGGAACGCCTCGAAGCTGCGGCCGCCCGTCGTGAAGCGCGCGGCGACGATCTCTCCGTAGCCGCCGAACTCGCCCTCGCGGACGATCTTCTCGAACAGGATCTCGAACGAGTCGCCCGGCTGGAGCTCGTTGCCGAAGTCGACCTCGCCCTCGAACACGTGCGCGAACGCGAGCGCGAGCGTCGTGTTCTCGCCCGCGGCGTTCACCGAGGCGATGAGCGACGGCGTCTCGCGGGTGATCTCGCCGCGAATCGACATCAGCGCCTTGTGCTTCTCGTAAGGGATGACCTGCGCGTCGAACGACGGCAGCGCGTCGGACTGCGGCTCGGTCGCCCCCACCACCTTCAGGAACTTGTCCGCATCGATCTGGTAGGTGAACTGCCGGATCGCGCCGTCGAGCCCGACCTGCAGCGTGTAGGGGCGATCGGCCCGGAGCCGGCGCAGGTCGAACTGCTTGCGCGCCGTTTCGACGAAGTGGTTGACGATGTCGTCGCTGACCTCGTGGGCGCGCAGGAGGCTGGCCAGGGTCGCGTTGCGCGGCACCCGCGCCTCGATCAGCCGGGTGGCCTCTTCGTGCACCTGGACGCTTGCAAGCGCGGCCGTGGCTGTCGCGGTTGCGGCGGCGTCGTGCGTGCGCGGGGCTCCACAACCTGCGAGCACCACGACGGCTGACAGGGCGAGAGGGAGGCTTCGCTTCGTCACGTCGGATCGGAGGATACAAACGATTGAATCGGCCGGCAAAGAGAAAAGTGTTATTCCTGGTCTCGATGTAGCGATTCGATACCCCAAAATCGTCAGTAAGGCCTTTCCGTCAGCCCGCCCCGTCCCCCTTGTGTGTCCTACAAGGCCGCTGAGCCTGAAGAATTTGCAGCCGTTTCCATAGAATGACGGACGTGGCTTCCGTCCGTCCCTTCCGGGCCCTGCGCCCCCGCCCAGACATCGCCGCCGAGATTGCGGCCGTCCCCTACGACGTCGTGAACACCGAGGAAGCGCGTGCACTGGCCTCGGGCCGGCCCAACAGCTTCCTTCACGTGTCGCGCGCCGAGATCGACCTGCCGCCGGCAACAAACCCGTACGCCGACGAGGTCTACACCCGCGCCTGGGAGACCTTCGAGGCCTTCAGGTCCAGCGCGCTCGTCCAGGACACGGCGCCCCTGCTCTACGTGTACCGCCTGCGCATGGGCACCCACGAACAGACGGGCCTGGCCGGCGCCTTCTCGGTCGACGAGTACCGGCGCGACGTCATCCTGAAGCACGAGCGGACGCGGAAGGACAAGGAAGACGACCGCACGCGCCACATCACCGAACTCCGCGCCCAGACGGGCCCCGTGCTGCTGACGTACCGCGACACGCCGGCCGCCGCGGCCGCGATCGCGGCCGTCGCCGGCGGTCCGCCGCTCTACGATTTCACCGCCGACGACGGCATCGGCCACACCGTGTGGGCCGCGACGCCCGATCAAGCCGCGGCGCTGCAGGCGGCGTTCGACGACGTCCCGCGCCTCTACATCGCCGACGGCCACCACCGCGCCGCCAGTGCGGCCCGCGCGCAGGACGCGCTCGGCGCCGAGGCCGACGAGGAAGGCGCGCACTTCCTCGCCGTGGCATTCCCGGACGCGGAGATGCGCATCCTGCCCTACCACCGTGTGGTCAGGGACCTGAACGGCCACACGCCCGAGGCCCTGCTCACGGTGCTGTCGCAGCGCTTTCCGATGTCGGCTGGCGCCGCGGCGCCCGCGCGCAAGGGCGAATGCGGCGTCTACGTGCGCGGCAAGTGGTACACGCTCACGCTCGGCGACGAGTCGACGGACGCCGCCGATCCGATCCGCACGCTCGACGTCTCGCGCCTGCAGGACCAGGTGCTCGCGCCGCTGCTCGGCATCGCCGACCCACGCACCGACACCCGCATCGACTTCGTCGGCGGCATCCGGGGTACGAGCGAACTCGAGAAGATCGTGAACACGCGGAGGGCCGAGATCGCATTCTCGATGTACCCGGTCACGCTCGGCGAGCTCATGGCGATAGCCGACGCCGGCGCGATCATGCCCCCCAAGTCCACGTGGTTCGAGCCCAAGCTCCGGGACGGGCTCCTCGTGCACGAAATCTAGGGAAGGTCCGTGATGTCCACCACCGCCACGCAGCGTGTCCTCAACTTCAGCTCCGGCCCGTCCGTATTGCCCGAGCCGGTGCTGCTCGAGGTCCAGCGCGACCTCTACGCCCTTCCGGGCGCTGGGATGTCGGTCATGGAGATGAGCCACCGCTCGAAGGCCTTCGACCGCATTCTTGGCGACGCCGAAGCCGGCGTACGCGAACTCGGCGGCATCGGCGACGACTACGCCGTGCTGTTCCTGCAGGGCGGCGCGAGCCTGCAGTTCTCGATGCTGCCCATGAACCTGCTCACCCCCGGGCACAGCGCCGACTACATCGTCACCGGCGTGTGGGGACAGAAGGCCGTGGCCGAGGCGCGCAAGATCGGCACCGTGCGTGTCGCAGGGTCCACGGAGGCCGACGGCTTCCGCCGCATCCCCGGGCCAGGCGACATCGAGCTCGACCCGGCCGCCGCGTACGTGCACGTCACGACGAACAACACGATCTACGGCACGCAGTGGCAGGCGATGCCGGATGTCGGCGGCGTGCCGCTCGTGGCCGACGCCTCGTCGGACATCTTCAGCGCCCCGACCGACGTCTCGCAGTTCGGCGTGCTCTACGCCGGCGCGCAGAAGAACCTCGGGCCCTCGGGCGTGACGCTCGTCGTGATCCGGAAGGATCTGCTGGCGCGTTCACGCGCCGACCTGCCGACGATGCTGAACTATGCGGTGCAGGCCGGGAGCGGCAGCCGGTACAACACGCCGAACACGTTCGGCATCTACGTCCTCGGGCTCGTGGCCCGCTGGATGATCACCGAGGGCGGGCTCGCGGCGTTCGGCGCCCGCAACGCGCGCAAGGCGGGCGCCCTCTACGCCGAGATCGATCGCACGGGCTTCTATCGCGGCCACGCGTCGCCTGATGCGCGGTCGCTGATGAACGTCACGTTCAGGCTCCGCGACGAGTCGCTCGAGGCAACGTTCGCGAGCCATGCGGCCCGCGAGGGTCTCGACGGCCTTGCCGGCCACCGCTCGGTCGGCGGGCTGCGGGCCTCCATCTACAACGCGTTCCCCGAGTCCGGCGTGGACGCGCTCGTGCAGTTCATGCGCGAATTCGAACGGATCCATGGCTAGAACTCTCTCCCTCCTGCTCACCCTGATCGCCGTTGCACCAGTCGCGTTCGCACAATCGCCGTCGGTCCGCATCCGGGTGCTCGACGCCCTTGGCGATCCCATCGCCGGCGCCAGCGTGATCGTCGACAGCGGCGCCACGGGCGGCAGCCGCACGACGTTCACCGGGGCGGACGGCTCCACGATCGTCGCGCGTCCCGCCGCGCGGGCCGAGGCGCCGATCCTGCGCGTCTCGGCGCCTGGCTTTGCCGAGTACGTCGAGGCGCTCGATGGGGAGGCCGGAGCAATCGAGGTCCGGCTGCAACCGGCGGCGCGCAGCGAGCAGGTCACCGTCACGGCGGGACGCCGCCCGGTGCGCGGCGCCGAGTTGCCTGCCGATGCCACGGTGCTCACGCGGCGCGACATCGAGGTTGCGGCCGCGGGCACGCTCGACGACGTGCTGCGGCTCACGCCCGGCTTCTCGTTGTTCCGGCGCTCGCCGTCGCGCACGGCCAACCCCACGACGCAGGGCGTGACGCTGCGCGGCCTCTCGGCCTCTGGCGCCAGCCGCACGCTGGTGCTCTCGGACGGCGTGCCGCTCAATGATCCGTTCGGCGGGTGGGTGAGCTGGACGCGCGTGCCGCAGGTCGCGATCGACAGGCTCGAGGTGGTGCGCGGCGGGGCGAGCGATCTCTACGGTGCCGATGCGGCGGGCGGCGTCATCCAGGTGCTGTCGATGGAGCCATCGTCACCGGTGGTGCGGGCGCTCATCGAGGGCGGCACCCAGGAGTCCGGCCGGGTGTCTGCGCTCGCCGGGACCCGTCGGGGCGCGTGGAACGGCGTCATCAGTGGCGAGTGGAACACGACCGAAGGCGCCATCCCGATCGCGCCGGAGATTCGCGGGCCGATCGACACGATGGCGGGCGTGGACTCGGCTGTCGTGCTCGCCAGCATCGGCGGCGCGTTGTCGGACACCTGGCGCGCATCGGTGCGCGGCCACTACCACACCGAGGACCGCACGAACGGGACGCCGCTCCAGGACAACGACATCAACCAGCGGCAGGGGAGCGCCGAGGTTGCCGGCAATGGCGCCTGGGGCGACCTGCGGGTTCGCGGGTTCGTCGCGGGCCAGGGCTACGACCAGGCGTTCTCGGCCGTGAACGCCGCACGGACCGGCGAGACCCTGTCGCTGCGGCAGCGCGTGGCGTCCACGATGCGCGGCGGGTCGGCGGAGTACGTGCGTCCGATTGGCGCGGTCGTCCTGCTGGCTGGCGGCGACGTCCGGCAGGTCGATGGCGAACTGATCGAGACGCGACCGACCGGTGCGCCCACGCAGGCCGACGGCGTGCAGACGCTCGCGGGCGGATTTGCGCAGGCGACGTGGGCCGCGGCGCCGAACCTCGTGGTCGTCGGCGGCGTGCGTGCCGATCGCGTCGGCACCGAGAGCACGCCCGGCGGCACGCGCGACACGAACGCGTTCTCGCCCAAGGCGTCGGTCGCATGGTCGGGACCGCACGCGATTACCGTGCGTGCGAGCGGCTACCGTGCGTTCCGCGCCCCGACGCTCAACGAGCGGCTGCGCTCGTTCCGTGCCGGCAGCACGCTGACGCAGAACAACCCGGCGCTCGACGCCGAGCGCGTCACGGGCGGCGACGTCTCGGTGGCCTGGGAACCGCGCCGTCTCTCGCTGCGTGCCACGGTGTTCGGTGCCCGGCTCGAGGACGCCATCGCCAACGTCACCGTCTCGACGACGCCGACGCTCATCACGCGCCAGCGGCGCAACGCCGGCACGATCGCGTCCCGCGGGCTCGAAGTGGAAGGCCGCGTGCAGGTGCTCGACTCGCTCGCCGTGACGGGGTCGCTTGCGTGGACGCGGTCACGGTTCGACGAGTCGGACGAACCCGGGCTTGCAGGCAACGTCGTGCCCCAGGTGCCGCGCGCGCAGGGTGCCTTCGACGTGCGCTGGCAGCCGCTGTCCACGACGCTGCTCGCCACACAGGTGCGCTGGACGGGCCGCCAGTTCGACGACGATCGGAACCAGTTCGCGCTTGGGCGGTCGGTGGTCACCGACCTGCTCGGGGAGCATCGGTTCGCCGACGCGCTGCGCGGGTTCGTCGCGTTCGAGAACCTGTTCGACGCCGACTACGACACGGGCCGCACGCCGCAGCGGACGGTCGGGCCGCCACGACGCGTGCGCGTCGGCGTCCGCGTCGCATTCTGAGGAGACCCTCGATCTGAGGCGATCCCCTTACCGATTGAACGAACGGTTGCGGCGCGGGCGGCGTCGCCGCCGACGCTCGCCGGGGTCCTCGTCCTGCACGATGGCGGGCGGGTTCTCTCGCAGCAGCGTCTCCCAGTGGGTGACGATCTCCGGATGCTCGCCGTGGATGTCGAGCCAGGTGAGGGCGTCGCGGAAGGCGCCACGGTGCAGGAGCGCCTTCTGCACGCGGATGGGCGCGTCCACGTCGAGCAGCCGCTTCTGGATCGACAGGAGGTGGCGGAGCTTCTCGATGTCCTTGCGCGCCACCTGCATCTGCCCGAGCATCGTCGGCGCCTCGCGCTCCCAGTCGTCGTGGTAGCGGTAGCGATGGCCCTCGTCCCGTAACAGGCCGAGGGGCAACAGCAGCGTGCCGGCGAGGATGGGGTTGGACAGCGTGTCGGGAGCCTCGTCGAAGCGCCTGCGGTAGGCGTCCACGGCCTCGAACGCTTCGGTGAGCTGCCCGTCGTCGTTGAGCAACTCGGGAGACATGTGCTCGAGCAGTCCGCTGTCGGCGAGGTTGTCGAAGCAGGATCGCGCGTGGCCGCTGCGCAGGATCTTGTAGTACTCCTCGAGCAGTCGCGCCGAGGAGGCCTGGGCCATGAGCGGGGCCTTGCGCGCGATGGCGTCCATGACGTCCTCGTGGACGTCGAAATCGAGCCGTGCGGCGAGGACGAGCGCGCGCAGCATGCGGACCGGGTCCTCCACGAACCGGACGTCCGGGTCGCCGATGCAGCGGATCAGGCGCGCCTCGAGATCCTGCAGGCCGCCGGTGTAGTCGATGATCGAGAACGTGCCGATGTCGTAGAACAGCGCGTTCACCGTGAAGTCACGGCGGAAGGCGTCCTCTTCGGGCGTGCCGTACTCGTTGTCGCGCACGATTGGCTTGTCGAGGGCCTCGGCGGTCACCTCCGCGCTCGGTCCGGCCACGACGGGCAGGGCGGACTCGTCGGGATGGTCGGGACGGAAGTGCTGCTCCTGCGGCTCCTGCGTGCCTGTCACCTGGCGGCGGAACGTCGCGACCTCGATGGTTTTGGTCCCGAAACGGACGTGCGCGAGGCGGAAGCGGCGGCCGATGATCCAGCAGTTCCGGAAGAGCCGCTTGACCTCATGGGGATGCGCGCTCGTCCCGATGTCGAAGTCCTTGGGACGACGGTGCAGGAGCAGATCGCGTACGCTGCCCCCGACGAGATACGCCTCGAAACCCGAGGCGTGCAGGCGGTACAGGACACGAAGCGCGTCGGGATCGATGTCCTGACGCGAGAGTCCATGTTCGCTCCTCGGGACGACGACTGGAGTGACCACGTTGTGGGAGTATAGCAAGCCGTCGCGCCCCGAGGAGTGGAAGTGTCTGACATGAAAGCACTTACTGAACTGTCACGCGCGGTGGCCCTCGCCGTCGTCCTCGCCGGTGCGCCAGCGGCAGTCCTGGCACAGTCGGCGGCGCCCGCCGCTGCCACCGATCCGATGAGTCTCGCGCGGCAGCACTACAACGCCGGCGACTACGACGCCGCCATCGTCGCGGCCACCGAGGCCGCCTCGCGTCCGGCCACCCGCAGCGAGGCGAACCTCCTGCTCGGCCGGTCGCTGCTCGAGCGTCACCGCGCCACGCGCACGCCCGAGGATCTCGGCGCCGCCCGTCAGGCGCTCGGCGGGGTCGAGGCCGCGACGCTCACGGATCGAGGCCGGGTGGATCTCGTGGTCGGGCTCGGGGAGGCGCTCTACCTCGACGGCGAGTTCGGCCCGGCTGCAAGCGTGCTCGAGCCGGTCCTGCACCAGATGGGATTGCTGCCGCCGGCCGACCGCGAGCAGGTGCTCGACTGGTGGGCCACGGCGATGGACCGGCATGCGCAGACGCGTCCGCCCGAAGAGCGCGCGGCGCTCTACGACGCGGTCACCGATCGGATGCGCGGGCACCTGGGTCGTTACGCCGAGTCGTCGGCGGCGTCGTACTGGCTGCCGGCGGCGGCGCTCGCGCGCGGCGACCTCGATCAGGCCTGGGATCTCGCGATGGCGAGCTGGGTGCGCGCCCTCCTCGCGCCGGACAGGGGCAAGGTGCTGCGCGGCGACCTCGATCAGCTCGTCACGCAGGCGCTCATTCCCGAGCGGGTGCGCCGCCTGTCGGTGGAAGACGACGCCGAGACGGTGGCGGCGCGGCTCGTCGGCGAGTGGGAAGAGGCCAAGGGGCGCTGGCCCTAGGCGTCACGCCTTTGCGTCGGTCCAGGTGCGGCCGACGCCGACGTCCACGTCGAGCGGCACGTCGAGGGCCACGGCGTGCTCCATGTGGTGCCTGACGAGCGCGGACGCGGCGTCCACCTGCGCCTCGGGGACCTCGAAGAGCAGTTCGTCGTGCACGGTGAGGATCATGCGCAGGCCCGGCACGTCCGGCAGCGCGGCGTGCAGGTCGATCATCGCGCGCTTCAGGATGTCGGCGGCCGTGCCCTGAATCGGCAGGTTCACCGTCACCCGCTCGGCTGCGGACCGGATCTGCCCGTTGCGGCTCGTGAGCTCGGGCACGCGCCGCCGCCGGCCGAAGAGCGTGCTCACCACGCCGGTGTCGCGCGCGCTGGCAATCGTCTCGTCGAGGAACTGGCGCACGGACGGGTAACCGGCGAAGTACGCGTCGATGAAGGCCTGGGCCGCCTGCTGCGTCACGCCGATGTCCTTGGCCAGCGTGAACGCCGTCTTCCCGTACAACAGCGCGTAGTTGATGATCTTGGCGCGCCGGCGCAGCTCGTGTGCGCTCAGGCCGCTGTCGGTGCCGAACACGCGCGCCGACGTCTGGTCGTGGATGTCGTCGCCGCGCCGGAAGGCCTCGATCAGGCTCTGCTCCTGCGCCATGTGCGCCAGCACGCGCAGCTCGATCTGCGAGTAGTCGGCCGAGATCAGCAGGTGTCCCGCCTCGGCGACGAACGCGCCCCGGATCTCGCGCCCGAGCTCGGTGCGGATGGGGATGTTCTGCAGGTTCGGATCGCTGCTGCTCAGGCGCCCGGTCGCGGCAACGGCCTGGTTGAACGTCGTGTGCACGCGCCCGGTCGTCGGGTGGACGAGCAGCGGCAGGGCGTCCACGTACGTCCCCTTCAACTTCATCATCGCGCGCCAGTCGAGAATCTCGCGGGCGATGTCGTGGCTCAGCGCCAGTTCCTCGAGCACCTCGGCCGCCGTCGACGCGGTGCGGTCCTTGCCGGTCCGCTTGAGCACCGGCAGCTGCATCTTCTCGAACAGCACTTCGCCGAGCTGCTTCGGGGAGTTGATGTTGAACGTCGTGCCGGCCAGCTCGAAGACGCGTGTCGATCGGGCCTCGAGTTCGGCGTCCATGCGTGCCGAGAGCGACGACAGCACCGCCGTGTCCACGCGAACGCCCGCCTGCTCGATCGCGATGAGCGCCGGCAGCAGCGCGAGCTCGAAATCCTCGTAGATGCCCGTGAGGCCTTCCTCGGTGAGCGTGTCTCGCAGGTCGCCGGTGAGCTGCACGGCAATGTCGGCGCGCTCGCAGGCCCACGTCGTCATCGCCTCGACCGCCACCTGCGAGACCGGCAGCGCCTTGACGCCCTTGCCGCGCAGCACCTCGCTCTCCATTGCCTTGTAACCGAGGCGGTCCAGCGCCAGCGGCTCGAGTGCGTGCGCCGACGAGGCCGCATCGTGCACGTAGCTCGCGAGCATCACGTCGTCGCGGACGCCGGCAAGCGTGAGTCCGTGCCGTGCGAGCACGAGCGTCACCGCCTTGAGGTCGTGCCCGGTCTTCGCGATCGACGCGTCGGCGAGCAGCGGCCCGACGATGTCGCGCAGGGCCTTGACGGCGAGGTTGGGACAGGCGTCGAGCGACGTGTGACCGAGCGGCACGTATGTCGCGCGACCGTCGCCGGTGCCGATCGCGATGCCGACGAGCGCGGCCTGCATTGCGGGCCGTTCGTCGGTCACGAGATAGACCGCGCACTGCCCGACCTCGCGGACGTGCGCGGCGAGGTCCTGGAGGTCCTGTCCGTCGCCGCACGTGCTGTACGTGCGGGAGACCTCTCGGGCCGTCGGTGCGAACGCGGTGACGAGCGACTTGAACCCGAGGCGGCTGAAGAGCTCGTAGCAGCGGCGCTGGTCGGGCCCGACGTAGCGCAGGTGGTCGGCGTCGAACGGCACCGGCACGTCGCAGTGCAGCCGCACCATCTCGCGCGACCGGCGTGCGTCCTCGGCGTGGGCGAGCAGCGCCTCGCGATACCGCTTCTGCGTGATCGTCGGCGCGGCCTCGAGCAGGGCGTCGAGCGACCCGTGCTGCGCGATGAGGTCGCGGGCGCCCTTCTCGCCGATGCCGGGCACGCCCTTGACGTTGTCGATGGCGTCGCCCATCAGCGCGAGCACGTCCACGACCTGATCGGGCCGCACGCCGAACTTCTCCTGCACGCCGGACGCATCGAACCACTGGCCGTCGTCGCGCGGGTTGTGGACGCGCACGTGCGCGTCCACCATCTGGAAGAAGTCCTTGTCGCCGGTGACGATCGCGGCGTCGTAGCCGTGCTCGACGGCACGGGTGGCGAGCGTGGCGATGACGTCGTCGGCCTCGTAGGACGTGTGGGTGAGGATGGGGACGCCGAGCGCCTCGCAGGCCTCGTGGACGAGCGGCACCTGTTCGACGAGGTCGGCAGGCATCGGCGCGCGGTTGGCCTTGTAGTCGGCCTGCAATGCCGAACGGAACGTCGGTCCCGCGAGGTCGAACGCCGCCGCGATGTAGGCCGGATCGTGATCGGCAATCAGCTTGCGCAGCATCGTCACGAACCCGTAGATGGCGTTCGTGGAGCGCCCGTCGGGACCCGTGAGCCCGCGTATCGCGTGATACGCGCGATACATCTGGTTGTTGCCGTCGATGAGGAACAGGATGGGGCGGTCGGGCACGGCGGAATTCCGAAGGGTACACTAGGATGCCATGTCGATGTCGTCCCGTCAGGCACTCGCGCTGACGGTCCTCGTGCTCGTGCTCGTTGCGTCCTGTTCGCGTCCGTTCGGGCGCCAATACGAGTACGAGGAAGAGGTGTACGTGGACCTCGACGGCTCTGCGACGATCATCGTCAATACATCGCTGCCGGCGCTTGCCGCGTTGCACGGGCTCGACGTGCCGCTCGATCCGGGCGCGCCCGTGGACCGCGAGGCGATTCGCCGGCTCTATGCATCGCCGATCACGGAGGTCACGCGCGTGAGCCGCCCATGGCGGCGCGACGGGCGCCGCTTCGTGCAGGTGCGCGTGCAGGCGAGCGACGTGCGCCAGCTGCCCTCACTCGCGCCGTTCAAGTGGGCGCGCTACTCGTTCGGGACCGTCGGGGAGGAACTGCAGTTCCGGCAGGAACTCGGGGCGCCGGCTGGCGCGCCCGTCGGCGACGTCGGGTGGGATGGCGGCGAAACCGTGGCCGTGCGGCTGCACATCCCGAGCCGCGTGACCTACCACAACGCGCCGAGCCGGCTCGTCGAGCGCGGCAACATCCTCACCTGGGAGCAGCCGCTTGCCGCCCGCCTTGCCGGCGAGCCGCTGGAGGTGGACGTCCGCTTCGGGGCGCAGCGCATCCTCGTGCTCACGGTGGCGCTGTTCCTGGCGGCAATGGCCGCCGCGATGCTCACGCTCGGCGGCCTGATCTGGTGGGTCGTGCGCAAGGGCCGCCAGCGCGCGGCGCAGGCGGCGTGAGAGGACGCCCGACGAGCGGGCGCCCTCTGGTTCCCGTGTTGCTCACTGCTGCCGCTGCTGCCGGCGCTGTTCCATCTGCTGGCGGCGCTGCTCCATGCGGTTCTGGCGCGCAGCCGCGATCTTCGCCACTTCGGCCTGCTGTTCCGCCGTCAGGACCGTGAACACCTCGCTCCGCACCTTCGCGCGGAGCAGTGCCGCCTCGCCAATCGCCGCACCGAGCGCCTGGCTCTGCTGACCGACGACAGTCTCGTCCACCGTGTTCGCGGTGGCCTTGCGCAGCGCCTCGAGCGCCGCGTTCGCCTTCGCGTGGATGGCGCGCCCCTCGTCGCGATGCGACGCCATGATCGCCCGCACCTGCTCACGCTGCGCGTCGGTCAGCCCGATTGCCGCGAACGGCAGCGAGGGGTTCACGTCGAGCAGCCCGCCAAGCGGCCCACCGCCCATCACGCGCGGCCCCGGCCCGCGCTTCCCGCCGCCGCCCGGCTGCGCCATCGCGGCTCCCCCCAACCCGATCGTCAGCGCCACCGCGCCCGCCACTGCCTTCATGCTCCTGGAGATCGTCATGGTCCGCCTCACCTTTCGTCTTCGCTGTCGGCCTTCGTCATGGCGCCTTCGCTGTCGGCCTTCGTCATGGCGCCTTCGCTGTCGGCCTTCGTCGGTCGGCCTTCGGCCTTCGTACTTACCTTCGGACTTCTTCGACCTTTGGCCTTCGCACTTTCCTTCGCCCTTCACCCTTCCGACTTCTGACTTCTGACTTCTGACTTCTGACTTATTCGACGCCCCCCGTATGGTGGGCAGATGGCGCATCCGTGAAAAATCCGTGACAGCGGGCAGGGCCTGCCTCGCTGCGCGCAGCCGGGGTAGCCTGTTGCCGTGGCTCACGTGCTCGTCGTGGACGACGAAGTGCCCATCGGGGAACTCGTCTCGCTGCACCTCTCGTTCGAGGGGCACACGAGCGATCGGTTCGTCGACGGGCTCTCGGCACTCGAGGCTGCGCGCACGCGGCCGTTCGACCTCTTCATCCTCGACGTCATGCTGCCCGGCCTCGACGGCGTTGCGCTCTGTCGCGCCCTGCGGCAGCAGCCATCGACCCGGCGCGTCCCGATCCTGCTCCTCACGGCCCGCCACGACGAGACCGACAAGGTCCTCGGCCTCGACAGCGGCGCCGACGACTACCTCACGAAGCCGTTCGGCGTTCGAGAGCTGATGGCCCGCGTGCGCGCGCTGCTGCGGCGGGCGGATGCCGCGCCGGCAGCCGACGCGCCCGCCGACGGCGTCATCCGCCGCGACGATCTCGAACTCGATCCCGCGCGTCATCAGGTGACCGTGGACGGGCGCATCGTCGAGACGACGGCCCACGAGTTCGCCGTGCTGAAGGTGCTCGCGTCGAACCCGGGCATCGTCTTCTCGCGCGAGGCCCTCATCCGCCGCGCGTGGGAACCGGGCACCCACGTCACCGAGCGCAGCGTGGACACCATCGTCAAGCGCCTGCGCCAGAAGATCGAAGCCAACCCCGCCGAGCCCGAGCGCCTGCTCACGGTGTGGGGCGTGGGCTACAAGTTCCGGGACAACTGATTCGCGATGGCCATTCGCCTGCCTGCACCGCGTTCCCTCTACTGGCGCATCGCGCTTGCATGCCTGGGACTGCTCCTCGTGGCGCTCGTCGTGCAGATGGCCGTGTTCGTCGCCACGATCACTCGACCGTCCGGCCTCCGCGCGCGCGTCGTCGCGCAGCAACTCGCCGACGTCGTCGCAGCCGACCTGGCCGATGCCCTGGAGATCGACCCGGCCGCTGACGTCCGCGACGTGCTGCGCGAGGCCACCGAGACGCAGGTGCCTGCCTACTTCGTGGCGTCCAACGGTGCCGTGACGTCCGCAGGGCGGGGACCGGTTCCCGGTCCGCTTGCCCGGCGCCTGATCGAACTCACCGAGCAGGCGGAGGACGTCCCGGAGCGGCCGATTGGCGTGGCCCGCGTCGAGGTCATCGGGCAACTCGAGGGCCACGTCGTGGTGTTGCCGCAGCGACCGGGGTGGGGCGTGGTCCGCGAACTCGGACCGTGGGCGCTCGGAGGGGCCGCCCTCGCTGCCGTCGGCGTGGCGGCGCTGCTCGCGTGGATGGCGTTCGCGCCAGCACATCGCCGGCTGCGGGCCCTGGAGTCGGCGGCGACACGCCTCGGCAGCGGCGACCTCACGGCTCGCGCGCCGGAACATGGGGCCGACGAGATCAGCCACGTCGCGCAGGCATTCAACAGGACGGCCGATGCGCTGTCGGACCAGATCGAGCGGGTGCTCGCCGAGCAGGAGGTGCGGCGCAGGCTGCTCGCCGACGTCTCCCACGAACTGCGCACGCCGCTCACGACGATCCGCGGGTACGTCGAGACGCTGCAGATGCGCGACATCCCGATCAGCGACGCTGACCGGTCCCGCTATCTCGCGATCGTGGACGACGAAGCCGTGCGGCTCGAGCGCCTCGTCGGCGACCTGCTCGATCTCGCGCGCATGGAGTCTGGCGCCCGCGTCCTGGAACGTTCGGCCATGCCGATCGCCGCGCTGTGGGATCGCCTGCGCGATCGCCACGGCCCGGATGCGGCCACGGCCGGCGTGTCGCTGGAGTTCGAGCCGACGACGGCGGTCGTGGACGTTGATCCAGGCCGCATCGAGCAGGCGCTCTCGAACCTCGTCGCCAACGCCGTCCGATTCACGCCATCGGGCGGCTCGGTTCGCGTGCGCTCGGCATCGACGCCGACGGGCACGCGGTTCGAGGTGGCCGACACCGGCGCGGGCCTGGAGCCGGAGCAGCAGGCCCGCATCTTCGATCGCTTCTACAAGCAGGACGGCTCGCGCGCCGGTGGAGGCACGGGCCTCGGCCTGGCCATCGTCAGGGCCGTCGCCGAGGCCCATGGCGGCAGTGCGTCGGTGACGAGCACGCCGGGTGTGGGCAGCACGTTCACAGTGGACGTGCGCGCGGAGTAGGGAAGACGGGCTCAGTCGAGCCGTTCGAGATCGGCCTGCACCTCGGCGTCGGTGCGCAGGGCGTTCTCCACCGAGAACTCGCCGAAGCCAATGGCGAGCGACTGCGCGAGCATCCGCTCGACATTGCTGTTCACCGTGCCCTCGAGGCGCACGCGCCCATGTTCCACGACGATGTGGATTGGCGGGTTGGCCATGGACGCGTAGTGCCAGAAGCTCGGGTTGCCGTAGATGGCGCGCGCGACGCGCAGGCGCAGCTGGTCGTCGAAGCGCGAGACGGGCAGCACCTTGATCTGGTTGTCGATGCGGTGCACGCCCTCGACGCGCTGCACGCGGCGCGTCAGGTCCTCCACCTTGTAGGGCATCGTCACGCGCCCGGTGAGCGTCACGACGCCGTTGTCCACGTTGGCGTTCACGCTGTCGAAGACGGTGAAGTTCACGTAATGCCGCACCTGCTTTGCGACGTCCTGGAAGACCTGGAAGTCCTTGCGGTCGGGCAGGTCCTGCGCCGGCGCCGTGCCGGCAAGGGCCAGGGTGATCAGTCCCGCGGTGAACAACTGCTTGATGAGAGCCTTCATGGTGTCAACGCACGGCCGGGAGCCGCTGGCAGGCATTCCCGGAGGTCTCGTGCGTCCTCCGTCGCTGCCTGATAGATCAAAGCGCGTGCCAGCGGGGATTCGGTCCAGGGGCCCCGATCGGCGAGCGGATCGCGTCGTCATGTGGCCTCGAGGCGACTGACAGGCGGCCGGGCTGTCGCTCGCAAGGGACACGGTGGGAGAATGACGGCCCGATGACGACTGGGGCAGGGTGGTTCGCGTGGTGGCGCGAGGCGTCGCCAGACGCACGGCGTGCGCTGTGGGCCGCGGCGCTCGGCTGGATGCTCGACGCGTTCGACGTGATGCTCTACGCGCTCGTGCTGACCGCCGTCATGGCCGACCTCCAGCTTTCGAAGCCGGTTGCCGGCCTCATCGGCTCAGTGACGCTCGTGGCGTCGGCCGTCGGCGGGGTGCTGTTCGGAATCGTGGCGGATCGCTACGGCCGGACTCGCGCCCTGATGGGCAGCATCCTCGTCTATTCGGTCTTCACGGCCGCCTGCGGGCTGGCGCAGACGGCGTGGCAGCTTGCGGCCTTTCGCATCGGCCTTGGCCTGGGCATGGGTGGCGAGTGGGCGAGCGGGGCCGCGCTCGTGGCCGAGACGTGGCCCGACGCGCATCGCGGCAAGGCCCTCGGCCTGATGCAGAGCGCGTGGGCCGTGGGTTATGCGCTGGCGGCGGTCGTGACGAGCGTCGTGCTGCCCGCGTTCGGATGGCGCGCCGTGTTCTTCGTCGGCGTGCTGCCCGCCCTCTTCACGTTGTGGATTCGCCGCGCGGTGCGCGAGCCCGAGGCCTGGCGCGAGTCGGTGCGCGCGACGCCCCGGCGCGGCCTGGCGGCGGTCGTCGCGGATGGCCGCGGACGCGTGACGATCGCCCTCGCGCTCATGAACGCGGCGTGCCTGTTCGCGT
This sequence comes from uncultured Luteitalea sp., assembly GCA_934541105.1. GTDB lineage: Bacteria > Acidobacteriota > Vicinamibacteria > Vicinamibacterales > Vicinamibacteraceae > Luteitalea. The sequence goes on along the minus strand of CAKTDA010000002.1, from coordinate 241,446 downwards.
GGTGGGGCTTCAACTCGTGGATTCCCGCCTACCTGTCGCTGCCGGCGTCGCAGGGAGGGATCGGGCTCGGTGCGGGCACGATGGCCTGGCTCGTCGTCTGGATGCAGGTCGGGATGTGGTTCGGCTACGTGACGTTCGGCATCGTCGCCGACGCGTTCGGCCGCAAGCGCGTGTACGTCGCCTACCTGATCGCGGCGGCGGTGCTGATGTTCGCCTATGCGCAGGTGCGGACGCCCGTCGTGCTGCTCGTGCTCGGCCCGCTCGTGGCCTTCTTCGGGACCGGCTACTTCACGGGCTTCGGCGTGGTCTCGGCCGAGGCGTACCCGACGGCAATCCGCGCCACGGCGCAGGGGCTCACCTACAACGTCGGGCGGCTCGCGAGTGCCGCCGCGCCGTTCGTCGTCGGAACGCTTGCCGACGAGCGTGGCTTCGACGCGGCGTTCACGGTGACGGCGGCAGCCTTCCTCGTGGCCGCGGCGTGGTGGGTGGCGATTCCCGAGACGCGCGGCCGGCGCGTCACAGGAGCAGCAGCGTGAACAGTCCCGCGCTGATCAACAGCACCTGCGCCACCGGGTTCACCTCGATGTGGCCCTGGTGGAGGCTCGGGATGAGATCCGACATCGCGACGTAGAGGAAGCTGCCTGCGGCAAACGCAATCACGTAGGGCAGCACCATCGGCACCTGGCCAAGCGCGAAGTAGACGAACAGGGCCCCGGCAAGGCCGCCGAGCCCCGAGAGCAGGTTCAGCATCAGCGCCTGCACCCGTCCGTAGCCGGCCTTGAGCAGGATGGCGGCGTCGCCGAGTTCCTGCGGTATCTCGTGTGCGGCTGCGGCCATCGCCGTGGTGACGCCGAGCCACGGCGAGGTCAGCGTCGCCGCCGCGATGATCGCGCCGTCCACGAACGTGTGGAACGCGTCGCCGACGATCACCAGCTTGGCCGCGCTGCTGTGGACGCGGCACTCGTTGGTGTCGTGGCAGTGTCGCCAGAGCACCAGCTTCTCGAGCATGAAGAAGGTCAGGATGCCGAGCAGCAGCGTGCCGAGCGCCTGCGAGGGCGTCAGGCTCTCGAGCGCTTCGGGCACGAGGTGCAGCAGCGACAGGCCGAGCAGCGACCCCACCGCAAAGCTGACGAGCCAGGCGACGAGCCGCTCGCGTACTGCGTCCCCGAACAGGTAGACGATCGAGGCGACGAGCACGCCGAGGAAGCTGCCGGCGGCGCTGAGCGCCATCGCAAGGACGAGGGGAGACACGGACACGCGCGACGATCATAGCCGCACGAAACGGCGCGCAGCCTGTCGTCCCCGGCCCCAGCCGACGGGTCGGGGCCCGTCGGCCGTCACTGGGCCAGGTAGCCGCGGCGTGCCCGGACGCTGTAGTTCCCGCGGACCTGCACCTCGATGGCATGCCACCGGCCGTCCCTGGCGCGCGGCGGCACGTACCCGAGCGAGTACTGCTGCGAGAGCTCGTCGGCGATGCTCGCCGTCGCGGGGTCGAGGTCGTGTGCGGTCCGGATCACCTCCGTTCGCCCGCCGCTGTCGTCGGTGATGCCACGCAGCACGTCCACGTTGACGCGATCGCCCGCCCCCGCACGGTTCGTCGTCGGTACCGGGTAGCGCGTCCTCGGCCGGCCCCATGTGCCGCCGGGGAACGGGAACGGCAGCTGGATGCGCGGCTGCGTGGGCCACGTGCCGCCCGTCGAGCGGGTCGTCGTGCCCGATCCGTCGATGCCAATCGCGTAAACGAGCACTTCCGTCTCGCGGATCAGCGACTGCAGGGAATCGGGATCGGTTAGGCTGTCGGTGTCGTTGCCGTCCGAGATCACCACGACGGCCTTCTTCTTGTGCCGCCCGCCCTGCGCCATCGGCACGGCCTCGGCCACGGCGTCGTAGAGCGACGTCCCGCCACGCGGTCGGATGCGCGACAGCGCCGCGGCGAGCTGCCGGCGATCGGTCGTCCAGTCACTCACGAGATCGGTCTGGTCCGAGAAGCCGAGGATGAACACCTCGTCGTCGGGGGCCAGCAGGTCGTAGAGGAAGCGCCCGAGCGCGCGCTCGGCGGCGCGGTACTTCTCCCCGGACATGCTGCCGCTGACGTCGAGCACGATGCCAAGGCTCACCGGCACGCGCTCGCTGCTGAAGTGCGAGATCTGCTGGGGTACGTCGTCCTCGCGCACGCGGAAGTCCTCGCGGCGCAGGCCCGTGACGAACCGGCCGGACGCGTCGGTGACCGTCGCGGTCACGTTGATCAGCTCCGTGGTGCTGCGAAAGCGGAAGCCGTCCTGCGCGTCCTGCGCCACGACAGGTGCCACCACGACGGCCGCGGCGAACACGGCCGTCAACGACATGCGGAAGCGGGAGATGACCTGTTGTGTCATGGTTCGACCCCTGGCCCGTCCGGTCAGCGCCGGTCCACGTGCGCGACGAGCGCGCCATCAGGTGTGCGGAACGTGACGCGGTAGCGCCGCACCGCCTCGCCCGACGGCGCCTGCACGGTGAACGCCGTATCCGTGCCCGGGCGCAGCCTTGCGGCGCCGAGCGGGACGCTCGCGTCGCCGAGTGCCGCGCCCGCGGCGTCGAGCAGCGTCACGCGGGCGAGCACACCCATCCGGTCAGAGCCCGACACCGGGTTGCGCACCTGCCCGCGCACGACGAGCGTGTCGCCCGCCCGCTCGTGGCGCAGGGCGACCAGTTCGAGCGGCACGCCGCGCGCAATCGTCGCGGCCGCAGGTGCGCTCGCTGGTGCGGCGCCCGGCTGCGAGTCGCTGGCTTCAGCATGGGTTTCCTGGGCCGGCACCTGGCTTCCCGTGCCCATCGAGGCATAACCCGCCGCGAGCAGGCCGACGAGGCCGATGCCCGCCACCGCAATGAGGCCACGCGCGTCCGCGGGACGCGCCTCCGGCACGTCCGCGAACAAGCCGGCGCCACGCACGTCGGTCCCGGCGCCGGCGTCGCCCGCCTGTGCCTCGTCGGCAGGCGGGACGTGCCCATGGTCCACCGCCGCGGCCGGCACGTCGATCGCCAGCGGCGCCGCCGTGGTCGTGCCGGCTTCGCTCGGGAACGCGCGCATCGCCCTCCCGTCATCCTCGACGACGACGATGTCGGGGACGGGGATGGACCGGCGCGTGAAGCGCAGATCCAGGGCGTCGACAGGCTGGGGCGCGGCCACCGGACCGGCGTCGAGCGCCGCCGAGAGCACGGCGACGCGCGCCTCCGACCGGCGCTGCTCCTCCTGAAGGAGGCGATAGGCGAACCAGCCGAGGCTGGCAGCCATGACGAGAGCGGCAATTGTCACGATCAACATGGCATCCCCTCAACGCAACTGGAACTCGACCGCCACTTCGACGACCACGGCGACCGGCTGCCCCTTCCGGGTCGCCGCGGCGAACCGCCAGCGGCGCACGGCCTGCACGGCCTGCTGGTCGAGGCCCGACCCAAGGCCCTTCATCACACGCACGTCGCCCACGCGGCCATCAGGACGGACGACGATCTCCAGCACCACCTCGCCCTCGAGGCCGCGCCGGCGCGCCTCCTCGGTGTAGTCCGGCTTCACTTCGTCGAGCAGGCGCGGGGGCTGGATGCCGCTGCCGGGACGGAACGGCCCACCGCCCTCGCCGCCGCCCTCGCCATCCCCGATGCCAGAGCCCCTGCCTTCACCGAGCCCGACACCCTGTCCGGTACCGGCCCCGCCACCGTCGCCAGGGCCTCTACTCGGCGGCGCAGGCGGGCGTTCCTCGAGGACGCCCGCTTCGGTCACCGGGTCGTTCCCGCGTGCGACGACGGGTGCCTCGACCGGCGGCAGCGGCTCGGGAGGCGTCGGCGGCGGTGGCGGCGGTTCCTCGATGGCTGGCGCCGGTTCCTGTGGCACCGGCTTGCGTTCGGGGATTGGCGAACTGAGCGACGACTTGCCCTCGCGCCGTGCGCGCGTCGGAGGCGCCTTCATCCGGGTGCCACCTCCGCCTCCGCCCCCGCCAGGACCTGGAAGGTTCAGGTAGACGAGCCGCATCGGCTGGGCGTCGAGCGTGTCGAGCGGCCGCGCGGCGGTCGATCCGAGCGGCACGAGCGTCGCAAGCAGCAGCCCGCCGAGCATCACGCCGTGGACGGCAGCCGACGCTGCCGCGGGCATCCCCGCGGAGCGCTTCGCACCGGGTGCGCGCCCGAAGAGCGCGCCCGGCGTCACCGAAAAGACGGCGCCGGACGAGACACCGCCGACCGGACTGCCCGATCGCAGCCGCCTCGCCGCCTCGACCGCATCGTCGAACGCCACGAACTCGCCGTCGAGGCTGCGAATGGCCCCGCTGGTGATGAGGTCCTCGACCACGGCGCTCGGCGTGCCGGAGGCACGGGCGATCTCGCGGGCGGTGAAGACGTCTGGCAGCGTGCGCAATGTGTGTGACATCCCTCGGAATCCAGTCCGGAAGAAGACGTCATGGCACAGCGCAACAACCGTGCCTGCGTGTCATGGGCCGGATCGGCCCGCACTCACGTGCCAGACGGCAGTCCGGACCGTCGCGACCGGGCGTTCAGGACAGGGAGCGTCCCCTGTGGGGGACGATCAGGCCGCGGCGGCAGCCTCAGGCTTGTGGGGATGATGGCGCCGGCTGGCCCTTCAGGGCCTCGACGATGGCGTAGCCGTCGCGCTCGAAGAGGACGCGGGCGCCCCTGAACGTCGTGCCGGTGGCCTGCTGGACGCGAGCGGCTGGTGGCGCACCGGGCGCCTTCTGGCGGACGACGAGCACCACGCGGCCGCCGGGCCGCAGGACCCGGCGGATCTCGGGGAGGACCGCATCGATGTCCGTCGTGGCGACGTCGATCAGGGCGAGGTCGAAATCGCCGTCCTCGAACGGCAGGGGGCCTGGAGGCGACTCGACGACGTCGAGCAGCACGCCGTCCCGCCCACTGGCGGCGGTGAGTCGGGCGGCCTCCTCGCCGCTGATGGCCAGGGCGACCGCCCGGCCGCTGAGCCCGGTGATCTTCGCGACGGCCGTCGCGAGCCCGGGGTCGCCGGCCCCCACGGTGAGGAGTCGGTCGCCGAGCCGCGGGCCGACCATCCGCGTGAGCAGGTCGTAGCGGCCCGGATTGCCCCGCAGCCAGCGGACGAGGATGTTGGAAGCGAAGACGTCCGACAGCGCCACGCCGACAGCCTATCGCGAAGGCGGGCGTCGCGTCAGTGGCGCCGGCGGCCGACTGCTCGTACGATGGGCAGCCATGCGCGCATCGAAGCTGCAGCCGGCCCTCCTCGGCGGAGTGGTGATTGGCGTCCTCTCGGCGTTGCCGGTGATCTCCGCGGGCAACTGCCTCTGCTGCCTGTGGGTCATTCTCGGCGGCGTACTGGCGACGTACCTGCTCCAGCAGGCGCAGCCGGCGCCAGTCGAGGCTGCCGACGGCGCCGTGGTCGGCCTGCTCGCCGGCCTCGTCGGCGCGGTCGTCGCCACGCTCGTCGCGATTCCCATCCAGATGCTGCTCGGCCCGATGGGCGGCGACGCGTTGCGCCAGATCCTCGAGCAGAGCGGTGGCGACGTGCCGCCCGAGTTCCGCGACCTGATCGAGCAGATGAGCCGCGGCGGTGTCGGCGGTGCGCTGATGTTCGTCGGGTTGATGCTCTCGCTCGTGATCAATGCCGTCTTCGGCGCCGTCGGCGGCGCACTCGGCACGGTGCTCTTCAAGCCGTCGATGCCCCCGCCCCCGCCCCCGGTTCCCGGATTCGCGGACGCCTCGCGCCCGCACGGGCCGGAGTAGCGTGCACGCGGCCGGTGCGACGGGCGACTGCGGACTTCGCCCTTTTTGATAGGATTCCGCCCATGTCGGAGCCCTCTTCTCAAGAAATCCAGGCGCTGCTCGACGAGCAGCGCACCTTCCCCCCGCCCGAGGCGTTCACGCGCCAGGCCAACGTGCGCGACCGCGCCATCTACGAGCAGGCCGCTGCGGACCCGGAAGGCTACTGGAAGTCGCAGGCCGAACTGCTCGACTGGATCGAGCCCTTCGAGAAGGTTCTCGAATGGAACCCGCCGCACGCGAAGTGGTTCGTGGGCGGGAAGCTGAACGCGTCGGTCAACTGCGTCGATCGCCACGTGCGCAACGGGCGCCGCAACAAGGCCGCGATCATCTGGGAAGGGGAGCCGGGCGACCGCCGCACGCTGACCTACTTCGACCTGCAGCGCGAGGTGAACATCGCCGCCAACGTGCTCAAGTCGTTCGGCGTCAAGCGCGGGGATCGCGTGGCGATGTACATGCCGCTCATCCCCGAGCTCGCGATTGCGATGCTCGCGTGTGCGCGCATCGGCGCGGTGCATTCGGTGGTGTTCGGCGGCTTCAGCGCCGAGGCGCTTGCCGACCGCATCAACGACTCGCAGTGCTCGCTGCTCATCACGGCCGACGGCGGCTACCGGCGTGGCTCGCTGCTGCCGCTCAAGCAGATTGCCGACCAGGCGCTGCAGCACACGCCGTCGATCGAGAACGTGCTGATCGTCAAGCGCGACTCGTCGGACCGCTTCCCCGTGCACGTCAAGGAAGGTCGCGACCACTGGTACCACCGGGTCGTGCAGGACGTGAAAGCGTGGTGCGAGCCCGAGCCGATGGACAGCGAGGACATGCTGTACATCCTCTACACGTCGGGCACCACCGGGAAGCCGAAGGGCATCGTCCACACGACGGGCGGCTACCTGACGGGGACGCTCGCCACCACCCAGGCGGTCTTCGACCTCAAGGAAGACGACGTCTACTGGTGCACGGCCGACATCGGGTGGGTGACCGGGCACAGCTACGTCGTGTACGGCCCCCTGGCGGCCGGCGCGACGGTGCTGATGTACGAAGGCGCGCCCGACTGGCCGGAGCGCGATCGCTTCTGGAGCCTGATCGAGCGCCACGGCGTGACGATCTTCTACACGGCGCCGACGGCGATTCGCGCGTTCATGCGCTGGGGCACGGACCTGCCGAAGCGGCACGACCTGAGCACGGTGCGCCTGCTCGGATCGGTGGGTGAGCCCATCAATCCCGAGGCGTGGATGTGGTACCACGAGCACATCGGCGGCGGCCGCTGCCCGATCGTGGACACCTGGTGGCAGACCGAGACGGGGCAGATCATGATCACGCCGCTCCCGGGCGTCACCACGACGAAGCCGGGGTCGGCGACGCATCCCTTCCCGGGCATCTCCGTGGAGATCCGCAACCAGGCCGGTGAGAAGGTCGAGCGCGGCGGCGGGCTGCTGACGATCAGCAAGCCGTGGCCGGCCATGCTGCGCGGCATCTACGGCGATCCCGATCGCTACGTCGCGCAGTACTGGAGCAAGTGGCAGGACGGCGCGTACTTTGCCGGCGACGGCGCGCGCGTGGACACCGACGGCTGCATCTGGCTGCTCGGCCGCGTGGACGACGTGCTCAACGTCAGCGGGCACCGCATCGGCACGATGGAAGTCGAGAGCGCGCTCGTCGATCATCCCTTCGTCGCGGAGGCCGCCGTCGTCGGGCGCACGCACGACATCAAGGGGCAGTCGATCGCCGCCTTCGTCACGCTGAAGGAAGGCCACAAGGGCTCCACCGGCCTCGTGCACGAACTGCGCGAGCACGTCGTGAAGAAGATCGGCGCCCTCGCCAGGCCCGAGGAGATCCACTTTGCCGCCGACCTGCCCAAGACGCGGTCGGGCAAGATCATGCGCCGGTTGCTGCGCGACATCGCCGAAGGCAAGGCCATCGGCGACACGACGACACTTGCCGATCCGGCAGTGGTCGCGAAGCTGAAGGACCAGTACGAGAGCCAGGAAGAGTGAGACGAAGGGACGCGTGAGCGATCGCGCACTCCTGCCGTTCGTGGACGCCCGCAGCGTGGACGTCGAGGCGCCGGCCCGCACGCTGTGGGCCGCGCTCCTCGCGGCGCAGCCGCCGCCGCACGCGGCGGGCTGCCGGCGCGTCCTCGCGATCGTCCTCGGCGCCGAGCCCTCCGTGGCCAACGGCCTCGCCGCGCACGTCATCGGCGCCGAGCGGCCCGGCTTCGAGGTCCGCGAGGTCGTGGCGCCCGCCACGTACGCTCTCGCCGGATCCCATCGCTTTGCGCAGTACCAGCTCGTGTACCGCATCGGTCAACCCGATGCCGACAGTTCTCGTCTTACAGCGGAGACGTACGCGAGCTTCCCGGGGGCAGCCGGACGGCTGTACCGGCTGCTCGTCATCGATTCCCGACTGCACGCGCTCGTGACCTGGGTCATGGTGCGCGCGCTTCGCCGCCGCGCCGAGGCCCTGGCCCGCCGTGAGCAGACACACGACGCGTGACAGAGATGCCCGCCGGCGCGCCGGCCGAAGAGACGACAACTCCCGATCCCGTGCCAGTACCCGATCCGTCACCGGGCGGACCTCGACGTCCCCGCTGGCTGTGGCCCGCCGTGGCGGCCCTGCTGGTCGCGCTCGTGGCCTGGGCGTCGTTCGACGGGCGGCAACCTGCACCGGACGAGGCGCCGGTGGCTCCGGTCGCGGACGCCGCGCCGGAACCTGCCCCCCTTGCCGAGACCATGGGGCAGGAGGGGCACCTCGGGATTGCCGTGGTTTCGCTCGATCGCGTGGCGGCCGACACCATCGAACTCCGGCTGGCGGTCACCAATACCTCGCCGGACGGCGCCCCCGCACTCGACATCGCGCAGCGGTTCAGCGCCGACGCCCCAGACCGCGGAACGCTGGCGGAAGTCTATCTGGCGGACCTGACCCACGAGCGCAAGTTCTTCGTGCTCCGGGACGCCCGCAACGCGCCGCTCGGCAGCCGCGACGAGGCACCGCTTGCCGCCGGCGAGCGCCGTGTCCTCTGGGCCCGGTACCCCGCCCCGCCGGGCGACGACGCGGAACTCGTGGTGCACGTGCCGCACGCCGACCCGATGCCGAACGTGCCGGTGGGACAGAAAGCACAGTAAAGTGCACAATCGCCGCGGGAACCGTTCCGGTGCCCCGGCCGTACTAAGCTGAAGCCATGGCCCTCATCGAGACGCGCGATCTGTGGAAGACCTACGTGATGGGTTCGGAGGAGATCCACGCCCTGCGCGGAGTGAACATCGAGATTCCCCGCGGGGAGTACGTCGCGATCATGGGCCCGTCAGGCTCTGGCAAGTCCACGCTGATGAACCTGATAGGGTGCCTCGACACGCCGAGCAAGGGCACCTACCTCCTGAACGACAAGGAGGTAAGCCGCATGGACGATGACGAGCTGGCCCGGATCAGGAACGAGGAGATCGGGTTCGTCTTCCAGACGTTCAACCTCCTGCCCAGGGCCTCGGCGCTGCACAACGTCGAGTTGCCGCTCGTCTATGCCGGCGTCAGTTCGTCCGAGCGCGCCGAGCGCGCGAAGGCGGCGCTCACGAAGGTCGAGCTCGACCACCGCATGGGCCACAAGCCGAACGAACTCTCCGGCGGCCAGCGGCAGCGCGTCGCCATCGCGCGGGCGCTCGTGAACAATCCGTCGATCCTGCTGGCCGACGAGCCCACCGGCAACCTCGACTCCAAGACCGGCGTCGAGATCATGGCGCTGTTCGAGCGCCTGCACGGCGGTGGCAACACGATCGTGCTCGTCACGCACGAGCCCGAGGTCGCGGCGCATGCGCATCGCGTGATCCACATCCGCGACGGACAGGTCGAGAAGGACGTCACGCGCGCGGCATGAGTCGTCTCGCCGCGCTGGTGCTGTCGGCCACCTGGCTCGCGGGCTGCGGCGGCTCGTCGAACGACCGGCCGACGCCGACGCAGCCGAGCCCGACGCCTGCACCATCGCTCTCACTGTCCTGCCCGGTCCCGCAGCCGCTGCGATCGACGACGGGCCAGCCCGTTCCCCTCGCCTACGCACAGCCCCAGCCCACGGGCGGCACGGCGCCCGTCACGGTCACGTGCACGCCTGCCGCGGGAGCACCTGCGCCAATCGGTGAGACAACGGTGACGTGTACGGCGCGCGACGCGCGATCGCAGACGGCCAGTTGCTCGTTCGTCGTCAGCGTCGCGGCCGCGCCGCTCCTGACGGTGGAGCGCTTCCTCGCGCTCGGCGACAGCTTCACGTTCGGCGTCACGTCGCGCGCGCCGGATCGCGTGATCCCCGGCAATTCCTACTTCCAGAAGCTCGAGTACCTGCTCGAGGAGCGCTATCCGGATCAGCCGATCGCGCTCACGAATGCCGGCGTGCCCGGCAACGTGATGGAGCAGATCGAGAATCGCTACCCGGCGGCGCTCCGTGCGAGCAATCCCCAGGTGCTGATCCTCCAGGGGGGCGCCAACGACGTGAACGCCGAGGGCGCGCGGGCAATCCGCGACGTCGTGTCGCGGCTCGAGCGCATCACGCGCGATGCGCAGGCGCGAGGCGTGGCCGTGATTCTCGCGACGCTCACGCCGCAGCGGCCCGGGTCGAGCCGGGGCACGGCGCCCGAGGCGGTGCGCGAGCTGAACGGCCAGATTCGCGATCTGTGCCGCCGCTACCGGACCGGGTGTGCGGATCTGTACGAGGCGTTCGGCGGCGAGCAGTCGCCGCTCATCGGCAGCGACGGGCTGCATCCGACCCTTGCCGGCTCCGACGTGATTGCCGAGACGTACTTCGCGGTGATCCGGGAGTCGTTCGAGCGTCGTCCGTAGAGACGGGTGGGGAACACCGGAGTACCCTGTAGCACCATGCCGGCGCGTTGCGTCTTCGTGCTCCTCGCGGCCTCGGCCCTCATCGTCGCCTGCGGCGCGTCGTCTGCACCTGCCCCGGAGCCGGAGGCAGGAGGCCAGGCGTCGGCGGGAGCAGGCGGAGCCGTTCAATCGGGGGTCGAGCAGTTGACGTACCGCATCGTCAGGAGCCATCCCCACGACACGGCGGCCTTCACGCAGGGGTTGACCATTGCCGACGGAAACCTCTACGAGAGCACGGGGCTGTACGGCGAGTCGAAGCTGCGTCGCGTCGATCTGGCAACGGGTGCTGCCCTCCAGCAAGTCGAACTCGACGGGCGGTACTTCGCCGAAGGGATTGCCGTCGTCGGCGATCGCATCGTGCAGTTGACGTACCAGACCGGCGTGGGATTCGAGTACGACAGGAAGACGTTCGCGAGACTGCGCGAGTTCAGCTATCCGGGGGAGGGCTGGGGCCTGACCTACGACGGACAGCGCCTGATCATGAGCGACGGCAGCGACACGCTGCGGTTCTGGGACCCTGCGACGTTTGCCGAGCAGGGCCGCCTCCGCGTACGCGACGGCGACCGGGCCGTGCCGCACATCAACGAGCTCGAGTACGTGGACGGCGTGATCTACGCCAACATCTGGCAGGAGGATCGCATCGCACGGATCGATCCGAAGACGGGCGTCGTGACCGGCTGGGTCGACATGTCGAACCTGCTGACGGCCACCGAGCGATCCCGCGGCGTCGACGTGCTCAACGGCATCGCGCACGACCCGAAGACCGGCAACTTCCTCGTCACCGGCAAGCTGTGGCCGTGGGTCTTCGAGGTGCAGTTCGTCAGGAACGACTGACCGACGCCGCCCGCGACGACGGGACGGCATGGTGTCGACCCCTTCGCGGCGTGTGCCGCGATAGGATCGCGCGTCATGCAGGTCCCGAGATGGATTGTCGCGTGTGCGGTGGTCATGGGCATGTCCGCCGGCGTTGCCGCGTGGGCGCAATCGCCCGACCGCCCCTTCGGCACGCTGCGTGAGCAAGCGGCCCTGCAGCAGCAGTGGCTGCGGGCGCGGCTCGATACGTTCCTGCCCGGCCTCCTGCGCAAGCACGGCATCGACATGTGGGTGGTGTCGATGCGCGAGTACAACGAAGACCCGGTCTTCAGCGCGATCGTGGGACCGGAGACGTTCGCCGCGCGGCGTCGCACCATCTACGTCTTCTTCGACAGGTGCGCCGCTTCGGGTGCGCCGCCCGAGGCCGCGTGTGTGGAGCGCATCGCACTCGGCGGGTCGTCGCAGGGCGGTGCGTTCGAGGCCCGTCGTTCGACGACGGCAGCCGCCGGCGACGCGGGGCGTGGTGTACAGGCCGAGTTGTGGGGCGACGAGCAGTGGCAGGTCCTCGCGCGCGTGATCGAGGAACGCAAGCCGCGCGTCATCGGCATCGACAGGTCCACGGTGTTCGCCTTCTCCGACGGCCTGTCGAGCGGCGAGTTGCAGGGCATGTCGGCAGCGCTTGGCGAAACCTGGACATCACGGTTCCGCGATGCCGAAGGGTTGCCGCTCGAACTGCTGGCCGCGCGACTGCCCGAGGAGGAAGCGTTCTACGAGCGGATGCAGGCGCTCGTCTGGTCGCTGACGCAGGAGATGTTCTCGTCGCGCACCATCACGCCCGGCACGACGCGCACGAGCGACCTCGTCTGGTGGTGGCGCCAGCGCGTCAACGACATGGGACTCGGCACGTGGTTCCAGCCGAGCGTCAGTGTGCAGCGCAGGGGCACGACGGCCGCACAGCTCGGCGCCGATCCGGTGATCGAGCGCGGCGACGTCCTGCACTGCGACGTCGGTATCACTGTCGCGCGCCTCAATACCGACACCCAGCACAACGCGTACGTACTGCGTGCCGGCGAGACGGCCGCACCTGCCGGCCTCGTTCGTGCGCTTGCCAACGGCAACGCCATGCAGGACATCCTCATGGAGGAGATCCGCCCGGGCCGTACCGGCAACGAGATTCTCGCCAGCGCTCGCCGGCGGATGCAGCAGGGCGCCATCGACGGGACCTTCTATGCACATCCCATCGGGCTGCACGGTCACGGCTCTGGTCCCCTGATCGGTCTCTGGGACTATCAGGACGGCGTCCCCGGTCGCGGCGATGCACGTGTCATCCCGTCGATGTGGTTCTCGATCGAGCTGCAGGCGACGACGCCGGTGCCCGAGTGGGATGGGCAGGCGGTGCGGATGGCGCTCGAGGAAGACGCGATCATCGACGCGAGCGGCCGGATCCGGTGGGCCCTGCGCCGACAGGACGCGCTCTTCCTCGTGCGCTGAGATCGCGGAGCTACCGGACGTCGGAAGCGGCGTCGGGCATGGTGTCCCGCTGCCGCCGCGACGCGCGATACAGTCGCTTCAGCCCCCATGCGAGGAGGGCCATGACGACCGCCCACGGCAGCAGGGACGCCACGATGGCCACGATCGCGGCGGTGCTCCCCACCGCACGTGCGACGAACTGCTCGACGGCATCGCGTAGCGGGCCGAACGTCTGCGTCGAGACACTCGGCGCGGGCGACTCGTAGCTCACGTTGAGCGTGGACATGCTCACCCGCCGACGCATCATCGCCAGGGTCGACTCCGTCGCGTCGATCTCCGTCTGGACCCGCGCGAGTTCGCGCTCGACGGCAAGCAGATCCTGAAGCGTCCCGGGCCGTGATTCGAGCAGGCGCATCAACCGCTCGCGCAGCGTCCGCGACGCACGCAGGCTCGCCTCGCTGTCGACGATGGTGCGCGTGAGGTCCTCGGTCGTGGCGCTCGTATGTACGACCTGTCCGCCGGCACCGGTCGCATCAGATGCCACCGTCTGCATGAACTCGCGCAGCCACTGCGGCTCGCCACGCACGCTCAGCGCACCGCTCATTCGCGCGTCCGGTTCGCCGTTGCGCGCCGATCCCATGAGTTGACAGCGAGCGTCTCCCGCGGCCTGGCACGCCGCGACGTGGCCGTCCATCACCGCCGCGAGTCGTGTGCCGGGCAACTCCAGTCGCTGGCTGTATGAGTACGCCAGGTAGCTGGCGGCAGAACTGGCCTGCACCGCCTCCGCACCGACGGGCGCGTCACCACGCACCGGAGCGTCGCTCGGTGGAGGCGCCGCCAGGCTCTCCGCGGCTGCCGGCGCCGACAACGTGCTCGCCGCCGGGGGCGCGCCGCCGGACCAGTCTGCATCGCCTCCGCATGCCGCCACCAGCAGCGCGGCAGCGGCGATCGTCCATCGTGCGCTCACGGTGCCTCCCCCGCTCAAGGGCACGGCGCGGCATGGGCATGAGGAGGCGCGTGCGTGCGAGCGGACTGCATTGCTCAACGCCTGCCGTCGGCAGGGCGAACAGGGAGGAAGAGCAATCGTGAATGCGTGAATGCGGAATGCGAGATGTCGAAGGCGCTGGGGCGTCCTGGCGGCGGCGCTCCTTGCCATGGAGTGGCTGCCGGACTTGTCCGGCAGGCCGGTGAGCGTCTCCGTGATCGCCAGGCGCTACGACGTGACGACACGCACACGCGCCGAGAGGTCGGCGTCAGGTGACGTGCGTAGTGGACGGCCGCTTGCCGTGGTCACGTTGCGGATTGTCACCAGCTCCGTCGGCCTGTAGGGGAACGGCCGGGTGCCGCCGGTCGCTGGTCCATCAGGGTCGGTGAACAGGTATGGGCCCTTGTAGTCGTCGGGCGTGCTGCTGTCGTCGATCGCGAGGCCGTCGATCGTGATCTCGCGAGGCATGAAGCACGGGTAGCCGAAATCGTGCTGCCCGTCGTTGTTCACGCTGAGCAGGTAGGGTTGGACGGGTTCGCCGCAGCGCGGACGCCACGTGCAGTTCCGGATCGCGACGGTGCCTTCCCACGTGCTGCCGTAGTCGGCGCGCAGGGCGAGGAACGCGCGCCCGTTGATCGTCGAATCCTCGATGGTGAGCACACCGCGGCCGATCGCGTTGAGTCCCGCGTATCCCAACGTGCAGCCGCGAATCGTGTACGTGCCCGACACGCCCTGGTGCGCGTCCATGCGCGAGAGCGTGCAGCCGTCCAGCAGGATGTTCTTGCAGAAGTTGGTGCCGATCACGCCCCAGCGCGACGTGTCGCAGATGTCGTCCATGCGGCAGCGGTGCAGCGTGAAGTTCACCACGTCACTCGCGTTCAGGTCGTAGCTGCCCATGCTCACCGGCTGGCCGGCGGCGCCAATCGTGGAATAGGTCTTGTGGCCGGTCACGATGCAGTCGCGCAGCGTGACGTCGGCACACTGGGTCACGTGCAGGAACCCGCTGTAGGGATGCCCGAACTCTCCCTCGCCTGTGACGTGATGCGTGAGACCCTCGACGAGCGTGCGCGAACGGGAGATCGTGATGTTCCGCGCCCAGTAGTTGTAACCCGTCGCCTGCCGCATGCGATTGGCAATGGTCGTGAAGGTCCCACCCTTCACCACCAGCGGGCGCTCGTCGATCGGCCTTGCCTCGACCTTCGTGACGGCCGGATACACGCCGTCGATGTCGCCCTCGATGCTGCCGTTCCGCCGCAGGATGAAACAGTCGCGCTGCGGCGTGCCGGCGTTCTGGTTGAGGCCGCGACGGATGTAGACGCGCGTGCGGTCGTTCTCCACGCGCACCCAGCAGTCGCGGGGCGGCGTGACGTCGAGCCGGCGCTGATCGCGCGTCAGGCGGGTGATGGCCAGCGGAACGGGTTCGAGGAGCGAGCGGACAGCAAACAGCGAGCCCCGGTGATCCTCGACGTCGGTGTCGTCGATGACGAAGCGCGACGTGCCCCAGTCGGTGTCGGTCGCGATGACGGCCGTGAGCGCTCGACGCCCGAGGTGGTACGTGGCCCCTGGCCGCGATCGCACGCGCAGGCCGCGGGTGTTGGCCGACGCGTGCGCCGCGACGATGGCAGGCAGGTCGTCGGCCTTGCCGTCGCCGATCGCGCCGAAGGCCTCGTAGGTCACCGGATCGTCGTCGGCGGCGACTGCACGGTCGGCCGTCGCGACCGTCGCCGACATCCCGGCGGCAAGCCCGAGAATGAACGCCCGCCGTCCCGGCGCAGGCGTACTGGCGCCGCGCGCGGCGGTCGCGCGACGGCGTGACGGGGGACGTGCGGGCATCGGCGGCTCCATCCGGCGTGTGCGGTGCGTTGACGCGTCTGCTACTGGATCTCCAGCTGGTCCTTCGACGGCAGCGTCGGGAACGGCGCGTGCGGCTCGGTCTGGTACCAGAACGCCACCGACGACACGTCGTCCTGCAGGGGCAGGTACCTGCCGCCGCTGCGCCAGCCGAGCGCCTGGATCGTGACCTTCAGGTCCTGCTCGAAGCGGATCGGGTCGGTGATGTGCCAGCGATACAGCGAGAACCGCTGCTGCGACTGGTACGCGCCGTCCGGCTTGATGACGAGCGGCATCCCCGAATATGGCGTGGAGAACGGTTGGTACTGCTTCGTCTCGCGGTTCTCGAAGTTGTACGAGCCGCAGAAGTAGTCCTCGGTGCCCGTCCCGACGATCGTCGCGAAGTCGGCGTCGCCGTCCATGAAGAACTTGATCTCGCCCTCGCCCCACCAGCCGTTGTTGTTGACGCCCCACGACATGTGCGTGCCGACGTAGTGACCGTGCCCCTTCACGCCATCGAGCAGCGTGTAGACCTCCTTGTAGGGCACCGGGTTCGTGCGTCGGAACTGCGCGTGCAGGTACGCGGCGTCCGGTTCGACCTCGGTCAGCGCGTAGGTGACCTGGTAGTAGAGCGTCATCGCCTCTGGCGCGATGTTCTCCATCGTGATGCGCGCCGACTTGCGGAACGGCATCGTCCAGTAGCTGTTGAACGCGCTGCCGGGATTGACGGCGACGGCGAGCGAGTTGATCTGGGCGTACTTGCCCCAGCCCGATGCGAAGAAGTCACCGACGGGCACTTCGATCGACGGCGTCGTCTCGCCATCCCAGTAGAAGCGCAGGATGGAGTAGCGCCAGTTGCCGGTTGGCGTCATCCAGATGTGCTGAATCACGCCGGAACCGTCGATCCTCGCCAGTTCGAAGACCTGGCCCGGCTCGATGCGCACCGAGGGCGAGACCTTCCAGCCCTGCCCGAGGTCGCGCGCGGCGTTCTTGCCGGTGCCCTCGGTGGCCATCCCGCCCTTGCCCTTCTCGCCGGTGAAGTTCTCGGGGCTGATCGATCGGGTCTTCGCCTTCGACAACCGGTGCAGGTCGCCGACCCCCGTCGTGATGCCGTTGAACGGCCGCGCCGACGATGGCTGCGGCTGTGCCTCGAGCTGGCCTATCCATGCAGCCACGGCACACGTGGCCACGGCGAGTACGAACCTGCGCTGGAACATGCGTCACGCCTCCTTCGAGTGAGGCGAAGTGTAGCGCACGCTCCGCGGCGTCTGCGCTTACGGGTCCGGCGTCGCTTCGCTTTGCAGGAGTTCGAGCTCCGCGAGGGCCTCGAGATCCTTGGGGCGTCCGGCGGCGCGTTTGAGGTGGATCAACTGCGCGAGCGTGACGACGTCCACGTCGCGATCGAAGACGCGCAGCGTCCTCGTCTGCGCGACCAGTTGCTCGTAGTTCCCCCCACCGGCAATCTCGCCCAGCAGGTCGATATCGCCGGCGGTGGTCGTGAGCGTGAAGTTCAGACCTCGGGCCAGCGTATCGGGATCGAGGACGAACGGCAGCCCGGGAGGAGCGCCCCGGAGATAGGGTGAGAGCGGCGCCAGCGCCGAAGCCAGGCGCTCGAGGTTGCTTCTCTTGCGGCTGTAGACGACGTCCACGTCTATGGTGATGCGTGGAGAGCCGAGCACGGTGCCCGCGAATCCCCCGACGAGGACGAACTGCACCTCGGCGTCGACCAATCGCTGCAGCAGCGTGCGGAAGTCGGTCACATCATCCGCGCCGGCCCGCGGCGCGCAGCTCCTCGGCCAGCCGGAGCGCGGCAGTCATGCGGTCGATTCGCTCGTCGATGGATCGCCGCAACTGCTCGCGGATCAACGTCCGATCCACATGTTGCTTGTACACCTCGACGACGGGGTCCACCACGGGCTCTTCACTGACGGTCGTGTCAACCGGGATCGTCTCGCGCACGGGCCGATTGTACGCTGGCCCGCAAGGGGCGACCAGTGTTCGTGACCTGCGGCCACCCTCACACCCGCGCGACGTGGCCCGGTGTGATCGCCCGCAGCGGGAGATCGAGGTCGACGCCGGACGGGTCGAACGCGATCCGCTGCGGCGGCACGTCGGGATCGGGCACGGGCACGGCCGAGAGCAGCGCCTGCGTGTAGGGATGGCGGGGCGACTCGAAGAGCGCGTCGACCGGCGCGAGTTCCACGATGCGGCCGCGATACATGACGGCGACACGCGTGCAGACGTGCCGCACGAGGCGGAGGTCGTGCGAGATGAACAGGTAGGTGAGCCCGAGCTGCTGCTGCAACCGCGCCAGCAGGTTGACGATCTGCGCCTGCACCGAGACGTCGAGCGCCGACACCGGCTCGTCGGCGACGATGAAGGACGGCTCGAGGGCGAGGGCGCGCGCGATGCCGATGCGCTGGCGTTGTCCACCGGAGAACTCGTGCGGGTAGCGCGTGATCGCGTCGCGATCGAGCCCCACGAGGTCGAGGAGTTCGAGCGCGCGGGCACGCCGCCACGCGCGCGTGCCGACGGCATGGATGTCGAGCGGCTCCTCGATGATCGCCCCCACGCGGTGGCGCGGGTCGAGCGACGCGTACGGATCCTGGAAGACCATCTGCATCCGCCGGCGCAGGTGTCGCAAACGGGGGCCGTCGAGCGCGAGCACGTCCTCGCCGCCGAACCGCACGCGACCCGCCGTGGGTTCGACGAGCCGCAGCACGCAGCGACCCGTCGTGGTCTTGCCCGAGCCCGATTCGCCGACGAGGCCGAAGGTCTCGCCGGCCTCGATGGTGAAGCTCACGTCGCGGACCGCATGCGTCGAGCGTGCCGGCCGGAACAGCGACCGCTGCTCGTACCGCTTGTCCAGCCGTTCGACCTCGAGCAGCGGCATCAGTCGGTCGAGGAGCGGTGGCGGGCGCCGAACTCGAGCGCCTCGCGCACGAGGGTGCAGCGTGCGCTGTGCGTCGCGTCAATCGGGTAGAGGTCCGGGACGTCCGCGATGCAGGCCGCGTGCTGCCAGGGGCAGCGCGGCGCGAACGCGCAGCCGGGGAACTCGTCGAGCAGGCCCGGCACCGAACCCTCGATCGGCTCGAGTCGCCTGGCGCTCTGCATGGAGCCGGGCATCGCGCGCAGGAGGGCCTGCGTGTACGGATGCGATGGCGACTTGAACAGCGCGCGCACGGGTGCCTGTTCGACGATGCGTCCGGCGTACATCACGGCCACGCGGTCGGCGGTGTGGGCGACGACGCCGAGGTCGTGCGTGATGAGCAGCAGCGACAGCCCGAACTCCTGCTTCAACTGCCGCAGGAGGTTCAGGATCTCGGCCTGGATCGTCACGTCGAGCGCGGTCGTCGGCTCGTCGGCGACGAGGAGCGCCGGCCGGCAGCTCAGCGCGAGCGCAATCAGCGCGCGCTGCCGCAGGCCGCCCGACAACTGGTGCGGGTACTCGGTGAAGCGGCGGGCCGGGTCGTCCATGCGGACGGTGGCCAGGAGTTCGAGCGCCGTGGCCTTCGGATTGGCGCCCCCGAGCCCGTGGACGGTCATCGCCTCGACGAGCTGGCTGCCGATTGTGAGCACCGGGTTGAGCGCGCTCATCGGCTCCTGGAAGATCAGCGAGATCTTCGCGCCGCGGACCTGCTCAATCTCGGGTTCCGACAGGGTGAGCAGGTTGCGGCCGTCGAGGATGATGTCGCCGCCGAGGATGCGGCCCGGAGGGGGCAGCAGTCTCAGCAGCGAGAACGCCGTCAGCGACTTGCCGCTGCCCGACTCGCCGACGAGGGCGAGCGTCTCGCCACGTGCGATGTCGAAGCTGACGTCCCGCACCGCCGGCACCCACCGATCCCCGCGTGGGAAACCGGCGGAGAGGTGACGGACCGAGAGGAGGGGCATGGCCTTCGGTGCATGCTACCTCGCCTTCGCGCGCTTCGCGAGCGTCGGCAGGCGCCCGCCTTGCCTTTGCGTGCGCGGCGCCGATACAATCGGCCGAGATTTCCGTCTAACCAACCCCCAGACGCCTCCTCGTGACAAACAGCAGCTGGCGCCCGACCGCACCGATCGTCCCCGCAGATCGCGTGTGCCTCGTCGGGCCGCACCCAGGGGCCCAGCCTGTGTGCCGGAAGGGAGAACAGTGTGGACGACACCGTGAGTCGACTGGCGAAGGAACTGGCAGATGCCATGGCCGACGCCGTGGCCTCTGATCCACGTGTGGAAGCATGTCGCGCACGCGCGCGCGACGCCGGATACGACCTGCGGGTGACGCTCGATGCCGAAATCGGCTTCGCCGCCCGATCGGGCCGGAAGACACGGAACCGGACGGCCCTCGCACGACCAACGCACGCGGCGCGCCACGTGGCGATGACCGACAACGATCGACGCTTCCTGAAGTCGCTGCGCATCGCCCCCGATGCCGCGACCGAGGAAGTGTAGGGAGACACGAAGGGCCGCCGGAATCCCGGCGGCCCTTCGCAATTTCGGCCTTTGCCTTGCGCCCGGACTCGCCCTTCGTCATCCGGCCTTCGTCGTTCGGCGTTCGACGTTCGTCTTCACGCTTCGATCAGTGACCGCCCCGTCATCTCGGCGGGTTGCGCAATCCCCAGCAACTGCAGCAGCGTGGGTGCCACGTCGGTGAGGGCACCGTCGTGCAGCGTCATTCCGGCGACGTCGGGGCCGACGAGAATCACCGGCACGAGGTTGGTCGTGTGCGCCGTGTGCGGGGCGTTCAACTCGTAGTCCCACATCTGCTCGGCATTACCGTGGTCGGCCGTCACGATGGCCGTGCCGCCGGCAGCGAGCAGCGCGTCGATGCACCGGCCGAGGCAGGCGTCGACCGCGGTGATGGCGGCAACTGCGGCATCGAGCACGCCCGTGTGGCCCACCATGTCGGGGTTGGCGAAGTTGCAGATGATCACGTCGTGGCGGCGGTTGCTGACGCTGTCCACGAACGCGTCGGCGACACCGGGCGCGCTCATCTGGGGTTGCAGGTCGTAGGTGGCGACCTTCGGCGAGGGCAGCAGCACGCGGTCCTCGCCGGTGAACGGCGCCTCGACGCCGCCGTTGAAGAAGTACGTGACGTGCGGGTACTTCTCGGTCTCGGCCAGGCGCATGTTGGTGAGCCCGTGCGCCTGCAGCACTTCGCCGAAGTACTGCGTCGCGGCCTGCGGCGGGAACGCGATCGGGAAGTCGTAGGTCGCGTCGTATTCGGTGAACGTCGTGAGCTGCACCGCGGGCCGATCGCCCGTGGCAAAGCCATCGAAGCCGTCCGACAGCAGCGCGCGGATGATCTGGCGCGCGCGGTCGGCGCGGAAGTTGAAGAACACCACCGAGTCGCCGTCGGCCATCGGCCCGACCGGCTGGCCCTGCGCGTCGACGATCGTCGCCGGCAGGATGAACTCGTCGGTGACGTTGCGCGAGTACGACTCCTCGAGCACGGCCGACGCCGACGACCCGGGCGGCGCCGTGCCGCGCACGATCGCGTCGTACGCGAGCTGGACGCGCTCCCACCGCTTGTCGCGGTCCATCGCGTAGTAGCGGCCCGACACACTGGCAATGCGGCCGCCGGTTTCCTGCAGCACCGCCTCGAGCTCACGGACGTAGCCGCGCCCGCCGTTGGGCGACGTATCGCGGCCGTCGGTGATCACGTGCACGAACACTTTCGGCGCGCCCATGTCCTTCGCGAGCCTGAGCAGGGCGTGCAGGTGCGCCTGGTGGCTGTGGACGCCGCCGTCCGAGAGCAGGCCGAGGAAGTGGACCGCCGTGCCCTTGTCGATGGCGGCCTGGATGGCCGCGCGCAGGGCCGGCGTTTGCGCGAACGTGCCGTCGGCAACCGCCTTGTCGATGCGGGTCAGGTCCTGGTACACCGTGCGGCCGGCGCCGAGGTTGGTGTGGCCCACCTCGGAGTTGCCCATCTGGCCGGCGGGGAGGCCGACGGCCTCCCCCGATGCCTGGAGCGTCGCGTGGGGATAGGTCGCCCAGAGCCTGTTGAAGACAGGCGGACGGGCGATGGCGACGGCGTTGTTGTCGGCCTGCTCGCGCAGGCCCCAGCCGTCGAGGATGATCAGCGCCACGGGGGCGCGCTGGCTTGCCATCGACGCCTACTTCAGGGACTTGATGGCGGCCTTGCCGGCGTACTGCGCGCGGCTGCCGAGGGCGGCCTCGATGCGCAGCAGCTGGTTGTACTTCGCCGTGCGGTCGCTGCGGCTCGCCGAACCGGTCTTGATCTGGCCGGCGCGGGTGCCCACGGCAAGGTCGGCGATGGTGCTGTCCTCGGTCTCGCCCGAGCGGTGCGACGCAATCGTCGTGTAGCCGGCGTCCCACGCGGTCTTCATCGCGCGCAGCGTCTCGGTGACCGACCCGATCTGGTTGAGCTTCACGAGCAGCGAGTTGCCGACGCCCTGCTCGATGCCCTCGGCAAGGATCTTCGGGTTCGTGACGAACACGTCGTCGCCGACGAGCTGCACCTTGTCACCGAGCTCCTTCGTGAGGAGCTTCCAGCCGTCCCAGTCGCTCTCGGCGATGCCGTCCTCGATCGAGCAGATCGGGTACTGGCGGACCCAGTCGGCAAACAGCTCGACCATCTGCTCGCTCGAACGCGTGGGCGAGCCTGACTTCGTGAAGACGTACTGCTTGCCCTTCCAGAGCTCGCTCGAGGCGACGTCGAGCGCGATCCAGACCTGCTCGCCCGGCGTCAGGCCGGCCTTCGTGATGGCTTCGAGCACGACGTCGACGGCTTCCTGGTTGCTCTTCAGGCTCGGCGCGAATCCGCCCTCGTCGCCGACGCCCGTGGACAGGCCGCGGCCCTTCAGGATGCCGCGCAGCGTGTGGAAGATCTCCGTGCCCCAGCGCAGGCCTTCGGAGAAGCTCGGTGCGCCGAGCGGCATCACCATGAACTCCTGGAAGTCCACGCTGCTGTCGGCGTGCGCGCCGCCGTTGAGGATGTTCATCATCGGCGCGGGCAGCAGGTCGGCCTGGCCGCCGCCGGCAAGCGCATGCCGCAGGGCGCCAATGTACTCGTAGAGCGGCTGCTGGCTGGCGGCCGCACCGGCATGCAGGGCGGCCATCGAGACGCCGAGGATGGCGTTGGCGCCGAGGCGGCTCTTGAACTCCGTGCCGTCGAGTGCGATCAGCGTGTCGTCGAGCGACGCCTGGTCGAACTCCTTGCCGACGATGGCCGCGGCAATCTCGCCGTTGATGTTGCCGACTGCCTTCGTGACGCCCTTGCCGAGGTAGCGCGACTTGTCGCCGTCGCGCAGTTCGAGCGCCTCGCGCTCGCCGGTGGAGGCGCCAGACGGCACCGCGGCGCGGCCGGTTGCCCCGCCCTCGAGAGTGATGTCGACTTCGACCGTGGGATTGCCGCGCGAGTCGAGAATCTCGCGTCCGATGACCTGCGTGATCTGCACCGATTACTCCTGGCCTGCCAGTGATGATTGCTGATGGAGGCGCCGACCCGACGGCCGGCGCCTGCGAACGGTCGAACCCCTGCCCGATACCCGATACCCGGCACCCGACCCCTAGCCATGCCCCCGGGCGTCGGCTTCCTGCTCGCGCCGGCGCGGCTCGTCGGCCGGCGACTGCACGTACGGCTCGTCGTCGGTCGTGACGACGACCACGCCCTTTGCCGTCACGGTGTGCCGCTTCCGATCCTCGTCGGCGTCGTAGCCAATCACCGCCCCGCGGGGGATGAAGACGTCGCGGTCGATGATCGCGTTCCGGATGCGCGAGTGGCGCCCGACACGGACGCCGGGCATCAGGATACTGCGGTCGATGTCGCAGTAGCTGTGCACCCGCACGTTGGGGCAGAGGATGCTGCCGCGCACGGAACTGCCCGAGACGATGACGCCAGCCGAGATGATCGAGTCGAGCGCCTGTCCACGCCGGCCCTCGTCGTCGAACACGAACTTGGCCGGCGGCGCCTGCGGCATCCAGGTGCGAATCGGCCACTCGGGATCATACAGGTTGAAATCGGGGTTCACCTGCACGAGGTCCATGTTGGCCTCGTAGTACGCGTCGAGCTCGCCGATGTCGCGCCAGTACTTGTTGGCCTTCTTGTTCTCGTCCGAGAAGCGGTACGAGAACACGGGCGCCTTGCCGATGAGCGAGGGGAGGATGTCCTTGCCGAAGTCGTGCTTGCTCGACTCGCGGGCCGCGTCCTCCTCGAGCGCCTTCATGAGCACGTCGGCCTCGAACACGTAGATGCCCATCGATGCCAGCGCGACGCCCGGCATGCCGGGAATGGGCTTGGGCTCGGCCGGCTTCTCCTCGAAGCCGACGAGGCGCTCTTCCTCGTCCACCTGGATCACGCCGAACCGGCGCGCGGCCTCCTCGACCGGAACCTCGTAGGTGGCGACGGTGGCCGCCGCGCCACGCTCGATGTGCGAGCGCAGCATCTTCGAGTAGTCCATCTTGTAGATGTGGTCGCCCGAGAGGATCACGACGTGCCGCGGCGCCTCGCGGCTGATCGAGTAGAGGTTCTGGTAGACCGCGTCGGCCGTGCCGAGATACCAGTTGTCGCTCACCCGCTTCTGCGGGGGCAGGATTTCGATGAACTCGCCGAGCTCCTCGGCGACGACGCTCCAGCCCAGGCGGATGTGGCGGTTCAGCGACAGGCTCTTGTACTGCGTGACGATGAAGATGCGGCGCAGTCCGGCGTTGATCGAGTTGCTGAGGGTGAAGTCGATGATGCGGTAAGGCCCGCCGAAGTACACCGCCGGCTTGGCGCGTTCCTTCGTCAGCGGGAAGAGCCGTTCGCCCACCCCGCCGGCAAGGACGATCACGAGAGTGTCGTTGAGCATGTGGCCACCGGTTTCGCTGGGCAAGCCGGCCGTGGACGCCCCGTTGCGGTCGTGGGTCCGGCTCGCGTCAAGGTGAGGCGATTCTATCGCTGTCGTTTGGTCTTGGGGCTTTCGCGGGTGTCCCCGTATGATCCGCGATCGGGCATGCACGGATGCGTGCCGGGGGTAACGCATGCGACAGACCGCACAGATGACGTGGCTTGCGACGGGCCTGGCCCTGGCGCTGGCCATCGGACCGGCACACGCCCAGAAGAAGAACGACAAGGCCGCCGCCGAGGACCCGAAGCAGGTGACCGTCAACGCGCTCGTCGGCGCCGTGAACGAGGCCATGAAGGGCGCGCCCGGCACGACGGTGTATGCCGCCGACACGACGGCGCGCACCGTGGTGGCCGACCCGGCGACGCAGGTCGCGATGACGCTCTCGGTGGACTACCTGAAGGCGTCCGACAGCAAGGTCTATGCGCCGTTCACCGTGACGGTGCAGCCGGCCGTGCTCGGCCCGAGCGGGAATTTCGGTGTCTACGTGCGGGTCACTCCGCGCGGTGCGCAGCCGCCGGCCGAGGCCGCGCCGCTCGACGAGAAGGCGCGCCGCGAGAAGGAGAAGCAGGACCGCCGGAAGAAGGGCAAGGAAGCGCAGGACCTGGCCGGGCAGGCCGTGTCGGGCGTCGAGTACCCGTGGGAGGACTACTACGACCTCACGGCGGTGCCGCGCGCGGCGGGTGGTCCGCTGACGTTCAGTCGTCCCTTCAGCATCACGGCGGGCGACTACGACGCCTACATCGCGGTCGTCTCGCGCGATCCGGCGGCAACGCCCGGCCCGCTGAAGGTGGCGGTCCACAAGGCCGAGCTCACCGTGCCGGACTACTGGAGCGACACGTTCCAGTTGAGCAGCGTGTTCCTGGCCAACAAGGTCACCGAACTCGCCGAGCTGCCGCAGGGCGAGGCCCAGAAGCTCAAGCCCTACGTGATCGGGAACCTCGAGATCACGCCTGCCGTGGACGGCAAGTTCACGCCGGCCGACGAGTTGTCGGTGTTCTTCATCGTGTATGGCGTGGCGCTCGGCGACAACAAGAAGCCGGACGTGACAATCGAGTGGCAGCCCTACAAGAAGGGGCCGCTCGGGGAGTCGAAGTACCGCGGGGTGGCACCGCAGACGCTGAACGCCGAGACGCTGCCGCCTGGGTTCGACGCCGCGCAGGGGCACCAGCTCGTTGGGAGCCTCAACGTGCCGGCAAGCGCCTTCGACCCGGGGGACTACCGTCTTGCCATCAAAGTGACGGACAATAGGACCGGCAAGTCCCTGACCCACGACCTGGCCTTCACGGTCGCCGGCGCCTAGCCGGCCGTGCAGGCAGGGCGCCCGCGCGCGGAGGCCTCCGCGCGTGGCGCGCCAGCGGACCGCGCCACTGGAGCTTCCATGTCCCGATCGGTGTCGCTGACGGCGCTCGCGCTCGGACTGAGTCTCGCCACTCCGGCGGCGGCCCAGCCCCTGCTGCAGGCACGCGCGCACGCCGGCATGGCGTCGGTGGCGCCGGGCGTGGACCTGGTCGCCGGCCGGATCGAGGGTGTCGTGACCGACGAGGCCGGCATGCCGATGTCGGGCGTGGCTGTGTCGGCCCTCGGCCCCGACGCACTCTTCGGTGTCACCGATCGCGCCGGCCGCTTCGTGTTCGCGGCGATTCCGGTCGGCACGTACCTCATTCGCGCCCAGCGCGCCGGCTACCGCGCATCGCCGCGCGAGTTCATCGACGTCGCCGCAGGCGCCAACGCGCGGCACATCGTCCGCCTCACCCGGCTCCATGGCACCCAGCACACCGCCACGACCGCACCCGACGGGCAGCCGCTGATTGCCGCGGGGTTCGGGCCGACGACCTCGACGATCGCCCCGGCCCCGAGCGCCGGCAGCAAGGCCGACTCCGACGACCACGGCCACAGCCCGCGCCTGTGGCGCCTGCGGCACATGAAGCGATCGGTGCTGCGCGACACGCAGGGCCAGCTGGCGCTCGACGCCGTGCGCGACGACATCGACTGGATCGAGCAGCGCTTCGGCGCGGCGTCGGCCGAGGCCTCGGCGCGGAGCACGACGTCGTTCTTCGGCGATGCCTCGCTCTCCGGCCAGGTGCAGTTCCTGACCGCCACCGCGTTCGACGATGGCGGATCGGGCGAGGCGACGGAATGGGCGCACGGACCCGCCGGCGTCGCATACGCGACCGTCGGCGCGCCCATCGGCAACACGGGGGCGTGGTCGGTTCGCGGCGCGTTCGGCCACGGCGACCTGTCGTCGTGGATCGTCGCCGGCAACTACGTGCGGCCGTCCGAATCGAGCCACGCGCTCGATCTCGGCGCGTCGTTCGCGCTCCAGAGCTTCTCGGACGACACCCCGGCCGCGTTGCTGAGCGTGGACGAGAAGCGTCGCGCCGCCGGCACCATCCACGCCTTCGACACGTGGCGCGTCCATCGGCGCGCCGTCGTGACGTACGGCTCGCGGTACGCGTATCACGATTACCTCGATCGCCCGACGCTCATGAGCCCGAGCGTCTCGGCGTCGGTGTCACCGTTCGAGCGCACGTGGGTGCGCGTCGCCGTGACGCAGCAGATGCTCGCCCCGGGCGCCGAGGAGTTCGACGCACGCAACCTGTCGGCCTTCTCGATGCCGCCGCAGCGCACCTTCACGTCCGCCTCGCGCGATGGGCGCCTCAGCGCCGAGCGCATGCGGCAGTTCGAGATTGGCGTCGAGCGGCAGGTCGGCCGCATGCTGCTCAACGTCCGGCGGTTCGAGCAGGCCGTGGACAACCAGCTCGTGGCGATGTTCGGCGTCGGCCCGACAGGCCTCGCGCCCGACCTCGGGCACTACATGGTGGCCAACGGCGGCAACGTCGAGGCGAGCGGCTGGGTGTTCGGCATCGCGCACGACGCCGGCCCGCGCTTCCGCGGCGGCGTGGAGTACACCGTCGCGCGCGCCGAGTGGCTCGGCACCGGCGACCGCGGCGTGATTGCGGTGCTCGCACCGTCGGCCGACCGCCTTGGCGACGAGCGCATCCACGATGTCACCGCCCGCGTCGTGACCGACGTGCCCGAGACCGCCACGCGCGTGTCCGCGACATGGAAGGTGAACTCGGCGTTCGCGCGCCGCAGTCCGCTGCTCGATCAAGCCGCGACAGACGCGCGGTTCGACATCCAGGTCTCGCAGCGACTGCCCTTCCTCAGTGCCACCGGCGCCGACTGGGAATTCGTGGTCGCCGTCCGCAACCTCTTCCGTGACGTCGACCAGATTGGATCCCTCTACGACGAGCTCCTGGTGGTGCGCCCGCCCAAGCGGATCGTCGGCGGCGTGCTCGTGAAGTTCTGACCGTTCGTCCCGGGAATGATTCCGTGGTGGGCGCCATGAACCGCCACGCGATCCAAAAAGACGTCACGGCGATCCCATTCATTGAACTACGACCGGCCACGCGCCTCGGGTCAGCCGGGGTGTGGCCTGAAATCCGTTGTTTCGCGCCCTTTTGGCGCCCAGAGGGGTGCCGGCGGGTGGAACATCGTTTGCTAAATGAAAAGTGCACTTCGCTGATCGGCTCGACCGCCCCGGCTCGTCGCGCGATCGCTGACAACCGATGATCCAGGGAATCTGGCCACCAGCGCTTGATGGACCGCGCCGCGTTCAATGGGGACGCGCGGCGTTCGCCGTGCTGGTGACGG
This sequence comes from uncultured Luteitalea sp., assembly GCA_934541105.1. Lineage (GTDB taxonomy): Bacteria > Acidobacteriota > Vicinamibacteria > Vicinamibacterales > Vicinamibacteraceae > Luteitalea. Next base: position 213,240 of record CAKTDA010000002.1, on the reverse strand, counting down.
CAGTCCTCCTTGCGCTCGTTGCAGCAAACGTCACCGTCCGCTTCTCCTGGGTCGAGGTCGAGGACGGCGTCCTGTGGGAAGCCCGCGCCGACGGCATCGTGGCCGCGCGGGTGGGTGACGAGGGGGCAGGAGCCGAGGCCGGCGTCCTCCCGGGCGACGTGCTCGTCGCCATCAACGGCCGCGGGATCGATCGCGTGGAGCAGGTGCTCGACGCGCAGCATGGCAGCCAGCGGGGCCGACCGCTGTCGTACGTGGTCTCACGAGAGGGCGTCGAGCGCCCCCTGCGACTCGACCTCCAGCCCATTCCAGACGGCGACAGGTTCCTCTATTACGCGCTGGCGGCGGTGGCGATCTTCGCGCTGCTCGTCGGCTGCTCGGTGCGCGTCCAGCGCCCGACCGACCCGGCCACGCTGCACTTCTTCTGGCTGACGGTCGCGTTCTTCGGCGTGTGCGGATTCTCGTACAGCGGCCGGCTGGATCGCCTTGACTGGGTCTTCTACTGGGCCGACGTCGTGGCGATGCTGGCCCTGCCGCCGTTGTTCGTCCACTTCGCGCTCGTCTTCCCCGAGCGGCAGGAAGGCTCCTCGGCGTCGCGCGGCCGCACGCTGCTGCCGTTCCTCTACGTGCCCGCCATTGCCCTTGGCGTGGCGCGTGTCGCGGTGCTCCTGCAGCGCTCGCTCCCTGGCGACACCCTCGAACGCTGGATCACGGCCCTCGATCGGCTCGAGATGCTCCAGCTCGTCGTGGCGCTCGTCGTCGGCCAGACGATCACGACGCGCACGCTCGGCCGGCTGCGGTCGGTCACGGCGCGTCGGCAACTGCGGTGGATCGTGTGGGGCACGCTGGCCGGCGCCCTGCCGTTCGCGGTGTTCTACGGGCTGCCGTACGCGCTCGGGTACCACCCCTGGGACGTCTTCGGCGTGCTCGTGGTGCTGCTCGCGCTGCTGCCGCTCGCCTTTGCGTCCGCCGTCGTCCGCTACCGCCTGATGGACGTCGAGGTCATCATCAAGCGCACCGTCGTGTACGCGATGGTGCTGGCGGCGATCGCGACCATCTACACGATCACGCTCCGCCTCGCGAGCGAGATGTTCCTCGGTGGATCCGAGCAGCACAACTCGGCGATCGCGATTCTCTCGACGCTGCTCGTCGTGCTCCTGGCGCCGATGGTCAAGAACGCGATCCAGACCGCGCTCGACTACGCGCACTATCGCGACCGCTACGACTACAGGCGGGCGCTCCTCGCCTTCGCGCGCGACCTCAACGCCGACCTCGACCTCGACCGGCTCACCGAGCGGCTCGTGCAGCGGCTCGCCGACACGTTCGGCGTCGATCGGATCGCGCTGTTCGTCGCGTCGCGCCACGGCGCGGGAGACGCGTACTCGGTGCACCGTGCACTCGGGGCGTCCGGTGTCGCCACGCCGGAGTTGCGCCGGTTCTCGGGCATCGGCACGCGCCTCGAGAGCGGACAGGTCGTCAGCCTCGACGATCCGTTCACCGTGCGCCGCTTTGCCGCCGACGAAGTGCGCTTCTGGCGCGATCACGGGCTGCACTCGTTCGTGCCGTGCCTGGCCAAGGACGGCCCGATCGCGGTGATTGGCCTCGGGTCGCGTCCGAGCGGCGAGCCGCTCAGCTCCGAGGACCTCACGCTCCTCAACGCCGTGGCCGCACAGGTGGCGACGGCCATCGAGAACGGCCGGCTGTATCGCGCGCTGCGTGAGAAGGCCGACGAACTCAACCGGATGCGGCAGTTCAGCGAGAACGTCGTCCAGTCGATCCAGGACGGCCTGCTCGTGATCGACCTGCAGGGCGTGGTGCTCGACTGGAACGCGGCCATGGAGCAGATTGCCGGCGTGCCCGCGACCGACGCGATCGGCAGCCGGATCGACGCGCTCTTCGATCCGGAGTTCCTCGCCACAGTGCGGATGGCGGAGCGCGACGGGTCGGGTGCGACGACGGTGTACCGGACGCCGCTCGTGTCGCGGCACCCGGACGGCGCGCGCAAGCGGCTCGTCAACGCCGCCATGCACCCGCTGCGGACCTCGACGACCGGCCAGGCCGGGTCGGTGCTGATGATCGAGGACATCACCTCGCGCGTGCAGCTCGAGGAGCAGCTGCAGATCTCCGAGAAGATGGCGTCGATCGGCCTGCTGGCGGCCGGCGTCGCGCACGAGGTCAACACGCCGCTCACCGGCATCTCGAGCTTCACGCAGATGCTGCTCGAGCAGGCCGATCCCGAGGATCCGCGCACGCGCCTCCTCGAGAAGATCGAACGGCAGACGTTCCGTGCCGCGAAGATCGTCAACAGCCTGCTGCACCTCTCGCGTCCCGTGCAGGCCGAAACCGGCCCCATCGACCTGCACGTGGTCGTCAACGACGTGCTGTCGCTGCTCGAGCACCAGTTCCGGGCCGCGAGCGTGCAGGTGCGCAAGGAACTCCACGCCGAGGCGCCGGTCATCCGCGCCGTCGAGCACAAGCTGCAGCAGGTGTTCCTCAACCTGTTCCTGAACGCGCGCGACGCGATGCCCAGGGGCGGCTGGCTGACGATTGCCACGCGGCGCGAGCGCGACCACATCGTCGTCGAAGTGCGCGACACCGGTGCCGGCATTCCGGCCGAGCACCTCGCGCGGATCTACGACCCGTTCTTCTCGACCAAGCCGATCGGCCAGGGGACCGGCCTCGGCCTGTCGGTCACCTATGGCATCGTGCAGGAGCACGAGGGCATGATCGTGTGTGACAGTCAGCTCGGGCAGGGCACGCGGTTCACCGTGTCGTTCCCGGCGCTGCCGGCATCGCGCGACGAGGCCGCGGCAACACAGGCGCGCTGAGCGCCGGCGACGATCATCATCATGACGACGGCCAGGGGACGAATCCTCGTCATCGACGACGAGGAAGTGATGCGGGAGGTGCTCGAGGCGTTGCTCGGGCGCGAGGGCTACGACGTGCACCTTGCCGTCAACGGCATGGAGGGGCTCGAGCTGGCGCGTGCCCACTCGTTCGACGCCGCCATCGTGGACGTGATGATGCCCGGCATCGACGGGCTCGCCGTGCTCGGCGAGCTGAAGGCGATGGACGAGGAATTGCCGGTGGTGATGGTGACGGCGTTCGCATCGGTCGAGACCGCGCTCTCGGCCATGAAGCGCGGGGCCTTCGACTACATCACCAAGCCGTTCAAGAACGACGAAGTGGCCGGCGTGCTGCGCAACGCGGTCGAGCGGTCGCGGCTCGCGCGCGAGAACCGCGTGCTGCGGCAGAACCTCCAGACGCAGGGCCACAAGTTCGCCAACATCATCGGCCGCAGCAGCCGCATGCGCCAGGTGTTCGACCTGGTGATCCAGGCGGCGCCGAGCCGGTCGACCGTGCTCGTCTACGGCGAGAGCGGCACGGGCAAGGAACTCGTCGCCCGCGCGCTGCACAACAACTCGCTGCGTGCCGACAAGCCGTTCGTCACGGTCAACTCGGGCAACCTGCCGCCCGACCTGCTCGAGAGCAACCTGTTCGGGCACGTCAAGGGCGCGTTCACGGGGGCCGTGGCGCCGAAGAAGGGGCTCTTCGAGGTCGCCGACAAGGGCAGCATCTTCTTCGACGAGATTGGCAACGTGCCCCTCGAGACGCAGGCCAAGCTGCTGCGCGTGATCCAGGAGCGCGAGTTCATGCGGCTCGGCGGCGTGGACACGATCAAGGTGGACGTCCGCATCATTGCCGCCACCAACGTCGACCTGCGGACGATGGTGGACGAGGGCCGCTTCCGCGAGGACCTGTACTACCGGCTGCACGTGATCACGGTGAACCTGCCGGCGCTGCGCACGCGCAAGGAGGACATCCCGCTGCTCGTGCAGCACTTCCTCGACAAGTACGGCGAGGAGAACAACAGGAAGGAGCTCGAGCTCGCGCCCGAGGCACTCGACCTGCTGCTCGACTACGACTGGCCGGGCAACGTCCGCGAGCTCGAGAACGTCATCGAGCGCGCCGTCGTGCTGTGCCCGGGCAGCCGCATCGGGCCGGACCTCATCCCCGACACGGTGCGCTCGACGCGCCGGTTCCAGATCCCCAACTTCGTGCTGCCGCCCGAGGGCATCTCGTTCAAGGAAGTCACCGGCGACTTCGAGCGCCGCCTGATCGAGACGACGCTCGAGGCCGCCGGCGGCGTGCAGAAGCGCGCAGCCGAACTCCTGCACATCAAGCCGACGACGCTGAACGAGATGATCAAGCGGTACGACATCCGTCCGCGTCGGCGGAAGGGCCAGGCCGACGAGCCCGAACCCGTCAACAGGTAGGCGCCGCCCTCCGCGCGCGCCCGCGGCGACTGCCTGCCTCGCCAGGCGGAGGGTCACGCCCACGCTGCGGCCGTCTCCGGGTTGGCCGACGAAGAGCCCCGTGTTGCCGGGCGCCGTCGCGAGCAGGTCGAGGTAGCGCGCGTCGAGCAGGGTGCGCGATCACACGAACACAGACACCCCATCCGATCAACGGATCCCGGCGCGCGTTCACGCGCGTGTCGTTCACCCGCGGGCCGTCTCGCACGACGAGGCCGACGAGGCCTGTCGTCGGCCGTCTGCGCAGCAGCGAGTGCCGGGCACGGCGACGGACGGTAGTTGCGGAAGCAGGCCCGAACATGTCGTCCGCTGGTCGCCGGGCTCCACATCGTCGGTTCCGCGGCGTGGCATGCGGCGTACACTCAGCGCATGAGCCAGCACGCTGGACGTGCCCCCTCGGTGATGACCTCACGGTGGTGGCCCGCGCTGTGCCTCGCGGCCATTGCGGTATGGGCCGGCGCCACGCTCGCCGGCGCCTACGTCTGGCCGGGCGGGGAGGAAGGCGGCCGCTACGCCTTCGTCGCCTTCGGCGCGGTGTTCTTCGCGTCACTGTTCGGCTACGCGGCGTGGTTCACCCGGCGGACGCAGCGCACCGCGCGGCACGATCTCTACGAGCGCCTGGCGCTCGAACCGGTCTCGGCCCGGGTGCTGCGTGAGTCCACGAACCAGATGTATGGAATCGGTTACGTGTATTTCGCGGCCGGCGCGATCGTGAGCGCCCTCGGGCTCGGCGCGGTCGCCGCCTACGGCACGCCCTGGGAGTCGCGCCTGCTCCGCATCGCCATCGGCATCGTCGTGCTCTGGACCGTCTACATGCTCTATGCACGGCGCCTCATCGTGAATGCCAGCACCGATCTCTTCGCGCCGCTCGGGCTCCGGCTCGTCTCGATGCCGAGCCTCGTCGTCAACCCGTTCCGCGACAGCGAATCGATGCCGGATGCGGTCAGCTATGCGGGCCACCGACGAGGCCGTGACGTCGCCATCGTCACGGCTGCCGGTGTCGCCGGTGTCATCGTCAGCGGCCCGCTCGCAGCGTCGCGGGTGCCGAAGACACCGAAGCAGATGGCCGGCATCACCGGCCTGCCCGAGTCGTGCTGGCGGAACGTCACCGTCTCGATCGTGGACGACGACGTCGTCGTCCGGCGGACGGGTCGCGATTGCGGCCGCTGGTTCCTCCACGATCTGCTGCTCGCCGAGAGCGTCAGCGCCGGGTAGGGCGCCGGGATCGGGGGCCAGCCGCGGCGGACGGGGGGACGGCAGAAGGCCCAGGGCAGAGGGGGGCGGCGGCCTGCGCGCGACGCGCGTGCGCGTGAGTCTGGTTCTCCGCGCATTCGCACTTGCACTCGCTCCGGAACGAGTTGCGCCGCGTATGCGGCGTGGCGCGCGCGAGGGCGCGGGGGCGGCGTCGACGATGGAGGGCGCTCCGGCTTGGGGCGGCGAGCTTGGGATTCGGGGTTCGGGCCCGCGATTCCCTCGGCCTCGTCGTGCGCGCGTTGCGCATCGGCGCCAGCGTGCGGCGCGTCGGACAAGTCCGACACCTGCGCCAAGGGGCGCCTCCATCGGGTGCGTCGCGCAGCCGCGCCGTCAGCACGCGCCATCGATCAGCGCCCGGCGTGCGGCGCGTCGGGCGAGTCCTCCGCCTACAGCCAGCCCTGGCGCTTCGGGCCGATCACGCCGTCGAGCCCGCCGAGGATGTGCCTCGAGGCGCACGAGACGGCGCGACGCATCGTCGGCGATCGCATCACCTACACGAAGACGGCGGGCGGCGCGCAGTCGACGCGGCATGCTGCGACTCGTCCCGGAACGAGTTGCCGCGCATGCGGCGTGGCGCGCGAGGGGGCGCGGGGGCGGCGTCGACGATGGAGGGCGCTCCGGCTCGGGACGGCGAGCTTGGGATTCGGCACTCGGGCCCGCGAGTCCCTCTGTCTCGTCGTGCACGCGCTACGCATCGACCGGCGCCCCATCGGGTGCGTCGCGCAGCCGCGCCGTCAGCACGCGCCATCGATCGGCGCCCGGCGTGCGGCGCGTCAACGCGCGTCGGGCAAGTCCAGCGCCTACGTCCAGCGGGCGGCCCGCAGTCGACGCGCATGCTGCGACTCCTCCCGGAACGAGTTGCCGCGCATGCGCCCCGGCACGCGCGAGCCTCGGTGGCGTCGCGACGGTCGAGGGCGCGGAGGCTCGGGACGGCGAGTTCGAGATTCGTGACTCGGGTCCCGCGATTCGCTCCGACCCGCCGTCCACGCGCTGCGCATCGATCGGCGCCCCATGGGGTGCGTCGCGCAGCCGCGCCGTCAGCACGCGCCATCGAACAGCGCCCGGCGTGCGGCGCGTCAACGCGCGTCGGACGAGTCCGGCGCCTGCGTCCAGCGGGTAGTGTCTCCACTGCCGCGCCTTGTCGATCAGGGCGCGTCTGCTGACGTCACCATCGGCCCGAAGACCAACCGCGCCTCGTGCGCGTTGTGGGCGCGGCAGCGGAGCGCGATGTTCGCCACGGTGGCCTCACCGCCCGTCGCGTAGGGCGTCACGTGGTGGAACTCGAGGCGCGACGTCTCGCGGCAGCGTCCCTGATGGCCCGTGAACGCGCAGCGGCCGGCGTCGCGTGTCCACACGGCCCGGCGGACGGCCGCCGGGATGTGGCGCGTGTGCGACCCGCCTGGCCGGGACACGCGCGGATGCGACGTCTCGGCGAACCGGCGCCGTTCGAGGTGGTCGACGAGCAACACGAGCGCGCGATCGAGGATGGCCGCGGTGTCGCCGGTCGGCACGGCATGCCGCAACAGGGCCTGCGCGCGGCGCAGTCGATCGTGCGTCTCGCGCGTCAGCGTCACCTGGAGCCGGTAGCGGTCGGACGCCAACGGCACCACCGCCTGATGGGGCGGCGGCGACACGTGTGGTACGTGCGGGCCGGTCGTTGCGATGCGTGCGGTTCCCCTCGTCGTACTGGGTGCGGAGTCCTCCCTCGCCGCAGCGGTCGCGTCGAGCAGACGCGGCGGCGCCATGGCGTCGATGGGGCGCGTTCCGTCAAGTGCCGCGGCGGCCGGCGACAACACGGCGGCTGCACAGCCAGGTACCGCCGAACCCACCCGCGGCAGGCGTCGCACGACCGCGGGCGCATCGGGCCTCGGCTGCAGCGCGGCGACGAGCACCTCGACCTCGCGCTTCGACCGGTGCCGCGCCGACGCGAGCACGGCGACGTGGTTGACCGGCGTGAGATGGGGTGCGAGCAGGCGCACGGCGGTCAGCGTCAGCGAGGCATCCTCGAGGTGCGCCAGGATCACCGGGAACCTGCGCGCCGCCCGCGCCACTTCGATGCGGTTGTAGGCGCCGCCCTCGCACAGGTGCAGGACCTGCGTGCACCAGGTGAACATCGACGCGCAGCCATCGGCGAGGTACAGGCGTCGCGCCTCCACTTCCATCAGCGCCCGCAGCAGCGCCGCCGTCGCCTGTCGCTCCTCGCTCGCCAGCCGCTTGGTCACGGCAACGAGTGCCTGATCGTCGAGCCCCGTGATCGTCGTCATGTCCCCTTCTATCACGGTGATTTTCGGCGTCGCTGACGCGTGGACAATGCGTCATCGACAGGCAACGCATGGCGCGCGATGCCCACGCGGTCGATCGGGGCGCGTGGCCCGACGTCGTCTGCGGGGTCGGCCTCGCAGCCGCCGTCGCGGACTCCGGGCGGGTGGCCGTCGAAATCGTGTCAAGGGAAATCGTCACGCCATGGCAACTCGTTCCGGGACGAGTTGCCGACGCTGAACGTCGAACGAAGAACGTCGAGCGTCGAACACCGAACGGGACGTTGTCGAACCGCGAGTCTGATGACGCCGCGCAATGCGGCACAGCATGTCGAGCTCAAACGCTGCGCCGCGTTTCAGAGTCCCCGGACGTGGCGGGCATCCAGTGTCGCCCGCGCGTCGACCACGTCGAGAGCCCATCGTGCGGCCCGTGGGCTCCTTCGGACGGAAGGACACACACAAGGAGGAGATGACGATGGAGGACGTGCTGGCGTACCGGCATCTGCCGCTCGAGCATCAGCGGCAGGTCGTCGAGCGGTACCGTCTGCACGCCCGCGGTCTCAGACCTGGTCGAAGGGCCGGCGCCCGCGGGCTGACCACTTCGTGACGGTGCTCACGTCCAACAAGGCTTCGAGCAGTGGGGCGAAGTCTTCGCCGGCGAGGTGATGGCCGCCGCGCTGATCGACCGCCTTGTCCACCACTGCCACCTGGTGACTATCCGCGGCAACAGCTACCGGATGCGCCAGCACACCGAGCTTGTGGCAGACCCTGCATGCCGCCCCGGACGACGCAGCCGGCAGGAGGTGGCGACGACCTGAGGCTCGTCCCCTTGGTCTGGACTGTCAGATTTTCGCCCGGCGTTGACATGCGCACCAGTGGTCGAGCCCGAGGCGGATCCGAAGGCGCAACGCTGCAGGCCTGACTCCTCGTGGGCCGCCCGATGCGACCGCGGAGCGCGCACCAGGAGTCGAGCCCGAGGCGGGTCCGGAGGACCGGCTGTCAGCGGGCCTGACTACAGCTGGTGGGCCGACACGACGAGCGCATGCTGAGCGCGCCCGATGACGACCGCGGAGGGCCCATTAGGATTCGAGCCCGAGGCGGATCCGAAGGGGCGGCGCTGCAGGCCTGACTCCTCGTGGGCCGCCACGATGATGATCGCGGAGGGCCCACCAGGATTCGAGCCCGAGGCGGGTCCGAAGGACCGGCGCCAGCGGGCCTGACAACAGCCGGTGGGCCGACCGACGATGCGGAGCGCGCACCAGGATTCGAGCCCGAGGCGAGGGTCCGAAGGACCGGAGCCGCAGGGCCTGACAACAGCCGGTGGGCCGACCGACGAACGACCGCGGAGCGCGCACCAGGGCGCGAGCCCGAGGCGGGTCCGGAGGAGGGCCGGCGCCAGTCGGGCCTGACAGCTGGCGGGTCGAGCGAATGCAGAGCGTGCCCGATGCGATCGCGGAGCGCGCACCAGGATTCGAGCCCGAGGCGAGGGTCCGAAGGACCGGAGCCGCAGGGCCTGACAACAGCCGGTGGGCCGACCGACGAACGACCGCGGAGCGCGCACCAGGATTCGAGCCCGAGGCGAGGTCCGAAGGACCGGAGCCGCAGGGCCTGACTACTGGTGGGCCCAACTACGACGAACGCAGTGAGGAGTAGTGGGCCCACCAGGATTCGAACCTGGGACTGGCCGGTTATGAGCCGGCGGCTCTGACCGCTGAGCTATGGGCCCTCTGGGGTGGTGCGACCGCGCGCGGGGAACGCGCGGCCCAGCGATTGTGACACGCCTGCCCGACGGGCCGTCCGCGCGTACGTCCCGCCCGGTGGCCAGCGCCGGTCGCGGCGCAGCCATCGTGCCCTCCATCGTGATGGAGGGTTCCCGGGCCCGCCGTCGGCAGCCGCAGAATCCAGCGCACCAACTCGCCCGCGCTGCGCCTACGGCTCGTCGGCGCTCGGCCCGTAGATCTGCGGCACCGTCGAACCCATGGGCCGCAGGTACGTCGAGACCTGCCCGCGGTGATGGACGATGTCGAAGAGGAAGCCCCAGGCCATCGCAGACGCGGGGCGCTCGACCCCGAAGAACGTGACCGCGCCCGACCACCGATCCTCGGGCAGCGCTTTCCACCGCTCGATGATGTCCGCGCTCTGCGCGTCATAGGCCGCGAGCACTTCGGCCATCGTGGCCGGTGCGGATGGCGGCGCCCACTCGGCGACGCCACGCTCGAGCCCGTCGATGATCATCTGCTCCTCGCACGCGATCTGCCAGGCGATCTCCTGTGCCGTCCGCGACTTCGGATCGGGCCTGTACGTCGATCCTTCCGGGATGCGCGCAATCACGGCGCGCGTCGTCTTCGACTCACGGGCCCAGAACCCGATGAACAGTGTCCTTTCGTCCATGCTGCCTCCCGTCACCGTGCGGCGCCCTTCCGGATCTCCGCGGCAACACGCTGTACGTCGTCCATCACGCGCAGGAGGTTGCCGCTCCAGAGCCTGGCGATCTGCTCCTCGGTGTAGCCGCGCCGCACGAGTTCGAGCGTGACGTTGAAGGTCTCCTCGGCGCCGTTCCAGCCGTCCACGCCACCGCCGCCGTCGAAGTCCGACGAGATCCCGACGTGGTCGATGCCGATCGTCTTCACGAGGTAGTCCACGTGATCGACGAAATCCGCGAGCGTGGCGCGCGGCTGGGGAAACCTGCGATTGACCTCCGCCATGCCGGCACGGAACGCGGCGCGCTGATCGTCGTTCATGGCACCGAAGCCGCCGGGCGGGAGGCCCTTGCGGAGTTCCGCGATCGCGGCGGCGCGCCCGGGCGAATCGGGCGGCTTGATCCTGACGTAGCCGTCGAAGGCCACGGCCTGCACGACGCCGCCGTTCTTCCTGATCGCCTGCAGTTCCTCATCGTCGAGGTTGCGGGAGTGGTTGGCGAGGGCGCGCGCCGACGAGTGCGAAGCGATGACCGGCGCCTTCGACAGCGCGATGGCCTGCAGGTTCGCCTGCTTCGACGGGTGCGAGACGTCGATCATGATGCCGACGCGATTGAGCTCGGCCACCGCCTTGCGACCGAGTTCGCTGAGCCCGTTGTGCAGCCACACGCCGTCGCGCTCGCCCGTGTTCGAGTCGGCGAACTGGCTGTGCCCGTTGTGCGCGAGCGACAGGTACCGCGCCCCGCGGTCGTGGAACTCCTTGATGCGCGAGATGTCGGTGCCGAGCGGATACGCGTTCTCGACGCCGATGAGCGCCACGCTGCGGCCGGAGGCCGCGATCCGCCGCACGTCGTCGGACGTCAGCGCCAGGCCGATCCGATCGGGCGCGATGACCTCGGCAAGCCGGTGGATGCCCTCGAACTTCGCGATGGCGTCGCGGTATGCCTTGTCGTAGCCCTCCTGTGTGAGCGGCCCCTGCCCGACATAGACGATGAAGAATGCCGCGTCGAGGCCGCCGGCCTTCATCTTGGGCAGGTTGACCTGCGTGTCGAGCGACTGCGTGTAATTGCGCGGGCCTTCGGTGAAATGGCGTGGGTCGATGTCCACGTGCGTGTCGAGCGTGATCACGCGGTCGTGAATCGCCCGCGCGCGAGCCTGCAGGCCGGCGTCAGGGGACTGGGCATGGGCGGCCACGCTCGCGACGAGCAGGGCCGCCGCGAGGGTGGCGACGCGTCGAGGTGCACTCATGGTGCGATCTTGCCAGAAGCCGGCCGCCCGAGGCGCGACGCCGTCAGCGTCACGTCGGCGCGGCTCCACGCCTTCTGGAAGCGCGCCTCGACGATGGCCGCCTCGGCGGCCTTGTCCTGCGCACGCAGCGCCTGGACGAGGCCGAACAGTGCCCAGCCGCTGTCGCGATTGCGGCGGAGGTCCTCCCAATACACCGTCTCGGCCTCGCGTGCGCGGCCGGCTTCGAGCAGGATCGCGCCGAGTGCGAGACGCGTCGGCGAGTGCCACTCGGACGGCTCCGTGTAGACGAGGCCGTCTTCGCGGCGGACGGCTTCCTCGAGCCGCGCGATCGCGGTCTGGAAATCGCCCCGTGCCGCGGCAAGCTCGCCGCGCAGCACCGCGGGACCAATCGAGAGGATGGCGCGGGCGGTGTTCGGCGAGAAGAGCGGCTGGTCGAGGCTCGGGTCGCCGAGCAGCGCCTCGAGTGCCGACAGTTCCCGCTCCGCGCCCCCGAGGTCGCCCGTCGCGACGAGGGCCTGTCCGCGTGCGTAGTGCCAGGCCCCGCGGAGGAAGACGTTGGCCGGCCCGGGATCGGGCTGCTGCAGCATCTCCTGCCACTGCCCGAAGCGGACGAACGCCCAGTACGGCACCACGCGGAAGCCGGCGAGGATCGGCACCTGCGCCAGTTGTTCGTCGGTCACCTTCGACGCGAGCGAGCGTGCGGCGTCGAGCGCAACCGCGCTCTGGCCGTCGGCTGCCGCCGCGAACCAGAGGAAGTGCACGTTGTGCGGGTAGTACGCCATCGGGTAGAGACCCTGTGCCCGGCACTGCGTGATGTAGTCCTCGTCGGCGGCCGCCGCGAGCTTGTTGCTCTTCATCGCGTCGGCATACCGGCCCACGCGCTGGTAGATGTGCGACGGCATGTGCACCATGTGGCCCGCGGCAGGCATCAGCGTCAGCAACGTGTCGGCGGCCCGTTCGGCGCGCTCGGGAGTGGGCGTCGACTCGACGAGATGGATGTACAGGTGCAGGGCGCCCGGATGCGTCGGGTGTGCCTGCATCACCTGCTCGGTGAGCGCCACGATCTCCGCGGTGCCCTCGTGCGGCCGGCCGTCGGGCATCCAGTAGCCCCACGGCCGCAGGTCCATCATCGACTCGACGTAGAACATCGTGATGTCCGGGTCGTCGGGGAACTGCTCGTGGACCTTGCGCATCGCATCCGCATACGCGCGATCGTTGGCGGTCCGCTGGTCGGCCGACCCGGAGTAGCGCAGCACGAGGGCCTCGATGAGCGCGCGCTCACGCGGCGTTGCGCGCCCGGCGAGCGACTGCGCCTTGCGCACGAGTTCGAGGGCCTGCGGCTCCTCGTTGGGCTCCATCAGCGCGTTGATGTTCGGCCCGAGCACGAGCGCCTGCCCCCAGTAGGCCATGGCGAGGTCGTCGTCGAGCCGCGCGGCCTCGCGGAACGCGCGACGGGCCTCGGCGTGGTTGAAGGCGTACGCGAGGTTCACGCCCTGGTTCACGAATCGCTGCGCACCTGCGTGCGTCGTGCTCACCGGGAACGTGTGCGACCCGAGGTTCTGCAGCCGAGGTGCGATCTGGCCGTCAGGCCCGGTCCTCGACGCATCGGGAGCGTCGGCGTAGTGCTTGTGGGACCCGGCTGTCGCGGGATCGGGAGCTTGCGCGGCGGCCGGGATGACCCAGGACGACAGCAGGAATGCGAGCGCGACCGCGCGGCATGGAAGAGACATGTGACCTCCATCGTGGGAACGAGGGCGCCATCGACGGTCCGCTGCGAGAGGGAGCGGGGTCGTGGGCGCGCGGGAGGGCGCATAGAGGATACGCGAGAACGCCCCCCGCGGTTCGGTATCGACAGGGGCGCCGAAGATGCCCTGCGTCATGGGCGTGCCGAACGGCGACTGACCATCAACTGTCGGTATGGGTCTCGTCGGGCTTCCGTAGCGAGCCAGGACCGGCCGTGCGACGCCAGCGGACGTATGCCGTCGCGCGTATGCGAGTCGTTCAAGGCGTGTCGGATACCGGCGGCGAAACCAGCGGGCAAGTTCCAGCACGCTCTCGCGTTCGGCGTCGGTGAGCGGCGCGTCAAGATAGGCGCGCACCTCGTCTGGCGTGAGCCGGCGTTCCAGCAGCGCGTCGACCCTCTTCGAGCTACTCACGTTCACGCTCCGAATCGAGCGCGCGGATCAACCCAGGACGAGGACCCGTCGACCGATGAGCAGGGCCACGATGCCGACGACGCGGAACGCGACGTCGGCCATCGCCACGGGTGGTTGAGCCAGATCGGGTAGTTCCAGATACTGGCCCAACGCGTCTTCACCACCGAAGTACTCATCGGCAAGCGAAAAGAAAAGGGGCGCCCTCTGGAAGGACGCCCTTCACGCGTCGACCTGAAGGTCGACGCCTGCACCCCGGAGTCGGCGTTCGGCCTTACGAGCGGCCTTCGAGGAACGCCTTCAGCTTGCGGCTGCGCGACGGGTGCCGCAGCTTGCGCAGCGCCTTTGCCTCTATCTGCCGGATGCGCTCGCGAGTGACGGCGAAGTTCTGGCCGACTTCCTCGAGCGTGTGCTCGCTGCCGTCGCCGACGCCGAACCGCATCTTGATCACCCGCTCCTCGCGCGGCGTCAGCGTCTTCAGCACGTCGTCGGTCTGTTCCTTCAGGTTCAGATTGATGACGGCCTCGGCCGGCGACACGATGTTGCGATCCTCGATGAAGTCGCCGAGGTGTGAATCCTCTTCCTCGCCGATCGGTGTCTCGAGCGAGATGGGCTCCTGCGCGATCTTGAGGACCTTGCGGACCTTCGCGACGGGGATGTCCATCCGCTGCGCGATCTCCTCGGACGTCGGCTCGCGTCCGAGTTCCTGGACGAGCGCCCGCGAGGTGCGAATCAGCTTGTTGATCGTCTCGATCATGTGCACCGGGATGCGGATGGTGCGCGCCTGGTCGGCAATGGCGCGGGTGATGGCCTGACGGATCCACCACGTCGCGTAGGTCGAGAACTTGTACCCGCGGCGGTACTCGAACTTGTCCACGGCCTTCATCAGGCCGATGTTGCCTTCCTGGATCAGGTCGAGGAACTGCAGGCCCCGGTTCGTGTACTTCTTGGCAATCGACACCACGAGCCGCAGGTTGGCCTCGACGAGTTCCTTCTTCGCCTGCTCGGCCTGCATCTCGCCGCGGTAGATCGTCTCGAGCGTGTGACGCAGGCGCTCGGGCGTCTCCTCGAGTTCGGCCGACATCTGCTGCACGGTCGCCCGCAGGTCCTTCTGCTTCTTGAGGAGGACCTTCTTCTCCTCCTCCTTCAGCTTCGGCTTGCGGCCCTTCGCCGTCGGGTTCACCTGCCGCTCGATGTGGTCGGCCTCGCGCTGCAGCTTCTGCACCGCCTCGACCTGCTCCTTGATCTCCTCGATCAGGCGCCGCTTGACGGCCTCGGTGAACTCGATGCGACGGATCGCCTTCGAGATCTGCACGCGCTTGCGCAGCATCGACCAGCGCGCCTTGCGCCACTTGCCGAGCTCCGCCTTCGTCTTGCCCTTCTTCAGCGTCGCGAACTTCGCCTCCGCCGTCTTGAAGGTCGCAATCGCCTTCTTCACCGCGTCGATCTGCTTGAGGACTTCCTTCGCGCGCTCCTCGAGCCGGTCCTCGGTGACTTCCTCGTCGGTGAAGATCGCAATCTCGCGGATGGTGCGCTGGCCCGCCTTGAGCTGCTCGCCCATCTCGAGAATCTTGCGCGCCACCGTCGGCGTGCGCGAGATCGACTTGATCACGGCCAGCTTGCCGCGCTCGATGCGCTTGGCGATCTCGACCTCGCCCTCGCGGGTGAGCAGCGGCACCGTGCCCATCTCGCGCAGGTACATCCGCACCGGGTCGTTCGTCTTGTCGAGCGCCCCCGGCGTGAGATCGAGCTCCGGCTCGTCGCCCGTGTCCGGGCGGTCCAGCATCTTGTCCTCGCGGTACTTCTGCTCGGACTCGACGACCTCGATCCCCGCGTTGCCGAAGGTGCTGAACAGGTCCTCGAGCTCCTCGGCCGACGACGTGATGTCGGCCGGCAGCACCTCGCTGACCTCGTCGTACAGGAGGTAGCCCTTCTCCTTGCCGATCGCGATCAGGTGGCGCACTTCGTCGTACTTGTCCTCGATGGACACGTCGGCTTGCCCCCGACCCGCCCGGGTCGTGGTGGGGCGTTCTTCGTTCGTCACTTCTGGCCCTCTGTCTCGTTCAACGCCTTTGCCAGCTCGAGCTTTCGGTGCAGCAGCTCCCTTAGCCGCGCGCTGGACTCCGGCGTTGGCGGTCCCTGCAGCGCGTCCACTTCGAGGTTCAGCGCTGCCAGTTCGGCTCGTCGCCGCCGCCGCTGGATGTCCTCGACGCACACTGCGGCCGGTTGTCCGGCCTCCTCGCTCATCGTCAACCCGGTGACCCACCGACGCTCCTCTTCTGTGAGACGTGCCAGAAGCTGGTCCGGAAGCTGTTCCGGGTCCGGCACGTCGATGCTCAGCACCAGGCGGAACAGCCGCCCGGTGCGCAACTGCTCGAGATCGGCTTCCTCGAGCGCCTCCACCGCCGCCAACGCCTCGTGCGGCGTCGTCAGCAACCCCACGATCAGGTCCCGTTCGGCCCAGCCGAGCGGCACCGTCGGCCGCCGTGCCGCAGGCGACAACTCCACCTGCCGTGTCACGGCCGCCTTGCGAATCTCCTGCCGGACCGTGTCCTCGCCGACCTGGGCCCGTACGGAAAGGCGGTCGGCGAACTGATCCCGGGCCAGCGCGTCGGGAATCTTCGCCGCCACGGCCAGCATCTCGTTCAGGAATGCCAGCCGCCCGCCCGGGTCCTTGACGTCGTGTCGCGCCGCCGCGCGATCGAGCACGTAGTCCAGATAGGGCCGCGCACGTTCGACCTGCTCCCCGTACGCGTCGCCCCCATGGCGTTGCACGTATGTATCGGGGTCCTCGCCCTCCGGCAGCAGGGCCACGTTCACCTGGAACCCCTCGGTCACGAGGAGGTCCCCGGACTTGACGGCCGCCGCCTGCCCGGCGCCATCGGCATCGAAACTCAGGACCACCTTCGACGCGAATCGCCGCAGCGTCTGAGCCTGGGCCGGCGTGAGCGCGGTGCCACTCGACGCCACCACGTGCTGCACGCCGCCCTGCCAGGCCTGCACCACGTCGAAGTAGCCTTCCATCATTACGACGCAGCCGGCCTTCCTGATGGCGTGCTTGCTCAAATGCAGCCCGTAGAGCACCCGCCCCTTCGTGTACAGCGGCGTTTCCGGCGAGTTCAGGTACTTGGGCACCTGATCCGCCTCCATGGCCCGCCCGCCGAACGCCACCACCGACCCGCCCTCCCTATGGATAGGGAAGAGCAGTCGCTTCCGGAAGCGATCGACGATCGAGCCGTCGTCTCGCTGGCTTGCAAGGCCGCCTCGCACCAGTTGCGCGGGCGAGAACCCCTGCTGCTTCAGATGCCGGACGAGCGCGTCACGTGACGGCGGGGCGTACCCGATCCCGAACGTCCGGACTGCCTCTTCCCGTACACCACGCCGCACCAGCAGTTCCCGGGCCGCTGCCCCGGCCGCGCTCGCCAGCTGCTCGGCATAGAACGCCCGCGCCAGCTCGTGCGCCTTGAGCAGCGCCTCGCGCTCGGCTTCCTCCGCCTGCGCCTCGGGCGAGGACGGCGCCTCGGGCAGCGTGATGCCGAAGCGGGCCGCCACGCGCTTGACCGACTCCTGGAACCCCACGCCTTCCTGGAGTTCCACGAACTTGAACACGTCGCCGCCCTGCCCACACCCGAAACAGTGGAAGAACCCCTTGTCCCGGTTCACCGTGAACGACGGGGTCCGCTCGCCGTGGAACGGGCAGAGGCCCTTGTACGTCGTCCCCGCGCGCCGCAGCGGGACGTACTCCTGCACCACCTGCACGATGTCGGCCGCGTGCCGGATCTGGTCGATGAGCTCGCGCGGGTAGCGCACCGGCCGTCCCTACTCCTTCAGCTCCACGAGCGTCACCGCACCGCCGCCCATCTCGTTGGGTGCCGGCGCGGCCCGCAGCACGAGCGGGTGCGCGGCCAGGTACCCGCTCAATGCCTTGCGCAACCGGCCGGTGCCGTGACCATGAATCACGCGCACCGTCCGCAGATCCTGCATGGCCGCCTCGTCCAGGAACCTGTCGGCCCTGTCGATGGCTTCGTCCGCCGTGCAGCCGATGACGTTCAGGTCGCTGCTGCCCGGCCCGCTGCGTGATGCGAGCCGCACCGACACGGCGGCCGCGGCCTGGACGGCGCCGCCAATCCTGCGGATGTCGGCCGCCTTCACGCGCATGCGCTTGCCGTTGACGTCCACTTCGGCCTCGCGGTCCGAGAGCGCCCTGACCACGCCCTGGAGGCGCAGCGGCCCGACCTCCACGCGATCCCCCACCTTCGCTGCGGCGCTCGAGCCAGCCGCCGACGCTTCGGTGGGCAAGCCCGTGTTGGTGCCGTCGACGGCCGCGTCCATCCGGACACCACCAGGGGACGCGCCTTCCCGCACGCGGCCGGCAATGGCGTCGAGCGCGGTGCGTGCCGAGACCCGCAGGTCGCCGGTCACGCCCGTCGGCACCGGGGCCATGTGCCTCTGCTGCTTCTTCTCGAGCGCCGCGGCCTGCTGGCGAAGGTCGGCCACGACCCGTTCGACCTCGTCGCGCGCCTCGCGGAGCTGTTCGTTGAGCCGCTGCTCGAGCTTTCGCGTGAACTGCGCCTCGCGTTCGCGCAACGCCTCGTCACGCGCCCGTAGCTGCCGCTCCGACGCTTCGGCCTGCACACGCGCCTGGGTCGCAAGCCGCCGTTCGTGATCGAGCGACTGCAACTCCTTGTCGAGCCGGGCCATCTGCTCGGAGAGCCGCGCCTCGTTGTCGTTGCGCCAGGCCGCCGCGGCGTCGAGCACGCCGCGCGGCAGCCCGAGCCTCGCCGCGATCTGGAACGCCAGGCTCCCGCCGGGCGACCCGTAGATCAGCCGGTACGTGGGCGCGAACGTCTCCGCCTCGAACCCGAACGCCGCGCACGTCACGCCCGGCGTGCCCGTGGCGTACGACTTGATGGTCTCGTAGTGCGTCGTCGCGACCACGAGCGCGCCGCGCTTGCGGAAGTGGTCGATGATCGCCACGCCGAGCGCGCCACCCTCGACCGGGTCGGTGCCGTTCCCGACTTCGTCGAGCAGCACCAGTGCCGGCAGCTTCAGCGACCGGTCCATCGAGACGATGGAGGTCATGTGCCAGGAGAAGGTGCTCAGGTTCGCGGCAATCGACTGCTCGTCGCCGATGTCGGCGAACACGCTCCTGAAGACCGGCAGCCGGGACCCGGCTTCGGCAGCCACGAAGAGGCCTGCCTGCGCCATGAGGACGGCCAGGCCGGCGGTCTTGAGCGCCACGGTCTTGCCGCCGGTGTTGGGTCCCGTGATGACGAGCGCCTGCGCGGGCGGAATCAGCAACAGGTCGCTCGCGACCGGTTCGACCTCGCGGGGCACGCGCCCCTCGCTCTCGGGCAGGCGCCGCGCCACCGCGGGAATCAGCAGGGGATGGCGCGCATGGCGCAGTTCGAGGCGCCCATCGTGCGACAGCCCCGGGCGGACGCCGTTGAACGACATCGAGAACCGCGCCCTCGCCTGGATGACGTCGAGCTCGGTGGCGGCATCGACGGTGCGCTGCAGGTCGGCCCCGCGCGTCCGGTACCCGTCGGTGAGCGCCAGCAGGACCCGCCGCACTTCCTCGGCCTCCTGCTCCTCGAGCGCGACGATGTCGTTGTTGACGTCGACGGTGCTGAGCGGCTCGAGGTAGAGGGACTGCCCGCTTGCCGACGCCCCGTGAATCAGGCCCGGGATGGCGCCACGGTGCTCGGCGCGGACAACCAGCACGTAGCGGCCGTTGCGTTCGGTGACCACCTGCTCCTGCAGGTACCTGGCGGTGTCGCGCCCGCGCAGGTACGACTCGAGCGTGCCGCGCAGGCGCTGGCGCTGCCGGCGGAGGCGGTCGCGCAGCGACGCCAGGGCCGGGCTCGCGTCGTCCACGACGTCGCCGTGCTGGCTGATGGCCTTGCGCACGCGGCCGTTCTCGTCCGTGAAGCGCGCCGTGCGGCGGGCGACGCCAGCAAGCGCGGGCAGCCGCGTGGCGGCGCGTTCGACGAGGGCGGCCGTGCGGTCCACCGAGTCGAAGAAGTCGGCGAGCGCGAGCAGCCGGAGCGGTTCGAGTGGACGGCCCTGCACGGCAAGCCCGTCGAGCGCGCCACTCACGGCCTCACCGGCGCGGAGCGGCAGCGCCTGGTGGTCCTGGAGCAGGAGCAGCGCCTCGCCCGTCAGGTCGAGCGCGGCGGCGACCCGGCCGGGTTCCGTGGATGGCGCGAGGTCGCCGAGTTGCTGTCCGCCCATCGGCGTGACGGCGTACGAGCGCACCACGGCCGCGATCAGGTCGAACTCGAGCGCGCGGAGCGTGGTGGTGTGCATGGGTGATGGGGCCAGCGGGCAGGGAAGGCCGGCTGGATCGAACCTCGTAGTCTAGCACGCGCGCGCGTACGTGTCGATGGTGGTAGCCGTCCCGGCGTTTGACGCCCCGATCGGGTTCAATGTACGCTCTGGAATTCGTGTGTCAACGCGCGAACTGTAGAGATACCGATACCGGCCTATGACCCTCCTGGAACTCGCGATACTCGCGGCGTACTTCTTCGTCCTGAGCATCCTGGCCTTCTACGGCTGGCATCGGTACGTCATGGTGTACTGGTACAAGCGGTACGCCGACCACGTCCCGGGACCCCGCCCGCAGCTCGATCCGCTGCCGGTCGTCACGATCCAGCTGCCCATCTTCAACGAGATGTACGTGGTCGATCGGCTGATCGACGCCGTCTGCCGGATGGACTACCCCCGGGAGTTGATGGAGATCCAGGTCCTCGACGACTCGACCGACGAGACCGTGGACGTCGCCGCGCTTGCCGTGCGGCGCTGGAAGCTCCAGGGCTTCGACATCGTCCACCTCCACCGCACGGATCGCACCGGCTTCAAGGCCGGCGCCCTCGAGGCGGGCATGCGGGTCGCCGAGGGACGCTACATCGCGATCTTCGACGCCGACTTCGTGCCCCCGGCCGACTTCCTGCGCCGCGCGATGCCGCAGTTCGGCGACGCGCAGGTCGGGATGGTGCAGGCGCGGTGGGGCCACATCAACGCCGACTACTCCACGCTGACCCGCATCCAGTCGATCCTGCTCGACGGCCACTTCGTGCTCGAGCACGGCAGCCGCAACCGGGCGGGCTGCTTCTTCAACTTCAACGGCACGGCGGGCATCTGGCGTCGTGACGCCATCGAGTCGGCGGGCGGCTGGCAGCACGACACGCTCACCGAGGACCTCGACCTCAGCTACCGCGCGCAGCTCGAGGGCTGGCGGTTCGTGTTCATGGAGGACGTCATCACCCCGGCCGAACTGCCGGTGGAGATGAACAGCTTCAAGTCGCAGCAGCACCGCTGGGCGAAGGGGTCGATCCAGACCTGCCTCAAGCTCCTGCCGCAGTTGCTGGCCGCCGACCTGCCGTTCCGCGTGAAGGCGGAGGCCTTCTTCCACCTGAGCGCCAACTTCAACTACCTGTTGATGGTGGCCCTCTGCGTCCTGATGTTCCCGTCCATGTACGTCCGCTACAACATGGGCTGGTCCGAGATGCTGCTGATCGACATCCCGCTGTTCTTCGCGGCGACGTTCTCGGTGGTGAACTTCTACGCGTTCTGCCAGAAACAGGCGTATCCCCAGGACTGGACCACACGACTGAAGCACCTGCCGCTCTTGATGGCCGTGGGCATCGGCCTCTCCATCAACAACACGCGCGCCGTGCTCGAGGCGCTGCTCGGACGGCAGAGCGAGTTCGTGCGGACCCCCAAGCACGGCGTCGAGCGCCATGGGGACGACTGGGCGGGCAAGAAGTACCACCAGATCATGCTCTGGCAGCCGCTGATGGAGCTTGCGCTCGGCATCTACTTCACCGGCACCGTCTTCTACGCACTCGCACACGGCATCTACGGCACGCTGCCGTTCCTGGTGCTGTTCCAGGTCGGGTTCCTCTACACCGGTGGCATGTCGCTCCTCCAGCAGTTCAGCGGCGAGGAAGCCGCGCTCAGCACGCAGGCCGCGGGCGAGTAGCGCCCGCCTTGTCACGAGTCGAGACTCGACGTGCCACGCGACGCCCGCAGTGACGACATCCTGCGGGCGCTGCTCCCGCTGCTCCGGTGCCCATCCTGTGGCGGCACCGCATGGGCCGTCGAACCGACGGAAGATTCCCGGACACAGGTGGTGCGCTGCCACGGGTGCGGCGCCTCACACGCGTACCGCGACGATGTGCTCCACATCGCGACGGCGGACGAACACCCGGAGGTCGTGAGCGAACGGCAGTCGGTGGCCGCAATCGAGGGATCGCCCGAACTCGGCGGCTGGCGTGACGGCGGCGCCGCCGCGGCCCTGAACGACCCCGAGCTGCGCAAGGCCTACCTCGCGCTGCCTTACGCAACCGACCTGCCGCACTTCAAGCAGCCCGGCTACTTCGCCAACGTTGCGCGTTTTGCCCCCGAGTTCGACCTCATCGCGGACCAGGTCGCGCGGGCGACGCTCGGCCGGCAGGCCGATGAGTCCGGGCGGCCGGTCCGGCTCCTCGACATCGGCGCCGACGGCACGTGGTCCACGGCTCGTCTCTCGGCGCGGGGGTTCGAGTGCGTGGCGCTCGACATCACCGATCACCTCGGGATCGCCCGCGTCTACAGGGACGTCGCCCCGCCGTACGCACTGATCGACGTCGACATGCACGTGCCGGTGTTCCGCGACGAGACCTTCGACGTGATCACGGCGTTCAACGTCATGCACCACTCGACGCGCCTCGAGGGCCTCACGCGCAACATCGCGCGGATGCTGCGCCCCGGCGGCCTGCTGGGCTTCGTCGAGCCCTACGTCGAGCATGAAGGGCAGAAGCAGGCGTTCGGCGACGCCCAGAAGGACGCGGGCATCAACGAGAACGTCCACACGCTCGACGAATGGCATCGCGCCCTGACCGCGGCCGGGCTCTCGCTCGAGTCGTGGGGCATCACGCTCTCGTTCAACGCCGTGTACCGCAAGGGCGGTCCCGCGCGCGGACTCCATGACGAGGCCTGTCGCGCGGAGCTGCACGTCAGGTCACCGCACGTGCGTGCGACACGCGGAACCCCGACGCGCTTCACGGTGGACGTCGCCAACCACGGCACCGGCATCTGGAGCAGCGCGTCGTCCCGGCCGCAGCGCCTCGGCTTCCATGTGTGGCGGGTCGTCGATGGCAGCCGCGAGATGGCCGCGTTCGACAACCCGCGCGTCGAACTCCGCGGCTTCCTGCCGCCCGGTCACGCGCACACGTACGAGGTGGATGTCGTCCTCGACGAACCCGGGACGTTCGAGATCGAGTTCGATCTCGTCCACGAAACGGTGACGTGGTTTGCCGACAGGGGCGGAATCACCACCGTGGCGCGCGTCATCGTCGAGTGAACCGTGCGCGCGGAGCGGGCGAGGCTGTTGGTATGCTGAGGCCGTCATGAGCACTGCAGCCCCCGCCGGACTCCAGGACGTCGTCGCGACCTCGTCGGCCATCTGCTTCATCGATGGCGACCGCGGCGTGTTGTCGTACTGCGGCTACGACATCCACGACCTCGCGCAGTCGGCGACCTTCGAGGAGGTGTGCTACCTGCTGTGGCACCGGCGCCTGCCGACGCGGGCGGAACTCGGCGACCTCCACTCGCAACTCGCTGCCGCACGCGCGCTGCCAGAGGGTGTCGTCCGCCTCATGCGGAGCCTGCCGGCAGGCGACGGCATGGACACGCTGCGGACCCTGACCTCGGCGCTGTCGCACTACGACGCCGATGCGTCGGACAACAGCCCGGCCGCCAACTATCGCAAGGCGGTCCGGCTGACGGCGCAGATGGGCACGCTCGTCGCGACGTACGGGCGGCTGCTGCAGGGCGGCGGACTGATTGCGCCGGACCCGGCGCTGGGGCAGGCGGCCAACTTCCTCTACATGCTCAAGGGCGAGCGGCCCGATCCGACGTCGGTGCGGGCCTTCGACATCGGCCTCATCCTGCACGCCGACCACGAGCTGAATGCGTCCACGTTCGCGGCGCGCGTCACGGCGGCGACGCTGAGCGACGTCCACTCGGCCGTCGTGTCCGGGATCGGCACGCTGAAGGGGCCGCTCCACGGCGGCGCGAACGCCGAGGTCATGAAGATGCTGCTCGACCTCGGGGAGGATGCGACAGACGAGCGGGCCGAGGCCTTCGTGCGCGCGAAGCTCGGGCGCAAGGAGAAGATCCCTGGCTTCGGCCATCGCGTCTACCGCACCGAGGATCCGCGCGCGACGCACCTGCGCCGGATGTCGAAGGAGCTCGGCGAGCGCGCCGGCCACCCGCGCTGGTTCCAGATCTCGCAGCACATCGAGCAGATCGTCACGGGCGAGAAGAAGCTGTTCCCGAACGTCGACTTCTACTCGGCGTCCACGTACCACACGATGGGCATCCCCATCGACCTCTACACGCCGATCTTCGCGGTCAGCCGTGTTGCTGGCTGGACGGCCCACGTCCTCGAGCAACTCGCGAACAACCGGTTGATCCGTCCGCGTGCGGACTACGTCGGCCCTGCGTACCCGCAGCGGTTCGTCCCTCGGGATCAGCGGTAGGGCGCGCTCCCCGAGCGCGCCCGGCACGGACGGCTGTCCACCTCCGCTGCCGACGCGGACCCTTCACGGTACAATGAAGGGCTTTCATGGATCCGCGCTTCATCCGCAATTTCTCCATCATCGCGCACATCGACCACGGCAAGTCGACGCTGGCCGACCGCTTCCTCGAACTCACGGGTGCCCTGCAGGCCCGCGAGATGGAGGCGCAGGTGCTCGACAGCATGGACCTCGAGCGCGAGCGCGGCATCACCATCAAGGCCCATTCGGTTCGGCTCGACTACACGGCCCTCGACGGCCAGCAGTACGTCCTCAACCTGATCGACACGCCGGGCCACGTGGACTTCTCGTACGAGGTCACGCGGTCGCTCTCGGCATGCGAGGGCGCGCTGCTGCTCGTGGACGCCTCGCAGGGCGTGCAGGCGCAGACGCTGGCAAACGCCTATCTCGCGGTGGGGAACAACCTCGAGATCATCCCGGTCATCAACAAGATCGATCTCCCCGGCGCGCAGCCGGACGAGGCAAAGCGCCAGATCGAGGAGATCATCGGCCTCGATGCCGAGGGCGCCGTGCTCGCCAGTGCCAAGGCCGGCATCGGCGTCCGCGAAGTGCTCGAGGCCGTCGTCTCGCGGGTGCCCCCGCCGTCGGGGTCGGCCGAGGCCCCGCTCAAGGCGTTGATCTACGACTCGTGGTTCGACCCGTACCGCGGCGTGATCGTGCAGGTGCGCGTGATCGACGGCGAGCTGCGCGCCGGCACGAAGGCCCGCCTGATGATGAAGGGGCAGGCCTACGACATCGACCAGGTCGGCGTGTTCTCGCCGAAGCCGACACCCGTCGAGGCGCTCGGCGTCGGCGAGGTCGGCTTCGTGATCGCGAACATCAAGACCGTCAGCGACGCGCAGATCGGCGACACGATCACCGACGCCGCCCGGCCCGCCGCCGAGCCTTTCCCCGGCTTCCGCGAGATGAAGCCGATGGTGTTTGCGGGTCTCTACCCGGTCGAGGGCCACCAGTACCCGGAACTGCGCGATGCGCTCGAGAAGCTGCGGCTCAACGACGCCGCCTTCCACTTCGAGCCCGAGACGTCGGCGGCGCTCGGCTTCGGCTTCCGGTGCGGCTTCCTCGGCCTGCTGCACATGGAGATCGTGCAGGAGCGGCTCGAGCGCGAGTTCAACGTCGACCTCGTCACGACCGCCCCGGGCGTGCTCTATCGCGTGACGACGAGCGACGGCGAGGTCCACGAGGTGGACAACCCCTCGAAGCTGCCCGACGCGGGGCGCGTGGCGCGGTTCGAAGAGCCGGTGATCAGCGCGACCATCATCACGCCGTCGGAGTTCGTGGGCGGCATCCTGAATCTCTGCCAGGAGAAGCGCGGCCAGCAGAAGAACATCGAGTACATGGGCTCGGACCGCGTCGTCATCACGTACGACCTGCCGTTCAACGAGGTCGTGCTCGACTTCTACGACAGGCTCAAGACGGTGTCGCGCGGCTACGCGTCGCTCGACTACGCGGTCACCGGCTTCTGGGACTCGCCGCTCGTCAAGCTCGACATCCTCGTCAACGGCGAGCCGGTCGATGCGCTGTCGATCATCGTCCATCGCGACACGGCGTACCAGCGCGGACGGCTGCTTGCGGCGAAGATGCGGGAGCTCATTCCGCGGCAGATGTTCGAGGTGGCCATCCAGGCCGCGATTGGCGGGCGCATCATCGCGCGCGAAACCGTCAAGGCGATCCGCAAGAACGTGATTGCCAAGTGCTACGGCGGCGACATCTCGCGCAAGCGCAAGCTGCTCGAGAAGCAGAAGGAAGGCAAGAAGCGCATGAAACGCGTCGGACGGGTGGAGATTCCCCAGGAAGCGTTCCTCGCGGTGCTCAAGGTCGGGACCGACGCATGACGGCACCGGCGAAGTCCACCGCGCGCGAGTACTTCGAGTCGATCGTCGTTGCCGTCATCCTCGCGCTGTTCGTGCGGACCTGGTGCTTCCAGGCCTTCAAGATTCCCACCGGGTCGATGGAGAACAACCTGCTCATCGGCGACCACCTGGTGGTGAACAAGTTCCTGTTCGCGCCTGCCGGTCCCGAGCGCGCCGTCATGCCCATTCGCGACTATCGCCGCGGCGACGTCGTCGTGTTCAAGTGGCCGATAGACCCGGAGCGGGACTTCATCAAGCGCGTGATCGGGCTGCCGGGCGAGACGCTGCAACTGCGCAACAAGAAGGTCTACGTCGACGGCACGCCGCTCGACGAGCCGTACGTCCACTTCCGTCCGCCGCGTCCCGACGGCGAGGTCACCGCGTTCGACAAGCGCGAGAACTACGGCCCTGTCACCGTGCCCGAGGGCCAGCTGTTCGTGATGGGCGACAACCGCGACAACTCGGAAGACAGCCGCTACTGGGGATTCCTCCCGCAGGCAAACGTCAAGGGTCGCGCCGTGATGGTGTACTGGTCGTTCGAGAGCGACGCGGCCGACTACGAGCGGCCCGGCATCGAACAGCTGTTCTCGGTGGTCACCGGCTTTGTCACCAAGACGCGGTGGAGCCGGATCGGGGATCAGATCGAGTAGCGTTCCCAGGTTGCCCCTAGGGGACGACCGCGCTCGCGAACCGCTGCGGGCGCCCTTCCACGTCGACGACGAACTCGTGCGGGTAGAACCGCAGCGGCAGGTATTCGAGCTGCGCAATCCAGGCGGTCGAGACGTACGTCGTCTCGCCCTGCCGGCTGACGGCGATGTCGGCGGCGCCAATCGGCACCTGGTGTTCGGCGGCGAGTGCGACGACACGGGCGCGCACTTCCTCGGGCGTCTGGCGCCCCGCGTACGTCGCCGCCTCGACGACGGCGTCCTTGAACGTCAGGTAGTGCCAGAACTCGGGCACGACACGCACGCCGGCGTGCACGATCAGCCCGAGGACGACGATCCGGACGATGTTGCGCAGCATGGGATGTTGCGGGCGTCAGCCCAGCATCGCGGTCTCGCCGCCGTGCGCCCGCGGCGCCTCGGCGGCATCCATCTGTCGCGGCCGCAGCAGGCGGACCTTGTCGTCGCGCGCGTCCTGCGTGCGCACGAACTCCAGCGCATAGGTCAGTGAGGCGATCGACTGTTCGAGGGTGCCCTCGACGTCGCGCTTGCGGAGGCGCATCTCGCTGACGGCGTGTTCGAGCTCGTCGAGCCGCACGTTCGCCTTCTGGAGCAGCACGTCCACGCGCGCCTGCGCGTCCTTCAGCATCGCGTCGGCGCGCGCCTGCGCCTCCCGCGTCGTGGCGTCGGCGCGCAGCTGCGCATCGGTCAGCAATGCCTGCGCCCGCGTCTCGGCCTCTCCCATCGTCGCGTGCGCCCGCGTCTCGGCTTCGGCGACCGTCGTCTGGGCCCGGGTGGCGGCGTCACGCAGCATGGCGGCGACACGAGCATCCGCCTCGCGGAGCGTGGCTGCCGAGCGGGTGTCGGCGTCCGCAAGCTGCGCGTCGGACTTCATCCTGGCGCCGTCGACGAGCGTCCGCGCCCGCGACTCCGACTCGTTGGTCAGCGTCGCGGCCCGCAGGTCGGCTTCACGCGAAAGGGAAGCGGCGCGCGTCTCGGCGTCGCGGAGGAGGACTTCGGCTTCCTTGCCGGCGTTCTCGCGAATCTGGTCGGCGACCTTCTGCGCGGTGAGCAGCGTGTTGCGCAGGTTCGCCTCGCGGTCGCGGTGCTCACCGAGCTGGGTCTCCACCGTCTGGAGGTCCTGGCGCAGGCGATCGAGCTCGCGCAACGCGGCTTCGTAGTCGTCGGCGGCGTCGGCAAGCAGCGTCCGCACTTCGTCGCGGTCGTATCCCCGCAGCGACGTCGAGAGGTGGGTCTGGCGAAGATCGAGAGGGGTGACTTTCATCGGCCGGGGCTCCTGCGAATCAGCGGGGATCGTGAAGGCACAAGCTGTGCCACGGCAGATCTATCTGCTTTTCAGGCAGAGAACTGTAGGCCCGGCCGCCGGTGCCCGCCCTGCGATGACGGAACTTCGACAAGCGATGACGAGATCCGGATCAGCCGCGGGAGCCGAAGATTGCCGATCCGACGCGGACGATCGTCGCGCCCTCTTCGATGGCGACCTCGAAGTCGTGGGACATGCCCATCGAGAGCTCCCGCAGGTGTGCGGCGGGGACGCCTTCGGCCACGAGCGTGTCGCGAAGCGCCCGCAGGCGCCGGAACCAGGGGCGCACGTCTTCCGGGTCCTCGGCAAACGGCGGGAGCAGCATGAGCCCCTCGACCTGCAGGCCGGGGAGTTCGCCAGCCCTGGCGAGCAGCGTGCGCAGGCTCGATTCGGGCGCGCCGGACTTCGTGGCTTCGGACGCGAGGTCCACCTGGACGAGGATCGGCAGGACGTGGCCGCCGGCGTCCGCGGCGCGCGAGAGCCGCAGCAGGACGTCCTCGCCGTCGACCGAGTGGACGCACGCGAACGCGCCCGGGACCTTCGAGGCCTTGTTGGTCTGGAGGTGGCCGATCAAGTGCCACCGGAGGGGCAGGTCGGCGAGTGCGGCGCGCTTTGCGAGCGCTTCCTGCACCCGGTTCTCGCCGAAATCGAGCTGTCCGGCGGCGTGGGCCTCGCGGACGGCGTCTGCATCGAAGGTCTTGCTGACGGCCACGAGACGGACGGCCTCGGGAGGCCGTCCGCTGCGACTGGTGGCGCTGGCAATGCGGGCCCGGATGGCAGCGAGCCGGTCGGGCAGTCCGGGAGCCAGCGCGGGGGTGTCCACTACTTCGGCTTGATCGAGTCGAGAATGCCCTTTGCCTGCGCGGCAAGTGCGCCGTCTGGTGCCAGCTTCAGGTAGTTCTCGAAGTACTTGGCGGCCTCGGTCATGTTGCCGCCGTTCAGGTTGGCCATGCCGACCCAGTAGTTCGCGTCCGGGTAGTTCGGATCGACCTTGATCGCGGCCTCGAACTGCGTCTTCGCCTCGGCGATCTTGCCGGCGTTCCAGAGGATGACGCCCTGGTTGTAGCTGTCCTGCGCCGAGCCACCGCCGCTTGCGGCGCCCATCGACGCGGCCTTCGTGGCCATGGCCGCGGCTTCGTCACGCCTGCCGGCGCTGTTGTAGAGGTCGGCGAGCGCCGACACCGGCTTCGCATCGTCGGGACGCAGTTCGGCGGCCTTCTTGTACGCCGCTTCGGCCTTGTCCACTTCCTTCTTCTCGTGGTGAACCGAGCCGACGTTCATGTAGCAGGCGTAGCAGTCGGCGTTCATGCCGATGGCCTCGTTGAACTTGCCGAGCGCCGCGTCGAAGTTCTTCGCGCCGAGCGCCTGCACGCCCTCGTCGAACAGCTTGCGGAAGGCGGCTTCTTCTTCCGACATCCCCTTGGCCGCGGGTGCCAGCGTGAAGTTCAGCTCCGGCGCCGTGCCGATACCCACCTGCACCTGGTCGGCGGCCTGTCCCGCGTCGGCCTTCACGACGACGTAGTAGGGCCCGGGCTGGAGGCCGACCTGGATGAACTCGCCGCGCTTGTTGGTCTTGACCTCGCGCACCTGGTTGGTGCCGCCCTTGAACTCGATGGTGACGGCGGCCTTGTCGACAGGCTTGCCCTTGCCGTCCACGACCTTGCCCTTGATGGTGCCGGTGGTTTGCGCGACCGCGGGCGTGCCGGCCAGCAGGAATGCGAGCGCGAGCGTGCCGGCCACGGCCAGGCGCGCCCCGAGCTTGATTAGCGACATGTGTTCCTCCGGGACGAACGGACGTCCGTCTGAAGAGTGTAATCCGCATCAAAGGCAATACGGGAATGCCGAATGCGACTGCCGGACACGTCAGGGGGCTACGCCGGGCCGGTAGCCCGTCTCCCACCACTTCAGCCATGATCGCGGCCATGCGGACATTGGTGGCGCTCGCGGGCGTGTCGATGGTGCTGGCGGCCGGGTGCAACCGTGAGGTGGTCGAGCCCGGCTCCGGGAGCGGCGGGGCGACCACGGCCGATCAGCGGGCGCTCGCAAAGCTGATCGACGAGGAGTGGCAGTGGCGGCTCCGGGAGCACCCGCTGTTTGCCACCGCGGTCGGCGAGCACCGCTACGACGACAGGCTGCCGGCCGAGTCCATCGAGGACCATGCGCGGCGCGCCCGCGAGACAGGGGACTTCCTGCAGAGGCTCGATGCCATCGACGCGACCCGCGTGTCCGGCCGCGCGCGGGTGGACCTCGAGATGCTGCGCGCCGAGTTCGAGGACCGGCTCGCCTCGCACCGGTTCCGCGAGTACCTGCTGCCGCTCAACGCCGACTCCGGGTTCCATTCGAGCTTCGCCCTGGTGCCGCAATCGCTGCGGCTCGAGGGCGTGGCGGACTTCGACAACTACATCGCGCGCCTGCGCCAGTTCCCCCGCTACGTCGACGAGCACGTCGGACGGCTGCGCGAAGGGCTCCGCGCGGGCATCACGGTGCCGAAGGTCTCGCTTGCCGGCGCGGATACGGCCATCGCGCCGCTGATGCCGGACGACCCGACGCGCAGCCCCCTCTACGCGCCATTCCGCACGCTTCCGGAGACACTCCCCACCGAGGAGCGGGCCCGCATCGAGCAGGCGGGACGGGCAGCCATTGCCGAAGCCGTGACCCCGGCATACGCGCGGCTGCGCGAATTCATGCGCGACGAGTACATCCCCGGCGCTCGCGAGTCGATTGCCGCAGGCGCCCTGCCCGACGGCACGGCGTACTACGAACATCTCGTCAGGCGGTTCACGACGCTGCCGCTCACGCCGGACGCCGTGCACGCGACCGGCCTCGAGCAGGTCGCGCTGATTCGCGCCGAGATGGAGCAGGTGATCCGCCGGACGGGATTCACCGGCGACTTCGCCGCCTTCCTCGGCATGCTGCGCACCGATCCGCGGTTCTACGCGAAGACCGGCGAGCAGTTGCTCCGCGAGGGCGCATGGATCGCCAAGCGGATGGACGCCAAGCTGCCGTCGCTCTTCGGCAGGCTGCCGCGGCAGCCGTACGGCGTCGCGCCCGTGCCCGACTACCTCGCGCCCAAGTACACGGCCGGACGGTACAACGGCAACCCGCCGCACGGCACCGAGCCCGGCTACTACTGGCTGAACACGTACGCGCTCGAGACGCGGCCGCTCTACAACCTCGAGGCGCTCACGCTCCACGAGGCCGTGCCCGGGCACCATCTCCAGATCGCGCTCGCGAACGAAGCCGATGACGTGCCCGAGTTCCGGCGGCACTCGTACATCTCCGCGTTCGGCGAGGGCTGGGGCCTCTACGCGGAATGGCTCGGGATCGAGGCCGGCTTCTACACCGATCCGTACAGCGACTTCGGGCGCCTCACGTACGCGATGTGGCGTGCCGTGCGGCTCGTCGTCGACACCGGGATGCACGTGAAGGGATGGACCCGCCAGCAGTCGATCGACTACCTCGCGGCACACACCGCGCTGTCGCTCCACGAGTGCGCGACCGAGACCGACCGCTACATCAGCTGGCCGGGACAGGCGCTGTCGTACAAGATCGGCGAACTCAAGATTCGCGAACTGCGGGCCCGTGCCGAGAAGGCCCTGGGTGCGGCATTCGATCGGCGCCGCTTCCACGATGCCGTCCTCGCCAACGGGTCGGTGCCACTGCCGGTGCTCGAGCGGCAGATCGACGCATTCATCGCTGCCGAGTCGTCACGCTGAACGCGGGCGGTGTAGAAACGGCGCCACGGGAGTGGCGCGTCGTCAATCGAAATGCCGGACGGCGGGCCAGATCGCGTCGAGCGGCTGGCGCAGGCCCCGCGCCACGAAAATCGGCAGGTCCTGTTCGTACGGCATGCAGAGTGCGCACGTCGTCCGGCCCGCCTCGCGCACGTCGGCGAACGCGCGGCGATGGTCCTCCTCGCGACCGCCGACGATGATCACGATGCCATCGGGGGTCTCGGGCCCAGGCCCCCAGTACCAGTAGGCGTTGTGTCCGCTGATGACGGGAGGCAGGCCCCGCGGCCCGCCGAAGTACTCGAGCGCGCCGGCCTCGCCGTAGTTCTGCGCGTAGATGCGCGTGCGTGCCTGTTCGTCTGGCGTCAGCGTCCCCACCACGCGCGCGACGTCGTCGGCAAGCGTGTCCCAGCCGAACATGTCGGCGAAGTGCTGCGGCAACGCGCCCTGCTCGTGGCGCTCGCCCGACGCGATGCCGATGCCGAGCGTTGCCAGGTAGGCCTGCAGCGTCGGCACCGGAAGCACGGGCAGGCCGAGCGGCACCAGCAGCGCGCCCCCGCCGATCAGCGCGATCGACACGATGCGGCCCGCGACCGTGCGCCAGGGCGCCCACCGCTCGACGAGCACCGCACCAGCGGCAAGGAGCACGGGGTACGCGGGCGTGAGGTAGTACGGCTTGGCGCGCTGCACGAGGAACACGACGAGCGGCACGAGGAACATCACGGCCCAGGCGCGTCCTCCGGGCACGCGCCCCGACACCGACGCGACGAGCCCCGTGACGACAACGACCGCGCCGACAGGGCCGAGGAGCTTCAGTTGTTCGGCGAGGAACGCGTGGGGCGCAAAGGCGGTGATCTTGTGGGCCTGCGCGTGGCTGACGAACTCCGCCGTCGGCACGCCGTGGTGCACCTGCCACGCCACGTGCGGAGCGAAGAGGGCAAGAGCCACCGCGACGGCAACCCAGGGCCACCGCGTGGCGACGACACGTCGTGCGGGCGTCGCTGCGAGTGCAGCGGCGAGCGCGACACCCCAGACGAGGCCCGACAGCTTCGTGAGCGTCGCGAGACCCATCACGAGGCCGAGCAGGAGCCACGGCATGGCGCCGGCGGGCGCGTCGTCCCGGTCGGGCTCGTCGAACCAGCGCGCCGCCCGGGCGAGCAGCAGGGCCGCAAGCGGCCACCACAGCACCTCGGGCGCGTTCATCGACAGGTAATGGAATCCGAACAGGTAGTACGGCGAGAGCGCGAAGGCGATCCAGGCGACGACCGTCGCGGGGCCGCGGCCGCCCATGTGCCTGACGAGCGCGGCAATGACGGCCAGCACGCCCGCGAGCGCCAGCAGCATCGGTACGCGGAGGGCGGCCACCGACGTGCCGATGGTGTGCTCGGTAGCCCAGGCGATCAGCGCGACGAGCGGCGGGTGATCGACATAGCCCCACGCGAGGTGCCGGCCGTTGGCGACGTAGTACAGCTCGTCGCGGAAGATGCCGTACCGCGTGAGCGTGAGCAGGTGCGCGAGCAACAGCGTGCCCGCCACGGCCCAGGCGACGGCGGGCAGGCGTCTCATCCGGCGAAGAAGCGCGCGACGTCCTCGGGACGCCGCGTGACGGGCGCCTGGGGCAGCGCGTTGAGGAAGCGGCGGCCGTACCCCATCGACTGCAGCCGCGGGTCGAGGAGCGCGATCACGCCGCGATCCTGTCGATGCCGGATCAGGCGCCCGACGCCCTGGAGCAGCGTCAGGATCGCGAGCGGCACCTGGAATCCGGCAAAGGCGTCGATGCCGCGCCGTTGCAGCGCCTCGATGCGTGCAGCGACGACGGGGTCGCCAGGCGAGGCGAACGGGATGCGGTCGATGATCACGCAGCTCAGGGCCTCGCCCGCGACGTCCACGCCCTGCCAGAAGCTCGCCGTGCCGAACAGCACCGCGTTGGGGGTCTTCCTGAACTGCTCGATCAGCACGCCGCGCGGCATGCTCCCTTGCACCAGCATAGGGTACGGCAATCGCGTGGACAGGCGCGCGTGCGCATCGCGCAGCGCCGCGTAGCTCGTGAACAGCAGGAACGCGCGGCCCTCACTTGCCGTCAGCAGGTGCTCGGCCTCCCGCGCGAACGCCTCGGCGAACTCGCGTGTCCGCGGGTCGGGCATCCGCCGCGGCAGGTAGACGAGCGCCTGCGTCCGGTAGTCGAACTCGGAGGGCACGCGCACCTCGAGGGCATCGCCGATCCCGAGCCGCGCGCGCACGTAGCCGAACGAGCCGCCGATCGACAGCGTCGCCGACGTGAGCACGAGCGACGGCAGCCGATCGACGAGGACGTCCCGGATGATGTGCGAGACGTCGATTGGCGCGGCGCGCAGCGCGACGTGCCGGCCGCGCAACTCGAGGAAGTACACGTAGGAGTCGTCCTCGGCGCGCAGCAGGAAGCGCAGGTCGTCTCGCAGTTCACCCGCGCGCCGGGCAAGCGCGCGCAGGTCCTCGGGCGCGTCCGTGATCAGCGTCAGCGCCTCCTCGAGCATCGTCAGCGCGTCGAGCAGTTGCAGGCCGCTCTCGCCCGCGGCCTCGGCGAGCAGCTCGCCCGTCACGCGCAGCCGCTCGTCGAACAGCGAAGTGCCGGCGTCCTGCCCCTGGCGGACACCCGGCCGCCGGGTCTGCAGGTCGAGGAAGAACGCGCGCGACGAGGTCGCGACCGCCTCGATGCCGCGGCCGACGGCTTCGGCTTCCTGCCGTGGCACGAACAGCGGCGACGTGCGGATGGCGCCCGCGTCGGTGAACAGCTGCTCGACGCGGAAGCCGCTGACGCTGACGCCGAAGTACTGCGTCGCGACGTCCTCGAGCTGGTGCGCCTCGTCGATGATGCCCACCTGGCACTCGGGGATGACCTCGCCGAACGAGTGCCGCCGCACCGCGGCATCGGCGCAGAGCAGGTGATGGTTGACGACGACGACGTCGGCCTCGGCCGCCTCCTGGCGCATGCGCGTCACGAAGCAGTCGCTGTAGCGGGGGCACTCGCTGCCGAGGCAGTTGTCGGTCGTGGCCGCAATCGTGTGCCAGAACGGCAGGTCCTCGGGCAGGTCGGCGAGCTCGGCGCGGTCGCCCGTCTGCGTGCGCGGCGCCCAGTGCTCGATGAGCGTCATCGCCACGCGCGTCGCGTCGTCGCGCGGCGCGTCGTCGAGCCGCGCCTGCTCGAAGCGGTGCAGGCACAGGTAGTTCCCGCGGCCCTTCATGCAGGTGGCGCGGAACGGCCCCAGCGTGCGCTGGAGCAGCGGGACGTCCTTGTCGATCAGCTGCTGCTGGAGGTTGCGCGTGCCGGTGGACACCAGCACCTTGCGGCCCGAGAGGATCGCGGGCACCAGGTAGGCGAGCGTCTTGCCCGTGCCGGTGCCGGCCTCGGCGAGCAGGACGCCGTCGTCAGTGACGACGCGCGCGACGGCCTCGGCCATCTGCTGCTGGCTTGCGCGCGGCTCGAAGCCGTCGAGGACGGTGGCCAGCGCGCCGTCGTTGCCGAAGACGCGCCGGACGCCCTCGATCAGGCCGGGGGCGGGTACAGCGGGAACTCCCGGCACAGGTCCTCGACGTCGCCGCGAATCCTCGCGAGCGCCGCGTCGTCCTCGCGGTGTTGCAGCGCCGCCGTCATCAGGCTGGCGATGCGGTCCATCTCGGGCTCGCGCATGCCGCGCGTGGTGACGGCGGGCGTGCCGACGCGAATGCCCGAGGCCACCATCGGCGGGTTCTTGTCGAAGGGGATGGCGTTCTTGTTGACGGTGATCCCGGCGGCGCCGAGTGCCGCCTCGGCCTGCTTGCCGGTGATGCCCTGCGAGAAGACGTCCACGAGCATCAGGTGGTTGTCGGTGCCGCCGCTCACGAGGCGGAATCCGGCGTCGCGGAGTTCCTGGGCCAGCCGCCTGGCGTTGGCCACGACCTGCGCCTGGTACGCGCGGAAGGACGGCTCGAGCGCCTCCTTGAGGCAGACGGCCTTGGCGGCAATCACGTGCATCAGCGGGCCGCCCTGCACGCCGGGAAAGAGCGCGCGATCGACGGCCTTTGCGTGCGCCTCGCGGCACAGGATGAGGCCGCCGCGCGGGCCGCGCAGCGTCTTGTGCGTGGTCGTGGTCACGTAGTCGCTGTGCGGCACGGGGCTCGGGTGCACGCCGCCGGCGACGAGGCCGGCGATGTGCGCCATGTCGGTCATCATGCGGGCGTCCACGGCCTTCGCGACGGCGCTGATGCGTTCGAAATCGATGACGCGTGGGTACGCGCTCGCGCCGACGATGATCAGCTTCGGGCGGTGCTCGTGGGCGAGGCGCTCGAGCTCGTCGTAGTCGAGGCGCTCGTCCTCGGCGCGGACGCCGTACGGCACGACCTTGTAGAACTTGCCGGAGAAGTTCAGCGGGTGCCCGTGCGTCAGGTGCCCGCCGTGGGCGAGGTTCATGCCGAGGATGGTGTCGCCCGGCTCGAGATACGACACGAACACGGACATGTTCGCCTGCGCGCCCGAGTGCGCCTGCACGTTGACGTGCTCGGCGCCGAACAGCGACCGGGCCCGATCGATGGCGAGCGACTCGGCGACGTCCACGAACTCGCAGCCGCCGTAATAGCGCCGCCCCGGATAGCCCTCGGCGTACTTGTTGGTCAGCACCGACCCGGCGGCCTGCATCACGGCGGCGCTGGCGAAGTTCTCCGAGGCGATCAGCTCGAGGCCGAGGTTCTGGCGGCTCGTCTCGTCGGCGATGGCCTTGGCGATGTCGGGGTCGACCTGGGCGAGCGTGCGCAGGAGCAGCGGTGATGAGTGCGTGAGCATGGCGTCGGACTTCCGGTCACGAGGTGGCGCGGCCGACCTCGATGGCGCTGATCTTCTCGAGACGGGCGGCGTGGCGGCCGCCGGCAAACGACGTGTCGAGGAAGGTCTCCACGATCTGCAGCGCCAGCGCCGGCGCCGTCACCCGCGCACCGAGCGCGAGGACGTTGGCGTCGTTGTGTTCGCGCGCGAGCCGGGCCGTGTCGAGATCACAGACGGCAGCGGCGCGGACGCCGTCGATCTTGTTGGCGGCAATCGCCATGCCGAGGCCGGTGCCGCAGACAAGGATGCCGCGGTCCGCGTCGCCGGCAGCCACCGAGCGTCCCACCGCGACCGCATAGTCGGGATAGTCCACCGATGCCTCGCCGACGGTGCCGACGTCCTGCACCTCGATCCCCCTGGCTTCGAGCTGTGAGCGAACGACGTCCTTGAGATGGACGCCCGCATGATCGGCGCCCAGCGCCACGCGCATAGGTGCGGATTGTACTATACGGATTCGGCCCGGACCGGCCGATCCCCGACATGCCAGCCGACTCCACCTCCACACGCCGTCCGACCGCCGTCATCACCAGCAAGGGCGTCGCGCGCGTGCGCGCCGGCCACCCCTGGATCTACCGCTCCGACGTCGCGGACCTCCACGCCGACCCCGGTGCCGTCGTCGAGGTTCGAGACGGCCGCGGGCAGTTGCTCGGCCGGGCCCTGTGCTCGACCGAGTCGCAGATCACGCTGCGCATGCTCACGCGCGACGACACGCCGGTGGACCGCGCGTTCTGGCGCGCTCGGCTCCAGGCCGCGATCGGCATGCGCGAGCGCCTGCAGGTCGACGCCACCGCGATGCGCCTCGTCCACGGCGAGGGCGACCTGCTGCCCTCGCTCGTGGTGGATCGCTACGACGATGTGCTCGTCGTGCAGACGCTGTCGCAGGGCACCGATGCGCACCGTGACCTGATCGTCGAACTCCTCGTGGAACTGCTGGAGCCGCGCGGCGTGCTGCTGCGCAACGATCCCAAGGTGCGCACGCTCGAGGGCCTGCCCCAGGAGGTCGTGCTCGCGCATGGCGACGTGCCCGAACGTATCGAAGTGCGCGAAGGCCCCGTGTCGCACCTCGTGGACGTGTGGCACGGACAGAAGACGGGCCTGTTCCTCGACCAGAACGAGAATCATGCCGCCGCGGCGACGTACGCACGCGGTCGCGCGCTCGACGCGTTCAGCTATCACGGCGGGTTCGCGCTCCGGATGGCAGCGCGCGTCGATCGCGTCGAGGCCATCGATGCGTCGGCCGACGCGGTGGCGGCCATCACGAACAGTGCACGGCGGCAGGGCTTCACCGGCGTCGAGGCGCGCGAGGCGAACGTGTTCGACGCACTTCGTGAGTTCGAGCGGTCCGGCGATCGGTTCGACACGATCGTGCTCGACCCGCCGGCGTTCGCCAAGCACAAGGGCGCGCTGCCGAAGGCGATGAGCGGGTACAAGGACATCAACCTGCGCGCGCTGCGTCTGCTGGCTCCGGGCGGTCACCTGATCACGTGTACCTGCTCGGCCCACGTGGACGAGGCGACATTCGGGGGCATCGTGCTGGCGGCCGCCACGGACGCGCAGGTGCCGGTTGTTGTCGTCGAGAAGCGGATGCAGGGGCGCGACCATCCCGTCCTGCTCGGCGTGCCCGAGACCTATTACCTCAAGTGCTTCGTCCTCCGCCGCGCCGGGTGACGGTGCGGTGCGTCGGCGTCGCGGTCCACGGGTCCTCGGGCCACGGATGCCTCGGGTAGCGCGCCCGCAACTCCTTGCGCACCTCGGCGTACGTCGTCGTCCAGAAGCTGCGCAGGTCGCGCGTGGTCTGCACGGGACGCCCGCTCGGCGCCAGCAGTTCGAACAGCACCGGAACCCGGCGGGGCCCGACGACCGGCGTGTCGGCAAACCCGAAGAGTTCCTGGAGCTTCACGGCGGCACGCACCGTCCCGTCCTCGTCGTACTCCAGCGTCGCCGTGCGTCCGCTCGGCAGCGCGAGGCGCTCGGGCGCGTCGGTCGCCAGTCGGCGACGAACGTCCCATGGCATGCCGGACACGAGATCGATCCCGTCGAGGGATGACGCATCGGCAACGGCACTCGCAAGCAGCGAGTCGACGTCCACGGCCGCGCCGGCAAACGCCAGGCGACGCAACAACGCGACGTCCTCGTCGCGCCTCGCTGCGCGCCGCCACGCATCGGCGAGCACCGCGCGATCATCGGGGCGGAGGGCGTCGGGCTGCTCGCGCAGCAGCAGCGCGTCGTAGCGCTCGGCGACCGCGGCTCGCAGGCGTCCTCGCTCGTCGACACGAACCGTACGGGTCGTGTGCGTCGGCACGAGCCACTCGCGATCGACGGCGCTCGCAATCGGGACGACCGGCTCGCGCCCCGCAACGGCCCGCACCTCGAGCGCGACGACGAACTCGGCGTCGCGGACGCCGCTCTCCGTGCCCTGCCGCGCGCCCGTGCCGGCCGCAAGCAGCAGCGAGTCGCCGTGCGCGGTGCGCCGCTGCGCGACGCGGTCGGGATATCCCGCAAGCAGCGCCCGGCGCAGGTGCGCCTCGTCGAGTCGGGACGCCCTCTCCGGCGTCGCGGTGCCTGCCGTGCGCTGATCGGGCAGCGACCGGTAGCTGCGTCCGATGGCCGCAGCGGCCGCGCGGACGTGCGGCAGCGACGCCGCGGCGGGCAGCAGCGACAGGACGTCGGAGGTCGTCGTGCGTCCATCGATCGTCGGCAACCGTCGTTCCGAGAGCATGGCTGCCGCGAGGCACGCGTCCGGATGGCCGCCCGCTTCCACCACGATGCGCGCGAGCCGGGGAGGCAGAGGCAAGCGTGCAAGGTGGCGGCCGAGCGACGTCACCGTGCCATCGAAAGCGCCGAGTCGAGTCAGCAGCGTCATGGCATTGCCGATGCGATCGGCAGGCGGCGCCTCGAACCACTCGAAGCCGGCGACGTCGCCGCCCCACGCGAGCACGGCCAGCAGCACGGGCGCGAGGTCCACGCGGGCGATGTCGGGCTCGCGAAACGGACGCAGCGTGTCGCGCTCGGACCACAGCCGCACCGCGAGGCCCGGTCCGAGCCGAGCCGCGCGCCCGGCGCGCTGCGCGGCCGCATCGGCCGTGATGCGCTCGGTTCGCAGGGCGTCCACACCGCGCGCCGCGTCGTATCGCGCGACCTTCTGCAGCCCGCCGTCCACGACGATGCGGACGCCGGGCACGGTGACCGACGTCTCCGCGATGTTCGTGGCGAGCACGACCCGCCGCCGCGTGGCCTCCCCGAGCGCCAGGTCCTGTGCGTCTGCAGGCAGCGCGCCGTGCAGCGGCAGGACGTCCACTGCATGCGTCCTCGCGATGCCAGCCAGCGCGCGACCCGCTTCGTCGATCTCGCGCGCGCCGGCAAGGAAGCACAGCACGTTGCCGGGCGCGTCCCGCAGGCATCGGTCCACGACGGTCGGCAGCCGTTCGTCAGGCGCGTACGAGACCGCGAGCGGGTGCGGGGAGCCGGCCACGTCGATCACGGGACAGTCCCCGAGGAACCGTGACACCGGATCCGCGTCGATCGTCGCCGACATCACGAGAACACGCATGTCGTCGCGGGCGAGCCACGCCTGCCGCACGAGGGCCAGGCCGAGGTCGGCGTGGACGCTGCGTTCGTGGAACTCGTCAATCACGACCGTGGTGAACGCCTCGAGGAGCGGGTCCTGCTGGAGGCGCGCGGTGAGGATGCCCTCGGTGGCAAACAGCACGCGCGTGTCGGGGCCGAACCGCGGCTCGAAGCGGACGTGCCAGCCGACCTCGCGCCCGAGCGTCCAGCGCTGCTCGTCGGCCACGCGCCGCGCCAGCGCCCGCGCCGCGGCCCGGCGCGGCTGGAGCACGATCACGGGGCCGTCCCCGGCAAGTGCCGGCGGCACGCGCGTCGTCTTGCCGGCCCCCGGCGCGGCGACGAGCACCGCCGCTCGATGACGCGCCAGGTGCGCGCGCAACTGCGGGATGTGGGCGTCGACGGGCAGTCGGGACATTCCGGGCATTATCGGGTTCCGGCATCGGGCGCCGGGTGCCGGCGAGGATTCTGTATGATGCGTGGAGTCCGCCAGGGGTATTCCGCAGGCGCGGGATTGAGATCACACCCTTGGAACCTGATCCGGTTGATACCGGCGAAGGGAGTGCGGCGCGTGATGACGCACGTCTTCCTTCGGTCGTTGCAGGCCCATTGCCTGCAGTGGCAGGCAGGGCTGGCCGAGCCGGCCGGAAGGAGTCCCGAGACGTGTCGCAGCTGCCAACCGCCACCGCCACCTCGACGATGCTGTCGTACGAGGACGCATTCCCCGCCTCGCGCAAGGTCCACGTGGAGGGGCCGCAGGGCGTCCGTGTGCCGATGCGCGAGATCGCGCTCTCGGGCGGCAACCAGCCGCTGCGCGTCTACGACACGAGCGGGCCGCAGGGCACCGACGTGCGCGAAGGGCTGCCGCTGCTGCGGCGCGCCTGGATCGACGGACGCGACACGGTGCAGGAGCCGCGGCACCTGCTCCTCGATGCATGGAAGCGCGAG
This sequence comes from uncultured Luteitalea sp., assembly GCA_934541105.1. GTDB lineage: Bacteria > Acidobacteriota > Vicinamibacteria > Vicinamibacterales > Vicinamibacteraceae > Luteitalea. Next base: position 172,101 of record CAKTDA010000002.1, on the reverse strand, counting down.
ATGCCCCCGGCGCTCGCGGCGCGCACCCGGACGCGCCGGCGCGCTGCCGGCAGCACGTCGATCACGCAGATGGCGTACGCCCGGCGCGGCGAGGTGACGCCCGAGATGGCGTTCGTCGCGACGCGCGAAGGCCTGGCGCCCGATTTCGTGCGCGACGAGGTCGCGCGCGGACGCGCCATCATCCCCGCCAACATCAACCACCCCGAGCTCGAGCCGATGATCATCGGCCGCAACTTCCTCGTGAAGATCAACGCCAACATCGGCAACTCCGCCGTGTCCTCGTCGATCGAGGAGGAAGTGGACAAGCTGCGGTGGGCGACCCTGTGGGGCGCCGACACCGTGATGGACCTCTCGACGGGCCGCGACATCCACGAGACCCGCGAGTGGATCATCCGCAACAGCGCGGTGCCGATCGGCACGGTGCCGATCTACCAGGCGCTGGAGAAGGTGGGGGGACGGCCCGAGGAGCTCACGTGGGAGCTCTATCGCGACACGCTCGTCGAGCAGGCCGAACAGGGCGTGGACTACTTCACCGTCCACGCCGGCGTGCTCTTGCGTTATGTGCCGCTTACCGCTTCACGCGTCACGGGCATCGTCTCGCGCGGGGGATCGATCCTGGCGAAGTGGTGCCTTGCGCACCACAAGGAGAACTTCCTCTACACGCACTTCCGCGAGATCTGCGAGATCATGCGCGCCTACGACGTGTCGTTCTCGCTCGGCGACGGGCTGCGGCCCGGGTCGATTGCCGACGCGAACGACGCCGCGCAGTTCGGCGAGCTGCAGACGCAGGGCGAGCTCACGCGCATCGCGTGGGAGCACGACGTGCAGGTGATGAACGAGGGGCCCGGCCACGTGCCCATGCACCTGATCCGGGAGAACATGGAGAAGCAGCTCGACTGGTGCAGCGAGGCGCCCTTCTACACCCTCGGGCCGCTCACCACCGACATCGCGCCCGGCTACGACCACATCACGTCGGCAATCGGCGCCGCGATGATCGGCTGGTACGGCACGGCCATGCTCTGCTACGTGACGCCCAAGGAACACCTCGGGCTGCCCAATCGCGATGACGTCAAGGCGGGCGTGATTGCCTACAAGATTGCCGCGCACGCTGCCGACATCGCGAAAGGCCACCCGCAGGCCCGCACCTGGGACGATGCGTTGTCGAAGGCGCGGTTCGAGTTCCGGTGGCGCGACCAGTTCAGCCTGGCGCTCGACCCCGTGACGGCGCGCGCCTACCACGACGAGACGCTGCCGGCCGAGGGCGCCAAGATGGCGCACTTCTGTTCGATGTGCGGGCCGAAGTTCTGCTCGATGGAGATCACGCAGCAGGTGCGCGACTATGCCGCGGCCAGGGGCCTCGAGGCGCAGAAGGCGCTCGAGGCCGGGCTGCAGGAGAAGGCCGAGGAGTTCGGCCAGTCAGGCGAGATCTACACCCCTACCGCCCCGCCACCACCGGGACGATCTGGATGATGGTCGGGTAACGGCTCGGGTTGGCACCGGGAACGGGCACGAGGTAGCCCTTGCCGCCGCCCCACGTGTAGTCCTTCACCGTCACGCCCGGGGGGAACGCCATCGTCTCCTCCCGGAACCTTCCCACCTCGAACATGTGGACCGGCGGCTCGTCGTACACGAGGTCGCCGCGCGTCCGCAGCTGCGTGCGGTAGTAGAGCACCAGTTCGGCGAACGACGTCATCGATCCGAAGAGGTAGTACCGCTGGCCGCGGCCCGCGTCGTACGACTTCAGGAACGTCGCGCTCGGATGAATCGGCACGCCGAGCAGCGCCTCGGTCGGCACGGGTTCGGTCGGCAGCACGGACCGCGTGAGCACCTCGCGTTCCGGCCGGGACGCGGCGCCCGTTGCCGGCGGACGAACGGGCGGCGCCTGCCGCGTGGCCGCAGGGGCGGCAGTGGCTGGCGCGGCGGCTGTCGGGGCCGAGGAACCGGTGCCACTCGCCGGCCGGGTCGCGTCGGGGCGACCCACGGGTTGCGGGGTGACTCCGGGCGGCGGTGGCGGCGGCGTCTGCGGGCGGCCCTGCGCCAGTGCCGGCCCCGCCGCGAGCAGGATCCCCCAGACGGTCAGCTCGATTGCGCGCGTCATCGGTCTATTGTAGGAGATGGGCGCATCCGCCCTACACTGAAACGACCATGACCAGTTCACTGAAAACGGCAGCGCTGCTGGCACTCCTCAGCGCCTTGTTCCTGTACCTCGGGCAGATGCTGGGCGGCGACCAGGGCCTCGTGATCGCGTTCCTGTTCGCCGTGGTGATGAACTTCGGCTCCTACTGGTTCTCCGACAAGGTGGTGCTGGCCATGTACCGGGCGAAGGAAGTCGGGCCCGAGCACCCCCTCCACCAGCTCACGGCGGAACTGGCGCGACGCGCCCAGCTGCCGATGCCCCGCGTCTACGTGATTCCCGACCAGTCGCCCAACGCCTTCGCCACCGGGCGCAACCCGCAGCACGCCGCCGTGGCGGCCACAGAGGGCATCATGCGCGTCCTCAGCCGCGACGAGCTCGCGGGCGTGATGGCGCACGAGCTCGCGCACGTCAAGCACCGCGACATCCTGATCAGCTCGGTTGCGGCGACGATTGCCGCCGCGATCATGATGGTGGCGCGGATGGCGCAGTTTGCCGCGATGTTCGGCGGCGGCTCGCGGTCCGACGAGGGCCAGGGGAGCAACCCGCTGGCGCTGCTCGTCGGCATCTTCGTGGCGCCGATCGCCGCGATGCTGATCCAGTCGGCCATCTCGCGGTCGCGCGAGTTCGCGGCCGATCGGGGCGGTGCCGAGATTGCCGGTTCCCCGATGGGGCTCGCAAACGCGCTGCGCAAGATCGAGTCCTACAGCAAGCAGGTGCCGATGGACGCCAACCCGGCCACCGCGCACATGTTCATCATCAAGCCGTTCAGCGTGCGCGGCCTGTTCTCGCTGTTCAGCACGCATCCGCCGACCGAGCAGCGGATTGCGGCGTTGATGGGCCGAAGCGCGTAGGGGCGTAGCGCGCGCGCAGGGCGGCCAGCACCGCCGCGACCTGCGCCGCGTATCCCTTGTCCGGATAGGTGCCGACGTACAGCCGCGCGTACTTCTCCAGCAGGTGCGGCGCCTCGGCCTGCAGGAACTGCAGGAAATGATCGCGGCTGCCATCCTGCAGGTAGAGGACGTTGCCGCCGAGCAGCGGCACGCCGAGGTCGGCCATCGCCTGCAGCGTCGCCTCGATCCGGGCCGGCTGCGTGGTGAAGCCCGGCACGAGTGGACTCATGAGCACGCCCGCGCGCACGCCTGCGTCGATCAGGTGGCGCGCGGCGCGCAGGCGCTGCAGCGGCGGCGCGACGCCGGGCTCGAGGCGTTCCCACACGTCATCGACGGTGGGCACGCTGAGGTACACCGTGGCGAGCCCGCGCGACGACATCCGCGCCAGGACGTCGGCATCACGCACCACGAGCGGGCCCTTCGTGACGAGCCCGACCGGCGTGTTCGCCGCGTCGAGCAGCTCGAGGCAGCGTCGCGTCAGCCTGTAGTGGCCCTCGATCGGCTGGTAGGGGTCGGTGGCCGTCCCGACGGCCACGAGGCCGGCGCGCCACGACGGCCGGCGCAACTCCCGCTCGAGGACGCTGGCGATGTTCTGCTTGACGAAGATGTAGGACGAGAACGCGTCGCCGGCATCCATCTCGTACTGCGACTGGTAGCGGCGCGCGAAGCAGTACTGGCAGGCGTGGGTGCACCCGCGATACGGGTTCAGCGTCCACGCGAACGGCATCCCTTTCGTGCGATTCAGCGCCGACCGGCAGGCGATCTCCTGGTAGCGCGCCTCGTCGGCCCGCCTGATTGCCGCGGGCAGTGCCTCGACGCCCCCGGCCTTCACGAGCGTCGCCACCCCGCGCGTCGTCAGCGGCTCACCGAACAGTCCGGGTTGCATGGGCATTATTTCGCCTTTTGTTCGCATTGTGCCGACGGCCGGACCGGCGGTCAAGCCGGTCCGCAACGGCCCGGCGCGCGGGCGCGCCCGCTTCAGGTAGACTCTCGCCCTATGCCGCATCCGATGTTTCTGCCGAGGACGCTCGTCGCATCCGTGGTTGCCGCCGCCATGTCGCTGGCCAGTGCATCGGCGCAGGCACCCGCATCCCAGGACCTCGTGGGTACCTGGAACCTGAACCTGACCTCGCCGCAGGGAACCCATCCCGCGACGTTCACCATCAAGGAGGACGCCGGCCAGCTCACCGGATCGGTATCCGGCGAGATGGGGACGACGCCGGTCGTCGTCAAGACGTCCGATGCCGGCGTGACGCTGGCGTTCACGGTGGACTACCAGGGGCAGCCGCTGCCCATCCTCCTCACCGGCAAGCTTGCCGACGGCGCGCTCAAGGGCACGGTCGACTACGGCAACGGCTCGGCGATGGGCGACTTCGAGGGCCGGAAGGGTGCGGCCGCCGCGGGCGCGGAGACGGTGACCGGGACGTGGGCGATCACGTCGGACGGCGGGCCCGGCTGGTCGATGGCCCTCACGCAGGAGGGCACCGGGGTCACGGGCACCCTGCGCAATGCCGAGAGCGGCATGTCGTTCGCGCTGAAAGGCACCCTCACGGGCGCGGCGCTCGACCTCGTCGTGTCGGGTGAAGCGGCGGGCACCATCAAGGGCACGCTCGACGGCGGTGCCCTGAAAGGCAGCTACGAGGTCGGTGGCAGCGCGGGCGCCTGGTCCGCGACGCGCAACCCGTAAGTCCTCGTGCGCGCATCGGTGAAGCACGCAGGGCCGGCGGCCGGCACGCAGGCGATGCCGGGCCGGCTCGTGTCGATCGATGCCCTCCGGGGCTTCGACATGTTCTGGATCACGGGGGGCGATGCGCTCGGGCGCGCCCTCGCGGCCTGGCTCGGGTGGATGTGGCTCGACCACCAGATGGAGCACGTGCCCTGGGAAGGGTTTGTGTTCTACGACCTCATCTTCCCGCTCTTCATCTTCATCGTCGGCCTCGTGCTCCCGATGTCGCTGCGGCGCCATGCGGCGAGCCCGCGCGCGGCCTACCCGCGGATCCTCCGGCGATTTGCGCTGCTGATGATTCTCGGGTGGATCAACTGGGGCGTCCTCCAGTTCGACTTCGCGAACATGCGATGGACCGGCGTGCTGCCGCGCATCGCGATCTGCTACCTGTTTGCGTCCATCGCGATCCTGCACCTGCGCGTCAAGGGACAGGCGATCCTCGCGGCGGCGCTGCTGCTCGGCTACTGGGCGCTGCTCGCGTTCGTGCCCGCACCGGGCTTCCAGGCGTACGACCTCTCGATGGAAGGCAACCTCGTCGGCTACGTGGACCGGCTCGTCCTGCCGGGCACGTTCTGCTGTTACCCGCCATACGGCGACAACGAGGGCGTGCTGTCGAACATTCCGGCGATCGCGACGGCACTGCTCGGCGCACTGACGGGCGCGTGGCTGCTTACCGCGCGGCCGGCCACGGAGAAACTCCGCGGCATCGTGCTGGCCGGCATCGCGTCACTCGCGATCGGCTACGCGTGGTGGCCGTTGTTCCCGGTGATCAAGAACCTCTGGACGAGCTCGTACGTGATGGTCGCGGCCGGCTGGAGCCTGCTGCTCGTCGCGTTGTTCCACTTCGTGATCGACATGCGCGGCGCGCGTCGATGGGCATTCCCGTTCGTCGTCATCGGCATGAACGCGATCACGATCTACGTCGCCCAGGAGTTCATCCCCTTTGCCGACATCGCGCGGTTCTTCCTCGGCGGTGTCGCGTCGCTCTCGGGTGCGGCAGGCGCGGTGGTGCTCGCGGCCGGGGCGATCGCTGCCCGCTGGATCTTCCTGCACTACCTCTATCGGAACGGGACGTTCCTCAGAGTGTGACGTGGTCGATCTCAGAGGTGGCGGCGCTGCTCGTCGAGGATGTCGGCGAGGGTCTGCGCGATCGGCAGCTCGGGACGCCAGCCGGTGAGGGCCGCGAGGCGCGTGTTGTCGCCCTCGAGCACGGGCACGTCGACAGGCCGTAGCCTTGAGGGATCGACCTCGACGTCCACAGGGGCCGTGGCGGCGCTGCGCAGCACGTCGAGCAGGTCGCCGATGGCGATGGCTTCGCCGCGGCACACGTTGTAGGCCTCGCCGCGCGTCGCGTGCCGCATCAGGAGACGATAGGCGCGCACGGTGTCGCGGACGTCGGTGAGGTCCCGGCGGGGCGTGAGGTTGCCCACGCGCATGGGACCCGCGTCGAGCCCCGCCTCGATGCGCGCAATCTGCCGCGCGAACGCGGGCGCGAAGAACTCCGGCGCCTGCCCCGGGCCGATGTGGTTGAACGGCCGCACCACGAACACGTCGAGGCCCTCCTCACGGGCCGCAGCGCGCGCGACCATCTCCTGGGCGAGCTTGCTGACGCCGTACGGCGTCGCCGGCGCGATGCGCGCATCCTCGCCGAGCTTCTCGTCGGACGGCGCGTAGACGGCCGCCGACGTGGTCACGAGCACGCGCGCATCGGGCACGTGGCGTCCCACGGCTCGCAGGAGCACGTGCGTGACCCGCACGTTCAGGTCGAAGGTGACGTCGGTCTGCGTCCAGGCAGCACCCTGGTTGGCCGCACCCGCGAGGTGGTAGATCGCGCGCGGCTTCAGGTCGGCGATTGCCGCGTCCACCGCGGCGGCATCGCGCAGGTCCACGCCGCGCCATGACGTGCCGGCGAGCCCGCCGACCGACTCCCGCGGCGGCTCGCCCGGGCGGAACCAGCCCTCGACCGCGCCGTCCTGGCGCAGCAGGTCCACGAGGTGTCCCCCGGCAAACCCCGCGGCGCCGGTGACGAGGACCGGTCGTGCCATCTAGAAGGGCCGGGCCCCGAAGCCGCCGCCCTGGCCGGTGTTGCCGCCGAAGGCACCGAGGAAGTTCGAGAACGTGCCGAGGCCCGCGAGCGTGAAGCCGATGTTGAAGCGCCGGTCCTGCGGCACGGCGAAGCTCGAGAACTGCGGGTAGTTGTACTGCTGGAACTCGACGACGATGCCGCAGCACTGCGCGTTGTAGTACCCCACGATGCGCTGGTCGAGCATCGTCGAACGCCCGATGTCGTAATAGAACGCGTACGTCCCGCCGAGCCGGTTGCCGCGCGTGCGCACGGTGGTGCTCGTGTTGAAGAACTTGTCGGGCCGGTCGGGGAAGAACGAGAACTTGCGCTGGCTCCACCCTCCGCTCACCGACAGCCATTCGCTCAGGCCGTAGCTGCCGTTCAGGCGGATGCTCTGGAACTCGCCTGCGCGGTCGTCCCAGTCGAGGCGCGCCGTGAGCGACGTCCGCTCGCTCGGCGCGAAGTTCGCACTGAAGTTGATCGGCGAGAAGTTGCTCGGCTCGCGGCCGAAGTAGTTGAGCGGGTACGAGCCGAAGTCGTAGAGGCTCGCCTGCGGGTCGCTGTAGTAGCTCTGCGTGACGCCGAGCGTCAGGAAGTCGCGCGTCCGCGCGGTCGATGCGCCCGACCGCCGCTTGGCCGTGAACCGGTTCACGATGCCGTACGCGATGCGGGTCGTGCCGCCGTACGTGAAGTCGTAGCCTTCGAGCTTCGGGATGCGGTCGTAGTCGTCGAACGCCGTCAGCCGCTGCACCGTGAAGGTCGGCTCGATCGTGTGCTTGTACTTCTCGGCGTAGCCGTTGTCGGGCGTGTCCCACACCTTCGTGAACTTCGGCCCGACGATGTCGGAGCGGAGGTCCCAGTAGCGGCGGGTCAGCGGTACGTCCTCGGGCACGCCGCCGAGGCGTCCGTTCGCCTGGGGCACGTAGCTCTCGCTGTAGCGCGTGTAGTGGTACGACACCGACGAGTTGAACGTGAGGAACGGCCAGGTGTTGAACGGCACGCGAATCGTCGGCGAGACGTCGAAGCGCTGGAGCGTGGAGTCGAGCTCCGTGGTCGCGTTCTTGTCCACGCGCGCGATGTTCACCCACTCCGAGCCCACGCTGTAGTAGATCGGCGTCTGCCCGATGCGCGTCTGCGCCAGGTTGTAGGAGAAACGCGGCGTGCCGCCCGTCGTCTGCGAGTCGGTGTCGGAGTAGAACAGTTCGGTCGTGTCGTATGTCGCGCTGACGCTCTGGCGCCCCCACGTGCCCGACACGTTGCCGCGGATGCTGCGCGTGCGCGAGGACCAGTCGTACGGGTTCTGGTTGAAGGTCGTGCGCGTGACGACGCTCGAGAAGTAGTCCACGTTGCCGCGCGCCCGCAGCCCGGCCGGGAGCACCTGCGACACGTTGGCGCGCACCTCGTAGTTGGTCGCAGCCGGTGTGGTCACCGTGCCGCTGCCCGTCTCGTAACTCGCTTCCTTCTCCTTCAGGTAGTACGTGCTGAAGGTGCCCTGCGAACCGGTGCCGGCCACGTAGCGGTACTCCGAGCCGAGGCCGTTGCCGCGCTTGGCGAACCAGTCGTGGAAGATCGTCGCATCCTGGCTGCGGTTGATCGCCCAGAAGAACGCGTTGCTGATGCTCTGGCCGCGCACGGTCGACGAACCGTAGGTCGGCAGCAGGAAGCCGGTCGCCCGATCGTCGCTCTGGATCGGGTAGTACATCACCGGCAGGTAGAACATCGGCACGCCCTTCACCTTCAGCACCGTGTTGGTGAGCAGCGCATACTCGTCGAGCTCGACGATCGTCGTGCCCGAGACGAGTTCCCACCGCGGCGTCGGCTGCACGCAGCTCGTGAAGCCGCCACGCGTGATGCGGTAGCGCTTGGGCCCGATCTTCTCGACCTTCTCGCCGTAGAAGAGCGCGTCGGGCTCCTGCGTGCCGAAGAAGCTCTTGTCCACCTTCTCGCCGAGGTGCGTGGACCCCGTAGCGCTGTGGAAGACCGCCAGCTTCGTGCTGTTGTCGAACTCGAGCCGCTCGGCCGCGATGCGCGTCAGCGGGGACGTGTACACGACGTTGCCCGTTGCCACCACGAGGCCGGTCTCGCTGTCGTACTCGACCTGATCGGCAAAGAACTTCTCGCGGCCGTTGGCCTGCTCCATCTCGACCTCGCCGATGAAGCGGTACTTCGTGCCGTCGATCTCGATGCGCAGCTGTCGCGAGAGCTTGAAGCCCGGAACCTGTTGCGCCGCGGCAATCGCCGGCAGGAGGATCAGGACGAGCAGGGCGAATGAGGCACGAATCGTCAGGAGTGGATGCACGGGCTCGGCGCGGAGGTCTGGCGTGGCAGCGGTTGGCAGGATATCACGCAGGATCGGACCCGCCGGCACCGGTCCCGAGCGCGGCACGGATCACCCCGACGAGCAGCAGTGAGCCCCCCACGACCACGCGACGCGACTGCCGTGTGGCCATGGCCATGGCCTCCACCGGATCCGGGACCACCTCCACGGGCAGGTCGGGCGCAAGCGTCGCGACCTCCCGCGCCAGCGCATCGGCCGGCAGCGCACGCGGAAACGCGATTGCCGTCGCCACCACGCGATCGGCGAGGGGCAGCAACGGCGCGATCAACCCGCGGACGTCCTTGTCGCGCATGCAGCCGGTGACGAGCGTCATCGGCGTGAAGCGCGCCGCGCGCAGCCACCGCGCCAGGGCCTCGGCGCCGTCGGGGTTGTGCGCGCCGTCGAGCACCACGTCCACGCCGCCGGCGATCCGGCGCCGTTCGAGGCGTCCGGGCCAGGCCGCGTCGGCAAGCCCGGTCGTGATGGCCTCGCGGCCGCCGCCGATGCCACCCGCCTCGAGTGCCTCGAGCAGCCGGATCGCGACGAGGGCATTGGCCACCTGGTGTTCGCCGCGCAATGCGAGGTGGACGGGTCCGTACTCGCGCACCGGCGTGCGTACGTGCACCGTCGTCTCGCCGGCATCGGTGACGGCGTCCACGGCGGCATCGTCGCCCGCGCGCACGAGACGCGCGCCCTGAGAGGCGCAGATCTCCTCGATCACGCGCGCCGGCCCTTCCTGCGTCACGCCGCTGACGACCGTCGCACCGGGCCTGATCACACCGGCCTTCTCCGCGGCAATTGCCTCGAGCGTGCCGCCGAGCTGCGCCACGTGATCCAGGCCGATCGACGTGATCGCGGCGTACGGCGCGGCGGCGACGTTTGTCGCGTCGTGCCTGCCGCCGAGCCCGACTTCGAGCACCGCGACGTCCACGCCGGCGTTCCGGAACACCTCGAAGGCTGCCGCGGTCGTCAACTCGAAGTAGGTGGCCGGCTGGCCGAGCCTTCCGGTCGCGAGCAGCGCGTCTTCGGCATCGAACACGGCCTGCAGCGCGCGATCGAGCGCCGCATCGCCGACGTCCACGTCGTCGATGGCAAAGCGCTCGCGCAGGTGGACCAGGTGCGGCGAGGTGTAGCGGCCGACGCGCACCCCGGCCGCACGCAGCGCCCGCGCCACCATCGCGGTGACCGATCCCTTGCCGTTCGTGCCGGCGATGATGAGGGGAAGGAACGCGCGTTCCGGATGCTGCAACTCGGCGACGAGCGCGCGCGAGGTGTCGAGACCGAGCTTGATGCCGAAGAACTCGCGGGATGCGAGGCGTTGCTGTGGAGGTGGCGGGCCCAGGGGGCCGTCCGCGCCCGGCATGGGGCTCATGCCGGTGTGTGCATGAACCTCAGGGCGTCGGCGATGGCGGGCTTGAGCTTCCGGCGATCGACGATCATGTCCACCATGCCGTGCTCGAGGAGGAACTCGGCGCGCTGGAAGCCCGGCGGCAGCTTCTGGCGGATCGTCTGTTCGATGACGCGGGGACCTGCAAAGCCGATCAGGGCCTTCGGTTCGGCGATGTTGAAGTCGCCGAGCATCGCGAAGCTCGCGGTGACGCCGCCCGTCGTCGGGTCGGTGAGGATGGAGAGGTAGGGCAGGCCGGCGCGGTCGAGCCGTGCGAGTGCGGCGCTGACCTTCGCCATCTGCATCAGCGAGAACGTGCCCTCCATCATGCGGGCGCCGCCCGAGCACGACACGACGACGACGGGGCGGCGGTTGTCGAGCGCGCGCTCGATGGCGCGCGTGATCTTCTCGCCCACGACAACGCCCATGCTGCCGCCGATGAAGGAGTACTCCATCGCGGCGACCTCGGTCTCGATGCCGTCGATGGCGCCGGTGCCGCAGATGATCGCGTCCTTGAGGCCGCTCGCCTGCTGCGCGGTGCGCAGCCGCTGCGAGTAGGGCTTCGTGTCGATGAAGCTCAGGGGGTCGGTGGAGGCGAGGTCGCGATCGTGCTCGACCCACGGGCCGTCGAAGATCATCGCGAGCCGTTCGGCGGCGCCGAGCCGGAAGTGGTGCGAGCACTTCGGGCACACCTGCATGTTGGCGTCGAGGTCCTTCTTGTAGAGCGCCTGCCCGCAGTCGGGGCACTTGACCCACACGCCCTCCGGGATGCGGCTCGCCTTCTGCGCCGGGGCGATGGGTTTCGGGACGCGCTTGAACCAGGCCATAGCAGGCGCCTGCGCTCTCGGCAGGCGAAAGAGCAAGGGTATACCAATCAGCGCTGGCGCGGCACGTAGTACTGCGTGCCCTGCTGGAGGTGCTCGACCTGGCGCAGCAGGTCCTCGACGTCCTCGTCGTGCCAGTCGAGATCGATCGCGGACGTCTCGACGACGAGCAGCGGCGCGCCGGTGTAGTGGAAGAAGAAGTGGTTGAATGCGTCGTTCAGCACCGCGATGTCCTCCTCGTCGGCCGCGCGGCGTTCGGGTGCGCGGCGGGCACGCTCCCGCAGGCGTTTGCGCAGCCGGTCGGTCGGGCACTGCAGATACACGACGACGTCGGGCACGGGCAGGTCGCGTGCCAGCAGGTCGTAGAGGCGCTGGTAGATGAACAGCTCGTTGTCGTCGAGCGTCAGGTACGCGAAGATCTTGTCCTTGTCGAACAGGTAGTCGCAGACGGTGACCTGGCTGAAGAGGTCGCCCTGGCGCAGGGCGTCCTGCTGCCGGTGCCGCGAGAGCAGGTGGAACAGTTGTGCCTGGAAGGCCGCGCCGTCGCGCCGCGCGCGGCTGTCTGCCGAAAACGGGTTCTCGACATCGTCCAGGACGAGGCTGGCGTCGAGTCGCTGCCCGAGACGTTCGGCGAGGACGGCCTTGCCGACGCCCGGAGGTCCCTCGATCGCGAGGTATCGCGCGTCCAAGATGGCGCGCAGTATACCGAACCGACGCGGTTCCCGGTGCGGCAAGGTGCGCGTGCTAGCATGCGCGCGAGTGATGACACGTCGCCTGCTGCCAATTGCCGGCCTTGTCGTGGCCACCGCCTGCGCGTCCGCACCGCCGCCCGTTCCCCAGGTCGTGGTGCCCTCTTACGAGTCCCGCATCGCCAGCATCCTCCGCCTCGAGGATCAGCGCGTGCTCGAGGACGCCCAGTCGAAGCCGGCCCCGCCGCCGCCGTCGCTCGATCGACGCGGGCGGCCCCTGCCCGTCGCGGCGCCGCCGGCGCTCGATCTCGTGACGCTGCTCGGCGACCCCGAAGCGCGCGTCCGCCGGCGGGCCGCACTCGCGATTGGCCGCGTCGGCCTGCCGGCGGGCGTCGCTCCACTCGTCGCACGACTCCAGGACCCCGACGCCGATGTGCGAGCCATGGTCGCGTTCGCGCTCGGGCTCATCGGCGACCCCGCGGCCGTCGATCCGCTCGTGGCCGCACTCGGCGATCCGAACCCGCTGGTGAAGGGACGTGCCGCGCACGCGCTGGGCCTCGTCGGTCCAGACACGGCCGCGCGCGCCGCCGCGCCCATCGGCATGATGGTGAAGCTGCTCGTGGACAACGGCGCGATCTCGACGCCGCCCGCCGACGATGCCACGGGCAGTCCCGAGGCGGAAGCCGTCCGGCGCGGGCTCGCCGCGCTGACGTCGCTGCGCAGTCACGACGGCATCGCGACGGCCGTGCTCGACGGCCAGGGCCGACCGCGCAGCGCGTGGTGGCCGATTGCCGCGGCGCTCTCGCGCGTGGGCGACGACAGGGCGGTGCCGGCGCTGACGGCGCTGGCCTCCTCACCGTCGCCGTACACGGCCGGCTATGCGATTCGCGGGCTTGGCGAACGCAAGGCCGTCGCTGCGGTGCCGCTCCTGCTGCCGCTCATCGACATGACGCGCGAGGTGCATCCGCAGGTGCGCGTTTCGGCGGTGCGCACGCTCGGCCAGTTGCGCGAACGCCGCGCCGAGGCGCCGCTGCTCGCCATGCTGCAGCGCGAACTGCCGCAGGGGCTGGAGCTCGAGGTGCTTGCCGCGCTCGGGCAGCTGGAGTCGCGCGAGGCCGAGGACGACCTCGTCGATCGCCTGACGGCGCGCTCGCCGTTCGTGCGTGCGGCGGCGCTCCGCGCGCTCGCTCGTGTGGACACGCTCTCGTTCACGACCGTGCTGTCGGGACTCGACCCCGACCAGGACTGGCGCGTACGCGCCGCGCTTGCCGACGCGCTGACCGCGCTGCCGCCCGAGAACGCCACGCCGATGCTCGAGCGCCTGCTCGGCGACACGGACGCGCGCGTCCTGCCCGCGGTGCTGCGCGCGTGGAGCGCCCTGAAGCTGCCGGGTCTCGAGCAGCGCCTGGCGCGGGCATTTGCCAGTGACGACGTCGGGGTTCGCGCCGCGGCGGCATCGATTGCGGGCGAGCAGAAGCTGGCCTCGATGAAGGACGCGCTCGTGGCGGCCTGGCAGCGCGCGCGCAGCGACAGCACCGACGATGCGCGCTGGGCGGCGCTCGAGGCACTGGCGGCCATCGACCCGGCAGCGGCGCGCGGGCCGATGGAGGAAACGCTCGCGGATCGCGACTGGGCCATGCGCCTGCGCGCCGCGAAGTGGCTCGTGGCCCGGGACCCGGCGAGCGACGCGCTCACGCGCATCCGCCCGGCGCCCGTGCGGTTCGGGCCGGACGTCTACGAGGCCGCGCGCGTGACCGCGCCCGAGTACTCGCCGCAGGTCTACGTCGAGACCGGCAAGGGCACGGTGCAGATCGAGCTCGCGGTGCTCGACGCGCCGCTGACCGTGGAGAACTTCGTGTCGCTGGCGCGCAAGGGGTACTTCGACGGCCTGGTGATCCACCGTGTCGTGCCGGCCTTCGTCGTGCAGGATGGCGATCCGCGCGGCGACGGCAGCGGCGGTCCTGGCTACAGCATCCGCGACGAGCTCAACGATCGGGCGTACCTGCGCGGCACGGTGGGGATGGCGCTTGCCGGCCCCGACACGGGCGGCAGCCAGTGGTTCATCACGCACGCGCCGCAGCCGCACCTCGAGGGCCGCTATACGGTGTTCGGGCAGGTCGTGCAGGGGATGGATGTCGTCGACCGGCTCGAGGTGGGCGACACGATCACGCGGGTGCGCGTGTGGGACGGCGTGACGCCTCGGTGAACGCGCGCACGAAAAGGGGCGCGAGAATCCCGCGCCCCTGCAGTACCCGGTCTGGCGGCACCGCTATTTCTTCTTCGTGGATTTCTTGGCCGAGGCTGCCGGCTTGGCGGCCTTCTTTGCCGTTTTCGTGGCCATGACGTATCCCCCCTTTCCAGGCGGTCTACTGGCCGGCCGCTCGCAGGCACCGTGCGTGCGCTCGCAACGCTGGCTCCCGAGTCACGACCCGTGAGGACGGAAGGGCACAGCCGTTCGTTGCGGCCGGTGATGGCCGGCGGCCGCCGATGGTACTGGCAGCCGCCGCATTCCCAACTGCGGGCACCGCGATGAACTGCAGGCACCCGGTGCGGCGTGGCGACGAGCGCCAGAGCCGCGACCGCCTTACCGCTTCTTCGCGGCCTTCTTGGCGGTCTTCTTGGCGGTCGTCTTCGCCGCGGCCTTCTTGGCTGCCTTCTTCGCCATTCTTCCTCCTTGGCTGGCGGTGCTCGTTCCGGTGGACCGTCATTGGCCCATCACTACAGGTGGATTGAGCTACCCTGCCTCACACAAGATGTAGATTATGGATGAGAAAATCGGCTTGTCAAGCACAAAGAAGCCGTGGTTGTCAAAAAAATTTGGCCGAGCTCCGGACGGTATGTACGGCGTGGCTAGTGCAAACGGCTGGCTTTGTCAAACTTGACAAATCAAATCGATTGCTTACGCGGTTGAGCGCGCTACGGCCGAGCAGAATCGACCGGTCTTCACTGGCCCTGGCGCGCGTGCGGGCCCTCGACGCGTAAGCAGGTGTGGACGGCTTCGCGCGGGGCCCGCGGCGGAGGATGGCTAGGCGAGCGCCGACACGCGCAGCTGCTGCTTCTCGGCGTGGCGCTCGAGCGCGAGCTGCACGAGGCGATCGACGAGCTCGGCATACGTGAGCCCGCTCGCCGCCCACAGCTTCGCGTACATGCTGATCGTCGTGAAGCCTGGCATGGTGTTGATCTCGTTGACGAACACCTCGCCGGTGCCGCCGTTCACGAGGAAGTCCACGCGGCTCAGTCCCTCGCCGTCGATCGCGCGGAACGCCTCGATCGCGAGCTGCTGCAGCCGCGTGCCGAGCTCCGCCGGCACGTCGGCCGGGATCGCCAGCTGGCTGGCGCCGTCGAGATACTTGGCTTCGTAGTCGTAGAACTCGCGCGACGGCATGATCTCGCCGGGCACCGACGCCATCGGCTCGTCGTTGCCGAGCACCGCGACCTCGATCTCGCGTGCCTGCGGCACGGCCGCTTCCACCACCACCTTGCGGTCGTAGTCGGCCGCGAGCTTGATCGCATCCACGAGCTCGTCGTGCGTGCGGGCCTTCGAGATGCCGACGCTCGACCCGAGGTTCGCGGGCTTCACGAACAGCGGATAGCCCAGGCGATCGGCGAGCGCATCGGCCACCGCATCGGGCTCGGCGAGCGCGCGCCGGCGCGACACGACGTCCCACGGGCAGACGGGCAGCCCGTGCACGCCGAACAGCCGCTTCATGATCGCCTTGTCCATGCCCGCCGCCGACGCGAGCACGCCGCAGCCGACGTACGGCACGTTGGCGAGCTCGAGCAGCCCCTGCACCGTGCCGTCCTCGCCGTGCGGTCCGTGCAGCACCGGGAAGATCACGTCGAGCCCGACGCCGGTCACGATCGACCGCGGCTCCTCGCCGCCGCGACCCTGCATCCTGTCGATCGCGAGGATCGTCTCCTCGCTCGGCCGCGCCACCAGGTGCACCTCGCGCCCGGCACGCAGGCCCTTCATCTCCGATCGGGTCTGTTCGATCACCTCGGAGGCCGATGCCGCGGTCGGCGGCTTGTCGGCGAGCGCCCAGCGGCCATCGCGCTCGATGCGGATCGGCACCGGCTCGTAGCGGGCGCGATCGAGGTTGGCCATGACGGCGGCGGCAGAGGCGATCGAGACTTCGTGCTCGCCCGAGCGGCCACCATAGATGACGCCCACGCGCAGTTTCTTCAATGTCTGGAGTTCCGGGAAGGCGGCCGGAAGTGGCCGGATGGATGCCGTAGTATAGCCGAATGCCTGCGGCCTTCGCGTTCACGCTGACCGGACGCGACGGCAAGGCCCGCACGGGCCGGCTCGAGACGCCTCATGGCACGGTGGAGACGCCCGCCTTCATGCCGGTCGGCACGCGCGGCGCCGTGCGCGGCGTGACGCAGCGCGCGCTCGAGGAGGCCGGGGCCGCCATCGTCCTCGCCAACACCTATCACCTCTATCTCCGGCCCGGTGACGACCTCATCGCCGATCGCGGCGGGCTGCACCGCTTCATCGGCTGGCCCGGCCCGATCCTCACAGACAGTGGCGGGTACCAGATCTTCTCCCTCGGTCCGCTCGTCACCATCACCGAGCAGGGCGCGCGCTTCCGCTCGCACCTCGACGGCTCCCGCCACGAGCTGACGCCCGAGCGCGTCGTGGACATCCAGGCCCAGCTCGGACCCGACATCGCGATGGTGCTCGACGAGTGCCTTGCCGCCCCGGCAAGCGAAGCCGCGACCGCGGCCTCGCTCGACCTGACGCTGCGCTGGGCCCGCCGCGCGCGCGACCGGTTCCTCGAGCTGCAGTCGGCCTCGATCCCCGGCGTCACCGTCACCAATCCCGGACAGGCCCAGTTCGGCATCGTCCAGGGTGGCATCTACCCGCACCTGCGGGCCAGGAGCGCCGAGGCTCTGCAGGCCATCGGCTTCGAGTCGTATGCCATCGGCGGCCTCAGCGTCGGCGAGGCCGTCGAGACGATGTACGAGGTCGTAGGGCAGACGACCCCGCTCCTGCCCGAAGACCGGCCGCGATACCTGATGGGCACGGGCATGCCCGACGATCTCGTGGAGTGCGTGGCCCGCGGCATCGACATGTTCGACTGCGTGCTGCCCACGCGCAACGCGCGCAACGGCCAGGTGTTCACCCCCGACGGCCCGATCAACCTCCGCAACGCGCGGTTTGCCCGCGACGACCGGCCGATCGACGAGGGCTGCGCGTGCGAGACCTGCCGTCGCCATTCACGGGCGTACCTGCGCCATCTCTTTCGCAACCAGGAGATGAACGCGGGCACGCTGGCGAGCATCCACAATCTCGTCTTTTACCTTGACACCCTCCAGCGGATCCGACAGGCTATCGGTTTCGGGAGGTTCGAACAGTTCCGGCAGGAATTCCACCGCCGCTTCTCCCGCACGATCCCGAGTTCCTGATGCCCTCCCTGAATCCGTTCGCTGGGTCCCTGCTCGCCATGGCGGCGCCGGCCGATCCGAACGCCAGTCCCTGGCTGTCGCTCCTGCCGTTCGTCATCATCCTCGGCATCTTCTACGTCATGGTGCTGATGCCCATGAAGAAGCGGCAGCAGAAGGTCGCCACCTTCCAGAGCAGCCTCAAGATCGGCGACAAGGTGATTACCACCGGCGGGATCCACGGCACGATCACCCGCCTCGCCGAGCAGCACGTCCAGATCCAGATCGCCCCCCAGGTCCGGATCGACGTCGCGCGCGCCGCCATCGGCGGCCTGCAGGGGCAGGACCCGGTCGTCGCCGACCAGGGCGCCTCGTAGACATCCCATGACAAGCAACCTTCGCTGGAGAGTGATCGCCATCCTCGCGGTGGTGGCGCTGGCCGTCGTCGCCTTCTACCCGCCGCGGGAGAAGGTCAGGCTCGGTCTCGACCTCAAGGGTGGTGTCCACCTCGTCCTGCGCGTCCAGACCGACGATGCGCTGAAGCTCGAGAGCGAGACGAGTGCCGAACGGCTGCGCGACGAACTCAGCCGGCAGGGCGTCGCCGTGGGCGAGGTGGCCCCCGTGGACGTCAGGTCCTTCCGGGTCGAGGGCGTCCCCGGCGACCGCGACGCCGACTTCCGGCGCGTGGCCGACGAGTGGGTCGGCCAGGTCTTCGACCGCGCCTCCGGTGCTGGCGGGTCCTACACCTTCACGATCAAGCCCGCGCAGGTGATACGGCTTCGCCAGGAGGCGGTGGCCCAGGCGCTCCAGACGATCGAGCGCCGCGTCAACGAACTCGGCGTCGCCGAGCCCATCGTCGCGCCCCACGGCGGCGGCGACCAGATTCTCGTGCAGATGCCGGGCGTGACCGACGTCAACCGTGCCAAGGAGATCATCCGCGCCACGGCGATGCTCGAGCTGAAGATCGTCGAGGATGGCCCGGCCCCATCGCGCGAGGCGCTGCTCGCCACGCGCGGCGGCCAGCTGCCGGGCGACCTCGAGATCGTGCCGGGCACGTCGGAAGGCGGCGCCACCGGGCCGGTCTACTACCTCGTCAAGCGCACCGCCGGCATCACCGGCCGCGACCTGCGCAACGCCCGGCCCTCGCTCGACGAGAACAACCAGCCGGCGGTCAGCTTCTCGCTGAACCAGCAGGGCGCCGACAAGTTTGGCCAGCTCACGGCCCAGAACATCGGGCGCCAGCTCGCCATCGTCCTCGACGGCCGCGTGCAGAGTGCGCCGACGATCGAAGGGCGCATCTACGACGAAGGCCGCATCTCCGGATCGTTCACGCAGCAGGAAGTGCAGGACCTGTCGCTGACGCTGCGGTCCGGCGCACTGCCGGCGAGCCTCACCTATCTCGAGGAGCGGACGGTCGGGCCGTCGCTCGGGCAGGACTCGATCCGCGCCGGCATCACGGCGTCGCTCATCGGCCTCGCGCTCGTCACGCTGTTCATGCTCGCGTACTACAAGCTCTCGGGCATCAACGCCCTGCTGTCGGTTTCGCTCAACCTGTTGATCCTGCTCGGGTTCATGGCCTACATCGGCGCGGTGATGACGCTGCCAGGCATTGCCGGCTTCATCCTCACGATCGGCATGGGCGTGGATTCGAACGTGCTGATCTTCGAACGCATCAAGGAAGAGATCGCGGCCGGCAAGTCCGCGCGCGGCGCCGTGGCCGCAGGGTTCGACCGCGTGTTCCTGACGATTCTCGACACGCACATCGCGTCGCTCATCTCGGCGGCGTTCCTGTTCCAGTTCGGCACCGGTCCGATCCGCGGCTTTGCCACCACGCTGTTCTTCGGCCTGCTGGCAAACGTCTTCACCGCCGTGTTCGTGTCGCGCACGCTGTTCGAACTCATCCTCTCGCGTCGTCCGCAGACCGCGAAGCTGAGCATCTGAGGGCGCCATGAACCTGTTCACCAACACCAACTACAACTTCATCCGCTGGCGCTGGCACGCGCTCGCGTTCTCGGCGCTCGTCGTCCTTGCCGGTGTGGTCGGGGTCGCCCGGCAGGGTCTGCCGCTCGGCATCGACTTCTCGGGCGGCACGATCGTGGTGCTCCGCTTCCAGGAGCCGACGTCCGAGCAGGACGTGCGCGATGCGCTCGAGTCACTGCCGGGCGAGAAGGTCGTGCAGCAGTACGGCGCGGCCGACAACAACGAAGTCCTCGTCCGCCTGCCCCAGACGACCCAGGGCGAGCAGGGCACGAGCCTCGAGCAGGGCGCGCGGCAGGTGGTGGACGCGGTGCGCGAGGCCGACATCGGCCAGTTCGAGGTGACGAGCACCGAGATCGTCGGTCCGGTGATCGGCAAGGACCTGCAGCGCAAGGGCATCTACGCGACCTTCGCGAGCATTCTGGGCATCGCGGCCTACATCGCATTCCGCTTCCGGCCGTCGTTTGCCGTCGGGGCCATTGCCGCGACGCTGCACGACGTCGTCGTCACGCTGGCGTTCCTCGCCTTCGTGGGCTACGAGTTCTCGCTCAACATCGTCGCCGCGATCCTGACGATCACCGGGTATTCGGTGAACGACACGATCGTGATCTTCGATCGCGTCCGCGAGAACGCCCGGACGATGCGCGGCGCGCCGCTGGAGCAGCAGGTCAACACCGCGGTGAACCAGACGTTGAGCCGGACGATCATCACCGCGGGCACGACGTTCCTGTCGGTGCTGGCGCTGTTCGTGTTCGGCGGCGAGGTGCTCGAGGGCTTTGCGTTCACGATGCTCGTCGGCATCGTGAGCGGCACGTACTCCACGGTGTTCATCGCCTCGTCGCTCGCGATTGCGCTCAGCAAGAACACCACGCCGTCTGTCGTCGAGCCGCCGGCGGCCCGGCCGGCCGGCGAGCGGCCGCGGCGCCGCGAGCGCCGCAAGGCCTGACGCGGGAGGCCGCAGCGCGCGGCATGTGGAACCATCTGCGTCGCTGGTTCGTGGCGGGGTTCTTCGTCACGGTGCCGCTCGTCCTGAGCGTGGCCGCGCTCGTGTGGCTGTTCGGGCTGGCCGATGCGCTGACGTCGCCGCTTGTCGAGCGCCTGTTCGGGAGGCGCGTGCCTGGGCTCGGGATTGCGGTCACGGGAGCGGGTGTCCTGCTCGTCGGGCTGTTCACGGCCAACGTGCTGGGGCGGCGGCTGCTCGAACGCGCGGAGTACTACCTGCTGCTGGTGCCGCTCTTCCGATCGGTCTACGCGCCGATCAAGCAGCTGGTGTGGGCGTTCAACCCGCAGAACGCGTCGGGGTTCAAGCGGGTGGTGCTCGTGGACGAGCCGCGGGGGATGGTGCTCGGGTTCCTGACGCGGGAGCTGACGGTTTCGGACGCGGCTGGTGTGCCCGAAGAGTGGGTGGCGGTCTACGTGCCGACAAACCATCTCTACCTTGGTGACCTTGTGCTCTACAGGCGGGAGCGCGTGCGGTACCCGGCGATCACGGTCGAGGAAGGGCTGCGGATCGTGCTGACGGGCGGAATGGCGCTGCCCGGCGCGGTTGATGCGGGGCCGTTGGCGTCACATGACCGTCGTGTGAATTGACAGCGGTGTGCGGCGCGACTAGCATCGCGTTCCGCGAGCTCGACTGCCGTGCCCGTCAGTGTGTCCCTACCGGAAGGTGGGGATGGGATTCGTGGTGTGGAACCGTGGACCGATTTGCGAAAACCGGTGTCAAACAGGACATCGGTGTTCGTTGACACTGTTTTTTTGCTGTCGCTATAATCGCCGCCTCTCGACGGGACTTGAACGGAGCCGTCTGGGTCGGTAGGAGGACAGGCCAGTGCCGAAAGACATGTTCGGGGACGTGGTCGATCCGTCAATCAAGGTCGGATCGCAGAAGTGGTACACGGTCCCTGTCTCGATTCTCGTCCACGCGGTGATCGTCGGCGGGGTGGTGCTCGTGCCCCTCATGGCGATGGATGCGTTGCCCGAGACTCCGAGCATGATGGCGTTCGTGGGGGCCCCGCCGCCGCCACCACCGCCACCGCCTCCTCCGCCGCCACCGCCGGCGGCTGCCGCGCCGACGCCGACGCCGACGCCGGTGACCAATCCGAACGCGGCGCCCATCGAGCCGCCGAAGGAGATCAAGCCCGAGGCACCGGCGCCCCCTGTCGCGAATGTCGGCGTGGGCGTGCCCGGTGGTGTCGAGGGCGGCATCCCCGGTGGCGCCCTCGGTGGCGTTGTCGGCGGCCTGCCGTCAGCTCCGCCTCCGCCTCCGCCTCCGCCGGCGCCCACGCAGCCGGTGCGTGTGGGTGGCAACATCGCGCCCCCGAAGAAGACCCGCGACGTCAAGCCGATCTATCCGCAGATTGCCCAGTCGGCGCGCGTCTCCGGCGTGGTGATCATCGAAGCGACGATCGGTCCCAATGGCCGGGTGCAGAACGCGCGCGTGCTCCGCAGCATCCCGCTGCTGGACCAGGCCGCTCTCGATGCCGTGAAGCAGTGGGAATACACGCCCACGTTGCTCAACGGCGTGCCGGTGCCGGTCATCATGACCGTCACGGTGAACTTTACGTTGCAGTAGTCCCCTGGGTTCCCGCATCCCGACGCATCGGGAGGCGGGGCCCGTCATGTCAACACGAACGGTCGGTCGCACTGACACGATCCAGGTGGATGGTCCCCGGTGAGGGGGATTGTCCGGGCAGTCATCCCCGGAGGGGTGGAGCGCAATGGGTGATTTGAATCTGATTCACATGTGGCAGCAGATGGGCTTCGTTGCCAAGGCGGTGGCGTACGTCCTCTTCTTCCAGTCCTTCTGGTCGGTGGGTGTGTTCGTCGAGCGGTGGTACACGTTCTCGCAGGCGCGCAAGCAGTCGAAGCTCTACGCACCGCAGGTGGCCAAGCACCTCAAGGAAGGCCGGCTCAAGGACGCAATCGCGCTCTCGCAGTCGAAGAACTTCAAGTACAGCCACCTCGCCAAGGTGGTGCTCGCCGGCCTTCAGGAGTACCAGTTCCAGAGCGAGAGCGGTCAGCAGCTGACCCGCGATGACCTGCTCGACACGGTTCGTCGCGCCATCCAGCGTGCCGCCGCACTCACCGGCAACGACCTCAAGAAGGGCGTCGCGTCGCTCGCGACGATCGGCTCGACGGCTCCGTTCGTCGGGCTGCTCGGCACGGTCGTCGGCGTCATCTCGGCGTTCCAGGGCATCGCGGCCACCGGCTCGGGCGGCATCGGCTCGGTGTCGGCCGGTATTTCGGAAGCGCTCGTCGAGACCGCACTCGGCCTCGTCGTCGCCATCCCGGCGGTGTGGTTCTACAACTACCTGACGGGCCGTCTCGAGTACTTCAACGTCGAGATGGACAACAGCTCGTCGGAGATGGTGGACTACTTCGTCAAGAAGAGCGCCTAGCACGGTCGCGGCGCGTTCCCGGAACGCGCCCCGCAGGTTCGATGGGAGACGCCCCTCGCGGGGCGCCTCCACTCAGGAGAAGTCACCATGGCCATGAGCACGGGTGGCGGCAGTGGCGGCATCAAGGCCGACATCAACGTCACTCCCCTCGTCGACATCATGCTGGTGCTGCTCATCATCATGATGCTCATCGCGCCCCTGCTGCAGAAGGGCGTGAACGTGCGGTTGCCGATCGCCGAGAACACCATCGAGAAGCCCGACACGCAGGAGCAGACCGTGGTGCACGTCGACGCGCAGCGCAACCTGTACGTCAACAACATCCAGGTCTCCGAGAACGAGGCCATCGACCGCATCAAGTACGCCCTCGAAGAGAAGGCCGAGCGGATCGTCTACCTCAAGGGCGACACCGACGCGCCCTACGCCGCCATCATGAGCATGATGGACAAGCTCAGCGAGGCCGGCATCGAGAACGTCGCGCTCATCACCGAGAGCGCGAAGAAGAAGGAAGAAGGGGGAGGCGACTGACATGTCCGTCCACAAGCACCACGGCGCCGACCGCGTCGTCAGGGCCGAGACACCGCACGCAAGTGCGGACATGAACGTCACGCCGCTCATCGACGTGCTGCTCGTGCTGCTCGTGATCTTCATGGCCGCGCTGCCGATGACCCAGAAGGGCACGGACATCAACCTGCCCCTCGAGACAAAGGAAGCCAACGCCGCCGACACCAGCACGCAGATCGTGTTGACGATGAATGCCGACCGCAGCATCTCGATCAACAACCAGGACGTGCAGATGGCCGATCTCCAGAACCGTCTCACCGAGATCTTCGAGACGCGCAAGGAGAAGACCATGTTCATCCTCGGCGCCGGCACGCTGCCGTATGGCAACGTGGTCCAGGCAATCGACGCCGCACGAGGCGCCGGTGTCGACAAGGTCGGCATCGTCACCGAGAAGCGGCGCGGCGGGGCTGGCGCCGGCGACTAGCCGACGCGTCCCGTTCCCCGGCTCCACGAACGCCGTCGTCCCTCACCGGACGCCGGCGTTTTTGCGTTCGCCCCGAAACCAGACGCCCGACATGGAACGCGTCGAATCCCGAATCCCGAATCCGAGGGCCGATGGCCGAACGGCGAGGGCCGATGGGAACGACGGAGGCCGATGGCCGAACGACGAGGCCGATGGCCGACCGACGAGGGCCGATGGGAACGACGAAGGCCGATGGCCGAACGACGAAGGCCGATGGCCGAACGACGAAGGCCGATGATTGACGCTGTCCTGTTCGACCTCGGGAACGTGCTGATCCGCTGGGATCCGCGCAACCACTACCGCGATCGGTTCGAGACCGAGGCGCAGATGGAGGCGTTCCTCACCGAGGTCGCCACCAACGCGTGGAACCACGAGATGGACCTCGGCAAGCCCTTCGCCCAGGCCATTGCGGAGCGCACGGTGCTGTTCCCCGACCACGCGGAGATGCTCGCCGAATGGAAGTCGGGTTGGGAGCGGATGCTCGGCGGGGCCATCGACGAGAGCGTCGGCCTGCTCGAGGAACTGAAGGCAGCCGGTTACCGGTTGGCCGCGTTGACGAACTGGTCGGGCGAGACCTTCCCGGTGGCGCGCGCGCGGTTCCCGTTCCTCGGCCTGTTCGAGGACATCGTCATCTCCGGGGTCGAGCAGCTCGCGAAGCCGGACCCGGCGATGTTCGCCCTGACGCTCCGGCGCACCGGGTTCGCCGCCGAACGCACCGTGTTCATCGACGACAGCCTGCCGAACGTCGTCGGTGCCAGGGCGGCGGGGATGCACGCTATCCACTTCACGACCGCAGCCGCCTGCCGCGCCGCACTGCGCGAGCTCGGCGTACGCATCGAGCCGCCTGTCGTCACGCCGGCGACCCTTCAGGCGTTTGCCGATGCCTGGAACCGGCACGACGTGGACGCCCTGATGTCGTTCATGACCGACGACTGCGTGTTCCGCTCCTCGGCAGGTCCGGACGTGTGCGGCACGCGCTACACGGGACGCGATGCGGTCCGCGCCGGCTTCGCGGATGTGTGGGCGACGTTCCACGATGCACGGTGGAGCGGCGCGCGCCACTTCGTCACGGGCGACCGGGGCGTGTCCGAATGGACGTTCACGGGGACCACGCGGGACGGCACGCGCGTGGAGGTCGATGGCTGCGACGTGTTCACGTTCCGCGACGGCAGGATTGCCGTGAAGGACTCCTACCGCAAGAACCGCCGGGCCCCCGGCACGTGAGGGGCGAAGCGGGCGCACCGCTTGCAGGGATCCTTGCCGGAGGATGCCGATGAGCGACACACTGCAGAAGCTCTACGAGACCATCGAGGACATCGAGGTCGCGATGATGACGACGCGTCGGCCCGACGGTCACCTGCGATCGCGGGCGATGGCAACCCAGAAGCCGGCGCCAGGTGCGGACCTGTGGTTCGTCACGGTCGACGGCGCGTCGAAGCTCGACGAACTCGCGCACGACCCGCACGTGAACCTCGCCTACTACCGGGACGGCAACCGCGAGTGGGTGTCGGTCTCCGGGATCGCGCGGACCTCGCGCGACCGAGCGACGATTCGGGAGCTGTATGCGTCGGACTGGCAGGTGTGGTTTCCCGATGACGGAGACCCGCGACACGGCACGGCCGACGATCCGCGCATCGTGCTCATCGGCATCGACGTCCACGCGGCCGAGTTCCTCGAGATCAACAAGCCGCGCCCGGTGCTGGTCTACGAGCTCGTGAAGGGGTGGCTGACGGGCACCGAGCCGGAGCTGGGCGAGATGCATGCGCTCGGACGGGCGCGTCGTCCCGATACGGGGGCATGAGAAAAGGCCCGCCGGGGGAGTCCCAGGCGGGCCTTTGTCGTGCGACGTCGAAGGCCGAAGGCCGACCGTCGAAGGCCGTCAGAACCGGTAGTTCAGCATGATCTGGAACCGGTAGACGTCGGCAAGGCCGGCGGTGGGCTCGAGGGACCGGGTCATCAACTCGTTGTTGATGGCGCGGAGGCGGTACTGCGCGCGGCCCTGCGCGTCGGCGGCGCCGCCCTGTGCCGTCGTCGGCACGATCAACGGCTGCGTGTTGATCAGGCGCTGCCCGACGCCCCAGTCCTTGTTCAGCAGGTTGCCGAAGTTGATGATGTCGGCGCGGACCTGGAACGTGTGCCGGCGGCCCTTGATGCTGACGAAGAAATCCTGCTGCGCGCTGAAGTCGAGGCGGTGCACGACGGGCAGGAAGATCGACCCACGCTGGACATACGCCCCGCGATGTTCGCTCAGGTAGGGATCCTGCGCGATGTAGGCTTCCCACGCCGCGGCCTGCGCGTCCGCGGTGAACGTGCGGCCTCCCGCCGAGTACGTCTGGAAGTTCATCTCCGACGTGTCGCGCGCGACGTAGAGCAGGTCGTTGCTCGTGCCGCCGTCGCCGTTCAGGTCACCCGAGAACGTGTACGACGCCTGGCCGTTGGTGCGCGACTCCCAGAAGAACGCGAGCGTCGTGCCGCCGAAGTTGAAGTACTCCTTCGTGTACGAGCCCGAGAGGAAGAAGCGGTGGCCTGGCGAGCCGACCGCATAGCCGAGACCCGGGTTGTTCGGGTCGCCCGCGTGCTGGTTGTTGTTCCAGGACCCGAAGGCGATCGATCCCGGATCCACGGTGTTCTTCGCCTCGCCGTAGCTGTAGGCGCCCTTCAGGAAGCCGCCACGGAAGTTCTTGCCCAGCGTCGTGGCGAAGTTCCACGACCGTCCGACGTCCTGGTTCTTCAGGACGACGGCGTTGGAGACGTTGGAGTGGATGCGGTTGGACGTGTAGCGCGGGCGGTCGTCGGCGCCCGTGAAGGCCGTCTGGGCCGCGGGGAGATTCGCGTTGATGTAGTAGATGCCGTTGACGTCGCGATTGTAGATGTACTCGACGGTGCCGACGAGGTTCCACGGCAGCCGCTGGTCCACGGCGAGGTTGGTGCGCCAGAGCTGCGGGAACTTGAAGTCCGGGTTCGTGAGCGCGAGCTCGTAGCTCGCAGCCGGGGCGCCCGTCACGTCGGTCGCCTTGTAGGCATCGGGATCGGGATCGAACGGACGGACGGTCGTGTTGTCGAACTGCTCGAAGCCGGTGAGCACGCCCGTGTTGCCGATCTGGTTCGAGATCCACACGTACGCGGGGCGGCCCGTGAAGACGCCTGTACCACCGCGAACCTGCGTCCGGCGGTTCTCGTCCACGGCCCAGTTGAAGCCGGCGCGGGGCGACCAGAGGATGTTCGGGTCCGGCAGCTTTGCCGTCGAGTACTGCACCGCCTGGCCGCTCTCGTCCCGGAACGTCAGGGCGTCCGCGCGTGCGTTGGCGTATCCGGTCTCGCCGAAGCGCGGGACGTCGAATCGCAGGCCGGCCGTGATCTTGAGGTTGGCGGTCGGCGCCCATTCGTCCTGCGCGTACGCGCCGGCATAGAGCACCTCGAGCGGCTGCGCGGGCTGGTCCTGGCCGGGGATGTTGCTCCACCGCACCTGGAAGCGGCGCAGGTTCACCGGCGACGTCGTCCGGTTCGGGTTCGCGAGGTAGTCGTTGGCGTCGGTGTAGAAGTCGGCGAGCGAGTTGTAGACGTACGCGCTCTGCGAGCCGGGGAAGAACACGTTGAGCGACTCGTAGCGCTCGGCCGTCGCGCCGAATGTCAGCGTGTGGTTACGCGCGAACTTCGTGAAGTTGTTCTGCACCTGGAACGTGTCGTACTTCAGCTGGTTGCGCGGCGAGAACGGCTCGTAGCCGAAGGTCGTGTAGACGGTGCCGGCTTCGAGGATGTCCACCATCGGGAACACGTTGCCGGTGTAGCGGCTGGCGCGGTCCTCGTTCTGCTTGGTGTAGCCGATGATGAACGAGTTGGCCATCGTGCTGCCGAACGTCGCGTTCCACTCGCCGATGGCCGACCGGATCTCTTCCTTCTGCTGGTAGTTCGAGTTCTGGAAGTTCAGGCCGAACAGGTTGGTGCGGCGCGTGCCGAACCCGAGCGACGAGGAGTTGCTCACGAGGATGTCGCTGAGCGAGTCGAGGTGCGTGTACCGGAACGTGATCTTGTTGCTCGCGTTCAGGTTGTAGTCGCCCTTGACCAGGTAGCGGCGCGCCGGCACCTCGAAGTCGTAGCCCTGGTAGCCACCGGTCTCGTAGCCGAAGTTGCTCGAAAGGTACGAGCTCAACTCGTTCAGATCCGAGGCGAGCACGCGCGTGATGCCGCCCCCGACGGGCTCGCCGCCGTTGTTGGCGCGGAACGTCGTGCCGGGCTCGGTGAGCGACTCGTCCTCGACGTTGAAGAAGAAGAACGCCTTGTTCTTCCAGATCGGGCCCGACACCCAGCCGCCGGTGTTGGCGAACTCGAACGTGCCGACGTTGACGGTGTTGCCGCCCGCCTCGGTGCCCACCATGCTGTCGTCGCGGAACTGGCGGTAGATCGAACCGTGGAACGCGTTGCCGCCGCTGCGGGTCACAGTGTTGACGCCGGCGCCGACGAAGTTGCCCTGACGCACGTCGAACGGCGCGACGTTGACCTGGATCTGCTCGACGGCCTGCGGCGAGATCGGCGCCACGCCGGTGCGGTCGCCGGGCGCGCCCGCGAGGCCGAACGAGTTGTTGAAGTACGAGCCGTCAACCGTGATGTTGTTGAGGCGGTTGTCCTGGCCGACAAACGACGTGCCGCTCGCCTGCGGCGTGAGGCGGGTGAAGTTCTCGAGGCGGTTGCTGACGTTTGGCAGCGTCTGGATCTGCTCGCGCGACACGGTCGTCGCCGCGCCCGTCCGCTGCGTGCTGAACACGGGGTCGGTCGAAGCCGTGACCGTCACCGATTCCTCGACGGCGATGTTCTTGACCTGCACGTTCACGTCGGTCGTCACGCCGAGGTTCACCGTGACGTTCTCGTTCGTGTACGGCTCGAAGGCGTTGCCGCCGCCGACGTAGGACACCGTCAGCACGTAGGGCCCGCCGACGCGCATGTTCGGCAGGAAGTAGCGCCCGTCGGTGCGTGTCGTCGTCTCGTAGTTGGTGCCCGAGGGCAGGTGGATGGCAATGACGCTGGCCCCCGCCACGGCCTGGTCCTGGGCATCGGTCACGGTGCCGCCAAGGGAGCCTGTCGTCACGCCCTGTGCGGACGCCTGCCCCGGTGCACCCACGCCGGCCAGCACGGCCACCAGCGCGATTGCGGCAATCCGCCGTACGGCGCGGGTCGCAACGCGCACCGCTCGCATGTCACGCGTTCGCTGAAACGCACTCACCATCGATGTTCTCCTGCAGATGACGAAAGCGGCAGCGACACGGGCCGCTGCGTCGGCCGGCTGGATAGCCGGCAGTCACGGAAAGAAGCCAACTGAATGAGGCTACCAGCGGGATGTTTCACTCGCGTAAACAGCTGAGGCAGCAACTGTCGCCCCCTGAAACGAGAAAAGGCCGGTGCTCTCGCACCAGCCTCTTCTTGACCTGCTGCTGCCGGCTCGACGAGCCGCCGGCTACTCTTCTTCCTCCGACTTGGAGTCCTTCTTGGCGGCAGCAGCTGCTGCTTCGGCGGCCGCCGCCTCGCCCTGGAGCCGGTTGCGCGTCTCGATGGCCTTGTCGCGCAGTGCATTGGCCTCCTTGAGGAGTTCCTGCTGCCGGGCCGGGCTCTTCTCGACGAGGGCCTGCTGGCGGAGCAGCAGGTTCTTCATGACCATCGAGTCGACGTAGTCGGTCTTGATCTCGAGCGCCTTGTCGGATGCCTCGAGGCCGCGCTTGATGTACTCGACCTTCTGGGCCGGCTTGAGCGTGTAGTCCTTGCGGACCTTCTCCTCGAAGTACCCGGCCACCGTGTGGTACGCCTCGGGATTGTTCGGCTCGAGCTCGATCCGGTGCTGGAACGCTTCCATCGTCTTGTCGAAGTCGCCCTGGCGGTTGTAGAAGCCGGCGAGCTGGAGCTGGACGTCCACGCTGTTGGGCGCCACGTCCCGAGCGCGGGCCAGCATCTGCTCGGCTTCCTCGACACGGCCGGCGTCCTCGTACAGCTTGGCGAGCCCGAAGTAGTTGTTCACGTCCTTGGGGTCGAGGTCCACGATCTGCTTGCCGACCTCCTCGGCCTTGTCGGGCGCGGCCAGCTTGTCGGGCCCGTAGAGGCCCACGAGGTACTCGAGGGAGCGCTTCCTGAAGATCGCGCCCTGGCCCTCGTGCGACGCCGGGTCGATCGACTCGTACGCGAGCCGGTAGTACTTCTCGGCTTCGGGCAGGTGCGCGTCGTTCTCGGGCTGGCCCTTCCGCGTGAACTTGTACGCGTTGTCGTGGGCGTTGGCCAGGTAGAAATACGCAAACGGGCGGTAGTCGAAATCGTGTTCGACCGCCTCGGAGAACTCCGCGATCGCCTCGCGATAGTTCTGCTGCTGATAGGCGTTCAGGCCGTCCTTGAACGACATCTGCGCCGTGATCTTCCCGCAGGCCGCCAGCGACACGCTGAGGCCGGCAACGGCCACGAGCCGGACAATCGTCAACCGCGTCGACATCACACTCACTCCTTGGCGCCCGCTCACCTGCGGGCTTTTCGCGGACCCGGAACCCGTGCAGCCTCCGGCTTCGAGCCCGGGAGGACGGGAATCGGCCGCGAACACCGGCCAGGGTCGATTCCAGGCAAAAAAGCACCGCGAGTATAAAGACCGCGCCTGCAAACGGTCAAGGCAGCCGCGGTGGGCTATGATCCTCGTCGGGACCCCTGATAACGAGCGTTAGACACCGCCCCCCATGATTCGGTTCGAGGACCTGATCGACAAGGTCCGCAGCTACAGCCCGGACGCCGACCTCGAGCTGCTCCGCCGGGCCTACGTCTTCTCCGCGCGAGAGCACAAGGGACAGCTGCGCCATTCCGGCGAGCCGTATCTCGTCCATCCGCTCGAAGTCGCCAACCTCCTTGCCGACATGCGTTTGGACGCCGTGGCCGTGGCCGCCGGCCTGCTCCACGACGTCGTCGAGGACACCCTCACCTCCATCGAGCGCGTCGCCGAGCTGTTCGGCCCCGAAGTCGCCCACGTCGTCGAGGGCGTCACGAAGCTGTCCAGCATCCCGTTCTCGTCAAAGGAGGCGCAGCAGGCCGAGAACTTCCGCCGGATGTTCCTGGCGATGGTCGATGACATCCGCGTCATCCTCGTCAAGCTCGCCGACCGCCTCCACAACATGCGCACGCTCGGGCACATGCCCGACGACAAGCGCGAGCGCATCGCCCGGGAAACGCTCGACATCTATGCCCCCATCGCCAACCGGCTGGGCATGAGCAAGGTGAAGAACGAGCTCGAGGACCTGGCCTTCAAGGCGCTCGAGCCCCGCGCCTACGAGGAACTGCGCGACAAGGTCGAACGGCGCCGGCGCGCCACGCAGGGGCTGATTGGCGAGCTCATCGGCACCATGCAGGCAAAGCTCGCCGATGCGCAGGTGCCCGTCGTCTCCATCGACGGCCGCATCAAGCGTCTCTACAGCATCTACCTGAAGCTTCGCCGCCAGCGCATCGACCTCGATCAGGTCTACGACCTCGTGGCCCTTCGCGTTGTCACCGCGAGCGTGAAGGACTGCTACGCCGTCCTCGGCATCGTGCACCAGACCTGGTCGCCGGTGCCCGAACGCATCAAGGACTTCATCGCGATGCCGCGGCCCAACGGCTACCAGTCGCTGCACACCTCGGTGATCAGCGACCGCGGACTGCCGTTCGAGATCCAGATCCGGACCGAGGAGATGCACCGCATCGCCGAGGAAGGCATCGCGGCGCACTGGAAGTACAAGGAAGGCCGCGTCGGCGCCCAACGCGACGAGCAGTACTTCAAGTGGCTGCGGCAGCTGCTCGAATGGCAGCAGGACGTCCGCGACCCCCACGAGTTCATCGCCAGCCTCAAGATCGAGCTGTATCCCGAGGAAATCTACTGCTTCACGCCGGGCGGTGAGCTCAAGGAACTGCCGCGGGACGCCACGATCGTGGACTTCGCCTACGCCGTGCACACCGACGTCGGGCACCAGTGCGTGGGCGGCCGCGTCAACGGCAAGATGGTCCCGCTCCGTCACGTGCTCCGCAACGGCGACATCGTCGAGATCATCACGCAGAGCGGGCACAAGCCCAGTCGCGACTGGCTCGCGTTCGTCAAGACCTCCCGCGCACGCAACAAGATCCGGCACTTCATCCAGCTCGAGGAGAAGACCCGATCGGTCGAGCTCGGACGGAAACTCTTCGAGAAGGAAGCCAGGCGCTTCGACGTCAACCCGAAGAACATCCCCGCCGAGGCGTGGCAGCGCGTGTCGACCGAATCCGGGATGCAGAAGGTGGACGACCTGCTGGCCGCGGTGGGCTGGGGCAAGATGACCGCGCGGCTGCTCCTCGGCAAGCTGGTGCCACAGGAAGACCTGCAGGAGAAGCCGCCCGAAGCCGGCCTCTTCGCGACGGTCCGGAAGGTCCTGCGTCCGCGCGGCGGCGAGGACAAGATCCGCGTCCGCGGTGCCGACGACCTGCTCGTGTTCCGCGCCAAGTGCTGCAACCCGATCAAGGGCGAGAAGATCGTCGGGTACATCACGCGCGGCAAGGGCGTGTCGGTGCACTCGGCGTCATGCCGCAACGTCTCGAACCTGATGTACGACCCGGACCGCCGGATCGACGTGGAATGGGACACCGGCGACGACCCGAGCGCGCCCTACACGGTGCGCCTCAGCATCGAGGTCGAGGACCGCAAGGGCATGCTGGCCGCCATCAGCAGCCAGGTGTCGGCCATCAACACCAACATCCGGACGATGGAGGCCACGACCGTGCAGGAACAGGGCTTCATCGAGATGACGGTGGAGATCCAGGACGTCAAGCACCTCGACAAGGTGATTCGCGCGGTGAAGGGACTGCCGGGGGTGCTGGCCGTGGAGCGCGCCGCCAGCGGGCGCTCGGAAGAGCGCGCGTCGTAGAAGGTTTCGGCTACGGCAGCAGCGCGATGACCTCGATCTCCACACGCACGTCGCGCGGGAGGCGCGAGACCTGCACCGTGGACCGCGCCGGCGCGGGGTCCTCGAACGCGGTCGCATAGACCTCGTTCATCGCGACGAAATCGGCGAGATCGACGAGATAGACCGTCGTCTTCACGACGGAATCCATTGAGAGGGCGGCCGCGGCGAGCACGCCGCTGATGTTGTCGAGCACGCGGCGCGTCTGCGCGCGCACGTCACCCGGCACCACCTCGCCCGTCACCGGATCGAGGGGAATCTGCCCCGAGAGGAACAGGAACTGGCCGGCCCTGATCGCCTGCGAGTAAGGGCCGATTGCCTGCGGGGCGTCCGGAGTGGAAACCGACGCACGCGTGGCCACGACGCTAGGCCGCCTTTGTGATCTTGCCCGAGCGGATGCAGCGCGTGCACACCTTCAGGCGCTTGGCGGCGCCGTTCACAAGCGCACGCACCGTCTGCAGGTTCGGGTTGAAGCGCCGCGACGACACGTTGTGCGCGTGGCTGATGTTGTTGCCGAACGTGGGACCCTTGCCGCAGACTTCGCAACGATTTGCCATGATTCTGATGCTGGCGCGTCCTGAGGCCCTCCCCGGGACAGGGGGGCGCGGCGGAAGACCGCCGGGCGCGCGGAACCACTAACTCTAACACAGGAAGGCGCCCGGTCGGCGCCCGGAAACGGACGATTCCGGCCCTACGGGATGATGATCCGGGGCCCATCGTCCACGGCCAGGGCCGACGAGCCGCCAAGTGCCGCAAGCGCAGGGTCCGACGAGGCGGCAAGGGGCTGGCCGGTCCGGGCATCGGCAAGCCGCGGTGTGAGCACCCGCCCGAGGAACGCGAGGAAGGCGTCCTCGGCAGGCGCGCCCTTGCGGAAGACAGCGAGGATGTCCACGAGGCGCCGCATCGCGTCCCTGGTCGCGCTGTCGCTCACAGGTGTGCCGGCCTGCTCCGCGGCAGCCAGCGGGGCCGACATCGCGCGCGCGAGGCGCGCGGCAACGAGCGACTCCGGGGTGTGCTCGTAGAGGACGCCCCGGCTCGCGGTTTCGGCTGTTGCCGCAAGCGCAGCGGCCGCCGCCCGGAGATCCTGGTCGAGCGGCCGGGGATCTGCCTGTGCCACATGTCCGACGGCCGCCTGGAGGCACGCCATCAGCACGCCATAGGCCTCTTCGTCCAGGCCACGGATGAGCGGGACGGCAATCGCGGTGTCGAGCTCCTGCTGGCGCTGGAGGGCGGCGTGCGGATGCGCGCGGGATGCCGCCAGCCAGCGACACGTGGCAGGACACGCGATCGTGACCTGCCGCTTCGTGCCGCAGCACGTCGCGCAGATCACCTTGTCGAGCGCCGGACACGGCCGCCGTGCCTTGCCCCCGCCACACATCGGGCATGCCGCCATGCACCGAGCCTCCCACAGCGTCGAAGGCGCGTCAATCGCGCACGAGGTTGGCGTCAGCATTTGTGTGTCGAGTGCAACACCCCGCGTGTCCGAAGGGCAGAACCGGTGGAACGCGACTTGCTATTTGCTCAGCCATCACGCACCAGGAGGTTCGCGTATGGCTGTCATCGCCCACGCGTCGGTTGTGGAGTACTTCAGGGAACAGGTCGAAGGCGCCCTGATCGGTCAGCGGATCCCTGCGGCTGGCGAGACGGCGCACTATGTGGTCCGCCTGCTCGCCGACGTCGTCCGCAGCGACGGTTCGTGCGCGGCGGCGGCGTTCCTCGATCCCAGGCCGCTTGCCATCAGGCTTGCCGATGCGCTCGACGATCGGTGTCCCGACCAGGGCCGGGCATTGCGCGGGGTTGCCGATGCGGCCCTGTTGCTCGGAGGGTTCTTTGCGTCCAGGGCCGGTGCCCGCGGCGTGCCGCCGGCCTACTACCACCGGGTCGGCGGGTTCGCGTACGGCACGCTCGGCCAGGAACCGCAGGTCATGGCGGCGACGTTCAAGGACCTTGCGGCGCGGTTCGCGCAGTACGCGGACGCCCTTGGCGAGGTCGCCCTCCGGGCCGAGATGCAGTCGTCGTCCGGGCTGCTTCGCGCGCTCGAGGCGTGGGAGCGCTCTGCTGACCGGAGGACGGAGCGACTCCTCGTCGAACGTGGCGTCGTCCTCGAACGAGGACAGCGCAGGCGCTTGCAGTAAAGTCGGACGCCTGGTCGATCGCCATTCCCCGGTCGTACGGGCAGGTGGGATCGTTCAGCGTAGAACCATACAGTAGGAAGCAACGTCTAACCGCTGTACAGTCGAGACGTGTTGCGGCGCAGGTGCTGCGGCACGAACGGCAAGCCGAGTGGCATGAGTACTTTACGGTCTGGCGAGGCCTGGAGGGTCTCGCGCTGGCGTTTCCCTCCTCGTCCCCGCGCCGACAATTGATCTCCGTAGACCGTCCATTCTGGCGTGCAGCGCCGACTGGCGGACAACGGCCGCATCGTCCTTCAGGCGTGTGGCACGGGGCGTGCTTACTCGAACGGCACTGAAAGCGCATGTGGAAAGGAGCGTGGACAGGCAATGAAGGCAAAGAAGTCCACCCGGACCATCAATACAGATCGTCACGCTGAACTGCGCCGCATCCTCGAGGATCGGCGACGGGCATTGAGCCTCGAACTGCGGCGGCAGATGCAGGACGTCCGCGCCGTCGGGCCGGCCGACACCGCCCAGGGAGTCGTCGATGCCGAAGAGGCCTCGGTGTCCGACATCCAGGAGGACATCGAGATCGCGCTCATGCAGATGAAGTCGGAGACGCTCAATCGCGTCAACGAGGCACTCGGCCGTCTCGAAGCCGGGAGCTACGGGTTCTGCTACGAGTGCGGCGACGAAATCGCCGAGGCCAGGCTGCGGGCGCTGCCCTTCGCGCTCCGCTGCAAGGACTGCGAGGAAGAGCGCGAGGCTGCGGAAGCGCGAGACAAGTTCGTGGCACGCCGCAGTGGCGCGACCGCGATGATCGACATGGCCAGCTGAGCGTCGCGTCGCGACGCGCGGATCTGGTCTGCGGACGGCCGTGCCCGGGTATACCGGGGCGGCCGTTTTTCCGTCTAGGCCAGGGCCGTGTCGAGCAGGACCAACGCCGTCACCGTCTTCATGTCGACGATCTCGCCGCGCGCCACCGCCTGGCGGAGCTCGGCGAGCGAGAACGTACGCGGTTCGAGGTGCTCGTCCTCGTCCTGCGCAGCCGCCTGCGGCGGCTCGTGGAGTCCGGTCAGCCGGTAGAAGTGCATGACCTCGGTCGTGTACCCGGGCGACGGGTACAGCGACGCGATGCGTACGGCATCACGGGCGACGAGCCCGATCTCTTCATGACACTCGCGCAGAGCCGCGACGTCGGCGTCCTCGCCGGGGTCCACGGTGCCCGCCGGCAGCTCCCACACGTGGCGTCCAATTGCATGCCGGTACTGCCGCACCAGGATCACCGACCCGTCGTCCGGCATCGGCACGAGCACCACCGAGCCGCGGTGTCGCACGACGTCGAGTGTCGTCTCGACGCCATGCGGCAACCTCACGCGGTCCTTCGTGACCGTGAACACGCGTCCCTCGAACATCGTCGTCGATTCGATTGCAGACATGCCGCGCACAGCGTACTCCGGGTCCGGGGTACGGAACGACCTTCGGCCGGTGCCGGGGCCGGGCTCACGGATTCTGGATCGTGCGATAGCCGAAGCGGGCGACGGCGGCGTCGAGCTGTTCGAGGACCTTCGTCAGGTCCTCCGGGAGTGGTGCCTCGAACTCCATGCGACGGCCGTCGACCGGGTGCGTGAACACGAGGCGCTCCGCGTGGAGGAACGGCCGCTGGAGGGAGCCGACTGCCTTGAGGTGCGGCGCGATGCGCCGCGGGATGCCGCCGTACGTCGCGTCGCCGCAGATCGCATGGCCGATCGAACTGAGGTGCACGCGAATCTGGTGCGTCCGGCCCGTGTGGATGGCCACCCGGATGAGGGAGACGCCAGGGAGGTGGAGCGCCCACGTGACGCGCGTCACTGCCGCCCGCGATCGCCGCGCGCGTGTCGTCATCTTCTGCCGGTCGCGCGGATCGCGTCCGATTGGCGTCTCGATGCGGCGCCCGTAATGGACGAGACCCCACACGAGCGCGACGTACTCCTTCTCGACCTCGCGATCGTGGAACTGCCGCCCGAGTTCCTGATGCGCGGCGTCGCTCTTGGCCACGACCATCACCCCGGACGTGCCCTTGTCGAGCCGATGCACGATGCCGGGTCGCATCGCGCCACCGATGCCGCTGAGGCCCTGCACGTGGTGCAGCAGGGCATTCACGAGCGTGCCGGTCGCATGCCCGGCCGCCGGGTGCACGACCATCCCGGCCGGCTTGTTGACGACGACGATGTGCTCGTCCTCGTGGAGGATGTCGAGCGGGATGTCTTCCGGCTCCGCCTCGACCGCCGTCGGGGCGGGCAGGTCCACGCTGAGGACAGTGCCGGCTGCGAGGACCTCGCTCGCCTTGGTGAGCGGACGATCGGCAAGGCGGACGCGTCCGTCGCGGATGAGCCGCTGCACCTGCGACCGCGACACGCCCGGCAGCAGTGCCGCGAGGGCCTGATCGGCGCGCTGGTTCGCTTCGTCCTCGCCAACGGTGACGGTTGCCGTGTGCCCCGACGGCTCGCTGCCCTCGTCGGCCGGCTCGAACCCGTCGTCTTCGTCGTGCTCGTGCATCGGATCGCTCACGCGCGCGAGGCCCGCGGCCGCCCGGGAGCCATCGTGGCTGGCGCGGCGTGCGTGTCGCGTCGCGAGAGCCAGTACAGCATCACGAGGCTGATCGGGATGATCAGCAGCGAGATGAACTGCGACGTGGAGACGTTCGCGAAGACCATGCCGCGCGGGTCGCCGCGGAAGAACTCGATGACGAACCGCGTCAGGCCGTAGACGAGCATGTAGCCCCAGAACGTCCGGCCCGGGAAGGCACGGCCCTTGTGCTCGAACGCGAGCAGCAGGCCGAGGATGACGAGTTCCGCGCCGGCCTCGTAGAGCTGCGTCGGGTGCAGCGGCACGCCGAGCGGCGTGCCGACGTTCTCGGCCGCGAGCGGGTTGGTGAACGTCACCGCCCATGGCACCGTCGTCTCGTGCCCGTAGCAGCAGCCGGCAAGGAAGCAGCCAAGGCGCCCGACGACGTGCCCGAACGCGATGCCGGGCGCGATCACGTCGGCGATGCGCCAGGTGGGCAGCCTGTGCTTGCGGACGTACCACAGCCCGACGATCACCGCGAGGATGAGTCCCCCGTAGAACACGCCGCCCGACCGGGTGAGCGCCAGCAGGTCGCGCGGGTTCTCGATGAAGTGGCCGGCATCCACGATCACGAGCAGCAGCTTCGCCCCGACGAGCGCGCTGACGATGATGTAGATGCCGAGGTCCATCACGCGCGCCGGGTCGAGGCCGCGGTTGCGCGCGCGGACGAGCGCGAACTGCAGGCCGCCGAGGTACGCGGCGGCAAGGAGGACGCCGTACGAGTAGACGGTCAGCGGGCCGAGATCAAACAGCTTCGGGAACATGGCGCCTCGGGAGCAGGGTGTCGGCCGCGAACAGGATCGCGCCGATCGTGATCGCGGCATCGGCGACGTTGAACGCCCAGAAGTGCCACGTGCCGACGTGGAAGTCCACGAAGTCCACGACATAGCCGAGCGTCACGCGGTCGACCAGGTTGCCGGCGGCGCCCGCGACGATCAGGGCGAACCCGTAGCGCGCCGCCCACGATTCGCCCGCGAACGTCCGGGCATACCAGAGGATGCCGAGCAGTGCCGCGACGGCGAGCGACGCGACGATGAGCGGCTTGTAGGCGAAGTCGTGCGCGTTCAGCATGCCGAACGCCGCGCCGGTGTTGCGCACGTACGTGATGTTCAGCAGCCCGGGAATCACCGGGATCGTCTCGTGCAGTTGCACGCGCTGCAGCACCAGCAGCTTGGTCGCCTGGTCGAGCACCACGAGCAGCAGCGTCACCCACACCTCGGGACGCCGCCACACGGGCGAGGCCACGGGCCCGGCCGGCTCGCTCATGCGGGCACTGCCCCGGCAAGGCCCAGTGCGTCCACGCAGCGCTCGCAGAGGCCCTCCGTCTCCGGAACGCGGCTGATTGCCGGCACGTATCGCCAGCACCGCTGGCACTTCTCGCCGTCCACACGTGCGACCGACACCGTCAGCGTGTCGTCGCCCTGCCCGGAAGCCGGCGGCCCGACAGTCGCGCGGCTGACGATGCAGAACGCAGCAAGTTCCTCGGCCGTGAGGCCGTCGAGGGCGCGAGCGAATCGCCCGGTTGCCGACAGCATCACGGCGGCTTCGAGGGAAGTGCCGATCGCCTTCGCTTGTCGCTGTTCCTCGAGCTTCGCGTTCACGAGGTCTCGCACTTCGAGCCGCGTGGCGTAGCGCGCGACGAGGTCGGCGTCCTGCCAGGCTTCGACGCCGGCGGGGAAGAGCGCGATGTGCACCGACGGCTCGCGTTCGCCTCCACCTTCGCCGAGGCTACGGTGGACAGGCGGCAGGACGCGCCAGAGTTCGTCGGCCGTGACCGGCAGGATTGGCGCCAGCAGCCGCGCGAGCCCGTCGGCCATGTGGTACATCGCCGTCTGCGCCGAACGCCTCGGCCGCGATGCGGCCCCGAACGTGTACAGCCGATCCTTCGAGACGTCGAAGTAGAACGCGCTGAGGTCGACGACCGTCAGCCTGTTCACCTCGTGGAAGATCGACTGGAAGTCGAACCGCTCGTACGCCGCGATCATCGTGGACGCGGCATCCGCGTACCGGGCGAGCGCATACCGATCGACGTCGAGCATCTCGTCGAGCGGCAGCGCGTCGACCGCCGGATCGAAGTCGTACAGGTTGGCGGCCAGGTAGCGCAGCGTGTTGCGGATCTTGCGATAGGCCTCGACGGTGCGCGCCAGGATCTGCTTGCCGAGCCGGACCTCCTCGCGGTAGTCCACCATCGACACCCACAGCCGCAGCACTTCCGCGCCGCTCTGCTCGATCACCTGCTGCGGGACGACGTTGTTGCCGCGCGACTTGGACATCTTGCGGCCTTCCTCGTCCACGACGAATCCATGGGTGAGCACCGAGCGGTACGGCGCCTCGCCGCGCGTGCCGAGCGAGACGAGCAGCGAGCTGTGGAACCAGCCGCGATGCTGGTCGCTGCCCTCGAGGTACATGTCGGCGGGACGCGTCAGTTCGGGACGTACCGCCAGCACCGCCTCGTGGCTCGAACCCGAGTCGAACCACACGTCGAGGATGTCGCGCTCGCGCTCGAACGCCGTGCCGCCGCAGTGGGCGCACGTCAGCCCCTCGGGCAGGAATTCCTCGATCGGCCGCTCGTACCAGGCATCGGCCCCGTGCTCGAGGAACACGTCCGCGGCACGCGTCGTGAGGTCGGTCGTGAGGATCGACTCACGGCACGTCGTACACGACACGGCAGGAATCGGCACACCCCAGGCGCGCTGGCGCGAGATGCACCAGTCGGGCCGGTTGGCGAGCATGTTGTGGATGCGCTCCTCGCCCCACGCCGGGATCCACTCGACCCCCTCGACCGCCTCGAGCGCCCGTTCGCGGTACCCGTCGTGATCCATGCCGATGAACCACTGCGGCGTCGCGAGGAAGATCAGCGGCCTGTGGCAGCGCCAGCAGTGCGGGTAGCTGTGCTCGTACTTCTCGGTGGACCACAGCGCACCGCGCTCGCGCAGCGCCTCGACGACCTTCGGGTTGGCGTCCCACACCTTCAGTCCGGCAAAGAGCCCGACGCTGTCGAGGAACTCACCCGATGGGCCGATGGGCGCGTACGTCTCGAGGCCGTACTTCTGTCCCGTGTTGAAGTCGTCGGCGCCATGGCCCGGTGCCGTGTGGACGGCGCCGGTGCCCTGTTCGAGCGTGACGTAGTCGGCAAGCACGCCGAGCGACTCGCGGTCGTAGAGCGGGTGCCTGAAGCGGACGCGATCGAACACCTCGCCCTTCATCCGGGCCACCGGCTCGCCGGGTGTGCGCCCTGCCTTGGCAAACGTCGCGGCTGCGAGCGCTTCGGCCACGATCACGAGCCGGCCGTCCACGTCGTACGCGGCGTAGTCGAACCCCGGCTGGAACGCCACCCCCATGTTGGACGGGATGGTCCACGGCGTCGTCGTCCAGATCAGGACCGACACGCGCGCGCCTGCAAGCGCCGGTACGCGGGCGGCGAGCGTGTCGGCGTCACGCGGATCGAGCGCGAACTCGACGTAGATCGAGGGCGACACGTGCGCCTCGTACTCGACTTCGGCCTCGGCAAGCGCCGTCCGATCGTTGATGCACCAGTAGACGGGCTTCTTGCCCTTGTAGACGAGCCCCTTCTCGACGCACCGGCCCAGTGCGCGAACGATCGCGGCCTGATACGGGAAGGCCATCGTCAGGTACGGGTCGGACCAGTCGCCGAACACGCCGAGGCGCTTGAAGTCCTCGCGCTGCATGTCGACGTGCCGAGCGGCATACGCCCGGCAGGCCCGCCGGATCTCGGCGATGTCCATGTCGCGCTTCTTCGCGCCGAGCTCCTTGTCCACCTGCAGCTCGATGGGCAGGCCGTGGCAGTCCCAGCCCGGCACGTACGGCGCATCGAATCCCGCCATCGACTTCGACTTGACGATGAAGTCCTTCAGGATCTTGTTGAGGGCATGGCCGATGTGGAGCTGCCCGTTGGCGTAGGGCGGACCGTCGTGCAGCACGTACTTGGGCTGTCCGGCGCGCGCGGCCGTAATCTGCCCGTACAGGTCCATCCCCTCCCAGCGGGCGAGCGCCGCCGGCTCGGCCACCTGGAGGTTGGCCTTCATCGGGAAGTCGGTGCGGGGCAGGTTGACGGAGTTCTTCCAGTCGGCCATTGAACCTTCAATTGTAGCGGCCTTCGCCGGTCGGCCTTCGGCCTTCGAGGAGGTGGACGCCGCCGGCGGGGCGTTCCTACCGGCCCCCGCTCGCTGTGGGCAGTGGTCGCCAGCCGAGGGCCGAATGCCGCAGGCCGGCTATGATCCGCCCATGCCCAGCTGCCTGTTCTGCCGCATCGCGGAGGCCGAGATCCCCGCCAGGGTGATCTACCAGGACGCCGATCTCGTGGCGTTCGAGGACATCAACCCCCAGGCGCCGCTGCACTGCCTGATCATTCCGCGCCGCCACATCGCGACACTGAACGACCTGACGCCGGACGACGCCGCGCTCGTCGGCACGATGCAGTACCGTGCCGCCCAGATCGCTCGCGAGCGTGGCTACGCCGACGGGGGCTACCGCACGGTGTTCAACTGCAACGCGGACGCGGGGCAGACGGTCTTCCACATCCACCTGCACCTGCTCGCGGGGCGGGGGCTTGGGTGGCCGCCGGGCTAGGGGAATGCTGGGAATGCTGGGAATGCTGGGAATGCTGGGAATGCTGGGAATGCTGGGAATGCTGGGAATGCTGGGAATGCTGGAATGCTGGGAATGACGGGAATGTAGGAGAAGTCTGAAGTCGGAAGTCAGAAGGGGGAGGGTGGCGTGTGCGCGTGAACCCTGGCCCTGCGTGGCGGTCACGGGGAGCGCCGGTGCAGACAACGAGGTGATCTCCTCGGGCGCGGAGGAGTGGCGATGCACCGGCGTTACAGCGTGAATCGGGAGGACGGCGAGCGGCCGCCTCTGGACCCGCCGCCGTCGACTGTGCCGCCGTGATGCGAGACCTCGACGCGGGCCCTCCGGGCGGATAGGCTCACCGCAACAGCCGACGTCCCCGACGCTGATCTTGTCGATGCGCAGGGTCCTACGGCGTGCCGGACACCATGGTCCCTTGCGCCGCATACGCGCGCGTGCGGCGCCAGCTCGAGTTCCACCACGTGCCCAAGCACGCCAGCTGGCTCAACGTGGCCGAAATCGAAACCGGCGTCCTGGCCGGCCAACGTCTCGCCCGTCGCATTCCGGACCTCAGCCCGCTGACGACGGAAGTGGATGCGTGGCTCGCCGCCCGGAACCACGCGGCGCGTTGCCGTCCCCCTTGGATGTTCACGGTGCAACGCGCGCCGCGCACCGCGAGCGCTTGGATCGAGCAGGCGCGGACCAGGCTGGGGCACGCCTACCCGTCGCGCGATAGTGCTGCAGGACATGTGGCATTCCCGTCATTCCGGCATTCCGTCATCCCGGCATTCATTCCCCCCTCACCTCCGGGCGACGAGCGTGCGGGCGATGCCTTGCAGGTCCTCGAGGACTTCGACGACGTGCAGGCCGGCGGCACGCGCTGCCTCTTCGACGGGTTCCTGCTGTCCGTACCCGAACTCCATCACGATGACGCCGCCCGGCACGAGACGCCCGGCGGCCTCCGCGAGCAGCCGGCGCGGGATGTCCATGCCGTCCTGACCGCCGAAGAGCGCGACGTGCGGCTCGTGCCCCACGACGTCTGGCGACATCCCGGGCGCATCGCGGCGCGCCACGTACGGCGGGTTTGCGACGATGGCGTCGAACAGGCCCATCGTCGGCGCCAGCAGGTCGCCCTGGAGGAACGTGACGTGCTCCGCGACCCCGTGCGTGGCCGCGTTGCGGCGCGCGACGTCGATCGCGGCGCCCGAGATGTCCACGGCTTCGACATGCCACGCCGGGCGTTCGGCGGCAAGCGTCACCGCAAGCGCGCCACAGCCGGTGCCGACGTCCACGAGGCGGAGAAAGCGCTCGGCCGGCAGGCGCGCCAGCACGAAGTCGACGATGAGTTCGGTTTCGGGGCGGGGGATGAGGACGGCAGGCGACACCGCGAAGTCGCGGCCGTAGAACTCGCGGTGGCCGACGATGTAGGCGACGGGCTCGCGATTCGCGCGGCGCGCGACGAGGGCCTCGAAGCGGGCGAGGAAGTCCGGCGAGGCAGGTTCCTCGGCCCGCGTGATCCATGTTGCGCGATCCCAGCGCAGGACGTGGCGGGCCAGCACCTCGGGGT
This sequence comes from uncultured Luteitalea sp., assembly GCA_934541105.1. Lineage (GTDB taxonomy): Bacteria > Acidobacteriota > Vicinamibacteria > Vicinamibacterales > Vicinamibacteraceae > Luteitalea. Next base: position 128,486 of record CAKTDA010000002.1, on the reverse strand, counting down.
CGAGATGCGCGTGCCGTGCGTCGAGGCCGGCGTCGAGCAGCCGCTGTCGTGCCGCCGCGACAACGCGACGCACGGTCAGGCGTCCACCGCCTCGGTGCGGCTCGCGTCCTTGAGCAGCTCCGACCGATAGAACGTCGTTACTTCGTCGATGAGCTCGGTGAGGTCGCCGTCCATGGCGCCCGCGAGCTGGTGCGTCGTGAAGTTGATGCGATGGTCGGTGATGCGGCTCTGCGGGAAGTTGTAGGTGCGGATCTTCTCGGAGCGCTCACCGGAGCCCACCTGGCTCTTGCGGTCCTTCGCGATCGCGTCCTGCTGCTTGCGCATCTCCATCTCGTAGAGGCGCGACCGCAGCACCTTCATCGCCTTCGCGCGGTTCTTGATCTGCGACTTCTCGTCCTGCTGCGACACGACGGTGCCGGTCGGGATGTGCGTGATACGCACGGCCGAGTACGTCGTGTTCACCGACTGCCCGCCCGGCCCGCTCGAGCAGAACGTGTCGATGCGCAGGTCCTTGTCGTTGATCTGGATGTCCACATCTTCGGCCTCGGGCAGCACGGCGACGGTGGCCGTGGACGTGTGGATGCGGCCGCTCGCCTCGGTGGCCGGCACGCGCTGCACGCGGTGCACGCCGCTCTCGTACTTCAAGTGGCTGTAGACCTGCCGTCCCTCGATCGTCGCGATGCCTTCCTTCATGCCGCCGGCATCGGCATCGCTCGTGGACATCACCTCGAACTTCCACCCCTGGCGCTCGGCATACCGGGCGTACATGCGGAACAGCTCCGCGGCAAACAGGGCGGCTTCCTCACCACCCGTGCCGGCGCGCACCTCGAGGACGACGTTCTTGGCGTCGTTGGGATCCTTCGGGACGAGCAGGAACTTCGCGTGCTCGAGCAGCTTCTCGTGCTGCGGCTCGAGGTCGGCAAGTTCCTCGCGCGCGAGGGCCGCCATGTCCGGGTCGCCGCCCGACACCAGTTCGCGGGCCTGCGCGAGCTGCTCCTCCACGGCCTTGAGCGACCGGTAGGCGTCCACGAGTTCCTGCAGGTCGGACAGGGTCTTCGTGTGCGTCCTGTAGGCCTGCGGATCGGCCTGCACCGCCGGGTCGGCGATGAGCCCCATCAGGTAGTTGTATTGCGCCTCGACGGACGCGAGCTTGTCCAGCATGATTGTTCACCCACCACTTACAGGTGGCAGGAACGCCACTTCGTCTCCATCGGCCACCGCCGTGGTCATGCGCGCGTACTGCGCGTTGACCGCACACGAGAGGCTCGGTGCATAGGGCGCGAGATCGGGCCAGTCGCCGGCGAGGCCAGCCCACACGTCGGCGACAGTCGCCGGGGACCCCACGGCACGCGTCAGTTCGTCGCTGCCCGCGATCTCGCGGAGGCGCGCGAACAGGCGCACGGTCACGGCCATGCCCGGCTCCAGGCTTCGGCGAGCGGCCCGGCATCGTCCGGGTCGACCGTGGCGCCTTCGACCCACGACGCGCCGTCCACGAGCAGCTCGCGCTTCCAGATCGGCGAGATCTGTTTCACGCGCTCGATCGCGAAGCGGGATGCCGCGTACGCCTCGGCGCGATGGGCCGAGACGGCGACGATCGTGATCGACGGTTCGCCCACTTCGAGCGTGCCGATGCGATGGTGAATCGCGAGCACCACGTCGGGAACCCTCCCGGCCGCCTCCTGCGCGATGCGTTCGAACGACGCCACGGCGAGCGGCGCGTATGCCTCGTACGTCAACCCGCGGACGTCCTGTCCCTTGTGGCGGCCCCTGACGACGCCCACGAACAGGATGACCGCGCCCGGGCCCTCGATGCCGTCGCGTGCGCCCGCTCGGGCATGGGCGTCCTGCGCAAGCGCCATCACGCCGGCGATATCGAGGGGGTCTCCGGTAATCGCGAAGGGCGCCAACATCTCAGTATACCGTCGCCTGCGGCATGGCTCGACCGCCTCCGCCACTACGGTCCGGGAGCGCCGCTACGTGCGATCGCTCCAGAAATGTTCGACCGGGCCTGCGCCACGTCCGAGGCCCGGCGCATGCCGGATCGCGCCGTCGAGGTAGGCACGCGCGTTGCGGAACGCCTCGGGCAGGGGCTGGCCGAGCGCGAGCCCCGCCGCGATGGCGGCGGCGAACGTACAGCCCGTGCCGTGCGTGTGGCGCGTCGGGTAGCGCGGACCGCGGGCCTCGACAAACGTCGCTCCGTCGTACAGCAGGTCGACGACGTCCGGCGTGTCGAGATGGCCGCCCTTGACGATCACGGCACGTGGCCCGAGGTCGTGGAGGCGGCGGGCGACGTCGCGCGCGTCGGCCTCGCTGGCGACGCGCTGCCCCGTGAGCGCCCCGGCTTCGGGCGCGTTCGGCGTGATGACCGTCGCGAGCGGCAGCAGCTCGCGCGTCAGCGCGGCAATGGCGTCCTCGGCGAGCAGGCGGGCCCGGCTCTTGGCGATCATCACCGGGTCCACCACGATGGGGCCGGTGCGGCGGGCCCGGAGCGTCGCGGCCACCGCCTCGACGACGTCCGGCGTGCCGAGCATGCCGGTCTTGATGGCATCAGCCCCGATATCGTCGAGCACGGCCTCGATCTGGGCGACGATCACCGGCACCGGAACCATCTCCACGGCCAGGACCCCGGTGGTGTTCTGGGCCGTGATTGCCGTGAGGGCGCTTGTGCCGAACACACCGAGCGCGCCGAAGGTCTTGAGATCGGCCTGGATGCCGGCGCCGCCGCCGGAATCGCTGCCGGCAATTGTCAGTGCCGTGGGCATGCCGTAGAATCCGCGTTCATGTACGCCGCCAGCCGGACCCCCATTGGCCTCCTGGCAGGGACCACCCTGTTCGACGTCGTCTCCCACCGCAGCTCGTCATGGGCGTTGCGGGGCGCCGCGGTGCTCGCGGCGACGACCGCCACGGCCCTTGCGGCGCAGGTCAGCATACCGTTCCACCCGATTCCGTTCACGCTGCAGCCGATGGTCGTGCTGCTCGCGGCCGCGGCTCTGGGCTCACGCCTCGGCGCCACCGCGCAGCTGCTCTACCTGGCGGTCGGCATTGCCGGCCTGCCCGTGTTTGCGGCGTCTGCCACGCTGCCGCCGGGCATCGGACGCCTGCTCGGGCCCACGGGCGGCTTCCTGCTCGCCTATCCGGCAGCGGCCTTCCTGGCGGGCTGGCTCGCCGAGCGGCGATTCGATCGCCGGTACCTGACGTCGCTCGTGGCCATGCTCGCGGGGCTCGCGGTCGTTTACGCGGGCGGCATCCTCGGGCTCGCGATTGCGCCGCCGTCGATCGGCCTCGAAGCGGCCGCGCGCGTCATCTCGCCGTACGCGATTGGCGATCTGCTGAAGCTCGTGATTGCCGCGGGCGTCCTGCCGTCGCTCTGGAAGCTCGTCGCGCGGACCCGGTAGCACACCGCATCCCGAACCTGTTCGCGTCCGGAACCACGCGGCCCGTCACACCGACGGGCCGTTCCGGCACCTGATGTAGACGAACGCCCGTCGGGCTCGGTACCGTGTGTCCTCTCCATGGAGGACGCATGCTGACTCGACTGCTGGTACCGGCCGGCCTGGCGCTCGCCGTGCTGCTCACCGCCCCGGTGTTGCCGGCGTGCGCGCAGGGCGCCCCCGCGCAGGCCTACGACGTTCCGGTCACCTACTACACGCTGCCCAACGGCCTGAAGGTCGTGTTGTCGCGCGACACCACGGCCCCGACCGTCGTCGTTGCCGTGTACTACGAGATCGGCTTCCGCGTCGAACCGAGGGACCGCACGGGGTTCGCCCACCTGTTCGAGCACATGATGTTCCAGGGCTCGGCAAACCTCGGGAAGATGGAGTTCATCCGCCTCGTGCAGCGCAACGGCGGCGTGCTCAACGGCTCCACGCGGTTCGACTTCACCAACTACTTCGAGGTGCTGCCCGCCCACAAGCTCGAGACCGCGCTGTGGGCCGAGGCCGACCGCATGCGCGGCCTCGACATCACGCAGGAGAACCTCGCCAACCAGCAGGGCGTCGTGATGAACGAGGTGAAGGTCAACGTGCTGAACCAGCCGTACGGCGGGTTCCCGTGGCTCGACCTGCCGCAGTACGCCAACACGAACTGGCACAACGCCCACAACTTCTATGGCGACCTCGAGGACCTGCAGGCGGCCACGCTCGCAGACGTGCAGGCGTTCTTCAAGACCTACTACACCCCGGCAAACGCCGTGCTCGTCGTCGTGGGCGACTTCGAGGAGTCGAAGGCGAAGGCGATGATCGAGAAGTACTTCGCGGGCATCACCGGCCCGAAGCCCGCCCCGCTGCCCGACATCACCGAGCCGAAGCAGGTCGAGCAGAAGCGCGCGAGCCGGAAGGACCCGCTGGCCAGGAAGCCGGCGCTCGGCTTCGCCTACCACATGCCCGCGCGCAACACCCCCGAGTACTACGCGATGGGCCTCATCGACCAGCTGCTGCTGCAGGGCGAGGACAGCCTGCTCTTCCAGGAGCTCGTGAAGCGGAAGGCCTACACGGGCAGCGTGGACGGCGGCATCAACCTGCTCGGCAACATGTTCAACTACAACGGGCCGATGCTCTGGATCGGCTCGCTGATTCACGAGCCGTCGAACACAACCGACGAAATACTCGCGACGATGGACGCGACGATCGCCCGCCTCCAGGACGCACCGATCGATGCCGCGATGCTCGACCGCGCGCTCGTCAAGCTGCGCTCGTCGCTCTACAACGACCTCACGCAGCTGAACGGCTTCGGCAGCGCCGACATGCTCGCGTCCTTCGCGCTGTTCGACGACGATCCGTCGCGCATCAATTCGCTCGAGGCGGAGTTCCGCAAGGTGACCCCGGCGCTGATCCAGAAGACGGCGCAGCAGTTCCTCCGTCCCACGAACCGTACCGTGCTCGTCATCGAGCCCGGCCAGGCCGGCGCGCCCGACGCGCCGCAGGAGTGAGCGCCATGCGTCGGTCGATTCTCACCCTCTTCGTCGCGGCCCTCCTGGTGCCCGGCGTCGCCGTTGCCCAGGCGCCCGCGAAGGAGACTCCGCCCGCCGGCGAGACCCCGAAGCCCTTCACGCTCCCGGCGGCCACGACCTACGTGCTGCCGAACGGGCTCGGCATCACGCTCGTGCCGTACGGCACCGTGCCGAAGGTGCGCGTCCATCTCGCGGTCGATGCCGGCAACGTCGACGAGGCCGCCGACAAGGTGTGGCTCGCCGATCTCACCGGCACGCTCATGAAGGAGGGCACGACGACGCAGTCGGCCGAGGCCGTGGCGGAAGGCTTTGCGCGCATGGGCGGGAGCCTCGACATCGCCGTCGGCGCCGATGTCACGTCGGTCAGCACCGACGTGCTCTCCGAGTTCGCCGGCGACGCGGTCACGCTGCTGGCCGACGTCGTGCAGCGGCCGGCCCTGCCGGCCTCGGAGCTGCCCCGACTGAAGGCCGACATGGCGCGCAACCTGACGCTCGCGCGGTCGCAGCCCTCGGCCCTGGCGCAGGAGGAGTTCAATCGCGCGCTGTATGGCGCGCATCCGTACGGACGCGTCTTCCCGACGGCGGCGATGGTCGAGGGGTTCACGCACGGCGACGTGAAGGCCTTCCACGCGGCGAACTTCGGCGCGTCGCGTGCGCACCTCTACGTCGTCGGGCGATTCGACGAGGCTGCGGTCCGCAAGGCGATTCGCGCGTCGCTCGACGAGTGGCCGAAGGGGACCGCCGCCCGCCGCGTGGCGCCCAAGACCTCCGCGACACGCGCACTCAAAGTCGTCGATCGGCCGAAGGCGCCGCAGTCGACGCTCTTCATCGGGCTCCCGGTGGTGGACCCGGCACACGCCGACTACGTCGCGCTGCGCGTCACCAACGCACTCCTCGGCGGGTCGTTCGCCTCGCGCATCACGTCGAACATCCGCGAGCAGAAGGGATACACGTACTCGCCGAACTCACAGCTCGTGCCGCATCTCGACGTCGCGCACTGGGTGGAGGTGGCCGACGTCACGACGGCGGTGACCGGAGCGTCGATCAAGGAGATCCTTTTCGAGATCGAGCGGCTGCGGAAGGAAGCGCCGTCGGCCGAGGAGCTCGAGGGCATCGCCAACTACATGGCCGGCGTCTTCGTGCTCCAGAACTCGTCGCGCGGCGGCATCGTCGCGCAGCTCGAGTTCACGCGGCAGCACGGGCTCGGGCCCGACTACCTGCGGACGCTCGTGCAGCAGATCCGGGCGGTCACTCCCGAGGACGTCCGCCGCGTCGCGCAGGCGCACCTCGACTCCTCGAAGATGACGATGGTCGTCGTCGGCGACACGGCGCAGATCAGCGAGCAGCTTGCGCCGTACAAGGCGCCCTGAACCTGCCCGCTCAGGGCCCGGGTCGCGCGCCAACGCCCTGGGCGACGTACTGGCAGTCGGGTGTCCGCGGGTCGTTCGGCGTATCGAGGGGATGGGGGCGCAGGACCGGCGAGGTGTCGCGCGACGCCTCGCCGAAGCGCTTGTTGACGAGCAGCACTTCGTAGGCCCAGCTCGGGAAGGGATCGAGCCCCGGGCGGCACGCGTAGTTGTTGAAGTGGAGGTTGACGATGTGGAAGACGTCCTTCAACTTCATCACGACGAGGTAGTACGTCCAGAGATCCACGCTCTTCTCGTGCAGTTCGAGCGTGAGCTGATCGATGCGCTCCAGCACCTCACGGGGCGTCGCGAGCAGGCTCTCCCACTCGGCTCCTTCGACGTCCATCTTCACCACCACACGACGGCTGGCGTCGCCGTTGCGCCGCAGCTGCGCGGCCAGCGTGTCGAAGCGGCGTCCGTCCGCGTCGGTCGAGGCCTCACCGCCGATGCACTCGGCGTGGAACCGCGTGGTGCCGGTGGCGCACTGCGGCGCGCGCGTGTCGAAGCAGTCGTACTGGTGGACCGGCACCTCGTACTGCGTCGCGATGCCGCATCCCCAGCCGTCGTAGTTGTTGATGCCGTACGAGTAGCCGGCCTCGACGTCGAGCAGGTTGGCGCAGAGCAGGTACCCGCCGTCCTGCGCTTCGCCCACCCGCTCCATCGCGCACTGCTCGAGCCGCACGGGCTGGAGTTCCTCGTAGAGCCTGTTGCGGAGTGCGAGCCGCCGCTCTTCGGGCGTGCCCGGCATCCGGATCAGCGCCCGGGGCGCAACCGGCGCGCGCGCCGTGCCGCTCGTCGTGTGGCCTCGCATGGCCTCGCGCGGAGGCGCCAGCATCCAGCCGGCGACGCCGAGCATGCCGAGCACCGCGACGAGCCCCGTCGCGCGCACCATCCGTGTGGGCATGCGGAACGATACCCCAGCCGGCGGGGTGTTCAGCGGACGAAGATGAGCAGGTACTGGTACGGGAGGAACTGTTCCTGCCTGAGCAGCCGGAACCCTGCGGCTTCCGCCGTGCCGACGACCTGCTGCTCGGAGAGGCGCATCTCCGGGGCGGGCCCTGGACCCCCGCCATCGGTGCGGTACTCGACGATGCCGAGGCGGCCGCCGGGCTTCAGCGCCTCACGGATATTCGTCAGCAGTTGCTGACGGTTCTCGACCTCGTACAACGTCTCGACCATCAGCGCGGCGTCCACCGACGACGAGGGAAGGGCCGGGCTGTCGGCCGAGCCGAGCACGGGGACGACGTTGCCGAGCCCCTCGCGGGCGACACGCCGGTGAATCGCCTCGATCATCTGCGGCTGGATGTCCTCGGCGTACACGAGGCCGTTCGGGCCGACCCGCCTGGCCAGGCGCACCGTGAACCAGCCGCCCCCGGCCCCGAGGTCGGCCACCACGGACCCGTCCCCGATGCCGAGCGCGTCCATGATCTGGTCGGGCCGCTGCCAGGCCTCGCGATCGGGACCCTCGAGCATGCCCAGTTCGTGCGGCTGGAACAGCCGCCCGTGGCCCCGTTGCGGGGCCGGAGTCGCCGCGGCCGGCCTGTTCTGCCGGACGGCTGCCGGTGCGGGTGCCTGCGGCGCCTGAGCCGCCAGCGACGCGACGCCGGCGGCCAGGGCCAGGGCCGTGAGCCCGGCCCCGAGCGCGGCCGTCTGCGCTGCCCGATTCCCGCGGCGTGTGACGCGCGTGCTCATGGCGTCGGCAAGTCTACCTAACGCGACCCGCCGCGGGCCGCCTCCACGACGAGGGGTTCGGCAAGCCGGGTCGTCAGTGACGTCCCCGCCGCCAGTCGGACCTCCTCGCCGCTCGTGGCCAGCACCTTGCCCGCGCCGCCGGCACCGCCGACCGCGGCACCGATGCCGGCGCCCTTGCGTCCGCCGATGATGCCGCCGATCACCGCACCGGCACCCGCGCCGATGCCGATGTCGCGGACGTCCTTCGCCTTCGTGCCCGGCGCCTCGCGTCGGAACGGCTCGGCGGTGATGTCGTACGTCTGCGACCCGATCGTCAGCGTGTGGAAGCGGACCGTCAGCCCTGCGCGACCCTTCACACGACCGCTCGGCTGCGCGTACGTGACACGACCTGCCACGCGGGAGCCCTCGGGAATCACCACGGTGTCATCCACGACCACGTCGCTCGCCACGCGGGCTTGCACGCGGTCCTCCACGGCGCTGGTGTCCGAGCCGATCGCGTCCTGCAGCACGAGCGGCAACCGTGTCTCGGCCGGAATCGAGACCATCCGCGTGGGGGCTGGTCGCGGTGCCTCGGGGGCCGCCTCACGAACCTCCGCGGGGCGCGCGATGTCGGCGGGAGCCGGAGCGGACGCACGGTCGGGGGTGTTGTCTGCGGCCGGTGTGGAAGACCGGGTCGGCCGGACCGGCGGGCGGGCCTGTCGCGTGGTCGGGCGATCGACTGGCGCCACGGCACTTGCCGGCGGCGCCGGCTGGGCCTGTTCAGGCGGCGCGAGATCGGCCTCGGTTCCAGCCGGGGTGGTTGCGTCCTGCGTCGGCGCCGGCTCTGCTGGCGTCTGTGCCTGGTGCGTGGTCTCCGACGGCGCATCCCCCTGGCTGGAGGTGCACGCCACGCCCAGCAGCAGGACCAGGGCGGGCAGGACCAGGCGGGTATGTCCACTTCTCATGGGTATCTCGTCCTTTCGGGAGCGCGCCGGGGCGCGCTGACGGCAATGACTGCAAAGGGCGTACCCCGTGCCTACGAAGGCCGATCCCGCCTGCGCACGACGAGCAGGCGCAGTTCGGTCATGTCCTCGATCGCGTACCGCGGGCCCTCGCGGCCGAGTCCCGAGTCCTTCACGCCGCCGTAGGGCATGTGGTCGATGCGGTAGGTCGGCACGTCGTTGACGAGCAGTCCGCCGACCTCGAGCCGGTCGAATGCATCGAGCGCGGTATCGATGTCGCGTGTGAAGATCCCGGCCTGCAGGCCGAAGGCAGAGTCGTCGACCGCCGCCAACGCCTCGTCCACGCTGCGTACTTTCTCCACGACGACGACCGGCGCAAACGCCTCTTCGGCGCACAGGCGCGCGTCACGAGGGACGCCCGTCAGCAGCGTCGCGGGATACAGGCGGTCGGACAGGCGCGACCCCCCGCACAAGACGCTGGCGCCACGGTCCACGGCCTCCCGCACCCAGTCCTCGATGCGATCGACGTCCCCTCCACTGATGAGCGGGCCTACCGTGGTGCGTTCGTCCATAGGATCACCTGCGGCAATCGCGCGCACCCGGCCCACGAGTGCCGGCACGAAGGCGTCCCAGACGGCCTCGTGCACGTAGACGCGCTGGACGGCGATGCAGCTCTGCCCCGCGTACCCGAAGCCGCCGGCAGCCACCCGATCGGCCGCATGATCCAGGTCGGCACTTTCGTCGACGATGACCGCCGCGTTGCCGCCGAGCTCGAGCACCACCTTCTTGCGTCCCGCCCGTGCCTTCAATGCCCAGCCGACCTCGGCCGAACCGGTGAACGTGAGCAACCTGAAGCGGTCGTCGGTGACGAGCATGTCGCCCGTCTCCCGGTTCATGGGCAGCACGCTGAGAGCCCCGGGTGGCAACCCGGCGGCATGCATGATGTCGGCAAGCGCGAGAGCCGAGAGCGGGGTCCGGCTCGCCGGTTTGAGCACGACGGGATTGCCGGCTGCGAGCGCGGGCGCGAGCTTGTGGGCGACGAGGTTGAGCGGGAAGTTGAAGGGGGAAATGGCGGCAATCGGGCCGATCGGCACCCGGCGTGTCACGGCAATGCGGTGCTCGCCGTGGGGCGCGAGGTCCATCGGGACGACGTCTCCGCTGCCCGGCAGGCGCCGGGCCTCTTCGGCCGCCACCTCGAACGTCATCGTCGCGCGGTCCACTTCGGTGCGCGCGTCGCGAAGGGGCTTGCCGGACTCCCGGACGATTCGCCCGGCAAACGCCTCGCGGTCGGCCGCGAGGGCGGCAGAAACGGCCCGCAGGATGCGTGCCCGCTCGTGGACGGGGAGCGCCGAGACCACCGGAGCCGCCGCGACGCACGCGCGGGCGGCGTCCTCGTACTCCGCGGCGCCGGCAAGGGCGACGCGGGCGACCAGTGTGCCGTCGTACGGGTTGCGGACGTCGAGGCTCGCGCTCGTCTCGCGCGCGACGCCGGCCAGGAAGATCGGGTGCACGGTGCCAGCCATGAGGATTGGACGCGGCGACGGCCGCGGGCGGCCCGTCCGTCCGGGCGGTTGCCCGGGCCTTGGACCCCTCGCTATACTGCCATGAGGTTTCGAGGAGTCCTCAGCGCCATGATCAATGTCACTACCATTGCGGCCGAGAAGATCGGCGAACTGCTCACCGAAGAAGGCAAGCCGTCGGCGGGCCTCCGCGTCTTCGTGCAGGGTGGCGGCTGTTCCGGCTTCCAGTACGGGCTGATGATCGAGGATGGCGAGCCGGCGCCCGACGTCGATCGCATCGTCGAGTCCAACGGTGTGCGCCTGTTCGTGGATCCGATCAGCGTGCGCTACCTGAAGGGCGCCGAAGTCGACTTCGTGGACAACCTCTCGGGTGGCGGCTTCACCATCAAGAACCCGAACGCCAAGTCCACCTGCGGCTGCGGGTCGTCGTTCGCGGTCTAGCCGGATCCTCGCGGGCCCGGCGCCCATCATGCAGCCAGACAAGACCCCTGCCGCCTTCGTCGAGAGCCTGCGCCCACCCGGCAGCAAGCGATCCACGAAGCGCGATCGCATTGTCGACGTGTTCCTGTCGCAGGACGGGCACCTCACGGCCGACGACCTGGTGGACCTGATCCGCAAGGAGGATCAGCAGATCAGCCGGGCCACCGTGTACCGCACGCTGGCCTGGATGGAAGCCGCAGGCATCGCGCGCAAGGTGGACTTCGGCGAAGGCCGCTTCCGCTACGAGCACAGCTACCGGCATCCACGGCACTTCCACCTCATCTGCAAGTCGTGCAACCAGCAGATGGAGTTCCTGAGCTCCGACATCGAGCAGTTGATCGAGGAGGTCGCCGAGGCGCGCCGGTTCTCGGTGGGGCAGGCCGTCGTCCAGCTCTACGGCACGTGTCATGCGTGCGCCACGGGCGAACGCCCGAGCGAGCAGCGCTATCCGACCGACGCACTCTTCGCGCGCGACGCGCTGCACGTCGCGATTGCCACCGAGAAGTCGGGCCGCGAGTTCTACACGCGCGCGGCATCCATGACGAAGGACCCGCGGGCCCGTTCCATCTTCGAGCGTCTCTCGACCGATGAGGACGACCACCTCGAGCGCCTCGAAGGGCGGTACCGGCAACTGCTCGCCGACCATCCGGGCATCGAGGACGAACCGCAGTTCCTCTTCTTCAAGGGTGCGGCCAACGGGCTGTTCTCTGCCGGCGTCGATGCCCTGCGCAACATCACGAGCGACAAGGACGCCCTCATGCTGGGCATCCGCTGCGAACGCGGCTCGCATCGCTTCTTCAAGCGGTATGGCGAGAAGTTCGAGGACTCGGAAGGCAAGCGCGTCTTCCTCCAGTTCGCCGACGAGGAACGCGACCATCTCGAACTGCTGATTCGCGAGTACCGCATCCTGCAGCGCAAGGATTCGGACAGGGGACGGGCCGGGGCGCGCGCGTGAGCGCCGCGCCGATCGTCGTGCGCTGCAGCGGCGTCATCAAGGACTACCGGGGCCTGCGCCCCCTGCGCCTGCTCGACCTCAGCCTCGCTGACGGCGACCGTGTCGTGCTCAGCGGCATCGACGTCATCGGTGCCGAGGTCGTCACCAACCTGATCAACGGCGCCACCCTCCCGGATCACGGCGAGGTGCAGGTCTTCGGCGAGCCGACCCACGGCGTCACCGATGGCGAGGCGTGGCTTGCCTCACTCGATCGCTTCGGCATCGTCACGGCGCGCGCCGTCCTGCTCGACGCGATGACGGTGCGACAGAACGTCGCGCTCCCACTGACGATCGACATCGATCCGCTGCCCGACGACATGGTGCCGGAGGTCGACGCGCTGGCCATCGAAGCCGGCATCGACGCCGACTGGCTCGCACGGCCGGTGCACGAGGTGCCGCCGACGATCCGCATGCGGATCCACCTCGCGCGGGCCATCGCACTCTCGCCGCAGTTGCTGCTGCTCGAACACCCGACGGCGGCACTGGAAGCCGCCGATCGACCGGCGTTTGCCGACGACGTCCGCCGCGTGCTGGACGTGCGGCAGGTGACGATGCTGGCGTGCAGCCAGGATCGCGAGTTCGCGCGCCGCGTGGCGACGCGACACCTGCAGCTGCACCCGGGGACCGGTGCGCTCACGCCCCTCGCGTTGACGTAGCCCGAATCCCGAACCCCCGATCCCGAGCCCCGAGTCCCGAGAATGAAGACGACGCTGCTGCTCTTCGATATCGATGGCACCCTGATCACCACCGGAGGTGCCGGATACCGGGCGATGAAGCGGGCGGTGGACGTCACGCTCGGTGTCGAGCGTTCGCTCGAGGGCATTCCCGTGGCCGGGCGCACCGACAGCATCATCCTGCGCGATGCCCTGCGGGCCATCGACGGTCGTGACCTCACGCCGGAGTTGCGCGACCGCATCCGCGACACCTACTGCGTGTTCCTCGAGGAGGAGTTGCACCGGGTGGACGGCGGGCCGGGCGTACTGCCGGGCGTGCGTGATCTCCTCGGCCGCGTGCGTGACGATCGCGCGTACCACGTCGCGTTGCTGACCGGGAACTTCTCGCAGTCCGCGCGCATCAAGCTCGGCTACTACGATCTCTGGCGCTACTTCGAATGGGGTGCCTACGGCGAGGATGCCGTGGACCGCAACGACCTGCTGGGGGTGGCGCTGTCGCGGTATCTCGAACGGGTCGGCGAGCCGGTCGAGGCGTCGGACGTGATCATCATCGGCGACACGCCGAACGACGTCGAGGTGGCACGTGTGGGCGGGGCGCGCGCGGTCTGCGTGGCGACGGGGCACTACGATCGTGCGTCGCTCGTCGCTGCCGGTGCGGGGATCGTCTTTCACGACTTCAGCGACGTGGAAGCGGTGCTCGACGTATTCGGGAAGGCCTGAGGAGGAAGCCAACGGGGCCCGGTGGCCCTCCCGGTCTTCAAAACCGGCGGTGTCCTGCGATGCAGGATGGCTGGGTTCGACTCCCAGGGGCTTCCGCCATGATCGCGCACGAAAAAGGCCGGCACCTCCCATGCCGGCCCTTCGTTGATGGCGCAGCGGCCGCGAGCCGCCCGACGCTACTCGTCGAGCAGCCGCACGTCGCCCGCGCGCGGACCCTTGCCGGAGTCCTCCGCGTTGAACTCGACGCGCTGGCCTTCGCGAAGCAGCTCGAAGACGGCACCGCGCACGGCGCTGCGATGGAAGAAGTGTTCTACACCCGACTCATCGCGGATGAACCCGAACCCTTTGTCGATGAGCAGGCGAGCGATGGTTCCCGACGGCATACCGTGACCTCCGATGTCCCCCCGAACGCTCCGCGGCGAGGGGCCTCGCGCGTGGCTGCACGCAGCACGCGTCGAGGATGGCTGCCCGAGGGGTGCGCGTCCCGTACGCGCGTCGACCGATGTCCCCCGGTGTATCTGGCAGCAGGTGCGGGCGATGGTAGCACGCGGCGACACCACGCGCCCTTTACGACATGGATATGACGCCACTTGCGGTGCGCAGGTTCCCCGTGGTCCCCGGCGTGGTCCTTGCCGGCGGGCGGTCGCTGCGGATGGGACGAACAAAGGCGCTGCTTCCCTGGCCGCCCACGGCTCAGCCCTTTGTCGTACACGTGACCCGGACGTTACGGAATGCCGGCGTCGGCCCCGTCGGCGTCGTCACCGGTGCCCACCACGACGCCATCGTGCCCGCGCTCTCAGGCGAGGACGTCGCGACACTGTTCAACCCGCGCCATGATGCAGGCCAGCTGACTTCGCTCTGCCATGGGCTTGCCTGGGCATTCGAACAGACCGACGGGGACTGGGCCCTGGCCACGCTCGTGGACGTGCCGGCCGTGACCGCGGCCACCGTGGCGGCCCTGCTGGCGGCCGATCCGGAGCCCGCCGTGCGCGCGGTGCGCCCGGCGCGCGGCACGCGCCATGGGCATCCCGTGCTGTGGCACCGCGAAACTCTGCCGCTGCTCATGGAAGCCGACCCGACAGTTGGCGGCCGCGCCGTGATGCGTGCGCTCGCGGCATCCGGACTCGTGCTCGACGTGGCCGTCGACGATGACGGCGTGCTCGGCGACGTCGACACGCCGGACGACTACGTTCGCATCGCGACGACCGGCCGTCCCGGGCCGTTCCTTGCTACGCTTGCCGGGATGACCGAGCACGACGATCAACAGCCTGAAGAGGATTTCGCCGCATTGTTCGAGGCCTCGACGCGCGCCGCGTCCTTCACGCGCGGCCAGTCCATCGAGGGCACCATCGTCGGCATAGGCGCCGAGGTGGCGCTCGTCGACGTGGGCAGCAAGAGCGAAGCGGTCGTGGACGTCGCCGAGTTGAAGGACGACGATGGGCAACTGGAGGTGCGCGTGGGCGACCGCATTCAGGCCATCGTCGTCGAGACCGCCGGCGGGATTCGCCTGTCGCGCCGGCTCGCCCGCAAGGCCGCGACCGATCGCGAGATCGAACAGGCGTGGCAGGCCGGCCTCCCGGTCGAAGGCACGGTGCAGGCCGTGATCAAGGGCGGATACGACGTGCGGATTGCCCGCAGCCGCGCGTTCTGCCCCTTCTCGCAGATCGACACCATCCGCACCGAGAACCCCGAGGCGCACGTCGGGCAGGCGTATGCGTTCCGGATCACCGAGTTCAGGGACTCGGGCCGCAGCATCGTCGTCTCGCGGCGGGCCGTGCTGGAGAAGGAGCAGGAGGCGCGCGCCGCCGAGGTGCGTGCGCTCCTCGTGCCCGACGCCGTGCTCGAAGGGCGCGTCGCGTCGGTGCGGGAGTTCGGCGCGTTCGTCGATCTCGGCGGCGGCGTGCAAGGCCTCGTGCACGTGTCGAAGATGGGCTGGTCGCGCAACATCGACCCGACGCAGGCAGTCCAGGTCGGTGAGACGGTCAGCGTGAAGGTGCTGCGGGTGGACGAGGCGACGGGGAAGATCGCCCTTGCCCTCGAACAGATTGGCGCCGACCCCTGGGACTCGGTCGCAGGTGCGTACGAAGTGGGGCAGGTACGTCGCGGCACGGTGACGCGGCTCGCCGACTTCGGCGCGTTCGTCGAGTTCGAGCCCGGTGTGGAAGCACTTGCGCACGCATCGACGTTTGCCGGCGGTGGGGCGCGCGGCGCCTGGCGTCGATCGGCGCAGGTCGGCAGCGTGGGGTCGTACCAGGTGCTCAGCGTCGATCCGGCGAACAGGAGGCTTGGCGTGGCTCCGGTGCCGGCCGAGACGACGACCGAGAGCATCGCCACCGATGCGGCCGAGGAGCGCGCCGCACTCGATCGCGCGAAGACCGCGCCTGCCGTCGGTCTCGGCGCGATGGCCGACAAGCTGCGACAGGCGCTCGACCCGGGCCGGTCCGGCCGCTGACGTCGGGCCCGAAGTTCATTTCCGCCGCAGTCGCTAGGCGTTCCGTCACCACCTCCCGCGTCGTTCTACAGGTTGGACACCCTCGTCCAGCCTGAACGGGAGTCGAGTGATGCGGGCCATTGCTCTCACCCTGATCGTCATCGGGATGCCGGTCGCGGCGTTTGCGCAGGACACGGCGTCCTCGGGCCAGCTCACCATTGCCGCGCACGCGGCACCAGTTGCCGCACCGTCGCTCCCCGAGCAGGAGCAGTTCCTGCTCACGGGGAAGGTCGGCCGCGTGAAGGGCGTGTCGAAGGGGATTACCGGCACCCGGCGTGCCACGCTCACGGACGGCTCACGCACGCACGACGTGAGCATCCAGTCGATCGACGAGTCGAAGACGCGCTTCGAGTCGTCGCGACGCACCGAGTTCAACTTCCGCGACTACTGGGGCTACAACGTCGCCGCCTATCGCCTCGGGTCGATGCTCGGCCTCGACATGGTGCCGCCATCGGTGGCCCGGACGTTTCGCGGGGCCCGGGCAGCCTTCACGTGGTGGATCGACGACATCGTGATGGACGAGCGCGAGCGATCGAAGAAGGCACTGCTGCCGCCAAGGCACACGTACTGGAACGAGCAGATCTACATCCTTCGCGTGTTCGACGAGCTGATCGCCAACACCGATCGCAACCAGGGCAACATGCTCATCGACCGCAGCTGGAAGCTCTGGCTCATCGACCACACGCGCGGGTTCCGCGTGACGAAGGAACTGCGGACGCCGCAGATCATCCGCCGCTGCGAACGGACGCTGCTCCAGCGGATGAAAGGACTGACACGCGAAGGCCTCGACGAGCAACTCGGGGCTTACCTGACAAAGGGCGAGATCGAGGCCCTGCTCGAGCGTCGCGATCGGCTCGTCGCGCACGTCGAGGCGCTCGGCCCGGAGGCCCTCTACGACCTGCACCGGGTGCCGTAGCTGCAGCTGATTCAAGGCGCGGCTGGCGGTGGCGCCGAGGCCGGCGGCGGCCAGCGGGCGCCCTGCGCCATCCACGCACGCAGTCGCGACACGGGTGGTTCGACGGCGCGTGCGGCTTCGAGGTAGCGACCGATGTCGGAAGACGAGGGCAGCGGGATCACCGTGCCTCGATGGCGCACCGACACCGCATCCCCTTCGATCAGGAGCGACGACGGCGGGCCCTCGTAGGCGGCCGACAGCCCGACGTCGTTGAGGATCACCTTGCCGCCGAGGCGGGGCAACACGACACCCGGTGTGACCGTGTGGCCGACGACGATGCGCTTGACGCCGTGGTGGGCGAGCAGCGCATCGACGTGTGCCGCAATGGCGGGCTCTGGCGCGAGCGCGAGGCCTCGATACCAGAGTGGGCCGTCCTCGTCCGCGATGAGGGGTTCGGCGCCCGGCGTGTCGGCAGCCAGTGCCGTCCGCACGCGCTCGTTGATCTCGTCCACCGTCAGCGTCGCATGGGCCGGACTCAGGCCGCCGTGCATCAGGAGGGTCTCGCCGACCTTCACCACGGCGTCGTGGCGTCGGAGCCAGCGGCCGTACCGGCCCTTGACGCCGAACGCCTGCATCAGTTCGACCCACCCGAGGGGCCTCGCCTCCATCCACCGCCGGCGATACTCCGCATCGTCCCCGAGCGCGACGTCGGTATTGGCGAGGAAGACCCGCTCGCGCAGTTCCTCGGCGTCTCTCGACCGGTACGAGGCGTACTCCTCCGGCGTCACGTAGCGGAGGTCGCCCGCCATGTTCATGACCTCGTGGTTGCCGAGCAGCGCATGCACGCGGCCGCCGGCGCGCGGTGCCTGCTTCTCGAGGTCCATCAGCAGGTCCATGATCTTGCGGGAATGCGGGCCGCGATCGGGGACGTCGCCGGTCTGGACGAACACGGTGCGGCCGCCGGCCCATTTGCGACGACCGTCGATCACGCCCGCTTGCTGCAACACCTGCACGAACACCGCGTAGTCGCCGTGGATGTCGCTCACGACCACGAGGCGCGACGGCGCCTGGGCCGGTGCCGCGAGCAGGCTCGCGCACGCGAGGAGGACGACGAGCGGGATCAGCCGGACCATTGGCGTTGCAGTTGTGTGCACGAATATCACGCCAGGGCCCGCTGGCGTAAGCTCCCGCCATGATCAGCTGCCTTCGTACGCTCGTTGTCGCCGGCCTCGTCGTGGGCGGTGTGCCCGGCTCGATGGTTCCTGCGTCAGCCCAGGGTCTGCCGCGCCTGCAGGTGTCCGAGAACCGGCGGTTCCTCGTCACCGACGACGGGACGCCGTTCTTCTGGCTCGCCGACACCGCCTGGGAGCTGCTCCATCGACTCGATCGCGAGCAGGCCGAGCGCTACCTGCGCAACCGGGCCGAGCGGCGCTTCACGGTGATCCAGACCGTGGCCCTGGCCGAACTCGACGGCCTCGGCACGCCGAACGCCTACGGACACACGCCGCTCGTGGACAACGATCCCGCGCGTCCCGACGAGCGCTACTTCGCGCACGTGGACTGGGTCGTGGCGAAGGCCAACAGTCTGGGCCTGCGCGTGGCCCTGCTGCCGACGTGGGGCGACAAGTGGAACAGGAAGTGGGGGCTGGGTCCGGAGATCTTCACGCCGGCAAACGCCGAGGCCTACGGGCGATGGCTCGGGCAGCGGTATCGCGACGCAGGCATCGTCTGGGTCGTCGGCGGTGACAGGCCGATCGAGTCGGATGCCCACCGCGCCATCGTCGAGGCGATGGCGCGCGGCCTGCGTGCCGGAGACGGCGGGCGTCACCTGATCACGTACCATCCGAATGGTGGCCACGGGTCGTCCGAGTGGTTCCACGATGCCGAGTGGCTCGACTTCAACATGCGCCAGAACGGTCACGGCGTGGAGTTCACCGGGCGCTACGACAAGACCGCCGAGGACTACGCCCGCACGCCAACCAGGCCGGTGATCGACGCCGAGCCCGCCTACGAGGACCATCCGGTGGCGTTCGACGCGAAGCAGTCGGGGCACACGATTGCGTCCGACGTCCGGCGCCCGCTGTACTGGAACCTCTTCACCGGCGCGTTCGGCCATACGTACGGCCATCACTCGGTCTGGCAGATGTGGACCGCCGACCGCGAGCCGGTGAACGCGCCGCTGATGCCCTGGACCGAGGCCATCGATCAGCCGGGAGCGGCGCAGGTACAGCACGGGCGCGCACTGATCGAGTCGCGGCCGTTCCTGTCGCGCGTACCGGATCCATCGATCATCGTGGCGTCGGGTGTGCCGACGGCCATGCCGGGCACCGGCCGCTATCACTTCGCGGCCACGCGTGACGAGGCGCGTACCTACGCGATGGTGTACGCACCGGTCGGGCGCGCCTTCCGCGTGCGGATGACTGCCATCGCGGGCCCGCAGGTGACGGCGTGGTGGTTCAATCCGCGGACCGGCGACGCCACGACAATCGGCACGTTCCCGAACACCGGCGAGCGCACGTTCGTGCCGCCCGACCCGGGCGAGATGATCGACTGGGTGCTGGTGCTGGACGATGCGACGAAGGGGTATGGACCGCCGGGCGCGCGGTCGCTCGTCGCGCCGGGCCAGAGGTGAAGCTGGTCCACAATACGGCGTCATGTCGGACGCCTCCGTCATCGGCATCGTCGTCGCGGCACTGGGCGGTGCGGCCGTGGGCCTCGAGCGACAGTGGTCCGGACATGCCGATGGCCCGCACGCGCGGTTTGCCGGAATCCGGACGTTCACGATGCTCGGCGCCACGGCGGGTGCGAGCGGCGCGCTGTGGGCCGGCGGCGCGCCATGGCTCGCCGGTGTGTTGCTCGCGGGAGCGGTTGCGCTCACCGTAGCCGCGTACGTGCGCGCGAGCCGCCACGACGTGGACGGGACGACGGAGGCGGCAGCGCTCCTCGTGCTCACCGCGGGCGTGATTGCCGGCCTCGGGCGGCTGACGTTCGCGAGCGGCATCATCGCGCTGACAAGCCTGCTGCTGATCGAGAAGTCGCGGCTGCACGCCCTCGTGCGGCGCATTGCCGACGACGACCTGCGTGCCGCGGCTCGCTTCGCGGTGATGGCGCTCGTCGTGCTCCCGCTGCTCCCGGCCGGGCCGTACGGGCCGCTCGGCGGGATCAGGCCACGTGAGCTCTGGGCGCTCGTCCTGTTCTTCTCGGGCCTCAGCTTCATCGGGCACCTCCTGCGCAAGGCCGTCGGGCCGGACCAGGGCTACCTCCTCAGCGGCGTCGCGGGTGGGTTGCTCTCGTCCACGAACGTCACATGGACGTTCGCACGCACGAGCCAGGCCGAGCCGCACCTGTCGCGCGCGCTCGGGTTCGGTGCCGTCGCGGCCAATGCCGTGCTGTATCCCCGTGTGATCGCGGCGGTGGCCGTGCTGAACACGCCGCTCGTGCCGCTGCTCCTGCCGTACCTGGCGGCCCCGGCCGCTGTCGCCGCCGCCGTGGCGCTGGCGGGGCTCCGTGCCACCCACGTACCTGCCGCGGCCGACGCGGCCCGGCCGGACGGCAATCCGCTCCAGCTCGGTGCGGCGCTGCAGATGGCCGTTGTGTTTCAGGTCGTGTTGATGGCCGTGTACCTCGCGCGGGATCTGCAGGGCGCCTCCGGCGTTTACGCGAGCGCGTTCGTGCTCGGCCTCACCGACGTCGACGCCCTGACGCTCTCGATGGCGCGATCGGTGGCGCGCGCGATTTCTCCCGAGGCCGCCGCGCGGGCCATTGCCATAGGCATCCTCGCCAACACCGTGATGAAGGCCGGCATCGCCATCGTCTTCGGCCGTGGCGCGTTCCGGACACTGACGACCGCGACGCTCCTGCTCATGGCCGTCGCGACCGGCGCCGCGATTGCCTGGTAGGACACGCCGCCTCGCCGGGCGATACCATGTCGCCACGGCAACATCCCGAGAACGCCGAACGTAGAGTTCCGAGCCCGCATCCGAACCCCGAGCCCGAAGGAGCCCCCGTTGATCGTCCCGAGAACGTCCCGCACCGAGATCATGCAGAAGCTGCGCGCGAAGATGGCGCGGCGCCTGCCCATCCACATCGCCAGCGCCGGCAGCGGGCTCGTGGCCAAGCTGCTCGAGGCCGCCGGCGTCGACTGCGTCAACACGTTCTCGGGCGCGCGCCTGCGCGCCAACGGGATGGGAACGATGTCGATGCTCTGGCCGATCCTCGACTCGAACCGGCAGACGCTCGACTACACGCGCGAGGACATCATGCCCGCGATGAAGGGCGACGCCTTCGTGTGCGCGTGCCTCAACGCCAACGACCCGCTCAAGGACATGCGCATGGTGCTCGACGACTGCCTCCGCATGGGCGTGGTGTCGGTCTCGAACATCGGGCCGTCGATCTCCTACGTCGACAAGGGCAGCGAGATCCGCAAGGTCCTGACGAGCGCGGGCATCACGCTCCAGAACGAGATCGACCTGCTGAAGCTGGGGCGCGAGATGGACATGGTGGCCATCGGACTCGCGTTCGACGAGGAGGACAGCATGCGGCTCGTCGAGGAGGCCCAGCCCGACATCTTCTGCTTCCACGCCGGCACGACGCGCGGGGGGCTGCGCGGGTACGACTCGGGCGAGACGATCGAGGAGACGGCCCACCGCACCGAGGAAGCCAACAGGAAGCTGCGCCGCCTCAAGGACGACATCATCCTCGTCGCGCACGGCGCGGCCATGGAGACGCCGTCGGACGCCCAGTACATCCTCGACAACACCTCGTGCGACGGTTTCTGGACCGGTTCCTCGACCGAGCGCCTGCCGATCGAGAAGGCGGTCTCTGCCGCGGCGGCCGAGTTCCAGTCACTGCGCTTTGCCGACAACCGCTAGCCCGGGGTCCGCACTCATGCCTAAGAAGGTCATCGCCGTTCTCGCGACGCTCGACACGAAGGGCCAGGAGGCCGAGTACCTGCGCGAGCAGCTCGAGGCGCTGGGCAGCCGCGCCCTGCTCGTGGACATCGGCGTCATGGATGCGCCCGCCACGTCCGCCGACGTCACGCGCCAGCAGGTCGCGCGCGCCGGCGGCACCTCGCTCCGCCAGTTGCGGGCGGGCCGCACGCGCGAAGCCGCGCAGCCGGTGATGTCGGCAGGCGCCACGCGGCTGCTGCTGAAGCGCGTCGAGGCCGGCACGGTCCATGGCGTCATCGGCCTTGGCGGCCTGCAGGGCACCGCGGCCTGCACCGCCGTGATGCGCGCACTGCCGTACGGACTGCCCAAGGTGATGGTCTCGACCGTCGCGTCGGGCGACACGTCGTCCTACGTCGGGATCTCCGACATCACGATGATGTTCTCGGTCGGCGACATCCTCGGCCTGAACCGTTTCATGCGCAAGGTGCTCGCCAACGCGGCCGGCGCCGCGCACGGCATGGCCCAGGTCAAGGTCGGCCTCAAGACGGCGACTCGCGAGGGCCGCCCGCTCATCGGCATCTCCAACCTCGGCGTCCTGACCCGCGGCACGATGCTGGCCATCGAGCTGTTCCGGCAGCGCGGATACGAGTCGATCGTCTTCCACGCCGTGGGCACGGGCGGCCGCGCCATGGAGTTGATGATGAAGCAGGGCATCATCGGCGCGGTGTTCGACTACGCGATGGGCGAGATCAGCGACGAACTGTTCAAGGGCCTCCGTGCCGGCGGATCGGAACGCCTCTCGGTGGCCGGCTCGCTCGGGCTGCCGCAGGTGCTCTGCCCCGGCGGGTCCGAGCATCTCGGCATCCTCGTGTCCACGCCGCATCAGCTGCCAGACCGCTGGAAGGACCATGCCCACGTCTGGCACAACGAGGTCGTGCTCGCGCCGCGGCTCAACGCGCGCGAACTGCGCACGGTCGCCCGGGAGATCGGCGCGCGCCTGCAGACGACGCGCGGCAACGCGGTGCTGATGATTCCGCGGCTCGGCACCGGCAGTTACGCGATGCCGGGCGGGCCGCTCAACGATCCGAAGGGCGACGCCGCGTACTTCGCAGCGTTGAAGGCGGCCCTGCCGCCGACGATCGACGTCGTCGAGCGCGACCTGCACGCCGAGGATCCCGCATTCGTGCAGGAGGCCGTGGACACCCTGATCGGGCTCATCGAACGATCCGCACGCCGCCCGCGCCGTGCAGCCGCCGCGAGACGACGCGCGTGAGCGGCTCCGGCGTGCTGCCCTTCCCGCTGCAGACGATGGCGGGCCTGCGTCTCGATCACGCCTACCGCGGCGTGGCGGGGGCGCCGGCCGGCGCGCCGCAGACGCTCGTGATCGTCGGCCACGGCGTGACGTCGCACTGGGACCGCCCGTGGCAGACCGACCTCGCGCGCGCGCTCGCGCGCGCCGGCACCGCGTCGCTGCTGCTGTCGTTTGCCGGCAACGGGTCGTCGGAGGGCAGCTTCGAGGAGTCCACGCCGACGCGCGAGGCCGCGGATCTCGGCCGTGTCATCGACGCCGTGACGGCGTGGGGCGTCGAGCGGGTCATCTATGCCGGTCACAGCATGGGCGGCGCGGTCGGCGTGCTGCGGGCGTCCGTCGATCCCCGGATCACCGCGCTCGTGTCGCTTGCGGGCATGTTCCACGTCCACGCGTTCATGCAGCGCACGTTCGGGCATCTCGAGCACGGCGTCGGGCTGATGCTCGACAAGCCGGGTTGTGTGTGGAATCGCGCGCTCGAGGCCGACGCCGAGCAACTCGGGTCCCTCGTGGCACAGGCTGCCGCGGTGCAGGTGCCGTGGCTGCTCGTCCACGGCGATGCGGACGAGCTCGTGCCCGTCCAGGACTCGATCGATGCCCACGCCGCGGCAGGCGGACGTCCCGATCTCGTCGTCCTGCCCGGCGTGGACCATCGATTCACCGGCGCGATACCACCGATGACGTCGGTCGTCGTCGACTGGCTGCGCCGCTGACGCGTCAGCGTTCACCAACGAGTTCGCGGTACGCGCGCGCGTACCGCTCGCCGAACGTCCGGAGCGACCCGCTGTCGAAGTGCAGCCTGTCGCCGCCGTGCGTGAGGCCGTCCGACGAGACGTACGCCGTGTGCGGGACGCGAGCCGGGAGCCGTCGGTGCACCGCATCGATCGTCGTGCGGTGCTCGTCCCAGGGGCTCTCCGCGAATCGCCCGAGCCCGCCGACGATGAACGGCAGGTCAGGCTGGCCGAGGGTGCTGCGGAACCGCTCGACGAGCGCCTCCAGTTTCGCTTCGTACGCGGGCGCGAGCGCCGCGGTGGCGTCCGACTCGCCCTGGTGCCAGAGGATGGCGCGCAGCGTCCCGCGTGACATGGCCGCTCGCGCGCGGGCAATCGCATCGTCCCAGGGGTGGCTCTTCGTGGGTTCGTAGTACGCGCCGGGCTGCCAGCTGTCGATTGGCGACCCGCCGACGGCCGCCGGCACGAGGCCGATCGTGACGTCGGGCAGTTCCTCGGCGATGCGCCGGGCGAACGTGCGACCGAGTCCGACTCCCGCCACAGGCTTGTCGAAGTGCATGGGATCCACGGCCGGGACCCAGGACCTGGCCCGATCGAGCATCAGCACGCGGGGATGGGGCACGCGATCCTGCGCCCCGACCTGGCCGCGACCGGCCATGTTCGACTGTCCGGCGAGCAGGAACAGGTGGAACTGCCGGGCCTCGGCAGGCACCGGCGATTGCGCAGCGCCGGCGAGCAGCGCCAGGCCCGCGAGCGCGCCGCACGCGCGCACCGTGAGGCGCGGGAACCCCGATCGGATACGTGTCACGTCGTCACACCTTGAAGAACAGGCGGCGGTGGTAGAGCCAGAGCAGCACGCCCCAGGCCGCCAGCGCAAAGGCGGCGTGCTGCACCACGGGGAACCACGTGGGCCCGAGCGCCGGCGACAGGAGGTCGAGCCACGCGCGCGCCGCGCTGCGGAACCAGCCGGCGAAGGCATTGCCGATCACGTAGGCCGCGATCGAGTTCATGCCCACCACGACGAGCGGGTATGCCCACCGGCGCCGATGCTTCACCTCGATCGTCGCGTAGAACACCGCGAGCATCAGCGTGGTCCAGCCCGCCGAGTAGATGGTGAAGCTCGGGGTCCAGATGCGCTTGATGATCGGGAACCAGATCCCGAGGAGCGCACCAAGCGCGATGCCGCAGAGGCCGGCGATTGCGAGCCCGATTGCGGTACGCGTCGCGTTGCGGCTTGCGTGGACGTACTGACCCGCCATGACGCCGAAGATGATCGTCGCGGCCGACGGCACGGCGTTGAGCCCGACGTAGTGGCCGCTGTAGTGGCGCCCGATCATCCACATGTCGAAGGCCCTGCCGATGTTCTCGCCGCCCTGCGCCCACGGTCCGCCCGGGCCGTTCCACGGGTTGAACATCCACAGCGCCTGATAGCCGACCAGGATGCCGGCGGCGACGAGCCCCTGCGTCCGCAGCGATCGGCCGAGCACGAGGAACGCGACGACGTAGCCGAACGCGATCTGCTGCAGCACGCGGATGAAGCCGATCTGGACGCGGTCGGCGCCGATGTGATCGAGCAGGACGCCAATCACGACGAGCATCGCCGCCCGCCGCAGCACGTGTGCAGGCCCTGCGTCGTGCGTGCCTGTCCGCGGGCCGTCCGTGCGGCGAACGCGAAGGGCATCGCCACGCCGACCATGAACATGAAGGCCGGCTGGATCAAGTCCCAGTAGGTGGTGCCTTCCCACGCGACGTGCTCGTTCTGGGTGGCGAGCCAGCCCCATGTCGGGTGCCCGGCGAGCGAGTGGAAGATGCCGCCGCAGAGCAGCGTCAGCATGATCAGCCCGCGATACGCGTCGAGCGACTCCAGTCGGTGTGCCGGCTGCATGGTGTGGGCGCGATCGTACACTTCCGGCAACGGTCGGCGCGTTCGCCGAACGCGCCCCGTACGGGGGTACCGGGGGCATACACTCCGAATTCCGAATTCCGAATTCCGAATTCCGAGTCGCGAATGACCGAGTCGCGAATGGCCGACAGTCGAGAGGTCACCGGCCCGCATCGGCCGATCATGGTCGCCGAGGTACTGGCGCACCTGCGTCCGGCGCCGGGTGAGACGTTTGTCGACTGCACGCTCGGCGGCGGTGGGCATGCGCGCGCCATCCTGGAGCGGCTGCGGCCGGGCGGGCGCCTCGTCGGGCTCGACGTCGACCCCATCGAACTGCCGCGCACCGAGGCGCGACTCCGCGGCGCCGGCTTCGGCGACATGCTGCACGTGCACCGGCGACGCTTCACTGACCTGCCCGCGGTGCTCGGGGAAGCGGGCATCGCAGCTGCCGACGGCATCCTCGTGGACCTCGGCGTGTCGGCGATGCAGCACGACACGCCCGATCGCGGCTTCTCCTACAGGCACCACGGGCCACTTGACCTCCGCATGGATCCGACGACCGGTGAGCCCGCGGCGCAGCGGCTGTCGCGGCTCGACGAGGCGTCGCTCGTACGCGTCCTCGCCGACTACGCGGACGAACCGCATGCCGCGACGATTGCCGCGGCGCTCGCGCGCCAGCCGGTGCCCACGACGCACGCGCTCGATCGGCTCGTACGCCGGTCACTCGCCGAGCATGTCCCCGGCATCACGAAGGCGGCATCGAAGATGTCGGTGCGGCGCACGTTCCAGGCCCTGCGCATCCTCGTCAACGACGAACTCGCCGCGCTCGATGGCCTGCTCCGCGCGCTGCCGGCGTGCCTCGCGCCCGGCGGACGGGTCGTCGTGCTGACGTTTCACTCGGGCGAGGATCGACGCGTGAAGCAGGCATTCAGGACCGGCTGGCGCGAGGGTGTGTATGGCGCGATCTCGCGAGCCGTCGTCCGCTCCGCGAAGGACGAGACGTTCGCCAACCGGCGTGCCGCCGCGGCGAAGCTGCGCTGGGCCGTGAAGCGGTAGAGCCTCACGGCGGATCCCCGTTCGCGAGAGAATGAGGCAGGCTTCGGAGGGCGACGATGGTCAGATGGTTGCAGCGGTCGACGACATGGTCTCCGTGGGCGCCGCCGCGCGTGGCCGGGGGAAGCGGCGAGACGGCGAGTGAGTCGCCGCGCGACGACGAGCCCGCCGTGCGCTTCTCGAACATCGGCAAGATCTTCGACGACACACTGGTGCTGCGCAATGTCAGCTTCACCGTGCCGCACGGGCGCATGGTGATCATCATTGGCGCCAGTGGATCCGGGAAGTCGATCCTGCTGAAGATGATCCTGGGCCTCATGCGTCCCGATTGCGGCACCGTGCACGTGAACGGGCAGCGCGTTGACGATGCGTCCGAGGCGGAGCTGATGCGCGTGCGCGATGGCATCGGCATGCTGTTCCAGGAATCCGCGCTGTTCGACTCACTGACCGTCGGCGAGAACGTCGGCTACAAGCTCGATCAGGAATCGGACATGCCGGCCGCGGATGTCGCGGCGCGCGTGCAGGAGGTGCTCGGGTTCGTCGGTCTCGGCGAGCATGCCGATCGCATGCCGTCGCAGCTCTCGGGCGGGCAGCGGCGCCGTGTCGCCATTGCCAGGGCCATGGCGGCGCGGCCGCAACTGCTGCTCTTCGACGAGCCGACGTCCGGCCTCGACCCCATCACCGCAAAGGCCATCGACGCCGAGATCATCAAGCTGCGCGACCTCGAAGGGGTCACGGCCGTCCTCGTCACTCACCAGCTCGAAGACGCGTTCTACATCGCGACCCACAAGGCCGTCATGCGCGATGGGCACGTCGTGATCGAGCCGGCCGACGAGAGCAAGTGCGCGGAGGCGGAGTTCATCGTGCTGAAGGACGGCGTCGTCTACTTCCGCGGGGGCGTCGAGGCCATGCGCACGACGACGGATCCGTATCTCGTGCAGTACCTGAGCGGCTTCGTGCCGCCGCTGCTCCGCTCGGAGATGGCAGGGGCGTCCGGCGGCTGACGCCGCGCGATGCAGGGCAGGCCGACGGGACGTCCCTGCGCGCGGGCGCGTCGAAGGGTAGACTGCGTACCCATGCGAATGCTTGTGGGTGGGTTGGTGCTCGCGATGCTGCCGGTGGGTGTCGCGGCGCAGGACAACGGGTTCGTGTCGCTCTTCGACGGCAGGTCGCTCGACGGCTGGGTGAACATCAACTGCGCGCCTGATACGTTCGGCGTGCGGGATGGCGTCATCTCGGTGACGGGCGTGCCGATCTGCGAGATCCGCACGCCGCGGATGTACGAGAACTTCGTGCTGGAGCTGGAGTACCAGCACGTGCAGCCGAAGGGCAACGCCGGCGTGTTCGTCTGGGCCGACGCGCTGCCGGCACGCGGGCAGCCGTTCCTCAGGGCCATCGAGGTGCAGGTGCTCGACGGCCGCAACTCCGAGACGTACACGAGCCACGGCGACGTGTTCGCCATCCACGGCGCCGTGCTCACGCCGGACCGTCCGCACCCGAGGGGTTCGATGCGGAGCCTGCCGAGCGAACACCGCGCCAAGGGCCCCGGCGAGTGGAACCACTACCGCATCACGGCAGACAACGGCACCCTGAAGCTTGCGGTGAACGGCAAGGAGGTGTCTGGCGGGTACGACATCTCGCCGCGCAAGGGCTACATCGCGCTCGAGTCCGAGGGCGCACCGGTGCTGTTCCGCAACATCCGCATCCGCGAGCTGCCCTCGCGGGGAGAGCTGCCCGCCGCGCAGGTTGCGACCGCCGACGCCGGGCACGTCTCGCTCTACGACGGCAAGAGCTTCACCGGATGGAAGCTGCCGGCCGGTGGCACGAACTGGAGGACCCACGACTGGCGGATCGCGTTCGACGGGACCACCACGGGGGAGCCGCTGGTGTCGGATGCGTCCTACGGTGACGTCGAAGTGATCGCCGACTGGCGCCACGCGGGCGAGGGGCGCACGCTCGCCGAGCCGCTGGCGGCACCGGCCCAAGGGCCCGGCGTCGGCGTGACGATCGCGTCGGTGCCGTCCGCGCACACGCGTCCGACCGGGCAATGGAATCGGGTCGTGGAGCGGCGGGAGCGCGGGCGGCGCACAGTGACGATCAACGGCACCATCGTGCTCGACGGCGTGCCGATCGATGGCACTGCATCCGGCCCGATTGCGCTCGTGCCCGTCGGCGGGCAGGTGGAGTTCGCGAACGTCTTCGTGAAGCGCCTGCCCTGAGGGCTGGCGTCAGCGACCGGGCTGCCGCATCTGGCCTGCGGCAGCGTGGATGGCCTGCACGATGCGGGGATAGGTGCCGCAGCGGCAGATGTTGCGGTTCATCGCGCGGATGATGTCGTCATCTGATGGTGACGGCGTCGTCCGGAGCAGCGCGACGGCCGCCATGATCATGCCCGGCGTGCAGTAGCCGCACTGGAACGCCTCGACGTCGAGGAACGCCTGCTGCACGGGATGGAGCGTGCCGGCCCCGGCAAGACCCTCGATTGTCGTGACGTCGGCATCGGCGACTGCCGACACGCGGGTGACGCACGCATGCACGGCGCGCGTGCCGAGCAGCACCGTGCACGCGCCGCACTGGCCTTCGCCGCAGCCGTACTTCGATCCCGTGAGCCCGAGCCGATCGCGGAGCACCGACAGGAGCGTCTCGGTCGGCTCGGCCTCGACCTCGTGCCGCGCGCCGTTGACCCGCAGCGCGTATCGCATCGCCAGATTGTAGGCCGGCCGTCGGACCGGTGTCAGCGATCGCGCGCGAAGCCGTACGGCTGCAGCAGTGCCCGCGATTCGGGGTGTTCGAGCAGCGGCGACATGATCGGCTCGACGTCCACGTAGGCGATGAACGCCGCACGCATGGCACAGGCATCCCGCAGCCGCGGGAGCGCGAGGCCCCAGTCGCCGAGTTCAGCCGCGAGGCAGGCGACGTCGCCGATGCCGGTGTCGTTCCGCCCGGACCACGACTGGAGCTCGGCCAGGATGCCGCGCGCCTCGTCGGTGTGGCCCTCCCGCGTGGCGCAGACGCCGCGCACCACCATGATCGTCGAGACGCGGCCCATCAGCTGCTCCGCGCGCTCGAGGTTGTCGCGGGCAGGCGCGAGTGCGCCGGTCGCGAGGTGCGTCAACGCGAGGTCGAGGTGCGCCTGCCCGAACGACGGGTTCGTCTGCAGCACGTGTTCGTACTGCGTGGTCGCGTCCTCGAACCGGCGTGCGAAGTGCAGGAGGCGTCCGATGCCCGTCTGCACGACGAGCGACAACGGGTCGAGTTCGAGCGCACCGCGCATCTCGGCAAGCGCCTCGTCGATCCGCGAGCGAGCCGCCAGGAACATCGCGTGCCATTGCCGCGAGGGCGCGTGCCCGGGGTTGAGTGCCAGCGCCCGGCCGAACTCGGCCTCGGCCCGCGACCAGTCCCAGTCGAACCGGAACGCGATGAAGGCGAGCGACGCATGCCCTTCCGCGAGGTCGTCGTCGAGCGCCAGGGCCTTGAACGCGGCGTCCCGGGCCTTCCGGATCGTCGGGCCGCTCGACGTGGGGCGGAGGCTCACGGCCAGCAGCGAGCAGCAGTCGGCGAGTGCAGCGTGAGCGAGTGCGTAGTCGGGGTCGTCGGTCACGGCCCGTTCGAGGAGCGCCTGCGCCTCCTCGAGGGCGGGCCGCGTGCGCTGGTTGCACAGGTACCGCGCGCGCAGGTACAGGCGATAGGCCGAGGCGTTCGCCGTGTGGCGTATCGACAGGCGGTGCCGCTGCTCGCGCGTGAGCCGCACGCTCAGTGCGGCCGTCAACTCCCGCGCGATGTCGGCCTGCAGCGTGATCAGGTCGCGCGAGGCGCGATGGAGGATGGTGCCCCAGAGTTGAGACCCGTCCTCGACGTCGATGAGCGCCACGCTCAC
The DNA here is from genome assembly GCA_934541105.1 of uncultured Luteitalea sp. GTDB lineage: Bacteria > Acidobacteriota > Vicinamibacteria > Vicinamibacterales > Vicinamibacteraceae > Luteitalea. The sequence goes on along the minus strand of CAKTDA010000002.1, from coordinate 97,984 downwards.
GGCAAACGTCTCGCCGCGCTGCGTCAGCCGCCCCGTGAGGACGGCCTGCACGCCGAGTGCGCGCCCGATCGCCTGGGGATCCTCGGTGTCGGTATGGCAGCGGAAGACGGTGCTGCGCGCCATGACCCGGAGCCGCGGCATCTGCGACAGGCTGTTGATCAGGCTCTCGGTCAGTCCCTCCGCGATGTAGCCATGGTCGGCGTGGGCGCGATCGGCGTCGATCGGCAGCACGGCAAGCGAACGAGGGACGCGACGCCCGTGGCGCCGCCGTGGCGTGATCGTCCGCTCGGTCGGCTGCATGGCGGGCGTGAGCACAGCGGCCGCCACGTCCGGTACCGAGGCAGCCGATGCGGCCGGCATCACGAGCGTGGCGGCGGCCAGTCGAGGTTCGAGGGCGCGCTGGGCGACGCGGATGGCTTCGAGCAGGCGCTCGGCTGACTGGTACCGCCGGGCGCGATCCTTGTGCAGGGTCATCCCCACCAGGCGATTGACGCCAGCGGGCACGTCCGGAATCGGACGCGGATCCACGTGCAGGAGCGCGCCGATCACGTCGGCTGCCGTCGCACCCGTGAACGGCGTCGTGCCCGCGAGCATCTCGTAGAGCACCACGCCGAGCGCGAACAGGTCCGTCCGGGCATCGCTGTCCTCGCCCCGCGCCTGCTCCGGCGCCATGTAGCGCACCGTGCCCATCACGATGCCCGCGGCGGTCTCGAGCGTGGCCCCGGCCTCGCCGCCTGCCGCACCGGCGATCCCGCTCACCTTGGCGAGGCCGAAGTCGAGGACCTTCACGTAGCCGTCGTGCCGCAGCATCACGTTCTCGGGCTTCAGGTCCCGGTGGACGACGCCTGCCGCGTGCGCGGCCATCAGCGCCTGTGCGACCTGCGCCGCGATCTCGAGCGACCGGGCGACGTCGAGCCGCCCGCGCGCGAGCAGCGCGCGCAGCGTGCGGCCCTCGATGAACTCGGTGGCGATGAAGCGCGTGCCCCCGATCTGGCCCGTGTCGTACATCGTGATGATGTTCGGGTGGTTGAGCGCCGACACGCTCCGCGCCTCACGGTCGAAGCGCTCGACGAGCTCCGCCGAGGCAAAGCTCTGCGGGGCCAGCACCTTCAGTGCCAGCTTGCGCCCCAGGCGCGCGTCCTCGGCAAGGAACACCTGACCCATGCCGCCCGCGCCGAGTGGGGCGATGACGCGGTAGTGGCCGAGGACATCACCCGGCGAGAAGACCCAGCTCAACTGCAGAAACTCCAGACGTCACGTGCCTCGCGCCGAGGCGATCCTCTTCTGCAACGTCATCCCGCCGACCGTCGAACGCCGCGGCGGGCCCGTGCGGCTGTCTGCCCCGGTACAATGAGGCTCCAACCGTCAACGACGACGATGACTGCGTGCCGTTCCAGCGACGAGCCGATCGAGCACGGTCGTGCGTCCCGGCATCGGGGCCGCAAGGTACGACCGTGGGCCGTCGCATCCGCCGTGGCCGCCGCCGCGCTCGGGCTTTCCGCCGACTCGCCGCCGCCGCTCCCGTTCTCCTTCGTCAATGTCGCACGTGAAGCCGGCCTGAGCGGCACCACCGTGTACGGCGGACGCGATCGCAACCGATATCTGCTCGAGACCACCGGCAGCGGGGTCGCGCTCATCGACGTCGACGCCGACGGCTGGCTCGACGTGTTCGTCGTGAACGGCACCACGCTCGAAGGATTCCCTCAGGGAGAGGAGCCCACGGCGCGCCTGTACCGCAACCGGCGCAACGGCACCTTCGAGGACGTCACCGACAGGGTCGGCCTCCGCCAGTCGGGCTGGGGCCAGGCGGCATGTGTCGGCGATTACGACGCCGACGGTCGCGACGACATCCTCGTGACGTACTGGGGCCAGAACCGGCTGTTCCGCAACCGCCCGGACGGGACCTTCGAGGACGTCACCGCGCCGGTCGGCCTCACGACGTCTCGCCGCTGGGGCTCGGGCTGCGCATTCCTCGATTACGACCGCGACGGGCATCTCGATCTCTTCATTGCCAACTACATCGACATGGACCTCGACGCGACGCCGCTGCCCGAGTCGGGGCTGTGTCGCTACAAGGGCCTTCCTGTCGCGTGCGGGCCGCCCGGGCTCCCCGGCGCCACAAACGCCCTCTACCGCAACCGCGGCGACGGCCGCTTCGAGGACGTGTCGAAGACGTCGGGCATCACGCGGTCGAGCGGCACGTACGGCCTCGGCGTGTCGACGCTCGACTTCGACGATGACGGTTGGATTGACGTGTACGTGGCCAACGACTCGAAGCCGAGCACGCTGTACCGGAACGACCGCAACGGCACGTTCACCGACATCGGCATCGAGGCAGGCTGCGCGTTCAGCCAGGACGGACGTTCGCAGGCCGGGATGGGCCTCGCCATCGGCGACTACGACCGCAACGGCACGATGGACATCTTCCGGACCAACTTCGCGGGTGACACGTCCACGCTCTATGCGAACACCGGCGACGGCATCTGCGAGGACCGGACGTTTGCCGCGGGCATCGGGATCAATACGCGCTGGCTCGGATGGGGCGTTGGCTTCCTCGACCTCGAGCGCGACGGCTGGCCCGATCTCTTCCTCGTCAACGGCCACGTCTATCCCGAGATTGCGTCACTCGCGGGTGAGTCGGGCTATGCGCAGCGAAAGGTCGTCTACCGGAATCGCGGCAACGGCCGCTTCGAGGACGTCACCGATCGACTGGGTGCGCCGCTGACCACGCCGGCGGCGAGCCGCGGCGCAGCCTTCGGCGACATCGACAACGACGGCGACGTGGACGTCGTGGTCAACAACATGCACGCGCCTCCCGACCTGTTCCGGCTCGACACCGGCCCCGCCGCCGGCCACTGGCTGACGCTCGCGCTCGTCGGCACGACGTCGCATCGCAACGCCATCGGTGCGCGCGCGACCATCACCGCGGGCGGCCGCACCTTCGTGGACGAAGTGCGTGGCGGCGGCAGCTACTACGCCCAGAACGACTTCCGCCTGCATTTCGGACTCGGGCGCGCGGCTCGCGCCGATCGCGTCGTCGTCCGGTGGCCCATCGGCGGCGAGGAAGCCTTCGCGGTCGATGGCGTGGACCGAATCGTGACGCTGACCGAAGGCCGTGGCGCACCGGTTCCGACGCGCTCGCGGTAGCCCCGCTAGCGTGGCGGCGGCGCCTGCCGCTCGTGCAGCCACACGCTGTCGCCGAGCGGCGGTGCGCCCTTCACGGTGGCAATCACCGCGTGGCGCGAATGTGAGGGCGGCAGCCCCAGGGCAGCCGAGATGTCGTGGAGCGCCGGACGCGCCTCGTTGTGCAGCAGCACTCCGCCCGGACCGAGCATGCTCGCGATGTTCGACAACGCGAGCGCGAGCCCATCGTCGTCGAAGTACGGGAACACGTTCGTGGCGACGACGAGATCGAAGCCAGCGCCCGTGTGCCCACTTCCGCCACGACCGCGACCGTCGAGGCGCTCGGTCACGACGTCGAGCTGCGTCGCGCGCACCGCGCGCGCGGCTTCCGCGGACACCTTCAGGCGCTTGTAGAGGTGACCGGCCGGCGCGCGGGCGGCGTCGCGGGCCGTTTGCGGCGGCGCGTCCTCCATCAGCCCGATCGATCGTCCGAGCGAGCCGAAGTACGCGCGGTACTCCCTGGCGAGCGAAATCGGGCCGGTCTCGCCGATGCCGGTCAGGAGCGTGAGCAGGGGTGGGGACGCACGTGAATCACGTAAGTGATGGACGACGCGATCGTTGATGTCCGCGGAGACGATGGTGACGTCGTCGAGCCGGGAGAGGCCGAGGTCCACGAGCGCATCGAGCACGGCCCAGGGCTGGTAGCTCTGGGGCGGCGCGGCTTCGAGCAGCGCCGTGCGTGGGGCGAGATCGAGTCCGGCACCGACGATGAGCACCCGACGTATGCGGCGTTCCGGATCGAGCGCGCGCAACACGCCAAGCCCCTGCGAGACGATGAATCCCGCCTCGACGGCGGTGTCGGTGCTCAGCCCGCGTGTGTGATACAGGCTCGCCGCTGCGGCAGCATCCGCTCGCCCCGACCCGAACTCCTTCTCGTGCACGAAGCGCATCACGCGGAGGTACTCGTCGAGCAGCGTTCGTTCGCGAGCACGCGCGTCGGGTGCGGTCTCGGCAAGCAGGCGGGCGAAGTACGCGAGCCTCGCATTCGTTCCCGGTGCGTCGAGCGCCTCCACCGTCGCGTGCACGCGTGCGCGGACGTCGCGGCTCACGCGATCGCGCGCGCTCGCCGGATCGCGGAAGAAGGCTTCGCGCCACGCGTCGTCGAGTCCGTCGACGAGCGACTTCGCACTGAGGGCCGGCTCGATGGCAGTCCGGTCGGTGAAGCGGGTGGACTGCAGCATGTAGAAGACGAGGTGATCGACGTCGCCGATCCGGACGCGCCGCTCGTTGTCCGCAGCGAGGCGAGCGATGCGTGTGTCGAAGTCGTGTGCGCTGAAGCCACGTGACGTGAGCCGCGCGTGTATCGGCGCCACGTCCTGCCACGTGATGCGTCGCGTGTGTTCCTCGGCTGCGGTCAGTGTGACCGCAAGGAGGAGGAGGGCGAGGGAGGCGACACGCACGGGCCTGGATTCGAGCGTCGCGGCCGGACGAGCGTCCGGCCGCGATAGCGCGCCCATCCCTAGAAGATCAACCGGAACCCGAGCTGCACGAACCGCTGGAAGTTCGACTGGCCCACGGTGTTGCGGTTGACGCGACCGAAGTTGTCCGAGCCGGTGCCACGCTCGAAGTCCCGCTCGTCGTACATCGGGCTGTTGAACACGTTGAACGCCTCGACGCGCAGCTGGAACCGCACGCGGTCGGTGATCTGCGTGGTCTTGGCGAAGTTCAGGTCGAGCTGCCAGTACCCCGCTCGCCGCAACCTGTCGTCGAGCACCTGCGTCGTACGCGCCTGGAAGGGCTCGCGGATCAGGAAGAAGGGCTGGCTGCAGCCATAGTTCACGGAGTAGGCGAGCAACGTGTAGCCGCCCGACGCGTTGCGCTGGCCGACGCAGGGCTGCACACCGTAGATGAACTGCCCGTCCTTCGTGGGATCGAGCGCGGGGTTGCCGACAAGTTCGGTGTTGTCTGGAATCTTCCAGGGCTGGCCGGACTGGTACAGGAACATCGGCGCGACCGACCAGCCGTGCAGCAGGGCTCGCAACAGGCCGGTGTGGTTCTCGCCGAACGGGAACTCGTAGACGCCCGACAGCGAGATGCGGTGGCGGCGGTGCGTCCAGTAGGGCCCACGCACGAGCTCCATGGTGCTGTTGTCGATGAACGCATTCTGCCCGCCGATGCCCGGTCCGCTTTGCGTCCAACCGGACGAGGCGCCGATCTGTTCGTACTTGGGCACGTAGGTGTAGTTGCCGCTCAGGACCAGCCCGCCCGTCCAGCGCCGGTTGGCCACCAGCTGCAGCGAGTGGTAGTTGATCGTGCCGTCGTTGCGCTGCGTTTCCGTGATGCCGCCAAACGCCGGGTACGGGCGACTCAGCTCGAACCGCGACAGCGTCGGGCTCGTGAAGCGCGCCGTGCCTTCGAAGCCGGCCACCTGGTAGAACGGGTTCGGCAGCTGCTGGTCGCAGTAGGCCCGGGATCCGCCCTTTGTCACGTCACACTGGTCCAGGAAGTCGCGGCCCGGCTCGTTGATGCCGCGGAACTCGCTCTCCTGCTGCGTGGACCGGCTGCCGGCATAACTCACGTCGAGCGTCACGCCCCAGGGCAGTTGGCGTTGCACGCCGGCCGAGAAGTGGTCCGCCTTGGGCACCACGAAGTCCGGGTTGGCATACGAGAGGCCGCGGCCGAGGAACGTCAGGGCACCGAGTGCGCTGCCGGGCGGCTGCTCGACACCGGTCGGGAACGGGTTACCAAGCGCATAGGTCGGCGTCTGGCCGCCGTCGAGCGAGGGAATGAGCGCGGTCTGGATGCTGAAGCCCTGGACGTGGCCCTGCCCTGTCGGGTTGAGGTAGTAGCGGCCGTAGCCGCCGCGCAGGACGGTCCTGTCGTTCAGTTGATACGCGGTGCCGAGGCGGATCTGCACGTTGTTCCTGTCCACCTCCCACGGCCGCTCGGGATTGCCGTCCACGCCCGCGAACGTCAGCCCGCCGCGCACCTGGTATCCCGGGAAGCGCGACTGGTCGATGCCCGCCGTCACCGGGTTCACGATCGACGGATCGAACACGTAGTTCAGGCGATTCTCGTCCTCGCTCACCGGGCTGTTGTAGTCCCAGCGGAGGCCGGCGTTCACCGTCCACCGATCGGTGAGCTTCCAGTCGTCCTGGATCCAGGGCGCGGCGTAGGTCCAGCGGTAGTCGGGCAGGAGGTTGTTGTCCACGGCGCCTCCCGACGGCGCCCCGAGCAGGAACGACGCGAACCCGCTCCCCGACAGCGCGTCGGCGCGGTTGAACTCCCGCTGCGTGAACGCGCGGTTGAAGTCGAAGCGCATGCCGGCTTCGCCAACGCTGCGGCCCGCCACGTGGGTGCTGCGGAAGTCGAGGCCGGCCCGGATGTTGTGACGGCCCCGCGTCAGCGAGATGTTCGGCTGGATGCTCCAGATGTAGTTGCGGTTCTCGCTCTTGTTGCGCGACAGCGACGCGTACTCCGAGATGTTCACGCGCGGGAAGAGCTTCTCGGGCAGCTGGTTCACGAGGCTCGAGGGGAACCCCAGCTGCGTGGAATCGAAGCCGAAGCCTTCATCCGACCGGCTCAGCTCGAGGAAGTACGTGTAGGAGCCCCGCAGGTTGAGCACCGTGCTGCCGCCCATGATGTGGACCCAGTCGCCGACGATGGCGCGGTTGGCGCGGATGAGCGGGAGCTGCCCGTCCTGTGCCGGGCCGCTGCGGATTGGCGTGCCATTGCGCAGTTCGTTGCGCTCGTTCTCCGCCCAGCGGAAGAACGTGCGGTTGTTGGTGTTGATGTTGTGGTCGACCTTGGCCACCCAGTTCCAGAACACGTCCTTGTTGATGTGCTCGCTGAAGGCAAGGTTCTGCTGCCACGGCGCGACCCCTGCCGTCGTGTTGTTGGGCAGCGGGTAGTACTGCATGATCTCGCGCGCAATCGGGTCGATGCGGTCCTGCGGAATGATGTTGCCCGGGAACGGATCGCGCACCCATGTGCCGTTGACGTTGCGTCCGGTGGCCGGGTCGTAGATCTGGATCAGGTTGCCGTTGATGTCGCGGTAGTCGCTGAAGTCGCCGCGCCGCATCGCCTCGGTGGGCGTGGTGTTGAACAGCGGGTTGGGCGTGCCTTCGCGGTAGCGCTCACCGGTGAACAGGAAGAACGTCTTGTTCTGCCCGTTGTAGAGCCCGGGAATCCTGACCGGACCGTCGATGCTGAAGCCGTACTGATCGAGGTAGTGGTCGCTCTTGGGCGCGTCGCGGGAGTTGAGGAGGAACGAGTTGGCGTCGAGCCACTTGCGCCGCATGAACTCGTAGCCCACGCCATGGAGGCTGTTGGTGCCCGACTTGAGCGACATGTTCACCACGCCGCCCGCCGTCCGCCCGTACTGCGCGTCGTACGTGTTGGTCGCGATCTTGAACTCCTGCACCGCCTCGGCCGGCGGCACGTACGCGATGTTGTTGCCGCCCTGGTTGGCGTTGTTCGGCGCGCCGTCGAGCAGGAACTCGTTGTTGCGGTTGGCGCCGCCGTTCATCGAGAAGTCGGCGAGCGCGCCGTTGTCGAACGGGCGCAGGTACACCGCCTGGGCGTTGTAGTTGACGCCCGCGACGAGCGTGGCCAGGGCGATCGGGCTGCGTGATTGCAGCGGCAGTTCGGCAATGCGCCGGTTGTCGATGACGTCACCGCGGTTGGCGTTGCCGGACTCGAGCACGGCCTGCGCCGTGACGGTGACCTCCTCGGTCTGTGCACCGACGCCGAGCGTGACGTTGATCGCAGCCACCTGGCCGACCTCGAGCACCAGTCCGCTGCGCACGTACTTCTGGAACCCTTCGAGTTCCACGGTGAGCGTGTAGGGCCCCGGACGCAGGAAGGGAATGGTGTACGTCCCTTCGGCATTCGTGACCGCCGTCGCCAGTTCGTTCGTCTCGGTGTTCTGTACCGACACCGTGGCGCCAGGCAGCCGCCCGCTGCTCGCATCCACGACCTGTCCCCTGACCGTCGCTCGGAACTCCTGCGCGGTGCTGGTGGCCGCAAAGAACATGACCACCACTGCACAGAGCAGTGCCCTCACACGTTGCGCACTCGCCATGGCCTCTCCCCCAAAGTGAGCCCGATGCACGTGAACCGCCACGCGCCTGCGGCCTGGCGGCCGAACGGCGTGTCGATGGCTGTCTAATGAACGACCAATCTCATACACCCGATTCGGGTGGTTAGACAACCCGAATTGCCTGCAGACGGACCTTGCCGCCGCTACGGTGGAGTTGGCGACCCCCTGCGCGGTGGGGGGACGAGGTTGGGGTTGAGCGCGCGGGCTCGTGCGTAGGCGCCATCCGCGGCATCCGTATGGCCCAGGCGGTCGAGTGCGCGCCCGATCTGGAAGTGCGCAGGCGCGTAGCCGGCATTGACGGCGAGCGCCTTCCGGAAGGCGTCGAGCGCGGCAAGCGCGTCGCCCTGCTCGAGCCGTGCAGTGCCGAGCGAGGTCAGGACACGCGCCTCCTGATCGCGGTCGGCCGCGCGCCGCAGTCGTTCCCCCTCGGCCTGATGGCGAGCGGCACCGGCCCTGTCGCCCGAGGCGCGCAGCACGCGCGCCAGCGTCTCGTGCGTGCCGGCCTTGTCGGGCCGCAGCGTCAGCGCGTGGCGCAACGACGCGGCCGCAGCCGTCCAGTCGCGTTGCGCAGCGCTGATCACGCCCAGCAGCGTGTGGGCCTCGGCGTGACGGGGCTCCATCGTGATGGCAGCCTGGAGCGCGTCCACGGCGCGCGCATCGTCGCCCCGATGCCAGAGCACCTGGGCGAGTGCGTGATGGGCTTCCGCGCGCGGGTCGGCGGCGATGACGCGGCGGAGCTCGACGAGGGCCTCGTCGAGGCGGTCGAGACGCTTGAGCACCAGCGCGAGGTTGTAGCGCGCGAGTGTGTGCCGCGGGTCACGGGCGAGCGCGCGCGTGAAGTGCTCGCGCGCGGCCTCGACGTCCTGTTCCGACTGCGCGAGCCCGAGCAGGAACAGGGCGTCGGCAGCGTCCGGACGGCTGTCGGCGGCCGCGCGGGCCAGTTGCACGGCTTCGGGACTGCGTCCGGCGGCGACGAGTGCGAGCACGAGGCCGCGTTCAGCGGTCCGGTCACCTGGACGCGCATCGAGGGCGGCGCGCCAGGCGTCGATGGCGGCGTCGAGCGCGCCGACGCGCTCGAGCGCCCCGGCCAGGCGCATCTGAATCTCGGCGTCGCGAGGCGCAAGACCCGAGGCCGTCCAGAGCAGCGCGAGCGCCGCGCCCTCGTCGCCGCGCTTCTCAAGGTCGCGCGCGCGGTCGTACGCTTCCCGCGCCTGCGGGCTTGTCGCCTGGTCGTCGGCAGACAGGGCGGGCATCGGGGAGGGGCCTGCGGACGCGTGCAGAGCGCGTGGCGAGACGATGCCAGTCCCGGCAGTGGCCGACGCCGCGGCGAACAGTGACGAGAGGACGAGACGGCGACACGCGATTGGCGTGACGCCGCCAGCGCGGAACGCGTGGTGTGGACGCATCGGACCCGATTGGCAGTGGCGGGCCCATCTTTTCACGGCGCGTGACGGAACTCACGCGCGGTGGCCGTGCCGGCAAGATCATGGCCTTCACGCCGTCGCTGCGCGCGGCCAGGGCCGGCGCACGCACGATCCGGTACGCAGCCTGCTGGCGCCCGTCGCTGGCGTCGGCGGGAACTCGTCCCGGGACGAGTTCCCCAGTGCACCGTGCCCTGCGGACCAATCGAGTGGAGCAGGGCGCAACCGTCCGCCGGCGGGCTGCATGGAGGCCGCGTCCGTGGCAAGGGTCAGCGGAGCCCCCCGTTCCGGCCTTTGACGGCCGCCGCGGGGGCGGCTATACTTCGATGTCTGTGTGTGGGCCTGTGGCGCAGCTGGGAGCGCGCCTGAATGGCATTCAGGAGGTCACCGGTTCGATCCCGGTCAGGTCCACCATCCTTCGCTCACGCCTGCCATCGCGTGCGTGAGCTCCGGACGGCAGGCCATGCGAAGGATGTCCACCGGAGCGCGAAGCGCGAAGGTGGGCCTCACCCCTCCCCGAACGAGCGCCGGTTGGCAGGCCGCGTCAGGCGAGCGGCGTCGCGAGGGTTGCCACTCCGTCCCCTCGAACGATCGCAGTTCCTGCCCTTCGCGCGACATCGATCCGCGGTTCTCCGCACGCGTTCGTCCGGCTCGTCCCTTGCACTGGCCGGCGGCATGTCCGCACCGAGGACCTGCGTGTACATCCTCCGCAGTCTCGCTGATCGCAGTCGCTACTACACCGGCGTCACCGCCCATCCGGCGGCCCGCCTTGCCGCGCACAATGCCGGCCGTTCGACGCACACGGCTCGACGAGGACCGTGGGAACTCGACGTGTGTATCGAGTTTGCCGACGAACGCCGCGCCATGGCCTTCGAGCGCTACCTGAAGTCCGGTTCCGGTGTCGCGTTCTCGAAGCGGCACCTCCGGTGAGTGTCACGTTCATCCCGCCGCACCCCAACCGGGCGAACCCGTACGCGCAGCCCCCGCGACTTGTTCCGGAGCATCACGCAATTGGCGGTCTTCGGCTCGATCGAGGCTCCCGTCAAGGCCGAAGCCACGCCCAGCGCCGGGGTCCCCAACGCGGCAACCGCGTTGGGGTGGCCGTCGTGGGCCGAGCGTGAGCGAGGCGCCTTGACGGGAACGAGAGCGAGCCCACCATCCACCGCGTGATGGTCCGGGCTGCTTGCGTGATTCTGGTCGAGCCGCTGGGGCGCGCCGTGCAGGATGTCGTGCAGACGTTAGCGGTCTCGCGGCTTGCCGCTGAGGCGAGCCAGGGGAGGGACAGGGTGGGCGGCAGTTGGCGGTCCCTTTCCATGGATGAACGCCGCGGCGCGGCGATTCCTGACGGCGATGCCGACACGCGGCACTCGCGTTCAGCAGCCGCCGGGCCTGACAGGGACACTGCGCCCCGATTCGTCTTGATGACCGGATGTGGCGGCGTGCGGGCGCCGCCGGTTCGTCGGAGAAAGCTGCGCGCAAGATGCGGCCGGCGAACGACGTGCGCCGCACGCGGAGTCGCCATCGTCTTCAGCCGGAACGGCTTCGGTGCATCGGACGTTTGGGCGCTGAGAGCCTCCCAGGCGCGAACCCCTCAACGAGCGCTCGTCTGTTCGAGGTCAAGACGGTCGTTCGGTGCGGCCGATGAAGGTAGACAAGCGGCTACCGGGCCATTGTCTACCCTGTTGTCTATCGGGGCGGCCCTCCCCAGGGGCAGCGGGCCGGAGGAGAGAGGCCGCGCATAATTCGAGCAAGGTCCCAGCATGAACGCGACGAATGTCCTCGAGCGAGTGCCTATCCATACCGATGACCACGGCGTCGTGCGCGTGGCGGGTACGCGGGTCATGCTCGAAACCATCGTCGACGCGTTCGAGACCGGTGCGACCGCCGAGGAGATCGCGCAGCATTACCCAACGGTTCCGCTGGTCGATGTGTACTCCGTCATTACGTACTACCTCCGGCACAAGCCTGAAGTTGACGCCTACCTGAAGGAGCGCGAGGGACTCGCTGAACGCGTCCGGGAAGAGGCCGAGCGGCGATTCCCTTCGGCCGGAATCAGGGAACGACTGCTGGCCAGGCGCAAGTAGGCCGTCCGTCCGATGCTTCGCCTCGCAGCGGACGAGAACTTCAACGCCGACATCGTCCGTGGCCTTCTTCGGCGTCTCCCTGACCTCGACATCGTGCGCGTTCAGGATGCTGGTCTGTGTCCTTGAACCAGGCAATTCCGCGCGTCTTTCGACGATAGAAACCCTTCGATTTGGTTCGGTTGAACCGTGTCGGCGTTTCCACGTGTTTCTCAAACCACGCAAGGTTCCCAGCCAGCGCGGTTTGTCGCGTTCTCGAAGCGGCATCTACTGTGAGTGCCACGTTCATCCCGCCGCACCCTAACCGTCGACGCGCGGTCTCACGCACTCGCGACTCGTTCCGGGACGAGTTCCACGTCGATCCGATACCCGATACCCGCCACCCGGTTCCCCCATCGCGATATGGTGCAGGCGGAGAAGCCGACGTGACACATCCTTCGAGACGCGAACTGCTTGTCGCCATGGGGCTCGCGCCGCTCGCGTACCGCACCGCCGACACCGCCGACACGCGCCTCCTCCTCATCGCCCACCGCGGCGGCATCGTCGATGCCGATCACCCGGAGAACAGTCCCTCGTCGGTCGAGGCCGCAATCGCCCGCGGCTACTGGATGCTCGAGGTGGACGTGAGGCGCACGCGCGACGGGCAGGCCATCCTCCACCACGACGCCGACTTCCAGCGGTACTACAACGACCCTCGCAGCGTGGCCGGGATGACATGGGCCGAGGTCGAGTCGCTGCGTGCGACGCCGGGCGGCACGCGTCCCATGACGTTCGAGGAACTGTGCGCACGGTGCGCGGGCCGCATCCGCCTGATGCTGGACATCAAGGTGCCCGATGCCAGCGACGAATTCCTCGAGGGCCTGCTTGCCACCCTCGGCCGGCATCGACTGCTCGAAACGACATGGAGCCTGAACGGCGGACGCCTACCGGCGCTCTCGGGCGGAGTCGTGCGGGAAGCGGCGAACCGGGCAGCCCTGAAGGCCGCGCTCGGGCGCGGCGATGCCGTCGCGGCGCGACGATTCCTCTTCGAGTTGGGGAGCGTGCTCGATGCCGAGACCGTCGCGTCGTGCCGGCAGCACGGCGTGACCGCCGTCGCCGCCCTCAACGTATTCCGCTACGCCTCCCATGGCGACGATCACTCGCGGGCCGCCGAGGCGGACGCGCGCCGCCTGCTCGCGCTCGGCGTGACGCACTTCCAGATCGACTCGGCCTACGAGCGCTTCTTCATCCGGCCGACAGCCAGCCGACGAGGCGGCCGAGCCCACTCGACTCGACCTGCAGCTGCGACACGCCCGTGGCGCGCGCGGCCGTCTCCTCGGCACGCGTGAACGCCTCGAGGGCGCTTCCGTCGCCCTTACCGGAGGAGAGCGTCACGACCGCACTGAAGGTGAAGACCACGCGCCGGGTGACGCCGTGGCGCTCGTACTCGTACTCCGGGGCCACGCGCGCCTGGACCTTCCGGACCTGGGCCGCCACCTGCCTGACCGGCGCCCCCCGCAGGAACATTGCCACACACTGTGTACTCGTCCGGTACACTTGGGCCTCAGCGCCGAAGGTCGCATCGAGCAACTGCGCGAGGGCGACGACGACGCGCTCGAGAATCGTCTGACCGTGGCCGTCGACGATGGCGTCAGCGTCGTCGATGCGGCACAGGATGATGGCCGTCGGCTCGCGCACGGCGCCGAGCGCGGTGAGCAGGGCGGCTTTCGTCGGCAGGCCGCGCGAGAAGTCGCGGGACCCGGGCGGCTGCGCGGAAGCCATCGCGGCATCGGCCCGTCGCAGGTCGCCGGCGACCTGCGTGAAGCGCGAATGCTCGCGGTGTTCGCCCTGCTGCACGCACTGGCGCAGCTGATCGACTTCCCGGTTGAGGGCCCGCCGCAGCGTCCGGATGTCCTCGATCTGGGTCAGGTCGGCGACGCGCTCACTGCTGCGGAGGAGATCGTCGCGGAAGGCGATGGCGTCGCCCCGCAGCCCATCCACGAGTTCGCGGAGCAGTCGGATGACGCCGACGAGTTCGCCCTCGCGGGCGGCCGCGTGGCCGGCGAGACGTGCACAGGCCTGCGAGGCGTCGGCGACGAGTCGGATGCCGGCCGGGGGAATGTCGGTGGCGATCTCGACGTCCCGCAAGCGGTCGGTGGCATGTCGCAGCCGGAGCCGGAGAGGCTCGGCCGGGAACTCCGAGGAATCCGGAATCTGGGCTTCGAGAAGCGAGACGAGGTCCTCGATGACGCCGACGAGCGGCACCCGGAAGTCGCCGGACGTGCCGACCGACGCCGTGGACGAGGCGAGTTCGAGCGTGATCGGGCGTGTTGTCATCGACAGGTGTTCCCTCACGGGAATCGACGCGGCCACCGCGACCTTGAACGCAGGTCCGCCAGACGCGGCCCGCGGATTGCAGTTGCCGCGCCTGCGCCGTAAGGTGGCACATCAGCCGGAGCGCGCCTGAGGGCCCGCTCAAGGGGGAGGCAGCATGAGGAGAGGTCGAGCAGGGTGGGGTGCGGCCGCGATCGCCGCAGCAGCGATCGCAGCGCCCTCTGCGTTCGGTCAGGTGACCGAGCGCCTGAGCATTGCCGCGTCGGGTGAGCAGGCAGCCGGGGGCCGCTACACGCCCCGTCCGGCGGTGAGCGCGGACGGATCCACGGTCGTGTTCGAGAGTCCGGTCTCGACGCTCGTCGCGGGCGACACGAATTCGACGTCCGACATCTTCATCGAGTCGGGTGGCGTGGTGACGCGCGTGCTGGGGCCTGGCGGCGTGCAGGGCAACTGCACCGCGCAGCGGGCTTCCGTCTCGGCCACTGGTCAGTTCGTGGCGTTCGACTCCTGCGCGAGCAACCTCGTGGCCGGCGACACGAACAACTCGAGCGACGTGTTCGTGCTCGACCGTTCGTCGAGCGTGATCACGCGTGTGTCGGTGAGCAGCGGGGGCGCCGAGGGCTCAGGGGCCAGCTTCTCCTCCGCGATCAGCCCGAACGGCCGGTTCGTCGCGTTCCTGAGCCGGGCGCCGAACCTCGCCTCCGGGGGCAGCGCCAACACGCACGTCTACCTGCGCGACCGCGACACGAACACGACCTACCTCGCATCCCGCTCGAGCGGCGGCGCGGTCCTGACGTCGGAAACCCGCCCGAGCGTGGCCAACGACGGGACGGTCGCCTTCGCGACGGCCACGGCTGGCGTAGGGAGCGACTCCAACAACGTGTCCGACGTCTTCCTGCGCCGCGGGCTCGTCAGCGGATCGCCGACCACGGTGCGCGTGAGCCTGTCGGCGGGCGGCGCACAGCTCACCGCCGGCTCCACGCGCCCGACGATCTCGGCAGACGCCCAGCTCGTGGCGTTCGAGACGGCCGCTGCGGCCGCGACCGGCGACGGCAACGGCCTCACCGACGTCTACGTGCGCGACGTGGCGGCGAGCACGACGCTGCTGGTGTCGAAGACCGGCGGTGGGCTGAGCGGCAACGGCAACAGCTTCGACGCACGCCTGAGCGCGTCGGGGGCCTATGTCGCGTTCACGTCGCAGTCGGCAGACTTCGGCGGGACGTTCGACGCGGCGTTCGACGTCTATCGTGCGCCAATCGATCGCAGCGGCGGTGCCGCCGTGGTCGGAGCGCTCGTGCGGATCAGTTCGGGGACGGCGGCGCCGACCGGCGATTCCGACAGCGCGCACGTGGCCGACACCGGCCGCGTCGTGTTCTCGTCCGACGACACGCTGCTTGTCGCGGGCGACCTCAACGGCGACACCGACGTGTTCTCGGGATCGGGGGGAGCCGTCGAGCGCGTCACGCGCACGGCCGCGGGTCTGCCCGACACCTACTCGGGCCAGAGCCTGCGTCCGGCCCCGAGCTACGACGGCACGATCGTCGCGTTCCTGTCGTCGGCGACGAACCTCGACGCCAATGACACCAACGGGCGCATCGACGTGTTCGTGCGCGACCGGACATCCGGCATCACCACGCGGGTGCCCATCCAGGCCGGCTATGAATCGCTCGACGCCGACTGGGTCAGCATCAGCCACGATGGCCGCTTCCTCGCGTACAACCGCGGCGCTGGTATCGGCGGGTCGTTCATCTACGACCGCTTCACCGGCGCGACGACGCCGGTGAGCGTGGCGGCTCCGGGCGGACCGGTGCAGCCTGCGGCCCAGCCGCGCATCAGCGCCAGCGGGCGCTACGTGGTCTACCTGACCCAGGCCAGCCTCGACCCGGCCGACACGAACGCGTTGGTGGACGTCTACCGGTTCGACCGGCTCACCGGAACCAGCGAACTCGTCAGCCGCGCGCTCTCCGGCGCCACGAACTTCGCGTCGACCACCCCGACGATCTCGGGCGACGGCCGCGTCGTCGCGTTCGTGTCGGCGGCGAGCAACCTCGTGAGCCCCGACACGAACAACCGCGCCGACGTCTTCGTGCGCGACATGGTCGCGGGAACGACCCTCCGCCTCAGCACCAACATCGACGGCAAGGACCCGAGCATCGAGGTCCGTGATCCGTTCATCAGCACCGACGGCAAGTACGTCACGTACCTGCTCTCGAGCACGATTCTCTCCACCGAGGCCACGGCGGCGTCGGATGCGTTCATCGCGCGGGCCGACGGTTCGCTGCTCCGCGGGCCCGTCAGCGGTGCGACGGAGAACGTCGGCACGACGAATGGGTCCTACGACCCGACGCTCAGCATGTTCGGCCGCTACCTCTCGTACCGCTCGTACG
Source organism: uncultured Luteitalea sp. (assembly GCA_934541105.1). Classification (GTDB taxonomy): domain Bacteria; phylum Acidobacteriota; class Vicinamibacteria; order Vicinamibacterales; family Vicinamibacteraceae; genus Luteitalea. The sequence goes on along the minus strand of CAKTDA010000002.1, from coordinate 81,558 downwards.
CGTCGGATCTCGTCCCCGGAGACACAAACGACGCGGCCGACGTCTTCGCGCGCCAGGTCCTCGGGGCGGGCGTCGTCGCGCCGGCGCATCCGGCCGATACCTTCGGCGCACTGCAGCGCGTGAGCGTGTCGGAAGGCGGCGCCCAGGCGTCAGGCGGCTCCAGCTTCGACACGGAGAACCCGGAGATCAACGGCAACGGCATCGCGGTCGTCTACCAGTCCGGCTTCACGAACCTCGTGGCCAACGACACGAACGGCATGGTGGACACGTTCACGCGGACGGGCATCTTCCCGGGCGAGTGCACGTTCATCGAGGCGACGCTGCCTGGCTATGCCGCGTACGCGGCGCTCTACGGCCTCGACCCGTGCGCCAACTCCGGATCGCCCTATGCCGACCCTGATGGTGACGGTGCGACGAACGAGGAGGAACACCAGGCCGGAACGAACCCGATCCTGGGCGCGTTCACGCGATACTTCGCCGAAGGTGCCACGAAGACGTCCGGGCTCAACTTCGACGTGCGGCTGGCCCTTGCCAACCCGTCGCCGGCGCCCGTGACGGTCCAGATCACGTACCAGCTGCCGTCCGGTGTTGCGGTGCCGCCGACCGACCTGGTGCTCGGACCGTGGGAGCGGCGCACGGTGCTGCTCGACGAGCAGCCCGGCATCGCCGAGAACGGGCCCGACGTCGCCTACGAGTTCGCGACCACCGTGAAGGCGACCGCGCCGATCGGCGTGGACCGCCTCATGACGTGGGACAAGACCTCCTACGCCGGGCACGCCGAAACCGGTGTCGTGGCCCCGTCGCGCACGTGGTACTTCGCCGAGGGCGCGACGATTGCCGGCTTCAACCTGTTCTACCTGCTGCAGAACCCCAACGCGACGCCTGTCACGGTCGAGGGACGGTTCCTGCTCGGCACCGGCGCGGTCTACACGAAGTCGTACACGCTGGCGCCCAACAGCCGCTTCAACGTGTGGGCCAACGTCGAGGACATCGGCGGCACGACGCCGCTTGCCTCGGCGGAGTTCTCCGCGGCGTTCACCGTGACGGCAGGCGAGCCGATCATCGCCGAGCGCGCGATGTATCGCGGCGACAGCCCGCTCTTCAAGGCCGGGCACGAGAGCGCCGGCATCACCGCCCCCGCCAACGAGTGGTTCCTCGCGGAGGGCAACGCCGGTGACTTCTTCGATCACTTCGTGCTGATCGGGAACACGACCAACAGCGCCGCCATCGTGCAGGCCGACTTCATCGTCGGCGGTTCGAACACGGTGGCTCCCGGCGTGTACTCGCGGCAGTACACGGTGATGCCGAACTCGCGCTTCAACATCTGGGTGGACGAAGAGGAGTTGTTCCCGGGCCAGTGGCCGTTCCGCACCGGCAGCAGCGACATCTCGGTCCGCATCCGCTCGCTCAACTCGGTGCCGTTGATCGTCGAGCGTGCGATGTGGTGGCCGGGCGCCGCCAACACGTGGTACGAGGCGCACAACTCGCCGGGCACCACGCGCACCGCCCCGCGGTGGGTACTGGCCGAGGGCGAGAACGGCGGCCCGCTCGGATGGCAGACCTACATCCTGATCGCGAACACCGGTGGCCAGGCTGGCATGTTCCGTCCCCGCCTGCTCCTCGAAGGCAACACCGTCGAACTGGCGCCGCGTCCGCTGGACGCCAACACGCGGCAGACGTTCACGCTCGCCGACTGGCTCGTCGAGGCCGGCCTGCCGGCAGACTCGAAGGCGGGCGTGCTGATCGAGTCTGTGGGCGGCTCGCTGCCGCTCGTCGTCGAGCGCGCGATGTACAGCGGCGAGGGGCTGCGTCTGGGCACCAACGCGCTGGGCACGCCGCTGCCGTGACCGATACCACTCAGGACCGCAGCAGCGTGCAGACGCGCGCTGCTGCGGCACCCGCCTGGCGATTCGCCGTGGGGGGCGTGCTGGCCGCGGTCGTTGCCGCGGCCGGCAACCTGGCCTGGCGCTCCGCCTATCCGGGCCTGACGGGCTATCCGATACCCGCCGCGATCGATCCTTCGTCGGTGACGACGGCTTCGACGCTGTCCGTGCTGCTCGCCGCCGGCATCTACCTCCTGCTGGCGCGTGGCATGACCATCGCCACGCCCCTCTACATCGTCGGCAGCCTCGTGACGGCCGCCGCCTCATGCGTCGCCACGCTCACGCCCGTGCTGCCGGACGGCTCGCCGACGCCCCCGGGATTCGCCCAGCTGACGATGCCGATGCACATGTTCGCGGGCCTCGCGGCGGCAGTGGTCGTGCCGATCGTCGCGCTCGTGGGCGTCCCGCGTCCCCGGGTGTCGCGGTAGCTGCCGCGCCCAGGTGTAGCCGCGGGACTTGTCCCGCGCTTCTCAGTACTCGTCGAAGATTCTCTGAAGCTGCGCGCCGTCGCTCGTGACGGCGAGCGCGACCATGAGCAGCACACGCGCCTTGACGGGCGAGAGGTCACTGCCGGCAATGCGCGGCGAGGCGTCCGGCGTGATGCGCCCGCCACCGGCGCGCGTGGTGATCACGACCGGGATGCCCTTGTCGCGCGCGTAGGCGAGCCCCTCGGCCTGCGTCCCCGAGAGCGCGCCGGCTCCCGCCGTCGCGATGACGAGGCCGCGAGCGCCGAAGTCGATGGCCGCCGTGATGAGGTCGCCGGTCGCGCCCTGATAGGTGAGCAGCACGTCCACGCGCGGCAACGAGGCGATCCGGGTGATGTCGAACTCCGAGTTCGCCGTGTGCCTGCCCGCGGCCGTCCGCTCGAAGACGACGCGATCCGCGTCGACGACGCCGAGTCGCCCGACACCGCGCGCCATGAACGTGTGGAGCCGCCGCGCATCGGTCTTGGTGACCTCCCGCGCGCCATTGATCTCGTCGTCGAGGACGACAAGCACGCCGCGTCCTGCCGCCGCCGGCGCGGCCGCGACCCGGAACGCGGCCAGGAGGTTGGCGGCGCCGTCGTATCCCACGTGTTCCGGCGTGCGCATCGAGCCCGTCACCACGACCGGACGGCGGTCGCGGACGGTGAGGTGGAGGAAGTACGCCAGTTCCTCGAGCGTGTCGGTGCCGCTCGTGACAACGATGCCGGCAAGCGCCGGATCGGCGCGCAGCCGCGACGTGATGCGTCGGGAGAGCTCGATCCATCGCGCCAGTGAAAGCTGCGCACTGGCGACGTTGGCAAACTGTTCGGCCTCCACCGAGGCCACGGCGTCGAGGCCGGGGACGCTCGCGACAAGCTCGTCGGCCGTCAGGCGGCCGCTGCTGCGATTGGCGATGGTGCCGCCGGTCGCCAGCAGGACCACGCGGGGCACGTCGCGTGGGGCGGTGGTGCGGGAGGGTGCGGGAGTGGTGGCTGGTGGCGACGGTGCGGGCGCCTGCGCGCTCACGGGCGCCAGAGCCCCCGTGAGCAGCAGGACAGCAAGCGACAACTTACGCATGCGCCTCGGTCGGTCGGTGCAGCCGTGACAGCCACTCCGAGAGGCGGCTGGCTGCCGCATCGGCGGTGTCGTCGTAGAAGGGCATGAGCGCCGTCGGCGCGCCCTGTGCGGTCACCACGTGCGCTCGCCAGCGGTGGCGTTGCACCTGTGACAGCTCGATGTAGTACAGCCGGCCGTTGATGTGTTGCTCGATTCTCTGCACGCGCGTCCGTCCACCAAACCGTTGCTGCCCATCCTGTGACCGTCGTGCCGGCGGGAGGAATCCCGAAGGCGACGGTCATTGTAGAGAACTGGCCCTGCGGCGCAAGCGAAGAGGCGTGCGAATCACGTGCACAGGAGAACGTGCCGCGGCAAGGTGTCGATGCACGAACGACTTGCAGCCGCCCGTCTCCGTTGGCGCACACGATATCCACCGATCGTCCGCAGGTTTTCCACAGGCCGGTTCGCCTCGTCGGCATCGAGGTGCGCGATGCCTCGACATGGATGCGCAAAACCGGCGAAGATCGCGTGTCGTGTCGAACCGGATCCGGCTGTTCGTCCTCTCGCGCCGGTGCGCCTGCCGATGCCTCGTCGTCGGCGGCCTCCTGCTCGCGGCGCCCGCTGCGCCGGGTGAGGCGCAGCCACAGGCCGGGGCAGCCTCCACCGCCGCACCGGTATGGTTCCAGGTGTTCCTGCGCGACGGCGGCGTTCTCTCCGTGCTCGGCGAGTTCACGCGCGTCGGCGACGACGTCATCGTCCAGACGCCGACGGGCACGATCGTCGGGAACGACCCGCCCGCGACGCGCGCCGTGACCATTGCCGCATCCGACGTGGACTGGGAGCGTACGGAGGCCTACCGCGGCGCGGTGCGTCGCGCCCAGTTCGCAGCCGCCGGCGGCGCCCGTGCGTACGCCGCGTTCACCGAGGACGTAGCCGCGACCCTGCGCCACGTGGCGGCGCTCGCCGATCCGCTAGAGCGCATCAGCCGCCTCGAAACCGCGCGGGCGCGTCTTGCCGAGTGGCCCGCGTTGCACCATGGCTATCGCGCGGCCGACGTCGCCGAGACGCTCTCGGTGATCGACGACGTGCTGCACGGCATGCGTGCGGCAGCCGGCCAGCAGGCGTTCGCGCTTGCCATCACGTCGTCCACGACGCCTCCCCCGCCTCGGGCCGACACGCTGGTGCCGCCGCCGACGCTGCAGGAGGTCGTGGCCCAGGCGATGGGCCTTGCGCGGCGTCTCTCCGACCCGGGAGAGCGCCTGGCGTTGCTGCAGGCGGCGTCCTCGCTGCTCGAGTCGGCCGACGTGGACGCGGGATGGGCGCGCGCGGCCCGCACGGACGTGCGGCGCGCGCTGCGGCAGGAGCAGCGCACGACCTCGGCGTACGAGCGCCTCCGGACATGGATGCTCGAACGCACCGCGCGGTTCCTTGCGGCCGCGGACGTGCGCGGCCTGATGGGGCTGCGCCGCGACGTCATGGAGCGCGACGCGGCGCTGCGGCAGCAGCGGCCGGCCGACGTCGCCGCGTTGCTCGCCACGCTCGACGTGCACCTCGAGACGGCACGTCGTCACCGCCTGCTGCTGGCGCGCTGGCACGAGCGGCGTCCGGTGCTCGAGCGGTACGCCGCCGTGCTGGAATCGCACGTCGGCCCGCGCATGCCGCTGACGCACGCGCTCGAGGAGATCAAGGCGCTTGCCGGGCCCGGCGCAGACCTGCTGGCGCGCGCCGAAGGACAGCTTGCCGCGAGTCGTGCCGACGCGGACCTCGTGGCCGTGCCCGAGGAGGCGCAGGCGCTGCAGCAGTTGTGGGCCGGGGCGCAGCAACTGGCGGCGAGGGCCTTCCAGGCGCGGCGTGCAGCCATCCGCAGCGGCGACATGCGGGAGGCCTGGGCAGCGTCGGCCGCCGCCGCCGGCGCGCTGTTGCTGCGGGATCGGATCCGGGCCGAGTCGGCCGCGCTCGTGCGTCCGCCCGCGCTTCCCGTAAGCGGTTCGTGACATGCCGCCGGTGATTCGCCTCATCCAGGCCGACGATCCGGACGCCTGGCAGCGGACGCTGCTCGCGTTGTGCCTGCCTCCCGCGGCGGGCGGGGCCGGGTTGCAGGCAGTCGGGCCGCTCGATCCGCCCGTGCTGATCGTGCCGAGCCGTGCGGCCGCCGAGCAGTGGCGCCTCACGCTGGAGCGGCGCCTCCTCGTCGAAGGATGGCATCCGCCGCTGGCCCTGCAGCAGGCGCTGGGCCATCCCGCGGTCGGCGGCACCCGGACGGCCGTCGCATTGCCGCGCCTCTGCACGCGCGACCAGCTCCACGAGGCCTGGCACCGCGCCGCGCGCATCGATGCGCCGCGGCTGTCGGGGCTCACCCGTGAAGTGCTGATGGGGGCGAGCGCACGACGCGCGGCACGCGATCAGCGCCCGCCGTTCCTGCTGCGGCCCGGGCTCGTCGCCGAGATGCTGCGGCTGTTCGACCAGGTCACGCGGCTCGGGCACGACCCCGTGGCGTGGCTCGCGGACGTCGGCGAGCACCTGGCCGCGCAGGCCGACACGGATCGCGGCGCGGAGAGGCTGCTCGCACAGACGGGGTTCCTGCGGGAGGCCTTCCGGCAGTACGTCGAGCGGGTCACGTCAACGGGCGGAGTTGACGAGCGCGCACTGCACGCAGCCCTGCGGCGCTCGCCGCACGCCTGGGCATCGCCGCACCTTATCGTCAGCGTCGGCGACCATCACGCCCATCGCGAGGGCCTCTGGCCGGTGGACCTGGAACTGCTCGCGCGGGCACCGGGGCTGCACCGCATCGACGTCGTGGCCACGCGGCGCCTGGCCGACGGGCTCTTTCCGCGCCTGCGTCGCGCGTGGGGCGGCACGATCGACGTCCGCGTCCCGAGCCAGCGGCCGCTCGAGACACGTCTCGAGGTGGACGCTGCCAATCGCCGCTGGATCGCCTGCCGCGATCGCGAGGAGGAAGTCATCGCGTACGCGCGGCGCGCGAAGGCGCTGGCCGCGCACGACGCCACGACGTCGGCGCTGGTGTTCCGCCGCCCGCTGCCGTACCTCTACGTCGCGCGGCACGTCCTCGATGCCGCAGGCATCCCGTTCGATGCGTCGGCCACGCTGCCGCTCGCCGCCGAGCCATGGGCCGCGAGCCTCGACCTGCTGATGGACGTTGCGCTCTCGGGATTCACGCGCGCGGCCCTGGTGACGCTCCTGCGCTCGCCGCACGTGCAGGTTCGCCTTGCCGACGGAGCACCCGTTGGCCCGTCCGACATCGCCGACTTCGACAGGTGGCTCGCCCGCGGACGGTACCTCGGCACGCTGGAGCACCTCGATGCATTGGCGACGGCGGCCCCATTCGCGGGTCGTAGCGACGAGGTGCGACAGGCGGCCGTCGCACGCGGCGTGGCTGCGGCGATCCGTCCGCTCCTTGCACGGATGGCCCCGCTCCAGGCCATGGCTCCTGCCGCGGCACACGTCCGGACCCTTCGCGACGTGTGGCGCGCATGCGAGCGGCTCCCGCACGACGAAGACCCCGAGGCGGGCCGGACCCGCCGGACTCGCGCAGCCGTGGACGCGCTGCTCGACGATCTCGGCGCGGCGCTGGAGGCTCACGACGACGCACCGGTGTCTCCGCGCGACACGTGGGCCCTCGTGCGCCGCTGGATCGAGGAGCGGACGTTTGCCGTGGCCGGAGCCGACGGTGGCGTCCAGCTCCTCGACGCGGACGCCGCGGTCTATGGCGTGTTCGATCATGTGCGGATCGTGGGTCTGCTCGAGGGCGAGTGGCCGGAGCCATCGGCCCGGGACATCTTCTACCCGGCGTTCCTCCTCGAGCGACTCGGCTGGGCCGAGGAGCGCACGCGCACCGCGGCGCTGCGCGCCCGGCTCGCCGACCTGCTCGCGCTGCCGCATCGATTCGTCGGCGTCTCCGTGCCCGAACTCGACAACGACGCCGTCGTGAGGCCGTCGTCGCTCCTCGACGAACTGCAGGCGTTCGGCGTCGATCGCCAGGAGCCGCTGCCGCCGGCCGACGCGTGGGATCCCGTGACGCGCGAAGAGGCGCTGCTTGCCACGCCCGCGGTGCCACACGCTCCCGTGCTCGGCGCCGAGGCACGCGACTGGGCTGCCTGGCGGCTTGCGCGTCCCGCGCCGCCACCGCCCGGCCAGACGGCTCCCGCTGCGGGGGAACGGTATGGCGTCACGGCAATCGAGACGTACATGCAGTGTCCCTTCCAGTACTTCGCCGGTCGTGTGCTCGGCCTGCGTGAGGATGCGGAGGACGAGGCCGGCCTGCCCGCACGCGAGGCCGGGTTGTTCCTGCACGACGTGCTGCGCGACTGCTACGAGGAATGGCGGCGCCTCGGACGGACGACGATTGGCGTGGACGATCTCCCGGTTGCGCGTGCCGTGTTCGCGGGCGTCGCCGATCGCGCGCTGCAGCAGTTGCCCCCGGCCGACCGCGCCGTGGAGCGTGTGCGGCTCTTCGGATCCGCCGTGTCGGCCGGCGCGCTCGAGAAGGTCCTGCGCGTCGAAGTCGAGGTGTTCGGCGACGTGCAGCATCGCAGCCTCGAACACCCGATCGACGACGAGGTCGACCTGCCGGATGGGGAGGGAACGCGTCGGCTGCACCTGCGCGGCCGTGTCGATCGCGTGGACTTCACCGAAGACGGCCGGGTGCGCGTCGTGGACTACAAGCTCGGGCGTCGTCCCTCGACGACGCTGCAGCCCGGCGTGTATGCGCTCGCCGTCGCCGGGCAGCAACGGCAGGGAGGTGCCGAGCGTGGCATCGCGCCGAGTGGCTACATCGCGTTGCGCGAGGACGCCCCCTGGATCGAGGCGGCGGCCGACGAAGCGGACGCCGCGGAGTCGGCTCGCACGCTTGTGGACGCAGTCCGGCGGATCGAGGCCGGAGAGTTCCCCGTGCGTCCGCTGAGCGAGTTCCGCTGCCAGTTCTGCGACTTCGCGAGTGTCTGCCGCAAGGACTACGTGGGCGATGCCTGACGCCGTGGTCCTTCCCGTCGATCAGGCGGCGCGCGACTACGCGACCGACCCGCGCCATCACGTGGTGCTCGAGGCATCGGCCGGGACCGGCAAGACGCGTGTGCTCGTGGACCGGTATCTCGCGCTGCTGGCGGCCGGCGTCGATCCGCGGCACGTGCTGGCCATCACCTTCACGCGCAAGGCCGCCGCCGAGATGCGTGACCGCATCGTCGCCGACCTGCAGGCCAGGCACCCCGCCGTGTGGCAGGCGCTTCGGGACCGCGCCGACGACATCGCCGTCTCGACGATCGACGCGTTCTGCTTTGCGCTGCTGCGAGAGTTCCCGCTCGAGGCCGGCCTCGACCCCGGCTTCACGCTTGCCGACGAGACCGAGGTGGCCCGGCTCGTCGAGATGTCGCTCGACCGCACGCTGCGCGCGTGTCGGGATCGCGCGCCGTACGACGAAGGGATCCGGCTCGTGCTCGCCCAGATGCCCCTGCCGCGCCTCGCGCAGGGCCTGCGGGCGCTGCTCGAGCGGCGGTTCGTCGCGCCGGCTGCGCTGCGGCGCTACCTCGGGACGCAGGGACGGTCGGTCCGGTCGGAGTCCGCGGCAGCCGAGGGCGCACGCGAGGACCTGCGTTCGCGGCTCGCCGGGATGCCCGGGGGCCTCGACTCGTGGTTCGCGAGCGGGCCGCGCGACGTTCCGTCGTGGGCACTGACGCGCCGCGACCTGGAGCGACTCGTCGCCCCGCGGGATCGCGAGCCGATGTCGCCCGCCGAGATCCGCGCCGCGCTCGACGGTGTCTCGCGCTGGGTCCTGACGGCCAGGGGCGAGCCACGCCGGCGGATGCCGGCCCGCAAGGACGCATTCGCGTCAGTCCTGGCTTACGAAGTGCACCGCATCGGCCTCGCGCACGTCGGCGACGCGGTGCGGGCGACGCGGCGCGGGCTCGAGGCGTCGCTCAACGTGCTGCTCGCGCGCGCGATCCGGCGCGTGTTCAGGCTGGCGCATCGACAGTACCTGCAGACGCTCCTGCTGCACGACGCGCTCGACTTCTCCGAGGTGCTGTGGCGGGCGGTGCAGCTGCTCGGGCAGATGGACGAGTTCTCGCGCAGCCGGTTCAGGCTCGAGGCGCGCTACCAGCACGTGCTCGTGGACGAGTTCCAGGACACGAGCCGGCTCCAATGGGAACTCGTCGCCTCGCTCGTCCGCTCGTGGGGCGAGGGCGTGGGCGTCAGCCACGAGGGACCGCTGCCGCCGTCACTGTTCCTCGTCGGGGACCGCAAACAGTCGATCTACCGGTTCCGCGATGCCGACGTCGGCCTGCTCGACGAAGCGCTCGCCTTCGTGCGCGACCTGGCGGGCACGGCCCCGGTCAGGCAGGCGATCTCGCAGAGCTTCCGCGCGCATCCGGACCTGCTCGCCTTCTCCAACGACGTCGCGGAGGCGATGGTGCAGCCCGGTGCACCGCAGGCCGTGGCCTTCAGGTTCGGCGACGACGACCGCTTCCCGCTGCCGGAGGGGCACGTGACGGGTCGCGAGGCGGAGCCGCGGCTCGGCCTCGTCGTGGCCGACGACGTCGAATCGTCGGCGGCGGGTGTGGCTCTCGAGATCGAGCGTCTGCTCGCCGAGGGGGTCGTGCACGATCGTGGAGGCACGGCGCCGCGCCGCGTGCGTCCGGCAGACGTCGCGGTGCTGTTCCGGTCGCGCGAGAGCCATCGCGAGTTCGAGCGTGCACTGGCCGCGCGTGCCATCCCGAGCTACGTCTACAAGGGACTCGGCTTCTACGACGCCGACGAGATCAAGGACCTCGTCGCGCTCGTGCGCGTGCTGGCCGCGCCCGAGTCGGACCTGCGCGCCGCGGCGTTCCTGCGTTCAGGGTTCGTCGGCATCTCCGACGACGCCTTGCGGCGGCTCGCGCCGGATCTCGCGGCACGCCTCGCGACGCCCGGCGAGGGCATGCTCGGCGCCGATGACGCAGGCGCGCTGGAGCGGCTTCGTCGTGCGTGGCCTCGCTGGCTCGCGCTCGTCGACCGGCTGCCCCCTGCCGACGTGGTGGACCGCGTGATCGAGGAGTCGGCGTATGCCTGCCTGCTGCGCGGCGTTCGCCAGCGACAGGCCGGCGAGAACGTGAAGAAGTTCCGCAGCCTGCTGCGACGCATCCAGAACCGCGGGTACGCGACGATGGCGCGCATCGCGGCGCACATCGATCGCGTCTCGGCGGGCGACGAGTCGAACGCCGCCGTCGACGCTGCCGATGCCGTGAACCTGATGACGGTGCACGCGTCGAAGGGCCTCGAGTTCCCCATCGTGTTCCTCGTCAACCTCACGCGCGGCACGGGCGGCGTGCCGCCGCCGCTGCGGGTGGTGGCGGGCGATGGCGACGACGAACCGATCGTCGGCATCGCGCGGTACGAGCCGGGTGCGACAGAGGCCGAGCAGGTGCGGGAGCGCGAGGAGAGCAAGCGACTCGTGTACGTCGCCGTGACGCGTGCGCGCGAGCGGCTCTACCTGAGCGCGGCCGCGCAACAGCGCCAGCAGCGCATCGTCGCTGCGGTCGGCAGCCTCGGCAGCGTGTGCCCGCCGTCCCTGCTCACCGCGCTGCAGGACGCGCTCGTCGGGGCATCCGGCACGCGCGGGGAGGTGGCATGGCAGGGCGGCCGCCACGTCCACCGGTTCGTCGTCTGCGCCGCGGCACGGGCAGGCGACGTGGCGGAACCGGCGGCGGGTGCCGTGCCGATTGCGACGACGGTGCCTGCGTCGCTCGAACTGCTGCCCCGGCGCGCGTCCGTGCGGCGCGGGCGCGTCACCGACCTTGCCGTCCAGGTCCGCGAGCGCGAGGTCAGCCCGGGGAGCGCGCCAATCCTCGACGAGGAACTCGTGTTCGGGCGTGCGGTCCACCGGTTGCTGGCGCGTGGCGGGAGCGCGGAAGGCGACGCCGACCTGCGGCGCCGCGTGATTGCCGACCTCGATGCCGACGAACGCCTCGTGCTCGGTGATGCCGACGCGCTGGCGGCCGACGTCGTCGGGCTCGTGCGCGAGGTGTGGGGCGACGACAGGCTGCGTGAGGCGCTGGCGTCGCCGGCCGCGCGCCATGAAGTGCCGATCGTGTTCAGGCACGACGGGCCTGATGGCGTGCGGCTCGTGCGCGGCACGGTGGACTGCGTGGTGCCGCTCGCCGATCACGTCCTGGTGCTGGAGTTCAAGACGGGGCGTCCGCAGCCCTCGCATCGGCGGCAGCTCGCGCTGTACGTCGATGCCGTGCGCGCGATGTGGCCTGGCGTGCGTGTCGAGGGTGAGCTCGTCTACGTGACGCGGGCCGCGAAGGCGGGGTCCGCGCCGGTCGCCGGCCGCCTGCCGTTCGACGACTGATCGACTACTTGTCGATCCATGCCTGCAGCTCCGGCGACAGGCCGTCGATCTGTCGGTCGACCTCCTCGAAGTAGTCGCAGTCGGGGCAGCGCCACTCGAGCACATGCCGTCGTGACGTCTGCGTGGTGCCGGGAATCCGGCTTGCCTGTTCGACGGGTTCGAGCCGCATCGATTCACCGCACATCGGGCATTCCTGGGTCACTGGCGCACGTCTCCATGACGGGAATCGGCACGTCGGCGCCTGCCTTGACAACAGCGGGAGCGGTCCCCACACTACGCAGTGCCGCACGGCATTCGCGGGCAATGCACGACTACTACCGCATCGCTGAAGTCTCGGGCGCGTCGCGTCGCGCGCCGCTCCGCCATGTGCCTGCATGGGCACGGGTGGCGCACGCGCTGGCCGCGCCATCGTCACGGACGCCGCAGCAGGGACTGCACCTCGTGCGCGCCCTCGAGCCCGAGCGTCCGATGGACCGCGCCCTCCGCGACGAAGTGGCGCTCGACTTCCCGTCGGGCCGTCAGGCGCTCGATCATGCGCGACGCGATTTCGCCGACGCCGAGTCGCCGGGCGTGCGCATCGCACTGTCGGTTGCGCTCACGGCGCTCGAGGCGCGGCGCAGCGCGCGCGTGCCGTTGTGCGTGCAGGTGCCGTCCACGTGCGACGCCTGCGGCGGCCGCGGTGAGGCCTGGAACGACCCCTGCGAGGCGTGCGCGGCCACCGGCGTGGCCGACGCGGCGCGGTACGTGGTCGTGCGGGTGCCGGCCAACACGCCCGCGGACACCATCCTGCGATACAGGCTCGCGCTCCCGTATGGCCCGCACCTGCGGCTTGACGTGCGGCTCACCGTCCGGTGACGCGGACGCTGCTGCACATCCACGTCCTCGGCCGTCTGCACGTGGTGGCCGGGTGGCTCGCGTTGCTGGCGGCGACGTCACTGGCGCTGCTCGGCATCGGCGCGGTGAGCCTCGCGGTGCGGACGCCGGAGGTTGCCTCGGGACTTGCCGCCGCGATTTTCTTCGGCGGCGCGGCGCTGGCGCTCGCCTGGGGCGGCGTGCTGGTGTATGTCGGGTGGGCCCTGCCGCAGCACCAGCCGTGGGCCCGGCCGGCCGCCCTCGTGATCGCGATCGTCAACGTCTTCGCGATTCCGTTCGGCACCGCGCTGGCGTGCTACGCGTGCTGGGTGCTGCTCCAGGAATCGGGCAAGCGCGTGTTCGAACGTCCTCACCTCGACCGTTGAAGGGTATGATGGCCCCGCACGTCGAACGCGGGAAAAGGAGCGCTCCACGAAATGAACGTCGCGGAAAAGTCGTCCACCGGCCTCGATGCCAACATCGCGGCCGCCCTCACGTACATCCCGATCGTCGCCATTGTCTTTCTCGTGATCGAGAAGGGCAGCCGGCTGGTCAAGTTCCACGCCGTGCAGTCGCTCGGCCTGCTCGTGGCCTGGATGGTGGTCTGGTTCGCCCTGGGCATCCTCGGCATGGTGCCCGTGCTCGGCTGGGCCACGCTGCTGCTCTGGCCGATCGTCGCCATCGGCATGTTCGTCGTCTGGCTCGTCGCGCTGCTGAAGGCGTTCAAGTTCGAGTACTGGAAGCTGCCCGTGATCGGCGACATCGCCGAGCGCCAGAGCGCGACGCTGTAGCGCGCCGACCAGCATTCCCCGGGATTTCCTTCGATCGGCCTTCGTGTCGGGTTCGCCGGCACGGAGGCCGCGTCGTGAAGGCCGGTAGAATGGCCTGGTGAGCGTTCCTACCCCCGACCAGGTCCTCGACGCGCTCCGCGTGGTGCAGGACCCCGACCTGCGCCGCGACATCGTGGCGCTCGAGTTCGTCAAGCACGTCGCAATCGGCACCGATGGCCGCGTGTCGTTCGCCATCGAGCTCACGACGCCCGCCTGCCCGGTCAAGGACCAGCTGAAGGAACAGGCCCGCCAGGCCGTCGCCGCGCTGGCTGGCGTGACGGCCGTCGAGATCGAGATGACGTCGCGCGTGCGCAGCAGCGGCGCGGTGCTCGGCCAGCGCCAGCAGCTCGCCGGCGTGAAGAACATCATCGCGGTCGGCGCTGGCAAGGGCGGCGTGGGCAAGACCACCATGGCCGTGAACCTCGCGCTCTCGCTCGCCCAGCGCGGCAGCCGCGTCGGCCTGCTCGACGCCGACATCTACGGTCCCAACGTGCCGATCATGCTGGGCGTACAGGCCGCGCTCGAGACCGATGGCCAGAAGATCGTGCCGGTCCAGAAGCACGGCCTCTTCGCCGTGTCGATGGGCTTCCTCGCCGGCGACTCGGATCCCGTGATCTGGCGCGGACCGATGCTGCACAGCGTGCTGCGGCAGTTCCTCCAGGACGTCGCCTGGCCCGCGCTCGACTACCTCGTCGTGGACATGCCGCCGGGAACGGGCGACGTCGCACTCAGCCTGAGCCAGCACGTGGCCGTGACCGGCGCGGTCGTCGTGACCACGCCGCAGACGGTGTCGGTGGCCGACTCGCGGCGGGCGATCCAGATGTACCGGAAGCTCAACATCCCGGTGCTCGGGCTCGTCGAGAACATGAGCTACTTCGCGTGTCCGTCCTGCAGCACCGAGACCGACCTGTTCGGGCGTGGCGGCGGGCAGCGACTCGCCGAGCAGATCGAGGTGCCGTTCCTCGGTGCGGTGCCGATTGCCGAACCGGTGCGGGCGGCGGGCGACGTCGGCACGCCGATCGTGCTCAGCGCGCCTGACCATGCCGTGGCGCGCGCAATCGGCGCGGTGGCCGAGCAGGTCGCGGCTCAGGTGTCGATCCAGGCGTTCCGGACCATTCCGCTGACGCCCGTGTGACGCATCGCACCTCGCCAACCCGTGCGACGGCAACGCGATGCCCGCCGGCACCCGCGTAATGCGTAAGCGTGTGCCGACTCGGTTGTGGCGCGTCGGCGCGACGCACCGACTTGTCGTGTGACGCAGCAGTCGGGCCGGCTGCGATGTGCGGTGGGGTATAACGGGTGGTAGACCCGATGCGGATCCCCTTCACGCGCCATACGCTGCCAAACGGCCTCGACGTGATCGCTCACGAGGATCACGACCTGCCGATCGTTGCCGTCAATATCTGGTATCACGTCGGTTCCAAGAACGAGCGGCGCGGGCGGACGGGCTTCGCCCATCTGTTCGAACACCTGATGTTCGAGGGCTCGGCCCACCACGACCAAGGCTACTTCGCGCCCCTCCAGCGCGCGGGTGCCTCGCTCAACGGGTCCACGAGCGCCGATCGCACCAACTACTGGGAGGTCGTCCCGAACGGCGCACTCGACCTCGCGCTCTGGCTCGAGTCCGATCGCATGGGGCACCTGCTCCCTGCCCTCACCCAGGCGAAGTTCGACAACCAGCGCGACGTCGTGCTCAACGAGCGGCGCCAGAACTACGAGAACCGACCCTACGGCCTTGCCGGCATTGCCGTGGCCGATGCCCTCTACGAGCCCGACCATCCCTACAGCTGGCCGACGATCGGGTACCCCGACGACCTGCAGGCCGCCTCGCTCGACGACGTCCGTGCGTTCTTCAGTGCGTACTACCACCCGCGCAATGCGTCGCTCGTGCTGGCTGGAGACATCACGGTGGCGCGCGCCTTCGAACTGGCCGAGCGCTACTTCGGCGACATTTCCCCGGGCCCCGACGTCGCCCCATTGCCGGTCGTCACGCCCGCGCTTGCCGCGAACGTCCGGCTGCACCTCGAGGATCGGGTCGAGTTGCCGAGGCTCTACCTCGCATGGCACTCGCCAGCGCTCTTCGCGCCAGGCGATGCCGAACTCGACCTGCTGGCCGACGTGCTCGGTGGCGGCAAGACGAGCCGCCTCTACCAGGCGCTCGTCGTGCAGCGGCAACTGGCGACGGAAGTCACGGCCGTCCAGTACTCACGCGAACTGTGCGGCATGTTCCAGGTCGTGGCCACGGCCGCACCAGGGGTCAGCCTCGACACGCTTGCCAATGCCGTCCAGGCATGCCTCGACGAGGTGCGCGACGCGCCCGTCACCGCGGCCGAGCTCGGCCGGAGCCAGGTGCAGGCCGAGGCGCACTTCATCTACCGCCTCCAGACCATCGGCGGCTTCTCGGGCAAGTCCGATCAGTTGAACGCCTACAACATCTACCGCGGCGATCCGGGCTACGTCGGCGAGGATCTCGCCCGCTATGGACGCGCGACACCGGATGACGTGCAACGCGTGGCCAACGCATGGCTCTCGCAGCCGCACGTCGCCCTCGGGGTCGTCCCCGTGGGGCAGGGGGCGATGGCACTCGCGGGTTCCGAGCAGGCGGAGGTGGCATGAGCGTCGATCGCCGCACGCTCCCCGTGCCCGACCCGCCGCCGGGCATCCGTTTTCCGGACCTGACGCGGTCCGAACTCGCGCCCGGGCTGCGCCTGCTCACCGTCGAACGCCGCGAACTGCCCCTCGTCTGCCTCCTCTGGCTCTGGCACGCCGGGACGTCGGCCGACACGCCGGACGCGCCGGGCCTCGCGGCGCTCACGGCCGACCTGCTCGACGAAGGCACGCGGGCATTGACGATGTCGGCACTGCACGAGGCGCTCGCGGGAATCGGCGGACAGCTCGACACCGACATCGGCCACGACGCCACGGTGCTGTCGATGCTCACGCTTTCGAGTCATCGCGACCGTGCGGTCGAGCTGTTCGTGGACATGGCGGAGCGGCCCAGGCTCGACGCCGGAGACATGGCCCGCGTGGCCGGCCTTCGCCTGAACAGGCTGCGGCAGCTCCGCCACTCCGCGTCGGCGCTTGCCGACCTCCTCTTCATGCGCCGCCTGTACGGCACCCATCCGTACGGTCGTCCGGGCATCGGCACCGAAGCCTCGCTGCAGCAGTTCACGGTGGACGACGTGCGGGGCTTCCATGGGCGGTTGACCCGCACGCCGGCGACACTCGTCATCGTCGGCGACATCGAGCACGGCGAGGCCGAGCGCCTCGTGCTGCGCCATCTCGAGGCACGGCCGCGCGCAGCGGTGTCCGATCCGCCGGTCCCGGCCGACGTCCCGGGCAGCCGGTCGTCGTTCGTGCCGCGCGAGGGTGCCGCGCAATCGGAGCTGCGGCTCGGGCGCATCGCGCTGCGTCGGCACACGCCCGAGTACCACGCGGCGGTCGTCGCGAACATGCTGCTCGGCGGGGCGTTCGTCAGCCGCATCAACATGAAGCTGCGCGAGGAGAAGGGCGTCACGTACGGCGCGCGATCCTCGTTCCAGTTCCTCCGTGAGAAGGGACCGTTCGCCGTGCAGGCCAGCGTGCAGTCCGATGCGACGGCCGAGGCGCTGCGCGACGTCATGGCGGAACTCGAGGCACTCGGCACCGAGCGGCCGGTCACGAGCCACGAACTCGAGAGCGCGCGCGACGCACTCACGCGCGGGTACGCGCGGGGATTCGAGACCGCCGAGCAGGTCGCACGTGCGGCCGCGCAGCTGGCCCTCTACGAACTGCCGGACGACACGTTCGACGTGTTTGCCGAACGGGTCGAGGCCGTCTCGGCCGACGACGTCACGAGCCTTGCACGCCGGTGGCTCCGGCCCGACGCGATGCAGGCGATAGTCGTCGGCGACCCGGCAACGGCAAGGGCCGGGCTCGAGGACGTCGGGCTCGGCGTGCCCGAGGAGCGGCTGGCCGACGACGTGCTCGCAGCCACCTGACCTCCCGGACCTGCCCCCTTCGCGCTACTATCGTCGGATGGAATGAACCGGTTCCGGCCGGGCTCCGTCTCACCCCTCGTCGGAAGGGGCACCCCGATGAGTCTTGCGAAGACCACGCTCAGTCTCGCGGGCGTGGTCGCAGCCGTTGCGACCACGCTTGCCATTGCCACGCTGTGGCTGCTGCTCACCGAGCCGGTGACGGTGGCCGATGCCGTGGCCAAGGGCGACGTGTCTCCGCTGATGACCGCGCTCGCTGGCGTGCTCGCCAACGCCGTCCGCGGCCTCCTCGACTACCTGTAGTCGCAGCCCCCGCGTTACAGCGCCTTCACCAGGAACCGGGTCAGCCAGTACCCGTCGAGGAACTTGAACGGCGTCTTGCCCGTCGAGTAGTGCCCGCAGGGCAGGACGGCCACCTGGTGCGGGATGCCGCGCTCGCGGAACTCGCCCACGAGTGACTGCGACAGCCGCAGCGGAAACGTCAGGTCGTAGCGCGCATAGACGAGCAGCGTGCGGACGTTGCGCACGAGATCGAGGTACGGCTGCGGGCTGATCGGCAGCCAGATGCGGCGCAGCGTCTCGAGGTCCACGTGGCCGTCGAGGCCCTTGCGCACGTGGCGCGTCGAGAGGCCATCCCAGACCACGTCGGCGAAGTAGGGCGAGATGTGATTGAGCGCCGCGGCCTTGATCCGCGGCTCGTGCGCTGCCGTGAGCATGGCGAGGCACGAGCCGAGGCTCGTGCCGCAGATGCCAATCGAGGTGTAGCCCTGGCCGTGCAGCCAGCCGACGGCCCGGCGCGCGTCGAGCACGGCCTGCCGGCACACCTGCAGCGTGCGCCCGATGTTGCTGCTGACGATGTAGTCGGCGCGCTGGAGTTCGGGGGGCATCCGCCAGTCGTGGTACGGCTTGCTGAGGCGAAGCGCCGTGATGCCGGCGCGGTTGAAGAGGCGGCACAGCCCGACGTGCCCGTCGGCATCCGAGTTCCACTGCGGCAGCACCACGACCGCCCGTCCGCGATCGGCCTGCGCCCGGTACAAGCGGGCGTGCACCACGTTGTTCTCCGGGTGCGGCGTGACAAGTTCGCTCGGGAACGTCAGGTGCCCGGCGGCGTCGAGGTCGAAGTCGCGGGTGTCGGTGCTGGCAAAGAAGCTCGCGCTGTTGGCCACGGCCCACGCGGCATAGCCGGCCAGTGCGTCGGCAGGGGAGATCGCGTCGTGCGCATCGGCGGGCGCACCCACCGCGTGCGGTTGCGCATGGAGCCACTCGAGGCCCCAGGCGAAGTCGCGCACGATGCGGTCGCTGCTGCGATTGTGGAGGGCTTCCTCCCACCGGTGGAATGCCCAGCGGAGCATCCTCCCAGCCTAACGCAGATTGCCGGGCTTCGGACGGCCTGCCTCACACGACGCCGGGACGCAGCGCGGCCTCGACACCGCGCGCGATGGCCACGAGCGACGTCGTGTCGCGGCCCACGAGCTGCAGGCTCACCGACCAGCCGGCGGGCGTCTCGCCCACTGGCATCACGATCGCCGGATGGCGCGACATGTTGAACGGCTGCGTGAGGCGCAGCATGGCCACGCGCGTCGGCTCGGGCCCCTCGGCCCACTCGACGAGCGCCTGCCCGATCGGTGGTGGCGTGATCGAGAGCCCGGGCAGCGCGAGTACGTCGGCGTCGGCCAGCAGCGCGTCCACGTCGGCCTGCACGGCGGCTCGCGTGGCAAGCGCCGCAGCATACGCGTCGTCGGACGGCCGCGCGGCGGTCTGCAGGCGTGTGCGGATGGCCGGCGTGTAGCGATCGGCGTGCGCGGCGAGCCTCGGCGTGTGGAAGTCGAGGGCTTCGCGGATCACGATGGTCGCGTAGGCATCGGGCACCGAGGGGGCAGTCGCGAGCGGCAGGTTGCGCAGCGCGGCGCCCGCCGACGCCAGGCGATCGAGCGCGGCGAGCACGCCGTCGGCAATCGCCGGCTCGACGAGCCGCCAGCCGAAGTCAAGTAGAAGGCCGATGCGCACGCCGGCAATCGTCGGCAGGGCGGGGCAGTCGGGCAGCCGGCCGTGGGAGTCGAGCGCGCGAAGCCCATACCACGCGTCTTCGACGCTCGTCGCGAGCGGACCGATGCAGTCGAGCGTCGGGCTCAGCGGCACGACGCCCGCGAGCGACACCTCGCCCCACGCCGGCTTGAGGCCGACGAGCCCGCACACGGCCGACGGGATCCGGATCGAGCCGCCGGTGTCGGATCCGATCGACAGGTGGCTCATCCCGGTGGCGACCGCGACGGCCGATCCGCCACTCGACCCGCCCGAGACGCGCGAACCGTCGCGCGGATGGCGGACCGGGCCGAACCCCGAGTCCTCGTTCGTCGTGCCGAGCGCGAACTCGTGCATGTTCGTGCGGCCGAGGAGCACGGGGCCCTGCGCGCGCAGGCTCGCCACGGCCGGGGCGTCCGCCGCGGCCGTTGTCGCCATCGATCGCGACCCCGCGGTCGTCACGCAGCCTTGCTGGTCGAGGAGGTCCTTCAGCGAGACGGGGATGCCGTGCAGCAGGCCGCGGTCCCGGCCGCTGCGCAGTTCGGCGTCTGCGGCATCGGCATCGCGTCGCGCCTGTTCCGCGTCCACGTGGATGAAGGCGTTCGTCGTCGGCTGGAGTGCGTCGATGCGCTGCAGGCACTGCTCGACGAGGTCGCGCGCGCGCACACGTCCGGCGCGCAGCTCACGGGCAGTGTCGTGCAACGGCATGGCTGTAGCGTACAGCCCCATACGCTGGCGTACGAAATGCCACGTTGCCGTGGGATGGGAAGCGTCCCGAGTCGCGGGGGATCGGATCTCACGCGGCGGCGCGGCGGCGCGGGGACTGCGGGGAGCGCGGAGGAGGAGTACGCTGTCGGTACACTCTCACTGGAGGGCGCCATGCACGTGCTGCTGCTCTCGATGCCCGATGCGTTCGAGCACACGCCGACGGTCGGGATGTGCATGCCCAACGGGGCGCTTGCCTCGCTGGCCGGCAACATCGACCCGCACCACACGGTCTCCATCGCCGACCTCGTGCTCGTGCCGCAGGCGGTGGCTGCCACCGTCGAGCGTCTCGTGCGCGAGCAGCCGCCCGACGTGATCGGCCTCTCGGCGATGACGTTCCAGCGCCGCACCGCGCTGCGGCTCGTCCGGCGGCTTCGCGTGTGGTGCCCCGAGGCGACGCTCGTCGCCGGCGGTTACGATCCGAGCCTTGCCACCGACGCCTGGATCGGCAGCGACGGCGTGGACGTCGTCGTCCGCGGCGAGGGCGAGGTGACTTTCCGCGAACTGCTGCGGGCGCTCGAGGCCGGTGGCCACGACGCCGCGCTCGCGTCGATTGCCGGACTCACGTGGCGGAATGGATCGGGAGAGGTGGTGCACAACCCCGACCGTCCTGCCGCGCATCGGCTCGACGACATGCTGCGCCTGCCGAACCGCCGCGCCCGCGTGCTCCGCGGCTACACGTTCCTCGGTGACGCGGTCGACGTTGTCGAGACCTCGCGCGGCTGCACGTACGACTGCAGCTTCTGCTCGATCGTCGAGATGCGCGGCCGGCACTTCCACGTCCGAGACCTCGCGCGGGTGATTGCCGACATCACCGACGCCCGCGACAACGGGGCGCGCGCGATCTTCCTCGTGGACGACAACATCACCCTCGACGTGAAGCGATTCGAGGCCTTCTGCGACGCGATCGTCGCGGCCGGCCTGCATGGGCTCCGCTATATCGTCCAGGGCATGACGTCGGCGTTCGCGGCGCACGGCGAGCGGCTGGCGCCGCTGATGAAGCGGGCCGGGTTCGAGTACGTCTTCCTCGGCATCGAGAACGTGCTCGACGACGACCTGGCGTTCCTCCGCGCCTCGGCAAAGAACGCCGAGCGCGCCGGCGGGCGCCGAACGGGCAACGCGACACGGACGGCCATCGACGTCCTGCACCGGCACGGGCTGTTCATCGTCGGCGGCCTGATCATCGGCAATCCGGGGGATTCGGCCGCGGCAATCGAGGCCAACCTCGCGTTTGCCCGCGCGCACGTGGACTGGCCGTACATCCAGCATCCGACGCCGTACCCGCGCACTCCGCTGCACGCCGACGTCGCCCGTCGTGGCCTCATCGTCAACCACCGGTTGGAGGAGTACGACGGGACGACGGCGGTGCTCCGCAGCGAGCATCTGGCGGCCGACGAGATCGAGTTCCTGCGTTGGAAGGCGGAGCGGTGGATGAAGGTGCGGCACATGCCGGCGGTGTTCCGGCGCCGCCCGGGCTTCGTGCTGCGCCACGCGGTCCGTCTCCTTGCGCACACGTTCCGCGGCAGCTCGTGGCGTTCGGTGCTCGGGATCGAACCGCCGCGCACGACATTCGAGCGCTACAAGGCGATTCGCGCCCGCGAGCGCGAGTACGTCGCGGTCGCGCCGGACGTCGAACGCGTGAAGGCTGAAGCGTGAGGTGGACTGGCACGAACAGGTCCCGTCCCCGGAGCGCGAAAGGCGCCGGCGGAAGTGTTCCCCTATGACACAAGCCGCGCGGCCGATGTGGGACCCTTGGCTATGATCGTTTCGATGGCCCCCGGCCGACGAGCCTGGCGCTGCACCCGTGCCGCGCGACACGTCATCGAGGACGCCGCGCGCCGGGCGTATCCGGACGAGGGCTGCGGGTGGCTGCTCGGTGCTGCGTCCGGCGAGGTCCGTATCGCTGTGGCGGCCGGCAACGAGGAAGAGTCGGGGCGTGCGGCGGCCCGGTACCTCATGGGGCCCGACAGCTACCGCGCCGTGTCGCGCATGGCGCGCGCCGAGGGCCTCGACGTCGTCGGCGTGTTCCACAGCCACCCGGACCACCCGCCGCTGCCGTCTGCGACAGATCTCGCCGAGGCCTGGCCATCGTGGCTGTACGTGATCGTGCCGGTGCAGGCCGGTACGCCCGGGGAACTGCACGGGTGGCTGCTGCGCGACGACCGCAGCGGCTTCCTGCCAATCGAGCTCGACCACCTGGACCGATGAAGGCCGCACGTCCGCGGCCGTGAAGACAGGCCGCCACCGATGGGCGGCCATGACGAGGAGTACCGTGGCCCATACCGTTCACATCCCGACGCCGCTGCGCCAGTACACCGAGAAGCTCGACACGGTGCAGGTCGACGGCGCCACCGTCGGCGACCTGCTCGGCAATCTGACGACGACGTATCCGGAGCTGAAGCGGCACCTGTACAACGAGCAGGGCAAGCTGCGGCACTTCGTCAACATCTACGTCAACGACGAGGACATCCGCTACCTGCAGAAGGAGCAGACGCCGCTCGGCGAGCGCGACACGATCAGCATCATCCCGTCGGTGGCCGGTGGCAGCGGCGCGGCCGTCGCGGCGGCGTTGCCCGCGCTCGAACAGGAGGAAGTGGCGCGCTACAGCCGTCACCTGATCCTCCCGGAAGTGGGCATGGAGGGGCAGCGCAAGCTGAAGGCGGCAAGCGTGCTGTGCGTGGGCGCGGGCGGCCTCGGTGCGCCGGTGCTGCTCTACCTGGCCGCGGCCGGCATCGGCCGCATCGGGATCGTGGACTTCGACGAGGTGGACCTGAGCAACCTGCACCGGCAGGTGATCCACGGCACGGACGACATCGGCCGCAAGAAGCTCGAGTCGGCGCGTGACTCGGTGCGGGCGATCAACCCGCACGTGCAGGTGGACCTGCACGAGGTCGCGCTGACCTCCCAGAACGCGCTCGACCTCTTCGCGCCGTACGACATCGTCATCGACGGCACCGACAACTTCCCGACACGCTACCTCGTCAACGACGCGTGCGTGCTGCTCGGGAAACCGAATGCCTACGGATCGATTTTCCGCTTCGAAGGACAGGCCTCGGTGTTCGCGACCAAGGGCGGGCCCTGCTACCGCTGCCTGTATCCCGAGCCGCCGCCGCCGGGGCTCGTGCCGAGCTGCGCCGAGGGCGGCGTGCTGGGCGTGCTGCCAGGCATCATCGGCCTCATCCAGGCCACCGAGGCGGTCAAGCTGGTGCTCGGTGCGGGCGAGCCGCTCATCGGCCGCTTCCTGATCTACGACGCGCTGCGGATGAAGTTCCGCGAGCTGAAGCTGCGGCGCGATCCCGAGTGCCCGGTGTGCGGCGACAACCCCACGGTCACGCAATTGATCGATTACGAACAGTTCTGCGGGCTCAAGCCGGCACCCGGCCAGGCCCCCGCGGCCGCGACCGAGATCCCCGCCGTGAGCGTCGAGGAGGTCAAGCAGCGCCTCGATCGCGGCGACGACGTGCTCGTGCTCGACGTCAGGGAGCCGCACGAGGTGGACATCGTCCGCATCGAGGGTACGACGGTGATCCCGCTCGGCGAACTGCCGAACCGCCTCGACGAGCTGCCGCGCGACAAGGACCTGCTCGTGCACTGCAAGATGGGTGGCCGCAGCGCCAAGGCCGTGACGCTGCTGCGCGAGAAGGGCTTCGATCGGGCCGCCAACGTCACGGGCGGCATCCTCGCGTGGGTGGACAGGATCGAGCCGCACAAGAGCAAGTACTGACGACCCGACAGGTCATTTAGTCCCTTCTTACGTGTTCGATCGCGGCGCGGCGGACGTTCGTTCGCCGCGTCGCCACGTCGCGTTCGCCGGCGGCACGCGCCTTCGTTGACAGGACGTGCGCAGTAGACCTGCTGCCTCGCTCGCACTGTTGCTCGCCGCGCTCGTCGTGGTGCCGCTGGCGCGCACCGCCGCGCCGGGCGCCGCGCCCGCGCCCCTTCCCGAACGACTGGCCGACACGGGCCTCTACGGCGATTGGGCCACGAAGACCGTGGCCCAATCGAACATGGCGTTCGCGCCGCAGTACCCGCTGTGGACCGACGGCGCCGAGAAGTCGCGCTGGCTGTTCCTGCCGAGGGGCTCCTGGATCGATGCATCCGACCCCGACGCGTGGGAGTTCCCGGTCGGCACCAGGGTCTGGAAGGAGTTCCGCTTCCACGGCGCACCGGCCGAGACCCGTTTCATCGAGCGCACGGCCGAGGGCTGGCGCTACGCGAGCTATGCGTGGCGCCCCGATGGCTCGGCCACGCTCGCGCCCGCACGCGGCATCCTCAACAGCCTCGAGATCGCCGACGGCATCCGCCACGCCATTCCGTCGCGCGCCGATTGCACCGCGTGCCACGAGGCCGGACCGTCGCGCCTGCTCGGCCTGGGCACGCTCCAGCTGTCGGCCGATCGCGATCCCGGCGCGCCACATGCCGAGCCCGTGCCCGCCGGTGGCGTCACGCTGCGTGAGCTCCTCGCAGCGGGACTGGTGCGGAACCTGCCCGAGCACCTGGTGGCCAGAGCGCCTCGCATCGAGGCACCGACGCCGGTCTCCCGCACGGCACTCGGCTACCTGCACGGCAACTGCGGCATGTGCCACACGCGTGCCGGCGAGATGGCGTCGCTCGACTTCGTGCTGCAGTACACGTTCGCGCCAGCGATCGTCACGCCGCCGCCGGCCTGGCAGACGACGCTGGCGCAGCCGAGCCACTTCACATCCGCCGCGCATCCCGCCGTGCGCGATCGCGTCGCGCCCGGCGATCCCGATCGCAGCATGCTCGTCGCGCGCATGGCATCGCGGCATCCCGTGCTGCAGATGCCGCCCCTCGGCTCGCGCATCGTGGACGCCGATGCGGTGGCGCTGCTGCGGCGCTGGATTGCCGAGGACACGCGTCAGCAGTCATCGACACGACAGGCCCCACGACCGGAGCGTACTCATGCAGATCGCCACCCGTAGGTTCAACTTCGCCATCGCCGCCGCGCTGATGCTGACGACGGGCAGCGTCGCGTATCAGGGCGACAACACGGCACGCACGCCCGCGCCGCAACCAGCCGACGCCGCATCGGCAGGGCGGATCGCCCACGGCGAGTACCTCGTGCGCACCGGCGGCTGCAACGACTGCCACACGCCGTGGAAAATGGGGGACAACGGGCCGGAACCCGACATGAGCCGGATGCTCATGGGCCACCCGGCCGACGTCCCGGTTGCCGATCCCGCTGGTCTGCCGGCTCCCTGGATTGGCGCGACGAGCGACACGATGACCGCGTGGTCCGGGCCCTGGGGACGCAGCTACACGGCGAACCTCACGCCGCACACCGGGACCGGCATCGGCGCCTGGACCGAGCAGCAGTTCATCGACACGCTGCGCAACGGCCGTCACCTCGGCAACGGGCGGGCCCTGCTGCCGCCGATGCCCTGGTCGGCGTTCGGCACGCTTGCAGACGACGATCTCGCGGCGATGTTCGCGTACCTCAGGACGATTCCGGCGATTGCCAACAAGGTGCCAGAGCCGGTGCTCCCCGGTGGGCCCGGGCCGGGGCCGACGCCGACTCCCGTGGCGGGGCCGAAGCTCGCGCCCGGGCACGCCGATCCCGTCCTGCGCGGCGAGTACCTCGTCACGGCAAAGGGCTGCGGCGACTGCCACACGCCGATGCGGATGGGCGCGCGCGGCCCCGAGTACGACACGTCGAGACGGCTGGCCGGATTCGACGCGCGCGGCGCCGTCCCCGTGATGCCGCCGGTCGCCGGCCACGGCGAGGTCCTTGCGCTCGAGCCCGCCTACGCCGGCGCCTGGGGCATCAGCTTCGCGGCCAACATCACGCCCGATGCCGAGACCGGCATCGGGACCTGGACCGAGCAGCAGTTCATCGACACGCTGCGCAACGGACGGCACCAGGGCCGCGGGCGCCAGTTGCTGCCGCCGATGCCCTGGCAGGTGTTCGGCCAGATGAGCGATGCCGACCTGAAGGCCGTCTTCGCCTACCTGAAGACAGTGGCGCCCGTGAAGAACAAGGTGCCCGACCCGGTGTCGCCGCAGGGGCCACCGACCGCAGCACGCTGAGCGGCATTCGCCTTCCGCCGAGGTGGGGACTAGAATGGGATCATGCTCCGCCTCTCGAAGAAGACCGACTATGCCCTCATGGCCATGAAGCACCTGGCACTGCACGGCGACCGCGGTGCATCGAGTGCGCGGGAGATTGCCGAACAGTACGACATCCCCGCGGAACTGATGGCCAAGGTGCTCCAGCGCCTCGTGCGTCGTGGCCTGCTCGTGTCGCATCAGGGCACGCGCGGCGGCTACCAGCTGGGTCGCCCCTCCGCGCTGATCTCGGTTGCCGACGTGATCCAGGCCGTCGACGGCCCGCTGACCGTCACGGCCTGCTCGACCGACGATCAGGCCTGCGAGCAGTTCACCAAGTGCAACGTGCGTGACCCGCTCTGGCGCATCAAGGACCGCATCCTCACCGCGCTTGCCGGCTGCACCCTTGCCGAGATCGTGGACGAGCGGAATGTGCTGACCACGCCGGTCACGCTGTCGCGCCGCACCGCCGCACCGGTCTGAGCCGCTGGTCGGCTGAGTGTCACGCCTCTACTTCGACGCCCACGCCACGACGCCCTGCGACCCGCAGGTCGTTGCGGCGATGCTGCCGTACTTCACCGATCGCTTCGGCAACGCCGCCAGCCAGCAGCACCCGTACGGTTGGGAGGCCCATGAGGCCGTCGAGACCGCCCGGCAGCAGGTCGCATCGCTCGTCGGCGCGCGGCTGCGCGACGTGGTCTTCACGAGCGGGGCCACCGAGGCCAACAACCTCGCGCTGCGCGGCGTGATCGAGGCGTCCGGCTCCACCACCCCGCACGTCGTCACCGTCGTCACCGAGCACCCGGCCGTCCTCGACCCCTGTGCCTGGATCGAGGCCCGCGGAGCGCGCGTGACGCGCGTGCCGGTCGGGCGCGACGGGCTCGTCGACCTCGACGCCATGCGCCGCGCCATCACGCCGGGCACCACGCTCGTCTCGGTGATGGCGGCCAACAACGAGATCGGCGTCCTCCAGCCGATTGCAGAGATCGCGCGGCTTGCCCATGACGCCGGCGCCGTCTTCCATACCGATGCCTCACAGGCGGCAGCCTTCGTGCCGCTCGACGTCGCCGCGATGGGCATCGACCTCCTGTCGTACACGGCGCACAAGGCGTACGGTCCCAAGGGCATCGGCGCGCTCGTCGTCCGCCGCGCGTCGAAGGTGCCGCTCGCGGCGCAGCATCTCGGCGGCGGTCACGAACGGGGCCTGCGGTCCGGTACCGCGAACGTCCCGGGCATCGTCGGTTTCGGCGAGGCGGCCCGACTCGCGCGGCTGCGCCGCAACGAGGACGCCGCCACGCTGGCCCGCCTGCGCGACCGCCTGTGGGATCGCCTGCAGGAGATGCTCGACGGCGTACATCTCCGGGGGAGCGCCACGCAGCGCCTGCCGCACAACCTGAACGTCGGTTTCGACGGCGTGACGGGGCGCGACCTCGTGCTCGCGCTCACCGACGTCGCCGTGTCGCCCGGGGCGGCGTGCGCGTCCACGTCGGCTGCGCCGTCTCACGTGCTGCTGGCGCTCGGGCTGACCGAGGTCGAGGCGCGGAGTTCACTGCGGTTCGGCCTGCTCCGCACCACGACCGAGGCCGACATCGAGAGCCTGGCCGAACGGGTGGCCGGCGCCGTGCGCGGGCTTCGCCGGTCGGGAGGTCGAGCGTAAGATGGGATGTGCGGTCCACCGCACCACGAGATTCCGACGATGATGTACATCACCCTCGACGCCGGCCGTCAGATTCGCAAGTTGCTCGAGAAGCAGGGACTTCCGGAAGGCGGGCTCCGCGTGGGCGTGAAGGCCGGTGGCTGCAGCGGCCTCAGCTACGTGTTCGCGTGGGAAGCGGGTCCGGGCGCGCAGGATCAGGTGTTCGAAGGCCCGGACGACTCGCGCATCTACGTCGATCCGAAGAGCCACAAGTTCCTCGACGGCACGCAGCTCGACTACGACACGAGCCTCATCAGCAAGGGGTTCGTGATCAACAACCCCAACGCGAAGGGCACGTGCGGCTGCGGCACGTCCTTCTCCCTCAGCTAGTCGCGGGCGCGGCCTCTGGCGCCGGTTGCGGCGCCGCCGGCTCGTGGATGTCCATACGGCCCACCTCGCCCGCCTGCACGAGCGCGCCGCGGAAGAGGATCGGGCCAATGGTCTCGTGCAGGGCAATCATCGACACGACGAGCGCGTAGAGCTGTTCCCCCCAGCCGGGGTACTCGGCGTTGACGATGATCGCGAGGCCGAGCGTCACGCCTGCCTGCGACACCAGCCCGCGCCACGCGAGCGACGGCGCCTCGCCGTGCAGCCCCGCCACGCGCGCCGCCACGACCGACGTGCCCTTGATGAGGGCCATCCGCACCGCGGAGATCGCCACGGCCAGCAGGCCGATGCTGGCGAGGGCGCCGAGGTGCAGGTTGGCACCGGCCGCCGCGAAGAACACGACGAGCACCGGCAGCGCACCGCGTTCGACGGCATGCCGCAACGCGTCGCCCTCGGGTGGGGCGATGTTCTCGACGACCAGGCCCGCGCCGAGTGCCGCAAGCAGCGGCTCGAAATGCAGTGAACTGCCCAACTGGCTGAGGAGCACGCTCACGGCGAGCATCATCACCGTGACCTCGCGGCCCACGTAGCGCAGGTAGAACGCGAAGCAGGCGCCTACGATGCCGCCGAAGGCGAAGGATCCGAAGATCTCCCACGCCAGCCCCGACAGGATGCCGTGGCCCATCTGCCCGCTCCCGGTCGCGAAGCGGACGCTCTCCATCGAGAGCGTGAAGAGCAGGATCAGCATCATGTCGGCGAGCACCACGAGGGCGAGCACGAGCTCGGCAAGCGGGCCCCGGGCACGGCTCTCGGTGATGACAGCAATGCTCACCGTGGGCGAGAAGCTCACGGTCACCGTGGCGAGCAGCGCCGCCATGGACAGCCGCACGAGCGATGTGGCCGTCGGCTCGATCGGCAACCACTGCCAGACGACGTAGTACAGCAGCGTCAGCGTGATCCACATCACGCCAATCATCACGCCGCCCATCGTCAGCATCGCGCGCAGTTGCGGGCGAAGGCGTGCGAAGTTGATCTCGAGGCCCGCGATGAACGCGATGAGCGCGATGGCGAGGCCGTTGACGACCTGGAGATCGCGAGCCATCGCCGGCGTGAGGATGGCTCCCGCATAGGGGCCGCACGCGACGCCGAAGAACAGGTACCCGGAGATTCGGGGGAGGCGGAACCGTTCGAACAGCTCGCCGGTGAGCGACGCCGCGATGAGCGCGAAGCCAATCGCAAGCGCCGTGCCCGGCCCGGCAGGACCGATGATGCCTTCACCGGCATGGGTGACGAACGCCACCGTGCCGACGATGATCGCGAGTGCGAGCAATCGGATCATGCCTGCGGATCCTCAGCCGGCCGCAGGACGAGCGCGAGCGCTTCGGCGGCGAGCGTGGCGACGACGACGGCCGTCAGTACGGACGCCATGGCCGGTGTGCGGGTGCCCTGGAGCAGGTGCAGCGCGAGCGCGATGCCGAACAGGCCCGGCGCGATCAGGTGCATCCCGAGTTCGCCCGCGGTCACCACGCCCTGGAGGCGCGTGGCGAGCCACCCGCCAGCCAGCTTCGCGGTGAGCCGGAAGAGCACGAGCGGCGCGGCCAGCCACACCGCCTGCGGCGAGAACTGGCACGAGGCGCCCGCCACGAGCAGCAGCACGACGATGAGCGGGTGCTGCACGCGCTGGAGGTCGTCGCGCACCACGTGATCGGCCCGGCCCGGAAGCCACGTCCACAAGAGCCCGGCCATCAGGCCCGCGAGCAGCGGCGAGAGGCCGAGGAACGCCGACGTCCCGCCGAGCAGGGCCACGGTGCCGGCGATGAACACGTTGCGTTC
The DNA here is from genome assembly GCA_934541105.1 of uncultured Luteitalea sp. Taxonomy (GTDB): domain Bacteria; phylum Acidobacteriota; class Vicinamibacteria; order Vicinamibacterales; family Vicinamibacteraceae; genus Luteitalea. The sequence continues at coordinate 51,446 of CAKTDA010000002.1, read as the reverse complement.
GGCGCGCGAGTGGGCCCGCTCGAAGAGCAGCCATCCCGCTGTGCCGATGGCGATGCCCAGCATCAGCGTGCGGAACAGCCACCCGATGGCGAGCCAGAGCGGCATCGGCTCGGTCGCGCCGAGCATCACCACCAGCACGCCGCTGACGACGATGGGCAGCACGTCGTCGAGATCGGCGATGCGGAGCGCGACAGACGACGTGGCCTCCGACTCGTCGCCACCGGCGGCCGACGAAGCCGACGCGCAGACGCCGAGCACGAGCGCCGTCAGCAGGTGTCCGTCCGGCAGCGGCAGTTCCCACGCCGAGAACAGGTACCAGAAGGCGCCCCCGACAAGGACGATCGTCGTGACAGCCTCGAGCCCGGCCGCCGCGAAGAGCCGGGTGTCGCGCGGCCCGCGCAGGTCGAGCGCGAGCCCGACGAAGATGCCGAGCACGGCGAGCGCGACGGCAACCATCGCATCGAGGTAGCCGAGCAGCCCCGGCGTGAGGACGTTCAGGAACGACGGGCCGAGGATCGCGCCGATGGGCACGAACACGGCCGCCGGAGCGACCACGGGCGACAGGCCGAGCGCCGCGCGGGTCCGCAGCGCCCGGACCCACGGGTTCGATTGCGTGGACGGCTTGTCGAGTGCCGAGTCGAGGGCATCGAGGCCGCCGACCTCGTGCCAGTCGTTGCGTCCGCTCATCGGCGCAGCGCCACCAGGCGTGGTTCGCCGTCGCGGAGCACAGAAAGGAAGAGCGAGCCCCCACGTGCGACGTCGCCGAACGCCTCGGTCACGTCACCGGGAGACGGAGCACGCGAGGCGCCGAGGCTGACGATGACGTCGCCGACGTGCACGCCCGCGGATGCCCCAGCGGAGCCGTCCTGCACGCGCACGACCTCGCTGCCCGTGCCGGCCACGGCTCGCAGCGTGAGCCCGAGGGGCAGGTCCGCACTGGCTGCCGAGGCGCCACCAGCCGTGGGCGCGGCACCGCCCTCCTGCCGCGCCCGGACGACGACCGGCACCGTCGCGAACTCGCCGTTGCGCCGCACCGTCAGCGACAGCGTCGAGCCGGGCGCCGACCGCAGGACGCGCTGCCACAGGCCCTCCGGCGTCCGCACCGGCTGGCCACCCACTGCCGTCACGACGTCGCCGGGCACGAGTACCCGTGCCGACGGACCCTCGGCCGCCACGGCAGCGATGGCGGCGCCCGATCGCACCCCCGTCGCGGCCGCAAGAGCGGCATCGACCGCCTGTGTCGCGACGCCGATGTCGCCCTGCGGCTGCGCACCGCTTCGCAGCAGCCCATCGACGACGGCAAGGACGAGTTGGGCGGGGATGAGCGAGGGCTCGCCATCGGTCGTGGTCACGAGGCCTGCAAGGCGCCCGTCGAGCAGGAAGACCGGTGCGCCCACGTCTCCGGCCACGCCACGGCCGATCGTCAGCAGCGGCGAGTCCCACCGCAGGTCGCTCACGCTGTCGCTCCGACCGATGAAGACCGGCCGCAGCGAGGTGCCGGCCGGGCTCGCCTCCGCGACCACGACATAGCCGGGCGCGATCAAGGGCTGCGTGCCTTCACGGACGCCAAGGACCGGCGCCGACGACTGCGGCACCCGCACGAGCGAGAGGCCGCGCACGGGGTCGCGCGCCAACGTGGCGGCCGGGCCGGGCATGCCGACGATCCCGTCGATCGTCGCGCCTTCGGGAAGGGCGACGACAGCCGCGTCGTCGCGGACGCGGAGCGCCGGTACCAGGCGCGGTCCCGACGAAGGCCGGGATCCGTCCGCGTCACTGCTGCGAGGCGTCACGCGCACGACGAGCAGCGATCCGTCCACGCGCGTCGAGAGCTCGCGCACGGCCAGCGAGAGGTCGTCGAAGGCAGCCCGCGCCGCAAGCCGGGCCAACGGCTGGGCAACGGCCACGTCGCGACCGACGGCCGACGTCGCGGGGAATCTGAACTGCGCCAGGACCAGCAGCACGACGACCGAGACGGCAATCGTTGCGGCAAGGAGGCGCGTCTCGCGAGAGACACGCGGACGTCCGGGGGACGACGACATGGCGGCAAGTATCGCATCGGCGGTAGCCATCCCCTCAGTGCAGAGCTCGACGCTCCGGCTCCGGTGGGTCATGATGCGCCGGTGACGCGCAGTACGCGATTGGGCCTCACGGCCCTCGCTTGCATTGTCGTCGCCATCGTGGCGTTCGACGTCCGGGCATGGTTGGGTGCCGTTCAGCCGCCTGCGTCCGAGCCACGGCAGAGCTCCGCGGGCGAGCCTGGCGTTCCCGAGGTCGTCCGTGGCCTCGACAAGACACCGCTCGTCTATCCGGCCCAGTTCGTGGATCAGCTCGTCCAGCGCAGCCGCGACGCGTTCGTCCTCGTGCAGGACGCCGCCGCTCCAGGCGAGACCGTGGCCGGGGTCGTCGTGAGCCCGACGGAAGTTCTCGTCGCCACGCCCAGGGGCTCGGACCGATGGCTCATGAGCACCGCCGAGGCGCCAATCCGACCGCTGACGCGCCGGGCGGTCGATCCGGTCAACGGACTCAGCCTCCTGACGACCGATGAGCCGCTCGTGTCGTTCGTGCCCTTCGGGCCCGCCGCGCTGACGTCCGGATCGCCTGTCGTCGCCGTCCGGCCCATGCCGCAGGCGCTCGTCACGCAGCTGATTCCGGCGCCCGGCACCGAGGCCTCGCTCGCCGCGCGGCTTGCGGGCAGCCTGCTGCCTGCCGGGACTGCCGTCATCGACCTCGACGGACGCGTCGTGGCGTTCTTCGGGGCCGGCGTCTCGGGCGGCATCCCCATTCTCGGCAACGAGCTCGACGGCGTCATCCTTCCCTCGCTGCGGAAGGCGACGGCGCCGGCGCTTCCGTGGCTCGGGGCCGACCTGCAGGCGCTTGATCCGACGCTCGAGCCGGTGTTCGGGGAAGGCGTGGCGGTCGTCGTCTGGGTCGATCCCGGTTCACCGGCGGACGTGGCCGGGCTGCAGGCGCGGGACGTCATCGTCGGCATGCGCATCGGCGACAGTCCGGTTCCGACGGTCGAGGCGCTCGACGCGACGCTCCAGCCGGGCACGCCACTGGCGTTGCGCGTGCGGCGGAGGACGCGGATGCGTGAGGTCACGATCGATGTCGGGCGACTCCGCTATCCGCGCGACGTGGACGGAGGCATCGGCGTGGCGGTAGACGGTGCCGCGCCGACCCTCCGGGTGGCGCCGGCGTCGCCCCTCGCGGGTGCCGGGCTACGGACGGGCGACGTCGTCGAGGCCGTGAACGGCACGGCGGTCACGGCGGCCGATCTCGAACGTATCCTGCGCCGCAATCGCGAGGTGGTGCTGACGGTCCGCCGTGGCGGCGAGCGGCGGTTCGTGGTCCTGCCCGAGGCCGCGGAGCCAGCGTCGAGGCCCGCGTCGTGAGCGTCCCGCTCGGCGTGCGCTGGGAGCGGTTGCGCCGCGCGATGGCCGACGCCTGGGCGCCGTCGCTCTTCCGGGAAGAGAACACCATCCTGCTCGCGGCCATCGTCGTGGGCGTGCTGTCGGGGCTCGGCGCCGCGGCCTTCATGTACAGCCTGGCGTTCGTGCACCGGGTGTTCTTCGTGTGGATCCCGCAGGCCGTGCCGTGGCTCGGACCGTCGGTGCTGATGTTCCTGCCGGCGCTCGGCGGGCTGCTCGTGGGGCCGCTCATCGCGCGCTTTGCGCCCGAGGCCCGCGGGCATGGCGTGCCGGAGGTCATGACGGCCGTGGCGACGCGCGGGGGGCGCATCCCCGGGCGGGTGGCAATCGTCAAGATCCTGGCGTCGGCCCTGTGCATCGGGTCGGGCGGGTCGGCCGGGCAGGAAGGGCCGATGGTGCAGATCGGCGCGGCGACGGCGTCGGCGGCCGGCCAGCGGCTCGGGATCGCGGCGCGGCACATGCGGACGTTCGTCGCGTGCGGCGCGGCGGGCGGGCTGGCGGCTGTGTTCAACGCGCCGATCGGCGGTGCGATGTTCGCGCTCGAAGTCATCACCGGCGAACTGACGCCGGCCTTCGGTGCCGTGATCCTGGCGTCGGTGAGCGCGACGGTCGTGTCGCGGAGCCTCTTTGGCAACTTCCCCTCGTTCGTCGTGCCGCGCTACGACCTCGTGAGCCACGGGGAGCTGATGGCGTACGTGGTGCTCGGCGTCCTGACGGGCCTCGGTTCGGTGGCGTTCATCCGGATGCTGTATGCCTGTGAGGATCGCTTCGATGGCTGGTCGTTCCCGGCCCGCTTCAAGCCAGTCGTCGGCGGCCTCATGGTCGGCGTGATCGGGCGCTTCTACCCGCAGGTGTTCGGGACGGGCGGCGAGACGATTCAGGCGGCGACGTGGGGGACGCTTGCGCCGCTGCTGCTGCTGGCGCTCATCCCGCTCAAGATGCTGGCCACGTCGCTGACGCTCGCCTCGGGTGGATCGGGCGGCGTGTTCGGTCCCTCGATGTACGTCGGCGCGATGATCGGCGGCACGTTCGGGGCCGTGGTGCACGCGCTCTTCCCGGGTGCCACGGCGGGCAGCGGTGCGTATGCGCTCGTGGGCATCGGTGGCCTCGTCGGCGGCACGGCGCTCGCGCCGCTGACCGCCATCATCCTGCTGTTCGAGATGACCGACGACTACCGGATCATCCTGCCGGTGATGCTGGTGACGGCGCTGTCGGTCGTCGTCACGCGCACGCTCGTCGGCGAGTCGATCTACACGCTGAAGCTGCGGCGCCAGGACATCGGGTACTACGCAGGCACCGAGCTCGAACGGACGCATCGCGCCACCGTGACCGCGGCGATGCGCACCGACCTGCCGCTGCTCCCGCCATCGACGACCGTCGTCGCCGGGCTTGCGGCGGCCCTGCAGGTGCGGGCGACGGCGTTGCCGATTGGCGACGAGGCGAGTGGGCCCGTCGGCGCCGTGACGGCAGAGCAGCTTGCCGCGGCGGCCGTGCAGGAGGACAGGCCGGAGACGATCGCGCCGCTGGTCCTGCCACTCGAGACGGTGCGGATCGAGCCGGACGTCCGGCTCGACGCTGCACTTGCCAGGTTCACGGCCGCCGAGCACGACGTGCTGCTCGTCGTGAGCGGGACCGCGCAGGGTCCGACGCGACTCGCGGGCGTGCTCACGCGGCGCGACGTGCTCAAGATGTACGAACGCGCGCTGCGCGGCACCCGATAGCGATTGCTCACCGATCCTGCGACGCGAAGGCCTCGGGATGGAGCGCGCGGGCCATGTCCACGGCGGCGTCGCCGAGCCGGGGACCCGGCACCACGAATCGATCGCCATCGAGAGCGATGATGCGCCCGGACTTCACGGCGGGGAGGCCGGGCAGCGCCGACCATGGGGACTCGGCCTCGCGTCCCGCGATTGCCGCCCGCAGTTCGATGATCACGTCGGGTGCCCGCGCGAGCAGCATCTCGGTGGTCGCCTGCACGTTCTCGCGCGGCACGTCGGCAAACACGTTGTCGGCACCGGCCACGTCAAGCAACTCGTGCAGGAAGCCGACGCCCCCGCTCACCCACACCTGGCGGACGCTGCCGGGATCACGGCCGAACACCAGCACGGCCTTCGGGCGCGTCCGAGCGTCGACGCGCATGCGGACGCCGGTCAACTGCGCGCGCAGCGCCTGCGCCGCCTGGCGACCCTCGGCCTCGTGACCCGTCTGCCGGCCGATCTCCTCCATCGTCGTCAGCACGTCGCCGATGCCGCCATGGCGATACTCGAGCTGTGCGATGCCCGCGGCGGTGAGCTGCGCATGCAGCGAGTCCTGCGAGGCGTACGTGATCACGAGGTCTGGCTTCAGCGAGAGGATCCGCTCGACGTCGGGATCGAGGAGCGCCCCCACGCGTGGTCGGGATGCGACCTCGGCGGGATACTTGTCGAAGCTGCTCACACCCACGACCTGGGGACCCGCGCCAACGGCAAACAGCATCTCCGTTGCCGCGGGTACGAGCGACACCACGCGGGGGCCTGCGACGTCGGCCGGCACCGGAGGCGGCGCCTCCGCGCGCCGGCACGCCCCGGCTCCCGCCAGCGCCAGCACGCACAGCATCGCGTGCAACAGCACCCGCCTGCGCATCGTCACGATCGCACCCATCGATTTCCCAATACTGAACTCCGAAATGCGTAATGCGCAATGTCGACGGCTGGCGATTCGCCACCCGCTACCCGCTACCCGCTACCTACGTGCGCCGGATGAGGAGCCACAGGAAGAACGGGGCGCCGAGCACGGCCGTCACAACGCCAACCGGCAGCTCCACCGGCGCGATCACGATGCGGGCGACGGCGTCGCATGCGATGAGGAACGCGCCGCCAAACAGTGCCGCCACCGGCACCACCACGCGATGGTCGGCGCCGACGAGCAGCCGCACCAGGTGCGGCACGATGATGCCCACGAAACCGATGGGCCCGGCAAGCGAGACCGCCACGCCGGTGGCGAGCGACGCCGCCAGGAACGCGAGCCGCTGCACGGCGAGCACCGGCACGCCGCGGGTGCCGGCCAGCTCGGCGCCGAGCGCGAGCGCGTTCAGGCTGCGCGGGAGCCACGCGAAGATCGCGGTCGCAGGCAGCAGCATGACGAGGCCGATGGCAATCGGCATGTAGCCCCCGACGTCGAGGTCGCCCATCAGCCAGCGCATCGTCCGCATTGCCTGCGTGAAGTCGGACAGGTACTGCACGAGCAGGATCAACGCGGAGAAGAACGCGTTCAGCGTGACGCCGGCAAGCAGCAGCACGTCGGTCGAGAACCCCCGGTGCCTGACCTGCGCGAGGGCATAGACGATGAGCACCGCGCCGACAGCCCCGGCAAGGCTCGCAAGCGGCACCGACGTCACGGTGCCACTCGTCCACGTCGGCAGCAGCGTCACCGCCAGCATGGCACCGAGTGCGGACCCCGACGACACGCCGAGCGTGAACGGCGTCGCCAGCGGGTTGCGCAGCAACGCCTGCATGACGACGCCTGCCACGGCGAGCGTGGCGCCGACGATGGCCGCGGCGAGCACGCGGGGCAGGCGGGCGATGAAGAAGATCTGCGCGTCGAGGTTCTCGCCGAACGGCTGCGCCCTGTCGATCACCGCCATCGGATCGATGCGTGTCGATCCAACGAGCGGCGCGATGACGATGGCCGCGGTGAGCAGTGCGCCGAAGAGCGCGTACGTCCGCCACGCCAGGCGGCGTCGTGCGGCGGCGGTGTGCGCCGCCGCGGCGAGCGGAGTCACCGATGCAACCCCATCTGCGTTGCCGGGTCGCGTCCGGGCCGCGGCACCGGCACGAGCGACACCGAGCCGTCGGCGTGGGTCAGGTACTCCACCTGTACGCCATACAGCGCCTCGAGGTGCGCGGGCGTGAGCGTCTCGCGCGTCGGGCCGTCGGCGAGCACGCGGCCTGCCTGGAGGATCACGACACGGTCGCAGATCCGCCAGGCGAGCTGCAGGTCATGTGTCGAGACGAGGAGGGTGAGGCCGCGCGCATCCGCGAGGGTGCGGAGCAGGTGCCCGACCTCGAACTGGTAGTGGAGATCGAGCGCCGCGGTGGGCTCGTCGAGGATCAGGAGCCGCGGCGGTCCGTCGTGACCCTCGTCGAACTGCGCGAGCGCGCTGGCGATCACGACGCGCTGCTTCTCGCCGCCGCTCAGCGTGTCGAAGTGTCGGTCCTCGAACTCGGTGGTACCCGTGGCCGCGAGCGCCTGGCGCGCCGCCACGAGGTCGCCGGCCGACTCGAAGCCGAATGGGCCGAGGTGGGCGTAGCGGCCCATGAGCGCCAGGTCCAGCACCGTGTAGTCGAACACGGGGTGGATCTCCTGCGGCACGACGGCGAGGCGGCGGGCGAGGACGCGCCGCGAGACGCGCGCAAGCGGCTGGCCGTCGAGCAGGACCTCGCCCCCGGTCGGCGCGAGCGCACCCGACAGGATGCGCAGCAGCGTGGTCTTGCCCGATCCGTTCGGGCCGAGCACACCGGTGATCCCGCCGCGCGGCACCTGCACCGACACGCGGTCGAGGACGGAGGCCCGCCCGAACCGGCAGGAGACGTCAGCGGCTCGCAGCAATCCGGACTCCGGCCATCACGGCCCGGCCGAGCGCGGGGAATCCGAAGATCTCCTCGTACCTCGTGTCGAAGACGTTCGTCACGCGCGCGAAGACGTCGAGGCTGTCGGTCGCGCGGATCGACAGGCCGGCGTCGGCCGTCACGAACCCGGGGTTGCTGAAGATGCCCGACGAGGCACCGAACGACGGGTCGATGTCGCGCGACGACCCGCGGGCGTCAACGCGCAGGAACCCGCTGGCGCGGCCGGTCGTGACGCGAACGTCGGCATGGCCGGCATGCGTGGGGCGCCGCAACAGGGCGTCCCCCGGGCGAAACGGCTCCGGTGCCGCGTCCGATCCGTCGTTGCCGAGGATGGCGGTGGCGAGCCGCACGTAGCCGGCGCGAAGGGTCACGCCGGCAACGGGACGCACCGACGCGCGGATCTCGGCGCCGCGCGTCCGCGCATTCGAGATGTTGTCGCTCCGGTACGTCGTCGTCCCCGCGACGCGCCCGACGGTGACGATCAGGTCGTCGTAGTCGTTGTGGAAGTAGAGCGCGTCGAGCACGAGGCGCCCGCCGAGCCAGCCGGCCTCGACGCCGGCATCGACGCTGCGCGTCCGTTCCGGCTTCAGGCCCGGGTTGTCGGTGAAGGCGATCTCGAACGCGCCAGGCGCGCGCATGCCGGTGCCCGCGTTGCCGTGCAGCCGCAGCCATGCGTCCTCGCCGCCGATGGCGCGCCAGCTCACCGACAGGCGCGGGTTGGCCACGCGGACCGTGTCCTCGGCAAACGGGGGACGCGGGCTGAACGGCGACGGCTGGCCTTCGAGCGCGCCGCGGACGATCTGCTCGACCCGCAGGCCGGCCTGCAGCGACAGGCGTCCGCGCTCGATGCGGCCTTCGCCAAAGGCTCCGACCTGCGATCGATCCACCGGGATCTCCTGATCGCGCATGCCCGTGATGAATGCAGACCGCGCGCGTTCGCGCAGGTACTCGGCCCCTGCGGTCCACGACCACCAGGACCGCGCGCCGTCCACCTGCGCGCGACCCGACAGCATCCGGTTACCCGACGAGGTGGGGTCGTCAGGCGTGTACACGCTCACGAACGTGCTGTCCCGGTCGGCCACCGACACGGCGCCGCGCACCTGGAGGTCCGGCCGCACGCGCCAGGTGGCCGCGGCGCCCGCCGCGATGGTCTCGTTGTCGTTGCGCGAGACGCGATCGACGCCCGCGTACGTCCCGTTCGGGTCGCTGCCGTAGGGCCCGGGCGCGCCGCGTTTGTTGCGCCCGCCGCGCACGAGGCCGGAGACCTCCAGCCGCGCCCCCTGGTAGCCGAGGCGTGCCGTGGCGTCGGTGCGCGCGTAGTCGTCGTTGCTGACGGTCTCGCCCGTGCCCGGCGCCGTGCCGGTGAAGCCATCCGATGCGAGGCGCTCGATGCCGCCGCCCCAGCGGACGCGCCCGCTCGTGCCGCTCACGCTGCCACTACCGCGCCAGGTGCCGAACGTTCCGCCCTCCGCGAGCAGCGTCGCGCGCAGGGGGCCGCCGTGCCGCGTCACCATCTGCACCACGCCGCCCACCGCGTCCGATCCGTGCACGGCACTCTGCGGTCCCGAGACGACCTCGATCCGCTCGAGATCGAAGAGCGGCAGGTGCGCGGCGTCGTGACTGCCGCCCATGTCGTTCAGGCGGATCCCATCGACGAGGACGAGCGTGAAGTCGCTCTCGCCGCCGCGCGGGAACAGCGACGTCACGGCACCGCGTCCGCCACTGCGCGAGACGGTCATTCCAGGCACCAGGCGGAGCGCGTCCACGGTGCTCTCCATCTGCTGCGCCCGCATGTCCGCTTCGTCGATCACCGTGAGGGCGGCGCCCGTGCCCGATCGCGTCACGGGGACCAATCCCGCCGCGACCACGACCTGCTCGGTGATGGCCGCGATGGCGAGCGTCACCCGCGCCGTGGCCTCGCGCTCGTCGCGCAGGGTCACGAGCTGCGTCGGCGCGTCGAAGCCATCGGCGACGACGCGCAGGACGTAGTCGCCGGCGGGCGCCTCGACGGTGAACGTACCGCCGGCGGTCGTGTGCGTCGTGGCAACCGGTCCGGTCGGACCTTCGAGCACGATGCGTGCGTGGTGGACGGGCGTACCGGAATCGCCGACGACCGAGCCGCTGAGCCGCGCCGCGAATGCGGGGGCTGCGATCAGGGTCACCAGCAACCCGGCCAGTGGCAGGGTGTGCGTGCGAGCCATTCGACCTCCTCGGCGTTTCCACGCGCCGATGCCCCGGCGCGACATGCGCCAGCAGGGCAGAGGACTCGCCCGACGGAAGGTTTCCTGACTCGGCGGAGTGACGAACGGGTTCGGCGCCTTCCCGCAGCGCGCCTGCTGCAGTGGCGGGACGGCCTGACGGGCCATCCTCGAACGAACCGGTTCACCGCGTCACAGTGGCGGGACCGTGTGGGACTTGCACCCAGCTTCCCTTCGACAACGTCGGGTTGTCGTCCGGCAGGATAGCACGCGGGTTGCAGGCGGCAGGCGTTCGTGCCGATTGCCCCTGCGGTCATGAACGCCGACCGCACGCTGCAATACCTCGACCGTCGACCGGTCCGCCTCGCCCGGCAACTGATGGCGGTCGTCGCGCTCGCGACCTACGCCGTCTACCTGACATACCGCGGGCTCTACACGCTGAATCCGGAGGCGATGGTCTTCGCCCTGGCCGTGTACCTGGCCGAGGTGCACGGCTTCCTGTCGCTGTTCTTCTACTTCTTCCAGATCTGGGCGCCCCGCACGCGGCGGCACGTGCCGCCGAGCGGCAGGTTCTCGGTCGACGTCTTCATCACCACCTACAACGAGGACGTCGCGCTGCTGCGCGAGACCGTGCGCGCCGCCATGGCGATGCGCTACCCGCACGAGACCTACCTGTGCGACGACGGCCGGCGCCCGGAGGTGGCGGCGCTCGCGCGCGAGCTCGGCTGCGGGTACATCACGCGGTCCGACAACACGCACGCGAAAGCGGGGAACTGGAACAACGCCTTCGCCCACACGAAGGGCGACCTGATCCTCGGCCTCGACGCCGACCACGTCGTCCAGCCGGCGCTGCTCGAGCGCACGCTCGGGTACTTCGAGGACCCGGCCGTGGCCCTCGTGCAGGTGCCGCAGCAGTACCACAACCTCGATTCGGTGCAGCACCGGGTGAACTGGGACGAGCGCCGCATGTACGGCGAGCAGGACGTCTTCTTCGACCTCGTGATGCCGGGCAAGGATCACTGGAACGCCGCGTTCTTCTGCGGCACCGGCGCCGTCCTGCGCCGCAGTGCGCTCGAGCCTCACGGCGGCATCATCACCGGCAGCATCACCGAGGACATGCACACCTCGATCGTGCTGCACAGCGAGGGCTGGAAGTCGGTCTACCTCAACGAGGTGCTCGTCACGGGCCTGGCGCCGACAGACGTCTCGTCGTTCCTCAAGCAGCGCCTCCGCTGGGCCGAGGGCAACCTCAAGATCATCTTCGACATCAACCCGGTGACCTGTCCCGGCCTGACGCTGCCGCAGCGCCTGGCCTACGTCGCCTCGATGTTCCACTGGACGATGGGCGTGCCCAAGCTGGTGTTCTACCTGGCGCCGCCCTGGATGCTCGTCTCCGGCACGTTCCCGATTGCGCCCTTCGACGGCCGGCTCGTGGCCATCTACCTGGCCAACCTCTGTGCCATGACGGTTGCCTACAAGCTGACGAGTCGCGGACGCGGACGCCTGTTGATGGACGAGTTCTTCAACATGCTGAACACGTTCACGCTGCTGCAGGCGCTCTGGCGGTTTGCCGTCCAGGGGCGGCGCAACGGCGGCTTCGTCGTGACGAGCAAGAAGGGCGGCGACTCGCCCGGCCGCATGGTGCTGCCGCACGTCGTGATGCTCGGCGTCTCGATGCTGGCCATCAACTGGAGCCTCATGGGGCTTGGCTTCGGCATCACCGAGGACCGGTTCGGAGCCGGGATCGGCATCTTCTGGACCGTCTACAACATGGCGCTGGTCGCGGGCGTGCTCCGCCTCGCCGTGCGGCCCCGGCAGAAGCGCGACACGTCGCGCTTCCGTGCGACATTCGTCGTGACCAACGACGACGGTACGGCCCCGCGGACCGGCATGACGGCGAACCTGAGCGCCGGAGGATGCCGCCTGCTGTGGCCCGAGCCGCTCGAATCGGGAACCGTCCGCCGGTTCGACCTGCAGTTGCCCGGCGGCGTGCTCGCCGTGCAGGGCGTGGTCGTGACGAGCCATGCCCGCACCGCCGACGGCTGGTATCCACACGGGATTCGCTTTGCCGGGGACGGGATCGCCATCGCGGACGCGGTGAACGAGGCCATCTTCGACACCGTGGTGCCCGAACTGCTGCACGGCCTGCGGCGACCGTCGCTCGTCGTCCGCCTGGCCGCGCGCGCCGCCATGGCCGTCCGCCGGCGGCTCACGCCACGCGCGGCACGACGGGCCGTCCGCGTGCCGGTGCACGTCACCACCCATTCGGGGCAGCGTGTGTTCGCGACCACGCGGGACATGAGCGCGACGGGCATGTCCATCGTCTCCGGCGTCCGCATGGAGCCCGGCTCGCGCGTGCTCGTACGCGTCGATGGTCCCCACATCTCGTCCGGGCGCGACGGTCTGTCGTTCGGGCGCGTCGAGCGCGTCGTGCAGGTGACGCGCGCACGGCCCGTCCAGTCGGCGGGCCGGAGCCACGAGGCGTGGGACATCGGGTTGCGCGTCCTCGGTGAACCCGCCATGCAGGCCCTCGACCAGAAGGCGGTGGCGTGATGGGCCGCCGTCTGTTGATGGTCATGGCGGTGGCGACCGTCCTCCAGTTCGTGGCGTTCCGCTACCTGCACCGGGACCTGCTCTGGCTCGACACGCCCGCGAGCGCACGGGCGGAGGTGGCAACGACACGCGCATCCGCGACGAGCGCGCTCGAGCGTTCACAGCTGTCGCGGCGCCACCTCGAGGCCCTCATCAGTGCCACCAACCGCGACGACCTGCGGGACCTGCAGGTGCTCGCCCTCGAACGGCTGGCACGCCAGCATCCCGACGATCCGGCCGTCCTGCTGCGCCATGCCGAGGCCCTGCGCCTCGCAGGGCAGTTCGATGCGGCAGCCCGTACCTTTGCCGCCGTGGCGGACGCACCATGATCCGAGTTCCTTCATCGAGCGCCGCGGTGGCACGCGCCGCCGCCGCCCTTGCTGTTGTCGTTCTCGCGGCAATCGGGGCTGGCCCGGATGCGGCGTCTGCACAGCCATCCGCATCCGCCGTGCAGGCGCCATCGACCGACCAGCGTGCCAATGCACTCATCGGACTGGGCCGGGTTGCGGCGGCCCGCGGCAACTGGTCCGAGGCGCACGCGCGCTTCATGCAGAGCGACAGGCTCCGTCCGTTCACGCCCGACCAGGTGCAGGAGCACTTCTGGATTGCGTCGCGGGCGAGCCGGACCGACGCCCTGCGGATTGCGCGCGCGCTTGCCGACCGAGGGCACGCCACGCGCGCCGTCTACGTCGAGTGGATTGCGCTGCAGCGGAAGGATCCGGCGGCTGGCGCCGACGAGCGACTCGCGACAATCGCACGAGCCGAGCAGGCGATTCCGGACGACGCCGAGTGGACGCGCGCGCGAGCCGTCGTGGCCCTCGACCTCGAAGCCCGCGACCAGATGGCAGCGTCGGCCCGCGTGTGGGCCGGCATCCCACCGCCCCTTCGTGATTCCCGGCCGGATTGGGCAGCGTCGGCACTTCGGGTGTCGGCGCACGGCAGGTCGCGTGCGGCAATGGCACCGGCACTCGACGCGTTCGTCGCCAGGTACCCGGACGACGACAGCATGCGGGCCCTTGCCGTCGAGGCATGGTGCGATGCGGGCCGTCCCGATCGTGCGCTGCAGGTGCTGAGTCCCCTTGTCGGTCCGGACGTGGCCACGCCGGCGCACCTGCGGCGCGCCGCCGACCTCGCACGACAGGCAGGCGACCGCAGGCAGGCCCGCGCCCTTCTCGAGCGGCTTCGCGCCACGGGACAGGCAACCGCTTCGGACACATGGGCCTTCGCCGCGCTGCTCGCGGCCGACCGTGAAGCGCAGGCGCTGCGGACGCTGATTGGTCGCGAGCGCCCGTCCGACGACGCCTGCCGCACGCGCACGGTCGAGACGCTCGTCGCCTCCGGAGACATCACGCTGCTCGCCGACCTCGTGCCGGCGCTCGACTCGCGCTGTTCGACGTACGGCACGGTCGCGACGCTCGTCGCCCCCGTGCTTGCCGCGCGTGAGGACCGGGCTGCCGTCCGGCGCTGGCTGGAGCCGCTTGCCGCCGCAGGGACTCTCGACGTCCACAGCCGGCTGCTGCTCGCACGCACGCTCGACGCCAGGACGGAGGCGCCGCTCCTCGAGACGCTGCTCGCGCCGCTGGTCCACGAGGCCGCCGACCGCACGGACCGGGGTGCGCGCGAGGCCGCTGGCCTGCTCGTGTGGGCGCGGTACGCGGAGGGGCGTGCGGTCGATGCCTGGCGCCTCGCCACGCGCCTGCTCGACGTCGACCGCATGCCAGCCGACGAACGCGCCGGACTGGCCTCGGTGGCGCTTGCCGCCGGCGAGAGCGCGGCGGCCGGACGCCTTGCCACGACGGCGCTCGGTTCGGCGCGCGATGTCGACGCGCGCGGCGTGCTCGCCGCGATTGGCGCGCACGAGGGCCGTGCCGAGGACGTGCTGCGCTGGCTGGAACCTGTCCTCCCGTCCCTTCGCACGCCGGGCCACCTGCTGCTCTGGCTCGACGCGCGGGCGGCACTCGCCGGGCCTGCCGACGCGCTGCAGCACGCAGCCTCGGTCGCCCCTCTCGTCGACGCGGATGTCGAACTGACGGCGCGCCGCGCGACATGGGCTGCCGCGACGGGCGACTCCGTGGCAGCGGCGGACGACCTCGAACGCGTGCGCACGCGCGACGCCGAGCGCGCCGCGCGGCTCGACGTCGAGCTGGCCCTTGCCGAAGGCGCGGCGGATCGGGCGTGGCTGCTCGCGTCGACGGTGTCGCCTGCCCGGTACGCACTGGCGACGCCGGCGTGGGATCGGCTTGCCCTGGATGCCGCGCTGATGGCGGGGCGCTGGAGCGAGGCCGCCCGCGTCCTCGGCGGGATGGCGGACCTTCCGGCCGACGATCGCCTGCTGGCCATGGCGCGGCTGCGCATCGGTCGGGATGCCGCGCTCGACGACGAGACACGGCATGCGCTCGCGGCGCTCGTCCACGCCAACCGCCGCGCCGCCGACGCGCGCGTGCTGCGTGCCTCGGATGCCGTGGCGTCCGGCTCGCCGGCCGCGGCCCTGGCGATGCTGTCGGTTGGCGCCGACGACCCCGCGATCGTCACCGCGCCGCCGGAGATGCGTCGCGTCGCGGCCGCAGCCTGGCTCGCCCTGGGCCGTCCGGATCAGGTGCTTCGCATCGTCTCGACGGCGGACCGCCAGGTCGGCCTGCGGTTGCTTCGTGGCCGGGCATTGTTTGCGTCCGGCAAGGCAGCGGACGCCCGCGAGGTGCTCGAACGCCTTGCGCACGACACGGGTCGGGCCGACGCCTACCTCGCGTGGGCCGAGGCGGCTGCGTTGCCCACGGATCGCCTGCGGGTGCTCCGACTCGGCCGGTCGGCCGCCCCCGATGCGCCGGAACTTCGCGTGGCCCTCGCCGATGCGCTGCTGCAGGCGGGTGACTTCCCCGCGGCGCGGGCCGAGATCGACGCCGCATCCGGTGCGGGGCAGGCGGGCCGCGAGATCTGGCGGGTGCGGGTCCGCCTCGAGGGCCTGTCGAACCCTGTTGGCCTCCCCGCGATATTGCGTGCCGGTCGCGCCGCACTCGGCAGCGACGCCGAGTCCACTTTGCTGCTTGCCGAGGCTGCCGCATCGGCTCCCGGGCTCGCGGGCGAGGCCGTGACAACGTTGATGGACTGGATGGGCGGACTCCCCGACACCCATCGTGCTCGCGCCCTGGAGGTGCAGGCGCACGTGGGCATCGGCACCGGCCGCTGGGATCTTGCCGGCGACGCCGTGGCGCAGCTCGTCCGCCTGCAGCCAGGGGACGCGCGCATCCGGCGGCTCGAGGCGCAGGTGACGGCATGGAGCGGGCTTCAGGCCGAGGCGGTGCCCCTGTACGAGGCGTACCTCGCAGCCGACCCCGACGACGTCGAGGCCTGGAGGGAATACGCGCGCCTCCTCTCGTGGCGTGAGGCGTACGACGAGGCGGTGCGCGCGTACGCCCACGTCCGCGCCCTCGCAGGGATTCCGGCTGTGGATGCCGAAGCGCGCACCCGGCTGGCAGTCCTCCGGCGCGACTGGCCGTCGGCGGCGGAGGCTGCTGCGGCCTGGCGCGAACTCGAACCCGACGCCCTCGATCCGGTCGTGGACCTCGCGCACGCGCTCGAGCAACGGGGCGACGCGATTGCGGCCACCCGCGTGTATGCCGACATCGCGCGCCGGCCGCACCTGCCGGACTCGGTTCGCCGCACGCTCGACGCCCGCGCCGCACGCCACGCACCCCGCGCGACCTTCGCAGTGGGCACCGACAGCGCCGAAGGCTACGGCGGTCAGCTCCTGCTCGAGCGGCGGCAGGCGATGCTCTCGGGGGAGGCCGATCTGGCCGTGACGGGCGTTCGCCTGTTCGGCCAGGCGGGCCAGGGCTCCCTCGAGACGGGCAATACCCGGATCGGCGCGTTCGTCACCGGCCTCGGGGGCCTGCGCGCGGCCTTCGGGGCAGGGCGGACCGTCGAGGCGTCGCTCGGCACGATGTCGCTCGACGGGCGCGAGGCCGTGCTCGCGAGCGCGCGCGTCTCGGCGCCGCTCGGACGACGGCTTGTCGTGGACGGGCAGGTTGGCCGGCGTCCGTTCTGGGAGAACGGCCAGACGGTAATCGATCGCCTGCAGGCGACGTCGGCGGGCCTTCGTGTCCGGTCGGCGGGACTCGGCCGCCTGGCCCTCCAGGCGGGCGTGGACTGGTCGAACCTCGACGACGGCAACGGACGGCGGCAGGTCGATGCGGCGATTTCACGCGAGTTCGGCAGCGGCGCGCAGGTCGTGGAGCTGCGGGCGGGCGGCTTCCTGTTCGGATACGACGAGGCCCGTCCGCGCTACTTCTCTCCCGGAACCTTCGGGCGGATCGACATCGACGCGGGGCTGACCCGCTGGTTCGGCGATGGCGCGGGCGTGCGCGACGGGCGATTTGCCTGGAGCGGACGGCTCGGGACCGGCCTCGACACCCGCGGCGAGCCGTACCTGCTGGCCGGGACGGGAGGCTCGCTGCCGGTCTGGGGTGGGTTGGCGCTCACCGGGGACGTCCGCCTCACCTCCGCACGGGTGTATCGTGCGTGGGCGGCGTCTGTCGGGATGGCAGTGGACACGCGCCGCGGCGCGTGGCGGGGTGCCAGGGCCCGGTGACCGAACCCATCGGTTGCGGCCCATCGGGTGTTTCGCATAACATTCTCGTCTTGTGCGTCCGGCGGTATTCCGGCCGCTGGATTTCTTCAGTTGTCAACGAGGAGCGCATGAGCAAGAGTTCCACGGTGACCGTCCGCGAGACGCCTGTCGCGGAGGTGACGACCGTTTCAGCCGGAGCGTTGAAGATTCACGGCGAGACGTTCGTCATCGAAACCGACGAGCGTGTCGATGTGGTGGATCTGACCGAACGGATCATGGAGCTCGTCCGGGGCCTCAACGTCCGCGAAGGCATCGTCAGTCTCTGGTCGCTGCACACGACGTGCACGGTGTTCATCAACGAGTTCCAGACGGCCCTGCTGTCGGACATCAAGCGTTTCCTCGAGAAGATGGTGGCGCGCGACGATGCCTGGGTGCACAACGACCCGGACTTCAGCGACTGCGACCGGATGAACGCCGACAGCCACCTGCGTGCCCTGCTCCTCGGACACAGCCTGACCCTCCAGATCAGCGGCGGGGACGTGGTGCTCGGCCAGTGGCAGCGCATCCTGATGGGCGAGCTCGACGGCCCGCGGTCGCGGACCCTGCGCGTGCAGGTCTGGGGCATCGCCTGATTGCCTGATTTCGCCGACGACCATGCGCACCCGCCTGCGCGCGGCCGGGTTGCTCGACATCGCTGACGCCCTCGACGCCCGGCAACGCCTCACGGCCGACGACGGCCTCCGTCTCTTCGAACACCCCGACATCCGCCTCGTCGGCTGGCTCGCGAACCGCGAGCGCGAGCGGCGTCACGGCGACCGCACGTTCTACAACTACAACCTGCGGCTCGAGGTCACCAACGTCTGCCAGGCGTCGTGCCTGTTCTGCTCGTTCGCGCGCCTGCAGGAAGGGCAGCCGGGCGCTTACACGATGTCGCTCGAGCAGGCCTGGGACAAGGTCCGCAGCCGCGACGGGCAGGCCCTCACCGAGGTCCACATCGTCAACGGCCTGCACCCGCACCTCCCGTTCAGCTACTACACGGAGCTGCTCGCGGGCTTCAAGCGCATACGGCCCGACATCACGCTGAAGGCGTTCACGGCCGTGGAGATCGCGTTCTTCGCCGATCTGTACGGGATGAGCGACGAACAGGTGCTGCGCGAGCTGATGGCGGTGGGGCTCGAGTCGATCCCGGGCGGCGGCGCCGAGATCTTCGCCGACCGCGTGCGCCGCAAGATCGCGCACGACAAGGCGGACGCTGCCCGCTACCTGTCGATCCACCGCATCGCGCACGGCCTCGGCATGAAGACGAACGTGACGATGCTGTTCGGGCACATCGAGCGGATCGACGAGCGCGTGGACCACGTGCTGCGCGTGCGCGACCTGCAGGACGAGACCGGCGGCTTCCAGGCGTTCATCCCGCTGACGTTCCATCCCGACAACAACCAGATGCGGAAGCTGCCGCCGCCCACGGCCGCCGACACGCTGCGGACGATTGCGGTGTCGCGCCTGCTGCTCGACAACGTCGATCACGTGAAGGCGTTCTGGATTGCGACCGGCGTCTCGGTGGCACAGGCCGCGCTGTGGTTCGGCGCCGACGACCTCGACGGCACCGTCCAGGAAGAGCGCATCTACCACATGGCCGGCTCGGACACGCCAGACGTCCTCACCACCGCGCAGTTGCGTCGTCTCGTCGAGGCTGCCGGCCGCACGCCGCTCGAACGCGACACGCTGTACAACCTCGTCACCACGTAGTCGGGACTCGGGACTCGGGACTCGGGGCTCGGGGCTTCGGGGCTTCGGGATTCGAAGACGATTCGTGGCCGTCGACCTTCAGGTCGACGGTGACCGACGAGAGTGAGCGACGGTGAAGCGAACAGGCAGGGCGCGTTGCGCGCCCCACCTGCCGCCGAACCTCCTCAGAACCGCAGCCGCAGGCCGAGCCGGATGACGCGCCCTGCCGCGAACCCTTCCGCGTTACCCACCGTGTCGGCGCCGAGGACGGCCGTCGTGCCGTTGTTCTCGAGCCCGTTCAACAGGTAGTCGGTCAGGTCCACGAACCCGCCGGTGCCGAGGCCGGGCACGAAGAACTGCGGGTGGTTGAAGGCGTTGTCGAGCATGGCCGTGAACTCGACCTGCATGCCCGACGTGCGGATCACGTCCTTGTAGAACGCGAAGTTGGCAATCCAGGTGCCCGGGCCCTTGAGGCTGCCCTTCTTCGCGTTGCCGAGCGTGCCGTCGGCCGGCAGGCTGTAGGCCGTGACGTCGAAGAAGCGATCGCGGGACCCGCCGGTGTTGGGGTCGCCGGTCACGTCGGGCCGCCACGATTCACCGAACTGGCCGACGCCGTCGAGGCCCACACCGGTGTTGGCCGGGTAGATCGGGTCGGTGCCCCACACGAAGAATGGCGTCAGGTTCGGTCCGGACCGCGCCTGCACGATCGACGACAGCGTCCAGCCGCCGACGATCGCGTCGGCCCAGGCTGGCATCGACGCGCCGAACATCCGGTCGTGGCCCACCGGGATGTCCCAGGTGCTGTTCAGCACGAAGCGGTGCTTGACGACGTTCGGGTCCGGACCGCGGTCCTTCTCGATGTCGTACGGGTCGTACTGGATCACGCCGATGGTGCTGTTGCCGCTGTCGGGCGCGTTGCTGTCGGACCCGGCGAGCGTGTAGGCGGCGTTGAGCGCGAAGCCGCGACGCCAGCGGCGGTTGATCTCGAGCTGAAGCGCGTTGAACTGGCCCTCGCCGGCGTTGGTGGTCATGTTGAGGAACGTGCCGTAGTTGGGGTACGGCAGGCGTGCCTGCGCGACGGGGTCCTCGTAGATGTCGCCGAGCGGGACGGCGCTCGCCTGCACGCTGTTGGCCTCTCGCGTCACCAGCAGCTTCCGCATCGTCGAGCCGAGGTAGCTGACGCGGAGGCCGAGGTCGCCGGGCAGCTCCTGTTCGAGCGTGAGGTTGTACTGGTAGATGTCCGGGCTCTCGAGGTTGATGTCGAGGCCCTGGTTGCCGAAGGCCTGCGACTCACTGACGGTGCCGGTGGTGAAGCCGTTGCGCAGCGTTGCGCGGTTGCGGGTGATCGAGTAGCGGAACGGGTTGCGCGACATGATGTCGCGCGCGCCCTGGGCAGCGCCCGTCGGGTGGAAGATGCCGAACCCGCCGCGCAGCACCGTGCGCGCATCGCTCGTGAGCCGGTAGGCGAAGCCGCCGCGCGGGCTGAAGTTGTTGCGGTCGGTCTTCATCAGGCCGGCGCCGACGCCGACCGAATCAGCAAGGATCGTGCGGTCGAGGTTCTGCGCTCCCGGCGGCAGCAGGGCCGCGATCTCGGCGTTCGGCACCACGTGGTGCCCGCCGTCGTCGAGCACGAAGTTGGCGAAGATGTCGTTGCGGTCCACGAACACGCCGACCACCTCGTAGCGCAGGCCGAGAAAGAGCGTCAGCTTCGGGCTGACCTTGAAGTCGTCCTGCAGGAACAGCGCCCAGTCGTTGGAGACGGTGTCCATCGGCTTGTCGCCGCGGGTGTTGCGCTGCTCGCGGACGGTGTTGGGCAGGCCGAGGAGGAAATCGGCGAACGAGTTGCCGGTGGCCCATCCGGAGAAGTTGTACTGGCCCTTCGACTCGTTGGCGCCGGTGGAGTAGCCGTCGCGCGCCATGTTGCGCGCGTAGCTGCCGCCGAAGCGGAGCGAGTGGCGTCCCTTCACCCACGTGGTGTTGTTGCTCAGGGAGAACGCCGCCTGATCGAGGTCGCGGAACGTGTTCTGGCGCTGGTCGCGGATGTCCGACGGGCGGTTGGCGCCCGCGAAGATGAACTGCGGGAATCCCGGCACCGTGCGCGCGAGCTCGGGGACTTCGATGCCGAGCGAGGCGCCGACGTCGCCCGCCACGTACTGGCTCCGCCTGTTGCGGACGTCCTCGCTGTAGCCGCCGCGGAACTCGTTGACGATCGAGTTCGAGAAGATGCGTGTCCAGCCCGTGGCCACCGTGATGGCCCGCGAGTCGCGTGCGAGCGTGCCGAGGTTCGTCAGGCCGCCGCCGCCGTTGCCGCCGGTGCTCTCGAAGGTGAAGGCATCCGGGTCGCGCCGCTGCCAGCTGAAGCGGCCGAAGAGCGAGTCGTTGGTCGTGAGCTCGTGATCGATGCGGGCATCGGCGCGGTCGCGCGTGCGCGTGAGGGGCACGATCTGCCGGTACGTGCCGTAGCCGTTGGCGAGCGAGGCCTGGTTCGGCTCCGGGTAGAAGGTGCTCATGACCTTCTGCGCCGCCGGGTCGAGACGCTCCGCCGGGATGCGGTTGCCGGGGAACGGCTCGCCGGTTGCCGGGTCGCGGACGACGAAGTTCGCGCCCGAGAAGTCGCCGGCACGCATCGCCGCACTCGGGATGATGGCCTGCGCACCTCCGCCGAGCGACTTCAGCCGGCTGCCTTCGTAGTTGCCAAAGAAGAAGGTCCGGTTGCTGCGGATCGGCCCGCCGAGGCTGAACCCGAAGCGATGGTCGTGCGTGTCCGAGTTGGGATCGTCGCGCGACACGCCGTTGAGGGCCTGCGCGTAGGTACGCGCGTTCAGCTCGTTGGCGTTGAAGTCGTAGAACGACGAGCCGTGGAGCTCGTTGGTCCCGCGCTTTGTCGAGACCACGACGCCGGCGAGGCCGCCGAACTCGGCGCTGTACGAGTTGGAGAGCACCTGGATCTCGGCGACGGCATCGAGGCCCGGCGCCGCGTTCGAGAGCTCGCCGAAGATGCCGGCCGACGAGGGCTGGCCGTCCTGGACGTAAGACGCGCCATAGGTGCGGCCGCCGAGGAACTGGATCGCGTCGAAGCCGCCGACGACGTTCGGGTTCAGCGTCAGGAAGTCCTGGATGTCGCGGCTGTTGCGTGGCAGGTCGCGCAGCTGCTGGGAGTCGAGCCCGCGCGCGATGGCCTGGCTCTCCACCGTGATGTTCTGCCCCTCGGCCACGACCGTGATGACGTCCTGCAGGTCGCCGACCTCGAGGACGACGTCGGCGCGTGCCACCGAGGCGGCGCGCAGGATGATGCCGGTGCGGCGCACGGCCTTGAAGCCCGCGAGACTGACGTCGATCGCGTACGTGCCGGGCCGGAGGTTCGACACCTCGAACAGGCCAGCGTCCGTGCTCACGACTTCACGCGTGACGCTGGTCTCTTCGTCGGTGACGACGACCGTCGCACCGGGAACGACGCTGCCCTGGGCGTCGGCCACGGTGCCGCGGATGGTCCCGAGCGTGGACTGTGCGGCCACCGGAACTGCGGCCACGAGGACAGCGGCGGCGACGATCACCGACTGTGCGAGTGATCGCCAGGAAAGCAGACGGCGCGCGTGCGCCGCAGGATGGAGTGTCATGACGAGGCCTCTCCGAATCGTGGGATCGACGTGATCCCGTGCGGTGTGAACCCGGCCATCCTATGCCGTTGACGAGCAGGTGGCAAACGGTTCGTACCTGCGCGTTTGGTTACGCATTCACGTTCCGGCCGAGCTGGCGGTGCCGCTTCCGAGTACCCTTGTGCGCGAGCCACAACGAGGAGCGCAGATGGACAGACGACGGTTCCTGCACGCGACGACAACGTCGATTCTGGCAGGCAGTATGACAACGCGACTTCGGGGCCAGTCGGCAGCGGTGCAGGGCGCTGCGCCGGTGGCGCCGACAGGGCCGCCGCTGCGGCAGTTCGACGCGCACGAACCGCTCGTGATCGAGCGGCCGCGCGAGGGCAAGCCGCGTGCAGGGCAGGTCGTCGTTGCCGTGCAGCCGCACGCCGACGACATCCCGCTGTTTGCTGCCGGCACGGTGCTGAAGCTGATCGACGAGGGTGCGACCGCTTACGTGATCCGCGTCACCAACGACGACATGGCGGGACCGGGTTCCCATGCCGAGACCGTGATGGCCAACTGGCGCGACTCGGAGGCCGTCGGCAAGGCAATCGGGGCCACCCGCACGTTCGACCTGAACTACAACAACCACATGATGGACAACATCGCGTGGGCCGAACTGCGCCAGCGGTTCATCTTCCTCTTCCGTCTGCTCAAGGCCGACATCGTCGTGACCTATGACCCGTGGGGTGCCTACGAGGAGAATCCCGATCACGTCGTGACGAGCCGCTGCGTCGAGGCTGCGGCGTGGATGGCCGGCGGTCGCAAGGACTACCCCGAGCACTTCGCGGCAGGACTCGCGCCGCACGCGGTGCGCGAGAAGTACTACTTCGCGCGGTTCCAGCAGCGCGTGAACCGGATCGTGGACATCGCGCCCTGGGTCGAGCGGAAGATCGACGTGAACCTCGAGAACGTCGCGCAGGGGCCGGCGGGCGAGAATGGGCAGCGCCTGCGCGCGCGGCTTGCGGCGGAGGGGCGGCGGCTGCCGCTGCTTGGCGACGATGACCGCACGGCCAACCGCGAGTACATCCGGCAGTTCGTGCTCGACCGCGATCGCGAGGCGGGCGCCCCGCACGGGCTGACCTATGCCGAAGCGTTCCACCACATTGCCGTACCGCCCGACGCGGTGACGGAGTACCTGCGGCAGCACGCCACAGTCAGGTAGGGGCGCCGCCGGCGAGCGACTCGGTGAGCCCGAGATACGAGAGGGAGCCCGTCCCGTTGGTTGCTACGACACGCCCGTGAGCTTCGCGCTCAGCTCGCGCAGCTTGCGCCGGGCCTCGGCGTCGTTGGCCTGGGCATTCGGCGTGCCGACCTTCAGCCCGTTGAAGAACGTGCCGCTCGGATCGGTCGTCGTCGAGATCGCGTGCATCGTCGCGGTCGCGCCCTCGTCCACCGTGCTGCGAGGCGTCATCCCGCCGGTCCGCACCATGGTCGTGTCCATGTAGGTCGCCGGGTGCAGGGCGTAGACGAGGATCCCCTTCGGCTTCAGCGACTCGGCGAGATCCTTCGTGAACAGCACCTGCGCCAGCTTGCTCTGCCCGTAGCCGCGATTGCCGCTGTAGCCCTTCGTGATCATCACATCGTCGAAGTCGATGGGGCTTGCCGCCAGCGACGACACGTTGACGATGCGAGGCGAGCGCCCCTTCTCGAGCCGCGGCAGCAGGCGGTGCGTGAGGAGGAAGCCCGCGAGATAGTTCACCGCCATGTGCATCTCGTGCCCGTCGGCACTGATCTTTCGTTCCGCGTCGCGTACGAAGACGCCGGCGTTGTTGACGAGCAGGTCGAGGCGGTCGTAGTCGCGCAGGATCTCGTCGGCGAGGCGGCGCACTTCAGCGAGCGACGCGAAATCGGCGGCGTAGAAGCGCGCCGACCCCTTGCCGGCCCTCGTGATCTCGTCGACGACGGCCTTGCCTCGCTCGGCGTTCCGGCCGTGGACGATCACGTGGGTGCCTTCGGCCGCAAGCCGTCGTGCCACTTCACGGCCGAGGCCGTCGGTGGAGCCGGTGACCAGCGCGACGCGCTGGTTCGAGGCAGGGCGCACCTGAGCGAGTGCCGTGCCCGAGACGAGGAGGCCAAGGCCGAGGGCGAGAACCGTGAACAGGTGTCGCATGCGCCGGATCTTACGCGAGCGCGCGTCTCGTGGCATGCTACCGCCCACATCTGTCACGCGGAGTCGATGGAGGAGATCGATGATGATGCGAGTGCCTCGCCTGCTGTTGACTTTGCTGCTGGTGGCGCCGTTGGCGTCGGCAGCCGAAGCGCAGGTGGAGCCACGCGCAGCCGAGGTCCGATCGCTGACAGGCACGCTGTTGCTGCCGCCCGATCCGATCCCGAACCGGCAGGCGCTCGAGGAGCAGCTCGCGATTGCCATGTCGGTGACGTCCACCACAGAGCCCGAGACGATGATCACAATCGGCCGGCGGCACGCGTACCTCTGGCGCTATCACGAGGCAATCGACTGGTTCACACGGGGCATTGCGCGGTATCCCGACGACTCGCGGATGTACCGCCATCGCGGTCACCGCTACATCACGATTCGCAAGTTCGATCTCGCGCGGGAGGATCTCGAACGGGCTGCCGCGCTGATGGAGGGACGACCGGACCGCGTCGAGCCGGACCTCGCACCGAACTCACCGCCCACGCCGCGGACGACGAACGCGTTCAACGTCTGGTATCACCTGGGGCTCGCGTACTACCTGCAGGGCACCTACGACCGCGCGGCCGACGCGTGGCGCGACTGCCTGCGCGTGTCGAAGAACGACGACGCGGTCGTCGCGGCGACGGACTGGTTGTGGATGACCCTCATGCGGCAGGGGCGCCGCGGCGAGGCCGCGAAGCTGCTCGAGCGGATCACGCCGGCAATGGACGTCCAGGAGAACACCGCGTACCACCGCCGGCTGCTGATGTACAAGGGCCTCGAGAAGCCCGAGGCGCTGCTCGCGCCGGGCACGAACGATCCGACGACGATCGCGACGCAGGGATACGGCGTCGCGAACTACTACCTGGTGACCGGCGACACGGATCGCGCCCGGCGGTTGCTGGAGCAGATCACGGCCGGCAGCGGCTGGAATGCGTTCGGCTACATTGCCGCGGAAGCCGATCTCGCAAGGATCACGGCAGTCCGGTGAGGCGCCGGCTCACCTCGCGCAACTGGCGGCGTGCATCGGCGTCGGCCGCCTGGGCATGCGGCGCGGCGACCGTCTGGCCGAGGAAGTAGCTACCGCTCGGCCCATCGGTCGCGATGGCGTGCATCACCGCATCTGCGCCTTCGCTCACGGTGCTGCGTGGCGTCATGCCGAGTGACGTGATCATCGACGTGTCCATGCCGGTCGCCGGGTGGACCGCCTGCACGACGACGCGCGGCGCGAGTTCGGCGGCCAGGTCCACGGTGAACATCACCTGCGCGAGCTTGCTCTGGCTGTAGGCGCGATAGCCCGTGTAGCCGCGCTCGAGCATCACGTCCGCGAAGTCGATGGGTGCCGCGCTGCGCGACGAGACGTTGACGATGCGCGGCGACCTGCCCTTCTCGATCAGTGGCAGCAGCCGGTGCGTGAGCAGGTAGCCTGCGAGATAGTTGACCGCGAACGTCAGTTCGTGGCCGTCCTTGCTCACCTGCCGATCGTCGCGCAGGAAGATGCCGGCGTTGTTCACGAGCAGGTCGAGCCGCTCGTAGTCGCGGCTGATCGCGTCGGCAAGGTTGCGCACCTCGGCGAGCGACGCGAAGTCGGCCGCGTAGAAGCGGGCCGAGCCCTTGCCTGCCTTCGCGATCTCCTCGACCACAGCCCGCCCGCGGGCTTCGTTTCGGCCATGGACGATGACGTGCGCACCGTCGGCGGCGAGGCGGCGTGCGAGTTCGCGCCCGAGGCCGTCGGTGGATCCGGTGACGAGCACGATGCGTGCGGCCGGATCGGCGGGAGCCGGGGCGGGACGGGCTGGCTGGGCCTCGGCCGGAGCCAGCGCGAGCGCCAGTGCCAGACAGGCGAGCAGCGGTGTGCGCATGGGCCGCATGATACGCGTGGCAGGCCTGATTTCGTGGCATGCTCTCTGGCAATCCTGAGGACTGCATCATGGACACGCTGTCGCGCCGGAGGCAGGTGACGTCACGCCGCATCGGAATCGGCGTCGCGCTGTCGATCGCGCTTGCCGCCTCACCGTGGGCGCAGACGCGCGAGCCCGAAGCGCGATCGATCTCGGGGAAGCCGTTCCATCGCGTGGAATCGACCGGCCCTGCGGCGGTGCAGCAGGCGCATCAGCTGCGGATCGCGCTCGAGCGCGTCGACATGCGCGATGCGGCGTCCATCGAGCGCGTGGGTCGCATCCACGCGCTGACGTCCAGGTATCGCGAGGCCGTCGCGTGGTACGACAAGGCCATCGCCCTCGATGCCACACGCGCCGCCGCGTTCCGCCACCGCGGCGAGGCCCTCATCGTCAGGCGCGAGTTCGCGTTGGCGAGAGCCGACCTCGAACGGGCCGCCGCGCTGACGAGCCGTGCGGCCGACGTTCCCGAGCGGAGCGTCGTTGCCAACCCCGCCGGTCCTGGCGTGACGCTGCAGTTCGAGATCTGGCGGCACCTCGGCGTGGTCAGGTACCTCCAGGGAGACTTCGCGGGTGCTGCCGACGCCCTGCGTACGTCGTATCGGCGTGCGACGACCGACGATGCGCGCGTCGTCGCGGCTGACTGGCTGTGGCTTGCGTCTATGCGCGCGGGACGGCAAGCCGAGGCGGCTGCCGTGCTGCAGTCAATCACGCCGGGCATGCAGGTGTTCGACGAGCGTCACACGCTGCGGCGGTTGCTCGCCTACAAGGGGGCGGAGCCGATGGCGGCGCTGCTGGACCCGCGCGAACACTTCGCGCTCGTGTGGCACGGCTACGGCGTCGGCACATGGCACCTGCTGCGAGGCGACACGGCGTTCGCGCGCCGGATCTACGAGCAGGTCACGGCGACGCCCGGATGGGCCGCGAGGGGATTCATTGCCGCGGAGGTGGAACTGGCGCGCATGCCGCGCGCGCGGTGAGGTTGGGGAGTTGACCGTCGACCTGAAGGTCGACGGCTACGAATCGACACCACTTCCCTACGGCGTCGCGAGGATGGGGGTCGCCAGCGTCTGCAGCAGGTCGTTGACGATGGCGTCGCGCTTGAAGTTGGTCCAGATCGTCACGCGCCGCGCGTTGCGGGGGCGATCGATCCAGTGCTCGCCCACGAGTTCCGGTGCGGGCTGCTCCTGGCGCCGCGCCCAGTACGGGTTCTTCAGGATCGCCGCCGCGGCGACGTCGTAGAGCGCGCGCGAGGGCGGCGTGCCATCAAGCGTGATGTGCGCGAAGAGGTTCACCGAGTAGTCGCCAAACGTCCGGAACGTGCCGCCGTGTCGTCCCGTGACCGGCCTGGCGGCTTGCGGGCCGAGCCCCTTCATGCGCGATTCGATCTCCGCGCGCGTCACCCGCACGGCATCGGTGCCCGTGCCGGCGCCGTAGCGCACGGTGGCGATCTCGAACGGCACATTCTGCTGCAGGACGTAGCGGACCGACTCCAGGTCGTTCTCCTGGTTGTACTCGCCGGGCTCCGGATAGTTCGAGCCGAGCCACACGATGCGGATCTTCGAGGCGATTGCCGGGTCCTTCGCGAGCGCCAGCGCGACGTTCGTGAGCTTGCCGATGGGCAGCAGCACGAGCCTGGCGTCGCTCGCAGCATGCGCCCGCTCGATGATGAAGTCCACCGCCTCCGCGCCGTCGAACTCCGGATCGTCGAGGTGCGGCCGGATGGCCTCGAACGAGCCGTTCGCGCCGGCGAGAAGCGGGATCCGCCCCTCGAGCGTGGTCAGCGCGAGCACACGCCGCGCCTCGGTCAGTTGCTCCTGCACGTCACCGCCGCCGCGCGTCGCGTTCACCGTGATGCCTTCGACCGCGAACGCATCGCCGCTCAGCAGCACGTACGCGAGTGCGTGCTGGTCGTCCAGTTCGTTGTTGGCGTCGGTGTCGATGATCAGCCGGATGCGATCCCCGGCCGTCGTCGTCGCGTCCGGCTGCGCCTCTGAGGGCTCCGGAGCGGCCGGTGGGGGAGTGTCGCCTCCGCTGGAAGGTGGCGGGGTGGGGGCCGAGCAGCCGGCGCCGAGCGCCAGCGTGGCAGCGAAGAGAATCGTGCAGGTGAATGAGCGCATCAGGATGGGCCCCGCGGGGTCGGGGTTGAGCCCCCTCATCCTGCCGGCGTAGGATGCCCGCGTCAACCGCGACCCGACGAGCTTCGTGGCCGCGCTTCGCCAAGGAGTCCGCGTGTTCACCAGCCTCGTCATGGTCACCGGCATGCTGCTGGCGCAGGCCGTTGCGTCGCAGCCCACCGAGCGCATCCTGATCGATCACCATCGTGCGATTGCCATGCGGGACGGCGTCACGCTGTATGCCGACGTGTATCGTCCATCGCGGGAGGGCCGGTTCCCGACGATCGTCGTGCGGACGCCGTACGGCGTGCAGCGCGAGAACGTCGGCGTGCACGACCGGCTGATCACGCTCGCGCGCATGGGGTACGCGATGGTCAATACGGACGTGCGCGGACGCTACGAGAGCGACGGCGCCTGGGATCCCTTCCGCGCCGAGGCCCGAGACGGGCACGACGTCATCGAGTGGGCCGCGAAGCAGCCCTGGTCGAACGGCAAGGTCGCCACGCAGGGCGGCAGCTACCTGGGTCATGTGCAGTGGGCGACGCTTGGTGAGCAGCCGCCGAGCCTCGTGGCGGCCTTCCCGGCGGTCGCGTCCACCAATCTCTATGCCAACTGGATCACGCACGGCGGCGCGTTCCGCCTGGCGTTCAACTTCGGCTGGGGCGTGGTGCGCATGCCCTTCCGCATCATGCAGCCGCAGCTGTACTTCACCGGCCCGGACGCGGCGCCCGAACTGCGCTACGAGACGCTGCTGAAGCACCTGCCGCTCGAGACGATGGACGAGCGTGCGTTCCAGCATCCGGTGCAGCACTGGCGCGACTGGCTGGCGCACGAGAGCTACGACGCGTACTGGAAGGCGATCAGCGACGAGGAGGACTTCGAGCGCGTCCGCGTGCCGGTGATGACCCAGGGCGGCTGGTTCGACATCTTCCTTGCAGGCACGATCAACGGCTTCGTCGGCGCCCGCACGCACGCGGCGGACCCGCGCGCGCGAGCCCTGTCGCGCATGGTGATCGGCCCGTGGGGCCATGGACCGTCGCGCAAGTTCGGCGACCTCGACTTCGGTCCCGAGGCCGACCGCACGCTGTTCGACTACGAACGGCGGTGGCACGACTTCCACCTGAAGGGCGTGGCCAACGGCATCGACACCGAGCCGCCGGTGCAGATCTTCTACATGGGTGTGAACAGGTGGCGCGGCGAGCA
Source organism: uncultured Luteitalea sp. (assembly GCA_934541105.1). Lineage (GTDB taxonomy): Bacteria > Acidobacteriota > Vicinamibacteria > Vicinamibacterales > Vicinamibacteraceae > Luteitalea. The sequence continues at coordinate 21,330 of CAKTDA010000002.1, read as the reverse complement.
GGACTGGCCGGTGCCCGGCACGACATACACGAAGTGGTACCTGCAGCCGGGTGGACGCCTGGCGCCGACCGCACCCGCAGGCGACGGCTCGACGACGTACCGGTACGACCCGAACGATCCGGTACCGACGACGGGCGGCAACAACTGCTGCGGCGCGCCGACGACGGCGGGCCCCGTCGATCAGGCCCCGCTCGACGCACGAAAGGACATCGTCCGCTTCACGAGCGAGCCGCTGACCGCGCCCGTGACGATTGCCGGCCCGGTCAGGATGGACCTGCACGCGACGACAGACGGCCGCGATACCGACTGGATGGTGAAGCTCGTGGACGTCCATCCGGACGGCAAGGCGTATCCGATGGCGGAGGGCATCCTGCGTGCGCGCTTCCGCGACGGGCTCGACAAGCCAGCGCTGCTCACGCCCGGTCAGCCGTACCGCTACGAGATCGACATGGTCGGCACCGCGCTCGTGTTCCAGCCGGGCCACCGCATCCGCGTGGACGTCACGTCGAGCAACTTCCCGCAGTTCGACCGCAACCTGAACACGGGCGATCCGCTCGGCAAGGGCACGCGGCCACGCGTCGCGGCGCAGGTGATCCACCACTCGGCGGACCGCCCGAGCGCGATCGTGCTGCCGGTCGTCCGCGGGTTCTGACGGCCTTCGTCATCCGGCCGTCGGCCTTCGACGGACAGCCGAAAATGCGGGAATGCGGCAATGCGGAATGCCGACGTCAGGCTGCGGCGCGTGAACACGAGGGTAGGAGCGCCTCTCTGAGGCGCCCGACTGTTGCTGCTGACGCTCGTTCTTGCCGGAGGACATCGTATGGCGGTTCTGGCCCTTGCACCGCAGTTGCGCACGACGGACATCGACGCGTCAATCCGCTTCTACGTCGAGAAGGTCGGACTGACCCTCGAGTTCCGCTACTCCGACTTCTATGCGGGGCTCAGCGCCGGACCCTGCCGCGTCCACCTCAAACTGTCGGACGAGCCCGATCCGTCGATCGCGTTCGTGCGCGCGGAGCAGCACTTCCACCTGTATCTGACCGTCGACGATCTCGACGCGATGGCGGAGCGTCTTCGGTCGCACGGCGTCGCCCTGCAACAGGAACCGTCCGACACCGAGTGGGACACCCGCGAACTCGTCTTCGAGGACGACCAGGGGCACACCATCTATGCAGGACAGCCGAAGGGGGGCTCCTCGTAATGCGCAATGCGCAATGCGCAACGTGCAATGTCGAGAGCGGCGGCTTGGCCCGCTCGGCCTTCGGCAGTCGGCCGTCGCTGAAGACACGAAGGTAGGGGCGGCTCTCCGAGCCGCCCAACGCAACCTAAGGACACATCAGGAACCGTGAGTTCTTGGTTCTCCCGCACCCATGACGACAGCGGGACGGGTGGCCGCGAACGGGGTGCCCCGCCCGAACGCAGGCCTCGTTTGCCGCTGCGCGGGTGGCCTCCGGGCGGGTGGGGCTGTTCGCGGACGGGCCCCGTCCCGCTCAGGGATCAGGCGCGGCCGGCGAACTCGCGGGTCTCGGTGTGGACGCGCACCTTCTCGCCCTCGTTGACGAACAGCGGCACCCGCACCTCGAGCCCGGTCTCGAGCCGGGCGGCCTTGGTGACGCTGCCGCTCGCGGTGTCGCCGCGGCTGCCCATCTCGGTCTCTGCCACGGCGAGCTCGACGATCACGGGCAGCTGCATGCCGATCGGATTGCCGTTGAACTTCTGGACCTGCACCTCGAGGTTGTCGGTGAGCAAAAGGCGGTCGTCGCCGACGACGTCGTCGTTGAGGGTGAGGGTCTCGTAGGTGCCGAGATCCATGAAGTGCAGCCCCGTGCCGTCGGCGAACTGGTAGGTGGCAGGCACCATGACGAGGTCGGGCTCCTTCAGCTTGTCCTGCGCCTTGAAGGTCTTGTCGAAGACGGCGCGGGTGAGCAGGTTGCGCATCTTCACGCGGACGAGCGTCTGGCCGCCGCGCGCCGTGGGGCGCGACACCTCGACGTCGAGCATGTGATACGGGGCGTCCTCGAACTCGACGTACATCTTGCGCTTCAGGTCGATTGCGGAAATCAGTCCTGCCATGGTCCTCCGTGGTGGTCGTTCAGGCCAGGAACGTCTGCAGGAAGGCGAGCACGGCCTGCCGCCCTTCCGGCGTCTCCTGGTGTTCGACGTCGTAGCGCAGCAGCGACCACCGCTCGGGATGGCCGGCCTTCGCGTAGACGTCCTTCAGGTGCGTATCGATGCGGTCGAGACCCTCGACCGGCGTGAGCGCGTCGCGCGTGCCGGCGAGCGCCAGGTGCGCGCGCGGCGCGATCAGGGCGTTGATCGCCGCCGTGGTGAAGTGTTCCAGCAGCGACGGCACGTAGTAGTAGATGCCGTGGCGCGACAGGCCCTTGTCGGCAATCAGGGCGTCGAAGTCGGTGAGGCAGTTGATGTCCACGGTGACGCGGATGCGCTCGTCGAGCGCGCCGAGCCACCACGCCGCAGTGCTGCCCATCGACATGCCCAGCGTGCCGATGCGCGACGGGTCCACGTCGGGGCGCTGCAGCAGGATGTCGACAGCCCGCAGCGTGTCGTACATCATCATCCCCCACAGCACCTGGCCCCGCCACAGCATGGCCTTGAACGTGTCGGCCTCGCTCGTGTGGCTGCGCTCGCCGAACACCCAGGCGTCGATGCTGATCCCGATGTACCCGAGGTCGGTCAGCGCCTTCGCGTACGGCGTGGGTTGCAGGTAGCTGCGGCCCTCGACGAACTCCCGCTTGCCGATCGTGTAGCCGCCGCCGTGCGAATGGTTGAAGACGATGGCAGGCGCCCGCCCGGAGAGCGACGCCGGGCGCGCGACGTACCCCGGCACCGGCTCGATGCCGTTCAGGTCGAACCGCCACGTCTCGAGCACGTAGCCGTCCCGCTCGACCTCGCCGAGCTTCTCGCCGGAAACCGGCCGGTTGCGGTCGGGGAGCCGTCCGAGCAGGGCGTACAACTCGGCCCGTCGGCTCGCGACGCTGCCAGGCTGGACGGAGGCAGGCGTCATGGTCCTGGACGACGCCGGAGGGGCGAGCGCCCCCAGCGCGCCGAGCGAGCCGAGGGCCTGTCGTCGCGTGAGCGCAGGCGTACGCATCCCGCGGCTACTTCCAACCCGTCGATCGGCGCGTGAAGCGCGCCGGGATTGCCGGCTTCTGCTCGGCGGGCGGCGCGACGGGGTCGGGCTCGCCCGAGGCTGCCGCGATTTCCCGCTCGAGCTCCTCCTCGTCGGGAAGGCCCGCGAACTGGTCCACGAACATCAGCGACTGCTGCGACGGGATCTCGAACCGCTTGTTGCAGCTCTTGCAGGAGACTTCGTCCTCCACGCGGAGCAGGTAGTCGCGCAGCTTCGAGAACTTCGCGCGATCGCGGTCGTCCGCGCCTCCGGGGAGGCGGTCCTTCTTCGTGCGCCGCACCCAGCGGACGTCGTAGTCGTTGGTCCGCTGGCAGCGGGGACACTGGTACTTCGCCCGGCGTGTCTCCGGGCGCTCGTTGAAGAACGCACGCTCGTCGAGGGACATGAGGGGGATCCTAACGCCGAACGCCGAACGGGGACGACCTGTCCGCCGTCCCCTGTCTACCAGCGCAGCTTGCCGGGGGCGAACTCGTCGATCAGGTCCTTGTAGTACGGCGTCAGTTCCTGCACGTCCGGCCGGGCGTCGCCCTTGGAATAGAGGTCGAACCGGTTGAACGCCTTGACCCACTTGAGGCACTCGCGGTCGGCCTCGTTCGTGAGGTGCTGGTACGCGCCTTCCTTGTGCCACGGGTAGAACGAGTGGTACCGCAGCGCGTAGAGCCCGCCCTGCGGGATGTGGTCCTTGAACACGTGGTAGACGTACTCGTCGTGCCCCCACGAGAGGTGCACGTTGTCGAGCCCGCAGTGCTCGTCGTAGATGCCCGTCTCGGTCGAATACGCCGGGTTGTCCGCGTCCGGATTGGCCGCGAAGAACTCGGGGTACACGCACTTGTCCGAGAACCGGCAGCCCACGGGGAACGTGTCGCCGACGACGGCCCACTGCGGCTCGCCCCAGATGCAGAGCACCTTGCCGAGGTCGTGTACGAGCCCGGTCAGCTGGAACCACCGCGGCTGGCCGGCAGCGCGAATGGCCTCCGCGGTCTGCATCGCGTGCTCGATCTGCGTGAAGTCCACGTCGGGGTCGCTGTCGTCCACGAGCTGGTTCATGTACTCCAGCGCTTCCCAGACCGTCATCTCCATGCGGTCGAGCGACAGGTACTCCGCCTTCTTCGCCCGCACGAAATCGACCGTCTGGTTCGTGTGGTTCAGCCGGTAGAACTCCTTGACGGTGCTCCGCGCCTCGGCCTCGTAGTTCCGGAACTCCTCCGGCTTGCGTCCCTCGCCCGCATGCGTCGCCTGTGCCATCGACCCCTCCTGAAGGGCAGAGGTCCAGTATAGACCGCGGGTGCTACGATCGGATCGCCATGGACGTCAAGGTGCTGACCGAGTACGAGCAATCGAGCCTCTCGCAGCGGCAGCCGCTCCCCGACCGGTATCTCCAGCTCGATCCCGACACGATGGACACCCGGATCCGGGACGCGAAGCGCCGCCTCGGCGATCGCCTCCTCATCCTGGGCCACCACTACCAGCGCGACGAAGTCCTCGTCCACGCCGACGTCGTCGGCGACTCGTGGAAGCTGTCGCGCGAGTGCAAGGCCCGCCAGCAGGCCGAGTTCGTGATCTTCTGCGGCGTCCATTTCATGGCCGAGAGCGCCGACATCCTCGGCGCCGACCACCAGAAGGTCAGCCTGCCCGACCTCGCCGCCGGCTGCTCCATGGCCGACATGGTGGACATCGAGCAGCTCGAGATCTGCTGGAAGGAACTCGAGGCGATGGGCGTGACCGACGTCGTGCCGGTCACCTACATCAACTCGTCGGCGGCCATCAAGGCATTTGTCGGCGAACGCGGCGGCACCGTCTGTACCTCGGGCAACGCCCGCGCGACGCTCGAATGGGCCTGGGCGCGCGGCCAGCGGATCCTGTTCATGCCCGACGAGCATCTCGGCCGCAACACCGCCTGGAAGATGGGCGAGCCGCTCGACCGCATGCTCGTCTGGGACCCCGAGGAAGTCGGTGGCGGGCACACGCCCGAGGCGCTGCGCGAGGCCCGGCTGCTGCTGTGGAAGGGCCACTGCTCGGTCCACACGCGCTTCACGCCCGCGCAGATTGCCAACATCCGGAAGCAGTACCCGGGCATCCGCGTGATCGTCCATCCCGAGGTGCCGCTCCCGGTCGTGCAGGCGGCCGACGAGTCGGGCTCCACCGAGCACATCCTGAAGCGCGTCCGGGAATCCGAGCCCGGCTCGACGTGGGCGGTCGGCACCGAGATCCACCTCGTCAACCGACTGGCCAACGAGGTCGCGCCGCACAAGAAGGTCGTCACGCTCGACCAGTTCGGCTGCCTGTGCTCGACGATGTTCCGCGTGTCGCCCAACCATCTCCTCTGGGTGCTCGAGGGCATGCTCGACGGCGTGGTCCACAACCACATCGTCGTGCCCGAGGCGACAAAGCACTGGGCGCGCGTGGCACTCGATAGAATGCTCACCATTCAGTAACCGGAAGCCTCTGCTGCAGGCTGCAGGCTGTAGGCTGTAGGCTGCAGGCCATAATCTGTTGACCTTCAAGGAGAATCGCCGCATGCCTTACGAACTTCCCCAGCTTCCGTACGCACACAACGCGCTCGAGCCGTTCATCGACGAGCAGACGATGCAGATCCACCACGGGAAGCATCACCAGACGTACGTGAACAACCTCAACGCGGCGCTCGAGAAGCATCCGGAACTGCAGGGCAAGCCGGTCGAGCAGCTGATTGCGGACCTGAACGCGATTCCCGAGGACATCCGCACGGCCGTGCGCAACAACGGCGGCGGGCACGCCAATCACGCGTTGTTCTGGACGCTGATGGCGCCAAACGCCGGCGGACCCGCGACGGGCGCCGTGGCCGAGGCAATCGACGCGAAGTTCGGCAGCTTCGACGCGTTCAAGGACGCCTTCGCCAAGGCCGCCGCGGGCCGCTTCGGCAGCGGGTGGGCATGGCTCGTCAAGAGCGGCACTGGCGTCGAGGTGACGAGCACCGCGAACCAGGACAGCCCGTTGATGGAAGGCAAGACGCCGCTGCTCGGGCTCGACGTGTGGGAGCACGCCTACTACCTGAAGTACCAGAACAAGCGGCCCGACTACGTCTCCGCGTGGTGGAACGTCGTGAACTGGGACGCCGTCAACAAGGCATTCAAGGGCTGACCGCCTTTGGCAGCGACACGCTGAACGTCGCGCCGCGACCGATCCCATCGCTCGCGGCGCGCACCTGCCCGCCGTGCATCTCGATCAGCGTCCGCACGATCGAGAGACCCAGCCCCAGCCCGCCATGCCGCCGCGTCGTGGTCGCATCCGCCTGGCGGAAGCGATCGAACACGTGCGGCAGGAACTCCGGCGCGATGCCGACGCCCGTGTCGTGTACGGTCACGGTGATCGCGTCGGCCGTCGACAGCGCCACCTCCACCCGACCGCCGTCGGGCGTGAACTTCACCGCGTTGCTGAGCAGGTTCCACAGCACCTGGTGCAGGCGCGTCGGATCGGCGACGACGTGCGCTCCCGGCGCCGACTGCACCGACAGCGCCACACCTCTCGCCATCGCGGTCGGGCGCACGACGTCGGCGGCGGCCTCGATCACGTCGTGCATGTCTATGCGCCGCACGTCGAGCCGCACCTGGCCGGAGATGATGCGACTCATGTCGAGCAGGTCCTCGATGAGCCGCGCCTGGAGCAGCGCGTTGCGGCGGATGCTGTCCACCGCCTTGCGCCTGGCGCGCTCCTCCAGATCGTCGCCGGAGAGCATGTGGGCCCAGCCGACGATCGCGTTCATCGGCGTCCGCAACTCGTGACTGAGCGTCGCGAGGAATTCGTCCTTCAGGTGCGACTCGTGCGCCAGGCGGCGCGACGCGTCCTCCGCGCGAGCCTCCGAACGTTCCGCGCGGATGCGCGCACGCGCCTGCAATGCGGCGAGTCCCGTCAACACCAGCGTGATGGCCGACCCTGCGAGGTACACGTACGGCACGAGGTTCGCGTTCGAGTCGCTGTCGAGGGCCTCGGTCGAGACGACGGATGCGGTCCATGTCCGGCCGCCCACGAAAATCGTGCGCGTCACCGAGAAGCGGGGTGCGTCCGGCAGGGCCGTGCGGTAGAGCAGCGTGCCCGCCCCGGGCTCGCCATCGTGCAGCGAGAACGCGGCGCGCGGGCGGGGGTTCGTGCCGAGGATGCCTTCGAGGAGATCGCCGGCGCGAAACGGACTGTAGACGAACCCTCGCAATCGTGCGCGACGGAGTTCCACCGTGAGCGGCACGCCCTCGTCGTCGTAGACCGGGACGTAGATCAGGAAGCCCGCCTGCTTCCGCTCGTCGATCTCCTGCACGAGCGTCACGGGCCCCGATGCGGCGGCCCGCCCGGTGTCGCGTGCCCGCTCCATCGCTTCGCGACGCGTGGGCTCGGTGAACATGTCGTACCCGAGCGCGGCGTGGTTGCGGCGATCCATCGGCTTCAGGTACAGGATCGGGAACCACTCGGGCCGCGGAGTGACGGGCCACACGGAGTACTCCGGAACGCCCTGTGCCGCGCGCATCGCCTCGATGTCTGGCACGTCCGCCTGGGTGAGCCGCACCGCGTAGCCGATGCCCTGCACGCCGGGATAGGTCGAGTCGAGGGCAAGCCGATCGACGAACACCGCGAACTGGTCGCTCGTCGGGAGCCCCTCGTGCGTGAACACCCCGGCGCCGGCTCGCAGCATCGCCACGTACGCGTCGATTCGCTGCGCGATGCTGTCGTGCAGCGCGTCGGCAGCCACGTCGAAGCGCTCGCCGTCCTGCATGCCGGCCGAGGCACGCAACGCCGCGGCCACGCTCCACGTGGCGGCCGCGCCGATGAGCAGGACCAGCACCGGGAACGCCAGGCTGCGCAGCAGATCGTGCGGGCGTGTCGGCATCTGTCCCGGGATTCTAGGTGAGTCGCCGCGCTGAGGAAAATCGGACCGCAGTCGCTGTAGGCTGTAGGCCCGATCCCATGCGCAGATGGCCCGCTTTCGTCGTCCGTCCGGTCGTGCTCCTGACGGCCCTGTTCGTCTCGCTCCTCGCCACCGGCAGCCACGCCGAGCGCCAGCAGGACCCGCCTGGCCTTGCGCACCTGCGTGTGCCCGACGGCTTCACGATCGAACGCATCGCGCCGCCGGCGCTCCTGTCGTATCCCATGTTCGGCGTGTTCGACGATCGCGGACGCCTCTTCGTGTTCGAGTCCACGGGCCCGAACACCATGACCACCGAGGAGATGCTCGCGCAGCCGTCGTACCACGTCCGTGTCCTCGAGGACGTCGATGGTGACGGCACCTTCGATCGCGGCACCATCTATGCCGACAAGCTGCCGTTCCCCAAGGGCGGCGCGTTCGTGGGCGACAGCCTCTTCGTCTCCGCTGCCCCGGACCTGCTGCGCCTGCGCGACACCGACGGCGATGGCGTGGCCGACGAGCGTGAGGTCGTGCTCACCGGCTGGACGCTGAACGTCAACGGCGCGGCCCTCGGCGGGCCGTTCGCAGGGCCCGACGGCTGGCTCTATCTCACGGACGCACGACGCGGGTTCCGCATCACGCGACCGGAAGGCGACACGCTCGAAGGCAAGGGCGCGCGGATCTGGCGCGTGCGGCCGGACGGCACGGGCCTCGAGTGGATCTCGGGCGGCGGCTTCGACAATGCCGTCGAGATCGTGTTCATGCCGTCTGGCGACACCATCGGCACGATGACCTACTTCATCGACCCGCGCGATGGCCTTCGCGATGCCTTGATGCACTGGGTCGAAGGCGGCGTCTATCCGAAGCCGCACGAGGTGATTGCCGCCGACGCGCTGCCGCTGACAGGCGACCTGCTGCCGCCCATGACGACGCTCGCGCGCGTCGCGCCGTCGGGCCTGCTGCGCTACGTCGGCGACGCGTTCGGCGAGGGCTTCCACGGCAACCTGTTCAGCGCGCAGTTCAACACGGGCCGCGTGATGCGCCACGTCGCCGCCGCCGACGGCTCGACGTACCGCACCGAGGACCTGCCGTTCCTGACGTCCACGCACGCCGACACGCACCCGACCGACGTGCTGCAGGACGCCGACGGCAGCCTCGTCGTGATCGAGACGGGCGGCTGGTTCATCAAGGGGTGCCCGCTGTCGCGCGTGGCGAAACCCGATGTCGCGGGCGGCATCTACCGCATCCGCCGGGCCGGCGCGCCGCGGGTCGACGATCCGCGCGGCCTTGCGCTTCCACTCGCGACGATGACGCCGGCGCGTCTTGGCGGCCTGCTGGCGGACCCGCGTCCGGTCGTGCGCGATCGCGCGCTCGAACGCCTGGTTGCCGTCGGTGAACCCGCGGTGCCCGTGCTCGCGAGCGCCCGGCGCGTGGGCTCGGATCCCGAGACACGCGCCGCGGCCGTATTCGCCTTGCATCGCATCGGGACTCCCGCCGCGCAAGCGGCCGTCCGCGAGGCGCTTGCAGATCGCGACGCTGACGTGCGGGTGGCCGCCGCGAGGTCCGTGGGCCTCGCGCGCGACGCCGCGGCCCTTCCGCTGCTGCTGCCCGCCGTCATCACCGACGCGCCCGCGGTGCGGCGACAGGTCGCGACCGCGCTTGGTCAGATCGCGCGGCCCGAAGCGGTGCCCGCGCTGCTGAAGGCGGCGCGTGATCCGGCGGATCGCTTCGTCGAGCATGCAATCGTGCACGCCCTGATCGCGCTCGGCGAGACCGCACCCCTCGTCACCGCACTCGACTCTCCGTCGCCGAGCGAGCGCCGGGCGGCTCTCGTCGCGCTCGACCAGATTGGTCGGCTTCCCGGCCGACGCTCCTCGCTCACGCAGGCGCAGCTCCAGCCCTTCCTCGAGTCGAGCGACGATGCGACGTGGCGGACGGGGATCTGGGTGGCCTCGCATCATCCCGGCTGGTCGGCGTCGATCGTCAGCGGGGTGCGGGCCCGCCTCGATGGCGGAAGCCTTGCCGAGGCCGAGGCGTCCGTCGTGCGTGATGTGCTCCGCGGTGTGTGCGCAGACGATGGCGTGCGGCAGTTCGTGGCCGACGGCTTACGGGTTGAGGCGGGGACGCCTGCCGGAGCACGACGCGTGCCGCTCCTGCTGCTCGACGTGATGGAGGAGTGCGGCGTTGCGAAGGTGCCGCCCGCATGGGTCGACGCGTTGCGGGGAGCGCTCTCGCATCCGGACGCCGCCATCCGCGCCCGGGTCATGCGCCTCGTCGCCGCGCGGCGCATCACCGCGCTCGCGCCCGATCTCGCGCGTGCGGCTGCCGACGCCGCGGCACCAGCGGCGCGGCGCTTCGACGCGCTCGACGCGCTCGTGCTCGTGCAGCCCGCGCTCGACGATGCGGCGTTTGACTGGCTCCGGACGCAGCTCGATGCGGAGCGGTCCGCCCACGACCGCCAGCGCGCGGCCGGCATCCTGGCCCAGGCTGCGTTGTCGGATGCGCACCTCGTCGAGATCGCCGAGCACCATGTCGTCGAGGCCGATGCCTTCATCCTGCCGCGCCTCGTCGCCGCATTCGATCGCAGCAACAGCGCCGCCGTGGGGATGGCGCTCGTTCGCGCGCTGGAGCAGTCGACCGATCGACTCGACGTGCTGTCGGAGCGCGACCTGGCGGCGCGGATTGCGAAGTTCCCGGCACCGGTCCCCGAGTCGGCGACGCCACTGCTCGTCGCCCTGCGGCAGCGGCAGGATGCGCGATTGCGGCGCCTCGAGTCCGTCTCGGCCGCCATCGGCCGCGGCGACGTCGATGCCGGCCGGCGCCTCTTCTTCGGCAAGGCCACGTGCGGGAGCTGCCATGCCGTCGGGGCCGAGGGCGCGACGTTCGGGCCCGATCTCAGCAACATCGGCGAGATCCGCTCGCGGCACGACATCCTCGAGGCGATCCTCTACCCGAGCGCGAGCTTCGCACGCGAGTACGAGACGTGGCGGGTGCGCACGCAAGGCGGCGAGAACACCGGCATCGTCAAGGCAGACCTTCCGGAGGCCGTGGTCATCGAGACGGGCCCGAGTGCGTCGCTGCGCATCCCGCGTTCGGCGATCGTCGGCCTCGAGCCCGTCGAGTTCTCCGCAATGCCGCCGGGGCTCGAGCAGATCCTGTCGGACACCGAGCTTGCCGACCTGATGGCGTATCTCGAAGCGCTGCCCGACCCGTTCGACCGTCGTCAATAACCCGTGAACATTTCGTACAGGTTCACCACCACGCGCGTGCCGGCCTCGACGCGCGTCACGCCGACGGGGACCTCGACGTACCCGTCGGCGTCCGACAGGCTGGTGACGTCTCCCGATCCCTTGAACACCGGGACGGCCCCGTCGCCGTCGAGGCGCACGGGACAGAACTGCAGCCGGTCCGGGGGTGAAGAGAGCTGACGCGTCAGCGTGGCCTCACGCGTTGCGCCGACGGGTGGCGGCAGGCCCGCGAGCCGCCTCACGAGCGGGCCGAGCAGCACGTAGGCGTTCGAGAGGCAGGACGTCGGGTTGCCCGGCATGGCGAGCACGAGCTGCGGGCCGATGCGCGCGAAGCCCGTGGGTTTGCCGGGCTTGACCGCGATGCCGTGGAACAGCACCTCGCCGCGTTCGTGGAGGAGGTCGCGGGCGAAGTCCTGCTCGCCGACCGAACTGCCACCGGAGCAGACGACGAGGTCGGCACCCGCTGCCGTGTCGAACGCCGCCCGCCAGTCGGCAAGCGTGTCGCGGACGATCGGCAGCTGCATCACTGCGGCGCCAGACGCCTCGCAGATTCGCGCGAGCATCGTCCGGTTCGCGTCGTAGATGCGGCCCGGGGCCGGCGCGCCCGCATCGAGTTCGGCATCGAGCAACTCGTCGCCGCTCGAGACGAGCGCGACGATCGGTTGCCGGCGGACGGGAAGCGTGCGGAGCCCGAACGATGCCGCGACGCCGAGCCGTGCCGGCGTCAGCACGTCGCCGGCGCGGAGCACCACCACGCCCGCCGCCACGTCGCTGGCTCGACGCGACACGTGCTCCCCCGTCGCGGCAGCCTGCACGAACCGCACGCGATCGTCCTCGCGATGCGTCCGCTCGACCATCACGACGGTATCGGCACCTGTCGGCAACGGCGTGCCGGTGGCGATGTCGATGCAGGCGCCGGTGGCGAGTGTGCCCGCGAAGACGGCGCCCGGCCGGGCACGGCCCTGCACCGTCAGCCACGCCGGGGCGTCGCCTGTCGCCCGGGCGACGTCGGCGGCCCGCACGGCATAACCGTCCATGGCGGCCCGATCGAATCCCGGCACGTCGAACGGGGCCGGGACGTCCGCGGCCAGCACGCGACCGCCCGCGCGTGCGAGCTCCGCGACTTGGTCGCCCACAACGGGTTGCGCGGCCACACGCATCAGCTCGCGCGCCTCGCCGAGCGTCACGACGTCTTCGAATGGGCGCATGCCCCCGTATGCAGAACGGCTGACCTTGTTCGACGTCATGGGTGATCGCACGGCGCTCCCGTCTCTCGGGGTGCGACCGTGCCGTCTACTATGATGGCTCGATTGCCACAGTGGCGCTCGACATCGTGACTCGCATCCCTCCACGCACGCTCTACGCCCTGCTCGCGCTGTCCGCCTTCTGCATCTTCCTGGCGGACCTCTACACGCCGTTCGGTCTTGCCGTGTGGATCCTGTACCTGATCCCGCTGATCCTGATGCTGCTCGGGCCCAGCAAGGAGGCGCCGATCTACGGCGCCATCGGGCTCACGTTCCTGCTGATCGTCACGACGCTCACCGACACGCATCGGTTGATCGCACCATGGGTGGGATACCTGAATCGTGCGTGCGGCCTGGCCGCCGTCTGGTCGGTGGCCCTGCTGATGCGACGGGTCATTGCCGACAGGACCCTCCTGCAGGAGGAGACGCGCGCGCGCGGCTTTCAGGCTTCCCTGCTGCGGTCGCTGCAGGGGGAACACCCCACGGCCGAAGTCGCCGCTCGCACGCTCGACGTCCTGACCCGCTCGGCCACGGCCGACGCCGGCGTGCTCTACATCAGGGATGCCGACGACGTCTTCCGGCTCGTGGCGTCGCGCGGCGCCGATCTGGATGACGTGCCGCAGGCGTTCACGTCGAGCGATGGCCTGCTCGGGCAGGCGACGCGCGATCAGGAAGTCGTGCGGCTCGAACAGCTGGCGGCCGAGAGCTTCCGGATCAGTTCGGCGCTCACGAGCCGCGCACCCCGCGACGTCGTGCTGCTGCCGCTCGTGGCCGATGGCGCCACGCACGGCCTGCTCGAACTCGCGTTGGCCCCCGGACCGACGCACGCCCAGACCATCGGCCTGCTCGAGCGGGCTCGCGCTGCCGCCGCCGTGGCGCTCCAGACGGCCGCGTTCAGGGAGCGGGTCAGCGGCCTGCACCACGAGACGCTTCGACAGCGCGACGAACTGCAGGCGCAGCAGGAGGAACTGCGCGTCGCGAACGAGGAACTCGAGGAGCACAGCCAGGCGCTGCGGGCCTCGCAGGAACAGCTCCAGCAGCAGCAGGCCGAGCTCGAGGCCACGAACGCGCAGCTCGAGGGCCAGACGCAGGAGCTCGAGTTGCAGCAGCAGGCGCTCGCCGAGGTCGCCCTGCGGGCCGAGCAGGCGAGCCAGTACAAGTCGGAGTTCCTGGCCAACATGTCGCACGAGCTGCGCACGCCGCTCAACAGCGTGCTGATCCTCGCGCGACTGCTCGCCGACAACCGCGGCGGCCGCCTGAGCGACGAGCAGGTGCGCTATGCGAGCACCATCCACTCGTCGGGTTCGCACCTGCTGACGCTGATCAACGACATCCTCGACCTCGCGCGCATCGAGGCCGGTCGCGTGGATCTGAAGATCGAGCCCGTGGACGTCGCGGAGTTCTGCGCGGGGCTTCAGGAGACGTTCGAGCCCATCGCCCGCGATCGCCAGCTGGATTTCTCGGTGCAGATCGCGCCGACGACGCCCGGCCGCATCGAGACCGACCCCGTGCGCCTCCACCAGGTCGTCGTGAACCTGTTGTCGAATGCCTGCAAGTTCACAACCGAGGGACACGTGCGCCTCGTCGTCGATCCGCGCGAGGACGACCGTGTCGCGTTCCTCGTCGAGGACACCGGCCCCGGCATCCCGGACGACAAGTTCGACGTGATCTTCGAGGCCTTCCGTCAGGCCGACGGGAGCACGCAGCGCCGGTTCGGGGGCACCGGCCTCGGCCTGTCGATCTCACGGCAGCTCGCGCAGTTGCTTGGCGGCGAGCTGCTCGTCGAGAGCGTCGTCGGCAAGGGCAGCCGCTTCACGCTCGTGGTCCCTGTCCGGCTCGAGCCGACCGAAGCCGAGCCCGCAGCCAGCGCAGCGCCTGGTGCCACCACGGCTGCGCCCGTCGTGAGCGTCCCGCCGCCGCCCGCCCGGCGGCACGCTCTCCCGCAGGTCGCGCCTGCCGACGATCGCGCCCGGCTCTCCCGCCCGGGGCGGCTGCTGCTCGTGGTCGAAGACGATGCGGCATTCGCCGACATCCTGTGCGAGCTGGCGCACGAGCTCGAGTTCGATTGCGTCATCGCCAGCACCAGTGACGAAGGCCTGCAGCTGGCCGTCGAGCTGAAGCCCACGGGCGTGCTGCTCGACGTCGGGCTGCCCGACGGCTCCGGACTGGCGCTGCTCGATCGGCTCAAGCGCACGCCGGCGACGCGCCACATCCCCGTCCACATGATGTCGGTGGACGACCACTCGCAGACGGCACTCGCACTCGGCGCCGTCGGGTATGCCGTCAAGCCTGCCGACCGCGAGACCTTGATCGAGAGCCTGCGGCGCATCGAGCAGCAGACGCAGCGCGACGTCCGACGCCTGCTGATCGTCGAGGACGACGAGACGCTGCGGGCGAGCATGGTGGAGCTGCTCCGCCTCGACGGGGTCGAACTCCACGACGTCGGCACCGCCACCGAGGCGCTCGCCGCCCTCGCGCGGAGCAGCTACGACTGCGTGGTCCTCGACCTGTCGCTGCCGGACGCAAACGGATTCGAGCTGCTCGACCGCATGAGTGCGGACCACGAGCATGCCTTCCCGCCGGTCATCGTCTACACGGGACGCACCATCTCTCCCGAAGAGGAGGAGCGGCTGCGCCGCTACTCGCGCTCGGTCATCGTCAAGGGCGCGAGGTCGCCCGAGCGGCTGCTCGACGAGGTCACGCTGTTCCTGCATCGCGTCGAGGCGGCGCTGCCGAGCGAGTCGCAGCGGATGCTGCGGGCCGCCCGCGAGCGGGACGAGCGCTTCGAGGGTCGCCGCATCCTGCTCGCCGAGGACGACGTCCGCAACATCTTCGCGCTCTCGGCCGTCCTCGAGCCGCGGGGCGCGACGATGGTGATTGCGCGCAACGGGCGGGAGGCGGTGGAGATGGCCACCGCGGAGCCGCCCGACCTCGTGCTGATGGACATCATGATGCCGGAGATGGACGGGCTGACGGCCATCCGGACCATGCGCGCCGTGCCTGCGCTCGCGGCCCTGCCGATCATCGCCCTCACGGCAAAGGCGCGTCCCGACGATCGGGCGCAGTGCCTCGCGGCTGGCGCGAGCGACTACATGGCCAAGCCCGTCGACATCGACAAGCTCGTGTCGCTCTGTCGGGTGTGGATGGCGCGATGAGCACGCCGGACGCCGAGGCCGCCGACCATCTGGACGCGATCGAGCTCGACCTGCTGCTCGAGGCGATCTGGCGCCGGTACTCGTACGACTTCCGCCACTACGCGCGCGCGTCGCTGCGCCGGCGCGTGCACGGCGCGATGCAGAAGCTCGGGATCGAGAGGTTGTCGCAGTTGCAGGACGTCGTGCTGCGGGACCCGTCGCTCTTCACGCAGCTCATCACGCAGATCTCCGTGCCCGTCAGCGATTTCTTTCGCGATCCGGCGTACTTCGTCGCGCTGCGGGAGCTGGTGCTGCCGCTCCTGGCCACTTACCCGTCGCTCAAGATCTGGGTGGCCGGCTGCAGCACCGGCGAGGAGGCCTACTCGATGGCCATCCTGCTCGAGGAGTCAGGTCTGCTCGACCGGACGCTGATCTACGCCACCGACATAAACCCGGCCGCGCTGCGGGCCGCCGAGGAAGCGGTGTATCCGCTGTCTCGCGTTGCCGGCTTCACGAAGAACTACCAGGCGGCGGGCGGGACCGGGTCGCTCGCCGACTACTACACCGAGGCGTACGATCGCGTGGTCTTCGATCGCCGGCTGCGGGAGCGAATCACCGTGTCGGATCATTCGCTGGCCACCGACGCCGCGTTCGCCGAGGTGCAGTTCATCTCCTGCCGCAACGTGCTGATCTACTTCGACCGGCAGCTCCAGGAACGCGCCATCCGGCTGTTCCACGACGCGCTGGCGCCGCGCGGGTTCCTCGGCATCGGCGCACGCGAGAGCCTGCACGGCTTCCGCGCCGCCAGCGAGTTCGAGGTCCTGGCCCGGGATCCGCGCATCTACAGGAGGCTCGTGTGATCGAACGCCTCGCGCGGACCCTCGTCGACAGGCCGCCGCGCGTCATCGCGATCGGCGCGTCGGCCGGCGCTGTCGAGGCGCTCATGCAGCTGCTGCCCGAATTGCCCGCCGACCTGCCGGTGCCCGTCCTCGTCGTGGTCCACGTGCCGGCCCATCGACGCAGTTCGCTGCCGCAGCTGTTCGAGCGGGCGTGCACGCTCCCGACCCGCGAAGCCGAGGACAAGATGCGACCGGAACCATCGACCGTGCTGTTTGCGGCACCCGACTATCACCTGCTCGTCGAGGCCGACGGCTCGCTCGCGCTCTCGGTGGACGAACCGGTCCACCATTCACGACCGTCGATCGACGTCCTGCTCGACTCGGTCGCCGAGGCCCACGGCGCCGATGCGCTCGGAATCGTGCTCTCGGGCGCGAGCCGCGACGGCGCGGCTGGCCTTGCCCACCTCAAGACCGTCGGCGCACACACATGGGTACAGTCGCCCGAGACCGCGGCGGTGGCCGCGATGCCGCGCGCGGCGCTCGCGGAGGCTCCGCACGTCACGCTCGACCCGCGGGCCATGGGCCGCGCCATCGCGACATGGAGGAAGTACCGTGGCTGAACCGGTCGCGCTCGCGGGGCCGGCCGCACCGGCCGCCGCCAGGACGGCACCCATCTCGGTGCTTGCCGTCGACGACATTCCCGACAACCTCGACGTGCTCGAGGCGCTCATCGCGGACCCCGGGCTCCGCGTGTTGCGCGCCGCGAGCGGGCACGAGGCGCTCGAACTGCTGCTGCAGCACGACGAGGTCGCCGTCGCACTGCTCGACGTCCACATGCCGGAGATGGACGGCTTCGAACTCGCGGAACTGATGCGCGGCGCCGAGCGTACGCGTCACATCCCGATCATCTTCCTGACAGCGGCCGCACCGGAGGCCGCGCGTCTCTTCCGCGGCTACGAGGCCGGGGCCGTGGATTTCCTCTTCAAGCCGCTCGACATCACGCGCCTGCGATCGAAGGTGCAGGTGTTCATCGAGCTGTTCCGCCAGCGTCAGCAACTGGCCGCCCAGCTCGACGAGCACAGGCAGCTGCTGCGGACGTCGGAGATGCTCTTCGGCGTGCTCGGGCACGACCTGCGCACGCCGCTCAGCGCGATCGTCACGTCCGCCGAAGTGCTGCGCCTCCGGACGCAGGGCGACGACACGCTGCAGCGCGTCGCCGCGACGATCCAGTCGGCCTCCGCACGCATGACCCGCCTCATCGCGCAACTGCTCGACTTCGGAGCCGCGCGGCTGGGCAACCTGCCGATCAAGCCGCGACACTCGAACCTGGAGGCGCTCTGCGAGACCGCGATTGGCGAGCTGAGCGACCGCGCGACCTTCGAGGTCCACGCAAGCGGAAACCTCGAGGGCACCTGGGACCCGGATCGGTTGCTCCAGGTCCTCTCCAACCTGCTCGGGAACGCCGTGCAGCATGGCGACGCCGGCTCGCCTGTCGACGTCCGGCTGTGCGGCACCGATGCCAGGTCGGTGACGATCGATGTGACGAACACCGGTGCCATGCCGCCCGAGACCGCGGCGCTGCTCTTCACGCCGTTCGCACCGTCTGGTGCCGCCACACGCGGCACCGGCCTCGGCCTCTACATCGTCGACCACGTCGTGAAGGCGCACGGCGGCACCGTGTCGGGCCGCAGCGACGGCCGACGCACGACGTTCACCGTGCGCGTGCCGCGCCTTATGCCCGGCATCGATGCCTGACGCGATCAGCGCCGCGCTTCGCGAACGAGGTGTCCGATCTCGGGCAGCACGAGCTTCTCCATCGCCAGGCGCACGGCACGCTCCGAACCCGGAAGCGCGATGATCACACGGCACTGAGAGATGCCCGCGCACGCGCGGCTCAGCATGGCCGCTGCACCGATATCCTGATAGCTGAGCATGCGAAACAGCTCGCCGAAGCCCGGGATCGGCTTGTCGAGCAGCTTCATCAGGGCCTCGTGCGTGTTGTCGCGTCGCGCCACACCAGTGCCGCCCGTCGTGAGGATGGCGTCCACGGTTTCCCGCGCGCGCTGGCGCAGTACCCATTCGAGCACCGCGGCCTCGTCGTCGGGCACGAGCCCGCGCGCGACGATCTCGTGCCCGGCCGCCTCGAGCAGGGCAATGATCGAGGCTCCGCTCGTGTCGGTGTCGATCGAGCGCGTGTCGCTGATCGTAAGGACGGCGCAGCGGATGGTCGCGGGTGCAGCGGCGCGATGGGCCTCGTGGGACACAAGGCATTGTAACGAGAGGAATGCGACAATCGTCCGATGCGCGTGCGTGTTCCTGCGTTGGCCACCGCGATCCTCGGGCTCGTGTGCGGCCTGCTTCCCGTGCTCGAGGCGCGGTCCGGACGTGCGTCGCTCGACGCGGACGCCCGTCGATGGGTGGACCGCACGCTGGCGGGACTCACGCTCGACGAGCGCGTGGGGCAGGTCCTGGCCTCGTCGTTCCTGGCCACGTACACGAGCAGCGACTCGGCAACGTACGACAACCTTCGCGGACTCGTCGAGGAGCAGCGGCTCGGCGGCTTCCTCGTCTTCGGTGGGCGCACGCCGAGCCCCGGCGTGTTGCTCAACCCGTCGTACCCGACGGTCACGCTTGGCGATCCCTACGCGGCTGCGACGATGCTGAATCGGCTGCAGCGGGCGTCGAAACTGCCCCTCCTGAACTCGGGCGACTTCGAGACGAGCGTGGCGTTCAGGCTCCAGGGCGCCACGGCGTTTCCGCGCGCGATGGCATTCGGCGCGGCCGGTGACGAGCGCCTGACCTACGAGGCCGGGCGCATCAACGCCGTCGAGTCGCGCGCACTCGGCGTGCACCTCGTGTTCGGGCCGGTGGCCGACGTCAACAACAACGCCGGGAACCCCGTCATCAACACGCGCTCGTTCGGTGAGGACCCGGTGCAGGTCGGGACGCTCGCCGCGGCATTCGTCCGCGGCCTCCAGGACGGCGGCGTGATTGCGACGCTGAAGCACTTTCCGGGTCATGGCGATACCGACGTCGACTCGCACCTGGGCCTGCCCGTCGTGCCGCACGATCGCGCGCGCCTGGAGCAGGTCGAACTGCTGCCGTTCCGCCGCGGAATCGAGGCGGGTGCCGGTGCCGTGATGGTCGCGCACATCCTGCTGCCGCAGATCGATCCGACGCCCGATCAGCCGTCGACGCTCAGTGGTCCCGTCGTCACCGGCCTGCTCCGCGGCGACATGGGCTTCGATGGCCTCGTCGTCACCGACTCGATGCAGATGGAGGCGGTCACGCGCAGCGTGCCCGCGGGCGAGGCCGCCGTGCGTGCGTTTGCGGCCGGCAACGACATCGTCCTGCACTCGCCCGATGATCGCGCCGCCTTCGCGGGCATCCGCGATGCGGTGGCAAGCGGCCGGATCACGCCGTCGCAACTCGAGGCGTCCGTGCGGCGCGTGCTCGAGGCCAAGGCCCGCCTCGGCCTGCACAAGACGCGCACCGCCGACGTCGAAGCGGTTGCCGCGAACGTGGGAACGAGGGCGCACGCCGCCGTGGCCGACGAGGTGAGCCGCCGGGCGGTGACGCTGCTGCGCGACGAGCCGGCGCGGGTGCCGCTGCGGCTGCGGCCGGGCGCGAACGTGCTGTACGTCTCGGCGCTCGACACGACGGCGAACTGGGGCATCGCCGCGCCTGGCCGGGCGCTGCTTGCCGACTTGCGCGCGCGCGACCTGCGGATCACCGCGGTGGAGATCTCGGATCGGACGACGGCGGGGGAACTCGACTTGCTGAGGGCGACGGCGACGCGGTACGACGCGATCATCGTCGGCGTCTTCGTGCGAGTCGCCTCGGGCACCGGGCGCATCGACCTGGCCCCCGGCGTGGTGAGCTCGCTGTCGGCCATTGCGCGCACGGCGGGCACCGCCGACGTGCCGGTCGTCGCGGCAATCTTCGGGAGTCCCTACGCGGCCATCGGGTTGCCGGCGCTGCCGACGGTGCTCCTGACCTACGACCTGTACGATCGGGCGGAACGGTCGGCGGCACGCGCGATCTTCGGCGATGCGGCGATCGGCGGGAGGTTGCCCGTGGCGCTGCCGGGGCTGGCGAAGATCGGCGACGGGCTGACGCGCCCGGCGGTGCGCTGACGGGCGCCCGCGTCTGTGGTACACTCGCCACTTCGTGCCGTCCGCGCTACCGCGCACTATGGACCGCACGCCATCCCTAGCGCCCTTAGCTCAGCTGGATAGAGCGTCTGGCTACGAACCAGGAGGTCGCACGTTCGAATCGTGCAGGGCGCACCATCCTCACTTCGTTCGTCTGGTCCGCCCTGCACGCGTTCAGCGGCAGCCGGCGCGCTTCGCTTGCCGTCTCGCCGTCGAATCGTGTCTCCGGGTCTACCGCTCCCGGGGCATCATCACGCCATTCGTCTGGTCTGCGCTGCACGCGTTCAACTGCGGCCGGCGCGCTTCGCTTGCCGTCTCGCCGTCGAATCGTGCCTCCGGGTCTACCGCTCCCGGGGCATCATCACGCCATTCGTCTGGTCTGCGCTGCACGCGTTCAGCGGCAGCCGGCGCGCTTCGCTTGCCGTCTCGCCGTCGAATCGTGCGGCAACGCGCCATCCTGACTCCGTTCGTCTGGTCCGCCCTGCACGTGTTCAGCGACAGCCGGCGCGCTTCGCTTGCCGTCTCGCCGTCGAATCGTGCCTCCGGGTCTACCGCTCCCAGGGCACCATCCTCACGCCGTTCGTCTGGTCTGCGCTGCACGCGTTCAGCGGCGGCCGGCGCGCTTCGCTTGCCGTCTCGCCGTCGAATCGTGTCTCCGGGTCTACCGCTCCCGGGGCATCATCACGCCAT
>CAKTDA010000001.1 GCA_934541105.1 uncultured Luteitalea sp. | reverse complement strand
CGGCCTGATCGACTCCGACTACCAGGGGCAGCTGATGGTGTCCTGCTGGAACCGCGGGCGCGAGGCCTTCGCCATCGAGCCGATGGAACGGATCGCGCAGCTGCTGATCGTGCCGGTGGTGCAGGCGCGCTTCGAGGTGGTGGAGGAATTCGGCGCCAGCGAGCGCGGCGCGTGGCGCGGGCACCGGTGCGGTCGCACCGCCGCGGCCGAACGTGCCGGCGGCGCCGTCCGTGCGGCGGCTCGCGCGTGAGCTCGGGCTCGACATCGCCGACGTGCCGGGGTCTGGCAAGGGCGGTCGCATCAACGAGGCCGACGTCCGCGCGCACGCGAAGAACGTGATCACGGGCAAGGTTGCCGGTCCGGCGGGCCAGGCGCCCGCCGCGGGCGCGTTCGCCTTCGAGCCCCTGCCCGACTTCTCGCAGTACGGCGCCGTGGAGCGCAAGCCGATGCGCGGCATCCGCCGCAAGACGGCCGAGCACATGGTGGCCAGCTGGCACACGATCCCGCACGTCACGCAGGTCGAGAAGGTGGACATCACCGCGCTCGAGCAGCTGCGCAAGCAGTTCGGCAAGCGCGTGGAGGCCGGCGGGGGCAAGCTCACGGTGACCGCGATCATCACGAAGGTGATTGCGGTGGCGATGCGGAAGTTCCCGCAGTTCAACACCTCGGTGGATCTCGCCGCCGAGGAGGTCGTCCACAAGTCGTACCTGAACATCGGCATCGCGGTGGACACCGACCGCGGCCTGCTGGTGCCGGTGATCCGCGACGTGGACACGAAGTCGATCACGGAGATTGCGGCCGATGTCGCGCAGCTGGCGGAGAAGGCGCGTGCCGGCAAGCTGTCGATGGACGAGATGTCGGGCGGCTGCTTCACGATCACGAACCTCGGCGGCATCGGCGGCACGTCGTTCACGCCCATCGTCAATCATCCCGAGGTGGCCATCATGGGCATGTCCCGGGCGGCCATGGAGCCGGTGTGGAACGGCACGACGTTCGAGCCGCGGCTGATGCTGCCGCTCTCGCTGTCGTACGACCACCGGGTGATCGACGGCGCCGATGCGATGCGCTTCCTGCGCTTCGTCGCCGAGGCTCTCGAGCAGCCGTTCCTGCTCGCGCTGTAATCACGCTCTCATGGCAGACACCACTCCACTCGTCGTGCTGGGCGCGGGGCCGGGCGGCCACGCGGCCGCGTTCCTCGCCGCCGACCTCGGCATGTCGGTCACACTCATCGACGAGGAGGCAAACCCCGGTGGCGTGTGTACCTACCGCGGCTGCATCCCGTCCAAGGCGCTGCTGCACGTGGCCAAGCTGCTCGGCGAGGCGCAGCATGCCGCGCAGTGGGGCATCACGTTCGGCGAGCCGGCCGTGGACGTGGACAAGCTGCGCGCCTACAAGCAGGGCGTCGTGGACCGCCTGACGGGCGGGCTCGGCCAGCTGACGCGTCAACGCAAGATTACCTATATCCAGGGCCGCGCGAGCTTCGTGGACTCGCACACGCTGAAGGTGGCGCTCACCAAGGGCGGCGAGCAGGACGTCCGGTTCGAGAAGCTGATCATCGCGACCGGGTCGCGGCCGATTGCGCTGCCCAACGTCGAGATCGGCCCCGATCGCCTGCTCGACTCCACGACGGCGCTCGAGATCGCGCGCGTGCCGAAGAGCCTGCTCGTCGTGGGCGGCGGCTACATCGGCCTCGAACTCGGCTCGGTGTATGCCGCGCTCGGCGCGGAGGTCAGCGTCGTCGAGATGCTCGATCGCCTGCTGCCAGGCGCCGATCGCGACCTCGTCAACGTGCTGAACAAGCGCATCAAGCAGATCACGAAGCAGGTGCTGCTCGGCACGAAGGTCGTCCGGATGGAGGAGAAGGCCGACGGCGTGCACGTGACGTTCGAGGGCGAGGTCGAGCCGAAGACGCAGGTGTTCGACCAGGTGCTCGTGTCGATCGGCCGGCGTCCGAACGGGAACATCCCCGGCATCGAGACGACGAAGGTCGAGGTGACGCCGAAGGGCTTCATCACCGTGGACCCGCAGCGGCGGACGACCGAGCCCCACATCTACGCCATCGGCGACGTCGCAGGCGAGCCGATGCTCGCGCACAAGGCGACATACGACGCCAAGATTGCCGTCGAGCACATTGCCGGGCACAAGGTGGCGTTCGAGCCGGCCGCGATTCCCGCCGTCGTGTTCACCGACCCCGAACTGGCATGGTGCGGGCTCACGGAAGCCGAGGCGAAGGAGCGGGGCATCGAGGTCGCGATCGCGAAGTTCCCGTGGGGCGCCTCGGGCCGCGCGACGACGGTGGACCGCAACGACGGGCTCACGAAGCTCGTGCTCGATCCGAAGACCGAACGCGTGCTCGGCGTCGGCATCGTCGGCGTGAATGCGGGCGAGTTGATTGCCGAGGGCACGCTCGCCGTGGAGATGGCGGCCACCGCATCGGATCTCAAGATGACGATCCACGCGCACCCGACACTTGCCGAGACCGTGATGGAGGCCGCCGAGGTCCACTTCGGCACCGCCACGAACTACTACCGACCCAGGAGGTAGGCATGGCGTTCGAGTTCACCTGGCTCGGCCACGGCACGTTCCTCTTCACGTCGCCGGGCGGCGTGCGCGGGATGATCGACCCGTTCCTCTCCGGCAATCCGTCGTGCCCGCCGCAGTTCCACGACGGCTACGGGCCGCTCGACGTGATCCTCGTCACGCACGGGCACAACGATCACATTGCCGACCTCGTGCGCGTCGCGAAGGACACCGGTGCCACCGTCGTCGGCTCGTGGGAACTCGCGCAGTGGCTCGGGCCGCAGGGCGTCACGGCCGTCGAGCCGATGAACATCGGCGGCGCGATCGACGTGAAGGGCCTGCGCGTGACGATGACGCAGGCCTACCACAGCGGCGGCTTCGTCACCGACGACGGGACGATCCTGTACCTGGGCCCGCCCGCCGGCATGATGCTGAGGTTCGAGGACGGTTACACGATCTACCATGCCGGCGACACCTGCGTGTTCTCCGACATGCGCCTGCTCGCCGAGATGTACCGGCCCGATCTCGCCATCCTCCCGATTGGCGACCGCTTCACGATGGGCCCCGAGCAGGCAGCGAGGGCCGTGGATCTCCTCGGCATCCGCCACGTCGTGCCCACGCACTTCGGGACGTTCCCGCTGCTGACAGGCACGGTGCCCGCCTTCGAGGAGCGCCTTCCCGTCGGCGTGAAGGTCGAGCACCTCACGCCCGGCGAGACGGTGACGCTCGGACGGTGACCACAGGCACGACGACGACCACACTGCTGCCCGCCGGACGACGGCTCGGCGTCATCGGGGCCGGCGTCATGGGCCGCACGCTGTTGCGCGGCCTCTTCGATGCCGGCCTGCTGGCCCCCGACCAGGCATGGGCCGCCGCGCACTCGCAGGTGACGTGCGACGACGTCACGACCGAGCTCGGCGTGCCGTGCGTGCGCGAGTACGGCAACCTGCTAAGAGACACCGACATCGTGCTCGTCTGCGTGAAGCCGAAGCAGGCGGCCCAGGTGTCGCAGGCGCTGCTCGAGGGCGGCGTGCGGCACGACACGCTGCTGATCTCGGTGCTCGCCGGCGTGACGACGTCGCGGTTCGAGCAACTGCTCGACCTGCCGACCCCCTGGGTGCGCGCCATGCCCAACACGCCCTGCGTCGTCGGCGCCGGAATGACGGTCGTCGCCGCCGGCACGCACGCAACCGCCGCGCACCTCGACGTCGCCGAGCGGATCTTCTCGTCGGTGGGGCGGTGCCGCATCGTGGACGAGGCGTACTGCAACGCCGTCACCGCGCTGAGCGGCAGCGGGCCTGCGTACATGTACCTGATGATGGAGGCCATGGCCGACGCCGGCGTGCGCGTGGGCCTGCCGCGCGACCTCGCCCTCCAGCTCGTGGCGCAGACGATGCTCGGATCGGCGCGGATGGTGCTCGAGACGAACCGCCACCCCGCGGCGCTGCGCGACGACGTGACGACACCGGCGGGCTGCACGATTGGCGGCGTCCTGATGCTGGAGGACGGAAAGATCCGGTCCGTCCTCGCCCGGGCGGTGGAAGAAGCCACCCGCATCGTCGAGCAGCTCGGCCGCCCGGCGAAGTCCTGAGGCCAGGAACGCCGACCGGGGAACGCGCCCTGCCGAGCGGTGTTACGATTCGGCATGCTCAGGTCACTGATTCCGTGTCTGGTTGCCGGCTTTGCCGTTGCGACGCTGGCCGCACAGCCTCCTGCTCCCGCGGGTGCGCCCGCGGCCGCCCCACAGTACTCGGCAGACCTGAAGGTTGGCGATCCCGCGCCGCCCTTCTCGCTCGTCGGGTCTGACGGCAAGACGCACGCGCTCTCCGACTACCGGGGCAGGACCGTCGTGCTCGCCTGGTTCCCGAAGGCCTTCACCGGCGGGTGCACGGCGGAGTGCAAGTCGATTGCGGCAAGCGACGCCATCCTGAAGCAGTACGACATCGCCCTCTTCATGGCGAGCGTGGACGACGCGGCGCTGAACGCGAAGTTCGCGAAGGAGCAGGGCGTCAGCTTCCCGATCCTCTCCGACCCGTCGAAGTCGGTGGCAAAGGCCTACGGGGTGATCCGTCTCGATCGTCCGGCCGAGCAGCAGGTGGCGGCGCGCTGGACGTTCTACATCGGGCCCGACGGCAGAATCACCGAGATCGACAAGTCGCCGTCCACGGCGACGGCGGGTGCGCGGATGGTGGAACGGCTCACCGAACTCGGCGTCGCCAAGCGGTCGGCCCGGTTGATGCTGCCCTGATGCGGCGCCGGCGCGCGATGGTCGCCGCTCACATGTACGCGGTGGCGATCAGCCAGACGCAGGCAAACACCAGGACCGCCGTCATGATGTGGTCGAACACGTCGGGCCGGACGCGTGCGACGAAGTAGCGCCCGAGGTACACGCCGACCGCGACGAAGGGGCAGAACGCGAGCGACCACGCGAGCGCCGCGGGCTCGACCACGCCCGCCGCAAGCGATCCGGGCAGCTTCAGCAGGTTGACGATCGCGAAGAACAACGTGTTCGTGCCCATGAACACCGTCGGCGAGATCGGCTGGAGCAGGAGGTACGAGGTGATCGGCGGACCGCCGGCGTTGAGCATTGCCGACGCGGCACCCGAGAGCAGGCCCGCGAGCGGGCCGTGCCACACGCGCCGCTTGTAGTGCTCGCGGCCGCGCCAGTGGCTGAAGATCTTGTAGCCGGTGACGATCAGGCCCGCCACGCCGAGCCCGACGCGCAACGATCGATCCGGCAGCCCCCGCAGCAGGAACAGGCCGATGGCCACGCCCACGGCACCCGCCGGGATCAGCGCCCACGAGTGGCGGCGGTCCCACGTTCCCCAGTACGAGACCATCGCGAACAGGTCGCCGACCATCAGCATCGGCACGGCCAGCGCCACGGCGGCGGCCACGCTGCCACGCTGGCTGAGCATCAGCGTCGCGAGCAGCGTCGGCAGCGGTCCGCCGATGCCGCCCTTCGACAACCCGATCAGCAGCGCCGCGGCGCCGAGGGTCGCGGCGTCGCCCGTGACGAGGTCGAGCGGCATCAGCGGCGCACCGACGCGGGAGGCGAGGCGTCGAGCCGTGCGCGCGCGTCGCGGAAGACCGCCGCCAGCATGTCGTCGGTCAACCTGCCCGTGTGCGTGTTCTGCCGCGACGGGTGATACGACTGCAGCACGCTCGGTGCACCGAGCGCCTGCGCATCCACGAAGTGTCCGTGCGCGAACGGCGCGGCCGGCAGCCGCTGGCCGCGGCGAGCGAGCAGCCGCCGATAGGCATCGTAGGCGATGCGCCCGAGCACGACGATGAGCCGTATGTTCGGCAGCGCGGCGCACTCGGCCTCGAGGTGCGAGAGGCAGCGATCCACTTCGGCGGGCGTCGGCTTGTTGTCGGGCGGCGCGCAGCGGACGCCAGCGACGATGTAGGCGTCGGTGAGGTGCAGGCCGTCGTCCGGGCGGTCGGATGTCGGCTTGTTGGCAAAGCCGGCGGCCATCATGGCGCGCATCAGGAAGTCGCCCGAGGCGTTCCGTCCGTCACCGGTGAACACGCGGCCGGTGCGGTTGGCGCCGTGCGCGGCGGGCGCGAGGCCGAGCACGAGCAGGCGGGCGTTCGCGTCGCCGAACCCCGGGACCGGACGCGCCCAGTAGGTCTCGTCGCGGAACGCCGCGCGCTTCGTCTCGGCAGTCGCCCGGCAGTACGCACGCAGGCGTGGGCACGCATTGCAGGCAATCACCCGCTCATGTACCGCACGCAGCGCCGGGGGGACGGGCGGTTGTGCGGGGTAGTCGGGAACGTCAGCGGAATCGCGGCGGACGGGCACGGAACGCGCCGGGGACGCGGCTAGCGGGCGCCTGCCGCCTGGGCCGCGAGGCTGTCGGCCTGCTCGTGCGCGTGGTACGAACTGCGGACGAGCGGACCGGACTCCACGTGCCCGAACCCGAGATCCAGCGCGATGGCCTTGAGCTCGCGGAAGTCGTCGGGCGTGTAGTACCGCACCATCTCGAGGTGTGCGTCGGTCGGGCGCAGGTACTGGCCGATGGTGAGGATGTCCACGCCCACCGCCCGCAGGTCGCGAAACACCTCCACGAGCTCGGATTTCTCTTCCCCGAGTCCGACCATCAGGCCGGTCTTCGTGGGAATGTGCGGCGTGTAGGCCTTGGCGCGCTCGAGGAGTTCGAGCGTGCGCGGGTACCGGCCGCCGCTGCGAGCCTTGCGATAGAGCCGCGGCACGGTCTCGGTGTTGTGGTTCAGCACGTCCGGACCGGCGTCGAGCACCGTCTGGAGCTGGTCGGCCTTGCCCTGGAAGTCCGGGATCAGGACCTCGATGCGGCAGTCGGGCGAGAGGGCACGCGCCTGACGGATCGTCTCGGCGAAGATCCCCGATCCGCCGTCCGCCAGGTCGTCGCGATCGACCGACGTGATCACGACGTAGTTGAGGCCCAGCACGCGGACGGCGTCGGCGACGCGCCGCGGTTCGTCGAGATCGAGCGTGGCCGGCTTGCCGTGCGCCACGGCGCAGTAGCCGCACGCACGCGTGCAGACGTCGCCGAGGATCATGAAGGTGGCCGTGCCGTGGTGCCAGCACTCGCCGATGTTGGGGCAGCGTGCCTCTTCGCAGACGGTGTTGAGGCCGAGCCCGCGCATCAGTTTCGAGAGGCGCAGGTAGTTCTCCGAGCCCGGCGCCTTCACCTTCAGCCATTCGGGTTTCGGCTGGCGGGGCCTGATCACGTGCAGCGGGGCAACAGTGCTCATGTCAACCGGTCGATCGTAGCACGCGGGTCACCGTGGCCTGCCTGCGGCAGCAGTGCCTCGACGCGGGCCACGAGTTGCTCCGGCCGCCAGGGCTTCTGCAGGAACGACGTCCGGGGAGCCATGGTCATGTCGCCGGCCTCTTCGACGGTGTACCCGCTCGTCAGCACGATGGGCACGCCGGGCCGGATGGTGCGCACGGCCGTCATCACCGCGCGGCCCTGGATGCCCGGCAGCGTGAGGTCGAGGACGATGATCGCGAAGTCGTCGGGCCGTGCCTCGAACGCCGCGACGGCGTCCTCGCCGGTCGGGACTTCGCTGACCTTGTGCCCCGCTCGCCGTAGTGCGGCAGAGGCCACGTCGCGCACGAGGCGCTCGTCGTCCACGACGAGCACTTCCCGCTCCTGCGTGGGCACGGGGGGCGCGGAGGGCGGCGCGATCGGCGGGGAGGCCGGCGCTTCCGGCGGCGGCGCCGGTCGATCGCGCAGGACCGGCTCGAACGCCGGCAACAGCAGCGTCACCGCCGTGCCGCGCCGCGGCCGGCTCGACACCGCGATGCGCCCGCCGTGGCTGCGGACGATGCCCTGGACGGCGGCAAGGCCGAGCCCGCGCCCCGGCGTCTTCGTCGAGAAGAACGGCTCGAAGATGCGGGCCTGCGTGTCGCTGTCCATCCCGATGCCATCGTCGTGGACCGAGAGCCACACGTGCGGGCCCGGGGCCATCGCCGGTTGATCGGGCTGGACGATCGCGACCGAGTCGTCGGCCCGGACGACGCGCGTGCCGGCCGCTATCGTGATGCGTCCGGGGCGGTCGCCGATGGCGTCGACGGCGTTTGTCAGCAGGTTGCGCAGCACCTGCTGCATCTGTGACGGGTCGCCGCCGACCGGCGGCAGGTCGCCGGGCACGTCCAGCGTCACGGCGATGTCGCGCGGGATGGCCGGGTCGAGCACGTCGAGGACGTCGCGCACGAGCGTGCCGAGGTCCAGCGGCACGACGACGAAGCGGCCACCGCCCGAGTAGGCGAGCATCTGCGCCGTGAGTTCGCTGGCCCGCAGTGCGGCGCGCTCGATGCGCTCGACGTGCCTCCGCGGCGGCGTCCCGTCCGGCATGTCGGCGAGCGCGAGGCTCGCCTCGCCGAGCACGCCCACGAGCAGGTTGTTGAAGTCGTGCGCGACGCCGCCGGCAAGCAGGCCGAGGCTCTCGAGCCGCTGCGCCTGCTGCACGCGCTCGTCGAGCAGGCGGCGTTCCTGCTGGGCGCGTTCGCGCTCCTGCATCTCGTGGCGGAGCGCGGCGGTGCGGTCCGCGACGAGGGCCTCGAGTTCCTGCTGGCGCGCCTGCAGCCGCGTCATGCGCACGCGTCCAAGGCCGAGCACCGCCAGCACGCCGAGGGCGAGCGCGGCTCCCCGGAACCAGAGGGTTTCGTGGATGCGTGCCGGTGCGACGATGGAGAGGCTGCGGACGGTGCCGGCTTCTGCGCCGCGCCGCGCGCGCGCCCGGACCTCGAACCGGTAGTCGCCGGGCGCCAGGTTCGTGAACGATGCGGTCCGGCCGGTGCCCGCCTCGACCCACCGATCGTCGAGGCCGACGAGACGGTACTCGTACTGCACGGCCCGTCCGCCGTGCAGCAGTGGTGCGCTGAACTCGATGTCGAGGTTGCGGGCCCGGATCGGGCCGCCTCCCGGGGCATGCGGCGTCCACTTCTTGTCGGCGCGCACGCCGTCGACGAAGACGCGGGGGGGCGGGGGCGTGTCGCCGGCCTCGAGCGGGTCGAAGATCACGACGCCCCCGACCGTGCCGAACCACAGCCGGCCATCGAGCGCGCGCCAGCTGAGGGGCTGGTTGCCATCGGTGCCGTCGGTGCCCGGCACGCCGTCGGCGCGGCCGAACGTCGACACCGACAGCGGGCTCTGTCGCCCGGCGATGCGGCCATCGACGTCGGCCATGCGCACGACCGCGAGGCCCTGGGTGCCCGTCAGCCAGAGCCGCCCGACGCCGTCCTCGAGGATGTCGAACACCACGTCGTCGGCAAGGCCGTCACTGGTGCTGACGCCGTCGATGCGGCCGTCCCGCAGGCGGAAGAGGCCGCCGCCGTACGTGCCAATCCACAGGGTGCCGCCGGCGTCCATGTGCAGCGACGTCACGAATCGGTTCGTGAGGCCTTCCGCATCCCCCCACGTCACGATGCGGCCATCGCGCTCGATGCTCTGGAGCCCGCCGCCGTACGTGCCGACCCAGACACGCTCGTCGACGGTGTAGATGACGCGCACCTCGCGGCTGCGCAGGCCCTCCGCTTCGCCGAAGCGCTGCCAGCGCCCGTCCTCGTACCGGATCAGCCCGTCGCCCCCGAACCAGAGGGCCCCGCCCACGGCGTGGTCCACTTCGATGGTCCGCAGCGATGAACCGACGATGGCCGGCGACACGCGCTCGACGACACGACCGTCGAGCCAGCGGAACGCGCCAGCGCCGTTGGTGGCCACCCAGACACTGTCGCCGTCACCGCCCGCGACCGACGTGATGGCGTTGGACGGCAGGCCGTCGGCGGTCGTGTACGCCCGCACGATGCCGTTATGGATGCGCGCGAGGCCGCCGCCATACGTGCCGACCCAGAACGTCCCGGTACGGGTCTGGTAGATGGTCGTGATCGGGTACGGGGGCAGTCCGGAGCGGGCGTCGAGCAGTTCGCGGGCCGTCGGCGCGAGACGATTGAGGCCGCCGCTCAGCGTGCCAATCCACAAGGCGCCGTCGCGGTCCTCGTGGAGCGAGATCAGGTACTCGCTGCTCAGGCCGTCCTGCCTGCCGAAGGCGCGAAAACCGGTGACGTCGTGGCGGAGGAGCCCGCCGCCGTGCGTCGCCGCCCAGACCACGCCGCGGCGATCGACGATCACCTGCAGCATGCGATCGACCGGGAGACCCTGCGCGCGCCCGAAGGCCGTGACGATGTCGTCCTTGATGCTCGCAAGGCCCATCGGCGTTGCCGCCCAGATGGTGCCGTCGGGTGCCTCGGCCATCGAGGACGCCGACGACGCCGGCATGCCGTCGGCGACCGAGAACCGGCGGACGCTCGTGCCGTCGAGGCGCACGAGGCCGTGGGTCCACGTCGCCAGCCAGATGCGGCGGTCGCGGTCCTGGTACACGACGTTCACGCCGTCGGAGGCCACGTCGGGAGGCAGGGCCGGAGCCTGCCAGCGCTGGCCGTCGAAGTAGCGGGCCCCGCCGGAGGAGGCGAGCCAGACACGACCCTCGCGGTCGCGGGTGACATCCCAGACGACGTCGTGCGGCACGCCCTCGGCCTCGCCGTACCGCGTGGCCACGCCTCCGAGGACCCGGACCACGCCCTCCCCATAGGTCCCCACCCACACGCTGCCGTCCGGCTCAGGGAGCACCGACGTCAGGCGGACGTTACGCAGGTCGAGGTCGCCGGCGCTGTGTATGGGCTTGAAGTGCGCGCCGTCGAAGCGCGCGAGGCCCTTGCGGGTCGCCACCCACAGATAGCCGGATCCGTCCTGCGTGATGCCGGTGACGGTGTTCTGGGGCAGGCCGTCCTCGACCCGCCAGTGATCGAGGATCAGCCGCGCCGTGGGCTGGGCGGATGCCGTCACGCAGGTGACTAGCCACGCACCAAGGAGCAGTGCACTGCGAAGCGGCCGCAACATGTGTCTCGAGGATCAACGGCCGGGCGCGCGTCCGCGAACGGTCGAGCTGAGGAGTCGAACCTGCACGACTGTAACCCGAAAGTGGTGCAGGAACTCCGACTGTTTTGGCCCTTGTTCCAACGGTCGAGCGGCGGTATCTTTCACAGGGCGGAACATTGTTCCGCCTGATGGAACAGTCATGGCAGGGCAGACGTCAGCAGACAAGGCCTTGCACCTCCTCGAGGTGCTGAGTGGCGAGCCGGGAGGCGTGGCGCTGCGCGAACTCGCGCGCCAGGCAGGCCTGCCTGCCGCCACGGCCCATCGGCTGCTGCTGGTGCTGCGGCGGCGGGGTTTCGTCCGCCAGGATCGCGACGGCGGGCGCTACGTGCTGACGCTGAAGCTGCTGGACATGAGCTTTCGCTATCTCAGTGGCTCCGAACTGCGCCTGCACGCCTATCCGCCGCTGCGCGAGTATGCGTCGCGCACGCCGGCGCGGGCATTCGTGTCGTTGCCGGCCGGCGAAGTGACCTACGTGTGGGGCGGGCAGGGCGACGCGCCGGCGATGTACACCGCCTACGGCAAGACGATGCCGGGGCACTGCTCGCTGTTCTACGCGGAGGGGCAGCAGCGGCGCCTCAGTTGCGCGCGGCTTCACGCACCGGCAGACGTCACGGACTCCCACGGCGTCGTGCGGCGCTTCGGCGCGGGTGGCGAGGCCGAAGGGTACCGGCTGAACTGCAGTTGCGCGCCGGTGCGCGACTACCGCGGGGAGGAAGTCGCGCGCGTGGGCGTGTTCACCCACGGGCGCGGGGAAGGGCCGCTGCACGACGAGCACGTGCCGGCGGCGTGGGAACTCGCACGGGCGACGTCCGTGCGGCTCGGTCACCTGCCGGCCGATGTCGGTCCGGCGCTCGGACCCCGGCCCCGCTGACGCGGTGCTTTTCTCGAGGAGGACTCGTGGCGTACGTTATTACGGAACCCTGCATCGGCACCAAGGACACCGCCTGCGTGGATGTGTGCCCGGTTGACTGCATCCACCCGCGCAAGGACGAAGGCGAGTTCGAGGCGAGCCAGATGCTCTTCATCCACCCGGATGAGTGCATCGACTGCGGGGCCTGTGTGCCGGCCTGCCCGGTCGAGGCGATTTACGCGATGGATGAAGTGCCCGACCAGTGGCAGGCGTATATCGAGAAGAACGCAGAGCACTACCAGAAGTAGCGCGTCGGCAGGGTGTCGCGGCGCGCGGTCCCGTACGGAGACGTACGCGCCGGTCCGCCGGCCAGGATGGTGGAGATGACCCGTCTCGTTGCTCGCCTGCCGACATTCCTGCGCCAGCCGCGCCTGGCTGCTGGACTTGCTGTCGGCCTCGCGGCCGTGGCCCTGGCCACGGTCGTCCCGCAGGCCGGCTCCCCGGCGACCGCGCAGAGCGAACTCTCGCGCGGCCGGGCGCTGTTCGACGATGCGCGCTATCGTGACGCGGTCCTGCACCTGGTACGGGCCCGCGAGTTCGATCCCGACCTCAGCGCACCCGTCACCCGCATCGTGGTCCGGGCGCTGCTCCGGGTCGGCGACTTCAGCCGCGCCGAGGAGGAAGCGGGCAGCCTCGTCGACGCCCGCGTCGGCGCCGCCGACCTCGCCCTGCACGGCGAGACGCTCTGGTCCATCGGCCACTTCGAGGAAGCCACCGCCCGCTACCAGGCGGCGCTTGCCCTCGACGCGCACAACCCGGCAGCCCTGCACGGCATCTCGCGCGTCCTCGACGCGCGCGGCCGGACGGCCGATGCGCTGACGGCCGTCGAACGCGCCATCGAGCGGGAACCCGGGTCGGCCGAGTACCGCCACGCCCGCGCCTACTACCTGGAGCGCCTGGGGCAATACGCCGTCGCCGCCGGCGAGCTCGACCGCTACCTCCGCCTGCTGCCGTCCAGGGGCTTCAAGGACCAGGTGAAGCTCGCGAAGGCCCGCATCAAGTTCCTCCGCCACTTTGCCGACCGCACCCCGCTGTCGATGTCGGCCGAGGTCGTGTCTGGCGTCCACGTCATCCCGTTCCGCGTCGAGCGCGAGAAGCTGTTCGTCAGGGCGCGCGTCAACGGCCGCCTCACGAAGGACATGGTGGTGGACACGGGCGCGGAGATGAACGTGCTCTCGGAGGAATCGGCGCAGCGGGCGCAGGTGTACTCGGTGGCCGAGACGCTGAGCGCCGGCGTCGGCGACGTCGGCATGCGGCGCCTCAAGCTCGCCCGGATGGCGAAGCTCGAAGTGGGCACGCTGAAGGTCGAGCACGTGCCGACCATGATCAAGGATCCGCCGCTGAAGAAGTTCCCGTACGCCGACATCGACGCGTTCTCGCCGCTGGCGCTCGGCCTGTCGATGCGGGTGGACTACGGCCGGAACGAGCTGACCGTCGCCCGGGCGCTGCCAGGCCTCGAGGGCGCTCCCGCCGTCGAGGCGCCACTGTGGATGCACCGGCTCGCCACCGTGCGCGGCCGCGTCAACGGCGATCGACCGGGCGCGTTCGTGATCGACACGGGCGGCCAGGCGATTTCGATCAGCCGCTCGGTGGCGGCCGGCCTCGAACAGCTCGGCCGCTTCCGCCGCATCCCGCTGCGCGTCTTCGGCTCGTCGGGATGGGACAAGGACGCTTTCCTGCTCCCCGGCGTGGACCTCGAAGTGGACGAGGTCCGGATGGCGCAGGCATCACTCGTCGTGCTCAACCTGCGGGCGCCGAGCGTGCTCCTCGGGTACGAACTCGGCGGCATCCTCGGCCACAAGTTCCTGTCACGCTATCGGGTCACGCTCGACATCGACGACGGCCTGCTGCGCCTCGACTGACGCGAGGCGCCGCTTGGACGCGAGGCGCGCCTCACGGCGCGCCTTGGCTTCCTCCGCGCGCACGCGCTCCGCGTCGGTCTCGAGCACGAGGTCTGGCACCTCGACGCGCTGGCCATCGGCATCGACCGCCACGAACGTGAGGTACGCGTGCGAGGTCAGCTTCCGCTGACCTGTCAGCGTTTCCTCACTCATCACGCGCACCTGCACCTCGAGCGACGTCCTGAAGGTGGCAGTCACCTGCGCGTGCAGGATGATCAGGTCTCCGACCTTGATGGGGTGGAGGAACTGCAGGCCGTCGACCGCCGCGGTGACGACCCGCTGCCTGGCATGCCTGAAGCAGGCAATGGCGCCCGCGATGTCGATGAGGTGCATCACCGTCCCCCCGAGGATGAACCCCAGGGGGTTGGCGTCGTTGGGCAGGACGACCTGCACCATCTCTGTCGCGGAGGCCGACGGGGTGTGGGGAGTCGGGGGCAAAGTCTTAAGTCTTAAGTCTTAAGTCTGAAGGGAAGGACGAAGGACGAAGGGCGAAGATGGAACAAGTGGAAAGGAAGAAGGAGGAAAGCCGTCGCCTTCCTCCTTCTCACTTCTTCCTTTCCTTGAGACTTGCGACTTGAGACTTCTGACTTTGTCAGAAGTCAGAAGTCAGAAGTCAGAAGCCAGAAGTCAGAAGTCGTACCCGATCCACACCTGGAAGCGTGGCTTGCGGAACTCGCTGCTGCCGCCGCGGAATGCGAAGGCGACGTCCTCCCAGTCCTTGTTGAACAGCGTGCGCCACGACCAGTCGAAGTGGATCGGGAACCCGAGCAGGAACGTCTCGAGGCCGATGCCGTACGATGCGCGGCCGTCCTGCAGGCGGAAGCCGCTGATCGTGACCGGGTCGCCGTAGACCGCGAGCGGGAAGCCCGTCGTCGGATCCTCGGTGAATCCGACGATGGGGCGCACCGTGGCGTCGCTGCTCGTCGCGAACTTGAAGCTGTCGGACACCTGCGCGGAGCTGAACCCCGTGGTCGTCGGGCGCCCGAGCAGGCTGGCACCGCCGACGCCTGCGTAGAACACACCCCGGATGCCGCCGAGGACGCCGACCGGCGTGAGCATCGCCTCGATCAACGGGAACCGCAGCTCCGCGTTGGCGAAGAAGCCCTTGTTGCCGACGAACTCGAGGAAGTCGTAGCCGCGCAGCTCCGAGTTGCCGCCGAAGAAGAAGTAGTCGGGTGTGCCGCCGGTGCTGTTGAAGCCGCGCAGGCGGAACGCGGCGACGCCGTTGGTGCCAATCCGCTGGTAGTAGCGGACGTCGCCGTCGAGGGTCTGGCGCGAGAGCGAGTCGCCGAGCTTCGGCGCGACCGAGTACGCGAGCCGGAACGTGTGGCCGGCAAGCGGCCCGTACTCGCGGAACACGGTGGTCTCGCGGGTCAGGGCGACGGTGAGGGGCACGGCAAGGCCCTGGTTGAAGAT
The DNA here is from genome assembly GCA_934541105.1 of uncultured Luteitalea sp. GTDB lineage: Bacteria > Acidobacteriota > Vicinamibacteria > Vicinamibacterales > Vicinamibacteraceae > Luteitalea. Next base: position 1,022,236 of record CAKTDA010000001.1, on the reverse strand, counting down.
CGTGGCGCCGTAGACGGCCTGCTGGTACAGGTCCGAGTAGTCCTGCAGCTCCTGGTTGCGGAACGAGTCGCTGTAGTGGGAGACGCCGCCCGACAGCTCGATGCGGGTGTACCGGTTGAACGGGTAGATCGCGAAGATGCTGGCGCCGTTGATCGACCGCGTCGCGAGCGCATCGTCGCGATCGAGGAAGTAGGTGAGCGACGGGTCGTAGAAGCCCGGCATCAAGCCGTAATAGAACTGCGTCTGCGAGTAGGCCTGCACCGAGTACTGCAGCCGCCGCGACAGGTTCGTGTACGAACCCGCGAAGGTGCGGAACTGCGCGACCGATGCGGCAAAGAACGTGAAGTTCTGGTCGCCGAGCACGTCGCTGAACGAGATCGCGGTGCCGCCGAACAGGTCGCCGCCGCTCGTGACGCCGACGTTGATGGGCGGCCGGCCGTCGAGGAACATCTTCTCGAAGCGTCCCTTCACCCGGTTGTTGGCCGGGATGATCGTGTGCGTCAGCGGCGCCTGGAAGTCGATCACCGGCCCGGGCTCGCCGAAGTCGGCAGACGCCGCCGTGACGATCGGCTCCTTGAACTGCAGCGTGTGGACGCCGTACTCGCCCTTGAAGTAGCTGACGAACGCGATGCGCTCGCCGTCGTCCGACGCCGGGTCGTTGAGCACCACCGGCGACACGTTGCCGGTGAGCGAGTCGGTGTACTGCCGCAGCCCCCCGCCCTTCAGGTCGAGCGTCCACAGGTTGTAGATCTGGCCGTTGCGGATCACCTCCGGGTCGACGGGCGCCGCGGGATCGACGGCCGTCGACGGGAAGACGATGGTGCTGGCGTCGAGGAACTGCGCGGCGGCTTCGTCGTGCGTGCCGAACGTCAGCTGCGTCTTGTTGCCCGTGGCCAGGTCGAGCCGGAAGATCTTGTCGTTGCCGCTGACGCGGGCCAGGTACACGAGGAACGTCCCGTCGGGCGAGATCGTCGGCGCGTAGTCGGCAAATTCGTCAGACGTCAGGTTGCGCACCTCGGCGCTCTCGAGGTCGAGCTCGAAGATGTCGCCGACCGCGTTGCGCAGCGCCGAGAAGTACACGCGGCGGCCGTCCGGCGAGAACTCCGGTGACTCGGGCACGTCCACCGAGTCCAGGTAGTACCGCTGCTCGATCCTGCCGGTGACGACGTTCTGCAGGAGCAGCGAGCGCTGCTTCTCGGTGCGCACGAAGTAGGCGACGCGGTCACCGGTCGGCGACCACGCGAGCCACGGCACCGTGTTCCAGCGCGCCCCGGGCACCGCGATGTATTCGAAGCCCGAGTCCTTGCTGAAGCCCGGCGTCAGGTTGCGGACGACGCTGCGGTCCTTGGTGGACAGCAGGACGACGTCGAGCTCGCCTTCCTTGCGGTTGCCGGCCACGGCGGCCAGCAGGTCGCCCGACGGTGACGGCTCCACCGAGAGGATGGCGGTGTAGCGGGTCTTGCCGCGCTCGGGTGCGAGGTCGCGGCCGTAGTCCACCGGCCGTTCCTTGTCGCGGAACGGCTTGAAGCGGTCCTTCATGTACTTCTCGAACTGCTGGTCGAACTCGTCGGCCGTGATGCGGAACGCCTCCTCGTAGGCGGCCTCGCCGCCCCCGATCACGCTCTTGCGCAGCGAGAAGAGGTACTGCCTGATGCCTTCCTTCCCCCAGCGCGACTCGATGAACTCGAAGGCCGCGTGCCCGAGGTTGTAGACGAGCCGCGGGTTGGTGAACTGCCCGTAGCCCTCGAATTCGGACATCTCCGGGATGATGTCGGCCACCGTCGCGTCACGCACCGTCATCAGGTCGAGCGGGCGCCAGACGCCGGCCATGTAGTCGGCAAGGCCCTCGTCGACCCAGAGCGGCACCGTGCGGCGCACCAGCGAGCGCGGGATGATGTCGAACTCGAAGATGTGCGTGAGCTCGTGGGTGATCAGCCGATAGAGCTGGTCGGGCGGCTCGTCGATCGGCACGAGCATGCGGTTGCGGACCGGTTCGGCAAAGGCCGCCACGCCCTCGCTCACCGCACCGGGAATCACGTTCTGCTGCTGGAACTCCGACTGCGTCTTGAAGATCAGCAGCGGAATCTTGAACGCGAGATCGTGCTTCAACTCGGAGGAGAGCTTCTGGTAGGCGCTCTCGGCGTAGCCCGCGATGCGCTCCAGGTGCTGCTCGGTCTCCGGGTAGTAGTAGATGTCGAAGTGGTCGGTCGTGTAGATCTGCCACTTGAAGGAGTCGTAACGCACCTCGTTCTTGCCGAAGTACGGCACGAAGGGCGTCTGCGCGAGTGCCGGCGTCGTCAGGGACGCCAGCAGGACGCCTAGGGCAGCGGCGCGCCGCCACGCACGCAACGGCGTAAGCATGCAATCTCCTCGGGTCGTGCGAAAGGGCAGGGCGCTGGGCACAAAGCTGGGCAGCTCGTTTGGCGTCATGGTACTCGGGCAGAAGCGCGCCGTAAATCACTTTGAACTGCGCCAGCTCGCTGGCAACCGGTTAGGACGCCCGGGCCGCCGGGTTGGCTGTCACGCGGCCGTCACCGACATGGATGGCTTTCCCGTCGCCGGGGCGCTATCGTTGTGGAAGGCGATCGCACCGGTCGGCCTTCGCCGGCCCGGTGCCGGCCCCCTACAGGAGCTGCACCCTCGTCATGAACATGCGCTGGATTCTCGCGGGCATTGCGGCGCTCGGCCTCGGCCTGGCGGCGCTGCCGTTCATCCCGTTCGGCACGCAGACGTCCCCTTCGTCGGACACGACGTCGGCCGCGTCCTGCGATGCGAAGGCCGAGCAGGCCAACTACGACTTCCGCGTCAAGGACGTGGACGGCCGGACCGTGAACCTTGCCGACTACAAGGGCAAGGTCGTCATGATGAACTTCTTCGCGACATGGTGCGGCCCGTGCAAGTTCGAGACGCCGATGTTCGTCGAGCTCCAGGACCAGTATCGCGAACAGGACGTCGCGTTCATCGGCGTGCAGATCGACGACGACCCCGCACTCCTCGAGCCGTTCCGGGACGAGTACAAGGTCAACTACCCGCTCCTGCTCGCCAACGATCGCACCGACCTGCAGGAAGCCTACGGCCCGTTCTGGGGCCTGCCCGTGACGCTGATGATCCAGCGCGACGGCACCATCTGCAAGCGCCACATGGGCCTCGCGTCGAAGGAACAGATGGAGCGGGAGATCAGGAACCTGCTCTAGGGAGCGGGTCCGGGGCGGTGCCCGCTTCACGTCGAGTGCTATGATCGTCCGGTATCCGGGTCGGGCCCGCCATCGCGGGGCATCGGCACGGTACGTACTCCGACATGCTCAAAGGTTTCACGCACGCCCGGCTCGCCTGCGGTTGCCGCATCACGTTCCGTGAAGGCGTCGAAGGCAGTCCCGTCGTTGTCGTCGTCGACGACAAGTCGCCGCAGTGCGCCTCCACGCTCCACGTCGCCGGGTTGCCGCTGTTCGACACCCGCGAGTCGCTGCGGCCGTCCACGCGGCTCGGTCCTCCCGAGGAGGAAGAGTTCGAGGAAGAGGGCTGAGCTGGAGGCATGAAGAAGACGATCACGATGTCGCTGTTCTGGCTCGTCCAGGCCTCGTCGCTGCTGGTGCTGTTCGTGCCCTTCAGCGCGGCCATGGTGGGCCTCTGGGCGGTGTCGCACTTCCTGCGGGCCATCGGCCTCACGCTTGCCTATCACCGGTACTTCGCGCACCGGGCGTTCAAGATGGGCCGCGTCACGCAGTTCGTGTGGGCCTGGATTGCCGCCTCGGCCATGCAGAAGGGGCCGCTGTGGTGGGCCGGCCACCACGTCACGCATCACAAGTTCGCCGACCGTGAGGGCGATCCGCACAGCCCGATCGTCAGCGGCTTCTACTACGCCCACCTCGGCTGGTTCCTGAACGACGTGCGGCACGAATCGGTCGGGCAGACAAATCCCGTCGTCCGCGACTTCGGCAAGTACCCCGAGATCCGCTTCGTGGACGAGTTCTTCTGGCTGCCGCCGCTGCTGATGGCACTCGGCATGTACCTCTACGGCGGCATGCAGTGGCTGGCGTGGGGCTTCCTGCTCCCGACCATGACGCTCGCGCACGCGACGTTTGCCATCAACACCATCAACCACCTCTACGGATCGCGGCGCTTCGACACCGTCGACGAGTCGCGCAACAACGTCGTCACGGCGTTCTTCGCGGCCGGCGAGGGCTGGCACAACAACCACCACCGCTACCAGCGCGCGGCGCGCAACGGTTTCTACTGGTGGGAGTTCGACCCGACCTGGTACGTGATCAAGGCCATGAGCCTGGTCGGACTGGCCTGGGACCTCCAGCCCGTGCCCGAACGCATCTACCGCGAAGCGCGCGAGCGCTCCGGTGCGCGCATCGATCCCGAAGTCGCGGAAGCCAAGGCCGACGCGATGCGCGAAAGCGCGTAAGACCCGCCCCCCGTCTCCACCGCCGCCTGGCGCCCGGTCCCGGGCGTCGAGCCATCGGCTGCCTGCCCGACAGCCCTGAACGCTCACCGCGCGGACCCGATGCATTTCGTCCTTGGCATCTCGGCCGTGCTGTCTGTATCATCTGATTCCATTGTGATATCACTGTGATGTCACGGCACGCCGGCGCCGCCGGCTTCCCGAGGAGCGGAACTCGATGATTCGCGAACGTGAACGTCAGGTCACAAACGGTGCCGCAATGCTCGTCGCTGGCCTCGTGGGCATCGGGCTCTGCGTCTTCCTGTTCATCACGGCCGTGCGAGGGGGCACCGGCACGCAGGTCATGGTGGCGGTCGGCCTGCTCGTTGTCTCGCTCATCCTCCTTGCCGGCCTGTTCACCGTCGCCCCGAACGAGGCGCGCGTCCTCCAGTTCTTCGGCGACTACGTCGGCACCGTGCGCAAGCCAGGCCTGCGCTGGGCCAACCCGCTCTACACGAAGCACAAGGTCTCCACCCGCGTCCGCAACTTCGAGTCCTCGAAGCTGAAGGTGAATGACCTCGACGGCAACCCCATCGAGATCGGGGCAGTCGTGGTGTGGAAGGTCGTGGATACGGCCGAGGCCAGCTTCGAGGTCGACGACTACAACAACTACGTCCACGTGCAGAGCGAGGCCGCGCTGCGCAACCTCGCCACGAGCTACCCGTACGACTCGCACGACGACCAGGAGTCGCTGCGGGGCACGACGGCGAAGATTGCCGAGCACCTGAAGCAGGAGATCCAGGAGCGGCTCGCAAAGGCCGGCGTCGAGGTGCTCGAGGCGCGCATCAGTCACCTCGCGTACGCGCCCGAGATTGCCGCCGCGATGCTCCAGCGCCAGCAGGCAGGCGCCATCATCGCCGCCCGCCAGCGCATCGTCGAAGGCGCGGTCGGCATGGTGGAAATGGCGCTCGAGATGCTGTCGGCAAAGCGTGTCGTCGAGCTCGACGAGGAACGCAAGGCGCAGATGGTCAGCAACCTGCTCGTGGTGCTCTGCGGCGAGCGCGGGACGCAGGCGGTCGTGAACGCCGGCACCATCTACCAGTAGCCGCGTCCTTTGCCATGTCCACGTCGCGCAAGGCCTTCCTGTTGCGTATCGATCCCGCCTTGCTGGATGCCGTCCAGCGGTGGGCCAGCGATGATCTGCGCAGCCTGAACGGCCAGATCGAGTTCCTGCTGCGGCGCGCGCTCGCCGACTCGGGACGCCGCGCGCCGGAGCAGGCCGACGACGACGGGTCCCCGCGGCCAGGTCGCCGCACGTGAGGGGATGACGGCATCGTCCTCAGCGTCGCTGGCCCGGGCGCGTCTGCGGGATGCGCGCGGTTGCCGTCGCGGGTACGGTGAACGCCAGCGACAGGCGCACCGGCGTTGGCGGCGGGGTGATGATTCGCCGGATCTCGAGCACGGCGCCGGCAACTGACGGTTGGCAACCAGCGGGGTGCGGGACCAGCGTCACGCGGCGCGGCAGGAACGGCCGCGCGAACGTCACCGAGAGCATCGCGCCCGGGACGTCGGTACTGTCGGGCCACGGGAATGCCGTCGTTTCGCAGCCCGTGCCCGGATGACGGAGGACGTACTCGTACGCGGGTCGCCACTCGCCTGGTGTGATCAGCATCAGTTCGCGTCCCGTGACTGCAAGCCGCCGACCCCGCGTGTCCTCGACCTTGCCGATGTCGTCGATCCTGAAGCGGGCATGCGGCGTGTCGAGCATCGCCCCCGGCACGAGCGCGGCGCTCGCGGCCACCTCGCGCCGCTGGATGTCGACGTTCAGCGTGCCGTCGAAGCGGACGTGCCGTCCCGCATGCCGCGCGAACGTCGCGCGGTCCATCACGCCGAGCAGCGGCGCCTGCGGCAGGCTTCCCGAGGCCGCGACAGCCCGCGGCTCGCGCTCGCCGCGCGCCGGTCGCGTGCCGGACGATGTCGTCAGCGATCCATCGAGGAGGAACACCTGCACACGATCGAGCGGCTGCAGCCCGCCGATGACGGGTCGCGCCACCAGTCCGATCAGGTCGTCGTCGGACGCCAGCACTTCGGCGTGGACGTGCTCGACGCGGCTCACGGTCACGGGCAGCGGCTGAGGACGTGATGCGCGCAGGAGCGGCGAGAACCAGAACCCGACCATCACAGCGAACGTGACGAATGTCGTCACGGCGAACGCCGTACGCCGTGCGTGGCCTCGATAGCCGACGATGAAGAGCGGAACGGCCGCAAGCGCGACCCACGCCAGCATGCCGCTGAGGGCCACCTGGGGATCCGCGAGGATGTTGCGCTCGACCAGCCACGGCACCCGCCGGAGCTCCTGCAACGCGCCAAGCAGCAGGAACGCCGTGAGGACCACCGCCGTCGTCGCCAGCAGGAGCGTCGGGATGCTGCGCGTTCGAGTCGCGACGACGATGACGATGCCGACGAGCGCCAGTTCGGTGGACGCGACCTGCGCAAGGGTCGAGGGCCAGTGGTGCCACGGCAACCCGATCCAGGCCGCGACCGCGGCAACGACGACTACCGGCACGATGACGCCGGCGAGCCACGCGAGCAGCAGTTTGCTCGCGGCCATCGTTGTCGCAGCGATCGGGCGTGTGCGCCAGGACGCCCGCTCGTCCACGGGGCTGTCGTCCTGAATCGTCGCCGCGAGCAGGACGCCAGTGAGCAGGACGCGAACGGCGGGCAGGACGACGTTGTGGAAGAAGCCCGGGTTCATGCTCGCCAGGGTCGGCACGCCGGCTGCCGCCATCAGGAAGGGGGCCGCGACGGTTGCTGCCAACGCGACGAGCAGCAAGCGATGCGCAGCCACGTCGTGGCGAAGGATGTGCAGGACCCGTCCGATCGGGGAGGCGCCGCGCGTCACGGCGTCGCGCTCCCGTCGAGCGCGGGCATCGTGAATGACAATGCCGCGTGGACAGGCTCGGCAACTGGTTGTTCAAGTCTTACCAGTTCGAGGTGGAGGCGCGTCGGATCGATGCGAGGCACATCGTCCGGCACGAGCAGGACGTCAATTGGCTGCCAGCCGAACGGGCGTGCGAACGAGGGCACGATCAGCAGTGCGGCGATGCGGGCGGACGCGCGGTTCGAGCGGATGGCCTGGTACTGCACGCCGTCTCGCATGTCGCGCACGCGCACGGAGGTGAAATGCGGGCGCGCATCGAGGACGGCGTCGCTCGTCCAGACCATGGATGTCATCGCGAGGAGTGAGTCGTCCGCGGTGGGACGGCGCACGCCATGGATGTCCAGGCGTCCCTGCGACATCGCGAGCGTGCTGGCGGCGGCCAGCGGGCCCGCGGCGATGACGCGCTCGTGTTGCAACTGAACGCGATAGTCGCCCGAGAAGTGCATCGGGCGGCCCGCGAGCGCACGCACGCGGGCGGCATCGACGATGCCGAGGAGCGCGGTCCGGGGCGTCCTGCGCGGCACGCTGGCAATCACGCGCTCGTCGATGAAGCCGTCGGCCTCGTGGATGATGGTCTCGCCAGCGGCCAGCCGCGCCCTGCGGAGCGACAGGCGCAACTCGCTCTCGGCTGGCTGCCCCGGTACCGTGGCCGTCGTCAGTAGCGCCATGCGCGTGCCGTGGGCGTCGATGGGCTCCGCGCGCACGTCCGCCGCCGACAGCGCCAGCGCGACCGTCGCGACATCGACGCCGCGAGGGCGCGCGTGCAGTCGCGCCGACGGGAAGAGCCACGCGAACAGGACCATCGCCAGGCCGGCACACGCGACACCTGCCGCGGCCGGTCGTCGCCGCCGTCCCCACCAGAGCAGCGCGGCGATGACCCAGAGTGCCGTCGCGGCCCACACGCACATCGTGGGCACCGCGTGGCGCTCGTCGATTGCCGGCAATGCCCCCAGGCGTCGAGCGACGTCACTGGCGCTGCCAAGGATTGCCCAGAAGGCGATGACGACCGCCGGTATCGTCACGAGTGCCGCGGCCACGCGGCGCGTGCAGGCGGCTGCCACGAGGGCAAGGCCGATCCAGGGCGCATCGGCCATGAGCACCTGCCCGATCGTTGCCGGCACGTGACCCGGCGGCACACGGAGGGCCGCGGCGACAGCCAGCACGATTGCCAGCGGTGCGCCGAGGAAGACGAGGGCAATCCCGGCCAGCTTCGCCGACATCATCGTTGCCGGCGCGATCGGCCGCGTGCGCCAGAACGACCGATCGTCGAACGGGCTGTCGTCCTGGACGATGGCCGCGATGATCACCGCCGCGAGCACGATGCGCGAGATCACGAGCCCGAATGCGGGCGCGTAGAGCAGGCTCGCCGCATCGTCGCTCCAGGGCACGAAGGCCATGAGGGGATGCGCGGCGGCAGTTGCGACCCAGGCCGCAAGCAGCCGCCAGTGCGCCCGCACGTCGTGCCGGACCAGGTGAAGGAACCGGCTCACGCGGCACCCCGTGGCGACGCGGCCTCCCGGAGCGTGCGCGCGTGGGCGACGAACGCCTCGCGCAGCGCGGGGCGTGAAATGCGCAGTGTCGCGCCGGGGAACGTGTCCGCGAGTCGCGCCGCCGTCGCGTGTTCGTCGAACTCCGTGGTGAGGAACTGCAGGCCATCGGGCGTCCTGCGTACGTCGAGGCTTCCCGGAGGCAGGCGCGACGGGTCCGGACCCGGGTTGCCCGAGAGTTCCACGAGCCGATAGCGCGCCTGCAGGACGTCGAGGGGTTCATCGAACACGAGGCGGCCGTCGTGCAGCATCGCCACGCGATCGAGGAGGCGTTCGAGGACGTCGAGGTCGTGCGACGCCAGCAGCAGCGTCGTGCCCTCGGCACTCACGAGTTCGAGGAGTCCGTCCACGACCTGGTCGCGCGTCAGCGGATCGAGGCCCTCGAGCGGCTCGTCGAGGATGAGCACCTCGGGATGGAACGCCAGGGTCGCGACGAGCGCCGCCTTCATCCGCGTGCCGCGGGACGCGGCCGTCAGCGATGTCGTTGCCGGCAGATCGAGCGTCCGCAACAGGCGCGTGGCGAGGGCGTCGTCCCAGCGGGCGTAGAACGGCCGGCAGTAGTCGAGCAGGTCGCGCATCGTGCTGACGCGAGGCAGCCGTTGACCTTCGGCCATGTACCCCACGCGCTCGAAGATCGAGGCCTCGATGGCACGCGTGTCGCGGCCGAGGAGCTCGGCGCGTCCCGTCGATGGCGGGACCAGGTTGACGAGGATGCGCAGGAGCGTCGACTTGCCGGCGCCGTTGGAGCCGACGAGCCCGGCGGCCTGTCCGAGCGGCACGCGCAGGGACACATCCTCGAGTGCGTGCGTCGTGCCGAACAGCTTGCCCAACGCGTGCGTGACAACGGGATCAGCCACGGCGGGTGCCTCGCGATGCGGGCTCGAGCCGCTGCCATTCGGCATCGAGCAGGTCATGGAGATCCGCGAGCGACAGGCCGCGCCGCCGTGCGTCGAGCACGAGGTCGGCGGCCTGGGGGCGGAGTTGGCTGGTGCTGGCGGCGCGTGGTGCCGGCGGGGGCTGTGCCACGCGCGTGCCGATGCCGGGATGGACGTGGAGCAGGCCGAGGGCGGTCAGTTGCGCCACGGCCTTCTGTGCGGTGTTCGGGTTGACCCGGAGGGCCTGGCTCAACGCGCGGACGGAGGGAAACGGATCCCCCGGCTTCAGGTCGCCGCACACGACCGCCCGCGTGACCGCGGCCACGAGCTGTTCGTACACGGGTACACCCGGCACGAGCGCGATGCGGAACGGCAACACGCGTGTATTAGTACGACTAGTACACTTAGCGAGTCAACAGCCGGCCTTCGTCATTCGGCCGTCGGCCTTCGCACCCTCGTCATTCGGCCGTCGGCCGTCGGCCTTCGCACCTTCGTCATTCGGCCTTCGCGCCTTCGTCATTCGGCCGGCGGGCTTCCGCGCCTTTCCGCCACCCGGTGAACCCGGTTCTACCCCGGCATCCTGACGTCGGCGACGAGCGGGATGTGATCGCTGGCGATGAGCGTGAGCTTGTTGCGGGGGAAGGCGACCTTCTCGACTTCGAGTCCGCCGGCGACGTAGATGTGGTCGAGATGGAACATCGGCAGCACGCCGGGATACGTGCGCCGGCGCCGCAGGTGCGCGGAGAGATCCACGCCCTCGAGCATCTGGCTCAGCGTCTTCGACGTCAGGCCCTTGACCCATTCGTTGAAGTCGCCGAGCAGCACTTTCGGGCCGGGGACCTGCGCGTCGGCGACGAAATCGGCGAGCCGCGGCGCCTGTTCACGCCGCTCGAGCACGGCCGTCCCGAGGTGGACGTTGAACACGTGCAGGATGCGGCCGTCCACGTCGACGTCCACGCGATGGCAGCCGCGCGGCTCGCGCTTGGCGCAGGAGAGATCGCAGCTGTGCGTCATCGCGATGGGCAGCCGGCTCAGTACGACGTTGCCGTAGGCCTTGCCGCGCATCAGGCGCACCGAGTCCATCACCCACCCCATGCCGAGCCGCGCGCCGAGTTCGGCGGCCTGCCCGTTCTCCTCCGGTCCGGAGCCGACGACCTCCTGCAGCGCGATGACGTCGGCGTCGAGACCGGCGAGCACTTCAGCAATGCGTTCGACACGCGTCCGGCCGTCGAGCCCGCGGCACTTGTGGACGTTGTAGGTCGCCAGGCGCAGCCGACTGGGGCGCTGGGAGCTGTGGCCGTGGCCGTGGGCGTGAGTGTGGCTGGCGTGTGTCATGATCGCGCGGTCGTGGATCCAGCGTAACCCACGTCACGAAAGGGAAGGGTGATGAACCGTCTCGCCTCCGAACTGACCGTCCAGTGCCCGTGCTGCCGCGCTGAGCTCGTCGTGGACGTGAACCTCAAGCGTGTGGTCTCGCACAAGGAGGCGCGCACCGGTCCCGTTCGCGAGATCGACGATGCGCATCGGCTGCTGGCCGAGGAAGCCGCCGCGCGCGAGCGCGTGTTCGAGCAGTCCATGCAGGCCGAGAAGAATCGCGGCGACGATCTCGAACGCCGGTTCCGTGAAGCGCTCGAGCAGGCGCAGAAGGAGCCGATCACCCGCCCCGAGCGCGCGTTCGATCTCGATTGACGCGCGGCCGGCCGTGCGTGCCCGCATCGCGACGCGCCGCCAGCGTGCGCGCCAGCCGGACGGACGCGGCAAACACCGGTGGCAGCGGATGCCAGCGGTGCTGCCCGACGTAGTACAGGGGCTTGAACCCGGGGTGCGCCCGCATGAAGGCGTGGTACCGGCGCCGCAGCGCGTCGATACGCGCATCGGCGCTGGCGATGGGCCGGTGCGGCAGTTCGATCAGCGCGTTCTCGACGTGCCACAGGTTCCGCGTCGAGCACCGCCAGTCGTAGGGATCGAGCGCCCGGAGGTCGAGCACTCCGTAGCCGGTGATGCGGCCAGAGTGATCGACGTAAGGCTCGATGTAGCTGCAGGCCAGGTCGCGCAGCGTCCGGAACACGGGCCGGCGGCCGTGCAGGCCCGGGTCCCGCGATCGGGCGATGCTGCCCCAGCCCGTCCGCGTGCGGTACACGAAGACGACGTGATCGAGCTTGTCCTCGGACTCGAGGCTCATCACGAGCGGCGGCCAGCCGTGGACCTCCAGGATCGTGGCGGCGCTCACCGCGGCTTCCATGCAGTGCGCGCTGCCGCGGGCCACGACGGTGCGGAACGATCGCTGCGTCTCGCCGTCCGGCTCGGTGTTGTAGGGCAGCGTGTTGAGCCAGCGCTGCACCTGGAGCGGCGTGCGCAGGCGGGCGACGAGGCGCCGTTCGCGCGGCGTGAAGCGGCACGATGGCATCAGCGGACCATGGGCAGGAGCAGATGATTCACGTCGGCACGTCCGGTTACAACTACCCCGAGTGGAAGGGCCGGTTCTACCCGGAGAAGATCGCCGCCAAGGCGATGCTGCCCTACTATGCAGGCATCTTCGACACGGTGGAAATCAATTACACGTTCTACCGCATGCCCACCGCGGCGCTCGTCGAGGGCTGGGCGGCACAGGTGCCCGGCAGCTTCACCTTCACGCTCAAGACGCCCAAGCGCATCACGCACGACCGGCGGCTGCAGGACGTCGTCGATCCGCTCAGGGCCTTCTGCGCCGCGGCCAACGGGCTCGGCACCCAGCTCGGGTGCGTGCTCGTGCAGCTCGGGCCGACCTTCAAGTGCGACTCGGCGCGCCTGCAGGCGTTCATCGACGAACTGCCGCCCGCGCTGCGCGTGGCCTTCGAGTTCCGTCACGAGTCGTGGTGGACCGACGAAATCTACGAGATGCTGCGGCGCCGGAACCTCGCGCTGTGCCTCGCCGACAGCCCCGAGCGACACACGCCCCTCGTGTCCACCGCCGACTACGGCTACCTGCGCCTGCGTGACGAGGGCTACGGCGAGGACGACATCGCCCGCTGGGCCGACTGGGTCGGCGGCCAGCAGGACGGATGGCGCGAGACGTTCGTCTATTTCAAGCACGAGGACGAAGGGAAGGGCCCGGAGTTCGCCGCGTTGTTCAAGTCGAAGCTCCAGGCCTGAACTTGTCCGGCGGAACCGCCGAACGTCGGACAAGTCCGGCGCCTGCGTGACGCGCCCGCCACCACGAAATCCGCAGGCGTCGATCTTCGGATCGACGCTCGCCGTCGACGCCTACGCGATCACGGACGCGTGGTGTTCCGCCCACCGCACCACCGCGTGCTCGGCCCAGTAGCCGTCATGCGCGGGATCCGGCTCGCTCACGAACGCGCAATGCCCGCCATCGTCGGTGACGACCACGCGGACGTCGGGATTGCCTGTCACTTCGGGTCGCCTGAACTGCTCGGGCGGCACGAAGGGGTCGTTGGCCGCGGTGAGGACGAGCGCCGGCACGCGGATGCGATCGACGACGCGCAGGCTCGACGCCTCCCGGTAGTACCGGGCGGCATTGCCGAAGCCGCTCAACGGCGCCGTGTACGCATCATCGAAGCCGCGAACCGTCCACACCCCCTTCAGGCGCGCGAGGTCGTAGACGTCCGGGAAGAGCGCCGCCTTGCGCCGCATCCGCCCGCGCAGGTTGCGCATGAAGTTGAACTGGTAGAGCAGGTTCGACCGGCGCTCGAGGGCATCCACGCACAACGCGAGGTCCATCGTCGGCGAGACGGCGCAGACGGCACGCAACTGGGGCGGTGCCTCGGCCCCGAGGTCCCCCGCGAGCTTGAGCGTGAGGTTGCCGCCGAGCGAGTAGCCGGCAACGACAACCGCCGGCACGCGCTCATCGTCGATCAGGTGCCGCAGCAGGAAGAGCGGGTCGTGCGTGAGCCCCGAGTGATACAGGCCGCGGGAGAGCGCCTCGGTGCCGCCGCAGTTGCGCTGGTTGAGGCGCACCACGCTGAAGCCGCGTCCCCAGGCCTTCTCGGCGATCCCGCGCATGTAGTGCGCCAGGCTGGAGCCTTCGAGCCCGTGGAGCAGCAGCAGCGCCGGCGCGCTGCGGCGATCGGGCTGCCAGTTGCAGTGCGCGAGCACACGCGCGTCCACGTCGGTGTCGAAGTAGCAGGCCTCGGGCTCTGGCAGCCGCGGCAGGACCCGACGCTTCGCCCACGCGTAGACCGTCATGCGGTGGCCGCCGGACCATGCCTTCGAGGGTTTGTAGGGTGGGAAGGGGAGCGGCAAGGCTAGTTCAATCCGTACACGCGGAACCTGCCCTCGCGGTGCAGTTGACGCAGCGGCAGGTCCCGGTCGATGACGAGGACGTCGAGGTCGAACCTGTCGGCAAGGGTGACTGCGCGGCGGACGTCGAGCGTGTCGAAGTCGCCGATGGCCTCGAGGCGCGCCTGCACGCGCAGGGCAACGTCCCGATCGTACAGCGAGACGGCGGCGTCCTTCACGCCCTCGACCAGGACGTCACGGTGGGCCGTGACGCGCACGCTGTGCCCGAACTTCCAGTCATGGTCGGGATCGGCGAGCACGTGCGTGTCGGGCGGCGTGCGGGTTGCGAGCCATCGTCCGACGCGCACCCAGTCGGAGTCCACGAGGCCGACCTGCACGAAGGCGCGCTCGGGATGCTCCACGCGCGTGACGTAGAGGCCGCGCGACGCGGAGACCACGAGCAGCAGTCCCGCAACGAGGACGGGCCTGCGCACGCGCCAGGTGCCGCGCGGCGAACGAGCGGCAGCCGCGACACCCGCATCAGGACGCACGCCCTCGGCAAGCGCCCAGACCGCCGCGAGCACCGCGAACAAGTCGATCACCCAGAACACGCGCGAGGTCTGCAGCTGCACGGCGAGGGCGACGCGCATCGCGATGAACGGCAGCGACGCGAGGAACGTCGCCGTGAGCACCAGGGCGCCGGCCGAGACGCCCGCCTCCCAGCGCGCCGCGATGCCGCGGCGAACCCGCCATCGCCAGACGCCGACGACAACGACCGGCAGCACGAGGTTCGCGATCCACGCGGCGAGGGGCCACGCGGTCGGGAACACGTAGTCCTTCGAGGCAAAGGGCCGGATCCACGCGGCGTCCATCACCTGCAGCCGTTCCTGCGCGATGGGGCTCAGTGCAAGTGCCGCCGCGAGCAGCGCCGCGACGCCCGCGGCAAGGGCGACCGCGCGTCGCTCGGTGCGCCCGCCGAGGACGACCGCCGCCGTGCCGACGAGCAGGGCCCACCAGATGCCCGTCGTGGGGTGGAGGAGGGCAGCAATCGCGACGAACGTCCACGCCCAGGCGCGCTGGTTCGAGGCCAGCGCGACAACCGCCCAGGCGCCTGTGGCAAACGCGAGTTCCCGCGGATGGTAGTAGCCCTCGAACGAATTGGCTCCCGTCTCGGTGATGCGGTGCCGCAGCGTGACGGCGAGACAGCACGCGGCTGCCGTCCATCGGCTCGTGGACATGCGACGCGCAAGAGCCCACACCGCGCCGAAGAGGAGCAGCAGGCTCAGGACGTGCGCTGCGAGCAGCAGCGGTTCCAGCCTCCATCCGAGCCCGGTGACGAGCGACGCCGTGAGCTCGTCGGTGACCATCAACTGGCCCTGCGCGTCAAGCAGTGCGGCGTCACGCGGGTACCGACCCGGATCGACCGCATGCAGGATGGACGGGATGTAGAAGGCCTGATCGGCGACGCCGTATCGGTAACCGGCCGCATTCGCAATCGCGAGAGCCACGAGCCCGAACGCCCCCGAGGCCCGGGCCGACGCCTGCACAAGCCGCTCGCGCATCACGACGTGCGGCCGATCGGGAGCAGCCGCATGTCGGCCGAGTCGCCGTAGAGCGGGGGCAGCGGCACGCCGCGCAGCCGCAGGTAGACCGACAGTTGTCCGCGATGGTGGACGAGGTGCCGGATGACGTATCGCGCAATGGCCTCGCCGCGGCTCATCGTGGCCACGAGTTCACCCTGCCGCAGCAGCGACCACGACTCGCGCAGGCGTGCCTCGTCGAGTGCCGAGAGTGCGGCCAGGCCGCGCGCCGTGGCGTCGTCGAACTTCGCGAGGATGTCGTCCCGCGAGACGGGCACGGCCGGCCCTGGCCCGCCGGCGCCCATGTCGTAGTCGGGAGCGCTCGCCAGGGCAGGCACCCAGCCGGGAATCGATGCGACGTGCATCGCGAGGCGGCCGAGGGTGTACGAGTCCGGGTGAGGCCGCCAGTCGAGTCCGTCGGCCGGCACCGACTGCAGCACGGCGCCGCTGAGTTGAAGCTCGGCCTCGAACTGTTCGCGCAGGAACGTCACCATCGGATCACATCATCGCGCCGATTGCGTCGCCGGCGGTACGTGCAGGCTGACCCAGCATCCCAGCGTGCGCCGATCCCGGCTGCCGGGTTCGACGTCGGCCGGCACGAAGCCGGACGAGGTCGTGATGCGCACCTGCCGCGCGATCGAGTCATCGCCCGATGCGGACCCGGCGGGTGCAGGGATCGTGACGTCCTGTGACTGACCGGGATTGAGGCTGACCCGCGCCTCGCCGTCCTGCCACGCGACCACGACGTCCACTGCCACGGCACCGGCACGAAGCGTCAGGCCCTGCGGCCCCTGAGGACCCACCACGGTGAGCGTGGACGTCACGCGGCCGCGAACCCAGAGACCGTCGCCCTCGGGCCAGGCGTCTTCACCGTGGACGAGCACGACGATCGCTCCGTAGCGGGCGCTGCCGAGCACGGCCGGCGTTCGCGGCCGGTTGCTGGCGTCCTCGATGTGCTGCGGCGTGAGCCGCAGGCGCGGCGATGCCTCGGTGAGCGGCGCCGAGGCCTTGAAACCGACGAAGCCGACGTCGACCGGCAGCGCGAACGCGCGCCCCCACGATCCTGGCGACGTGAGCGACACCGGCCATGTGTGCAGCGGCGGGCTCGTGCGGCCGGCGTGGACCGCCAGGGCGGCGTCGATCGGGACGATGCTTGCGGGCAGCAGCATGTCCACGGCGTACGTGCCGGCTGGCAGCGACAGCCGTCGGCCGAACAGCTGCGTCGCGCGATCCTCGCGCCGGTCCCCGGCTTCGTGCACCGTCAAGGGGAAGAGGCCCGGCACGGCCGCCGGCGCGATTCGCGTGAGCGGATCGTAACGAATGGCGAGCGGACGCCTGCCCGCATCGTAATCGTCGAGCATCCGGACGCGCGCGCGCTCGTCGAGTGCCGGCACCGGCGTGCTCGGCGGCAGCACACGCGCGGCGACACCGGAGACGGCGGCGCCTGTGACGACGACCGCCACCCACGCGGCAAGCTGCGCGTGTCCGACGCCGCGCAGCCCCGCGGGCGCTGCCGCCGCGCTCGATCCAGGTTGCGTGGTC
Organism: uncultured Luteitalea sp.; assembly: GCA_934541105.1. Lineage (GTDB taxonomy): Bacteria > Acidobacteriota > Vicinamibacteria > Vicinamibacterales > Vicinamibacteraceae > Luteitalea. The sequence goes on along the minus strand of CAKTDA010000001.1, from coordinate 1,005,146 downwards.
GCGCGGGCGATGCGTGCGAGCAGCAGCCCGGCGCCGAGCGCCACGCCCGCCCAGAGGATCACGCCGGGCCAGGCTTCGCCCGGAGACTGCCGAAGGAACGTCGGCACGTGCGTCCAGATCGGCGTCGAGGGCGTGAGGTACTCGAGCACCTGAGAAGACCCGTCGCGGCCGGCCACGAGGAGCAGGCCGCCCTGCGCGCTTGCGAGCAGCATCGTCATCGCGACGCCCGCGGCAAGCAGGACGCGCTGTGCCGCCCGGCGCAGCGGCTGCGTGGCGCAGGCCGTCCAGTGCGCCGCCACGGGCAGGACGAGCAGCGGCAGGGCCGATACGAGCGGACGGCCGACGATCGCGCTGCCGCCCCACCAGATGTGGAACGCGCCGACGACGACGAGGAGGCCGCCGAAGACGATCACGAGTTCGGCGCCGAGCCGGCGTCGTGCGCCGCGCTGTCGCCAGAGGGCGTAGAGGCCCGGCAGCACCATGAGCAGCGCCGGCGCGAACGCGACGATGCCGTACTCCTGGTCGAAGAGCAGCCCCGGCGCGCCGGACGGCAGGTACTCGAGCTTGGTCTCGCGCTGGGTCCCGTAGGGCGCGGCTGGCGACCATGTGCCCCAGATCACCTTGAAGAACAGGAACCATGCGGCGAGGCTCACGACGTTCGGGATGCCGACGGCCAGCGTGCGCACGAACGCGCGCATCCGTGCCGCGGCGTCGGGCGGCCACGGCCACCAGGCGCGGAGCAGCGTGACGAACCCGAGCAGCGCGCCCATGACGACGTACTTCGTGCTGAACCAGGGCAGGCACGCGGTGGCGAGGCCCGCGGCCCACCAGCGCCACACGGGCACGTCGAGCGGCCGCCGATGCGCGTCACGCTGGGCGTGCCACCCCGAGGTCCACGCGAAGGCGAGCGCCACGGCGCACGCGGCCGGCACCTCCGGGTAGACCGCGAACGTGTTGAAGATCCACGGCGGGCCCAGCGCGACGACGGCCCACGCGACGGTTGCCGCCGACGCCGATCCCGTGACGGCCCACGCCAGCCGCCACGCCGACGTCATCGCGATGGCGGCAAGCAGCAGCAGCGCCCACACGACGAGGTCGTAGCCGCCGAGGGCATACACGGGCGTCATCAGCACGGGCATGCCGATCGGGTGGATCGAGTAGATCTCGCGATCGACGCCGCGCGTCAGGTAGTGCGGCGTGAGCGGCCGGTGGAAGTACTCGTCGTAGTCGCCGCGCGTGTGGTTGTCCTCGATGCGCAGGTCGCCGTCGCGCCAGAGGCTCTGCGCGATCACGAGATAGTGCGGTTCGTCGCCGCCCGGGAACAGCGGCGTGCGCGTGAACCGGTTCGCGAGCAGGCCCGACGTCACGAGGGACGCAAGCAGGATGGCCGTCGTCCAGCGCCGGCGCCTGGCGAGCGCCTCGCCCGAGGACTCGTGTGCCGGGCGCCCCTGCGGCGCGACGGACGTGGCGACGGCACGCATGTGCCGGGCGTCGAGGATGGCCGACCACACCGCGAGACCACCGAGCATGCCCCACGCCATCAGCGCACCGGGACCGGCGAGCAGCATCAGCGCGGGTGCGGCTTCGGCGAGCCAGGGCAGGTACGGCAGCACGAGGACGCCGCTGCCAGCCAGGACGAGGAGTGGCGCGGACACCCGCGGCGAGGGCCATCGCCGCGCAAGCGCCATGTCGAGGAGGACGAAAACGAGGGCGCCGGCGAGCCCGAGAAGCGCGAGCGTCGCCAGCGACGGGAGCATGGCCACACGCACGGGGCCCTCGAGCCCCTGCATGCGGTCGATCGAGCCGATCGTGGCCCAGGTGCCCAGGCCGGCCACCGCGCCGCAGGCGGCGGCCGTCAGGGTGCGCCGGCTCATTTCGGCGAGAAATCCACGCGCGGCACCTCGCGTGCCTCGGCGGGCGCCTCGAAGTACTTCCACTCGTCGAACCCGAAGATCTTCGCCGTGATGTTCGACGGGAACCGGCGCCGCAGCGCGTTGTAGGCCTGCACGCGCTCGTTGTAGCGTCCGCGAGCAACGGCGATGCGGTTCTCGGTGCCCGAGAGTTCGTCCATGAGCGACATGAACGTCTGGTCCGACTTCAACTGCGGGTAGTTCTCGACGACGACGAGCAGTCGCGCGAGCGCGGAGCTCTGTTCGTTTGCCGCATCGATCGTCTCCGCAGGGGTCCGCGCGCCCGCGAGCTTCTCGCGGGAAGCCGCGATGCGCGTCAGGATCTCCTTCTCCTGCGCCGCGAATCCCTGCACCGTGCTCACGAGGTTCGGGATGAGGTCGTTGCGCCGCTGCAACTGGTTCTCGACCTCGGCCCACGAGCCCTTGATGGACTCCTGCTGCCCGGTGAACGTGTTGTATGAACAGCCACTCACCGTCAGGGCTGCCACCAGCAGCACGAGATGCTGCCAGAGTGATCGTCGGGTCATGTCGGTCGCTCCTCGGTCTGTCTGCTGATCACGGACGACTTGCCCATTCAAGCGTCCGATGCTCGATTTCGGGTCCCCCGCTACCACCGCGCGCCGCCGCCTCCGCCGCCGCTCATGCCGCCGCCGAAGCCGCCGAAGCCGCCCCCGCCGAAGCTGCCGCCGCCGAACGCGCCACCGCCGAAGCCGCCCGTCGTCATGCCGGGCCCCCAGCCGCTCCAGGCCGGACCCCACGTGGATCCGCGTCGCCCGCGCCGAGCCCGCTGCCCCGGTCCGCCGCCTCCCCCGCCGCGGCTCGAGATCCACAGGAACAGCAGGAAGAGCAGCAGGATCACCCAGAACGGGATGCGGACGCCGCTCGGCTGCGCCGCCGCGCGCGGTGCCGGCGGCAGGTCGCCGAGCGACACGCCACGCTCGCGCGCGACGCGCTCGGCCACGGTGGTCACGCCTGCGACGAGCCCCTCGCCGTAGCGTCCCTCGCGAAACAGCGGCACCATCACGTCGCGGCTCGTGCGCCCGGCGAAGCTGTCGGTGATCGCGCCCTCGAGACCATAGCCGACCTCGATCCACACGGCCCGATCCTCCGGAGCCAGCACGAAGAGGACGCCGGAGTCCTTCTCCTTGTCGCCGATGCCGCGGCCGTTGTTCTCGAACCACGTCACGGCGAGCTCGCGCTCGTCGGCAAACGGCGCGATCGACGGGCGCGTGGCCACGACGATGGCATCACCCGTTGCCGACTGCACGCGCCGGATCAGGTCGTCGAGCCGCTGGCGGCTCGCGGGGTCGATGACCTGCGCGAAGTCGTTGACCGGTTCGGTCAGCGTCGGCAGCGCCTCCTGCGCGGCTGCCGTCGGCACGGCGCCGCACAGCAGGAGGAGGCAGAGGCCCACGCGCACCGCGCCGTGCGTCGAGCGATGCTGGATCACGCCCGCGTGCCCTCCGCGTTCCATGCGTCGATGATCCCGACGAGCGCGTGCACGAGATCCAGGTACGGCGGGTAGAGGTGCACGGCATCGGCCGGATCGATCGTGTTCTCTTCCTCGAGTGCGAGCACGCGGCCGATCAGGGTGGCGTCGAGCGCCGCGACCCGGCCCACGTGCGCGGCCAGCGCATCGGGCGGGCTCTGCGGCGGCGCGCCCGTGAGGCGCGCGAACGTCTCCACGAGCGACGCGAACGGCCCGGCGGACGCCACGACGAGTTCGGCGATCGCGCGCGGACGCTGTCCCGCGACGAGGAAGCCCTCGCGCAGGTGAATCGCGTGCGCGCGGATCTTCACTTCACAGGCCCGGCGGAGGTCCTCCGGGGCGACCGCAATGCCTCCGAACGGGTCGTCCCCGCGCAGCAGGATGTGGTGCGTGATGATGTCGCCGTACTCGAGCGGGAACGCGTCGAGGCTGTGCCGGAACTCGTGGTCGGGCAGCAGCAGCGGCATGTCGAGACCGCGAGCCTGCCACACGGCGGATCGCTCGGCGGCTGCGGCGAGATCGCCGTACTCGACAGCGTCCACGAGCGCGAGCGTCTGCACCGGTGCCTTGACGGCCCGCGGATGAGGGCGCGCGTGCGCGCCATAGACGAGCACCGCCCGGAGCCGCCCGCCGAAGATGCTGGCCAGGTCGTCGGCCAGGGTGCCTGCCGCCTGCAACGCCGTCATGGGGGGATTCTAACGGGAAGTCAGAAGTCGGAAGTCGGAAGTCGAAAGTACGAGTCTGAAGTACGAGTCGAGGCGTGTCACAATCGGCCCCGTGCGTTTGCGTGAGCTGCATGTGGCCTGCCTGGGCGGCGGCACGGGATTGCCGAGCCTGCTGGGCGGCCTGAAGGCCAATCCCTGGCTGCAGCTGCACGCCATCGTCACGATGTTCGACAGCGGCGGCAGTTCGGGCGTGCTGCGCGACGAGCTCGGCGTACTGCCGCCGGGCGACGTCCTGAAATGTGCGTTGGCCCTGGCCCGCGACGAAGGCGAAGCGCGCCGCGTGCTCCTGACGCGCCTGCCGACGCTCGAGCACCGGCGGCTCGGGGGCCACACCGGCGGCAACCTGCTGCTCTCGATGATGGAGCAGTTCAGCGGCGACTTCCAGGCGGCGGTCGACGGGCTGCGCGCCGTGCTCGGGTGCCGCGGCTACGTGTGGCCGATCAGCACGGAGCGCGCAAGCGTCTGCGCCGAGTACGACGACGGCTCGACGACGAGCGGGGAAGTGGAAGTGGACGCGCTGCAGGCAGAAGGGCGGTTCATCCGCCGCATCTGGCTCTCGCCGGCGGTGACGATCCACCCGGCGGCGCGCGACGCGATCGGCCGCGCCGACGCGGTCATCATCGGGCCGGGCAGCTTCTACACGAGCCTCGTGCCGCCACTGCTCGTCGATGGCGTCCGCGAGGCCGTGGCGCAGGTGCAGGGGCCGGTGGTGCTCGTCGCCAACCTCCTCACCGAGGGACGCGGCATGTGCCAGTTCACGGCCGCCGATGCGGTGCGCCGGATCGGCGACGTCATCGGCCGACCGGTGGACACGGTGCTCTTCAACGCATCACGCCCGCCGACAGACGTGCTCGAACGCTATGCCGCCGAGCACAAGCACCCGCTGCCGCTCGGCGACATGCCCCCGGGCGTCGAGGTGGTGGAGGGCCCGTTCTGGAACGGCGCAATCGCGCGTCACCAGCGTCGCCGCCTCGCGTATGCGATGTGGGGCGTACTCGCGCGGCTGCTGTAGATGGCCGACCTTGCAAGTGTTGACGCAAGAAGACCATTCCGGTAGGGTGACCTTGATACGACAACTCATTAGACGCCGCGAGTACGTCGGTTGGCGAATTCTCCGAATTGCAGGAGAGCTGATGACTCATATTCGCCCGAAGAGGCTTCGCGGGAAGGTCGCGTGGGTAATCGCAGTAACTGCGCTCTCAATCGGTGTGCTGGCCTGGCCGGCGAACGCGCAGGAAACCTGCAACGGCAACGCGATGGCATGTTCGTCGTCTGGCTTCGACTACTGCTGGTCTGGCTCGACATACAGCTGCATTTCCGAGAACTGTGTGTCGAATCCTCCGACATGCGACGGGGCGAGTTGTCGGCCCTGCACGGATTGTTGGACGTTCTCGGCTTGGTGCAACTGTGGAGGCGGTGACTATGCGTACATCTGGATCTGCTACCAGCGGCTGTGCCAGCCGTGTATCGAGGCTCGGCGCTCTCCTTCTGACGTTGGTGTTGCACCCTGGATCAATGCGTGTGACGGCCAGCGTGAGCGAAGCCCCGTCGCCCTCGATTCCCGTACTCTCAACCGAATGGGTGACAACGCTGGGGCCAGCGACACCTTCAGGCTTCTTCCGTTTCGCCGCGTGCGATGACGGGAGTGTCATCGCGTACTCTGCTCCAGCGACTTGGTATCGTATCGATCCGACGGGCCAGATAACGATCGCCGCCGAGTTCTGGCCGCTGGCGGGCACGCGGAGCGTAGACTGCAGCAGCGGAGCGGTTCACGTGCTTCGGTACGACGGTGCGTTCGAAGCCGTGGTGCTGGACGCGACCACCCTTACGGAGAGTCGTCGTGTGCGGCTGCCATCGACGGACATGCCATTGGCGGGCTTGAAGGTGCTCGGATCCGGAGCGTGGATTCTGTCTGGGGGAATGACCGGTGGAGTGGCGGCGCCACTTGCCGACGACGGGAGAATCGGGGCGGCGTTGGGAATGTTCTTGCCGAGACCAGGCCGCGGGAACGGCAACAAGTCGATTGTGACGCCCTTGTTCCAGCGGTCGGGTGACAGCGGCGTCATCCATGTGCAGACCCAGGACTACACCGTAGCCGAGTTCGATCAGTCAGGTGAACTGCGACGTGTCTGGCGCCGCGATGATGATGACTTTTCGCGATCGCGTGTCCCACTCCTCCCGGGTCGAGTCGTAGAGGATGAGTCGATCATTGGTTGCGCGATGAGGCCGGACGGGAGTCTCGTCGTGCAAGTCAACAAGCGGAGAGAGCATACGGGACAAAGCTACGTCGAACGTGTGTCACCAGACTACCGCGTCGCAGAGCAGTGGGCACTGCCCCGGAAGGGAATGCTGTTCGGCGCCGGCCCGAATGGGGCGCTATATTTCGCGTACGCAAGCTTCGACGGCCTTCTGGTGTTCAAGGCCAACGCGCCACTCCTTTGAGAAGATCGGCCGATTGGGAAATTTCAGAACTCGAATTTCCAATTACTCGTCGCTGCCTGCCTTCCACTTCACCACCCGGCCCTCGCGGATCGACGTGTTGACCATGTGCGCACAGGCGGCGGCGCGATGGCCGAAGCGCGCGTCCTCGAGCGGCTGGCGTCGTGACCTGACCGCCTCGACGAAGGTCCGCACGTGCGCGACGTCCTCGCTCTCGCCGCGGATCCGCCAGTGCTCCCCGGCGGGCAGCGTCTGCTGCGGTTGCAGGAACGGGCTCTCGCGCTCCTGCACCTTGGGGTCGGCGTAGTACGCGCGCTCGAGCGCCTCGGGCCACGAGCGCACGACCCACCTGTTGTTCTCCCCGGCGTGCTCGCCCTCGAACCGGATCTCGCCGTCCACGAGATGCAGCGTGCCCTTCGTGCCGTGGATGTGCACGCCCTGCTCGCCGCCGGTGCTGTTCAGCGTGCAGCCGAGCGTGACGGTGAATCCCTGCGGATAGGTGAGCACTGCGTCGATCGTGTCGGGCACCTCGTGGGTGTCCTTCCACCGATGCGTCGCGCCAGACGCGATGACCCGCGAAGGCGCGTCCACGCCGAGCACGTGGTGGATCGTCGTCGCGAGGTGCACGAACAGGTCGGTGGCCAGGCCGCCCGAGTAGTCCCAGTAGCAGCGCCACCGGAAGAACCGCTCGAGGCTGAATGGACGCCTTGGCGCCGGCCCGAGGAACTGCGTCCAGTCGACAGTCCGCTCGTTGGCGTCGGGCGGAATCGGGTACAGCCACGCGCCGCCCGCGGAGTTGCGGTTGAACGCCGCGCGCACGAGCGTGATCTGCCCGAGCCGGCCGCTCCTGACGATGTCGCGCGCCGTGCGTTCCTGCGCCGAGCTCGGACCCTGGCTGCCCACCTGCAGGATGCGCCTGGTGCGATCGACGGCGGCGATGATGGCCGGGCCCTCGTCGAGCGCGTACGTCATCGGCTTCTCGAGATACACGTCCTTGCCGGCGTCCACGGCGGCAATCGACATGGCCTTGTGCCAGTGATCCGGCGTGACGATGAACACGGCGTCCACGTTGCGGTCGTCGAGCACGGCGCGGTAGTCGGCGACGATCGACGCCTTGCCGCCGCTGCGCTGCCTTGCCCGTTCCGCGCGTCCCGTGTAGGCGTCGCAGAGCGACACGACCTCGAGCCCGGGTAGCGCCAGGCAGGCGTCGATCAACTGGTGGGCACGTGCACCGGTGCCGATGAAGCCGAGCCGCAGGCGATCGGAGGCGGGCGCCTGTGTGGTGCCGGACGCCTCGACGGCGTCGGCGGTCCCGTGTCCGATGCCCGCGGCAGCGCCGGCAATCACGGTCGAACGAATGAAGTCACGGCGACGCATGTCCACCATCCTGTTTCCGCGGCAGCAGCGCAACGGCAGCCGCGCCGAGGGCGGCGAGCGTGATGAGCAGCAGGAAGCCGGGGCGATAGCTCCCCATCCGATCCCGCAGGCCGGCCACGACCATGGGCGACACCGCTTCGGCAAGGCCGTCGGCGGTGAGGACGAAGCCCATCACGCGCCCGAGGCGCTGCACGCCAAAGAGGTCGGCGGCCATCAGCGGAATGATCATGTAGTCGCCGCCGAGGCCGATGCCGAAGAGCAGCGCGAACAGGTGCAGCATCGTCCACGAGTCGGCGAAGAACAGCAGCGGGATCGACGCCGCCACGATCACGTAGATGAGCAGCATCACGTGCTTGCGCGCCCATCTGTCGGCAAGCCATCCCATGAGCAGGCGCCCGATGATGCTGCCGGCGAGCACGAGCGACAGGATGCGCGCGATCTCGCCCTGCCCGTACGGATGATCGAGGCTCAGGTACAGCTTCAGGTTCTGCATGGTGCCGCCGACCGCGCCGATCGAGCACATCGAGCCGACGAGCAGCAGGTAGAACGCGGGGTTGCGGAGCACGTCGCCGATGGGCACCGAGGGCCGCGCCGTCTGGGCCGCCGTGAACTCCGGGGGCGCGTCGCGCACCACCCAGGCCAGCGGCCAGGCGATGGCGATCATCAACAGCCCGAGGATCTGCATCGCCCGGTTCCAGCCGAACGTCATCGTCAGCCAGTAGGCGAGGCCGGGCACGACGGTGCCGCCGATGCCGATGCCGAGGTAGGCAAACCCCATGGCCTTGCCGCGCGCGGTGGTGAACCAGCGGGAGAGCAGCACCTGCACCGGCAGCGGCCCGCCGAACACGTAGCCGAGCGCGTTGAAGATGTAGAACAGGTAGAACCCGGCGAGCGTCGAGACGTACCCGAGGCCGACCATCGCCCCGCCGGCCATGATGATGCCGACGAGCAGGAGGCGGCGCGGCCCGTAGCGATCGATGAGCCAGCCCGCGAGGTACCCGAAGAGCGGCCCGATCAGCAGCTTCGCGTACGCGTTGCCGGACGTGACCTGCTGGCGCGTCCAGCCGTAGTCCTCGACGAAGAAGTCGTAGAAGAACGTGAGGCCGTAGAGGCCGATGCCGACGGCGGAGAAGAGCGCCGCGAAGGCCGTCATCGCCGCGGTGACCTGTCCGCGGTTCGGGGAGTCGTTCTGCATCGAGACCCTAAGCTCCGGCCTTGGCGGCCTTGAGGCGCGCGTGATCGTGGTGCGCGGTGTAGAACGGGTCGAGCGGATAGCAGCCCGAGACGAGCCCGTTGCGGGGACCTGTCGTGCAGTCGCTGAACGTGCGGCAGATCGCCTTGCGCTTCAGCGGCTGGCCGCGCAGCACGTCGAGCGGCAGGTCCGGGTACGAGAGCACCATGCGCCCGAGCCCGACGAAATCCGCGCCGCCCGACCTGACGACCGCCTGCGCGACGTTGGGCAGCCAGTCCTGCAGGTAGCTGTATGCCGAGCCCGCGATGCGGAGGCGCGGGAACTCGCGCTTGAGCGCAGCGGTGACCGCAATCTGGCGACTGACGCCGACGAGCGGGTCCTCCGGCGGTTGGTAGCCGTCCGAGGGCGGGAACGTCGCCGGCCGCTGGATGTGCGGGTTGTAGTACGGGCTGCCGGCCGTCAGGCAGGCAAGGTCGATGCCGAGGTCGTCGAGGAGCGTCAGGAAGGCGCGCGTCTCCGAGAGATCGGGCAGCCCGTTGCCGCCGTCCCACCGACCGAATGCATACGGGTACTCGGCGGGCGGCGCTTCCGGCTCGCCGACGTCGTCTGGACCCTTGCGGAAGGGCGTGGCGTCGAAGGCCGACAGCCGAACGCCGATTCCGAGGCCCGGCGCGTCACGACGGATGCCCTCGACCGCCTGGCGCAGCAGCCGCGTGCGGCCTGCGAAGTCGCCGCCGAACCGTCCGTCGCGCGTGTGCGCCGAGAGCAACTCGTGCCCGAGGTAGCCGTGACAGTGCTTGACGTCCACGAACGTGAAGCCGGCGCGCTGCGCGATGACCGCGGTCTGCACGAGTCGCGCCGTGATGTCGTCGAGGTCGTCGTCCGAGAGCACGGGCACGGCGCCGTTCGGGCTGACACGGGGATCGAGCAACGGGTGCGCGTACGCGGCCAGCGGCTTCGGACGCTTGTCGGCGTCCGGACGCGAGTAGCGCCCCGAGTGCGTCAGCTGCAGCCCGATCACGAGATCGTCGGTCGACTCGCCGGCGGCGCGATGCCCGTCGAGCAGGTCCCCGCGCAACTGCACGAGGTCGGCTTCCGACGTCGGCCCGAGACAGAGCTGGTTCGGGTTCGCGCGGCCGTCGTGCCGCACGGCAAACGCCTCGCCGCCCCAGATCAACTTCGCGCCGCTCTCGCCGAACCGATGCCAGCGTCGGCGGGTGAGGTCGGTCGGCCGGCCGTCGGGCGTGCCGTCCCAGCCCTCCATCGGCAGGATGCAGAACCGGTTGCCGGCGCGCCCTGCCGACGTGTCGATCGATTGCGCCAGAACCGACGCCGGTGCGGGCTCGACCTGCTGGTCGAACGGCAGCGTCACGCCGAGCGACGCCACGTGCGCCTCGAACGCGGCGGCCGTCTTGAGTGCGGCGATGCGGGGGTAGTTGCGGCTCATTCGTGGGGGTCTCGATGGCCTGCTGCCTGCAGGTCAAACGGCAGGAAGGGTGTAGGGCGCGCGGTACTCTCGCGTGAGCAGCGCGTTCGCCTTCGGGTCGTCCACGCACGTCTCGGTGGCGGCGTCGTATGTCAGCTTGTGCCCGGTGCGATAGGAGACGTTGCCGAGCAGGCACATTGCCGTCGAGAGGTGCCCGAGCTCGATGTCGGAGTTGGGCCGCGTGCGCGATCGCATGCAGTCGAGGAAGTTGCGGATGTGCGAGAGGTTCTGATCAGAGGTCGGCGCGCGCATGCCCTCGGTGCGCGCCTTCGAGGCGCCGCGCCACTCCCGCTTCCACACCGGCGGTGTGGATTCCTGCTCGGCGAGGTACGACGGCGTGGGCGCCTCCGTGCTGCCGGCCGTCTCCGGGATCACCTCGAAGCCGCCGCGATCGAGGAAGAGCGTGCCGTCGGTGCCGTAGAACTCGACGCCATAGCCGCGTCCGGCGCCGTTGTAGGCATTGCCGGTGCGGTTGCTGTAGGTGCAGACGAAGCCGGGGAACTCGTAGACCGCGTCGATCGTGTCTGGCGTCTCGCGGTTGTCGTCGAGCACGAAGTTGCCGCCAACCGCATACACCGTCTTCGGCGCGCCCTGCTTCATGCCCCACAGCACGAGGTCCAGCAGGTGCACGCCCCAGTCGGTCATCATCCCGCCGGCATAGTCCCAGAACCACCGGAACTGGAAGATGAACCGGTTCGGGTTGAACGGCACCACTGGTGCCGGTCCCAGGTACCGGTCCCAGTCGAGGCCCGTCGGCGGAGGCCCGTCGGCCGGTCGCCCGAGGCCCGCCGGCGCGGCGTTGCCGACGTTCCACGCATGGACACGATGGATCCGGCCGAGCACACCCGACTGGACGATGCGCATCGCCTCCTGGAAGTGCAGGCCCGATCGCTGCTGCGTGCCGACCTGCACGACGCGATCGAACGTGCGGGCCGCGTGCACCATCGCGCGGCCTTCCTTGACGTTGTGCGAGATCGGCTTCTCGACGTAGACGTCCTTGCCGGACTGGCAGGCGAGGATCATCGGGATCGCGTGCCAGTGGTCGCTCGTCGCCACGACGACCGCGTCGAGGTCCTTGCGGTCGATGACGCGGCGGTAGTCGGCTTCGACCGCGGCCGCGCCCGTCTTCTGCCGCTCGGTCATCCGCTGCGCGCGGAGGCGGTTCACCTCCCACACGTCGCACACCGTGACCACCTGCACGTCGTCGTGCTGCTGGAAGTTGTTCAGGTGCGAGCGGCCCATGCCGCCGACGCCGATGAAGCCGAGCCGGATGCGGTCGTTGGCGCCGGCCACGCCGTTGCGGCTCGTCGCCGACTGGGGTTGGACGCCGCTGGCCGTTGCGCCGTGCGCCGAGGAGGTCACGAGGCCACCCGCCACGCCGGCGGCAGCCGAGGACACGAACGAACGCCGCGTGATGCTCATCAGAACCGTACCAGTCCGTCGATGGTGATGGGCCGGTTCTCCTCGCAGCTCCGACGGGCGGCGATGCCGGTGAGGCACGACATCGCGCCGGCGCGGGAGTCGGGGAGCGCGAGGTGGGCCGCCACCTGCGGACGCCTGAAGATCAGGTTCCTGAGCACGTCGTCGGCGCCGCCGTGTTCGCCTTCCCCGATCGGCATGTCCACCTTCGTGCGCGTGCCGCCGAAGCCCTTGATCACGTGGACCTCCATGTCGGTGTCCACGTCCCACGGCTGGTTGGCGTAGCTGCGGATCTCGATGCGTCCGAGGTCGCCGTTGAAGGCCATCGTGTAGCCCTCGACGGGCAGGTACGCGTTGAGCGAGTACGACATCATCACGCCGTTGCTGTAGGTCACGCTGGCGCTCATCGTGTCGTAGGTCGTGACCTCGGGCCTGAACACGCAGGCGTCACGCAGGTAGCCGTCCACGTGCTCGACGTCGCCGTAGAGCCGCATGGCGGACTCCGACTTCGTCATGTCCCAGTGGAAGGGGCACTTCGCCTTGTGCGGGCACGGCCGGCAGTTGGTGTGGCGGAACGGGCCTGCCGTGCCGAAGCGCTTGATGTCGCCGTAAGCCTGCACCTGCACGGGCTCGGCGTCGAGCAGCCAGTTCATGTAGTCGAAGTGGTGCGTCGCCTTGTGGACCCACAGCGAACCGCTCTTGGCCTTGATGGCGTGCCAGCGCCGGAAGTAGTCGGTGCCGTGGCTGGTGTCGAGGTACCAGTGGAAGTCCACCGAACGGATCGGCCCGACCGGCGCGGTCATCATCAGCTCCTTCACGCGCACGTGCGGCGGCGAGAAGCGCATGTTGTGCCCGACGATGATCTTGCGGTTGTTGCGCTTCTCCGCGTCGATCACGGCCTGCGTCTGCTGCTCGTCGATGGTCATCGGCTTCTCGCTGATGACGTCGATGCCGAGGTCGAGGGCACGCACGATGTACTCGGCGTGGTGGGCGTCCACCGTGGTGACCGCGAGCAGGTCGGGCCGGGCCTGCTTCACCATGCGATCGAAGTCGGTGAAGGTCGGGCACGACGTGCCGATGATGCCCTGCACGACCTTCGCGCGCGCCTCGTTGGGATCGCAGAGCCCGACGAACTCCACGGTGTCGCCCCACTTCTGCGCGACGCCACGGCCCCACATCCCGGAGCCGCGGCCGCCGGTGCCGATCAGGGCGTAGCGACGCTTCCTCGCGACGGGGGTCTGCTGCAGCGCAGCCGAGACGGAGGAGGTCGAGGCCGCCGCGAGGACGGCGGCCGATGACGAGAGGAATGCGCGACGATTCATGGCAGGAGAGGGAACGGGCTCGCGCCAAGCCTAATGCGTTGGCGCCAGGATTGATAGGGGCGGACTACAGCAGCGAGGCGATGTCCACCGGCCGCTGCTCCTCGCAGCTGCGGCGTGCGGCAATGCCCGTGAGGCACGACATCGCACCGGCCCGGGAATCGGGGACCCGCAGGTGGTCGGGCACGTTCGTGCCGCCGCGGAAGATCTGCTCGCGCAGCACGTCGTCGCCGCCGCCGTGCCCGCCCTCGGCCTTCGGGATGTCCACGCGCGTGCGCTGGCCGAAGTTCCTGATCAGCCAGATTTCGGTCTCGTCGGCCACCTCGAACGGCTGCCGCTCGTAGTCCCGGACCTCGAGGCGGCCGTTGTCGCCGTTGAAGGCGAGCGCGTAGCCCTCGATCGGCATGTAGCAGTTCAGCGAGTACGACATGATCGCGTCGTTGCCGTACTTGATGGTCGCCGTCATGGTGTCCCACGACGAGACGTCCTCGCGGAACACGCAGCCGTCACGCAGGTAGCCGTCCACGTCCTCGGCCTGCGTGTAGAGCGCGTTGCCGCGCCCGCGCGTGATGTCCCAGTGGAACGCGCACGAGCCCTTGTGCGGGCACGGCCGGCAGTTGGTGGACCGGAAGGGGCCGGCCTTGCCGTACCGCTTCAACTCGCCGAACGCCTGCACACGCACCGGGTCGGCGCCGAGCCACCAGTTCACGAGGTCGAAGTGGTGGGTCGCCTTGTGGACCCACAGCGAGCCGCTCTTCTCCTTGAGGCGATGCCAGCGGCGGAAGTAGTCGGCGCCGTGCGAGGTGTCGAGATACCAGTGGAAGTCCACCGAACGCACCGGCCCGATCTCGCCGGCCATCAGCAGTTCCTTGATCCGCACGTGCTTGGGCGCGAACCGGTAGTTGAACGCGACGTTGATCTTCCGCTTGTTGCGCGCCTCGGCGTCGAGCACGGCCTGGCACTGGCGCTCGTCGATCACCATGGGCTTCTCGGTGATCACGTCGATGCCGCGGTCGAGCGCCTTGACGATGTACTCGCTGTGGTAGGCATCCACCGTCGTCACCGTGAGCAGGTCGGGGCGCGTCTCGGCAACCATGCGATCGAAGTCGGTGAACGTCGGGCACGACACGCCGAGCGCCTGCCTCGCGAGTTCGGCGCGCTTCGGGTTGATGTCGCAGAGGCCCACGAACTCGATGGCGTCGCCCCACTTGCCCTGCAGGCCGCGTCCCCACATGCCGACTCCGCGCACGCCGGTGCCGACGATGGCGTAGCGGCGCTTGCGTGGCTGCGCGGCCGCGAGGGACGCCATCGGGGAGGAGAAGGAGGCCGCGGCCGCGGTAGCCGCAGTGGTGGCCAGGAACGCTCGACGATTCATGCGTTCTCCAGTTGCAGCCTGCAGCCTGCACGCAGGCTGCAGGCTGCAGGTTGCGCCCTGCCGGTCAGAAGAACAGGCGGAAGCCGATCTGCAGGTTGACCGGCACGTTGTTCTGGCTCGTCACGATGCCGAAGTTGGCGTTGCGCGGATCCAGGTTCGGGTTGTTGTAGAAGACCTGGTTCAGCGCGTTGTAGATCTCGAAGTGCAGCTGGGCGCGGACGCGCTCGGTGATGTCGAAGCGCTTCACGATCGACATGTCCATGTAATTGAGCGTCGGGCCGCGCAGGCTCGCCGGCCGCGTCGGCTGCGTGCGGTACTGCGGCGTGCCGTTGACGTTGATTCGCGCGTCGTTGCGACGCTGCGCCTCGGGGACGTCCGAGAAGTAGAACCCGCTCAGGTCGAACACGGGCTGGCTCACGTCACCCGAGTAATCGGCCGTCAGCTGGTTCACGTCTCCCGAGTAGTAGTAGTTGTTGCCGATCGTCAGCGGGCGCCCGCTCTGCCACTGGTAGATCGCCGAGACGCTCCAGCCGCCGGCAATCGCGTCGAGCGCGCGGTTCCACGTGTTGCCGAACCGGCGGCCGCGGCCGAACGGCAGCTCCCAGATCCCGTTGAGGACGATGCGGTGCGGTACGTCCACGTCCGAGCGCCGCTTCTCGTAGTTGCCCGAGTACGCATCCACGGCGTTGAGCGCGAAGGTCTGCTCCTCGAACTTCGAGACCGTGTAGGTCGTGAGGAACGAGAAGCCACGGTCGAACCGCTTCTCGAGCCGGAACTGGCCCGAGTGGAAGCTGCTCGTGCCGTCGTAGTTGCGGCTCTGGACCCGCGTGAACTGCGGGTACGGGCGGAGCAACTGCTGCCGCGCGACGTTCGTGGCGTTCAGCCCGGTACCCGGCACGAGACCCGCAAACGGGTTGGGCACCAGTTGCGACATCCGCGCGATATGCGCGGTGTCGCGGACCTCGCTGTCGCTCAGGAACTCGCGCGGCAGCGGGTTGATGTCGGTCTCCACCGTCAGGTCGTACCCCCGGTTGCCCGTATAGCCCGCTTCGACCACCCACTGGCCCGGCAGCTCGCGCTGGACGCTCACGGCCCACCGCATGGCTTGCGGGTTCTTCGCGTCGACGTCGGTGGTATAGCGGTTGAGGTTCTGGCCGACGAACGTGTTGGGACCGCGCGTGTTGCCCGCCGGCGCAATCACGCCGTCCGGATACGGGTTGTCGAGGGTCGCCTGGAAGGTGAGCCCGTTGTCGTTGCTCGCGACGAGCGGCGTGGACTGCGCGAACCCGGGCTGGAAGATCGCGTAGTCGAACAGCATCGGCACGGTGTAGATCGCCCATCCGCCGCGCAGGACGGTCTTCGGGTTCAACTGGTAGGCGAAGCTGAGACGTGGCTGCCAGTTGTTCGTGTCGGCGTTCCAGAAGCCGCGGTTCGCGGCGCTCGCGAACCCGACGCCGCCGACGGGATTGAACTGGCTGGCGGCAAGTTCGGGGATCGGGCGGGCGGCATAGTTGGCGCGCGCAGCCGCCGTGATGTCGAGCGTCGCGGTGGGATCGAAGCCGCGGACGTTGGCGTTGTTCACGTCGGTGGGCGCCCCTTCGTACTCGTACCGCAGGCCGAGGTTGACCGTCAGGCGGTCGTTGACCTTCCAGTCGTCCTGGACGAAGAAGCCGTGGTACTTGCTGCGCGTGTCGCGACCCGTCGTGACCTCGATCGCGCTGTCGCTGCCCGACGGCAGACCGAGCAGGAATGCCGCGAGCTCCTGGCCAATCGCGGCGCTGCCGAGGCCGGTGCCCGCGTTCGTGTAATCACGTCCGAACTCGTAGCGCCCGGCCGCGTGGTAGCTCGGTTGCGACACCTCGCGATAGCCGCGGTAGTCGTAGCCGACGCGGACCGAGTGGTTCCCGAAGAAGCGGGTGACCGTCGGCTGGAACGTGACGATCTCGAAGTTCGTCCCGCCGGCGAGGCTGTCGCCGAGGGGCGAGTACACGTCGCTCGGGAACTCGACGCGCGGGAAGTAGCGCGCGCTGCCGAACAGCGACGCCGCGCCCGACGAGAATCCGAGCGATGCCGGGTCGAAGAGGCCCTGGTGCTGGCGGATGCTCGGCTCCTGGAACCGCGACCAGCTGCCGCGCAGGTTCAGGACGGTCGCGGGGTTGAGCGTCCACACGTGGTCGCCGGTCACCGCGTCGTTCTTCCTGAACAGGAAGTTGCCGGTCGGCCTGACGCCGTTCACCTCGCCCGTCCAGTTGCCGCGGTTCTCGCGGCGGCTGTTGCGCGAGTACCTCACGAACGACCGGTGATCGTTGCTGAACTGATGGTCGCCCCGGAAGTTGACCGAGTAGAAGTCGTCGCCGCGGGGATTGGACGTGAGGAAGTTGTTCTGGCCCTGCGCGTTGCCCGGCTGGTTCGGCGAGGGGTAGTAGCCGAGGATGTTGCGCGCCACCGGGCTGATGCGGTTGGCGGGAATGATGTTGCCCGGGAACGGGTCCCGACGGACCTGCCCGTTGACGAGGCGCGCGGTCGCGGGGTCGTAGATCTGGATGCCGAGCGGCAGCAGCGCCGAGAAGTCGCCGTTGCGTTGGGCCTCGGTCGGCACGGTGAACTGGCCCGGTTCCGGGAACTCGTCGTAGAGCCACTCGACGGCGCTGAAGAAGAAGGTCCTGCCCCGACCGTTGTAGAAGCCGAGGTCCACCGGGCCGCCGAACGTGAACCCATACCGCTTGTAGTCCATCGAGGCCTTCTCCTGGTTTGCGCGCTCCAGGAAGAAGTCGTTCTTGCTCAGCGCCTCGTCGCGATGGTGGTAGTACGCATCGCCGCGGAACTGGTTCGTGCCGCTCTTCATCGTGACGTTGACGGTCGCGCCGGCGGTGTGGCCCTGCTGCGCGTCGAACGTGGCGGTCTCGACCTTGAACTCCTGCACCGCACCCGCCGGTGGCACGAAGGCCACGCGGCGGCCGTTGGCCATGTTCGGCGATCCGTCGAGGGTGAACTCGTTGCCGCCCGCCGCGCCGTTTGCCGTGACCGCCGACGTGCCGCCGTTGTCGAAGGGACGTGAGAACTTGAGGTCGCCGGTGTACACGGTGCCCGCGGCCAGGCGGGTGAGCGTGAACGGGTTGCCGTCGGAGAGCGGCATCAACTGGATGCGCTTCTCGTCGATGACCTGGCCCTGCGACGCCGTGCGCGTCTCGAGCAGCGGCGCGCCGCCCGCCACGGTGATCGTCTCCTCGAGACCGCCCACTTCGAGCGTGAAGTCCAGCTCGAGCCGGTCGGCGATCCGGACTTCCACGCCCTTGCGCTCGACGCGCTTGAACCCGGCGAGCTCGACCGTCATGTCGTACGTGCCGGGCGTCATGAAGGGAATCGAATAGCGTCCCTGCGCATCGGCGACCGCGGTGTTCACGGTGCCCGTGGCCGTGTTGGTCACCGACACCGTGGTGCCAGGCATCGTGCCGCCCGAGCTGTCCACGATCCGCCCGGCAATGGCGCCGCGCGGATCCTGCGCCGTTGCGCTCGCTCCGAAACCCAGGACGCACGACAGTGCCAACGCCACCCATCCGAGACGCTGGTAGTGACGATGCAGCAGCATTCGCATTCGGAAATCCCCTTCCCGCAACGACGGCCGAACTGAAAGTGGTCGCACCAGTGGGCTCGATCGACGGAATGGAGCCATTCCTGCGCCGGCCGCCCGGAAACGACATTCGTGTTGGAACTGAACGGGCGGAGTATGCCTCAAGTACAGAGGAGGTGCAACAACTGGTGGTCCTACCATTGGCGGCCGCGCAGCATCCGGTGGTTCGTGCGCGGCTGCCCCGGCGATGCTGCCGGCAACCCACGACGCGCAGGTCCCGCGAGGCACTCCTGTCATCGATTTCTGGGATACTCGGCCAATGGAGACGGCTGCCGCGGCGTTCACGCACGTCCTCTGTCCAATCGACTTCTCGGAAACCTCGCAGCGCGCGCTCCGGCATGCCGCGGCCCTGGCCGCGCGGACGGGTGCGCGCCTGAGCGTGCTGCACGTCACGCCGGACCCGGGCGACTACGTTCCGGTTGCCGGCGAACTCGGTGCCGGCGTGGCGGCCCTCGCGATGCCGCCCCGTTCACAGGTCGTCGGCAGGCTCAGCGCCGAGATCGATCGTGTACTCGGCGCGACGACCGCGGCCGAGGCGCTCGTCGCCGCGGGTCGCCCCCATCAGGTCGTCCTCGAACAGGCGGCGGCAATCGGTGCGGACCTGCTCGTGCTGGGCACGCACGGCCGCACCGGCTTCGAGCGCCTGTTCCTCGGGTCCACGACGGAGAAGGTGCTGCAGACGGCGACGTGCCCGGTGCTCACCGTACCGCCGGGCGCGGCCGGGACCGAGCCGATCCGCCTGGCACGCATCCTCTGTCCGACCGACTTCTCCGCGTCGGCCCGCCGGGCGCGCGACATCGCGCTCGACATCGCCCGCCGGTCCGAGGGGGAGGTGACCCTGCTGCACGCACTCGAGTACGTGGATCCGGAGGGGCTTCCGCCCTACGCCGACGTCGCCGTCCAGGCCCACCGCACGGAGCTGCTCGAGCACGTCAGGCAGCGGCTGCACGCCGAGGCGGCCGTGCCCGGCGCAGGATGCGAGGTGCACGAGGCCGTTGCCGTCAACAAGGCCTGGCGCGAGATCCTCGACATGGCGCGATCGCTGCCAGCCGACCTGATCGTGATGGGCGCACAGGGCCACTCGGGGATCGAACTGCTCCTGTACGGCTCGACCACGCAGCACGTCGTGCGTCGCGCCACATGCCCGGTGCTCACGGTGCGCGGCTGACGTTCGCGCGGTGCGTGGCCAAGCGATCGCGATGGCCGGAAGGGACGTGATGACAGGACTGACGAGTGCGCGAGCCGCCGAACTGCTGGAGCAGGTCGGCCCGAATGCCCTGCCTGCGCGCGCACCCACTCCGTTCTGGCGGCGGTTCGTCGCGCAGTTTGCCAGCCCGCTGATCTACATCCTCCTGTTCGCGCTTGCCTTCGACACCGCCGTGTGGCTCTACGAGGGCGCGCAGGGCTGGCCCGTCGAGAGCGTGGCCATCGCCGTCATCCTGCTGCTCAACGCGGCGCTCGGCCTGTACCAGGAGCAGCGCTCGGAGGCTGCGCTCTCGCGGCTCGAGGCGCTCGCGGGCGCGCAGGCCTGGGTGCTCCGCGACGGGCACCTCGTCCACCTTCCCACCCAGGACATCGTGCCTGGCGACGTCGTCCGCCTCGAGGCCGGCGACCGCGTGCCGGCCGACGGCGCGATTGGCGACGCGCAGGGCGCGATGCTCGACGAGTCGGTGCTCACCGGCGAGTCGGTGCCGGTGGACAAGGGCCAGGGCGACGAGGCCTTCAGCGGCACGCTGCTGGTTCGGGGACGCGTGACGATGGAGGTCGTGCGCACGGGCGCGAGCAGCGCGATGGGGAAGCTGGCGACGCTGCTCGGCGACATCGAGGCCTCGGAAACGCCGCTCGAACGCCGCGTGAACCGGCTCGGGCGCCAGATTGCGGTGTGGGTGCTCGCGCTGGCGGCCGTCATCGGCGTGGCCGGCGTGGCCGCGGAGGGCCTGTCGCATGCGCCCAACGTGATCATCTTCGCGGTGGCACTCGCGGTGGCGGCGGTGCCGGAAGGCCTGCCTGCGGTGCTGACCGTGGCGCTGTCGCTCGGCGTCGAGCGCATGGCCACGCAGCGCGCGGTGGTGCGCCGGCTGTCGGCCGTGGAGGCGCTCGGATCGGTGAACGTGATTGCCACCGACAAGACGGGCACGCTCACCGAGAACCGGATGGACGTCCGCGACGTCGATGCCGTGGACCTGCCGCGCGCGCTCGTCGCGATGACGCTCGCCAACGACGCCGATCCCGACACCGACGCCGGCGACCCGCTCGACCTCGGCCTGCTGCGGCACGTTGCCGCGCGAGGCGGTGACGCCGCGGCAATCCGCGCCGCGCATCCGGTGGTCTCCACGCGACCCTTCGACAGCGCGTGGAAGTACGCGCGCACCACCGTGCAGTCGGAGGGCGGCGTCGTCAGCTTCCTGAAAGGCGCGCCGGAGGTGCTGATCCCGCGCTGCCGGCTGACAGACGACGAACGCGAGGACTGGTTCGCCCGGGCCGAGGCGCGGGCCGCCGAGGGCTTCCGCGTCCTGGCGCTGACCGAAGCCGACAGCGAGCGCGAAGAGGACCTCACGCTGCTCGGCCTCGCGCTGTTCTGGGATCCGCCGCGCGCCGAGGTCCGCGACGCGATGGCGCTGGCGCAGGCGGCAGGCATCCGCGTCGTGATGATCACGGGCGATCATCCGGCGACGGCGTCGGCCATCGCGGGACAGATCGGCATGCCGTCCACCGAGGCGCTGACAGGCGACGCGCTCGCGGGCCTTTCGTCGCAGGAGTTCGAGCGCACGCTCGCCGACGTGTCGGTGTTCGCGCGCGTGCGTCCCGAGCAGAAGCTGCAGATCGTCGAGTCGCTGCAGCGGTCGGGCCGGATCGTCGCCATGACGGGAGACGGCGTGAACGACGCGCCGGCGCTGAAGCGCTCGGACGTCGGCGTCGCGATGGGGCAGCGCGGGTCGGACGTCAGCCGCGAGGTCGCCGATCTCGTGCTGCTCGACGACAACTTCGCGACAATCGTCAAGGCGGTGGAGGAAGGCCGCAGCATCTACGAGAACATCCAGAAGTTCCTGCGCTTCCTGTTCTCGACGAACCTGTCGGAGGTGCTGCTGATCTCGGCCGGCGTCGTCCTGGCGTTCGTGCTGGGCCTGCGCGATTCCTCGGGCGCGCTGCTCGTGCCGCTGACTGCGGCGCAGATCCTCTGGATCAACCTCATGACCGACGGGCTGCCCGCACTGGCGCTCGCGCTCGACCGGACGCCTGGCGTGATGCAGTTGCCGCCGCGTCCGGCCGACGCGCCGCTGCTCGATCGCACCTCGCTGCACTTCATCGTGTCTGCGGGCGTCATCAAGGCGCTGCTCGCGCTGCTGGTGCTGGGCCTCGTGCCGGCGCTCGGGTACTCGCACGACACAGCCCGGGCGGCGGCGTTCCACTTCATGGCCATCGGTCAGCTTCTGCTGACATACCCGTCCCGGCACACCTGGATGCAGCCGCTGCCGAATCGCTGGCTGCACCTCGCCGTGGTCGGCGGCGTCGTCGTGCAGGTCGGCGCGTCGCTGCTGCCGGTGACCTCGACGATGCTCGGCGGCATCGCGCTGCCGCTGCAGCTGTGGTCGCTTGTGTTCGTGTTCGCCGCCCTCGCCTGGGCCTCGATCGAGGCGCTGGCGCGGCTCGAGTGGCGGAGGGGTGGGGGATGATCGAAAGTCGAAAGTCGAAAGTCGGAAGTTCGAAGGGTGAGGGAGGAAGGGTGAGGAGGCGACGGGGCGCGGGGGGCGCCCTGTCGCTCGGAGACCTCGAGCTTCCGGTGGGTCAGAAGCTGACCTTGGCGGCGAGCCTGATGATGCGCTGGTTGCCGGCGCCGCTGATGCGGCCGAACTGGGGGCTGGCGAGGCTCGTGTTGGGGTTGTTCCAGGCCGGGGTGTTCGTGAGGTTGAACGCATCCGCCCGGAACTCGAGGAAGCGGTACGACTGGCCGATCGCGACGCGCTTGACGAGCGAGAAGTCGAGCGCCGTGAAACCCGGGCCGCGCAGGCCGCTGCCGTTGCGCACGGTGTTGCCGAAGGTCGCGGGCGCTGGCTGCGCGAACGCACTGCCGTCGAAGTAGAAGGCGTTCGGGCCCTTGTCGCCCATCACGGTGGGGTCGGCGACCCGGTCGGCGTAGAGCGTGTTGCCGGGCGCGCGGAGCAGCGCGCCGTCGGCGGTGACGCTCAGCGCCTGGCCGCCCATGAGCGTGAGCAGTCCCGACGCCTGCCAGCCGCCGAGCGCCTGCCGCAGCAGCGCGTGGTCGGACTCCCGGAAGAACGGCAGGTCCACCACGAAGCTCGTGACCCACGTGTGCCGGCGGTCGAACCCGGCAAGGCCGTAGCTGCGTTCGGGATCGGCTGGCGTGTCGATGAAGCCGTTGTCGTCGGCGAAGTTGCGCGCCCGGCCGAACGTGTAGCTGTTGGTCACGAGGATGCCGTTCCGGAACCGGCGATCGAGCTTTGCCTGCATCGAGTGGTAGTCGCTGCGGCCGGGCACGCGGGTCGGCACGTCGGCCGTGCGGCCGAACGGCGCAAAGAGCGGTCGCCCCGCGTTGTCGAGCCCGAGCACCGTGGCGGCATTGAGCTGGAAGCGGTACAGCATGTCCACGCCGCGATTGCCGACGTAGGCCACCTCGCCCGTGAATCCCCAGCCGAGCTGTCGCTGGTACGCGACGTTCCACGAGTGCAGCATCCCCTCGTGGAGCTGCTCGGGCAGCGAGAACAGGCCGGAGCTGCGCAGGAACGGCTGGTCGACCGGCATGATGCCGTTGCTCGGGATGTCCACCGTGCCCTGCACGGGGAACCCGGTGGCGAGCGACCCGCCCCGGGTGAAGGCGCTGCTAGCCTGCTGGAGCACGTTGCCCTTCGTCGGGTAATTGAACGCGTACGTGTTGTCGGGGTACGGCGCCGTGCTCGCCCCGTAGCCGGCGCGCAGGACGTCGCGGTCCGAGATGCGCCAGGAGATGCCGGTGCGCGGGTTGAAGTTGGTCTTGCTCGTCCGGACGCCGAGGTCCGCCGGGATGTCGCCGTAGCCCGCCACGCGCAGCGTGTTGTTGCTCGGGTCGTAGCTCGAGAGGCCCCCGCGCTCCTGGATGCCGACAAACGGCGTGTAGTACTCGTACCGCAGGCCGAGGTCCACGGTGACCGAGGGCCGCACCTGCCACTTGTCGTGCAGGAAGAAGAAGTACTGCCGGTGCCGCGTGCCCGGTTCGTCGACGAACGGCACGTCACGGCGCACGTCGTTGGCGTAGTCGAGCAGGAACGAGGCCAGGGAGTTGGCGACGTTGTTGCGCACGGCGGCCGGATCGGCCGGCGTGGACGTCCCCGATCCGTTGTACGCGAAGGTGCCGCGCGGGCCGCCGAAGTCCTGCGTCTGCAGCAGGAAGTCGCGGTTGCGCCGCAGGTCCGCGCCGAACTTCAGCTGGTGGTTGCCCGTCAGCTTCGTCAGCGTCGTCGCGAACGTCCACGTCGTTTCGCCGCGGTCCCACGGCAGCGAGTTCGAGAACCCGACGACGGGATTGCTGTAGTTCTGGATGTTCACCGACATGATGCCGCTCGTGTAGTCGTCGAGGTTCACGCCCGGCACGCCGAGCTCCTGTGCGGTGTCCAGGCCCTGGCCTTCGGATGCGGCGACGTTGTGGTACCAGGTGAACCCGCCACGCACTTCCATCACCAGCGTGTTGGTCCACGACCGGGTCCAGTTCAGGCCGGTGACGATCGTGTCGTTGGTGCCGGTGCCCGCGAACCCGCCGTTGGCAGGACCGCCAATGGCGCCGGCATACGGTGACGGATCGATCACGACGGGCCGCATGTAGCTGAAGCGAGGAGAGAACTGGTCGCGCTCGCTGGCCTGCCAGTTCACCTTGACGTCGAACTGGTCGGTCTTGCGCGCGCGGATGGTCGTGCCTTCGTAGTTCGGCTGGCCGATGGGCTGGCCCGCGATGTTGGGCAGCGGGACGCGGTCGAGAATCGCACGCGCGATCGGGCTGATGCGGCTCGCAGGAATGACGTTGCCGGGGAAGGGGTCGCGCCCGTTGCCGGCGCTGTCGCCCGTGAGCGGGTCACGGATGACCGTGCCCGAGGCGCTGCTGAAGTCGCCGCTGCGCCATTCGGCTGGCGGCACGAAGAAGCGCCAGTTCTTGCCGAGATTGTCGTTGGTCCGCTGGTAGTCGCCGAAGTAGAAGAGCCGATTGCGGCGGATCGGGCCGCCGACAACGAAACCGAACTGGTTGTAGTCCGTCTCGGGCTTGCTCGACGCGAAGTACGGCGTCGCGTTGAGGCTGTCGTTGCCGTGGAACCAGAACGCACTGCCGCGCAGGTCGTTGGTGCCCGACTTGAGCGTGACGTTCGTCACCGCCCCCCCGGCGCGCCCGAACTCGGCGTCGAAGTTGCTTGTGCTCACGGCAACGGTCTCGAGCGCTTCGGCCGAGGGAATGAGCACGGTCAGCAACCCGGTGCGGTGGGTGTTGTCCACGCCTTCCATCTGGACGTTGTTGGCGAGGCGGCTCTGCCCGTTGACCTTGCTTTCGAGCGAGTCCTGGGAGTTGAAGAACTCCGAGTGCGGCCGGCTCGGGCGCGTCGCGCCGGGCACCGTGGCCCACATGCCCTGGAAGTTGCGCCCGAAGCCGAGCGGCATCGCCTGGATGGCCTGGCCCTGGATGATCCGCCCCGTGTCGGCCCTGTCGGTCTGCAGGGCGGGCGCCTCGCTCGTGACCGTCAACGTCTCGCTGAGGTCGCCGACCTCGAGCCGGAAGTCGACGCGGATCGTCGTGTTGACGTCCACCTGCACGTTCTCGCGCAGCGCTTTCTTGAAGCCCGACAGCTCCGCCTCGACCTTGTAGAGCCCGTCGCGCACGTTCGGGAATGCGTAGTTGCCCGAGGCATTGGTCGTGCTGCCCTGCACGATGTTCGTCCGTATCTCGGTGATCACGATCGTGGCGCCGGGCACCGCCGCGCCCGAGGCGTCGGCGACGTTGCCGACGATGCTGCCGCGCGCGGCCTGCGCCCGAGCCATGGGGACGAGGACGAAGGTCGACAGCGCGGCCAGGAAGGCACACGCCAGCGACGGGAGCCGACTCGCTCTTGTCATGTTCACTCCTGCCCCCAGCCGGTGCGTGCGCACGAGCCGGTATCAGCACACCGTCGCCTGGCGCACACGCGCCCGAGGACGCCGAGTGTCGTGAGTTGTCTGGTTCGCGGGCGACTGTACGGGCTGTCGTCGGCGGTGTCAATCTCCTCAAGCGTCGGCCGACGACGACCGCCTGACAAGTCCGGCGCCTACGAGCCCGGCGGCTCCGACCGGTGACGCTTCCCGTTGGCCGGTCCCCGTTCGCCCGGTACCCCCACCCCGTCAGTCCTGCTACGCTGGATGCTCCGGCCGGCATGCGAATCGATCCCCGGGCATGGCCGGCGATGGAGCTCGACAGACTGCTATGGCCACCGCAACTTCAGAGGCTGCGCCGCTCTCGGCGTACGCGATTCAGGTCGATCCCAGGGACAACGTCGCGGTTGCGCGGGTGCCCGTGCCGCGCGGCGCTCGCGTGACGGGCACCGAGGCCACGATCGACGTCCTCGACGACGTCGGGCCGGGCCATCGATTCGCGCTCCTGCCGATTCCCGCCGGCGAGTTCGTGCGCCAGTACGGCCAGCCCATCGGCACGTCGAAGGGGATTTCAGCCGGCGCCCTGATCTCGCACGCGAACATGTCCAACGACGTGCCGGTCGTGCGCGAACTCGATGCCGGCCTCCACACGCCGCCGCCCGAGTACGTGCCCGAGGCCGAGCGGGCCACGTTCATGGGCTACCGCCGGCCCGATGGCCGGGTCGGCATCCGCAACTGGATCCTGATCGTGCCGACGAGCATGTGCGCGGCGCACGAGGCCGTGCAGATTGCCACCGTCGCCGAGTTCACGCTCTACGACAAGGCGAAGTACCCCAACGTGGACGGCGTCGTCGCCATCCCGCACAACAAGGGCTGCGGCTGCTCGGACGGCTCGAACATCGAGGTGATGCTGCGGACGCTTGCCGCCTACGCCGAGCACCCGAACGTCGGCGGCGTCGTCTTCATCGGCCTCGGCTGCGAGAAGACGAACCTGACGGTGATGGAGCAGTACCTCTCCGACCTGAAGCGCCCGCTCAACAAGCCCGTGGCGCGCATCGGCATCCAGGAGGCCGGCGGCACGCAGGGCTCGGTCCGTCGCGGTCTCGAGGCCGTCGAGGCGATGCTGCCCGTGGCCAACCAGATCACCCGCACGCCCGCGCCGATCAGCGAACTGTCGCTCGGCGTGAAGTGCGGCGGGTCCGACGGCTTCTCCGGGCTGTCGGCCAACCCCGCGCTCGGGCGGGCCGCCGACGAACTCGTGCGGCAGGGCGGCACGGTGCTGATCACCGAAGTCCCCGAGTTCTGTGGCGCCGAGCACATCCTCGCCTGGCGTGCGCGCGATGCCGACACCGGTCACGCCGTGTACGAGATGGTGGACTGGTACAAGGACTACGCCTCCAAGTTCGGCACCGTGCTCAACGAGAACCCGAGCCCGGGCAACGTCGCTGGCGGCCTGCTCAACATCACCATCAAGTCGCTCGGCGCCATCGCCAAGGCGGGGACGACGCGCGTCGAGGGCGTGGTCGGGTACGCGGAGCGGCCGTCCGGGCGGGGCCTGTACCTGATGCAGGGACCGGGCTACGACCAGGAATCGACGCCGGGGCTCATCGCGTCCGGCGCGCAGCTCGTCGTGTTCACGACCGGTCGCGGCACGACAATCGGCAACGCGATTGCCCCGGTGCTGAAGCTGGCCTCCAACAACGCGATCTTCGAGCGCATGGCGTCGGACCTCGACCTGTCGGCCGGCGACATCATCGACGGCACGCGATCGATCGACGAGGTCGGCCTCGAGGTGTTCGACCACGTGCGACGCGTCGCGAGCGGCGAGCCCGGCAAGTCCGAGGAGAACAAGCACCGCGAGTTCCAGGTCTGGGCCGAGCAGAGTGTGAGCCTGTGAAGGCGGCGGTGCTGTCGGCACCCGCGGCCATGTCGATTCGCGACATCGCCGATCCCGTCGTCGGCCCGCGCGACGTCCTCGTGCGCGTGACCGGCGTCGGGCTGTGCGGCACCGATTTCCACATCTTCGAGGGGCACGCCAACTACCACACCGACCGCCTCGGCCGGCAGGTGCCGCTCACCGATGCCGCGCAGGTGCTCGGGCACGAGATTGCCGGCATCGTCGAGGCGCGGGGTAGGGAGGTGCGCGATCTGGCGGTGGGCGACGCCGTCGTGCTCGACCAGGGCCGCAACTGCCTCAGCGCGGGCACGCATCCGCTGTGCGAGTACTGCGGCTCCGGCGACTCGCACCAGTGCGAGACGTACGGCGAACACGGCATCACCGGCCTGCAGGGCGGCCTTGCCGAGGCGCTCGTGATTCCGGCCGTCAATGCCGTCAAGCGGGGGCACGCACTCCCGGCCGAGCAGGCCGCGCTCACCGAACCGCTCGCGTGCATCATCCACGCGCACGAGGCCGTGCAGGAGGCGGGCTGCGCATCGCGGTATCGCCTGGGCACCACCGATGACGCGTCGCGCGTCCGCACGACGCTCATCACGGGCGCCGGCCCCGCCGGCCTGTTGTTCCTCCAGCACCTCCGGCAGGTCGCCGGCTTCGACGGCCGCATCCTGGTGAGCGAGCCCAACCCGGCCCGCCGCGCCCTCGCGTGCCAGTACGGCGCCGACGCGGTCATCGATCCCGCCGCCGATGACGTCGTCGACGCGACGCTGACACTCACGGGCGGCCGACGTGTGGAATACCTGATCGACGCCTCGGGCAGCGGCAAGGTCTTCCGCCAGATGCCCGGCCTGATCCGCAAGCAGGCCACCGTGCTGCTCTATGCGCACGGCCAGTCGGGCGTGGACATCGGCGTGCTCAACACGCTGCAGTTCAAGGAGCCGATGCTCGTCTCCCCGGTCGGCGCATCCGGCGGTTTCGACGCCGACGGGCGGCCGTCGGTGTATCGTCAGGCGCTCGAGCTGCTCGAATCGGGTCGGGTGGACGTCAGCCGCATCGTCACGCACCGGTACCGCACACTCGACGAGATTCCGGCGGCGTTCGACGGTTCCGACCGCCGCGCCGCCGACTACGTGAAGGGCGTGTACGCGCCGGGATAGGGCGGGCGTTGGTCCGGGCAGCGCCCCGGCGACCTGGAAATGGGAGAACGAATCGTGCGCATGCAGGGTGGATGGATGGCGCTGGCCCTTGCCGCAATGGCGACGGCCTGCGGCGGCGGGACCGGTGGGGGCGGCGCGGTCGACGAACTTCACCTCGCCGTGATTCCGAAAGGCACCACGCACGAGTTCTGGAAGAGCATCCACGCCGGTGCCATCAAGGCGCAGCGCGAGTATGAGTCGCAGGGCGTCCGTGTGCGGCTCACGTGGAAGGGGCCCATCCGCGAGGACGACCGCGAACAGCAGATCCAGGTCGTCGAGGGGTTCCTCAGCCAGGGCGTCAACGGCATAGTCCTCGCGCCGCTCGACGCGAGCGCCCTCGTCCGGCCGGTGCAGGAAGCCGCGCGTGCCGGCATCCCCACGGTGGTGATCGACTCGGGGCTTGCCTCCGACGACGCCGTCAGCTTCGTCGCAACCGACAACGAGAAGGGCGGCGCGCTTGCCGCCGACAGGCTCGGCGCACTGCTCGAGGGCAAGGGCCGCGTGCTCCTGCTGCGGTATCAGGAGGGCTCGGCCAGCACGGAAGGCCGCGAGAAGGGCTTCCTCGAGCGCATGGCCGCGCAGTATCCCGGCATCGAGATCGTCTCCTCCGACCAGTACGCCGGCCCCACGCGCGACACGGCGAAGCGGGCCTCCGAGAACCTGCTGAACCGGTTTGCCAACGAGGTCCAGGGCGTGTTCACACCGAACGAATCGTCGACCGCGGGCATGCTGCTCGCGCTGCAGGACGTCGGCAAGGCCGGCCAGGTGAAGTTCGTCGGGTTCGACTCGAGCGAGAGCTTCGTCACCGCGATGCGCAACGGGCAACTCGATGGCGTGGTGCTGCAGAACCCGTTCGAGATGGGCTACCAGGGCGTGAAGACGATGGTGGCGCACCTGCGGGGCGAGACGGTGCAGCCGCGCGTGGACACGGGCGTGACGATCGTGACACCCGAGAACCTCGACGACGAGTCGTCGAAGGCGCTCCTGAATCCGCCCCTGACCGAGTACCTGCCCTGACGCCTCGCCCCGGAGACCGATGCTGGCGCTGACGGAGATCAGGAAGGCGTTCGGCGCCACGCGTGCGCTCGACGGCGTCACGCTCGCGTTGCGTCCGGGACGCGTGCACGCGCTCGTCGGCGAGAACGGCGCGGGCAAGAGCACCCTGATGCACGTGATTGCCGGCAGCCTGCGGGCCGACGCCGGGCACATGACGATCGACGGATCGCCCTACGTCCCGGAGGGGCCGCTCGACGCCCGCACGGCCGGCATCGCCCTCATCCACCAGGAACTCTCGCTCTGCGATCACCTGACCGTGGCCGAGAACGTGCTGCTCGGACGCGAGCCCCGCCGCCTTGGCACCTACGATCGCGCGGCCGCCCGCGCCGAGACGGCGCGCGTGCTCGAGCCGTTCCATCATCCCGAACTCGATCCCGACCGCCGCGTGGTGGACCTGCCCATTGCCGCGCGCCAGATCGTCGAGATCTGCCGCGCGATGTCGGCCGAGGCGCGCGTGGTGCTGATGGACGAACCGACGAGCAGCCTGCCGCGCGACGACGTCCACCGCCTGTTCGACCTGGTCGGGCGCCTGCGATCGCAGGGCGTGGCCGTCGTCTACATCAGCCACTTCCTCGAGGAAGTGCGCGCGATTGCCGACGACGTCACGGTGCTGCGTGACGGTCGTACGGTGTGGAGCGGCCCCATCGGCGACGTCACGGACGCGCAGATCATCGGGCACATGGTGGGCCGCGACGTCGCCGACCTCTTTCCGGTGCGCCAGGCGCCGCCGGGCACCGACGTCCGGCTCGAACTCGAGGACGTCTCGGTCGCGGGCCGTGTGCGCGAGGCGTCGCTGCATGTGCGCGCGGGAGAGGTGGTCGGCCTTGCGGGCCTCGTCGGCGCGGGACGCACCGAACTCCTGCGCGGCGTGATGGGTCTCGACGATCGCGAGGTCTCGGGCCGCCTGCGCGTCGATGGCCGCGACATCCCCCTCGCGGCGCGGGCGCCCTGGCAGCGCCTGTCGGCCGGGCTCGGCTACCTCAGCGAAGACCGCAAGGGCGAGGGGTTGATGCTGCCGCAGTCGCTCGCCGACAACATGACGTGTACGCGCTACGGCAGCGTGAGCCGGCATGGCGTCATCGACAGGCGGCAGCAACTGGAGGCGTCGGGACGCCTCCTCGAGCGGTTGCGGGTCAAGGCGCGCACGCCTGCCCAGCCCGTGGGCACGCTGTCGGGCGGCAACCAGCAGAAGGTGGCGCTCGGACGGCTCCTGCACCAGGACGCGCGCGTGTGGCTGCTCGACGAGCCGACGCGAGGCGTGGACGTCGGCAGCAAGGTGCAGCTCTACGAGGCGATTGCCGCGGCGGCCGACGCAGGCTGCGGCATCGTGCTCGTCAGTTCGTACCTGCCGGAGCTGTTCGGGTTGTGCGACTCGCTTGCCGTGATGAGCCGCGGGCGCCTGACGCCGGTGCGTCCCCTGCGCGAGTGGACGCCCGAGACGGTGATGGCCGCGGCCGTGGGCAGCGGCATCGAGTAAGGTCGTAATTTCAAATCGGACGTTTGAAATTGACAATGACACCCCTGTTTCGTGCCCGCCTGGCCGCGCTGGCGCCGGTGCTCGGGCTCGTGCTCGTCATCGCCGTGTTCGCGGTGATGAGCGACGATCCGGCGCAGTACCTGTCGCCGCGCAACCTCCGCATCGTGCTGGCGCAGACGGTCATCGTCGCGATCGGCGCGATCGGGATGACGTTCATCATCATCAGTGGCGGGATCGATCTGGCCGTGGGATCCACGCTGGCGCTTGCGGGTGTGGTGACGGCCGTGGGCCTGCGCGAGGGGTACCCGCCGATGGCCGCCGTGCTTGCCGGCGTCGCGACGGGCGGCCTCGTGGGCGTCGTCAACGGGCTGGCGATCACGCGCCTCAAGGTGTTGCCGTTCATCGCGACGCTGGGGATGCTCGGCATCGCGCGCGGGCTCGCCAAGTGGCTGGCCGACCAGCAGACGGTCAACGCGCCGCCGACGTGGGTCAACGAACTGGCGGTGACGTTCCCGACGCCGACGTGGCTGCTCGTGGCGCCCGGTGTGTGGGTCAGTCTCGTGCTTGCCGTCGTGGCGACGTTCGTGCTGCAGCGGACCGTGTTCGGCCGCCGCGTGTTCGCCATCGGCAGCAACGAGGCGGCCGCGCGTGCGTGCGGCGTGCGCACCGACAGGTTGAACGTGTGGATCTACGGGCTCGCGGGGCTGCTCTTCGGGCTTGCCGGCGTGATGCAGATGTCGCGGCTGCGCCAGGGCGATCCCACCGTCGCCATCGGCACCGAACTCGACGTGATTGCGGCAGTCGTCATCGGCGGCGGGAGCCTCTCGGGTGGTGAGGGCAGCATCGCGGGATCGCTGATTGGCGCGCTCGTGATGGCGTTCCTGCGCAACGGCAGTCAGCAGATGGGCTGGCCGAACTACGTGCAGGAGATCATCATCGGCGCGATCATCGTGCTGGCGGTGGCCGCCGACCGCGCCCGCCGGACCAGGGCGGGCGCATGACGGCCGGGCTCAGATCTGCGACACCGGCTGCGGGGCGAGGTACGTGGCCGTGGCGCCCGACATGATGGCCGCGTCGCGATACTCCGCCTTCTGCGACAGCACCTTCCAGTCCGGATCGTTCCTGAAGCGCGTCCACTGCTGTTCGCGTTCGGCCATGTTCTCGTACGTGAGCATGTACTCGAACTGCGGCAGCCGCGTGCCGTAGAGGGTCTGGCCGAAGAACACCGGACGGAAGCCGACCTTGCGGAAGATGGCCAGTTCGCCGCCGGTGTCGAACATCTCGATCTTCTTCAGGCTGGCGGCCTCGCTCGGCCCCTCGTAGCGGCGCAACTCGAAGATGCGGGGCTTGCCCGTGTCGGGCACCTGTAACTTCGGCATTCCCTCGAACGCAAGCAGGAGCGCGTTCTCGATGCGGTCGAACGCCGGACGGTCGGCCGGCGCGTCGAAGAACGGCGCGGCCGCCTTCACGTATGCCGCGTCGGCGGCAAGCCGACGCGCAAGCGACACGGCCGACGCGGCGGTCGCGTGCGGGATCAGCACGACTGTCGTCGGCGGTTCGCCGACGGTGACGTCGAACACGCCGACAGGGCCGATGTCGAGGCGCCCGAGCGCCGGCAACAGAGCGTCGCGGAAGTAGGCGCGCGAGGTGTCGCGCATGTGGCCGACACGAATCCGGTATCGCCGCAGTTCGTAGAACTGACGGTCGTCGGCCGGCTGAGCGGAGGCGCCGGCGCCTCCGGCGACGGCGGCAAGGGCGGGGACGGGGACGGACGAAGCAAGGAAGTCGCGGCGGGTCATGATTCGGGATTCGGGATTCGGGATTCGGGATTCGGGATTCGGGATTCGGGGTGGACGCCGTCAGCATAGCGCCTCGGGCGGGGAGCCGGCACGGTGCGCGAAAGAGCCCCCGGCGGCGCGCCGCTCACGAGAATGCTGCGCTGCCGAATGCTGAGAATGACGGAAGGCCGAACGCGGCTGCAGCGACATCACGTCGAAGCTGTTGTTACAATCCGCCAACGCTGGAGGTCCGGGGCTGCGCGGCGCGTTGTGGCGTCGAGGTCCCGGCCTGCCGGCCGGGACATGCCATGCGACGACTCGCGACCTTCCTGTGCCTGGGCCTGCTGACCGCTGCGTGCGGCGGCGGATCCTCGACCTCCGACGAGCCGGCGGGCGCCCGTACCCTGCGCTTTGCGGTGATCCCCAAGGCGCTCGACCTTCCCGTCTTCAACTACGCGAAAATCGGCGCCGAGCGCAAGGCCAAGGAGCTCGGCAACATCGAGGTCATCTGGCGCGCACCCGAGTCGGCCGACCAGTTGCGCCAGAAGGAAGTCCTGGAGTCGTTCATCTCGCAGCGCGTGGACGGCATCGCCATCTCCTGCACGAACGGCGACTTCCTCGCGCCGGTGATCGACAAGGCCATCGCGGCGGGCATCCCGGTGATCACCTGGGATGCCGACGCGCCGACCTCGCAGCGCATCGCGTACTACGGCGTCGACGACTTCAAGGCCGGCCAGCGCCTGGCCACCGAGGCCGTCACCGCGCTAGGCGGCAAGGGCAAGGTCGCGCTGATGACGAGCCTCGGCGCCTACAACCTGCAGCGGCGTCTCGACGGCGTCAACGACGTGCTGAAGCAGCACCCGGGCATCACGATCGTCGAGACGTTCGACGTGAAGGAGGACATCGTCCGGGCCGGCGAGATCATTGCCACGGCCACCAATCGCTATCCGGACCTCGACGCCTGGATCTCGGTGGGCGGCTGGCCGATCATGACGCGCAACGCGCTCGAGCCCGTGGACACGGCCCGCACGCGCGTCTTCAGCTTCGACACCATCCCGCCCGGGCCCGAACTGCTCAAGGCCGGCAAGGTCCACACGCTCGTCGGGCAGAAGTACTTCGGCTGGGGCAGCGAAGCCGTCCGCCTGCTGGCCGAGATCAAGGCAGGCAACCCGCCCGATCAGGAGATTATCGACTCCGGCGTGGACGTCGTGACCCGCGAGAACGTCGACGCCTATCTCGCCGAGTGGAACCGGCTCGAGCGCGGCCAGTAGTCTGCGTCTCGCCACGCCGGTGCTGCGCCGATTGATAGGATTCGCCCCCTGATGAGTGCGCTCGCGTTCGACGACGTCACGAAGGCCTTTGGTGGCGTCAGGGCACTCCGGGGTGTGAGCCTCGAGGTGGCCGCCGGCGACGCGCACGCCCTGATGGGCGAGAACGGCGCGGGCAAGAGCACGTTGATGAAGGTCGCGGCCGGCATCGTCCGGCCCGACGGCGGCCGGCTGCTGCGCAACGGCACGCGCCTGGAGCTGAACCATCCGCGCGCCGCGCTCGCGCACGGCATCGGCCTCGTCCACCAGGAAACGCTGCTCTTTCCGAACCTCGACGTCTCCGAGAACATCTTTGCCGGGCACGAGCTGCGGCGTGGCTGGTTCGTCGATCGGCGGGCGATGCGCGAGCAGGCAGCCGCGCTGCTCGCCCAACTCCACCTCCACGTCGATCCGTCGACTCCCGTCGCGAGCCTGAGCGCCGCACAGCAGCAACTGCTCCAGGTGGCGCGCGCTCTCGCGTTCCACTGCGAAGTGCTCATCCTCGACGAGCCGACGACCGCGCTGACAGACGCCGAGGTGGAGCACCTGTTCGCGGTGCTCGAACAGCTCAGGGCCCGCGGCGTCACGCTGATCTACGTCTCGCATCGCCTCCCGGAAGTGTTCCGCCTGTGCCGGACGGTGTCCGTCCTGCGGGATGGCCAGCACGTCGGCACCTGGCCCCTCGCCGGGCTGTCCACGGACGACATCGTCAGGGCCATGGTCGGCCGCGATCTCGACACCGGGCACGGCGTGGGCAAGGTCGGCCAGCAGGTGCGCCTCGAGGTGCGCGGGTTGGCTCGTCGCCCGCATTTCGAGGACGTCAGCCTGCAGGTGCGGGAGGGTGAAATCGTCGGCTTGTTCGGCCTCGTCGGCGCGGGCCGCACCGAGGTCGTCGAGACCGTGTTCGGCCTGCACAGGCCCGATGCCGGGCACATGGCGATCGACGGGGCACCGTTTGCGCCAAAGGCTCCGACCGACGCGATCCGGCGCGGCGTGGTGCTGCAGCCGGAGATGCGGCAGTCGCAGGGGCTGTTCTTCAACCTCCCGATCAGCGAGAACCTGCTGCTGGCGCGCGAGGCGGCGCGTCCCGGCTGGCGTCGTCGGCTGGGCCGCGAGCGCGAGGAGTGCACGAGCCTGCTGTCGCGCTGGGGGATCAAGGCCGCGACGATCGACGTACCGCCCGACGCGCTCAGCGGCGGCAATCAGCAGAAGGTCGTGCTGGCGAAGTGGCTGCTCACCGCGCCGCGGGTCCTGCTGCTCGACGAACCCACCAAGGGCGTGGACATCGGCGCCAAGCACGACATCCACCGCCTGATTCGCGAGGAGGCCGCGGCCGGCATGGGCTGCCTCGTCGTCTCGAGCGACCTGCCGGAGCTGCTCGCGCTCGCCGATCGCATCGTGGTCCTCAAGCAGGGCCGCGTGCAGGGCGAGGTTGCGCGCGGCGCGAGTGAGGAAGACGTGATGCACCTGGCCACGCGCGCCGAGGAGACCGACGCGGCATGAACCCACCCGCCACGGCCTCGTCCGGCCTGCGTGCCTCGCGCCCCTGGTGGCAGGTGGCGATTCGGCAGCGGGAACTGAGCACGCTGTTCATCCTGCTTGCGGAGATCGCATTCTTCACCTGGTACCTCTGGCCCGAGGGCGGAGGGCGGCACCCGTTCTTCAATGCCGAGAACGGACTGCTGATCCTGAAGTACTCGGCGATCTACGGCATTGCCGCCATCGGCGCGTCGATGGTGATCATCTCCGGCGGCGTGGACCTCGCGCCCGGGGCGATCATCGCGCTGACGACGGTGGTGCTCGGCCACCAGTACCTCGTGAGCGACTGGTCGCTCGCGGCGTCGATTGCCGCGGGGCTCGGCGTCGGCGTGGCGTCCGGGCTGCTCAGCGCGGCGCTCGTGGTCACGGTGCGGTTGCCGCCGTTCATCGCGACGCTCGGCGTGATGGGCATCACGCGCGGGCTCGCCTACATCGTCACCGAAGGCCGGTTCTTCGACGTCTCCGGCCGCATCCCGCCGAACTGGGCGCCGCTCGGCATCCCGCTCGACTGGATTGCCCCGGTCGTGATGGTCGTGCTGACGATCGTGTTCCACCTGTTCATGCGCAACGCGCAACCCGGGCGCGCGGTCTTCGCCGTGGGCGGCAACGAGACGGCGGCCCGCTACACGGGCATCCGCGTCGGCCGCATCAAGACGATGGTCTACGTGGCGTCGGCGGTGCTGGCGTCGTTGTCGGGCGTGATCCTCGTGCTGGGGCAGGGTCAGGGCAAGGCCGATCTCGCAAACGGGTACGAGCTCGACATCATCGCCTCGGCCGTCGTCGGCGGCGCCAGCCTCTCGGGCGGCCGCGGCTCGATCATCGGCGCCGTGCTCGGCACGCTCATCTTCGGCGTGCTGCGCAACGCCCTCCCGCAGATCCCCGGTGCGACGTTCTACGACCGGCTCATCGTCGGCCTCGTCGTCGTCGTCATCGTCGTCGTGGACCAGCTGCTGGCGCGGCGGCAGGGGGACTGAGAAAGGTCGAAGTCGGAAGTCGGAAGTCCGAAGGCAAGTTCGAAGGGAGAAGTCCGAAGGTGTTCCTCCGCGCTCTCCGCGTGAACTCCCCCGGGACGGAGGTGCGCGTACTGGTCCCCGATACCCCGAATCAGCGGCCCGGCCAGGGGTGCGGCCCCCGCGTCAACAGGCGGCCGAATGACGAAGGCCAGCCTTTGATACGATCGTGAGCTGTCATGGCCCTCGACTCCTTCAAGACGCGACGCACCCTGACGGTCGGCAGTGAGACCGTTCACTACTACAGCCTGCCGGCCCTCGAGGCGGCCGGGTTCCCCGGGGTCGCCACCCTTCCGTACTCGCTGCGCATCCTGCTCGAGAACCTGCTGCGGCGCGAGGACGACGCCTTCGTCAAGCGCGACGACGTGGCGGCACTGGCGGCGTGGGACGTGTCGAGCGGTGCGCAGCGCGAGATCGCGTTCATGCCGGCGCGGGTGCTGCTGCAGGACTTCACCGGCGTGCCCGCGGTGGTGGACCTCGCCGCGATGCGGGACGGCGTCGTGAAGCTCGGGGGCGACCCGTCGCGCGTCAACCCCCTGCAGCCGGTGGAACTCGTGATCGACCACTCGGTGCAGGTCGATCACTTCGGCCAGGACAGCAGCTTCGCGCTCAACGTGGACCTCGAGTACCAGCGCAACGGCGAGCGCTACGAGTTCCTCCGCTGGGGCCAGAACGCCTTCTCGAACTTCCGCGTCGTGCCTCCGGGCACCGGCATCGTCCACCAGGTCAACATCGAGTACCTCGCGCGCGTCGTGTGCCGCGAGAACGTCGACGGCCAGGTGCTCGCCTATCCCGACACGCTCTTCGGCACCGACTCGCACACGACGATGGTCAACGGGCTCGGCGTGGTGGGCTGGGGTGTCGGCGGCATCGAGGCCGAGGCCGCGATGCTCGGCCAGCCCTCCTCGATGCTCATTCCCGACGTCGTCGGCTTCAAGCTCACGGGCCGGCTCCAGGAAGGCATCACCGCGACCGACCTCGTGCTGACGATCACCGAGCGCCTGCGGAAGCACGGCGTGGTGGGCAAGTTCGTCGAGTTCTACGGCCCCGGCCTGAGCCACCTGACGATTTCCGACCGCTCGACGATTGGCAACATGTCGCCCGAGTACGGCTCGACGATCGCGATCTTCCCGGTCGACGACATGACGCTCGACTACCTGCGCCTGACCGGCAGGTCCGAGTCGCAGGTTGCGCTCGTCGAGGCGTATGCACGGGCCCAGAACCTGTACCGCACCGACGAGTCGCCCGACCCGGTCTACACGAGCGCCATCGAACTCGACGTCAGCACCGTGGAGCCGAGCCTCGCCGGTCCGCGGCGGCCGCAGGATCGCGTGCCGCTGCGTGCCGCGAAGCCGTCGTTTGCGAGCGCCCTCGAGACGCTGCTCGCGGGACCGAAGAAGAAGACCATTGCCGTCGGGGGCGGAGGCGCCGCGGCCGTGGCCGTGGAGGCGCCGGCATGGGCCGACAAGGTCGATCACGGCGCAGTCGTCGTGGCCGCCATCACGAGCTGCACCAACACCTCGAACCCGAGCGTGATGATTGCGGCCGGCCTTGTCGCGAAGAAGGCCGTGGAGAAGGGCTTGCAGCGCAAGCCGTGGGTGAAGACCTCGCTCGCCCCCGGCTCGCAGGTCGTCACCGAGTACTACGCCAAGTCCGGCCTCGACACGTACCTCGATGCGCTCGGCTTCAACCTCGTGGGCTACGGCTGCACGACGTGCATCGGCAACAGCGGTCCGCTGCCCGACGACGTGTCGGCCATCGTCGAGGAGCGCGACCTCGTCGTGTGCTCGGTGCTGAGCGGCAACCGCAACTTCGAGGGCCGCATCCAGCCGCAGGTGAAGGCCAACTACCTCGCGTCGCCGCCGCTCGTCGTCGCCTACGCCATTGCCGGGAGCATGACGGTGGACATCACGACCGAGCCGCTCGGCACCGGCTCGGATGGCCAGCCGGTCTACCTGAAGGACATCTGGCCGACGCAGCAGGAGGTGCAGCAGACGATGCTCGCCTCGGTGCAGTCGGAGATGTTCCAGCGTCGCTACGCGGACGTCTTCAAGGGCGACGAGCGCTGGCAGCAGCTCCCGGCACCCGAGGGCGATCGCTTCGCGTGGAGCGGTGACTCGACCTACATCGCCAACCCGCCGTACTTCGAAGGCATGACGCTCGAGCCCGCGCCCATCAGCGACGTCGCGAGCGCGCGCGTGCTCGCCCTGCTCGGCGACAGCGTGACGACCGACCACATCTCGCCGGCGGGCGCCATCAAGGTCGACAGCCCGGCGGGGCAGTACCTCATCGCCAACGGCGTGCAGCCGCGCGACTTCAACTCGTACGGCGCACGTCGCGGCCACCACGAGGTGATGATGCGCGGCACGTTCGCCAACATCCGCCTGCGCAACCAGATTGCACCGGGGACCGAAGGCGGCGTCACGCTGTACATGCCCGGCGACCAGCCGATGAGCATCTACGACGCGGCGATGAAGTACCAGCAGGCCGGTGTGCCGCTGATCGTCATTGCCGGCAAGGAGTACGGCTCGGGCTCGTCGCGCGACTGGGCGGCAAAGGGCACACTCCTGCTCGGCGTGCGTGCGGTGATTGCCGAGAGCTTCGAGCGCATCCACCGCAGCAACCTCGTGAACATGGGCGTGCTGCCGTTGCAGTTCCGCGACGGCGAGACGGCTGCCTCGCTCGGGATCACCGGGCGCGAGGTGTTCGACATCGCGCTTGCCGGGCTGCAGCCGCGCGGCGAGCTCACCATCTCGGCCCGTGCCGAGGACGGCACGACGCGGACACTCACGGTGCGCGTCCGCGTCGACACGCCCGAGGAACTGGCCGCGTATCGTCACGGCGGCATCCTGCCGTACGTCGTGCGTCAGCTCGTCACGCGCGGGTAACGGTCGGGCTCGCCCGACCATCTGCCCGGCCGGCCCGGCGACCGACGAAGGCCGACGGCCCCATCGACGAAGACCGACGGCCGACCGACGAAGGCCGATAACCGTGTTCTCGATCGACGCGCTCCGCGACCACGCGCTCACCCTCGGCTTCGACCTGTGCGGTGTGGCGCCGGTCGATCGGGTGGAGCGCCTCGACTACCTCCGCGACTGGATCGCCCGCGGGTACGCGGGCGATCTCCACTACATCACCCGCAGCATGGACGCGCGGCTCGATCCGGGCCGCGTGCTCGCCGGCGCGCGCTCGGCTGTCGTCGCCGCGACGATTTACAACACCGACGAGCCGCTGTCGATCACGCGCGTCGACCCCGGCGACGCGCGCATCGCCCGGTACGCCTGGGGCGAGGACTACCACGAGGTGCTCGGCCGTCGGCAGCACCTGCTCATCGGCTGGCTGAAGGAGCATGCGGGCGTGCCGTTCGAGGCCGTCGGCTACGTGGACACGGGGCCGGTGCAGGAGAAGGCCCTCGCCGCGGCGGCCGGACTCGGCTGGATCGGCAAGCACACGTGCCTGATCAACCAGCAGCTCGGGTCGTGGCTGTTCCTCTCGGTGATCCTGACGACGCTGGACCTGCCGGCGGGAACGCCGGTGCCCGACCGCTGCGGCACGTGTACGCGCTGCATCGACGCCTGCCCGACCGATGCCATCGTCGAGCCGTACGTGGTGGATGCGACGCGTTGCCTGTCCTACGTGACCATCGAGTCGTACGACGAGGTGCCGGCGCGGCAACGGGACGCCGTCGGGCCGCAGGTCTACGGCTGCGACATCTGCCAGGACGTCTGTCCGTGGAACCACGAGGCGGCAGTCACCGACGATCCGGTGTGGGTCGCGCGGCCCCTCTGGAAGCAGGCCTCGCTCGCGCACCTCTGGCGTGCGTCGGACGAGACGCTGCAGGCTGCCATCCGCCACAGCCCCATGTACCGCACGAAGGTCTGGCGCCTGCGCCGCAACCTGGCGCTCTCGATGGCCGCAAGCCGGGATCCGGAGGCGCACGCGGCGTTGTTCGAGCCGCGCGACGCCGCCGTGGATGCCTCGTTCGCCCATCCGACCGTCGTGTCGCACGTTGCATGGGCACGCGACCGGCTTGTCCGGTGCGCCGGCGGGCCTACCGTATGATGCGGGTATGAGCGCCGATCGTGAATCGAGCCTTGCGCCGACGCTGTTGCTGTCCATGCCGCAGATGACCGACGAGAACTTCGAGCGGACGGTCGTGCTGCTGTGCGACCACGGCAGCGAAGGGGCGTTCGGGCTCGTGCTCAACCGTCCTACGACGACCGCGGCTGCCGAGGTCGTCGCGTTCGATCCGCCGATCGACACGGCGCAGGGCCCGCTCCTCTGGATGGGTGGCCCCGTCGAGCCGCAGCGCGGCTGGATCCTCCTCGGCGAGTCGGTCGACGAGGAGGCGGAAACGGAGGTCGCACCCGGCCTCTACCTCTCGACGTCGGTGGACCTGCTGCGGCGCATCATCACGGCCACGCCGACGCGTGCGCGCGTGCTTACCGGCTATGCCGGCTGGGGGCCGGGACAGCTCGACGAGGAGCTTGCGGCGTCGGCATGGCTGACGGTGGACGTCGATCCCGAGCTCGTGTTCGACACGCCGGCCGAGGAGATGTGGGGACGCGCCATCCGCCGCCTCGGCACCGAACCCGGAAGCCTCCAGGCCGGCCAGGGCGTTCACTGACGCTGTACACTGGGCGGCGCATGTCCCAGACACCCGCTGCGCCAGTCCCCGCCACGGTGACGTTAACGGCGAATCGCGTACGTTCACCGGCGATGCCGACACGCCCCTGCTGTGGGCACTGCGTGACGACTTCGGGCTCACGGGCACGAAGTTCGGCTGCGGGGTCTCGATGTGCGGCGCGTGCACGGTGCACATGAACGGCCGCGCCATCCGCAGCTGCTCGACGCCGGTGACGGCAATCGCGGGCCGGACGATCACGACGATCGAGGGCCTGGCGGCACCGGGCACCGAGCACCCGCTGCAGGTCGCCTGGAAGAAGCACCAGGTGCCGCAGTGCGGGTACTGCCAGTCGGGGCAGATCATGCAGGCCGCGGCGCTGCTCGCCACGCGGCCGGACGCGACCGAGGCGCAGATCGAGTCGTTCATGGAAGGCGTGATCTGCCGGTGCGGCACCTACCAGCGGATCCGTGCCGCCATCCTCGACGTCGCACGCGCCGGGAGGCAGGCATGAGCAGTGTCGTCGTCTCGCGCCGCCGCTTCCTCGCACAGGCCGCCGCCGGCGGGGCGCTCGTCATCGGCACCCGCCTGATGCCCGTGTCGGTGTTCTCGCAGTCGGCCGCGGCCAGCGCCTGGGAGCCGGGTGTCTACCTCGCGATCCTCCCCGATGGCGTCGTGCAGATCATCGCGCACCGTTCCGAGATGGGCACCGGCATCCGCACGTCGCTGCCGCTCGTCGTTGCCGAGGAGCTCGAGGCCGACTGGGCACGTGTGACCGTCGTCCAGGCGATCGGCGACAAGAAGTACGGGTCGCAGAACACCGACGGGTCCTGCTCCATCCGTGACTTCCACGAGGCCATGCGCGTGGCCGGGGCCAGTGCCCGGACGATGCTCGAGCAGGCCGCCGCGCAGGCGTGGAAGGTCCCCGTCGGCGAGGTGACCGCGCGCAATCACGCCGTCGTGCACGCCGCGAGCGGCCGGTCGGTCGGCTTTGGCGATCTCGTCGCGTCCGCACGCACGCTGCCGGTTCCCGAGGCCAGGGACCTGCGGTTCAAGGAGCCCGGCGACTACCGCTACGTCGGCAAGCCGATTCCGAGCGTGGACCTCGATCCGATGGTGAAGGGCAAGGCGGCGTTCGGCATCGACGCCGCACGCCCCGGGATGGTGTTTGCGACGATCGAACGGCCGCCCGTTGTCGGCAGCCCGCTCGTCGGCGTGGACGATGCCGGCGCACGGGCCGTGCGTGGCGTCCGCGAGATCGTCCGGCTGCCGCTCGCCACGCCGCCCTACGGCTTCAAGCCGCTCGGCGGCGTCGCCGTCATTGCCGACAACACCTGGGCCGCCATCAAGGGCCGCCGCGCGCTGCAGGTGACGTGGGGGCCGAGTCCCAATGCGAGCTTCGACTCGGCGGCGTTCAGGCAGTCGCTGATGGACGTCGTGAAGACGCCGGGCCGCGTGGTGCGCGAGACGGGGAACGTGGACGCGGCACTTGCGGCCGGCACGACGCACGAGGCGACGTACTACACGCCGATGCTGGCGCACGCGCCGATGGAGCCGCCCATGGCGGTTGCCGAGGTCCGCGACGGCAAGGCGGAGATCTGGGCGCCGACGCAGAACCCGCAGGCCGTGCAGGACACCGTCGGCGCGGCGCTCGGCATCGATCCGGCAAGCGTCACGTGCCACGTCACGCTGCTCGGCGGCGGGTTCGGACGCAAGTCGAAGCCGGACTACTGCGCCGAGGCGGCGCTGCTCGCACGCGCGGTCGGCAAGCCCGTGAAGGTCGTGTGGACGCGCGAAGACGACGTGCGCTTCGACTACTACCACGCGCCGGCCGCGCAGTACCTGAAGGCGGCGCTTGGCGCCGATGGCCTGCCGACGGCGTGGCTGCAGCGCACCGCGTTTCCACCGATCGGGTCCACGTTCGACGAGAAGGAGCAGTACGGCGGCTTCCAGGTGAGCATGGGCTTCTCGGACCTGCCGTACCCGATCCCGAACCTCCGCGTCGAAAACAACCCGGCGCCGGCGCACGTGCGGATCGGCTGGATGCGTTCGGTGGCGCACATTCACCACGCGTTCGCGGTGCAGGGCTTCACCGACGAACTTGCCGCGCGGGCCGGCGTGGATCGCGTCGAGTACCTGCTGAAACTGCTCGGCGCCCCGCGCGTGATCGATTTCGGTGCGGAGGGCATCACGGGCTGGAAGCCGAACCCGAAGCACCGGTTCGACACGGCGCGCCTCAGGCGCGTCATCGAACTCGTTGCCGAGAAGTCCGACTGGGCGAAGAAGCCGGCGCAGCCGGGACGCGCCCTCGGCTTTGCCGCGCACTACAGCTTCCTCAGCTACATCGCCACCGTCGTCGAGGTCGAGGTGAACGCGCGTGGCCAGGTGACGATTCCGCGCGTGGACGTCGCCGTGGACGCGGGGCAGATCATCAGTCCCGATCGCGTGCGCGCGCAGTTCGAGGGGGCAGCCGTCTTCGGCACGAGCCTCGCGATGCTCAGCGAGATCACCGCGAAGGCCGGCCGCATCGACCAGTCGAACTTCACCGACTACGCCGTGGCGCGCCACCAGACGGCGCCGCGCGAGACGCACGTCCACCTCGTGTCGAGCAGCGCGCCGCCGGCAGGGGTCGGCGAGCCGGGGGTGCCCCCGATGGCGCCGGCCATCTGCAGCGCGATCTTCGCCGCGACCGGCAAGCGGATCCGCGAGCTGCCGATCCGCCGCGTCGAGATGAC
This sequence comes from uncultured Luteitalea sp., assembly GCA_934541105.1. GTDB lineage: Bacteria > Acidobacteriota > Vicinamibacteria > Vicinamibacterales > Vicinamibacteraceae > Luteitalea. The sequence continues at coordinate 961,067 of CAKTDA010000001.1, read as the reverse complement.
GTCGTAATCGGCCTTCGTCGGTCGGCCGTCGGCCTTCGTCTGCGCGGGGTGGCAGGCGCCGGACGCGCATCGTCGCCCGGGCACGCCCTACGGTTGTCGCTGGCGGTTGGCGTAGAGCTTCCTGAGCGCCTTCGAGGCGAGGCGCTGCTCGCGCCGGCGCTCCGCCGCGGCCTTGATGTCCGCTTCCTCGACGGGTCGCGTCAGCACTTCCTTCCGCAAGCGCAGGTAGTTGGCATGTCGCCCGGCGTCGAGGCGCCCGTCGGCAACCGCGGCCTTGACGGCGCAGTGCGGCTCGGTGTCGTGCGTGCAGTCGCGGAAGCGGCAATCCTCGGCAAGCGCCGCGACGTCCTCGAACGCGTCGTCGAGGCCGGCGGTCACGTCCCACAACTGCAGCTCCCGCATGCCCGGCGTGTCGATCAGCAATCCGCCGCCCGGCAGCACGACGAGTTCGCGATGCGTCGTCGTGTGCCGGCCCTTGCTGTCGCTCTCGCGGACCTCCGCGGTGCGCTGGATGTCGCGGCCCACGAGGCGGTTGATCAGCGTGGACTTGCCGACGCCCGACGAGCCGAGGAACGCGGCCGTGCGGCCAGGCCCGATGTGCTCGCGCAGGGCCTCGACGCCCTCGCCTGACCGCGCGCTCGCCAGCACGACCGGCACCTCGCCGGCAACGGGGCGGAGCGCGCTGCGAACGCCATCCATGTCGCGGGGAAGATCCGCCTTGTTGAGCACGATCACCGGCGCCGCACCGCCATCGAGCGCGGCCAGCAGGTAGCGCTCGATGCGCCGGACGTTGAAGTCGTTGTCGAGCCCGCTCACGAGGAACACGACATCGACGTTCGCGGCAACCACCTGCGCTTCGCTCGTCGTGCCGGCCGCCTTGCGCACGAATCGACCACGCCGCGGCAGCACGTCCACGATGCGGCCCATGTCGTCGGCCGGGCCGGCAGGCTCGAGCGCAACCCAGTCGCCCACGGCCGGGAACGCCTCACGCGCGGCAAGCTTGTGCCGGACGCGGCCAGTGACCCGTGCGAGCACGTCCTGCACGCCGGTATGTACGCGGTAGATGTGCTGGTGCTCGAGGACGACGCGGGCCGGCACGAGGCGCGGCGACGTGCCGTGATGGGCCGCCCAGGCCTCGGCCCAGCGGCTGTCCCATCCCAGCACCTCGAGTGTCACGGCGTCGGTCATGCCCGTGACAGCTTAAGGCCTCGGCCCTTCCCTGGATTGGGTGCGTGTCGGCTTCACCGTACAATCGCGACGTGGACGAGCCGGTGGGCGACGCCCCGCGGCAGCGCGGCCAGGAAGCGCTCGACGCCGTATGGCCGGAGGTCTACCAGGAACTGCGCCGGCTCGCTGCACGCTACGTGCGCGGCGAGCGGCAGGACCTCACCCTCCAGCCGACCGCGCTCGTACACGAGGCCTACGTGCGCCTGCTGCGCGAGGCCAACACCTCCTGGCAGAACCGGGCTCACTTCTGCGCCATCGCCGCCAACGCGATGCGGCAGATTCTCGTCGAGCAGGCTCGCGCGCATCGGGCACTGAAGCGGGGCGGCGACCGGCTCCGCGTCACCCTTGGCGACGATGCGGCGCCTGCCGCGGCGCCCGATCCGGATGTGGAGGCGCTCGACCAGGCCCTCGAGGCGCTCGCCGTGCTCGAGCCGCGCCAGGCGCGCCTCGTCGAACTCCGCTACTTCGGCGGCCTCACCATCGAGGAAGCCGCGGACGCCCTCGGCGTGGCCCCTGCAACGGCAAAGCGCGACTGGGCCGTGGCCCGTGCCTGGCTGCGGCGCTGGTTGTCGTCGGGGCCTGAATCGTGACGCCGGCGGAGTGGCGTCGTGTCACCGAGATCTACGATCGCGCCCGCGCGATGCCGGCGGCAGACCGCGAGGCGTTCCTTGCGCGCGAGTGCAGCGACGACCAGGCGGTGCGAGCGGAGGTGGCAAGCCTGCTCGCTGCCGACCGCGACGACGACTTCCTCGAGCGTGGCGCCGTGGTCAAGCCGCGCGACCTGCTCGACATGGCCGCCGGCATTCCGTCCGAGGCGGCGGCGGTCGTTCTGGCAGATGGCCAGCAACTGGGTCCGTACGTCGTCGAGCGGCTGCTCGCGCGCGGCGGGATGGGTGTGCTCTACGTCGCCCGTGATCCGCGCCTCGGCCGGCGGGTGACGCTCAAGGTGCTGCCGCCCGCCACGGCCGGCGACGTCACGGCGCGCGAGCGGCTGCAGCGCGAGGCGCGCACGGCCGCCCGGCTGCGCCATCCCCACGTCGTGTCGGTGCATGCGCTCGAGGACATCGACGACCTGCTCATCATCGTCGCGGAGTACGTGGAGGGACCGACGCTCGCCGACGTGATTGCCGCGGAGGGACCGCTGCCTCGCGATCGCTGGCATGCAGTGGCGCGTGCGCTGGCCTCCGCGCTCGCCGCCGCGCACGACGCCCACGTGGTGCATCGGGACGTGAAGGCGAGCAACGTCGTGATGGGCCGCGACGGCCTCCGGCTCGTGGACTTCGGGATTGCCACGACGGTCGCCGAGGATGGCGCCTCGCGTCTCACGCGTACGGGGCAGTTCACGGGGACGCCCCTCGCGATGGCGCCCGAACAGCTCGAAGGCGGCGACGCGACGCCACTCGCGGATCAGTACGCCTACGGCCTGGTGCTCTACGAGGCGGCATGCGGACGGCTGCCGTTCGGCGATGGCCCGATTGCCGGTGTGTGGACGCGGATGCTGCGCGACGAACCCGCCCCGCTCGCGGCGCACGCACCCCAGTTGACGATGGACGACATCGTGCTCGTCCATCGATGCCTCGCGCGTGTGCCTGCGGAGCGCTTTGCGTCGATGCACGACGTCCTCCAGGCACTCGACGCGGCCACCGCGGGGAGCGCGCCGCCGGAGGTCCACCGTAGCCCCCAGCGAAGTGAGCAGGGCGCAGGTGGAAGCCCTCAGCGAAGTGAGCAGGGCGAAGGTGGAAGCCCTCAGCGAAGTGAGCAGGGCGTAGGTGGATGGTGGGATGTCCACCAGGCCGCGACGTCGGTGCTGTATGCCGTGCTGCTGTGGCCGGGCTGGCTCGTTGCCGAGACCCTCGCGCCGCCATGGCGTGCGAGTGCGCAACTCGCCCTCGTCTGCGTCGCGACGGTGGCGGCGTCGCTCCGGCTGCACCTGTGGTTCAGTGCGCGTCAGTACCCGCGTCCGCTTGCCGCCGCGCGACGTCGCTTCTGGCCCGCCGTGGCGAGCGTGGATGCGATCTACGCGATCCTGCTCGCCTCGATGGCCATCCACGCGGCCGCGAGCCGCATCCTTCCGGCCGTGATTGCGGCAGGCCTTGCCGTGTGCCTGCTGATGGCCTCGTTCGTCATCGAACCGGCGACGCGGCGGGCTGAAGGGGGATGAGTGCGTCGTCCTCGCCGAAGACGTCGCGGTAGCTCGCGTACATGGCACCCCAGGCGGCGGGCATGAGCAGGAACATGCAGAGCACCGCAAAGAGCAGCGTGCCGCCGATCGTGACGGCGGCCACGGGACCGGACTGATCCTGTCCCCGCGCGGCGACAAGGACGACGGCACCGATGAGCGGCGCGATGATCACGGCCCCGAGGACCATCGTCGCGAGCGAGTACATGACGAACGCCAGCGTGTTCTGCCACGCCGCACGCGCGCTGATCTTCATCGCGTCGACGGCCTCCAGGCCCCGGAAGACCACGAGCGCCGGCGCGAACCAGATCGCCATGGCGAGGGCGAGGACCGCCGCCGTCATGATCAGCACGAACAGGCCGGCCAGTCCGACCGCGAACATCGCGGACGCGGGCGACGGGTTCGCGCCGAGCAGCATGGCCGAGAAGAACGTGCCGCCGACCATCAGCACGACGAGCGGCAGGATGATCGCGATGCTGCCGGCCAGGTAGAGGCAGCCGATGATCGCCAGCGCCTGCACGCGCGGCTGCTCGAAGCCGTTGAAGAGGTGTCGCACTTCGAGCGGCCGGCCGTGGCGCAGTGCGTGGCAGCCCAGCATCAGCCCGCCGCCGTGGATGGGAATGGCGACCGTCCACAACATGCCGGCAAACGGGATCGCGCTCAGGACGACGCCCATCAACAGGAACAGCACCGAGATGCCGATCCACACGGCCGGCGACATCGCGAAGAGTTCCAGGCCCTCGCGCAGCCAGCGCAGGCCGTGGGCGGCGGGAACCGTTCGCGCCGCGGCCATCGCTCAGTGCGCCCCGGCTGCCGAGGCTGTGGTGGGCTGCCCGGCCGGCGTCGTCGCGTCACGCTTCACGTACGTATTCAGCCAGCGGACCCACTGCTCGAGCCGATGCCGGCGGTAGCTCGGGCGCGTGATGCTGTGGAACTGGCCCGGATAGACGATGAGCCGTGTCGGGATGCCGGTGGACTTGAACGCCTGGTACATCTGCTCGCTGCCGATTGCCGGGACGTTGAAGTCCTTCTCGCCGGTCATGAAGAGCGTCGGCGTGCGAATCTGCTCCACCTTGAAGAACGGGTAGGAGACCTTCATCCAGCGCTCCATCGACTTCCACGGCTGGCCCATCTCGGTCTCGTACTGCACGATGTACTGGTCGGTGCCATACATCGTCAGCTGCAGCGAACTGCCCGCGCCGCTGACCGCGCCCTTGAAGCGGCCGTCGGTCGCAATCGTGTAGTTGGTGAGGATGCCGCCGTAGCTCCAGCCGCCGATGCCGAGCCGATCCGGATCGGCAGTGCCCTGCGCGACGACCCAGTCCACGCCGGCGAGCAGGTCCACCACTTCCTTGTTCCCCCAGTCGCCGTAGATCGCCGACTGGAAGTCCTGACCGCGCCCGTTGCTGCCGCGATAGTTCACCTGGAGCACCGCATAGCCGTTGGCGGCAATCCACTCGCGATCGAACAGGAAGCCGTGGTTGTCCTGGCCGTTCGGCCCGCCGTGGATGTGCAGCACGAGCGGCAGCTTCGAGGCGGTGGTCACGCCGGGTGGCAGCGTCAGCAGCGCCCCGATGCGCACGCCTTCACGGTTTGTGAACTCCACGGCCTTCAGCGTGCCGAGCGCCAGTTCCTTCGCCATCCAGTCGTTGTGCGCCGTCAGCTTCCGCAGCACGCCGCCCTCGAGCGCGTACACCTCGTCGGGCTGCCGGGACGTGCTCACGAGCACGGCAACGTGGCTGTCGGCCGGGCTTCCGGCAGGCGATCGCACGACCTGCGGGCCGTTCGTGAGGCGCTGCACCGCGCCACCGTCCGCCGGCACCCAGGCTGCGTACTGCTCGCGGTCGTCGGTGACCGCGAACGTCACGCGCGTGCCGTCGTTGGACCACAGGGGACCGCTGACTGGTCGGTCGAGCGTCGGGGCAAGCAGCGTGGACGCGCCGCCCGCCACGGGTACGACGGCCATGCGGTACTGCTCGTAGGCGTCGAGCCGGGGATCGCCGCCTTCCATGTACAGGAGCTTCGTGCCGTCCGGGCTCCACACGAGCGGCTCGGTGTGGCGCGCGACCTTCGTGCTCACCTGGCGCGGCGCGGCGCCGGCCTTCGCTTCGACGATGTAGACCTCGCGCACCGTGGTCCGCTCGCGCGATTCGGAGCGCGCACTCAGGAAGGCCACGTGCCGGCCGTCGGGAGACCACGCAGGCGCGGTGTCGTCGAACGCGCCCGACGTGAGCGGCGTGACGGCGCGTGTCGCGACGTCGAAGAGGTACAGGTGGGAGCGCAGCCGCCCGTCCACGTACCCGATGCCGTCGCGCTTGAACTTGAAGGTCTCGATCTCGATCGGCCGCGGCGGCTTCTCCGTGGCCTTCTCGCCACCCTCGACGGGGGCGTCAGGATCCACGTCCCGCGAGACGAGGACGAGTCGCGTGCCGTCTGGCGACCAGGCGTAGTCGGACACGCCGCCGGCAATGCCCGTCAGCTTCACGGCCTCGCCGCCAAGGCGGTTGAGTGTCCAGACCTGCGCCTTCTTCTTCTCGTCGGCCCGGAGGAACGCGATCCACTTGCCATCAGGGCTCCACCGCGGCGAGGACTCCGACTCGGGAGACGAGGTGAGGCGCACGCGATCGGTGCCGTCCCACTTCACCATCCAGACATCGCTGTCGGTCTTGTCCTTCATCGCATCGACGGTGCCGACGGCATAGGCGACCCAGGCGCCGTCCGGCGACCGCTGCGGATCGCGCACGGTGGCAATGCGATCGACGTCGCCGACCGACACCGGGCGCGTCGGCGCCTGTGCCAGCAGGGGAGCGGCCGCGCCGAGCACGAAGACGCCCACGAGTTGCAGTCTCATCGAGAGGGTCCTTTCGAGGAACCCGAGCATTGTCGCTCAAACGCGTCGGACACGTCAGGCACCTGCCGCAGCGGGTGACGGCCGGGGCACCACGCCACTCGGTTGTAAGATTTCCGGGTGCGTCCTGCGTTCCTCCTCGCCTGGGTCCGGGTCGTTGCCGTCCTCGGCGCTGCATGGATCGGTGCGGTCGTGCCGGCCGACGCGCAGGCACGACGGCGCCCGGCGGCACCGAAGCCGGCCACCCAGGCCTTGTACACCACGACACGGGCACCCGAGGCGTTGCGCGACAAGCAGGTCGTGCTCGAGACCGACCTCGGTACCATCGTGCTGCAACTCGACGCGGCTGCCGCGCCGAACCATGTCGGCTTCGTGCTCGACCAGGCCGAGGCGGGCGCCTACGACGGCACGGTCTTCCATCGCGCCGTCCCGCTCGGCATCATCCAGGGCGGCGACCCGATCTCCAGGGACCCGTCGAAGTCGGCAGCCTACGGCACCGGCGGCCTCCATCGGCTGAAGCGCGAGCCCAACGACCGGCGCCACGTGCGCGGCGCGGTGTCGGCGGTGCTCGTGCCCAACCGGCCGGACAGCGCCGGCGCCCAGTTCTTCATCTGCCTCACCGACCAGCCCGCGCTCGACGGGCAGTTCACCGTCTTCGGCGAGGTCGTCGAGGGCCTCGAGGTCGCGGACCGGATCTCCCAGTCGCCGCTCGACGCTCAGGGCCGGCTCACCACGCGCATTGCCATCACGAAGGCCACGGTGCGCGGCACGCCGCCCCCGACGGCCGTGCCGTTCAGCACGACGCCCGTCGAACAGCTCGCCGGCTACCGCGCGACCATCGCGACGACGATGGGGGACATCGTCATCGGCTTTGCGCCGGATGTCGCGCCAGGGCACGTGCGCAACTTCCTGCGGCTCGCGACGCTCGGCGTCTATGACGGCACCGCGTTCCATCGCGTCGTGCCGAAGTTCGCCATCCAGGCGGGCGACATCTCGTCGCGCGCCGAACCGCTGACGCAGGTGCAGCGGAAGGCCGTCGGCAACGTCGCGGGCGAGTTCAATGCCATCGCCCACGAGGCGGGCGTGGTGAGCATGGCGCGTGGTGACGACCCCGACAGCGCCACGACCTCGTTCTTCATCGTCACCGCCCCGACGCCGTCACTCGACGGCAAGTACACGGCGTTCGGGCGCGTCGTCTCCGGCATGGACGTCGTCACGGCCATCGAGCAGGCCCCCGTCGACGGCGAAACCCCGCGCACGCGCATCGGCATCACGACCGTCACGATTTCAGAACCCTGACAGTGGACACCAAGAAGAAGAAGATCGACTACGGCAACGCGTGGGAAGAAGCGCGGGGCCTGATCTGGAAGAGCCGCGCCCGGCTGTCGCTCGGGCTCGGGCTCATGCTCGTCAACCGACTCACGGGGCTCGTGCTGCCCGCCTCGACGAAGTTCCTGGTGGACGACGTGATCGGCAAGCAGCAGCCGCAGCTGCTCTGGCCCCTCGCCGGGGCCGTGGCGCTGGCGACGCTCGTCGAGGCGGTGACGTCGTTCTCGCTCTCGCAGGTGCTGGGCGTGGCGGCGCAGCGGGCCATCACGGAGATGCGGCGATCGGTGCAGGCGCACGTCGCACGGCTGCCGGTGCGCTACTTCGACACCGTGCAGACCGGCGTCCTGATCTCACGCGTCATGACCGACGCCGAGGGCATCCGCAACCTCGTCGGCAGCGGGCTCGTGCAACTCGTCGGAGGCACGGTGACTGCCGTCATTGCGCTCGGCGTCCTGTTCTACCTGAACTGGATGCTGACGCTCGTGACGATCGTCGTGCTCGGCGCCTTCGGCGCGATGATGGCCATCGCCTTCAAGCGCCTGCGGCCGCTCTTCCGCGAGCGCGGCCAGATCAACGCCGAGGTCACCGGGCGCCTCTCGCAGTCGCTCGGCGGCATCCGCGTGGTGAAGGCCTACACGGCGGAGAAGCGCGAGGAGATCGTCTTCAGCAAGGGCGTGCATCGCCTGCTCCGCAACGTCGCGCGGTCAATGACCGGGATCTCCGCAACGACGGCCATGGGCACGGTGGTGATTGGCGTGACCGGCGTGATCATGATCACCATCGGTGGACGCGCGATCGTGGACGGCACCATGACGCTCGGCGACTTCGTGATGTACATCTTCTTCACGGGGCTCGTGGCGGCGCCGCTCATCTCGATTGCGTCGATCGGCACCCAGATCACGGAGGCGTTCGCCGGGCTCGACCGCATCCGCGAGATCAGGAAGATGGCCACCGAGGACGCCGACGACGACAATCGCCGGCTGCTCACGGACGTGCAGGGCCGCGTGACGTTCGAGGACGTCTGGTTCGAGTACAACGAGGGGGCGCCGGTCATCAAGGGCGTGTCCTTCGATGCGCCCGCCGGATCGACGACGGCGCTCGTCGGCTCGAGCGGCTCCGGCAAGAGCACGCTGATCAGCCTCGTGATGGCGTTCAATCGTCCGACGTCGGGCCGCGTGCTCGTGGACGGCCAGGATCTCGAGCAGGTGCAGCTCTCGAGCTACCGCGCCCGACTCGGCATCGTGCTGCAGGAGAACTTCCTGTTCGACGGCACCATCGCCGACAACATCCGCTACGCCAACCCGCACGCCCCGATGGACGACGTGATTGCCGCCGCGCGGATTGCGCACTGCGACGAGTTCGTGGACGGGTTCGCCGATGGTTACCGGACGGTCGTCGGCGAGCGCGGCGTCAGGCTCTCGGGCGGCCAGCGCCAGCGCGTCGCGATCGCGCGGGCGATCCTCGCCGACCCGCGCATCCTGATCCTTGACGAGGCGACATCGAGCCTCGACAGCGAGAGCGAAGCGAAGATCCAGGAGGCGCTGCGCACGCTGCGCCGCGGGCGCACGACGTTCGTGATCGCGCACCGGCTCTCCACGATCCGGAGCGCCGACCAGATCCTCGTGATCGAGGATGGCCGCATCGTCGAGCGCGGGCGGCACGCCGAGCTCATGGCGCTCGACGGCAGGTACCGTCAGCTGCACGACAGGCAGTACGCGGTGGAGATCGATCGCTTCATCAACCCCGGCGAGGACTTCACGCCGGAGCCTGCGGCCGTCTCGCCCGCGGAGCCGGCCGGTCGCGGCTGACGTGGGGCACCGTCAACACGCGCGCTGGCGCGTCGCAGCCGAGGCCCTTGCCGCGGGGCTCGCGCTCGCAGTCGTCCTGCTGGTGCTCGCCCCCGCGGAGATCCTGGTGCGGATCGGCACGCCCATCACCGCGCTGGCGCCCGTCCGCGCGTCTGGCGTGCACGGCGTCGAAGGGAACTACGGCCACCTGATGCGCTGGACGAACGGGCACGCGCGCCTGCGCTGGCCCGGTCGATACGGCGTCGATCCGGAGGCGGTCGTCATCACGCTCGCAGGGTACCCGGGGCGACAGCCCGATCGCATGGACGTGCGCGTGGACGGACGCCTGTCGCGGCACGTGGTGCCGGGCGACTACGGCGACGTGCGCGTCGACCTCCCCGCCGCGAGACGCGGTCCGATCGAGGTGGGAATCGAGAGCCTCACCTCGAGCACCGCGTGGGATGCGCGCGACCTCGGCGTCCGACTCGAATCGCTCCGGCTGCCGAACCGGCCGCTCGTCGATCGCCTCTGGATGCTCGGGAGCGGCCGCTGTGTGCTGGTGATGCTGCTCGGAGCCTGCGCGTGGCTCGCGGGCATCTGGGCTGCCGGTCCCGGCGCCTCCGTCACGCGGCGTCGTGTGGCTGGTGCCGGCGCCCTGCTGGCGGTCGCGTCTGCCCTGGCCAACCCGACGTGGCCGTGGCTGGCGTCGTGGACGATGCTTCCGCCCTTCGGGGTCGGGATTGTTTCGGCGCTGGTGCTCGCGCGGGGCGGGCTCCGGCGACACGTGGCTGCCGCGTGCGGCACCGTGATTGCCCTCGCGTGTGCGACGGTCACGGCCTGGTGCGTTGCGGCGTTTGTCGACGCACCGCGCTTCGACGTCTGGGAAGTCATCGTCCTGCTCCAGCGGCAGGAGGCCGTCGGCCTGACGATCGCCGATCTCTGGCACCCGCACAACGAGCATCGCCCTGTCGTGGCGCGGGCGGTGATGCTCGCAAACATCGCACTCAGCGACTGGAACCACTGGAACGAACTCTGGATGCTGCTGGCGGCCGTCGGCACGCACGTGCTCGTGCTCGTCAGGGGGCTTGCCCGCGATGGTGTCGGCGGGCGCGTCAGCACCGCGCTTGCCGCAATCGCCATCGTCACGTTCGTGGCGACGCCGACGCAGTGGGAGAACCTGCTGCAAGGCTGGCAGGTCACGCTCGTCGTCGGCGTGCTCGTCGCGTCGGCAGCGCTCGTGCTCCTGTCGGGCGGGACGACCACGTGGCGGCGGCTGGGAGCGGCCGCGTCGCTTGCGACGCTCGGCACTGCGAGCTTCGGCAGTTGCCTTGTCGTCTGGCCGCTCGGTGCCATGGCCCTCTGGGTGCGGCGCCAGCCGGGATGGACGACGCAGTTGCTCGCCTGGCTCGTCATCGGCGCGGTGGTGTCGGCCGCGTTCCTGCACGGGCTCGAGCCGAACCCGGCGCACCCGCCACCGGCGCCCATCTTCCGCTCCGCGACGGCGCTGCTGAGGGTGATGTACGGCGCGTGCCTCGCGCTGGCCCTGCCGGTCTGGTATGCCCCCGAGGTGTTCCTCGCGCAGCCGCGGACAATCGACGTGTGGTTGTTGCCAGCTGTCGGTGCCACGGGCCTTGCGGTCGCGGCGGCCTGCATTGCCGTGCACCTGTGGCGGGGCGTGGAGCCGCGCGGCGACCGCTGGCTGTTGCCGGCGCTGCTCATCGGGCTGGCTGCTGCGGCGGCAGGTGTCACGGCAATCGGCCGCGTCGGGTTCGGGCTGCACGCGCTCACGGCCTCGCGCTACATCGCCTTCTCGGCGCTGTTCTGGGTGGGGCTGGTGTGGCTGCTCACGGTGGCATCGCCGTGGCGTTCGCGAGGCGCGCGGCTGGCGTCCACGCTTGTCGCCGCAGTCATCGTCCTGGCCGGACTGCGCGCATGGGCGGACAGCCGGCCGTACTTCGAATCGCACTTCGTCGGTGGCTCGCTGGCGCGCGATGCGCTGCTGCGCGGCGACGTAGGCGATGCGCTTGCGCTGTTCCCTGGCGGTCCCGTGCTCGACGAGAGGCAGCAGTTCCTGAAGCGCCATCGGCTGTCGCTGTTCCGGCGCGGAGCGGGCTGGTAGGGCTACTCCGGCGATGGGGCCGCCGGTCCCCGCCCGGGCAAGCCGACCCCCCAGCCCGGATTCACCGCGACGTGACAGAACGCCTGCGTTTCGAGGCAGTACGCGTCCCGCCGCCAGCTGCTGCTGCTTGCCGACCGTGGGCAGCGTCCGGCACTGATGGGTGTCAACAGCAGCATACCCACCAGGGCGGCCTGCGTCAGGCGGTGGCGCGAGACATCACTCGTCGCAACCGCGGCCGTCGTCGCGAGCGCCGCAGCGAAGGCGGCCAGCACGTACACCGTCGGTATGTGGACGATCGGTGGGACGGTCCCGACGAGGGCCACGAGCCTCGGGTAGAGGTTGAAGTAGCCTCGGCATAGAAAATCGGGGCGTCCTCTGCCCAGAACTGCGGAAACGACAGCTTGTCTGGCTGTCGGAGTCCGAGTGTCAGCGCCGCGGCAAGGAGAACGAGGCACAGGGTGCGCCGTGAAGGCCACGCCGCGGGTGATCGAGTCACGAGAACGCCAGCGTATCGTCTTCCGCGGCGTCGTCGAAGGGCAGCATGCCGTCACCGGTGAGCAGCGTGGCCGACGGATCGACGAGATTGTGGACGCTCACGCCGAGCAGGCGCACCGGGCGCGCCGCGGCCTCGGTGCGATCGAGCAGCTCCTGCGCCGTGGCGGCAATCGTGGCGACATCCCCGACGCCCCCGGGCACGCTCCGGCTGCGGGTCACGGTCGTGAAGTCGTCGTAGCGGACCTTGAGCGTCACCGTGCGCGCGCGCAGGTGCTTGCGTTCGATCCAGGCGCCGCAGAGTTCCGCCAGGTGATCGATCTGGTGGCGCATCACCGCGACGTCGCGGAGATCCTCGGCGTACGTCCGTTCCGCCCCATTCGACTTCGCGGCGCGATTGGGCACGACACGCCGCGTGTCGCGCCCCCACGCCAGCTCCGTGAGCCAGCCCGCCTGCGAGCCGACCGCGGCCTGCAGCGTGGCCGCGCGTGCGGCGCGCACGTCCACGAGCCGCTCGATGCCGTGCGCGCGGAGCCGCCGCGCGGTCACGGGGCCGACGCCCCAGAGCGCGTCGATCGGCAGTTGCTGGAGGAACGCCTCCATCCGCTGCGGCGCGATCACCGTCAGCCCGTCGGGCTTGCGCCAGCCCGAGGCGATCTTCGCGAGGAACTTGTTCGGCGCGACGCCGGCCGACGCGGTGAGCCCGGTCGTCTGGCGAATCGCCGCCTTGATGCGACGGGCGACCTCGACCCCCAGCGGCTCATGCCAGCTGTTCTCGGTGACGTCGAGGTATGCCTCGTCGAGCGACAGGGGCTCCACGAGCGGCGTCACCGAACGGAAGATGCCGAAGACCTGCTGCGATACGGTGCGGTACTTCGGGAAATCGGTCGGCACGATCACGAGATCGGGGCAGAGCCGGACCGCGCGCGACATCGGCATCGCGGAGCGCACGCCGAACGTCCGCGCCTCGTAGGACGCCGCGCACACGACGGCGCGGCTCTCGGGCCGTCCGCCGACGGCCACCGGGCGGCCGCGCAGTGCCGGACGATCGCGCTGCTCGACCGACGCGTAGAACGCGTCCATGTCGATGTGCAGGATGCGTCGGTCGGCAGCACGCGGCGCGAACATAGGGCGAAGACAGGATAGTCTCTTCAGCCTATGACCGCCGAATCCGGGAGCGTGCGCGTCGATGTCGCCGTCATCGGCGGGGGTGTGGGTGGGTGCGCGGCGGCGCTCGCGGCCGCGGAAGCCGGCGTGTCGGTGGCCCTCGTCGAACCGCACGCGTGGCTCGGCGGGCAGCTGACGACACAGGTCACACCGCCCGACGAGCACGGCTGGATCGAGCGGTTCGGATGCACCGCGGCATACCGACGGTTCCGCACGCTCGTGCGGGAGCATTACCGCGCGCACTATCCGTTGACCGATGCGGCTCGGCGCGACGATCGCCTGAACCCGGGCAACGGCTGGGTGTCGCCGCTCTGCCACGAGCCGAAGGTTGCGCTGGCCGTACTCCACGCGATGCTCGCGCCGCACGTCGCCAGTGGTCGTGTGCAGCTGATGCTGCAGCACGAGCTCGTACGCGTGGAGGTCCCTTCCGGTGACACGGTCGCGGCCGTCGTCCTGCGCGACGTCACACGCGACACGCTGCGCGCGCTCGAGGCGCGCTACTTCCTCGATGCCACCGAACTCGGCGATCTGCTGGCGCTCGCCGGCGCGGAGTCGGTGACAGGCGCCGAGTCGCGGGCCATGACGAGCGAGCCCAGTGCATCGGACGAGGCATCCTCCACGAATGCACAGGCGTTCTCGGTGTGCTGCGTTCTCGATCACGAGGCCGGCACCGACAACACGATTGCGCGGCCCGGTCGATACGACTACTGGCGGACGTTCGTGCCGCCGGTCATGCCACCGTGGCCGGGGCCCCTGCTGTCGTGGGTCACGCCGCACCCGCGGACGATGGAGCCGATCCGGTACCGGTTCGCGCCGAATGCGGAGGGCACGAAGGCGTTCGAGGGGCTCTGGAGCTACCGGCGCCTCCTCGATCGCACACGCTTCACGCCGGGCGCCTTCGCCAGCGACATCTGCGCCATCAACTGGGTGATGCTCGACTACATGGGCGGTGATCTGGTCACGGCCGATGGCGACTCGCGCGCGCGGCTCGAGGCCGAGGCGCGCGAGCAGACGCGGTCGCTCGTGTACTGGCTGCAGACCGAGGCGCCGCGCGAGGATGGCGGCGCGGGATGGCCCGGCCTGCGACTGCGCGGCGACGTCACCGGCACGCCGGACGGACTTGCCATGGCCCCCTACATCAGGGAGTCGCGGCGCCTCGTCGCGCTGCGGACGATCGTCGAGCAGGATGTGTCGGCAGCACTGCGTCCGGGCGATCGCCTCGGCGAACGCCATGCCGACAGCGTCGGCATCGGCTACTACCGCATCGACCTGCATCCGTCGGTCGGGGGCGACAACTACATCGACGTCGCCGCGCTCCCGTTCAGGATCCCGCTGGCGGCGATGGTGCCGGTGCGCGTCACGAACGTGCTCGCGGCGGGCAAGTCGCTCGGCACGACCCACATCACGAACGGCTGCCATCGCCTGCACCCGGTCGAGTGGAACGTGGGCGAGGCGGCGGGTGCACTCGCTGCGTACGCGATTGGCACGGGGCGCGCGCTGCACGAGATCGTGAGTTCCCCGGCGCTCGTCGGGGAGTTCCAGCGACTGCTGATGTCGCGCGGCGTCGAACTGGCCTGGCCGGAGGACCTGAACCTCGAAGAGGGCGATCCCCACGCGCACGCACGCTGACGCTCGACGCTCGGCGTTCGACGTTACCCGATGCCCCGACCCCGGGGTACGCGCTAGAGTGTGTGGATGACGATGCTGCGGCAGTTCACGTACAGCGTCGAGCCCGCACAGGGGCCGACGACGACGACGCTCCTGCTGCTCCATGGCACGGGTGGCGACGAGCGCGACCTGCTGCCGCTCGGCCGCGCGCTCCACCCGACGGCAGCGCTGCTGAGTCCGCGTGGACGCGTGCTCGAGGGCGCCATGCCGCGCTTCTTCCGGCGCGTCCGCGAAGGCGTGTTCGATCTCGACGACGTGCGGGCACGCGCCGCGGAACTGGCGGCGTTCGTCGCAGAGGCCGCCGAGGCGCACGGCCTCGATCGGCAGCGCATCGTCGCGGTGGGCTACTCGAACGGCGCGAACATCGCGCACGCCATGTTGCTGCTGCACCCCGACAGCGTCGCGGGTGCGGCGCTCTTTCACGCACAGTACGTGCTGGCACCGGACCCGTTGCCGGCACTCGGTGGTGCGCCCGTGTTCCTCGCGGCGGGCGAGCAGGACCCCATCGTGCCCATCGCCGAGGCACGCCGGCTTGCCGACGTCCTGGCGGCGGCTGGAGCCGAGGTCACGCCGTTCTGGTCGCCTGGCGGGCATGCGCTCACGCGCGAGGACGTCGCGCAGGCGCACGCGTGGTTGAACTCCGCGGGCTTCGGATCGTAAGAAGGAATCACATGGATCCCGAACGGATCATCGGCGAGTTGATTGGCGGATTTCTCGGTGGCCGGACGAAGCGTCGTCGTGGCGGCTTCGGCCTGTCCGGCCTCGGCGTCGGCGGCAGCGGGTGGGGCGGAGGGCGAAAGGGCGGCGGCCTGGTGAACGCCGGCACGCTGCTCACCGTCGGCGGCCTCATCTGGGGAGCGCTCGAGACGATGCAGCAGGGCAGCGGGACCGCGCCGCCCGATGCGTCGGGCGCGACGACCGCGCGAGGCGTGACGTCTGGCACGGTGCCGACGGTCAGTGGACCGCCGCCACTGCCACCGCCGATTCCCGGAGCCACGCCCGTTCCCGCCGACGCCGCACCTGCGCTGCCCGTGCCGACGTCGCTCCTGCCGCTCGTGCAACTCGCGATGAGTGCGGCGCGCGCCGACGGCGAACTGTCGGAGGAGGAACTCGGCGTCATCGGCCGCCGGGCCCTGGACCTCGGCGCGGAGGCGCTCCTCGAGGGCGAACTGGCGGCACGGCGGCCGCTCGAGTCGATCACGCCGGCGTTCACCACGCCCGAGCAGCGACAGGTCGCGTACGCACTCGCGTATGCCGTGGTGCACGGCGAAGGGGAGGTGTCGCCGGGCGAACGCATGTATCTCACGCAGCTCTCGCGCCTGCTCGCCCTGCCGCACGACGACGTCGCGCGCATCGAGCGCGACACGCTCGCGCACGCAGAGGGATGAATCCCGAATCCCGCGTCCCGAATCCCGAGTCCCGAGTCCCGAATCCCGAGTCCCGAATCTGACCATGTGGTATTTCGCACAGAACAACGATCCCGTCGGCCCCATCACCCTCGACGACCTCGTCGGACGCATCCGCACCGGCGCGGTCACGCCTGACACACTGGTCTTCACGACCGGGATGTCGCAGTGGCAGGCGGCCCGCGACACGCCGCAGCTCGCCTCGCTGTTCACCGACGTCGTCACCGGCGCGCCGGCGATGCCGCCGCCGCCCATCGGCCGGCGGGCACACGAGATCGCGTATCGCATCGTCGGCGAGGACCTGCAGTTCGTGGAGGTCGAGCTCGATCCCGGCGAGGCCGCGGTGGCCGAGGCGGGCGGGCTGATGTACATGACGTCCGGCATCCAGATGGACACCGTCTTCGGCGACGGCAGTCAGCAGCAGTCGGGCGGCATCATGGGTGCGCTGATGGGCGCCGGTAAGCGCCTGTTGACGGGAGAGAGTCTCTTCACGACCGTGTTCTCGAACCCGTCGGCGTCGATCCAGCGCGTGGCGTTCGCGGCGCCGTACCCCGGGCGCATCCTGCCGATGGATCTCAAGGAGCTCGGCGGCGAGTTGATCTGCCAGAAGGACAGCTTCCTGGCCGCGGCCAAGGGCGTCTCGATCGGCATCGCGTTCCAGAAGAAGATCGGGGTGGGCCTGTTCGGCGGCGAGGGCTTCATCATGCAGCGCCTCACGGGCGACGGCCTGACCTTCGTGCATGCGGGCGGGATGGTCGAGGCACTCGACCTGAAGGCCGGCGAGCAGTTGCGCGTGGACACGGGCTGCCTCGTGGCGCTGACGCCGTCGGTGCAGTACGACGTGCAGTTTGTCGGCAAGGTGAAGACGGCACTGTTCGGCGGCGAAGGCCTGTTCTTCGCGGTCGTGACCGGACCGGGCCGCGTGTGGCTGCAGTCGCTGCCCCTCAGCCGCATGGCGGATCGGATCATGAAGGCCGTCCCCGGCATCGGCAGGGGTGGTCGTGAGGAGGGATCGATCCTCGGCGGCCTCGGCAACCTGATCGACGGGGACAACTAACCTCGAGCGCGTGGAGGGCGGCGGTTTCGACTCCGCCCTCCGCGAGCGAATGGGCGACCTTTGTCTCGCCTCGCCGCGACAATGTCGACGCGCCGGCGCCACTCTCGAACGTGCGCAACCGTGGCTATCTGGTGCGCCTCTTGCTTCGGCCGATACGACTCCCTCGCCAGTGCTCAGGTGCGACGACGAGTCTGATTTTCCAGCCGGAAGGGGCTTGCATGTCCAGAACCAGTGTGCCTGTTCGAGGGGTGCTCGCGCTTGGCGCCATGTGCGTCGCGCTCGGGGCAGTGCCGGCGAGTGCCGACACCCTCACGTTTACCGACTTCTCCGACCTGTCGCCGTTCCAGCAGAATGGCAGCACCGCGGGCATCGCTGACCCCGTCGTGGACAGCCTGGGCCGCAGCGTCCTGCGGCTGACGAACGGCCTCGGCCAGAGCGGCAGTGCCTTCCTGACCGATCCCATCGACCTCGCCAACGAGGCGTCGTTCAGCACGTTCTTCACGTTCCGCATCACCGACCCGCAGGGCATTTCCGACGAAGACGGACAGGGCGCCGACGGCATCGTGTTCGTCGTGCAGACCGTGTCCAACACCGCCGGTGGAGCAGGCGGCGGCATCGGATACCAGGGCATCGCGAACAGCGTGGGCGTCGAGTTCGACACCTGGAACAACGGCAGCTTCCTGAACGATCCCAACGGCAATCATGTCGGGATCAACATCGAGGGCGGGTTCGACGGGCCGACCGCATCCGTCGGGCCGCGCATGAACAACGGCAGCGACTGGTTCGCCTGGATTGATTACGACGGCTCGTCGGAGATCATCGAGATGCGGCTGAGCCAGACCAATGTCCGGCCCAACGTCGCCACGCTCGCCCGCTCGGTCAACCTGCTGTCGGTGCTCGGACAGACGTCCGCCTACGTGGGCTTCACGTCGGGCACGGGCGCAGCCGGTGGCGTGCACGACATCATCGACTGGCAACTCGTCGACGACTTCGATCCCATCGATCCCAATCCCGTTCCCGAACCCGCGACTCTCGCGCTGATCGGCATCGCCCTGGCCGGCCTCGCGGGACGCCGCCGCAGCCAGGTCTAAGGTTAAGGACGCTCCGCACGATCGCGCCGGCGGCCTCGGACACTCGCGAGGCCGCCGGCGGCAGGACCCTCCGACCTGCGCACACGCGAACGCGCGCCCCGACGCGCTGCTACACTAGCGGCGGCCGGTCCTCCGGATTGGTCCGCATGCCGACCGATGCACGGGCGGCACGCTCGTCGGCAACGACCGGTCCTGCGCCGGCCGTCTTTCATCGGAACGATTCGCACGTCGCCCTTCCCGCATGGCACCTCAGTACATCTACGTGATGAAGGGGCTGACCAAGGTCTATCCCCCGGACCTGGTCGTGCTTCAGGACATCTGGTTGTCGTTCCTGCCGGGCGCCAAGATTGGCGTGCTCGGCTACAACGGCGCGGGGAAATCGACGCTGCTGCGCATCATGGCCGGCGTCGAAACGGAGTTCTCCGGCGAAGCGTTCCTGGCGCAGGGGTGCACCGTCGGGTACCTGCCCCAGGAGCCGCAGCTCGATCCGTCCAAGACCGTGCTCGGCAACGTCGAGGAAGGCGTGCAGCCCATCAAGGACCTGCTCGCGCGGTTCGACGAACTCTCCGCCAACTACTCGGACGAAACGGCTGACGAGTTCGCCGCCGTGCAGGACCGCATCGACGCCGTCGATGCCTGGAACCTCGACAGCAAGCTCGAACTCGCGATGGATGCCCTGCGGCTGCCTCCGCCGGACGCCGACGTGACGACGTTGTCGGGCGGTGAGCGGCGGCGCGTCGCGCTGTGCCGGCTGCTGTTGCAGTCGCCCGACCTGCTGCTGCTCGACGAGCCGACCAACCACCTCGACGCCGAGTCGGTGGCGTGGCTCGAGACCTTCCTGAAGGAATACAAGGGCACCGTCGTCGCGATCACGCACGATCGGTACTTCCTCGACAACGTCGCCGGCTGGATCCTCGAGCTCGATCGCGGCCGCGGCATCCCGTGGCAGGGCAACTACTCGAGCTGGCTCGAGCAGAAGCAGCAGCGGCTCGCGCAGGAGGCCAAGGCCGAGTCCCGGCGCCAGCGCACGCTGCAGCGCGAGCTCGAATGGATTCGCATGTCGCCGCGTGCGCGGCAGGCCAAGGGCAAGGCCCGTCTCAATGCGTACGAGGACCTGCTCGCACAGGACACGCGCGAGAAGATCGACCAGGTCGAGATCTACATCGCCCCCGGACCGCGACTCGGCGACGTGGTGGTCGAGGCGCGCGACCTGCGCAAGTCGTTCGGCGACAACCTCCTCTTCGACGACCTCACGTTCACCCTGCCGCGCGGCGGCATCGTCGGCGTGATCGGGCCGAATGGCGCGGGCAAGACCACGCTGTTCCGGATGATCACGGGGCAGGAGCAACCCGACGCCGGCACGCTGCGCATCGGCGACACCGTGCAGCTCGGGTACGTCGATCAGTCGCGCGATGCGCTGAAGGGCGACCGCACGGTGTGGGAGGAGATCTCGGACGCGCAGGACGAGATCGCGCTCGGCAAGCGGACCGTCGCGTCGCGTGCGTACGTGTCGTGGTTCAACTTCAAGGGCCGCGACCAGCAGAAGCGGGTGGGGCAACTGTCGGGGGGCGAGCGCAACCGCGTGCACATGGCGAAGCTGCTTCGCAGCGGCGCCAACCTGCTGCTGCTCGACGAGCCGACGAACGACCTCGACGTGGACACGCTGCGCGCGCTCGAGGAGGCGCTGCTCGACTTTGCCGGCTGCGCCGTGGTCATCAGCCACGACCGCTGGTTCCTCGACCGCATTGCCACGCACATCCTCGCGTTCGAGGGCGACAGCACGGTCGTGTGGTTCGAGGGCAACTACCAGGACTACGAGGCGGACCGCCACCGCCGGCTCGGCACAGCTGCCGACACGCCGCATCGCGTCAAGTACCGCAAGCTGACAAGGTAGGGCGCGTTCCCCGAACCCGCCCGGAAGGCACACCGATGACAACACCCCCGGCCGATTCCGCGGTCGTCTTCATGCCGATCCTCGATCGGATCGCCCAGGAACTCTCCGTCGCATCGTCGCAGGTGACGGCCGCGGTGGCGCTGCTCGACGAGGGCGCCACCGTGCCCTTCATCGCGCGCTATCGCAAGGAGGCGACGGGCGGGCTCGACGACACGCAGCTCCGCACGCTCGAGGAGCGCCTGCGCTACCTGCGCGAGCTCGAGGAGCGGCGCACCGCCATCCTCTCGTCGCTCGTCGAGCAACAGAAGCTGACGCCCGAGCTCGAGGAGGCGATTCGCAGCGCCGACAGCAAGACCCGCCTCGAAGACCTCTACGCGCCGCACCGGCCGAAGAAGCGCTCGAAGGCGCAGGTGGCGCGCGAGCAGGGGCTCGAGCCGCTTGCCGACGCACTGCTCGCGACGCCGACCCTCGTGCCCGATCAGGCGGCCGCCGAGTACGTCAACGAGGCCACGGGCGTGCTCGACGTCGCGGCGGCGCTCGACGGCGCGCGCGCGATCCTCATCGAACGCTTCTCGGAAGCGCCCGAGCTCGTCGGCGGGCTCCGTACGTACGTGTGGGAACAGGGCAGCCTGCGCTCGAAGGTCGTCGAGGGCCAGGAGGAGGCCGGCGCGAAGTTCCGCGACTACTTCGACGCGAAGGAAGCGGTCGGCACGCTGCCGTCGCACCGCGTGCTGGCGCTCCTGCGCGGACGCAAGGAAGGCGCCCTGAAGCTGTCGATCGTGCTGCCAGAGGATGAGAATGGCGCGCCGGTTGGCGAGCCCGAACGCCGCATCGCGGCATTCGCGGGCGTCACGCACGAGGGACGCCCTGCCGACGACTTCCTCCGCAACGCCGTCACCCTCGCGTGGAAGGCCCGCCTCCAGCCAAAGCTCGAGAACGACGTCGAGACTCGGCTGCGCGAGATGGCCGAGGAGGAAGCCATCCGCGTGTTCGGCACGAACCTGCGCGACCTGCTGCTCGCGGCGCCCGCGGGCACGCGCGTGACGATGGGGCTCGACCCGGGCATCCGCACCGGCGTCAAGGTTGCCGTTGCCGGAAAGACCGGCGCCGTGCTGGCCACGACGACCATCTACCCGCACGAGCCGCGGAAGGACTGGAAGGGATCGATTGCCGCCATCGCCGCGCTCTGCGTGACGCACAAGGTGGAGCTCGTCGCCATCGGCAACGGCACGGCATCACGCGAGACGGAGAAGCTCGTCGCCGACGTGATGGAGCAGTATCCGGAGCTCGCGCTCACGCGGGTCGTCGTGTCCGAGGCGGGCGCCTCGGTCTACTCGGCGTCCGAGCTCGCATCGAAGGAGCTCCCGGAGCTCGACGTCACGCTGCGCGGGGCGGTGTCGATCGCGCGCCGCCTCCAGGATCCGCTCGCCGAACTCGTGAAGATCGAGCCGAAGTCCATCGGCGTCGGTCAGTATCAGCACGACGTCAGCCAGCCCGCACTCGCGCGCCAGCTCGATGGCGTCGTCGAGGACTGCGTGAACGCCGTGGGTGCCGACGTCAACACCGCGTCACCGGCGCTGCTCTCGCGGATTTCCGGGCTGAACGCGCGGCTTGCCGCGCAAATCGTGGAGCACCGCACGCAGCGCGGGCCGTTCACGCGCCGCCGGGAACTGCTCGACGTGCCGCGGCTCGGCGAGAAGACCTTCGAGCAGGCGGCTGGCTTCCTCCGCATCCTGAACGGGCCGGATCCCCTCGATGCGTCGGCGGTCCACCCCGAGGCGTACGAGGTCGTGCAGCGCATCGCGCAGGCCACCGGCCGCGATCTGCCGTCGCTCGTCGGCGACAGTGCGTTCCTGCGCACCCTCGACGCGTCGGCGTTTGCCGACGACCGCTTCGGCACGCCGACGGTCCGCGACATCCTCGCCGAGCTCGAGAAGCCGGGCCGCGACCCGCGGCCCGAGTTCCGCACCGCGAAGTTCAAGGACTCGGTGCAGCAGCTGTCGGACCTGCAGCCCGGCATGGTGCTCGAGGGCGTCGTGACGAACGTCGCCAACTTCGGGGCCTTCGTGGACATCGGCGTGCACCAGGACGGCCTCGTCCACGTGTCACAACTTGCTGACCGGTTCGTGAAGGACCCGCGCGAGGTCGTCAAGGCCGGGCAGATCGTCAACGTGACGGTCCTGGAGGTCGACATCCCGCGCAAGCGGATTGCACTGACGATGCGCAAGGCCGAACGGCCGGCGCCGCGCAGCGGGTCATCGCGTGACGCGCGCCAGGCACAGGGCGGCACCGGCGAGGCCCAGCGCGGCCCGCGGTCGGGAGGCGGACGTCTGCAGGACCGTCGCCAGCAGCCGCCGGCGGCGGCGCCGTCCACCGCGATGTCGGCGGCCTTCCAGAAGCTCCTGGGGAAGTAGGCCTGGCACTCATCGAGCTCGACGACGTGACGGTGGCCTTCGGCCATCGTCCCCTGCTCGACGCGGCGTCGCTGCGGCTCGAGCAGGGGGAGCGCGTCTGCCTCATCGGACGCAACGGCGAAGGCAAGTCCACGCTGTTGCGTCTCGTCGCCGGCGACATCGCGGCCGACGCGGGCCGCGTCTGGAGGCAGCCCGGGCTGCGCATCGCGCGCCTCGAGCAGGACGTGCCGCCGGGCGGCGACCGGTCGGTGTTCGCGGTGGTTGCCGACGGCCTCGGTGCGCTCGGTGATCTCGCCATCGAGTACCACCAGGTTGCCCACGCCCTTGCCGAGCACGGCACGCCCGCGCTCATCGAGCGCCTCGGACACCTGCAGGACGCCCTCGAGCGCCAGGACGGCTGGCGGCTCGAACAGCGCGTCGAGGACGTGATCGCGCGGCTCGACCTCCCGGCAGACGCGCCCGTCAACACGCTCTCGGGCGGGCAGCGCCGCCGCGTGCTGCTCGCGCAGGCGCTCGTCCGGCAGCCCGACGTGCTGCTGCTCGACGAGCCGACCAACCACCTCGACATCGACTCGATCGAGTGGCTCGAGAGCTTCCTGCGCGAGTACACGGGTGCGCTGCTCTTCGTCACGCACGACCGCGCGCTCCTGCGCGCGCTTGCCACGCGCATCGTCGAACTCGATCGCGGCTCGCTGCGCAGCTATCCCGGTGACTACGACGCCTATCTCGCGACGCGCGAGGCCGAGCAGGACGCCGAGGCGCAGCAGCAGGCGAAGTTCGACAAGCTGCTGGCGCGCGAGGAGGCGTGGATCCGGCAGGGCATCAAGGCCCGCAGGACGCGGGACGAGGGCCGCGTGCGCGCGCTCGAGGCCATGCGGCGGGAGCGGGCACAGCGGCGCGAGAAGCAGGGCGCCGTGAGCCTGTCGATCGACGAAGGCGAGCGGTCGGGCGCCATCGTGATCGAGGCGCGCGGGCTGCACCATGCGTTCGGCGATCGCGTCATCGTGCGCGACTTCAGCGGCCGCATCATGCGTGGCGATCGCATCGGCGTGCTCGGGCCCAACGGGTCGGGCAAGACGACGCTGCTGCGGCTCCTGCTGGGGCAGTTGCCGGTGCAGCAGGGCGAGGTGCGGCACGGCACGAACCTCGAGATTGCCTACTTCGACCAGGAACGCGAGCAGCTCGACCCGGATCGCAGCGTGCTCGACACCGTTGCAGACGGCCGGCAGATGGTGGAGGTCGGCGGTGGCACACGCCACGTCGCCGGCTACCTGAAGGACTTCCTGTTCACGCCCGAGCGCTTCCAGTCGCCCGTGCGCGCGCTCTCGGGCGGCGAACGCAATCGCCTGCTGCTCGCCCGCCTGCTCGTCCGGCCGGCCAACATGCTCGTGCTCGACGAGCCCACGAACGATCTCGACCTCGAGACGCTCGACGTGCTCGAGGACATGCTGCTCGGCTTCACGGGCACGCTGATCGTCGTCAGCCACGACCGCGCGTTCCTCGACCGCGTCGTGACCAGCACGATTGCGTTCGAGGGCGATGGCATCGTCCGCGAGTACATCGGCGGTTATACCGACTGGGTCCGGCAGAAGGCCACGCGGGATGCGATCGACGCCCCGGCGGCGCCTGTGGCGAGCGCGCGCAGCACGCCGGCTCACGCCACGACGGAGCGGCCGGCGAAGCTGACCTACAAGGAGAAGCTCGAACTCGAGCGCCTGCCGAGCGAGATCGAGGCGCTGGAGACGCGCAAGCAGGCACTGGAGGCGACGATCAACGCACCGGACTTCCACCTGCTGGGTGCGATTGGCATGGCCGAGGCCGCGTCGGCGTTCGAGACCGTCGATGCCGACCTGGAGCGGCTCATGTCGCGGTGGCTGGAACTCGAGGGCCGCGCCGGGCAGCCGCGGTAGAATGCTGCCCCGTATGCCCGACGTCGATCAGATCACCCGCGCTTCGCAACTCTGGAAGCTCATGACCGATGACCAGCGCCGCCGCGCCGCCGAGGCGTTCTGGAACGAGGGCGATGCCGGCGCCGAGCATGCCGAGGTCGTCGGCCTGCTGTCGCGCCGGTTGAACTTCCGCGTGAAGTCGGTGCTGGCGCTGCCGCTCGAGAAGAAGGCGAAGTACACGGCGGGCCTCGCGGCGGTGTCGGACGGCGTGGCCGGCCGGCTCCTCGTGACGTTCCACCTGGCGCACCAGCGGCCGATGATGGCGACGTTCCTCGATGGCCTCGGCATCGCGCACGACAACGGCCTGATTGCCGACGATGCGCAGCCCGCGATCGACGCCGAGAAGCTGCCGACGGCCGTGACGACGCTGCGCGACGCCTATCCGGCCGAGGACGTGGACCTGTACCTGCACACGCTGCGGCTGCAGGACCACGGGACGTGGGGCGCGGTCGGACAGTTCCTGTGAGTCGCCCGCGCCGCCAGGCGCGCGCCGTTCAGGCGACGTCCTCGGACGATTGGGCGACGTACGACAGCTGCAGGTGCCGGTCCATCGTCTCGCGTGCCGCGGCGGCATCCCGCTGGCGGATCGCCATGTAGATCCGCCGGTGCATCTCGGCCGACTCGCGGAGGTCGCGCGCCCTGCCAACGGTCTCGCGCCGCCGCTCGTAGAAGACTTCCGACAACATCTCCACGAGCGACGTGAGGATCGGGTTGTTGCAGGCCGCGGCCACCGCCCGATGGAAGCGGATGTCGTACCGCAGGAAGTCCTGCGGGTTCTCGAGCGACGCGAACATGCTCGTGACTTCCTCGGCGATGGCGGCAATCTGCTCGCCCGTCGCGCGCGATGCGCCGAGGGCCGCGACGCCGACCTCGAGGAGGCGCCTCGCCTCGAACATCTCGTCGCGCGTGAAGCCGTGCAGTGCCGCAAGGAAGTGCAGCGGCTCGCTTTCGAGGGCCGGCGGACCATCGGCGACGAACGTTCCCGATCCATGCCGCGACTGGATGATCCCCATGGTCGCCAGCGCGCGAAGGCCGACCCGCACCGAGGAGCGGCTCACCCCGGTCTCCTGCGCAAGGCGCCTCTCGGGCGGCAGGCGGTCGCCGGGCTTCAGTTGCCCGCGCTCGAGCAGATCGCGCACGTACTCGACGATGGTCTCGGCCGCGCTCGTGTTGACGGGGGCCGCGGTCCTGCGCCACCCGCGAGGCTCACCGTCGTGCACCGCCGCGCGCACACCTGTCTCGCCTGCGGCCGCCTCCGGGCGGCCACCGGGTCCCCCCGGAGGCTGTTGCATGGGGGCATCTTGTATCACAGGTCCGCTGCACGCGTGAGGGGGCCATCGAGGCCCGCCTACCTCGCTGTGCTGACTTCGTCGATCGCGCGGCGGACGGCGTCGTAGTCGTTGGGCAACTCGACGGGCGTGTTCACGAGCGATGCGTCGATGCCGGGCAGTTGGCCCGTGTGGTACTGCAGCTTGAAGTCGCTGAACTTGAGTCCGTTGGCCGTCGAGATGACGACAACGCGCTGCTCGCGCGTGATCTCGCCGCGCGCCACGAGCTTCTCGAGCACGGCGAGCGCGACACCCGTGTGCGGACAGTTGAACATGCCGGTGCGATCGGCGCGCGCGGATGCGTCGGCAAGCTCGGTCTCGGTGGCCTGCTCGACGATGCCGTCGTAGGCCTGCAGCGTGCGGATGGCCTTGCGGATCGACACGGGATTGCCGATCTGGATGGCCGACGCGAGCGTGCCCTGCGCCTGCACGGGCTCGAAGTCCCAGTTGCGCGTGTAGGCGAGATAGAGCGGGTTGGCGCGCGCGGCCTGCGCCACGACGATCCGCGGCTTCCTGCTCACGACGCCGAGCGCGCGCATCATCTCGAACCCCGCCCCGAGCGCGCTGACGTTCCCGAGGTTGCCCCCCGGGATGACGATGACGTCGGGCACCTGCCAGTCCATCTGCTGGACGATTTCGATCGCTACCGTCTTCTGGCCCTCGAGGCGCAGGCTGTTCATCGAGTTGGCGAGGTACACGCCCTCCTCGGCGGCAAGCCGCTGCACGATGGCCATGCAGCCGTCGAAGTCGGTGTCGAGCGACAGCACGAGCGCGCCGTTGGCAATCGGCTGGAGCAACTGCGCGACCGACACCTTGCCGCGCGGCAGGAGCACGATGGCGGGGATGCCCGCCGCGGCCGCGTAGGCCGAGAGCGCCGCGGAGGTGTCGCCCGTGGAGGCGCAGGCAATGGCGCGCACCTGCTGGCCGTCGGTGATCATCTGGCGCACGGCCGACACGAGCACCGTCATCCCCAGATCCTTGAACGACCCGGTGTGCGAATTGCCGCACTGCTTGATCCAGAGATCCGGCACGCCGAGCCCGGCACCGTAGCGGTCGGCCCACAGCAGGTTCGTGCCGCCCTCGTCCATCGACACGACCTGGTCGTCGCGGACGTCGGGGCAGACCCATTCCTTCTTGCCCCAGACCGCCGACCCGTAGGGCCACGTCGTGCGCTTGTACCGGTCGTCGAAGAGCCGCATCCACGCGGCGGCCGACCGGTCCTTCAGCGCCTCGACGTCGTGCGCGACCTCGAGCAGGTCGCCGCAGGTCGGGCACCGATAGAGCGGGGTGAAGAGCGGGTGGGTGCCGTGGCACCCGGCAATGCAGCGGAATGAAGCGCGGTACATGGCAGCCGATTACGAAATTGTGGAAACCGTTGCACGGTTGCGCGTCGGCGACGAGGAGTGGAGCGGCCCTTTGGCAACGCCGATTTCAGATCTGCCAGTAACGGCAAGGAGTTACCACCGACCGACGGCATTCCGGAGGACTGGTGTGTCCGTTGCAGCACCAGTGTGGCGATGCGTGTGATCGCTGCGGCTCTCGACACCCGGAAAGGACGCGCGCGGTGAAGGTAGCACACCTCCAGGAACCGGCGGAAGAACGCGTGATCTTTCGCGACGGCCTCGGCGTGCGCGAGTGGCGCGAGACCGGCACCGGCGAGCGCGTCGAGTGGCTGCACTTCGACCCTGCCTTCGCGGCCGTCGAGACGCCCCTGCGCGACCGGGTGACGCGGCTCGCGAAGCTGCAGCACGTCAAGTTCGCGCGGATCTTCAGTCTCGAGGCGGCGAGGAAGGGGTGCGGCCCGACACTCGTCTCGAGCCACGTCCCGGGCACGCGCCTCGCCGACGTCCTCGAAATGGCAGGCCACGGCCTCGTCACGTTCGAGCCAGGCGCCGGGCTCCAGGTGGCGCGCGACGTGCTCGCTGCGCTCGCCGTCCTGCACGATTCCCGCAACGTCACGCATGGCGCCCTCGGGCCCGAGTGCGTCGTCGTGACGCCGACCGGGCGCATCGTGATGGTCGAGCACGTCCTCGCGCCGGCGCTCGAGCGGCTGCAGCTGCCGCGCCATCAACTCTGGCGGGACTGGCGCATCGCCACGCCGCCCGCCGCCGGGCCCGTGCGTTTCGACATCAAGACCGACGTCGCGCAGGCCGGATTGCTCGCGCTCGCGGCGCTCCTCGGACGCCCGCTCGGCGAGGACGAGTACCCGCACCGGCTCCGGGGCCTCCTGCCCCTCGCCCAGGATCGGCTCGCGAAGTCGCCGGCCGCCGCCATTGCCGGCGACGTCGTCGCCTGGCTCGAACGCCTCGTGCCCGTGGACAGCCGCCGAACCTTCGCGACCGTTCGACAGGCCCAGCAGGCCTTCGAGGCACTCGTCAGCGGCGGAGCCGCCGCAATGGGCATCTCCGTCGCACGCGTGAAGGGCGCGATGGGTGCGATTGCCGCACTCGAGGCGGCGAGGCAGGCCGCGACCGACGTCCCCGTCGAGGCGCCGGCACTCGACGTCAGCCCGCAGGGCCCGCTCGTCGTGACCGACCCAGCGCTCGACGCGCCAGCCGTCACGGTGGCTGCCGTCCCTGCGGACGAACCCGCTCCGGTCGCCGACGACGGGAACATCGACATCGCGGCGCTGTTGGCGCTCGAGGCCGAACTCGAAGGTCCCGTCGTGCGAAGCGCGCCTGCACCCGGCAGTCTCGACACGCTCGCCGAGCAGCGCGCGGACCTCGAGAAGCAGCTTGCCGACATCGTTGCCGCGGTGGCTCCCGTCGCGGCCGATCCGTCGCTGCGCCTGCAGCCGGAAACGCCGCCAACGAGCGAACCGCTCATCGACGACAGGGTGCGCTGGTCGTCGATGCCTGTCGAGACGGGCGAGACCGGGCTGATCGCCATCCCCCCAGCTGACGGCGTCGAGATGGCGTCGGCACCCGTGGACGCGATTCTCGCGGAGGCGACAGCCGTCGAGACAATCCCGCTGCTGTCGATAGCACCGGAGCCGGAGACGCGCACGCTCGAGGCCGCGTCCGAGGGTGTCCCGTCCGACTGGTGGCGCGAGGCATTGCCGTGGCGGAACGAGCCCGATGCCGGTCAGGCTGATGCCGAGGTGCCCGAGGCCAGCCTGGCCGATGTCAGCGTGTTCGCCGATGTTCCGCTACCCGTCGAGGCCGTCGCCGAGCCCGCTGTGATCGGACAGGTTGACACCGACCCGTCGTGTGACGGGATGACGTTCGCTGCCGACGACGAACAACTCCTGGCGCCCGAGATACCCGTCGGCGAGCTGCCGGTGACCCAGGAACTCGCGCCTGCCGACGAGCCCCCGGCTTTCGACGATGTCGAGCCAGCCGTGGAGCTGCCCGCCGCCGAGACCGTCGTCGCCGGGGTGGCAGAGGCCGTGGTGGACACGCCGGTGGTGGAGGCAGCCGCACCCGCCCAGACAGCCGAAGCAGTGGAACCGGTGGAAGCAGCGGAAGCAGGCGAAGCCGTTGAACCCGTTGAACCAGTTGAACCAGTCGAACCAGCCGAAGTCGCGCGGGGCGTCGGCGAGTCGTACGGGTACATCTCTCTCGAGGATCTCGAAGAGCGCGTGGCCGCACTTTCGTCGCCGGGCGTCGTGTGCGCGGAAGCTGACGCCTTCGCGATAGCCGACGAACCGGTGCTCGTCGAAGCTGCCGCTGAGGAACACCCGCCTGCCGACGTCGTGGCACGCGAGCCGCTCTCGGTGGAGCCGGTGTCCGACGACGCCGTGCTGGACGAGTCGGTCCTCGGCGAACCGGTCCTCGAGCAACCGCTGTGCGAGCAACCGCTGGGCGAGGACTCCCCGTTCGTAGAGCCGGTCGTCGAAGCTTCGGGCCTGGAGGAACCAGCTGCGGCCGGCGACTGGCGCGCAGCCCTGCTCGCCGACGTCCCCGCGCGGCCGTTCTCGCCGTTGTTCGGCGGCACGGTCGAACTCGACGCCGTACCCTCGCCTGCCGACGATGGGTCTGGAGTCGTGGACGACGACGTGCAGCCGCTCCTCCAGGTCGCGACGTTCTTCGAGGACGTTGTACACGAACCGGAGGTGCAGGCCGCCGACGTCGAACCGGAGCCGACGCCGGAGCCCGAAGTCCCGGTCGTTCCCGAAGTCCCGGTCGTTCCCGAAGTCGTCATCGTGGACGACGATGCCGACGCGTCGGTGTGGGAGCAGTTGCCGTCCGAGCAGCCCGAGCCGGAGGCAGCGTTTCTCTACGACGACCTTCCGGCTCCGGCCGACATCGTGGCGGTGGAGGAACGGGAGCCCGCGTTCGGGGAGGCAACTGCCGGCGATCCGCCCGCAGACGAAGAGTCCGACGAACAGGCGGCAGGACCTCCCGCGGCGGACCCGCCGGCCGCCCAGCCGCGCAGGCGACGCCGGCGCACCCGTCGCAAGAAGGCGAGCGCGCTGCCCGGCAGCGTGACGCCGTCAGCACCAGACGATGTCACCGCGGCAGCGGCCATCGTGGCCGTGCCGGATCTCCCCGTCGTCGCGATGGCGCCGACGCCGGCGGAGCAGCCCGGACAGGGACCTTCGCTGCTCGAACGCGAAGTGCCGACGTGGACGCCGCCTGCCGATCTCCGCGCCGCCCGCGTGCCGCAGGTCGCGCTGAACGACGCGCCCGAAGCGCCGCGTGTCGAGACTGTCGACGCCGACGGCCCCGTTGCGGTCCCTGTCGGCGCCGCAAGCGCGCCCGCATCAGCCCCGACGCCGCCACGGCCGCAGGCCATGCGCGCGCCCTTCGAACCGGTCGTGCAGATCGAGCCGGAGATCCGTGCGGTGGGGATGCCCGATCTCGACGAGATCGCACCGAGGGCCGGCCATGCCGTGACCTCGATGGCCGATCACATCGGCCCGATCGCCCCAGCCACGAACCGTCAGGGTGCCTCCGACATCTGGGCGCCTGTCGTCGTGACACCTGCGTCGCGGGGCACGAACTGGCGGCGGGTGATTGCTGCCTGCATCCTCGTCGCCCTGTTCCAGGGCGGCGCGTTCGCCGCGTGGTGGTGGGTCCAGCCCGGCGCGTCAGGCACGCTCGTCGTGCAGACGTCGCAGGACGGCGTCGAGGTGGCGATCGACGGCAAGGTGGTGGGCAAGACGCCGCTTCGTGAGGAACTGTCACCGGGCCGGCACACGCTCACACTCCGCCATGGCAGCCAGCGCCGCGAGATGCCCGTCGAGATCAGTCTTGGCGTCGTGACGACGCAGGCGCTCGCCTGGCCGGTTGCCGACCGGGCCGCCACGGGGCGGCTGCAGGTGTCATCGACGCCGGCCGGAGCCGAAGTGTTCGTGGATGGCGCCTCGCGCGGCAAGGCGCCGCTGCTCATCGAGGACCTGCCGGTCGGCAGGCGGGAACTCGTGCTGCGCAGCGAGGCCGGTACGGTGCGCGCCGTGGCGACCGTGGCGGCAAACGAGACCACGCCGATCGACGTGCCGATCTTTGCCGGCTGGATCGTCGTGGACTCGCCCCTCGAGGTCGGGCTGGTGCTCAACCGCAAGAAGATCGGCTCCAGCATGGACGGCCAGATCCTGATGCCGCCCGGCACGCATCGCGTCCAGGCGGTGAGTGAAGCGCTGCGCATCGAGCAGGCCTTCACCGTGACGATCGAGCCCGGTGCCGTCGCCCGTGTCGCGCTGCAGTTGCCAATGGCGCCCCTGCAGGTGAACGACGAGCCGGGCACGGAGGTCTTCGTGGATGGGGAGCGCGCCGGGACGCTGCCGGCGGCCCTGCAGATCAAGGTCGGCACGCACGACGTGCTGATCCGGCGCCCGGACGGATCCGAGCGCCGGCAGACGATCACCGTCCGTCAGGGCGACGTGGTGACACTCTAGCGGGACGTCTTCCTTGCCGTCTTCTTGACGGCAGTCGCAGCGCGCTTGCGCGGCGTGGCCGCACGCTTGCGCGTCGTCTTGCGTGCCGCGGGCGCGACGTCGGCCTCGACGTCGGCAGCGACCGCGGCGGCGTCAGGCTCGGCCTCGTCCGCTGCGGCGCTGGCGGGTTGCGCATCCTCGAACAACGTGCCGGACTGCGCCTCGTCGGTCGTCGCATCCTTCGAGACTGTCTCGCCTGCGGGTGACTCCACGCCGGCGTTGGCGCCATCGTCGCGCCCGCGACCCCGGCCGCGCCCGCGGCGCCTGGTGCCGGCCTTGCGTACCGGGGCCTCGGCGTCAGGATCCGCGGCGACGCCGTCCTCAGCCTGCGGTTCGACCGCTGCGGCCGCCTGTGCCGCCGGCTCGCCGTGGTCCTCGCCGTCGATGCCCGCCGCATCTGTCGCTGCGACGTCGTGCGAATCGGCAACCGGTGCGAGCGGCGTCTCGCCCGGGACCTCGATCAGTGTGCCCGGGTAGATCCGGATGACGCCCTGGCGATCGCGATCGAGACGGAACAGGCCTTCACGCTGTCCGTAGCGCAGCGCGTCCACGATGCCGTTGAAGCCGTATCGCCGTTCGTCGAAGGATTCGATGGTTGCGCGAATGACCTGCTTTGCCTGCCGGACGTAGAGCGGCCAGCGCGACACCACCCCGGGACGCATGAAGATGTCGCGGATGATTGCATAGCCCTCAGCCAGTTGGCCCGCGGTTGCGGGGTCGGCCGGCCGTGCGTCGGCAATCGGCTCGCCGGTGGGCACGGTTGCACGCGGTGCCTGCGGCGATGCAGGCGTCGTGGGCGCCGGTGTCGGTGCGGCCGCGGGCGGTGCCGGTGCCGGTGCGGCCGGCTCGTGCGCGATGGCGTCCGAGGCGCTCTCCCTGAGTTCCACGAGCAGGCTGCGATCGTCGCCGCGCAGGGTGACCTGCTGCGCACGTTCGAGCTTCTGCACGAAGTCGCGGAAGGTGCTGACGCCGTACTCGCGTTCGGAGAACGTCGAGTCGAGCTGGAGCAGCGTGCTCTTGAGGACGCCGAGCTGCGGGGTCACCTCGCGATCGGCGAGCACCTTCAGGGCGCGCTTCACGAGCGGCATGGCGTCCTTGACGTCCTTGCTCGCGCCGCCGCGGCTGCTGCTGCCACGCCGGCCGACCAGGTTCTCGTACGCGATGAACTCCGTGCAGTTCTTCTGGAGGATGACGCTCGTGAACGCGCGGCCGCCGACGACGAAGACCTGTCGGTCGTAGAGCTTGAGCTTCTCGACGAGCGCCATGAAGTCGCTGTCGCCGCCGACGATCACGAAGGCGTTGATGTGACTGTGGGTGAAGGCCATCTCGAGCGCGTCGAGCGCGAGGTTGATGTCGGCGCCGTTCTTGTCGCCGCCTGGCGTCAAGTTGCGCTGCACCATCTGGATGGCGTGTTGGGTGAGTGAACGGCTGTAGTCACCGGCGCGGGTCCAATCCCCGTACGCGATCTTGGTGACCACCTCGCCGCGTTCCTTCATGGCTTCGAGCACGGCGCCGACGTCGAAGTGACCCCCGAGGGTCGTCTTCACGCCGATCTCTATGTTGTCGAAGTCGATGAAGAGGGCAATCTTGAGGCGGGTTTCCGACAAGACGAACTGGTCCTTTCCAGGCGAATGAGTCGCCGCCGGGCCCGAAAGACATCCTGCGGGCCGCCGGAGGCGTCCCGGAAAGTGTAGCAGGGTCGTGGCGAAGGGCCGCGAAGATTCACGCCTGCGCCGGCAAGTCTTCGTCCCGCGCGCGGCCCGTGGTCAGCAGCGAGACGACGACGAGCACGAGGAACCCGAGCGGGATCGTGACGATACCAGGCTGGCTGAAGGGCACGAGCGCCTGGTCCGGCGGCCAGCCGTAGACGTCGCGGTAGGCCTGCGCGCTGCAGAGGATCCAGGCAAGCGAGCTCGCCATGCCGACGAGGATGGCCGCGGCGATGCCCTGCTTGGTGGTCCGCTTCCAGAAGAGGAGCATCACGAGCGCCGGCAGGTTGGCCGAGGCCGCGACGTTGAAGGCCCAGCCGACGAGGAACGACACGTTGAGCCGCTCGAACGCGATGCCGAGCAGCATCGCCACGATGCCCACGCCGACCGCCACCAGCTTGCCGGCGCGCACCTTGGCATCGTCGGTGAGTTCCATGCGCAGGACGTGCGAGAGCACGTCGTGGACGACGGCACCGCTCGCGGCGAGGATGAGGCCGCTGACCGTGCCGAGCACGGTGGTGAACGCGATGGCCGAGATGATGGCAAACAGCGGCTCGCTGAAGCTGCGCGCGAGCAGCGGCGCGGCCATGTTGTTGTTGGTGACGTCGAGGGCGCCGCTGGTCATGGCGCCGAGGCCGAGGTAGAGCGTGAGCACGTAGAACAGGCCGATTGCACCGATGCCGACGACGGTGCTCTTGCGGACGGCCATGACGTCCTTGACCGTGTAGTAGCGGATCAGGATGTGCGGCAGCGAGGCGGTGCCGGCAAACAGCGCCAGCATCAGCGACAGGAAGTCGAGCTTGTCGAACAGGCGCTCGCTCCGTACGCCCCGGAACGTCGGGCTCGCACCGGGCTGCAGCAGGTCGGCTCCCGCCTGCGTGCCCGGCGTGTAGACGACGGCGGTCGCGCCGCCCGTGAGCACGCGGCGCTCCGGCGTCCACGTCTCGATGGTGCTTTCGTTGAACGTGCGGAGGAACTCGAGCGGGCCGAGTGGCCCGGTGGCCGACGTGCCCCCGGGCAGTGCCGCCACGGCGCCGGTCGGCTGGAGGTCGCGCTCGCCCTGGCCAAGCCCCTGGGGCTGGCCGTCCACCGTCACCGACCCGTCGGTGCCCGTCGTGACGACCTGCGTGCGGCGGACGAGCCCGTCAGGCAGGCGGCGATACGTGTGCAGCGCCCCGGAGCCGGCATCGCGCACCCGCAGCCATTCGGCGTCGGGCCAGTCCGGGTCGCCGGCGATCACGTCGCCCTGCTGCGCGGCGGCTGCCGCATCGAGCGGCGTGACGCGCAGGTCCGCCGGCACCTCGAAGCCGCGGCGGAGGATCATCAGCGTGAGCAGGAGGCAGAAGCCGACGAGCAGCGCGCCCTTGATGAACTGCACCCACGTGGTGGACACCATGCCGGCCGTGACCACGATGATCGTGACCACGATGCCGACGATGAGCACGCCGGCCGCGTGCGAGAAGCCGAGGAGCGGCTTGATGAGCACGCCGGCGCCGACCATCTGGGGAATGAGGTAGAAGAGGCTGACGACGAGCGTGCTGATCGCGGCGGCGAGCTTGATGCCGCGGGAGTTGAAGCGGGCGTCGAGCGCGTCGGCGAAGGTGAACTTGCCCATGCGCTTGAGCGGCTCGGCGACCACGAAGAGCGCGACGATCCAGCCGGCGAGGTAGCCGATCGAGTAGAGGAACCCGTCGTAGCCGTAGAAGGCGATCATCCCGCAGATGCCGAGGAACGACGCCGCCGACAGGTAATCACCGGCGAACGCGATGCCGTTCACGAACCAGTGGATCTGGCCGTGCGCAGCGTAGTAGCCGCTTGCCGAGGTCGCGCGTCGGCCGAGCCACCAGCTGAGGACGAGCACCGAGAGGACGAACGTGACGAACACGCCGACCGCGAGCGGCGATGTGACGTAGACCATGGGACGCGTCTCAGCGGGCGACGCGCACGTAGAGCGCGGCCAGGACGAAGGCCAGCGCGATGAGCAGCAGGCCGTAGACGAGCGAGACCGGGAGCCCTGCGACCGGCGTGGCGGCCATCAGCCCGGGCGCGAACGCGCTGAGGCTCACGAAGCCGACGTACACGAGCAGGTAGAGGGCGAAGAGCCAGAGCGCGACGCGGGGAATTCTCATGTGATGCGCGCTAACTCTGTCGCAAGTCGGGGGCGGCCGTCCACCCCGCGCGCGTCAGCCGCGCCGCTCGGGGCGCCAGGCGAGGCCGTAGTTGATGATGCGCTGCAGCAGCTGCTCGTACTTCAGCCCGGCGGCCTCGGCGGCCTCCGCGAAGTCCTCGCCGTACGCAATCTGCGGGTTTGCGTTCGCCTCGAGCACGTACACGCGGCCGTCGTCGGTCAGGCGCAGGTCGATGCGGGCGTAGCCGCTGAGATCGAGCGTCCGGTAGACCCGCCGGCACAGCCGCTGGATCCGCTCGGCCACGCCCTCGGGCAGGCCGGGAGCCGGCCCGCTCATGATGCCGTGCTTCTGCTGGTACGAGCCGCTCCACTTGACGCGCTCGGTGGCGATGCGCCAGCTCTCGCGCGGGAGGTTGCCGAGGTTCAGCTCCCAGACCGGGAACACCTGCAGCGCCAGGTTGCCGACGATGCCGACATACAGTTCGCGGCCGTCGACGTAGCGCTCGACGATGGCATCGGTGCCGACGCTGTGGTGGATGAAGCGGACGCGCTCGCGCAGCTTCTCGTCGTTCTCGACGACCGATGCCTGCGAGATGCCGATCGAGGCCTCCTGCGTGAGCGACTTCACGATCAGCGGGAACTGCAGCCGCTTGGGACGCTGCACGGCCCGGCCGACGCGGAACACCGTGAAGTCCGGCACCGGCACGCGGTGATAGGAGAGCAGCTGCTTGGAGAGCGCCTTGTCGCGCGAGAGCATGAGCCCGCGCGGGTTGCATCCCGTGTAGGGCACCTTGAGGAGTTCGAGGTAGCTGACGATGTTCTGGTCGAACACGCCGACCTCGGTGAAGTTCTCCATCAGGTTGAAGACGATGTGCGGCGCGAAGTCCTTCACCGCGGTGCGGAGCACGGAGAGATCGTCGGCGACGCCGCACACCCGCACCTCGTGTCCCATCACCTCCAGCGTGTTCTTGACGTCGAACTCCGTCTTCCACGGGACCGAGATGTCGTACTTGCTGTCGTCCTCGGGAGGCACGAGATAGTCGTGCATGAGGCACAGCACGCGCAGGCGACGCATGCGCGAAGGATAACGTAAGTGAAGTGTGGCAGGCGATCAGCGCGCCGCGGTGTGGTCGCCGCGTGAGCCGATCGCGGCGAGCGCGCACGCGCCATCGCTGCTCGCATCGTGCGCCAGCAACGACCACGGCCAGGCCGCGACGTACCCCGCGCGCCGCGCCGTGTCCACGATCTGCGCGCAGTCGCGCGCGCTGCCTGCGCTCGGGAATTCGCCGAGTACGAGCGGGGCGTCGCTCCACGGCACGCGCGGCCGCAAGGCGAGCGGTGCGCGACGTTCGACGCTGTCGTACCAGTGCACCTGCAGCACGTCGAGTTCGAGCGCGCGGCACAACGACAGCCCGCGCGCACTCGCGAGTCCCACGGTGACGGGCTGGCTGACGTGCCAGCGCAGGTGCAGCACGAGTTCGGCAAGGCACAGGCGCAGCAGCGCGCGCGAGAGCCGGCGCGCCGGCGGCCGCCACGGCGCGCAGAGCCAGTCCGGCTCGTTCCAGGCGTCCCACAGCGCAATGCCCGGGTGCCGGCCGAACGCGCCGAGCAGGCCGTCGATGGCGCGCCAGAGTCGATGGCGCGCGACAGGATCGTGGAGCACCCAGGCACGCCCGCCGAGCGAGACCCCGTTGACCTCACGCGGCGCATCCGCCCAGGTGAAGTCGAACAGCACCGGCACCATCCGGAGCCCGAACTGCTGCAGCGCCTCGAGTGCGGCGGCAAGGTCGTCGAGCACGGCCGCCTGCAGCGCCACGGGCGCGCCGTCGGCGTCGAACGTGAACCCCGCGCGGCCGTCGCAGAGCACGAACCAGCGCACGAGTTCGGCACCGGAAGCCTTTGCGGCGTCGAGCGCGCGGTGGAGGTCGTCGCGATCGCGGGTCGCGAGTCCGCCGGACGGCGACCATGCGTTGGCGCCGAAGTCCCCGCCGTAGCGGAGCCAGGGAAGGTTGATGCCGGGCGCGGGCACAGAAGGAAGGTAACGCTGAACGCCGAACGGGGAACGCCGAACGGTGAGTGGTTGGGCGGGAACTTTCGGGTCGCGGGTCGCGTCATTAGAATCCTCGGCGCAAGCAAGCGCTTGCAGCCGAGCAAGCCGAGGCCGATTTCCTGGGGGCAAATGCCTGAAAGCAAGTAGTTGCTTGCGTCTCGGCTCCCCCAGGGCGTACAACAGGGTGTTCGGCGCTCGGCGCCGACCCCACTCTCTCCCATGGATGTGCGCGAACAACTCCTCGAAGCGGCCGTGACCGTCTTCGCCAACGCCGGATTCCGCGGCGCGACCACCCGTCGCATCGCCCAGGTCGCAGGTGTCAACGAGGTGACGCTCTTTCGCCAGTTCGGGTCCAAGGAGGGCCTGATCCTCGAGGCCGTACTCCGGGCCGTCACGCGCCTGCAGGACGAAGCCGTCCTGCCCGCCGAGCCGTCCGACCCCGCCGTCGAACTGCTGGACTGGACGCGGCGCCACTACGAGTTCGTCGTGAGCAACAACCGCCTGATCAAGGCCGCGATGGCCGACGCACAGTCGCACCCCGACATGGCCTGCATCGGCGATCGCATGGGCACGTCCATCGAACGCACGCTCGGCGCCTACCTCGAGCGCCTGCGCCAGGCCGGCCTCTGCGACCCAGACATCGACGTGCCGGTGGCCTCGAGCATGCTGAGCGGCGTGGTCTTTGCCGACGCAATGGGCCGGGAGGCCCATCCGCAGTGCTACCCGTACTCCGCAGACGAAGCGCCCGAGCGCTACGTCGCGTTCTTCCTGCGCGCCATCGGGGTCAGGCCGGGTGTCCCGGCGTCAGCCGACGGCCCTTCCGATCCCATTGCCCGCCATGCCTGAGTCCACCTTGTCCGCCCGTCCGCTCGCGTCGGTCGTCGTCGCCGGTGCCCTGTTGCTCCTTCCCACGGTCGGCGGCGCCCAGGCGCCTCAGGCGCCGGCCTCGTCTCAAGCCGCACAGGGAGCGCCGGCCGCGCGCCGACTGACGCTCGACGATGCGCTCGGGCTCGCCGAGGGAGGCAGCGAACGCGTCGCGGCTGCCGAGGCGGGTGTGCGTCGCGCCGACGGACAGATCGACCTCGTGCGCAGCGCCCTGTTTCCGCAGTTGAACTCCGCGGTGGCCTTCCAGCGCACGCTCCAGACGCAGTTTGCCGGCATCTTCGACGCCGATGCGCCCGTGCAGCCCTGCGCCGGACTGACCGTCAACGCAGGCGCGCCAATCGA
The DNA here is from genome assembly GCA_934541105.1 of uncultured Luteitalea sp. Lineage (GTDB taxonomy): Bacteria > Acidobacteriota > Vicinamibacteria > Vicinamibacterales > Vicinamibacteraceae > Luteitalea. The sequence goes on along the minus strand of CAKTDA010000001.1, from coordinate 922,120 downwards.
GCAGCGGCTCGCGGAGCTCGAACGCTTCCTGCAGTGCCCGGCCGGCAACCCGTTCGCCTCCGACTCGGACGCGGACCTGCCGTTCGGCCAGATGAACACCTGGACGGCGAACCTCGAGTTCTCGCAGATGGTCTACGACGGCGGGCAGACGCGGGCCCGCGAGCGGCAGGCGCGTGCCGGCCGCGATGCCGCCTCGCTCGGCATCACGACGACGCGGGCGCAACTCGATCTCGACGTCGCGACGGCGTTCTACGACGCCGCGCTGAGCGACAGGCTCGTGACGATCAGCGAGGCCACGCTCACGCAGGCAGGCCAGACCCTCGAGCAGGTGGAGTTGCAGTACAAGGTGGGCCAGATTGCCGAGTTCGAGGCGTTACGGGCGCGGGTCTCGCGCGACAACCAGCGCGCATCGGTGATTCGCGCGCGCGTCAACCGCGACCTCGCGTACCTGCGCCTCAAGCAGTTGATCAACGTGCCTGCCGATCAGCCGCTCGAACTCGAGGCCAACTTCACCGAGCCGAACGGGATGCTCTCCTCGCGCTGGACGGCAGCCCTCGCCGAGGCCGAGGCCGGCCTGGCCCTCGTCGAGCGCACCGCCGTTCGCCAGACCGAGATCGGCGTGCAGGCAAACGAGGCTGCGGTCGACGTGACACAGGGCGCCTTCAAGCCCGCCGTCAACGTCTCGTCGTCGTTCATCGCGTACGCCTACGATCCGGCGCCGGCATTCAAGCAGCGCGACTGGACCATCGCAGCCTCGGTGTCGCTGCCGATCCTCGATGGCGGCCGCCGCAAGGCGAACCGCGCGATTGCCGAAGCCACGCTCGAGGAGAGCCGTCACCAGCTGCAGCAGGCACGCGAGATCGCGGAACTCGAGACGCGCAGCGCGCATGCCTCGTATCTCGCGGCGCGCGCCCAATGGGAGGCGACGTCGGGCACCGTCGAGGAAGCGCGCCGCGCACACGAAATCGCGGACGTGCGGTATCGGGAAGGGCTGTCCACGCAGCTCGAACTGAACGACGCGCGGCTCGCGCTCGAACGCGCCGAGGCGACGCGGGCCCAGGCCGCGCGCGACCTGCAGGTCTCGCGGTCGCGCCTGGCGCTGCTGCCCGACCTGCCGCTCGGCGCCGGCGGCGACGCGGGTGCCGGCGGTGCCGCCCAACAGGCACAGGGATCCGCGTCGCAGGGCGCGGCAACGAGTCCATCGGCACCCGGCGGCACGTCGGGAGCCACGAACACGCAGCAGACGGGAGCACGGCAATGAGGGTGGTGACGACAGGGAAGGCGCGGCTGCACGGCCGCCGTGGGCTGCTGGCAATCGTGGCGATGACATCACTGGCGGCAGCCTGCTCCGGCGGCGCGGCAAAGGAACAGGCCGAGGCCGGCTCCGCCACGCCGGCGGCCGCGCCCGCGCTCGACATCGGCAAGGAGAACACCGTGCGCGTGACGAGCGAGGAGATCGTCACGGGTCCCGTGATCTCGGGGACGCTGGCGCCCAAGCAGCAGGCGACGGTGCGCGCGGAAGTCGGCGGCGCGGTGTTGTCGGTGAGCGCCGAGCAGGGGCAGCCCGTGCGCCGCGGCCAGGTGCTCGCCGTCATCGAGGCACGCACGGCCGACGAGGCCGTGATGTCGGCCGAGTCCGGCCTGCGATCGCAGGAGCAGGCGCTCGACCTCGCCCGCCGCGAGCTCGATCGCGCGCAGAAGCTGGTCTCGGCCGGCGCGGTGGCCGAGCGGCAGGTGGAGGCCGCGCGCAACGAGGTCGTGCGCCTCGAGTCGGAGGTCGCCGCTGCGCGCAGCCGGCTCGCGAATGCGCGCAAGGCACGCGCCGACGCGACGGTCAGCTCGCCGATCGAGGGCGTGGTCGCCGACCGTCCGGTGAACGCCGGCGACGTCGTCGCACCGGGGACGGCGCTCTACACGATCGTCGTGCCGTCGAGCATCCAGCTCGAGGCGTCGGTGCCGAGCGAGTCGCTGTCGTCTGTCAGGGTCGGCGCGAACGTCAGGTTCCAGGTGCGCGGATACCCCGATCAGTCGTTCACCGGACGGGTCGAGCGCATCAGCCCGACGGCCGATCCGGTGACGCGCCAGGTGCCGATCTGGGTGACGGTGGACAACCGCAGCGGGCGGCTCGTGGCCGGCCTCTTTGCCGAGGGCCGCGTGACGCAGGCCGCGCGCACGGGGCTCGTCGTGCCGACGAGCGTCGTCTCGAACCTCGACGCGCAGGCCACGGTGTTGCGCATCCGCGACGGCAAGGTGGAGACCGTGCCCGTGCGCGCGGGGCTGATCGATCGGCCGAACGAGCGCGTCGAGATCGTGTCGGGCCTCGAGGAGGGCGACGTGCTGCTGACCGGCGTGGCGCAGGGCGTCACGCCCGGCACGCAGGTGCGCGTGATCGACAGGTCGCAGCCCGCACCGGCCCCCGAGGCCCCGGCAGCGGAGACGTCGCCGAAGTCATAGACCGGTCCCGGTCCCCGGAACCCGGTCCACGGACCTGTAAGGAGAACGCACCGTGTTCATCTCCGATTTCGCCATCAAGCGGCCGATCGTGACCGTTGTCTCGATGCTGGCGCTCGTGGTCTTCGGCGCCTTCGCGCTGTTCCAGCTCGAGGTGGACGAGTTCCCCGAGATCAACCCGCCGGTCGTCGCGGTGTCGCTGCCGTTCCCGGGCGCGTCGCCCGATCAGGTCGAGCGCGACCTCGTCGATCCGGTCGAGGAGGGCATCTCCAGCATCAGCGGCCTCAAGAAGATGGACTCGCAGTCGCTCGACAGCTTCGGCGTGATCATCGCGGAGTTCGAGTTCGGCAAGGAGCCGGCCGAGGCGCTGCAGGAGATCCGCGACAAGATCTCCGAGATCCGCAACGAGCTGCCGCTCGAGATGGAAGAGCCGATCCTCAAGCGGTTCGACCCGAACGACTTCCCGATCGTGACCCTGGCGCTGACGTCGAGCGAGCTGACGGGCGCGCAGCTCACGCAGATTGCCGACCCCGGCCTGACAAACGAACTCCGCGGCATCCGCGACGTCGCCGAGGTGCTCGTCGTCGGCGGGATCGAGCGCGAGATCACCGTGGAGATCGAGCCGACCGCGATGCAGACGGCCGGCGTCAGCGTCAGCCAGGTCGTCGCGGCGCTGCAGTCGCAGAACCTGTCGGTGCCCGTCGGGCGGCTCCAGAGCGGCATCGCCGAGCGCACCATCCGCCTCCGCGGGCGGCTGCAGGCACCCGCGGAGTTCGGCCAGATCGTCGTCAGCCAGTCGGGCGGGCGCATCGTGCGCCTTGCCGACGTGGCGCGCGTGTACGACGGCGCCGAGGAGCCGCGCACGGGCGCGGCATTCAACGACCGCAACGCGGTCGGCATCGAGGTCAAGAAGACGACGAACGCCTCGACCACGACGGTCAGCGCGGCCGTGATCGAGAAGGTGCGATCGCTGCAGGGGACGCTGCCGCCGGGCGTCGAGCTGAAGCTGATTCGCGACGCCGGGTCGCGCGTCGAGGAATCGGTCGCCAGCGTGCAGCGGGCGCTCATCGAGGGCGCGGTGCTCACGGTGTTCACGGTGTTCCTGTTCCTGAACTCGTGGCGCTCGACGGTGATCACGGGCCTGGCGCTGCCGGTGTCGGTGCTGGCCTCGTTCATCGCGGTGCTGATGTTCGGGTTCAAGCTCGAGACGATGTCGCTGCTCGGCCTGTCGCTTGCCATCGGCATCCTCATCGACGATGCGATTGTCGTCCGCGAGAACATCGTGCGGCACGTCGAGATGGGCAAGGACCACTACACCGCGGCACGCGAAGGCACCTCGGAGATCGGCCTTGCGGTGGCCGCGACGACGTTCTCGATCGTCGTGGTGTTCGTGCCCATCGGCTACATGGGCGGGCTCGCGCAGCAGTGGTTCGCGCCGTTCGCGCTGACCATCGCCTGCTCGGTGCTGGTGTCGCTGTTCGTCTCGTTCTCGCTCGACCCGATGCTCTCGGCGTACTGGCCGGATCCCCACACGCCGATGGCGCAGCGCAGCATCGTGTCGCGCATCCTCGACCGGTTCAACCGCTGGTTCGACCGTCAGGCCGAGCGCTACAAGACCGTGATCAGCTGGGCGCTGCGGCACCGCGTCGCGATGGTGGTGCTGACGCTTGCCTCGTTCGTGGGCGCGATCGCGCTGCCGGCCATGGGGCTCATCGGCGGCGGCTTCATGCCGATCATGGACAACTCGGAGTTCAGCATCGTCGTCACGACGCCGCCCGGGTCCAACATCGCCTACACGCAGCTGAAGACGCAGGAGGTGTCAACGATTGCCCGGTCGCTGCCCGAGGTCGCCTACACGTACACGAGCATCGGTGGACAGACCGAGTCGGTGGACGAGGCCTCGGTGTATGTCAGGCTGAAGCCGCGTGCCGAGCGCACGCGCCGGCAGGAGGACGTCGCGGCGGACCTGCGGTCGCGGCTGCTGAACCTCGGCGGCGTCGAGGCGTGGATCAACACGAACTTCTTCGGCAACTTCAAGCAGATCCAGCTGCAGCTCACGGGGCCGGATTCCGACGAACTGTCGGTGCTCGCCGAGAAGATTCGCGACGAGGTCCGGCAGGTGCCGGGCGCCGTGGACGTGGGGCTCTCGACCAAGGGCCGCAAGCCCGAGATCGACGTCGTGCTGGACCGCGGGCTTGCCGGATCGCTCGGCGTCACGGTCGGCCAGGTGGCGCAGGCCCTGCGTCCGGCCTTCGCGGGCATCGACACCGGCGACTGGGTGGACCCGCAGGGCGAGACGCGCGACGTCTACGTGCGCCTTGCCCCCGAGGCGCGCACGCGTGTGCGCGACCTCTCGCAGCTGCCCATCTCGGTGCAGGGGCCGCAGGGACCGGTGCTGATTCCGCTCGGACAGGTGGCGCGGCTCGAGGACAGCATCGGCCCGGCACGGATCGATCACCTCAACCGCGATCGCGTCATCAAGATCGAGGCCAACACCGAGGTGCGGTCGCTCAACGAGGTGCTCGGCGACGTCATGCCGCGGCTCGCGGCCAACGTGCCGCTGCCTGCCGGCTACGAGCTCTCGTCGGGCGGCGAGTCAGCCGATCAGGCCGAGGTGTTCGGCGGAATCCTCGCCGCGCTCGGTTTGGCGGTGATGCTGATGTACTTCGTGCTGGTGCTGCAGTTCGGGTCGTTCCTCGATCCGCTTGCCATCATGATCTCGCTGCCGCTGTCGCTCATCGGCGTCATGCTGGCGCTGCTCGTCACCAACACGACGATCAACCTGATGAGCATGATTGGCGTGATCCTGCTCATGGGCATCGTGGCCAAGAACGCCATCCTGCTCGTGGACTTCGCGAAGTGGTCGATGGAGCAGGGCATGGAGCGTCGCGACGCGCTCGTCGAGGCGGGTCGCGTGCGGCTGCGGCCGATCCTGATGACGAGCTTCGCGCTCGTCGCGGGGATGCTGCCGGTGGCAATCGGGCACGGCGAGGGCGCCGACTTCCGTGCGCCGCTCGGCCGGGCCGTGATCGGCGGCGTGATCACGTCCACGCTGCTGACGCTGCTTGTGATTCCGACGCTGTACGACATCATGGCGGGCTTCCGCGACTGGGCGCTCGGGCTGTTCCGCCGCCCGGGCAAGGCGCGCAGCCATGGGCATGCGAGCGAGCCCATCGAGCTGCCGGAACCGGCCGCGACGCGGATGGGGTCGTGACGCAAGGAAAGTCTTAAGCCGGAAGGGCGAAGTCAGAAGGAAAGGCAGAAGGCCGAAGTGTGTCGTGTGCCTCAGCGGCCGGTGGATCCGAAGCCGCCTCGCGAGGTTTCCGCGCCGTCGTGATCGAGGGGGACGAACTGCACGCGCGGGACGTGGAGCACGAATGCCTGCGCCAGCCGGTCGCCTTTCGTGACGGTGACCGGCGCCTGGGTGTAGTTGAGCACCAGGATCTTCGCTTCGTCGGCGGGGCCGCGGTAGTCGCTGTCGAGCACGCCGAGGCCGTTGGCAACCAGGAGGCCGCGTTTCGCGAGGCTGCTGCGGGCCACGATTGCCATGAAGTGGCCATCGGGCACCGCGAACACGAGTCCCGTGGGGACGAGTGCGAGCTGGCCGGGCTGGACGACGAGATCCGCGGCGGCGGCGAGGTCGAACGCCGCGGCGCCAGTGGTGTGGTAGGCCGGGGTCGGTGCGTCGCCGAGCGCTCTGACACCAACGGTTATGGAATCATTTCTTGAATCCACGCTTGTGTATCTCCACATGTGATGGTACATTCTCCCTCGACATCCGGAGCGGCCCGCATGAGCAGCGGGCCCGGCAACCTGGGGCGGACAACCCAAGGTGCCAGCCCGATCGGCGAGAGCCGGTCGCGGCGATGCGGTTCGAGACGAACAAACAAATGTCCGGCGGTTCCCCCGCTCTCCGGGTGTCTTCACTTGGTTCCTCAGGAGAAGACACCATGATTTCCGCAGCAGCCTCTTCCCTCCAGTCTTCGCAGTCGCCCGCGCCGGTGCGTCCGTCGCTGCAGGTGGCGCTGTCGCCGGACGACCGGCGGTTCCAGCGGCTCGGCGAGAACCACCACCTGTGGCGGAACGGGCGCTTCTGGTGGATTGCGTACACGGTTATCATTGACGGCTGGCGTCAGGAGCGGATTCGTCACTCGCTCAAGACCGACGACCTGTCCGAGGCGCGCGTGCGCCGGGACGAGATCCTGGCGACCGTGAACGCGGAAGGCGTGCTGCGCCGCGTGAGCTGATAGCCTGTGTCGCCGACGTGCGACGGCCGAGGGCCTGGCGCGCGCCGACGAGCATCAACGTGAACGGCTGGCACGGCGAAGCTCCAGCCCCAACGCACTTTGCATCACCCGAAGGATTAGCCCCGCATGTCCCGTTTCGTTCTCACGTCGGAGTCCGTGTCGGAGGGCCACCCGGACAAGGTGGCCGACCTCATCTCCGATTCGGCGCTCGACGCCTGCCTGTCGCAAGACCCCACCTCGAAGGTGGCGGTTGAAACCCTCGTCAAGGAAGATCTCGTCGTGCTCGCCGGAGAGGTGACCACGGGAGCCCGCGACCTCGACTACGCCGCCATCGCGCGCCAGGCGATCCGCGAGATCGGCTACGACTGGCCCGACGAGGTGTTCAACGCCGACGGCGTGCAGGTGATCCTCAAGATCACGGCGCAGTCGAAGGAGATCAACGCGAGCGTCGTGGACAAGGCGAAGGCCGAGGAACAGGGCGCGGGCGACCAGGGCCTCATGTTCGGCTACGCCACGAACGAGAGCCCCGAGCTGATGCCGCTGCCGCTGCTGCTGGCCCACAAGCTCACGAAGGGTCTTGCCGAGGATCGCAAGCAGGGCGGCTCGTACAAGTGGCTGCGGCCCGACGCCAAGAGCCAGGTCTCGGTGCGCTACGAGGACGGCAAGCCCGTGGCGGTCGAGCGCGTGGTCGTCTCCACGCAGCACGTCGCCGACGCGAAGCAGGCCGACATCAAGAGCTACGTGATCGAGCAGCTGGCGCCGCGCGTGCTCGGCGACTGGTGCCCGAAGGCCGACCTGTTCCTCGTGAACCCGTCGGGCAGCTTCGCGCACGGCGGTCCGTCGGCCGATGCCGGCGTGACCGGCCGCAAGATCATCGTCGACTCGTACGGCGGGGCGGCGCGCCACGGCGGCGGCGCCTTCAGCGGCAAGGACCCGTCCAAGGTGGACCGCAGTGCGGCGTACTTCGGACGCTACGTGGCGCGCGAAGTGGTCAAGGCCGGCCTTGCGGCCCGCTGCGAGGTGCAGTTCTCCTACGCGATCGGCGTGGCCGAGCCGACGTCGCTGCTCGTCGAGACGTTCGGCACCGGCGACAACAAGGCCGCCGAGGACTACGTCCGCAAGACGTTCGACATGCGCCCGGCCGCGATCATCAAGACGCTCGATCTGCTGCGTCCCATCTACCGCCAGACGACCAACTACGGCCACTTCGGGCGGCCGGGGTTGCCGTGGGAAGTCTGAAGTCGCAAGGGCGAAGTCTGAAGGAAAGTTCGAAGGTCGAAGTCTGAAGAAGTCTGAAGAAGTCTGAAGGCTGAAGTCGGAAGGCTGAAGAAGTCGGAAGGCTGACGTCAGAAGTTCGAGGGCCAGGCGGGCCCCACCGATGCGACTCGCGTTGATTGCCGTCGTCGCGCTGCTCGTTGGCGCTGGCAGTGCCAGCGCGCAGGTGGGGTTCGACCTGATGCGCCCGCCGATGGTGGACCGGCGGGTGGAGGTGAGCGACACGCTGCCCCTCTGGGTGGCGCTGCCGCAGACGGCGCGGGTCCTCACCAGCAAGGGCCTGGCGATGCGGCCGGTGAAGAATTCGGCCGTGACGCTCGAACAGGCGCGCATGGGCGTCCTCGTCGGCGCCCTGCGCAACACCGGACGATGCGCGCGCAACGTGACGGTGCGCCTGCAGTACACCGACGAATACTGGCGGCCGATCGGCACGCCAGCCGAGAACGACGCCCGCGTCAGTCTCGTCGAGCCGGGCGGCCTCCTCCCGTATCGGTTCCGCCTCGCGCAACGCGCGGATTTCACCGATCCTCCCTCGGGCTACATCCTCCAGATCTTCGAGGACGACCAGCCCGTGGCCCGGACGCTCGAGTGGGAGACGACCGACACGACGGTCGACACCTCGCCCTGTCCGCCTGCCACCCTCGATGTCGCAACCACGATCACCCGATCGCGCTCCACACTGTCCGGATATCGCGTCTCCGGAGAACTCGTCGTCGATCGTGGCGGTCCCGTGCGTGCCGACGCGCTCACGATGACCGCCCTGCTGCTCGACGAAGGTGGCGACGTCCTCGAGGTGCTCACGGGCGTGCCGGACGTCCGGCCGAAGGCGCACGTGGATGGCATCATCCCCAACCGGCAGGCCGTGCCGTTCGCGCTGTCCACACCGATCCCGCTCGGCAAGTCCGTGAAGGACGTCGTGATCTTCACCGAGGCGCTGCCCGACGCGCAGGTCGCACCGCCCGAGTAGCCGCGGCCGGTCGCCGCGCTCCCACTAGAATGGTCGCGTGACCGCGATCGTGTTCGACCTCGACGGCACGCTCGTCGACTCCTTCGACGACATCGGTGCCGCATTCCGCCGCAGCTTCCACGTGATCGGCGGCGAACCGCCGCCGCTCGATGCCGTTCGCGCGTCGATCGGCACGCCGCTCGTCGAGATGTACGCGCCGTACGCGCCCGCCGACGCCATCCCGCTCCTTGTCGCCGAGTACCGCCGCGACTACGCCGAACGCTGTGCCGACGCCACCCGCCCCTTCCCCGGCATCGTCGCGTTGCTCGGCGACTTGCGCGCCCGCGGCCACGCGCTTGCCGTCGCGACGACCAAGTCCACATGGATGGCGCGCACCGTCGTCGGTCGCCTGGGCCTCGACGGCTGTGTCGATCACGTGCAGGGGACGGACGGCTTTCCCCACAAGCCCGCGCCCGACGTGATCCACCACGCGCTCGCCGGCGTCGGCCAGGAGGGACGCTGGATGATCGGCGACACGTCGTTCGACATCGCCGCCGGTCGGGCCGCAGGCCTGCGCACGTGCGCCGTGACCTGGGGCGTGCATGCCGAGGACGTCCTGAGAGCCGCGCATCCCGACGTGCTGGTGACGTCGGTGGGGGAGTTGCGGGGGGTGTTGTTGGGGGAGATCCACGAAGTCTGAAGTCAGAGTCTGAAGGTCGGAAGGAAAGGGCGAAGGGCGAAGGACAAAGGAAGTGTCAGAACCCGGTATATTCGATGCCGTGCCGTTCGACTCGCTCCTGCGTGAAATCCTGACAAGCCGCGTCTACGACGTCGCCCGCGAGACCCCGCTCGACGAGGCGCCGCGCCTCTCGGCGCGCCTCGGTGTCCCGGTCCTCCTCAAGCGCGAGGACCTCCAGCCTGTCTTCAGCTTCAAGATTCGCGGGGCGTACAACCGCATGGCGCGGTTGTCGGCCGCCGAGCGGGCCCACGGCGTCATTGCCGCGAGCGCCGGCAACCACGCGCAGGGCGTGGCCCTCTCGGCGCAGCGGCTCGGCGTGCGCGCCGTGATCGTCATGCCGCGCACGACGCCCGACATCAAGGTCGATGCGGTCCGCGGCAGCGGCGCCGAGGTCGTGCTCGCCGGAGACACGTACGCGGACGCCTACGCGTTTGCCTGCGAGGAAGCGGCGCGGACCGGCGCCACCTTCATCCACCCCTTCGACGACCCGCTCGTGATTGCCGGCCAGGGCACCGTGGGCGACGAGATCGTCCGCCAGCGCCCGGCCGACCTCGACGCCATCTTCGTGCCGGTGGGCGGCGGCGGGCTGATTGCCGGCATCGCGGGCTACATCAAGTCGGTGCTGCCGGCCGTGAAGGTCATCGGCGTCGAGCCGGTGGACGCCGACGCGATGGCGCGGTCGCTCGCGGCGGGCCGCCGCGTGACGCTCGAGCGCGCGGGGCTCTTTGCCGACGGCGTGGCCGTGCGCGAGGTCGGCGAGCACACGTTCGCCATCGCGTGCCAGACCGTCGACGACGTGGTGCTCGTGGACAACGACGCGATCTGCGCAGCCATCAAGGACGTCTTCGACGACACGCGCACCATCATGGAGCCGGCGGGCGCGCTGTCGGTGGCGGGCCTCAAGGCCTGGGTGCACGCGCAGCCCGTGCGCCCGGCCGGCTCGCTCGTGGCCATCCTCTCGGGCGCCAACATGAACTTCGATCGCCTGCGGTTCGTGGCCGAGCGCGCGGAACTCGGCGAGCAGCGCGAGGCGCTGTTCGCCGTCACCATCCCCGAGCGCAAGGGGGCATTCCGCGAGTTCTGCACCAGCCTCGGCCCGCGCGTCGTCACCGAGTTCAACTATCGCCTCAGCACGCGTGCGCAGGCCCACATCTTCGTCGGCGTGGCGACCCGCTCGCGCGCCGATGCCGACGACGTGCTTGTGCGCCTGCGGGAGGGCGGCTACCAGGTGGCCGACCTGACCCAGAGCGAACTCGCGAAGCTGCACATCCGCTACATGGTGGGCGGCCGCTCGCGCGACGTCGCCCGCGAGCGCGTGTGCCGCTTCGAGTTCCCCGAGCGCCCCGGCGCCTTGCTGCAGTTCCTCGACACGCTCGGCGGCCGCTGGAACATCAGCCTGTTCCACTACCGCAATCACGGCTCCGACGTCGGCCGGGTCCTTGCCGGCTTCGAAGTGCCGGCGGGCGACGACGAGGCATTCGACGGGTTCCTCGAGGAGCTGGGGTACCGGCACGCCGAGGAGACCGGCGAGGACGCCTACGAGCGGTTCCTCGCCTGAAACTGTCGACCTGCGGCCGCCACCCACGTATGATGCGCGGATGGCCACCGAATCCTCCCGTCGTTCATTCCTGAAGCAGGCCGGCGTGGCGTCGGCTGCTGCGGCTGCCGCCTCCACGTTCGGCGCGGCCTCGGCCGCTTCCGCCGCACCTGCCGCCGCTGTCGCCGCCCAGTCACCGGGCGGGTCCCCGAAGAAGGCCGTGCTCATCGGCATGCTGCCGCGCGACCTGCCGTTCGACGCGCGCTTCGCCCTCGCCCGTGAGGTCGGCTTCGACGGACTCGAGGTCAACACGGTCACCGACCCGGCCCAGGCCGAGGCGATGGCCAAGGCCTCGCAGGCCGCGAAGCTGCCGATCCACTCGGTGATGAACAGCGAGCACTGGCGGTCGCCGCTGTCGTCGGCCGATGCCTCCGTCGTGGACAAGAGCGTGGAGGGCATGCTCACGTCGATCCGCAACGCGAAGCTGTTCGGCGCCGACACGGTGCTGCTCGTGCCGGCCGTCGTGGACGAGAAGACCGGCTACAAGCAGGCCTGGGATCGCTCCTTCAAGGTGATTCGCGAGCGCATCCTGCCCGAGGCCGAGAAGCAGGGCATCATCATCGGGATCGAGGAGGTGTGGAACAAGTTCCTCCTGAGCCCGCTCGAGATGAACGCGTACGTGGACAGTTTCAAGTCGAAGTACGTGCAGGCCTACTTCGACGTCGGCAACATCGTCTTCTACGCCTACCCGCAGGACTGGATCCGCACGCTCGGGCCGCGGATCAAGAAGGTGCACCTGAAGGACTTCAAGCTCGATCGCGGCAAGGGCACCTTCGATTTCGTGCACCTCGGCGAGGGCGACATCGACTGGCCGGAAGTGCGCAAGGCGCTGCAGGAGATCGGCTACACGGGCTACGTCACCACGGAGATCCGCGGCGGCGACAAGGCCTACCTGACCGACGTCGTGGCGCGGATCGACAACTTCCTCGCCGGCAAGCCGCCGGTCGCAAAGCCGGCGTCCGCCTAGGTCAGTAGAACGACGAACTGGGTTCCACTGACGGGTAGGTGACGAGCAGGTCGCAGCCGGCCTCGCTCTCGATGGCAAAGGACTCGGCGCGTGCAGGCACGCACCAGACCGAGCCCCGCGCCATCGGCCTGCCGTCGATGCGGCCCTCGCCGTCGACGACCACCACCAGGTGGAAGTGCGGCGCGAGGGGCGCGAACTGCAGCGGCGTGCTGACGGTGCGGCACTCCATCGTGAAGTACCGGCAGCGGGTGAGGATCGTCCGGCCGGCAACGGCGGTGTGCCGCGTGTCGGTGCCGAGCGTGTAGGGCCCGAGATCGGCAACGTCGAAGCCGCGTTCGAGGTGGAGCTGCCGCCCGCGGCCGTAGTCGTACAGCCGATACGTGATGTCGGACTGCTCCTGCACTTCGACGAGCGTCAGGCCGGGCCCGAGCGCGTGGACGGTGCCTGCCGGCACCAGGAAGGTGTCGCCGGCGACAGCCGGCCGCCAGTCCATCATGTGCTCGATCTCGCCCGAGCGTGCGGCGGCCTCTCCCTGCTCGCGTGTCAAAGGCGCCGAGAGCCCGAGACCGATCGTCGCGCGGGGTTCGGCGGCGAGCACGTGCCACGCCTCGGTCTTCCCGCGCGAACCATCGTGGTGCTCGGCGGCGTAGCCGTCATCGGGATGCACCTGCACCGACAGCCGCTCGGACGTGAAGAGGATCTTCACGAGCAGCGGGCACTCCACGCCCTGATCCGGCCCGAGGATCTCCGCGGGGTGGGCCCGCGTCAGCGCGCCGAACGTCTCGCCGAGGCTCGTCGGGTTGTCGTCGGCGGTGAACCACGCCTCACCGATCCGCACGTCCGGCGTCGGATTGTCGAACCAGGGCGAGAGGTCGGTGACGCCCCACGGCCGCTCCGCGAAGGTGGGGTGGAGGGCGAACGGTCGCTGCCACGCGTGCATCCGACGATTGTAGTGCGGCAGTAGGGCGTCATGCCGCCGTCGCGCCTGGCCCATACTATGCGGCCATGGACGAGTCCCTGGACGGCCGTGGCCGCGGTCGCCGCACGCTGATCATCTCCGGAGCTGCCGCGCTCGCCGCGTGGACGGCGCGCGCGCCCCTGCTCGCATTCCGCGATGTCTCGGGTCCCGACCCCTTCACGCTCGGCGTCGCCTCGGGCGACCCGTGGGCCGACAGCGTCGTCCTCTGGACCCGGCTCGCGCCGGTGCCGCTTGCCGGTGACGGCTTCGGCGGCATGCCCGCGCGCGACGTCGACGTCCGGTGGGAAGTGGCAGCCGACGAGCACTTCAGGAACGTCGTGCGCCGCGGGCGCGCGACCGCCCGACGGTCGGCCGCGCACGCCGTCCACGTCGAAGCCGGCGGCCTTGCGCCCGGGCGCGAGTACTTCTACCGCTTCGAGGCGATGGGTCACCGGTCCCGTACCGGTCGCACGCGCACCGCGCCGGCCCGGGGGGCGGCGCCGACGGCGAGACTCGGCATCGTCTCGTGCTCGCGCTACGAGACCGGTTACTTCACCGCGTACCAGCATCTCGCCCGTGAGCGACCGGACCTGGTGCTGCACCTCGGCGACTACATCTACGAGTACGCCGGCAATCCGGCGACCCAGGTCGCACGGCCATTCGAGCAGGGCGAGATCATCACCCTCGCCGACTACCGGCGCCGGTATGCCCTGTACCGCACCGATCCCGATCTCCAGGAGCTCCACGCGACGTCGCCATTCGCCGTGGTCTGGGACGACCACGAGATCGACAACAACTGGGCGGGAGCCATCCCCGAAGACACCCAGACGCCCAAACAGTTCCTTGCGCGTCGTGCCGCGGCGTTCCGCGCCCACCACGAGGTGATGCCGCTGCGCCGGGCCGCGCGACCGACGGGCGCACGGTCGCGCCTCTATCGCGAGATCGCCTGGGGCGACCTCGCGTCCCTCTACATGCTCGACACGCGGCAGTTCCGCGACGACCAGCCGTGCGGCGACGGCAACAAGGTTGACTGCGCCGAGCGCCTGGCGCCGTCGCGGACGATGCTCGGCGCGCAGCAGGAAGCGTGGCTGCGGGAGCGTGCGCATGCGTCGAGCGCCCGCTGGGACGTGCTGGGGCAGCAGGTCTTCTTCGGCCACCTGTGGCGCGCGCTGCCCGACGGACGCGATGCAACCCCGGTGGACAGCTGGAACGGCTACGTGGCCGCACGCGAGCGCGTGACGGCGATGTTCAGCGATCGGCCCCGCAATTTCGTGGTGCTGACGGGCGACGTCCACCGCCACTACGCCGGGACGCTGCACCGGGGCGACCCGGAGGGACCCGTCGTCGGCTCCGAGTTCGTCACGACGTCGGTCACGAGCGGTGGCGACGGCACCGACGCCACGACGATCACGGGAGCCATCGTGGCGCGTAACCCGAACCTGACGTACTCGGCGGATCGCCGCGGCTACCTGGTTGCCGACGTCACGCCCGCGACGTGGACCACCCACTTCCGCATCGTGCCGTGGGTCACCAGACCGGGCGCGCCCGTCGAGACCCGCCAGTCATTCGTCGTCGAAGCCGGGCGCCCGGGCATGTCTCCCGCCTGAGCGTCTACGCGCAGCCTGCCTACAGTTACGGCTGGGCTCTGCCGACACTACTCTCGGAACTCGTCCGTCGCCATGACGCCTGCTCTCCCTCTCCGGCAGGGCGTCGCGGCCGGCGCGCGCACCCGCGGGGGTGCCGTCCGTCCCGAACGCCCGCATGACCTCGACGCCGTCCCCACGGCCGGCGCCGCGGATGTGTCCACGTTCACGCAGGCCGTCGCACACGATCTGCGGGAGCCCCTGCGAGCCATCGCCGGGTACGCGACGGCGCTTGCCGAGGACTTCGGCGCACGTCTGCCGGCGGAGGGCCGTGACCTCATCGACAGGCTCCGTGCCGCCGCCGCCACGCTCGATCAGCGGGTCGACGGGCTTCTGCGACTCTCGCGCACGGAGCAGGCCTCGCTGCGGCGCGCGCCCTGCGATCTCGCACCCCTCGCCGCACGCGTGCTGGCCGACCTGCGGCGCCTGGACCCGTCGCGCATCGTGACCACGGGAGTGCCCGATGCGATTGCGGTCCACGGTGACGCCACGCTGCTCGGCATCGTCCTCGAGAACCTGCTGACAAATGCCTGGAAGTACACGCGCGGCCGCCGCGACGCGCGGATCGACGTCCTCGTGTCGTCATCGACCGACGCGGCCGTCATCTCGGTGCGCGACAACGGCATCGGCTTCGAAATGACGCAGGCCCATCGCCTCGGCCTGCCGTTCCAGCGCCTGCACACCGCGGGACACCATGAGGGCATCGGGCTCGGGCTCGCGTCCGTGCGTCGCATCGTGGAGCGCCACGGCGGGCGGTTGTGGGCCGAGGGCTCACCAGGCGCCGGCGCCACGTTCCACGTGTCTCTCCCCTCGGCAGGTACACGCTGACATGTCCATGGACCCGTCGACCCCTCTCCGACGACACGCGGCCGTCCGGATGCTGACCCTGGATCGGTCGTCTCGGCCGCCCCGATCGCCCGAGCAGCCCGGCTTGTTCTCGGTGACGCCAGACACGGCGGCGGCCACGCGGATCCTGCCGCGCCCGATCCGCGTGCTCCTCGTCGAGGACTCGCACGACGATGCGTGGCTCGTGCAGCGGCAGCTCGAACGCGGCGGCTTCTCGCCCGAGATCCTCCGCGTGCAGGATGCCGACGCGCTGCGAGGGGCACTCGAGGGCGCGCGCTGGGACGTGGTGCTCGCCGACTACAGCCTGCCGGCCTTCTCGGGACTCGACGCGGTGCGCATCGTGCGCCAGCACTGCCCGAGCCTGCCGTGTCTCCTGATCTCGGGCACGGTGGGTGAGCAGGTCGCCGTGGCGGCCATGCGGCTCGGTGCCAACGACTACCTGATGAAGGACAACCTGACGCGGCTCGTGCCGGCCATCGAGCGGGAACTGCGAGAATCGGAGAGCCGGGGCGAACGCCGTCGCGCGGAACGGGCGCTCGCCGCCAGCGAGGAGCGCACGCGCCTCATCATCGAGCACGCGCTCGATGCCGTGGTCTCGTTCACGGCGCAGGGCCATGTCGCCGAGTGGAACCTGCGCGCGGAGGAGCTGTTCGGCAGGTCGCGGGTGGAGGTGATTGGTCGCCCGCTCCAGGAGGTGGTGCTCGCCCGCGCGTCGTGGGCCGCGTTTGCGGAAGCGCTCGCCGACGGCTTCCCGCCATCGTCGGCATTCGGCATCAAGCGCCGCGCGGAGATCGTCGGCGAGCATCGCGACGGACGAGAGCTCTCGCTCGAACTCTCCCTCGTGCCGGTCCCCTCGTCCGGCGGCCTGTCGTACAGCGCGTTCCTGCGCGACCTCTCGGAGCGTCGCGAGAGCGAGGCCAAGCGGGCGAGCCTCGAGGCGCAGCTGCGGCAGTCACAGAAGATGGAGGCCATCGGCAAGCTTGCCGGCGGCGTGGCGCACGACTTCAACAACCTGCTGACGGTGATCCAGGGGCAGTCGGCGCTGCTCGAGGACGGCGTGCTCGATGCGGCCGACGTGGCGCCTGCGGCCCGCGCCATCGGCGAGGCCGCCGACAAGGCCGCCGAGCTCACGCGTCAGCTGCTCGCGTTCAGCCGTCGCCAGGTGGTGCAGCTGACGCCGACCGACGTCAACGAACTGGTCGCCGACCTAGGCAAGCTGCTTCGGCGGCTGATTGGCGCCGACATCGAGCTGCACACGGTGCTCGCACCCGGGCGCGTCCACATCAGGGCCGACGCCGGCATGATCGAGCAGGTGCTGATGAACCTCGCGGTGAATGCCCGCGATGCCATGCCGATGGGCGGATCGCTCGTCGTGTCCACCGCGATCGTCCACGCGCGGCCGCCGCGGTCGGCGCCCGCCGCGCCCGGGCCCGGCCAGTACGCGCGGCTGACGGTGCGCGACTCGGGCACCGGCATCGCGAGCGAGCACCTGCCGCACATCTTCGAGCCGTTCTACACGACCAAGGACAAGGCGCGGTCGACGGGGCTCGGCCTCGCGACGGTCTTCGGCATCGTGGAGCAGCACGGCGGATGGGTCGAGGTGCACACCCGCGTCGGCGAGGGCACGACCTTCGACGTGTACGTGCCGCAGTGCGCCGACGCCGTCGTCGCCACCGCACCGGTCGTCGCGCAGCCCGCGCCGATGCCGCGCGGGCATGCCTGCATCCTTGTTGTCGAGGACGAACTGGCCGTGCGCGAGATGGTGCGCGACGTGATGGTCCGCCAGGGCTACCGCGTGTTCGAGGCGGGATCGGGCCGGGAAGCGCTCGACGTCTGGCGCCGCGTCGGCCCCGAGATCGACCTCGTGCTGACCGACATCGTGATGCCGGACGGCATGATGGGCACCGATCTCGTGACGCGGTTGATGGCGGACTGTCCGGACCTGCCGGTGATCTTCACGAGCGGCTACAGCCAGGAGTCCGACCGCGTCCATGTCGGCCTCGTGGACGGCGTGAACTTCCTGCACAAGCCCTATCGACCGGCCACGCTCGTGCGCCTGCTGCACGAGCGGCTCTCGTCGTGACGACGATCACACGCCGACGCCAGCCGGGCACCTGACATCGGTCCCGCCGAGGCCGCAGTAGCCGTTGGGGTGGGTGTGCAGGTACTGCTGGTGATACGGCTCGGCGAAGTAGAACGTCGGCGCCGTGACGACCTCCGTCGTGATCGCGCCGTACCCCGCCTGCGCCAGCGCGTCCTGGTACGCGTCGCGCGAAGCGTCGGCCGCGCGCCGCTGGTTCTCGCCTGTCCAGCCGAGCAGCGACCGGTATTGCGTGCCGACATCGTTGCCCTGGCGCATGCCCTGTGTCGGGTCGTGGTTCTCCCAGAACGTCCGCAGCAGCGTGTCGTAGCTCACGCGTGACGGATCGAAGACCACGCGCACGACCTCGGCATGGCCGGTCAGGCCGCTGCAGACCTCTTCGTATGTCGGGTTCGGGGTGTGGCCGCCTGCATAGCCGGCGGCTGTCGAGATCACGCCAGGCAGTTGCCAGAACTTCCGCTCGGCGCCCCAGAAGCAGCCCATGCCGAACAGCGCGGTCGCGCTGTCTTCGGGGAACGGGCCTGCCAGCGGGGCTGGCAGCACGTGATGCCGTGCGGGCACGGCGACGGCCGTGTCGCGTCCGGGCAGCGCCTCGGCCGCGGTCGGGATGCGCAGTGATCGAGCGTCCTTCCACATGTCCCCATCGTACCGCCGGACGGCCCTAGACCTTCAGGAAGGGGTAGGCGTCCGTGTTGCGCCAGATCCAGAACGCGACGGTCAGGGCGAGCATGGTCCAGGCAATGACGGACCGCGCGCGGCGCGCGCCAGCGGCTTCGGGCAGCGCATGGAGCCACGTGAAGGCGACGGCGGCCGGCGCGGCGACGAAGGCCCAGGGGTTGAGGGAGAAGGCGCGCGTCCAGTCACCGTGCAGCAGCGCATGCGCCGCGCGCGTCAGCCCGCAGCCGGGGCAGGCGATGCCGAGCAGCGTGCGATACGGGCACGGCGGCGTGACGGCCTGGCGCGCCGGATCGACGACGAGGAGCACGCCGATGCCGACGGCGGCGAGGACGACGGCGAGCGCCATCGTCCTCGCGGAGGGACGCGCGGTCATGAGACGCGTCGTTACATGCCTCCCGTCAACGCGCCAATCGTGGCCATGCCGCCGAAGAGCAGCACCCACAGCAGGCCGAGCGCCAACAGGATGGAGCCGATGATGCCGAGGATCTTCGCCACCTGCGCCACGCCGCGGTTCGTCTCGGCGATGCGCCCGGCTTCGATGGCCTTGAGCTCCTCGTTGGCGAGATACCACGCCACCGGGGCGAGCAGGCCGCAGCAGATGATGCCGAGCACGCCGAAGACGAGCGCCATTGTGGACTTGGAGTCCTGCTGCGGCGCGGTGGCCGGTATCACGGGCGGAATGGGCGTGGACATGCGTGCGAGACTCCTGACTGATGTGGCTCACCCGGTGTCGGCCGGGCACGGTTCGGGGAACGCGTGCAGTCTCGCACAACTCGTCCGTGCTGCGAAAGGCCGCGCGCGTCGCGCCATGTTGTGAGACAGTACCGACAAGACGTCACGCGTGCCGCGCGGTGGTCCCGCAGCGCGGGACGCCGAGTGCGAGGGAGGTGCAATGGAAGGGATATTCCCGGCTTGGGGCCGCATCCTGAAGGGCTATCGTCCGAATCTCTCGATCGAGATCACGCGCGAATGCCCGTTGCGGTGCCCGGGGTGCTATGCGTACGGCGACGACCACCTCGGTGGCGACCTGACGTTGCGCCAGATGGCCGACCTCAAGGGCGATGCGTTGATCGAAGGCGTGCTCGAGGCGGTGCGCATCCACAAGCCCATCCACCTCTCGATCATCGGCGGCGAGCCGCTCGTGCGCTTCCGCGAACTGGACCAGTTGCTGCCGCAGTTGTCGGCCATGGGCCTCTACGTGCAGGTCGTGACGAGTGCGGTCCGACCCGTGCCCGAGGCGTGGGCCCGCATCCCGCGCCTGCAGATCGTGGTGTCCATCGACGGGTTGCCGGCCGAACACAACGTGCGCCGCGCACCGGCGACGTACGACCGCATCCTGAAGCACATCGCCGGACACCAGATCACGGTGCACTGCACGATCACGCGCCAGATCGTGCAGCGTGACGGGTACCTCGAGGAGTTCCTGCAGTTCTGGTCGGAGAACCCGGATACGCGGCAGGTGTGGTTCAGCCTGTACACGCCGCAGATCGGCGAGGAGTCCGACGAGCGCCTGCGTCCGGAGGACCGCACGCGCGTCGTCCAGACGATCCTCGACCTGCGCACGCGCTACCCGAAGCTGCGGATGCCGAAGGGGATGGTCGAGGTCTACCTGAAGCCGCCGTCGTCGCCCGAGGGGTGCACGTTCGCGAAGACCACGCTGTGCGTGTCGTCGGACCTGAAGCGGCGGATCACGCCCTGCCAGTTCGGCGGGAATCCGGACTGCGAGCAGTGCGGGTGCATTGCGTCAGCGGGCCTCGACGCCATCGCGCGCCATCACCTGCCCGGCGGCCTGCGCGTCGGCGCGATCTTCGATGCGTCGTTCTCGATCGGCCGTGCCGTCGCGCGGTTGTCGGGCCGCGGCGAGCCGCGTGGAACGCTGGGCGCGGCCGATGCCTCGGCCACGCCCGTTGCCGACGCGTAAGCGTCAGCGAACCGTCAGCTCGTTCTTGATCGTCGAGCCGGGGGCGGCTGTGGCTGCCGTCTTCCCGGCGGTCGCCTTGTCGGCGGCCGAACGGACCGCGCCCTTCAACGTCACGACCTTGCCGTCGGCCGACGTGCTGACGTCGATGCCCCCGGCATCGAGGCCGGTTGCGGCAGTCAGGGCCGTCTTCACCGCGGCGGTCGTGAGTCCGCTCGACACGGCGGCCGCGGCCGTCTTTGTCGCCGCTGCGGCGGCCACCGCGGCCGTGGCGCCTGCAGCCGCGACTGACGCCGCGGCATCGGCCCCCGTCGCCTTGGCCGCCTCTCCCATCTGATCAGCGGCCTTCGCCATCTCGGCGGCGGCGCCCTGCATCTGGGTCGTCATCTCGCGGGTGGCGGCTTCGGCCTGCTGCGTGGCGGCTGCCGTCGCCTCTTCGACCTGCTTTGCAGCGGCCTCGGCCGCCTGGCGCGCCTCTTCCGCACGTCTCTCGGCCTCGGACGGTCCGCAACCAGCCATCAGGGACGCCAGCAGGAGGCCGGCAGCAACAGGAATCGCCTTGTGCATCGTCATCTCCGGGAAAGGGGAGCGAGGCCGCGTGGCCATGCCATCCGCAGCCCCGTTTGGAGAAAACGATACACGCACGCGCGAGCGCACGGCGGGGTCAGACCACGCTGCGTCCTGTTGCAAGTCGAACGACGATCAGGATCAACGCGACGACGAGCAGGATGTGGAGCAGCCCGCCCAGGGTGTAGGAACTCACCATCCCAACCAGCCAGAGCAGGACGAGGATGATCACCAGTGTCTGCAGCATGTCGGCCTCCGGACGCCGGGCCGGCGCCCCATGCGCCGCGACCGCGGTGTTCGTCGCCTACAACAGCAGAGCCCGTGCCAGCCGTGCCGCCGGTGCGGAACGCTGCGGGAATTCGATGGATGAGCGCCGTGAGGGTGCCGTACCGCGGACGGTGGTCCGTCCGCGGTTGAGTCGATGTGTATCGATCGGAGTCAGCCCGTGCAAGGCCGGGCGGTGCGGCCCTACTTCGCGGGCGTCGCACTGCCGCGCGCGACGGCGGCTTCGAGCAGCGCGGCGGCCGTGGCGTTGGCGGCGGCGACCTCCTGGCGCATCCGCGCACCCATCTTCCTCAACACGGCTCCCTCGGCCCGCATCGACTCGCCGAGTTCGCGCATCCGGGCGCCGAGGGCTCGCTGCTGTTCGCCGAGCGCACGCTGCTGGTCCCCCAGTTCGCGGACGCGAGCCTCGCGCTCCCTGCGCGAGGACTCCTGCTCGTGCCGTGCCTGCCGAGTCACTGCACGTGCCGTCTCGGCGGCAAGCCGGGCCTGCTGCGCGCCGAGCTCGCCCTGCTGCGCGCCGAGTTCGCCCTGTTGCCGGCCGAGGTCGCCCTGCTGGCGTCCGACGGCTCCCTGACGGCTGCCGACGACGCCCATCTCGCGCCCCAGGGTCCTGACGGGCTCGTACGCCTGCCGCAGGGCGGCAATCGTCTTGGCGTCCCGCGTCACGTACGCGGTGCCCTCGTGTCGGAACCAGAGCAGGGTGTCGTCCCCGGACAGGCGATTGCGGGCGGCGTCGGCTCGATCGACCGGTGACCCGGTCATGACGTGGAAGTCGTCGCCGGGCTCGATGAGCACCCACGGCGTCTCGGGCGGAGGCGGCGGTGCCGGTGGCGCTGGTGGTGCCGGCGGTGGCTCGGGCGCAGCCGCGGCCGGAGCTGCGGGCGGCGCGGGGGGGACCGGGGGCACCTGCGAGGCGGCATCGACAGGAGGTGCCGGATGGACCGGAGGTGCCTCGACAGCGCGCGGCGGTGCAGGTGGTCGTGCCGGCGGCGCGGGCGGGGCCGGCGGCTGCGCGTCGGCTCCCGTGCCCGACGCGTAAGCAGATGGCACGACGTCCGACGACGTTGCGAGGCGTGCCGACGGCAGGGCGCGTTCCCCGAACGCGCCCGGTGCATCTCCTCCAGCAGGATGGGCGGCCAGTGCCGCGCGGTCCGATGCGACGATGGTCAGCGGCACGAGGACGGCAGTCGCCCCGGCAACGGTCCACCACCAGCGCGATGCGGGCGTGCGTGAACGATCGAGCATGTCGAGTCTCCTCTTGAGCAATCCGAATGTTGGAGACGAACCCGCGGCCGCGAGCACGTCGTCGATGGGCGCCACGCCGAGTTTCACGATCAGGTGTCCGTACGCGGCCGGTTCGACGTCGAGCGTCTGCAGTACCTCGGCGTCGCACGCTTCCTCGCGGGCAGCCAGGTACTCGCGCGCGGCAAGCCGGGCGAGCGGATGGAAGAAGAAGAGGCGGGATGCGATGGCGGGCACCCAGCCCCAGAGCAGATCGCCGCGCCGCACGTGGGCGAGTTCATGACCGACGACGAGGTCGATCTCGGCGCGCGACAGCGTCTCGGTGGATGCCGCAGGCAGCAGGATTGCCGGCCGCAGCACGCCGGTCAGCAACGGCACGCGGCTCAGTCGCGACGCGAGGACGTCGGGCATCACCGGCAGCGCGAACCGCTGCACGAGTTGTACGGCGCGACGGGCGATGACGATCGGGACCGGCTCGGCTTCTCGAACGAGCTGGCGCGCCCGCCGGCAGGCACGGACGAGGCCGGCAGCATGGGCGGCGACCATGGCAATCCAGAGAAGGGCGAGGCCTATCGGCCAGAGGGCGACGTAGGGGATGGCAATCGTCGCCTGCCGTGCGGGCGACGACGACTGGTGCCCCTCGACCGGCGCGGCGGGCCTCGTTGTCACCGCCGGGGCGTCCGGCAGGAGCAGCAGCGCCGCGGGTTCGCGGCTTGCTGCTGCCGCGACGGGCATGTCGGAAGGAAGCCAGGCGAGCGGCACCCCCGGCAGCGGAAGGACTCCGAGCACCAGCTTCAACGACACGAGCCACCAGAGCCAGGCCCGCACACACGCCGGCATCGCAGGCACACCCCGGCAGCAGGCCCAGACGAATGCCGCGACGATGCCGCCCTCGATCGACGCGCGGGCCAGCACGCCAAGGGTGTCGAGCGCCATGGTGCGCAGGAGGTCGATGACGGCCACGAGAGTCATGACGACTCCTTCGATCGCGACTGGAGTCGCGCCACGAGCTGTTCGAGTTCGGCGAGTTCCTCGGGGGACACCTCGCCCGCGTCACTCAGGTAGGCGACAAACGGCGAGACGGACCCGCCGAGGGTGCGAGTCACGAAGCTGCCGACAGCATCCTTGAGGAGTGCATCCGGACCAGCGGCCGTCCGGTAGCGGAACACGCCGTCCACCTGCCGGCGGGAGAGGTGGCCCTTCTTCCGCAGCCGCTCCATCATCGTCAGCACGGTCGAGCGTGCGAGGCCGCGGCTTGCGCCGTAGCGCTCCGCAACCTCGCCGACGGTACTGTCGCGATGGTCGGCCAGCCAGGTGAGGAGTGCGAGCTCCTGCTCGCCGGGACGTTTCGTGGACATGGCAGTCTCGTCTGGCAGGCGATGACTACAACTGTAGTCTCCGGCTCAGTGTGCCAGTGACTACAGTTGTCGTCAAGCCCGTTACGTCAGACGAGACGCACGGCGGGAAGGTTCACTCGCGGCTACTGGTCCTCGCGCTGGAGGTTCTGCCTCGGGACGTCTTCGTAGCCCTGTTCGACGTAGAAGGTGGACCAGTACTTCACGTCGCGTGCGCCATGGCGCGCGAGGATGTCCATGGCCTGTTGCTTGCGGGCGTCGTCGGCGTCGGCGCGCACCGCGACGACGAAGCCGCCCGCGTGGAGCGTCGCGGCGGCCACCTCATGGAACTTCGAGGTGTCCGACACCCAGTTCTCGACGCGACGGAAGAGGCGTCCGGCCACGCCGAGCGTGTCTCCGGACGGGTCGAGTGCGTGCTCGCCGTCGATCCCCGAGAACAGATCGATGTCGTCCCGGGGGACGCCGGCGTCCTCGAGGTCGCGCAAACTGAGCGTGACGTGGTCGTGCGCGTCGAACACTCCGGTCACGCGGTGGATGGGGTTGTACTGCCCGTGCTCACTGGGTAAGGGCGGGTTGACACGTGCCATGCGATCGGGACCTCCTGCCCATGCCAATCGGCGAGCACATGCTCGACGGTTCGCGGGCCACTGCGGTGCACCGATGCAACGCCCGTACCGCCGGCCCGGCGGTGTGTGGCGTCGTGACTGGCGCCACCTGGCTCAGAGGTATGCGAGCAGCCGGCCACAGGCGACAGCCACGGTCCAGCTGACGAGCGACACGACGGCGGTGCGTCGCGCGGCGTGAGGCATTGCCTGTTCCACGTTCCATCGGGCCACGGACCGGAAGACGCCGCGGTGAAAGAGGCTGGCGTTGACGACGCCGACGGCAATGGCCGCCAGCTTCACGGCAAACACCGTGGTGAGGAGGCTCGTGGCGTTTGCGGCCAGGAGCAGCAGGCCTGTCGTGAACGAGAGGGCAAAGCCGGCACGGGCAATGGGCAGCAGGTGTGCGGCGAGGGCGTCGACGGGGAGGCGCGGAGCCAGCCCGAGCAGGCGGAGGTCGAAACCCACGGCGCTGCCGACGAGGAGGCCGAGACCGAGCAGGTGCCCGATCTCGGCGGTTGGATAGATCCACGACGACGTGCGGGCGGCCACGCCCACGCTGCTCTGCTCGAGCCACAGTGCCCAGGGCAGCAGCGCGGCGTGCATCACCGCAACTCGACCGTCTTGCCGTCGATCGTGATGCGCTCCGCACGCATCTCGTTGGCGTGCTGTTTGTGCTGGTAGCCGAGCACCTTCGCCTTCGTGCCCTTGGCGAGCATGGCTTCGGTGAGTCCGCGTGCCTGCATGCGGGACGTGGGTGCCAGCACGACGTCCCACGTCTTGCCGTCGGTCTGCAGCTTTGCCGTGCCGTGCGGATTGCCGTACGACGCCTCGGTAATCACACCCTCGACGTTCAGTGGCTTGTCCTCGTGGTACGAACTCCAGCCGTGATGGGCGAGCAGGGACGCGGGAGCGAACGCGACGGCGAGCGCGAGCACGCCCGACAGGACCTGTGACTTCGTCATGCGACCTCCTTGGTCTTCCCAGTATGCGTGAACGCGGGCCCGATCAATCCAGCGGCTTGACCATGATGTTGCGATAGTGCACGCGACTCTTCGGGTCATGGCCCTGCAGGGCGAACGTGCCCTGCGACAGCACACGGCCCTTCGTGTCGGCGGGCCGGCTCACGTCGGCAGGCTCGGTGTACTCCACGGTCGTCTTGCCGTTCACGGCAATCCTGACCGTCTTGCCCTTGACGACGATGTGCTGCGTGAACCATTCCTTGTCGTTCGCAGGCGCCGTGTTCATCACGTTGAGGATGCCGTAGAGGCTGCCGGTCCTGATCGGATCGGTGTGCGAGTTGTTCACCTGCACCTCATAGCCCTTCTGCGGCCATCCACCCTCCTGGTACTCGGTGTGGAAGTACATCCCCGAGTTCGCGCCAGGGAACGTCATGATCTCGGCCTTCCACTCGAAGTCCTTGAACGTGTGGTTCTTCACGGGCCCGACGTAGAACAGGTGGGCGCGCGGTCCGAACACGACAATGGCGCCGTCCTGCACGCTGAACGTCGAGGCGTTCTCGCCGACCTTCCAGCCGTCGAGTGACTTGCCATCGAACAGCGGGAGCCAGCCGTCCTGGGCCTGCAGGCGCGTGGCCGACTGGGAACCGAACATGAGCACAGCGCCGCACAACAGGGCGGCCAATGGCAGACGAACTCGCATCAGGACCTCCGTATCCGTGAAGTGCTGCGCACTCTACCATGCGCCCGGCAGCCTCCTTGCAGGTCCCCAGCGCGGAGGACGACAGATGACAAAGGAACGGATCGGCCCGACGGCAAACCTCGAGGACATCGAAGCCCGGCAACGCCAGCGCACGAAAGAGGAGGACGAGGGCGTCCACTACGACGACGAACTGGACCAGAAGCGGCTGCTCGACGACACGCTGCTGGACCACGACGTGGAGTCCATGCCCGTCGACCGTCTCGTCGATCGCGACACGCCGGAGGATCGCGGCAGCACGCCCGTGGACGACGAGACGCGTGGCGAGAAGCGGCGCCGGCAGTACGAGGACGGCGCCGAGTTCGTCTCCGAGACCGATTGAGCCCGCATCGTCGATAATCGTCGGCGGTCGTGATCACCTTCTCGAGAATCTCGAAGCAGTACGGTCGCCAGGTCCTGTTCGTGGACGCCTCGTTCCAGCTCAATCCCGGGGAACGCGTCGGGCTCGTCGGGCCGAACGGCGCGGGCAAGACCACGTTGTTCCGCATGATCGTCGGCGAGGAAACCGCCGACGAGGGCGAGATCGCGGTGCCCAGGCGGCTCAGCATCGGCTACTTCCGGCAGGACGTCGAGGAGATGAGCGGCCGGTCGGTGCTCGACGAGGCGATTGCCGGGAGCGGCCGCGTCGGGCACCTGCACCACGAACTCGAGTCCCTCCAGCAGGCCATGGGCGACCCCGCACAGGCCGACGACATGGACCGCATCCTCGCGCGTTTCGGCGAGGTGCAGGAGGAGTACGAGCACCTCGGCGGCTATTCGCTCGAGGCGCAGGCGCGCGACGTGCTCGTCGGGCTCGGCTTCGAGGAGGCGCAGATCGACGGCGACGTCGGGGCGCTTTCGGGCGGGTGGAAGATGCGCGTCGCGATGGCGCGCGTGCTGCTCGGCCGGCCTGACGTCCTGCTGCTCGACGAGCCCACCAATCACCTCGACATCGAGTCCATCGTCTGGCTCGAGTCCTTCCTGATGTCGCTGCCGGCGGCGTTGCTGATGACGTCGCACGACCGCGCGTTCATGAACCGCGTCGTGACGCGCGTTGCCGAGATCGACGGCGGCGAGATCACGACGTACTCGGGCAACTACGACTTCTACGAGCGGGAGCGGAAACTCCGCGAAGTGAACCGCGAAGCGGCTTACGCACGGCAGCAGGCGATGCTCGCCAAGGAGCAGCGCTTCATCGAGCGCTTCTCGGCGCATGCGGCCAAGGCGGCGCAGGTGCAGAGCCGCGTCAAGGCCCTCGAGAAGATCGAGAAGATCGAGCTGCCCAGGAAGCGCCGCGTCGTGCAGTTCCACTTCCGGCAGCCGTCCCGCTCGGGCGATCGGGTCGCGACGCTCGAGGGGGTGACAAAGGCGTACGGCACCCGCGTGGTCCACGACGGGCTGACGATGAGCATCACGCGGGGCGATCGCTGGTGCGTGATGGGCCGCAACGGCGCAGGGAAGTCCACGCTGTTGAAGATGATTGCCGGCGTCGTGCAGCCGGACGCCGGGCAGGTGACGCTCGGCGCGAGCCTGCAGATGGGATATTTCGCGCAGCAATCGCTGCAGGTGCTCGACGCCGACCTCACGATCGACGAGCAGTTCCAGCGGGACTTCCCGCAGGAGTCGATTGGCGTGCTTCGCAACCTGCTCGGTGCGTTCCAGTTCACGGGCGACGACGTGGACAAGCCGATTCGCGCGCTGTCGGGCGGGGAGCGCACGCGCCTGGTGCTCGCCCGCATGCTGCTCTACCCGCCGAACTTCCTGGTCCTCGACGAACCGACGAACCACCTCGATCTCGCGACGAAGGAGATGCTCGTCGACGCCCTCGCGGACTTCGAAGGCACGATGATCTTCGTCTCGCACGATCGGATGTTCCTGCGCGCGCTGAGCAATCGCGTGCTCGAACTGGGCGGGGAGACCGGACGGGAACGCGAGCCGCACCTCTTCCCGGGCTCGTATCCCGAGTACGTCGAGCGCACGGGTCATGAGGCCCCCGGCGTGCATGTGTGATCGCCGCGCCACTTGCTTTCGCGCCCCGCTTCGCCATACAAACCCGGCATGCATCGCCGCGCGTTCCTGAAGCAGGGGGGCACCGCGCTCGCCCTCGCCGCATTGCCGATTCCCGTCTCGATTGCCGCGCGCGCGCTGGACAAGCCGCGCCGGGTCGGGCTGATCGGCTCGGGCTGGTACGGCAAGGCCGATCTGCTGCGCCTGATCCAGGTCGCGCCAGTGGACGTCGTCTCCATCTGCGACGTGGACTCGCAGATGCTCGCGGGTGCCGCCGAGATCATCGCGTCCCGTCAGGTGTCGAAGAAGGCGCCGCGCACCTACCGCGACTATCGCGAGATGCTGAAGGAGCGCGACCTCGACATCGTGCTGATTGCCACGCCCGATCACTGGCACGCGCTGCCCGCGCTCGCCGCCATGCAGGCCGGCGCGCACCTCTACCTCCAGAAGCCCATTGGCGTGGACATCGTCGAAGGGCAGGCGATGCTCGCTGCCGCGCGCAAGTACGGCCGCGTGGTGCAGGTCGGCACGCAGCGCCGCAGCACGCCGCACCTGATCAACGCCCGGAACCGCGTGATCAGGGAGGGCCTGCTCGGCAAGGTCGGCCTCGTCGAGATCTACTGCTACTACCACATGCGGACGCGGGAGAACCCGCCCGACACGACGCCGCCGCCGAACCTCGATTACGAGATGTGGACGGGGCCGGCGCCGATGCGTCCCTACAACAAGCTGGTCCACCCCCGCAGCTGGCGCGCCTTCATGGAGTACGGCAACGGCATCGTCGGCGACATGTGCATCCACATGCTCGACATGGTGCGCTGGATGCTTGACCTCGGCATGCCGACCCGCGTGAACTCCACGGGCGGGATCCTCATCGACAAGGCGAGCAAGGCCAACATCAGCGACACGCAGACGGCGACGTTCGACTTCGACGACCTGCCGGTGATCTGGACGCACCGCACGTACGGCGATCCGCCGGACCCGAAGTACCCGTGGGGTGCCACCATCTACGGCGACAAGGGCACGCTCAAGGCGAGTGTCATGAGCTGGGATTTCATCCCGCGCGGCGAGGGCACGCCTCTCCACGAGGACGTGACCTACGAGTACGAACAGTATCCGGAGGACCGCACCGAGAAGGACCTCGAGCGCCACGTCGCTCCGGCCATCCGCGGCCACATGCGGGATCTCCTGGCGTGCATCGACAACGGCGGCCGCCCGGTTGCCGACATCGAGCAGGGCCACATCTCGACGACGGCGTGCATCCTCGCGAATCACTCGATGGAACTCGGCCGGTCGCTCACGTGGGACCAGGCCGCCGGCCGCGTCAAGGGCGATGACGAAGCAAACACCCGCCTCGCGCGGCCGTATCGCGCGCCATGGACGCACCCGGATCCCGCTCGCGTGTGATGCAGGACGGCCGGACGACGCCCACATCCCGGGATTTCGGCGTTCGGCATTCGCACATGGCGCGCGGTACGCCGGTGCCGGGCCCGTGGGCCACGTCCGACGGCTACACCTGGCGACGCGCCACGGCGGTGAGGGGTGTCACTGGCGCCCGCGGCCCCGGCGTCGTGTCGGTTGACGCTCGGCGGGAGGCTCGTCGTTCTCGCCCATCACCTTGAACTGGCGGGTGATCTTCGAGCGCACGCCGTCGATGCCTTCGAGCACGGCCGTGATCTCGTAGTCGCCTGCCGGCAGTTCCTGGAGGTTGAAGGTGTGGGCCCTGGCGCCGTCCACGCCATCGAGCTGGCGCTCGGTGCTTGCGTAGAACACCGGAGCATCGACTGCGAGCTGCAACCGGCGATTGCCCGCCTCGGGCAGCACGCGCACCACCACGCGCAGGTCCGCTCCCGCGAATGCCACGAGCGGCGACACCGTGATCGACTGAATCAATCGACCTCCGGATCGTGCAGCTGCGTCCTGCGCCGCAGGCGACGGCGGCAGCACGGCGGCTGACGACGATGCCGGTGCCGTCGGTGCAGGTGCCGTGTCCTGCGCGGCCGCCACCGCGGGCACACCCCAGGCGATTGCCAGGGTGACGAAGAGCCGACCGGCCGACCAGGAGCATCTACCCATCACACACCTGCCAGACAACGCGATGAATCACCGACGGCTGCGTGATGCAGCGGCCGGCGCGACGTGACGGTTGTGCGGAAGGGGACACCGTACCCCTTCTCGACGCGGTCCGCAAGGGCCTCGAACGGGAGCGTCGCCGCGTGGGGACACCGGCGCTGGTACCGGTCTTGCTCGACCATGTGCAGGTGTCCTTGATGGAGCACAACCCGTGAAGAAACTAGCCCGGATGCTTGTCGTCCTCGTGACGTGCGTGCTCGCCACGGCGCTGGGGCCCGAACTGGCGCATGCCCAGCGTGGTGGACGCGGCGGTGGAAGCTCCGCCGGCCCGCGCAGCCCCTCGCCGCGGTCGGGCGGCGCGGTCTCGCGTGCGGTGCCTCGCGGCAGCGTCCCGCCGCGCCGGGTGCATTCGTATCCGCGAGGCCGGCACGGCGGACGCTACATCGTGGGCGCTTACCCGTATCGCGCCTGGTACGGCTGGGGATCGCCATGGGGCTGGAATGCCTGGGGCCACGGGTTGTACGGGAGCATGTGGTGGCCGGGCTGGGGCTGGTGGGGACCGCCACGCCCGTACTACGTCATGCCCTACGGTGTGACGAGCGACGCGCGACTGCTCGTCACGCCGCGCGAGACGGAGGTCTACGTGGACGGCGCGCTGGCCGGGATCGTGGACAACTTCGACGGCGTCTTCCAGAGCCTGCGCCTCGCCCCCGGCACGCACGAGATCACGCTCTACCTCGAGGGGCATCGTCGATACGCGCGCCGCATCTACGTGGCGCCGGGTGCCACGGTGAAGCTGCGCCACACGATGCAGCCGCTGCCCGCGGGCGCCGCGGACGACGGGCGGCCGGACCCGCCCGCGCGTCCAGAGCCGCCACGCGAGGAGCCGCCGCCCCCTGCGCCGGCTGCCGCGCCGCGCGAGGGGCCGGGCGAACCCGACGTCCGTCGTCTCGCTCCAGGTGACGCGGCCGTGCTCGTGATTCGCGTGCAGCCGGCTGATGCCGAGGTGCTGATCGATGGCGAGCGGTGGCGGATGCCGCCCGACGGGCGCGCACTCGAGATCGGTGTTCCGGCAGGCCGCGTGCGCGTCGAGGTCCGCAAACAGGGCTTCGCGCCGTTTGCCACCGAGGTCACGGCCGAGCCTGGCGCGCGGACGCCGGTGAACGTGAGCTTGCGATCGGAGGCAAGAGAGATTTGAATGGGATCGTCGCATCCGGGATGCGGCGATGAAGGGAACCCTCCCACCGCTGGCCGGTATGCTGGTGTCCTGTCGGCGTGCCGGTCGAGTGACTCCGTGACGTAGCGAACGTGGACGCAGATGCTGCGTTCGCGTCAGCTTGCGGCGCGGGGCCCTTCCTCATAACGAGTACATTCCTGCTGTTCACGCCAGCAGGGCCGGTTGGCCCTGCTGGCGCCCTCCTCTCGCCGTCGGCCCTCGTCTTGCTTCGTTCCACGGCATGGCACGCAGTGGAATGACTTCAGCCAGTGGGCTCGCGATCGCAGTCGGGGGCGTTGCCGCATTCGGCGCCGCCGCCTGGCTGGGCAGTCGCCCCCGCTACGACCTCCACGGCCGCACGGTGCTCATCACCGGAGGCGCCCGTGGGCTCGGCCTGCTCCTTGCCCGGGAGTTCGGCCGTCGCGGGGCGCGACTCGTCGTCGTGTCGCGCACGCCGTCCGACATCGCCCGGGCCGTAGACGAACTCCGCGATCGCGGCCACGACGTGATGGGCGAATGCGTGGACGTGCGCGACCCGCGCGCGGTTGCCGATCTGGTGCACCTCGTCGTCGGACGGACGAGCCGGCTCGACGTGCTCGTGAACAACGCCGGCGTGATCCAGGCCGCGCCGTTCGAGGACGCGCAGCTCGAGGACTTCCAGGAATCGCTCGACACGCACTTCTGGGGACCGCTCTACCTGACGCGCGAGGCGCTCCCGCACCTGCGCGCCGCACCCGGGGGTGCGCGGATCCTCAACATCTCGTCGATCGGCGGCCGGATAGGCGTGCCGCACCTCGCGGCGTACGCGGCGGGCAAGTTCGCGCTTGCCGGGCTGTCCGACACGCTGCGCCCGGAGCTGCACGCCGCGGGAGTCCGCGTGACGACCGCGACGCCTGGGCTGATGCGCACCGGGTCGCACGTGAAGATCCTCCTGCGGGGCAGGCACGAGCAGGAGGCCTTGTGGTTCGGCGCGGGCATCATCACGCCGTTCACGTCGATGGCAGGAGAGCGTGCCGCGCGCCAACTCGTCGATGCCTGCGTCGCCGGGCGTGCCCATGTGACGCCTGGCGTGCAGTTCCGGATTGGCGAGGTCGCCGAGGTCATTGCGCCCGGGGCAACCGCGGCGGTGAAGGCGTTCGTCACGAGCCGACTCCTGCCGGGGCCGGCCAATACCCCGCGCGGCCAGGTCCGCCGGAGTGCGCGCGAGGTGGGGTTCGGCTGGATGACGCCGCTGCTGCCAACGGGCGCCGCGCGTCGGAACAATGAACTGGGAGGTGGAGCGCCGATGTAGACATCGACGCCCACGTACGGCTGCGGTTACCGGAACAGCTTCGGCGCGAACGTCGCGAGGTTGCGGCGCCACACGGTCCACGTGTGCGCGCCCGGCATCTCGACGCCTTCGTGTGCCACGCCGCGCCCGGTGAGGAACGTCCGCAACTGGCGGTTCGCCTCGATGAGCCCGTCCTCGGTGCCGCACGAGATGTAGAGCAGCGACAGGCGCTTGCCTTCGGCGGCGGTCAGCTTCGGGAACACCTGCCCGAACTCGGCGGCGGGGCCGAGCCCGCCGGAACTGAACGCGCCGACCCACGCGAACCGATCGATGGCGTTCAATCCCACGTACAGGCTCTCGGCGCCTCCCATCGAGAGCCCCGCGATTGCCCGCCGCTCACGCCGTGCGTCCACGTGGTAGTCGCGCTCGATTGCCGGGATCACTTCCGTGAAGAGCGCATCGCGGTAGCCGTCCATGTTCTTCTGGCGCAGCGACGGCGTACGGGGCCCGCGCGTGACGATCTCCGGCGCGCCGTACCCGAGCGTCATGACGACGACCATCGGGACGACCTGCTTCTGCGCAATCAGGTTGTCCATGATCACGTGGGCCTGGCCGACCGACGTCCAGCCGCTCGCATCGTCGCTGAACCCATGGAGCAGGTAGAAGGCGGGGTACTTCCCGGGCCGTGACGCATCGTATCCGGGTGGCGTGTAGACGTAGTAGTCGCGGTGATCGCCGACGACGGTGGACTTGTAGAAATGCCGGTGCAGCCGTCCCCGCGGCACGTCGGCGACGTCCCACGGCAGGCGGTCGGCGCCAGACGACGGGCCCGGCACGCGCACCATGTTGGACATGTTGAGGAGGTTGGGCGAGACCCACGTGTTCAGCGGGTCGAGCGCCGACAGCCCGTCCACGTTGAAGGTGTACTGGTAGATGTCGGGAGGGAGCGCCGTGGTCGTCGCGGTCCACGTGCCATCCGCATCGCGCGTCATCGACAGGCGCTCGGCGCCGGCCCTCGCGACGGCCACGGCTTTCGCGTTCGGCGCGCGAAAGCGGAAGGTGACGCGTCCGTCGTCGTGGACCTCCGGCGACACGGGAGGCGGAGGTGCCTGGGGCGGCTGCGCCCTCGAAAGCCCTGCGGCCGTGACCAGGAATGCCCCGAGCACCAGGGCGCACACGCGTGAGCTGCGCACGTTACGGCTCCTTTGGAATGGGCGGCGGCCCCTCGGGACCGGTCCGCTCGTGTTGGATCGCGCCAAAGTCTATCGTCGCCACGACCGGATGGTGATCGGAGCCGTAGCGGACGTCCAGCCGCGCGTGGGTTGCGGCGGCGCCGCGGGGCAGCCTCGCGAAGAGATGATCGAGCCGCATGCGGAACCCTATCGTGGGGCGCACGTCCTCGTGCGACCAGGAGGGGAATGCGTCCCGCAGCAGTTGCAATGCGTGCTCGTGGCGTCCGAGCCACGTGTTCAGGTCGGCGCCGAGCACGACCGCGTCGTGGACAGGCGTCTCGTCAGGCCCGGGACCGAGGTCGAGCGCGTCGAGCAGCGCTTCGGCCTGCCGGGTGCGTGCGGCCCCGGCGCGCACCCAGAGCCGTCGCGCACCAGGCCGGTTCTCGAGATGGGCGCTGACCACGCGCGCCTGCCAGTGGCGGCCGCCCGTCGTCACGCCCCGTACGGTTGCGGCGACCGCAATGCGTCGCTGCCGCTCGAGCGGCAGTTCGATGGCGTGCAGATCATCGAGTGGCAGCGAAGAGAAGATGGCCGTCCCGCGGTCGGCGACGGTGGCCGCCCCACCATCGCGGCGCATCGTCTGTCGGGCGGGCACATACGCGAGGTGCCACCCGGGCGGTGGCAGCGTGGGCCGGACGTACTCCTGCAGCAGGAGGATCACCGCGTCAGGCGCCGCCACGCCGACGCGCGCGGCCTGCAGATCCCGCAGGAGCGCCGGGATGTCTCCGCGTCCGTCGTGCAGGTTCCAGGTGACGATGGCGACGCGCGTGACGGCCGCGCCTGCGAACGTCGCAGCGCGGACGACGAGCGGCGGCCAGACGCGCGCGCACCGTTCGTCGAGGGCCCGTCGCTCGTCGGCGTCCACCGGCCGGATCCACGTGAGGCGCGCATCGTCCGCGTTCGAGACAGCCGTCCGGCACGCGAGGAGTGCTTGCGGCACGCTGGCCATGGGGGCGGGACGCACGCATGCGCTGCTCGGCGCGAGTGCGCCCAGAAGACACACGATGAACCATCCTCGTGCACGCATGGCCGCCGCCGTGTGTCCCGGATCGGAAGCCGTCACAACTCCAGCGTCATCTCGGCCATCGTCCGTCGGAATGCCGCACGCGCGAAGAGATGTTGCGCCGCAGCATTCTGCTCGGCGGTCCAGAGCACGACTCGGGGCATGCCGCGGGCACGCAGCCAGTCGATGGCCGACCGGAGCAGCGCGGTGCCTGCGCCGAGTCCGCGCGACGCCGGATCGACGACGAGGTCGTGCACGAAGCCCGCTTCGTGGCGCAGTTCCTTCCACGACAGGGGTTCCACGCCGGCGTATACGTAACCAATCACGCTCCCATCGTGCTCGGCCACCAGCACGACGCAGTCGCGGTCCGCCATCTGCGTCCCGAGGAACCAGGCGTACCCGGCTTCGGAGTCGTTGCCCGGTGCCAGGAAGCGTGCGCGGTCGAAATCATGGTGCACGCGCATGAGCAACGCGCCGAGACGGCCGAGCGTCGGCAGATCGGCCGATGTGGCGGGACGAATCGTCATAGATCAAAGGTAAACCGGCAACGCTTCGTGCCACACTGATTCATGCGCACGCTCCGGATCGCTCCGCCGTATGGATTGCCTGTGTCTCGTCGATGCCTCGTGGCCGCGGCAATGGCCTGCGCAGCTCTCGGGGGCGCTGCCGCACCCGTCCACGCGCAGTCGTTCCCCCTGTCGCAATCGGTCGACGTCGGTCCTGCCGCCTCGCTCGTCGTCGAGACCACCCGCGGGCGGGTGGAGGTCACGACCGGCGACGGTCCGATGCGTGTGGAAGGGGAGGTCGTGGTCCGGCTGGGGTGGAACGTGCCTGCGGATGCGCCGGCCCGTGCACGTGCCCTGGCGGCGGCACCTCCGATCGACGTGCGCGGCACCACCGTGCATCTCGGCTACGCAGACGACGAGCGGACCCGCGATGCCGTCGTCGTGCACTGGCGCGTGCGGGTGCCGCGCGACACGACGGTGAACGTCCAGACGACCTCGGGCGAGGTCCGTGTCGCCGGTGTCGCTGCGCCCGTCCGCGTGCGCTCGGGGTCCGGGGCGACCACGGTTCGCGATGCGCACGGCGGGGTGGACATCGAAGGGCGGAGCGGCGCGATCGATCTCGATCACGTCACAGGGGCGGTGAGCGTGCGGAGCGGCAGCGGGGCGGTCCGCATCGACATGGCAGGCACCGGCGCGGTGGACGTCACCACGCGATCGAGTGCGATCGAGGTGCACGGCGCAGCCTCCGCACTGCGCGCCACGTCCGGGAGCGGCGCGATTCGTGTCGGCGGAACGCCGACGGCTGACTGGTATGTGGAGACGCGCTCGAGCCGCATCACGATCCTGACGGACCGTGATGCGTACGGACTGGACCTGAGGAGTCGGTCGGGCCGGGTGACATCCGACCGTGCGGGCGACGGGTCGGATACGCACGAACTGCGGCAGGCCGCTGCCGGCGGCGTGACGATCACGGCCCGTTCCGGCAGCGGGGCCATCGACCTGCGCGCGAGCTCGTAGCTACGCGGTGGGCGCGGGCAGCGCGTCCCAGAACTTCTCGATCTCGGCACGCTGCGCGGCGGTCGGCAGCCTGCCCTTGCCGGCGCCCTGGTTGTCCTTCATGTTCTCGACCTTCGTCGTGCCCGGAATCGCGGCGGTCACCGCCGGGTGCGAGACGACGTACTTGAGGAACACGTGCGACCAGCTCGTGGCGTCGAACGCCTTGGCCCACGCGGGCAGCGCCTGGCCCTGCACGCGGCGGAACAGGCTGCCGCGGCGTCCACCGAGCGGGATGTTCGTGAGCACGCCGAGCTTCAGTTCCTGGGCGAGCGGCAGGATCTCCTTTGCGGCGTCGCGGTTGTCGAGCGAGTAGTCCACCTGGATGAAGTCGAGCGCACCGGCATGCCGCCGCATCTGCGCGATGAGCTCCGGGTACTGGCGGTCGTCGGAGGTCGTCACGCCGATGTACTTGATGCGCTTCTGCTGCTTCATCTCGACGAGCGTCGGCATCAGCACGTCGGTGCCGGCGAGGCTGTGGACCTGCATCAGCTCGATGTGATCGGTCTTCAGCCGCCTGAACGATTCCTCGAGCATCGCCTTGCCGGCGGCGAGGTCGCCCTTCGGCGCCGTGACCTTCGTCGCGAGGAAGAACCTGTCGCGGTTGCCGAGCTCCGCGAGCAGTTCGCCGATCACGATCTCCGAGCGACCGTACCCGGGCGCCGTGTCGATGAGCGTGCCGCCTGCCCCGGGCATCGCGCGCAGCACCTCGCGCAGCGGCGCCATCTCCTCGGGCGTCTTCACGCCGTAGGTGTTGGTGCCGAGGCCGATGACCGGCAGCTTCTCGCCGCCTTTCGGGATCGCCTTGAGCGCCGGCGCTCCCTGCGCATCGAGGGCGTCTCCACCAAGCCATCCGGCAACGGCGATTCCGGTGCCGGCCATGCTCGCGAGCTTCAGCGCCTCACGGCGCGACAGGTTCAGTCGATCGGTCATTGCAGTCCCTCCTTCGTTGCGTGCAGCATCGTGCCGTCACGGGCGAGTCGTTCCTGGCGTCGGCCCAGCCAGAACGCATTGACGAGCCAGGCGGCCGCGACGGGCACCGTCGCGAATGCGATGCCCGAGAGTGTCAGGCCGAGTGCCAGCAGCCCCGCGTACGCCCAGGCGCCGACCTGATCGCCGAGGCGGTACACGACCGTGTCGATGAAGCTCTTGGCCTTGTACTTGTCCTCGCGCGAGAGGACCGTGAACAGCACCTCGCGGGTCGGCCGCGCGATGGCGAAGTTGCCCGCGCGCCGCACGACCTGCATGACGACGATGGCGACGATCGTCGGCGTGGCGCCGAGCCACGCGAAGCCGATCACGCTCAGCGCCGGCAGGATCGACAGCGTAAGGGCCACGCCCAGCGCCTTCATGATCCGGCTCGTGAGGAACACCTGCGTCACGAGCGTCAGCGTGTTCACCACGAGGTCCACGCGCGCGAAGAACCCGGTGCGCGCGGCGCGATCGGCAAAGTACGTCGCCGCGATGTCCACCTGCTGGAAGTAGAGCACCGTGGACGTGATGGAGTAGAGCAGCATGTACACGCTCACGTTGAGCAGGTACGGGCTGCTGATGGCGCGCGAGAACCCCGCCATCATCCCGCCGCCGATGGGCGCCGTCTCGCGCGCCGCGCCGCTCGTGGTCTGCAGCGCCGGGGCGATGTGCGAGAGCCGGCGCATGGCCAGCACGGCGGCCTCGAGCAGCACGACCGACACCAGCAGCAGCCGCGTGGCGCCGAGCCCCTCCACGAGGAACGCCGTGATCGCCGATCCGGTCATCGCGCCAATCGTCGCGCCCGCGGCGACGAAGCCGAACAGCCGCGTGCCCTGCTCGCGGCTGAAGACGTCGACGATGAAGGCCCAGAAGACCGACACGACGAACAGGTTGAAGACCGACGTCCAGACGAAGAAGACGCCGCCGACCCACACCTGCGCCGCCGCGCCGAGCGTGCTGAACAGCACGAAGAACAGCAGGAGGTTCGACTGGAAGAACCGGTACGTGACCGTGATGAACCGCAGCCGCGGCAGCCGCGACACGAGCGCAGCGTAGGGCGGGTTGACGAGCGCCATCGCCACAAGCGTGCCGGTGAAGAGCCACGGCAGGTTCTCGACGCCGCTCTCGGCCCCCATCGCGTCGCGTATCGGACGGATGACGTAATAGGCCGAGAGCACGCAGAAGTAGAACAGCGAGGCCCAGAGCAGTGCCGCGACTTCCGTCGGGCGTACGTCGATGAGGCGGCGCAGCAGCGCCGTCAGGGCGGGCATGCCGTAGTCTAACGACAGTCGGCCCGCCGGCGTTTCGTTTGTGGCCCGGGGCGCTCGGGGAGCGCGGGCCCTGCCTGCGCGCGGCCTACCGCGGGACGTCGGGCTGCTGCCAGATGCTCATGCCGCCGTCCACGAGCAGCATCTGGCCGTGGACATGGCGCGCGCCGTCGCCGAGCAGGAACACCGCCGCGTCCCCGCAGGCCTCGGGGCCCGGCACCTGGCCGTTCGGCGTGTGCAGCTGCATCCACGCCATGGCCTGCGGATCGGAGAGGAAGGCCTCGGTGAGGGGCGTGCGCACGAGGCCCGGCGCCACGCCGTTGACCCGGATCCCGTGGGGCGCCAGCGAGACGCACAGCGTCTTCACCATCATCTCGATCGCGCCCTTCGACGTGTCGTACGCCGCGTGATTGGGCTCGGCCAGTCGCCCGTTGATCGAGCCGGTGAAGACCACACGCCCTGCGATTCCGCGCGCCGCCCACGCTCGCGCGAACTGCTGCGTCAGGAAGAACGGCGCCTCGACGTTCAGCCGCATCGTCTGCGCGAAGACCTCCGCAGGCAGGTCGAGGAAGGGCATCGTGTCGAGGCAGGTGCCGGCGTTGTTCACGAGCAGGTCGATGCCCGGCAGCGCCGCGGTGGCCTCCTCGAAGAGGTGCGCGGCAGCCTCGACGGGCGACGACGCGAGGTCGCCCGTCACGAGGACGGCGCGCACGCCGGCCGCCTCGCACCGCGCCCGGGTGTCCTGCGCCTGCGCGTCGTCGCGCAGGCCGTGGATGGCGAGATCGGAGCCGGCAGCGGCGAGGGCCAGGGCAATCGCCTGTCCGACTCCCTGTGTGGCGCCCGTGACGAGCGCGCGATGACCCGTCAGCGGCCGCATCAGCCCCGCTGAGCCGACGCGGATGTCGCTGTCGGCACCGCCGGCGGCGTGCCGTACTCCTTGTCGGTCACGAGCCCGGGGTAGGGCTGGGGGTACCTGCCGTCAGGCCCGGGCATCACGGGCGCGGGTCCGTGCTCGGTGAGCGTCGCGACGTCGGGCGCGAGTTCGTGCGTGCTCTCGAGCGCCTCGTCGAACGTGATCACGCGGCCCGTGTGCGCGGCCATGCGACCCATGCTCGTCACGAGGCTCGCCTCGGCACCGCGCCGCACTTCGTTGTACGGCTTGTCGTTGCGGATCGCGTCGATCAGGTTGATCCACTCGACGCGGTACGGATTGCGCTCGTTCTCCGGGTACGCCCACAGCAGCTTGCCCGGATCCGGGTTGTGCCCGTCGTAGATGCGGCTGCGCGCGGGGGTGTGGTCCTTGGCCGAGATGACCGCGAGACCCTTGGTGCCGTGCGCGTACGACGCGAACTCGGACCACGCGCCCGTCATCGATCGGCCGTCGAGGAACAGCTTCGTGCCATCGGCAAACGTGTACTCGACCGAGTAGACGTCGAAGTTCTGGTCGACGAAGTCCTCACGGTAGTGCCGCCCGCCGACG
This sequence comes from uncultured Luteitalea sp., assembly GCA_934541105.1. Lineage (GTDB taxonomy): Bacteria > Acidobacteriota > Vicinamibacteria > Vicinamibacterales > Vicinamibacteraceae > Luteitalea. Next base: position 881,925 of record CAKTDA010000001.1, on the reverse strand, counting down.
GCCTGGGCCTTGACCGGCCAGGCGTCCTTCATCATGCAGCACTCGTCGATGTTGTGGATGTAGAAGTCGGAGAACATCCCGCCCGAGGCCCAGATGAAGCCGTGGAAGCGCCGCAGCTGGAACATCACCTCGGACATCGGGGCCGTCGGGCCGCCCGTGATCTGCGGCGTGACGCCGTTGGGCACGCGGGCCTTCGTGAAGGCGGAGCCGCCGGGCCCGTGCATCCGGTAGGCGCGCATCGTCACGATGTCGCCGATCTGGCCGTCCCTGATGCGGCGCTTCAACTCGTTGCGCGCGTCGCAGTGCCGGCACATGAGGCCGACGCCGACCTTCATGTTCTTGCGCACCGAGGCTTCCGCGAGCTCGAACATCTTCTTCGTGGTCGGGCCGTCCACGGTGACCGGCTTCTCCATGAAGACGTTGATGCCCTTCGAGATCGCGTACTCGAAGTGCGGCCAGCGGAACGCGGGCGGCGTGGCGAGGATGGCCACGTCGCCCGGCTTCAGCAGGTCCATCGCGTGCTTGTAGCCATCGAAGCCGAGGAACTTGTGCTCGTCCTTGACCGCGATGTCGGCGCCCGCCCGATTCACGAGCGACGTGTGGCTGCGCTTCAACTTGTCCGCGAAGATGTCGGCCATCGCCACAAGCTTGATGGGGCCGTTCTTGGTGGCAAGGGCGTCGACGACGGCGCCGGTGCCCCGGCCGCCCGCGCCGATCAGGGCCAGCTGGATGGTGTTGCTCTCGGCACCGTGTACTGCCGGCGCATTGAGCGAGGCCAATGTCGACGCCGCGGCCACCTGGCCAAGGCGCTGCGCGAAGCTGCGTCGTGAGAGTCCGCCTTGCTCGCCGTCCACGTGTGTCCTCCTGGCAACCTGGGGAAATCCAGCCTCAAGCATAACGCACGCCGGGAACGCTCAGGCGCGCCCGCGCTCCCCGAGGACGGCCCATGGGTGCGGCGTCTTGCGAGGGGTCAGCCCGAATCGGTTGATGGCCCGTTCGCGGATGTGCGCCATGGCCGCCTCCACGTCGTCGGTCACGAGCAGCAGGTCGAGGTCCGTGTCCGAGATCGTGGCCTCGCGGACCATCAGCTTCAGCTGCTCGACGAGCGGCGCCCAGTACTCGACACCGATCAGGACCATGGGGAAGTTGCGGATCTTGCCGGTCTGGATGAGCGTGAGGGCGGAGAAGAGCTCGTCGAGCGTGCCGAATCCCCCGGGCATCGCCACAAACGCATAGGAATACTTGAACAGCACGACCTTGCGGACGAAGAAGTACTCGCAGGTGACCCAGCGATCGAGGTAGGGATTGGCGTGCTGCTCGAAGGGCAGCTGGATGTTGCAGCCGACCGACCATCCGCCGGCTTCCTTCGCGCCGCGGTTTGCCGCTTCCATGACGCCGGGGCCGCCGCCCGTCATCACGGTGAATCCCAGGCGGCTCAGTGCCGCACCGACCTCTCGCGACAGCTCGTAGTAGCGGTGCCCGGGGGCGAAGCGGGCCGATCCGAAGACCGTGACACAGGGGCCGGCGAAGTGCAGCGTGCGGAACGCGTGGATGAAGTCCCGCACCGAGCGCAGCACGAGCCGCAGGTCACGCCGGCGCGACTGAGGCCCCTCGAGCATGATGCGGTCGGCCCCGCTGCTCGGCGGGGCGGTCTTGCCGGCCGGTTCCACGACCGGCGATGTCGGTGTAGCCATGCCACAGTCTCGTACAATCGAGCCATGACCGTCGATGGTGGTGCGCCGAAGAGCCGGCTCGAACTCGTCATGGAACGGCTCCGTCAGCAGGACGCAGCCAGAGGAGTGACGCCGGTCACGCTCACCGACGCGCAGCGCGAGGCGATTGCCGGGGAGAAGCGCCAGCACGAGGCGCGCGTCGCGCAGCGGCGCATCATGCACCAGACGTCGCTTGCATCGTCGTTCGATCCGGCGGCGGCCCTCGAGCGCGAGTCGGAACTGCGTCGCGACCTCGATCGGTTCGACCGCGAGCACGAGGAGAAGCTGGCGGCCATTCGCCGCGGCAGCGACAACGCGGGCTGATTCAGGCGGTCGGCGTCGGCGCGTCGCCGTCGGCGCTGGTCACGAGGACGCGGTCGACGCGATGCCCGTCCATGTCCATCACCTCGAAGCGGCACCCGCCGCGATCGAAGACGTCGCCGGTGCGCGGCACCCGCCCGAGCGCGAACATCGCCAGTCCGCCGAGCGTGTGGTAGTGGGTGTGGGCCGCCGCATCGGGTTTCCATCCCAGTTCCCGCGCGAGCTGGTCGATCTCGAGCCCCCCGTCCATCAGGTACGTGCCATCGGCTCGCCTGACGATCTCCGGGTCGTCCGACGCGGTCTCGGGCAGTTCGCCGACGATGGCGGCGGTGACGTCGGTCAGGCTGACAAGGCCGTTGATGCCGCCGAACTCGTCCACGACGAGCGCTACCGGCACGTGCATCTGCTTGAACTGCGCCAGCAGTGCCATCAACGTGGCGGTGCGCGGTACGAACAACGCCGGCGAGGCAAGCGCCTCCAGGTCGATCGCTTCGCCGCGCAGGAGGCGCCCCAGTATGACTGATGACCGCACGACGCCGACGACCTCGTCGAGCCCGCCGCGGCAGACGGGCAGCACCGCGTGCGGGCTGCCGGCGAGCAGCACCGCGTTCTCGGGCCACGGGCGCGTCACGTCGAGGAACACGACGTCTGGACGCGGCGTCAGGATGGCGCCGACGTACCGATCGTCGAGGTGCAGCACGTTGGCGACGAGGGCCTGTTCGGCCGCCTCGAAGACGCCCTCCTCGGCACCCTGCGCCATCAGGAGCTTGATCTCCTCGTCGCTCGTCGAGGGCTGTGACTGGCGCGACACGCGCAGCAGCGCCAGCACCGCGTTGGTGGACCACGACAGCAGCAGCACGAGCGGACGCCCGACGGCCGACAGCACGGCCATCGGCCTTGCGACGAGCGCCGCGATGCGCTCGGGCGAGGTCAGGCCGAGCCGCTTCGGCACGAGTTCCCCGAGGATCAGCGACACGTAGGTCAGGCTCACGACCATGACGAGCAATGACAATCCCTGCGCATGCGGCGCAAGGGCCGGGATGGTCTCGAGCCAGGCCTGGACGCGGAGCGCGATGACCGACTCGCCGACGGCGCCGCTGAGGATGCCGATGCTCGTGATGCCGACCTGCACGGTGGAGAGGAATCGGGTGGGGTCGTCGGCGAGCGCGAGCGCACGGTGTGCGCCTGCATGCCCTTCGGTGGCGAGTTGCCGCAGCCGGGCCTTGCGCGAGCTCACGAGCGCGATTTCCGACATCGCGAAGACGCCGTTGAGGAGGATCAGCACCAGAAGGAGCAGCAGGTCGCCCATGACAGGGGGATTATCGGTCGGCCTTCGTCATTCGGCCTTCGGCCTTCGTCATTCGGCCTTCGTCATTCGGCCTTCGTCATTCGACCTTCGGCTTTCGTTCGGGTTCTCGGCATGGGCCGACGGGCAGGGTGCGTTCCCGGGACTCGGGATTCGGGACTCGGGGTCCGGAACTTGGGATTCGCTCGGGATTCGGGATTCGGGATTGCAGAGCGCGCGGTAACTCGGTGCGCGGCGCCGGCAATCGTCGGCATTGCGCATTCGACGTTGCGTGTTGGCCCCGCGGGACGGGGTGTGGGTGGGTCTTGGAGCCGACGATCGGACTTGAACCGATGACCTGCTGATTACGAATCAGCTGCTCTACCAACTGAGCTACGTCGGCCTGGAGATGGCACACCGCAGGCGGGGAGCCTGCGAACAACCGGATAACGATACCACAGCCACTGCGGCTCGCGCCGAGGCCTTCCTTCGCCCTTCCGACTTCAGACTTCCGACTTTCCCTCATCCCCATCCCTCCCGAACCTCCGCCACACCCCGTCGGCGCGGCGTTCGTGCGGGCGGAACTTCGCCTTGTAGGAGAGGTGGGCCGAGTCGGCCACGTAGAGCCCCAGGTACAGGTACGACAGCCCCTCGGCCACGCAGTATTCCCACTGCTTGAGGATCGCGTACGTACCGGGTCCGTACTTCGCGTATTCGGGGTCGAAGCAGCAGTACACCGCCGAGAGCGAGTGCTCGCCGCGATCGGCAACCGCCACCGCCACGAGCCGGTCGCCGTCGTAGAGCGCGAACTCCACGGTCTCGCAGCAGGTCTCCACGAGGAACGCCGCGTACGTCTCGACGTCGGTCGATTCCTCGTGATCGTCGCTCGTCGTGAGCCCCCGGCCCCACTTGTGGCGCGCGTAGAGCGCCGCACGCTGTTCGTCGGCCACCGGACGGTCGATCTCGAGGCGGAACTTCGCGTCGCCAGCCCGCAGCATGCGTCGATGCGTCGCCGAAGGCGCGAAGTCGGGAACGGGGATGCGGATCGCCTCGCAGGCGCGGCACGACGGGCAGCTCGGACGGTAGAGGAACACGCCCTGGCGGCGGTCACCGGCGGCGAGCGCTGCGTCCACTTCGGGCCGTGTCAGCGGCCGCGCCGGCACCCGCAACGGCAGCCGCGCCACGTGTCCCGCAAGGTACGGACACCGGTCGAGCTCGTCGTAGACGATGAAGGTGGCGACCACTGATCGTATGGTACCCGCTCCCCGACGCGCGGTCCCGCGTTCGACGTTCGGCGTTCCCCGTTCCCCGTTCGGCGTTCCCGCTACCCGGTCCCCGTGATCTATAGTCCTGCCCATGCGTCTCGTCCATACCCTCCCACTGGCGCTGGCCTTCGTCGCCGCGACCACGCTCTCATCGTTCGCCCAGCAGGCCCCGCGTCCCGTGCGCGGCGGCGAGGACTGGGTCCAGTTGTTCAACGGCAAGGACCTCACCGGGTGGAACAACGTCGGCAAGGAGAAGTGGACGGTTGAGGCCGACGGCGTGCTGCACGGCGTCGCGGTCTCGAAGGGCTACGGCTACCTGCAGACCGACAAGACCTACAAGGACTTCGTGCTCTCGCTGCACTTCAAGTGCGAGGGCGACGGCAACAGCGGCGTCTTCTTCCACACCGCGTTCAAGCCCGGGACGGCCGACGTCTCGCAGGGCCTGCAGTTCGAGGTGGACTGCGGGATGATGAAGCACACCGGCGGCATCTACGGCGACGGCCGCAACTGGATCGTGTGGCCCGCGCCCGAGAACGAGTCGGTCGTCCGGCGTGGCGAGTGGAACGAATACGTGCTCGAGGTGCGCGGCAACCGCTACGTGTCGCGCCTGAACGGCGTGGTGATGGTGGACTTCACCGACCCGCAGCCGCGCTCGTTCGACGGCACCATCGCGCTGCAGCTGCACTCGGGCGGCAGCGGCGACATGAAATTCCGCGAGATCTGGCTGCGCGATCTGACCGCACGCTGATCTCCCCGCGTCCCCGCGCGTGCGCGTCCCTCACGGATGCGACGCGCGGCGGCGCGCGTCGGCCAGGAGGTCGTGCAGCGTGACCGCGAGGTCGCGCAGCGAGAAGGGCTTCGCGAGCCGGCCCGCGAAGCCCACCTGCTGGTAGTCGGCGAGCAGGCCTGTGTCGGCGTACCCGCTCATCACCACGGCGCGGACCGCCGGGTCGAACTCCCGCAGCTGCGCCAACGCCTCGGCGCCACCCATCCCGCCCGGCACCGTGAGGTCCATCACCAGCGCGTCGTACGGCTCCCCGGCGTCGAAGGACTGGAGGTAGCGCTCCACCGCCATCTCGCCGTCCGAGACGATGTCGGGCGAGTAGCCGAGCGACCGCAGCATCGACGCCGTGACCGTCGCGATCGACCGATCGTCGTCCATCACCAGCACGCGCCCGCGGCCGTGGGGGATGACCGCGAGCGGCAGCGTGCTGGCCACCGCGACGCGCTTGGACGACCGCGGCAGGTAGATGTGGAAGACGGTGCCGCTGCCGATGGCCGACTCCACGCGCAGCGTCCCGCCGTGGTTCTTGATCACCGCGTGCGACACCGCGAGCCCGAGTCCCGTCCCCGACGTCTTTGTCGTGAAGTACGGGTCGAAGATCCGTTCCAGGTTCTCACTCGGGATGCCGACGCCCTGGTCGCTGATCGCGATGTGGACGAAGCGCCGCGGCGGGCCCGACGCGTCGGGCCCCGTCGGCAGCCGCACGTTGCTGCAGGCGACCGTCACCTTCCCCCCGCGCGGCATCGCCTGCTTGGCGTTGAGCACGATGTTGTGGACGACCTGCTCGATCTGCCCCTCGTCGGCCTCGACTGCCCAGAGATCGGGCGCGACGTCCACCGAGTAGCGCACGTTCGATCCGCTCACCGCGAACCGCACCGTCGCGTCCACGAGCGGCCCGAGGTACATCGGCCGCTTCACCGGATCCCCGCCGCGCGAGAAGGTCAGCAGCTGGTGGGTGAGCGTCCGGGCGCGCAGGCACGCCCGCTCGGCTTCCTCGAGGTATGTCGCGGTCTCGCGCGACAGCGTCTCGTCGTTGCGCGCCAGGGCGATGTTGCCGACGACCGCCGTGAGCACGTTGTTGAAGTCGTGCGCGATGCCTCCTGCGAGCACGCCGAGCGACTCGAGCTTGCTCCCGCGCACGCGCTCCTGCATCAGCCGCACGCTCTCGGTGATGTCGCGCACCACGAGCACGACGCCGACCTTCTGCCCCTCCCCGTCGGTCATCGGCGCCCCGGTGAGGTTCACCGACAGCCGCGTGCCGTTGGCCGCGATGAGCGATGCGTTCGCTTCGGTCTCCGGCATCCGCCCGCCGTCGAGGATCCGGGCAATCGGCACCTCCTGCACCGTGTGCCCCTCCTGGTCCCACAGGCACAGGACATCGTCGATGGCCCTGCTGACGGCCTGGGTCTGCGTCCGCCCGGTCAGCTGCTCGGCGACGACGTTGAGCATCGTGACGCGGCCCTGCAGGTCCGTGGTGATCACCGCGTCGCCGATGCTGCGCAGCGTCACGGCGAGGCGCTCCCGCTCGGCCGCCAGGTCCTCGCGCGCCGAGGCCTCGAGGTCGGCCATCGCCTTCACGCGCTTCTGTTCATCCTCGAGTCGGCCGAAGTAGACCTTGTACGAGCGGTAGATGAGGCCGATGGGGACGACGAAGAAGACGAGGACGGGCCAGGCCTGGTAGGTGACGACGAGCGCGGTGATCCAGACTGCACCGGCGGTCAGGAAGTAGCCGGGCGCCGTCCAGAGGAAGTTGTCGTGCCAGCAGCGCCACGGGGACTCGTTCGAGTGCAGTGCCACTGCACTCGAGACGATCACCGAGTTCGTCAGGAAGTACGCGACCGTCGCGCCGACGAGCGGCCCGAGCGCGAGGGCCTCCTCGAACCGACCGAGTTCGCCGCCGAACAGGCGGAACACCGTGCCGGCGACGCCGACCGACATCACCAGCATCATGCTGTTGAACAGGTGGCGCCACAGCGGCGAATTCGTCTTGCTGTGGAAGGCGGACTGGACCCACCCCGAGACGGCCGCGATCACGAGCGCGGGGCCGAAGTCGAGCGTGAGCATCGCCACGAACAGCGCGGCGAAGGAGGTGGACATCGTGGCCCACCCGCGTGCAAGCGGCACGTGGATCTTGAGCGCAGACAGGGCTGTCGCCAGCGCGAGCAGGCTCGCGAAGACGTACGGCCGCTCGCCGACGAGTGGCTCGGCGGCCACGAGCAGGCCCAGGCCCGCGGCGATCACGCAGGTGACGTAGAGCGTCAGCCAGCGCTTGGCAGTTGGTGTCGACACTCGAAGCTGCGCATCCCTCCAGACCGTCTATCGGCCAGAGCAGATGCGAACGTCAATGGTGCAGCTTGGTGTGCGGCGATACAAGCGCTTTGCGCGCCGCGCGCAACGAATCAGGCCGAGAATTCCACGTGTTCGACGCGGGTCGCATCGTCGGACCACGTGACCCGCGCCCTGCCTCTCGGCTCCAGCCCCAGGTACGAAGCCGGCTGTGTTGAGGCCATGGCCCAGGCCACCCCCAGATGTAGCCCTGTCCATGTGTGGGTGAGGCCAACTGCCACAGGCATCGTCAGCGACGATCCGGCAAGCGTGGCCGAGCCGGGCGCCGAGACGCGCCCCGACGGATCCGAGACGACGTCGAGGTCGCCGAGCCGGTAGCGTCCGTACGGGGCGGCGGCCGCCATGATGGCGTCGGTGACGAGCAGGCATCGCGCCGGCGACTTCGCGCGGACCATCACGCGCACGGTGCTGGGCGGCAGGTGATGGCCGTCCACGACGAGCGAGGCGAGCAGCGCGTCGGTGGCGAGTTGATCCCAGATCACGTTCGGATGCCGGGGCAGGACGGCAGGACACCCGTTGCCGAGGTGCGTGGAGAGTGTCGCGCCGGCGCTGACGGCATCGGCGATCTCGCGCGTGCTCGCGTTGGTGTGCGCGAGCGCGACGCGCACGCCTGCCGCGACGGCGGCTTCGATGACGGCAATCGCCCCGGGCACTTCCGGTGCGAGGGTGAGCAGGCGGATCCGGCCGTCGGCGGCATCCTGCCGGCGGCGGAAGTCGTCCACGCTCGCGTCCATCACGCAGTCGCGCGGGTGCGCGCCGCGGAAGCCGTCGGTGGAGGAGATGTAGGGCCCCTCCATGTGGAGGCCGGCGATGATCGGGTGCCGCGTCGCGAGCAGGCGGCGTGCGCAGTCGATGAAGTGCGGGGTCGTGGACGTGATGATCGTCGGCAGGCACAGGCCGACGCCGGTGCCCTCCATGGCCTCGAAGGACGCCGCCAGCTGCTCGGTGGACACGCCCGGCGCGTTGTAGTCGACGCCCGCGAACCCGTTGACCTGCAGGTCGACGAAGGCCGGTCCGGCGTACTCAGGCACTGCGGACCTCGCGGATGCGTCCGAGCTCCCCGATCAGCACCACCACGAGGAAGAAGGCAATCAGGTAAGCCGATGCGCACACGAGAAACACCGGGGCGTAGCCGGCGCCCTCGACGACCCGGCCGATCAACTGCTGCGTGACCACGCCGGCGATGCTCCCGAGGAGGCCGCCGAGGCCCGTGACCGAGCCGACCGCGCGTGCCGGGAACACCTCGGCCGGGAGGATCACGTTGCCCCACGCGCCGTGGCAGAACATCGCGAGCGTGACGCAGATCAGCGCCAGCGTCGTGATGTCGATGCCGAGCGCGGCGACGTACGGCGCGAGCGAGTCGATGCGCGCCAGCGACAGGAACAACACGAGCGCCGTGGCCGACACGGTGAACGTCGTCAGCTTGCGCGCGCGGTTCACCGTCCAGCCGAAGGAGTTCACCAGGTAGCGCGGGATGGCCCCTGATGCGATGTTGCCGGTGGCGAGCGCGGCATACGGCAGCCAGCCCACCGCCAGCAGCGTGGTGCGCGGGATGGCGTACACGTCCTCGAGGTACTTCAGGACCCAGAAGTTGAGCAGGTAGGAGATGGGATCGGTGAGCACGCGCGCGGCCACGCAGCCCCACGTCTCCTTCATGCGCAGCAGGACGCTCATCGGCGGCGGCTTGGCGGCCGCCTCCGACGCGGTGCGATCCCCGGTGATGAGGGCCCGCTCTTCGGCCGTGATGAAGCGGTGGTCCTCCGGCTTGTGATAGAGCCAGTACCAGAGCGGCAGCCACAGCAGCCCGAGACCGCCAGACACGATGAACGCGGCGCGCCAACCGAAGTAGAGGCTGATCGCGCCGATGACCGGCACGGCCAGCGTGGAGCCGAGCGCCGTCCCCGCGTTGAAAATGCCGACGGCGAGCGCACGCTCACGGACCGGGAACCACTCGGTCGCCGCCTTCACGCCGCCCGGGATGACCGCCGCTTCGGCCGCGCCGAGCGCGAACCGCGCCATCTGGAAGTGCGGCACGGTGCGCGCGAGCGCGTGGCTCATCGCCGCCACCGACCACGCCGCCACGAAGTACAGGTACCCGCGCCGCGTCCCGATCACGTCGAGGATGCGCCCGCTGACGAGGTACATCACCGAGTAACTCATCAGGAACGCGGACGTGATCTGTCCGTACTGCGTGTCGGTGAACCCGACGTCCTGCTGGATCTGCGTGGCCAGCACGGAGAGCGCCTGGCGGTCGAGATAGTTCAGCTCGGACGCAAAGCACAGCAGGACGGCGATGTACCACCGCAGGTGCGGGATCTTGCGCGGAGTGTCGGCCACGACGGGTCTACGCGGACGGCGTGGCCGTGCCCGCCTTCAGGCGCGACGCGGACGCGGGGTCGAGGTACAGCCGGATGTCGCCGTGCGTCTGGAGGATCGAGGCCGGCACGGTCGGCGTCACGGGACCCTCCACGGCCGCCTGCACGGCCGCCGCCTTGCGCTCGTCGGGCACCATGCAGAAGATCCGGCGGCTCTTCAGGATCTGGCGCACCGACATGCTCAGCGCCTGCGCCGGCACGTCGTCGAGACCCGCGAACCAGCCTTCGCCGACCTGTTGCCGGCGGCATGCCTCGTCAAGGTTCACGACGTGGTAGGGCGCCTCGGTGTCGAAATCCGCGGGCGGATCGTTGAAGGCCAGGTGGCCGTTCTCGCCGATGCCGCAGCAGCAGACGTCGACGGGCGCGGCGCTGATGGCCCGTCCGGCTTCGGCCAGGACCGCCTGCGGGTCGGACTCGCCGTCGAGCAGCAGCGCCGACCCGATCGGCACACGGCTGAACAACCGTTCGTTCAGGTACTTCCGGAAACTGGCCGGGTGCGAGATCGGCAGCCCCAGGTACTCGTCGAGGTGGAAGGCGTCCACCTGCGGCCAGGGCACGTCGGTCCGCGCGACGAGTGCCTCGAGAAAGGCGAACTGCGAGGCGCCGGTCGCGACGATGATGCGGGCGCGGCCGCGTGCCTCGACGGCCTCGCCAATCGCCCGGGCCACGTCGGCGGCCGCAGCCGCGCCGAGCGCGGCGGCATCTGCATGAACCGAGATATTCATTGGCGCGCACTCTAGCACAAGGGGAACGGCTCCGGCCCCGGACTGCTATGCTGAGAGATTGATGTCCGAGCCGAGACCTGCGCCTATCCGCGACATCGTCGTCAAGGGTGCCCGCACGCACAACCTGAAGCACGTGGACGTCACCTTGCCGGCGCGCAAGCTGATCGTGATCACGGGTGTGTCCGGATCCGGCAAGTCGTCGCTCGCCTTCGACACGATCTATGCGGAAGGTCAGCGCCGGTACGTCGAGTCGCTCTCGGCGTATGCCCGCCAGTTCCTCGAGCGGATGGAGCGGCCCGACGTCGACTCCATCACGGGGATCTCGCCGGCAATTGCGATTCGCCAGAAGAACAGCATTCGCAATCCCCGCAGCACGGTCGGCACGACGACGGAGATTCACGACTACCTGCGCCTGCTGTTCGCTCGCGTGGGGCGCACGATCTGCCGCGGTTGTGGTCGCGAGGTGATTCGGGAATCGGCCGAGGTCGTCGCCCAGCGGCTCACCGCCCTGCCGGAGGGCACACGCCTGCTCCTCGGTTTCGAGATGCCGGTCGTCAGCCTGCACGTCGGCACCGGGAGTGCCCGCGAACACGCAGGCGACGAGGACGACGATGGCGCGGGCAGCACGGGCCGGACCACGAAGAAGGACGTGCGCCTGTCGCTCGAGGCGACGCTCGAGACGCTGCGCCGTCGCGGCTTCACGCGCGTCCTGCTCGACGGGCAGGTGCAGAACCTCGCCGACCTGCCGCCCGCGGCCCTCGAGGGGCGCACGAGCCTCGAGGTGATCGTCGATCGCGTCCGCGTCACGCCCGACGTGCTCGCACGCATCACCGACTCGCTCGAGACCGCGTACCAGGAGGGCGGCGGCGCCGCCTTCGCGCTCGAACTGTCCGACGGAACCGGTCAGGGGACGGGCGACGCCGTCCGTCACGTCTTCTCGGAGCGGTTCGAGTGCCGGAGCTGCGGCATTCCGTACGAGGTGCCGCAGCCGCGCCTGTTCTCGTTCAACAACCCGTTCGGGGCCTGCCCGACGTGCCATGGCTTCGGCAACGTGATGGAGCTCGATCTCGGGCTCGTCGTGCCGAACCCGGCACGGACGCTGGCGCAGGGCGCGGTCGACCCGTGGACCAAGCCGCAGTATCGCGGCTACCTCACGCACCTGAAGCGGCAGGGGCGCGAGGGCAAGGTGCGCCTCGACGTGCCCTGGGAGCAGTTGACCGACGCCGAGCGCGCATTCGTCGTCGATGGCGACGGCAGCTACGAGGGTGTCCGCGGCTTCTTCGCGGCCCTCGAACGCAAGAAGTACAAGGTGCACGTCCGCGTGTTCCTGAGCCGGTATCGCGGCTACCAGACGTGCCCCGACTGCGGAGGCTCGCGCCTGCGCCGCGAGGCCCGCGACGTCCAGGTGCAGGGGCTGACGATCGATCGCGTGGGCGCGATGACCGTGCGCGAGGCCCTCGACTTCTTCCGCGCGCTGACGCTGTCGGCACGCGACGTGGCCATCGCCGACAGGCTGCAGGCCGAGATCGTCAAGCGCCTCACGTTCCTCAGCAACGTCGGCCTCGACTACCTGACGCTCGATCGCCTGTCGTCCACGCTCTCGGGCGGCGAGTCGCAGCGCATCAGCCTGGCGACGTCGCTGGGCTCGGCGCTCGTCGGCACGCTGTACGTGCTCGACGAGCCGTCGATCGGGCTGCACCCGCGCGACAACCTGCGGCTCATCCACATCCTGCGGCAGCTGCGCGACCAGGGGAACACGGTGCTCGTCGTCGAACACGACGCCGACATGATTGCCGTCGCCGACGAGATCATCGACATGGGACTCGGTGCCGGCGAACTCGGCGGACGCGTCGTCTACGCCGGCCCGCTCGAGGGCCTCCGGAAGGACCCGCGGTCGCTGACCGGCAAGTACCTGCGCGAGGACCTCGCGATTGCGGTGCCCCCGGTGCGGCGGCGGCCCACCGGGCAGAAGCTGCGCGTGCTCGGCGCCACCGAGCACAACCTGCAGGACATCGACGTCGAGATTCCGCTCGGGCTCTTCACGGTCGTCACTGGCGTGTCGGGGTCCGGGAAGTCCACGCTCGTGCACTCGGTGATCCACGCCGGCATCAAGAAGGCCAAGGGCGAGTGGGACAAGGCGGTCGGCGCGTGCCGCCGCATCGAGGGCGTGGAGTTCGTCTCCGACGTCGTGCTCGTGGACCAGACGCCGATCGGGCGGACGCCGCGCTCGAATCCGGTGACGTACCTCAAGGCGTTCGACCCGATTCGCGAGCTGTTTGCGTCGACAAAGGACGCACGGACACGCGGCCTGACGGCGAGCAGCTTCTCGTTCAACGTCCCGGGCGGGCGCTGCGATGCGTGCGAGGGCGAAGGGCAGGTGCGCGTCGAGATGCAGTTCCTCGCCGACGTGTTCGTGCCCTGCGACGTGTGCGAGGGCACGCGCTTCCGGCCGCAGGTGCTCGAGGTGACCTACCGCGGGAAGAACATCCATCAGGTGCTGGAGCTGACGGTGCGCGAGGCGCTGCAGTTCTTCAGCGGCTCGCCCAAGGTGCTGCGCCGCCTGCTGGTGCTCGACGAAATCGGCCTCGGCTACCTGCGCCTCGGCCAGCCCGCGACGACGCTGTCGGGCGGGGAAGCGCAGCGCATCAAGATTGCGTCGCACCTGTCGAGCCAGAGCGGCGAGCGCGCGCTCTACATCCTCGACGAGCCGACGACCGGGCTGCACTTCGACGACATCGCCAAGCTGCTCGCAGCGTTCCGCAAGCTGCTGGCCGCCGGACACTCGCTCCTGGTCATCGAGCACAACCTCGATGTGATCAAGACCGCCGACTGGGTGATCGACCTTGGTCCCGAGGGGGGGCATGGCGGGGGCCGCGTCGTCGCGGTCGGCACGCCGGAGGCGATTGCCGACGTGCCGGACTCCCATACGGGGCAGCACCTGCGAACGGTCCTCGCGAGCGCCGTCACCGGTTAGACTGTCTGGCGATGCACGCACTGACGACGAGCGTTCTCGTGGGGCTCCTCGCGGGCGCCACGCCGGCACTTGCCCAGGAGCCCCCGGCCGCGCCGCGCACCTCGTACGACCAGGTCGTGGCCAACCTGCGATCGCCCGATCCGGACACGCGGCGCGACGCCCTGCGCGCCCTCGGCGCCACGGCCTATCCCGAGGCCATCGCGCCCATCAGCCAGCTGCTCACCGATCCGGTGGACGACATCCAGCTCGAGGCCATCTACACGCTCCTCAGCTATTACCACGTCGAGAAGCCGGACGTCGTCGATCGCCGCCGCGGGCTGCGCGTGCGCCCGACGTCGCGGCTGACCGCCGCCGCCCAGCGGATCTACGACCTCGGGCCGTACGGGTTGATTCCCCAGCCGGTGCCGATCGAGCTCACGAACGGCCTCGCCCAGTCGATGTTCGACCCGAGCGAGCGCGTGCGGCTCGAGTCGGTCTACGCGCTCGGCGTGATGGCGCGTCCGCCGCTCGACGGCTACGCGGCCGACGCGCTGCAGCGGCTGCTCCAGGACCGCAGCGAGGACGTCCGCGAGGCCGCGGCGCGCGTGATTGGCGGCCTGCGCGTGACGACGGCGGGCGACGCGCTCGTGAACGCCCTCAACGATCGCAGCACCCGCGTCGCGACCGCCGCGATGCGCGCCCTGGGCGACATCAAGGCCTGGCAGTCGCTGCAGGCCCTCACCGAGCAGTTCTCGTACTACGAGGGCAAGGGACCGCGCGCCGAGGCGGCGCTCGACGCGCTCGCGCGCATCGCCCACGCCTCGTCGCAGGAGTTGTTCCTCTCGCAACTCACGGCCAGGGCCCCCAACCTGCGCCGGCTCGCCGCCGAAGGACTGGCGCGCAGCGGCAATGCCGAGGCCGCACAGCAGGCGGGCGCCGCGCTCGCGGCCGACAAGGAAACCGACGTGAGGCTCGCGGGTGCGTTCGCGGCGGTGGTCGGCTCTGGCCAGGCGAGCGGCGGCGTCTCGGCCCTCGTCAGCGTCCTCGACAACGGCGCCAACCACGAGCAGGCGATGGCGTATCTCGTCGAGCTCGGCCCGCGCGCCCTGCCCGGCCTCGAGCAGGCGCTGGGGGCTCCGGACGTCGAGACCCGTGAACGCGCGGCACTCGTGCTCGGATTCATCGGCGGCGATCAGGCCCTCGTGCTGCTCGAGCGTGCCCGCAGCGACAAGGACCTTCGCGTCGTCCGCGCGGCCGAACGGGCGATTGCCCGCCTGCGGAAGGTGTGACGCTTCCGCAGGACTTCTACGCGCGCCCGGCGCTCGTGGTGGCCGAGGCGCTCGTCGGGTGCGTCCTCGTGCACGACGAGGGCGGCGCCCGCACCGCGGGGCGCATCGTCGAAGTCGAGGCCTACATCGGCGAGGACGATCCGGCGTGCCACGCGGCCCCGGGGCCGACTCCTCGGAACCAGCCGCTCTACGGGCCGCCCGGCATCGCCTACGTCTACTTCAACTACGGCATGCACTGGCTCGTGAATGCCGTCGCCGAACCGCCGGGGTCACCCGCGGCGGTGCTGATCCGTGCGCTCGATCCGACCGAGGGCCTCGACCTGATGCGGGTCCGCCGGGCGACGCGCCGCGACGGCTCGGTGGGGAACTGGAAGGGCCGCGACTCCGACCTGTGCCGCGGGCCCGGCAACCTGACGCGTGCGCTGGGGATTACGGGTGCGCAGAACCGGCAGCCGCTCTTCGACGGCGCGCTGCGCATCGAGCGGGCGCCGCGCGGTGCCGCGCGGTTGCCGGTCGCGTGGGGGCCACGCATCGGCATTCGTGTGGGGACCGAACATCCGTGGCGCGGGTACGTGCCCGGGCATCCGGCGGTGTCCGGCAGGAACAGGCAGGGCGCGCTCCGCGAGCGCGCCCTGCCGATCGACTAGCGGATGTCCCGTCGACGCATCCACACGGCCGCGAGGCCGCCGAGGGCGAGGAGGGCCGTGGCCGGTTCGGGCACGGTCTGGACGCCGCGCTCGGCCACGTAGCCGCGCGCAAAGCCGAACTGCGCAAGGCTGTTCGGTGCGTCGTTCCACGCGTACGTGCTGCCGCGCAGGTCGTACGCCAGATAGTGCTCGTCGTCGAACGCGTTGTTGGGTTCACCGCCCCAGAAATTCTGGTACGTCCACGGCGTGCCGTCCACCCACGCGAACGAGCCCTCGATTGCGACGTCCGTGCCGCCGATCCAGTAGTGCGATCGCTCGGCCACGGCCAGTGGCAGCAGCGACTGGACGAACTGGTCCTCGGCAGCATCGCCGATCGACGCCAGATCCCAGCCGGCGCCCAGGGCCTGGGCGGCGCTGCGCGCCTCGGTCCACGTGATGCCCTCTGCGGCAATCACGTCGTAGGCGTGTCCGTTCACACCCCACAACACCGGCGCCGCATGGGCTGCCGATGCCTGGGCGGCCCACGCGACCGCCATCAGTGCCAATACCCGCTTGAACATGTCCCCCCCTCCGGAAAGCGCCCCAGGGAAGACTCCCCGAGGCCACACACCGCCCGCGACGACCTCGTCGTCGCCGAGCGGCGAATGATTCTGGTCGAACCTCGACCGGATGGCAAGGGAGGGCCGAGCTAGCGCCGGCTCGGCACCTGCGCCTCGACGACCGGCACCTTGACGTCGAACTCCTCACCGCCACGGCGGATGCGCAGCGTCGCCACGGCGCCCACCGAGGCCTGCAGCATCGAGCGCTCGAAGTCCTCCGTCTTGCGGATGGCCTGTCCGTCGAAGGCGACGATCACGTCCCCCGGCCTGATGCCCGCGCTGAACGCATCGCCCGATCGGCTCATGCGATACACGACGACGCCGTCGTCGGCCGGCACGCCCAGATCGGCGGCGAGCCCGCGCGTCAGCGGCACGATGCCCACGATGCCGCTGATCGAGCCGCGGCGCACCTTGCCGTGGCGTTCGAGTTGCCCGGCGATCTGGCGTGCCAGGTTGCTCGGCACCGCGAAGCCGATGCCCTGATACCCGCCGCTCTCGCTGTAGATCCAGGTGTTGATGCCAATCAACTCGCCGCGACGGTTGACGAGCGCGCCACCCGAGTTCCCCGGGTTGATGGCCGCGTCGGTCTGGATGTAGTCGGCCACGAGCGAGATCTGCGGGTTGGTGCGTCCGAGTGCCGAGATGATGCCCAGCGTGACCGTCTCGCCCAGTTGGTAGGGATTGCCGACGGCCATCACCCACTCGGCCACCCGCAGCCGCGAACTGTCGCCCCAGGCGATCGGCTGCAGCGACGAGTCCGACACGCGCAGCAGGGCGAGGTCCGCATGAGGGTCGAGCCCCACCAGTTCGGCGGTGAGCTGTCGCCGGTTCCACAACACGACGGCAAACCTGCTGGCGTTGCCGATCACGTGGGCGTTGGTGAGCACGTAGCCGACCTGGCCCTGCGTGCGGATGATCACGCCGGAGCCCGCGTTCTGCGTCGGCTGCTCGTCGAAGAACCCGAAGGGCAGGCGATAGCGCTGCGTGCCCTCGGCCGAGATGTTGACCACGCTCGGGATCACGCGGTCCGCGACGTCCTCGAACGACGGGAGTGCCGTGCTGGCGGTGGGGACGCGTGCGGCGGACGCGGTTGCCGGCGTCTGCGCCGCGGGCGCCGACGAGGGCTGGGCACCGGCGTTCTCGCTGGGGCCGATGCGCCCGGTGACGACCATGCCCGCCACGAAGCTGCCGAGCACCAGCGCCGCTGGCAGGAGGAATCGCCGCCGCATCGCTCAGCCCACCTCGACTCGCCGGCCCCGGCCCTCGGTGGCCTTGGGGAGCGTCACCGTCAGGATGCCGTCCTTGAAGTCGGCCTGGACCTGATCCACGGCGAGCCGGCCGGCGAACGTGAACCGCCGGACGAACTGCCCGTGCCCGCGCTCGAGGCGGACGTAGCAGGTGGCCTCGCAGCCCGGGTCGGGTCGATGGCCGCGGATCGTCAGCGTGTCGTCGGTGGCGGCGACGTCCACGTCGGCGCGCTGCACGCCGGGCAGCTCCGCGACGACGATGTAGGCGTCGTCTGTCTCGCTGACGTCGGCCGGGGGCGTCCAGCCGGAGTCGCCGCGGCGGTCGGACTGTCCGGCCCGGGACCGGTACTCGCGAAGGGATTCCCAGCGCATGTGGTTCATCGTAGCAAAGGGCTGCGTGCTACCATCCTCGGGTTTTTGGACCGGCCGGTCGCAGTCCCCGGCCCGTCAGGGAGTGTCATGAGTTCCGTCGCCGCCACGCGCCTCCGCAAGGGCAACCTGATCAAGCACAACAACGAGCTGTGCCGCATCGTCGACACGCAGCACGTCACGCCCGGCAACCTCCGTGGATTCGTCCGCGCCAAGATGCGCAAGGTGAAGGACGGCACGATGTTCGAGCACCGGTTCCGCTCGGAGGACATCGTGGAGCGCGCGACGCTCGACGAGCGCGAGATGCAGTACCTGTATCGCGATGGCGACACGTTCTACTTCATGGACACCGCCACCTACGAGCAGATCGGCATGTCGGAGGAGTCGCTCGGCGATTCGATGAACTACCTGCTGCCCGAGTCCACGATCAGCGTCGAGTTCTACGAGAGCAACCCCGTGGGCATCGAACTGCCCCTCACGGTGGACCTGAAGGTCGTGGACACGGTGCCCGGCATCAAGGGCGCGACCGCGAGCGCGCAGACCAAACCCGCCACCGTCGAGACCGGCTACGTCGTCACCGTGCCCGCCTTCGTGGACGTCGGCGACGTCCTGCGCGTCAACACCGAGACGGGGGAGTACCTCTCCCGAGTGTGACGGCCTTCGTCATTCGGCCTTCGGCCTTCGCTTCGGCACCGCGCGCCCGACGGCCGACGGCCGCGCGACGAAGGCCGGTGGTGTGTGGATGCCCGTGATCGATCACAGTTCCCAGCGCCCCATCCCGTCAGGCGGATGGATCGAAGTCATCGTCGGCAGCATGTTCAGCGGCAAGAGCGAGGAGCTCATCCGCCGGCTGCGGCGTGCGCAGATCGCGAAGCGGCGCGTGCAGGTGTTCAAGCCGGCCATCGACGACCGCTATTCGGGCACGCACATCACGTCGCACAGCGAGATGCGGCTGCCGTCGACTGCCGTGCGGACGTCGGCCGAGATCCTCGCCGGCGTCGAGGACGACACCGAAGTCGTCGGGATCGACGAAGGACAGTTCTTCGACGTCGAGTTGCCGGCCGTGTGCACCACCCTTGCCGATCGCGGCAAGCGGGTGATTGTCGCGGGGCTCGATCAGGATTATCTCGGGCGCCCGTTCGAGCCGATGCCGCAGCTGCTGGCGATTGCCGAGTACATCACCAAGACGCTCGCCATCTGCATGGTGTGCGGCGAGCCCGCGAACCACACGCAACGCCTCGTGAAGAGCAGCGAACTGGTGCTCGTCGGCGCCACGGGCGCGTACGAAGCGCGCTGCCGCCGCTGCTTCGACCCGACGCTCGCCGGGTAGATTCCTTCAACGCCGAACACCAGCGACGACGACGCGCCGTACCCAGTCGCCGATCACTCCGGCGACACGTGCTTCTTCGCCGGTGTACATGTGATCGGCGCCGTCGATCATCACGGCCTCGACGCGGAGGGTGTCGATGGACAGGCGCCGTGGAGCAGACCTGATCACCTCGAGGTCGTCCTCGCCGCCGACATCGCCGCGTGTCCCGAAGAACGCGAGGATCGGGCACCCGAGGCGGGCCACGCCCGGGTCCCGTTCCTCGACGCCGAAGAAATCGAGCAACGCGGCCGGCGTGTTCGCCTGGTCGAGCAGGTTCGCCGCGCTGATGAATGAGGGAAAGTTGCGGTTGGGAAGCCGGATGAGATCGTCACCGGTGCCGGCGTCCACGAGACGACGTGCCTGTGCGAGCAGATCCGGATCCCGCTGCGGTCGCAACGGTCCCACGGCGCCCGAGGCCAGGACGACACCGACGACACGTGGATCCTGCGTGCGTACGCGGTAGGCCGCCACGGCGGCCCATCCAGCGCTGTGACCGGCCAGCACGACTTCGGGATAGCCATGCTGTGCCGCGAAGTCGACCCACGCAGCGATATCGAGATCCTGTTCGCTCTGGATTCCCCAGTAGCCGCCCCCCCGAACGCGTCGCCCCCCGCGGTAGGTGGCGCTGGTGCCGATGTCGTGCATTCGCGTGTTCACGCTGAGCATCGTCGTGCCGCGCGCCGCAAGCGCCCGACCGATGGCGGTATACGTGGGTGAGTAGAAGTTGACGCCCCAACCATGCACCCAGATCACGGCCGGAGACTGGTCGCCGCGCCGGGACGACGTGAAGAGCACTCCGCCGTTCACCACGTCGTCGGTGGACCGGGCATATACGAGTTCCTCTGGAAACCGCCCGGCGTTCACCGTGATCGGCCGAGGCCGCCGATCCCGCAACCATGTCGCGCCGAGCAGCGCGGCGATCACGAGCAGACCGATCGATACACGGCGCGCGAGTCGTCTTCGGGTGGTCATTGGCTTGCCCATCAGTCAGGCGTCGTCCCGGTCGTCGTGCGCACCGAGGTCCAGCGGTTTGCCCCAGAAGTCGATGTCGTGGTCCTCGATCTTGTCTCGCAGCAGCCGTCGGGCGGCGCCGTAGAACGCGGTCGGGACGACGAGCGTGCGCGCCACCTGCTTCATGCGCGGGATGAGCAGCAGGGTCAGCGGGTCACCCTCGCGCCAGGTCAGCCCGCCAATCTGGTGGTAGGGCAGAAAGCCGTTGTCGACCCACACGCCGTCCTCGTAGAACCCGCGCCCGATGCGGATGTCGAGCGGCACCAGGTACCCGTAGTACGTGAGCATCATCGCCTCGCCGAACACCTCGGTCGGAGGCAGGTGCAGGTACAGCAGCTTCACGATGAGCACGACACCGAGCATGGCGGCCATGCCGAGAAACAGGCCGTAGTACCTGGGCGGCGGGATGCGCCACGTCAGCTGCGCCCTCGAGCGCATCCGCAGGTAGCGGACCACGCGTGCCAGCAGCCGCACGTTCGCCACCAGGAATCCCGCACCGAGGAGGACGAGCACGTGGGACAGGAACGACTGCGGCACCGTCCCGCCGTTCTATCGGAAGCACACGTGCGGCGCAATGCTCAATGTCAGGCCGGCCTCAGCGGCCCAGGATCCACCCGAGCAGCCCCATGCCGTGGGCCGTAGGGTCGGCGAGCCAGTCGGGCGGCGTGAGCCAGACGAACGCGAGGATCGCGATGACCATGAGGTCGTACGGGATCGTCGTGCGCTCGTAGGTCCAGTAGAAGATGCGCCAGAGCGCGAGCGCGGGCTGCGGGAGCCGCTCTTCGAGGGGGGGGCGGCTCATGCCGCAGCCCTCCCGCCTTCGAGTTCGCGCCATGTGTGGTAGATGCGTCCGGCCACGGTCAGCGCCGAGAGCACCAGGATGACCCACAGCACGGCTGCCATGCGGTTCGTGAACGCGCCAATCATGAAGAGGACAATGCGCTCGGGGCGTTCCATGAACCCGACCTTGCACTTGTCGATGAGCGACTCGGCCCGGGCGCGCGTGTAGCTGGTCAGCACGGTGAAGGTCATGGCCACCGCCGTGATCAGCACGTAGTCCGGTCGCTGCAGGCTGCCGTAGAGGTAGACCAGGCCGAGAAACAGCGCGAGGTCGGAGAACCGGTCCATGACCGAGTCCCAGAAGCCGCCGAATGCGCTGGCGGTGCCCGTTTCGTGGGCCACCTTCCCGTCGATGAAGTCGAACAGGTTGGCGGCCACCATGATGAAGCCGGCAAGCACGAAGCGGCCGAGGGCCAGCGCCCAGGCGGCTGCGAGGTTGATGCAGACCCCGATGAGCGTCAGCACGTTCGGGTGGATGCGAAGCGCGATACAGGCCCTGATGATGGCCCGCAGCGGGAACATGAAAATCGCGCCGACGGCGCCCGTGAAGGTCATTTGCTCGTCGCTATAATGGAGGGTCCGGGTCGCGTCCTGCAACCTGCCGGGGCGGACCGGCATCCACGCCCCACGTGCCATGGCCATCGAGGATCTCAAGCCGCGTATCGCCAGGCTGCCCGAGCAGCCCGGCGTCTACCTGTACCGCAACAGGTCGGGCGAGACGATCTATGCCGGCAAGGCGCGGTCGCTGCGTGACCGCGTGCGCAGCTACCTCGGCGCCCGGAGCACGTCGCCCAAGACCGAGGCGCTCCTCGACGAGATCGCGGACCTCGAGGTCATCGTCACCGACTCGGTCGTCGAGGCGCTCGCGCTCGAGAACAACCTGATCAAGGAGCGGTCGCCGAAGTACAACATCAAGCTGCGCGACGACAAGACCTATCCCTACCTGCGCCTGAGCACGACCGAGGCGTTTCCGCGGGTCTCGGTGGTCCGCCGTGTCGCCAACGACGGCGATTACTATGCGGGCCCGTTCATGCCGGCGTCGCTGGCCTGGCAGACCCGCAGCCTGTCGCACAAGCTGTTCGGGATCCGGTCGTGCCGGGAGGTCATCACCGGCAACCGCGGCCGGCCCTGCCTCGAGTACGACATCAAGCGGTGCCTGGCCCCCTGCGTGTCGGCGTTGTGCTCGCCCGAGCAGTACCAGCACGCGGTCCGCGATGCCAGGCTGCTGCTCGACGGCCGCACCGAGGAACTGGTGGACGACCTCGCGTCGCGCATGCATGCCGCGGCCGACGAGGAGCGCTTCGAGCAGGCGGCGCAGCTGCGCGACACGATCCGGACGCTCGAGACGCTGCGCGATCGCCAGCAGAAGATGGCCACGCCGCGCATGGGCGACCGCGACGCCCTCGGCGTGAAGCTCGGCCCGGGCGGCGCCGTCGTGCAGGCGTTCCAGGTGCGTTCCGGACGGGTCGTCGATCGCGTGGAGATGGTGACAAACGCCGACCAGGCGCGCGACGTGCGCCTCGAGGACCTCGTGGAAGCCGCGGTGACGCACTTCTACGCCGATCACGCGCCGCCACCAGAGGTGCTGCTGCCCGTGACGCTGCCCGACATGGACCTGCTCGCCGAGTGGCTGTCGGCGCGGGCGGGGCGGCAGGTGGTGGTCTCGGTGCCGCAGCGCGGCGACAAGAAGGCGCTGCTGGAACTCGCCGAGCGCAACGCGTCGCTCTCCTACGACGCCCGCTTCAATGCCGACGGGGCCGCCAACTACGAGGCCCTCGAGACGCTCCAGGCGGCGCTCGCCCTGCCCGCGCTGCCGCGGCGCATCGACTGCTTCGACATCTCGACGCTGCAGGGTGCCGAGACCGTCGCGTCGATGGTCGTCTGCCAGGACGGCCGCATGAAGCGGTCGGAGTACCGCAAGTTCCGGATCCGGGCAGAGGCCGGCGCGCGCTTCCTCGACGACTTCGCTGCGATGCACCAGGTGGTGACGCGTCGCTATCGGAAGGTGGCCGGGGAAGAGGGGCCGTGGCCGGACCTGATCGTGATCGACGGCGGCAAGGGGCAGCTGAATGCGGCCTATGCCGCGCTCGAGGCCATCGGCCTCGACCACCTCGTGGCGGTCGGCCTCGCCAAGCAGGAAGAACTGGTGTTCACGCGCGATCGGGACGATCCGATCGCGTTCGGGCAGGGCACGCCGGCACTGCGTCTGTTGCAGCGCATCCGCGACGAAGCGCACCGGTTCGCCGTGACGTTCCACCGCACCGCGCGGGCGAGCCGCGACCTGCGGTCCGAGCTCGACGACATCGCACAGATCGGGCCGCGTCGCCGCAAGCAGCTCCTGACGGCGTTCGGCAGCGTCGCCGGCGTCCGTCGCGCCAGCCGCGAGGATCTGAGCGCGGTTGTTGGCGCGAAGGCCGCGGATGCAGTCCTGCGGCATTTCGCCGCCACGGCGCGCTGACGACCCCGCACCCGAATGCCGTACCCCGAACCGGGGACCCGGAGTGTTACCCTACTGTCTTTGCCTGCCGTGGAAATAGGCGTCATTGTCCTCGCGTTCATCGGCCTGCTGCTGGCCCTCACCGTGCACGAAGCCGCGCACGCGTGGGCCTCGTCACGCCTCGGCGATCCCACGGCACGTCTCCAGGGGCGGCTCTCCCTGAACCCGGCGGTCCACATCGACCCCGTGGGGACGGTGCTGCTGCCGCTCGTGGCGTTTGCGCTCAATGCGCCGATCATCGGGTGGGCCAAGCCCGTGCCCGTGGACTTCCGGTACCTGAAGCACCCGCGGCGCGACTTCATGTGGATTGCGCTCGCCGGGCCGGCGAGCAACATCGTGCTCGCGGTGCTCGCGAGCCTGCTGCTGCGCACGCTGCCGCTGATGCCGGTCTCGGTCGGCACGATTTCGGTCGTCGAGCCGCTGCTGCAGTTCCTGATCGCCTTCTTCCGCATCAACGTCCTGCTGGCCGTCTTCAACATGATCCCGGTGCCGCCGCTCGACGGCAGCAACGTCGTGGCGGCATTGCTGCCGCGCGATCTGGCCTACAAGTGGGACCAGATCCGGCCGTACGGCATCTTCATCCTCTATGGCCTGATGTTCACGGGCCTGCTCGGCGCGCTCATCGGGCCGCCGTCGCGCTTCATCATCGGATTGTTGTTGTGAGCACCCGTGTGGTGTCGGGCATGCGCCCGACCGGCAAACTGCACCTCGGGCACCTCGTGGGCGCCCTGCGCAACTGGGCGGACCTGCAGGCGCAGCACGACTGCTTCTACTTCGCGGCCGACTGGCACGCGCTGACGACCGACTACGCCGACACGAGCCGTCTGCAGGCGCACGTGTTCGACAACGTCCTCGACTGGCTCGCCGCCGGCCTCGACCCCGAGCGCTCGACGATCTTCGTGCAGTCGCTCGTGCCCGAACACGCCGAACTGCACCTGCTGCTGTCGATGATGATTCCCATCCCGTGGCTCGAACGCGTGCCGACCTACAAGGAGCAGCAGGAGCAGCTCACGGAGAAGGACCTCTCGACATACGGGTTCCTCGGCTACCCCCTGCTGCAGACGGCCGACGTCATCATCTACGACGCCAACTTCGTGCCGGTGGGCGAGGACCAGGTCGCGCACCTCGAACTCTCGCGCGAGGTCGTGCGCCGCGTGCACCACATGCACGGCCAGATCTTCGTCGAGCCGCGGCCGCTGCTCACGAACTTCCCGCGGCTGCCGGGCCTCGACAACCGGAAGATGAGCAAGAGCTACGGCAACACCATCGACCTGTCCGACAGCGCGACGGAGGTCGAGCAGAAGGTCCGGCAGATGTACACGGACCCCAAGCGCGTGCGCGCCGACATCCCGGGAACGGTCGAGGGCAACCCGGTGTTCATCTACCACGACGCGTTCAACCCCGATCACGACGAGGTCGAGGACCTGAAGACACGCTATCGCGAGGGGCGCGTCGGCGACGTCGAGGTGAAGAAGAAGCTCGCGCGGGCGATCAACGCCACGCTGGAGCCGCTGCGCGAGCGGCGGGCGCACTACGAGCAGCATCCCGGGCACGTCCGGGAGATCGTCCATGAGGGCTCGCGCAAGGCGCGCGCCGTTGCCGTGGAGACGATGCAGCGCGTCCGCGAGGCGCTGCACCTGGCGTACTGATGGCGAGGCCGAAGACACAGCAGGCCGACGCCCCGGCACCGTCCGACGTCCAGGCCACGGTCAGGCCCGAGGCCGAGGGGTTCGAGTCGACACTCGAGCGCTTCCCCGTGAAGCTCGAGGTGTTCGAGGGGCCGCTCGATCTCCTGCTGCACCTGATCAAGAAGCACGAGCTCGACATCTACGACATCCCGATCGCGCTGATCACGAAGCAGTACCTCGACTACATCGGGCTGATGGACGAACTGCAGCTCGACGTCGCGGGCGACTTCCTCGTGATGGCGGCAACGCTGATCCACATCAAGTCGCGCAGCCTGCTGCCGAGGCCCGCGCCCGAGCAGGAGGATCCCGAGGAGGATCCGCGCGAGGCGCTGATTCGCCGGCTCGTCGAGCACCAGAAGTTCAAGGCGGCCGCCGAACTGCTGCACGACCGCGAGACGGTGCGCAGCGCCCAGTGGACGCGGCCCGACGAGCGCATTGCCGCGCTCGCCGGCGAGGGCCTCGACAAGGAGCCCGAACTCGAGGTCGATCTCTTCAGCCTGATGACGGCCTTCAAGGCCGTCGTCGAGCGCGCGAAGCAGCGTCCGGCGGTCTACCTGCCGATGGAGCAGATGTCCATCGAGCAGCGCATCGAGCAGTTGGCGCAGCGGCTCGCGAACGTCGAGGCGCTCGGGTTCGAGGACCTGTTCGACGACGTGGCGCAGCGCGCGGACCTGATCGTCACGTTCCTCGCCATCCTGGAGATGATTCGCCTCAAGGTGCTCCGCGTGTTCCAGAGCGGCGCGGGCGGACCGATTCGCGTCTACCGGCGCGACCGGCCTGCCGAAGCGCCGCGCCCGATCGAGTACCACGAGCACAGCCCCGCGCGGCCGCACGGCGCGCCCGGATCGCACGCATGAGCGACGAGCAGACCCCAGACATCGGCGTGGACGACGGCGCCGGGCAGGCACCCACCGAGCCCGTGGCCGTCGAACCCGCGACCGACGCCGCGCACGAGCCGCTGCAGGACTCCGGGTTGTTCGATCCGGCGGAGGTCGCCGACGCTCCACGCGCGCCGCATCCACTCAGGCCCGTCGTCGAGGCGCTGATCTTCGCGTCGCCCGAGCCGCTGACGGTCAAGGCCATGACGCGCCTGCTCGAGGAGCAGACACGGGAGGACATCGAGGCGGCGCTTGCCGAGGTGCGCGAGGCGTACACGAAGTCCGACGGGCTGCAGCTGGTGGAGGTTGCCGGTGGCTTCCAGATCGTCACGCGTCCCGAGCTGTACGAGTGGGTGCGGCGGCTGTTCAAGGAGCGGTCCACCTCGAAGCTGTCCGTGCAGGCGCTCGAGACGCTGGCGGTGATTGCCTACAAGCAGCCGGTGACGTCGGGTGAGATTGCGGAGATCCGCGGCGTCAGCGCCACGACGGGCGTCCTGAACACGCTCCTGGATCGCAAGCTCGTGAAGATCGTCGGCCGCAAGCAGGTCGTCGGCCGGCCGTTCATGTACGGCACGACGCGCGAGTTCCTCGACAAGTTCGGGCTTCGCGACCTCTCCGACCTGCCGAAGGTCGAGGACATGTCCGATGCGCTCGGATTCGACCTGCCGATGCCGGTCGACGAGGGCGAGGGCGTCTCGCTGCCGTTCGACGAACCGGCCGACGAGGCGCCGCCCGACGAGGGCGCTGGAGACGCCGACGCCGCGGAGGCCGGATCGGCGACCGCGGAGCACCCCGATGCGCCGCCGGCCGATTCGACCAACGATCCCCCGACCGAGGACGACTGAGGCATCCGTGATGGCCATGCAGCGCCTGCAGAAAATCCTCTCGACCGCGGGCGTGGCCTCGCGGCGCGTCGCGGAGTCGCTCATCGCGGAGGGCCGCGTGCGGGTCAATGGCGAGGTCGTCAGCGAACTCGGCGCCAAGGCCGACCCCGATGCCGATCGCATCGAGGTCGACGGGCGGCGCCTGCACACGGCGGTCCCGCGCCGCTACGTGCTGCTGTACAAGCCGGTGCACTACGTCACGACGCGCTCCGATCCGCAGCGTCGCCCGACGGTGCTCACGCTGCTCGGACCGATGGGGCAGGGCCTGTATCCGGTCGGCCGCCTGGATTTCGACTCGGAGGGCATCATCCTCCTCACGAACGACGGCGAACTCGCCGATCGGCTGACGCACCCGCGCCACCAGGTGCCGCGGACGTACGAGGTCCGCGTGTTCGGTGTGCCGAGCGCGGAGATGATCAGGCGCCTCGAGTCCGGCGTGCCGCTCGACGGCCGCCGCACCGCTCCGGCCAAGGTCCATGTCGTCGAGAGCTTCACGAAGCGGTCGGGCGAGCAGACGGTGCTCGAGCTCGTGATCCACGAAGGGCGCAACCGCCAGGTGCGTCGCATGTGCCAGGCCGTGGGACTGCCGGTGATCACGCTCGCGCGCACGAAGATCGGGTCGCTGACCGATCGGCGCCTGAAGCCGGGCATGTTCCGTGAGCTGCGGCCGGCCGAGGTGCAGCAACTCCGCGCCGATGCCGGGCTCGCTCCCGCCGCGGCCGTGCCGGCGCCGCGTGGCACCACGGAGCCGCAGGCAGGCATCCGCTTCGGGCATGCGCCGACGCCGAAGCACGTCACGCGCACACGCGGCGGCAAGCCGCGGGCGAAGAAGATCACGCTGCGGGACGCGGTGCGGTCGGGCAGGGGAAGACGGTGAGAATTCCGAATTCCGAATGCTGAATGCCGAATGCCGGCCGTCCAGCATTCCGGCATTCTCGGTATTCCCAGCATTCTCACCCGACGCGCGCGATCGCGGCGGCCACACGCGAATTCCGAATGCCGAATGCTGAATGCCGGCGCGTCCAGCATTCCGGCATGCTCCGCATTCCCAGCATTTCACGCGCTCGTTGAACGACTCGATCGTGGCGTCGTCGGCGGGCTGTGGCGCCGAATGCCGAATGCCGAATGCCGGGATGTCGGCATTCAGCATTCTCGGCATTCCCAGCATTTTCACGCGCTGCGCGCCATGCACCCCCAGGTCTGTCGCCGCGCTGGCCGAACTCCGTGCCGTAGTCGCCAGAGATGCGTGGCGGCAGTGCGCGATCGGGACGCCGGGGAATGCCGAATGCCGAATGCTGAATGCCGGCGCGTCCAGCATTCCGGCATGCTCCGCATTCCCAGCACTTCACACGCTCGTTGAACGACTCGATCGTGGCGTCGTCGGCGGGCTGTGGTGCGGAATGCCGAATGCCGAATGCCGGGATGTCGGCATTCAGCATTCTCGGCATTCCCAGCATTCTCACGCTGGGTGCGGCGATTACGCCCACCCGCAGCGCATCCTCGAATGCTGAATGCTGAAATGCCGGCGCCTCCAGCATTCCGGCATTCTCCGCATTCCCAGCATTTTCACGCGCTGCGCGCCATGCACCCCAGGTCCGTCGCCGCGCTGCCGAACTCGGTGCCCAGAGATGTGTTGCGGCAGTCCGCGAACCGGGACGCCGGGGAATGCCGAATGCCGAATGCCGAATGCTGAATGCCGAATGCCGAATGCCGAATGCCGAATGCCGAAAGCCGAATGCTGAATGCCGGCGCGTCCAGCATTCCGGCATGCTCCGCATTCCCAGCATTTCACGCGCTCGTTGAACGACTCGATCGTGGCGTCGTCGGCGGGCTGTGGCGCCGAATGCCGAATGCCGAATGCCGGGATGTCGGCATTCAGCATTCTCGGCATTCCCAGCATTTTCACGCGCTGCGCGCCATGCACCCCCAGGTCTGTCGCCGCGCTGGCCGAACTCCGTGCCGTAGTCGCCAGAGATGCGTGGCGGCAGTGCGCGATCGGGACGCCGGGGAATGCCGAATGCCGAATGCTGAATGCCGGCGCGTCCAGCATTCCGGCATGCTCCGCATTCCCAGCACTTCACACGCTCGTTGAACGACTCGATCGTGGCGTCGTCGGCGGGCTGTGGTGCGGAATGCCGAATGCCGAATGCCGGGATGTCGGCATTCAGCATTCTCGGCATTCCCAGCATTCTCACGCTGGGTGCGGCGATTACGCCCACCCGCAGCGCATCCTCGAATGCTGAATGCTGAAATGCCGGCGCCTCCAGCATTCCGGCATGCTCCGCATTCCCAGCATTCTCACGCTGTCCGCTTCGCGCGCCGACGGCGGCTGCTGAATGCCGAATGCCGAATGCCGAATGCTGAATGCTGAATGCCGGCATTCTCAGCATTCCGGCATTCTCAGCATTCCGGCATTCTCAGCATTCCCAGCATTCTCACCCCGTCCGCTTCGCGCTGCGCGCGATGGCGGCGACCACGCGCGAGACCTCCTCGGCCTCGCCGAGGAGCGCGGGCCAGTCCGGGGCGTGCAGGGCGTGCGAGTCGCGCCCAAGCCTGAGCCAGTACTGCGTCTCGCGCGCTTCCTTGCGGGCGATGCCGACCTTGGAGATGAAGTCGGCCTTCGACTGTGCCGCGGTCGCCTCCTCGAGGTTCGCGCCGATCGAAGTCACCGCCCGCAGCAATTGCTCGACGATCACTCGTCGGCCGATTGCGCGGTAAGCATCGTCGCGCTCGAGCGTGATGACCTGCAGCGCCAGCCGGAACGCCCGCTCCTGGATGTCGTGAGCCATGCCCTCGCGCAGGCAGGCCCCGTGCCAGTCAACAGACCCCGCGAGTACGGACCAACGCGCGCCGGCGCGTGTTCCCGTCGCAAAAGCTGCGCATCGACGGCGCGCCCGCGTGGCAGGAAACCCATTCCCGGCATTCCAGCATTCCAGCATTCCGCGGCATTCCGGCATTCGGACTACCACGGCAGTTCCGCCCACATCCTCACGAGCGCGATGAGTTCACCGACGCCTGGCGCGCGTTTCACCTCGGCGTGATCGAGCATCGGCGTCACGTGGACGCGGACCGGCGTGCCCTGCGACCGCAGGTAGTTTCCCAGGGCCTGCGCCTCGCTGTCGGGGATCACATCGTCTCCCTGGGCGTGCATGACGAAGACGGGAGCCTTCGGCGCCGGCGACTGCACGGGCGAGAGCGCGTCCTCCTGTCCCCAGCGATCGAGATACGGCAACAGGCGGCGTCCGAGGCCAGCGACGTCACGCGTGTTCACCAGGTGCATCAGCGCGCGGGCTTCGGGCGGCAGCGTGGCCTCCAGCGCGCGTGCCTGTTCGAACTCGCGTACCGCCTGCGGCTTGTCGAACATGTCCACGTGCGAGGCGTGCAGGAACTGGTGGACCGCCGCCCGTAGCGGCTGCACCTGCGCGGCCGGCACCACATCGTCGGCAATGTTGGTGAGCAGGATGACGCTGCCGTAGTCGTGCGGCGGGTGCGGGCGGCCATCGGGCTGGATGCCGGTGCACAGGTACCGCATCACGGGCGGCAGCCGCGAGTGCCCACCCATCGAGAAGACGAAGGCAACCCGATCGCGCAGCGACGGCCGTCCGGCGGCAATGACCGACAAGCCACCGGCGAACGAGATGCCGAGCAGGCCGATGCGCCCGTCGCGCGCCTGCGGCACCGCGGCGGATGCCAGCACCGCGACCGCGGCGTCCTCGATGTCGTCGGTCAGGCGTGGCGTGACGAGGTACTCCTTCAGGTCGGGCAGCGACGGCGTCACGACGGGCGTGCCGGTGTGCGCGAGTTGCTCGGCAAAGGCGACGAGGCGGGGTTCGTCGATGCCGAGGGCGTGCACGCCGCCCGTGAGCAGGAGCGGTCGTGTGCGGACGTCGGCCGGCAGGTAGAGTCGCGCCGTCCGCGACCCGTGACGTCCCTCGAACGCCAGCGCCTGCCGGGTGACCGATGTCGTCTGCCAGTTGCCGACATGCGCGGCGACGGGGCCCTGCAGCTTGCCGAGCCGGACGAGCAGCGACAGCGTGCGCCCGTAGCGGCCGTGTGAGAGGCCGAACCACGCCGCGAAGAGCAGGACGCCGATGGCGAGCAGCCCGTAGACCATGCGCACGGGACCATTCTCATGCGAATGCCGCGCGCGACGGTATCAGCGTGGAGCGGCCCGTCGCCTGCTATCCTCCCTCCGGTGCTGATCGCAATCGACGGGCCATCGGGGGCAGGGAAGGGAACGGTGGCGCGCGCCATCGCGGAGGCACTGCAGTGCCGGCACGTGGACACCGGGGCGATGTATCGCGCCGTCGCGTGGCGGGCGCTCGACGCGGGCGTGGACCTCGACGATGAGGCCGCCGTCGCGGAGGTGGCGCGGTCGGCAGCGCTCGTGGCCGAGGGCGGCCGGGTCGTCGTGGACGGCCACGACGTCACGCGCGCCATCCGCACCCCCGACATGGACGCCGCCGCCGCGAGGGTCGCGCGCCTCGGGCCCGTGCGTGCGGCGCTCGTGGCACGGCAGCGTGCCTACGCCGCAAACGGCGATCTGGTGATGGAAGGGCGCGACATCGGCACCGTCGTGCTGCCAGAGGCCGACGTGAAGGTGTATCTCGATGCCGCCCCCGAGGAGCGCGCCCGCCGCCGCGCGGCTGACGAGGCGCACGCGGCCCTTGGCGGTGACGTCGCCGTGATTGCCACCGCGCTCACGAGTCGTGATCAGGGCGACCGCAGCCGCGCCGTGTCGCCCCTCACGCAGGCCCACGACGCCACCTATATCGACACCACGGGTGTCGCGGTTGCCGACGTCGTGGCGCGGGTGCTGGCGCTCGTCGAGACCGCGCGCACGCGCCGCTGACCGCCGGACGCGTCCGCGCGGTACGCCTCCCGGCGGCGTCCTTGCAGGCCCGCCCCTAAATGTTGTAAATTCTGTCGGTTGCCCGCATAGCGCGTGCCACTACCGACGGCCCGCCGGCGCCGGAAAGCCGGCAAACGCCACCGAGGAGGATTCAGTACGCATGTCAGATCAACAGACGGACCAGCCGGACGTACGCGAAGGGGGTGCCCGGCAGTCCGCTGCCGCCACCACGAAGGCAATGTGGACGGCAGATGATCAGGAGATGGACCCGCAGGACTTTGCCAACCTGCTCGACCTCTACGACAACAGCTTCCGGAACATCACGGAAGGCGAGGTCGTCAAGGGCACGGTTCTGTCGGTATCCGCCTCGGCGGTGATTGTCGACGTCGGCTTCAAGTCGGAGGGCATGATCGCCCTCGACGAGTTCCTCGACGAGAACGGTGACGTGATCGTGCAGCCCGGCGACACCGTCGACGTGCTGCTCGAGCGCACCGAGGATCGGGACGGCCACATCGTGCTCTCGCGCGAGAAGGCCGAGAAGATGAAGATCTGGGACGAGGTCGAGAAGGCCTTCGCCGATCGCAAGGTCGTCATCGGCCGCGTGATCGAGCGCATCAAGGGCGGCCTCGCCGTGGACATCGGCGTCCGCGCGTTCCTGCCCGGCAGCCAGATCGACGTCCGTCCCGTGCGCAACCTGGACGCCCTCAAGGGCCAGGAACTGCGCATGCGCGTGATCAAGGTCAACAAGAAGCGCGGCAACATCGTCCTCTCGCGCAAGGTCCTCCTCGAGGAGGAGAACGCCGAGAAGAAGAAGCACACGCTCGAGACGCTGGCCGAGGGCAAGGTCATGCGCGGCGTGGTCAAGAACATCACCGACTACGGTGCGTTCATCGACCTCGGCGGCATCGACGGCCTGCTGCACATCACCGACATGTCGTGGGGCCGCGTCCAGCACCCCTCGGAGCTGTTCAAGGTCAACGACGAGGTCGACGTCATCGTCCTCAAGTTCGACCCCGAGAACGAGCGCGTGTCGCTCGGCCACAAGCAGCTCACGACCGACCCGTGGTCGGACGTCGTCGAGCGCTACCCGGTCACGGCGCGCGTCACGGGCCGTGTGGTCAGCCTCACCGACTACGGCGCCTTCATCGAGCTCGAGCCTGGCGTCGAGGGCCTCATCCACGTCAGCGAGATGTCGTGGAGCAAGCGGGTCAAGCATCCGTCGAAGATCCTCAACGTCGGCGACAACGTCGAGGCGATGGTGCTCGGTGTCGATCCGTCGGCCCGCCGCATCTCGCTCGGCCTCAAGCAGGTCGAGACCAACCCGTGGCACGAGCTCACCGACAAGTACCCGGTGGGCACGAAGATCAAGGGCAAGGTCCGCAACCTCACCGAGTTCGGCGCGTTCGTGGAGGTGGAGGACGGCATCGACGGCCTGATCCACATCTCGGACATGTCGTGGAGCAAGCGCCTGAAGCACCCGTCCGAGATGCTGAAGAAGGGCGACGTGGTCGAGGCGATGGTGCTCAACATCGACGCCGAGAACCAGCGGCTGTCGCTCGGCCTCAAGCAGCTCGCGGCCGACGTGTGGGACGACTTCTTCGGGCGCGTGCAGGTCGGCGACGTGGTCGAGGGCAAGGTCGTGCGCATGACCTCGTTCGGCGCGTTCGTCGAACTGGCCGAGGGCATCGAGGGCCTCATTCACGTCTCGGAGTTCGACGACGAGCGGAACGAGGAGAAGATCGACCTCCAGGTCGATCAGGTCCACGCGATGAAGGTCATCAAGCTGTCGCCGTCGGAGCGGAAGGTCGGCCTGAGCATCCGTGCGCTCAAGGACGACTCGTACCGCGCCGACTGGGGGCAGTACATCAGCGAGGCGGCCTCCACCGGCGGCGCCACGCTCGGCGACCACTTCAAGCAGCAGCAGTAAGGACCGGGCGCCGGTTGCGGATCCTCCGCAGCCGGCGCGCTTTCCCCCTTTCGAGAGAACTCCATGACCAAGGCGGATCTCGTCGACGAGGTCTCGCGTGTCTCGGACCTCACAAAGAAGGACGCCGAGCTCATCGTCGAGACGGTGTTCCTCAGCGTCATCCGCGCCCTCCATGCGGGTGACAAGGTGGAGTTGCGGGGATTCGGCAGCTTCCGCCTCCGCCGCCGCGAGCCCCGCAAGGGCCGCAACCCCAAGACCGGCGACCGTGTGGACGTGCCGTCGAAGCAGGTCCCCTACTTCAAGCCCGGCAAGGAACTGAAGGACCTGCTCAACGCCGGCGTGGCCGACGAGGCCGATCCGCAGGCGGCCGCCGCGCCAGACCCGGCGACGGTGGCCTGACGGTCCGATGGACCACCTCTGGTCGCCCTGGCGCCTGCAGTACGTCACCGGCGGCTCGGCGCCGCCGGGGTGCGTGTTCTGCACGGCCGACACCGGGGCCGATGCCGCGCAGGCCGCGCTCGTCGTCCATCGCGGCACGACCTGCTACGTCATCCTCAACCTGTTCCCCTACAACAACGGCCACCTGATGGTCGTTCCCGGCCGCCACATCGCGACCCTCGGCGAGGCGACTGCGGACGAACTGCACGAGATGATGCGGCTCACGCAGTGCGCCGAAGGCGTGCTGCGCACCGCGTATGCGCCGCACGGCATCAACGTCGGCATCAACATCGGCAGGGCCGCCGGCGCGGGCGTGGCCGATCACCTGCACATCCACCTCGTACCCCGCTGGAACGGCGACACCAACTTCATGACGACGGTGGGCGAGACGCGCGTGCTGCCCGAGGCCCTCGACGCCACCGCGGCGCGCCTCCGCCCGCTGTTTGCCGAGGCCGCGGCCGCCGAACGCTGCTAAGCTTCGGGCATCGTGCCCGTGGGATGTCGGTTGTCGGCTGCGACCCGGAGCGTCGTCGTCCTTGCGCTCGCCGCAGGCATGGCGGAGGCGCCGACGCAGGGACAGGGCATGCGCGGCGTGCCGAGGCTCGATCTGCCGCAGCCCCCGCGCGAGTCGCGTGACGCCACACCAGAGCCCACGTTCCGATCGGCGGTCACGCGCGTCGAGGTCAGCGTGCTCGTGCTCGATCGCGACGGCCGACCCGTACCGGGCATCCCGGCGTCCGAGTTCGAGCTGTTCGAGGACGGCGTGCACCAGGCCATCCGGTCCTTCGAGCCGTTCTCGCACGCGCTCGGCGGACTCCCGCTGCCCGAGCCCCGCCTCGACCCGACCGACGGCGGACCGGCAATTGCCGTCCCCGCCAGCAACTACCACACGTCGCAGGCGCGCATCTTCGCGCTCGTGCTCGACGATCTCCACGTGGACGTCAGGAGGACGCAGCGCGCGCGCGCCGCGGCGCGCCGGCTCGTCGAGCGACTCGATCCCTCCGACCTGCTGCTCGTCGTTGCCGTCGGCAGCGGCGAGTCCACTGGCTATTTCACGCGCGACCGCACCTACGCGCTCGACATCATCGAGCGGTTCCACGGCCAGCGACTGCGCGACAAGACCATCGGCAAGCTGCTGAGCCCCGTTCATGACGAGGACGTGCGCGTCGATCACTACCGACGGTCGTGCGAGACGCTTGCCAACGTCGCCAACGCCCTGCGCGACGTCTCCGGACGACGCAAGACCGTGCTGCTCGTGAGCGAAGG
Source organism: uncultured Luteitalea sp. (assembly GCA_934541105.1). Classification (GTDB taxonomy): domain Bacteria; phylum Acidobacteriota; class Vicinamibacteria; order Vicinamibacterales; family Vicinamibacteraceae; genus Luteitalea. The sequence continues at coordinate 846,358 of CAKTDA010000001.1, read as the reverse complement.
CTCGTCGTACGGCGCCTCGATGGAGGACATGGAGGTCCGCATGCCGAAGCCCACCGGCACGGACCGCGTCAACGCGAGCAGCGGCTCGTTCCGGTTCATGAACGAAGCGCTGGCTGCGGCGGCTGCTGCCGACGTCGCGATTCATCCGGTGAATCCCCTCGGCCTCGACATCGCCGATGCGGACCTCATCCAGGTCGGAGGCCTGCGGTTGCCGATCAGTGAGACGCAGCGGCGCGCGATCTTCGACGAGGCGCGACAGTCGAAGGAGATGCTGCGCGACCTCGCAGCCATGACCGGCGGCGTGTCGGCCGTGGATCACAACGACACGCTGGCGGCCATCGATCGCTCGATGGAGGCCGCGGGACGACACTACGTCCTGACCTACGAGCCCGAGACGCCTGCGCAAGGCAACGAGTACCGCCGCATCGAGGTGAAGGTGGGTCGTCCGGACGTGCGCGTGCTCGCACGCCGCGGCTATCGGCCACCAGCCGCGCGCGCCGCCGGCTCGGTGAAGACGCCCGACACGCTCTCGACCGAACTCGGGTCGCTGCTGTCGGCCGTCCTGCCATCGGACGGCCTGACGATGCGCGTGCAGGCGTTTGCCGCGGACCGCCGTGGACGCGATACCACGGTCGCCATTCTCGTCGAGACGGATGGCGCGCCATTACAAGCCGATGCCGAGGGCATGTTCCGGCTCGAGCAGGGCCTCCTGACCATGCCGTCCGGAGGCCGGGCGACGAACGGGGCGCGCAAGGTGCTGGGGTTCCGGATGCCGGCGGGGCGCGAGCGTGTGATCGCCGACGGTGCCGTCCGCAGCATCTGGGCCGTGGACCTGCCGAGCGGGCGGCACCAGATCCGTGTCGCGACGGTGGACATGGCAACCGGGCGTGGCGGCGCCGTGTATCTCGATGTCGATGTGCCCGGCCGCGATCAGCTGCCGCCGGACGTCCTGATCGCGTCGCGGATCCTGGGCATCATGCCGACGCTGTTCAGCGACGACCGTGTGGCCGCGTGGGTCGATCCGCGGCCGACGACCACGCGGGTCTTTCCGATTGGCGACGTGTTGACCATCACCACACCGCATGCCGGGGCGACCGACGCACGCGTGACGCTCGTCACGCTCGATGGGCGGACCGTGCTCACGGGGGTGAGCGCGCCCGCGCCGCCCCGCGGCGCTGCGCGCGTCGTCCTGCCGCTCGACGGGGTGGCCACGGGACCCTATCAACTCGTCGTCGAGACGAGCCACGGCCGCGTCCGCACGCCCATCGGCATCGTCGCCGTGTCGGACCGGTAGCGTGCTCTGATAGCCTTGCCCTCGTGCGCGTCCAGCCGACCGAGCCACAACGGGCCCTTGCCGAGCGCGCACGGGCGTTTGCCGCCGACGTCGTGGCGCCGCGGGCTGCGGCCATCGACGCGCAGAATGCCTTCCCCCGCGATCTCGTGGCGCAGGCCGGTGCGATCGGGCTGATGGGCGTGACGATTCCCGAGACGTGGGGCGGCGCGGGTCTCGACGACGTGGCCTACGTGCTCGCGCTCGAAGCGGTGGCGCGAGCCAGTGCAACGGTCGCCGTCATCCTCTCGGTGAACAACTCGCTCGTCGCCGAGACGCTGTGGCGACACGGCAGCGAGGCGCAGCGCGAGCAGTGGCTGCGGCGCCTTGCACGGGGCGAGGCGATCGGCGCCTTCGCGCTCTCGGAGGAACAGGCGGGGTCGGACGCGGCCAACCAGCAGGCCACGGCGACGTCCGATGGCGTGGGGTACCGCATCCGCGGCACCAAGGTGTGGGTGGCCAACGCGGAAGCGGCCGACGTCGTCATCGTCTTTGCCGCGACGCAGCCGGACCTGCGCGGCCGCGGGATCTCGGCGTTCCTCGTGCCGATGGACGCACCGGGCCTCTCGCGGCAGGGGCGTGACTCGCTCGGGGTCCGCGGCCTCGGCTGCATGGACCTCGTCTTCGACGACGTGACGGTCGACTCGAGCCAGCTGATCGGCCAGCCGGGTGACGGCTTCGCGATTGCGATGGCTGCGCTCGACGGCGGGCGCGTGGCGATTGCCGCGCAGGCCCTCGGCGTCGGCGAGACGGCGCTCCAGGAAGCCCTGGCTTACGCGAAGCGGCGTGTGGCCTTCGGCCAGCCCATCGCGCAGTACCAGGCGATCCAGTTCATGCTCGCGGACATGGCCACGGGGCTCGAAGCCGCACGGATGCTGACGTGGAAGGCCGCCACCGCGCGCGCCCGCGGCGAGCGGGCCACGACCGAGGCGTCGATGGCGAAGCTCGCGGCGTCCGAGGCGGCGCATGCGGCCGCGGATCGCGCCATGCAGATTCTCGCGTCCGAGGGATACCGGCGCGGCTCGGCGGTCGAGCGGCTGTTCCGGGACGTGCGCGCCACCGAAATCTACCAGGGGACATCCGAAGTGCAACGAATGATCATCGCCGACGCGGTGCTGTCGTGATTGGCACCATCGAACTGGCCCGGCGCATCGAGGCCGCCGAGACGCGCCTGAGCCTGGCGCTCGCGGAGGTGTCGCGGGCGCACCACGACCCGAACGCCTTCGCGCTGCGGATTGGCAGCGGGGCGGCCGTCTACAGCGGACCGGGCGCGCCCATGACGAAGGTGATCGGCGTCGGGATTGCCGAGCCCATCGAGGACGCCGACATCGATCGTGTCGAGGCCGCCTACGCGCCGACCGGCGAGCGGCCCGGCTGGGAGATTGCGACGCTCGGCGATCTGGCGTCGATCCGGCGGCTCGAGGCGCGCGGCTATCGGTTGCAGCGGGTGGAGATGGTGCTGGGCCGCGACCTGTCGCGCCCCACGCTGATCGATCCGCCGCCATCGGACATTCGCGTGGCCCGTGCCAGCGAGGAGGAGTGGGCGCAGGTGGCGGTGCCCGGCTTCGCGGCGGCCGAGACCGTGGACGGCCGCGAGGCCCCTGCCGAGCAGTACGACGAGAGCACCCTCGAGCGTGTCGTACAGCAGTTTGCCGGCGTGCCCGACGTGCGGCATTTCGTCGGGTACGTCAACGGCGTGCCGGCCGGCGTCGCATCGTCGCGCGTTGATGCCGGCATCCTCCAACTCTGTGGTGCCACGACGCTGCCCGCCCATCGTCGCCGCGGCGTGCAGAGCGCGTTGCTCGGCGCGCGCCTTGCCGATGCGCGTGGCGAGGCGTGCGACCTCTCGGTCGTCACCGTCGAACCGGGGTCGCGCTCGCAGATGAACGTCCAGCGACGGCTGTTCGAGCCGCTCTACAGCCGGCTCGTGTTCGCACTGGACGCGTAAGTGTCGAGTCCTTCCATCGTGACAGCTGATTTCCGGAACGTGCGTGCCGTCGTGTTCGACCTCGACGGAACGCTCGTCGACAACATGACGCTGCATGCCCGGGCGTTCGAGAGCTTCGCGACGGCCCACGGGCTGCCGCCGCTCACGATGGACCTGCGGCGCCGCATCGACGGCAAGCGCAACAGCGAGATCTTCCCGATGATCTTCGATCGCGAGATGACGATGGACGAAGTGCTCGCGTTCGAGGAGGAGAAGGAAGGGGCGTACCGGCAGTTGTCGCGCGGGCGGCTCGTGCCCGTGCGCGGCGTGCTGACACTGCTCGATCGACTCGAGGCCCGCGGAATCCCCGTCGCCATCGCGACGTCGGCGCCACTCGACAATGTCGCGCACACGCTGGCCGAGACGGGACTCGGCCCCCGCTTCCCGGTGGTGGCCCGCGGCGACGAGGTGTCGCGCGGCAAGCCGTTCCCCGACGTGTTCGCCCTGGCTGCCGAGCGGCTGCACGTGCCGCCCGACGCGTGCCTGGCGTTCGAGGATGCGCCGATCGGCGTCGCGGCTGCCCACGCCGCCGGCATGGTGGTCGTGGCCGTGGCAACGACGTTCTCCGAGGCGCAGTTCAACGCGCACGTGCCGTCGCCGCACGCCGTCGTGCCGGATTACGAGGCGTTTCTCGCGGGTCCCGGCCGCTGGCTGCTGGGCCCGCAGGAGTAGGCGCCCGACGTGTCCGGCGCGTCGACCGGCAGTTACCGGGCCTGCCCGCGGAAGGCGCTCACGTCGCGGTGGAACACGAACAGCGGGTCGGCGTTGGCCGCGCGCGTGGTGAAGTTCCACGTGCGGCCTCGGCGTTCGAGCCTGAGCCGCTTCTCCTCGTAGGCGATCGTGAAGGTCTTGACCTCGGCATGCGGCAGCGAGAAGGCGTCCTTGTGATCCGTGTCGTAGCGGAAGCCGTCGCCCGTGGCGCGCAGGGTGCCTTCGCACGACCCCATGCCGTGCTGGTGGACGACGGCCACTGCCGCGCTGAACTCTACGGCTGCGGCGTCGGCCGACGGCGCGAGCGTGACGGCAACCTCCGTCGGTCCGGCGTCGGCGATCTCGATCGTCTGGACGACGGGCGCGCGGCCGGTCGTCTGCACGTTCAACTGGTAGGTGCCGGGGGCGACGTCGCGGGAGACGAGCGGCGTGCTGCCGAGGAACTTGCGATCGAGGAAGACGTAGGCGCCATCAACGTCGGCGCTGACGCGCAGTTCCCGTGGCGTCGCGGCTGGCGGTGCGGCGGGTGCAGCACGCCCCGCGGGTCCGGCGTCACGCGCCGTCCGCCGTGTATCACCGGGCGTCGTCCGTTCGGTTGGTGCTGCGGCATCGTTGCCCGAAGTGGAGCCGTCCGGCGTGCCGGTGCCCGGCGACGCCGTCTCCGTGGCGTCTTCGTCGGCGGGTGCGGTCGCGGTCGTCGGCGCCGTTGCCTCTGGCCGGGTCGTGACGTACCACGTGGCCAGGCCTCCGGCGGCCAGCATCAGCAGCAGGATCACCCGCAGTCCTCGGCCGGTCGGGGCATCGTGCGGTTCGAGGCTGTGCATGCCGCAGCAGCCTACCACGTGACGAAGTAAGCTTGGACTAACGCGATACCGCATGCCTGCCCGCCTCAAGCTCGTCCCCTGTTCGCCCGAGTTCACCGCCGAGGTCGTCCCCGGTGACGAACCGCTCATCGTGGGCCGCGACCCGCTCTCTGGCGTCGTGCTGGCCGAGCCCAGCGTGTCGCGACGGCACGCGCAGCTCGTGCGCCGCGACGACGCCCTGATCCTCGAGGACCTCGGCAGCGCGGTCGGCACCTACGTGAACGACCAGCGCGTGACCGCCCACATCCTCAGCGATGGCGACCGCGTCCGGTTCGGGCGCCAGGTGCAGTTCGAGGTGGTCAGCGAGGCCATCGCGACGCTGATCGAGTCGGCGGGCGGCGACGAGAAGAGCACCGGGATGCGGCACCTGCAGGAACTGCTCGACGTCGCCCGGCAGTTGAACAGCGCGGCGGTGCTGCCGGAGGTGCTGACGGCGGTGCTGCGGTCGGCCATCCGCATCATGCGGGCCGACAGCGGCGTGCTCGCGCTGATTGGCGCCGACCAGAAGCTCGAGACCGTGCTGCGGCTGCCGAAGTTCGCCGCCCCGGCCATCGCACAGGAGGAACTCGACCTGCTCCGGCAGGCGGTGCGCGGCCGCCGAACGATCACGAGCCAGGCGATGCACGAGACGTTGATCGGCACGGCGATGACGGTGCGTCCCGACATGGTGGCGGCGCCGCTGATGGTCGCCAGGCGCGCGCTTGCCGACGACTCGTCGTTCGTCGGGCGCCTCGATGCCGTCGGCGCGGTCCTCGTGTCGCGTCCGGCGAGCACGCAGATCGTGCCGCGCGAGGAGATTTCGATCTTCGAGACGCTGGCGGCCGACGCCGCCATGGCCATCGACAGCGCCCGCCTCTACAAGGAGGCCCGCGCGAAGGCCCGCTTCGAGCACGAGATGGCGCTCGCCAAGGACATCCAGGCCGCGCTGCTCCAGCCGCCCCCGGACGTGCCGTTCGCGACGACGTTCGCGCGCACCGACTCGGCGGCATCGGTCGGCGGCGATCTGTACCAAGGGGTCGTGCGCCCCGATGGATCGCTCGCCCTGTCGCTCGGCGACGTCGCCGGCAAGGGCGTTGGCGCGTCGCTGATCATGGCGCTCGCGACCGGGCTCCTGCGTCTGCTGCACGAGCTCGGCCACCCGCTCGAGACGATCCTGCCGACCCTGCACGGCCAGCTGCTCAACTACAGCCCGGGCAACAAGTACCTCACGCTCGGCGCCGCCGTGCTCTACCCGGACGGCCGCCTGGAGCTCGCAAACGCCGGGCACTGCCCGCCGGCGCTCGTGCGGCATTTCGGCACGGTGACGATGCTGGATTCCGGAGGGCCGGTCCTCGGCCTGCTGCCGTTCGGCGAATGGCACGTCGAGACGATCAGGCTCGAGCCCGGGGACGCGCTCGTCATCTACAGCGACGGCATCAGCGAGTCGACCGCAGCCTCCGGCGAGGACTTCGGCCCCCGGGGGGTCGCGCGCACGCTCGAAGCCATGGCGGGACGCCCGGCGCACGAAATGGCACAGGCGCTGCTCGAGGCGTCGGTGGCGTTCCGCGACGGCCGCCCCGCGACCGACGACGTGTCGCTCCTCGTGCTGCGGTACGAAGGCTGACGCGCGCCGCTCAGGCGAGCAGGGCGCGGGCGATGGTCTGCAACTGCAGGTTCGACGTGCCCTCGTAGATCTGGCCGATCTTCGCGTCGCGATAGAGCTTCTCGACCGGCGCATCCTTCACGAAACCGTAGCCACCGAACAGGTTCACCGCCAGGGAGGCGGTCCGCTCGGCGACTTCCGACGCCTGCAGCTTGCACATCGCGGCCTCGGTGAGGAACGGTTGGCCCGCATCACGACGCCGCGCCGCGTTGTAGACGAGCAGGCGTGCCGACTCGATCTCCATCGCCGCCCGCGCGAGCTGGAACTGCACGCCCTGGAAGTCCGCAATCGCCTTGCCGAACTGCCGGCGCGTCTTCGTGTAGGCGATCGCATGAGCCAGCGCGCCGTCGGCAAGGCCCAGCATCTGGGCGCCGATGCCGATGCGGCCTTCGTTCAGCGTCTCGATGGCGACCTTGTAGCCCTTGCCGATCTCACCCAGCACGTCGGCCGCCGGCACACGGCAGGCCTCGAACACGAGTTCGCAGGTGCTGCTGGCGCGGATGCCCAGCTTGTCTTCCTTCCGGCCGACCGTGAAGCCCGGCGTGTCGCGCGGCACGAGGAATGCCGTGATGCCGCGATAGCCGGCCGATGAATCCACCGTGGCGAAGACGATGAAGATCGCGGCCTCGGCACCGTTCGTGATCCACAGCTTGCGCCCGTCGATCACGTAGTGGTCGCCATCGCGCACCGCGCGTGTCGTCAGCGCGAACGCATCGCTGCCCGACCCGGCCTCCGAGAGGGCGTAGGCCCCGACGGCATCCGTGGCGAGCCGGGGCAGCCACGCCTCCTGCTGCGCCTGGCGTCCCCAGCGCAGCAGCGCGTTGACCACGAGCGTGTTCTGCACGTCGACGAGCACACCGACCGACGGGTCCACGCGCGACAGTTCCTCGACGACGAGCACGGAGTGGAAGAACGTGCCGGCACCGCCGCCGAAACGATCGGGCACCTCGACGCCCATGAGCCCCATCTCGAAGAGGCGGCCGACGATGTCGGGGTCGAGTCGGGCTGCCTCGTCCATCGCGCGCACGCGCGGCGCGATCGCCTCCTGCGCGAACTCCCGCACGGTCTGTCGCAGGAGCCGCTCGTCCTCGGTCAGCGTCGTAAGGGAAGCCGGCACGTCGGCTCGTGGCATGGTCACGAATCACCCTCGGCGGATGCGCCGAATCGCGATGCTATCATCAGTTCCACGCATGATCTGGCCCCGGTTGCGCTACGCGCTCGTCCTCGCGACGCTGTCGGGCACGCTTGTTGGCGCCGCCGCGCAGCAGTCGTCCGCCCCGGCTCCGGCTGCGCCTCAGGCGCCGCAACAGCCGCCCGCCGATCCGCCAGCCGGCGAGCAGGATCCGAACGTCCCCGGCCAGCCGATCTTCCGCACGGGCATCAACTTCGTGCGCGTGGACGCGATCGTCACCGACAGGCAGGGCAGGCCCGTCGCCGACCTCACGCCCGAGGACTTCGAGGTGTTCGAGGACGGCGAGCCGCAGACGGTCGAGACGTTCAAGCTGATTCGCGTCGATGGCAACCCGCCGCCGGGTGAGGGCCCGCCGCGCGAGATCAACTCGACGTACGCCGAGGAGTCCGAGGCGCGGCGCGACGACGTGCGGCTGTTCGTCATCTTCTTCGACGACTACCACGTGCGGCTCGGCGCGAGCCTCTCGATCAAGGACGACCTCGTCAAGTTCGTCGAGACGCAGATGGGCCCGCTCGACATGGTCGCGATGATGTATCCGCTGGACCCGCTGCGCGCGGTGAGCTTCACCCGCAACAAGAAGGCGGTGATCCAGCAGATCCTGTCGTGGCAGGGCCGGAAGTACCAGTACGTGCCGCCGCGCAACATGTTCGAGGAGCAGTACGCGAACTACCCGGTGCAGATCGTCGAGAAGATCCGCAACCAGGTCAGCCTGTCGGCCCTGCGCGGACTGATGACACGGCTTGGCGGCATGCGCGAGGGGCGCAAGACCGTGATCGTCGTGAGCGAGGGCTACAGCGACTATGTCCCGCCGCAGATGCGGGGCGCCAATGCGCAGAGCGGCATCGTCGGCCGGGGGACGACGCCGATGACCGCCGATCCGTCGGTCGATCCCGTCGGCGCCATGGCCCAGGATCGCGAGCGGTTCTTCGGCGACATGGACATCCGGAACCTGATCCGGGACGTCACGACGGACGCCAACCGCAACAACGTGTCGCTGTACATGCTGGACCCGCGTGGGCTTGCCGGCTTCGAGTTCGACATCAACGAGGGCGTCGGGCTGCAGATGGACGCCGCGTCGCTGCGCAGCACGCAGGACACGCTGCGCGTGATGGCCGACGAGACCGATGGGCGCGCGATCATCAACCGCAACGACCTCGGCACCGGGCTCGTGCAGATGATGCGCGACGCGAGCGCCTACTACCTGCTCGGCTACTCCTCGACGGCTGCGCCGACCGACGGGCGCTTCCACCAGATCCGCGTGCGGGTGAAGCGGCCGGGCGTCGAGGTACGCGCACGGCGCGGCTACTGGGCACTCAGGCCCGACGAGGCCGCCGTCGCGATGGCGCCGCCGAAGGCCGGGCCGCCGCCCGACGTGCAGTCGGCGCTCTCGGAGATCGACAGGGTCGCACGTGCACGGACGGTGCGCACGTGGGTGGGCTACGCGCCGGACCCGAGCGGCAAGACGCGGGTGCTGTTCTCGTGGGAGCCGGCCGGGGCCGGGCCAGGCCCCGCCGCCCCCGCGGCCGAGCCCGTCTCGCAGGTCACGCTGATGGCCGCGAACCAGGCCGAAGGCCCGGTGTTCCGCGGCAAGGTGCCGGCCGCCACCGGCGGCGGCCAGACGTCGTTCCTCGTCACGCCCGGGCCCGCGCAGATGCGCGTGCAGGCCGAGGCGGCGAGCGGTGGCGTGATCCAGTCCGACGTGGTCGAACTGGCGGTGCCCGACTTCACCGCCGAGCCGACGACGGTGGGCACGCCCGCGTTGTTCCGCGCGCGGACGCAGCGCGACCTGCAGGCGCTCGAAGCGGCCCCGACGCCGCAGCCCACGGCGGCCCGCGCGTTCAACCGCACCGAGAAACTGCTGCTCCGGGTGACCGTCACCGGGGCGCAACCGAGCATCCGCCTCATGAGCCGGTCCGGCGACGGCATGAGCCCGCTCGTCGTGCGCCAGGCTCCGGAAGGCAGCCCGTTCACGCACGAAGCGGAAGTGCCGCTCGCCAGCCTGCCCGCGGGCGACTTCCTGATCGAGGTGAAGGCGGGGGAGACCGACGATGCGCCGCGCCGGCTGACGGGCGTCAAGGTGACCGGATGAACCGGCCGCTGGCACGGGGCGGCACCACCGAGACGGATCGCGAACGCTCGTCATTCCACCGCCCCGGAGACGCGTCGGCAGTCGATTACGCACGCGACCTCGCAGACCCGGGCCAGTTCCCCTACACGCGTGGCATCCATGCCACCGGCTACCGCGGCAAGCTGTGGACGATGCGGCAGTTCGCCGGCTTCGGCACGGCGGCCGACACGAACGCGCGCTACCGGGAGTTGCTGGCCGCGGGCGGCACGGGCCTGAGCGTCGCCTTCGACCTGCCGACGCTGATGGGGCGCGATCCCGATCACCCGCTGTCGCTCGGCGAGGTCGGCAAGTGCGGCGTCAGCGTCGTGACGCTCGCCGACATGGAGGCGCTGTTCGACGGCATCGATCTCGGCGCCGTGACGACCTCCATGACGATCAACTCGCCGGCGCCGATGCTGCTGGCGATGTATCTCGTGGTCGCGGAGCGGCAGGGCGTTGCCTGGGATCGCCTGTCGGGCACGATCCAGAACGACATCCTGAAGGAGTTCATCGCCCAGAAGGAGTACATCTACCCGCCGCGCCCGTCGATGCGGCTCGTGGTGGACGTCTTCCGGTTCTGCGCCGCGCACGTGCCGCGCTGGAACACCATCTCGGTGAGCGGGTATCACATCCGCGAGGCAGGCGCGACGGCCGCGCAGGAACTGGCGTTCACGCTGCGCGACGGCATCGAGTACGTGCAGTGGGGCGTGGACGCCGGCCTCGACGTCGATGCGTTCGTGCCGCGCCTGTCGTTCTTCTTCAATGCGCATAGCGACTTCTTCGAGGAGATCGCGAAGTACCGCGCGGCGCGCCGCATCTGGGCCCGTGTGATGCGCGAGCGGTTCGGTGCCCGCAACGAGCGGTCGTGGCAGCTGCGGTTCCACACGCAGACCGCCGGTGTCTCGCTCACGGCCCAGCAGCCGTACAACAACGTCGTGCGCACCGCGCTGCAGGCGCTCTCCGGCGTGCTCGGCGGGACAAACTCGCTGCACACCAACTCGCTCGACGAGGCGCTGGCCCTGCCCACGGCCGAAGCCGCCACGCTCGCGCTCCGCACGCAGCAGATCATCGCCTGCGAGACCGGCGTCACCGACGTCGTCGATCCGCTCGGCGGGTCGTACTACGTCGAGGCCCTGACGGATGCGATCGAGGCCGAGGCGCTCGCGTACGTCGAGCGCATCGATCGCATGGGCGGCATGGTGGCCGCCATCGAGCAGGGCTATCCGCAGCGAGAGATTGCCGAGAGTGCGTATCGTTTCCAGCGGGCCGTCGAGGAAGGGCGCCGGGTCGTCGTCGGCGTCAATGCGTACGTGACGGCTGACGAGTCGCCGCTGCCGATCCTCTACATCGACGACGCGGTCGCCGAGGTTCAGCTCGGGCGCCTCGCGTCGATCAGGGCCACGCGGGACGCCGCGCGTGTGCAGGGCGCCCTCGCGGCGCTGCGGGAGGCCGCGCGAGGGGACGGGCCGCTGATGGAACCGATGATCGAGGCCGTCCGGGCGTATGCGACGGTGGGCGAGATGTGCGATGCGCTGCGCGAGGTGTGGGGTGAGTACGTCGAGCGGGCAGAGTTCTGAATGACGCCAGCGGCCGACCGGCCCATCCGCGTGGTGATTGCCAAGCCGGGCCTCGACGGGCACGACCGCGGCGCCAAGGTGATCGCCCGGGCGCTGCGCGACGCGGGCATGGAGGTGATCTACACGGGCCTGCGCCAGACGCCCGAGCAGATCGTGTCGGCGGCCCTGCAGGAGGACGCCGACGTCATCGGCCTGTCGATCCTGTCGGGCGCGCATCTCCACGTCTGTGCGCGCATCACCGGGTTGCTGCGCGAGCAGCGCATGGAGGACGTGCTGGTGCTCGTGGGCGGCATCATCCCCGACCAGGACGTCCCGCGGCTCGAGGCGCTCGGCGTCGAGGGGATCTTCCTGCCCGGCACGCCCATGCAGGCGATCGTCGACTTCATCGGCCGCCGCGTCCATCGCGATGCGGCGGGGATCCCGGCGGCTGACGCCTAGTTCGTCGCGTCGCCCCGGCGACCCACCTTCTCGACGGTATTCGCGATGGCGGGCACGGTCTGGAGGTACGCGAAGATCGCGCCGAGATCCTCGCGTGTCATGCCCGAATACGACTGCCACGGCATCGGCGTGTTGAACTCGGTGGGCTTGACCGGCACGTGTGCGGCCGCGTCCTCGTACGCCTTGAACTTCTCGACGAACTGCTCGACGCTCCAGCCGCCGATCCCGCTGGCGTCCGGCGTGATGTTGGCCGCCCGCGCGATGAGGCCGTTGGGCATCGGGAACTCCCGGCCGCCGGCGAAGCGCTTGTCCGGGAGTGGCGCGTTTGACGAATCGATGGGCGTGTGGCAGTCCGAACAGGCCGCGATGCTGGTCAGGTACTCGCCGTATGCCACGCGATCGGCGGGGTCCGGGCGTGTTGCGGCGGGGTTTGCGGCCTCCGGCATCGTGCGGACGACGAGCGGCAGGGGGAACTGGAGTTCGCGTGCGGGCAGGTCGAGTGGCCTCGCGGGCAGCGTCCGCAGGTAGGCGACGATCGCGAGCCTGTCGTCAGGGGCCATGTGCCGCCCGTAAGCGGGATAGGGCATCAGGGGGAACAGCGGCGTGCCGTCGCGTGCGACGCCCTCGGTGAAGGCGCGCACGATTTCCCCGTCGGACCACGACGCGAGCGCGGCGGGCGTGATGTTGCGCGAGACGAGGCGGCCGGGGAAGCCGACGCGTTCATCCCAGATCTCGCCGCCGGCGCCGAGCGTCTCCGGCTTGATCGGGCCGGCGTACAGTGTCCAGTCGCGCTGGCTGTGGCAGTCGGTGCAGACAGCAACGGCGTTGGCCAGGTACTTGCCGCGCTCGATCGTCTCGGGCGTGGCGATGGCCCGCAGGTCCGGCGCGGGGCCGACCTTGGGGTAGGCAAGCAGCAGGTACGAATACCCGCCCGCCACCACGACGCACGCACACACCACGAGCACACCAACAATCTTCAGCACCAGCCGCATCGGGATCTCCGGGAGTCGGCCGCGAGTGCGGCCCACACTCCACAACGACGACGCGGGGCAGCCCGAACGGCGGTCGTCACTGCCGACGGCGGCCAGCACCCCGACGGCTGGCGCTTGACGGGCGTCAAGGGCCTGACTACGCTCACGGACCATGAGCAACACGCTGCTGCTGGCCGATGACAGCGTCACCGTCCAGCGCGTGATCGAGCTGACCTTCGCCGACGAGGGCTTCAAGGTCGTCTCGTTCAGCGACGGCGACGAGGTGGTGGGCTATCTCGGCGCAGGCAACAAGCCCGACGTCATCCTCGCCGACACGACGATGCCCGCGCGCGACGGCTACGACGTCGCGGCCTGGGTGCGGGGACAGGCGTCGCTCGCCGACGTCCCCGTCGTGCTGATGACCGGCGCCTTCGAGCCCATCGACGACCGCCGGGCGGCTGCCTGCCAGGCCGATGCCGTGCTCGTGAAGCCGTTCGAGCCGCAGCAGGTCGTCTCGCTCGTCAAGCGGATGCTCGGCGGTGAGCGCGGCGAGTCGCTCGGCGAGTTCGCGCCGCCCCGACCCGGCGCGCCCGCACCTGCCGGCGAGCCCGAGGGCGTGGCCGCTCTGGCGCCCGGCGTCGACACCTACGCCACGCGGCTCGACAAGCACCTCGCCGAACGGCAGGGCCGCGCCACGCTCTCGCGCGTGGAGTCTCCTGCGGATGCCCCGGCCGAGGCCCGGGCCGCCGACGCGCCAGCGGCTGCCGAGGCCGGCGGCGCCGCCGAGCCGGAGCCCGCGCCGGATTCGCTCGCGCGTGCCTTCTCGGCGATCCTCGCCGAGGAGCGTGGGGAAGGCCCGGCGACCGTAGGGCCGACCGCCGGCGCTGCGATGAGCGATGCCTTCGTGGAGGAGGTTGCGCGGCGCGTGGCCGAGCGCCTCACCGACAAGATCCTCCGCGAGGAGGTCACGGCGCGGGTGCTCGATGTCGCGGAACGGTTGATCTCCGAGGAGATCGCGCGCATCAAGGCCGGCGTGCCGTAATCGTGCCGCGTCCGCACCGGGGCGCGGGCCGCGCCCCGGCCGTGCGCCTCTTGCGGGCCGGGCGGACCACCCCTACGATCGGAGGGTGATGTCCGAGGCGTCGAGCCAGACCCAGTCCCCCAACGTTCCCGAGAAACCGGCCCTCGAGGGCCTCGAAGCGAAATGGCAGCCGCGCTGGGACGCCGACAAGGTGTACCGGTTCGACAGGTCGCGCCCGCGCGACGAGATCTACGCCATCGACACGCCGCCGCCGACCGTCAGCGGATCGCTGCACGTCGGCCACGTCTTCTCGTACACGCACACCGACGTGATCGCCCGCTACAAGCGGATGCGCGGCCTTGCCGTCTGCTATCCGATGGGGTGGGACGACAACGGCCTGCCCACCGAGCGCCGCGTCCAGAACTACTTCGGCGTCCGCTGCGATCCGTCGCTGCCGTACGACGCGGCGTTCGAACCGCCTGCGACGCCCCCGAAGACGCGCATCTCGATCTCGCGCCCGAACTTCATCGAGCTCTGCACACGTCTGACCGAGGAGGACGAGAAGGCGTTCGAGCATCTCTGGAAGTACCTCGGCCTGTCGGTGGACTGGTCGATGACGTACGCCACGATCGGTCCCCGCGCCCAGAAGATCTCGCAGCTGGCGTTCCTGCGCCTCCTCGCGAAGGACCAGGCCTATCAGCTCGAGGCCCCGACGCTCTGGGACGTGGACTTCCGCACGGCCGTCGCCCAGGCGGAACTCGAGGATCGCGAGGTGCCGGGTGCGTACCACAAGATCCGCTTCGCCCGCGCCGACGGCCCGGGCGTCGTCGAGATCGACACGACGCGGCCCGAGCTCATCCCCGCGTGCGTCGCGCTCGTGGCACACCCCGACGACGCGCGCTACAAGCCGCTCTTCGGCAGCGAGGTGATCACGCCGCTCTTCGGCGTCAAGGTCCCCATCCGTCCGCACCATCTCGCCGATCCGGAGAAGGGCACCGGCATCGCGATGATCTGCACGTTCGGCGATCTCACTGACGTGATCTGGTGGCGTGAGCTGAACCTGCCCGTGCGATCGATCATCGAGCCGAACGGCACATTGCGCGCGATCACGTTCGGCGGCGACACGTGGCCGTCGGTGGACCCGGCTCGCGCCGACGCGGCGTATGCCCCGCTCGTCGGCCGCGGCGCCTCGCAGGCGCGGACGCGTCTCGTGGAGCACTTGAAGGAGAGCGGCGACCTCGTCGGCGACCCGCGGCCCATCACGCATGCGGTGAAGTTCTTCGAGAAGGGCGATCGCCCGCTCGAGATCGTGACGAGCAGGCAGTGGTTCATCCGCACCATGCCGCACCGCGAGGCGCTCATCGCGCGCGGCCGCGAGATCGAATGGCACCCGGCATACATGCGCGCCCGGTTCGAGAACTGGGTCGAGGGGCTCAACGGCGACTGGTGCGTCTCGCGCCAGCGGTTCTTCGGCGTCCCGTTTCCCGTGTGGTACCCGATTGCCGCCGACGGCACGGTGCGCTACGACGCCCCGATTCTCGCCGCGGAGTCGCAGCTGCCCGTGGACCCGTCCACGAGCGTGCCAGATGGATACGATGCCGCGCAGCGTGGCCAGCCGGGCGGCTTCATCGGCGACCCCGACGTGATGGACACGTGGGCGACGTCGTCGCTGACGCCGCAGATCGTCGGCCGGTGGGGTGACGACGAGGACTTCTTCGGCCGCGTGTTCCCGCTGGACCTGCGGCCGCAGGCGCACGACATCATCCGCACGTGGCTCTTCTCGACGGTCCTGCGCGCGCATCTCGGGCACGACGCGCTGCCGTGGAAGCACGCGGCCATCTCGGGCTGGGTCCTCGATCCGGACCGCAAGAAGATGTCAAAGTCGAAGGGCAACGTCGTCACGCCGATGGGCCTGCTCGAGGAGCACGGGTCAGACGCCGTCCGCTACTGGGCAGCGAGCGGACGTCCCGGCGCAGACACGGCGTTCGACACGGGACAGATGCGCGTCGGCCGCCGGCTGGCGATGAAGCTGCTCAATGCGGCGAAGTTCGCACTCGGCCGCAGCGAGCCGATCGGCGCGATCGCCGCACCCGTCGATCGCGGGCTGCTCACGCGACTCGCCGCGCTCGTGACCGACGCCACGACCGACCTCGAGGAGTACAACTACACGCGCGCGCTCGAGCGCAGTGAACAGTTCTTCTGGGACTTCTGCGACAACTACCTCGAGCTCGTGAAGGCGCGGCGCTACGGCGATCTCGGCGTGGAGGGCGCCGCCTCGGCGAACGCGGCGATGCTCGTGACGCTCGACACGCTCCTCCGCCTCTTCGCGCCCTTCCTGCCGTTCGTCACCGAGGAGGTCTGGTCCTGGTGGAAGGACGGATCGATCCACCACGCAGCCTGGCCGACTGCCGACGAAGTGCTCGCGTCGATTGGCGGGACCGGCGACGCGCCGGGCATCGAAGCACTCGCCATCGCGTCCTGGGCGCTCGGCGAAATCCGTCGCACGAAGTCCGAGGCGAAGAAGCCCCTGCGGACGCCGGTGCTGGAACTGCAGGTGCAGGTCCCCGCGGCCGACCTTGCCGCCTTCGAGGCGGCGCGCGCCGACGTGTCGGCGTCGGGCTTCGTGCGCCAGGTGTCGGTGACGACCGCCGAGGCCCGCGCCGCCGTCGTGCACCTCGGCGAACTCGAGCCGCCGAGCCCGGCGGAGGTCCGCGCGTGAGCACCCCGGTCCCCCCGCTCGACAAGGCGCTCTACCGGGAACTCGTGAGGCGGGCGCTCGCCGAGGATCTCGGTTGGGGCGACGCGACGACGGAAGGCACGATCGACGAACAGCAGCGCGGCATCGGCCGCCTGCTCGCCAAGCAGGACTGCGTGATCGCGGGACTTGACGTCGCCGAGGAGACGTTCCTGCAACTCGATCCGGCAGCGGTGATGGTGCGTCACCACGGCGACGGCGCGTTCTGCCCGGCGGGCACGCTCGTCGCGGAGGTCTCGGGGCGCGCCCGCGCGTTGCTGACCGCGGAGCGCACGGCGCTGAACTTCGTCCAGCGCCTGTCGGGCATCGCCACGCTCACGCACCGCTTCGTCGCCGAGGCCCGCGGCACCACGCTCGTCGTGCTCGACACACGCAAGACGACGCCGACGCTCCGCGTGCTGGAGAAGTACGCGGTGCGCGCAGGCGGCGGCACCAACCACCGCTTCGCGCTCGACGACGGGATCCTGATCAAGGACAACCACCTCGCGCTCTCGGGCGGCGTCGACGAGGCGCTGCGGCGCATGCGCGACGCGGGCGAGGACATGGTCATCGAGGTCGAGGTCGGCACGCTCGACGAACTCGACGCCGCGCTTGCCGCCGGCGCCACGCGCGTCCTCGCCGACAACATGGATCTCGAGACGCTCGCCGAGACGGTCCGTCGCTCGAAAGGCCGCGCGCAGGTCGAGGTGTCGGGAGGCGTGTCGCTCGATCGCATCAAGGCGATTGCGGCGACGGGCGCCGACTTCGTGTCGGTCGGCGCGCTCACGCACTCCGCGCCGGCCATGGATCTCAGCTTCAAGATCGCGCCGCTCCCGTGACCGGTGCGCTCGACGCCTGGTTCACCGACGTCCGCCGCGGCGTGGCGCACGCCATCCCCCGCGCCGGTGCCTTCGCACGGCATGCCGTCGTCGTCGCCTCGACAGGTTCCACGAACGACGACGTCGCGCGTGCGGCGCGCGAGGGAGCGCCCGAGGGGTACACGGTGATTGCCGCCGCGCAGACGGCCGGGCGCGGCCGCCGCGGCACGTCGTTCTACTCGCCCCCGGCCGCCGGCATCTACCTCTCCACGCTGCTCAGACCCGATCATTGGGAGTCCGTGCAGGGCGACTCGTCGTCACCAGCCGCGGCACTCGTCACGCTGATGGCTGGCGTGGCCGTCGCGGGCGCGGTGACACACGCGTGCGATGCGCCGATCGCCTTGAAGTGGCCCAACGACGTCATCACGCAGCAGCGGCCGTGGCGCAAGCTGGCGGGGATTCTCGCCGAGGGCGCAACCGAAGGCCGGGCGCTGCGTACCATCGTCGTCGGCATCGGCCTGAACCTCCGCCGGACCGCCGCACCCGACGACGTGGCGCACCGGATGATCGCGCTCGACGAGGTGATCGGCGCGGAGACGACGGCACAGCAGGTCGAGCGGCTCGTCGCCGGGCTGCTCACGGGCCTGCACGAGGGCTGCGACATGCTGGCGCGCGGCGACTGCGCCGCCGTGCGCGCGCAGTGGCGGAGCCTTGCGCCGTCGGTGGACGGCACGCGCGTCCGCTGGCACGATCAGGGCGTGGCACACACGGGACGCAGCGCAGGCATCGACGAACGGGGCGCACTGCGGGTGCGCATCGATGGCGGCGGTGACTTGATCGTGCACGGCGGCGATCTCGAGTGGCTGACGGACGGGGAGAGCGCATGACGAGCGGCACCCGGCAGGGCACCGCATCCGTGGAAGACATCGGCGAATTCTGCCGCGCCGTCGAGGCGCACCTGTGCCGCGTGAACGGCGGGCACCTCGTGCGCATCGTCGGGCCGGCGTTCGAACTCGTGGCGGGGTGGGCGCGCGACGGCATGCCGCTGCGCGTCGTGCTGCACGGCGTGGACCGCACCGTCACGCGGCTCACGGCCCGCGGCCCGCGGCGGCGGCCCGTGCGGATCGAGTTCTGCGATGCGGACGTGCGTGACGCCTGCGACCAGTGGCGCCGGGCCGTCGGCGTCCATGCGGTGTCCGTACCGGTCGCGCCAGACGGTGCGGCAGGTGGGTCGGCCGTCGGCCCCCCGGCGGTTCGCACGCGATCGCTCGCGAAGCACCTGGAGCGCGTGCTCGTGCGGCTGTCGTCCCTGTCGGCCACGCAGGACCTGCCGCCGCCACTCCGCGACGCCGTGGGCGCGGCGATTGCCGACGTCGATGCGTGCCTTGATGCCTCGCGCGGCGCGCGTGCCGACGCGCGACAGGTGCTTGCCGGCCGGCTGGAGTCGGTCGAGCGCACGATGGCGTCGACAGCGATTGCGGCGCTGGGGGCTGCGGACAGGGCGGGCATCGACGCACAGGTGGCGAGCGAGCTGTCGCCATATCGCGGGCAGATGCCGCCCGAGGCATTGCGCGACGCCGAGCAGACGCTGCGCGGCGATCTCGCGCGCCGTCACTTCGGTTTGCCGCAGGTGCGCGTCGATGGCTGACGAGACGCTGACGCTGACGCTCGAGAAGCCGGTTGCCGGTGGCCGATCGCTTGCGCGGCACGACGGACGCATCGTCCTCGTGGCTGGCGGCATCCCCGGCGAACGCGTGCGCACGGCGATCGAGCGTACGGGGAAGGGCGTGATCTTCGCGCAGGTGGCGTCGGTCGAGGAGGCGTCGCCCGACCGCGTCGTGCCGGATGCCGATCCCCGGTGCGGCGGGATGGTGCTCGCACACGTGGCCTACCCGCGCCAGCTCGCCCTCAAGCGCGCCATTGTCGAGGACGCGCTCGCGCGCATCGGCCGGCTGCGGGACCTGCCCGCCATCGACGTGGCGGAGTCACCGACGCGCGAGTGGCGCCTGCGCGCGCGCCTGCACGTGCAGGACATGCGCGTCGGGTTCTACCGCGAGGGCACGCACACCGTGTGCGATGCCGGCCCGTCTGCGCAACTCGTGCCGGGACTCCTCGAACTCGCGCAGGATGTCGTCTCGAGCCTTGGTACGGACGCAGCACGAGCGGTGGAGGCCGTCGTGGCGACGGCGACCGTTGCCGGCGACTCGCAGGCCGTCCATCTCGAACTCGCCCGTCCGCTGCCCCGGCACGGCGACGTGCTGCCCGCGAGCAGGCTGCCTTCAGCCTGCGCGGGTGTGAGCGCGGCCCTCACGAGTTCACGGCATCCGACGGTGGTCGCTGGCCATCCGTGGCTGCGCGAATCGCTCGACGCGCTCGGTGTCGCTGCGGGAACACCCGGGAGCCTCGTGCGGCATGCCGCGGCGTTCTTCCAGGGCAACCGTGCACTCCTGCCGCCGCTGGTGCGGCACGTACTCGGGGCCATCCTGGACGACGCGCCGCTCGTCGATCTCTACGCCGGCGTCGGGCTGTTCGGCATCGCGGCGGCGGCTGGCGGCGTGGCGGCCGTCACGGTTGTCGAGGGGGATGCGGTGAGTGCGGAGGACCTCGCAACCAACGCCGCGCCCCGCGGCGCGAGGGTGCAGGTGGTACGAGGTGACGTGGAGACGTTCGTCCGCGACAGTGCGGGCGCGCTCGGCGACGCCTGTGTCGTCGTCGATCCGCCGCGCACCGGGTTGTCGCCAGTCGTCTCGGAGGCGCTGGGCGCCGCACGGCCGCGCCGCCTCGTCTACGTCTCGTGCGATCCGGCCACGCTCGCGCGTGATCTCCGGAAGTTCGTCGCAGCCGGCATGCGCGTCGCGTCGATGACGCTCTTCGACATGTTCCCGGTGACGGCGCATGTCGAGACGGTGGTGGTGCTCGAGCGGTGAGCGTCGATGTGAACATCGACGCCCACGAATCGCTCGGACCGGATGGGGAACACCCACGAATCGATCAGGCCGGGATGGAGGAACACCCGCGATCGATCAGGCTGGGATGGGGGAACGGCAGGCGGCGGCAAACAGTTCGAACAGGGACTGGAACTCGCCGGTGCGCCAGAAGTTCTCCGGATGCCACTGGACGCCGACGCAGAACGGCCGCGCCTCGGCCTCGATGGCTTCGACGATGCCGTCGCTTGCATGTGCGGTGGCGACGAGTCCGCGGCCGATGTGCTTGACCGCCTGGTGATGACGGCTGTTGACGTGCGAGGCCATGCCGTTGGCAACGGCGCGCGCGAGCCGTGTGTCGTCGAGCACCTCGAGCGCATGCGCCACCGTCGTGAACGACTCCTCGACGGCGTGGGGCAGTGCGACAGGCACCTGCGATGGCAGGTCCTGGATCAACGAGCCGCCAGCCGCCACGTTGAGCACCTGCATCCCGCGGCAGATCGCGAGCAACGGCATGCCGTCCTCCAGGCAGCGGCGGGCGATCTCGAGCTCGAACAGGTCCCGCGTCCCGCCAGCCAGCGTGCAGGCCGGGTGCAGCGCCTCGCCGTATCGTGCCGGATCGACGTCGGGCCCGCCGGCGAGCACCACGCCATCGCACTCGGCGAGCGCGCGCGTCACGTCGCCATCGGGATCGACGGCGTGGACCTCGATGCCCGCGGCGTCGAGCGCGTGCATGTAGTCCTCGTCGCGGCTGCACCGCACGTAGGTGACGCGTGGTCGCTGCGTCACATGCGCCCCGGCACGGTTGCGCCCATCAGGTCGAGTGCCCGCGTCATCTGCTGGCGGAAGTAGCTGGCAGCGGCGGCCCGCCACAGCCGCAGGTCCTCGCGTTCCTCGCCGAGGATGGGGAAGCGGTGATAGAAGCCGCTGAACGCCTGCGCGAGGCCGAAGGCGAACTTGGCGAGCACCGACGGCTCGAGTGTCCGCACCGCGGCCTCGACCACTTCGTCGAGCCTGCCGCACGTGAGCACCAGGTCCCACCAGGCGTCGGCATCCTCGCCCTCGGCGATGCTGGCGTCGTCGAGGCCTGCGAGCCGGCTGCCGAGCGTGGCCTCGTCCTCCTGCCAGCGTTCGCGCAGCTTCGCGAAGATGTTGCCGGCGCGCACGGCCGCGTACTGCAGGTAGGGGCCGCTCTCGCCCTCGAAGCTGAGGGCCTCGTCGATGTCGAACGCGATGATCTTCGTGCGCGAGAACTTCACCATGAAGTAGCGGACGGCGGCGATCGCGATGGCTTCGGCGATGTGCCGCGCCTCGGCCTCGGGCTGCCCGGGGTTGCGCTTGCGGACTTCCTCGAGCGCCTTGTCGATGAGTCGATCGAGGAGGTCGTCGGCCTTGACCCCGAGCCCCTTGCGCCCCGAGACCTCGACGAACGGCTTGCCGTCGGCGTCGCCCTCGAAGCCGAGCTCCCGTGCGGTCTTGTGCGAGAGCGCCACCATCTCGTACGAGAAGTGGATCGACTGCTCGGCTTGCGCGCGGTGTCCCATCGTCGCGAGCGCCTGCTTGAGGAGCTGCTGGAGGTACGACTGCCGCGTATCGATGACGTTGATCACCGTGCCGGCGTTGCCGAACGCGGGGTGCTCCGGCGCGCCATCCGACGACGTCGTCGCCCACAGCGTGTCGCCGGCGAGGCGCGTGCCGAACGGGCGGTACTGGAAGTCCTTGCCGAGCAGGCCGAACTTCCAGAACTGGTTCGCGATGTCCTTGCCGACGTAGGTGACCGTGCCGTTCGAGCGCACGATCACCTTCTCGCGCGGGTTGACGTCGCCAGCGGCCTCGTCATCGCCCGGCTCGGCCTGCTGCAGGGTGGCATCGACGTCCTCGTCGATTTCCATCACCCAGCATCCCTTCAGTCGGCCCTCGGTCTGGAGATAGACGGTGCCGTTGCGCTTCAGGATCTCGAAGGCCGTGGCCCAGAACTGCAGGCGCAGGATGTCGCCTTCCCACGACAGCAGGTCGTAGTCGATGTGCAGCCGCGCCATCGTCCGCAGGTGGCACCTGACGATGGCCTCGGCAATCACGGCACCCATGACGGCGCTGGGGCTCTCGCCGTGCTCGATCGCGTGCAGCGTGCGCGCGCGCACGTCGAGTCGTGCCTTGTCGGCGGCATACCACTCGGTGACGCGCGCGTAGAGGTCCCAGCAGTAGTAGTCGAACCTCTCGCCGGCGGCCAGGGCGCGCACGTCGTCGAGGCCCAGGCCCTCGAGGTGCTCGAAGCCGACGACGACGTCGGCGACCTGCACGCCGGTGTCGTCGATGTAGTTCTGGATCTCGACCGGGGTGCCGAGGAAGCGGAGCAGGCGCCCGACGGTGTCGCCGAGGATCGCGTTGCGCAGGTGGCCGATGTGGGCGGCCTTGTTCGGGTTGATGGCGGTGTGCTCGACGATCGTCTTGGCACGCTCCGGCTGCATGCCGGCCGCGGCGTCGCTGCCGGCGCCGAGGTGCGCACGGAGGAACCGTGCGCGGTCGAGGAAGACGTTGATGTAGCCGCCGCCCACGGCCTCGACGCGGCGCACGCCGTCGAGCGCCGGGAACGCCGCGACGATCTCCTGGGCAATGGCACGCGGCGGCTTGCGGAGGGCGCGCGCGAGTTCGAAGGCGCAGGGCGTGGCGAGATCGCCGAGGGCGCGCGTCGGCGGCGTCTCGAGGACCAGCGTGGCAGGGACGCGATCGGCCCCGTAGAGAGTGGTCAGCGTGTCCTGGAGCGCCGCTCGCACGGCCTGCTGCAGAGGCAGGATCATCGGTTTGACTCGGTCAGATCAGTGGGTTAGCATGCCGGGCAGTCGTGCTCAGTCATCTCGAGCGCCCGCGCATAGGTAAGCGGATCGTTCACATTCCACAGGGCGACGCGGGCGGTTTCGGCATCGACGCCGACGACGGCGGTTGTACCGAGGTCGGCCATGTCGCGCACGCGCCTGGCGCCCTTCTCCCAGGCCTCGTGCAGCGGATCGGCACAGGCGCGCGACACCGAGAGACACAACGCGAGGCGCTTGTCGGGGTGCTGCAGCAGCGCCACCGCCGCGTCCTCGCCGGCACGCTGCAGCGACGCGAGCAGGGCACCGGTGATGAAGGGCAGGTCCACCGCGAGGACCAGTGCGTGCGACGTGTCGATCGCGTCGAGCGCCGTGAGGATCCCGCCGAGCGGCCCCTGACCCGGATGGCGGTCGGGCACCGTCTCCAGGCCTGCCGACTCCGGGCCGCCGACCACGAGGCACCGCGTGGTCAGCGGGGCCAGGGCGTTCACGGCGCGCTGCAGCAGGGTGCCAGCGCCGAGCGGCAGCCGGGCCTTGTGTACCCCGCCGAACCGCTGGCTGCGTCCGCCGGCAAGCACCACCCCGGTCCACTGCAGGGACGGGCCGCCCGCACGCCCACTCACCGCCGAAACGTTACCAGAAAATGAGTGAGGCGAGAATCGACCGACTGCTCGCGGCGGCGCTCCACCAGGCGATCGTCGACATCCTGCCGATGCGGGTCGAGTTCTACGAGGGCTATCTCCGCCCGCGCGGCTGGCGCGAGGATGCCGTCAATCTCGCCCCGGTCACGGCAGTCCTCAGCTTCCTGCGTCACGAAGAGCCTGGGACGTACGACACCGTGATGGTCCGCGCGGCGGGCTACGCGGCGGGATGGTGGATGGCCCGCCAGTCATGGCCCGTGCGTGCGGGCAGCCGGATCCTTCCGGTCCGCCTCCGCCTGCGGCAGGTGGCACGCCTCGCGCGACAGCACTTCGAGGGCGCGTATCGCGGGACCAAGGTGACGATCCGTCTCCGCAAGCGGCAACTCGAACTCGAGGTTCGCGGATCGATCTTCTGCACGAGCCGCGAGCACGCCCGCGAGCCGCACTGCCGGTACTACCTGGCGTTCGTCGAGGCACTGCTCGCGCGTGACGAGTTCCAGCGCGCGGGCAGCCTGCCGTCCTGTCGCGCCCTCGGCGGCGAATGCTGCGTCGTTCGTCTCGACGCGAGCGAGGGGCAGGCGTGACGCCGCGCACGGCGCGGAGCTGCGCCGCGTGGTTGGCACTGGCTGCGTGCACGGCCGTGCCGTCGTGGTCCGGGCTACCGATCGCGACCGCCGTCGTGCACGCGCAGGCGCAGGACGCCGCGTCGCCGGCGGCGCTCGTCATCCCGCTGCGGCCGGCCGGCGACGATCCGCGCGCGCTGTGGCTCGGCGAAGGCGTCGCGCTCCTCATCTCCGACAGCCTGACCGCGCTCGGGCGTCCCGCGGTGACGCGCACGGATCGCGTGGCGGCATTCGACCTGCTCGAACTGCCCGACGACCGTGAGCTCTCGCGCGCGACGTTGTTGCGCGCCGCGCAGGTCATGGGCGTGCGCGACATGGTGACGGGCACGGTGGCCGTGAGCGGCGAGACGCTCACCGTGGCCGTACGCGTAGTGCAGGTCGAGGCCGGGCGCGGCATCCCGGAACTGCGCGAGCAGGGTCCGCTGCGCGACGTGTTCGCCATTGCCGGACGCGTGGCCGCCCGCATCGCCGGCCTGCCGCCGGATTCGCCCGCGGTCGTGTCCGAGCCGCCACCGTCGCTCGAGGTCTTCGAGGCGTTCGTCAAGGGCCTGGTGGCCGAGACGCCCGCCACGCAGATGCGGTTCCTGGAGCAGGCGGTGGCTGCGGCGCCCGACTATGCACGGGCGCACATGGCGATCTGGGACGTGGCCACCGAGGAGGAGCAGCACGCGCGCGCGCTCGCTGCCGCACGTGCCGTCCCCGCGTCCTCGCGGTTCGCGCGCCGCGCGCGGTTCGCGGCCACGTTGTCGCTCATCCGGCTGCAGCGCTGGGACGAGGCATTCGAGGCCTCGCGCCGTCTGCTCGACGAACGCCCGACCGCGGCCGTCTACAACAACCTCGGCGTCATCCAGTTGCGGCGCGGCAACCCGACGGCGCAGACAGGGACGCCGGCGTACTACTTCGACAAGGCCGCCGAAGCCGCCCCCGAGTCGCCCGATTACTTCTTCAACCTCGGATACGCGTACTGGATCGATCGCGACGTGCCCGCGGCCATCTACTGGCTGCGCGAGGTCGTGCGCCGCCGGCCCGCCGACGGCGAGGCGCACTTCGTCCTCGCCGCGGCGCTCCAGTCCACGAACAACACGGCCGAGGCGTCGCGGGAGCGTGAGCTCGCTCGGCAGTTGTCGTCCACGTTCGCCGAGTGGGAGAAGCGGGGACCGGCCGAGGGCGTCGGCGGCGTGCCCCGGGGGCTCGAACGCCCGAGCGAGAGCGAGACCACGCCGGTCCGCGTGGATCCGGCGCTCGTCTCGGCGACGCAGCAGGAGTACCAGCAACTGGCACGCTTCCATCACGAGCGCGGGCAGCGCCTGACCGACAAGCACCAGGATCGCGAGGCGATCAGCGAGTTCCGCAAGGCGCTGTACCTGGCTCCCTACGATGCCGCGACGCACCTCGCGCTCGGCCGCGTCCTCCTCCGGGCCGGCCGCCTGCGCGAGGCGGTGCAGTCGCTGACGATCTCGCTGTGGAGCGAGGAGAGCATCGACGCCCGCCTGCTGCTCGCCGAATCGCTGCTCGAGACGGGCGATGCCGCTGCCGCACGGCCCCACGCTGCGCGCGCCGTGCAGTTGGCGCCGGCGTCGGCCGAGGCGCGGGCCCTGCTCGAGCGCATCGAGGCCGCGGCGCGCACGCCGCCGCAGGCCGAGCGGTGATACACTCCACCATCGGCCGGCACACGGGTTCGCCGGGGCGGATCGCGCCCGTGATTCGGCACGTCACACACTTTGCACGGTTCCAGACGGTGCGCAGCCCCGGCCTCCCAGCCCGATGCATGCGTGCCCTGGGTGCATCATGGCCCACGACATCCACGACGACGGATTCCACGAGATCCAGCTGAGCGGCAAGCAGCTGGTGTTCCTCTTCATGGCGACGACCGTCGTGTCGATCGTCATCTTCCTCTGTGGCGTGCTCGTCGGCCGCGGCGTGCAGACGGCCCGCGGCACGGTTGCCGAGGCCGCAGGTCTCGAGACGACGGCAGGCATCGCGCTCGGTGACGACGCGGCAGTCGCGCCCTCGTCCGACACACCGACCCCTGTCACCGGCCTGAGCTATCCCGGCAACCTCACCGGTGAACTCGAGACGCCCACCGTGAAGCCTGGAGCCGCAGACGGCCTGGGGCAGGTGTCGCGCGAGGCCACTCCAGAGCCCGAAGCCGAACCGGAACCAGAACCTGCGCCTCCCGCACCGGTCCAGGCCGCGGCGGCGACGCCCGCGCCAGCCCCATCGAAGGCCGCGACCCCGGCTCCGGCCGCAGTGCCTCCGCCGTCGAATGCGCCAGCACCGGCCGAAGACGGCGGCTTCACGGTGCAGGTCACCGCGCTCAAGAACAGGCCCGAGGCCGATGCCATCGCGCAGCGCCTGCAGACGCGCGGCTACAAGGCCTATGTCGTGGCGCCTGCCGCCGGCGGACAGGTGATCTACAAGGTGCGCGTCGGGATGAACATGCAGCGGCAGGAGGCCGATCGGGTCATGCGCCGCCTGCAGAACGAAGAGAAGTTCAAGCCCTGGATTACGCGCTAGCGGCCCTCTCGGGCGTGCTGTTCGCCCTCGCCATGCCCAAGCCGGCACTGGCGCCACTCGGCTGGGTGGCGCTGGCGCCGCTCTGCATCGCCATTGCCCGGACGGCTGCACGCCCCGCGCCGCGAGGGCCGCGGCCGTTCCTGCTCGGCCTCACCATGGGCCTCGTCGGCTTTGCCGGCACCGTCGCGTGGACGTCGGACGTCCTCGCGATCTTCGGCGGACTGAATGCCGCGCTTGCGTGGCTGCTGTCGGCCCTCCTGATCGCGTACCTCGCCATCTATCCCGCGTTGTTCAGCGTGGCCCTGACGACGGCCGTCGCGCGAGGCGGCGTGCTCGCGATCGCGCTCGCCCCCGTGCCCTGGGTGGCGACCGAATGGCTGCGGGGCACGCTCTTCACCGGCTTCCCGTGGGTGCTGATCGGCTACAGCCAGTCGGACACGCTCGCGCCCCTCCAGGCGGCGAGCCTCGTCGGGGTTCACGGACTCTCGGGGCTCGTCGTGTGCGCGTCGGCGGCACTCGCGCTCCTGCTGCTCCCGGGAGCCCGCGACCGGCGACGCCTGGTGACGGTTGCGTGCCTGGTGTCGATCGTCGGCCTCGCCTGGGGCTGGGGCGCGTGGCGCCTGCGCCAGGATGCCCTGGTGCAGGGCCCCGTCGTCCGTGTCGGGATCGTCCAGGGCAACGTGCCCCAGGGACAGAAGTGGGATCCGGCGTACCGCGATCGGATTCTCGAGCGGTACCTCGCGCTGACGGCCGACGTGGCGCGCAGCGGCGTGGACTTCGTGATCTGGCCCGAGTCCTCGACGCCGTTCGTCTTCGAGCGCGACGCGGTCCACACGGAGATCATGCGCGCGGCCGTCGTGCGGACGGGCGTACCGCTCGTGTTCGGCAGCGACCAGGTCGTGGGGCCGTCCGAGTTCTACAACGCGGCCTTCGTGCTCGACGGGCAGGGCGAGGTCCGCGGGACGTACAGGAAGATGCAGCTCGTGCCATTCGGCGAGTACATCCCGGTGCGATCGCTGCTGTTCTTCGCCGAGCCGCTCGTCGAGGGGTTCTCGGACTTCAGCGCGGGCGACGAGTTGACGCTGCTGCCGGTCGGCGAACATCGGCTCTCCGTGGCGGTGTGCTATGAGGCGGTGTTCCCGTGGCTGTCGCGGCAGGCCGTGCGAGAGGGGAGCCAGTTGCTGACGACGATCACGAACGACGCGTGGTACGGCACGTCAGCGGCGCCTTACCAGCACTTCGAGCAGGCGCGTGTGCGCGCCGTGGAGACCGGCCGGTACCTCGTGCGCGCCGCCAACACCGGCATCAGCGGAGTCGTGGATCCGTACGGGCGCGTGCTCGTGAAGTCGCCACTGTTCGAGACCGGCGCGTGGGTCGGCGAGGTCCGCTGGCTCGACGGCACCACCGTCTACACGCGGATCGGCGACAGCCTCGCGTGGGCCTGTATGCTCGTGTTCGTCGTACTCCTGCTCCTGCCGTGGTGGGAGCGCGTTCATCTCGAGGGGATTGCACCGTGGCGTTCGTGAAGGAAGAGGCATACAAGCGGCTCGAAGACCTGCAGCGCCGGGCTGCCGAACTCGGGAGGTACCTTTGACGCCTCACGACCCGAGCAGGAACTCGAGCGCCTCGAAGCGCAGGCAAGCCATCCCGACTTCTGGAGCAACCAGGCCGAGGCGCAGAAGGTGCTGCAGCGGCGCCGGCGTCTCGACGAGGACGTCACGCTCCTGAGATCGCTGCGGCGGCGCAGCGAGGACCTCGGCGTGCTGCGCGAGTGGCTCGACGGCGGCGAGGACGTCAGCAGCGATCTCGCGCGCGGGCTCGACGAGCTGCAGGCCGAAGTGGAAGCCGGCGAGATCAAGAAGATGCTCGGCGGCGAGCACGACACCAAGAACGCGATCATCACCGTGCACCCGGGCGCGGGCGGCACCGAGTCGCAGGACTGGGCGGAGATGATCCTGCGGATGTACCTGCGCTGGGCGGAGCGCCGCGGCTTCAAGCGCGAACTGCTCGAGGCCCAGCCCGGCGACGAGGCCGGCATCAAGAGCGCGACGCTGACGATCACCGGCGAGTTCGCCTACGGCCTGCTCGCGGCCGAGGCCGGCGTGCACCGGCTCGTCCGCATCTCGCCGTTCGACCAGGCCGCGCGGCGCCACACGTCGTTCGCCTCGCTCCACGTGTGGCCCGAGCTGCCCGACGACGTCGACATCGTCATCGACGACAAGGATTTGCGCATCGACACGTACCGGTCGAGTGGCGCCGGCGGACAGCACGTCAACGTCACCGATTCGGCTGTGCGCATCACGCACCTGCCGACCGGCATCGTCGTCTCGTGCCAGAACGAGCGATCGCAGCACAAGAACAAGGACGTCGCGATGAAGGTGCTGCGGTCGCGCCTCTACGACATGAAGCTGAAGGAACAGCAGGCCGAACTCGATCGCATCGGCGGAGAGAAGAAGGAGATCGCCTTCGGCAGCCAGATCCGCAGCTACGTCCTGCACCCGTACCAGATGGTCAAGGACCACCGGACGAAGTACCAGGAAGGCGACGTGGACTCGGTGCTCGACGGCGACATCGACAGCTTCATCAAGACCTACCTGATGGCGAAGTCGTCGGGTACGCTCGGCTCGGCGACGCCCGACGAGGACTGATTCGCGCAAATGTGGAGGTGGGGAGGGCTGACGGATCCGTCGGTCGAATCACGCCACCGTCAGCCATTGGCGAGCATCGCGCGAGCCTCGCTCCAGCTGTAGCGCAGGGCATCTCATGGCCGGAGTCTTGCTCTGCCCGGCCACGAACGCCGAACGGTTGACGAGCGCCTCGGCTTCCTGTTCCAGACTGCTCCGGCCCAGGGTTGGCTGCTCTGCGCGAGACGCAGCGCCGCCGCTCCCGGCCAACCCTTCAGAGCAACGCGCTTCTATGAGCCGATTGACGGCATCAAGCCGCGATACAGCGGCTGGAACCTGGACGACTGGTTCAAGGTGCCCGACCTGGCCGGCGTGATTGTTCCCGCGTCCACCGCTGAGCCGCCAGAGGCGTTCGGTCTGTCGACGTTTACATGCCGCCAGAATGATCCGACACAGCCTGACTATCAGAGCTGTTGGGGGCGCCGAGCGGAGCCCGAGTGGAGCAAGCCGGAAGCAAGTGGGGCTCCGACAAAGTAGATTGGGAATGCCCGCCTACGGTACCAAGAGCCTCGATTTGCGGCGCGGCACCGCCATGGTGGCACATCTGGAAACGGTGGTAGCGGATGACGTTGTTGCATTACATCTCCCTATTGACGATTCTGGGCGTGAGTCTTGCGGCCACGGGGTGTAAGGAGAATGGCGCACTCTCTCGCGCGATCACGTGCGCGCAGGTTCAGCAGATCCGTGCGGGCATGACACCGGTCCAAGTGCACGCCATTCTCGGCGGACCGGCTCTGAGTCTCGGCACTGGCCCCACGAACATCTTTGATGCGCGAGCCACGCATTACGATCGCTATCACTACGCGGCGCCGGACAGGTTCGATCACGTCGACTGGCTATCCACAGGGTACGCAGGCGATGCGCTGATCTATGTCGTGGCCGAGCGGAACTACTCGGATCGGGTGTTCGATCGTGCAAGCGGCCACAACCCAGTGCTTGCGTACCGTCTGTCGACCACGTCCGGGCGAGAGCATCGTGAGATCGGCCCCGAGTTCGATCGAGTGTTCGACTGCAGGACGGAGGGCTCTGGCAAGTAGGTGAGCGACGGTCATGCCCCTCGACGCGATTGGCGCGGCGGGGGAGAGCGGCGCCCATCCGGCCTTTCCGGTGCACGCGCGGCTGAGCGCACGCCTTGCTGGCGCCCCTCCCGGGGCTATGCTGACCCCATATGCGCTGGGAGGATCTCATCACCGTAGCGAAGCCCAGATTCTCGCCGACTTCCCAAGCCTCACCTCGGAGAGCATCCGGGCTGTGCTGTCGTTCGCCGCCGCGCGGGAACGGCGCCTTCTCCCCGTTGCCCTCTGAAGGATGAAGGCGAGGCCGACGCAGCGATTCGTCAGCGAAACTCCGCACCTGGTTCCGTGCCCGCGATGAACGCCTCGCGCTGGCCGGCGGCGTTCACGGCAAACACGATGTTGCCCGGGGCCGGGAACTCGGGCGTCGGCGTGTCGGCCTTGCGCCGGCGTTCGATCCAGTGGCGCATGACGTCGGTCCACACCGGCAGGGCCGCGACCGACCCGCTCTGCCCGCTGCCGATGGGCCGCTTGGTGTCGAACCCGATCCAGACGCCGACCGTGATGTCGGGATCGAAGCCGACGAACCACGCATCGGTGAAGTCGTCGGTCGTGCCGGTCTTGCCGCCGAGCGGCCAGTCGAGCGAGGCCGCGCGCGCCGCCGTGCCATGCTGCACCACGCCCTCCAGCAGGCTCGTCATGACGTAGGCCGTGTCGGCGCGGATGGCCTCGTGCGGCACCGGCCGGTTCTCCTCGAGCGCGTTCCCCTCGCGATCGGTGACCCGGACGATCTGGTACGGCTCCATCCGGACCCCCTGGTTCGGGAAGAGCGAGAACGCGTTCGTGATCTCGAGCAGCGTGGCCTCGCCGGCGCCGAGGGCGCTCGACAGGTAGGGCGGGATGGGCGACTCGATCCCGAGGCGTGCTGCGTACTGGCCGACCTGCCGCGGGCCGAGCGCGTTCATCAACCGCACCGTCGGCACGTTGCGCGACTGCTCGAGCGCGCGTCGCAGCGTGATCGGCCCCTGGAACTGCTTGTCGTAGTTCTGCGGGCTGTACGGCGGCGAGCCGGCCCCGGTCGGGAACGTCGCCGGCGCGTCGAGCAGCGTGCTTGCCGGCGTGTACCCGCGATCGATGGCGGCGGTGTAGACCACGAGCTTGAACGTCGACCCGAGCTGTCGCGACGCCTGTACCGCGCGATTGAACTTGCTGCGCTCGAAGTCGAAGCCGCCGACCATCGCGAGGATGCGGCCGGTCCGGTTGTCGAGCGCGACGACGCCGCCCTGCAGCTCGGGCTCCTGGGCGAGCCGTCCCGTGGAGGAGTGGCCGTCAACCTGCTCGATGAGCACCTGCACGAGATCGCCGCGCGACACGAGTGCCGCCGCCGATGCCTTGCCGGTCCACGCATAGCCGGCCTTCGGGATGTGGACGTCGAGCCGCCCGGCGCGCGCCTGGATCTCGCTCGCACTCGTTCCCGTGACCACGGCGGGGACGACGTCGCCGACGACCATGGGGGACTGCCACCGGGGATGGCGGTATGCGTCGAGATCGGCGCCCGACTCGGCGAGGTTGGTCGGCTTCCGGTAGCCGCGGCGCTGGTCGAGCCGCCGCAGGCCGTCCTGCAAGGCCCGCGTGGCCGCCTGCTGCAGCGGCAGGTCCAGCGTCGTCTGTACCGAGAGGCCGTTCTCGTAGAGCTGCTTGGCGCCGAAGCGGGCGTCGAGCTGCTGGCGCACTTCCTCGACGAAGTAGGGCGCCGGCGAGTAGGGCTGCGCGGGCAGGCCGGCCGTCCTGATGGGCATCGCCCTGGCCTCGGCCGCCTGTTGCTGCGTGACGAAGCCCTCGTCGGCCATGCGCTGGAGCGCGTAGTTGCGCCGCCGGGTCGCAGCCTCCGGGTTCACGTACGGGCTCTGGCGCACGTTGCCCTGGATGATGCCGGCGATGAGCGCGGCCTCCTCGAGCGCGAGGTCGCGCGCCGACTTGCCGAAGTACAACCGGCTTGCCGACTCCACGCCATACGCGCCGTGGCCGAAGTACGTCGCGTTGCAGTAGAGCGTGAAGATCTCGCGCTTGGTGTAGCGCTTCTCGAGCTGCACCGAGATGATGGCTTCCTTGACCTTCCGCTCCCAGCCCGCGACGCCGGTGCGCGCGTAGACGCCGCCCCGCATGTAGTCGGCCTGCAGGAACAGCATGCGCGCGACCTGCTGCGTGATGGTGCTCGCGCCGGCGCGCTGCTGGTGGATCACGTCCTTGACGGCCGTGATGACGATGCGCGGCAGGCTGAGGCCGACGTGCGCCTCGAAGTCCTTGTCCTCGGCGGCGATGATGGCCTGGCGCAGCAGCGGCGAGATGTCCTCGTAGTTCACGACGAGCCGCCGCTCCTTGGCGAACTCGCCGATCACCTCGCCGTTGCTCGCGTAGATCCGGGTGATCGTGCTCGGCGCGTAGTCGTCGAGCGCCGAGATCTGCGGCAGGTCCCCCGCAAACGCGAACAGCACGCCGCTGACCGCGCCGAGCACGATCGTCAGCAGGAAGAGCAGGAACACCGTCGCCTGTCGGGCGACGCGGACGACGTACGTGGCCACGCGGTGATCTTACGGCCTCGGCACCGCCTTCCGCCCGGTGCTGCTCTCGGGCCCCCGTGGGCGACCGGACGAGGCGGCGGGCGGCGGGGGCGTTTCACGGCGCGGTGCGGCGTCGCGCGGCGCCTGGCGGGGCGTCTCGCGATCGGGCGCGCGTGGACGCTGTGCGGCGCTGTCGGGTGGCGGCGTGGAGGGCGTGGACGGCGTGTCGGCCTGTGCCGGCGTGCGCGGCCGTGCGCGAGGCGTGGCGGCGCGTTGTGCACGCTCGTAGGGATCCTCCGGCGGCGGTGACGGCCTGCCGTAGCCCGGCGATTCGGGGCCGACGCGCGTCGGGCCGATCGGCCGGCCCTGGGTCGTGGTGGTGCCCGTGCGCGGCGCCGCGTAGCGCCCCGGGGCGCCGGAGCCGTAGCCGGCAGGTCCCCGGGTCGAGCCGTACCCGTACGGGCCGCCCCTCGGCACCGCGTAGCGCACGGGTGGGGCCGTGCGCTGCGTCACGAACGCCGAGAGGTTGTCGAGCGTGCGCGGGTCGACCGCCCACTGGCGCATCGGATCGCGGCGGCCGAAACGGTCCGACGGGACGACGGTCCAGCCGCGGCCGGGGTCGAGCGTGCCGCCCGGGTACACGCCGCGCGGGCGCGACAGATCGGACCACGCCGCGATGGGCCGGTCGCGATACCCGAGCGGGGTCCAGCCGATGTAGCCCGGGCCGACGCTCCAGTGGACGTGTGCGGGAGCCCATTGGCGTCCAGGCATCCAGAACCAGCGGCCGCGCGGGTTCACGCCCCAGCGGCCGAAGTGGTGGGTGGGCCAGCCCCAGGGGTCGCGGCCGACCCAGAGCCAACTCGCCTGCGCACCGTATGGCGTCCAGTAGCCGACCGAGTACGGACGCCAGTCGGCATCGACCGTCGGGTACCACACGGCGCCGTACTGCATGTCGGTTTCCCAGGAGCCGTGGCGGTTGAAGACCTCCGAATACGCCTCGAACCGGGGATCGGCAAACGTGTCGAGCGGCGCGCCTTGCTGCGGGGCCGCGAACGGTGCCGTGGCCCATTCGACGAAGCTGTCGTAGGCCGCCGCGTTGAACGGCTGCGGCGCCTCGGGCGCGACGCCGTCGCGCAAGTCCACCTGCTGGCCGGGTACGACGGCCGCTTCTCCCATGTTGTTGCGGATGTCGGCACGGCCACGCACAACCGCCACCGTCGTCTGGTCGCCGGAGAGTGTGACGCGATACTCGCCAGCCGGTGCGAGTTCCACCGAGGCGGCCGGTGTGTCCACGCGCAGTGCGCTGTCGGTCGCGGCCGGCCGTGAGACGACGGCGCGGCCCCCGGTCAGCGTCACGAGGTCGGCCGACAGCACGTCGAGGCGGCTGTCGCGGTCGAGGGCGATGCGTGAGCCGTCCGGCCACATGACCTGCACGTATGCGCGGCCGGCGTCGAGCCGGTCGCCTGACAGGAGGGGCTCGCCGGCGTCGAGCGGTTCGGCGGCCGTCTCGCGAATCACCTGCGCGCCCTCGCCCTCGACCTGCAGGACGTGGGGGAGCGGCTCCGCAGCCGGCGCCGCAGGTGCCTCGGGTTGTGCCGAGAGAGTCGTCGGGAAGAGAAGCGCCAGCGTCATCGCCAGCGGATGCATCACGCGCCCTGCACTCATGCGGTTCCTTTCACGGGAGCTCGTCTCATTGTGACTCGCCATTCTCACCAACGGACGGGCCGCGTGGGCTGAACAGGGCACCCGGTATAGAGTTGACACAATCTCGCGCAAGTTTTATGATGCTCAAGTTATTAAGGGCTACCGAGGGCACGACCCCGCGGACCGCCAGATTGCGAATCGCAGAGGGCTGACGTCATGAGCAAAGTCATTGGAATCGACCTCGGTACGACCAACTCGGTCGTCGCGGTCATGGAAGGTGGGGAACCCACCGTCATCACGAATCCGGAAGGCAGCCGGCTGACGCCGTCGGTCGTGGCCTTCACGAAATCCGGCGAGCGTCTCGTCGGCCAGGTCGCCAAGCGCCAGGCCGCGACCAACGCCGAGAACACCGTCTACTCCATCAAGCGCTTCATGGGCCGTCGGTTCGACGAGGTCTCCGACGAGATGAAGCTCGTGCCGTACCACGTCGTGCCCGAGGGGAACGACGTGCGCATCGACGCGGGCGGGCAGAAGTGGGCCCCGGCGCAGGTGTCGGCGATGGTGTTGCAGAAGTTGAAGCAGGCCGCCGAGGAGTACCTCGGGCAGCCGGTCTCGCAGGCGGTCATCACCGTGCCGGCGTACTTCAACGACGCCCAGCGCCAGGCCACCATCGAGGCTGGCCAGATTGCCGGTCTCGAGGTCAAGCGCATCGTCAACGAGCCGACCGCGGCTGCGCTCGCCTACGGGCTCGACAAGAAGGGCGACCAGACGATTGCGGTGTTCGACTTCGGCGGCGGCACGTTCGACATCTCGATCCTCGAAGTGGGCGAGGGCGTCGTCGAGGTGAAGTCCACCAACGGCGACACGCACCTCGGGGGCGACAACCTCGATCAGCGCGTGATCGAGTGGATCATCGCGGAGTTCAAGAAGCAGGAAGGCATCGACCTCTCGAAGGACCGCATGGCGCTCCAGCGCCTGCGCGAAGCGGCCGAGAAGGCGAAGATCGAGCTCTCGAGCACGATGCAGACCGACATCAGCCTGCCGTTCATCACGGCCGACCAGTCGGGCGCCAAGCACCTTTCCCTGCAGCTCACGCGCGCGAAGTTCGAGTCGCTCGTGGAGGACCTGCTCCAGCGTGCGTTCGGGCCGACGCGTCAGGCGCTGAAGGACGCGGGGCTGCAGCCGTCCGATATCAACGAGGTGGTGCTCGTCGGCGGGTCGACGCGCGTGCCTCGCGTGCAGGAGCTCGTGAAGGAGCTGTTCGGCAAGGAGCCGAACAAGAGCGTCAACCCCGACGAGGTCGTTGCCGTCGGAGCAGCGGTGCAGGCCGGCGTGCTGACCGGCGAGGTCAAGGACCTGCTGCTGCTCGACGTGACGCCGCTCTCGCTCGGCATCGAGACGCTCGGCGGCATCATGACGCGGCTCATCGATCGCAACACGACGATCCCGACGCGCAAGAGCGAGGTGTTCTCGACGGCGTCCGACAGCCAGCCGAGCGTGGAAGTGCACGTGCTCCAGGGCGAGCGCCAGATGGCGCACGACAACAAGAGCCTCGGCAAGTTCCATCTCGATGGCATCCCGCCGGCCCCGCGCGGCGTGCCGCAGATCGAGGTCACGTTCGACATCGACGCCAACGGCGTGGTCAACGTCTCGGCGAAGGACCGCGCGACCGGCAAGGAGCAGAAGATCACGATCACCGGCTCCAGCGGCCTCAACAAGGACGAGGTCGACCGCATGATGAAGGACGCCGAGCTGCACGCCGAGGAGGACCGCAAGCGGCGTGAGCAGATCGAGACGCGCAACCGCGCCGAGCAGGCGGCCTACCAGGCCGAGCGCATGCTCACCGACGCCGGCGACAAGCTGACCGACGCCGAGAAGCAGCCGGTGACCGACGCCGTGGCCGAGGTCCGCACGGCGCTCGAGGGCGACGACGCGGCGGTCATCACCGCTGCGGTCGAGCGCCTCACCGCGGCGCAGGGCAAGGCCGCCGAGGCGCTGTACAAGCAGGCCCAGGCCACGCCAGACGCATCGCAGCCGGGCGGCAGCCAGGCGGGCGGGCCCGGCGGTCCGGCCGACGGCGAGGTGATCGACGCCGAAGTCGTCGACGAGAAGTAAGGCGCGACGGCAGGGGTGGGTGATGTCGCTCTACGAGTTGCTCGGGCTCGATCGGGACGCCACCGAGGCGCAGGTGCGGCGGGCCTACCGCCGCCTCGCGCGCCGGTGGCATCCTGACTTGAACCCGGGCAACGCGGACGCGGCGCGCCGGTACGCGGCAATCACCGAGGCGCACGCGACGCTCGTCGATCCCGTGCGGCGGCGCGCGTACGACGCCGCCGGCCGCGCACCGGCGGCGGCACCCGCTCCGCCGGCATTTGCCGGCTTCGACTTCTCGCTCGCGGTGCAGGGGGCGCAGGCCTCGACGTTCGGCGACCTGTTCGTGGATGTGTTCCGGCATGCGGCCGGACACGGGCGCGGCGCGGTCCGCGGCTCCGACGTCCACGTGGAGGCGACGCTGACGCTTGCGGAGGTGCTGCAGGGCGGCGCGCGCGCATTCGACGTGGTGCGACGCGTGCCCTGCCGGCTCTGTCGGGGCCAGGGCGTCCTCGACGCCGCACCAGTGGCCTGCCGGACGTGCGGCGGCACGGGCCGGCAGCGGCTCGGTCGCGGCCACATGGTCTTCGTGCGACCCTGCGACACCTGTCACGGGCAGGGGCTCGTGGCCCAGCGAGCGTGTCATGGCTGCCATGGCCAGGGGCAGCACGACGCCACCCAGTCGATCTCGGTGACGCTGCCGCCGGGCCTCGCCGATGGCGACGAGGTGATTGCCGGCGGTGACGGCCATGCCGGGTCGCGCGGAGGGCAGCCTGGCGACCTGCGTGTCCGCATCCGCGTGGCACCAGACGCCCGCATGACGCGCGTCGGCAACGACCTGCACATGACGGTGCCGGTTGCCGTGCACGAAGCGGTGCTCGGCGCCCGGATCGCGATCGCCACGGTGGAGGGCCCGGTGTCGATTCGCGTGCCGCCGGGCACGCAGTCGGGCCAGCGGATCCGCCTGCGCGAACGCGGCGTGCCGTCGCGGCGCTCCGGACAGCGCGGCGACCTCGTCGTCGAGGTGCAGCTGGTGCTGCCGCCGGTGATCGACGCGAGGGGGCGCGAGCTGATGCGCGAGTTCGCGAAGCTCCACCCCGAGGACGTGCGCGCCGTGCGGTAGAAGCGTGCGGTGATCTTTGCCCGGATGGTTCGTAGCCGTCGACCTTCAGGTCGACGGGCGACTCGATTCGGCGATTGACGAAGGCCAGACGATGTCCACCCGACGCCCAGGCAAGGCGCTGTACATGATCAGCGCGGTGGCGCAGCGCTACAACATCCACCCGCAGACGCTGCGTCTCTACGAGCGCGAGGGACTGCTGCGCCCGTCGCGCACCGAGGGCAACACGCGCCTGTACTCGGACGAGGATCTCGAACGCCTCGAGACGATCCTCACGCTCACGCGCGAGCTCGGGGTGAATCTTGCCGGCGTGGAGATCATCCTGAACCTCCGCGAACGCATGGCGCAGATGCAGCACGAGGTCAACGAGTTCATGGCCTACGTCAAGCAGGAGATGGCGCGCGGGCTCGGCGACTGGGAGCAACGACTCTCCACCGCGATCGTGCCGACCGGACCGGGGTCGCTGGGGCGTCCCGGCACCAGCGATCAGGCACACGACGAGGCCACGCCGCACGAGGAGTCCTGAACGACATTCGCCCGTCGTTCGGCTGCCCGCGGCCATGCCTTCGCGCTATGATGCCGATCCCTTGGACGCGGTCTGCACTCTCTGCAACGGAACGGGCTGGAAGACGGTCGAGCACGACGGTGAGCGACGCGTGACGCGCTGCGACTGCTGGCGCGACGCGGCTGCGTCCCGTCGGCGCGGCGAGTCGCGCATCCCGCGCCGCTACCAGCACTGCGACGCCTCGAGCTTCGTCACCTACGGCAACGAATCGCTCGAGCGCGCGCTCGCCGCGGCTCGTGCCCTCGTCCAGCGATTCCCGATCACCGACAAGGGCCTGTTCCTCCTCGGCCCTCCGGGCGTCGGCAAGACGCATCTCGCCGTGGCCGTGCTGCGGACCTTGATCGAACAGAAGGGCGCGCGCGGGATCTTCTACGACACGCGCGACCTGCTGCGCGTGATTCGCAGCACCTACGATCCGCTCACGCGCCAGAGCGAAGGCGACATCCTGCGGCCGGTGATGACGGCCGACGTCCTCGTGCTCGACGACCTCGGCGCCGAGAAGGCGTCCGAGTGGGTGGACGAGACGCTCAACCTGATCGTCAACACGCGCTACAGCGAGAAGCGGCTGACGCTCTTCACCTCGAACTACGTCGACGACCCGGATCCCACGCTCCCCGACTCGCTGCTCTATCGCATAGGCTTCCGCATGCGCTCGCGCCTGCACGAGATGTGCGAGTTCCTCGAGTTGTCCGGCGCCGACTATCGCGAACTCCCGCCCAACGGCACGGAGGCCGATCTCGTCGCGCTCTGGCGCATGCGCCAGAAGCCCGGCGGCGTGCGCCTGCCCGCCAAGGCGTCCGCCCCGATGCGCGCGAAGCTCCGCGATGCCGATCGCGCCGCGGCGGCACCGGAGTTGAAGTGGCCGGGCGGTCGCGCCGGCACGCGCCGCTGACCGCCGTGCCGGCACCCCTCGGCCTCTACCTCCACATCCCGTTCTGCAGCGCGATCTGCCACTACTGCAACTTCAACCGCGGGCTGATGGACGCCGCGCTGAAGGTCGCATACGTCGACGCGATCTGCGCCCACATCCGCCGCGAAGCCGAACCCCACGCGGTGGACACGATCCATTTCGGCGGCGGCACGCCGTCGCTGCTCGAGCCGCCCGAGATCGCCCGCATCATCGAGGCCTGCCGCGAGTCGTTCGACGTCGCCGTGGATGTCGAGATCACGCTCGAGGCGAATCCAGAAACCGTGGACGAGGCGCGGCTCGCCGGCTTCCGCGCCGCGGGCGTGGGCCGCGTGTCGTTCGGCGTGCAGTCGTTCCTCGATCCGGAGTTGAAGCGCCTCGGCCGCCTCCACGACGCCAATCGCGCGCGGGCGGCACTGACCGAGTCTCGCGCCGCCGGCTTCGACAACGTGAGCCTCGACTTGATGATGTGGCTGCCCGGCCAGTCGGTGGCGCAGTGGCTGACGTCGGTGGACGCCCTGATCGATGCCGGTCCCGACCATGCCTCCCTCTACCTCCTCGAGTTGTATCCGAACGCCCCCCTCCAGGAACTGATGGCTCGCCAGCAGTGGTCGCAGACGGCGGAAGACGATGCGGCCGACATGTACGAGGAAGCGATGGCGCGTCTCGAGCGCGCCGGGTATCGGCAGTACGAGATCTCCAACGTTGCGCGCCCCGGCCTCGAGAGCCGGCACAACATGAAGTACTGGCGCGACACAGGATGGCTGGCCTTCGGGTGCGGCGCGCACGGGTCGCGCGACGGCCGGCGCTGGCGGCTCGTGGCCGACACGAAGGCCTACGTGGACCGCGTCATGGCCGGTGCCGACCCCGTGGCCGAATGCCGCACGCTCGATCCGGGCGCGCAGCTCGCCGAAGCGTTGTTCATGGGCCTCCGCCTCACGGAGGGTGTTTCCGAGGTGGAATACCGGGTACGTTTCGGGCAGGATGTCTGGACTCGCTACGGCACCGCATTGAGCCCGGCCGTTGAAGCCGGGCTGCTGCTGCGCGATGAAGGCCGAATCCGGCTCACCCGTCGTGGCATGCTCCTCGCAAACGAGGTGATGCAGGTCTTCGTTTGAGGGTTTGTCCCAGGTGGCACTTACGGTACAGTAGGCGCCGGTTTTCACAATGCTGTTCGGGTTTCGAGGAGGTGCTATGCGTTCGATGATGGAGGCGCGGGCCGTACGACGTGCGGGTGCGCAGGTGGCGTTGAGCGTCGCCGTGATGGTGTTCAGCGGTCTTGTCGGCAGCGCGTCTGCACAATCGGCTCAGCAGGCTCCCACGACGCAGCAGCAGGGGCAGCCGGCACCGGCGCAGCCGGCCGATCCGGCCGCACCGACGGCCGCACAGGCGCCCGCCGAGCCGGCAAAGCCGCAGCTCACGTTCGATGCGGCTGACGCCGTGGTGTGGTTCTACGCGGTCAAGGGCGACAGCGGTCCGCAGTTCGAGCAGTTCTTCGGTCGTGTCAAGGAAGCGATGTCCAAGAGCACGAACCCGGAGCGCCGCACGCAGGCCGCCGGCATGCGCCTGATGAAGTCCACGTCGCCGGCCGGCGACGGCACCCTGAACTACGTGCTGATCATCAGCCCGGTGGTGAAGGGTCAGGAGTACAGCCCCGGCATGCTGCTGTTCGAGGTCTTCCCGACCGAGGCCAAGCAGCTGGTGGACCAGCTCCAGTCGTACATCAACGACAAGGGGCTCAACGCCGCCGTGCCCTTGACGCAGGTGATGACGTTCACGGGCATGTAGTCCGGCGTCAGCGACACGATTCGCGCGTTGCAGACCCCGGCGGCGCCCGCGCGCCCCGGGGTCTTCTCGTCATGAGATCACTACTGCTCTCGCTAGGGCTTGCGGCTGCGGTTGCCCTTCCCGTCGTCGCGCAGGAACCGGCTCCGTCCACGCCGCCACAAGCGGCCGCACCCGCCGCTCCCGCGCCGGAGGCGGCACAGCCGGCCGCGGCGCCCGACGTCCCTCCGGTGCCCGCGGCGCTGCCGCTCACGGGTCCGGCCGGCATGGTGTTCCACGCCATCAAGGCCGACAAGACGGCCGACTTCGAGGCCGTGATGACCCGGCTTCGTGACGTCATTGCCGCCACCGGCAGCGATGTCCGTCGTCAGCAGGCCGCCGGCTGGCGCGTCTAT
Source organism: uncultured Luteitalea sp. (assembly GCA_934541105.1). Classification (GTDB taxonomy): domain Bacteria; phylum Acidobacteriota; class Vicinamibacteria; order Vicinamibacterales; family Vicinamibacteraceae; genus Luteitalea. Next base: position 804,687 of record CAKTDA010000001.1, on the reverse strand, counting down.
CGACAGGCGACGCCGCTGCCAAACGGCGCCGTGCTGTACATCTCGGTAATCGATCCCGTCGTGCCCAACGCCGAGTACGACGTCGCGCGACTGCTCGCAGAGGCCGCACCCGCCGAAGCTGCCCAACTCTATGAACAGTTCCGCGCGGCGCACGTCGAGCCGACGGTGCAGGCGTCGAACCTCTCGCTCGTGCTGACGCTCGTGCCCGCGCCCGCGGCGGCCCAGCCGTGATCCCGCGATGACTGCAACCCTTGCCGGTGTCGTGATGCTTGGCATGCTGGCGCAGGCACCGGCCCGGCCGCCCGTCGCTCCGCCGCCCGCGCCGGCACCGGCAAGCCCGGTCGCGCCGCCGGCCGACCCCGCCGCAACGGCTGGCGATCTCTGGCTGGTGATCTACAGCGTGCTGCCCGATCGCGTCGCGGATTTCGAGGCGGTGGCCCGCCAGGTGCGTGAGGCACTGGCCACGAGCCCCGATCCCGTTCGCCAGGCGCAGGGGCGCGAGCTGCGCATCCATCGCTCGTCGCTGCCAAACGCCGAAGGACGGCTGATGTACTTCCTGCAGGTGCCCGCACTTGCCGGCGAGACCGACCGATCCGGTTTCGACGCCCTGATCGACGCCGCGCTGCCCACGCAGGCCACGGCGCTCAAACAGCAGCTCACCGCGTCGCTCGACCCGGCAAATCCGTCAGGAAACACGTACCTGATCGCGGTGAGGTAGCACGTCCGGGTGCCGGGTGCCGGGACGCCGACAATGCGGAATGCGCAATGCGCAATGTCGAGGATCTCGGGAACCGGGCACGAACGCCGAATCCCGAATCCCGAATCCCGAATCCCGAATCCCGAATCCCGAACGTCGAATCCCGAACGTCGAACGCGAAGGCTGCAGGCTGTAGCCCGTAGGCCGAACGCGGAGCGCCGAAACCCCGACAATGCGGAATGCGCAATGCGCAATGTCGAGGACCTTCTGGGACCTGGTGCGGGACGCCGGGAGGGCGCGCTCCCCGTACGAGGAACGCCGAACGCGTAGGCTGCAGGCTGTAGCCCGTAGGCCGAACGGCGTTCACGCTGAATGTCGAACGCCGAACGCCGACAATGCGGAATGCGCAATGCGCAATGTCCAGGACCTTCTGGGACCTGGTGCGGCACGCTGGGAGGGCGCGCGCCCCGAGCGCGCCCTGTACGCGGAACGCCGAACGCGTAGGCTGCAGGCTGTAGCCCGTAGGCCGAACGCCGAACGCCGAACGCCGAACGCGGAACGCCGACAATGCGGAATGCCGAATGCGCAATGTCGAGGACCTCGGGAACCGGGCACGAACGCAGAACGCCGAATCCCGAATCCCGAATCCCGAACGTCGAACGCGAAGTCTGCAGGCTGTAGCCCGTAGGCCGAACGCCGAACGCCGAACGCCGACAATGCGGAATGCGCAATGCGCAATGTCGAGGACCTTCAGGGACCTGGTGCGAGACGCGGGGAGGGCGCGCGCCCCGAACGCGCCCCGTACGCGGAACGCCGAACGCGATGTAGCCCGTAGGCCGAAGGCCGAAGGCCGTTCACGCCGAAGGCCGAACGCCGAAGGCCCAGTCCGACGCACGAGGCCCTCGAGTGCTAGAACGCGAGCGCCAGGCCTGCGTACACCCGCTGCGGCGTGCCGTCCACGCGTGAATCACGCAGCTTGAAGACCCGGTAGTCGAGCCGCAGCTTCAGCGGGCCGGCGAGGCCAATCTTCGCGCCGCCGCCGAGCGCCACGTGGACGTCGGTCTGCTGCCATCCCATGTCGAGCCGCTCGCGGTAGAGTCCGGCGCCGGCAATCGCATAGAACTGCACGCCGCCAATCGGGATCGGGTTCTGCACGTAGACGCTGCCCGTGCCCGTCGCGAGGGAGGGCACGCGGTCCTCGACCTGCTGCGACGCCCGCGCCACTTCGACTTCCCAGCCGACCACGAGCAGGCCGAAACCCAGGCTGAGTCCTGTCGTCGGACGGATCTCCGGCGTGCCCTGCAGGCCGGCAAACAGCGTGAGATCGGCTCGCGCCGGCCATGCCGACACGACGAGGAGGAGCAGGGCGAGCGGAATCGCACGGGCGAGGGAGCGCATCGCGGGATTATCGCCGGGTTCCGTTATCGGGTACGGCCGGGGAGGGCGCATGGCCATGCGGAATGCGGAATGTCGAGGGCACTCGGATCCCGGGTACGAGTTATGGTGTAGCGAATCCCGAATCCCGAATCCCGAATCCCGAATCCCGAATCCCGATGGATCTCCACCTCACCGACGATCAACGTCTGCTGCGCCAGAGCGTTCGCGAGTTCGCCGAGCGCGAACTGCGTCCGCATGTCGCGGCATGGGACGAGGCGCAGCAGTTCCCGATGACGCTGCTTCCGGCGCTTGCCGACCTCGGGCTGATGGGCATCCAGCTGCCGGAGGAGTTCGGCGGGTCGGGCATGTCGGCGGTGGACTACTGCCTGTGCATCGAGGAACTCGCCCGCGTGGATCCCGCGATCGCGCTGAGCGTGGCGGCGCACAACGGGCTCGCCGCGTCGCACATCCGCATGTTCGGCACGCCCGCGCAGCAGGCGCGTCACCTCGTGCCGCTCGCGACCGGCCGGATGCTCGGCGCATGGGGCCTGACCGAGCCGACCGCGGGCAGTGACGCCGCCGGCACGCGCACGGTCGCGCGACGGGACGACGACGGGTGGGTGATCGACGGTGCGAAGACCTTCACCACGCACGGCAACATCTGCGGCGTGATGGTCGTGATGGCGGTCACCGACCGCGCTCGCGGGAATCGCGGCATCTCGGCGTTCATCGTGCCGGCCGGCACGGAGGGCATGCGGGCCGGGCGCAAGGAGAACAAGCTCGGCATGCGTGCCAGCGAGACGAGCGAGGTGATATTCGACGGCTGCCGCGTGCCCGCCGATGCGCTGCTCGGGGAGGAGGGCCAGGGGTTCATCAACACGCTGCAGGTGCTCGACGCGGGCCGCATCGGCATTGCGGCACTGTCGGTCGGGCTCGCGCAGGGCGCCTACGACGCCGCGCGTGCATACGCCCTCCAGCGGGAGCAGTTCGGCCAGCCCATCGCCTCGTTCCAGGGCATCCGCTGGAAGCTTGCCGACCTGGTGACGCGAATCGAGGCCGCCCGCCTGCTCACGTACCGTGCGGCCGCGCTCGAGGAGGACGGCGTGCGCACGACGCGGGAGTCGTCGATGGCCAAGCTGTATGCAAGCGAAGTGGCGGTGCGCGCTGCCGAGGAATGCGTGCAGATCCACGGCGGCTACGGCTTCGTGAAGGACTATCCCGCCGAGAAGTACTTCCGCGACGTCAAGCTGCTCACGATCGGCGAGGGGACGAGCGAGATCCAGCGGCTCGTCATCGCCCGCCAGTTGCTCGCGTGACCCTCGACGACATCGCCGCCCGCGTGCGCGCCCGCGATGCCCGCGCCATCGCGCGCGCCATCTCGCTCGTCGAGAACGAGACGCCGTCGGCCGCTCCGCTCATCGCGCGGCTGCACCCGTCGGGCGGACAGGCCTACCTGGTCGGCATCACCGGGCCACCGGGCGCCGGCAAGAGCACGCTCGTCGATGGCCTCGTGGGCGAATGGCGGCAGCACTCGCTGCGCGTCGGCGTGATCGCCATCGATCCCACGAGCCCGTTCACAGGCGGCGCGCTGCTCGGCGACCGCGTGCGGATGCAGCAGCATGCAGGCGACGCCGATGTCTTCATCCGGAGCATGGCCACGCGCGGGCACCTCGGAGGCCTCGCCCGCGCCACCGGGGACGTTGCCGTCGTCCTCGACGCGGCCGGGTACGACATCGTCATCATCGAGACCGTCGGGGTCGGGCAGGACGAAGTGGACGTGGTCCGGACGGCCGACATCTCCATCGTCGTGGTCGTGCCAGGCACGGGCGACGACGTGCAGGCGCTCAAGGCCGGCATCATGGAGATTGCCGACGTCTACGTCGTCAACAAGGCGGATCGCGACGGCGCCGACCGCACGGTTGCGTCGATCGAGGCGCTGCTGTCGCTGCAGCCGTTCGGCGAGGGCCGCTGGCGGCCGCCGGTCCTCCGCACCGAGGCGACGACACGCGCGGGACTGCCGGAACTGGCGAAGGCCGTGCAGGCGTTCAGGGAGCAATCGACGGGCCTGCTGCCGGGCAGGCGCCGCGAGCGGGCGGCCGTCCGCATTCGCGACCTGCTGGGGCGGCAGTTGCTGGCGCATGTCGAGCGCCGGTTGCTCGCGCCAGGCGAGTTCGACGAGGTGATCGCGCGTATTGCGCGCCGCGAGATCGACCCGCATGCGGCCGCGGCCGCGCTCGTCGAGCGCCTGGTCCGCCGCTGACTGCGGCTGGACAATGGCCCGTGGCGGCCGCCATCATGTCGTGTTGGCGCGGAGCCCAACGAAGCCTGGCGCCGCCCGAACCCCGAGTCCGGAATCCCGAACCCCGAATCCCGAACATGTCCATCCAGATCGGCATCATCGGCGGCAGCGGCCTGTACGACATGGCCGAACTCACCGACCGACACGAGCTCACCATCGACACCCCGTTCGGTCCGCCGTCGGCGCCCTACGTGACGGGCAAGCTGCGCGGCACGCGTGTGGCCTTCCTGGCCAGGCATGGAGCCGGCCATCGGATCATGCCGTCGGAGCTGAACTTCCGCGCGAACATCTACGGCTTGAAGACGCTCGGCGTGGAGCGGATCCTGTCGGCCAGCGCCGTCGGGTCCCTGCGCGAGGAGATTGCGCCGCTCGACCTCGTGATTCCGGATCAGTTCATCGATCGCACGCAGGGGCGGACCGGGACCTTCTTCGGCGACGGCGTGGTGGGGCACATCGCGTTCGGCGACCCGGTCTGCGGCCTCGTTGCACAAGCCGCGCACGATGCGGCCGTCGCGGCCGGCGCGACCGTCCGCAAGGGCGGCACGTACGTGTGCATGGAGGGCCCGGCGTTCTCGACCAAGGCCGAGTCGAACCTGTATCGCTCGTGGGGTGCGCACGTCATCGGGATGACGAACCTGCAGGAAGCCAAGCTCGCGCGCGAGGCGGAGATCTGCTACGCGACGATCGCGCTCGTCACCGACTACGACTGCTGGCATCCGGATCACGACCACGTCACGGTGGAGATGATCATCGCGAACCTGACGCAGAATGCGCGCACCGCGCAGCAGGTGATTGCCGGTGCCGTCGAAGCGCTCGGGGGCGCACCGCGCACATGCGGCTGCGGCACCGCACTCGCGACGGCCATCATCACGCGGCCTGACGCCGTCCCCGAGGCCACGCGCCGCAGGCTCGCCCCGATCATGGGCAAGTACCTCGGCACGTAACGGCGGGTCGCGGCCTGCGCCCGCGACCCGCCACCCGCTACCCGCTATCCGCTGTCTGCTACCCGATTCTCATGCCACGTCACATCGTCACCGGTTCGATCGCCTACGACTACCTCATGACCTTCCCGGGGGCGTTCACGGAGCTGCTGCTCCCTGAACACCTCAAGCGCCTGAGCCTCAGCTTTCTCGTCGACGAGATGGAGAAGCGCCGCGGCGGCTGCGCGCCCAACATTGCCTACACGCTCGCGCTGCTCGGTGAGCGGCCGGCGCTGATGGGGACGGCGGGCCAGGACTTCTCCGACTATCGCGCCTGGCTCGAGGCGGCACACGTCGACACGTCGCTCGTCGTCGAGGTTGCCGGCAAGTTCACGGCCTCGTTCTTCTGCAGCACCGACATGCAGAACAACCAGATCGCGTCGTTCTACGCCGGCGCGATGGCGGCTGCCGACGAACTGTCGTTCCGGACCGTCGAGCGGCCCGATCTCGTGATCATCGCGCCCAACGATCCGAAGGCGATGGTGCAGTACGCCGAGGAGTGCCGCGCGCTGGGGCTGCGCTACATCTTCGACCCCGGCCAGCAGTGCGCGCGCATGGAGGGCCCGGACCTCGCGGCGGGCCTCGTCGGCGCCAACATCGTCATCTGCAACGACTACGAGTACGAGTTGATCCGCGAGAAGACGGGCCTCGACGTCGACGCCCTGCTCGAGAAGTCCGAGGCGGTGATCATCACGAAGGGCGAGCATGGCTCGTCGATTCACGTGCCGGCGCAGCGCATCGACGTGCCCGTGGCGCCCGAGCGGCGCATTGCGGACCCCACCGGCGTGGGCGATGCGTATCGCGGCGGGCTGATGAAGGGGCTTGCGCTCGGCGCCGACTGGGAGACGTGCGGGCGCCTCGGCAGCGTGGCGGCGACCTACGCGCTCGAGCACGTCGGCGGCCAGAGCCACGCGTACACGCTCGACGAGTTCCGTGAGCGCTACACCGAAGCCTTCGGCAGCGCGTCCCCGTTCTGAGACGGGACGCGACGCGCGTGCGACGCGTCGGTGGCGTGTCGCCGCCGTCGCCGCCGCCCTGCTGTGGCTGCTGGCCATTGTCGCCGCGCCCGTCGTGATCGCGCGCGACACGCCGGCCGGGGCGCGCATGGCGGCGACGACCGTGTACCTGATGGCGTCGCGCGTGTGCCATCAGCGGCCGGAGCGTTCCTTCCGGGTCGCGGGACGCCACATGCCGGTCTGCGGGCGATGCGCCGGGCTGTACATGTCGGGCGCGCTCGGGCTCGTCGCGAGCCTCGGGTGGCGGCGCCGCGGGCGCGACGCTGCGGCCGCGCCAGGGACCGCCGTTCTCGATCGCCGGGCCGTCCTCGTCGCCATCGCGGCCGCCCCGACCCTGGCGACGTGGCTGCTCGAGGCGGGTGGCGCGTGGGATCCGGGCACCGCCGGGCGCGCGCTGGCGGCGCTGCCGCTCGGGGCCAGTGTCGGTGTCCTCGTCGGCCGTGCCTTCGCGTCGCCCCGCTGAGGCGCCCCCGGCCTGCGTCCCTTGGTACACTAACCGGCTGATGAACGCCCGTTCCGCCTCGCCCTCACTGCCTCCGTTGCCGCCGCTCGTGCTCTGTGGGCTCGGATGGCTGGTGCCCGGGGCCGCGCACGCGTGGCTCGGACGCCGGGACAAGGGCGTCATCTTCCTCGTGGTGCTCGTTGCGCTCTTTGCGGCCGGCGTGTGGCTGGAGGGACGGATCTTCCCGTTCGAGCCCGGCCAGCCCCTCGTGGCGCTCGCCGCCCTCGCGAACATCGGCATCGGCCTCCCGTACTTCGTGGCGTGGGCCGCCGGGCTCGGGGCCGGCAACGTCGTGGCCGTGAGCTACGAGTATGCGAATACTTACCTGATCGTCGCCGGGCTGCTCAACGCGCTCGTCGTGCTCGACGCCTACGACATCGCGATCGGACGCAAGCCCTGATGACGAGCCACCTCCTGCTGCTGGTGTTCTTCGCGGCCTGCGTCGCGAGCGTGATGGCCGTGCTCCAGAAGGACGACCGCACGGAGCAGGTCCGCCTCGCGGCCTACATCGGCGCCGCCTTCATCGGCGTCGGGCTGCTGCTCGGCTGGGTGATGTACCCGTTCCCGCTGTGACCCCGGCTGCCCGTCGCTGGCTGGCGTGGCTGCCTGCGATCGGCTGGGCCACCGTCATCTTCGTGCTGTCGGCCCAGCCCAAGCTCCCGAGTCCGGCCGGGCTCGGCGACAAGCAGGCGCACGTCCTCGCATACGCCCTGCTGGCCGTCCTCGTGCTCGTCGGACTTGCAGGCGGCCGCGTGGCGCGCGTGTCGCGCCAGGCCATCGGCGGCGCCTTCGTCATCGCCGTGCTGTATGGCGTCTCCGACGAGTTCCACCAGTCGTTCGTGCCCGGCCGCACGCCCGACGTCGGGGACGTGGTGGCCGACGCCGCAGGTGCGGCGATCGGCCTGGTCGCGGCGGGGGCGTCGGCTATACTGCTGCGCGGGCGCACATCCACCCCGCGCGCCTGATCGGCACGGCCCGGCTCGGTCCGAGCTCCGCGACGCGTGGTCCCGATCCAGGCTCCGTACCGCGTCCAGCTACCCGATACCCGATTCCGATTCCGAACCCATGTCCCACGCGCACATCGAACTCTCGGGCACCGATGCCGTTCGCGTGCTGACGATTGCGCGGCCCGATCGGTTGAACGCACTCGACCGCGCGGCGCTCGAGCAACTGCATGCCGTCCTCGACGACCTGGCGGGCGATGCCTCGCTGAGGGTCCTGATCGTCACCGGGGCCGGGCAGAAGGCATTCGTGGCCGGCGCCGACATCGGCGAGTTCGAGCACTTCACGCCCGACCAGGCCACGCAGTACGCCCGCCTCGGGCAGTCGGTGTTCGACGCCCTCGAAGGCCTCCCCGTTCCGTCGATTGCGGCCATCAACGGCTATGCGCTCGGCGGCGGATGCGAACTCGCGCTTGCCTGTACGTTCCGGCTCGTGGCAGACACGGCGCGGATGGGGCTGCCCGAGACGTCGCTCGGCCTCATTCCCGGGTTCGGCGGCACGCAACGGCTCGCGCGCGCCGTCGGACGCCAGCGCGCCCTCGAGTTGATTCTCACCGGCCGTCAACTCACGGCCGACGAGGCCGTCGCGGCCGGGCTGGCCTTGCGTGTCGTGCCCCCCGCGTCGCTCCTCGACGAGGCGCGCGACCTTGCCGGCCAGCTGGCGACACGGGCCCCGCTGGCCCTGCGCTATGCGCGCGCGGCGGTTGCCGGCGGCCTCGACCGCCCGCTTGCCGACGGACTCACCGTCGAGGCGCAGCTCTTCGGGCTGGCCTTCTCGACCGCCGACAGCCGCGAAGGCATTCGTGCGTTCCTCGAGAAGCGTCAGCCGTCGTTCACCGGTCGCTAGGAGTCACCGTGTCCCGTCCTGCCACACTCCAACCGGTCCCGCGGATGCCGGGCCTGCGCGTGGCCCTCGTGGTGTCCACGTACCACGACGACATCACCACAAGGCTCGCGCAGGGGGCGACCGAGGCGCTCGCCGCGGCTGGTGTGGCGCCAGCCGACGTGATGCGGCTCGACGTGCCGGGGGCGTACGAGATTCCATTCGGCGCGCGCACCGCGGCCGCGTCCGGACGTGTCGACGCGGTCGTGTGCCTCGGCTGCCTGATCAAGGGCGAGACGCCGCACTTCGACTACATCGCATCGGCGGTGTCGCACGGCATCATGCAGGCCTCGCTGGCCCAGGGCGTGCCGATGGCGTTCGGCGTACTCACGACGAACAGCCTCGAGGAGGCCGAAGCCCGCGTGCCCGAGGGTCCGGGCAACAAGGGGTTCGAGGCGGCGGTGGCGGTCATCACGATGGCGCGCCTCGCCCGGGACTTGCAGGGCGGCAGCCGATCGCAGGGGAGCGAAGGGTGACGCGCGACCCGCAGCAACTGCGGCTCGCGCGCGAGGCGGCTCTCCAGATGCTCTACGGCTGGGAGATGACCGGTGACGCGCTGCCCGAAGCCATTGCCGGTGTGCGCGACCTCCAGCTGCGCCCGCCGGCACCCGAGCGCGACGCGCTGGCCGTGGCGCTCGCGCAGGGCACGGCGCGCACGCTCGATCGCATCGATCCGCTGATTGCCGAGGCGGCGACCAACTGGCGGATCGAGCGGCTTGCCGTGATCGACCGGCTCGTCCTGCGCCTTGCGGTGTACGAACTGCTCGAGCGGCCCGACGTGCCGCCCGCCGTGGTGATCAACGAAGCACTCGAACTGGCCCGGACCTTCAGCGCCCCCGACGCCGTGCGCTTCGTCAACGGCGTGCTCGACGCCATCCGCAGGCGACTCGAGCAGGAGCAGAAAGGTTCCTAGCCTACAGCCTACAGCCTACAGGAGGCCTCCCCTTCAGGTAGGCTGTAGGCCCGTAGGCCGCTGGCCTGTTGCCCGCAGCCTGTCGTTCCAACTCGCAGCCCGTCCATGTCCGACTCCGAACTCGTCGCCCAGCGTCGCGCAAACTTCGAGGAGATGCTCGCCCTCGGCGCCCATCCCTATCCGCACGCCTACGAGGCGACGCACCGCATCGCCGAGCTCGCGGCGGCCCACGGCGACACCACCGGCGAGGTGCTCGACGCCGAGCCCGTCCTCGTCCGCGCCGCCGGACGCATCGTCGGCATGCGGACGTTCGGCAAGGCGAACTTCCTCGTGCTCTCCGACGGCGCGGCGACGATCCAGGTGTACGTCCGCGAGGACTCGGTCAGCGCCGAGGTGTTCGCGCTCTTCAAGCTGTTCGACTTCGGCGACCACATCGGCGTGAGCGGACGCGTGTTCCGCACGCGCACAAACGAGCTGACGATCTGGGCGAGCGACATCTCGTTCCTCGCCAAGTGCTTCCTGCCCCTCCCCGAGAAGTGGCACGGGCTCCAGGACATCGAGACGCGCTACCGCCAGCGCTACCTCGATCTCATCGTCAACCCGGACTCGCGCCGCGTGTTCGAGGTCCGGGCGCGGACGCTCCAGGCCATCCGGGCCTTCCTCGACGCGCGCGGCTTCCTCGAGGTCGAGACGCCGATGATGCAGCCGATCGCCGGCGGCGCCCTGGCGCGCCCGTTCGTGACGCACCACAACGCCCTCGACATGAAGCTCTACATGCGCATCGCGCCGGAGCTCTATCTCAAGCGCCTCGTGGTCGGCGGCATGGATCGCGTCTACGAGATCAACAGGAACTTCCGGAACGAGGGCATCTCGACGCAGCACAACCCGGAGTTCACGATGCTGGAGTTCTACCAGGCGTACGTGGACTACGAGTACCTGATGCGGCTGACCGAGGCGATGTTCGCCGACGTCGCCCTCAAGGCCGTGGGGACGACCGACCTGACGTTCGGCGAGCACGCGATTTCGTTCGCGCCGCCGTTCCGCCGGCTCTCGTTGCGCGAGGGTGCGGCCCAACGCGCGTCCGAGCGCCTCGGCCGCTCGGTGGAGCCCGACATGCTGCGCGATGCGGCGGCGGCTCGCGCCGTGGCGGTCGCGCTCGGCATCGAGGTCGCGGACGGGCAGGGGCCCGGCCGCATCGCGACGTCGATCTTCGAGACGCTCTGCGAGGAGGATCTCGTCCAGCCGACCTTCGTCTACGACTTCCCGACGGAGGTCTCGCCGCTGTCGAAGCAGAAGCCCGAGGATCCGGACACGGTGGAGCGCTTCGAGCTCTATGCGGCTGGATTCGAGCTCGCGAACGCCTTCAGCGAGCTGAACGACCCGGCCGAACAGCGCCGCCGGTTCGAGGCGCAGCTCGCCGAACGCGCGCGGGGCGACGCCGAGGCGCACCAGATGGACGAGGAGTACGTCCGCGCCCTCGAGTACGGCCTGCCGCCGACCGGCGGGGAAGGGGTCGGCATCGATCGCCTCGTCATGATCCTCACGAACAGCCCGAGCATCAGGGACGTGATCCTGTTTCCGTTGATGCGGACGCGTTGAGAACAGCCTATAGCCTACGGCCTACAGCCTACGAGTGCGTATCAGGCGGCCTTTTGATGCTTTCGAGGAGCTTCTGCAGTCCTCTCGCGCTGCCCGCCTTCGATCAGGTTGGTGGGGACCGCCAGGGCCGCACGGCGAAGTTGCTTGCCTATTTCGAACTGTTCATGGCGTGGCAACGCCCGGGTGGCCCTGTACATCTCCAGGGCGAGCCGATCAGCGAGCTGAAACACCTGGAGCTTCCGGGTATCACGCGGCATCGGTCCTCCGCTCCCTGTTTCGGCGCGATGACAGGTAGGCTGTAGGCTACAGGCTGCAGGCCTTCTTTCCCATGCCCTTCGAACTGTTCCTCGCCCTCCGCTATCTGGTCGCCAGGCGCAAGCAGGCGTTCCTGTCGCTCATCTCGGTGATCTCCACCATCGGGGTGGCGGTCGGCGTGATGGCGCTCATCATCGCGCTGGCGCTGATGACGGGCCTCCAGGGGGAACTGCGCGATCGGATCGTCGGCGCCTCGCCGCACATCTACGTCTGGCAGGCGGGAGAGGGACTCACCGACGTGCCGGGCGACATGGCGCGGCTCGAGGCCGTGCCGCACGTGACGGGCGCGTCGCCGATCGTGCTCGGCAAGGCGCTCGTCACGGCAGGCGAGCAGCAGGCGTTCATCACGGTCAAGGGCGTGGATGCGGCCACCGAGTCGAAGGTCACCGACGTCGGCGAGCGCATGGAGAAGGGATCGCTTGCCGCGCTCGCCGAGCGCCCCGAGGACGCACTCGCCGGCATCGCCATCGGGCAGGCGCTCGCCGACCAGTTGCGCGTGTCGGTGGGCGACACCATCACGCTGATGACACCGGAGGGGCCGCTGTCGCCGTTCGGGCCCACGATGGGCAGTCGGCGGCTCGAGGTGGTGGGCATCTTCTCGCTCGGGCTGTACGAGTTCGATGCGGCTTACGGGTTCGTGTCGCTGCCCACGGCGCAGCGGCTGCTCGCGCGCGACCGGCCCGACTTCATCGAGGTGCGCGTCGACGACATGTACGCCGCCCCGTCGGTTGCGGCCGACATCGTCGACCGCCTGGGTGCCACCTACATGACGCAGGACTGGGCGCAGATGAACCAGTCGCTCTTCTCGGCGCTGTGGCTCGAGAAGGTCGCCATCTCGATCACCATCGGCCTCATCGTCATGGTCGCCGCCCTGAACATCGTCGCCTCGCTCGTGCTGCTGGTGATGGAGAAGAGCCGCGACATCGCCATCCTCAAGACGATGGGCGCCGCCGCGCGGAGCATCACGGCGGTGTTCATGCTGCAGGGCCTCATCATCGGCGCCATCGGGACCACGGTGGGTGCCGTTGCCGGCCTCGCGGTCACGTGGGTGCTCGACACCTATCAGTTGATTCGCGTGCCCATGGACGTCTACCAGGTCGCGCACGTACCCTTCAAGGTGCAGCCTGACGACTTCGTGATCGTCGTCCTCGCCGCCCTCGTCATCTGCTTCGTGGCGACGATCTACCCGTCGCGCCAGGCCTCCCGCCTCGATCCCGCGCAGGCGCTGCGGTACCAGTGATCCGCACGGCCTTCGTCATTCGGCCGTCGGCCGTCGTTCCAGCGTTCGGCGTTCGGCATTCGTCGCCTGCAGCCTGCGTCCAGCCCAGGCAGGCTCGCAGGCTATAGGCTTGTAGGCCGATGTCGTTCCTGACCGTCACGAGCCTCTCGAAGTCTTACCCCACGCCGAACGGCGCCGTGGAGGTGCTGCACGACGTCCACCTGCAGGTGGCGAAGGGCGAGATGGTCGCCGTCGTCGGGGCATCCGGCGTCGGCAAGAGCACGCTGCTGCACGTACTCGGCGGGCTCGACGGCCTCGACGCCGGGCAGGTGACCGTGGACGGCGTCGGGTTGCACGCGCTCGACGATGCCGGGCGGGTGGCGTTCAGGAACCAGCGGGTCGGGTTCGTGTTCCAGTTCCACCATCTGCTGCCGGAGTTCTCGGCGCTCGAGAACGTCGAGATGCCCCTCCGGATCGGCCGCGTGCCGCTTGCCGACGGCCGGCCTCGCGCGCAGGCGCTCCTCGAGCGCGTCGGCCTCGGGCATCGGTTGTCACACCGCCCCGGTACGCTGTCTGGCGGGGAGCAGCAGCGCGTGGCCATCGCGCGGGCGCTCGTCATGCGGCCGGCCCTGCTCCTGGCGGACGAGCCGACCGGCAACCTGGACGAGCACACGGCCGCGTCCTTGCATTCGCTCCTGCGGGACATGCACGGCGAGTACGGACTGACGGCGGTCATCGCGACCCACAACAGCCGGCTTGCCGACGCCTGCGACCGCGTGCTGCGGCTCGAAGGCGGCACGTTGCACCCCGCGTGATCGCGGCCATCCGATCCCGATCGGGTGGCGTCCTAATGACAGGACCGGCTGAAGTGTACGGGCCGGAGACGGGAGCGACGGCTGGCCGACACGGTCAATCGTGCGGGCCGGCCGGGTGGGGCGTTCCCGTATAATGCGGACACCGGCAGCATGCAGTTTGCCTGAGCTCTTCCAAGGGACCACATGTTCGAGCGCTATACAGAACGAGCGCGGCGCGTCCTCTTCTTCGCCCGCTATGAGGCCAGCCAGCTGGGAAGTGTCTCCATCGAGACCGAACACCTCCTCCTCGGCCTCATCCGTGAAGGCAAGGGACTGACGAGCCGCATCTTCGCCCGGTCCCACCTGTCCCTCGAAGCGATCCGCAAGGAAGTCGAGGGCCGGACGGTCTTCCGCGAGAAGGTCTCGACGTCGGTCGAGATTCCGTTCAGCGCCGAGACCAAGCGGGTGCTGCAGTTTGCCGCCGAGGAGGCCGACCAGCTCTCGCACAACTACATTGGCACCGAACACCTGCTGCTCGGCATCCTCCGCGAGGAACAGTCGGTGGCGGCCACCATCCTCGTCGAGAAGGGCATGCGCCTGGCGACGGTCCGCGAGGACATCGTCGCGCTGCTCAACGAGAAGACGACGATGACGCGCGTCAAGGAGACGCCGCTGCTCGCGGAATTCAGCCGCGACCTGAGCGAGGCCGCGCTCAAGGGCGCCCTCGACCCGCTCGTCGGCCGCGAAACGGAGATCGAGCGCGTCCAGCAGGTGCTCTGCCGGCGCACCAAGAACAACGCGGTGCTGATTGGCGAGCCCGGTGTGGGCAAGACCGCCATCGTCGAGGGCCTGGCCCAGAAGATTGCGGTCGGCGACGTCCCGCACTTCCTCGCCGACAAGCGGATCCTCGCGCTCGACATCTCGCTGATCGTCGCCGGCACGAAGTACCGCGGCCAGTTCGAGGAGCGCCTCAAGGCGATCATGAAGGAGCTCGTCGAGAACCCGAACATCATCGTGTTCATCGACGAACTGCACACGCTCGTGGGCGCCGGATCGGCCGAAGGTTCGCTCGACGCCGCCAACATCCTCAAGCCGGCGCTGTCGCGCGGCGAGATCCGCTGCATCGGCGCGACGACGCCCGCCGAGTACCGCAAGTACATCGAGAAGGACCGCTCGCTCGAGCGCCGCTTCCAGGCCGTGAAGGTGGATCCGCCGAGCGAGGGCGAGGCCATCCAGATCCTGCTCGGCATCAAGGAGCGCTACGAGACGTTCCACCACGTGGACTACTCGCGCGAGGCGCTCGACGCGGCGGTCTACCAGTCGAGCCGGTACATCACCGACCGCTTCCTGCCCGACAAGGCCATCGACCTGCTCGACGAGGCGGGCGCGCGCGCCAAGCTGCGCGAGGCGGGCTACAGCGAGGAGTTCGGCCAGATCAACCGCAACATCCGCGTGGCCGTCGAGCAGATGGAGAGCGCCGTCTCGCAGAAGGACTTCGAGCGGGCGCAGTTCTTCCGCGAGCAGGAAGTCATGGCGCGCGAGAACCTCCAGTTCGTGCGCGAGAAGTTCGACGTGGCGTCGAGCAACCGCCGCGTGACGGTCGGCCGTCCCGAGATCGACGAGGTCGTCTCGAAGTGGACCGGCGTGCCGCTCACCTCCATCAACGAGGACGAAGGCGACAAGCTCCTGCGGATGGAGGACGAACTGCACGCGCGCGTCATCAGCCAGGACCGCGCGGTGTCGGCCGTGTCGCGGGCGATTCGCCGCTCGCGCGCCGGGCTCAAGAACCCGAGCCGCCCCGTGGGCAGCTTCCTGTTCCTCGGGCCGACGGGCGTCGGCAAGACCGAGCTGGCGCGGGCGCTCGCGAACCTGCTGTTTGGCAGCGACCACGCCCTGATCCGCTTCGACATGTCCGAGTACATGGAGAAGCACTCGGTGAGCAAGCTGATTGGATCGCCTCCGGGCTACGTGGGCCACGAAGAGGGTGGGCAGCTGACCGAGAAGGTCAAGCGCAATCCGTACTCGGTGGTGCTGCTCGACGAGATCGAGAAGGCGCACCCGGACCTGTTCAACATCCTGCTGCAGGTGTTCGAGGACGGGCACCTGACCGACGGCCTGGGCAATCGCGTCAACTTCAAGAACGCGATCATCATCATGACGTCCAACATCGGCGCCCGCTTCATCCAGAAGAAGGCGTCGCTCGGCTTCCAGCCGGGTGAGTCCACCGAGACCAAGTCGGTCAACGAGCAGGTGCTGGGCGAGGTGAAGCGCACCTTCAACCCGGAGTTCATCAACCGCCTCGACGAAATCATCGTCTTCGAGGCGCTGACCGACGACGACCTGCGCAACATCACGCGCCTGCTCGTCGCGCAGCTGAATCGCAACCTCGTGGACCGCCAGTTGTCACTCGTCCTCGGCGACGACGTCGTGGACTGGATCATCGGCGTGACCTGCAACGACAGGTCGTACGGGGCGCGTCCGCTCCGCCGCGCACTCCAGAAGTACATCGAGGACCCGCTGTCGGAGGAGCTCATCCGTGGGCGCCTGAAGACCGGCGGCAGCTTCGAGGTCTACATGGTGGACGGGCAGCCGCACTACCGGCCGGCCGGATCGGAAGTGCCCGGCCTGCAGCTCGCCACGGTCTGAGACGCGCCCTGCCGTCAAGCGGACCCGGCTGACCGTCCTTCTGCCTTCCGCCGTCGTCTCATCTCGCGTACACTGACGGCTTGATCTGCCACGGGGAGCTCCTTCCGTGCGGATCCGGCCCGTCTCGGCAAGGCTAGGGGCCGCCTATGCGACGCCCAAGGACTCGCGAACACGCATGAGACTCGCTGCCCCTGCCGGGGTGTTGTGCCTGACCCTCTGGGGTGCCTCGGCCGCCATTGCCGGCGCCCAGCCGCCCGCTTCGCCGCAGGCACCGCCTTCAGCACCACAGCCCCCGCTCCCCACGAACCCGGTCCCCACGCCGCCGCCCGACGTGCCGGCCGCCGATTCGGCCGCGCCGCAGGAGCCCGCGCCAGCACCGCCAAGCCAGGATGCCCCGGCCCCGACGCCCGCCGAACGGATCGTGGGCAGCGTGCTCGCCGCCCAGGGCGCCTGTGCCGTGATTCCGCCGGCCAGTGCCACCGCGCAGCCGCCGGCCGGCAGCGGGCCCGTGTTGCGCGCCGTCGAACTCTGTTTCCCGACGCAGGGCAACGTCTCCTCGATCGACGTCGAGACGTACCTGTATTACGTGAAGGCGCGCGGCAGCCGGCCGTCGCAGAACGTGTGGGTCCCCTACACGCCCGAAGTCGAGCAGGACCTGGTCGAGGACTTCAAGCGCCTGTGGGCGACGAACTTCCTCGACGATCTCGCGGTCGAGACCGTGGACACGTCGTACCCCAACGGCGTCGTCGGCAAGTACGTCCGGTTCCGCCTCGAGGAACGGCAGCGCGTCAAGATCGTCGAGTACGTCGGCAGCGAGAAGATCGAGGCGACGAAGGTGGACGAGAAGCTGCGCGAGATCAACAACGTGATCCGCCTCGACTCGTTCATCGACCCCGCGCAGATCCGACGCGTCGAGAGCGTCGTGCGCGAGATGCTCGCCGAGAAGGGACATCTGGACGGCGAGGTCTCGCACCGCATCACGCCGGTCGCGGGCGGCCCGAAGCTCGTGAACCTGACGTTCACGATCGAGGACGGTCCGCGGGTCCTGATTCGCGACATCGAGTTCATCGGCAACGAGGCGGTCGGCGACGGCTCGCTGAAGCGGCGGATGAAGGAGAACAAGGAACGCAGCCTCCTGAACCGGATCCGCGGGAAGGGCGTCTACCAGCAGGCGAAGTTCGAGGAGGACGCCGAGAACGTCCGCGCGCTGTACCGCGAGAAGGGCTACATCACCGCCCGCATCGGGCAGCCCGAGATCCGCACGCTCGACACCAGCGACGACGGGTCGTCCCGCTGGGTGCAGCTGCGCATCCCGGTGACCGAGGGCCGCCGCTATCGCGTCGGCAAGTTCGAGTTCGAGGGCAACACGGTCCTCAAGGGCGAGGCGCTCCAGCCCCTGTTCAAGCTCGAGACCGGCGACTACTACTCCGAGAAGAAGATCCGCAAGGGCCTCGAGAAGACGCGCGAGCTGTATGGCACGGGCGGCTACTTCGAGTTCACGGGCTTCCCGGACCTCAAACCGCTCGACCTCGTCGACCCGAGCAACCCCGACCAGTTCCTGCCCGACGGCGCCGAGCCGAACGGCCCGCCCGTCGTGGACGTGACCATGCGGATGCAGGAGGGGGAGCAGTACTTCATCAACCGCATCACGTTCAAGGGCAACACGACGACCCGCGACAACGTCATCCGCCGCGAGCTGAACCTCGTCGAGGGCGGGGTCTTCAACACCGAGTCGCTGAAGAACAGCGTCCGCCGCCTCAACCAGCTCGGGTACTTCAAGCAGCTCGAGGAAGGCCAGGAAGGCATCGACGTCGAGAAGACGCCGGGCGAGAAGAACAAGGTCGACGTCACGCTCGAACTGCAGGAACAGAACCGCAACCAGCTGACGTTCGGCGCCGGCGTGTCGCAGTTCGAGGGCTTCTTCGGACAGCTCGCGTTCGCGACCTCGAACTTCATGGGCCGCGGCGAGACGCTGTCGCTCTCGATTGCCGCGGGGTCGCGGACGCAGTTCTACCAGGTGGCGTTCACCGAGCCGTACCTGTTCGACCGGCCGATCACGGCGGGCGTGGACATCTCGCGCCGCGCCATCCAGTACATCGGCGCGTTCACGCAGGAGAGCACCGGGTTCAACACCGTCTGGGGCTTCCCGCTCGCGCGCAACTTCACGCGCGCGTTCATGCAGTACTCGTTCGAGCGGGTCACGGTCCGGGATCTGAACCCGCTCTTCACGAGCGAGAGCGTCATCGGCCGCAACCCGTTCCTGCAGGACTCGCTGCTCCTGCGCTGCGTGGACGTGCCCGTCACCGAGGAGAACCCCTCGGGCCGCGAGTGCACGCCCGGCGGCGCGCGCACGATCAGCAAGTTCGTGCCGAGCTTCGTCCACAACACCGTGGACAACCCGATCTTCCCGAACACGGGCCGCCGCATCACCGCGTCGATGGACTTTGCCGGCCTCGGCGGCAACACCAAGTTCCTGAAGCCGCGGTTCGAGTACGTGCAGTTCCTCCAGCACACGCGTCGGACGTCGGTCGGCTTCCGGTTCGAGGGCGAGTACATCAGGCCCTGGGGCGACACGCTGCCGGTGCCCCTCTTCGAGCGGCTCGTGCAGGGCGGCGAGTTCAGCGTCCGCGGCTTCGACATCCGCAGCATCGGCCCACGTGACGAGGAGACCTTCATCGTCCTCGGCGGCAACAAGAGCCTGCTGTTCAACGCCGAATACCTGATCAACGTCGCAGGTCCGGTCCGCCTCGTGCTGTTCTACGACGCCGGCCAGGTGCGCGACATCGGCCAGACGTTCGCCTGGAACGAGTTCAAGACCTCGACCGGCGCCGAAGTCCGTTTCTTCATGCCGGTGCTGAACGTGCCGTTCCGCCTCATCTTTGCGGCCAACCCGCAGCGTGAGGGCACCTTGCGGAACGACTACACGCCGACGCGCAACTTCCAGTTCCGTTTTGCCGTGGGGTCCACGTTCTGAGCCGACCTCGGGTGTGATTCAATGTGGCGGGCCCACGCCTGAGCTGTGGGCCGTGCTGGTTCGAAAGGATTGCTGTCGATGAAGTCCGTGATTGCCGTGTCGGTGATGTCCCTGTTCCTGGTGGCCGCGGCCGCCGGGGCCCAAACGCCAGCGCCGCAGGGTGCCGCCCCGGCCGCCCCCGCGCAGCCGGCCGCCGCCAGCCCCGCGCCCCCGCGTCCGTTTCCCGCCGATGCCCGCGTGGCCTACGTGGATCTGAACGCCGTGGCCACGACCAGCAAGGAAGGCCAGGCCGCAGGGCAGAAGATCAAGGACCTGCAGGCCAGGAAGCAGGCCGAGCTCGAGGGCAAGCAGAAGCAGCTGCAGACGGCCCAGCAGAAGCTCGAGACCGGCGGCGCCGTGCTGAGCGACTCGGCCCGGGCCCAGCAGGCAAAGGAAGTCGAGCGCCTCCAGACGGAACTCCAGCGCGCCAGCCAGGACGCGCAGAAGGAAGTCCAGGAGTTCACCCAGGACCTCCAGCTCGAGTTCCAGCAGAAGCTGCTGCCGGTGATCGAGCAGGTCGCCAAGGCAAAGAACCTGCACCTCATCCTGAGCATTGCCGATGCCGGCGTGGTCTGGGTGGATACGGCCCTGAACGTCACGACCGACGTCGTCAACGCCCTCGACGCTACGCCTGCCGCTCCCGCGGCCAGGTAGCCCGCCAAGGCAGTCGGGTCCGGGCGTCGATCCGGACCCGTGCTGTCGTCATCCCGGCAGCCGACGAGCGATACGTGCCCATCAATCTCCAGCCAGTAGTCGATCGCCTCTGCTCGCGCTATCCGCAGCAGATGGTCGACGACGTGACCGATCTGAGCGCCGGCGAGCGCCTCGTCGCGATCAAGAACGTCACGGTCAACGAGGACTTCTTCCCGGGCCACTTCCCGGGGGCGCCGCTCATGCCGGGCGTGCTCATGATCGAGTCGATGGCCCAGGCGGCAAGCGTGCTGCTGCTGCAGGCGCCCGACGGCACGATCCAGCCTCATCGCGCGCTGCTGCGGGGCGTGGACGGCGCGAAGTTCCGCAAGCCGGTCGGCCCCGGCGACATCGTGCGCCTCGAGCTCTCCATCGAGCGCCGGCGCTCGACGATGGCGCGGGTGCGCGGCGTGGCCTACGTGCAGGACCAGGTGGTGGCCGAGGGCACGCTCGTGATGGCGATCGAGCCCGAGCCGGCGATCGTCCACCCGACGGCCGTCGTGGAGCAGGGTGCCGAGATCGGCGCCGGCACGGTCGTCGCCCCCAATGCGGTCATCGGGCCGCACGTCCGCATCGGGCCGCGCTGCCGCATCGGCGCCGGCGCGATCATCGACGGCGACACGACGATTGGGGAGGGCACCGAGGTGTTCCCGTATGCCTCGATCGGGCTCATCCCGCAGGACATGAAGTTCCGTGGCGAACCGAGCCGGCTCGAGATCGGCCGCCACAACGTGTTCCGCGAGTTCGTGACGATCCATCGCGGCACGGCGGGCGGCGGCGGCGTGACGCGCATCGGCGATCGCAACCTGTTCATGGCGTATTCGCACGTCGCGCACGACTGCGTCGTCGGCAACCACACGATCTTCGGCAACGGCGCGACGCTCGGCGGCCATGTGACGGTCGAGGACCACGCGACGATCAGCGCGTTCTCGGGCGTGCACCAGTTCTGCCGGATCGGCAGCCACGCGTTCATCGGCGGGTACTCGGTGGTCACGAAGGACGCCCTGCCGTTTGCAAAGACGGTCGGCAACCGCGCGCGCAACTACGGGCTGAACACGGTCGGCCTCATGCGGCGCGGGTTCTCCGACGACGTGATCACGCGCCTGCGGCACGCGTATCGGTACCTGCTGGTCTCGAAGATGAACACCACACGCGCGCTCGCGCAGATCGAGAACGATCCCGAGTTGCAGTGCGCGCAGGTGCAGTACCTGATCGACTTCATCCGCAACTCGAAGCGGGGAGTCATCCTGCGCCGCGCGTCGCGCCGGCTCGAGGACGTCCCGCCCGACGAATGAGGGATCCGGGCCTGGACGCCTCCCGCCGTCTGCAGGGTCCCTGTAGGCTGTAGGCTGTAGGCTGCAGGCCCGTAGCTTCAGCTGCCTTTCGTTGTTCATGGCTTCCATTGGTCTCATCGCCGGCAACGGCAAGTTCCCCCTTCTCGTGCTCGACGCGGCGCGGGCCCTCGGCCACGACGTCACGGTGGTCGCGGTGAAGGAGGAGGTGGAGCCCGATCTCGCGCAGCGCGCGGCCGAGGTCGGCGCGGCAATCCACACGATTTCGCTCGGGCAGCTCGGCAAGTGCATCCAGGTGCTGCAGGAGGCCGGCTGCCGCACCGCGGTCATGGCCGGGCAGGTCAAGCACGCGAAGCTGTTTGCCAACATCACGCCCGACTGGACGCTGATGCAGGTGCTGATGCGGCTGCGCGCGAAGTCCACCGACGCCCTGATCTCGGCCATCGCCGACGTGATGCGCGGCAAGGGCATCGAGCTGCTGGACTCGACGACGTTCATCCAGCCTTTGCTCGCACGCGCCGGGCACATCGCCGGGCCGCCGCTCGACGACACGGGCCGCGCCGATCTCGCGTTCGGCTATCGCATGGCCGACGCGATTGCCGGCCTCGACATCGGCCAGACCATCGTCGTGAAGGAGCAGGCGGTGGTGGCGGTCGAAGCGATGGAAGGGACCGACCAGGCGATCCTGCGTGCCGGGCGGCTCGCCGGACCGGGTGCGACGGTCGTCAAGGTCGCAAAGCCGCAGCAGGACATGCGGTTCGACGTGCCCGTTGTGGGCGTGCCGACGATCGCGGTGCTGCGTGAAGCCGGCATCCGGTTGATGTCGATCGACGCCGGGCGCACGCTGGTCGTGGACGGCGACGCGATGGCCGAAGCGGCCGCGGCTGCCGGCATCACCGTCGTGGGGCGTCCCCGGGAAGCACAGGCACATGGCTGAGGCGTTGCGGGTGGGGGTGATTGGCGTCGGCGCGCTCGGGCGCCACCATGCCCGTGTGCTCGGTGACACGCCGGGCGTCACGTTGTCGGCCGTCGTGGACGTCAACGAGGCCCGGGCCGCCGAGATGGCCGCGCAGCACGGCGCGGCCGCGCACATGACCGACGCGTCGGCGCTCGTCGGCGCGGTCGATGCGGTGACGATTGCGGCGCCGACCGAAGCCCACCACGCGCTGGCGGCGATGCTGCTCGACGCGGGCATCCACGTGCTCGTCGAGAAGCCGATGACGACGACGCTCGAGCAGGCCGACGACCTCATCGCCCGCGCCGGGTCGCGCGGGCTGGTGCTGGCGGTCGGCCACACCGAGCGCTTCAATCCCGCCGTGGATGCCGCCCGGAGCTTCGTGAGCCGGCCGCGGTTCATCGAGGTCCACCGGCTCGGGACGTTCCCCGATCGCAGCCTCGACATCGACGTGGTCTTCGACCTGATGATTCACGACCTCGACGTGCTGCTGTCGGTGGTGGACGAAGACGTCGTGGGCGTGGAGGCCGTGGGCGTGCCGGTGCTGACCGACCGCGTGGACATCGCCAATGCGCGGCTGAAGTTCGCGGGAGGCTGCATCGCCAACGTCACGGCGAGCCGCATCAGCCGCGAGCGGGTGCGCAAGGTCCGCTTCATCGAGCCCGCGACGTATGTGTCGGTGGACTACGCAAGCCGGGAGCTCGAAGTCTGGCGGTTGCGCAAGGTGGACGGCGCGCGGCCCGCGATCGAAGGCGGGCCCGTGCCGGTGCCGGACGCCGAGCCGCTCCGCCGCGAACTCGAGGACTTCGTCGCGGCGATTCGGGAGGGACGCGCGGCTCGCGTGGACGGCGCCCAGGGGCGCCGTGCGCTGGCGCTCGCTCAGCGCATCAACGATGCGATGACGCAGGAATGAACGGATGACGACCGTGGACTACGAACAGCTCGGGGCAACGCTTGCGGCGGGTGCCGCGCTCTCGCCGGATCAGCAGCGCGGAGTCGTGCACAGCCGTGACCTGATCGGCCTCGGCATGCTCGCGGCCGACGTGCGGGCGCGCCTCCATGGCACCCGCGGGACCTTCGTGCGCGTGCACGTCGTGGACGCGGCCCGCGTGGACGCTGCCAGCGCCGACGTCGTCATCGACGCGCCGGCCGTGGGCGAGGGCGGCACGTTCGCGATGGGCGAGGTTCGCCTCGAAGGAGCGCCCGCGTCGCTCGACGCGGCCTGCCGGATCGCGACGGCCGCCTCGACGCGGTTCGGCGTGCCGGTGTCGGGCTGGGCCGTCCACGAGCTCGCGGCGATCGGCCCGCTCGCCGACGTGGCCGCGGCGCTGCGCGCGGCTGGCCTGCACGCGGTGGCGACGGCTCGCCTCGACCGCCTGTCGGGTGCCGACCTCGAGGCGCTGGCGGCCGCTGACCTGCCCGTGCAGGTCGTGACGTTCGGGGCACCGGTCACCGGCGACGCCCTCGTCGCGCAGCTCGATGCGCTGCGGTCGTGGCAGGCGGCAAGCGGTGTGGTCCGCGCCTGTTCGCCGTTGCCGGTCGAGACCAGCCCGGAGCAGCCGACGACGGGCTACGACGACATGCGCCACGTTGCGATCGGCCGCATCGTGCTCGACAACGTCCTGCACATCTCGGCACAGTGGGCCCGCATGGGCGCCAAGCTGTCGCAGGCGTGCCTGCTCTTCGGTGGCGACGACGTGGATGCGGTGCCCGCGCTCGACGAGATGCCGCACGGACCGCGGCGCGCCATCGTCGAGGAGGTGCGTCGCAATCTCGTGGCGGCGTCCCTCGACCCCGTCGAACGCGACGGCGCGTGGGAGCTCCGGGAAGGGGCATGACGCGGATCGGCGCGGTCGGCTTCCTCAACGCGCGGCCCCTGTACGAGGGGCTCGATCGCGATCCGGGGATCGTCCTGCGGTACGACGTGCCGGCCGTGTGCGCGCAGCTGTTGCACGCGGGCGCGATCGACGTGGGCCTGGTGCCCGTGATCGAGCTGCTGCGAGGGCCCGTCGCCTACGAGGTCGTGCCCGGGCTTGCGATTGCCTGCGACGGGCCGGTGAACTCCGTGGCGCTCTTCACGCGCCGCCCCATCGGCGACGTGCGCCGCATTGCGCTCGACGTCAGCTCGCGCAGTTCCGTGGGCCTCGTGCGCGTGCTGTGCCGCCATCACTTCCGGATCGAGCCGGAGTTCGTGGACGCGGCGCCCGACCTCGGAGCGATGCTCGACGCAGCCGATGCCGCGCTCCTCATCGGCGATCCCGCCCTGCGGGCGTCGGCCGACGCGCTCGGCGCCGTGAAGATCGACCTCGGCGAGGCCTGGAAGGCCTTCACCGGGCTGCCGTTCGTGTTCGCGGTGTGGGCGGCCCGGCCGGGCGCGCTCGGCCCGGGAGGTGTGGCCCGGCTCCACGCCGCGCGGCGCGCGGGCGACGTGGCGATTCCGGTAATTGCCGCGGCCGAAGCCGCCGGTGACCGCGAGGAGGCCGTGCGCCTGGCGCAGTACCTCCGCCGGAACATCCGGTACGATCTGGACGACGAGGCCGTGCGCGGGCTGGCGCGCTACCTGACGCTGGCGATGGAGGACGGGCTTGCGCCCCATCGCCCCGACGTGCTGCAGGTGATCGAGGACCTCGTGCCCCAGCCGGCGGGCGACGAACCGACGAGACGACCGTGACTCAGACTTCCGTGGAGACGATTGCGGCAAAGGTCGCGCGCGGCGAGCGTGTGGACGCCGCCGAGGCCCTCACGTTGTATCGCGAGGCCAGCACCTGGCAGCTCGGCCGGCTGGCCGACGCGATTCGCGCGCGTCGTCACCCCGAGCGGCTGGTGACCTACATCATCGACCGCAACGTCAACTACACGAACGTGTGCGTGGCGCGCTGCAACTTCTGCGCGTTCTACCGGACGGTCGGCAGTGCCGACGGCTACGTGCTCTCGCGGGAGGAGCTCTTTGCCAAGATCGACGAGACGATCAGCGTCGGCGGCAACCAGCTGCTGCTCCAGGGCGGACACAACCCGGACCTGCCGCTCGCCTGGTACGAGGACCTGTTCCGTGCCGTCAAGGCGACGTACCCGACGTTCCGCCTGCACGCGCTGTCGCCGCCGGAGATCCTGCACATCTCGCGGATGTCGAAGCTGCCGGTGCCCGAGGTCGTCGGCCGGCTGATTGCCGCCGGGCTCGACAGCGTGCCGGGCGGGGGCGCCGAGATCCTCGTCGATCGCGTCCGCAAGCTGCTGAACTGCTACGGGAAAGCGACTGCTGACGAATGGATCGGCGTGATGCGCGAGGTCCATCGGCAGGGCCTGCGCACGACGGCGACGATGATGTACGGCAGCGTGGAGACGCCGGAGGAGCGCATCGAGCACATGCTCCGGATCCGGTCGCTGCAGGACGAGACGGGCGGGTTCACCGCCTTCATCACCTGGAGCTACCAGCCCGATCACACCGAGCTTGCCGGCGTCGAGCTCACCGGCGTGGAGTACCTCCGCACCCTCGCCCTCGCGCGCATCGTCCTCGACAACGTGGACAACCTGCAGGCGTCGTGGGTCACGCAGGGCGGCAAGGTGGGCCAGTTGAGCCTCGCATTCGGTGCCAACGACATGGGCAGCGTGATGATCGAGGAGAACGTCGTGCGTGCCGCCGGTGCAAGCTACTGCATGGACGAAATCGAGATCGTCCGCAACATCGAGGACGCAGGGTTCACGCCGATGCGGCGCACCATGCACTACGAGCTCGAGGGGCAGCCCGCGTTCCTCGAGCGCGCCGTCCCCCGGCGCCTGGCCCTCGACGTTGCCAAGAAGGACGGCGCCGAACGCATGCCGGCCGAACTGGCGGCCTACGAAGCGCGGACGCGCGCCGGACGCGAGCAGCGCGCCCAGCGCGCCTGACGTGGCCCCCGGGCCCGGGGGCCACGCGCGGGCAGCGGCTGCCTGTTCCTGCGTCCGTACTGCCCGGACCGCGGGCCAGAACGTGTACGCTGTGCACGCGATGCGACAGCGACGGATGACGGCCCACGGTGTGGCGCGACGTGCGACGACGGCCCTGCTGATCCTGTGCACGTCGGCGGCGGTGCTGGTGGCGCAGACGGCGATCAAGCCGCCGAAGAACAAGTACACGCCGCAGCAGGACGTCGAGCTCGGTCGCGAGGCGGCCGCGGAAGTCCGCCAGCAGTACCCGATCATCGAGGATGCGCGCATCGACCGATACCTCGACGGCATCGGCGAGCGCCTCGTCGCCGCTGCGCCGGACGACCTCGATCAGACCGTCTTCGAGTACTCGTTCACGCCCGTCAACCTGAAGGAAATCAACGCCTTTGCGCTGCCCGGCGGTCCGATGTTCGTCAACCGCGGCATGTTCGAGGCGGCGGCGTCGGAAGCCGAGGTCGCCGGGGTGATGGCCCACGAGCTGTCGCACGTGCTCCTGCGCCATGGCACGGCCAACGTCTCGAAGGCCCAGAACCCGTGGCTGCAACTCGGGCAGATTGCCGGCGCGGTCGGCGGCGCGGTCGTCGGCGGCGCGGCGGGTGCGGCCATCACGCAAGGCACCCAGTTCGGACTCGGCACCATCCTGCTGCGATACAGCCGCGACTTCGAGAAGCAGGCGGATCTCCTCGGCGCGCAGATCATGGCCCGCGCCGGATACGACCCGCGCGCGCTCGCGCGGATGTTCGAAACGATTGCCCGCGAGTCGCGGTCGGGCGGCAACCCGCCACAATGGCTCAGCAGCCATCCCGATCCCGGCAACCGGACGGCCTACATCACGCGCGAGGCCGCCTCGCTGCAGATTGCCGCTCCACCCGACGATCGCGGGTTCGCAGACGTCCGGTCCGCGTTCGCGTCGCTGCCGCCGGCAAAGTCGATGGGCGATCTCGCGAAGGCGCCCACCGAGTCCGGCGGCGACGTGCCGGCGGCGGTAGGCACGCCGGGGCAGCCCGTGCCGGCGCCTTCGGCGCGGTTCAAGGCGGTCAACGGCGGACAGGTGTTCGCGGCGCAGGTGCCCGCAAACTGGGAGACCCTTGCGTCGCGCAGTTCCGTCAAGGCGGTCCCGCAGAACGGCTACGGCCAGGTGAACGGCCAGACGGTGTTCACGCACGGCGTCGAGTTCGGCGTCGCGCAGACCGGCACCCGCGACCTGCGGCAGGCGACGCAGGCATGGCTCCAGGCTGTCGCACAGAGCAACCCGGAGTTGCAGGTGGCGGGCACGCAGCGCGTGGTGCGGCTGTCGCAACGCACCGCGCTCAGTACGCCGCTCGTCAACCGCGCCGCAACAGGTGGGCGTGAGCGCATCGGCCTCTACACGACGTTCCTCGTGGACGGCACGCTGTTCTACTGCGTGACGATTGCTCCCGAGGCGGAAGCGGCCACCTACGAGCCCGTGTTCCAGCGCGTGGCGGCGTCCATCCGCCTGGCCCGGGCGCGATGAGCGGCAACGAGCCCATGCAGGTCCCCGCGCGATCGTGAACGTCAGGCTCACGGCCAGGTGGGTGCTCCCGATCGCCTCGCCGCTCCTCGAGGACGGCTGGGTGGACGTGGATCCGTCGCGCGACGCGATCCTCGGCGTGGGAACCCGCGCCACGCTGAACGACGCCCATCCCGGACGGGTCATCGATCTCGGCGCGGTCGTGATCCTGCCGGGCCTCGTCAACGCACACACGCATCTCGAACTCTCGCACCTCGCGGGCGCCGTGCCGCCTGCCCCGTGCTTCGTCGCCTGGGTGCGCGCGATGCTCGCGGCACGCGCCGGCATCGCGTCGACTGCGCCAGGCGATCGCGGCGCGCTCCCTGTCGATGCGTCGTCGGTGACCGCGGCCATCGCCCGCGCGATCGACACGATGACTGCGACGGGCACGGCTGTCGTCGGCGACATCGGCAACACGGATGCTGCGGTGCGGCCGCTCGCGGCCTCGGCACTTGCCGGGGTGTACTTCCGCGAGGCGCTGGGATTCCGTTCGGCGCATGCCGACCGCCTGCTCGACGACGCACGGCGCGATGCGGAACGGGCGAATGCGGTGTTCCGCGCCGCGGGGCGCGGGGACCTGGTGGCGTCGATTGCGCCGCATGCGCCGTACTCGACGTCGCCGCCGCTGCTCGCGGGCCTTGCCGGCGGCATGGACGCGGAACGCGCGGTGTCGTCGGTACACCTGGGCGAGTCGCCCGAGGAGGTCGAGTTCCTGCAAACGGGACGCGGACCCTTTCGCGACCTGCTCGACGACCTCGGCGCCTGGGACGAGACATGGACGCCTCCCGGCATCCGACCGGCGGCGTACGTGCAGCAGTGCGGGGCGCTGCACGATCGCCTGCTCGTGGTCCACGGCACGCAGTTCGACGATGACGACCTGGCGCTCGTGGCCCGGGCCCGCGCCACGCTCGTGTCGTGCGTCCGGAGCAATCGCTGGGTGGGGGCCGGCGCGCCACCGGTTGCCGAGGCGCTGGCGGCTGGCGTCCGGCTCGCGGTCGGCACCGACAGTCTCGCCAGCGTGGAGGACCTGAACCTCTTCGCGGAGCTGGCCGCGCTGCGCGACGTGGCGCCGGGCGTGCCCGCGGGCCATCTGCTGTACGCGGCCACACGCGGCGGCGCCCTGGCGCTCGGGTGCGACCGGTTCGGTTACCTCGGCCCCGGCGCCACGACCCGCGCGCTCGTCCGCACCCCACCCGCCGGCGTGACAGACGTGGAAGAATGGTTGGTGTCCGGTGCGGCGGAGACGTCGGATCTGCGCTGGCTCGACGCACTCGTCACGCACGCGGCCTGAACCGAATCCCGAATCCCGAATCCCGAATCCCGAGTCCCGAGATGATCGCCCGCCTCCGCACGTACTTCTCGTTCGTGCGCTTCAGCCACACGGTGTTCGCGCTGCCGTTCGCGCTCGTCGGCGCGCTGCTCGCGAGCCGCGTCGTGCCGATGACGTGGGCGCGGCTTGGGTGGATTGTCGCCGCGATGGTCACGGCGCGCAGCGCGGCCATGGCGTTCAATCGGCTCGTCGATGCACGCTACGACGCGCTCAACCCGCGTACGGCCCAGCGCGAGATCCCGCGTGGCGCGCTCTCCCGGCGCGATGCCGTGATCTTCCTCGTCGTCGCGAGTGCGGCGTTCGTCGTGGTCTGCGCGCAGATCAGCACGCTCTGCCTCCTGCTCTCGCCGCTCGCGCTGGCCATCGTCTTCTGGTACTCGATTGCCAAGCGGGTCACCTGGGCGACGCAGGCCTTCCTCGGGCTGGCCATGGCGGTGGCGCCCGTCGGCGGGTGGATTGCATCGGGCGGCGGCGCGTCGTGGGAGCCGGTGCTGCTGGCCCTTGCGATCGGCACCTGGGTCGGTGGGTTCGACATCCTCTACGCGTGCCAGGATCTCGAGTTCGATCGGGCGCACGGACTGCGATCGATCCCGGTCCGCTTCGGCGTGCCCCGGTCCATCGCGATGTCGCGTGCGCTCCACGTCGTCACGGTTGCCTGCATGGCGGCCCTTGGCGTCGTGGCGCAGCTCGGGCCGTTGTATCAGGTGGGAGTCGGCCTCGTCGCCGTGCTCCTCGCATACGAGCAGTCGCTCGTCAGCGCGGCCGATCTCTCGCAGGTCAAGCGGGCCTTCGACATGAACGGGTGGGTCGGCCTGCTGTACCTCGCCACAACCGGGTTGAGTGTCTATGTCAGGTGAGATTCCGCGACGCATCGTGCTCGCGGTCACGGGCGCGAGCGGTGCGCTCTATGCCATGCGGACGCTGTCGGCGCTGCTCCAGCACGGACAGCACGTCGATCTCGTGATCACCGAGTTCGGCCGGCGGCTGCTCGTGGACGAACTGGGCCCCGACGCACGGGTCGATCGTCTCCAGGCCTATCTCGAGGACACCTGGGGAGAGGGCGTCCGTCGCGGCGGCTGGGTGCTGCACAGCAACAAGGACCTCGGCGCGCGCATCGCCAGCGGCAGCAAGGGCGCCGACGCGATGGTGGTCGTGCCGTGCTCGATGAAGACGATGGCCGCGATTGCGCACGGGCTCTCGCGGTCGCTCGTCGAGCGTGCGGCGGACGTGATGCTGAAGGAGCGGCGCCCGCTGATCGTCGTGCCGCGCGAGACGCCCATGAGCCTGCCGCAGTTGAAGAACATGGTCGCCTGCGCCGAGGCGGGGGCCATCGTGCTGCCCGCGATGCCGGGGTTCTACCAGCGCCCGCAGTCGATTGCCGATCTCGCCGACTTCATGGCCGGGCGCGTGCTCTCGCTGTTGCGCATCGACCACCAGTTGTACCCCGCGTGGGATCCGCGGACGGGCGCCGAATGACCGCTCCGGCACCCGGCCACCAGGCGACCTACGGCGGCGTGACTCCAGACACCGGCAAGGCGCCCGACCGTATCTCCGGCATGTTCGATGCGATTGCCGGCCGCTACGACCTGCTGAACCACGTGCTCAGCGGCGGGCAGGACCTCTACTGGCGCTGGCGCGCGGTGCGGCGGCTGCGCCTGACCGGCACCGAACACGTGCTCGACCTCTGCACGGGCACCTGCGACGTCGCGCGCTCGATCGTCAAGCGCAGGCTGGCGCGCCGCGTGCTCGGCATCGACTTCTCGTCCGAGATGCTGCGCGTGGGGCAGCGCAAGCTCCGCGCGGAGGGACGGACGGGTGTCATCGGGCTCGTGCGGGGCGATGCGATGCGGCTGCCGGCGGCCTCGGCGTCAGTCGACGCCGTGACGATTGCGTTCGGCATCCGCAACGTCCAGGAGCCGCAGGTCGCGCTTGCCGAGATCGCGCGCGTGCTGAAGCCGGGGGGCCGGCTTGCCATCCTCGAGTTCTCGATGCCGCAGCAGCCCCTCGTGCGCCAGGCCTACCTCTGGTACTTCCGGAACGTGCTCCCGCGGCTCGGCCGCCTCGTGTCGCGCCACGGAGAGGCCTATGCCTATCTTCCGGCATCGGTCGAGAGCTTCACGCCGCCGGACGAGTTCCTCGCGCAGCTCCGGAATGCCGGGCTCGTGCGGGCCGAAGCCGTCCCTCTGACGTTCGGCGTCGTCTATCTCTACGTTGCGGAACGCCCGCGATAGGCCGGTCGTCCCGGCCGATCCGGCGGGCGCCCCCGGCCCCCGGGGCCGACGTCCCGCCTATACTGAAATCTCCATACGATGATCGACTTCGAGGACCACCGACCAGAACCGCCGACCATGGAGTCGGCGATCTCACGGCGCGAGGCCGTGATGTACTCGGTGTTCCTGCACGTGGGCCTGCTGGCGATCGTGCTGTTCGGCCCGCGCATCCCGTTCGTGCAGCGGTGGCTCGAGGCCGAGGCCGAGCAGCAGCGGGCCGAGATCGCGCGGATGCAGGAGCTCGCGCAGCAGCAGCGCGAGCAGCCGCGGTTCGTGTTCGTCCAGCCCCGGATCGACATGCAGGCGGCGCAGCCCAGGGCGAACGCCGCGCTTGCCGATGCCGACCGCGTGGCGCAGACGAAGGAGCAGGCCCCCACGCCCACCAACGAGCAGCCGTTCTCGCGTGGCAACTCGCTCGAGTTCGTCGAACGGCAGGCAGCGCGCGACCTGGCGAAAGGCCGCGGACCGGCGCCCGAGCCGTCGGAATCGCCACGGGAATCGGCAGCCCGGCAGGCGCAAGCGGCCCAGCCCGCGCCGCAGAACCAGGCGACGCCAGCCGCCCAGGCCGCGAACCAGGACGGCATCACCGGCCGCGACGGCCAGTCGGGGCAACTCGCGCGCGGCGACACGGGGGTGCTTGCCAATCCGCAGGCGCGCCGGGCGCCAGCCGCGCCGAGTGCCGCCGCGCGTCCGCCCGGAGGCTCGCTCGGCCAGGCCCTGCGCAACCTCGAGAAGTACGTGCAGGAGGAGGCGTTCAACAACCCGAGCGGTGGCAACTCGCCGTTCGGGCCCTACATCCAGTTCGACACGAAGGGCGTCGAGTTCGGGCCGTGGATTCGCCGCTTCGTCGCGCAGATCAAGCGCAACTGGCTGATCCCCGAGGCCGCGATGATGATGAAGGGGCACGTCGTGATCACCTTCAACGTCCACAAGGACGGCCGCATCACCGACATCTCGATCAAGCAGCCCTCGGGTATCGACGCCTTCGATCGCGCGGCCGCCAACTCGCTGCAGTGGTCCAACCCCACCACGCCGCTGCCGCCGGAGTACCCGTCGCCGACGGCGTTCTTCACGGTGACCTTCTACTACAACGAGCAGCCCCCGTCGCAATGAGGCCGCGGTTGCTGGCCGTGCTCGGCCCGACGGCCACCGGCAAGAGTGCGCTCGGCATCCGGCTTGCGCAGATCTTCGGCGGCGAGATCGTCAACTGCGACTCGACGGCGGTCTACCGCCGCTTCGACATCGGCACCGACAAGGTGCCGCCGGAGGCGCGGGCGGGCATCCCGCATCACCTGATCGACGTCGTCTCGCCGACCGAGGTGTACTCGGCCGCGCACTACGCGCGCGATGCGGCGGCGTGCGTGCGCGCGATCACGTCCCGCGGCCGCGTGCCCGTGCTCGTCGGCGGCACCGGCTTCTACTTCCGCGCGCTCGTGGACGGACTGTTCGAGGGGCCGGGGCGCGACGACGCGGTCCGCGCGCGCCTGCATGCCACGGCCGCGCAGCGCGGCGTCGAGTACCTGCACCGGGTGCTCGCGCGCGTGGACCGCGCGTCGGCGACGCGCATCATGCCGCGCGACGAGAAGCGCATCGTCCGCGCCCTCGAGGTGTGGTATCTCACGGGCCGGCCCATCTCGGCGCACTTCGCCGAGACGCGGTCCCCCCTGCCCGAGTACGACGTCTGCGCGATCGGACTGCGCCTGCCGTCGGCTGCGATTGCCGGGCGCGTCGCGACGCGCGTCGACGACCAGTTCGCGCGCGGGGTGGTGCAGGAGGTGGTCGACAACCTCGCGGCCGGCGTGCCGCGCACCGCCAATCCGTTCGGCGGGCTCGTGTATCGCCAGGTGCTCGAGATGCTCGACGGCGTGCGCGACGAGGCGGATACCCGGGCGTTGATCGTGCGCGAGAACAAGCACTACGCGCGACGCCAGCTGATCTGGTTCCGGAAGGAGCCGAGGGTGATATGGTTGGACGGCGCCGGCGAGCGCGACGAGACGGTCGCTGCCGCCCGCGCCCTGATCGACGCCCACGGAGCCGCCCGCTGATGCCCACCCACCGCGAGTCGAAGTCCTCGGCGCCGCCAAACATCCAGGACGTCTTCCTGAACTCGGCGCGCCGCGAGCGCCTGATCGTCCGCATCCAGTTGATGGACGGACAATCGCTCGAGGGCCGCATCAAGAACTTCGACCGCTTCGCCCTCGTCGTCGAGCACGAGGGCGCCGACCACATGGTGTTCAAGCACGCCATCGCGACAATCCGCTCCAACCGGTCGGTGCCCAACTACTTCTCGTCGCCATCGCACGACGCGTAAGGCACCGGTGATGGGTCCCCGCTTCGAGCGGATTGTCGCCATCGTGCTCGACAGCGTCGGCATCGGCGCGCTGCCGGACGCCGCACGCTACGGCGACGAGGGCAGCCACACGCTCGGCAACATCGCGCGCCAGGTGCCCCTGCACCTGCCGGCCCTCAGGCATCTCGGCCTCGACCGGCTCGTCCCGGCCCTCGGCATGCCATCCGGCACCCCGGCCGGGGCGTGGGGTCGCATGGCAGAAGCCTCGCCAGGCAAGGATTCGGTGACGGGGCACTGGGAGATCGCCGGCGTCGTCCTCGATCGCCCGTTCCCCACGTTTCCCGACGGCTTCCCACCCGATGTCATGCGCACCTTCGAGCACGCCATCGGGCGCCGCACCATCGGCAATGTCGTCGCATCCGGGACGGAGGTCATCGAGCGCTTCGGCGTCGAGCACCTGCGCACCGGGTCGCCCATCGTCTACACGTCGGCAGACAGCGTGTTCCAGATTGCCGCGCACGAGGATGTCGTCCCGGTGCCGGAGTTGTACCGCTTCTGCGAGGCGGCGTTCGACATCGTCGCGAAGGGCCTTGGCGTGGGCCGGGTCATCGCGCGGCCGTTCGTCGGCCCCCCCGGCTCGTTCCGGCGCACGAGCCGGCGTCACGACTACGCGCTCGAGCCGCCCGTCAAGACGCTGCTCGACCACCTGACGGACGCGGGTCACCCGGTCGTCGCCATCGGCAAGATCAAGGACCTGTTCGCCGGGCGAGGCATTGCCAGGCACCTGCCGACGTCGTCCGACGACGAAGGCATGGACCGCGTGGACGATGCGCTGCGCGAGGTGCCGCGCGGCTTCGTGTGGGCCAACCTCGTGGATTTCGATCAGTCCTTCGGCCACCGCAACGACGTGCAGGGCTACGCGCGGAACCTGGAGCGCTTCGACGCGCGGCTTTCGGACCTGCTGCCGCACCTGCGCGCCACCGACCTCCTCGTGGTCACCGCCGATCACGGCAACGACCCGACGACGCCGAGCACCGACCACTCACGGGAGTACGTCCCGCTGCTGCTGGCCGGGGCGCGGGTGGCCGCTGGTGTCAATCTCGGCACGCGCGAGACGTTTGCCGATCTGGGGCAGACGATTGCCGCCAATTTCGGTGTCGGGCCGCTGCCGAACGGCACCAGTTTCCTCGGCGCGCTCAGTGCGCCGCCATCGTGACCGACACCCGCATGACGACGATCCGGGAGCAACTCGAAACGCGTGAGCGTGCCACGCTGGCGCCGCAGGCGACATTCAGCGACGCCTCGCGGGGGCGCGCCCGCCCCGAACCCGCGGACCCCATCCGGCCAGCCTTCCAGCGGGACCGCGACCGCGTCGTGCACTCGAAGGCCTTCCGCCGTCTGAAGCACAAGACGCAGGTCTTCTTCGCGCCGGCTGGCGATCACTACCGCACGCGTCTCACGCACACGCTCGAGGTCTCGCAGATTGCCCGCACGCTCGCCAAGGTGCTGCACCTGCACGAGGAACTCACCGAGGCCATCGCGCTGGCACACGACCTCGGCCACACGCCCTTCGGCCACGCCGGCGAGCGGGTGCTCGACTCGCTCGTGCCCGGCGGCTTCTCGCACGCGTCCCAGAGCCTGCGCATCGTCGAGGTGCTCGAGCAGGGAGGGGACGGGCTGAACCTGACCTGGGAAGTCCGGCAGGGCATCGCCACGCATTCGAAGGGCAAGCACGGCCTGCCCATCAACCTGCCGGTCAGCGAGCGGGCCCCGACCCTCGAAGCCCAGATCGCGCGGGTCGCCGACATCATCGCCTACGTCAACCACGACATCGACGATGCAGTGAGGGCGGGTGTGCTCGACCCGGCGACGCTGCCGGCAGGGCCTGTCGCCGTGCTCGGCACGACCTCGTCGGCGCGAATCGGATCGATGGTCACCGACGTGGTGGAGCAGAGCCTGGCGGCTGGTCTCGACTCCCTGCGGATGAGCGAACCCGTGCTCGAGTCGCTGCTCGAATTGCGAGCCTTCATGTTCGAGCGGGTGTACGAGAACGATACCGCCACGGCCGAGTTCGCCAAGGCGACCGGGATCCTCGGGGGCCTGTGGGAGAAGGTGCGGCAGCAACCAGAGACGTGGCTCGATCGCCGGACGGTGGAGCGAGAGGGGCTCGATGCGGCCGCCAGGGATTTCCTGGCCGGCATGACCGACAGGTACGCCGTCCGGCTCTTCGAGGAACTGTTCATCCCGCGCCCCTGGATCGAGGTCCAGCGCGCCTGAATCTGCTATCCTTGTACGTTCGTGCGGGCGTCGCGGACCTCGCCACCTGAACGAACCCATGCTCATCGACCTCACGACGCTCGCAACCGAGCGCGCACCCATCGCCGCGGACGTTCCGGCTGCCGCGCTCGACGTGCCCGCCGAGGACTTCGTCGTCAAGGGGCCGATCCGTATCGAGGGCGACATCGAGCGCCTCGAGGGCGAGACGTACCACCTGCGCGGCGTGATGCGCGCCGAACTCGCCCTGCCGTGCGCCCGGTGCGCCGAGCCCTTCGACCTTGCCGTCGAAGCGCCGCTCGACCTCCGCTTCGTTCCCGCGGGAGCGTTGCAGGCGTCAGGTCGGCCCGGGCATCGGGGCACCGGAGACGATGAGGATGGCGAGGACGGGCACGAGATCGCCGAGGACGACTCGTCGGTCGTGCCGTACGACGAGCCGAGGATCGACCTGGCGCAGGTGGCGCGCGAGCAGTGCTATCTGGCGCTGCCGATGAAGCCGTTGTGCCGGGCGGATTGTCAGGGGCTGTGCCCGCATTGCGGAATCAACCGCAACGCGGCCAGCTGCACGTGTGAGAACCGGTGGGAGGACCCGCGACTGGCGGGCCTGAAGTCCCTGCTGAAGGATGCGGACGATCGAGCGCCGCACGAGTGAAAAGTCATGCCCAATCCCAAGCGACGTCATTCGAAGAGCCGCACGGCCAAGCGCCGGACGCACGACGCCCTCAAGGCCGTGGCCCTCGGCCCGTGCCCCCAGTGCAACGAGCTCAAGCCGCCCCACGTGGTGTGCACCAATTGCGGGCACTACCGCGGCCGGCAGGTGCGCCCGGTCAACGAGGACGCCTGAACCTGACGCCGGGCATGGCCCACATCGTCGTGGATGCCATGGGGGGCGACGAGGCCCCCGGTGTTGTCGTCCACGGCGCCGTGGCGGCCGCCCGCGAGGGCGGTGTCGCGTTGACGCTCGTCGGGCGACGCGTGCTCATCGAGGACGAGCTCGCCCGGTTTCCTGAAGTAGACAGCCTCTCGATCGAGGTGCTCGACGCGCCAGACGCGGTCGGCATGGGTGAGCCTGCGCTCGCCGTGCGGCGGCGTCCGTCGGCGTCGGTGCGCGTCGCGGCCGATCTGGTGGCGACCAGGGGCTCGGCAGCGCTGTTCACGGCCGGGCACTCCGGCGCTGCCGTGCTCGCGGCGCATCGGACGTTCGGGCTGCTCGACGGGATCGATCGTCCGGCGATTGCCGCGATGATCCCGACGCGCGAGGGCGCGGCCGTCCTCGTGGACGCCGGCGCCAGCGTCGCCTGCCGTCCGGATCACCTCGTGGTGTTCGCACGGCTCGGCGCGGCGTATGCCTCCGTGGCGCTCGGCATCGATCGGCCAAGGGTCGGCCTGCTGTCGAACGGCGAGGAAGCGGGCAAGGGAACGGCGCTCGTCAGGCTCGCGCACGCGCAGATCGCGGACACCCCGCTGCAGTTTGTCGGCAACCTCGATGCATCCGAGTTGTTCTCCGGCGCCGCCGACGTGATCGTCTGCGACGGGTTCACCGGAAACGTCGTGCTGAAGACGAGCGAGGGGCTCGTGGAGGCCATCGATGCGCTGATGGCCGAGGAAGTCGCACGATCGGTCACGGCGCAGGTCGGGGCGGTGCTCACGCGCGGGGCGCTGCGGCGCTTCCGGACGCGCCTCGACTACTCGGAGTACGGCGGCGCGCCGCTGCTCGGCGTCCGGCACGTCTGCGTGATCGGCCATGGCCGGTCCTCGCCCCGTGCCATTGCCACGGGCATCCGGCTCGCGGGCCGGTTCGTGCGGGAGCGGCTCGTGGCACGTCTCGAGGATGGTCTCCAGGTCTCCGCGGCGACACGCGTCCCGCAGGAACACG
Source organism: uncultured Luteitalea sp. (assembly GCA_934541105.1). Taxonomy (GTDB): domain Bacteria; phylum Acidobacteriota; class Vicinamibacteria; order Vicinamibacterales; family Vicinamibacteraceae; genus Luteitalea. The sequence goes on along the minus strand of CAKTDA010000001.1, from coordinate 767,001 downwards.
CTGAATGATTGCCTTTCTCTTTCCTGGTCAGGGTTCGCAGGCGGTGGGCATGGGCAAGGCGCTCGCCGACGCCTTTCCCGAGGCGCGTGCGGCGTTTGCCGAGGCCGACGAGGCCCTCGGCCAGCCGTTGAGCGCCCTCTGTTTCGAGGGCCCCGAGGATCGGCTCACGCTGACGGAGAACACGCAGCCGGCCATCCTGGCCACGAGCATCGCGGCGCTGCGCGTGCTCGACGCCCGCGGCATCACGGCCGCGTTCACGGCCGGCCACTCGCTCGGTGAGTACTCGGCGCACGTGGCGGCCGGAACCTTCGCCTTTGCCGACGCGGTGCGCGTGGTGTCGCATCGCGGCCGCTACATGCAGGAAGCCGTGCCGGTGGGACAGGGCGCCATGTCGGCAATCCTCGGGCTCGATGCGGCGACCGTGACGGCCGCCTGCGAGTCGGCCGCGCAGGGCGACGTCGTCAGTCCCGCCAACCTCAACGCGCCCGGACAGGTCGTCATCGCGGGTGCCGCCGCAGCCGTTGCGCGTGCGGGCGTCGAGGCCAAGGCGCGCGGCGCCCGTCGCGTCGTCCCGCTCAACGTCAGCGCGCCGTTCCACTGCGCGCTCATGGCCCCGGCGCAGGCCCGGCTGGAGCCCGAACTGCGGGCGCTCGACGTGCAGCGCCCGCGCGTGCCCGTCGTCGCCAACGTCGACGCCCTCCCGAAGGTCGACGGCGCGTCGGCAATCGACGCGCTCGTCGCCCAGGTGTCGGGTGCCGTGCGCTGGGAGGACGTCATCGGGTATCTTGTGTCGGCCGGCGTGCGCAAGTACGTCGAGGTCGGACCGGGTACGGTGCTCGCGGGCCTCGTGCGCAAGATCGACCGGGAGGCGCAGGTCGTGAGTTTCGGCGCGCCGGAACAGTTGGCAGCGGTGGAGGCGCTTGTCGCGGGATCGTGACGATCGATCTAACAGGCAAGGTGGCGGTGGTGACCGGCGCGTCGCGTGGCATCGGGCGCCGGACGGCCCTGACGCTCGCGGGTGCGGGCGCGACGGTCGTCGTGACCTCGCGCGGCGATGCCGCCGTGTCGGTGGCCGACGAGATCGCGGCAGCCGGCGGGCAGTCGCTGGCGCTGGCGGCCGACGTCGCGGACGCCGAGGCGGTGCACCGTGTCGTCGAGACGACGGTCGAGCGCTTCGGCAGGATCGACGTGCTCGTGAACAACGCGGGCATCACGCGCGACCAGTTGCTGCTGCGGATGAAGCGTGAGGACTGGGACGCCGTGGTCGCGACCAACCTCACGGGCACGTTCCTCTGCACGCAGGCGGTGCTCAGGACGATGCTGAAGCAGCGCGCCGGGCGCATCATCAGCATCAGCTCCGTGGTGGGCCAGAGCGGCAACCCCGGGCAGACGAATTACGCGGCGACCAAGGCCGGCATCATCGGCTTCTCGAAGGCGCTCGCGCGCGAAGTCGCCTCGCGGTCCATCACGGTGAACGTGGTGGCCCCGGGGCTCATCGACACGGACATGACGCGGGACATCAGCACGGACGCCCAGGCACACTGGGCGTCGGCGATCCCGCTCGGTCGGTTGGGCACGCCGGAGGATGTGGCCGCGGCGGTGTGCTTCCTCGCATCAGATGCGGCTGGGTACATCACCGGGCAGGTGATCGCCGTCAACGGCGGCATGTATGCCTGAGCAGGAGGAGTTGCAGATGTCGGCTGTGGCAGACAAGGTCAAGAGCATCATCGTGGAGCAGCTCGGCGTGGACGAGGAAGAAGTCACGCCGGACGCATCGTTTGTGGACGACCTCGGAGCGGACTCGCTCGACGTCGTCGAGCTGGTGATGGCGTTCGAGGAGGAGTTCGGGGTCGAGATCCCCGACGACGACGCCGAGAAGATCACGCGTGTGCGCGAGGCCATCGCGTACATCGAGCAGCACGGCTCCGGCAAGGCCAAGAAGTAGCAACTGTCACACGGGAACGGAACCGGGGACGGAGGGGGAGTGTCCAGGCGAGTCGTGGTGACGGGAGTCGGGCTGGTGTCGTCGATCGGGATTGGCACCGACGCCAACTGGGAGGCGCTCTGCGCCGGCCGGACGGGCGTGGCCCGTATCACCCACTTCGACGCGACGGCGTTCTCGACGCAGATCGCGGGCGAGGTCAAGGACTTCGACCCCCTGGACTTCGTCGAGAAGAAGGAGGTCAAGAAGATCGACCCCTTCATCCAGTACGCGATCGCCGCCAGCCAGTTCGCGGTGGACGACGCGCGGCTGGAGATCACGCGGGAGAACTCGTTCGACGTCGGCGTGTACATCGCGTCGGGCATCGGCGGGTTCGGCACGATCGAGCGCGAGCACGAGGCCTACCTGGCCGGCGGGCCGCGCAAGATCTCGCCCTTCTTCATTCCGTCGGCCATCATCAACCTGGCCTCGGGCCAGGTGTCCATCCGCTTTGGCGCACGCGGGCCCAACCAGGCCTCGTGCACCGCCTGTTCGGCATCGGCGCACGCCATCGGCGACTCGTACGAGATCATCAAGCGCGGCGACGCCGACGTGATGATCACGGGCGGCGCCGAGGCCGCCGTCACGCCGATGAGCGTCGGCGGGTTCGGATCGATGCGGGCGCTCTCCACGCGCAACGACGCGCCCGAGAAGGCCTGCCGGCCCTTCGACAAGGACCGTGACGGCTTCATCATCGGCGAGGGCTCGGGCATCGTGATCCTCGAGGAACTCGAGCGCGCCCGCGCGCGCGGCGCGAGCATCTACGCCGAGGTCGTCGGCTACGGCAGCACGTCCGATGCGTTCCACATGACCGGCCAGCCGGAAGGCGGCGAGGGTGCGGTGCGCTCCATGCGCATGGCCATGCGCAAGGCCGGCGTCGATCCGTCGGTCGTCGACTACATCAACGCGCACGGGACCTCCACGCCGGTGAACGATCCCACCGAGACGCAGGCGATCAAGACCGCGTTCGGCGATCACGCGCGCGCGCTCGCGGTGTCGTCCACCAAGTCCATGACCGGGCACCTGCTCGGCGCGGCCGGCGGACTCGAGGCGGGCATCACGGCCCTCGCCATCCGCCACCAGATGATGCCGCCGACAATCAACCTTGACGCCCCGGACCCGGCGTGCGACCTCGACTACGTGCCGCATGTCGCCCGCGCGGGCCGCATCCGGTACGCGCTGTCGAATTCCTTCGGGTTCGGCGGCACGAACGCGTCGCTGTTGTTCAAGGCATACGAAGAATAGCCTTCAGCCTACGGCCTGCAGCCTGCCGGAGCGCCCTCGAGGACACATGCGTTCGGCTGTCCATCGATGCCATGGACGCAAACCGTCGAACGGGCGACACAACGCTCGGATCGTCTGCGGGCAGGCTGTAGGCGCCAGGCAGCAGGCTACTGAATCCCATGAAGATTGCCGTTTGCATCAAGCAGGTCATCACGCGCGATGCCCAGGTCCGCCCCGACGAGGCCCGGACGTGGATTCGCGACGGCGATGCCGAGTTCGAGATGAACGAGCCCGACGCCTATGCCCTCGAGGCCGCGCTGCGCCTGCGCGAGGCGCACGGCGGCGAGGTGATTGCCGTCTCGGCCGGGCCGGCGCGTGTCACGCAGGTGCTGCGTGAGGCGCTGGCGCGTGGCGCCGATCGGGCCATTCACGTCGAAGGCGACGCGCTGCCGCAGGCCGATGCCTTCGTCGTCGCCGAGGCGCTGGCCTCGGCCATCGCCCCCGAGGCGCCAGACCTCGTGCTCACCGGGCTGCAGTCCGACGACATGGGGTTCGGACAGACCGGCGTCGTCCTGGCCGAGCGGCTGGGCGTCCCGCACGCGACCATCATCATGGACGTGCAGGTCGAGAACGGGCGCCTCCGCGTGAAGCGCGAGCTCGAAGGCGGGTGGTTCCAGTGGCTCGAGATGCCGCTGCCCGCGCTCGTCACGATCCAGAGCGGGATCAACCAGCTGCGCTACGCGACGCTGAAGGGCATCATGGCCGCCAAGAAGAAGGAGATTCGCAGCGTGGCGGCACCGGCCGGGCAGCCGGCCCTGCGCGTGATCGACCTGAGGGCGCCGGGCAAGCAGAAGGAGACGCGGATGATCGGCGGCACGCCCGCCGAGGCCGCGAAGGAACTGGTGCGGGCACTGCGCGAGGACGCGCGGGTGGTGGCGTCATGATCCTCGTCATTGCCGAACACCACGGCGGGCAGCTCCACCGGGCCACGTGGGAAGCGGTGGCGGCGGCGCAGGCCCTCGCGCAGCCGATCACGCTCGTCGTGGCCGGACACGACATCGGCGCCATCGCGACGGCGCTCGCGGCGGCCGACGTCGTGGAGGTTGTCGTCGTCGAGCACGCGGCGCTCACGAGCTACACGGCCGACGGCTACGTGGCGGCACTTGCCGACGTCGTGGGAGCAACGGCGCCCTCACTGGTCCTCGCGGCGCACACCTACCAGGCACGCGACTTCATGCCGAAGCTGGCGACGCGGCTGTCTCGCGGGCTGGTGTCCGACTGCGTCGCGATTGCCGTCGATGGCGAGGGCTACCGCTTCACGCGTCCGGTGTTCCAGGCGCGGCTGCTCGCCGACGTGCAGGCGACTGGTGCGGCCCCGCACCTTGCCACGCTCCAGGCCGGTGCCGTGCGGGCCGACACCCTCGTGAAGGGCAGCGGCGCGCCCGTACGGCCGCACGCCGCCGCCATCGATCCGACGACCGTGCGCCAGCATCCGGAGGCGCCGTTCACCGAAGCCAGGCAGGCCGTCGATCTCACCGCTGCCGAGCGCATCGTCTCGGTCGGGCGCGGCATCAAGGGACCCGAGCACATCGAGCTCGCCCGGCAGCTTGCCGAGGCCCTCGGCGCCGAGCTCGCGGCCTCGCGGCCGATCTGCGACAACGGCTGGCTGCCGATGGATCGGCAGATCGGCAGCTCGGGCCAGACGGTCTCGCCCAAGCTGTACCTCGCACTCGGAATCTCCGGCGCCATCCAGCACGTCGTCGGCATGAAGGGCGCCCGGACCATCGTCGCCATCAACAAGGATCCGGAGGCCCCGATCTTCGAGATCGCGGATTACGGGATCGCCGGCGATCTGTTCGACATCGTGCCGGCCATCATCGCCGAGCTCCAGCGGTAGGCCCTCCTACCGCACGAGCTCGGGCAGCGCCTCTCCGTCGGGCACGAACTTCAGCGACACGCCGTTGTTGCAGTAGCGCTGTCCCGTGGGCTCGGGACCGTCGTCGAACACGTGGCCCTGGTGCCCGCCGCACCGCGCGCAGTGGTATTCGGTGCGCGGCAGGAACAGCTTGTCGTCGCGGCTCGTGGCAAGCGCGCCCGGGATCGGCTGGAAGAACGACGGCCAGCCCGTGCCGCTGTCGAACTTGCTCGACGACTCGAAGAGCGGCTGGTGGCACGCGGCGCACACGAACGTGCCGCTGCGCTTCTCCTCGTTGAGCGGGCTCGTCCACGGACGCTCGGTGCCGTCCTCGAAGAGCACGCTGTAGGAAGACTCGGGAAGGCTGTCGCGCCATTCCGCCCTGGACTTCTCGACGTGATTGGCCATCCATCGATCCTCGCACAACATCGGCACGCGCGTGCGGGGACGGCCTGTGGCCCCATCCATTCCTGATAAGCTCCCAAGCGCATGTTCGAGACGCTCGCGTTCTGGATGGTCGTGCTCGCCAGCGTCGGCCTCTTCACAACCAAGATGTCGACCCGGCTCCGCCTCGTGCAGGCCGCGCCGGGCTCCTTCTCCGTGGACCAGTTGCCGCGGCGCGTCGCGCGCGTCGTGCGTGACGTCGTCTTCCAGGGGAAGGTGATCGCGCGCAAGCCGTGGGTCGGCATCGCGCACCTGCTGGTGTTCTGGGGATTTGTCGCCTTCGGCGGCTACACGCTCGCCGAGACGCTGCACGGCCTCGGCATCGCCGACGTCACCGGCACGCTGGTCTTCCGCGTCTACACCTACCTGCTCGTGCCGTTCGCCCTGGCGGTGCTCGGCGGCATCGTGCTGCTGCTCGTTCGCCGCGGCATCGTCCGGCCGCGTGCGCTGGGCACGACGGTCTCCGCCGAATCGATCCTCATCGGCGTGTTCATCGCCCTGCTGATGATCACGTTCCTCGTCGATCTCGTCATCGATGGCGGGATCGTCGAGCGCGTGAACTGGTGGGTGCACATGCTGGTGATCTTCACGTTCCTCGTGCTGGTCCCCGACTCGAAGCACCTGCACCTGATCCTCTCGCCGGGCACCGTGTTCCTCAAGGCGCCCGATCTCGGCACCATCCCGAACCTCGACTTCGAGAAGGAGGAGGTCGGCCTCGAGACGGTGAAGGACCTGCCGCCCAAGGCGGTGCTCGATGCCTTCACGTGCGTCGAGTGCGGGCGCTGCATGGAGAACTGCCCGGCAACCGCCACGGGCAAGCTGCTCGATCCCAGGAAGCTGATCCTGCAGACCGAAGCGGCGCTGCTCGACGGCCGGCAGGACAAGCTCGTCGACGTCTTCGACCCGGGCGTCCTGTGGCAGTGCACGACATGCGGCGCCTGCGAGGATGCCTGCCCGGTCGGCATCGAGCACACGCCGCTCATCATCGGTGCACGGCGCGGCCTCGTCAGCAACGGCGAGGCACCCGACTATCTCGCGCCGGTCTACAACGACCTCGAACGCCGCGGCAACCTGTGGGGGCAGACCTCGGAAGGACGCCAGAAGTTCGTGGCGTCGGCCGGCTTCGAGACGTTCGACCCGGAACGCCACGAGTACCTGCTCTGGCTCGGCTGCGCCGGCGGCACCGAGCCAGATTTCCAGAAGTCGCTGCGCGCGCTCGCCGAGATCCTGCGCGCCAACGGCAAGGCCTTCGGCGTGCTCGCCAAGGAGCGCTGCACGGGCGACGTCGCCAAGCGCACGGGCAACGAATACCAGTTCCAGGAACTCGCCACCGCGAACGTCGAGGACCTGCAGAACGCCGGCGTGACCAAGGTCGTCACGTCGTGCCCGCATTGCCTGAAGACGATGGGTCACGACTACCGGGAGTTCGGCTTCGAGGGCAAGGTGGTGCACTCGTCCGTGCTCGTGGAGCGGTTGACGCGGCACCAGCTCCCGGTGCGGCTGCCCGAGGAGTCGGTCACGTTCCACGACCCCTGCTACCTCGGACGGTACGCCGGGGAACACGAAGCCCCTCGCGCCATCCTCGAACGCTACGGCGGAGACGTCTCCGAGCCCGAGCGCACGAAGGACAACCCGTTCTGCTGCGGCGCCGGTGGCGGCCTCCTGTTCGAGGAACACGAAGCCGGCACGCGCATCAGCCAGACGCGCTTCGAGCAACTGCAGGCGACGGGCGCCAACACCATCGTCATGGGCTGCCCCTTCTGCGCCATCATGCTCAAGGGCGCGCGCGCGAGCACACCGGGGACCGACGATGTGCAGATGGTGGACCTGATGACGTGGACGGAAGGACGGCTCCGCAAGGCCGGACGCATCGGCAAGCCCGACGTGGCGGCGCCAACGTCCCCCGGGGCCGACGACGTCGGCGCGGAGTCGCAGGAAGGGTGAGCGACCGTCCGGCATGGGAGCAGTCGGCGTCGAGGCGCCGGCAGGTTGCGCTCATCGCCGGCGCTGGTGCGCCGCTGATTGCGGCACTGGGGCGCACGTGGCGGTACACGGCCGAAGGTGCCGACGCCTGGGATCGGATCATTGCCGCCGGGCAGCTGCCCATCATGGCGTTCTGGCACGGCCGCATCCTGCCGGGTCTCATCTTCTGGCGCGATCGCGGCATTGTCGTCATCACGAGCGAGAACTTCGACGGCGAGTGGATTGCGCGCATCATCGCGCGATTCGGCTACGGGGCCGCTCGCGGGTCGTCCTCGCGCGGCGGCGTGAAGGCGCTCGTGCAGATGAAGCGCCTGATGCAGCAGGGCCACGCCACGGCGTTCACGCTCGACGGGCCGCGGGGGCCGGCCGGTGTCGCACAGCCGGGTGCCGTCTGGCTGGCAAAGGCAACGGGTCAGCCCATCCTTCCGTTTCACCTCGAGGCGGCGTCGGCCTGGCACGTCAGGAGCTGGGACCGCACGCAGATCCCACGCCCGTTCACCCGCATCGCGCTTGCCGTCGGTGAGCCGTTCTTCGTGGCACCCGACGCGGACGACACGGTCATCGAACAGCGGCGCCGCGACCTCGAGACCGAGTTGCACCGCCTGCACGCCCGCGCGTTCACGCTGCTCGGACAGCAGCCGCGGTAGCGCGCCCCACAGGGGCCGCGATCCCCGAACCTCGGCCCGTGGCTTACCCTGTACGACGTGCCGCTGTACTTCTCGCCGCGATTCCTCGACCACCTCACGCCTGCCGGACACCCGGAGTGCGTGGAGCGCGCCGACGTCATGCGCGCAGCCGCGCTGCGTGCGACCGACAGGGGCGTGGCTGTGCGCGAGCCCCGCGCGGCCACCGACGAGGAGATCCTCCGCATCCACGACGCCGGTCACCTGGCGGACCTCGATGCCCGGAGCGGTCGCGCGACGGCAATCGACGCCGACACGTTCACGTCGCCCGAGAGCGGCGCGATCGCGCGACTTGCCGCCGGCGCGGCCTGCGAGGCGGCGCTGCACGCGCTGGCCACGGGCGAACCGGGCCTTGCCTTCGTGCGGCCGCCCGGGCACCACGCGGAGCGCGCGCAGGCGATGGGGTTCTGCCTGCTGTCCAACGTCGCCATTGCCGCAGCGGCGGCACGCGCCGCGGGTGCCGCCCGGGTCGCGATTCTCGACATCGACGTCCACCACGGCAACGGCACGCAGTGGGCGTTCCATGCCGACCCGACGGTGCTCGTCATCAACACGCACCAGTTCCCGTTCTATCCGGGTACGGGTGCCGCCACGGAGACGGGCAGTGGGGCCGGTGTCGGCTACACACTGAACTGCCCGCTCGAGGCCGGTGCGACCGATGCCGACCATGCGCTGCTGTGGAACGAGGTCATCGATCCCGCCATCGAGGCGTTCTCGCCGGACCTCGTGGTCGTGTCTGCCGGCTTCGACGGCCATGCCGACGATCCCCTGGGGTCGCAGCGGATGACCACGGCCGGGTTCCGGGCGTGGCTCTCGGCAATCCGGGCGCGCGCTGCGGCGACGTGCGCGGGGCGTCTCGCCGTTGTCAGCGAGGGCGGCTACGATCTGCGGGCATTGCGCGCGTGTCTCGATGCCACCGTCGATGTGTGCTCCAGCGACGTCGCCGGTGACTCGACGTGGCGCGATGCCGATGGATCCGATCGGCGCGGGCGCGACACCCTGGCCGCGCTGAGGGGGCATCCCCTCGTCGGCACGGAGGAGAGGACATGATCTGGCAGTTCTGGGTGGGGCGGTTCCTTCAGGTCGCGGCGGGCCTCGGCGCGCTGCTGACGCTCGTGGACTGGGTGCGGCTCGGCAGCGACAACGTGCGGGTGGCTCACATCCTCACCTGGAGCGTGGTCGGCGGCGCCATTGCCGCGTCGGTGGCGGCGTGGTCGGTGCGCCGCCGCGGCTGCGCGCGCTAGCGCCGATGGCCCTCGTCGAGCGCTACCTGGACGCCGTGCGGTTCTTCCTGCCGCAGCAGGGTCGGGACGACATCGTGCGTGAAGTCTCCGCGGCGATTGCCGCGGCGATTGCCGATCGGACGACAGCGCTCGGCCGCGAGATCACCGAGGCGGAGGTCGCGGACATCCTCCGCCGGCACGGGCATCCGGCCCTCGTCGCCGGGCGGTACCGGCAGCGGCAGCAGCTCATCGGCCCTGCGTTCTTCCCGATCTACGTGCTGGCGCTGAAGCTGGGGATCGCCGCCGCGGCTGGCGTCTCGATCCTGCTGGCGGCTTTCGACTCGATCTCGCGCGGGGTGTCGGTGCCGCACCTGCTCGACGGGTTCCGGGCATTCCCGGGTCGTGCGCTGATGGTCTTTGCGTGGACCACGATTGCCTTCGCCCTGCTCGACGCGGCCGGGTCGCGGTCGCGGCTCGATGCCGAGTGGGATCCGCGCCGCCTCCCGGACTGGATGGCTCCGCGGCGTCCCGAACCGGGTGCGTCCCGCATCACGGCCGGCGTGGACGTTGTCTTCGGCCTGCTCGCGCTCGGCTGGCTGCTTGCCGTGCCGACGTCACCGACGCTTGCGCTCGGTCCGCTTGCCGGCATGCTCGCATTCGCGCCGGTCTGGAGCACCTGGTACGTTCCGCTCGTTGTCGTCGCGGCGTGTCGCCTGATGATCGACGCGCACGTGCTCGTCTGGCCGGGCCCGAACCCACGGCGCATCCGGATCGATCTCGCGCTCGACGTCGCTCAGATCCTCGTGGCGGCATGCATCCTCTCCGCGCGTCGCTGGGTGGTGCCGGGGCCGGATGCGTCGAGTGCCGACGGCCAGGCGGCCGCCGGCCTCGTGGAGTGGGTGAACGTCGCGATCGGCATTGGCTTCGCGTCGGTGATCGTGATCACCCTTGTCGGGATCGGCAGGAAGATCTACCGCCTCACCAATCTCGCGCGTGCCGTCCGATGACCCTCACGGCCTGAGGAGATCGTTGATGGCCTTGATGGCCTCGACGTCGAACTTCGGCTTGCGGTCGTAGGTGAGGAGGCCGTTGATCTCCTGCTCGACGTCGGTGAGCTGCGTGTAGCAGACGCCGATGATGCGTGGCACGGTCGCAATCGCCTCGTAGAGCCCGCGCAGGCGTGCGAGCGCGTCCTGCGGCGTCTTCTCGACACCCGAATAGCCCCACGCGCCCTCGGGCACGGGCGAGCCTGGCGCGCGGTACGCGATGCCGCCGAACTCCGACAGGAAGATGGGCGAGCCGTTGTACTCGTAGCCGGGCACGAGCGCGGCACGGCTGTTGTCGGGGATGCGCGCGTCCGGGTTCGCGAGCGCGGCGTACTTCTTCGCGAGCAGTTCGCCGGTGCGGGCGTAGTCGTGGATGCCGAAGACGTCGGTCGTGTCCACGTGCTCCCAGCCGTCGTTCTCGATCACGAGGCGCGAGCCGTCGATCGACTTCGTGAGCCAGTAGTTGGCCTTGAGGTGGGCCTGCTGGCGGCGATCGCGGAGGTTGGGCGTGCCCCAGCTCTCGTTGATCGGGATCCACATCACGATCGACGGGTGATTGATGTCGCGCTCGAGCACCTCGAGCCACTCGCGCGTGAAGCGATCGACGTACGCGTCCTCGTAGAGGTACGCGTTGGCCATCTCGCCGGACACGAGGTATCCGAGCTTGTCGGCCCAGTAGAGGAAGCGCGGGTCCTCGACCTTCTGGTGCTTGCGCGCGCCGTTGAACCCCATCGCCATCGCGGTCTTGATGTCGTACTGGATGGCTTCGTCCGATGGCGGCGTGAGCAGCGACTCCGGCCAGTACCCCTGATCCAGCACCATGCGCAGGTAGAGGCGCCGGCCGTTGAACTGCAGGCCGTGGCCGTCCACGCTGACTTCACGATAGCCGTAGTACGTGTGCACCGTGTCGAGGACGGTGCCGCCTCGTACGAGCTCGAGCCGGACGTCGTACAGCCTGCCCTGCCCGACGTTCCACTGGCGCGGGTCGGCCACGCCGAGGCCCAGCGCGACGCGCCCGCCTTCGGCCTTCGCCTCGCCGCGCGCGACCTCGGCACCGGCAAAGCTCACGACGGCGCGGAGCGCCAGGTCACCTGACGCGCGGGCGAGGCGCCCGTCGAAACGGACCGCGCCGTCCATCGACGGCGTGATGCGGACGTGCGAGAGATAGCTGTCGCCGACGGCTTCGAGCCACACGGTCTGCCAGATGCCCGTCGTGCGCGTGTAGAAGATGCCCTCGGACTTCTCCTTCCAGTACTGCTTGCCGCGCGGGATGAACCGGTCGGTCGGCGGGTCCTCGGCGCGGACGACGAGCGCGTTGGCGCCCTCGCGCAGCAGGTCGGTCACGTCGAACGCGAACGGCGTGCTCCCGCCCTCGTGCTCGCCGACCTTCTGGCCGTTCAGCCACACGATGGCGTGGTAGTCCACCGCGCCGAACTTCAACAGCACCCGCCGACCCTTCCACGCGGCCGGCACCGTGACGTCGCGCTGGTACCACACGACCGGGTGGAACGAGGGATCGCCGATGCCGCTCTTCGGGCTCTCGAACGCGAACGGGACGACAATCGTGCGGTCGAACGTCCGCTCGCCGCGGTACCACGCCTCACGCAGGCCCGCACCCGCATCGTCGAAGGCGAAGCGCCAGGGGCCGTTCAGGTTCAGCCAGTCCTTGCGCTCGAACTGCGGCTGCGGGAACTCCGGACGAGGTAGGGACGCGGCCGGCTGCGCGGCGGCAAGCGCCGGGGTGCCGGCAAGCACCAGGGCCAGACACAGGACTCGAGACAGCTGCATGGCGCGAAACGCTACCACGGCGGGCGTGCCCTGCGGTGCGGCCTCGTCGCCGGACACGTCCGGCGCCTGCGACCCCGGGGGCCCCGGTACCCGGAACGGTATACTGAGCGTTCGAGCCGTGGCCGATTATTCCCCGCAAACCATCGAAACGAAGTGGCAGGCACGCTGGACCGAGACAGGGGCCTTCGAAGTCACCGAAGACCCGTCGCGGCCGTCGTTCTACTGCCTCGAGATGTTCGCGTACCCCTCGGGGCGCGCCCACGTCGGACACGTCCGCAACTACATGATCGGGGACGTGGTCGCCCGGCTGAAGCGGATGCAGGGCGCCAACGTGCTGCACCCGTTCGGATGGGACGCCTTCGGCCTGCCGGCCGAGAACGCCGCCATCAAGAACAACCTGCACCCCGAGCAGTGGACCCTCGACAACATCAGGTACATGAAGGGGCAGCTCCAGCGCCTCGGCATCTCGTACGCATGGGGTCGTGAGCTCGCGACCTGCCTGCCCGACTACTACCGCTGGAACCAGTGGCTGTTCATCCGCATGTTCGAGCGCGACCTGGCGTACCGCCGGCGCTCCACGGTGAACTGGTGCCCCAGCTGCCTCACCGTGCTCGCCAACGAGCAGGTGATCGACGGCGCCTGCTGGCGCTGCGGCACGCACGTCACCTCGCGTGAGCTCGAACAGTGGTTCCTGCGCATCACGCACTACGCGGAGGAACTGCTCGAGGGCACCAACAACCTGCCCGACTGGCCGGAGAAGGTGCTGACGATGCAGCGCAACTGGATCGGGAAGTCGGAGGGCGTGCAGGCGACGTTCCCGATTGCCGACGACCAGGACCGCGCCACGACCGACGGCATCGAGATCTTCACGACCCGCATCGACACGATCTTCGGCGCGACGTTCGTGTTGATCGCTCCGGAGCACGAGCTCGTCGAGCGCTTCGCCAGCGAATCGCCGAATCCCGATGCGTTCCGCCGGCAGGCCGAACGCTTCCGCAAGCAGGATCGCCTCGGGCGGATGTCGGGAGAGGTCGAGAAGGAAGGCTTCGACACGGGACGACGCGCGATCAATCCCTTCACCGGCGAGTCAGTGCCCGTGTGGGTTGCAAACTTCGTGCTCGGCGGCTACGGGACGGGCGCGATCATGGCCGTCCCGGCGCACGACCAGCGCGACTTCGAGTTCGCACGCACGTACGGCCTGCCCGTGCAGGTCGTCGTGAAGCCTGCCGATGGCGACGCCGCAGTCGGGGCGACGATGGCCGAGGCGTTCACCGAGCACGGCGAGAGCGTGAACTCCGGCGAGTTCAGCGGCCTGGCGACGGCCGAGGCGTGGCAGCGGATGGCCGAGTCGGCCGAGGCGCGTGCGATCGGGCGCCGCACCATCCAGTACCGGCTGAAGGACTGGGGCGTCTCGCGCCAGCGCTACTGGGGCACGCCGATCCCGATGATTCACTGCCCCTCGTGCGGGGTGGTGCCAGTGCCGGACGACCAGCTGCCCGTCGAGCTGCCGAAGATCGTCGAGTTCAGCGGCAAGGGCGAGTCGCCGCTCGCGCAGGTTCCCGAGTTCGTCAACGTCTCGTGCCCCAGGTGCGGCGGTGCCGCGCGGCGCGAGACCGACACGATGGACACGTTCTTCGACTCGTCCTGGTACTTCTACCGGTTCACCGACGCGAAGAACGACGCGCAGGCGTTCGACCCTGCGAAGTGCAACTACTGGGCGCCCGTGGACTTCTACAGCGGCGGCGTCGAGCACGCGATCCTGCACCTGATCTACTCGCGCTTCTTCGCCCGGGTGTTCCGCGATCTCGGCATGGTCGCGCACGACGAGCCGTTCGCGCGGCTGCTCACGCAGGGCATGGTGCTCAAGGACGGACAGGTCATGTCCAAGTCCAAGGGCAACGTCGTCGATCCGGACGAGATGATCGCGAAGTTCGGCGCCGACGCGCTGCGGCTGTACGTGATGTTCGTCGCGCCGCCCGAGAAGGAAGTCGAGTGGACCGATACGGGGCTCGAGGGCAGCTACCGCTTCCTCACGCGCGTGTGGCGGTTCGTCGAGCCGCTCGCGCCGATCCTCGCCAATGCTCCAGGTATCGGGGACGTCGCGGAGTTCTCGCCGGTCGAGCGCGCCCTGCGGCGCAAGACGCACCAGACCGTGGCGCGGATCACCGACGACCTGTATCCGCGCGTGCACCTCAATACGGCCATCTCGGGCCTCATGGAACTCGTGAACGAGCTGTATGCATTCGGTGACGCGACCGCGCTCTTCAAGCCGGGCCGCCGCGCCGGCAACAGCGACGCCGTCGCGGCTCCTGATGCGTCGGCGGGCACGCTCGCCGCGGCGCGCGAGGCCGTGGAGGCACTCGTCCGGCTGCTCTCGCCGTTCACGCCGCACATGGCCGAGGAACTCTGGGAGATGCTGGGGCACAGCGACGGTATTGGCGCGGCCGGCTGGCCGTCGAGCGACGCCGATGTCGCGCGCGACGAGTCCATCGAGCTGCCGGTGCAGGTCAACGGCAAGGTGCGTGGCCGTGTGACCGTGCCCGCCGGCTCCAGCGACGAAGCCGTGCAGGCTGCGGCGCTTGCCGAGCCCAACGTCAAGGCGCACACCGACGGCAAGACGATCGTGAAGGTGATCGTGGCGGCCGGTCGTCTCGTCAGCGTGGTGGTGAAATGAGGCGCGTGACGTCGCGCCGGGCGTTCGCGCTGTCGATGATGCCGCTTGCCGCCGCGCTGCAGGCCGCCTGCGGATACACGCTGGCCGGGCGCGGCAACTTCCTGCCGTCGTACATCCGCGTCATTGGCATCCCCGTGTTCGCCAACAACACGTCGGTCTACGACATCGAGCAGCAGTTCACGGAGCGGGTGCGGAGCGAGTTCGTCGGCCGCGGCCGCTACCAGGTCACGCCCGTCACCGAGGGAGCCGATGCAATCCTCAGCGGCACGGTGTCGGGGCTCAGCCTCGAGCCGAGCGGCTTCGACCAGAACAACCAGGCGACACGCTACATCATCCGCGTGCAGCTGAAGATCGAGTTCCGGGACGTCAAGGCCAACAAGTTGATCTGGGAGAACCCCTCGCTCGAAATCGTGGACGAGTACGACCTGACGACGGGCACGGGCTCGATGGACGCCTCGGCGTTCCTCGGCCAGAACCGTTCGGCAGCCGACCGCATTGCCGACACGGTCGCGCGCCGCACCGTGTCGTCCATCCTCGAGGCCTTCTAGGCACCATGACGCCGCGGGAACTCTCCGCCGCGTTGAAGCGGGGCACGGTCGCCCCCCTGTACCTCGTGATCGGCGAAGACGAGGCGGGGAAGGACGAAGTCGTCGCCAGGCTCGTGAACCTCGTCGAGGAGGACCTGCGCGCGTTCAACGTCGAGCGGTTCACGGCCGGCGACGCAAAGCCGGACGACGTGGTGTTTGCCGCGCGGACGCTCCCCATGCTCGGTGAGCGGCGCGTCGTGGTCTTTGCGCACATCGAGCGCCTCTTCAAGGGCCGCAGGAAGGCTGCGGGCGCCGAAGAGGAGCCGGCGGGTGAGGACGTGCCCGTGCCGGACCCTGCCGGGCTCGAAGGCTATGTGGCGTCGCCGGAGCAATCGACGGTGCTCGTGCTCGTCGGCACCGACATCAACCGCACGACACGCCTCGGGAAGGCGCTGGCAAAGCAGGCCGTCATGATTGCCTGCGATGGCTTCAGCACTGACGGGTTCAACGGCCCTCAGGGCGCACTGCGCGACGCGATGCAGTTTGCGGCCGACCGGATCAAGGCTGCCGGCAAGCGCATCGACGCGGCCGGCCTGAGTGCGCTCGTCGAGCGCGCCGGCCCCGACATCGTCCGGCTCCGTAAGGACATCGACACGCTGGTGCTGTTTGTCGGCGATGCGCCTGCCATCACCGCGCAGGACGTCCAGCTCGTCGTCGGCGCCGCGCAGCAGTTCGACGACTGGGCCGTCACCAACGCCATCGGGGCCCGCGACGCCGCGGCCGCGCTGCGGCACGTCCAGCTCATGGTCGAGAACGGCTCGTCGCCGTTCCAGATGCTGGGGCAGTTGGGCTGGTGGGTGCGGACGAAGATGGCGCAAGCCGCGCCTGACCGCGTTCAGGGGGCCGTGCAGGCGCTGTATCGGGCCGACGGCGCGAGCAAGCTCGGGCGCGACCCGCAGGTGGTGCTGGAACGACTGGTGGTGGAACTGTGCGGCCCGTCGTCGCCTGGAGCGGCGCGAAGACGCAGATAGGGCGCGTTCGAGGAACGCGCCCTTGTGTCTGCCGCCCGGACCTTGCCGCGACGCGAGGACGCGCCGGGAGCTGGCCTAGGCGGCGAGGCCGTTGAGGCGCCTGGCGATCCGCGACTTGTAGCGGGCAGCCGCGTTGTCGTGGATGACGCCCTTCTTGGCCATCTTGTCGATGAGCGAGACGGTGTCGTTCAGCCCCGACCTGGCCGCGGCGGCATCGCCGGCGGTGATCGCCTTGCGAATCGTCTTGAGGGCGGTGCGCAGGCGCGTGCGCGCCTGACGGTTGCGCTCGCGGTTTGCCAGACTCTGCTTGTGCGCCTTCAGCGCCGACTCGTGATTTGCCACTTCGACTGACTCCGATTGAACTGATACGCGCGTGTCACGGACCCGTGTGCAGGGCCCCACGGGCCCCGGCGCGCGTGCCACCGGGACAGTGGAAACATGGAAGTGTAGCACCCGCCTTCGCCGGATGGCAACTTGCCGGCTACGGCGGGCAAGCCCATCCTGCGGTCTCATCTCGAGTACAGGCAATCCGTAGGCGTCGATCTTCAGATCGACGCTCGCCCCTGCTGGTCACTCTCTCCCGCGCAGCCGTCGCAGTTCCCGGCGCTCGCGCTTGTCGGGAGCGACGACGGGTCCGCGTGGCCGGGTGTCGCGAAGCAGTTGCTGGAAGGCCTGTTCCTCCGGCGTCGGCGGCGGCGTGACGTCCTCGAACAGGAGCGCCCTGGCCTCGGCCTTGGGCAGGTGCTGCTCGGCCGTGGCCAGGATGCGCACGACCTGCTTGCGGCCGAGCGGCCGCGTGATCGTCACCGTGTCGCCAGGCTTGACCTCCCGATTCTGCTTCGGTCGCTCGCCGTTGACCTCCACCTTGCCGCCCTTCACGGCGCGCTGGGCCTCCGAGCGCGTCTTGCAGAGGCAGGCGACGTCGAGCCACACGTCGAGCCTGAGGGGACGGTCGGAAATGGGGGAGTCGGTCACGAGGCTCTACGGCCTGGCCTGCCGCGCCCTGAGGGCATCGCGGAACTCGTGCCGCAAGGCCGTCACGTCGCGACGATCGAGGCGCAGGACGCTCGCGATCCGGCTGATCTCGTTGTCCTCGACGGTCGTGATCCCGTGCTGGGCCGACACGGTGAACAGGGCACGCAGCAACTGGAGCTTCTCCTCGCGGCTCGCGAGCATCTCGAACTCGCGAGCGACCTGATAGTCCTCGGCCGCGCCGTGGGTGCCCGTGGCGCGAACGGCGAGTCCCACGAGCTCGTGGGCCTGCTCGGGCGAGACGTCCGCCTCGACGCCGAGACGCGCCTCCATCACTTGCCGTTCCGCCTCGCTCACCTCGTGGTCGGCAAAGGCGACCCGTCCCAGCAGGTACGCAAAGGCCGCGAGCAAGCGGGCCCGTTCCGGCGGAAGCTCCCCCAGCACGGTCGCGATCTCGCCGACCGTCTCCGTCTCGTGCCGGGCGTACGCGTCCTCGCTGAGCCCGAAGGTCCTGAACAAGGCGGCAAGCATCAGCGTTCCGGCCTCGACAGGGCGCCAAGGACCCAGCTCACGAGGCTCACGATCAGGGCGCCGAGCACGGCGCTGCCGAAGCCGTCCAGGTCGAACCCGGGCACCAGGGCCGCTGCCAGCCCGAAGGCAAGGCCATTGACGACGAGGTAGAACAGCCCGAGTGTGAGGATGGTGAGCGGCAGGGTCAGGAGCGTCAGGATCGGCCGCACGAGTGCATTGACGAACCCGAGCACGCACGACGCCACGATGAGAGCCGGCACCGAACGCACAACCACGCCCGGCACCAGGTACGCAGCCAGCCAGAGTGCGGCCGCCACGATGGCCCAGTGAAGCAGCATACGCATCGGGTCAACGCTATCAGGAAATCGCGATCACCACGAACGCCGGACGGAGGGCGCCCGAACGGGGGCGTCGTTACCGGACGACTTGGTACTCGCCGCTCGCGGGCCTGGTGTCCGTGAGGCGCCACTGGGGCTGGCCGTCGACGACCTCGAGCACCTTGTAGATCACGGGGCCGCGGTTGACCGGCCTGGCCTCGGTGCGGCGCGTGATCTTCTGCACGTAGTCCTGCGTCTCGCGGTAGGGCGGCACGCGCTGCCCGTAGCGGCTCACCGCGCCCGGCCCGGCGTTGTAGGCCGCCAGCGCGAGCACTTCGTCCTCGAACTTGCGGATCAACGATCCGAGGTAGGCGACCCCGCCGCGGATGTTCTGCACCGGGTCCCACGGATTGTCCACGCCGAGTTCGGCCGCCGTCTGCGGCATCAACTGCATGAGGCCCATCGCGCCCTTGTGCGAGCGGGCGCGCGGGTTGAACCCCGATTCCACCTGGATGACGGCGCGCACGAGTTCGGGGCGCACGCCGTGCGTCGCCGCGGCGTCCTCGATGACCTCGTCGTAGAGCGACACGATGTCGGCCGAGGCGCTGCGCGTGGTGCGAAGGCCCGAGTTGCGCACCGCATAGGTCGTCACCGGCGTGCCGGCCGTTCCCGCAACCGGCCGGTCCGACAGCACGAGGCTGCCCGTCGCATCACGAGACACGTAGATCTGCGCCGATGACGGCAGGACGCCCGTCACCAGGAGGAGGAAGGTCGTCGCGAGGAGCGTCCGTGCGGCCGTGCGCATGCGGGGCATGGCACGGCAAGAGTCGATCCCCGCGTGAAAGGCCCGCAAATGCGCGGATTCGCGCGGGCACGGTTGCAGCAACGGCAAGGCGCACCTGCGCAGGCCGTCGCTGCAATGACAATCGTGTCAGCCAGCCGGCGGCCCGAGGATCTCGGCGACGACGCCCGGCACGGCGGCGAGCAGCGCATCGATCTGCTCCGGCTTGCGCCCCCCGGCCTCCGCGAAGTCGGGCCGTCCGCCGCCGCCACCCCCGACGATCGGTCCCAGGCGCTTCACCATGTCGCCCGCCTTGATGCGGGCCGTGAGGTCCGGCGTCACTGCGATCACGAACGTGACCTTGCCCTCGACGTCGGCCGCCAGCACGACGACGCCGGATCGTGCCTCGGCCTTCAGGCTGTCAGCGAGTTCGCGAAGGGCCGACCGATCGAGGCCGTCCGCCCGACGGGTGACCACGGTGACCCCGGCGACCTGCTGCGACGACTGTCCGCTGCCGGCCGCGCCGCCTGCGCCGAGCGCGGCCTTCACGCGCGCGTCGTGCAGCGCACGCGTGAGCCGCTTGATCTCGGCCTGGAGCCGGCTCGCGGCGTCCGTCGCGTCGGCCGGTGCGGCGTGCAGTTCGGCGGCGACCGCCTGCAACTGCCGGCGCTCCCCCTGCAGCAGCGCCACCGCATCGTCGCCCGTGACTGCCTCGATGCGCCGGACGCCCGCCGCCACGCCGCCTTCGCCGACGATGGCGAACGGTCCGATGTCGCCGGTGGCGCGGCAGTGCGTGCCGCCACAGAGTTCGAGGCTGTAGCCCGGGATGTCCACGACTCGCACGGTGTCGCCGTACTTCTCGCCGAAGAGCGCCATGGCGCCGAGGGCCATTGCCTCGTCGGTCGAGCGCAGGGTCGTCTGTACGCCGGTGTTGCGCATCACCTGTGCGTTCACCGCGCGCTCGATGGCGTCGATGTCCGCAGCCGGGATGCTGCCCGTGTGGACGAAGTCGAACCGCAGGCGGTCCGGGGCGACGAGCGATCCGGCCTGCTTCACGTGCGTGCCGAGCGCCTGCCGCAGTGCGGCGTGGAGCAGGTGCGTGGCCGTGTGGTTGCGACGGATCGCATCCCGCCGTGCGGCATCGACCCGTGCGGAGAGTCGCAGGCCCCTGCGCAGCGTGCCCGACGACACGCGCACGTGGTGCGCGCGCGGCCCGCCGGCCGCGAGGCGCGACATGCCGTCGACGTCGGCGGAGGCCTCGGGCGACTCGAGCACGCCGGTGTCCGACACCTGGCCGCCGCTCTCGACGTAGAAGGGCGTGCGATCGAGGACGACGAAGCCCGCCGCGCCGGCAGCAAGCGACGGGACGTCGGCACGGTCGGCGTCGAACAGCGCGACGACCGTTGCGTCGGTCTCCGTGGTGTCGTACCCGACGAACGCATCCCCGAGGGCGTCGAGCGCGTCCCGTGTCTCCTCCGCGATCGTGAACGCCTGCGTGCGTCCCGTCTCGAAGTGGCTGCTGGCACGTGCACGCTCGCGCTGCTGCGTCATCGCGGCGTCGTACCCGTCGCGGTCCACCGCCAGTTGCCGCTCGCCGGCGATGTCCTCGATGAAGTCGAGCGGGAGGCCCAGCGAATCGTACAGGCGGAACACCTCGTCGCCGGGCACCACGCGGGCCTCCGACGCGGCCACGCGATCGAGCACCTGTTCGAGCCGGCCGAGCCCGGCGGTCAGCACGGCGTCGAACCGCTCTTCCTCCGAGCGGATCACGCCGACGACCGTGTCGCGATTGGCGCGCAGTTCCGGATAGGCCTCGCCCATCCCGGCCACCACGCGATCGGCGAGTTCGTGCATGAAGGGCCGGGTGATGCCCAGCTTCTTGCCGTGCCGCATGGCGCGCCGCATGATCTTGCGGAGCACATACCCGCGCCACTCGTTGCTCGGCATCACGCCGTCCGCGATGAGGAACGTCGTCGCGCGCATGTGGTCGGCAATCACGCGCATCGACGTGCTCGCGGCGTCGGGGCCCGTGTAGGGCTGCCCGCACATCCGGGCGATCTCCTGCAGCAGCGGCTGGAACAGGTCGGTGTCGTAGTTGCTCTCGACGCCCTGCAGCACGGCGGTGATGCGCTCGAGGCCCATGCCCGTGTCGATCGAGGGCGCCGGCAGCGGCACCAGCACGCCCCCCGGCTGGCGATCGAACTCCATGAACACGTTGTTCCAGATCTCCATCATGGAACCGTCGTCCTTCACGAAGTAGATCTCGGAGCAGCGCCCGCAGGGGCCGGTGTCGCCCATCTGCCAGAAGTTGTCCTCGGCGCCGAGCTCGCCGATCCGGTCTGCGGGCAGGAACTGCCGCCACAGCTCGTACGCCTGGTCGTCGCGGGGGACGTCGGGCTGGCCCATGAAGATGGTGGCGTACAGGCGTTCCTTCGGCAGGCCCCAGACGTCGGTGAGCAGTTCCCACGCGAACGGGATGGCCTCGGCCTTGAAGTAGTCGCCGAACGAGAAGTTGCCGAGCATCTCGAAGAACGTGTGATGCCGCGGCGAGGGGCCGACGTTGTCGAGGTCGTTGTGCTTGCCGCTGACGCGCATGCACTTCTGCGCCGTCGTCGCGCGCCGGTAGTCGCGCCGCTCCTTGCCGAGGAACACGTCCTTGAACTGGTTCATCCCGGCGTTCGTGAACAGCAGGGTGGGGTCGTCGCCGGGCACGAGCGACGAACTCTGCACCGGACGGTGGCCCCTGGCATCGAAGAAGTCGAGGAATCCACGCCGAATCTCGCGCGATCGCATAGCCCTCCATTGTACGGCGACCGTGCGTCGGTATACTCCGGCGCATGGTGCGTACCCTCTCATGGCGCCTCGTCCTCCTCGCCGCCCTTGCCGCCGGAACGGCGGCCCCGTCGCTGGCGCAATCACGCAAGCCACAAGTGCCGCAGCCGGCAGATGCGTCGTACACGGTCCATCGGGCCCCTGCGTCGAGCACGAGCCGGTTGCTGGCGGCCGACGACGACGCCTGGCGCGGCGCGGCGGTCCTCGACTGGGGTGAGGCGCCGTATGAAACGCGCTTCCGCGCGCTCTGGGCACCCGAGGGGCTCTACCTGCGCTGGGATGCCGACGACCCGGCACCGTGGCACACCATGACCAATCGCGACGACAAGATCTGGAACGAGGAGGTCGTCGAGATCTTCCTCGATCCCGCATGGGCGGGGAAGGACTACTGGGAGCTGGAAATCAGCCCGGCCAACGTCGTGTGCGACGTGCGCATGGCGGCGCCGTATCCGAACGTGACCTCGGACCTCACGTGGAACCACGATGGCCTGCAGACGGCGGTCCGTCACGAGCGCAACACCGACGGGTCGCCGCGGCGGTGGGTGGCCACGGCGCTTGCGCCGTGGGCCGGCTTCCGGACGCTGCCGGTGCCCGATCGCGTCGCCCTCCCACCGGCGGCCGGCGATGCGTGGGGTTTCAACATCTTCCGCATCGAGCGGCCCAACGGGCCCGCCAGGCCGGACGAGGGCGCCGTCTCGCGGGCCTGGTCGCCGACGGGAGCCCCGAGCTTCCATGTGCCCGCGGCCTTCCGCCGCTTCGTGTTCAGCGAGCGGTAACCGGGACGCGACGCTTCCTGACGGCCTCGACGGCGTCGGCGAGTTCGAAGCCTTGCCGCACGAGGTACGCGATGAGCCGCTGCGCGTGGCGGTCGTCGGCAACAGGGCCCCGCAGCCGCCGGTCGAGCGCCCGCTCGAGCGCCTCGGCGACGGGTCGGTCCTCGTAGCCGTCGTCAGTGGCCTCGCGGGCGGCCTGCCGATCGATGCCCATCGACTCCAGGGCGCGACGGATGCGGAGCGGCCCCCGCTGCTTCACCCGTGCTTCGGTGCGCGCGAAGGCGCGTGCGGCCCGGACGTCGTCCAGGACCTGCTCACGCTTGAGCCGCGCAATCGCCGCGTCAACCGACTCGCCCGTGCATCCGCGGCGGGCCAGCCGCTCGCGCAACTGCCGCTCGGTGAGTTCCCGGCGGCCGAGCGCGGCGAGCCCGTACGTGTACGGGTCCGGTGGCACGACGTCTCGCGGCATGGCCCATCGTAGCAAGGGCACCGACAACCCGGTTGCCGGCACATGCCCGCCCCGTCGCACCCCGCCGCTGACCTGAGGCACACTGAAGCATCGACGCGGAGGAGGCGTGCGTGCTCGACACGGCTGGCGTAGGGACCGGGGGATACGACACCCCACTCCGTGAAGGCCTCGCCGAGGCGGTCCAGGCGAGCCTCCTGCCGGGGCTCGCCCTGCTCGCGCCGATGTTCGCCATCCTCGGCGTCTTCCACTTCTTCCTGCTGGCTCCACCGGCGTCGTTCGCGATGGGCATCCTCGCGCTGACAACGGCCCTCGCCTATGCCACCGCGCTCGTGCGCCTCACGCGCCGCCCGCTTGTCGCCTCGCGCGCGCACCGCGCGGCTGCCGCCATCGCTGCCGGCGTGCTCGTCAACTCCTGCGCGCACCTCGTCCTCGTCGGCGACCCACCCGACACGATCAACCTCCTGCTCCTCATTGTCGGCGCCGGCTTCGTGCTGCTCTCGCGCCGCTGGCTGGCGGCCGTCCTCGTGCTCAGCTGGGCCGGCTGGTTCCTGGCGGTCGCGGTGCACCCGGGGCAGCCGTGGATGCGGTTTGCGTTCGCCCTGGCTTCCGCAACCGTGCTGGCCGTGCTGGTGCACGCCGTGCGCGTGCGGTCGCTCGGCCGCCTCGAAGCGCTGCGCCTCGGGCTCGAACGCCGCGTGCGCGATCGCACCCGTGAGCTCGAGAGCTCCAACATCCTGCTGCGTGCCGTGACCGACCACCTGCCCGATGCCGTCTGCATCCGCGACGTCGCCGGCGTCCACCGGTTCGCCAATGCCAGCGCGCGGCAGTGGCGGGACGTCTCGCTCGTCGGCGAGCGGAACGCCGCGGTCCTGCCGGCCGACGTGGCCGCCCGCGAGGACGCCGAGGACGCCGAGGTCCTTCGCTCGGGCACGCCGGTGATCGAGCGGCCCGAGACGGTGATTCGTCCGAATGGCACCGAGCGGCACATCCTCGTCAGCAAGTACGCCGTGCGCACCGACGCCGGGGACGTCGTCGGGCTGCTCGACGTCAGGCGTGACGTCACCGAAGCGCGGCGTCAGCAGAAGAGCCGGCTCGAGATGGAGCAGCGCCTCCAGCATGCGCAGAAGCTGCAGAGCCTCGGCGTGCTGACCGGCGGCATCGCACACGACTTCAACAACCTGCTCACCGGCGTGCTCGGCTCGGTCAGCCTGCTGCGCCTCGACGGCGACGATCCCTCCCGCGCGGAGCACCACCTGGCGACGATCGAGTCGTCTGCCCAGCAGGCATCCGACCTCTGTCGCCAGCTCCTCGCGTACGCCGGGCGTGCCCCGCTGCTGATCGAGCGGCTGGAGATGAACGCCCTCGTCCGGGCGGCGTTGCCGCTGATCCGCCTGTCGGCCTCGCGCGACATCGAGCTGCAACTCGCGCTCACGCCTGACCCGCTCCTGATCGACGGCGACCCGTCGCAGATCACGCAGGTCGTGATGAACCTCGTGCTCAATGCCGCCGAGGCGCTCACGGGGCGGCACGACGGGGTCATCACCGTGGCGTCGGGCCGAATCCGCATCGAGGGGCACGCGGGTGCCGCGCCGGGCACGGGCATCGAGCTCGCGCCTGGCACGTATGCATTCCTGGAGGTGGTGGACAACGGCGGCGGGATGAGTGCCGAGACGCGTGCGCGCATCTTCGAGCCGTTCTTCACGACGAAGTTCACGGGCCGTGGCCTCGGCCTGGCGGTCGTGGTCGGCATTGCCAGGAGCCACGGGGGCACGGTCGAAGTCGCGAGCGAGCCGGAAGGCGGGGCCAGCTTCACCGTGCTGTTCCCGCTCGCGGCCGACGACACGATGCCGGCGCCCGTCGCACCGCCCGCGCCTCCGAGGCCCGTGGTGCTCGAAGGCGACGCGCTGCTCATCGACGACGAGCCCATCGTGCGCGAGGTGGTGGGGGAGATGCTTGAACGCATCGGCCTGCGTCCCGCCGTCGCCGACGACGGGATCAGCGGCCTCGAGCTGTTCTCGGAGAGTCCCGATCGCTATCGGGTCGTCATCGTGGACCTGACGATGCCCGGCGCCGGTGGACGAGAGGTGCTGCGTGACGTCCGTGCCGTGCGCCCCGACTGCCCGGTCCTGTTGATCAGCGGCTTCAGCGACGCGGAAATCGTGCTCGACGACGCGGCGCGGGCCTCGACGGCGTTCCTGCAGAAGCCCTTCTCGCTCGAGGCCCTGCAGGCCACGCTCGATCAGCTGATCACGGGCCAGCGCGACCGCTAGCGCGAGAAGCGCTGGATTTCCGGGGCGCCGCCGCCGTGGCTGCTGCCGACGGCCGCCTGCAGCATCTCGTCGCGGGCCATGTCCGAGGTGGTCGAGATCCCCTGCACCTTCAGCTTGAATTCGTCCTTGTTCGACGCGTACCGCATCGCATCGTCGAACGTGATGATGCCACTGCGATACATCAGGAAGAGGTGCTGATCGAACGTCTGCATCCCGTACTGCGACGTGCCCGCGGCAATCGCGCCGTGAATCAGGTGCGTCTTGTCCTTGTCGGCGACGCAGTCCCGGATGAAGGGCGTGCTGATCATCACCTCGACGGCGGCCACGCGCCCCTGGCCGGTCGCGCGCGGCAGCAGGCGCTGCGAGATCACGGCGCGGAGCACGCTGGCGAGCTGCAGGCGCACCTGTCGCTGCTGGTGCGGCGGAAAGACCGCGACGATGCGGTTGATGCTCTCGGGCGCGTCGAGGGTGTGCAGCGTCGAGAAGACGAGGTGCCCGGTCTCGGCGGCGAGCAGGGCCGTCTCGACGGTCTCGAGGTCGCGCATCTCGCCGACGAGGATGACGTCAGGATCCTGCCGGAGGGCCGACCGGAGTGCATGCGCGAACGAGCGCGTGTCGACGTTGATCTCGCGCTGGTTGACGATCGAGCGGTGGTCCCGGTGCAGGTACTCGATCGGGTCCTCGACGGTCACGATGTGCGACGAGCGGTGCTGGTTGATGTGGTCGATCATCGACGCCAGCGTCGTGCTCTTGCCCGAGCCCGTGGTCCCCGTGACGAGCACCAGGCCCCGCTCTTCCTCGGCGATGCCCTTGAGGACCTCGGGGAGTTCGAGCGTGTCCACCGACGGGACCTTCGTCGAGATGACCCGGATGACGAGCGAGATCGTGCCGCGTTGCGTGAAGACGTTGCAGCGGAAGCGCCCGAGGCCCGGGATGCTGTAGGCCGCGTCGATCTCCTGGTGCGCGACGAAGTACTTGCGCTGCTCGACGTTGAGGACCGTCGCCGCCATGGTCTCCGTGTCGTCGCGTTCGAGGCGGCGGGTCTCGTTGGCGACGAGGAGCGTGCCGTCCACCCGCATCATCGCGTAGCTGCCGACCTTGATGTGGATGTCGGACGCACCGGAGCGGACGGCGTGGGTGAGGAGATCGTTCAGATGCATGGCGTGGCCCTTGACGGCCAATCGGCCACGCGTCACCGGGCTTGAACGCGGCGGGGCCGGGGAGGGGTACGCCGGCCCCGGACCGCGGCGCAGGACGCGCCTGCGACGAGCGTGGTCGGGACCATGACCTGCCTCGGCTCCCGGGGGGCCTGGATGCGCGAGACGACGCACTCGGCGAGCCGGGCTCCCACGTCTTCGAGCGGCACGTGCACCGTCGCCAGGCGAGGGTGCATGCCCGCCGCCTCGATGTCGTCGAGCCCGCCGACGCTGACGTCGCGGGGCACCCGCAATCCCGCCTCGCGCAGGGCGTCCACCACGCCCTGCGCGGTCGCGTCCGAGCCCGCGACGATGGCCGTGACAGGGGCACGCTGGCGCAGTAGTGCCCGCGTGCCGCTATAGCCTGCTTGCCGCGGCTGGCGGCCCGTGGGCGCGATCGCCCGCGCGGTGAGCCCTGCCTCTGCCATGGCGTGTGCGTAGCCCTCGTGGCACCGGTCGAACCAGGGGAAGCGGCGGTTGCCGACGAACCACACGTCCGTGTGACCGAGTGCGAGCATGTGACGCGTCATCGCATGGGCGCCCCCGACGTCGTCGTACCACACCGCGTCGTGCTGCGTTTCGTCCCAGGGCGGCAGGACGTTGTTGCCGTGGACGGCGAGCGGGGCGCCCGATCGCGCGAGCCGATCGATGAGGTTGCCCGAGTGCATGCCGGCCAGGACGAACCCGTCGAGGATGTCCTGCCGGAGGAGGAGGCGCGGCAGGTCCAGCTGTTCGGCCGGCACGTCGTGCGCGTAGCGGAGGGCGACGAAGACGACGTGATAGTCGCGGCTGGCGCACCAGGCCTCGACGCCCGCGAGGATGCGCGAGTGGAACGGGTGGAGCAGGGGCCTGTTGCCGAGGATGAAGGCGATGAGGCGCGGCCGGCTGCGCGCGCCGAGGTCGACCTTCATGCGCCCGGCGATGCGCGCGACGCGCGCGGCAATCTCGGGGCTGACACGCCCCGTGCGGTTGACGACGCGCGAGACCGTGGCGCCGCTGACACCGGCGGCGCGTGCGATGTCCTGGAGGCGGACCTTCTTGTCCTTCATGGGCCCAGGGTTTCCGGAGAGCGCGCATGGTCCCGCGACGGGCCGAATGGCGTCAAGAAAATTTTCACGCGCGGCGAAGATCTTCTTGACTTCCTGTCGTTCTGCGCCAATCTTGTGCGCACCACTTCAGCGATTGCTGCTGTCGGGCTTTCCCCGGAGGTTTCCGTGGCGTCCCTGTCCCTGTTCCTGTCTGGCGTGCGCGCTGCTGCCGTCGTCGCACTCCTGTTGTTGCTGCTGCCCGGAACGACGACCGCGCAAGCGCTGTATGGCAGCGTCACCGGTGTGGTCGCCGACAACACGGGCGGCAACATTCCCGGTGTCACGGTCACCCTCACGAACGAAGGGACCGGCCTCAAGCTCGAAACCACGACGGATGGCGAGGGGCTCTACACGTTCCGCAACGTCCTGCCGGGCACGTACACGCTCGGTGCGACGCTGCAGGGGTTCAAGAGCTTCACGCAGACGGGCGTGCCGTTGACGGCGGGCAGCATCGTGCGCGCCAATGCGACGCTCGAGATTGGTGACCTCACCGAGACCATCACGGTGACGAGCGAGGCGGCGCTGCTCAAGACCGACAAGGCCGACGTCAGCGTCGAGTTGAAGCCCAAGGAAATCACCGACCTGCCGTTGAACCAGTACCGGAACTACCAGGCGCTGATGAACCTCGTGCCTGGCGCCACGCCTGGCGCCTTCCAGAACTCCACCGGCTCGACGCCGCAGCGCTCGTTGAGCGTGAACGTCAACGGGACCAACCGGAACAACAACAGCACGCGTATCGACGGCGCGGCCAGCATCAACGTCTGGCTGCCGCATCACGCGGGCATGGTGGCTTCGGCCGAGACGATCGACAGCGTCAACATCGTCACGAACAACTTCGACGCCGACACCGGCATGGCGGGCGGCGCGGCCATCCAGGTGGTCACGAAGTCGGGCACGAACGATCTGCGTGGGTCGGCGTTCATCTTCCACAACACCGCGGACTGGAACGCGAACACGTTCTTCAACAACGCCAACGGGCTCAGCAAGCCCGAGGGAACGCAGTCGATCTTCGGTGGGACGGTGGGCGGTCCGGTCGTGAAGAACCGTCTCTTCTATTTCGGATCGTGGGAACGCTTCACGGAACAGCGCGGGTTCCAGGAGACGTTCACGGTGCCGACGGCGCGGATGCGGCAGGGGGACTTCGGTGAGGTGCTGGCTGCCTATCCGAACTTCCGGATCTACGATCCCCTGACGGGGGCTGCAAACGGGGCGGGTCGCGAGTTGTTCCCCGGCGCCGTGATTCCTGCCAATCGCCTGAGCCCGATCGCGGGGCGGATCAACGAGGTCTATCCCGCGCCGAACACGACGGCCGACATCAACCGCAACAACCTCGCGGACGACTACGTCATCGAGCGACAGCCGACCTTCGATCGTGACAACTTCGACGCGAAGGTGACGTTCAACCGGTCGAGCGCCCACCAGATCTGGGGCAAGGTGTCGTACCTGAAGGCCGACGTGCAGGACCGCTTCCAGCTCGGGTTCTCCGAGCCGGCGCCGGCGCCCACCGAAGTGCTCGCCCCGGTGTTCGGCCACACCTGGACGCTCAGCCCCACGTTGATCCTGGACGGCAACTTCGGCGTGACCTTCAACGAGCAGAGCGGCCTGTCACCGGATTACGGGCAGAACTACGGGCTCGACTGGGGCATCCCGGGCACCAATGGCTCGGACATCCGCCAGAGCGGCATGCCGCAGATCGTCAACCAGTTGAGCCAGATCGGCAATTTCTCGTCGTGGAACCCGTACTTCTACACCACGTCGGTGTACTCGTTCTCGCAGGCGCTGACGAAGGTGGCCGGCCGGCACGAGCTGCGCGTGGGGTACGACTTCAACCACCTCGAGATGAACCACTGGCAGCCCGAGATCGGTGCTGGTCCGCGTGGTCGTTTCGATTTCGGCAACAACGTGACGGGGGCGCCCGGCTACCAGCCGGTGCTGGGATTCAACGGCTACGCGGCGTTCCTCATGGGTCTGGCGAGTTCCTACGGCAAGAGTCTTCAGGCCGAGGAGATGACCACGCGCGAGTGGCAGCACGGCATCTACGTGCGCGACCGCTGGCAGGTGAACGAGAAGCTCACGTTCAACGGCGGCCTGCGGTTCGAGTGGTATCCGATCATGCACCGCGCCGACCGCGGCCTCGAGCGGCTGGACTTCAGCACGTGGGAAGTCCTGATCGGCGGCCGCGGGGGCGTGCCCGAGGACGTCGGACTCAAGCCGCGCAGCCTCTATGTGGCACCGCGTCTCGGTCTTGCCTACCGCATCGACGACAGCACGGTGTTCCGCGCCGGCTACGGCGTCACCTACAACCCGATGCCGTGGTCGCGGCCCTTGCGTGGCTTCTACCCGCTCACGATCGCGTTCGGTGACTCGGCGGCGGGCTTCAACTACATCGGCAGCCTCGAACAGGGCATCCCGCCCATCGCGACCCCGGATCTGAGCTCGGGCCGCGTGCGCCTGCCGGCTGGCGTGGACATGCGGACGCCCAACCCGGACAACGTCGATCGCGCCGACCTGCACCAGTGGAACGTCACGCTGGAACGTCGGCTGCCGCTGGACCTCGTCGCGAGCGTCGCGTACGTGGGCACGCAGAACAACGGCGGCTACGCCGACATCAACCTCAACTACGCGGAGCCGGGGACGGGCAACGCCGGCCGGCAGTTCTTCGCTCAGTCCGGTACGGCCAACATCCTCGACTGGGGAGCCTGGACCACCAGCAAGTACCACTCGCTCCAGATGCAGCTGAACCGCCCCTTCAAGAACGGGCTACTCCTCAAGGGTGCCTACACCTGGAGCAAGGCGATGAACGATACCGACGACGACGGGTGGACGGGGCTGACCTGGAACATCCCGTCACAGATGCACCGCAACTACGCCCGGGCCGGCTACGATCGGACGCACATCCTCCAGATGGCCGCGGTGTACGAACTGCCGTTCATGCGCGAGAGCCAGAACATCCTCGGGTATCTCGTCAAGGACTGGCAGGTGAACGGCATCTTCTCCGCGTTCTCGGGCACGCCGTTCTCCATCGGCGGCAACAACCCGGCGCTGCTGGCTCCGGGCGCCGGCTTCGTCAGCGCCAACCAGGTCAGCGAGCTTCGTCGCGTAGGCACGCCGGGACCGGACGAGAAGTTCTACGACCCGGCGGCGTTCACGCACCCGAGCGGTCTCGAGTGGGGCGACACGGGGCGCAACGCGTTCCGCGGGCCGTCGGTGTGGAACCTGGACCTGTCGTTGTTCCGGAACATCCCGATCGGGCGCTACCGCGTCGAGTTCCGCGCGCAAGCCTCGAACGTGCTCAACCACTCGCGCTGGGGTAACCCGAACACGTCGATCAACAGCCCGACGTTCATGCAGATCTTCACCGTGGACACGCCACGCACGGTGCAGCTCGGCCTGCGCTTCCAGTTCTGAGCCAGACGAGGCGCGTCGCCGGACGCGCCTCGCACAGGGGCGGCTCGTGAGGCCGCCCCTGTCGTTGGGGTCCTCGTGAATCGACGTTCGTTCTTCAACACCCTCGGCACATCGGGCGCGGCAATGGCCGTGTGGCCGGCAGGGGCCTTCGATCCGGCGCGTGCAGGCCGGCGTGTCGTCGTCGAGGCTGCGGGCCGACAGCCCGCTTCGGCCCCCGCGCCGACACCCGGCGTCCGGTTTGCCGCAATCGGCCTGAACCACGGCCACATCAACGGCCAGGTCCAGACCATCCTGCGCCACGGCGGCGAGCTCGTTGCCGTCTACGCGAAGGAGCCGGACCTGCTTGCGGCCTTCACGAAACGGTACCCGCAGGCGACGGTCGCGCGCAGCGAGCAGGAGATCCTCGACGACACGCGCATCGCGCTCGTCGTCAGCGCCGCCATCCCCGACGAACGGGCGCCGCTCGGCATCCGCGTCATGGAGGCCGGCAAGGACTTCATGGTCGACAAGCCGGGTGTCACGACGCTCGACCAGCTTGCCGAGGTCCGTCGTGTCCAGGCCCGGACCGGGCGCATCTACTCGATCGTCTACGGCGGGCGTCTCGAGACTCCGGCCGTGCAGCGGGCCCTGGAGCTCGTGCAGGCAGGCGCCGTCGGCGCCGTGGTGCAGACGCTCGGCACCGGGCCGCACCGTATCGGCACGAACAGGCCCGACTGGTTCTGGGACAAGGCGCGGTTCGGCGGCGTCATCGGCGACCTCGGGACGCACCAGGTGGACTACTTCGTCGCCTTCACCGACGCGAGCCGGACCGAGGTCGTGGCCTCACGCACCGGCAACCTGCACCATCCCGAGGCACCGCAGTTCGAGGACTTCGGCGACGCGATGCTGCAGGCCGAATCGGCAAGCGGGTACTTTCGCGTGGACTGGTTCTCGCCGGGTGGGATCGCAACGTTCGGCGACTCGCGGCTCACGGTGCTGGGCACCGAGGGCTATCTCGAGGTGCGGTCCACGATCGATCTCGCCGGCAGGCCGGGTGGCAATCACCTGTTCCTCGTGGACCAGCGCGAGGCGCGCTACATCGACGCCAGCAGCACGGCCCTGCCGTATGGACCACGCCTGATCGCCGACATCGTCAACAGGACCGACACCGCGATGAGCCAGGCGCGCACGTTCGCCGTCGCGCAGCTCGTGCTCGAGGCGCAGGCCCGCGCGAGCCGCCTCTCCGGGCCGGGCCCGAAATAGGCACAGGAGTCGCCATGTCCACCACGTCCCTGTCTCGTCGATCGTTCCTGGCCGCGGCCGGGAAGGGTGCAGCGGCGGTGTCCCTTCCCGCCGTCGCTGCGCCCACCATCGTCTCCGCCTCGGTGCTGGGCGCCACGTCGCCCTCGAACCGCATCAACGTCGCCGCGATCGGCACCGGCCGCATCTCGCGCGACCACGACATGCCGGAGACGCTGGTCTTCGACACGGCGCGCATCATGGCGGCGTGCGACCTCGATCGCCGGCGCCTCGAGGACGGTCGGCGCTTCGTCAACGACTTCTACGCGAAGCAGACAGGCGCGTCCTACGACGGCGTGACGATGTACGACGACTACCGGGAACTGCTGCTGAACCCGGACATCGACGCGGTCCTCGTCAGCACGCCCGATCACTGGCACGTGCCGATTGCGATCGCGGCCGTCGAGGCGGGCAAGGACGTCTACCTCCAGAAGCCGGCATCGCTGACGATTGCCGAAGGCCGTGCCTTGTCCTACGCCGTGCAGCGGACGGGCCGCGTGCTGCAACTCGGCAGCCAGAACCGCTCGCTGCCGCAGCATCGATACGCCTGCGAACTGGTGCGCAACGGACGCATCGGCACGCTCCACACCGTCGAAGTCGGCATGGCCGCCGATCCCGGCGGGCAGGACGAGCCGGAGATGCCCGTGCCGTCGCATTTCAATTACGACATGTGGCTCGGTTCCACGCCGGCGGTGTACTACACCGAGAAGCGCGTGCATCCGCAATCAGGGTACGACCGGCCCGGATGGCTGCGGTGCGAGCAGTTCGGCGCGGGCATGATCACGGGCTGGGGCGCGCACCACATCGACACGGCCCACTGGGGCATGGGTGCGGAGCACACGGGCCCGATCGAGATCAAGGGAACCGCGGAGTTCCCGGCGAGCGGCCTGTGGAACGTCCACGGACCGTTCCGCACCGAGGCGCTCTATGCCGACGGCGTACGGATGATCGTGAGCGACTCGCTGCCGAACGGGATCAAGTTCATCGGGTCGGAAGGCTGGATCTTCGTCAACCGCGTCAGCGGGGTGAGCGGCACCGGACCGAAGGCCTACGTCGGCAATCCGAAGGCGCTCGACGCGAGCGACCGCGCCATCCTGACGTCGGAGATCGGTCCCGACGAGATCCACCTGATCGACAGTCCCGATCACCATGGCAACTGGCTGGAGGCGATCCGGTCCCGGCAGCTGCCGATCGCGCCTGTCGAAGTCGGTCACCGATCCTGTTCGGCCTGCCTGTTGCACCATATGGCCATGAAGGCGGGGCGGACCCTGAAGTGGGACCCGGCGCGCGAGCGATTCCGCGACGACGACGAGGCCAACGGCTGGATCTCGCGTCCGCAGCGCCACCCGTACATGTTCACCACGTAGGCTGCAAGCCGCAGCCTGCAGGCTTTCTCGAACACCATGCACACACGACGTGAAGTCATCGGCAGCCTCGTCGGCGGGGCGTTGGCCACGATTCCAGCAGGCGTGCGCGGCAGGGCCGCGGCACGAACGGCGACGGGGCAGGCCGCCGGCCGCCCGCCATTGCGCATCGGCATGATCGGGCTCGACACGTCGCACGTGACGGCGTTCACCTCGCTGCTCAACGACCCCGCGCATCCCGATCACATTCCGGGCGCCCGCGTCGTTGCCGCGTTCAAGGGCGGCAGCCACGACGTCGAGGCGAGCGCGACGCGCGTGGACAAGTTCACCGCGGAACTGCGCGACAAGTGGAAGATCGAGATCGTCGAGACGATCGAGGCGCTCGCCGGCAAGGTGGACGTCGTGATGCTCGAGAGCGTGGACGGGCGGCCGCACCTCGCGCAGGCGCGGCCGGTGATTGCGGCAGGGAAGCCGCTGTTCATCGACAAGCCGATGGCCGCGAGCACGAAGGATGGCGCCGAGATCGTGCGCCTTGCCAGGGCCGCCGGCGTGCCGGTCTACAGCGCCTCGTCGCGACGTTACGCCGAGGAGGTGCAGATGCTGAAGGACCCGGCCGCCGGTGCCGTCCTCGGTGCGGCAACGTACGGGCCGGCCGCCCTCGAGCCGCATCACCCGGACCTGTTCTGGTACGGCATCCACGCGGTGGAGACGCTCTACGAACTCATGGGCCCGGGTTGCGTGTCGGTGAGTCGCACGCACACCGCCGGCGCCGACGTCGTCGTCGGCACGTGGGCCGATGGCCGCATCGGCACGGTGCGCGGCGTGCGCAGCGGCAAGTCGAGCACCTACGGCCAGACGGTCTTCGGCGAGAAGGCCGTCCTCGGCACGACGTCGGAAATGCCCCTGCCAGGCGGGGCCAGGCGGCGCGCCGGTTACTACGGCCTGCTCGTGCGGGTGATGGACTTCTTCCACACAGGCAAGGCCCCGGCATCTCCCGAGGAGACGGTCGAGACGCTCGCGTTCATGGAGGCGGCCGACATCAGCAAGGCGCGCAACGGCGCCGTGGTGCAGCTGTCGGAGGTGCCGCGGTAGGCGTGCCGCCCGGCACGCGCTACTGCTGCTCGCCGCAGAAGGGGCAGCGGCTGGCGAGGTTGTGCAGCGGGCGTCGGCAGTGCCAGCAGTTGCGCGCGGCATCGCGGTCCTGGTACTTCACCGCGCGAGGCGATGGCGGCAGCGTCGAGCGCGCCGGCCGCGCGGGATCGTCGAGGCCGAGATCGGCAATGGCGCGCGGGCCTGGCGTGCCGAGGATGACCGGCTTGGCGGCCAGCAGGTCGTCGAGCAGGTCCGACGCGCGCGTATAGCGCTCGGTGACGTTCGGCGCCAGGGCCTTCATGACGATGTCGTTGAGGCGCCGCGGCACGGCGGGATTGCGCGAACGCGGCGGCGTCACGAGCTCGCCGGTGAGCAGCTTGTGGAGGGCCGACGGCGGCGGCGGCTCGTAGGGCAATTCGCCGGTGAGCATCTGGTACATCGTGATGCCCACCGAGTAGAGGTCGGAGGCAAACACCGCCTTGCCCTGGAACTGCTCGGGCGCCATGAAGGCGGGGCTGCCGATCACGGTGGTGCCGTGTGCGGCGATCTCGAGGAAGCGCGAGGTGCCGAAGTCGGCGACCTTCAGCATCCCGCTCTCGGAGACCAGCACGTTTGCTGGCCGCAGGTCGCGATGGATGACGCCCTGCCTGTGGGCGTGGTCCACCGCATTGCCGATCTGCACGGTGTAGTCGAGCGCGCGCGGCAGGTCGAGCGCGCCCTCGCGCTCGAGCACGCTCTCGAGCGTCTCGCCCTGCACGTACTCCATCACGATGAAGAAGACGTCGTCCTGCTTGTCGGCGGTGGTGATCGAGACGATGTTGGGATGGTTGACGCTGGCGAGCAGGCGCGGTTCGCGCAGCAGTTCCGAGAAGTCGAGGCCCTGTCGGTGCGGGACCTTGATGGCGACCTGCTTGTCCAGCCAGGTGTCCCTGGCCAGGTAGACGGTGCCGAACCCGCCGCTTCCCAGTGGAGACAGGATGCGATACTTGCCGAGGGTCTGGCCCTTGAAGAGCATGCGGGGCGAGTATATCCGCCTTCACTGAACGACAGCCGTGCCGCCGCGCTTCTTCGCTCCCGATCTCACCGACTCGTCACGCGACGTCACGCTTCCCGCAGGTGAGAGCACGCACCTGACACGCGTGCTGCGCCTCGCCGAGGGCGCCGACGTCGAAGTGTTCAATGGCCGCGGCCTCGTGCGCGCAGGCGTCGTGGGCCGTGCGTCGCCACACGCCACCGTCGTCGTGGCAGGTGCGGCGCTCGTGGCAGCGCCCGAACCGCCCGCCCCGCTCGTTGTCGTCCAGGCGCTGCTCAAGGGCGATGCGATGGACGCCGTGATCCGCGACGCGACGGTGCTTGGCGCGTGCGACATCCGGCCCGTGGCGGCGACGCGGTCGAACGTGCCGGCGCGAGCGGCCGCGGCCGCCCGGGATCGATGGACGCGCGTGGCGATTGCTGCCGCCAAGCAATGCGGCCGCGCGGTGCTGCCGCGGATTGCGGGCGTGCGACCCCTCGCCGACGTGCTCGCGGAAGTGCCCGGCGACGCGCCGGTGCGCCTCTGGCTCACCGAACCGTCGGCGTCGCGTGGCGACAGCGCCGTCGTGCCCGTGCCGCCGCAGGGCACCTGCGTGGCGATCGGTCCTGAGGGCGGGTGGACGCGGGAGGAGATCGACGCCTCGCGCGGCGCCGGGTGGCAGGCCTGGACGATGGCGCCGGTCACGCTGCGCGCCGAGCAGGTCGCGCTCGCCGCGCTCTCGGTGATCCGCTACGCCTGGGACGACGCGTCGCGCCGCCGCATCACGTAAGCAATCCAGAACTCTTCGTCGTGCTCGGCCTCGAGGTCGCAGGCGTCGAAGGCCTCCCGCACCCAGCGCGCCTCGTCCTCGGTGAAGCCGCTGAGCACGGCGCACCCGCCCGGCGCGACGAGCTGCTGGACGCGCGCGCCCTGCTGGCGGAGCAGCGTGCCGGTCAGGTTCGCGCACACGACGTCGGCGGGCTCCAGGGCCGGGTCGTCGAGCCCGCGCAGTTCCAGGCGGACGCGGCCGCCGGCGGGGCCGTTGCGTCGCCGCGTGTCCTCGGCCGACTCGATCGCGTCCGGGTCGTTGTCGATGCCGAGTGCCGACGCGGCACCCAGACGGGCCGCCGCCACCGCGAGCACGCCCGACCCGGTGCCGATGTCGAGCACGTGGCGGCCGTCGAGCGGCAGGTCCTGCAGGGCCCTCAGGCAGAGCCGCGTGGACTGATGGTGTCCGGTGCCGAAGCCTGTGGACGGCTCGACCTCGATGACGAGGTCGTCCCGTCCGGTGTCGGCCGGCAGGTCCCACGGCGGAGCGACGACGATGCGGCCGACGCGGATGGCGGGGAGGCCGGCCTGCGAGCGGGCGGCCCAGCCTTCATCGGGCACGTCGTCAGCGGTCAGCGTGGCGCGTTCGAGCCAGCCTCGCGCCGCCAGCAGGTCCCGCGCGGCATCGCGATCGGCGGCATCCGTGAAGTGCAGCGACACCGTCGTGCCTGTCTCGTCCTCGTCGAGTGCGGTCGTGCCGCAGTCGTCGATGTCGAGCCACAGCGCATCACGCTGCGCCTCGTCGATCGGGCGCGCGAAGGCGACGCGCAGGGCGGGCCATGATGCACGCGCGGCCATCAGCCGAACATGTCCTTGACGCGCTCGAAGAACGGCTTGTCGTCCTGCTCCTGATCGCGGGCGCGGGCATCGCCCGTGTCGGGCGGCAGCACGCCGCGCAGCGCCTCGAGCGCCTCGCGCACCTCGCGTGACGGCTTCTTCGGCACCTGCACGCCCACCGTGACGTGCAGGTCGCCCTGGCCCCGGCCCGAGACGTTGGGCAGACCCTTGCCGCGGAGGCGCAGGCTGGTGCCCGCCTGGGTGCCTTCGGGAATCGTCAGCGGGTGCGGGCCGTCGAGCGTCGGTACGTCGAGCGTTCCCCCGAGTGCGAGAGTCGTGAACTGCACCGGGACTTCGCAGTGCAGGTCGTCGCCCTCGCGGTGGAAGAACGGGTGCTCGGCGACGTGGAACACGACGTAGAGGTCGCCAGGGGGACCGCCGGCCGCGCCGTGCTCGCCGTCGCCGCTGAGGCGCATGCGCTGGCCGGTGGCGACACCCGCCGGGATGCGGATGGTGAGCTTGCGCTCACGCGTCACGCGGCCCGCGCCGCGGCAGGTGCCGCACGGCGAGGCGATCACGCGGCCCGTCCCTCGGCACGTGCCGCAGGGCCTGGCCACCGTGAAGAACCCCTGCTGGTAGCGCAACTGGCCGGAGCCGCCGCACTGCGCGCAGGACTCCGGCGTGGTGCCCGACGCCGCACCCGTGCCCTTGCACGTCTCGCATCCCTCTTCACGCGGGATCTGCAGCTGCATCTCGTGGCCGCGCGCAGCCTGCTCGAACGTGATCTCGAGGTCGTACCGCAGGTCCGCCCCGCGCCGCGGACCGCCGCGGCGACGCCCGCCGCCGCCGAAGATGTCGCCGAAGCCGAAGACGTCGCCGAGGCCGCCGAAGAGATCCCCGAAGTCGGAGAACGTGCTCGGGTCGAACTGGGGCCCGTCGGCGCCGTTGACACCCGCGTGGCCGAACCGGTCGTAGGCGGCACGCTTGTCCTTGTCGCCGAGGACCGCGAATGCCTCGGCCGCTTCCTTGAACTTCTCCTCGGCCGACGCGTCGCCCGGATTGCGATCCGGGTGGTACTGCAGCGCGAGCTTCCTGTAGGCGCTCTTCAGGTCCTTCTCGGAGACGTCGCGGCCGACGCCGAGCACCTCGTAGTAGTCGCGCTTAGCCACGCGTGGCCACCCGCACCATGGACGCACGCAGCAGGCGGTCGTCGAGGCGATAGCCGCGCCGCATGTCCTCGATGACCTCGCCTTCGCGGTGGTCCGGGCTCACGTCCTGGCTCACGGCCTGGTGGAGGTTCGGGTCGAAGTCCGCGCCCAGGGCCTCGATGGCGACGACCTTGCGTCGCAGCAGCAGGTCGAGCAGCTGCTTGTGAATCAGCTCCAGGCCCTGGCGGTGGCTCGCGACGGCGGGATCGGCCGACGAGGCTGCGGCCTCGATGGCGCGCTCCATGTCGTCGATCACCGGCAGGAAGTCGGTCAGGACCTCCGCCGTGACGTGGTCGTGCAGATCGCGGCGTTCGCGATCCATCCGCTTGCGGTAGTTGTCGAACTCCGCCTGGAGGCGGAGAAGACGATCCTCGGCCTCGTCGCGGGCGCGGAGCGCCGCATCCACGGCGCCTGCGGTGTCGTCGTCGTGCGTGACGGGCTCGGCCGTCGGGTCCAGGTTGTCACTCATGAGGGGTCTCCGCCCGTCGCATTGCCGATCAGCACGCGCGTGACCGCGCGCGAGGCGCTGTCGACGGCGGCAATCGAGCGGGAGTAGCGCATGCGCGTGGGGCCGATCACGCCGACCACGCCCTGGCGCCCACCGTCGGTGTACGTCGATGCGACGAGGCTCAGGTTCTGCAGGCCGGGTTCGGCGTGCTCGGTGCCGATCACCACCGTCAATCCCGGCCCGTCGAGGTACTCGCTCAGGATCTGCACCAGCCGGTGCTTCTCCTCCATCATCGCCAGCAGCGCACGCAGGGTCGCCAGCGGCACGCGCACGTCGTCGGAACTCGTCGCATCGACGAGCGACGAGGTGCCATGCACGAAGAACGGCGTGCCGGCAGCAACGTCGCCGAGCGTCTCGGACGCGAGGCGCAGGGCTCGGGCCAGCAGCCGATCGTACAGGGCGCGCTCTTCCTGCAGGCGCTCGAGGATGCGTTCGCGGACCTCGACGATCGGCAGCCCGGCGAACTCGGCGTTCAGGTAGTTGGCCGCCTGCGACAGCTCGGAGGGCTCGAGCACCTCGGGCGTCTCGACCACCTTGTGGGTGACCTGCCCGGACCCGGACACCACCACGACCAGCACGCGGCGCGCGTCGAGCGTGACGAGGTCGAGGTGCTTAAGCGTCGCTTCCTGGCCGCCGGGTGCGATCGCGAACCCGACATGGTGCGACACGCGCGACAGTTCCTGCGAGACGTTCTCGAGCAGGCCGCCCACCCCGCCGGCGCGACGCAACCGCGCCTCCAGTTCATGGACGGCGCGCGACGGTCGCCGGCTCTGCAGCAGCAGGTCCACGTAGAAGCGGTAGCCCTGGTCGGTCGGCACCCGGCCGGCCGAGGTGTGTGGCTGCCGCACGAGTCCGAGTTCCTCGAGCCGCGCCAGCACGCTCCGGACCGTGGCCGACGACACGTCGAGCCCGCTCTCGCGCGCCAGCCACAGCGACGAGACCGGTTCGCCGCGTTCGATGAACGCACGCACGAGCGTCGCGAGCAGCCGCTGATAGCGCTCGGGCACGTCCGCGGGCAGGCCGCCCGACCGTGAAGAACTGGTGGTCGCCATTGGCAGTCGTCGGCAGGGAGTGCCAACCCCACGATTATAGGACAGACCGTCAGCATGGGCATGCCCCTCGTCAGGAGTCTGCCTGCCAACGGATTTCAGGTGATGGCGATGGCGATTTTTTCCATCAGTCATTTTCAGGCCTATGGCAGAAAGTCAATCTTTTCTCCAGGTGGTGTTGGAGATCTCCTTGCAGAAGACAGTGCGCTGCAATTCAGCCGCGAGGGGGAACAATGGGAGCATTCACGAGAAGTGTGCGGCTCGCACTGGCCGCGATCGTCCTCAGTGCGAGTGGCGCCAGTGCGGCGCCGTTCAATGTCCTGTGGTTCGACGCCACGCCCGACTGGGGCGGGCAGGCGCCGAATGCCTTGCGTCAGGAGATGGCCGACTCCCTGACGGCGACACCGGGCGACGTGTTCGCGGCGACGTACGTTGACGGCCCGTTTGCCGGGTCGCTGGCAACGGCCCTCGGGAGTGGCTCGTATGACGTCGTCGTCATCGATGCGACGACGTCGGGAGGCGCCTTCAACGCGGCCGACATCGATGCGCTCCGGTCGTTCTACGAGGCAGGGAACAAGAACCTCCTGCTCGACGGCAGCCTCTACATCCGCAACATCAGCTACAGCGCCGAGACCGACTATCCCGGTCCGCTCAGCGCGATGGACAACTTCACGCGCAACGAGGTACACCAGCTGGCGACGCGGGGCGGCGGGATCTTCTTCGGGACCGACCACAACTGCTGCCAGAGCGACATCAACCAGCTCCTGAACGGGATCCTGCCGGGTGCGGGGTTCAGCGGGGTCGCCTCCCCGAACACGTCGGGCACGGTGTACGGCACGCAGTTGCTGGACTCGATCGACCCCGTGGCGCCGCTCGGGCTCCTCAACCACTGGTCGACCGAAGGCACGCAGGGCATTCCGCCCGTGGGGACGTTCGCCGATTTCCTGGGTGCATCGCGGACGCTCTACACGCAGGTGGATTTCCCGAACCTCGGTGGCACCGGGCGCTTCCCGTTCGTGACGACGAGCTGGGAGCCCGGCGAGGGCACCATCATCATCACGGACCCGGATCCACCCGACCCGGGCGATCCCGGTGATCCGGAAGTGCCCGCGCCTGGCGCGCTGGTGCTGCTGGTGTCGGCAGGGTGCATGGCGTTGGCCAGGAGGCGTCAGCGCGACTGAGCCACCGAGAGCGGCGGCCCCCCTCCACATCCCGTCCGCCGCATCTCACACGTTCGCCCGCGCACGAAGCCGCCTGGCTTCGTCGCGGGCGGCTTCCACCACCGCACCGGGTTCGAGTCTCGCTTGTGTGCCGTCCCGCATCAGCACCTCGCCGTCCACAATCGTCAGCCGTACGTCCGTGCCGCGGCAGGCATACACGAGCGTCGAGTAGGGATCGCCTCCCGGGGCCGCCATCGGCCCGCTCACGTCGACGGCGACGAGGTCGGCGCGCCAGCCGGGCGTGACCTGTCCGATCGCCTGTTCGAGGCCGAGCGTGCGCGCACCGGCTCGCGTGGCCATCCACACGACGTCGCGCGCCGGCAGGGCG
The DNA here is from genome assembly GCA_934541105.1 of uncultured Luteitalea sp. Lineage (GTDB taxonomy): Bacteria > Acidobacteriota > Vicinamibacteria > Vicinamibacterales > Vicinamibacteraceae > Luteitalea. Next base: position 725,181 of record CAKTDA010000001.1, on the reverse strand, counting down.
CCCGGGCCGAGACGCACGGCCTGGAGCGTCGCCGCGAGCCGCATCTCCTCGAACATGTCGAGCCGGTTGTTGCACGCCGCGCCGTCGGCGCCGATCGACACCGTGATCCCGCGCCTCCGCATCTCGACGACAGGCGCAAGCCCGGATCCGAGCTTCAGGTTGCTGCCCGGGCAGTGCATCACCTTGACGTCGTGATCGGCGAGCAGTGCCTGCTCGGCCGCGTCCACCCACACGCAGTGCGCGGCACACAGGCGCGGTGTCGCAAGGCCGGTGTCGGCAAGATACGCAAGGTTGCCCATCCCGGCGATGGCGCGGACGACCTCGATCTCGTCGCGCTGTTCGGCCGCGTGCGTGTGCACCAGCATCCCGTGTGCCGCCGAGACGGCCGCCGCGGCTTCGAGCATGCCGCGCGTGCACGAGACGGCAAAGCGCGGGGCGAGCGCGACGCGCAGCCTGCCGTTGGCGGCGCCGTCCCACGCCGACCGCAGCGCCAGTGATTCGTCGATTGCCGCGCCAACCGGCTGCTTCAACCGCGCTGGTGCGGCATCGTCGCTGTCCATCAGGCACTTGCCGACGGTAGCGCGCAGCCCGCTCGCAGCAAGGGTCTCGAGCACGACGTCGGTGCCGTGGACGGTCTCCATCGTCAGCACGCAGGTCGTGCCGGTGCGCAGCAGTTCGTAGACCGCGAGCCGCGTGCTCGCGCGCAGCGAGGCGTCGTCGTGCGCCGCCTCCATCGGCCACACACGCTGCCGCAGCCAGGCAAGCAGCGCCAGGTCGTCAGCCGCTCCCCGGAAGAGCGTCTGGCAGAGGTGGACATGCGTCTGCACGAAGCCCGGGAGCACGAGGCAGCCGCTGACGTCGATCGACGGCAGGCCTTCGGGAAGCGCGCCGCCGACCTGGGCGATCACGCCGTCACGCACGACGACAGGGCCCTCGACGATGTCGAGGGTGTCGTTCATGGTGAGGACGGTGCCGCCGCGCAGGACGAAGGCCGCCATCGGAACCTATGGCCGTCGCGCGAGCGACAGCACGGTGGCGGCGAACCGCTCGATGTCGTCCATGTCGTTGTAGACCTGCGCCGACACGCGCGCACGCAGTTGCCCCCGGTATGCGTGGACCGGCACCTCGATGGCGTGCTCGAACAGCAGCGTGTCGCGGAGGCGCAGCGCGTCCTCGCGTTCTGAACCCAGTACCTGCGGCAACGTCACCGTCGCCATCGTGCCGATCAGATCCTCGGGCGTCTCGAATGGCACGTCCCAGCGTTCCGCCAGGTGATGGGCGGCACGCATGGCGAGGGCGTGGTTGTGTCGCTGGATGGCCTCCGTTCCCCACTCCTCGAACAAGGCGATGGCTGCGGGCGCGGCGAGATGCTGCGAGGGATCCCGCGTGCCGGGCATGTCGAACGTCGTCGTGAAGCCCTGGTCGAGGCCCCACGACACGACGGGCGGCTGGAGTGAGGCCTGCCGATCCGGTGCGGCCCAGAGGATGCCGCTGCCGCGCGGGACCCACATCCACTTGTGGAGGTTGGCGACGTACCAGTCCACGCCGAGGCCGGCGATGGCCAGGGGAATGGCGCCCGGGACGTGCGCGCCATCGACGAGTACGGCGACGCCGCGCGCACGCAGGCGCGATGCGATGGCTGCGATCGGCAGGACGAGGGCACTGTCGGCCGAGATGTGGTCCACGATGGCGATGCGCGTCCGCGGGCCGGCCGCGGCATCGATGGCGTCCACGATCGCGTCGGCACGAAACGGGTAAGGGATCGCCACCGTGTTGACGGCGGCGCCCTTCTCGCGGGCGGCGAACCGCGCCGCATTCGTGACGCCGCCGTAGCCGAGATCGGTCAGGAGGATCTCGTCGCCGGGCTCGAGCGGGAACGACCGGAGCACGGCGTTGGCGCCTGCCGTGACGTTGTCCGTGAAGACGAGGTCGTAACCGCGGGCGCCGAGGAACGCCGCCACGCGGTCGGCGGCAATCCGGAGCCGGGGCCGTTCGCGACTCGGCATGCCGACCGACGTCGCCGGTGCGGTCAGCTCGCGCAGCAGGAACCGGCTCGGCTGCCGCTCGATCTCATCGCGGATTGCCTGTTGCGCGGCGAGCACGCGTCGCGGCGTGACGCCGACGGTGCCGTGGTTCAGGTATGTGACGTGCGGGTCGAGGGGGAACTCGTCGAGGAGGCGGCGTCCGAAGCCGATCATGACGCGAGGATAGATCAGCGGGCTGCCGGCGGCCGCCATTGCAGCGACGCTGCGGCTCGCGCATTGTCGTCGCTCCCGCCGTCGCGTGGACGCAAGCGGCCGCGCCGGTGCGCGATCAGCTCGGCGACGATGCTGACGGCAATCTCCTCGGGCGTCACCGCACCGAGGTCGAGGCCGATTGGCGCGTGGACGCGCGCAAGTCGCGACACGTCGTCGCCCTGTTCGTCGAGCCGTGCGTGCAGGCGGGCGATCTTGGCGCGGCTGCCGATGAGGCCTACGTACGCCGTCTCGCGCTCGAGCGCGGCACGCAGCGCGTCGAGGTCCTCGCGATGACCGCGCGTCACGATGACGAGATAGTCGCGCGGACCGATGTCGGCGGTGCGGAGCCAGTCGGGAATGTCGGCCACGTCCACGCGTTCCGCGGTGGGGAAGCGCGCGGGGTCGGCAAACGACGCCCGGTCGTCCACCACGACCACGCGGAACCCGGCGGTGGCCGCAAGGCGTGCCGTGTGATAGCCGACGTGTCCGGCGCCGATGACGCACACACGGGGCGTGGGCGCCACCGCCTCGATGAAGACGTCCATCCGTCCCCCGCAGATGAGGCCGTGCTCTTCGGCGAAGTCGTCGTTCAGGTCGTAGTGGGCGAGGGTGGGCCGCCCGGTCTGGAGCGCCAGACGGGCCTTGCCGAGGGCGTCCTGTTCGTAGCAGCCGCCGCCGATCGTGCCGAGCGTGCGGCCATCCTCGTAGACGAGCATGCGGGCGCCGACGCGCTGCGGCGTCGAGCCCTGCGCGCGGACGACGGTGACGAGTGCCACTGCCTCACCGCGCGCAAGGGCCTCGTCGACGGCCCCGAACAGGGTGCGTGTCACATCAGGATCTCGACCTTCGCCTTGCCCTTGAGCGACTGGACGAACTCCTGCGCGAGCTGCTGCTGCTTCTGCTGGCGGAGGGCCTGCGCGATGCGGTCGCTGACTTCCGCGAGCGGTACGGTGCGGGCGGTGCGGTGCTCGGCAGCCTTGATGATGTGGTAGCCGAACTCGGTCTCGACGACGCCGCTGACCTCGCCAGGCTTCAGGGCGAACGCGGCGTCCTCGAACGCCTTGACCATCTGGCCGCGCGGGAAGAAGCCGAGGTCGCCGCCGGCCGCGGCGCTGCCGTCGTTCGAGTGCTGCTTGGCGAGCGCCGCGAAGTCCGCCCCGCCCTTGATCTGCCGCAGCAGGTCGTCGGCCTTTGCCTTGGCTGCCGGCTTGGCCTCGGCGCTGTCGGCCTTGATGAGGATGTGGCTGGCGCGCAGCGCTTCCTGCTGCATGAAGAACTGCGGGTTCTTCTTGTAGAAGTCGGCGATGTCGGCCTCGGTGACGACGGCCTTGGGTTCCACTTCGGCCGTGAGGAGCTTGTCCACCGTGAGCCGCTGGCGGGCCTCGGCGCGCAGGTCGGCCTCGGTCAGCTTGCGCGATGCGAGCGCCTTGGCGAACGCGTCGGGGCTCGGCGCCTGCTGCTTCATCTGATCGATGCCGGCCGCGACCTCCGCATCGGTCGCCTTGATGCTGCGCGAGGCCGCCTCCTGTTCGAGCAGGCGCTGGTCGACGAGTTGATCGAGGATGCCCCGATAGATCTCGTTGCGGCGCTCGGCCGGAATCGGCTGGCCGACGTTGGCTTCCAGGTTCCGGACGGCCTTCTCGAGTTCGTCAGCAGGGATGTCGACGCCGTTGACGCGGGCGACGACGGCAGGCAGCACGGCCGGCACGGGCTTGGCTGGCGGTTGCTGCGGCGCGGCAGCCTGGCCGTCGGCGGTCGGCTGGCCGTCCGGCGTCGTCGCTGCCGGTTGGGCGGCGCCTGCGGCGTCCGCGTTGTCAGTGGCCGAAGCAGCCTTCGTGTCGGCGCGATTGCAGGCGACACCGAGCGAGAGGGCGAGGATGATGGGGACGGCGTACTTCAAGGAGAACCTCGGGTGAGATGACGGACCAGTATAACGAAAGTCTACGGGACCTGTGCCCTGGGCGGGCTCAGGCCAGGCACCTGGAGCAGGCTCGGCAGGTGTGTGAGGCTGCCGGCCGGGACGCCGAGGTGGGTGTAGCAGAGGGTCTGCGGTTCGGTGCCGACAAGGAAGGCCTCATTGAACACGCGTTCGCAGAAGGGGCCGGCGCGCTGCCCGGTGTCCTTGTCGATCTCGGCAAACGCGATGCCGTCGGGCACCTGGAATGGCTGGTTGGCATGCCCGGCGAGTGCCCGCTTCATGAACGCCGTCCAGATGGGGAGTGCCGCCTGCGACCCGCTGAGGCCGACCGGCGTGTTGTCGTCGAGCCCGACCCAGACCACCGTCAGCAGTTCAGGCGTGTAGCCGACGAACCAGGCGTCACGCAGGTCGTTTGTCGTGCCGCTCTTGCCGGCGGCATCGAGCGAGAAGCCCGCCGCCCGCGCGCTGGCACCGGTGCCCTCGTTCAGCACGCTGCGCAGCATGTTGGTCACGAGGAACGCGGGTGCCGGGTCGACGACGCGCCGCGGCCGGCCGCCATCGGGTCCGTCGAACTCGCGTCCGTCGACCTCGAGACGTGCGACCGCACGCAACGGCCGGACTTCGCCGAGGTTGGGAAATATGGTGTAGGCCTCGGCAAGGTCGAGCGGCGTCGCCTCGAAGACACCCAGCGCGATCGACGGATAGGCCTGCGCCTCGAATCCCGGCTTGATGCGGCGCCACAGCGAGGCGATCTGCTGGTACCCGGTGAGTTCGGCCATCTGGATCGTGGCCAGGTTGCGCGAGCGCGCGAGCGCGCGACGTGCCGTGATCCGGCCGTCGTACTCGCCGTCGTAGTTGCGCGGCGTCCACTCCTCGGCGTTGACGAAGAAGGTGACCGGTTCGTCGGCCACCAGCGTCGCCGGCGTGAGGTCGGTGCGGCCCTCGCGCAGGGCCATGTCGAAGGCCGTCAGGAAGACGAACGGCTTGAACGTCGATCCCGGTTGCCGCCTGGCGGTCGTGGCGCGGTTGTACTGCGAGCGCTGATAGGAGCGGCCTCCGACCATCGCGAGGATGTCGCCGGTGCGCGGGTCGATGGCCACGAGCGCCGCCTGCATCGCGGCGCGCCGCTGCCTGCGCCTGGCAAAGCGGGCCTCGATGTCGGCCACGCCCTGCGTGACCACGTCCTGTGCGAGCCGCTGCAGGTGCAGGTCGAGCGTGGTGTGCACCGCGATGCGCGTCGTTGACGCCCGCAGCGCGATCTGGTCGCCGAGCAACTGCGTGACGTGATCGACGAAGTACGGGGCCTCGGCGTCCACGCTGCCCGAGGCCGTGACGAGCGGCGCGCGCATGGCTGCCGTGGCGGCGTCGGCGGTGATGAAGCCGCTGTCGGCCATGGCCTGCAGCACGACGTTGCGGCGTTCCTTCGAACGGCCGGGATTGCGGGTCGGCGAGTGGGCCGCCGGCGACTGGATGATGCCGGCGAGCGTCGCGGATTCGGCAAGCGACAGGTTGCTCACGTCCTTGCCGAAGAAGAGGTGCGCGCCCTCGGCCACGCCGTGGACCGAGAACGAGCCGCGCTGCCCGAGGTAGACGTCGTTCAGGTACAGCTCGAGGATCTGGTCCTTCGTGAGGCGGCGCTCGAGCACGACCGACATGACCTGCTCGCGCACCTTCCGCGTGTAGGTCTTCTCCGGTGTCAGGAACGAGTTCTTGACCAGCTGCTGGGTGAGCGTCGAGCCGCCCTCGAGGTAGGGCTTGTCGCCCTTCAGGTTGGTGACGACGGCACCCGCGGTGCGAATCACGTCCACGCCGGGGTGGGAATAGAAGCGACGGTCCTCGATGGCGAGCACGGCCTGCACCACCGACGCCGGCAGTTGCGACAGCGCCACCTGTCGCTGGCGTCCGCGTGAGCCCGGCGCCACGGCCGTGAGCAGCGGCGGTTCCAGTTCCAGCTCCGAAACCGGCCCGGCCTTCTCGAGCTGCAGCCCCGTGATGCGTCCGCTCCGGCCCTTGCCGTCCACGGCCAGCGTCACCTGCACCACGCGGTCCGCCGCCTTGCCGCCACGCGGAATCAGCCGCACCACCGTGCCGTGGACGTCGAACTCGCCCGGCACTCGTGCGCGCTCGCGGCGGGTGTACCCGACGTCATCGAGGTTCTCGCCGAGTTCGCCGACGGTCACCGCCTGTCCGACGCGGAGGACGAACGGGCGTGCATAGACGCGGGGGGCCGAGCGCTCGTGGAGGCCGGCGAGCCGCGCATCGAGTTCCCCCGCGATGCTGCGATACATCAGGGCGAAGACGCCGGCGAGCACGATCAACGGTCCGAGCAGGACGGCAACCGCGAGCTTGAGCCAGCGACGACGAGGACGGCGGGAACGGGCCAAGGAACAGGACGTCTAGAGCTGCAGCAACCAGTGCTTGCCGCCGTCGAGCGGCAGGGTGTCGGACAACCGCGGCACGAGCGCGGGCCCGAAGCGGTTCATGAACCACGCGAGGCACACGATGCGTTCCTGCGGCGTGCCCGCCGGGAACGCGAGGTGCTGCGTGTGCGAGAACTGCCGGCGCAGCGTGTCGTGCCGGCGCTTTGCCGCCTGGATCACCTTCGTGTGGAGCGACCGCACCTCGTGCACGATGCGGCCGCGCGACGACGTCACGCTGCCCTCGAGTGTCGGATCGACGGCGGGTACGACCGCCAGGAGCGCCGACATCCTGTCGTCGAGCGCCTGTTCGAGTTCCTGCAGCGCCTTGTCGATCGACGGCGGCAGTTGCGCCTCCAGCCACTGGTTCAGGACCGATTCGTCCTGCGCCCGCAGCGACCGGAGCGGCAGCGAGGTGCGGGCGAGGAACCGCAACGACGCCGCATCCAGAATCGTGCCCGTGGCGCGCGCGACGATGAGCGGCATCGGCGTGGCGTGGAACGCGTAGACGTCCTTCAACTGACCCAGGTACGCGAGTTCGGAGGGGCCGGCGACATACGCGATCGTCGGCAGGAGCGAGTCCTGGACGACGGCGCGGAGCAGGACGTTCGGGCTGAATCGTTCCGGGTGGGCCTCGCCGTCCGCGCGCAGGGCCGCGGCGTCCGCGGCTTCGTCGCCGATCAGGAACTGGCTGTCACGGTACCTGACGGGCAGCCGGCCGCCGTTCATCGAGAACAGCGCGGTGCCGTCGGGCTGCGGCACGACCTGGGCATGGTAGCCGTCGGCGGTCAGGGCTTCTCCCGCGGCGGCGGCAAGGTGGCTCGTGTGTCCGGGGTGTTCGAGCTCGCGCGCGAACAACGGCGCCGCGAGGGGCTTTGCGGCCGGGTCGCTGCCGTCGAAGACCACGACACCGAGCGGGCCGAGCAGGAAGTCGAGGAGACAGCCGAAGGCATCGGCCATCCCGACGCCTGGGCGGTAACAGCGACGCAACTGCTCGACGACTTCGTCGGTGAACTCCGTGCGGGGTAACTGCGCCTCGAGTTCGGCGAGCACCCGGGTGATGTCGTCGGTGAGGCGCACCGTGCCGACGGGTCGGTGTTCATCGCCTTCGGCGCCCGCCACCGTCAGGCGGCGCGGCTGCATGCTGGCGTCGAGCACGTAGGCCGAGGCGACTTCCTCCCAGTCGTGGTCCTCGGCGTGGTTCCAGAACACCGTCACGCACGGCACGCCGTGCTGGGCTTCGATCTCGGCCGCGAGCTTGGCCGCCGTGAGGCCCTTCATCAGGGTGTAGAGAGGACCGCCGAACAGCCCGGCCTGCTGGCCCGTGACGATGGCGACGGTGCGGGGATCGGCCAGCTTTGCCGCCGCGGCCCGTGCCTGCTCGGGCGCCCCGCGGGCCGCCAACTGGGCCTCGAGAATCTCGACGAGGCGCGCGCGCTGGCGTGGGTGCGCCTGCGCCCGGTGGATCGCGTCGCGCCAGGCCTCGGATCGGGCCGGATCGCCCGCGTAGTACCGGGAGAGCCGTTCGTACTGGAAAGTGTAGTCGAGGCTCAGGCGGGAGCCGGACCACTCACGGAGGTCAATTCCCTGTGGCTGCGCCGCCTGAGTGGTCGAGTCTGAGCGCACAGGAGGTCCACTGTGGCAAAGCGCTCAGCGGGTGTCAAGGCGCGCCGCCGCTTGACGAAAGCGCTTGCTATAATGTCGTCTGCCCGCGCGCGCCTTGCGCAGGAGAGTCCCTGCCCTGACAAACGACCCCTCGCCTCTCTTCCAGTCGCCCGAGGCCGTCGGACCGTATCGCGTCCGGCGTGTGCTGGCGTCGGGGACCCTTGGCCCACGGTTGCTCGTCGAGGACGATCGCGGGCGACTTCTGAGCCTCAAACTCATCACCGACGTCGGCAGTGACGCCGCGGCCCTCGTCGAGGTGCTCGACCACGTCCGCACGCAGGTGCCTGCCCACCCGGGCCTGCTGCCCGTGACCGACGTCGGCGCCAGCGACGATGGCGTGTATCTCGCGTCGCCTGTCGTCGACGCGCCAAGTGTCGAGGGCCGCCTGCGTGGCGGGCGCCAGAGCCTCGACGCCACGCTGTCGTGGCTGCGGCCCGTTGTCGCCGGACTGCAGGCCGCCCACGACGCGGGCGTGTGGCACGGCGCCATCCATCCGCGTGACGTGCTGGTGTCCGACGACGGCGGACTGCTCACCGGCGTGGGGGTCGCTCCGGCGCTGGAGCACCTGTCCCTCCAGGCCCCGATACGGGTGCCGTACACAGCGCCCGAGCGGGCATCGGGAGGACGCTGGGACACCAGCGCCGATCAGTACGCTCTTGCGATGCTCGCGCTCGACGCGCTCTCGGGGCGTCGCCTCATCGCCGGCACGATTCCGGCCTTCGACCGCTGGTCGCTCGCCGAGACGCCCACCGAGGATGCGCGCCTGCACGAGGTGTTCGGGCGTGCACTTCATCCCGATCCCGACAAGCGGTACGCATCCCTCGAGGAATGGCTGGCCGCACTTGCGGGTCCCGAGCGGGCCGTGGCCGAAGCCGCCGCCCTGTCGCGGTTCGCACGCGAGGGCGTGATCCTCGCCGCTGCCGCCGCCGCCGCATCCGGCGAGTCGTCCCGGGAGATCGAGGTGCAGCACCTCGAGGACCCGGAGGGCGTGGCGCTGTCGCTGTTCCCGGAAGAAGACGGACCGACGAGTCCGCTCGCCGCGGCTCCCGGCGCCGACGCGCCAGCGTCCGAACCCGACGAGGAGCCCGAGCAGGAGTGGCTCGTCGCCGACGTCCCGGACGAGGAGACCGTGGTGGCCGCCGCGGCCGACGCCGAGCCGGACGCGCTCGCGTACCGCGTGCCGCCGAGCGAGCATCCGTCGATCGACGTGGCCACGGCCGGCCCGTCACCCGCGATCGAATGGCGCCTCGCAGACGAGGACATGCCGCCGATCGCCGAGCCGCCGCGCAGTTGGGACGCGCCGGCCGACGACACGCCGCGGCGGGCGCCGTGGCTCGTCGCGCTCGTGCTGCTCGTGCTGGCCGCCGTCGGCTACGGCACCTGGCGCAGCCTCGACCCGACGCCACCGGCCGCACCGGTTGCCGATGCCCCCACGGCGATTGCCGACGACGTGCCGGCCGCCGACGCAGCGCCAGCCACGCCCGCGCCGCCACCGGTTGCGCCGGCCGCTGAGGCTCCCCCGCGAGTCGCCGAGCGTCAGGTCGTGCCGCAGGCGCCCGTGGCAACCACGCCGACGCCGCCCGCCGACGCACGGCGGCAGGCCACGCCGCCCGCTGCGCCGCGCGCGACCGCCACGCCACCGGCCGACGAACCTGCGGCGGCTGCCGAGATGGGCCGGGCGCTGATCCGGTCGTCGCCGGCCGGAGAGGTGCGCGTGAACGGCCGTCCGCGCGGCGAGACCCCCGTGGTGCTCCGTGACCTGCCGTTCGGGTCGTACGTGATCGCCATCTCCCGCCCGGGCTTCCGGACCGTCGAGCGCGAGATCGCCCTGCTGCCGTCGCAGCCGGTGGCCTCGATCACGGTGGATCTCGAGCGCGGCGAAGGCACCGCGCCAGCGGTGGCCGCTGCGGCACCGCCGCCCGCGCCTCCCGTGGCCCCGCCCGTGGCGCCGCGGTCGGGCGGCCGCGAGGCGGCTCCTGCGGGCATGGCAGCCGGTGGCGGCACGCAGACCGGCGGCATCTTCGTCGTCTCGTCGCCGGCCATGGCGCGATTGTTCGTGGACGGACAGGCGTATGGCAGCACGCCGGCCGGTATTCCCGGGCTCAGCCCCGGCGTACACCGGGTGCGCGTGGAGGCTCCCGGCTATCGCGCGTGGGAGGGGCAGGTGATGGTGGTGGCGGGCACGCGCGTGCGGGTCGAGGCCACGTTGCAGCAGGGACAGGAATGAAAGCGCTACTCGCACTCGAGAATGGCCAGGTCTTCGAAGGCGTGGCTGTCGGCGCCGCTGGCGAGACCAGCGGCGAGGTCGTCTTCAACACGAGCCTGACGGGCTATCAGGAAGTCCTCACCGATCCGTCGTATGCCGGGCAGATCGTCACGATGACGGCGCCGCTCATCGGCAACTACGGCGTGTCGGCCGAAGACATGGAATCGCGCGCACCGCAGGTGGCGGGCTTCGTGATGCGCGAGGCGTCGCGCGTGGCCAGCAACTGGCGCGCGGAGGCGACGCTGAAGGAATACCTCGTGCGCCACGACATCGTCGCGATCTCCGACGTGGACACGCGCGCGCTGACGCGCGTGCTGCGGTCGTCGGGCGTCATGCGCGGCGTGATTGCGACGGGCGCCGGCGTGAAGGGCGAGGAACTCGTGGAGAAGGCGCGGGCGGTCCCGCCGATGGAGGGGGCCGACCTCGTGAAGGCGGTCACCACGAGCGCGCCGTTCGACTGGCAGCCGACCGAGGAACCGGGCGCCACGCTCGGGCGCGACCTGATCCTCGAGCCACAGCGCCGTGCCGGACGCCGGTTGAAGGTCGCCGCCTACGATCTCGGGATGAAGTACAACATCCTGCGCCGCTTTGCCGAGCACGGCATCGACGTGCGCGTGTATCCGGCCACGACGCCGGCGGCCGACCTGCTGAAGGACGGGCCCGACGGCGTGTTCTTCAGCAACGGGCCCGGCGACCCGGCGGCGCTGCCGTACGTGGTCGACAACGCGAAAGCGCTTGCCGACGCGGATGTGCCGGTCTTCGGCATCTGCCTCGGGCACCAGGTGCTCGCGCAGGCCCTCGGCGCCCGGACGTTCAAGCTGAAGTTCGGCCACCGCGGCACCAACCACCCGGTCAAGCACCTCGCCTCCGGCGCGGTGGAGATCACGTCGCAGAACCACGGCTTTGCCGTCGATCCGCAGACGATTCCAGACGACGTGGAAGTGACGCACGTGAACCTGTACGACAACACGGTGGAGGGGCTGAAGCACCGCACGCGCCCGATCTTCTGCGTGCAGTACCACCCCGAGGCGGCGCCCGGCCCGCACGACGCCGACTACCTGTTCCGCGAGTTCCTCGACGCCATGGAGGCGCGCGCCTAGATGCCCCGCACCGACATCAAACGCGTGCTCGTCATCGGCTCCGGCCCGATCGTGATCGGCCAGGCCTGCGAGTTCGACTATTCCGGCACCCAGGCCTGCAAGGCCCTCGAGAGCGAGGGCCTCGAGGTCATCCTCATCAACAGCAATCCGGCGACGATCATGACCGACCCGGAACTGGCCGACCGGACGTACGTCGAGCCGCTGACGGTGGAGATGGTCGAGCAGGTGATCGCGCGGGAGAAGCCCGATGCGCTGCTGCCGACCGTCGGCGGGCAGACGGCCCTGAACCTGGCCGTCGAGCTCGCGAAGGCCGGCATCCTCGAGAAGTACGGCGTCAAGCTGATTGGCGCGCAGATCGAGGCCATCGAGGTCGCCGAGGACCGCCTCAAGTTCCGCGAGGCGATGAAGGAGATCGGCATCCCGGTGCCGAAGTCGGCGGTCGTGCACACGCTGCCCGACGCGCTGGCCGCGGTGGAGGAGGTGGGCTTCCCGGCCATCATCCGGCCGTCGTTCACGATGGGCGGAGTGGGCGGCGGGATTGCCTACAACCTCGAGGAGTACCGCGAGATCTGCGAGCGCGGCATCAGCCTGAGCCCGGTGCACGAGATCCTCGTGGAGCAGTCGGTGATCGGCTGGAAGGAGTACGAGCTCGAGGTGATGCGCGACCACGCCGACAACTTCGTGGTCATCTGCTCGATCGAGAACGTCGACGCGATGGGCGTCCACACGGGCGACTCCATCACGGTCGCACCCGCCATCACGCTCTCGGACCGCGAGTACCACCGGCTGCGCGATGCGGCCCGCCGCATCATCCGTCGCGTGGGCGTCGAGACCGGCGGCAGCAACATCCAGTTCGCCGTCAACCCCGCCAACGGCGACTACATCGTCATCGAGATGAACCCGCGCGTGTCGCGCAGTTCGGCGCTCGCGTCCAAGGCCACCGGGTTCCCGATCGCGAAGATCGCGGCCAAGCTCGCGCTCGGCTACACGCTCGACGAGATCCCGAACGACATCACGCGGGTGACGCCGGCCTCCTTCGAGCCGACGATCGACTACGTCGTCGTGAAGTTCCCGCGCTGGGCCTTCGAGAAGTTCCCGCAGGCCGACGCGACGCTCACGACGCAGATGAAGTCGGTGGGCGAGGCGATGGCCATCGGCCGCACGTTCAAGGAGGCATTCCTCAAGTCGATCCGGTCGCTGGAGCTCGGGAGCAGCGCGTCCTCCCTCTTCGGCCAGCCGGTCGACGACGACGAGGAGAAGGTCGAGGCGCTGCGCCGGTCGCTTGTGATCCCGAACGATCGCCGGATGTGGGCCGTGTTCCGGGCGCTCGAGCGCGGCTGGACGGTGCAGCAGCTGCACGAGCTGACGCACATCGATCCGTGGTTCCTCGAGCAGTTCCAGGAGCTCGTGGAGCTCGGGCACATGGCGCGCGACATCGGCTTGCGCAACATGTCCGAGGACCTGCTGCGGACGCTGAAGCGCAACGGCTTCGGGGATCGCGACATCGCGCGGCTCTGCGAGGTGACCGAGGGCGCGGTGCGCGAGCGGCGCGAGGAGCTCGGCCTGCGCAACGCCTACAAGCGGATCGACACGTGCGCGGCGGAGTTCGAGTCGTTCACGCCGTACCTGTACGGGACGTTCGAGCGCGAGTGCGAGGCGGACCCGACGCCGCGCGACAAGGTCGTGATCCTCGGCAGCGGCCCCAACCGCATCGGCCAGGGCATCGAGTTCGACTACTGCTGCTGTCATGCCGCCTTCGCGGCCCGCGACGAGGGTTTCGAGACGGTGATGATCAACTGCAACCCGGAGACCGTGTCCACCGACTACGACACGGTGGACCGCCTGTACTTCGAGCCGCTGACGCTCGAGGACGTGCTTGCCGTCATCGAGCGCGAGAAGTCCGCGGGCGGCGAGGTCTCGTGCGTCGTGCAGTTTGGCGGCCAGACGCCGCTGAAGCTCGCGCTGGCGCTGCAGGAGGCCGGCGTGCGCATCATCGGCACGTCGCCCGACTCGATCGACCTCGCCGAGGACCGCGAGCGCTTCGCCTCGCTGCTGTGGGATCTCGGCATCCCGCAGCCGGCAAACGGCATGGCGGCAAGCCGCGACGAAGCGCGCGAGGTGGCCGCGAAGATCGGCTATCCGGTCGTCGTCCGGCCGTCGTACGTGCTCGGCGGCCGCGCGATGGCCATCGTGTACGACGCCGGCACGCTCGACAACTACATGGCCTCGGCCGTGGACGTCTCGCCCGAGAAGCCGATCCTCATCGATCGCTTCCTCGAGGACGCCTTCGAGCTCGACGTCGACGCCGTGGCCGACGGGCAGGGCGGCGTCGTGATTGGCGGCGTGATGGAGCACATCGAGGAGGCGGGCATCCACTCGGGCGACAGCTCCTGCGTCGTGCCCACGTACCTCGTCGCCGAGAAGCACCTCGAGACGATCAAGGACTACACCCGGCGCATCGCGCGCGCCCTCAACGTCGTCGGCCTGATGAACGCGCAGTTTGCCATCAAGGACGACACGGTGTACGTGATCGAGGTCAACCCGCGTGCCTCGCGCACCGTGCCGTACCTGTCGAAGGCGACCGGCGTGCCGCTCGCCAAGATCGCGGCAAAGCTGATGACCGGCAAGTCGCTCGCCGACCTCGGCCTCGTGCACGACCTGGACGTCACCGGCGTGTTCGTCAAGGCCCCGGTCTTCCCGTTCGTCCGGTTCCCGGGCGTGGACACGATCCTCGGCCCGGAGATGAAGAGCACGGGCGAGGTGATGGGCGGTGCGCCGACCTTCGGCACCGCGTTCGCCAAGGCGCAGATCGCCGCCGGCCAGAAGCTCCCGCTCGACGGTGCGGCGTTCATCAGCGTCAACAACGACGACAAGCCCAACGTCGTGCCGATTGCGCGCGACCTCGCGGGGCTCGGCTTCACCCTCGTGGCCACGCGTGGCACCGCCGCGTACCTGCGCGCCCACGGCCTCGACGTCGAGGTCGTCTACAAGATCAACGAGGGCCGCCCGCACGTCGGCGACCACATCGTGAACAAGCAGATCCAGCTCGTGCTCAACACGCCGCTCGGCCGCGAGTCGTTCTTCGACGACCGCAGCGTGCGCCGCGTGGCCATGATGCAGGGTGTGCCGTGCATCACCACGCTCACGGGCGGCGCTGCGACCGTCAGCGCCATCCGCGCACTCCGCGAACAGGGCCTCGAGGTGCGGTCGCTGCAGGAGTACCACGGCAGCGTCATGAGCAACGCCTGACGTACCGGGTACCGGGTACCGCGAAGGGCGCGTGCCCGGTCCGCCTGGCCATTCATGCAGTTCCTGCCTCCCGTCGACGCGCGCAGATCGCACGATCTGCGACGCGCGCCGGCGCCCGTTGCGGCGGCCGCGCCGATTCCCCTGAAAACGTGACGATCCGCTGACGCATCCGCGGCGGCATCCGACTTGCTCCACGAGCAGGCATGACGCCGCTCGTCGCCCTCGTCGGCCTGCTCATCGTCGCGACGGTGTCGGGGAGTTCGGCGCGGCTCGACGCGAACGTGGCCGCCCTGCTCGCGGCAGGCGGCGCCGGCCTGTTCATCGTCGCGGTGCGACTCGGTTGGGCGGGGCACGCGGCGGCCGCGCTCGGCGTCGCAGCCTCCGCGTCACTGGCGTTCGGCGCCGGCGTCGGCGGCGTCGCCGAGGCGCGGGCCTGGTCGCCGGGCGGCGTGGACCTCGCCGCGCTGGAGGAGCACGTGGCGTCGGGCGTGCCTGTGCGGGTGGATGCCGTCCTGCGCCGCGATGCGTGGGTCACGCCCGCAGGCGGCGTGATGCTCGACGTCGCGATGCGCCGCGTGCAGGTCGGTGGCAACTGGCAAGCGCTGCCGGCCGGTGCGCGGTTGACCGTCGCTGGCGACCGGGCGCTTGCCGCGCGGCAGGAATGGACACGAGGCCGCGCCATCGAGGCGCCGCTGGCGTCGCTGCGCCGACCGCTGCCGTACCGCAACTTCGGCATTCCCGACGCCGAACGCGCCCTCGCGCGGCAGGGCGTCCGGTTCTTCGGTGGCATCAAGAGCGCCGCGCTCGTCACGACACGGGCGGGGCCCGCATGGGAGGAAGCCGCGGCAAGGGCGCGCCTGCACGTGCGCGGCGTGGTGGCCTCGCACGTGCCGCATGCCGACGCCGCCGCCGTCGTCACCGCGATCCTGATCGGCGATCGCAGCGCGATGCCGGCTGCCGTGACCCGCGGGCTCCAGCACGCCGGCGTCTACCACGTGGTGGCGATCTCGGGCGGCAACGTCGGCGTGTGGCTGGCACTGCTGCTCGTGCTGCCCCGCGCCACGGCACTCGGCCCGCGTCTGGCGATGCTCTGGCTTGCCGCCGGCCTGCTGGCGTTCGCGGTGATCGTGGATGGCGGCGCATCGGTCGTCCGGGCGGTGCTCGTCGCGGCCGTGGCCCTGCTCGCGCGCTGGTGGGACATCCGGACCACGGGCCTGCAGGCACTGGCGGTCGCTGCCGGCGTCCAGCTTGCGGTCGATCCGCTCTCGACGTGGGACGCAGGCTGCCTGCTCTCGTTCGCGGCGGCCGGTACGCTCGTGTGGCTGGTGGCGCACGCACGGAGGGTTCCCTCGCTGCCCGCGCCGTTCTCGTACCTGCTGGCCATGCTGCTGGCGACGCTCGCGATCGAGGTCGTGCTGCTGCCGATCACCGCCACGTGGTTCAGCGTCGTCACGGCGGCCGGCGTGATCGCGAACGTCATGGCCATTCCGGCCGCGGCCGTCGTCCAGATGGCCGGCCTCGTGATTGCCACGTCGGCCTCGGTGTCGCCGACCGCCGGCGACACCGCCGGCGGCGTTGCCGGCGCTGCGGTCGCGGTGCTGCTGAGGACGGGCGACATCGTGACGATGGCGCCGTGGCTCGTGCGCGAGGTGCCGCCGCCATCGCGTGCCCTTCTCGTGACCTACTACGGCAGCCTCGCGCTGCTGCTCGTGGCGAGCTCGCGTCGTCGCCCCGCGATGGTAGTTGCGAGCGGCCTCGTGCTCACGGCGTGCATGGCCTTGATCGTCGATGGGGGCCGCGAGACGAGTGCGCCCGCGCCGTGGACATGGCCCGCATCAGCCGGGTGGCAACGCGCGAGCTGGTCGCGGGAGCCCTGGCTCGTGGTGACAACGCTTGACGTCGGGCAGGGAGACGCGATCGTCGTGCGGTTTCCTTCGGGACGCACGTGGCTCGTCGATGCGGGGGGCAGTGCATCCGAGAGCTTCGACGTCGGCGAACGCGTGACGTCGCCTGCGCTCTGGGCGCTCGGCCATCGATCGTTGTCGCGCGTGCTCGTCACGCACGGCCATCCTGATCACGCAGGGGGCGTTGCTGCCGTCCTTCGCCGGCTCGGCGCGCGTGAACTGATCCTCGGGATCGACGTGCCGGGCGATGCCATGGTTGCCGCACTCGACGCCCAGGCGCGGGCCGCGGGCATCCGGCTGCGACACCTGCGCACGGGCGAATCGCTGTCGGAAGGACCGGTCCGCGTCCACGTGCTGCATCCGGACCCGCCCGACTGGGAGCGCCCGCGCGTGCGCAACGACGACTCGGTGGTCGTCTGGATCCGGTTCGGCGACGTCGGACTGCTGTTGACCGGCGACGTCACCGAGGAGGCCGAGCGGCTCTGGGCGCACCGATTCGCCGCCGCGCCCCTCACGATCCTGAAGCTCGCGCACCACGGCAGCGCGTCGTCGACGGGTGCGGCCCTGCTCGACGCCGCACGCCCGGTACTCGCCCTGGGCTCGATGGGGCGTGGCAATCGGTTCGGGCATCCTGCGGCAGCGGTGCGGCAGCGGCTCGCGGATGCCGGCGTGGCCTTGCTGCGAACAGACGTCGTCGGGGCCATCCAGGTCGCCACGAATGGCCGCGTGGCGCTCGTACGGACGGCGACAGGCGAAGGCGGAAGCCTCAGCGCGAGCGGCGCTCGGCGCGCTTGGCAGCCTGCCATCCCGCTTCCATCTGATCGAGTGTCGCCTCCGCGAGCGGCAGCCCTGCGTCGAGCAGCTGCGTCTCCATGGCCTTGAACCGTCGCGTGAACTTCCGGTTGGCCTGGCGCAGGGCCGACTCGGCGTCGACGCCGAGCTTGCGCGCGAGGTTGGCAATCACGAAGAGGAGGTCGCCGATCTCGTCCTCGATGGCTGCGCGATCGCCCGACGCCATGGCGGCGTGGACTTCCCGGGTTTCCTCGTCCAGCTTGTCGAGCACGGCCTCCGCGGTCGGCCAGTCGAAGCCGACCGTGGCCGCGCGGCTGCACAGCGCGCGAGCGCGGGCGAGTGCGGGCTCGGCGAGCGGGATGCCATCGAGCAGGTGCGCCGGCTCACGTCCGGCCTCGGCCTTCTCCTGCGCCTTGATCGCGTCCCACTGCACCTTCACCTGTTCCGGCGTGAGCGTGGCATCCTCCGCGAAGACGTGGGGGTGTCGTCGCACGAGCTTCGTGCACACGGTGTCGAGTGCGGCGGCGACATCGAACCCGCCCTCGTCGTGGCTCACCTGGGCCAGGAACACGCCTTCGAGGATCAGATCGCCGACTTCCTCGCGCAGGGCCGCGTTGTCGCCGCGTTCGATGGCGTCAACAACCTCGGCGGCCTCCTCGAGCACGTAGAGCGCGAGGCTCTGCAGCGTCTGCTCGCGATCCCACGGGCAGCCGTCCGGCCCGCGCAGGCGGGCCATGATCTCGACGAGCGTGGTGAAGGCGACACCGGCATCGGCAGTCGGCATGGGCGTTCCGGGCCGTATGCTAGCATCCGGAGATGACCGAGCCTGCCGACGCGTCCCTCACGTTTCTTGGCTATATCTCGGGGCTCGTGATGGCGGCGGCCGTGTATCTCGGCGATCAGCCGGACCCCGTCACGGGACTCACGGCCATCAACCTCGTCTCGGCGGGACACGCCATCGACGTCCTCGGCATGCTGCAGGAGAAGACCCGCGGCAACCTCACCGAGGACGAAGAGCGCTTTCTCGAGGGCGCCCTCTACGAACTGCGCCTGAAGTACGTGGAAGCGACCCGCAAGGGCGGCTCGCGCATCGTCACTCCGTAGCGTGCGCGTCACCTTCCTCGGGACCGGCACGTCGCAGGGCATCCCGATGATCGGCTGCGGGTGCGACGTGTGCCGTTCGCAGGCCGCCGAGGACAAGCGGTTCAGGGCCTCGATCGTCGTCACGCACGACGACGGGACGCATGTGCTGGTGGACACGACACCGGACCTGCGCAGCCAGGCGCTGGCGTGGGGGCTCACGCGCGTGGACGCGGTCGTCTATACGCACAGCCACGCCGACCACGTCTTCGGGCTCGACGAACTGCGCCGCTTCATCGCCCTCAACGGCGGCGGCACGATGCCCGTCCATGCCGATGACCGGACGATGGCCGAACTGCAGCGGATCTTCGGCTATGCGTTCGACTCGCCGGCGGAACTCGGCGGCGGCGTGCCGCGACTCGTCGGCACGGTCGTCGACGGGCCCTTCCATGTGCGCGGAACCATGTGGCAGCCCGTGCCCATCCGGCACGGAACGCGGATCATCAATGGATACCGCATCGGGAACGCCGCCTACCTGACCGACTGCAGCGGCATTCCCGACTCGTCGTGGCCCCTGCTCGACGGGCTCGATCTGCTCGTGATCGGAGCCTTGCGCGAACGGCCGCACCCGACGCACTTCAGCGTGCCCGAGGCGGTCGAGGTCGCCCGTCGCGTGCGCGCGCGACGGACACTCCTGACGCACATGTGCCACGAGCTCGGCCATGCAGTGACGAATGCCCGCCTGCCGGACGGGATTTCGCTGGCGTATGATGGCCTGTCGGTAACCCTGCCGCTCGGGTGAGCGAGAGTCGAAGGCCGGCCCCGTCATCATGACCGACGTCCGACATGGCACGCGCCTTCGCGTCGAGGTGATCCGGTTCCCGGACGACCCGCCGCGCCCCGGCCGGTGGCCGTATCCAGTCGTCGCCCTCGGGAACTTCGACGGCCTGCACCGGGGTCACCAGAAGATCCTCGATCGCGTCGGCCGCCAGGCACGTGAGCGTCACGGCACGCCGCTCGTGATGACCTTCGAGCCGCACCCGCCGCGTGTGCTGCGCCCCGACAAGGCGCCGCCGCTGCTGATGACCCCGGCGCAGCGCATCGAAGCGCTCGCCCGTGCCGGCATGGACGTCGTGGCGGTTGTCCGCTTCGACCACGAGCTCGCGCGGCTGGATCCCGACACCTTCGTCCGTCGCGTGCTCGTCGAGTGGCTCGGCGTGGCCGAGGTGTGGGTCGGCGGCAACTTCCTCTTCGGCCGCGATCGGGCCGGGAACTTCTCGCTGCTCCGCGACCTCGGTCAGCTCTACGGGTTCCGCGTCGAGAAGATCGACCCGGTCCGCTACAAGGACTTCGTCGTGAGCAGCACGCGCGTGCGCCGCCTGCTGGCCGAGGGTCGGGTGGACGAAGCCGGCGCGCTGCTCGGGCACCACTACTTCATCGACGGCACCGTGGTGCCCGGGGCGTCGCGCGGCCGCCAGATCGGGTTTCCCACCGCGAACATCGAGACCGACAACGAACTGCTGCCGCCGCACGGCGTCTATGCATCGACGCTCACGGTGGACGATCGCATCCACGCGGCAGTGACGAACATCGGCGTGCGTCCGACGTTCGAGTCCGAGGGGCGCGTCAGCGTCGAGGCGCACCTGCTCGACGTGAATCCCGACCTCTATGGCGCGCGCGTCCGCCTGGCGTTCGTGCAGCGGTTGCGCGGCGAGCAGGCGTTTGCGGGCGTGGACGCGCTGGTCCGCCAGATCGGTGAGGACGTCGCCGCGGCCCGGTCCGTGTTCGAGCGGTTTTCACTATAGAATCGCCACGGTATGACAGAGCCTCGCGAGGCGGCCTCCGCGCTGCCGGTGTCGCTGACGTGCTCGCCCGATGATCGCTTCGCCGAGGCCGTCCGCGCGCTGGTGAGCCGCGTTGGCGCGCAGGCCGGGGACGCCGGCCGGGCGCAACCCTTCACCGAGGCCGTCGATCACGTCGTGTCGTGGCTGCTCGCGCACCCGCATGCGGTGGACGGCGACGTGGCGATGCAGTTCGATCTCGCGGGCGACCGCCTGGTGGGACAGCTGCGGTGGACGGCTCCCGCCGGTGCACCGCCCCTGCCCGGACCTGGCATCGCGGCATCGGGCGACGTGCAGGTCGACTGCGACACCGACGGTCCGGAGGTGCACTGCCGCGTCTCCTGCGCCTGCGCCTGAGTGCCGCCCCCATCCATGCGCCTGTACAACACGCTCTCCCGCCAGGAAGAAGACTTCACGCCCTCCCGCGACGGTGTCGTCCGCATGTACGCGTGCGGGTTGACGGTCTACGCCCGCGGGCACATCGGGAACTTCAGGACGTTCCTCGCCGTCGACCTGCTGCGCCGCACGCTGCGTCACGTGGCCGGCTATGCCGTGCACCACGTCACCAACTTCACCGACGTGGACGACAAGACGATCGCCGAGGCGCGGAAGGCCGGCGAGCCGCTGCGCGACTACACGACGCGCTACATCGAGGCGTTCCGCGAGGACGCGGCGGCCATCGGGCTCGAGCCGCCCGAGGACACGCCGCGGGCGACCGACCCCGAGAACCTGCAGGCGATGGCCGACATGATCGCGTCGCTCGAGCAGCGGGGACACACGTACCGGAGCGACGGGTCCATCTACTTCCGGATCGCGACGCTGCCGCAGTATGGCCAGCTCGCGCGCCTCGACCACGCCGGCATCCTGAGCGGCGCGCGCGTGGACAGCGACAAGTACGACAAGGAGGATGCGCGAGACTTCGTGCTGTGGAAGGCGACGCGCCCCGACGAGCCGACGTGGGACTGCGGCATCGGGCCGGGCCGGCCCGGCTGGCACATCGAGTGCTCGGCGATGGCCCTGCGCCTGCTCGGACCGGCACCCATCGACATCCACTGCGGCGGCGTGGACCTGATCTTCCCGCACCACGAGAACGAGATCGCGCAGGCCGAAGGCGCAACCGGCGCGCAGTTCGCGCGGCTGTGGTTCCACGTCGAGCACCTGCTGATGGACGACGGCGAGAAGATGTCGAAGTCGATCGGCAACGTGTTCACGATTCGTGACGTGCTCGACGAGGGCTTCCGCGCGTCGGCGCTGCGCTACCTGTTGATCTCGGTGCACTACCGCAAGCAGCTGCGCTTCTCGTGGGCCACGCTGCAGCAGGCCGAGGAAGCCGTCAAGCGCCTCGCCGACTGCGTGGGCCGGCTCGATCGCGTCGGCGACGGGGGATCGGGCGCACCGGATTGGGATGCACGTCTCGGCGCGGCCCGCGATCAGTTCCGCGACAAGCTGCTTGCGGACGTCAACGTGCCCGGCGCGCTCGGCGCCGTGTTCGAGCTCGTGCGCGATGCAAATGCCGCGGTGGACGCCGGCGCGCTGACGCGCGCGCAGGCCGACGCGACGCTGGCGTTCTTCGGCGACTGCGACAAGGTGCTGGGCGTGCTCGCGCTGCGGCGGAGCGAGGACGCCGCACCGCCGATTCCGCAGGAGGAACTCGACGCGCTCGTGGCCGCGCGCGTCGAGGCCCGCCGCATGCGCAACTTCGCCGAGGCCGACCGCATCCGCACCGAGCTCGATGCCCGCGGGGTCGTGCTCGAGGACGGCCCGGCGGGCACCATCTGGAAACGCAAATGAGCGACATGCCGCACGCGCCCCGGATCAGGACGGCCCTGCCGGGCCCGAATGCCTCGGCAATCATCGCGCGGGACGGCCTCGTCGTCTCGCCGTCGTACACGCGGACGTACCCGTTCGTGATGGCACGGGGCGAGGGCGCCATGGTCGAGGACGTGGACGGCAACGTCTTTCTCGACTGCGCGGCAGGCATCGCCGTGAACTCCACGGGACACGCGCACCCCGACGTCGTGTCGGCCATCGTGGGGCAGGCGCAGCAGTACCTGCACATGTCGGGCACCGACTTCTACTACGAGCCGCAGGTCCGGCTGGCCGAGGTGTTGTCCTCGATCGTGCCGATGCCGGGGCCGAGCCGATCGTTCTTCGGCAACTCGGGCGCCGAGGCCGTGGAAGCTGCCATCAAGCTGGCGCGCTACCACACGAAGCGGCCGTACCTCATCGCGTTCATGGGCGCGTTCCACGGCCGCACGCTCGGCGCGCTGTCGCTCACCGCCAGCCGTTCCGTGCAGCGCAAGGGCTTCGGGCCCGTCACGGCACCGGGCGTGTTCCACGTGCCCTATCCGGACGTCTATCGTGACGGCCCGGGTGCCGTGGACGCCTCGCTCGACTTCCTCGAAGGACGCACGTTCGTCCATCTCGTGGATCCCGCCGAAGTCGCCGCCATCGTCGTCGAGCCGATCCAGGGGGAGGGCGGCTACCTGGTGCCGCCGCCGGAGTTCCTCCAGCGCCTCAGGGTGATTGCCGATCGGCACGGCATCCTGCTCGTGGCCGACGAAGTGCAATCGGGCATGGGCCGTACGGGGCGCCTGTTCGCCATCGAGCACGCGGGCGTACAGCCCGACGTCATCACGATGGCCAAGGGCATTGCCTCGGGGCTGCCGCTCGGCGTCGCAACGGCCCGGGCAGGCGTGATGGACTGGACGCCCGGCGCCCACGCGAGCACGTTCGGTGGCAACCCGGTCGCCTGCGCGGCGGCACTCGCGACGATCGGGCTGATCCAGGACCGCCTTGCCGCCAACGCCGCCGACGTCGGCGCATTCCTCATGGACGGCCTGCGCGACCTGATGGACAGGCACGCGCTGATTGGCGACGTGCGGGGGCACGGGCTGATGATTGGGGTCGAACTCGTGACCGACCGTGACACGAAGACGCGCGCGACCGTCGAGCGCGACCGCGTGGTGGACGAAGCGTTCGCGCGGGGTCTGCTGATTCTCGGGGCCGGCCGCAACACGCTGCGGCTGTCGCCGCCGCTCGTCCTGACGCGCGAGCAGGCCACGACGGCCATCGGCATCCTGGACGAGGCCATCGGGGCCGTGGGGGAGGGCGCATGAATCGCCGAACGTTGCTCAAGTACGCCGCCGCGACGACCGGGCTCGCCGTGGCCGACCGACGCGCCGCCCGGGGCGCCGTGCAGGCTGGCGACGTGCTCGGGCAGGGCAGGTTCCGGTATCGACTCGTGCCCGACTGGGGGCGCCTGGATCCGGCGCAGGTCCCGGTGGCCGACTGCCATGCCATCACCGAGAACCGCGACGGCGAGATCGTCCTCCTCACGAACGAGACGCGCAACAACGTCATCGTGTACCGCAAGGACGGCACGTTCGTCTCCAAGCGGGAGGACCGGTTCCCGGCGGCCCACGCCCTGGAGTTCCATGTCGATCGCCGCGGCGACGAACTGCTGTGGATCACCGATCACAAGCTCTCGGTGATCTCGCTCGTGACGCCTGACGGGCGAGAGCTGAAGCGGCTGAACCCGGATGCCCTGTCGGCGAAGTATCCGGACCCGACGAAGTACCACGCGACGAACGTCGCGGTCATGAAGGACGGCGACTTCTTCATCAGCGACGGGTACGGCTCGCACTTCATCCATCATGTCGATCCGGACTGGAAGCCCATCGCGACGTTCGGCGGCGCCGGCAGCGCGCCGGAGCACCTGCGGCAGCCGCATGCGATCTGGCTCGACACGCGGCGCGGCCGGGACGAACTGCTGGTGTGCGACCGCGGCAACGCGCGGCTCAAGTGGTTCTCGCCGGCCGGGGAGTTGCTGCGCACCGTGGCGGTGCCGGGATCGCAGCCGAGCAACGTCGTGCCGATGGCCGACGGGCACGTCGCCATCGCGAGCCTGAACGCGATGATCCTGATCCTCGATCGCGACGACCGGGTCGTGTCGGTCGTCGGCGGAGAGGCACCCGTGTACCAGGACGGCGTGTTGCAGGCGCTGGCGCCGTCGTCGGTTACACCGTTCATCCATCCACACGACGTCTACGTGGACGGTGCCGGTGCGATCTACGTCGCGCAGTGGAACTCGAACAAGAGCTATCCGCTCAAGCTCGTGCCCGTGTGACGGCAGGGGCGGTTCCCGCCCCCGCCGGGTGCTTGCGGGACTGCCAGGTCAGAGCTTCACGAAGATGCGGCGGCGGTACATCCAGCCGCACATCGCGATCCAGATCAGGGCGTACGCGATCGAGTGCACAAGTGACGCGAGCGCCGGGTCCGGCACGATCGGCGTGAACACCTGCTGCTGCACCCAGCGCCACCAGGACACGCTGGATCCGTCGGCGGCGGTCACCGTGAACACGTGCAGCAGGCTCACCACGAGGCCCGACACCAGGTACGCCACGATGGCGTTGGTGCCGAGCCAGACGAAGGGCGCAGCCAGCCATCCGTGGCGACCGTCCGTTCGCGGCCGCAGGTCCATCGCCCACACGCACGCCGCGAGCGCGATCCACGCGAGGCCGCCGGTGTAGAGCACGTAGCTGCTCGTCCAGAGCAGCTTGTTGATCGGGAAGACCCACGCCCCGGTCACGCTCGGCTCGCCGATGATGCCGAGCCCGATGACCGGCTGCAGCCCGCCCCACAGCCAGCCGACGACGACGGCAGCGACACCGTATTGCGCCAGGCGGCCCACGGCGGCCCTGGACGCGGCACCCGCCTGCAAAACGAAGCCCGCGAGCATGCCCATCTGCATCGTGACGATCGACGGGAACGACGACAGCAGGCCGTTTGCATCCCACGTGTGGTTGCCGTAGCCGAGGTGCCGGCCCATCGTGAGCTGGTCGAGCCACGCCGCCCAGTTGGCGGCCGCGAACTCGCGCGTCATCGGCACCACGCCGGCTCCAGGCACCGGCACGAACGCAAGCAGCACCCAGTAGCCGGCGAGGATGAGGCCGGCGACCGCCGCCTGCACCCGTCGCGACGCGTAGAGCATCAGCAGCGTGCCGAAGAAGTAACAGAACGCGATGCGCTGCAGCACGCCGGGGATGCGAAACGTCTCCAGTGTGACCGTCAGGAAGGGGAAGTTCTTCTCGAAGACACCGAGCGCGAAGAGCAGCAGCGCGCGGTTGGCCGCGTGCCGGATCAGTTCCGCGTTCGTGGCCCCCTGGCGTCGGCGCGCCGCGATCGAGAAGGGCAGCGCGACGCCCATGATGAAGAGGAAGAAGGGGAAGATCCAGTCGGTCGGCGTCGCGCCGTGCCAGCGCACGTGCTGCAGCGCGGCATACCCGGCGCTCGAGTCCCCCTGCTTGTTGACGAGCATCATCGCGGCAATCGTGACGCCGCGGAACACGTCGAGCGACTGGAGCCGGACGCGTGGCGCCGATGCGGGCGTCGTCGGCGCCGTCTGATCGGCGGTCGTGGCCGGATGGGAAGCTGCGGGTGCTTGCACGTGCATGGTCGGAATCCTCGAAATGCCGCGTCGTGGGTCGCAGTGTACTGCACGATCCGATAGCATTCCGGGCCATGGCTCAGACCTTCCCGGGCGGCGCCTCGTCGCGCCGTGCGTTCCTGGCCGCAGGGCTCGTCTCGCCCGCGGCCGCGGCCCTCGTTCCTGCCGGCGCCGAGGCGCGGGCCCAGGCCGCTGCCGGCACGCCGCACGCGTTGAAGATCGGCACGGTCACCTACAACATCGCGAAGGACTGGGACGTCCCGACGATCATCACAAACCTGACCGCGATCGGGCTCGATGCCGTCGAACTGCGGACGACCCACGCGCACGGCGTGGAACTGTCGCTCTCGCCGGCACAGCGGGCCGAGGTGCGCAAGCGGTTCGAGGACTCGCCGGTGAAGATCGGCGGGCTGGGGACGACGTGCGAGTACCACGCGGCAGACCAGGCCGTGCTGCGCAGGAACATCGAGGAAACGAAGCAGTGGGTGCAGCTCGCGCACGATCTCGGCTGCCCCGGCGTCAAGGTGCGGCCGAACGGACTGCCAAAGGGCGTGCCCGAGGAGCAGACCCTCGAGCAGATCGGCAAGGCCCTGAAGGAGTGCGGCCAGGCGGCGCACGATGCCGGCGTCCGCATCCAGCTGGAGGTGCATGGCGCCGAGACGCAGCGCATCCCCCGCGTCGTGAAGATGCTGGACCACGCCGACCGACATCCCGGCGCGTGGATCTGCTGGAACTCGAACCCGACCGACCTGATGGACGGCGGCCTCGAAGCCAACTTCGCGCGGCTGCGGGATCGGATCGGCCAGGTTCACATGAGCGACCTGTACAACGAGCGCTATCCGTGGCAGCGGCTGATCGGGCTCCTGCAGGCGATGCGGTTCGACGGCTACTGCTTTGCCGAACTCGGTGAGACGTCGTGCGACGGCGTCCGCGTGCTGAAGTACTTCCGCGGCATGTTCCGCCAGATGGCCGGAATGAGTGCTGCCGCACGCGAGGCGTGAGGAGGCGCGGGTCCGGCGTGTGAGTTCCTGCCACGGGCCGCGGCGCGCGGATCGCACTTCCTGCATCGCGTCGTCTGGCTGTCCGGGCGCAACGGGCGCAGAAGGGGGTGGCGCACGATGGTAAGCATCCTGCAACGCACCCGGACATGCTCTCCCGGGCAAGGCAGCAGTCGTCGTCGTCGGTCCCGGCGCCGCCGGTGGATCCGCGGCAGGTCCTCGGGCGCGATGGCGAGTCGGCGGCGTGCGCCGCGCTCGTCGACCGCGGCTACGTGATTCTCGCGAGGCGGTTCCGCACCCCACGCGGCGAGATCGACATCGTCGCGCGCGACGCCGACACGATCGTGTTCGTCGAGGTGAAGACGCGCCGCAGCGGGGCATACGGCGGCGGTGCGGAGGCGGTGACGTGGCGCAAGCAGCGGACGATCGTCCGCGTGGCCGAGGCGTTCCTGGCTCGCGGGCGCCTCGAGCACCTGCCGTGCCGGTTCGACGTCGTGGCGGTGGACTGGCCGGACGGCGATGTTGCACGCGCCGAGGTTTTCCGCAGCGCCTTCGACGCCCCCTGACGCCTCCGATGCGCCGTCGCGGGGGTTGCGTCGAGGTGGCTTTCGTGTGCTACACTTCGGGGTCGGTTTCGCTCGGCATGAGCGGGAATAACTCAGTGGTAGAGTGCGACCTTGCCAAGGTCGAAGTCGCGGGTTCGAATCCCGTTTCCCGCTCCAAACTCCGCCTCACCTGACCGAGCGCTCCCACCTCAGGCTGGCGCCGTAGCCAAGTGGTAAGGCAGAGGTCTGCAAAACCTCCATCCCCGGTTCGAATCCGGGCGGCGCCTCCAACCTACGCCAAACGCTCGCTTCGCTCGCGGCTTCGGTTGGCAGGCCATTCACGCCAAACGCTCGCGTCGCTCGCGGCTTCGGTTGCAAGCCATTCACGCGAAGACGCTCGTTCGCTCGCGGCGCCGCGCGTCAGGGCAGTGAGTGCTCGCTATACTTCACCCCATGACGGCCATGCCGACGATCGATCGCCTGCGGGGCCTGCTCGCTCAGGCCCCGGCTGAGGTCGCTGTCGCCTACGTGTTCGGGAGCGTGGCGCGCGGGACGGCCTCGCCGGCGAGCGACGTCGATCTGGGTGTGCTCCTCGCGCAGGCGCCGGCATCGACACTCGAGGGGCGGTTGCTCGATTACGAGGCCGCGCTCGAACGACACATCGGCGTTCCGGTGCAGGTGGTCATCTTGAACGGCGCACCGCCCGACCTGGCTCACCGCGTGATCCGTGATGGCGTCGTCGTCCTCGAGCGCGACCGGAGCGCCAGGCTGCGGTTCGAGGTGCGCACGCGCAACCTGTTCTTCGATCTCGAGCCGTTTCTGGTGCGCTATCGGCAACGTGCCGTCCAACGGGCCGTGACGGCATCATGACGGATCGCCCGCTCGTCGAGAAGAAGCTGGCCGCCATCGTCTCGGCCGTGTCCGACCTCCGGCGCCTGGCCAGGCTCGACTTGTTGCGGCACGACGTGCGTGAGGAACGCTTCGTCGCACACACATTGCAGCTCGCGATGCAGGCCGCGCTCGACGTGGCCTCGCACATCGTGTCGGACGAATCGCTCGGCGAGCCGCAGACGAACCGGCATCTGTTCGACCTGCTCGCCCGCGCGGGCTGGCTCGATGACGGCCTGGCCGGTCAGCTTTCGCGCATGGCCGGCTTCCGCAACGTTCTGGTCCACGGCTACGACGATGTCGATCTCGCCGTTGTCGAAGACATCGTCCGCCACCGGCTTGACGATCTGCTGCAGTTCGTCGCGGTGGTCAGCCGGCGGCTCTGACGCGCGGTGGGTCGCCCGGGCTGCGACGGCAGCGGCGGGCCCGTCGGTTGCATGCGACGGGCGGAGCCGAGTCGACGCTCAGCGCCGGCACCGCGTGTCGTCGCGATTGACGACGTACGGCCGGTAGCCGGGGGCGGTGGGGTCCATGCAGCCGGTGAGGTCCAGGAGCCGGATGTTGCGGAACTCCACCGGCTGGCTCTCGGCCTGCAGCCCGATGTAGCCCGAGGTCAGCAACCGCCCGTCCACCTTGATCGCCGGGTCGTACCGGGTGGCGACGCCGCCGCCAATCGTCGGCCGCTCGTACTCGAGCACGAGCTGCTCGTCGATGTAGTGCCGCACGCGTTCCCCGCCGAGCACTTCCACCTGCACCGACACCCAGCCGCCGTCTTCGACGTAGCGGCGCGACGACGAGTTGGTGCAGTGCGCCTTGACGAGCGCGCCCTTCATGAAGATGTCGGTGCCCGGCGTGCAGACGTTCATCGTCGTCTGGTTGCCCGCCAGGAACTGCGCCTCCACCGAAATCGGCCAGTCCTGATCCTTCAGGATCGACCGGGGTGACTGGCTGTGCACCATCACGCCGCTGTTCAGCCGTGCATAGCCTGGCCCACCGGGCTGCTGCGGCCCCTGAATCCGGTAATCGAGCGACAGCACGTAGTGAGAGAACGGCTCCTCGTAGAACAGGTGCCCGAATCGCGCGCCGAAGTCGTTGCCGTAGCGGTCGTAGCGAACGGCAATCGCGCCATCGACGACACGGAACGTGTCGGCGTGGTTGTCGCCGACCTCATGGTGGGCGAGCTTCACGACCCACCCGGAGAGGTCGCGTCCGTTGAACAGCGTGCGCCAGTCGCCCGCGGCGGCGAGGCGCCATGTGTCCGGAGACGCGGCCGTGATCGTGGCCACGGCAAGCGCCGCGACGAGACAGCCGAGCGCGAGTCGATGCGGCATGGCCGGCATGATGACACGACGACGGCTCACGGGCGGAACCCGTGATCGCGGGCGAACACGATCGCCTGCGCGCGCGACCACACCCCCAGCTTGTCGAACAGGTTCGACGCGTGATTGCGGACGGTCTTCTCGCTGATGTCCAGGCGTTCGGCAATGTCGCGGTTGCCGAGGCCATCGGACATCAACGCCAGCACCTGGCGCTCTCGCGCCGACAGCGCGCCGAACGCATCGCCGCCCCCCGCCCCCGCCGATGGAACGAACGCCAGCATCGCGTCGCGGAACCGTGCCCATGCCGGCTCGTGCTCGAGCAGCACATGGTTGCAGGAGTCGAGCTCGACGTACTCCGCCCCGGCAATCCGGCTCGCCAGCAGGCGCCCCTCCGCCACCGGGACGACGGCGTCGTCGCGGGCGTGCACGACGAGGGTCGGTACGCGTACCCGATCGAGGAGCGGCGTGACGTCGATGTCGGCGCGCGCGTCGAGGAGCGTCGCCGCACGCTCGCCCGACGTCGTCTTGAGGCAGAGGTCGTTGAACCACCGCAACTGTTCCGGTGTGGCGCCGGGGACGAAACGCGAGGTGAACACCTGCCGGAACGTCGGGTTGTCGCTCCCCCAGGCGAGTCGTATCAGTTCCGTGATGGCACCGTAGGTCCTCGCGGCTGCCTCGTCACCCCGGCACAGGACCCCGCGCGCGTACCCGCCGTAGAGGACAAGGCTCGCGACGCGGTCGGGATGGCGGAGGGCGTAGGCAATGCAGGTGCTCGCGCCCTGCGAGACGCCGAGCAGCGTCACCGGTTCGGTGACCCCGCTCGCCTCGATCACCGTCTCGAGATCGTCGGTCCACTGCTCGACGCCCATCCGGCCGCACTGCCAGTCGCTCATGCCGCAGCCCCGCTCGTCGTAGCGGATGAACCGGTAGTGCGTCCCGTAGAAGTGGAGCCAGTGCTGCCACACCGGACTGTGCCACTCGTACTCCAGGTGCGTCAGCCAGTTGGCCGCCTTCACCACGCAGGGGCCCGTCCCCGCCTCGGCCCAGGCCAGGCGGATGCCGTCTGACGCGGTGGCGTAGCGAACGCGCTGGCGCGGCCTGTCCAGGGAGCTCATGTGAACGGTCGTGGGTGGTCGGGACATTTGTCTCACGCCATGCACCGGCGCGCCAGCCGAATCGGGACGATGCGCGGATGGTGCGCGATGCCGGCGGGAGACACGCTTGTCCGTGCGGGGCGCCCCGGCAGACTGCCGCGGCAGCCGCGCGAACCTGGGAGGGGGCTTCATGGACACGTCACGATTCACGCAGGCGCGCCTGCTGGCGGCGCTGCTCGCCACGGGCATCGGCATCCTCGCGGTCGACCGCGGGCTGTCGGCACAACCGCGGGCCACGGCGGGCGCTCGTCCCGCGATCGGCACGCCCGATCACGACCACGAGCCGGATGGCGATCGACGCCCCGGCGTCATCCCGCTGGTGCGCGCCGTCCGCGCCGCCACCGAGAAGTACCGTGACGTCGCCGTCGCGGAAGCGGACGGTTACACGCTGATGTTCGGCTGCGTCAGCGGCCCCGAATGGGGCGCGATGGGGCTCCACTACGTGAACCTGCCGCTCGTCCTCGACGGCCAGCTCGATCCGGCGCGACCGGAGATCGTCATCTACGAGCCCCTGCCGAATGGCCGGCTGCGCCTCGTGGGCGCCGACTACCTGGTGTTCAAGGACGGCTGGCACGAGGCCAACGTGGACACACCCCGGTTGATGGGGCAGCTGATGCACCTGTTCGAGAGCCCGAATCGCTACGGGCTGCCGGCGTTCTACACGCTGCACGTCTGGGCATGGAAGGACAACCCGAACGGCAGCTTCGTGAACTGGCACCCGTCGGTGTCCTGCGACGCCTACCGCGCACCGGGCCAGTAGGCGGGGCCGACGTCGCGACCGTGGCGCCGACCTCCGGGCCGGCGCTCACGCCGCCGGGTCAGCCGCTGAAGTAGACGTACGCGCCGATGATCAGCGCGAGCACGATGCCCGAGTTGATCACGTCGGCGCGCGTCCAGCTCGCGCGCGACTCGCGTCGAAGGTCCTCGGTCATCGTCTGGAACGTGAGGTCGCGCAGGCGGGCCGGGTCGGGCGCCTCGGTTGCGTAACTGACCACGAACAGGACGCCGGTGGCGACGAGGAAGATCAGGAGGCTGTAGTACTGGAAGTAGATGTTGTTGACGATCCAGAGCAGCGTGCCTGGTGCGTAGCCGCCGGCGTACCCCTCGAGGCCGAGGCTCACCGGCGTATCGACGGCGAGCCGGAACACGCCGAGCGCGAAGCCGACCGTCAGTGCGGCGAGGCAGCCCTTCGCGTTCAGGCGCTTGTTGAACACGCCGAAGAAGAACACGGCGGCAATCGGCGGGGCGAGGTAGCCCTGCACGCCCTGGAGGTACTCGTAGAGCCCGCGCGCACCCTGGATCACGGGAATCCACAGCAGGGCGATCAGCACCATCACCACCGTCGCGACGCGGCCCACCCACACGAGCTGTGCCTGCGACGCACGCGGCCGCAGCTGCGAGTAGAAGTCCATGGTGAAGAGCGTCGAGCAGGCGTTGAACGCGCCGGCGAGCGAGCTCATGAGCGCGGCGAGCAGGCCGGCAACCACGAGCCCGCGCACGCCTGACGGCAGCACGTGCTGCACCATCAGCGGGAACGCGCCCTGTGCCGCCTCGGTCACCACCTGGCCGTCGGGGCCGATGAGCGATGCGAGACCCGCCACGCGCCCGGTCTGCGCGAGGGCCAGCGCGATCATGCCGGGCACGATGAAGAGGAACACCGGCATCAGCTTGAGGAACGCGGCGAAGATGGTGCCGCGCCGCGCCTCGCGCTCGTTCGGGGCGCCGAGCGTGCGCTGCACGATGTACTGATCCGTGCACCAATACCAGAGGCCGATGATCGGCGCGCAGAAGAGCATGCCGAGCCACGGGTAGTTGCCGTTGAAGTACCAGGCCATGCGGCCGGCTTCCTTCACCGGCGCCCAGGTGCCATCGACACCGGCAGGAACGAGCGGGCGCCACAAGTTGAACATCTCCGGGCCGAGCGCTTCCCGAAGCGCGCCCCAGCCGCCAATCTCCCGCAGCCCGTAGATCGTGAGCAGGAGCGAGCCGGCTAGGAGCACCAGCGTCTGCACGGCCTCGGTGTAGGCCACGGCCCGCATGCCGCCAACGACCGTGTAGAGGCCGGTCAGCAGGACGACCGCCACCGAGCCGATCCAGAAGCTGTTGAGCACGGTGCCGGCGACCTGCACCTGCACCTCCGGCAGGAGAGTGCCGAAGACGACGCCACCGGCGAAGATGCCGACCGCCATCTTCGTGAGCACGTACGCGACGAGCGAGATCAGCGAGAGCACCCACCGTGCGGTGGGCGAGAACCTCCGCTCGAGGAACTCCGGCATCGTGTACACGCGCGACCGCATGTAGAACGGCACCAGCACCCAGCCGAGCACGAGCAGGCACCAGGCGTGCAGTTCGTAGTGCGCCAGCGCCACGCCGCTCGTCGCCCCCGAGCCGGCGAGGCCGACGACGTGCTCGGAGCCGATGTTGGACGCGAAGATCGACGCGCCCACGACGAACCAGCCCAGGTTGCGGCCCGCGAGGAAGTAGTCGTCGGCCGTATCGCGGCTCTGCGCCATCACCCACCAGGTGATGCCCGCAAGGCCGGCGAAGTACACGAGTACCACGAGCCAGTCGAGGCCTGTCATGAGGCGCGTATTCTAACCGGCAGTCCGCTTACCCGTCTTCACCGGCGACGCGGGCTTCGCAGCCGAGACGTAGCCGCCGGTCTCGTCCGGCTCGGTCGACGCCCGCTGACGCGCGCGTCCCGGTCGGGTCGTCCTGCCGGCCCCGGCATCGAGTTGCCGCACGAGCAGGTCCACGGCCGGATCCCGCACCGCGCTCTCCCGGGTCGCCACGACGAGGCGACGCGTGGTGAGCGGGCGCCCCCGTGCGAGGCCGCGCGGCCCGTCCTCGGCCTGCGTCCGCGGCAGCACCGTCCAGCCCGCGCCGAGCCGCACCATCTCGCGCAGGACCTCGGGCTGGTGGCTCTCGGCCACGACGTCGATCGGTGCGCCGAGGCGCCGCAGTTCCGCAACCACCACCTGACGCGTGTGCGAGCCCGCGGGATACAGCACCCACGGCCCCCACGTCGCCGGCGTACCGACAGGCCGGCCCGGCGGCGGATACACCGCAATCGGCTCGACGAGCAGTGCCCGCACCTCGATGCCGGCAACCGGCCGCGGCGGCTCCACGCACACGGCGACATCGAGGTGGCCGGCCGCCAGCAGCTTGAGCAGGGCCCCTGACGGCGCCACGCGCACGTGCAGGTCGATGTCCCGATGGGTCGTCCGGAAGGCCTGGAGGCGATCGGGAAAGTGCACGACGGCCGCCGCGTCGATCATGCCGAGCCGCACCCGCCCCGCGCCGCCACGCCGGAGACGGTCGGCCCAGCGGGCGAGATCGGCCGTGAGTCCGAGCACCTGACGTGCATGCGCCACGACGGGCAGGGCCGACGCACGCAGCTGGCGCCGGCGGCTCTCGCGGTCGAAGAGCACGACGCCGAGCCGGCGTTCGAGTTCCGCGAGACCCTGCGACAACGCCGAGGGGCTCACGCCGACCGCTGCGGCGGCACGCGCCCACGTCGGCGCCTCGTCCACGGCGACGAGATACTCCAGTTGGCGGATGGAGATGTCGGGAAGCATTCCTGCATGATAGTGCAGCGATGCTTCACGATGGAGACATGGCGTGAACCAGCGCTTATCGTGTGGCGCCATGACGCCTTCACGCATCGCTCCCGCCCCCGGCACGCTCGGCATCCTCCTGCCCGGCATGGGTGCCGTCGCCTCGACGTTCATTGCCGGCGTGCTCGCCGCCCGCCGGGGACTCGCCGCGCCGGTCGGATCGCTCACGCAGCTCGCGTACGTGGACGTGGACGGGCCTGATGGTGCCCGGCGGGTTCGCATCCGCGACCTCGTGCCGCTTGCCGGCCTCGACTCGATCGTCTTCGGTGGCTGGGACCCGATCACGCGCAACGCCCTCGAAGCGGCGCGCACCGCGAACGTGCTCGAGGAGAAGGACCTCGCGCCGATTGCCGCGGAGCTCGAGGCGATAGTCCCGATGGAGGCCGTGTTCGACCGACGGTGGGTGTCGCGCCTCGAGGGCGTGCGCGTCAAGCCCGCCGCCTCGCTGTGGGCGCAGATGCAGGCGCTCATGGACGACATCGTCGCCTTCCGTGCGCAGCACGGGTGCGAACGCCTCGTGATGGTGTGGTGCGGATCGACAGAGGCCTGGCAGGAGCCGTCGGCCGTCCATGCGTCGGCCGAGGCCTTCGTGCAGGGCCTGAAGGACAATCACCCGGACATCGCGCCGAGCCAGATCTACGCATGGGCGGCGCTGCAGTGCGGGGTGCCGTTTGCCAACGGCGCGCCCAACCTCACGGTGGACCTGCCCTGCATGGTCGAGGAGGCCCGGCGCCGCGGCGTGCCCATTGCCGGCAAGGATTTCAAGACGGGGCAGACGTTCATGAAGACGCTGCTCGCGCCGGGGCTGAAGTCACGGATGCTGGGTCTGCGTGGCTGGTATTCCACGAACATCCTGGGGAACCGGGACGGCGAGGTGCTCGACGCGCCGGAGAACTTCAAGGCCAAGGAAGTGTCGAAGCTCGGCGTGCTCGGCACGATCCTGCGGCCCGACGAGCACCCCGAGCTGTATGGCACGGTCGATCACGTCGTCCGCATCAACTACTACCCGCCGCGCGGCGACAACAAGGAAGGCTGGGACAACATCGACATCTTCGGGTGGCTCGGCTATCCGATGCAGATCAAGGTGGACTTCCTCTGCCGCGACTCGATCCTCGCCGCGCCGATCGTGCTCGACCTCGCCCTGCTGCTCGACCTCGCGCATCGTGCCGGCGCCTCGGGCGTGCAGGAGTGGTTGTCCTTCTACCTGAAGGCGCCGCAGGCCGCGGGCACCGAGCCGGTGAACCACGACCTCTTCGCGCAGCAGGCACGCCTGCACGAGGCGCTGCGTCGGTTGGCGGCGCTTCCGGTCGATCACACGGCCTCCGGGGTCGAGCGCGAACTGGCCGGCGCGCACGTCGGCTGAACGCAAGCTGGCCCGCCGGGATGAACTGGTGGCACCGGGGAACGATTTGCGCTATACCGGGTTCCTCGATGTCACCGAACACGTCGTCTTGCGGCGTGTCATTCCCGGAGGGACGGTCCAATGCGCAAGGCCATCTTGCTGCTCGCTGCCGGCGTCGTCTGTGTCTCTGCTGCGCAGTCCACGACCACGCAATCCCGTGTGCCTGCGACGATGCCGCCGGCACGCCTCACCGACACCGTCAGGACGACGGCCAACGTCCCGGTGCCCGCGCTGACGACGGAGGAACGCGCGGCACTGGCGCAGGCAACGGCGCCCGCTGTCCTTGCTGCCGCCCGCGCACGTGCGGACCTCCTGGCGCAGCGTGCCGTGCGCGACAGCGCCGAGCAGGCGTTCCGCGCGCCGACGGCCGTGGAGGCCGCGGCTCTGGCCGTGCCGGCCGGCACCGGCTCGGCGCAGGAGATCGCGCTGCCGATGGGCGGGTACGCGCTGAAGACCGACGCATCGGGCGTGTCACTCTCGGTCGCCACGGTGGGCAAGGACGGCGTCGTGACCCGTCACGATGGGACGGGAGGGCACCGTGATCGCTAGGCTGTCAGCTGCGACGCTCGCCCTCATGCTGCTGGCCGCCCCGGCCGCCGCGCAGTCGGCCCGCATCATCGTGATCAACGGCGATCCCCCGGGAGTCGGCTTCAACGACCCGACGCCGGCCGCGCCGGTCGGCGGCAACCCGGGGACGACGGTCGGCCAGCAGGCGCTGAACGTCTTCCAGACGGCAGCCAACCGCTGGGCCGGCAACCTCCAGAGCAAGCGGGTGATCTCGGTGCTCGCGTTCTTCACGCCGCTCGGCTGCAACGAAACGTCCGGCGTGCTCGGGGCTGCCGCGCCGTACTTCTCGATCCGCGACGTGCCGGCCCTGCAGCAGGGCGGCAAGCCGCTCGAGCCGGGGACGTTCTATCCGGTGGCGCTTGCCGAGAAGATCACGCGGCAGGAGATCACCGAAGCGGTTCTCCCCGAGGAGCCCTTCGAGATCTTCACGCTCTTCAACAGCGAACTCGGCAAGCCGGGTTGCCTCACCGGCAACGGCTGGTACTACGGTCTTGACAACGAGCAACCGGGCAACCGCATCGACCTGCTCGCGGTGGTGATGCACGAGTTCGGGCACGGGCTTGGCGTTACGGTCGGCCCGACGAATGCCAGTACGGGTCTGCGCGCCGGAAGCGACGCGGGCGGCAGGTTTCCGTCGGTCTGGGAGCGGCGCATGCTGGACGTGACGACCGGCAAGCGCTGGATCGACATGACCGACATCGAACGGGCCGTGTCGGCGCGGAACACCGGCAACCTCGTCTGGGCCGGCAAGCAGGTCACAAACGTCATCCCGTCGGTGCTCGACTTCCAGTTGTCGCTGCGCGGCGACGGCATCCCGAATGGCGAGGTCCTGCGCTCGACGCTCGGTGCGCCGCTGCCGCGGAAGTTCGGCAACGTGCTCGTGGCGCCCGCCGATGGCGGGGGTGTGAGCCTGCTGGACGGATGTGAGCCCTACCCGGCGGCAAGCCAGGTTGCAGGCGCCATCGTGCTCGTGGACCGCGGCAGCTGCACCTTCGTGCAGAAGGCCCTGGTGGCGCAGGCCGCGGGCGCGGTGGGACTCGTCGTGGCCAACAACGCGCCGGGCGCGTTCGCGGTCGGCGGCGTGGATCCCTCCGTGACCATCCCGGTCCTGAGCACGACGCAGGCGTATGGTGCAACGCTGCGGGCGGCTGCGCCGATCGTGGTGGGCACGTTCGAGGACCCGCGCACGCGCACCGGCACCACGAACGGCTTCGCGCGCCTGTTCGCGCCGAACCCGTTCCAGGGCGGGTCGTCCGTCTCGCACTTCGATACGTCGCTGACGCCGAGCGTGCTGATGGAACCCAACATCACCAGCGAGTTGACGAGCCGCGTGAAGAACCCGATCGATCTCACGCTGCCGCTGCTGCGCGACATCGGGTGGTGACGAGGACGATGGACGCGATGGTCACACGCTGACGGTGTGGCCATCGCGGCCCCCTACTTCGCGAGCGGGTCGGGCCGTATCTGGAAGCGCACGACCTTGCTCGTGGTGCCCTTGCCGCCTTCCATGTGGAACGGCGCGCGCGTGCTGACCGTGGACCACAACCCGCGTCCCTTCCAGCCGCCCTTCGGGTCGTCGATGCGGCCGTCCATCCACTTGGTGTAGTAGCCGAGCGGGTAGGGCACGCGCAGCACGACCCACTTGCCGTCCTTCAACACAAGCAGGCCTTCGGATGCGTTGCCGGTGTTGATCGGCGTGTTGGTGCTGCCGATGCCCAGCGTGTCGAACCAGTCGACCCACGTGTAATAGCTCGCTTCCGCACTACCGGGATCGGTGACGCCCTGCATCTGCGGGACGGGCTCCGCGTAAAGCGTCCAGCCCTCGGGACAGTGCTGGCCCGTGGCCTTCGGTCCGTTCAGCGGCCCCGTGCACTTGCGTCGGTCGAAGCTCGCCATGTGCCCGCTTGCGAACGCGGCCCACACGACGCCGTTGCGATCCACGTCCATGCCACGCGGCGAGAAGCCCCGCCTGGCCGGGTCGGGGTGCCGGAACGGCGCCTCGTACACCTCGACGAGCGTGGTTTCCGGCGGATTGCTGCCGGGCACGAGGCGAACCGCGGCGCCGGGATAGCCGAGCACCGAGCCCCAGACCGATCCGTCCGGCGCAGGCTGCACCGAGTAGAACGCGCCGTTGTAGCGCTTGTCCTTCGCCGGATCGACGGGGTCGTTCGGCTCGACGTACGCGTCGCGCCGGCCGTTGCCGTTGGTGTCCATGATCAGGGCGGTCCACCCCTGCGACCGGGCCTCGTCGCCCGTCTCCTCGAACAGCTTCGTGTTCAGCCAGCCGACGACCTGTCCGCCGCCGCTGGTCCACAACGTGTTGTTGGCGTCTTCCGCGAACGTCAGGTGGTGCGTCCCGAAGCACGTGCCGATGTGCGTGAGCTTCTTCGTCTTCGGGTCGTACATCTGGAGATGGCGCGAGGACCGCGTGAGCGGATAGAGCTTCGCCGAGGGATGCGTCGAGCCTTCCCTGCACCAGTCCGGGTTGTCGAACGGCCGCACCGCGGACGTCAGCCACAGGCGTCCCTTGTGGTCGATCATCGGATTGTGGACGTTGTTCCTGCTCGTCCAGATGACCTCGCTGCCCCAGTAGGGCGAGGGCGCCGGCATGTCGGGCGACGTCGCCGGCGTTGCCGGGTCGCGCACGTCGAGGGGGATCCGGCTGGCGGTATGTGTCGTCGGG
The DNA here is from genome assembly GCA_934541105.1 of uncultured Luteitalea sp. Classification (GTDB taxonomy): domain Bacteria; phylum Acidobacteriota; class Vicinamibacteria; order Vicinamibacterales; family Vicinamibacteraceae; genus Luteitalea. Next base: position 686,090 of record CAKTDA010000001.1, on the reverse strand, counting down.
TCGAGCACCGGCACGTAGTCGGCGCTCAACTCCAGCGCGCCGTAGATCGGCCCGTTGGCATTCACCGTCGGCGTGCGGCGGTCGGTCGATACCTCGTCGTGCAGGTAGTGCTTCGGGTCGGCCCAGTCCCACTGCGTGATCACGACGTGACGTTCGAGCCCCTGTGGGCGAGGCGGGGCCGGCGGCACCTCGCCGGCCTTGATCCTGTCGGTCCAGTCGGCAAACTCCTTCAGCATGCGCATGCCGACCTGGTTCACGGTGCCGACCATCGACCCGCCGGCCTGCCCGGACGCGAGCCGCCGCTGCCACGCATCGACCGACGAATGGAACGTACCGAGTTCCTTCGGGATCTCGCGGGTGCCGATCGTGCCGAGACCGTGGCAGGCCGTGCACGTGCCGTTCTTCAGGATGCGCAGGTACTGGTCCTGCGTCGCAATTGTCGGCTCGATGCCGTTGCCCTGGGGCCCGGTGCCGGGGAACTCCGCCTTGCCCGGGACCTTCAGCAGCGAGAACCAGTAGCCCGACGGATAGTAGTAAGCGGCAGCCTTCGCATCCGGGGCCGTCACGGCCTGCAGCGCGACCCGGTTCCCCGGCGCGCTCGTCGTCTTGGGCGAGTCCACGAGCCCGTAGCCGCGCACCCACACGGAGTAGCTCGCCTTCGGCAGGTCTGGGATCAGGTAGCGCCCCCGGTCGTCGGTGACGACGATGCGGACGAACTTCGTGGGGAGATCCGTGGTCTCGGCAATCACCCAGACGCCGGCCTCTGGTCCCTTCGGTCCGGTGACGACGCCCGCGATGTCGTCGGCATCCATCGGGATCTCTGCGGCCGGTCCCTGCCAGGCGCGGCTGCCGATGGCGGACATCGCGAGCAGGGCGAAGCAAGCCCCGGTGAGCAGCGTGAATGTCGGTCGCGTGCGCATGCGGCTCCTTGGATTGGGGGCATGCTACACCGGGGAGCGGGGAGCGGGGAGCGGGAGCTCGACGTTCACGCCACCTGTCCCAGCCGGACCGGTTCCGGTACAGTACGACTCATCCGATTGCTGCGGCGCCGCTCGAATCCTCCCGCGCCGCGAGGAGCAGAGGCGTGAACAGCAAGTCCCGTGGCACCTCCACCCGTCGTCAATTCCTCCATCAGGCTGCCGGTACCGTTGCCGGTGCGACCCTCGTCCAGTCGGCACGCGAGGTCGCGGCCCTGCCGCAGACGGCGCGATCGGCCGGCCGCGTGCTCGGCGCCAACGACCGCATCCGGCTCGGCTTCATCGGCTGCGGCATGCAGTTCGAGGTGTTGCTGCGCCGCGGCTTCCTCCCGCGCCGCGACCGCCAGCACGACATCGACCTCGTGGAGGTGTGCGACGTCTGGCAGCCGCGCGTCGACAATGCGAAGGCAAAGGCCGGGGCGGAGCGGGCCGGTCGCGACTATCAGGCCCTGCTCGCCAGGCCCGACATCGACGGCGTCGCAATCGTCGTGCCCGACCACCTGCACTACCCGATCGCGAGTGCGGCGCTGCTGGCCGGCAAGGACGTGTACCTCGAGAAGCCGATGACGTACACGATCGACGAGGCCGAGAAGCTGAATGGCCTCGTGGGTCAGACAGGTCGTGTGCTGCAGGTCGGCGGATCGGGCGTGAACACGCCGCTGCACTGGAAGCTGCACGACTACATCGCGGCCGGGAAGATGGGCAAGGTCGTCTGGGGATTCATCAGCTACAACCGCAACACCGCCGAGGGCATGTGGGACTACCCGATCCCCGGCATCGGCGGCGAGGCGTGGCCCGATGCGGCGGTGACGCCCGAGAATCTCGACTGGAAGGCATGGCTCGGCGGCGCGCGGAAGCGCCCGTACAGTGCGGAGCGGTACTTTCGCTGGCGCAAGTTCTGGGAGTACTCCGGCGGCAACGCGACCGACCTGCTGTTCCACCGCCTCGGCGCGCTCAACACCATCGTCGGCTTCGACTTCCCGACGCGTGCCGTGGGCGCGGGCGGCATCTACGTCCAGAAGAACCGCGAAGTGCCCGACACCTACATGACCACCGTCGAATATCCCGGCGAGTACTGCTTCAACATGGTCTCGTGCATGGCCAACGCCGACTCGGCGCCGATCACGGTGCACGGCAACTGGGGCACCCTGCAGGTGGTACCCGTCCCCAGGGAGCCGGGACAGCAGCCGTCGCGCGGCGGCGCGGCCATGCGAGGCGTGGTCCGGGCCGAACGCCCGTTCCTCGAGCAGTTCAAGGAAGCCAACGGCGGACTGTCCGAGGTGGAGATCACGACCGACGAACCGGCCGAGGATCTCGTGGACAACTGGCTGAACAGCATGCGCAGCCGGAAAGCGCCGATCTACGACGTGATGAAGGGTTATCAGGTGACGGTGGCGATCCAGTTGGGTGTGCAGTCCTATCGCGAGGGCCGCGCGCTCGGGTTCGACCCGAAGACGCGGCGTGTGCTGGCGCGCCCCGCCGACCGCCCGGAGTATCCGCCCAGGGAGAGCTGATCAGGGCATAATGGCGGCTTCAGCCCGTTCGTCTGCGAGGCCAGCCATGCGCATGCGTGTCGTCTCGTCCCTCGTCGTCGCGGCGGTTGCCCTCGGGGCGGCCGCTGCGCCTGCCCAGATCATGAGCGGCCGGCACAACCAGCCGCAAATGCGCGGCGTGCCCACGCTGCCGCTCGACACCAACGTCTCGTCCGATCTCCGGCCGACGTTCCGGCTGAAGGTCACGCGTGTCGAGGTGAGTGCCCTCGTCGTGGACGCCTCCGGTGAGCCGGTGCGCAATCTCGAGGCGCACGAGGTGGAGATCTACGACGGCGGGCGGCGCCAGGACATCCTGTCCTTCTCGGCGTACACGTATCACGGCGGCGCCATACCGCTCGACACGGTCGACTCGCCGGGCGATCCCAACGCGCAGGCCGCGCTCCTGACCAACGCCTGGAGTTCGTCGTCGCGCGTCATCGCGCTGCTCATCGACGACCTCCACATCGATGCGCGGCGCACCGAACGCACGCGCCAGATCGCGCGGCACCTCGTCGCGAGGCTCGCGCCCTCGGATCTCCTCTACGTGGGGCTCACGAGTTCGAACGTCTCCACCGGCGGCTTCATGCGCGATCGGCGGCGCGCGCTGGACATCATCGAGTCGTTCGGCGGCCTGCGCCTGCCCGATCCGACGCTCGAGATGCGGCAGACGCCACAGACGTTCTCGAACCCACTGCTGCAGGGTGTCGGGTCGCCTGGCCTTGCTGCGTCGGAGCAGCAGCGGGCCATGCGTCTCGAGGACGCCTACCAGGCGATCGGGCGGATTGCGTACGCCGTCCGCGACGTCGGCGGGCGACGGAAGTCGCTGTTGTTCCTCACCGAGGGGTCCTCGGTCGGCGGGGCCATCACGATGTCGGGGACGGTGGGTGCCGACACACAGGGCTCGCTCGTGGATGCCATTGCGGCCGCCAGCGTCGCCGATCTTGCCGTCTACCCGCTGAACCCGGCGGGGCTCGACATCCCGACCGACAGGCTGATCGAAGGTTTCACTCGAGCCGTCGAGCCGGCAAGCGACCGCAACACGCGGGGCTTCGGTGGCCGCGAGATCGCGCACGAGGATCTGTCGGGCGTGTTGACGCAGTTCATGCAGTCGCGCACCCAGTTGCGCGACCTCGCCGCGCTGACCGGCGGTGTGTCGCTGATCGACGGCAACGACGCCGGGCTGGGTGTCGAACGCCTGTTGCGTGACGCGAGCGACTACTACGTCATCGGCTACGAGCCCGACCGCGAAGTGAAGGGTACGGCCATGCGGCCGGTCGAGGTGCGAGTCACGCGTCCGGGTGTGACGGTCTACGCGCGCAAGGGCTACATGGCGCCCCCCGGCCTCGTGGAACCCACGCTGGATGTGCCGTCGCGGCTCTCGCCCGCGATGCGGACGCTGCTCGGCGGCCCCATGCCGACCGACGCGCTGCCGATGTTCGTGCAGGTGATCGCGCTCGGGGAGCGCGATGGACGGATGCGGTACGCCGTGGTTGCCGAGACCGCCGGCGGTCCGCTCGTGGACGGCCTCGAGGGCGACCGGATCGACATCGAGCAGGCCATCGTCAGCATCGATGCCGACGGCCATCTCGCGAATGCGACGCAGAAGCAGGCGGAATTGAAGATCGGGCCGTCGCAGGTGCAGGCGGTCGGGGCACTCGGCCTGCGGACGATCTGGTGCATCGACCTCGCACCCGGCACGCACCAGGTGCGCGTGGCCACCGTGCACCGGCAGTCCGGACGCGGCGGGTCGATGTTCCTCGAAGTGATGGCCGACCTGGGCCAGCCGGCAAACCGCGCTGCGCTGCAGGCGCTGTCCGAGGCCCCGAAGCCGACCGCGTTCGTCGATCCGGAGGCGAAGAGATTGATGGCTGGAATCGTTCGATGACACGTCGGTTGCTGGTCACGGGCATCACCTGTGTGTGTGTCTGCGCGGCATTGCGTGCGCAGCCGCCGGCTCCCCCGACGCCGGAGCCGCCCGCGTTTCGCGCCGAGATTTCGCTCGTCGAGGTCTCGGCGGTCGTGACCGGCGCCGGCGACGAGCCCGTGACCGACCTGACGAAGGACGATTTCGAGATTCTCGAGGACGGAAAGCCCCGGCCCGTCGTGTCGGCGCGGTTCCTCTCCACCACAGCCCGTGCGCCCGCCGCGGCGCTGCCACCGTCGCTCGAGGATGCGCGACTCGACCAGATCGTCACCAACCGCGACCTCGCCGACGCGCCCGCGTTCGTGCTCCTGCTCGACGACCTCAACATCAGCGCGTACGACTCGCATCGCGCCATCCGGGCCGGTCTTGGCGTGCTCGGTGCCATACCGCCGGACGCACTCGTCAGCGTCGTCACGACGAGCGGAGAAGGCGGTGGCCTGCTCACACTCGGGCGCCCGAACCAGGATCATGCGGCGCGGGTGAAAGCGTTTCGCGGGGCGTACCTCCCGCTCGGCAGCCCGGCGAGGAACCCGCTGAACATCAATCCGCAAGGGAGCAGCGTCGACGCCCCCTGCGCCGACGGCCAGTCGCCGGACTGTCTCGATCCCACGCGCGCCGGACGCCGCGCCCGGGCGCTCGAGATGGTGGGGGAACTGTTCTCGCGGACCGGGTCCCGCCGCAAGGTCCTGTTCTGGTTCGTCACGGACATGGGCGTGTCGCCACTGGACCCGAGGGGAAACCGCGACGCGCAGTTTGCCGGCCTGCAGCGATTGCTCGGCGGTGACGTGACGGTCTATGCCATCGATCCGCGCGAGAACGTCGCGCCGTCCGATGGCAATCCCGTCTACAACGATCGCCGCACCGGCGGCCGGATGCGCGTGGGAACGTCGGACACCGTCTTCAGCGGGCGCGGGGGCGCCACCATGTCACTGAACACCGACGACATGGTCGGCGTGCCGCTGTCTCAGATCGCCCGCGACACCGGAGGCCGCTGGATACAGAACGCCAACAACGTCGAGAAGCTGGCTGCCCAGATCGTGACGCAGAACCTGTCGTCGTACGTGCTCGCCTACGAGTCGGCCGCATCGAGGGTCGAGGGCCGCCACGAGATCGAGGTGAAGGTGAAGCGGCGCGGCACGAAGGTGTCGGCGCGCAAGGCGCTGGTCGTGACACCGGCCTCGGCGGGCACGCCAGCGTCCGCGGTCGATACGGCGGCCGATACGGCGTCGGCCAGGTTGCGCGACATCATCCAGGGCGGCGTGCCCTTCGGGACGCTGCCGCTCGACGTCCACGTCGCGCCGCAGTTTGCCGCCGACGGTCCGGCGCGGGCGCTGGTCACCGTTCGCGTCGGCGAAGACACGCCCTCCGAGGTGTCGTCGATCGATCTCCTGGTGCTTGCAGCTGACAATCTCGGCAAGGTCGCCAGCGTCGAGCGTTTCGCGATGAGCCGGCCCTCCATCGATGTGCCCTGGGAGGGCAGCGTGACGCTGTTGCTCGAGCAGGGACAGTACCAGGTGCGCATCGCGGCCTCCACACCCGATGGCGAGCGCACCGGCCTCCTGCTGCACGCCCTCGACATGCGTGGGCCGTCTGGCGAGCTGGCACTCGGCGTGCCGACACTCCTCGCCGAGGGCGCGCAGGGCGTGCGTCCGACGCTCGGGCGCGCCTTTCCGGTCGGTCACCCGCTCGCGTTCCAGGTGGAGATGGCCGGCAGTGCGGTGGGCAAGGGAACGGCTGCCCTGCAGGCACGGCTCGTCGATGCCCGTGGCACGGACGTCCGCACGCATGCGCCTCTCACCGAAGCCGGGACGACGCCCGCACACGCGCGCGCCACCGGCGTCGTCGCGACCGATGGCCTTGCACCCGGAGCCTACACGCTCGTCCTCGATGCGCGGGCTGCTGCAGGAGCCCGCGCGACGTCACATGCCATACCCGTGACGCTCGAACCGGTTGATCCTGCGGCCGCCGCGCCGGTCGTCGGTGCTGCCGGCCGCTCGCTGACGCCTGTGACCGTTGCAAGCGGTCCGCTGGCGCGCACGACACAGCGTGGCCCGTCCGTGATTCGCTCCGAGCAGGACTGGACCGCCTTCTGGCGCACGCTGCCGACGCGGCAGCCACCGCCCGACATCGACTTTGCCCGCGTGACGCTGCTCGCGATCGTTGCCGACGAGCCGACACCCGCGACGCCGCAGGTCACGCGCGTCCACACCGAGCCGGGCGGCATCGTGGTGCAGTGGAGCACGACGCCGCTTGCCCTCGCGCCGGACGCGGCCGACGTCGCACGCCCGTTCGTGGTGGTGGGAGTGATGTCGGCCGAGGGCCGCGTCCGTTTCGAGCGGACGCCGTGAGGGCGATCCCCGAACCTATCTCGCCCAGTGGACCGACGTCGTCTGGCCGTTGGCAGACTTGTTGCCGCCGACGGCGCGCAGGGTCAGGTCCACGCCCTCCGGCGTCCAGACCGATTCCACCCAGCCCACCGGTTCGGTGTCGGCGAAGTTGTAGGCAACGGCCGGCAGGTTGATCAACTGCACGCCGTCGCGCTCGCGCACGTCGTACCGGTGCGAGTGGCCGTACAGGATGGCCTTGACGTGCGCGTGCGGCCGCACGACCTCGAACAACCGCTCGGCGTCCACGAGGTCGCCGTCGTTGCCGCCGAGCGTGTGGTGGACCATGAGCACCGTCGGCGCGGCCGACGCGCCGAGTGCCGTGCCGAGCCACTCACGCTGCGCGTTCCCGAGCTGTCCGGGCGTGACGTTTGGTGCGAGCAGCGAGTCCAGCAGCACGAAGCGCAGGCCGCCGGTGTCGCGCGCGGTGGCGACCTTGCCCTTCACGCCGGAGGCCGCGGTCTCAGGGAACGCCGCGAGGAAGTTGGCCCGGTGATCGTGGTTGCCGAGCACGAGCCCCACGGACATCTTCGCCGTCACGGGCGCGAGCAGGCTGCGGAACCGCTCGTAGTCGCCCGGCAGGCCCTCGAGGCGGGCGAGATCGCCACCAATCAGCGCGCCGTCGGTGCCTGACGCCACGACCTGCGGCACGACCTTCGACAGGTTGTCCACGGGCGAGAAGCCGCGATAGGTCTCGGTGGCATCGGCGGGGATGTGCGTGTCGGACAGGAGCGCCAGCCGCAGTGGCCGCTGGGCGGCCTGGCCGGCCGTCGAGGATCGGGTGAAGGCCACACTCGCGAGCGTGGCTCCAGTGGTCATCAGGAAATGTCTGCGGGATGGGTGCGACAGGTACGGCATGCCGCACACGATACGCCAGACGCGCCTCGATTCGTGCGGGGCGAACAGGGCGCCGGCCGCCGCCCGCCTCAGACCGCGGTGCGGACCGGGGCGTCGTCCGCGCCGGCGTACCGTTCCACGGCCGTCACGAGCGCCGTGAACGTGATGGGTTTCGTGATGTAGCCGTCCATGTCGGCCGCGAGGCAGCGCTCGCGGTCGCCGGCCATCGCATGCGCGGTCATGGCGACGATCGGCAGCCGGCGCCCGCTGTGGCGCTCCATGTCGCGAACCCGCGCGGTGGCCTCGAAGCCGTTCATCTCCGGCATCTGGACGTCCATCAGCACGACGTCGAACGCCTGCCCACGGATGGCATCCACCGCCTCCAGGCCGTTCCCGGCCACCGTCACGAGGTGCCCGCGCTTGCGGAGCATCGCGCAGGCGACACGCTGGTTGACCAGGTTGTCCTCGGCGAGCAGCACGCGGATCACGCGCGGCGGTGGTGCCGGCACGGGCGTCGTGCCCGACGCCGGCTCGGGCTCCGGCCGTTCGCCGAGCAGCGCGCCGAGCGCGTCGCACAGTTCGCGTGGGCGCGCCGGCTTCGTGAGGTGCCTGGCAATCCCGAGTCGCTCGCAGCGCGCGAGATCGCCGACCTCGCGATCGGACGTCAGCATCAGGAGCGGCAGGCGGCCGGGCCTCGACTGCACGCGCTCGGCAAACGCGAAGCCATCCTGGCCGGGCATGTGGCGATCGATGATGGCCGCGTCGAACGGCGTGCCCGCGGCATCGTGCGCGGCCACGAGTGCAAGGGCTGCCGGCACGTCGGCCGCACCGGCGACCGACAGGCCCCAGACGCCGAGCAGTTCCAGCAGGATGTTGCGGTTCACCTCGTGATCGTCGAGGACCAGCACGCGACGGCCATCGAACGGCACCATCACCGGTGCCGGTGCCGCCGCCACCGGCGCCGGGACGAGGGGCAGCGTGAACGTGAACCGGCTCCCGCGGTGTGGCGTGCTCTGGACGTCGAGGGTGCCGCCCATCATGCGGACGAGCCGCAGCGAGATGGAGAGCCCGAGACCGGTGCCGCCGTACCTGCGCGTCGTGGATCCGTCGGCCTGCGTGAACGCCTCGAAGATCAAGGCCTGCTTGTCGGCGGGGATGCCGATGCCGGTATCGAGGACGGTGAACGTGACGACAGGCGCGTCGCCCGTCGCGCCGCGCGATACGTCCACCGACACATCACCCTCGTCGGTGAACTTGATGGCGTTGCCGACGAGGTTCAGCAGGATCTGGCGGATGCGCTCACCGTCGCCGACGAGTGCCGGCGGCACGTCGGGCGCCACGCGCCAGGCGAGCTCGATACCCTTGCGATGTGCCTGCACCGACAGCGTCTGCAGGGCGTCTCCGACCACTTCCCGCGGGTCGAACGGCAGGGTCACGAGTTCCATCTTGCCCGCCTCGATCTTGGAGAAGTCGAGCACGTCGTTGATGACGTGCAGGAGCGCTTCGGCCGAACCACGCACCGTCTCGACGTACTGGCGCTGGTCGGGTTCGAGCCGCGTGCCGAGCAGGAGTTCCGTCATGCCCAGCACGCCGTTCATCGGCGTACGGATCTCGTGGCTCATGTTGGCGACGAACTCGCTCTTGGCGCGGCTGGCCGCCTCGGCGGCGTCCTTGGCCTCGTGCAGGGCCTGCGTCTGCGATCGGACGCGGTTCTGGAGCAGGATCACGCCGGCGGTCGCGAGCAGCGCACCCAGGCTGACCATCACGAGCGCGACGACGGCGACGCGCATCGTGGCCATCGGCGGCGGCGCGAGCACCGTCACGGCGCGTCGGTCCTGCATGAGGATCTCGGCCCGCCGGTTCCCGCTGCCGTCGTGGGCCGGCAACAGCCGGCACACGCCGACGACCCGCAGCCGGCTGCCCGTGCGGAGGTTGGCAAGGTCGGTGGCCGCCGCGCCGGTGAGCACGGCCCCGAACACCTCGCCGCCGTCCTCGAGCAGCAACTGGACGCCGTCTGGCGCGACCATCTGCTCGACGAGGCGCCCCTCGATCTGCACGCGCTGGCTGTCGGCGATGTCGTGCTGGGCCGACGCGGCGTCGAGTGCGATGGGCGATGGGAGCGCGCCACGCCCCACGCGCCGGACGATGGCATCCTCGAGCAGGGGACCGGCAACGCCGCGGGCGGTGAAGCCGACGGCGTCCACGAGATCACCAGGGGTCAACGAGGTCTCGCTCACCGTGCGCACCTCGATGCTGCCGCCCGTGTCGCCGATGTATGCGACACGCCCGCGCGCATACGTCACGGCTCCGCGGACGCGCACCCGATGGCCGAGCCGCGAGACGGCGTCGAAGCGCAGCAGCGTGTCCACCGGGCGGACGGCAACGGCGAACGGGTCGGCCGGCGAGGGCACCTCGACCTGCACGTGCTCGATGGCCGGCGCGAACAGGCGCACGCCCGTGAGCTGGCTGCGCGAGTTGAAGATGGCCGCGGCGACGGCGCGCACCCGCACGCGTGCGTCCACCAGGTGTCCTGGTGCGCGCCCGGCAAACGACGGGACCAGCGCTTCGAGCCTCGTGCCGCCCGCGTCGAGGACGAGTGTCAGGTGGCGCTGGGCGTCGAGCTGCACGCGGCGGACGATGCCGCTGACCTCCACCCATTGCGAGTCGAGCAGGCCGGCCGCCAACTCGGTCAGCTGCGGCTCCACGGGCTCGGGCAGCGGCGCCGTCCCGAGGCGGCGCAGCGACCTGTAGATGACCGACGGTGCGAAGTCGCCCGGACTGCTCAGGCCGCGCAGTTCGATCGCGTCGCCCACGGTCACGCCAGGGTCCTGGCCATGCAGGTCCACGAAGATGCCGGCGGTGTCGTCCTGGACGAACAGCAGTTGCCACGCCGGGTCGTGGAACGTCACGACACCGCGCAGGGTGACCGGACGGCCGAGCAGGCCCATGGCCCGCGTCTCGGCGCGGAGCGTGGCGGCGTCGGTGTAGGTGATGCCGCCGGTCGCGGCGTCCGCGGTCGCGCCCCTTGCCGCGCCGCTCGTCCGGAGCAGATCGGGGATGCCGTCCACGAGCAGTTCGGACATCCCGCGTTGGCGCGCCTCGTTCGTCTGGCGCTGCGGCACGCCGGCGAGCGTGACCTGCTGGTGCAGGAAGGGGAGCGCGTCGGATGCCGATCCCTGCCGCAGCCAGGCGGTGATCCGCCTGTCGCTCGTCGCGACGTCGAGGCGGAGGCGCGCCTGCTCGACCCTGGCGCTCGTCACCGTGCCGGTCACGGCGATGCGCTGGCCGTCGTGGGCCCCCGACGCGACCGCCGATCCCGCGACAGGACGCGCGGCCGGTGGCTGCCCTTGCGTGGCCGTGATGATGCGCTCGGCGGTCAGCGCGGTGCGTCCGCGATCCTCGCGCAGAGTCCCGCGGAAGTGGACGCGCGCGCCGGGACGGAAATGGCCCTCGAGCCGGCCCGGGATGACGGGGATGGTGCCCGACTCGTCGGCCACGAGGAACAGCCGCCACGCCGGGTCGGCATAGAGCACCGTGCCCTGCACTTCGACGAGCGGCGAGTCGGTGGACGGCCCGCGTCCGGAGACGTCGCGGATGAGGCTCGGTCCGGCCCCGGGCGGATCGGGACCGTCGGCGCAGCCGAGAGTGGCCGCCGAGAGCAGCACGAACAGGATCGTGGCAAGACCACGACGGCGCGAACGCACGGATGTGTCCTTGACCGGCTAATTCGGCACCGGCCGGCCAAACGTGAGTCCCCGCCCGTGCCCCGGGTCCCGTAGCCCCAGGCTAACGCGATACCGGCGCGCCAGTCCGTGAGACCCGGGGGAGCGACCACGGCGCACGGTAGGCCGGCATCACGAGGCGCTGGGCCTCCTCGTCGCCGATGAACCGCTCGGCCGCGGCGTCCCACTGGACGCGTCGCTGCAGGCGGAATGCGATGTTGGCGAGGTGGCACGCAATCATCGAGTCGTGGCCGATCTCGACGTCGGAGCGGGGGCGCTTGCGCGAGTCCATGGCGTCGAGGAAATCCTGCACGTGCTTCAGGTGCGAGTCCTCGCCGCCGCCGCTTCGCCTGGGCTCGCCGATCATCCGGTACGACTTGCGGCGGTTCTTCGTCTCGGTCTCCGGCAGCACCTCCCAGCCGCCGCGGTCCACGACGAGCACGCCGTTGTTGCCGTGGAACGCCACGCCATGGTCACGCATGTAGGGGCCCTGCCCGATGGCGGTCGCGTGCTCCCACATCATCGAGAACCCGTCGCACTCCCACAGCGCCTGCTGCGTATCGGGCGTCTCCTCGGCATCGTCCGGGAAGCCGAACTTGCCGCCGATCGACACGGCGGCCTCGGGCGCCTTCACGCCCATCCCCCAGTTGGCGATGTCGATCATGTGCGCCCCCCAGTCGGTCATCAGGCCGCCCGAGTAGTCGTAGTACCAGCGGAAGTTGAAGTGGAAGCGGTTCTCGTTGAACGGCCGCAACGCCGCAGGTCCGAGCCACATGTCGTAGTCCACCTGCGGCGGCGGCGTCGCGTCGGGCTTGACGGGGATGTTGCCCATCCAGTCCTGGTAGGCCCACGTCTTCACGAGGCGGATCGTGCCGAGTGCGCCGCTCTTCACGAAGGCGACCGCATCGGCGAAGTGCTGCGCGCTGCGCTGCTGCGTGCCCATCTGCACCACACGGTCGTGGGTGCGGGCGGCGTTCACCATCACGCGTCCCTCGCCGATCGTCAGGGCAAGGGGCTTCTCGACGTACACGTCCTTGCCGGCCTGGCAGGCGAGCACGGTCGGCAGCGCGTGCCAGTGGTCCGGTGTGGCGACGATGACGGCATCCACGTCCTGGCGATCGAGCACCCTGCGGAAGTCACGGGTCGTGAGTTCCGGCTTCTGCTCGAACTGCTTCGCCATGCTCTCGGCCGTGCGCGCGACCTGGCGATCGTCCACGTCACAGAGTGCGACGAGCTGCGCGCCAGCCTTGAGCATGTCGCGCAGGTCGGTGTTGCCCATGCCGCCGCACCCGATGAGCGCGACGCGGACGCGGCGGTTCGCGCCGTCAACGCGCGCGCGGGACTGCGCGGTGCTCGTGGAGCCGGCGCTCGCGACGGCTCCGAGTGCGCCGGCGACGCCAGCCGCCGAACGTCCGAGGAAGCGACGACGCGAGGGAGTTTCACGCATGGGGAGGTCCTTTCGGGAGGTGGGCATCGTGCGGCCATCGATCGAGGCCGTAGGTACGGGCGGCGTTGCCGCCCCAGAACGCGTCCTGCTCGGCGCGCGACCACGTGTCGCTGAGTGCCCGCACCGCGCGCACCCAGTCGCCGTACGCCGCACGCAGGCGGCAGACGGGCCAGTCGCTGCCGAACATCAGACGTGCGGGACCGAAGACCTCGAGCGCGACGTCGAGGTAGGGACGGATCGACTCCGGCGTCCATGCCGGGTCGCGTACTTCCGTGACGACGCCCGAGAGCTTGCAGACCACGTGGGGGCGCTTGGCGATCTCGCGGAAGTCGCGTGCCCAGGCATCGTCGAAGCGCCCGCCCGCGATCGCCGGCTTCGCGATGTGATCGAGGACGAACGGCTGCTCGGGATGCCGATCCACGAACGCGATCGCGGCAGGCAGTTGCGGGCCGCGAATGAGGATGTCGTAGGCGAGGCCATGCGCACGCAGGTGCGCGATGCCGCGGTTGAACGCGGGGCGTTCGAGGAATGCCGGATCGGGCTCGCCCTGCACCACGTGTCGCACGCCGACGAACCGGGGCCGCACCGCATACCGCGCGAGCACGGCGTCGGCGTCGTCTGCGGCAAGGTCCACCCAGCCGACGACACCGCGGATGCGTCCGCCCGACGCCGCAGCCTCGGCGAGCAGGAAGTCGTTCTCGGCAAGCGACTGGCGCGCCTGCACGGCCACCGACGCGTCGAGCCCCGCCGCGTCGAGTTCCCGCACGATGTCGGCGGCCCGGTAGTCGCGTCGCAGGACCACGGCCTCGGAGCCGATCCATCCGTACTCGACCTCGTCGAACTGCCAGAGGTGCTGGTGGGAATCGATGCGCACGCGCGAGCCTGGTCCTTTCGTCGCCCCGGGAGCCGCCTAGCGCCCCAGCATCGAGCGCGCCACGAACCACACGTTCGCAGGCCGCTCGGCGAGGCGCCTCATGTACCACGGGAACCAGTAATCGCCATAGCTGATGAGCACGCGCACGCGGGCGCCATCGCGCGCGAGGTGCTGCTGCACGCCGCGCTGGATGCCGTAGAGCATCGCGAACTCGTACTCGCCCTGGGGAACGCCGGTCCGCGCGGCGTACTGGCGGATCGACTCGATGATCGTGACGTCGTGCGTGCCGAAGACGGCGCGCACGTGATGAGCGCGGGCCTCCGCGCCGAGCATCGTCCGGGCGAGGGCGAGGTAGCTCGCGTCCACGTCGGCCCGTCGTGGGTGTGCGACCGACGCGGGCTCCCGGTACGCCCCCTTCACGAGGCGCACGGCACCGCCGGCGTCGATGATGGCCTGGAGGTCCTCGGGCGTCCGATAGAGGTAGGCCTGGAGGCAGACGCCGAGGTTCCGGTGCTGCGCGAGGACGTCGTGATACAGCGCCAGCGTGGCATCCACGCAGGTGTGCTGTTCCATGTCGATCCAGAGCATGCTGCCGTGTCGTGCGGCACGCGCGGCCAGCGCGGCGACGTGTCCGTGGCAACGTGCCGGATCCACGTCGAGCCCGAGTTGCGTCAGCTTGACGGAGCACTCGGCATCGGGATGATCCGGCTCGAAGCGGTCGTACGCGTCGAGGTAGTGCGTGGCGACGGCGTCGGCCTCGGCTGGCGTGGCGACGTTCTCGCCGAGTCGCGTGAAGATGGCGGCGATGCGCTGCTCGCGCCGCAGGACCACCGCCGCACCCAGCGCATCGTCGAGCGCCTCGCCCGGCATGAAGCGCGCGACCGCGCGCCGCAGGATCGGCCAGCGCGTGGCGTTGCGGCGCAGCCAGTGGTTGTCCGATGCGGCCAGCAGCAGGCGACGCACGGGATTCATGTCACCAGTGCCTTACCAGACGCCCCTGGTCATGCCGCCGTCGACCTGGACGAGCGCACCGGTGGTGTAGGACGAGGCATCCGACAGCAGGAAGGCGGCCGCGGCGCCGAACTCGTCGGTCGCCCCGTAGCGCCCGAGAGGGATCGTCGCTTCCATGCGCCGCCGCTGTTCCTCGAGCGGGATGCCCGTGGCCTGGGCGCGCCCTTCGTCGAGCTCGCGGACCCGATCGGTGTCGATGCGGCCGGGCACGAGGTTGTTGACGCGGATGCGCTGGGGCGCCAACTCGTTGGCGAGGGTCTTGACGAGCGCGGCAACGCTCGCGCGCACGACATTTGACAGCGCGAGGTTGCCGATCGGCTCCTTCACCGCCGACGAGGTCGTCATCAGGATGGACCCGCCACCTCGTCGTGCCATGACCGGGGCTGCCAGTCGCACCATGCGGATGGCGCTGAGCAGCAGCAGGTCGACGGCGTCCTGCCAGGCCTTGTCGTCGAACGACAGCGCCTGGCCGGGGGGTGGGCCGCCCGTGTTCACGAAGAGCAGGTCCACGCCGCCGAAACGCTCCAGCGTGGCCTCGTGCCAGGCGGTGATCTCGCCGGCGGTCCTGAGGTCGGCCGGCACCGCCAGCACCTGGGCGCCGGGCACCTGCGCGCGCAGGTCGTCGGCGGCGGTGGCAATCCGCTGCCCGTTCCGCGAGGCCATCGACACCTGCGCACCTTCGGCCGCGAGCGCCCGCGCGACCGCGAGCCCGAGCCCACGGCTCGCCCCGCCGACCATCGCCACCTTGTCCTTCAGTCCGAGATCCATGTGAGCCCTTCCTGTCCCGACGTCCACGCAAGGAGCCGGTCGAGTGCGGCCTGCGTGCCGGCGTCGAGCGTGGCACCTGGCGCGCGAGTTGACGCGTCGGCAATCAACCCGCGCCGCTGCAGCACGGCCTTGCGCACGGCCACGCCAATTCCTTCCTGGAACTCGAGCCGCATGAGCGGCACCGCGCGGTAGAACAGGTCGGCCGCGCCATCCCGATCCCCTGCGCGCCAGCGGTTGACGATCGCGACGAGCACCTCGGGATAGGCAAAGCCGGTCATCGCGCCGGCCGACCCGGCCATCAGTTCCTCGAGCAGGTAGACGCCGCCGAGCCCGCCGAAGATCGTCAGCGGCACGTCGCCCACGGCCTCGAGCACCCGCGCCGTCTTGAGCGGCGTCGGCGCGTCCTCGAGCTTGATGGTGCGGGCTGTCGGGACCTCACGCGCAATCTGCGCCAGCAGCGGCGCCTCCATCGAGAAGCCCGACACCGGCGGGAAGTCCTGGATGACGATGGGAATCGTCAGTGCGTCGGCAAGGGCGGCAAAGTGCGCGCGCACGGCCGCCGAGTTGAGCTTCGGCGCGCGCGGCGGGCTGACCATCACGGCGGCTGCCCCCGCGGCTTGCGCGGCCCGGCTCGCGTCACGACAGGTGTGCAGACCATCCGTCGTGGTGCCGGCGACGACCGGGACGCGTCCGGCCACCTGCGTCAGCACCGTGTCGAGCACTAGCGCCCGCTCACGTTCGGTGAGCCGTGCGGTCTCGCCGAGCACGCCAAGCGCCGTGAACCCGCTGACGCCTGCGCCGACGAAGTGCTCGACGTACCGCCGCAGGCTCTCGACGTCCACGTCGCCGCCCTGACGGAACGGCGTCGCCAGTACCGAATACACACCGTGCACGTTGCGCTCACCCCGCTGTGTGTGCCTGCCCGTCGCAGGCGCCGCCACGGTATCAGAAATGCGGCGCACCGTGCGGACGCGGGTGCTGGCAATGCGGGACGGATCCCGCGCAAGCCGCGTGATGCGGGACGCCCGGCCGTCCCGGCGTCATGTATCGTGAACGGCATGTCGATCACGACGACGGCTGAACTCGAGGGCATGCGGCGCGCGGGCCGTGTGGTCGCCATGGCCCTGGCGGCGATGCGAGAGGTAGTGATTCCGGGCGCGACGCCCGCCGACATCGAGGCCGTGGGGCGGGAGGTCCTTCACGCAGAGGGCGCGCAGGCGGCGCCGGTCGTGGTGTACGGCGCGCCGTGCGCGGCGTTCATCAGCGTCAACGACGCGGTGGTGCACGGCCTGCCGACGCGCGCGCCGCTTCGCGCCGGGGACGTCGTCAAGATCGACGTCACGCCGATCGTTGACGGCTTCGTGGCCGACGGCGCCATCACCGTGCCGGTCGAACCGTCCTCGTCGCGGGGACGGCGGCTGGCCCGATGCGTCGGCGGTGCGCTCGACGCGGCGCTGGCGGAAGTGCGGCCTGGCGTGCCGGTGCACGCGCTCGGCGGCATCATCGAGCGCCACGTGCGGCGCCACGGCTTCTCGGTGATCCGCGACCTCACCGGGCACGGCGTGGGGCGGACGATTCACGAACCGCCCGAGGTGCCGAACTTCGATCCCGGCGGTGCGTCACCCCTGCTGACCGACGGCCTCGTGCTGGCCATCGAGCCGATCATCGCCGAGCGGTCGGGTGCGGTGCGTGTCGGGCCCGATCGCTGGACGATTGCCACGCGCGACGGCGGCTGGACGGCGCATGCCGAGCACACGATCGTCGTCACCACGCAAGGTGCGCTGATCCTGACAGGCGGCACAGAGACGACGCACTGAACGCGAGTCGGACGGGCGCTACTGCCGTGCCTTCCAGGCGGCCAGCACGGCCTGCTCGCGGTCCGGGGCGATGCCTGCGCGCAGTTTCGCCTTGCGCTCGGGCGGCCACGCGGCGGCGAACGCGAGCGTGTCGCGGACCGTATCCGCGAGCGGCCTGTGTGTCAGGCCCCTGGCCATGGCGGCCTTCACGCTGATCTGCCCGACGCCCGCCTCGTCGCCCGACGCCGGCAGCCACACCGGCATGTCGGACCAGGGGCGTACCTTCTGTTCCTGCAGGAACGCGGTGGGCACCCACACGAACGTGGCATCGGACTTCGAGACCTGCCTGCACGTGTCGAGCAGCCGGCCCATCGTGAGGCTTGCCTGGGGCGCGTCGGCGTTGTACGTGCCGATGATGCGGTCCTCGAGCGTGAGTGCCACGAAATCGGCAAGGTCGCGGACGTCGATCAACTGCACGAAGTCTCCGGGCGCGTTGGGGGCGAGCACCGCACCGCCCCTGGCCACGCGGACCGGCCAGTAGGTGAACCGATCGCTCGAATCCCCGGGCCCGACGATCAGGCCGGGCCGGATCACGGTGGTCCGGCCGGGCATTGCCTTCTCCGCGGCCTGCTCGCACAGCGCCTTCAGGCCGCCGTACGTCTCGCCGGTGATCTCCTGCACGGTGGGATCGGACAGCACCGCCAGCGGTGCGCCTTCGTCCATGCCCGGCGTGTCGATGGCCTTGTAAGCCGAGATGCTGGAGATGATCACGTAGTGCCCGACACGCGGCGCGAGCAGCGATGCGCTGCGGGTCACGTCGGCTGGCAGGTAGGCGGACGTGTCGAGCACGGCGTCCCACGAGCGGCCCTCGAGCGCCTTCAGGTCCGTCTTGCGGTCGCCGCGCAGCTTCTCGATGTCGGGGAACAACTGCGGGTTCGTGCGCCCGCGGTTGAACAGCGTCACGGTGTGTCCGCGCTCCTGCAGCCGGCGCACGGTATGCGGGCCGAGGAAGCCCGTGCCGCCGATGATCAGGATCGTCCGTGGCGCGAGGGCCGTGGCGCGTGACGACGCGGCAGCCGCTGCCGCAGCCGCGAGACCCGTGCCGATGAACGAGCGTCGTGTGATCGTCATGTGGCTCTCGTAGGCGCCGGGCACTCGCCCGAGGCGCGATGTCGGATTCGACGCTGGCGATCGGATCCGCCAGCGGACTCATCTTAGGGCGCCCGAGGCGGATTCGGCGGCATCCGGCCTCGCGGCGCGAGTCCTCCGTGACGAACCGGTGCGCTCAGGGTGCGGGCGACGATGCCGCGGCCGCGCCGGCCGCCTGGGTGGCGAGGTGCCGGTCGTGCGTCCGGCCCACGCGCCAGCCGACGGCAGACCAGAGAAGGGCGACCGCAAGGCCGATCAGCGCAACCTGCCCGAGCGGCATCGCCGCCGCGACGACAGCCGCCATCAGCCAGCCGTTCACGAGATCGCCGCCGCGGTAGATGGCCGTGTCGATGAAGGCCTTGGCCTTGTAGCGACTCTCGCGGTCCACGCGCGTGAACAGGCTTTCACGGGCCGGGGCGATGAGCGCGAAGTTGCCGGCGCGGTGCACGACCTGGATCGCGGCAAGCAGCAGCGGCGTCGGCGACGCCGCGAGCCACGCGAAACCGGCCGCGACGAGCAGCGGCGAGAGCATCAGCAGCGGCGTGACGCCGAACCGGGTCAACAGGACGCGCGTGACGGCCAACTGGGTGATCACGGTGAGCGCGTTGACGGCGAAGTCGATGCGCGCGAAGTACGCCGCGCGCGCCGCGGGGTCGTCGAACGACGCCGCCACGACTGCCGCCTGCTGGTAGTAGAGGATCGTGTTGACGGTGACGTAGAGCAGCAGCAGGCCCGCGATCAACCGCAGGAACGGCGACGCGAACACGAGCCGCGCGCCGGCGAGCACGGTGCCGCCGATGGCACGGTCCGCACCGCGATGCTCGGTGGCCCAGGGCAGCAGCCGCACGATGGCGAGGAGCGCCACGCCGAGCAGCAGCGCCGAGATGAGCATCAGTTGCGGCACGCCCGTTCGCTCGACGAGCAGCGCCGTGAACAGCGGGCCCGCGAGCGCGCCGCAGGTCCCGCCCGCGGCGATGATGCCGTAGAGCCGCCGCGCCTGCTCGTGCGTGAAGATGTCGGACATGAAGCTCCAGAACACCGACACGACGAACAGGTTGAAGACGCTGACCCAGATGAAGAACGCCGGCACCGCGACGGCCATGCCGACGCCCGCGCGGAACACCAGGTAGAACGTGACGAGACAGGCCACGAAGAACCCGTAGACCGCCGGCAGGAACACCCGCCGCTCGAACCGCGAGACGAGCGCGCCATACACCGGCTGCGCGAGCAGCATGCAGAGGAACGTGCCCGTGAAGAGCCACTGCAGCCGCTCGACGCCGTGACGCACGCCCATCTCCTCGCGCAGCGGCCGCAGCAACCCGTAGGCGCACAGCAGCGAGAAGAAGTAGACGAAGCTCCAGGCGAGTGCCGCCCGTTCGTCCGGCGCAACGCCGGTCATGACGGCAAGCCGCGATGGTGAGGTACTGGTGGCGGAGGGCGACGACATCGGCCCCGACAGCGTACCCGACCTGCGTCAGTCGCGGCGTGCCAGCACGTAGATGCTGTTGGCGAGGACGTGTGCGCGCGTCGTCCCGTAGAAGAGGTAATCGAGATAGCGGAGCGGCCACAAGACCCAGCACGCAAGGGCGCCGGCGGCCTTGCCCGGCGGTCCGGGCACGAGGAGCTTCACGAACTGGATCGTGTAGAGCAGCCAGGTCGCGGCCGGCCCTGTCCGGACGCCGGCATCGACGATCGTCAACGGTGCCAGCGCCTCCTGCAGCGCCACCGACGTCCAGCGATGGTAATCGTTCGGGTACGCATGGAACGGGTGGTTGAAGGGAACGACGACGTGGAGGAGGCCGCCGGGGCGCAGCACGCGCTGCAGTTCGGACACCACGTCGGGCGGGCGCCTGACGTGCTCGAGCACCGCGTCGCACTCGATCAGGTCGAAGGCTTCGTCCGGGAACGGCAGGCGGGCGCCATCGGCCACGACGTGCACGCCGGGCACGGCCGCGATGTCCACGTTGACGTACTGCGCCGGCGCGGCCTGTCCGGCGCCGCCCAGCATGAGGCCGCGCTGGCCGGCACCCGGTGGCGGCAGCCGGCGCTCGCGCGGGTTGGCGACGAGCGGCAGGGGAGGCGCGAGGAGCCGGTACCAGCGCCGCCCGCGGCGGTCGTACGCGCCGACCATCCTGGCCAGATCGGTCCGTGAATCGGTCATGAGTCGGTGGGGGCGGGGCGCCGCGTCGGCCTCGCGCGTCCTGCCGGCCTGGCGCCGGCCCGCGAGCGCGGAGCTCCCGTGCGTCAGTCTGTGCTTACCGCTTGCGGCGCCAGAGCAGGACGGCCTCGCGGTTGCGGATCGTCCCGAAGCAGTACCGCTTGCGGTTGCTGTACGTGTCGAGCCAGTCGCGCGCGACCCAGAGGTTGGCGCCGTCGGCATCGTCACGCAGCCGCTGCGCCGACCCGTTGAGGCCCTTCAGCGTGCGCTGGAAGTACGGGTCGAAGAACGACAGGCCCTCCGGATCGGCCTTGATGGCCATCACGTAGTGCCACACGCCGCCGCCGATGTGCAGGTTGCAGAGCGCGACGCCGCCGGTGTTGAGGCACCCCACCAGCTGGTTGCCGCGCCGCACGTGCACCTCGGTGCCGCGCAGGTACTCGGTGCGCATCGCGAAGTTGCGTTCCTTGTAGGCACCGAGCCATTCGGACGTGACGCGGATGCCCCACTCGTCGGTGCCGTCGCCGAGCGTGTTGCTGCGGCTGACGCCATTGAGCGTGTACGTGTAGACACGCTGGATGACGAGCGGCGGAATCTCGCCGCGCCCGAACAGGCGGGCAATGCCGTTCAGGAACGTGGTGGGCACGCAGTCGGCCTCGCTGAACTGGTACCGGAAGGGCACCGGATACTCGGGCTGGCGCGACGCGCGTCCCGAGCGTGGCCGGTGGGACGAGGCGATGGCAGACAACGTCGTCCGAGTCTGACATCCGGGACGACCTTCCGCAAGGCTTCCTGCCGACTTGCACACGGGCGGCGTCGCGGAGTGAAATCCCGGCATGCCGGAACCCGCTGTCGCCCCTGCCTCGGTCCACTCACGCCGCGCGTTTCTGGCCGGAATCGGCGCGATCGGCCCGCTCCTGCTGGGCTCGCGGCAGGCGCGGGCAGGACAGGCCGCGGTACGGTCGGCCAGCCTCGGCGCACGCCGGCGGACGGTGCCCCTGCACGCGACGCTGGATCACCCCCAGGGAATCACCGCGAGCGCCGACGGCGCGACGTGGTTCGTGACATCGGTGCTCCGTGCGGAGAAACAGGGGCTCCTGGCGGCCTTCCGCGCGTCCGATGGCATGCTCCTGCGGCGGGTGGAGGTGCAGGACGGCGCACGCTGTCACCCGGGGGGCCTCGGGCGGCTCGGCGAGACCCTCTGGCTTCCGGTCGCCGAGTACTCGCGGGCCTCGACGACCGTCGTGCAGGCGCGCGACGCGACAACGCTCGCCGTGCGATCGACGTTCGCGGTGTCGGATCACATCGGCGCGGTGGCAGCGACGCCGGGCGCCCTCATCGGCTGCAACTGGGACGCACGCACATTCTACGAATGGACGTTCGAGGGGAGGCAGGCCGCGATGGTGCCGCACGATGGCGCCGCGCGGTACCAGGACCTCCACTGGATGCCCGATGGCCTGCTCGCGGGTGGCCTGCTCGGCGACACGGGCGTCCTCGATCGCCTCGAGTGGCCTTCGCTGGACCTGAAGGAGCGGATTGTCGTCGGCACGACCGACCGCGGCGTCGTCCTCACCCATGAAGGGATGGCCGTCGCCGGCGACGAACTCCTGCTGATGCCCGAGGACGATCCGTCGCGCGTGTTCGTGCACGGCTGGCGGTAGCGTCGTGGCGTGCGCCATGCCGCGCCCGCCGGGTGCGTGCGTCAGACCTGCCAGAACAGGCGCGCGATCGTCGCCGTGAGGAAGCACACGAGGAAAGCCGTGCCGAGCGGCAGCAGCGCGCCGACCGTCGCCCACTTCGCGCTGAGCGTCTCCTTGTAGATCGTGATGATCGTCGTCGCGCACGGGTTGTGCAGCAGCGAGAAGAGCATCAGGTTCACGGCCGTCAGCATCGTCCATCCCTGCGTGTCGACAAGCAGGCGGCGCAGGTCGCCGAGACCTTCCATCTCGGTCATCATGCCCGTGCCCATGTAGGCCATGACCAGCGTCGGCACGACGATCTCGTTTGCCGGAATCGCGATCACGTACGCGAGCAGGATGACGCCGTCGAGCCCGATGGCCCGGCCCAGCGGATCGAGCCAGCCGGCGGTCAGCGTGACGAGCGACCTGTCGCCCCAGTGGATGTTGGCCATCAGCCAGATCACCGCGCCGGCCGGGGCGGCCGTCCAGATCGCCCGCCACAGCACGAACAGCGTCCGATCGATCAGCGACGTGTAGACGATGCGCCCGACGCTCGGCCGCCGGTAGGGCGGCAGTTCCAGCGTGAACGCCGACGCCTCGCCGCGCAGGATCGTGCGCGACAGCAGCCAGGACATCAGCAGCGTGAACCCGATGCCGAGCACGACGACGCCGACAACGGCGCCGGCGGCCGCCACCGAGGCGAAGGCCGGGGCGAACGACGCGCCGACGAAGATCGTGCCGAGCATGATCAGCGTGGGGTAGCGGCCGTTGCAGGGGACGAAGTTGTTCGTGAGGATCGCGACGAGCCGCTCGCGCGGGGAGTCGATGATTCGCGTGGCGATCACGCCGGCCGCGTTGCAGCCGAACCCCATCGCCATGGTCAGGGCCTGCTTGCCGTGCGCACCGGCGCGCCGGAAGAGGAAGTCGAGGTTGAAGGCGACGCGCGGCAGGTACCCGAGGTCCTCGAAGATCGTGAACAGCGGGAAGAAGATCGCCATCGGCGGCAGCATCACGCTGACGACCCAGGCGAGCCCGCGGTAGACGCCGTGCCAGACGAATCCGGTGATCCACCACGGCACGCCGGCGGCGTCGAACAGCGCGACCGCCTGATCCTCGACCCAGAACAGCGCCGAGGCCAGCATCGCGGAGGGGACGTTCGCGCCGGCAATCGTCAGCCAGAAGACGGTGGCGAGCAGCACCAGCATGATCGGCAGCCCGAGCCAGGGCGAGGTCACGAGCCGGTCGATGCGCTGGTCGATGTCGGTGCCGTGGGGATCGCCGCTGCGCGTCACGGCGCGCTGTGCCACGCGCTCGGCCTCGGCGTAGAGCGACTTCACGGCCTCCTCGCGGAAGCCGTTGCTCAACTGCCGGCGCAACTCGCGCGCACGCGCGAGCACGTCGTCTGGCGTCGGTACGGGTGATGGAGCGAGGGTGGACATCGTCATTGCGCGCCCTGAAGCGCGATCTGGCGGCTGAAGCGGGCGTCTCGCTGCTGCTGTCGTGTCACCAGACGCGCGAGTTCGCCCGTCCGGAGCGCGTCCTCGACGCGGGCGTCGCCATCGAGCAGCCGGATGGCAAGCCAGCGGCTGTTGGGCACGCCGGGCGCCGCGGCCTCGATGTGCGTCATCAGTTCGCGCACCGCGTGTTCGAACTCCGGCGTGCCGGTGACACGCAGCGGGGTCGTCTCAGTCTCACCGCTCGAGACGCCGTCGACCGCGGTGAGCAGCGCGTGGAGCCCCTCGCCCGTGCGCGCGACGATCGGGATCACCGGAACACCGAGGTCGCGTGCGAGGCTCCGTGCATCCACGTCGATGCCCTTGCGTCGCGCCTCGTCCATGAGGTTGACCCCGACCACGACGCGATCGGTGATCTCGAGCACCTGCAGCACGAGGTTCAGGTTCCGCTCGAGCGCGCTCGCGTCGGTGACGACGATGACGGCGTGCGGTTGTCCGAAGAGGATGAAGTCGCGCGCGACCTCTTCGTCCTGCGACGCCGAGAGCAGCGAGTAGGTGCCTGGCAGGTCCACGACCTTGTACCGGACGTGGCCGTAGGCAAAGCCGCCCTCGGCCCGCGTCACGGTCTTGCCCGGCCAGTTGCCCGTGTGCTGGTGCAGGCCCGTGAGCGCGTTGAAGAGCGTGCTCTTGCCCGTGTTGGGGTTGCCCGCCAGGGCAATCACCCGATCGATGCCGCCGACCTCGACGCCCAGGGGCGCCAGTTCGACCGCCACTGGACAGCTCTCGCACTCGTGCGACATGGTCGTCACCTCGCCTCCCTCTCGCGACTGTCGCGCGTCGCCTCGTCTCGTGACTCGTCGGGCACACGCCGGACGACAATTGCGTCCGACTGATCCCGCCGCAGCGCGATCGTCGTGCCGCGGACGCGGTAGGCGCGCGGATCGCCGGCAAACGTCCGCAGCACCGGCCTGATGCGCGTGCCGGGCGTGAACCCCAGGTCCAGCAGGCGCCGCCTCGTGAAGCCCTGGCACGCGGGCGAGAGCGACACGATCTCCGCGTCTTCGGCGTCGGGCAGGTCGGCGAGGCGCACGAGATCGACATCCCCGGCCACCCAGATCCCGAGCGGCAGCACGAAGACGTTGCCGGCGTGCTCGAGCGGCAAGTCGATCGCGCGGTCCTCGACGACGAGGTGCATCGCGTCCGCGTCGATCGACTCGACGCGGAATGCCTGCCCCGCGTGGAGCCCGAGGTGGACGAGCGCGCGGAACGTCGCGTCGGGTTCGTCCTCGAGGTGCACGATGCGTCCCTGCCGGCCTGCCAGCCACGTGGTGATCGGCACACCGACGTCGTCGGTGGCCTCGCCCGCCGACGGGATGGGATCGCCGTGGGGATCACGCTCGGGATGTCCCAGCGACGCGGAGAGCCGGTCGGCGTCGGCTTCGGTCAGGTCGTGCTCGAGTCGATCGGCGACGCGGTGGACCGACGTCAGCGGGAGGCGCGCCTCGTCGGCCAGGTAGCGCTCGAGGAGCCGGTGCGCGCGCACGAGGTGTCGCGCTCGCGTCTCGCCGGCCGGCGTGAGGTGATAACTGCCGCCGTCGGACGCGATCAGTCCGGTGGCGCGGAGCCGTTCGAGCACGCGCAGCAGTGCGCCATCGCGCAGCCGCAGGGTCCCCTTCAGCGAGGCGAACGTCGCGGCCCGGCCCGCCTGCGCTTCGTGGAGCAGGTGCTTGAGCGCGTTGTCGCTGCGCTCGCGGGCCTGGCGTGACAGGCGGTGCTGCGCGCGTGCAATCAGCCCGTACCGCGGCCAGGCGATCGCCAGCAGGGCCAGCGCGATCCCGGCGACCCACCACATCGTCGGTGCGGTCATCGTGACTCCATCACGTCGGCCACACGCGCCTCGAGTGCGGCCCCGCGCAGCGCCGTGCCGAGCAGTTGCCCGCGCCGGTCGTACAGGAACGAGGCGGGAATCGCGTCCACTCCGAAACGTCGCGCGGTCGCCCCGTCGTAGCCGCCCGCCTCGCGTACCTGCGGCCAGCCGATGCCATGACGCTGCAGCCAGCTGCGGAAGTCGCGCATGCTCGTCCGATCGAGGCTGACGCCGAGAATCGTCAGCCCCTGCGCGGCGTAGCGCGCGTGCAGGCGCTTGAGGCCCGGCAGGTCGGCGAGGCATGGCGCACACCACGTGGCCCAGAAGTCCACCAGCACGACACGGCCGCGCAGCGCGTCGGGCGACCATGTGCGGCCGTCGATGTCCACGACGTGCCAGCCAGGCAGCGCATCGGGCAACGCCGGCAGGGCGCCTGTCGACCCCAGACGGCCGGAGGCGTGCAGGTCCGTGTCGATGCGGGCTGCCGCCGTCATGCCGGAGGCGGCGAGCGCGAGCACGAGCGCGACGGTGCGCGCGCGCGTCATCGTTCGATCCTCATGGCGATCGTGACGGTGCGCGGCAGGCGGGGGCCGTAGACGTAGCCCGCATCGCGCAGCGGCCCTTGATCGAGATCCCGCTGGTAGGCGTTCGTCAGGTTACGGACGGCAAGCGTCAGCGTCATCGGCACGGGCCCGCGGGCGATGCGGCGCGACACGGAGAGATCGACCTGGAGGAACGACGGCGTCCGTTCGAGGCGGTTCTCGGGGATGGCACCGGCGTAGTGCGGCGCCAGCATGGACCCGGTCATCCGCAGTCCGGCGAACACGTCCACCGGCAGCACGTCGCGCACCGTGAGCGACGCGTTGCCGTAGACGTCGGGCGTCCGGAAGAAGCGCAGGCTGCCGAAGTCGGGGTCGGGCGTGTCGAACGTACTGCGCTGCACGACGAGGCCACCCTGCAGCACGAGGTGATCGCCGCGGCCCCACCCCACATTGGCTTCGATGCCGCGCACCACGGCGGTCCCCAGGTTCGTCTTGAGGAACTCGCGCGCAGCGGTCCCGGGTGCGTCCTGCTCCTGCAGGTGGAACTGGTCGCGCAGCGTCGTGTGGAAGCCGTTGACCTCGAGCAGTGCCTGGCCGCCGAAGAGCGCCGGCTTCCATTCGCCGCCGGCCATCAAGTTGCGCGAGCGTTCGGGACGCAGCGCCGGATCGACGACCACGATGCGGGCCTCGCCGCCGACCGACGCGATGTGCAGGTCCTCGTCGAACACCTGCGGCGCGCGGATGCCCTGCGCGAACGAGACGCGGAGGTCGAGCGACGGGCGCGGCGAGATGCGCAGCGCCGCGCGCGGAAGCACCTGAGGGCCATCGATCTCGGTGTGCGTGTCCACGCGGGCGCCCGTCACCAGTTGCACGCCCGGGCGCATCGTCCACTCGTCCTGCACGAAGACGCCAAGCTGCCGGTACTGCGCGTCGAGCGATCGGCCGTACCCGGGCTGGCGGTCCTGCAGGTGCTCGGCCGTGAGCTGCACGCCGCCGCTCATCACGTGGCGCGCGCCGTACCGGTTCACGAGCAGGTCGGCGACACCGAGGCGGCTGTTCGTGTCGCCATACGCGAGCGGGTTTCGGCCCACGCCGTAATAACTGTCGCGCTGCGTGTCGGCCGCCGAGACCGTCACGCGGTAGTCGGTACGGGGCGTGGGGGCATGCAGCCACGTGACCGTGGCCGCGGTTCGGAGCGTGTCGATGTCCTCGGCGATGTCGGCCTCGTGCGGCGGGCCGTCGAGCGCATTGCCGCCGCGCCGCGCTTCACGGAAGGCGCTGGCATCGACCGTCAGCCGGGCGCGCGAGTCGAGCAGGAGGCGATGGGCCCGCACACCGCCGGCGTCGAGCGCGCGTCGCGACACTTCGGTGAAGCCATCGCCCGTCAGGTCGACGGCATCGACCCGGTCGGCCTGGCCATACGCGGTGAGCATGCTGCGGCGATTCCCGCTGACCCAGTCCACGGCACCGGCGGTGCTCACGGTGGGCTGGCCGCCCGAGACGCCGACGGTGGCATCGAGCTGCGCACCCCGGGCCGTCGGTTCGCGCGTGATGACGTTGATCACCCCGCCCACCGATCCCGGGCCGAGCAGGGCCGCACCGCCGCCCTTGGTGACTTCGAGCCTGTCGATGAGCCGCGCCGGGATCTGCTCGAGGCCGTAGACCTGCGCGAGCGACGAGAGCGTCGGCTGCCCGTCGATCAGGATCTGCGTATAGGGCCCTTCGAGTCCGAGGAGCCGGACCTGCGAGAAGTTGCAGTTCTGGCAGTTGCTCTCCACCCGGACGCCGGTCGTGTACTCGACGGCATCGGCAAGCGTCCGCGCGCCGACGTCCTCGATGAAGCGGCGAGAAATCACCTCGGTGCGCACCGGCGCATCGCGGAGCCGTGCGTCGCGGCGCTCGGCGGCCACCTCGACCTCCGAGTGGAACGCCGGGGCAAGCGTGACGCGGACGGTGCCGATTGCCGCTTCCACGGTGGTGGCAACGAACCCGGAGAGTTCGACCCGGAGGGCGGACGGCGCGTCCACGCAGGCGACACCGTCGGCATCGGTGGTCCGGACCACCGTGCCGTCCGGGCCGACGATGGCTGCGCCCGGCAGGGCGGTGCCGGCCGCGTCGCGGACGTCAAGGCGAACCGGGCAGGTGTCGTCCAGTGATGGCGGCTGGAGGCTGAGGGCGGCGACGATGAGCGATGGGAACAGGAACACGTGAGTGATTTTGACTAGTCAAAAACTAAACTCGCGAGTCGTCAAAGTCAAGCAGCTCTTGCATATTGGGCGTCGTTGGGGTTCGATCCGCTCGCGTGTGACGTTTCAGACCATGAGCGGTCGGCTCAGATTGCCGAACCGCAACCCACGGTGCCCGTCGCGTCACCGGTGGCCGTCTGCGGACGGCCCCGCACGTCCGGGGCAGGCTCCCCGGGAACACCGCACCCCTCTCAGGAAGCGAGAACGGGCTCGTCCATGAGTGCGCAACGCGAGCGTTTGCTCGAACTGGCTGCGTCGGTCGCCGACGGCTCGGTCGAGATCGACTGGAAGGATCTCGAGGCCTCGATCGAGGACGACGAGGATCGTCAGCTCCTGGACGACCTGCGGGTGCTCGCCGAGGTAGCCGAACTGCATCGGTCCGACCCGCTGCCGGGCGACGCCGATGCGGACGAGGCATTCCCGGGCCAGAAGGGGAGGGCCCGGGTCGTCGGCCGGATCGGACCGGCGTCCCTGTCGGATACCGACGCCCCGACGATCGAGGAGCGCGTGCTGCCGCCGCCCTCGACGCGGCCGCTGGAGCAGTGGGGCCACCTCGAACTCATCGAGCAGATCGGCCAGGGCTCGTTCGGCAACGTGTATCGGGCCCGCGACACGCGTCTCGACCGGGACGTCGCCCTGAAGCTGCTGCGCAAGGGACGCCAGACGAGCGAGCTGGCCGAGAAGATCCTGCACGAGGGGCGCATCCTCGCCCGCGTGCGGCACCGCAACGTGGTGACGGTTTTCGGTGCCGAGGAGCGCGACGGCCGTGTCGGCCTGTGGATGGAGTACATCCGCGGCCGCACGCTCGAGCAGTTGCTGCGATCGACGGGGCCGTTCGGCGCTCGTGAGGCGGCGCTCATCGGGCAGGAGCTGTGCCGGGCGCTTGCCGCCGTCCACAAGGCCGGACTGGTCCACCGCGACATCAAGGCGCAGAACGTCATGCGCGAGGAGGGCGGCCGCCTGGTCCTGATGGATTTCGGGGCGGGCCAGTTCGTGCATGCGACGGCTGCGTCCTCGAGCGGCCGGCTCACTGGCACGCCGCTGTACCTCGCGCCCGAGTTGATGCGCGGCGGCGACGCCACCGTGCAGTCGGACATCTACAGCCTGGGCGTGCTGCTGTTCCACCTGGTCACGGCGCAGTACCCGGTGAACGCGACCTCGCTCGACGACCTGCGGCAGGCGCATCGCGAGGGGCGCCGGTTCCGGCTGCACGATGCGCGGCCGGACCTGGCCGACGACTTCGCGCGCGTGGTCGAGCGGGCGTCGAACCCCGACGCCTCGCGTCGCTACGCGAGCGCCGGTGCGCTCCAGGAGGCCCTTGCGCGGTCGCTCGGCCTCGACAGCACCATCACGGTGGATCGTGAGGCCCTCGATGCGGCTGCGGCCGCGGCAAGTGCCAGCGTCGACACGGTGCCCGGCATCGAGCGGCCCGGCCGCGCCTGGCCCTTCCGCTGGTGGCACGTGGCCGGCGTCGGCTTCGTGCTCGGCGCCATCCTCGTGGCGCTGCTGGCGTGGTTGCTGCCTCGCGAGCCGGAGGTGGCCCTGCAGCGGGCGACGGCGGTCAAGCCGGTCGTCGCCATCCGGCCCATGCCCGCGGCCGCCTCGTCGTTCGACCCGGAGACGTTCCTGCTGGCCTCCGGCCTCGACGAGCGCCTGCGCTCGTCCCCCGAACTGCGCGTGACGAGCCCCGACGCGGTCGCGGCCATCAACGATGCCGCACGCTCGAGCGCCTCGCTCATGGCGACGCTGCAGAGTGACGCGATCGTCGAACTGCTGCCCGTCCGCCACGATCGGGACGGCTATCGCGCCAACGCGCGGTTGCTGATGGCGGGAGCGCTGGCCGTGGAACTGCCGACAATCGGGCCGGCGCTCGACATCGAGGGCCTCGGCGACGCGCTGGCGAGCGCCCTCGCGCCGCACCTGCGCGTCAATCCGGAGGCGCTGCACGCCGTGAGGCGCTCGGTCGACGTGCGGGGCAATCCCGAGGCGCTCGAGCACTACGCGCGCGGGCTGCGGCAGATTGCCACCGAGAGCGACGAAGGCATCGCGCAGGCGTGCCAGTCCTTCAAGTCGTCCACGGATGCCGATCCGGAGTTCGCGGCCGGCTACGCGCGCTGGGCACAGTGCCTCCTGACGCAGTACCGCATGAGCGCCATCGCGCCGCACGTCGCCTTCGACTACGCACGCCTTGCCGCATCGCTGGCCCTTGCGCGCGATCCCGACAACGCCGATGCGAAGGCCGCGGTGGCCGACCTGACGGCCGAGGAACTGCGCGACTGGGCGCGCGCCGAGAGCGAGTTCCTCGACGCGCTCGCGCGCGACGGCAGCAACGTCTTCGCGCGTTCCCGCTATGCCATGCTGCTTGCCGGCCGCGGCAGGACCACCGAGGCGGTGGAGCAACTGGTCGAAGCGCGCCGCAGCGCGCCCCTCGCGACGTCGCTGAAGGGCTACCTCGCGATGGCGCTGCACTACGCCGGGCGCGACGAAGAGGCGCTCGAGACCTTCAAGGAACTGCGTGCCGTCGATCGCGGCCTCGACTCCGCCCTCGTCGGGCAGTGCCGCATCCAGACGGTCGTCGGGCAGTACCAGGACGCGCTCGTCACCTGTCGGCAGCTGCTGACGCGTCGCAAGGGCAGGGACGCGTTCTCGGAAGCGCAGCTCGCCGCCGTCCTCGGACGGCTGGGGCAGCACGACGAGTCGGCGAACCTCCTCGCGCGGCTGCAGGCGCGGCACGATGCCGCCGCACCGACCGAGCGCCCGGACCTCGCGTTCTTCCTCGCGACGGCGTTTGCCGGCCTGGAGCAGACCGACAACGTGTTCCCGTGGCTCGAGATCGCCGCACGAGGCAAGAGCTCGCGACTTGCCTACCTGCGGGTCGATCCGCGGTTTGCGAGCGTGCGCTCCGACCCGCGCTGGGCCCACATCCTCGCCGCGTACGAGCAGCAACCCTGACGTCCCGCGCGGGGCGACGTCGCAAACCGACCGCCGTGTGGCGCAGCCCGGCGCTGCGCCCGGAAGCCGGAGCCTACTGAATGGTGAAGAAGTCGAAGGTCAAGTTCACGCCCGTCGTCGAAGCGATCGAACGCCTGCTCGAGGAGTTCAAGGACCTCGACGAGCCGACCGACCCGAAGGAGCAGCAGCGGGCGCGCGCCCTCAAGGCGAGCCTCGAAGGCACGTCGCTGATGCTCCGGGCCGAGTGCTGGAGCCGCGCGGCCAACGAGTCGGTGTACGAATTCCCTGCCTGACCACGTGACGGCGGGACATCATCGGCGCCTGCGGCGCGCGCCGCACGTCGTGTGCCGCTGGGGCGCGGAAGGGCGCGTCATGCAATCGGTTCGCCGGACGCACGGCGTGCCGGCCTCGCCCCTCGTGCTCGATGTCCTCGACCGCCTGGCCTCATGGACCGAGCCGGCCGCCCTGGCGGCCGCGCTCGACCTGCCGTCGGCCGCCCTCGAACCGCTGCTCGCCGCCCTCGAGTCCCACGACCTCGTCGAGGTCTCGGAGGCCGATGACGGCCCGGCAACCGGACATGCCCTCGATGGCGACTCCGCCTGGGGCGTGTGGTCGCCCGCGGCGTGGCTCTTCCACCGCGCGACGCGCGACATCGCCTTCGCTCGTGCGCCTGGCGCCGACCCGGAGGCGGCGGGTGCCCGCCCCGCGCCCGTCCTGCCACCCCCTGCCACCGAGTCCGTCGCCCTTCCGGCGCCGCGCCTCGACGGGACGCTCCGAAAGGCCCTGCAGGCCAGGCGTACGCATCGGCGTTTCGCCGACGGTGCCGTGACGCTCGCCGACCTCGGGACACTGCTCGGGGCGACGTTCGGCGTGCAGGCCTGGGTCCAGTCCGCCGAAGGACCGCTGGCATTGAAGACCTCGCCCTCCGGCGGCGCCCGGCACAGCCTCGAAGCGTACGTCTGGATCCGGAACGTCGAAGGCCTGCGGCCTGGCCTCTGCCACTACCGCGGCGACACCCACGCGCTCGCGCGCCTCGACGATCGCGAGCCCCCGGCCACCATGGGCGAGTGGCTGCCGGCGCAGGGCGGGTACGAGCGCGCCGCTGTCGTCGTGGTGCTCGCCTCCGAACTCTCGCGCGTCGCCTGGCGCTACCGGAGCGCACGGGCCCTGCGCGTGGTGCTCATCGAGTCGGGCCACCTCGCCCAGACGTTCTGCCTCGTCGCGACCGCTCTCGGCCTCGCGCCGTTCTGCACCGCCGCGCTCGCCGACTCGGCAATCGAGGCGTCGCTCGGCCTCGACGGCGATGTGTCTCCGGTCACGTACGCCATGGGAGTCGGGCAGCCCGCAGCCGGTGCGTGGCGGCCCCACGAGGATCGGCCCGCGCCGGTCATCGAGATCACCGATCTCGGCAGGGACTGGTAAGCCGTCAGCGACGCGCCATGCAGGCGCGGTAGAACCGCGACGGGAGCGGCCGCCCGATGAGGCCCTCCACCGTGGCCGATGCCGCGACGACGGCGTCGAGGTCGATCGCGCGGGCGAGGCCGAGGCCCTGCAACATGTACAGCACGTCCTCGGTGGCGAGATTGCCCGTGGCGCCCGGCGCGAACGGGCAGCCGCCGAGCCCGCCGGCCGAGGCGTCGAACGTCGAGATGCCGAGGTCGAGTGCCGCAAGCACGTTCGCAAGGGCCGTCCCTCGCGTGTCGTGCGCATGCAGCGCGACGCGCGATGCCGAGACTGCGCCGAGCAGCGTGCGCAGCACGGCACGCACCTGGCCGGGGTGTGCGACGCCAATCGTGTCGCTCACGGCCACCTCGTACGCGCCCATCGCCAGCAGCGCCTCGGTGACGCGCTGCACCGCGCCCACCGCGACCGCACCTTCGAACGGGCAGCCGAACGCCGTCGAGACGTAGCCGCGGACGACGAGCCCGCGCGCCTGTGCGGCAGCACACACGTCCGCATAGGTGCGCAGCGTGCCGTCGATCGACTGGTTCAGGTTGCGCTGGCTGAACGTCTCCGATGCCGCGGCAAACACCGCGACCTCGCGGATTCCGGCAGCCTCTGCGCGCGCGAGGCCGGTGAGGTTCGGGACGAGCGCCGACAGCCTGACACCGGCCTCCGCGAGTCCGGTGTCGTCGGCCAGCGTGCGGCAGACCTCGTCGCTGCCGGCCATCTGCGGCACGCGTGCGGGATGGACGAACGCGCCTGCCTCGATCCGTGTGAGTCCCGAAGCGGCAAGCGCGCGCACGAACGCCACGCGCTCGGTCGTCGAGAGCGTGGCCTGTTCGTTCTGGAGGCCGTCGCGGGGGCCGACCTCGACGACCGTCACGTCGGAGGCGGGCGCGTGCGATGCCTGCGTGGCCGTCATGTGTCCGACTCCCGAGGCGTCAGCTCCACGAGCGCACGGCCAGGCGAGACGCGATCACCAGGGGCGCAGTTGACCGCGTCGATCCGCCCGTCCGACGGCGCCCGGACCGGCAGTTCCATCTTCATCGCCTCCAGCAGGATCAGGGGCTGGCCGTGCGTGACCGTGTCGCCCGGGCCGACGAGCACCGCAGTGACCTGGGCGGGCATCGGCGCTTCGAGACCCGTGTCGCCGGCTGCCGCACGCCGCGTGGCGGCACGTTCGGCGCCGGCGTCGACGATCACCTCGCCGTCCACGTGAATCCAGACCGCGCCACCGGCATCGGTGACCGCCCATGCCCGCTGTGTGCGGCCGGTCGCGGCATCGTGCAGGCGCCACGAGCCGTCGGCGAGTCGTTCGATCGGGCTAGCCACGCCAGTCCCCGATCGACGTCCACGGTGAGGCTGTGGCGTCGGCCCCGCCGGCACGGCCCGCGGCCGTCGCGTGCGGCATCCGGCGATGGTGCGCCGCGACGAGCGCGGCGGCATGCGTGGCCTCGGGTGACGGGGGAGCGACGAGTGCCTCGTGATGCGCGGAGAGCCAGCCCGTGTCGAAGCGGCCGGCCTCGACATCCGGGTGTGACACCACGCGAAGCAGGTAGGCCACGTTCGTGCGAACGCCCAGCACGACGCAGTCGCGCAGGGCCTGGCGCATGCGGGCGAGCGCTGCGGCGCGAGTCGGCGCGTGCGCAACGACCTTCGCGAGCAGCGGGTCGAAGTCGGGCGTAATCGTGTCGCCTTCGCGGACGCCGCTGTCCACGCGGACGCCGGGGCCCTGCGGCTCCCGGTACATGGCGATGGTGCCGGCCTGCGGGAGGAAGCCCTGCGCGGGCGCCTCGGCGTAGAGACGGCATTCGATGGCGTGCCCGCGCGGGGCGATGGCTTCCTGCGCGATCGCGATCGCCCGGCCCTCGGCGACGTCGAACTGCAGGTGCACCAGATCGATGCCCGTGACGCACTCGGTGACCGTGTGCTCCACCTGGAGCCGGGTGTTCATCTCGAGGAAGTAGAACGGCGCGTCGTCGCCGTCGCCATCGAGCAGGAACTCCACGGTGCCGGCGTTGACGTACCCCGCGGCGCGTGCCGCAGCCACGGCCGCCGCACCGAGGCGGGCGCGCAGCGCGCTCGACACCACCGGCGACGGCGCTTCCTCGACGACCTTCTGGTGGCGCCGCTGGAGGGAACACTCGCGCTCACCGACGTGGAGCACGGTGCCCCGCGTGTCGCCCACGATCTGGACCTCGACGTGCCGCGGACGCACGAGCCGGCGCTCGACGTAGAGCGTGCCGTCGCCGAACGCGGCCTCCGCTTCCCGACGGGCCGCGCCGACCGCTTCGTCGAAATCGGCGTCGCGCTCGACCACGCGCATGCCCTTGCCGCCGCCGCCCGCCGAGGCCTTCACGAGCACGGGGAAGCCGATCGCGCGGGCGCTCGCGCGCAGCGAGTCGAGTGACTGGTCGCGCGGCCGCAGGCCGGGGACGCAGGGCACGCCCGCGTCCTCCATCAGGCTCCGCGCCTCCAGTTTCGACCCCATCCGTGCGATGACGTCGGCGGGGGGGCCGATGAACGTCAGCCCCGCATCGGCGCACGCAGCGGCGAGTTCCGCGCGCTCGCTCAGGAAGCCGTAGCCCGGATGGATGGCATCGGCACCGGCCTGGCGGGCGGCGTCGATGATGCGGTCCACCGCGAGGTAGGCCGCCACGGCGCGCGCGTCGCCGGGCCTGTCGATGTCGATGGCCTGGTCGGCAAGGATCACGTGCAGGCGCGGCGCATCCGGACCGGCGTGGACGGCCACGACGCCAAGGCCGCGTTCGCGGCAGGCGCGGGCGATGCGCACCGCGATCTCGCCGCGATTGGCAATCAGGACCTTACGCACTCCCCGGCTCCTGCTGCCAGGACGGCGCGCGGCGTTCGAGGAATGCCCGCAGTCCCTCCTGGCCATCGTCGCTCACGCGCTGGCGGGCGATGGCTTCGGCCGTCGCGCGCCGGGTCGCCGCGTCGGGCAGCGGTGCCAGGCGCCGCAGCAGCGCCTTCGTGGCCCTGTGCGACGAGGCGGCCCCCCGCGCGAGGTCCTCGAGGCACGCGGTGAGGCGGGCATCGATGGCGTCGTCGGGGCACACCTCGTCCACGAGGCCGAGCCGATGGCCATCGTTCGCGGTGAACCGGTGTGCGCGGAGGAAGAGCGTCCGGGCGTGCGCCTGGCCGATGCGGCGGATCACATGCGGCGCGATCGTCGCCGGCAGGATGCCCACGCGCGCCTCCGTGAACCCGAGTGTCGCGCCCTCGACGGCGATGGCGATGTCGCTGATGGCGAGCAGGCCGGCGCCGCCTCCGAGCGCGGCGCCGTGGACGCGGGCCACGAGCGGCATCGGCAGCGAGGCCAGCGCATGGAACATGTCGGCGACCACGACGGCATCCTCCACGTTGCGCGCTTCGTCGTAGTCGCGCATCCGGCGCATCCAGTCGAGATCGGCACCGGCGCAGAAGGCCGGGCCTGCGCCGGCAAGCACGACGACGTCGACGTCGGTCCTGGCGGCGAGTGCGTGCGCCTCGTCGCGCAGCGCGGCAATCAGGCGATCGTCGAGCGCGTTGCGCACCTCGGGACGATCGAGCGTCAGCCAGGCCTCGCGTCCCCGTCTCTCGACCCGCAGATTGCTCATCGCCTCATCTCCCAGACTCGGACGGGACGTGTGCCCGGGCTCGGCGCGTCCGGCCGCCGACCCTCACATCCGGTAGACGCCGACCCGCATCGGCGGCAGCGGCGCGTTGTGGCTCATCGCGATGCCGAGACCGAGCGCGTCCCGCGTGTCCACGGGATCGAGAATGCCGTCGTCCCACAGGCGCGCGGTGGAGTAGTACGGCGAACCTTCGTGCTCGTACTTGGCGAGCAGCGGATCACGGATCGCGGCTTCTTCCGCGGCGCTCAGCGCGCGTCCCTGGCGCGCCAGTTGATCGCGCTTCACGGTCACCAGCACGCCCGCGGCCTGTTCGCCGCCCATCACCGAGATCCGGGCGTTGGGCCACATCCAGAGCAGGCGCGGGTCGTAGGCCCTCCCGCACATCCCGTAGTTGCCGGCGCCGAACGAACCGCCGATGACCACGGTGAACTTCGGCACGCGCGTCGTCGCCACCGCGTGCACGAGTTTCGCGCCGTCCTTCGCGATACCCGCCCGCTCGTACTGCTCGCCGACGATGAAGCCGGTGATGTTCTGCAGGAACACGAGCGGGATGCCGCGCTGGTCGCACAGTTCGATGAAGTGCGTGGCCTTGAGCGCCGACTCCGAGAACAGCACGCCGTTGTTGGCGACGATGCCGACGAGGTATCCGTGCAGGCGGGCAAAGCCCGTCACCACGGTCGTGGCATAGCGGGCCTTGAACTCGTCGAACCGCGAGCCGTCCACGATCCGCGCGATGACCTCGCGGACGTCGAAGGACCGGCGCAGGTCCTCGGGAATCACGCCGTGGAGTTCGCGCGGGTCACAGGCCGGCGGCTCCACGGCGACGCGATCGGCCGCCCGCTGCCGCACCGGGACCGTGGAGACGACGATGCGTGCGAGATGCAGGGCCTCATCGTCGTCGGCCGCGAAGTAGTCGGCGACGCCCGAATGGCGCGTGTGGACGTCCGCGCCGCCGAGCGCCTCGGCCGTCACGTCTTCGCCGGTGGCTGCCTTCACGAGTGGCGGCCCGCCGAGGAAGATGGTGCCGGTGCCGTTGACGATGATGGTTTCGTCCGACATGGCCGGGACGTAGGCACCGCCCGCGGTGCACGACCCCATCACGACGGCAACCTGCGCGATGCCCTCGGCCGACATGCGGGCCTGGTTGAAGAAGATCCGCCCGAAGTGCTCGCGGTCGGGGAACACCTCGGCCTGGAGGGGCAGGAACGCACCGCCCGAGTCCACGAGGTAGACGCACGGGAGCCGGTTCTCGAGCGCGACCTGCTGCGCGCGCAGGTGCTTCCTGACGGTGATGGGGAAGTACGTGCCGCCCTTCACCGTCGCGTCGTTGGCGACGATCAGGACCTCGCGACCCGAGACGCGGCCGACGCCGGTCACGAGGCCGGCGCCCGGCGCGTCGCCGTCGTGCAGTCCCCACCCGGCCAGCGGCGACAGTTCGAGCCACGCCGTGCCGGGGTCGAGCAGGCGATCGATGCGTTCCCGTGCGGTGAGCTTGCCCTGTTCGCGCTGCCGTGCCTGCGCCTCCGGACCGCCCCCTTCGCGCGCTGCGGCGCGCCGTTCGCGCAACTCGGCGACAAGTGCCTCCATCCGGCTGGCATTGCGCCGGAACTCCGGGCTGCCGGTGTCGAGCGCGCTGGTCAGGCGGTCCATGCGCTACCAGCCGCAGCAATCGGTCTTGTAGCCGCACGCGGGGCAGCGCCACACGGCGTGCATGCGGAACATCTCGGCGCCGCACCTGTCGCACACGGTGGGCGCATCGCCGCCGGCCGTGATGCGGACCGCGGGCGTCTCACGTGGCCGTGGGTCCGGCGGCACCGTGGGGTCCTTTGGCATGGGGCGGATTATACGGAACGCCGCGCCTCGCGCTGTCTTCAGAACGCCATGCCCCCAACGTCGAACCTGATGCACGCGGAGAGGCTCTTCGTCCCGGTTTGATACGATAGGTCCCGTGATGCACTTGAACACGACAGTACGCGTCCTATCTCCGGACACGTCATTCTGTCTGGAAGTACGACATGCCGCCTGAGGCCCGACTCCGAATCCTGCTCGTGGGGACGTCGGATGCCGAGGTCCGGCGGGGGCTCGACCGGCTGGGTGAGCGTCGCGACATCGAGACACGCTCCGCGCCGGCGGCCGACGTCGAGTCGGCTGTCGAGTCCTGGACCGCCGACGTCCTGCTCGTGGATGCGGAGGCGGCCGTGGACGTGGACGCGCTGCGTGAGTGGCGCCGGCTGTTGCCCGAGGCCGAAGCGGTGGTCGTGCGCAGTGCCGACTCGCCCGTGCGGTCGGCCGACTGGCTCCGTGCCGGCGTGTTCGCGGTGGTGTCGCGTCCCGTCGAGCCCGACGAGCTGGCCGAGGACCTCGACCGTGCCGCCGAGCGGGTGCGGCTCCGCTCCGAGAACCGGCTCCTGCGCCGCCAGCTCGATGCGCCGAGGCGGTTCCCGGCCATCATCGGCCACAGCAAGAAGATGCTCGAGCTGTTCGAGCTCGTGGGCGCGGTTGCGAGCAGCGACGCCAACATCCTCGTGCTCGGCGAGAACGGCACCGGTAAGGAACTGATTGCCAACGCGATGCACGCGCACAGCGCGCGCGCCGACGGGCCGTTCATCAAGATCAACTGCGCGGCGCTGCCCAAGGAGCTGATCGAGGCCGAGCTCTTCGGCTATCGACGTGGCGCCTTCACGGGCGCCTTCACCGACAAGGCGGGGCTGCTCGCGATGGCCGAGGGCGGCTCGCTGTTGCTCGACGAGATCGGCGAGATGCCGTCGTACCTGCAGGCCAAGCTGCTGCGCGTGCTGCAGGAGCGCGAGTTCCGCCCGATCGGCAGCGATCGCAGCGTGCGCGTGGACTTCCGCCTGATCTGCGCGACAAACGTCGACGTGGAGGCCGCGCTCAAGGACGGCCGCCTGCGCGAGGACCTCTACTTCCGCATCAACACGATCACCGTGCGGGTGCCGGCGTTGCGCGAGCGGCTCGAGGACATGGCGCTGCTGTGCCAGCATTTCCTCGCCACCTACACCGCACGCCACGGGCGGACGCTGCGCGGCGTGAGTCCGGCCGCCTATCACCGGCTGATGCAGCACCGCTGGCCCGGCAACGTGCGCGAGCTCGAGAACGTGATCGAGCGGGGCGTGCTCGTGGCGCGTGGCCAGGACCTGCAGCCCGAAGACCTGCCCGAGTCGGTCAACATCGTGGCGACCGGCACGGCCACGCCGCAGGACGTGCTGCCGGCCACCGCGACGCTTGCCGAGATCGAGCGCATGGCCATCCTCCAGGCCCTCCAGCGCACGAACTGGAACAAGCAGGATGCGGCCCAGTTGCTCGGGCTCTACCGCCCGACGCTGTACAGCAAGATGAAGAAGCACGGCATCACGTCGCCGCCTCGTACGCGGCGGCGGGCGGCCGTCGATGCGCCGGCCGACGTGCCCGTCGGCGTGCCCGACGAGACCCCGGTCTGACCGTCCCGGTCAACGCCCGAGCTGGCACCACTGCGTCGACCGTGTTTGAATACGGAACCGTGACGGATCGATCGAGGGTCGTGCTGTCGGCAGTTGCAGGCGCGCTGGCGGGCGCCGTGGCCGGGTACCTGTACTTCACGCGGGATGGTGAGCGGCTGCGGACGCAGCTCGGCCCCGGCGTGGAGGAGATGCTCGGCCGGTTACAGGAACTGCAGGCCTCGGTGCAGCATGCGCGCGGCGTTGCCGAGCAGAGCTGGGCGGCCCTCCGCGACGTGACCCGCGAGACC
This sequence comes from uncultured Luteitalea sp., assembly GCA_934541105.1. Classification (GTDB taxonomy): domain Bacteria; phylum Acidobacteriota; class Vicinamibacteria; order Vicinamibacterales; family Vicinamibacteraceae; genus Luteitalea. The sequence continues at coordinate 645,948 of CAKTDA010000001.1, read as the reverse complement.
GGCCGCGGCTGATTCCGGAGGAGACACATGAGCGTAGATGATCGCCACGACCGCCACGGCGGCCCGACATTCCTGATCGGCTTCATTGCCGGATCCATGCTCGGCGCGGGCCTGGCACTGTTGTTCGCCCCGCGTCCGGGCGACGAGACGCGTCGCGACGTGACCGAACGGGCGCAGCGTGTGCGCGAGCGGGCCCGCGAAGGGTTCGGCAGCGCGTCCGAGCGGGTGACGCACTTTGCCGAACGCGGCAAGGCCATGTACCAGACGGCGGCCGACAAGGCGCGGGAAGCGGCGCAGGCCGTGCGCGAGGGACGCGACCCGCAGTCGGTGGCTCCACCGCCGGCGGCTGACGAGACCTTCAGCTGAACGACGCCACACCGCGGGCGGGGATGGCCCCGTCCGCCCAGTCCGTGCTCCGCAAGATTCTCTCGCTGCCGCGCGCGACCGCGATTGCCGCCTGGCGCGCCGCGATCCGTTTTGCCAGCAGCGACAACCTCACGTACGCGTCGTCGATTTCGTTCTACGCGCTGCTGTCGCTGTTCCCGTTCTTCCTGCTGCTGTTCTCGATCCTCGGCAGCGTGACGACCGACGAGGCCTCGCGGCTCAAGGTCTTCAACTTCGTGCTGCGGTACTTTCCGCGGCAGTTCGACTTCATCTCCACGCAGGTGGACGCGTTCCGGATGCAGCGCGTGCCGCTCGGCCTCTTTGCCAGCATCCTGATGATCTGGTCGGCCCTCGGCGTGTTCGGCGCGATCACGACGGCCGTCAACTACGCGTGGCGCGTCGAGCGGCAGCCCAACTACTTCAAGCACAAGCTGGTGGCGTTCGGGATGCTCGTCGCCGCCGGGGTGTTGCTGCTCGTCGCGCTGCTTCTCATCAGCGCCGGCAGCATTGTCGAGGCGCACTGGTTCTCGAGCGTCGTCGACGGCACGCCGGCCTTCGACTGGCTGCGCGGCCTCTGGACCCGTTGGGCCAGCACGCTGCTGTTCATCCTGGTGACGGGGCTCATCTTCTACTTCGTGCCCAACACCAACAAGGTGCGCTTCCGCGACGTGTGGCCCGGCGCGATCGTCGCCGGCCTGCTGTGGCGCGGGGCGCTGTCGGGGTTCGGCTGGTACGTGCGCGATCTCTCACGCTTCAGCGTGCACGGCACGATCGCCGGCGTCGTGGTGTTCCTGATGTGGGTGTACGTCTCGGCCGTGGTGCTGCTGTACGGGGTCGAGCTGACCGTGGCCTACGCCCAGTTGCGCCGCCTGGCACGGCAGCACCGGGACGACTAGGCGTCAGGCAGGCAGTCAGGCAGGCACGAGGACCTGCGGGCGCAGGCCGACCTGATCGCGGGCGGCCGCGGCCACCGCTGCAGCCACGCGGGCGCCGTCGCCGGCCTGCACGAGCAGGACGATCGCACCGCCGAACCCGCCTCCCGTGATCCGTGCGCCGAACACGCCCCGCTGGCCGCGGGCGATCGAGACCATGCGGTCGATCTCGGGTGTCGAGACCTCGTAGTCGTCGCGCAGCGACGCGTGCGAGGCGTCCATCAGCGCGCCGAACCGCACGACGTCGCGCTTGTGCAGGGCGTCGACGGCGGCCAGCACGCGCGCATTCTCGGTGATCACGTGGCGGGCGCGCCTGGCCAGCGTCGGATCGAGCGTGCCGAGCCGCCCGAGATCGGACTCGCCGAGATCCCGGAGTTCGTGGACGCCGAGCGCGCGCGTCGCCGCGTCGCACTCCTCGCGCCGGGTCCGATAGCCGCCGGTCGCGTGGCTGTGGCTGATGCCGGAGTTGATGACGACGACTTCGGCGGTCGGCGGGATGCGCACGAGTTCCCACGACAGGTCGCGCGTGTCGAGGAAGAGCGCGTGGTCGGCCGTGCCGAGGGAACAGGCAATTGGGTCCATCACGCCAATCGGCACGCCGATGAACTCGGTCTCGATGCGCCGCGCCAGTCCCGCCATCATCCCGTCGTCCACGCGCAGCTCGAAGAGGTCGCGCAGGGCACGGAGCACGGCGACGGCAAGCGAGGCGCTCGACGACAGCCCGCTGCCGAGCGGGACTTCGGATCGGATCAGGGCGTCGAATCCGCCGAGCGCGTGCCCGGCCGATCCGAGCACGGCCGTGGCGCCCTGGACGTAGTCGGACCAGGTGCCGGTGCGGGCCTCGCTGCCGACCGTGTAGCGCGCCTGCTGCTGCTCGGGCGGCACGTCGGCGCTCCACAGCCTCGCCTGGCGATCGGCATTCGCGGCGACGGCGACCGCGGTGGTCTGCGGGATCACGGTGGGCAGGACGAAGCCGCCCGAGTAGTCGGTGTGTTCGCCGATCAGGTTCACGCGCCCCGGCGCCTCGCCGATGACGACGTGGCGATGGCCGAAGTGCCTGATGATCTGGTGCTGGGGAAAGCGGGTCACGCGCGTGCCGTGCGTCAGGACGCCGGCTGCAGGTTGCCGAGCGCCTTCAGGATGGCGGCCGCGAAGTGCGGCACGTCGTCGGCCTTGCGCGCGGTGATGATGCAGCCGTCCTCGACGACCGGCCGATCGACGTAGCGGCCGCCGGCGTTCTTGATGTCGATGGCGATCGAGGGCCAGCAGGTGATGGTACGTCCCGACACGGCCTTGACCGAGATGAGCAGCTGCGCGCCGCGATCGATCGCGGCGACGGGCTTGCTCCCGGCAATCATGTCGCGCACGAGGTCGGTCATGGCATGCCGCATCCGCATGCGATCGGGCGCATGGCCGCCGGGGATCACCACGGCGTCGAAGTCGCGTGCCTGGGCCTTGCCGGCCGCCATCTCCGAGGCGACCTCGAGGCCCTTGCGGCCGCGATAGGTCCGGTCCGCGAGCGGCCCGACCACGACGACCTCGACGCCCCACGAACGCAGCAGGTCGCTCGTGCCTGCGACGTCGGCGTCCTCGAACTCCTCTTCCACGAGCAGGGCGACGCGCTTGCGATATTCGGCGCTCAACGAACTCTCCGGGCTGGAATTCTACATCACCCCCACAGGCGGTCGCGGGGCGGAGGGTAAGATGGCCCGATGGCCAATCGTCTCGCAGGCGAGAGCAGCCCCTACCTGCTGCAGCACGCCGGCAACCCCGTCGATTGGTACCCGTGGGGCCCCGAGGCGTTCGCCCGGGCGCGCGCCGAGCAGAAGCCGATCTTCCTGTCGGTGGGCTACAGCACGTGCCACTGGTGCCACGTGATGGAGCACGAGTCGTTCGAGCACGCCGGCATCGCCGCGCAGCTCAACGCGCACTTTGTCAGCATCAAGGTGGACCGCGAGGAGCGGCCCGACATCGACCGCGTCTACATGCTCTTCGTGCAGGCCACCACCGGGCACGGCGGCTGGCCGATGAGCGTGTTCCTCACGCCCGATCTCCAACCCTTCTACGGGGGCACCTACTTTCCGCCGACGTCCCGATTCGGACGCCCCGGATTCCTCGAGGTCCTCGAGGAGGTCAGCCGCGTGTGGCGTGACGAGCGGGGGCGCGTCACCGAATCGGCGGCGACGCTCACCGCACGCCTGCTCGAGGCCACGCGGCCCGAGGCGCAGGCCGACGGCGGCCTCGTCATCGCCCCGCCCGCGGCGCTCGACGAAGGGCTCGCGGCCTACGTCAAGGCCTTCGATGCGCAGGACGGCGGCTTCGGCGTCGCGCCCAAGTTCCCGCGCGCGTCCGAACTGCTGTTCCTGCTGCGGCACGCCGCGCTCTCGGACAATCCCGAGGGCCTCGAGATGGCGCGGGCGACGCTGCGCGCCATGGCGAGCGGCGGCATCCGCGATCACATCGGCGGGGGCTTCCACCGCTACTCGGTCGATGCGGCCTGGCGCGTGCCCCACTTCGAGAAGATGCTGTACGACCAGGCGCAGCTCGTCCTGGCGTACCTCGAGGCGGCGCAGGCCGCGTCCGATCCCTTCTTCGCCTCGGTTGCCGAGGACACGCTCGCGTACGTCGTTCGCGAGCTCACCGGCGCGGAGGGTGGCTTCCTCTCGGCCGAGGATGCCGACAGCGTGCCGGCCGATGCCGCCGACTCGCCGGGCACGCGGCCGCTCGAAGGCGCCTTCTACCTGTGGAGCCTCGACGACGTCACGGATGCCGTCGGCGAGGCGCTGGCACCGCTCGCGATCGCGCGCTTCGGCTTGCTGCCCGGTGGCAACGCGCACGACCCCCAGGGCGAGTTCCGCGGTCGCAACGTCCTCTACGTGGCGCGCGACATCGAGGACCTCGCCGCGGAGTTCGGACAGCCCGTGGACGCGGTCATCCGCGACCTCCGCACCGTGCGCCAGCGCCTCCACGCGCATCGTCGCGGACGTCCGCGGCCGGCACTCGACGACAAGGTGATCACCGGCTGGAACGGGCTGATGATTGCCGCATGCGCGCGGGCCGCGCGGCAGTTGCGGCACCAGAGCCCGCAGGCCGGCACGTGGCTGCGCGCCGCCGAGCGCGCCGCGCAGTTCGTGCGCGACAACCTCTGGCAGGCCAACGACGGCCGCCTGCTGCGCCGCTGGCGGGCCGGCGACGCCGCGATCGATGCGTACGCAGAGGATTACGCATGCCTCGCGTTCGGCGTGCTCGAGCTCTTCGAGGCGACCGGTGACGCGGCGTGGCTCGAATGGGCGCGCGACCTCCAGGCACAGCTCGACGACAGGTTCTGGGACGACGTGGCCGGCGGCTGGTTCTCGACGACCGGCGACGACCCGAGCGTCCTGCTGCGCCTCAAGGAGGACTACGACGGCGCCGAGCCCGCGGCGAGCGCGATTGCCGTGGCCACCGCGCTGCGCCTCGTCCATCTCGCGCCCGACGCCGGCGCCGTCACACGCATCGAACGGACGCTCGCTCGCGGGGGGCTCGCCATGGGGCAGGCTGCTCGCGCGGTGCCGTTCATGCTCGCCAACCTCGTGACGTACCACGCCAGCCTGCGCCAGATCGTCATCGTCGGGCCGCCCGACGACACGGCCACGCAGGCGCTGCACGCCGTGGTGGCGGGCCGGTTCCTCCCGTTCTCGATCGTCGTGCCGGTGACGCCCGGCCACCAGCAGGCGCGGCTGGCACGCCTGCTGCCGTTCCTCGAGACCCTCACGATGCGCGACGGTCGCGCGACCGCCTACGTGTGCGATGGCTTCACTTGCCAGGCGCCGACAACCGACGCCGACACGCTGGCGCGCCAACTCGGATTCCCTGCATGACCCACCACGTGTCCAACCCGCCCGACGTTTCCCTGTCCGCACGGGCGCTCGAAGTGATTGCCATCTCGCTCGACGATGGCCTGGCGGCCGAAGAGGGGGGCGCGGCCCGCCTCGAGGTCGTGCGCGACATCCACGAGGACGGCCTGACGCCGCCGCGGGCGCTCGTCGAGCAGCTCCTCGCACGCGTGAGGATTCCCTTGCGCGTGATGGTCCGGCCGCGCAACACGTTCGTCGCCGGCGACTCGCGGCACCGCGACGAGATTGCCCGGGATGCGGACCTGTTCGCCGACCTGCCTGTGGACATCGTCACCGGCTACGTGATCGAGTCCGCGTCAGGCCCGGCCATCGACGAGGCTGCACTCGCGCTCGTCGCCGAGCGGGTGCCGCGTGCGCACATCACCGTGCACCGCGCCATCGAACGGGTGGCAGTCGATCCGGCGGCGGCACTGGCCCGGTGCGCGCAGGTCGATCGGGTGCTCTCCGGTGGCGGCGCAGGAGAGTGGGAGGCGCGAGCCGGCGTACTCGAGCGCCTGCAGGCGGCGGTTGTGCCGGTGCGGGTGATCGTCGGCGGTGGCGTGACGGTCGAGGGCATCGACGTGCTGGCGACGCGCAAGGCGCTGCGCGAACTGCACGTCGGGCGCATCGCCCGCACCGACGCGACGTACGAGCGCCCGGTCAGCGCGGCAGTCGTTGCGGATCTCGTGGCTCGCTGGTCGCGCTGACGACGCGGCGGGGCGGTGGCCTGGCGCGGCCTCAGGCCGTCCGCGCCTGCATCAGACGCGCGACGCTCGTGGCGTCCATCTGCACGGCCAGTTCGGTCACGCGCCCGTCGACATCCACGGTCATGACGATGTCGGCGCTGCCCGTCCAGGCGGCGCCGTCGTCTCGCAGCGTGCCCTGGATGTCCACATGGCCGGTGCCGAGGCCGCTGCGGATCTCGAAGTCGCGCAGCGCGATGGCGGGCGAGCCGAGCGTGTACTGCAGCGCCTTCAGGAGGAGGCGGTATCCGCCGGGTCCGCGGGCGACGAGACGCACGAGGGGGTCGTTGGCCGGGCGCCCCAGCGTGTCCTCGTACGCGGTGCCATTGAGGCGGAACACGGCGTCCCTGTGCAGGATGCCGTCGGGCAGGTCGAGGCTGCCGCGGTTGACGGCGGCGACCCATTCGGCGACGCGGGTGACGAACTCGGCGGGCGTCATCATGGCCAGTGCGGGCCCGTCGCATATCGCCGGGCAGGGGGGATCATCACACGACGCCACGCCCGGCGCACCCGTCCAGTTCCTGACACGGCTCGCCGGATGTGCGATTCTGATCCGTCAGGGAGTACGAGGAGCCGATGACCTATCAAGTCGAGATCATGCTGCGCGGCAACGAGACGGTGTACACCGAGACGGTGCACCACATCGGCGGGAGCGAGCCGTCGGCGTGGACGGCCGAGGACGCGAGCACGGTGATGCACTCCACGCTGCTGGCCATCGATCGCGCGTTGAATCCTGGCCGCAACGACGAGCCGGCCACGACGACGTTCCGGGGCATCAACTGGATCGTGTCGCCCTACGAGAAGGGCGGCGTGGTGCTGGCGCTCGAGATCCACAGCGCGTCGGCCGTGGCGGGGCCGTTCCCGCTCAGCCAGGAGCAACTCGAGGCGCTGCTCGACGAGGCGGTGACAAAGCCGTCGGCCGGTGGCGGCGTCGTGCACTGACGGTGCGCGGACGCGGCGCGTCGACCTGAAGGTCGACGCCAACGAAGCGTCGTCGATGTGCACCAGCGATTGGCGCCCTGGGGCAATCGAGCGGGCCGGGATGGCGAAACTGGCAGACGCACGGGACTTAAAATCCCGGGCTCCGTGAGGAGCGTGTGGGTTCGATCCCCACTCCCGGTACCATGACTCGCTGCGCTCGTCCTGGTCCCGGGAGCCGCGATCAGGCGCGCGGCTCCGGCCTCCGGCCTCGCCGCCGCGCTCGATCCCCACTCCCGGTACCAGGAACGCGATGTCGACTGTTCGTAGGCGTCGATGTTCACATCGACGCTCAGGCCGGAAGCACGGCCCCGATGGCGTCTGCGAGGCGTGTCGACGCGCCGGGCGAACTCCCGATGAACAGCAGCGGCTCGTTGATCTCCAACTCCATCAACGTGAACCGCCCCGCGATGTCCACGCCGTCCACGCGCGCGTACAGCAGCGGCGCCTCGACCATCGGCAGGATCGCGGCGGCCTGCTCGATCAGTCCCTCGGGTGGCTGCGCGGCGACCGCATCACCACCAAGGTGCTGCTGCACGCGGTAGTCGCCGGAGGCCGGTCGCTTCAGGACTGCGTGGCTGAAGCGGCCCGCGAAGAAGATCAGCGACCATTCGCCCTGCGCGGCAACTGCGGGCAGGTACGGCTGCACGAGCACGTCGCGCGTGCGCACCTGCGCGGCAAAACGTGCGTCGTCCGCGGCGGCGCGGTCGAGCGACGAGCGCCACGTGTCGTCGGCGCTTGCCGACACGGCCGGCTTGATGACGACCTCGTCCCACCCTCGCGCTTCGAGCACGGCGCGAAGCGTCGTCTCGTGATGGGCATCGACGTACGCGGTGGGCACGACACGCGCACCCCGCCGCGCAAGCATCACGAGATATCGCTTGTGCAGGTTCGCGAGCACCGCATCGGCCGGGTTCCACAGGTTCACCCGCGCGTCCTGTAAGCGCCGCAGCCAGCTGGCGTAGGCCTCGACCCGGTGGTGGTAGTCCCACGCGGAACGGATGACGACGGCTGCGAACCGGCTCCAGTCGACACCTGCATCGTCCCAGGTGACGGATCGGACGCTGTGGCCTCCTGCGCGCAGGACGTCGGCTATCAGCGCATCGTCGGGCACACCGGCTGGTGCCCCGACGTACGTGACGAAGGCGATGTCGGCCATGGGACGCGCGTGATCTCAGGGCCGCGCGTCAGCGCCACCCGAGTGCGGGTGCGACGAGCGTGATGATGCTCTCGAGCACGTGGGCGTTGTACTCCACGCCAAGCTGGTTCGGCACCGTGAGGAGCAGCGTGTCGGCCGCGGCAATCGCTTCGTCGCCACGCAGCTGCTCCACGAGCGCGTCCGGCTCGGCGGCATAGTGCCGGCCGAAGATCGCGCGGGTGTGCGCGTCGATGTGGCCGACCGTATCCCGATCCTGGCCGTCGCGCCCGAAGTAGAGCCGATCGCGGTCGTCCACGATGGGGAAGATGCTGCGGCTCACCGACACGCGCGGGCTGCGCGCGTGACCGGCGGCCTTCCATGCCTCACGGTACGCCTCGATCTGCCGGCGCTGCTGCACGTGGAGAGGCTCGCCGCTCTCGTCTTCCTTGAGCGTGGAACTCTGAAGGTGCAGGCCCATCGTGGCGGCCCACCTGGCCGTCGCATTGGAACTGGATCCCCACCAGATGCGTTCGCGCAGTCCCTCGGCGTGGGGCTCGAGCCGGAGGAGCCCCGGAGGATTCGGGAACATCGGCTGCGGATTCGGCTGCGCGAAGCCCTCGCCCTCGATCGTCTCGAGGAAGACGCGTGCGTGGCGGCGCGCCATGTCCGCGTCCGACTCGCCCTCCGCGGGCAGGTAGCCGAAGTAGCGCCAGCCGTCGATCACCTGTTCCGGTGATCCACGACTGATCCCGAGTTGCAGGCGGCCGCCGGCAATGACGTCGGCCGCACCGGCATCCTCGGCCATGTAGAGCGGATTCTCGTACCGCATGTCGATGACTGCCGTGCCGATCTCGATCCGACGCGTGCGCGCGCCAATCGCCGCGAGGAGTGGAAACGGCGATGCGAGCTGCCGTGCGAAGTGGTGCACGCGAAAGTAGGCGCCGTCGGCACCGAGCTGCTCCGCGGCAACGGCCAACTCGATCGACTGCAACAATGCATCGCCCGCGGTGCGCACCTGCGACTGCGGCGTCGGTCCCCAGTGGCCGAACGACAGGAATCCGATCTTCTTCATGCGAGCACGCTCCTCCGGACGGACAGCTTCGCATGCCGCCCCGAAACCCCCGCCCATTAGACTTTACGGTGCAAAGTCTTGACGGCAGGCACTCCACGCGATGCGGCTACATCCGCTGCGCGCACCCGGTTCCCGCTACCCGCCACTCGTTCCCCGGCCCTGATGCCCGGCGCGATAGCCGGGCCCCCGCAGCGCGCGTCCGGGGCGTTCGGTCGTGATGGTCCCGTTGGCGACGACGGCCTTGCCGTTGACGAAGACGTCTCGGATGCCGACCGAGTAGTGGTTCGGATCCTCGAACGTCGCCACGTCGCGCACCGTCGCCGGATCGAAGACGACGAGATCGGCCATCATCCCGGGGCGCACGAGCCCACGGTCGGTGATGCCGACGCGGATGGCCGCCTGTGACGTCATCTTCCGGATGGCGTCCTCGAGCGTCAGCACGCGCTCCTCGCGCACGTACTTGCCGAGGATGCGCGGGAACGTGCCCCAGGCGCGGGGATGCGACTTCGAGAGCGACAGCGGGCCGTCCTCGGCTCGTGCGCCCGAATCGGTGTCGAACGACACCCACGGCGTGCGCATCGCGTCCACGACGTCACTCTCGCGCATGATCGAGATGATGACCGACGACTCCGCCTTGTCGGCGATGACAAGGTCGATGGCGGCATCGCGCGGGTCCTTGCCCATCGCCTTGCCGATTGCCTCGAACGACAGGCCTTCGTACTGCCGCAGCGCGGGGTCGAGCACCGAACTGAGCATGACGCCGGCCGCGCCGCCCGACCCGTACCACTGGTTCTCGTACGGCGCATTCGGATCGTCCATCTCACGCTTCACGCGCGCGCGGGTCTCGGGATCCGCGAGGCGCGCGAGCATCGCGTCGGTGCCACCCTCGCGCACCCAGATCGGCAGGCACGCGTCGAGTCCGTTCGAGGCGCGGTCGTACGGGTAGATGTTGGCCGTGACCCGCAGCCCCCGAGCGCGGGCGGCGTCGATCCGCCGCAGGACTTCGGCCATCTTCCCCCAGTTGCTTCGGTACGACGTCTTGAGGTGCCAGATCTCGGTCGCGATGTCCGCACGCTCGGCAATCGCGAGGACTTCGTCGATCGACTCGAAGACGCGATTGCCTTCCGAGCGCTGGTGCGTGATGTAGATGCCACCGTGCTCGGCGGCAACCTTTGCGAGGTCGACGAGTTCGTCGGTGGTCGCGAACCGGTTGGGAACGTACTGCAGCGACGAACTCAGCCCGAGCGCGCCGTCGGCCATCGCATCGGCCACGAGTGTCTTCATCCGGGCCATCTCGTCCGGCGTGGCCACGCGGTCTTCCTTGCCGATGACGTAATCGCGGACGCCGCCCGATCCCACGAAGGTCCCCACGTTGATGGCTGTGCCCGATGCCGCCAGCCGTCCGAAGTACTCGTCGAGCGTGCGCCAGTCCTGCGCGACGCCGAAGAACGCGTAGCTCGCCTCGCGGTCGGCGCGCATCGCGTCGTTCACCGGCGCAATCGAGACACCCTCGCCCGTGATCTCGGTCGTGATGCCCTGCGTGATCTTGCTCGCGGCGCGCGAGTCCACGAGGACGTTGAACTCGGACTGGCCGAGGAGGTCGATGAAGCCCGGCGCCACCACGTGCCCCGTCGCGTCGATGCGCGTGCCGGCGCGCGCCGTCGAGAGGTCGCCGAGCGCCGCGATGCGATCGCCGGTGATGCCCACGTCGGCGCGGAACCCCGGTGCGCCCGTGCCGTCCACGACACGGCCGTTGGCGATGACGATGTCGAAGGCGCGGGAGTTGGCAGCCGCCGCGTCGTCGCGTGCCGCGGGGGCCTGGGGCGGCCTCCCGCACCCGAACGAGAACATCAGGGCAGCGAGCGCCGCCATGCCGATGCGGCGCGTGAGCGACGACCCTCTCGTGGTGTGCATGGGCGGGTAGTCTACCGTCGACCAGAAGGTCGGCGGCTACCAACCGTGCGGGGATCCGCCGGACACGCTGCCCGTGCGAGCCGCGGCGCTGCTCCGACGCGCAGCTCGCGCGACGGCGAGCGCGATTGGCAGCCCGACGCAGACAATGTGGACGGCGATTGACAGGGCGCGCGATTGCCACGACGTCGTGCCCGCAGCGCCGCCACGACCAGGAGGCCACCTGTGACGACGGGGGACCGTCGAGCGAAGTTTTGCATTCTTAACACGCCCTTCGGGGCATCCTGTGCATGCCAGCGCTGTTGCCTGCGTCCCCCGCGCGAGGCTGCAGATCATGCACGACCAGAACCACTCGGTCCGCGCCTGGGTGCGCGACATCGCCATTGCCTACGCGGGCGGCCTCGTGCTCGGTGCACCCCTGGCGCTGCTCGCCGTGTGGGCCACCGGCGTCCAGCGGCTCGCGCCCCCGGCGATGCTCCTCGCGATGTGCGCCGTGCTGCACGCCCTGCGACGGACGCGTCGGGCGTCCCCGGTGACCGCGCCTGTGCCAGCCACCCCGGTATCCGCGCGCAACCGCAGTCATGCCGCCTGACACCAGCCCCGGCGCGTGGCCACCCGTGGCCGCCGGTTGGCTCGCGGCGTTGGCCGTCTGGACCATCACGTTCGACGCCTGGCCCTGGCTGCCCCAGGCCGCGCTCGACGCGACACGCATTGCCGTGCTCTACGTCCTCGCCCGCGGCTGACGCGCGTCAGCGTTCCTCGTACCCGCTTTCCACGCAGAACATCGACACCACCATCGCGACCGCGACGGCCGTCGCGCCGATGAACGCGATCGTCTCACGCTCCTGGCGCACCGAGTCGAAGCGGCCCGGCAGCAGCACCGAGGCGGCGAGCCAGATCAGGCCGCCCGTCAGGAATGCCGCGCCCGCAATGCGGTTGGCGCGATACCACTCCTCTTCGGAGACCTCGCGATCGCGGCCGAGGCCGAGCGGGCCGCGTGGCGAAATCCGGCCGCAGAGCATCGGGACCGACGCCAGGATCAGGATGATGGGACCAATCGACATGGAGTGTGTGCCGGCTGGATTCACGACACAGGACCGGCACTCCCGACATCGGCCTTCCGGTGCCGGGCATGAGCCCGCGGCCGCGCCGTGTGCGAGTGTAGCGCGCCCGCAGCCACTCGGCGAGCCGTCGAGCGGGCCAGGTCCGCAGCCTGACGCGCCTGGCACTCTCGGCTTATGCTCTGGCCGACAATCCCGCATCGCGCGCGAGGTGCGGCCTCGCGCGGAAGGAGTCGTCCGATGGTCCGCCCTCTTGCCGTCGCCGCTGGCGCCGCGCTCGCGCTGACGTTGCTCTCGCCAGTCGTCGAGGCGCAGCTGTTCACCCTGACCCGCGACCAACTCGTCGCCTATACCGCCAAGAACCCCTTCGAGCGGTTCGCCGACGGCCGGCCGAAGGTCCCCGACGCGCTCATCGACCGCGCGCGCGCCCTGTCGTCGGAGGACATCCTCACGGTGCTGCCGGGGAAGGGGTTCCGCAACCAGTACGAGGACGGCTTCCGCATCCTCCACCCGGGAACCAAGCTCGTCGGGCGAGCTTTCACGGTGCAGTTCATGCCCGCGAGACCCGACGTGCAGGACGTCCTCGATGCCAACGCGAAGCAGGCCGGCATCGGGCGGCTCGGCAACCAGTTCGCGATCGATCAGCTGCAGCCGGGCGACGTCCTCGTCGCCGACGTCTTCGGCAAGCGCGAGGGCGGAACGATCGTCGGCGACAACCTCTTCTACTACGTGCACAAGGCGACACACGGCGGCGGGCTCGTCGTGGACGGGTCGATCCGCGACCTCGAAGGTATCGCGCAGATCCCGATGCCGGCCTACTTCCGGCACGCCCATCCGAGCGCGATCAACAACGTGATGATCACCGGCATCAACATCCCGGTCCGGATTGGCGGCGTGACGGTCATGCCAGGCGATCTCGTGGTCGGCGACAGGGAAGGCGTGTACTTCATCCCGCCGGCGCTCGTGACGACCGTGCTCGACACCGCCGACGTGACGCGCATCCACGACGAGTGGACCAAGCGCAAGTTCGACGAGGGGCGCTACACGTCTGCCGAGATCTACGGATCGCCGCGAGATCCCGAGCTGAAGAAGGAGTACGAGGCGTACCTGAAGAAGCGGCTCGCCGAACTCGGCAGGCCCACGCCGGAACGGTGAGGCGGCCGGCTGAGGTCGCGCGTCGGCCATACTGCGTGGCATGGCCTCGTCTCGCATCAGCGGCCTGTTGCTGCACCCGACATCCCTCCCGGGCCCGCACGGCATCGGGGACCTCGGCCCCGCGGCGTACCGCTTCCTCGACTTCCTCGAGGCGGCGGGCCAGCGGCTCTGGCAGGTGTTGCCGCTCGGCCCCACCGGATACGGCGATTCGCCCTACCAGTGCTTCTCGGCCATGGCTGGCAACCCGCTCCTCGTCAGCCTCGAACGCCTGCGCGACGAGGGGTGGCTGCACGCCGAGGACCTGGCGCCTCTCGAGTCGTTGCCGGTGTCCACGGCGGACTTCGATCGGCTGATCGCCCCACGCCGTGCGTTGCTTGCCCGCGCCTTTCGGGCTTTCGAGGCGGGTGCCCCGTCCGACGCGCGCGCGGCGCTCGACGCCTTCGCCCGCTCGCACGCCTGGTGGCTCGACGACTTCAGCCTCTTCATGGCGCTCAAGGACGCGCACGACATGCGGGCCTGGACGACGTGGCCGACGCCCGTGCGCGACAGGGACCCGCGTGCCCTGGCCGCGGCTCGCGAACAGCACGCCGAGGCGTGCCGCCTGCACGCCTTCGTGCAGTGGCAGTTCGCGACGCAGTGGGAGGCGCTGCGCCGCGCGGCGACCGCACGCGGCATCGCACTCATGGGCGACATGCCAATCTTCGTCGCGCACGACAGCGCCGACGTCTGGGCGCAGCCACACCTGTTCGATCTCGACGACACGGGACGGCCGCGCGCGGTGGCCGGTGTGCCGCCCGACTACTTCAGCGAGACGGGACAACTCTGGGGCAACCCGCTCTACCGCTGGGATCGCATGGCGGCCGACGGGTACGCCTGGTGGATCGCGCGCGTACGCGCGACCCTCGCGCAGGTCGATCGCGTGCGGCTCGATCACTTCCGGGGCTTCGTCGCGTACTGGGAAGTGCCGGGCGACGCGGCGACCGCCATGCACGGCACCTGGCGGAGAGGGCCCGGTGCCGCGTTGTTCGATGCACTCGCCGCCGCGCTCGGTCCGCTGCCGATCGTGGCCGAGAACCTGGGCTTCATCACGCGTGACGTCGAGGACCTGCGCGCCCGTTACGGCCTGCCCGGCATGGCCATCCTCCAGTTCGCGTTCGGCACCGATCCGCAGGCGCCCGACTTCCTGCCGCACAACTTCACGCAGGACCGCGTCGCCTACACCGGGACGCACGACAACGACACCCTCGCGGGATGGGCTCGCGGGTCCGCCGGCGACAGCACGCGCACGTCCGACGATGTGGCGCGGGAGCGCGCCTACGCCGAGGCGTACCTGCATGCCGGAGGCGACGAGCTGCACTGGGCCGCCATCCGCGCCGTGTGCGCGTCGGTGGCCGACACGGCCATCGTGCCGGTGCAGGACGTGCTCGGCCTCGGCAGCGAGGCGCGCATGAACATCCCCGGTCGCCCCTCGGGCAACTGGCGCTGGCGGCTGGAGGCAGGAGCGCTCACCGACGCGCACGCGTCCCGGCTGCGCACGCTCGCCGATCTCTACGGACGCCTGCCCGAGGGCGTCGGCTCGTTCGCGCGCGCCGCACGCAGGGAAGCCGCACCGGAGACGTAGGCGGAGCCTTACGGAGAACAGGTGCCGGCGAACCGCCTCGTGATGAGCTGCGCGCCATCGCGGTCGGGCGCGAGGTACAGGCCGAACGCTTCGGCATCCGGCCGATACTCCTCGACGAGCCACACCGGGCCGCGCGGGGTGTCGATGACCGCGCGTGGTTCGGCCCGCACCACGGTGTCGAGCAGGCAGGACGTGACCGCCCGTGTGATGAACGACAGTTCCATGCGATTGTCCCGTCCACGGTGGGCCCAGCCGTTCATGTAGGTGACCTCGTCGCACCACTGCAGGTCGGCGGGCCGCCGCCGCGGATAGCGTCGTTCGAGCTCGACGAAGTAGACGTCGCCGCCGGTGCGCCCCTGCCCGGCGTGAATCGACAGCGCCTGCACCGGCATCCGGTCGCGCTCGGCTCCGTCGACCGACGGCGTGTAGACCGCGAAGTAGTCGCCGGCGAGCATCATCCGCTCGTGATGGTTGAATGCGGGCTGCAGGGCGTCGAGGAGGGCCGCGGCTTCCGGGCTGTCGGAGGCGACGGGTCGCGGCAGCGTGATGGCGGCGTCGCCGGCGACGGCGATGCCGTGCTTGGGGGCGCGGGTGCCATCAGGCGGCCGGAACGGTTCCCGGCGTGCCGCGCGGCTGTGCAGCGCGACCTGCTGCTGGCAGTGCGCGAGCACCCACGTGACGCCATCGGGCACGATGGGTCGGGGCGCCTCGCCGGCGGCGTGGAAGATCCACTCGCGGGGTGGGACCGGCAGTCCCCACCAGGCGAGGGGACAGTCGTCGAGCCGCACGGGCACGAGGGCCTCCTTCGCGGGGCCGGGCCAGGGTGTGCGCCAGCGGCCGCGGTCGAATGTCGCCACCGGCAGCATCACGCCATCGTCACGCACAACCGCGACGATGAAGGGAGCGTGCGGCGCGGCGAGTCCGGCGACAGGGGAGAGGAGCGCGGCGAGCAGCAGGCATCGAGGGATGGCACGCATGTGTCGTCCCGGGCAGGGGGCTGGCAGGGCCATGCTAGCGCAAAGTCGTCCGTGGTTGGGCCCGGCGGCGGTACGGCGCGGCCGGCCGTACAATGTGAGCCGTTGCGCCCGCCCCCGATGGCCGGCGCCTTAACGTTTCGCGAGGACGCCTGACATGAACGCGCAGATTGGCATGGACATCGACGAGCGGGCCCGCCGGGCCCTGACCCGCGTGCCGCCTTCCATCCGCATCACCGACGAGATGGTCGCCGACGTCGCCGACGCGCTGCGGGGCGCGATGCGAGCGGCCTACCAGCATGCCGCGCTGATTGCCACGAGCCGCACGTACGAGGGCGCCGCGCTCGAGGAGTCGCGCGCGCGCCGTGCCGAAGCGCAGGACCTTGCCCAGCAGTACGACCGGCTGGCCAGCGAGAGCCGCTGACGGCCGGCCGCCATCTTCACCAGGGTCGTCGCGATCGGCCCACCTGAAAGGACGCAGTCGACGTGTCGAAGAACGCACTCGTGCTCACCCGTGTGACCGTCCGGGGCTTGTGTGCCGCCCTGGCCGCGGCCGCCGTCATCGTGGCTGCGCCCGCGCAGGCGCAGGAGCCAGCCCAGGCGCCACCGGCCGAGCCGACCTGCGCCTGCGAAGAGCCGCCCCCGCCACCCCCGCCCGTGTGGACCGGGTCGGTTGGCGCGGGTCTCGCGCTCACGCAGGGCAACAAGGACACGTCGAACTTCAACCTTTCGTTCGACGTCACGCGCGATCCGAAGACGCGCACCATCTTCAAGGCCGATGCGTTGTACATCCGCGCGACCGAAGGCGGCGTGGACAACGTGGACCGCGCGCTCGCGAACGGCCGCGTGGAGTACCTGCTGACCGAGCGGACCTACACGTTCGGTCAGTTGTCGTACGTCCGCGATCGCTTCAAGGAGATCGACTGGCTGCTCGCGCCGACCGCGGGTGTCGGGTACAAGCTGGTGAAGACCGACCGCACGACGTTCGACGTGGACGGCAGCGTCGGCGTGGTGATGGAGAAGAACACGGGGCTCGACACCGAGACCGACGGCGCCTTCTCGTTCGGCGAGCGCTTCTCGCACGCGCTGTCGGACACCGCGACCATCACGCAGGGCGTCTCGGCGCTGTGGAAGATGAGCGAGCCGGGCGACGCGCTCTACACATTCGGCGTCGGGCTGACCGCGTCGGTGACGAGCCGGACGCAGGTGAAGCTCGAGTTCCAGGACATCTACAAGACCCGGCCCACGGGCGTCGGCGTGCAGAAGAACGACATTGCGTTCATCACAGCCTTCGTCTACAAGTTCTGACGCCAAGGAGGGAAGCATGCTCAGGGAGTTCAAGGAATTCATCGCCCGCGGCAACGTCATCGACCTCGCCGTCGGCGTGATCATCGGTGCCGCGTTCGGCGCGATCACCAAGTCGCTCGTGGACGACATCGTGATGCCGGTCATCGGGCTGGCGCTCGGGCGAGTCGACTTCACGAACCTGTTCGTCGTGCTCACGCAGGGCACGCTGACCGGTCCGCCCGCGACACTGGCCGAGGCCAAGGCCGCCGGCGCCGCGACGCTGAACTACGGGCTCTTCATCAACGTCGTGATCAACTTCCTCCTGATCGCGTTTGCGGTCTTCCTGCTCGTCAGGTTCGTCAACCGGATCCGCACGCAACTGGCGGGCGTCCCGGAGACGGCGCCACCGGCCGAGGAAGTCGTGTTGCTGCGCGAGATCCGCGACCAGTTGAAGCGGCCAGGTGCCTGACACCGCACTCGTCGAGTGCGTCCCGAACGTTTCGGAGGGCCGCGATCCGCGCGTGATCGCGGCCCTTTCTGCTGCCGTTCGGGGCGTCGAGTGCGTCCGCCTGCTCCACGTGGACGTGGGCGTCGATGCCAACCGCACCGTGTTCACGTTCGCCGGGCCGCCGGAGCCGGTCGGGGATGCGGCGCTCGCCCTCGCACGCGCGGTGGTCAGGCACGTGGACATGCGCCGCCAATCGGGCGCCCACCCCCGCCTCGGGGCGCTCGACGTCTGTCCGTTCGTCCCTGTGCGTGGCACGTCGCTCGCTCGGTGTGCGGCGCTCGCGCGTCGTGTCGGCTCGACGATAGCGCACGACTTCGACGTGCCCGTGTTCCTGTACGAGGCCGCGGCGTTGCGCGCCGACAACCGCGCGCTGCCGCGACTGCGACGCGGCGAGTACGAGGGGCTCGCAGGCCGGCTCGCGGCGTCCGACCTCGTCCCCGACTTCGGACCGGCCGTCGCGCATCCCACGCTCGGCGCCTGCATCGTCGGCGCCCGGCCATTCCTTGTCGCATGGAACGTCTCGCTCGACACGACCGATATCGCCGTGGCGCGGGCGATTGCCGCGCGCGTCCGCGAGTCCGGGCAGGTGGTCACCGACGAGACCGGTGCGCGGACGCGGCGTCCGGGGCGATTGCGTGCGGTGCGTGCGGTCGGCTGGGGGATGCCGAGCTATGGGCATGCGCAGGTGTCGATGAACCTGCTCGACACGACCGCCACGCCGATGCACGTCGCGCATGCGGCGGTCGTCGAGGAGGCCGCGGCACTCGGCGCACGCGTCACCGGATCGGAACTGATTGGCCTCGTTCCGCTGGCGGCCTTGAAGGACGCCGGGCGCGCCGCCCTCGACGCAGGCCCCGGCGGCGATGTGCCGGATGCGCGGCTCGTAGAGGCCGCCGTTGCGGCGCTCGGTCTCGCCGCGCTCGCGCCGTTCGATCCGTCGGCGCGCATCCTCGAGTGGGCGATAGATTCGTAGGCGCCGTCCTTCAGGTGGGCGGCGGCGGGAGGACGCCCTTCAGCAGCGTGCGCACCCAGAACTCGTGCGCCTCGCGGGCGCTGTGGCGCTGCTGGCTGGCCTGGAGCCCGTGACGCGAGTCGGGATAGAGCATCAACTCGAACGGCTTGTCGTGCTCGGTGAGCCAGTCGATCACCTGCATCGAGTTCTGCATGTGGACGTTGTCGTCGATGGTGCCGTGGGTCAGGCGCAGGCCGCCCGTGTACCGATCAATCCAGTCGAGCACGGCGCCTGCCTTGTAGCCCTCCGGATTCTCGCTCGGCCGATCCATGTAGCGCTCGGTGTACACGGTGTCGTACAGGCGCCAGTCGGTGACCGGCGCACTCGCGAGGCCGACGTCGAACGCCGGCGCCCCCTTCGTCAGGGCCAGCAGCGTCACGTAGCCGCCGTAACTGCCGCCGGTGATGCCAATCCGATCGCGTGCGACGAATGGTTGCGTCCGCAGCCACTCGGCGGCCTTCCCGTAGTCGTGCATCTCCCACTTGCCGAGCGCGCGGTGCATGAGGGCGACCCCGCGCTTGCCGTGGTGCCCGCTGCCGCGATGGTCGAGCACCATCCAGATCACGCCGCGCTGGGCCCAGTACTGCGCGGCTGATGACGGCCATGTGTTGCGGACGGTGCCCGCGTCGGGCCCGCCGTAGACGCTGACGAGCACCGGGTAGGTCTTCGTCCTGTCGAAGCCGGGCGGGAGAACCCACATCGCGGGCAGGTCGAAGCCGTCGCCAGACGGAATCGTGAAGAGCTCGGCACGGCCGCGTGCATAGGTATCCGTGGCGTCCCCGCGCGCGCTCGCCACTTCGCGCACGACCGTGCCGTCGGCGCGGTGCAGCGTGATCGTCGTCGGCTCGGTGATGCTGGAGCGGGTCGCGAGGAAATGGCGTCCGTCCGGCGCGACGCGCACCTGGTAGGTGCCAGGTTGCGTCGTGATCGTCTCGACACCCGATCCGTCGAGCCGCACGCGGCGCACGTCCGTGTTCCACGTCTCGCCGATGCGGCCCGGCTGCGCCAGCACGAACACGGTGCCCGAGGCGTCGTCCACGTGGAGGATGTCGCGCACCCGCCATTCGCCACGCGTCAGCTGCCGCTTTCGCGTGCCGTCGGCGCCGTGCAGGTAGAGGTGGTCCCATCCGTCGACGTCGCTGCGCACGAGGATGTCGCCGCTCGCCAGCGTGGTGAGGTCCTCGTACCAGTTGACCCACGTCAGCTGCGTCTCCTCGAAGAGCGGCGTCACCGCGCCCGTGCGGGGATCGCCGTGCAGGACGCGGATCGTGTCCTGCTCGCGGTTCATCCACTGGACGAAGAGCCTGCGGCTGTCGCGCGTCCAGGAGACCCACGCGAGGTAGTGGTCGGCCTCGTGGGGAAACTGCATCCACGTCACCGCGCCGCCGCGTGCCTGCACGCTGCCGACGCGGACATGCGGGTTCGGGTCGCCGGCCTTCGGATAGCGCTGCCGCTCCAGCCGCCCATGCTGGCCGTCGGCCCAGTAGATCGGGAACACCGGCACCGGCCCATCGTCGAAGCGCAGGAAGGCGAGGTGGGTGCTGTCGGGCGACCACCAGAACGCGCGGTAGTTGCTCGCGCGCCCGAGGATCTCCTCGTAGTAGACCCACGACGCGTAGCCGTTGCGGATCGTGTCGCTGCCGTCGGCGGTCAACTGCCGCTCCAGCCGGCTCGCGAGATCGAACGTGAAGAGGTTGCCCTCGCGCGTGTACGCGAGTTGCCGCCCGTCGGGCGACAGCGTCGGGTTCTCCTCGACTGCCGGGGTCTGCGTCAACCGCGTGCTCGTGCGGCTGGTCACGTCCACGACCCACAGGTCGCCGTTCACGGTGTAGATGCGCAGGGTGTCCGCGTCGTTGCGCGCGGCCACGGGATTACCGGTGAGGCCCTTCGGCGCGATCTCGGCGAGCGCCCCTCCGTCACGATGCAGCACGGCCGTGCCGTCCACCGCGCGGACCTTGAACACCTTGTCGTCGCGTCGTTCGAGATAGTGCTCCCCGTCGAGCCAGCCCGTGATCTGGGGCAGGGGACGCAGTCCCGGCTGCGGACGGCTGCGGCCGCCGGGGCCGAACGCGTCCTCGTACGTGAACCACTGCCGGGTGCGCTCCCCCGAGGGGGCCTGACCGTGCGCGGGTGGCGCCACCGCCAGCAGCACGAGCACGGCGGACGCAAGGACACGACAGGTCATGCGGACCCTTTCGGCATGAGCACGGCAACCTCGAGCGGAACGTGCAAGCCACCGAGTGTAGCGCAGCGGGACGCTACAATCCGTAGGGTGAGACTCGCTGCCGCCGCGTTCGTGGGCCTTGCCATGGCAAGCGCCTTTCCGCTCGTCGCGCGGGCGCAGGCTCCCGTCCATGGCGTCACGCAGGATCCAGTTCCGGGCCCCGCCCCGGGCCCCGTCCAGAGGCCCGTGCCGACGCCGACCGTGGCCGAGCGTGTCGTGGTCACCGGCACAGCCGCGCCGGCGACGGCGGCTGCCGTCGGCCGGGCGCTGACGGTGATCACGGCGGACGACATCGCGCGGCTGCCTGTCGCGAGCGTCGCGGACGCACTGCGCCTCCTCCCCGGTGTCTGGGTGCGGCATCGCGGGCCGTTCGGCGCACAGACCGACGTGAGCATTCGTGGCGCCTCCTTCGGACAGGCGCTGATCCTCGTGGACGGCGTCCGCGTGAACGATCCCCAGACCGGGCATCACAATGCGGACATCCCCGTGGCGCTCGAGGACGTCTCGCGCATCGAGTTGCTCGCGGGTGCCGGCTCGTCGCTGCACGGCGCCGACGCCGTGGGTGGCGTCATCAACATCATCACGAGGAAGGACGCCGCGTCGCCGACAGGTCGCCTGGCCGTCGGTCAGCACGGGCTCGTGCAGGCGGGTGCAGGTTGGCGTCCTGCGTCTGGCGTGGTCGCGGGCGCAAGCGCCTCGCTCGACAGGTCGGGCGGCTTCGCGCCGGCGCGCGAGTTCGTGCACCAGCAGGCGCGCGCGGATCTCCGTTTCGGCGGCACGGGCATCGCCATTGCGCACCTCGACAAGGACTTCGGCGCAGCGGGCTTCTACGGCCCGGCACCGTCGCACGAGCGCACCTCGCAGACCCTCATTGCGGCCCATCGGCGTGACGCCATCGATCGCGACTGGTCGCTCACGACCGACGGCTGGTATCGCACGCACGGTGATTCGTTCCTCTACGACCCGCGGGTCATCGGCGCGCGACCCAACACGCACCGCACCCAGGTCGTCGGCGCCGGCACGCGCGTCGCCGGACGCCTGTCTCCCGCGCTCCGCCTGACGACCGGTGTCGAGGCCACCTCGGACTGGCTGCGGTCCTCGGCGCTCGGCGACCGCGAGCAGTGGCGCGCGAGCGGTTTTGCCGAACTCGAGGCCCGCGCGGGTCGTCTGATGGTGTACCCGAGCGTCAGGCTCGACAGCTACTCGACGTTCGGCAGTGCCTGGAGCCCGTCGCTGGCGGCGGCCGTCTCGGCGCGGCCGTGGTTGAAGTGGCGGGCGAGCGTCGGGCGGGCCTTTCGCGTGCCGACCTTCACGGAGCGCTACTACACCGATCCGAACCACCTGGCCACCGACGGCCTCGCACCCGAGCGCGGCTGGACGGCGGATTCGGGCGTCGATGCGTACGCGGGGACCTGGGTGACGTCGGTGACCGCCTTCGTGCGCCGCGAGCGCGACGTCATCGACTGGGTGCGGCCCGATGCGTCGCAGCGCTGGCGCACGGCGAACATCCACGACGTCAGGAGCCACGGCCTCGAGGCCGCGCTGCGCGGTCGCGAAGGCCCTGTCTCGTTCGGCGCGCAGTACGCCTGGACACGGGTCGAAGCCGATCGCGTCCCCGGCCTGTCGAAATACGTGGACGACTACGCGCCGCACGGCATCGGGCTCGATGCCGCGATCGCGTGGCCCGGCGCGCTGCAGACCGGCGTGCGCCTCGAGCATCGGCGCCCCGCCGCACGCGATGCATGGACGACGGTGGACGTGCGCGTGGCGCGGCCGGTGCGGCGAGTGACGGCCTTCGTCGAAGTCGCGAACATCGGCGACGTGCGGTACGAGGAGATTCGCGGCGTGGCCATGCCAGGCCGGTGGGCGCGAGCCGGAATCACGGTGAGGTGAGCCATGGCACGGGGCTGGGAGAGCAAGTCGATCGAGGAACAGCAGGAGGCCGCGGCGCAGCGTCGCGCCGGCGATGCGGCGCCGCCCGTGTCGGCGGAGGAGGCGGCGCGCCGGCAGGAGCTCGAGGCACTGCAGCTTGCGCATGCCCGCGTGCTTGCCGACCTCCAGGTCGCCTGCAAGCCCGCGCATCGCGCCATGCTCGAAGGCGCGCGTGCGGACGTCGAGGCGAAGATCGAGGCCCTGAAGGCGCGGTGAACGGATGAAGCGACGAGGATTCCTGCTGGTGACGCTCGGCGTCGTGACGGCGGCCTGCGGCGACGACCGCCGGGCACCGCAGGCCGGCGGTGAGGCTGCCGCGGCCGGTGGCCACGGTGAGACCGGGGCACCAGCGCCAGCGGGCGACGCAGGCCGTCCGCGCGTCGTCGCGTTCGGCGACAGCCTGACGGCCGGTCTCGGCCTCTCGCCGGATCTCGCATGGCCCGCCCTCGTGCAGCAGAAGGCAGACGAGGCAGGGTTCGACGTCGAGATCGTGAACGCCGGCGTCTCGGGCGACACGACGGCTGGCGGACTCCGGCGACTCGACTGGGCGCTCGAGGGCGACGTGCGCGTGCTGGTCCTCGAGCTCGGCGCCAACGACGGCCTGCGTGGACTGCCCGTGGACGCCATGCGCGAGAACCTGTCGCGCATCATCGAGACAGCATCGGACCGTGGCATCGCGGTGCTGCTCTGCGGCATGGAAGCGCCGCCGAACTTCGGCCCGCGTTACACCAGCGAGTTCCGCCAGGCGTTCCGCGACCTCGCCGACGAACACGACGTCGTCTTCCTGCCGTTCTTCCTCGACGGCGTCGCCGGCAACGCGGCGCTGAACCAGGCCGACGGCATCCACCCGAACGCGGACGGCACGCGGCGCGTCGCCGACCTCGTCTGGCGTGCGCTCCAGCCCATGCTCACAAGGGCACTCGCGACCTCATGATCGAACTGCGCGGCATCTCGCGGACGGTGGACAGCGGCGGCTCGCCGCTGACGATCCTCCATCCACTCGACCTCGTCATCCCCGCCGGACGCAGCGTGGCCATCGTCGGTCCGTCGGGCAGCGGCAAGAGCACGCTGCTCGGCCTGATGGCCGGCCTCGACGCGCCGACGACAGGCGAGATCGCCATCGATGGCACGCTCATCACGAGCCTCGGCGAGGACGCCCTCGCCCGGCTGCGCGGACGGCTGATTGGCTTCGTGTTCCAGTTCTTCCACCTGATGCCGTCGCTGACCGCGTTCGAGAACGTGCTCGTGCCGATGGAACTCGCGGGGGCCGCCGACGCACAGGCGCGCGCCACGCGCCTGCTGCACGAGGTCGGCCTCGACGCGCGGGTGCACCATTACCCGTCGCAGTTGTCCGGAGGCGAGCAGCAGCGCGTCGCGCTTGCACGCGCGCTCGCAAACGACCCCAAGGTGCTGCTTGCCGACGAGCCGACCGGCAACCTCGACTCCAGCAACGGGCAGCACGTGATCGACATGCTGTTCGACGTCAACCGCGCGCGGGGGACCACGCTCGTGCTCGTGACGCACGACCGCGAGCTCGCCGCGCGGGCCGACCTGCAGCTGGTGATGCGCGACGGCCATGTCGTCGATCGCATCGAGCGCGATGCGCCCGCCGTCCACGAGCCGGCCATCGCAGGGAGCCGGTGACCCGTGTTCACGCTGCGCATGGTGTGGCGCGAACTGCGCGCCGCGTGGGGCCGGCTCCTCTTCTTCTTCCTCTGCGTGGCCGTCGGCGTCGGCGCGATTGCCGCGCTGCGATCGGTCATCCAGAACGTCCGCACCGCGCTCGTGGGGCAGGCGCGCGTCCTCACCGCCGCCGACGTCGTCATCTCGACGAACAGGCCGTGGACGCCCGAGGTGCGTGCCGGTGTCGATGCCGCCATCGCGCAGGCGCCGGTGCACCAGCGCATCGAGATCGTCGAGCTGGCGACGATGGTGCGGCCGGAGGACGAGAGCCGCGCGGTGGCGCGGATGGCGGAGTTGCAGGCCGTCGATCGGGGCTTCCCGCTCTACGGCGAGGTCGTCCTGCGTGACGGCGTGCGATTCGACCACTCGCTTCTCGAGGGCCACGGCATCGTCGCGCGTCCTGAATTGCTGGTGCAACTCGGCGTGGAGGTCGGCGACCCGGTCCGCATCGGGAGCGGGACCTTCACCATCCGCGGTGTGATTGAATCCGAGCCGGGGCGCCGGGCCGGGATGTTCAGCCTCGGTCCGCGCGTGCTGATGGCGCGCGAGGTGCTCGACGAGATCGGGCTGCTCACGTACGGCGCGCGGGCCCGCTTCGCGATCCTGATGAAAGTGGACGAGCCGGGAATCGATCCGCTCGTCACGACGGTGCGCGACAGGTTCCGCGGCAGCTTCGTCAGCGCGCGATCGTACCGGTCCACCGAGGATCGACTCGGCGACGACCTGCAGGTTGCCGAGAACTACCTGAGCCTCGTCGGGTTCGTGATGGTCGTACTCGGCGGCATCGGCGTCTGGTCGGTGACGCGTGTGTTCATCGGCCAGCGCATCCGCAGCATTGCCGTGATGAAGTGCCTCGGGGCGACGAGCCGGCAGATCCTGGGTGTGTACGTCGCGCAGGTGGCGACGCTCGGCCTCCTGGGCAGCCTGCTCGGGCTCGTGCTCGGGGCGGTGGCCCTGCGTTTCATGCCGGGTGGATTGTTCGGGCTCGAGACCCTCGATGCCCGACTGACGCCGCAGGCATCCGCGCAGGCGGTGCTCGTCGGCGTGCTCGTCTCGCTGCTCTTCGCGCTCGTGCCGCTGCTCGAAGTGCGCCGGGTGCGGCCATTGTGGCTGTTGCGCGACGAGTCCGCGCGTACCTCGCTCGGCGGGCGGCTCCGGCAGGTGGACTGGCTGCAGTGGGGTGCCGCGGTCGTCGTGGGCCTCGCGCTGGCGGCCGTCGCGTCGTGGCAGGCGGCTTCGCTGCGCGCGGGGCTCATCGTGTCGGTGGGACTCGTCGTGGTCACGGCGGTGCTGTTCGCGTCGTCTGCGCTCGTCGTGCGATCGGTCCGCCCGCTGCGGCGATCGCGGGTGTTCGCGCTGCGCCATGCGGTGCTCAGCCTCTCGAGGCCGGGCAACCAGACGCGCGTGATCCTGCTGGCCGTCGGGCTCGGGGCGTTCTTCATCCTCGGCGTGCGGCTCGTGCAGGCGACGCTCGTCGAGCAGTTCTCGTTCGACCTGCGTCCCGATGCGCCCGACATGTTCCTGCTCGACGTGCAGGCCGACCAGGCCGCCGACGTCCGTCGGGTGGTGGACGGAACGGCCGGCGCCTCGGGGCTTCGCCTCATGCCGGTCCTGCGGGCGCGCGTCACGGGCGTGCGGGGCGCCGACGCGGATGTCGATGGCGTCGAGGGCGTGCAGGGCCGTCAGGGACTCGGGCGCGAGTTCGTGATCACGTACCGCGACCGGCTCGAGGCCAACGAGACGCTGCTCGACGGCGCGTTCTGGTCCGAGGAGCCGGCGTCGATGCCCGAGGTCTCGATCGAGGAGGCGCTGCAGCGCAATGCCGGGCTGCAGCTTGGCGACATCGTGCGGTTCGACGTCCTCGGTCGGGTGATCGAGGCGCGGGTGACGTCAATCCGCGAAGTGGACTGGAACGACGTACGCACAGGCGGCTTCATGTTCGTGTTCCGGCCGGGGACGCTGGAGAAGGCGCCTCACGGGTTCATGGGCGTGCTGCGCGGCCCCGACACCCCCGAGGCACGGGCACGGCTGCAGCGGGACCTCGTGGCCGTCCATCCCAACGTCTCGGCGGTCGACGTCCGGGAGGTCGTCAGGTCGGCGCAGGGCGTGCTGGAGAACGTCACGCTGGCGGTCACCGCGGTCGGAGGCCTGGCGCTGTTCAGCGGGGTGCTGATCGTCGTGGGCTCGGTTGCCATGACGCGGTTCCAGCGGCTCTACGAGTCGGCCATCCTCAAGACCCTGGGCGCCACGCCCCGGACGATAACCGCCATGGTCGCGCTCGAATACGTCGGGCTGGGCGCGCTCGGCGGCGCCGTGGGCGCGCTCGGCGCGCTGGTGCTCAGCTGGGCCGTGTCGCAGTACCTGTTCGACATGCCGTGGCAGCCGTCACCGGGCACGCTGGTCCTCGGCGTCGTCCTGACGGCCCTCGTCGTGGGCGTCGTGGGCATCCTGGCGAGCCTCGACGTGGTGCGCCGGAGGCCGCTCGCGGTGCTCCGGGCCGAATAGCCCAGCCTCTCCCGGTGGTGCTAACATGCGGCGATTAGCTTCCTGTGCGGGGTTCGCGCAGGAGGGGAGTTGCCACGGTGGATATGTCGGAGTTCCAGGAAGCCCTCCTGAAGAAGCAGCGTGAGCTACTGGCCGGGGACGGGCTCAAGCCCATCGGTTCGATGATGGGCAACAGTCGCCAGGGCGACATGGCCGACCAGGCCGACGGTATCAACGAGGTCCACATCGCGCTGAAGCTGCGCTCGACCGATGCCAAGATCCTCCAGGCCATCGAGGAAGCGCTCGAGCGCATCGACCGCGGCACGTACGGCGTGTGCCGCGATTGCGGAGAGGCGATTTCTGCAGCCCGGCTGCGCGCGATTCCGTGGACCCGCGTGTGCATCACCTGCAAGGAGAAACAGAAGTGAAGTCCTCCGCCACGCTGTCCCTGCTGCAGGAGCTCTACCGTGAACGCCTGGCGCTGTTCGAGCGCCACATCGCGGGCGCACAGGCCGTCGCCGATTACGAGTTCAACAACACCTACCAGAACGTGATCGGCCGCGAGGAGCACCATCTCCAGTGGGTCCGCAAGGCCGTCGAAGACATGGGTGGCGAGGCGGAAGGCCGGGGCACCGCGCTCGACGTGCCGTCGGGCAAGGGCAGGAAGCGCGAAGCCGCGGTGATCGAGGACGATGCGCGGCAACAGCAGGCGTTCATCGACAAGTGGACGCCGCGGGTGCAGGCGATGACAAATGCCCGGCACCGCACGATGCTCACCCTGATGCTCGGCGAGATGCGCGAGCACAAGCGCTTCTTCGACTATGCGCTGCAGGGGCGCGACGACCTGCTCGGGCGGCGCATGGAAGGCGCGAGCACCGGCGACGGCGTGCTGCCGGTCCGGTGGGTGGAGTAGCCCGCGTCCCGGTCGCGATTGCCCTCGGCAGCAACCTCGGCGATCGCGATGCCCACCTCGATGAAGCCGAAGATCGTCTCGCGGCGCTGCTGAGTGGCGCAGTCGCCTCGGCCCGCTACGAAACCGACTCGGTCGGCGGACCGCCCGACGCCCCGACGTACCTCAACGAAGTGGTCGTGGGCAGCACGCTGCTCGGTCCGCGATCGCTGCTCGACGCGCTGCTCGCCATCGAACAGGCAGCCGGCCGCGACCGGCCGTTCCTCAATGCGCCCCGGACACTCGACCTCGATCTGATTCTCTACGGCGACTTCGTGATCGACGAACCGGGCCTGCAGGTGCCCCACCCGCGCTTCCGCGACCGCCTGTTCGTCCTCGAGCCGCTTGCCGAGGTCGCCGGCGACTGGATCGACCCGGTGTCGGGCCGCAGCGTCCTCGAACTCCGCGATCAGCTGTAGCGGTCCGATCGGATGAGCGCTCCTCCGGGCGCGGCATGGCAGAATCCGCCATGCTCAGTTTGCGCCGCGTGCGGCCGCTTCGTTCCCTCTCACTCCTTCTCCTCTCCGCCGGACTCGCCGCGGTTGGCGTGCCGCCGCTCCGTGACGCCGTGCTGGCACCGGTGGCGGCTCAGACACGCGCGGCGGCTGTTCCATCCCCCGAGCAGTTCATCGGCTTCCGGATGGGCGCCGACCGCAAGCTCGCCAACTGGGATCGGCTGCTCGAGTACTACCGCGCGCTCGACGCGGCGTCCGACCGCGTGAACCTCGTCGAACTCGGCAGGAGCAGCGAGGGGCGGCCCTACATCGCGCTGTTCATCTCGTCAACCGCGAACCTCGCGCGCCTGGAGCGCATCCGCGCGATGAACGCCACGCTCGCCGACCCGCGCGGTGCAACGCCCGCCGACATCGATCGCATCGTCAAGGACGGCAAGGCCGTCGTCATCCAGACCTTCGCGCTCCACTCGAGCGAGGTGGCGGCGTCGCAGACCGCGGCGGAGTTCGTTTTCGACAGCATCACGCGCGACGACGAGGAAGCCACCCGCATGCGCGATCAGGTGATCAGCATCGTCGTGCCGTCGATCAACCCGGACGGCACGCAGATGATTGCCGACTGGTACATGAAGTACGTCGGCACCGAGTACGAGGCCGGGCAGTTGCCGTGGCTCTACCAGACCTACGCGGGCCACGACAACAACCGCGACGGCTTTGCGCTGAACCTCCCCGAATCGCGAAACCTCGCGAAGATCCTCTATCGCGAGTGGGTGCCGCAGGCCTACGTCGATCACCACCAGATGGGCACCACGAACGCGCGGCTCTACATCCCGCCCTACGCCGAGCCGATCCGCCCTGACGGCGATCCGCTCGTGTGGCGCGAGATGGCGTGGTGGGGCGGCCACATGGGCACGCACCTCGAGGCCGCCGGCAAGACGGGCGTCGTCGGTGCGGCCATCTACTCCGGCTGGGGCCACATGGGCTTCCACTGGATCACGCCGTTCCACAACATCGCGGGCATGCTCACCGAGTCGGCGAGCGCGCGGCTCGCAACGCCAATCTTCCTGCATCCGGACCAGTTGCGCGGCGGCCCGCGCAACCTGCCCGAGTACGCGCCGCAGACGACAATGCCGAGCCTCTGGCCGGGCGGCTGGTGGCGCGTCCGCGACATCGTCGAGCAGCAGAAGATCGCCGCCTGGGCGACCGTCGATCTCGCGGCGCGCAACCGCGAGACGGTGCTCCGCAACATGTACCTGAAGGCCTCGCGCCAGGTGGAGCGCGGGAAGACGGGACCGGTGAAGGCGTACGTCCTCGCGGCCGGGCAGCACGACCCGCTCACCGTCCGCAAGCTCGTGAACATGCTGATCGACTCCGGCGTCGAGGTCCACGAGACGAAAGCGCAACTCGTGGTGGACGGGCGCGTGTACGGTCCCGGATCCTTCGTGGTCTCGATGGCGCAGCCCAAGCAGGCCCTCGTGCGCTGGATGCTCGGACGCACGTTCTACCCCGACAACACTTACACGCGCGACCGCGAGGGCAACCCGATCCGCCCGTACGACATGTCCACGGACACGTTCGGCGAGTTCATGGGCGTCCGCAGCGATCCGATTGGCGAACCGGTCACGGCACCGCTGACGACGATCACTGGACGACTGCCTATGACCGGGCAGGTGGCCGTGCCGGCACCGCACGGCTACGTGCTCGACGGCCGCCTCAACGACAGCCATCGCGCCGCGTGGCTCCTGTTGAAGGCGGGCGTTGCGGTGCGTCGTGCGACGGAGGCGTCTGCAGACGGCCGCATCCGGCCCGGCGACTTCCTCGTGGGCTCGGGTGACGTCCAGGAGATTGCGAAGCAGACCGGCGTCGACTTCTTCGCCGCGGGGCAGCCCGTGCCGTCAGCACTCGCGCCGTTGAAGCAGCCGCGCGTGGCGCTGTTCCAGCGCTACCGCGGCGGCAACATGGACGAAGGCTGGACGCGGCTGCTGTTCGAGCAGTTCGACGTGCCGTTCACGACCGTGAAGGACGCCGACATCAAGGCGGGCAGCCTCGAGACGAAGTACGACGTGATCGTGCTGCCGGCCGACTCGGTGGGCGCGATGACGGGGGAGGAGCCCTCGCGGCAGGGCGGGGGAGGCGGCACCCGCCGGAACGACCCGCAGCGCCTGACGCCGCCCGAGTACCGCAGCGGCTTCGGCGACGAGGGCGTCAAGGCCCTGCAGGCTTTCGTGGAGAACGGCGGCACGCTGCTGACGTTCGGGCAGGCCGCCGACCTGCCCGTGCAGAAGTTCTCGCTGCCGGTGCGCAACGTCGTCGCCGGCGTCTCGTCACGCGAGTTCTGGGCGCCCGGCTCGACGCTGCGGGTGCGCTACGCGACCGACAACGCGCTCGTGTACGGCATGCCGGCCGACGGCCTCGCGCTCTTCATGCCCGGCAGCCAGGCCTACGAGGTGACGTCCACCGACCGGAGCCAGGACGTCGCGATCCTCGCGACGTACGCGGACCGCGACATCCTCCAGAGCGGCTGGCTTGTTGGCGAGTCGGTGATCGCCCGGAAGGCGGCGGCCGTGTCGATCGCGCAGGGGAAGGGACGAATCGTGCTGATTGGCTTCCGTCCCCAGAACCGCGCCCAGACCCACGGCACCTTCAAGATGGTCTTCAACGCCCTCTGGTAGGGCGCGTTCCCGAACGCGTCCTACTTACTTACGGTGTCGCCATCTCCTCGGCGTCGGCTGGCTTGCCGGTCGACGCCCGACGCAGTCCCTTCAGGCCCTGCTCGAAGATCGTGTACAGCGTCGGCACGAACACCAGCGTGATCAACGTGGACGCAAGGAGCCCGCCAATCACGACGCGCGCGAGCGGCGCCTGCAGTTCGGCGCCCTCGCCAATCTCGAACGCCATCGGCATGAGGCCCAGCGCTGTCGTCAGCGTCGTCATGATGATGGGCCGCAGACGGGTCCGGCCCGCCGTGATGGCCGCCTCGAAGAGCTCCATGCCGTCGCGCTTGCGCAGCGTCGACGTGTAGTCCACGAGCAGGATGGCGTTCGAGACGACGATGCCGGCGAGCATGATCACGCCGATATAGGCCTGCAGGCTGAACGTCGTGCCGGTGAGCAGGAGGCCGCCCACGACGCCGATGGCCGCGAGCGGAATCGAGAACATGATGATGAACGGGTCGCGGAACGACTCGTACTGCGACGCCATCACCGCGTACACGAGGACGACGGCAAGCAGCAGCAGGTACTTCAGCTGCGTGAATGCCTTGATCTGCTCCTCGAGCTCGGCTCCGAACCCCACCGAGAAGTCCTGCGGCACGTCGAGCTCGGGCAGCCGCTTCTCCACCGCGGCCACCGCCTCGGACAGGCTCACTTCGAGTTCCGCATTGACGCGCGCGACGCGTTCCTGGTTCTTGCGCTCGATCTCGACCGGGCTGTTCTCGGGCTCCACCGTCAGCAGGCTGCGTGCCGGCACCACGCGGTTGCCCGGCGCGCTGACGAGCACGTCGCCGACGTCGGCAATCCGCTCGCGATCCTGCTCGCGCAGCCGCACGACGATCGGGTACTCCTGCCCGCGTTCCCGATAGAAGGCCGCCTGCGTCCCCGCGACGTTCGTGCGGAGCGTATCGGCGACGCTCGTCACACTCAGATCGAACAGCGCCGCCTTGTCGCGGTCCACCCGCACCGCGAGCTCCGGCCGCCCGTCCTGGCGCGCGCGTCGGACGTCGGCAATGCCCGGCACGGTGCGCAGCAGCGCCTCCGAATCGTTCACGAGCCGCTGCGCATCGTCGAAGTCGTACCCGCGGATCTCGAGTGACAGCCGCGCGTCCTGGTTGCCGCCGAGGATGCGGTTGAGCTGAGAGCCGCCGGACGCGCGGGAGCGGCTCACCACGCCCGGGATCCCCTGCAGCAGCCGGCGCAGGTCCTGCGCAATCTCCTCGTTCGAGCGCGTGCGTTCTGCCTTGGGCGTGAGCTGCACGGTGATGTCGCCGCGGTGCGAGCTCGAACCGCCCATGAAGCCGCCGCCTCCGCCCTGCGAGATGAGCGTGACCATCTCGGGCACGGCTTCACGAATCCGCTGCTCGATGTCGAGCACTGCGGCCTGCGTCTGCTCGATGCGCGTGCCGACGGGCAGCTCGATATCGACGCGCACCTCGCCCTCGTCTGTCTGCGGCATCAGCTCGAATGTCAGCTGGGGATAGAGCGCGATCGCGAGTGCAAAAAGGGACGCGCCGACGGCGAGCACGGTGGGGCGGTGGCGCAGCGCCACACCGAGCAGGCGGGCGTAGCTGTTGTCGAGCCGATCGAGCGCCTGGCCGCTCGTGCGGAACAGCCAGCCCGAGACACCGGTGCGGGCAGCATCGTCGGCAGGCTCGGTGAGCAGCTGCGAACACAGCACGGGCACGAGCGTCACGGCGACGAACAGCGACATCAGCAGCGAGAACACCACCACGACCGACAGCTGCTTGAAGAGCACGCTCGAAAAGCCGCTGAGGAAGAACAGTGGCACGAACACGGCAATGTGCGTGAGCGTGGACGCGAGGATCGCGCTCCAGATCTCCTCGCTGCCCTCGATGGCGGCGAGCGTGCGCGACTTGCCCATCTCGAGGTGTCGCTGCGTGTTCTCGAGCACGACGATCGAGGCATCCACGATCATGCCGACGCCGAGGGCCAGGCCGCCGAACGTCATCGTGTTGAGCGTGTAGCCGCCGAAGTAGAGCAGCGCGAACGTGCCGATGATCGAGATCGGGATCGACGTGCAGATGATGAGCGTCGAGCGCCAGCTGCGCAGGAACGCGAAGATGATGATGACGACAAGCACCGAGCCGAGCATCACGGCCTCTCGCACCGACGCGATCGACTGCTCGATGAAGACCGCGCTGTCGTTCGAGACGGTGAGCTGCACGCCCGCGACCTCGCGGTTGATGCGCGACACCTCGCGGTGCACGGCCTCGGAAATCGCGACCGTGTTCTCGCCCGACTGCTTGGTGATGCGCATCTGCACGCCGGGCTGGCCGTTGACGCGCGTGAACTGCCGGTAGTCCTCGGTGCCGTCGCGGACCTCGGCGATGTCGCGCATGTAGACGGGCACACCGTCTCGCGTCAGCACCACGAGGTTGCGGATCTCGTCGAGGTTGTTGAACTGTCCGGGGCTCCGCACCAGGTAGGTGAGCGACCCCTCATTGATCTCGCCGACGGGGATGTTCTGGTTCTCGGTGCGGAGGACCGAGACGATGCGATCCACGGGCAGGCCGAGCGCGGTGATCTTCTCCTTGGAGAGGTCCACGCGGATCTGCCGGCGCAGCCCGCCCTGCACGGTCACGGAGGCCACGCCGTTGACGCGCTCGAGGCGCTGCGCGAGCGTCCGCTCGGCCATCTCGCGCAGCGTCACCGGGTCCATGTCGCCCTGGACGGCGATCGTCATGATCGGCCACGCGTTCGAGTCGAACTTGAAGATGACCGGCGGGTCGGCGTCCTCCGGGAGGCGGCCGCGGATGCGGTCGATGCGGCTGCGCAGGTCGTCGGCGGCCTCGCCGAGGTCGGTGCCCCACACGAAGTTGAGGCGCACGACGCTGCTGCCCTCGGCCGACGTGGAGTTCAGCTGGTCGAGGCCGGCGACGGCGGCAACCGTCTGCTCGATCGGCCGGGTGATGGTCTCCTCGATCTCGCGCGGACCGACCCCCGGGTACGAGACGCGCACCGTGAGGCTCGGAAACGAGAGGTCGGGCAGCAGGTCGACCGGCAGCCGTGCCAGCGAGATCGCGCCGAGCAGCACGATCACGGCGCTGATCATGAACATCGTCACCGGGCGCTGGATGGCTGTGCGTGGAATGCTCATCGTCGTGTCCTGGAGGTGCGTCGAGCCGACGCGCGCTAGCTGTTGCCCCGGCGGGCCGTTCCGTCTGCCACGAGCACGCGCGCGCCGTCGCGCAGCGCCGAGGCGCCCGTCGTCACCACGGCTTCGCCTTCCTGGAGGCCGTCGGTGATCTCGACACGGTCGGGTTCCTCGAGCCCGAGCGACACGGCACGGAACACCGCCTGCTCGTTCTGCACCAGGAACACGCCCTTGCGGCCCTGGGTGTCGACGATGGCCGACTTGGGCACCACGAGGGCGTCGGGCTTCATGTCGCTGACGAGCCGAACGCGTGCGTACATCCCCGGCTTGAGCCGTCCGCTGGCGTTCGGGATCTCGATCTCCATCTCGGCCGTCCGCGTTGCCGGATCGAGCACCGGGGCGACGCGGGCGACGCGACCGTCGAACTGCTCGCCCGGATACGCGTCCACGGCCACCGACGCACCGGCGCCGACCGACACCTTGCGCAGGTCGCGCTCGACGAGGTTCACGACGAGCCGCACCGTGGAGATGTCCACGACCGACAGCACCGTGACGTTCTGGTTCACGAACGCGCCCGGGTCCACGAGTCGTCGTGCGACGAAGCCGGTGACCGGGGAGCTGACGGTGGTGTTGGCCAGGTTGATGCGCAGCTCGTCGCGACGCGACGAAGCGGCCTGCAACTGCGCCTGTGCGAGATCGAGCTGCGCCTGCGACGCCTGGAAGCGCGCCTCCGCATCGTCGAGCGACTGGCGGGGGAGGAGCTGGCGATCGAACAGGCTCCTGTTGCGATCGAGGTTCGTCCGTGCGAACGACAGGTCGGCTTCGCGCTGCCGGATCGTGGCACGCGCGACCTCGAATGACGCCTCGGCCTGTCGCAGTTGTTCGCGCAGTTCCTGATCCTCGACCTTCGCGAGCGTCTGTCCCTGGCGCACGGGGTCGCCGATGCGGACCGAGATCTGCTGCAGCCGGCCCTGCGCACGTGGCACGACGTCCACCGTGGCGGCGCCGACGAGGCTGCCGACGACCTCCACGTACTCCTGCACCGGCGAGCGGCTCGCCTTCGTGAGCTCCACCGTCATCGGCGGTTGGGCGAAGGCGCCCGTGCCGCCGGCCTTCGTGCCGGGCGCGGCATCACCGCCGCCAGACAGCGCAAAGTATCCGGCGCCGGCGACGATCGCCACCACCACGCCAACAATCAACTTCTTCACGTTACTGCCCGCCTCCGACGCCGGGGATGCCGGTGCCGCCAGTGGTCCCGCCGGTGCCGGTGCCGCCCACCGCCGTCGTGCCCAGGTTGAGATTGGTGCCGCCTGCGGCGCCGCCGGCCGCGCCGCCCGTGCCGGTGCCGCCGGTGTTGAAGGTCACGCCGCGGCCCGACGTCAGCTGGATGCGCTCGAAGTCCACGAGCGACTGCTGGTAGTCGAGCACGGCGCGCAGCAGCGTGTTCTCGGCCGTCAGCAGGTCACGCTGGGCCTGCACGACGAAGTAGTTGGTGGAGAGCCCGACATCGAACTTGCTCTGCTCGGCCTCGAGCCGGCGCTGCGACAGGTCGCGCGCCACGCGCGCGGCCTCGACACGTTGACGATTTGCCTCGACCTGAAGCCGGGCATTCGTGACCTGCGCCGCGATCTGCAGCTCCAGGTTGCGGATCTGCGTGAGGCTCTGCTCCTGTCCGATGCGCGCCCGCTCGTACTGCGCGGCCTGGGGATTGGGCCCGATCGGATAGCTGAACTGCACCTGCGCCGTCCACGTCGGGTACTCGCGCTGCCACAGGAGGTCGAGCGCATCGCGATAGCCCCCGGGGATCTCCTCGAGGATCGGCCCGCCGGTGCCCTGCCGGATGATGCGCGTGCCGCCGATGCCCTGGCCGCCGTAGTTGGCGACGAGGTTGGCTGACGGCATCCGCTGGTTGCGCAGGAGGTCCAGGTTCGCCTGGACGCTCTCGAGGCTGCGGCGGCGTTCGGTGAGATCCGTGCGCGCGGCGAGCGCGTTGGCGAGCGCCTGCTCGAGCGGCACCGGCTGTTCGGCAAGTCCGGGTCGGTCGGTCGGGTTCAGCCGCCGACCCCAGACGGGGTCGCTCGTGCCCGAGACGATCAGCTGCTTGAGCGTGAGTTCGGCCGTGCGCGCCTGCGCCTCGAGCTGCGCGAGCGTCTGTCGGCGCGACGCGGCCTCGGCTTCGGCCTGCACGACGTCGATTGGCGCGAGTGTGCCGACCTCGACGCGAATCCTGTTGTCGTCCACGAGCTTCTCGGCGAGCTCGAGCGACCGGCGTGCCGTGTTGACGACCTCGTTGGCGAACACGAGGTCCCAGTACGCATTGCGGACCTCGGCAAGCGTGTCGACGATCGTCGTCCGCAGCTGCAACTCGGAGATGTCGCGGTTGATGCGCGTGATGCGGATCTGCGTGCGCGTGTTGTCGGTCGTGCGCCCGCGCAGCAGCGGCTGGACGATCTGGGCCTGCAACGTGCTGTTGAACTGCGGGTTGAACGTGATGAACGAGTTGTTGTTGTCCTGGCGGCGGTTGGTGAACGACACCGAGTAGCTGGTGCCCTGCCACGGCAGCGACTGGTTCACGCCGAAGTTCCAGGTGATCTGGTCGCTCTTGACCCGCTGACCGCCCACGAGCTGGCTCGTCGGCAACTGATACGTGCTGTTGAAACCCACGAGCGACGTCGCCTGCGGGTTGAAGTTGGCCTGCAGCGCACGCAGCGACCAGTCCACCGACGAGGGATTCAGCCGCTCGACGGCGATGTCGAGGTTCTTCTCGAGCGCCATGGCGACGGCTTCCTCGACCTGGAGCGCGAGGGGCTCCTCGGCGGGCGTTGCCGGCCCCTGCGCCGGCGCCGTTGCCGGCTGGCCGGCACCGACGGCGACGAGCAGTTCGGCCACGCGGGCCGGGTCGGGCTTCTCCGTCCCGCGCGTCTGGGCCCCGGCCGGGGCGGACGCCAGCCAGGCAGCCGCAGCCAGCGCGGCTGCGGCCAGGTGCACAGTCGATCTCACGAACGATCCTCCATCCGGCCGTTCGGAGGCCGGCTGTACGAAATGCCGGTACGGGTCAGTCCTTGGGGCGGGCGTCTGCCTGGCGGGCCTGATCGCGCTCGTAGGCCTCGAGCCGGGTCCGCTGCTCAGGCGACAGCAGCCGGTGCATCCGGTAGAGCATCAGCGTGCGGGTCTTGGCGAGGGCACTGCGCGCCGCTTCCACGCGGTCGATCGTGCGTACCACCACGGCCTCGTCGGCGGCCGGTTCGTTCAGCAGCCGGGACAGCACCGACTCCTGCCGTTCGAGTTCCGTCTTCTCGGACCGCAGCTCATCGCGGACGGACTGGAAGATGCGCTCGATTTCGGCCGCCTGCGCGTTCGACAGCCCCACACGGACCTTGCATACCGGGTTCTGCCACCACTTGGATGGCCGATTGCCCTCCTCCGCGATGCCAGACCCGAGGCTCAGCGCCAGGGTCAGGAGACATGCGGCTCCCACAACCAACGTTTTCATCGATACCTTCCCCCGCATCGGGTACGGCTGCGGCTGGGCCGTTGTTTACCGGCGGGTGTCGTCCGCAGGTCGGGCGCCGTTCCGCGCAACCCGAACGGAGTCGCACGGCCGGCGCACCGTGGCGAAGGAAGTGGGGCGTTCAGCCCCGATTGGCGCGTGTCTGGGTCATTCGGCCGCAAACGCCGACAGGCGTTCGACGACGTGACCGATGATGTTGTTGGGCGTCGAGGCGCCTGCGGTGAGCCCGACCCGCAGCGGTCCGGTGCGGGGCAGCCAGCCGGTCGTGGCCGTCTCGGGCACCGGCCCCGGGGGCGCGTCAGCCGGAGGCACCGGGCGATGGCGCACGACGTCGGCCGACTCGAGGCGGTCCACGTCGGCGATGTGGTACGTCGGCACGCGGTCGGCGCAGATGCGGGCCAGGTTGCAGGTGTTGCTGCTGTTGTAGCCGCCAATCACGAGCATCAGGTCCAGCGGCTCGCTTGCCAGCAGGTCCATGATGGCGTCCTGGCGTTCCTGCGTGGCGCTGCAGATCGTGTCGAACGCGCGGTACCTGTCGGCAAGTGCCTCGGCGCCGTAGCGGTCGGCCATGGCGTCGCGCAGCATGTCGGCCACCTCCAGCGACTCCGACATCAGCATCGTCGTCTGGTTGGCAAGGCCGATGTGCCCGAGATCGCGATCCGGATCGAAACCGTCGGACACGGCGTGGCCGAAGCGCGCCATGAAGGCGCCCGCGTCGCCTCCGTGGCGGATGTAGTCGCAGACCTCGGCGGTCTCGGCGCGATCGAGCACGACGAGGTACTTGCCGTCGGCGAACTTGAGCGCCTGGCTCGCCGTGGCCTGGGTCTCCTCGTGCTTCACCTTGCCGTGGATGACCGCCGTGAAGCCCTCACGGGCGTACCGCGTGACGTTCTTCCAGACGTTGAGCACGGAGCCGCACGTCGTGTCCACGAGCGTGCAGCCGAGGCCCTGCAGGCGGGCAAGCTCGTGCACGCTGACGCCGAATGCCGGGATGATGACGACGTCGCCCGCGCCGAGAGGAGGCGACGGCTCTCCGGGGTCGCTGAGGAACCGGATGCCGGCCGCGCGGAGCTTCTCGTTGACGTGCGGGTTGTGGATGATCTCGCCGGTCAGGAACACCCGCTGGTCGGCAAAGCGCTTCCGCGCCTGGTAGGCGTAATCCACGGCACGGTCCACGCCGTAGCAGAAGCCGAACTCACGGGCCAGGTGGATGGTGAGGCGTCCGGCCTCGTAGCGGAAGTCCTGCTCGCGGATCTGCTCGACGACGGCGCTGTGGTAGTCGCGGGCGAGGTCGCCCTTGACGGCGTCCTTGAGGTCGAGCCCCTTGCGGAAAATCAGCGGTTGCACTGCCACCCAGTATATAGGGCGGGCCCGTACCCGGGCCTCAGCGCCCGCTGCGGGGGACGGGGTTTGTCACGCGCGGGGTCAGTTCGTCGAGTGCGCGGAACTCGCGCGCGCGGCTGCGCGTGATGGCGGCGTCGATCTCGACGAGCATTTCCTCGTCGGTTTCCTGCTGGATCGTGGCGCGCCCGGGGTAGGCGGTTCCGCTCAGCGAGGCCGGCCGCCACGTGGTGTCGTCGGCATCGAGCGTGTCCATCAGCCGGCCCGCGCCGACGCCGATCAGCAGGCCGCAGGCGGCCGCCACTGCGACCCAGCGATGGAGCGAAGGCTGCGGCATGGCGCGATGGACGGTGGCCGGGAAGGGCAGGACGCGACCGGACTGCCCCTGCAGGCGGCGGGAGATGACGTCGAACTGGCGGTCCAGACGCGAGGACGTGATGCGCGCGTCGGCCGCGGCGACGACGTCGCTGCGGAGGTCGGCGTAGTCGTCGCGGAGGGCGTCGAGCCGCGCGGTGCAGTCGTCGCACTGCCTCACGTGACGCAGGTAGCGTGCAGCGAGGGCGTGTTCGCCGGTGACGAGCAGCGTGTGCAGCTCCACGAGCGACTCCTCACTCAGGTGGGGACTTCCCCAGGCGCCAAACCACCGCGTCGGCCGCGTCATCATCGCGCCTCCTTCGTCTCCTCTCGGACCCTGGCACCGAACGCCGGATCCTCCGCCAGCAACGAACGGAGGCGTCGGAGCGCCCGGAACAGGTGGACCCGAATCGTCGTCTCGCGCAGACCCGTCACCTCGCTGACCTCGCGCGTCGTCGCCCCTTCGATCTGGCTGAGGAGGACGACCGTCCGCTGCCGTTCGGGCAGCCGTTCGATGGCATGCATCAGCCGATCGCCGCGTTCGCGCCGCAGCGCCAATGCCTCGGGCGAGGCGTCGCGCGGCACCGACACGCGCTCGAGCGGGCTCGCCTCGCCGAGATCGTCGGCGGCAATCATCCAGCGCGCCCGTCGGGTCCGCGCCTTCACGCGGTCGAGACAGCTGTTGACCAGGATGCGCGTGAACCACACCTCGAACGAGCGGCCGTACTCGAAGTCGCGCAGGTGCGTGTAGGCCTTCACGAACGCGTCCTGCACGGCCTCGTCGGCATCGGCCGACTCGCGCAGGTAGTACAGCGCGATGCGCGTGGCCTTGCGCTGGTGGCGGCGCACGAGCTCGCCGTAGAGATCGCGCGCCGCGGCATCCTGCCCGGCCACGAGGTGCGACTTGACCGCCGCGGCGAGGTCCACGTCGCCCGGAATGCCGCTCAGGGCCTGACTCGGGGGCATCACGCTCGCCATGATGGACTACGGCGCGGGCGGGGGCCTCTGTTTACCGGCCGGAACATGGAGGCCACCACGCTACTACGGGTGGCCGGCGTTTACAATTGCCGCGTGGCGGTGAGCCGGCGCCAGTTCCTCGAGCAGGCCGCCGGCGTGGCGGTCGGCACCGCCCTGGCCGGGGCAGAACCGCGCGCCTCCGAGTTCGTCTTCGCCCGGCTCCGCTATGCCTCCGGCGACTGGGACTACAACCCGAAGGTCGCGGCAAACGTCCTCGACAGCCTCGTCCAGTACACGACGATTCCCGTGTATCGCGACGAGGTCGTGATCACGGCCGACGCGCAGGATCTCCCGGCCTTCCCGTTCCTCTTCATGACGGGGCACCTGCTCGTCCGGTTCAGCGCCCGCGAGCGCGACGGACTCCGCCGCTTCGTCGAGCACGGCGGGCTGCTGTTCTCCGACGACTGCAACCACGACGTGGATGGCCTCTACGCGCGCAGTTTCGAGCAGGAGATGCGCACGACGTTCGGACGCCCGGGCGCCATGCCGAAGCTGCCGGCGTCGCACCCGCTCTATCGCTGCTTCTTCCGGTTCGACGGGCCGCCGACGACCGCCCACGAGTTGAACGGGTGGGGCGACGACCTCGTGCACGATTACCTGCGCGGCGTGGAGCACGACGGCCGGCTCGGCGTGCTGTACAGCAACAAGGACTACGGCTGCGAATGGGACTACGACTGGAAGAACAAGCGGTTCCGCCGCGAGGACAACACGCGCTTTGCCGTCAACATCGCCGTGTATGCGATGACCTCGTGACGCGGCGCACCGCCCGGGAGACGACGTGCGTCCGGGCCTGACGCTGCTCGTGGACGCGGACGACACGCTCTGGGAGAACAACGTCTACTTCGACTCGGTCATCGCGCGCACGGCGAACCGGTTGACCGCGTACGGCGTGTCGGCCGAGCGCACGCGCGAGACGCTGCTCGACATCGAGCGACAGCGGACGCAGGCGCACGGCTACGGCTCGCTGAACTTCGCGACGTCGCTCGAGGTGCTCTGCGAACACGTCGGCGTGGCAGACGCCATCGACGACCTGCGGCCGTTCCTGCACGCCGAGATCGCCTCGCTGCGGCGCAAGCGGCTCGAGATCCTGCCCGAGGTGCCGGAGACGCTCGCGTATCTGCGGCGTCGTCATCGCCTCGTACTGTTCACGAAGGGCAACCACGACGAGCAGTGGGACAAGGTCGTGCGATCGGGCCTGCGCGAACTGTTCCACCAGGTGGACGTCGTCCGGGAGAAGGACGAACCGGCGTACCGCGATGCCGCGCGCCGGCTCGGCATCGGCACAGGCAGCGGCTGGATGATTGGCAACAGCCCGAAATCGGACATCCTCCCCGCACGCGCGGCCGGCCTCGGTGCGGTCTTCGTCCCCCATCCGGGCACGTGGGCCCTCGAACTCGCCGAGGTCCCCGAGACGGCCGACCCGGAGATTCTGCGCGTCGATCGATTTGCCGCCCTGCGCGAGGTGTTCTGAACGCGGCGATTCGTGGGTGTCGACCTTCAGGTCGAGACGTC
The DNA here is from genome assembly GCA_934541105.1 of uncultured Luteitalea sp. Classification (GTDB taxonomy): domain Bacteria; phylum Acidobacteriota; class Vicinamibacteria; order Vicinamibacterales; family Vicinamibacteraceae; genus Luteitalea. Next base: position 604,009 of record CAKTDA010000001.1, on the reverse strand, counting down.
CAGGCCACCGCCCACGATAGTGACGCCGGTGTAGTACGCCCGCAGCACCTCCTCGGCGGACTGCCCCGCCCGGAGGCGGCCAATCAGGCCGATCTGGCACAGCCCCACGCCGTGCCCCGAGCCGCGGCCCGTGAACACGACCTGCGCGCCGTCGCGTCGCACCTCGAAGCGCGCACTCCGCAGGCTGCGCGGCCCGGCCGCCGCAATCACCGCCAGCCGGAAGTCCTCGCCGGTGACGACTGGCGTGCGGGCCCCCGCGAGCACGACTTCCACCACGCGCCCGCCCGGATCTTGGCGCAGCACCTGCACGCCATCGAGCCTCGCGCCGACGTCGGTCCGCGTCCGCCGACTCACCGCCGCGCGCACCGCCTCGAGCGTCAGCGTCGTCGTCCACGTCGCAGGCTGCTCACGCAGGCAGTAGGGATCACGCACGCCCTGGAGGTACGGCGCACCGGGGCTCCGCCAGACCTCGGATGCCGTGCTCGTGTGGCCGCCGCAATGCGCGTGGAACACGGCTTCGATCGGGCGATCGTCATGCGCGATGAACCGGCCCCGCGTGCGCGCGACGGCTGCGTCGATCTGCGCGGCCCAGCGGCTGCGGCGCCACGTGCCGGGCACGTACACCTGGCAGTGCGTCGTGGAGCAGAGGTCGAAGCCGTCGGCGCGATGCCGACCGCGCCCGGCAAGCGCGTAGGTGCGCGCGACGATGGCCTGCGCTTCGTAAGCCGGCTGCGCGATCGCGGCATCGGCAGGAGCGACCGACAGTTCGCCGACCACGACGTCGCGGACGTACTCCTCGAGCGGCACGCGCGCGACCGAGCCGCTGCCGCGGGCGCCGACCTCCACGCGCAGTGCCGTCACGTCGGGCCCCGGCGTCGTCGGGGGGCGCGATGCGGTCGGCGGCGCCGTCGCCGGCGGCCGCTGCTGCGGTGTGCGCGTGGCACACCCGCTCAGCGTGAGCGCCAGCAGGGCAAGCGCGAGGACGGGTCGCAGACAAGCAGGGGCACAGCGCACGGTCGCTGATCTTGGCGCAGGACGCCGCGCGGCGTCGAGGCGCCGCAGGGGCCGGGTGCCCGAGGCGTGTGCGCCTCGTGTGTCGCATTGGTTCAAGCCGCCCGCGCGGTTGTCGATTGAACAGGCAGCACGTCATGAGCACGCCCGCCCTGCTTGTCATTCATCCGCCAAGTGCCACTCGACCGGCCGTTCTGGACATTGCGGCCGCGGTCGGGTTTGCCGTCCACGTCGCCGACACGGGCGCTGCCGGCCTCGCGGCCTTCCGCCAGCGCGTGCCCGACGTCGCCCTTGTGTCCCTCGATGTCGAGGATACGGACGGCCTCCAGCTCGTCACGAGCCTGCGGGAAGAGGCACCCGACCTGCCCTTGCTGCTGCTGACGGCAACCGCCTCGGTCGAGTCGGCCGTTGTCGCGATCCGCCTGGGCGTTCACGACTACCTTCGGCATCCGCTCGACCTCGAGCGCCTGCGCAGCCGGCTCGCCGATCGCTTCGACGACGCGCTGCGGCGCCGGATACGGCTGTTCCCGGCGGAGCGTTCGCCGGGGGTGTCGTTCCACGGCATGGTCGGCCGCTCGGCGCCGATGCAGAAGCTGTTTCGCGTGCTGCGCACGGTGGCGCCGCACGTGCGCACGGCGCTCGTCACCGGCGAGACCGGCACGGGCAAGGAACTCGTCGCGCGTGCGCTCCACCAGCTCGGGCCGCGCGCCGATCGCCGCTTCGTGGTGATCAACTGCTCGGCGGTCGTCGAGACGCTCTTCGAGAGCGAGCTCTTCGGCCATGTGCGCGGAGCCTTCACAGGGGCCAGCGACTCGAAACCCGGGTTGTTCGAACTCGCCGACGGGGGGACGCTCTTCCTCGACGAGGTCGGCGAACTGCCAGCCGGCGTCCAGGCAAAGCTGCTCCGCGCGATCGAGTTCGGCGAGGTCCATCGCGTCGGGTCGCTGGAGCCGCGCAAGGTCGACGTCACCGTCATTGCCGCGACAAACCGCGACCTCGATCTCGAATGCGAGGCGGGCCGCTTCCGCCGCGACCTCTACTACCGGCTCAACGTCATCGACATCCACGTGCCGCCGCTGCGGGATCGTCGCGACGACGTCGCGTACCTCGCCAACGCGTTCATGCGCACGACGGCCACGCGCCTGGCCAAGCCGCTCGCGGGCCTGACGACGGGCGCCGAGCGCCTGCTGCGCGAGGCGCCGTGGACCGGCAACGTCCGCGAGTTGCGGAACGTCATCGAGCGCGCATGCCTGATGGCGGAGGGCCGGCTCGTCGGCGAGGCCGACATCAGGACGAGCCTGCCGGCGTTGCGGGTTGCATCCCCACCGCCGGGACCCACACGGGTCACGTCCGCGGGCCCGGTGCCCATCCGCATGCCGATGCCGGCTCCGGAGGGCGTCGAACCACTCTCGGACGTCGAGCGCGAGCACATCCTCCGCGCCCTGCAGCGTGCCCACGGGAACAAGAAGAAGGCCGCGACGCTGCTCGGGGTCAGCCGGCGCGCGCTCTATCGCAAGCTCGAACGCCTCGATCTCGGCACGACGATCGCCCGGCGTGGAAGGGGAGCCGCGTGATGGCTGGAAGCACCCACGACACGATCACCGACCCGTTCGGCACCATGGACGCCGTGGACCTGCCGGCTGCCGTCCTCGTGGTGGACGATGACGAGGGCATCCGCGACGTGCTCACGGCGTGGGTCGAGGCTGACGGCTGCCGGCCGATCGCGGCATGCGGGGCGGAGCAGGCGCTCGTGGCCGCGCGTCAGGCCCCGGTCGCCGTGGCGTTGTGCGACGTGCAGATGCCCGGCCGGGACGGCTTCTGGTTCGTCGAGCGCGTCCAGGCCGATCATCCCGACATGGCGGTGGTGCTCGTGACTGGCGTCCATGACGTGGACTGGGCCCTGCGGGGCCTGCAGCACGGCGTCGTGGACTACCTGCTGAAGCCGTTCGACCAGCGCAGCCTCTCCCGCGCGCTCGAGAACGGGATGCGTCAACACCGGCTGCGGCGTGCGGACCGGCTGCTGCGCGAACAACGGGCATCGGAACTCGCCGTGCGCCACGCGCGCCTCGTCGAGGCGCTGGAACGGCTGGACGTGGCGACGACCCCGCAGGTCGAATCGGCGCTCGATCTCGTCGCCTTCCGCAACGACGTGTGGCGCGAGCACTGTCATCGCGTGCGACAACTCGCCTGCGCGCTCGCCACCACGCTGCGCCTTGCCGATCAGCAGGTGGACGTGCTCGAGCAGGCCGCGCTCCTGCACGAACTCGGGCGCCTCGTGCTGCCCGACGCGCTGCTGGCGAAGACGGGGGAGCTGTCGGCCGAGGAACGCGCCCTCTGGCGACGCGTACCGGATCTCGGCGCATCGATTCTCGAGGCCATCCCCGCCCTGCGGCCGGCCGCCGGCATCGTGCGGTCGCGGTTCGAGGACTACGCGGGGAGCGGCTATCCGCGCCAGCTGTCAGGCGACGAGATCCCGATGACGAGCCGCGTGCTCGCCGTTGCCGACTCCTACGACGCGATGCGCTCGTCGCGTTCGTTCCGCGACGCCCTCACGCACGAACAGGCCATCGGCGAGCTTGTGCGCGGGAGCGGCACGCAGTTCGACCCCGACGTGGTGCGGACCTTCACGCGCATGCCCGGCGTCGGCCGCTGACGGCGCGCCCGGCAGGGCGGCGGTACAATGCCGCTCGTGCCGGCGACTCCCGCATCGGTGCGCTTCGAGGCGGTCATCGGCCTCGAGGTGCACGCCCAGCTCCAGACGCGTACCAAGATCTTCTGCGGCTGCACGCCGAGCTTCGGCGATCCGCCCAACTCGCATACCTGTCCCGTGTGCCTCGGCCTGCCCGGTTCGCTGCCGGTGCTGAACGCCGATGCCGTGGACAAGGCCATTGCCGCGGCCCTCGCGCTCGACTGCACCGTGCACCAGGTCTCGGAGTTCGCCCGGAAGAACTACTTCTATCCGGACCTGCCCAAGGGCTACCAGATCTCGCAGTTCGACCGGCCGATTGCCACCGGCGGACACGTCGCCCTCGACGTGGACGGACAGCCCGTGCGCGTCGGCATCACCCGCATCCACATGGAGGAGGATGCCGGCAAGTCGCTGCACGAGGGCACGGGCGATCCCGACCTCACCGGCATCGACCTCAATCGCGCCGGCACGCCGCTCATCGAGATCGTCTCCGACCCCGACCTGCGCAGCGGTGCGGCCGCGGCCGCGTACTTCACGCACGTGCGTGACGTGCTCGTCGCCATCGGCGTCAACGACGGCAACCTCGAGGAGGGGAGCCTCCGCTGCGACGCCAACGTCTCGGTCCGTCCCGTCGGACAGGAGGCGTTCGGCACGAAGGTCGAGGTCAAGAACCTCAACTCCTTCCGGTTCCTCCAGAAGGCCATCGAGTACGAGATCGAGCGCCAGTCGGCGCTCGTGGGCGAGGGCGGCACGGTCGTCCAGGAGACGCGGCTGTTCGACGCCGGCACGGGACGCACGGTCTCGATGCGCAGCAAGGAGGAAGCGCACGATTACCGATACTTCCCCGAGCCGGACCTGCCGATGCTCGTGCTCGCCGACGGCCAGGTGGATCGCGTGCGCGCGGCGCTGCCCGAACTCCCGCAGGCGCGTCGCGCCCGCTTCGTCGCCGAGTACGGCGTGCCCGCGTACGACGCCGGCGTGCTGACGCAGGATGCCGCCATTGCGGACTACTTCGAGGCGGTCGCCCGATCGGCGCCGCCAAAGCTCGCCTCCAACTGGGTGATGGGCGAGGTGCTGCGCATCGTGAAGGACGAAGGGATCACGGTCGGCGAGGCGAAGGTGGCACCCGACGCCCTTGCCGCGCTCGTCGGGCTCGTGGACGACGGCACCATCAGCGGCGCGGCAGCAAAGCAGGTGTTCGAGACGATGTGGCGAACCGGCGAGGCGGCCGCGACGATCGTGGACCGCGAGGGTCTGCGCCAGGTTGGCGACGAGGCCGAACTCCTCGCGCACGTCGCGGCGGTGATCTATGCAAACCCCGACGTCGTCGCCAGCTACCGCGCAGGTCGCGTGCAGGCCGTCGGCGCACTCGTCGGACAGGTGATGAAGCGCACGCGCGGCACGGCGAACCCGAAAGTGGTGCATGCCCTTCTCCAGCGTCAGCTCGACGCCTGACCTCGGCCGGGCCAGCTGGCGCGAGCGCCTCGCGCTCGTTGCGCTGTTTGCGCTCGTCGCCATTGCCGCGACGTGGCCGCTGGCGATCCAGTGGCGGTCGGTGCTGGGCGCCCCACAGGGCGCCGGCGATCCCTACCTCAATCTCTTCACGCTCGGCTGGGACCTCCGCCAGTTGTTCGAGGCGCCCTCGTCGTGGCTGAACGGGCGCGTGTTCGACGCGCCGATCTTCCATCCCGCGCGCCAGGCCCTCGCCTTCACCGATCACCTGCTGTTGCAGGCACTCATGGTGTCGCCGATCTACGCCGTGACGCGCGATCCGGTGGCCTGCTACAACGTGCTGTTCATCGCGTCGCTTGCGGCGAGCGCGTGGGCGATGTGGTGGTACCTGCGGCAACTGCTCGACGACCGCGTGGGCCCCATCGTCGGTGGGCTCGTGTGGGGCTTCTGCGCGTACCGGTTCTCGCACGTGCTGCATCTCCAGCTCCAGCCGCTGTACTTCCTGCCCCTCGCGTTCGGTGCCCTGCATCGCGTCGTCGCGCGCCGCCGCTGGCAGGACGGCGCCTGGCTCGGCCTGTGGTACGGCCTGACCGCGGTCAGCTCGGTGTACTACGCCGTCATTGGTGTCGTGGGGCTTGCCGTCGCCGGCGCCGCGCTCGTCGCAGGAGCCGGCCGCGTGCAGCTCGCCCGCCTGCTTGCGCCGCTGGCACTCGGTGCCGTCGTGTCCATCGCCCTCGTCACGCCGGTGCTTTTGCCGTACCTGCAGGTGCAGTCGCGCGAAGGCTTCGTGCGGACGATGGAGGAGGCGAGCCGGCATGCGGCCACGCCGGGCAGCTACGTCAGCGAGCCGCCATGGCGACCCGTGCCGTTTGCGCCAATCGGCCGTACCGAGGAGGACGCCCTGCTGCCGGGGTGGGGCGCGATCGTGCTGGCGGCCCTGTCGGGCGCGGCACTCGTCCGTCGCAGGCGGCAGCCGCTCCTGTGGGCGTGGGCGGCGGTGGCGATCGCGGGCTTCGTGCTGTCGCTCGGGCCCGAGGGCGTGCGCATGGTGTATGCGTGGGCGCACCGCTGGATCTTCGGCTTCCAGGCCGTGCGCGCACCCGCGCGGTTCGGCGTGCTCGTCGCGTTCGGCACGGCTGCGGCCGCTGCGTTCGCCGTGACATGGTGGCGCCGCGAGTCGCGCGTGCGGGCGGCACACGTGGCGGTGTGGTGCCTCTCGGGGATCGTTGCCGTGGAGGCGATGGCGTGGCGTGTTCCCTACGTCGCGGCACCGCTGCTCGACACACACGTCAATACGTGGTTACGCGACGCCGATGGCCCCGGGCCTGTCGCATTCCTGCCGATGCCGGTGGACCGCGACGCGACGCCGCTGATGCTCGGCACGCTCGTGCACGGCCGGCCGATCGTGAACGGATACAGCGGTCAGCGCCCGGCGTTTGCCGGCGCGATCGAGGGCGCACTGGCGACGTTCCCGTCGGCGGACGCGATCTGGACGCTGCACGATCTCGGCGTGCGGTTCGTCGTGACGAGCGCCGACGGCCTCGAGCAGGGATGGCCGCTGGCGCGTCGGGCCGCGCTGCCTGGTGCGGCCGGCGATGCGTCGCGCATCGTCTACGAACTTGCCGACGAAGCGACGCTGCTCGCGGCCGTGGGCGCGCCTGCGGCTGTGGCGGCCCCGGCCCCGGGCATCCCTGGCTTCGCGCCGGGAGAGGTCAGCCGGTACGACGTCTTCTGGGATGGCGCCGGCACGCAGGTGCCGGCCGGCACGATCGAGATTGCGATCCTGGCGGCGTCGGGCGACGACGCGAGGTTGCCGGCGTGGCTGCCGGCCGAATCGCGGCGCCGCATCCGGTACGAAGGGCGCGTGTCACTCCAGTCGGCGCCCTGGGTGGCGCGCTTCTTCGAGGCCCGCGACGTGTTCCGGACGTACACAGACGATGCGTTCAGGCCGATCGTGCACCTGCGGGAGATTCGCGAAGGGCGACGGCGCGTGGATCAGGCGGCGTTCCACGATGGCGACGGTGGCATCGTGCGCGTCGTGCCTCCCGATGCGGCGTCGATCGACGCAGGGCCCGGCTTCCGGGCGCCGGCCGACCATCGCGATCCGATTGCGGCCTTCCTGCTCGTGCGCACGCTTCCGCTCGCCGCGGGCGTGGAGATTGCCGTTCCGGTCAACGACATGGGCCGCAACCTGACGCTGGAGTCGGGGCCGCTTCGGGCCGAGACGATCGAGTGGCGCGGCCAGCGCCTGCCGACTTTGCGGATGCATCCGGCGCTCAACCAGCGCGTCCAGCGTCGGGCACCGCCGGAGATCGATCTCTGGCTGAGCGACGATGCGCGGCGGCTGCCGCTGCGGATTGACGTCGCGGCCGGCTTCGGCCGCGTGCGCGTCGAGCTCGTCGAGACGCGCCCGGGCACAGCCACTGGGGGACCATCCACGTGATCACGCTTGCTTCCGTCACCAAGTCGTACGGCCTCGGAGCCGATGCGCTTCGCGACGTCTCGCTCGAGGTCGGCAAGGGCGAGTTCGTGAGCCTTGCGGGGCCGAGCGGCGCCGGCAAGTCCACGCTCCTGCGCCTGCTCCTGCGCGAGGAGACCGCATCGTCGGGCCATGTGCGCGTCGATGGCGTGGACCTTGCGACGCTCGGACGCGATGCGCGGCAGGCACACCGGCGCGCCGTCGGCTTCGTGTTCCAGGACTTCAAGCTGCTGCCGGCCCGGACGGTCTTCGAGAACGTCGCCACGGTGGCGCGCGTGATGGGCGTCTCGCGCGCGCAGCAGTGGCGGCGGGCCTCCGCCTTGCTCCAGCAGGTCGGGTTGCAGCACCGCATGCAGGCGTTCCCCAGGCAGTTGTCGGGTGGGGAACAGCAGCGCGTCGCGATTGCGCGCGCCTTGATGAACGCGCCGGCGCTGCTGCTGGCCGACGAGCCCACCGGCAACCTCGATCATTCGCTGTCGCTCGAGATCATGGACATCTTCCGCGCCATCAACGCCGCCGGCACGACCGTGATCATGGCCACGCACGATGACGGCCTCATCACCTACCTCAATCGCCGCGTGGTCCACCTGCGGGACGGTCAGGTCGTCGGCGACCACGGCGTCGGCCCGCTTGCCAGCCGGGAGGTGCCGTCTTGAGCGTGCGCCGGCACGAGGACGGCAGTTCCGTCGGCTTTGTCCGCTATTGCCTCGACGAGGCGACGACGTCGCTCACGCGCCGCTGGCGTGTGGCGCTGCTCTCGACGCTGTTGCTTGCGGCCGCCGTTGCGGTGGTTGCCGCGGCCCTCGGCGCGTCGAGTGCGCTGCGCGACGTGACGACGCGGATGACCGAAGCAGCGGAGCTCTCGGCGTACATGACGCGCGAGGCAACCGCCGGCGAGCTCGCACGCGTTGCCGACCTCACGCGCCGTGATCCGGCCGTCGCCTCCGCGGAAGCCCTGGACGCCGAGGCCGCCGCGGCGCGCATTGCGCGCGACTTCCCGGACCTGGCGGCCGTCATCACCGCGCTGCCCGAGCAGCCGTTCGGTGCCGTCATCGAGGCGCGGCTGTCACCCGGCGCCGATCAAGCCCAGGTGGACGCCCTCGTCGAGCGCTTGCGTGCCGCCCCGGGCGTGGACGACGTCGTGTACGACCGCGAGGTGCTGGCACGCGTGCTGCTGACGGTGACGGCGGTGCGTCGCGGCGTGATGGGGCTCGCGGTGCTGCTGGCCGTGGCGGCATTCGGGGCGACCGCGGCGGTGCTGCGCCTGGGCTACTACGCGCGGCGCGACGAGATCGAGGTGCTCGGCCTGCTCGGCGCGCCGATGCGCGCGATTGCGGGGCCCTTCGTCGCCGAGGGCGTGATCCAGGCGGCGGCCGGGGCGGTCATCGGACTGGCGGGGCTTCGGCTGGCGCTCTGGGCCGTGTGGCGGGGCCCCGCGGCGGCATGGGCGCAGGCCCTGGAGCTGCCCGCGGCGCCGTTCGTCTCATGGCAGCAGATGCTTACGCTTGTAGCGGTCACGCTCGTGGCTGGCGGGCTGGCGGGCTGGCTCGGGTCGCGCGAGATCGCGGGTTGACTCGTGTCGCCCGGGTTCGGCACGGCGTGCATTCCCCGTTGACACTGCCCGCGCCGCCTCGCTAGAGTGGGAGTTGTCGCTCCGACACACCAGAAGCAACGTGGATTCTCTCCCCCGTGTGTCCCTGCTCGCCGAGTTCTATCGTGAGGAACTCCAGCGCTGTCACCATCGCCTGGACAGCCAGCGGGAATGCTACTCGGACGACACGGTCGCCTGCGTCGAACTCGCACTCGGTCGCGTGATGGATCAGCTCGAAGTCCTGTGCAGGCAGGGCCGTGCCGACCAGGTCGTGAGCGGCATCCTCGATCATTTCAGCCACTGCACCGCCCAGCGGACATGGGTGGACGGCCGCTGTCTCCATTGACGGTCCCGTCGCGCGCCCGCGACGACATCTCCAGCATCACGGCGGCCGCGTGCGCCGCGGTGTCGGCGTCGGCGTTGCTGCGACGCGTATTGCAGGCGCCTGCATCGCCGGTGGCTGCACGCCAGCCGTACACGTTGGTGGCGGCCGGCAAGGCGTCGGCCGCGATGCTCGAACGGTGGTACGCCCTCGTGCCGGAACTGCCGCAGCGTGCCATTGGCGTCGGCACCCACGATGCCCATCGCGTGCCAGACGACGTCGAGTGGTTCACGGGTGGGCACCCCACGCCGACGACGGAGAGCGTGGCCGCAGCCGACGCGGCACTGGCCGCCGCTGCGCGCGTGCCTGCGGATGGACTGCTCGTCGTGTTGTTGTCGGGCGGCGCCTCGGCGTTGCTCAGTGCGCCGGTCGAAGGCGTCACGCTCGCGGAGAAGCAGCAGGTCACGCGTGCGTTGATGCACGACGGCCGCGCCATCGACGAGCTCAACTGCGTACGGAAGCACCTCTCCCGCATCAAGGGCGGACGCCTTGCCGCCGCGTGTGCCGGTCGCACGCTCACGCTCGCGATCTCCGACGTCGTGTCGCCCGTCGAGGACGACCCGAGCGTGATCGGGTCCGGGCCCACGGTGCCCGATCCCACGACGTATGCCGACGCCTGGCGGATCGTGTCGGGCGTGGCGGCGCAGGACGCCGTGCCGGCATCCGTGCGCGCGTGGCTGCAGCGGGGCGTTGCGGGTGACGTGCCCGAGTCGCCGAAGCCGGGCGATGCGGCCATGGCGCGAAGCCGCTACGAGTTGATCGGCACGCGGCGCGTGGCCATGCAGGGTGCCGAGGCACAGGCGACGCGTCTCGGCTACGACGTGGTGGTGCTGCCTGAGCCGGTGCTCGGCGAGGCGCGCGATGCGGGCGCCGCGCACGTGGACGCCGTGCTTGCCGCCGTTGGCGATCGGCGCGGTCCGATCTGCGTGATCAGCAGCGGTGAGACGACGGTGACGGTGACGGGTACGGGTCGCGGCGGGCGCAACCAGGAGTTCGCGGCCGGAGCCTTCGACAGGCTTGCGCGCGCGCCGCGTCCCATGATCCTGGCGAGCGTCGGCACGGATGGCATCGACGGGCCGACCGACGCGGCCGGCGCGTGGGCCGACATCGAGACGGCGGCCCTGGCGCATGCGCAGTCGATCGACGCCGCCCGCGCGCTGGCGCACAACGACACGTACGACCTCCATCGCCGGCTCGGCACGCTGATTCGCACCGGCCCGACCGACACGAACGTCGGCGACTTGCAGGTCGCCCTCGTGTTCTGAGACAGGTCAGGTCGCGCGGCGGGACGTCCGGCGCCATGTCGAAGGCAGCGGGCGCCGCGTATCCCCGGTAGGGGCGATCACGGCGCAGGCGTTGCGCGATACACCTCGCCGAGAAGGTTTGCCGCCTGCTCGGCGCGCGTGGCCGCCTGGTCGGGAGACAGCGTGCCGCCGCCGGCGGTCACGTCCGTCGCCGGGCCGAACGTCACGGCCTCGCGAAGGCCCTGCAGGGCCTGATCGACCTTCACCGATTCCGTCGGCGGGAGGTGCGACTGGTCGGTCGCCTTGAATTCCTCGAGCAGGCGCACGGCCTCGGTGAGGTGCTCGCGGGCGTTGCCGAAGTTCGCGCGTCCGAGTGCGACCTGGGCATCGAGCGTCCGGCTGCGGGCTTCGGAAACACGCAGGCGCAACATGGCCCGCTCGCGTGCATGCTGGGCGGGGTAGGCCTGATACCAGCCGAACAGGAAGCCGATGAGGCCGGCCACGACGGCCGTGCCAGCAAAGTAGCCATAGAGACGCGCCCGGGTCATGGTGCGCAGCGTAGCTCAGTCGGCCAACCCGAGGAAACGACGAAGGCGACTCGAGGGCGATCGAGCGCTCCGCGCCTGTTCGTAGGTGTCGACCTTCAGGTCGACACGACTCCGATGAAGGGCGATTCGCGGGCGCTCGAGCGCTCCGCGCCTGTTCGTGGGTGTCGACCTTCAGGTCGACACGACTCCGCGCCACGGTGTCGGTGGGCCGCCGACCTGAAGGTCGGCGGCTACGAACCCTCGCCGGATGCGTCGACGAACCCTCACCGGAGGCCGTCGAGCTATTTCAGGATCTCCGCTTTCACCTCGACCGTGACAGTGCGATCGGTTGCGGCATCGGCTGAGCGGGCGATGACCGCGGGCGTGCCTGGTGTGAGGAGCACGCTGAGGTTCTCGGTGATGCCGGAAAGCGACGGCCGAGGCGTTGCGAGTTGCTTCTCCGCTTCGGAGACGGGCTGAGGTCGCTCCTTGACGCCGAACGGCGTCACGAACGCGACGCTGGAATAGTGGAAGCGCAAGTCGATCAGCACTTTCCGTGCGGGAGTGATGGAGGCGTTCGCATCGACGTTCAGAATCAGATTCTGAGTAGCGCTCGTCGTCACCATCGGGACATCCGTGGTACTCCGGACGCCGCTGCCGCGCCCGTCGGCGACGACGATCGCGACGACCTTCTTCGTCGGAGCGCCTGAGCCTGTCTGGTCGGTGATCGTCACTTCCACACGAACGTTTTCCGTCGGCAACGGGCGTCGCGCGGGCGCTGCGGCGGGCGGCGGCGTCTCGGCGTCCAGCGCGTCACCGGGAGCACGGGGTGGCTGCGGTGCTGCAGGCATTGGCGCCGGTCTCGGTTGCGCGGCGGCGGGCCGGGTGGGTCGTGCGTCCTGCTCGCCCTGCGCATGGGCAGGGGCTGCAAGCGCGAAGGCCACGATGAGCGACAGTGGAATCAATCTCACGGCTTCTCCTCTTCGTCGAGTGGTGCGAGTTCGATGGGGTCGAGCGCGATCGGCGCCAGCGTGATCGGCGCGGGTTCGTCGAGCGGGACTGTCGTCAGGGGCGCGGGCACGATCGAGGTCAGCTCGATGTCCGGCAGGCCACTCGGCACCGGCGCCCACGCCAGTTCATCGTCGGCGGCCTGCGACCGTCGCGTACCGACAGGTTCCTGGTGCCCGGACGCTTGAACCCGGCCCCCCGCGTCCCGTCCCAGGCTCCGCCACTCCTCGAATGCGTCCATCGCCCAGTACGCCTCCGGCGGCAACACCGGCTTCACGATCTCGTCGTCCATTCGCCCTGCGCCATCCATCTCCACGACGTCGGGCCATGCGACGGGGGCGCGTGCGGCCTGCCAGGCCAGGACGAGGGCGACGAGGAGCGTGGCGGCGACGGGGAGCGCCGCGCGCAGCGACGGTCGGCGAGCCATGCGTCGGACGAGTCCGACGCCTACGCCTGCTTCGGGGTCGCCAGTCGTTCGTGACAGCACGCGATCGACATGGCCGGCCGGCGGTTCCGGTCGGGCAAGCACCTCGAGGGCGGCATCGAGCGGCACATCGGTGCGGTTGTCGTGCGAGGTCATGTCGTCTGCATCCGTTCGCGCAGCAGGCGCCGGGCATCGCTCACGCGCCACTTCAGCGTCCCCACGGGCACGTCGAGCAACAGGGCCGCCTCGGCATACGAGAGATCCCTGGCGGTCACGAGCAGCAGGGCATCGCGATGCGCCCTCGGCAGTCCCTTCACCAGTCCCTTCAATCGCTTCCGCGCGCCCGCGTCGATGAGTGCGTCCTCCGCCGATGCGCCACCGGCGGTCAACTCGACGACAGGCCCATCCTGCTCGTCAGGTCCCACGCGATCGATCCGCAGCGCGCGGAGCCATGCCACCGCGCCCCGCCGCCGATCGAGCGCCTTGCGCCACGCAATGGAGAGCAGCCAGGTGCGAAACGCCGACTGGCCGCGAAATTCCGGCAGATGCCGCCAGGCCGCCACCCACGCGTCCTGTGCCGCATCGTCGGCATCCCAGGCCGACAGCAGCGCCGCGTGGGCGGTGCGATACACCGCGCCGTGGTGCCGATGCACGAGCTCGCCCCACGCCTCCTGCAAGCCGGCCCGGGCTCGCGCCACGAGGTCCTCGTCGGTCACCGAGCCTGTAGACTGACCGCGTGGGTCCCGGGTTGGGAAAGTTGACGACGACATGACACCAGACGAACTGCTGCACCGCATCCGCGAACGCGTCACCCATCCGGCCACCGTCAAGGACCTGATGCGGGCCCTCAAGCTCCCGAAGTCCGAGGCGCCCGGCATCAGGCGCGCGCTGAAGACGCTCGTCGATCGCGGTGCGCTGATTGAAACACGCGGCCGGCACTTCGGCGTGCCGGAGTTGATGGACCTGGCCGCCGGCCGGATCACCGTGCACCCGAACGGGTTCGCCTTCGTGAAGCCCGATCACCCGCTCGACGACGTGGCGGGCGACGTGTACGTCGCGGGGCACAACCTGCACGAGGCGATGCACGGCGATCGCGTCCTGGTCCGCGTCGAGCGTCGCGGCCGCGACGGGCGCACCGAGGGCCGCATCGTCCGCATCCTCGAACGGAGCGCGACGACGACTGTCGGTCGCTATGGGCGCGACGACCACGGCATGCAGTACGTGACGCCGTTCGACAAGCGTCTGCTGATGGAGGTGCAGGTCCCGGCCGGCGACGAACGCGGTGCGACGTCAGGTCAGATGGTCGTGGTCGAGATCGTGCGGTGGCCCATCCACGGCAGGCCCGCGCTCGGTCGCGTACTCGAGATCCTCGGCGACCTCGACACGCCGGGCGTGGACACGCAGATCATCATCCGCAAGCACGGCATTCCCGATCGCCATTCGGAGGAGAGCCTCGCGGAAGCGCGTCGGCTCGGCGTCGAGATCGATCCGCGCGACGTCGAGGGCCGCACCGACTTCCGCGGCGACGTCATCGTGACCATCGACGGCGAGCACGCGCGTGACTTCGACGATGCGGTGTCGGTGGACCTGCTGCCGAACGGCAACTACCTGCTCAAGGTGCACATCGCCGACGTCGCCCACTACGTGCGGGAGGGCAGTGCGCTCGATCGCGAGGCGGCCGAACGTGCGACGTCGGTCTATTTCCCCGAGCGCGCGGTGCACATGTTCCCGGAGGAGCTGGCAACCGGCCTCTGCAGCCTCCGGCCGCACGTCGATCGCCTCTGCCAGTCGTGCGTGATGGAGATCGATCGCCGCGGGCGCGTCGTCGACTCCTCGCTGCACGATGGCGTGATGGTCAGCCGCGCGCGGATGACCTACACCGAGGTGCACGCGATCATCGAGGGCGACGCGTCGCTTCGCGAGCAGTACCGCGAACTCGTGCCGCACTTCGAGCGGATGCACGAGCTGTTCGGCATCCTCCATCAGCGCCGTGTCCGCCGCGGCTCGATCGACTTCGACCTGCCCGAAGCCAACATCGTGCTCGACGCCGACGGACAGATCGAGAACATCCTCGTCGCCGAGCGCAACGTCGCGCACCGCCTGATCGAGGAGTTCATGCTCGTGGCCAACGAGACGGTGGCCGCGTTCCTCGACGCGCAGGACGTGCCGACGATGTACCGCGTGCACGAGGCGCCGGACCTGCTGAAGGTCGAGCAGTTCGAGGAGTTCATCGCGACGCTCGGCTACACGCTCGCGGCGCCGCTCAACACCGTCAAGCCCCGGCACTTCCAGAAGCTCGTCGAGAAGCTGCGGGGCAGGCCCGAGGAACGCCCCATCGCGGCACTGATGCTGCGGACCATGCAGAAGGCCCGCTACGAAACCGTGTCGCTCGGCCACTTCGGCCTGGCGGCCGAGGACTACACGCACTTCACGTCGCCGATTCGCCGGTACCCGGACCTGATCGTCCACCGCACGCTGCGCGAGTACCGCCACGGCGAGCTCACCGCCCAACTGCACGACGAGCGCACCGAGGAACTGCCGGAGGTCGCGCGGCACTGCTCGGAGATGGAGCGGAGAGCCGACGAGGCCGAGTACGAGCTCGTCGCCTGGAAGAAGGTGCGGTTCATGGCCGACAAGGTCGGCGAGGAGTACGACGGCTTCATCACGGGCGTCGCGCCGTTCGGGCTTTTCGTCCAGCTCGTCGAGCACTACGTCGAGGGCCTGGTCCACATCTCGAGCCTCGCCGACGACTACTACCGGTACCTCGAACGCGTCCACCAGTTGCGCGGCGAGAACACGCACCGTGTGTTCCGCCTCGGCGACCCGATCCGCGTGCAGGTCGTGCGCGTGGATCAGGACCGCCGGCAGGTGGATCTCGGTGTCGTCGAGGTCCTCGACCGGCTGCGGGAGTCGGAGCGGCACCGCGGGCCGAAGACGAGCAAGGCCCAGCCGAAGTCGGAGAAGCGGGCGAGCAAGGGGCGGCCCGGCAAGCGGGAACGCGCCCTGAAGAAGGCCACGGCACGCCGCCGCTGACGTTGGCCTCTTCTTCTACGGCTGGGCTAGAATGAGGAACCCCAGCCAGCAAGAGGAGCCCGTTGACGTCCGTCCGAACCATCGTCGCTTGTGTCGTCCTCGCCTGCTGCGGTGCCGTGCCGACGAGAGCCCAGGCACCGCCTGCCGTCACCGAGCCCGGTGCCGACGCGGCAGTGGCGGAAGGATTCGTCGTCAGCCGGCAGGCCGATCATGTGCGGTATCAGGCCGACGGCACGCGCGTGCGACATGTGGCGCGCGACGTCCGCATCCTGGCCCCCGCCGGTCTCGAGGTGTGGCGGAACGTCGCGACCTGGTATGCCGGCGACCGCGAGAAGGTGACGCTTACCCGTCTCGAGGTCGTCAAGCCGGATGGCGAGCGCATTGCGCCGACCAATCTCACGCTCGAGGACCGGCGCCAGAGCGGCGTCTTCGACCTGAAGGTGTTCGGCGACCTCGTGGAGAGCCACGTGACGGTGCCGCAGCTTGCCGTCGGCGACACGCTCTCGTACGAGGTGCGCGTGGACACCACCGTGCCCGAGGCCGGGGGCGCCTTCTGGGAGGCCCACACGTTCTACACGGCTGCGCCCATCGACGAGGAGGTGCTGCAGGTCGAGGTCCCGGTGTCCGTGCCCGTCTCGGTGTGGACGCGGCCGGGCCAGCCGGGACCCGAATCCGACGAGGTGGAAGGCACGCACCGCATCCTGCGCTGGCGTCGCACGAACGTCCGCCCGGACGCGCCGGCCAAACCGCCGTCGATGGAGGAGATGCTCGTCGCCGACGACAAGGCGTCTGGTGCGGACGTGCACGTGTCGTCGCTGGCGAACTGGGGCCAGGTCGGAAACTGGTACCGCGCCATTCTCGCCAGGGTGCAGGCGCCGGGGCCGTCCGTGGCAGCGAAGGCGCGAGAGCTCACCGAATCGGCCGCAAGCCAGGACGAGAAGCTGCGGGCCCTCTATCGATTCGTCGCGCGTGACATCCACTACGTCAGCCTTGCATTCGGCGTCGGCCGCTACGAGCCGCGCACGGCCGACCTGGTCCTCGAGACCGGATACGGGGACTGCAAGGACAAGCACACCCTGCTCGCTGCCCTGGCGCGCGAGATCGGCGTCGTCCTCGATCCGGTCCTGATCGGGTCGAGCGCGAGGCTCGATGACGAGGCACCCACGCCGGCGCAGTTCGATCACCTCATCTCCGTGTGGCGACGAGGCGATGATCCGGCCGGGTGGCTGTGGCTCGACAGCACCTCCGGCATGACGGGTGCCGGCGTCCTCCTGCCAAACCTCCGGGAGCAGCAGGCCCTCGTCGTCGACGCGGCATCGACGTTCCCGGTCGTCACGACGCCGCATGGACGCCGACCGTCGAAGACCGTGACCGTGTTCGAGGGCACGCTCGCCGCCGACGGCACGCAGGACCTCACCGTGCGGCGTCACGTCGATGGCGACCGCGGCCTCGTGTTCCGGATGCTGCAGTCGGCCTTGCAGGGTCCGGAGCAGACCAAGGAGGCTGCCACGTCGTTGCTCGAGCAGGACGGCATCAAGTCGAGCACCGTGCAGACCGCGACGCTCGACATCCCAGAGGACTTCGAGGCGCCCGTGCTGCTGTCGTACACCGCACAGGTGAAATACGGCCTCGCGTCCACGATCCAGAAGCAGTCGCTGTGGGTGCCAGCCTCGGAGATCTGGCTCCCGGATCCGGACAAGCTGCCGACGCCCTGGCGCCTGCCCTTCGAGGCCGACGAACAGCACGAGGTCACGACCACCTACACCCTGCCCGAGGGATGGCACGGCGCACCTCCGGTGGACGTGGACCTGGTGCAGCCGTTCGGCCGCTACCGGTCGCGCTATCGCGTGGAGGGCCGCCGCCTGACGATCGAGCGACAGCTCGCGATCACCGCCGGTGAACTGCAGGAAGGCAGCCGTGCCGCGTACGCGCGCTTCAGGAAGTCCATCATCGAGGACCGGGCACAGCAGTTCGGCCTGAAGTTCGCGGATGCGACGTCGGCGACAGCGGCCGCCCGCGAGACGACCGACCTCTTCGACCTCGCACGACGCGAGTTCGACGCGCGACGCTTTGCGCAGGCTCGCGACCTGCTCGTGCAGTTGACGACCGCGGAACCGTCGCACCCGCACGGGTGGAACGACCTCGGCCGGGCGTACCTGGCGCTCGGCGATGCAACCGCCGCGCGCGGAGCCCTCGAGAAGCAGGTCACCGTCGATCCGCTGCACGCCTATGCGTACAGCAACCTGGGGGATGCCTATCGCGTGCTGGGGCGCAACGACGATGCCGAAGCGGCGTACCGCAAGCAGATCGAGATCGTGCCGCTCGACCGGTATGCCCATCGCGCCCTCGGGCTGCTCTTTGTGCACCTCGGGCGGTTGCCGGAGGCAATCACGTCGCTCGAGCGCGCGACCTCCATCTCGCGTGACGACAGGTTTGCCCGCCTTCACCTCGGCGGTGCGTACCTGCGGACGAAGCAGACTGCGCGGGCCATCGAGATCTTCGACGACCTCGCAGCCACGATGCCCCCGACCCCGGGAGTGCTGAACGACATGGCCTACTGGCTCGCCGAAGCGGACGTCGAACTGCCGCGCGCACGCAGCTGGGCGGAACGCGGGGCTGCCCTCGCGCACGGCGGTATCGGGGCCGGCACGCTGGCACAGATGCGCGACTGGAACGTGGGACCGATGGAGACCGTCGTGCACCTGTGGGACACGGTCGGCTGGATTGCCTTCAAGCAGGGCGAACTGCCGGCGGCGCGTCAGTGGCTGGAGGCCGCCTACGCCTGGTCCGACAATCCGGAAGTTGCGCTCCACCTCGGCATGCTCCGCGAGAAGGAGGGGCGTGCGCCGGAGGCCCTGATGGCGTATCGGCGGGCTGCACCCGCGAAGGCGCCCGCCACGGGCGCGTCGCCCGTCGTCCATGCGGCTGCCGTCGAGGCGATCGCCCGACTCGAGACGGCAGGCGTGGTGGCGCCGCGCGCGGCCGATCCCCTGCAGGCGCGCGAGTCGCGGCTGAAGGTCGCCGGCATCGCGGCGCGCACCACCGGCGAACTGATTGCGGCAATCGGGACCGATGGCCTTGTGCAGGAGGTCCTCCTGCTCGGCGACGCCAGCGTACTGGCGCCCCTTGCGGAGGGGCTGAAGGGGACCGAGGTTCCCGGGGCCGACATCACGCGGACGCGCCAGCTGCGGTTGTTCCGAAAGGCCGCCGTGGATTGCAACGGGAACGGCACGTGCACCGTCGTGTGGCACCGCGTGCCGTGAGACGATCGCGCGCGTGTTCCTCACGATCGCGACCGCGGGGCACATCGACCACGGCAAGAGCGCGCTCGTACAGGCGCTGACGGGCACCAATCCCGATCGGCTGAAGGAAGAGCAGGCCCGCGGCATCAGCATCGAGCTCGGCTTCGCGCACGTGCAGGTCGGCGACACGACGCTGTCGTTCGTGGACGTGCCGGGCCATGAGCGCTTCGTCCGCACGATGCTGGCCGGTGTCGTCGGCATCGACGCCGTGTTGCTCGTCGTGTCGGCCGACGAGTCGGTCATGCCGCAGACGCGTGAGCACCTCGCGATCTGCCGGCTGCTCGGGGTGCCGGCGGCTGTCGTCGCGCTCACCCGGTGCGACCTTGCCGACGACCTGATGCAGGCGGTGGCGATCGACGACGTGCGGACGCTGCTGGCCGGCACGCCGTTCGCGGGCAGCGAGATCGTGCCCGTGTCTGCGCGCACCCATGCCGGGCTCGAGGCGCTGCGCGCGGCGCTGGTCCGCTGTGCGCACGCACGACCGCTGCGCGATGATGCCGGCCCCCCGCGACTTCCCATCGACCGCGTCTTCACCGTGAAGGGCTTCGGCACCGTCGTCACCGGCACGCTCTGGACCGGATCGATGACCGCGGGTGCCTCGGTGCGCCTCGAGCCGTCCGGACGGGACGTGCGCGTGCGCAGCCTGCAGGTGCACGGGCAGGACGCGGCGCGCGCAGCAGCCGGCCAGCGCGTGGCGGCAAACCTGGCGGGTGTCTCGCCTGACGACGTGCGTCGCGGCGACGTCCTCGTGGGCGAGGGGTTGCTCGCCGTGTCGCGCCGGCTTGCCGTGGACGTGCAGGTGCTCGACGATGCCCCGCCCCTGCGGCACGGCGCACGCATGCACGTCCACCTCGGCACGGCATCCGTGCTCGGCCGCCTGCTGCTGCCGCGGCAAGAGGACCCCGCGCAGCCGCGCGCGATTGCACCCGGCACGCACGCGCTCGCGCTGGTGCGGCTCGAGGAGCCGTTGCCGGCCCGGCGGGGCGATCGACTCGTGCTGCGCACGTACTCGCCCGTCACGACGGTCGCGGGCGGGGTCGTGATCGACCCCGTTGCATCGATGCGGACAGCGGACGTCGCGCGGCTGGCCGCAACCGCCCCTGGCGCGCCAGCCGCGTGGCTCGCGGCGCGCGTCGGTGACGCCGGGGCAACGGGCCTTGCCGCGGCGGACCTGCCGGCACGCTGCGGCCTGTCGCCGAAGGCCGCGCGGGCGCTCGCGGGGGAAGTGGCGCGGACGGGCGCGATCGTCGAGGTCGGCGGCAGGTGGGTGTCGAGCGACAGCCTGTCGGCAATGCGCGAGCGCCTGCTGGTGGCAGTTGACGAGGCGCACGCAGCCGATGCGCTGGCCGGCGGCGTGCCGCGCGCGACGCTCCGCGCGGGCGGCGGCCGCCGCTGGCCATCCGACGTGGCCGACTACGTCCTCACGCAGCTGGTCGCCGAGGGCGTGCTCGAAGGCGACGATCGGCTGGGGCGTCGTGGCGTGCGGACGTCCGGGTTCGACGGCATCGACGCCGTCGTGCGGGCTGCGGTTGCCGAAGGGGGACTGAAGGGACGCACGATGGAGGAGATCGAGCGCGCGGCGACCGGCGTGGACCGGAAGGTCCTGCCTGCGACCGTGGCCCGCCTCGTCAAGGCCCGCAGCATCGAGCGCATTGGCGACGGCTACGTGGCCGGCGAGCTCGTGCAGGCGCTTGCCGCGGAGTTGCGGGAGTGGGCGGAAGCCGGCGAGGGACCGGCAGTGATCGAGGTGGGGTGGTTCAAGGACCGCTACGGGCTGACGAGGCGGACGGCCATCCCGCTGCTCGAGTGGCTCGATCGCACGCGCGTCACGCGCCGGGAGGGCGATGCGCGCGTGCTGATCGGGTCGTGATGCGGCCTACTCGTCCTTGACCGAGGCGCCGTCCTTTGTGGCTTCCTTGAAGTTGCGGATGCCCTTGCCGATCCCGCGGCCGATCTCGGGCAGGCGCGTCGCTCCGAAGATCAGCACGATGATGAACAGGATGATGATCAGTTCGGGGATTCCGAGTGGCCCGAGGCCCAGCGCGATCATGAGAACTCCTTGAGGAACAGCAACTCCGTGATTCTACCATTCGACCAACGGCGAGCCGGGCCCCCGGCCGCGATCGGGGTCTCGCTCTCAGCCGCACTCGGGCTTGCCGCGGCGGTCCTCGTCGCGGCGGCACCGCATCCGCAGGCACAGTTCCGGGCCCGCGCCGACCTCGTCGAGGTCTACGCGACGGTGAGCGACGACAAGGGCCGCTTCGTCACGGACCTCGCGCGTGACGAGTTCGTGGTGCTCGAGGACGGCGTCCCGCAGGAGGTGTCGGCCTTTGCGGCGGGCGACCAGCCGGTGTCGATCGCGCTGGCCGTCGATCGCAGTTGGAGCATGGCGGGCGAGCGCCTCGAGGCCGCGCAGCGCGGCGGCAGGGAACTGCTGCTCGAACTCGGCGATGCGGACCGGGCCATGCTGGTGGCCATCGGGTCGGACGTGGATGTGGCGGCGCCGCTGACGAACGACCGTCGCGCCGTGGACACCGCACTGCAGGCGCTCGACGCCTGGGGATCCACCGCGCTGCACGACGCCGTCATCACGGCGTTCGACGCCATCGAGCCTGCGCCGGGCCGTCGCGCCCTCGTGCTCGTCTCGGACGGCATCGAACGCCACAGCCAGCGCGCCGCGGACGACGTGCGCGCCCGCGTACGTGCCAGCGACGTCCTGGCCTACCCGGTCGTGGTGCAGCGCAAGGTGCCGCCGCTGCTCGACGAGTTGGCGACGATGACGGGCGGGCGTGCGGTGCGCGTGCGTCATCTCCGCGACCTGCCGGGATCGCTGCGTCGCATCGCGTCGGAACTGCGGCACCAGTACCTGCTCGGCTACGCACCGGCGCGGCCGCCCGTTGCCGGCGAGTACCGCCGCATCACGGTGCAGGTCACGCGTCCGAAGCACGACGTCCGTGCGCGGCAGGGCTATCTCGCGCGGTGAGTCGGCCCCCGGGGCGTGATTGGCGTCTAACTGGAGGGAGGGCCGGGCTCCGTCGCGAGGCGGCGAGTTGCGGAGACCGCGAGCCTGCTGAGAGAATGAACGCGGTTTCACGATTTCGCCCGGATATGACAGACGCGTCGGTCGCGACCCCTCCCGATTCGAGACATCACTCGTCCGTGATGCTGCCGATGGATGCCCATCCCACGGTGGATCTCGAGTTCGGGATGCAGCGGCAGCGGTCGAGTGGCGCCGCGCTCGCCTCGCTCGCGGCACACGTGGCGTTTGTCGCCATCGTCTACTTCGGCATCCGGGCGGTGCCCGGCGACACCGTCGTGGAGACCAAGCCCCCCGAACCGAACTACAACCTCGTGTTCCTGGCCGAGCCGGGTCCTGGTGGCGGCGGTGGCGGGGGAGGCAACAGGAGTCCCGAGCCGCCGCGGCGGCTGGAACTGCCGGGGCGCGACACGATGGCCGTGCCGGTGGCGCCGAAGGTCAACATCACGCCGCCGAAGGTCGACCCGCCGAAGGAGGTCGAGCCGCCGCCCGTGCCGCAGATGAACATCCCGGTGCAGAGCGTCGCTTCCGGAGAGGTCGCGATTGCCGGCGTCATCGACCGCAGCGCGGTGCCGAGCGGCACGTCGCAGGGCAGCGGGATCGGTGGCGGAGCTGGCACGGGGCAGGGCACCGGCGTGGGGCCCGGCAGCGGCAGCGGACTCGGGCCCGGGTACGGCGGCGGCACCGGTGGCGGGGCCTATCGCCCGGGATCCGGCGTCTCGGCACCCACGCTCGTGTCGCAGGTCAAGCCGCAGTACACGACCGAGGCGATGCGGGCGAAGATTCAGGGCAAGGTCTGGCTCGAGGTCGTGGTGATGCCCGACGGCCGCCCCGGCGAAATCAAGATTGCCCGCTCGCTCGACCGCACGTTCGGCCTCGACGAGGAGGCCATCAAGGCGATGCGCCAGTGGCGCTTCCGCCCCGGCGTTCGCCAGGGCTCGCCGGTGCCCGTCGTCGTCACCGTGGAGATGGAGTTCTCGTTGCGGTAGAGCGCGAGGCATTGAGAATCTGGAATTTTGAAGTTTCCAATTGCGCGGAATGACAAAGGGCCGACTCCGGAGAGTCGGCCCTTTCTCGTTCCGGAACCCGGAGCCGGGTCCTCAGTACATCCCGCCGCCGCCCTGGGGCATCGGCTCGGGCTTCTTCTCCTCGGGGATCTCCGAGACCATCGCCTCGGTGGTGAGGAGGAGGCCGGCGATCGACGCGGCGTTCTGGAGCGCCGTGCGGACCACCTTGACCGGGTCGATGACGCCGGCGGCAATCAGGTCCTCGAACTTCTCGGCGCCGGCGTTGTAGCCGAACTCCACCGTGTCGTTCTCCTTGACCCGCTGCACGATGATCGAGCCTTCCTGGCCCGCGTTTGTCGCGATCCAGCGCATCGGCTCCTCGATGGCGCGCTTGATGATGCTGACGCCCACCTGCTGGTCGTGCGAATCGAGCTTGAGGTCCTCGAGCGCCTTGCCCGCGCGGATGAGGGCCACGCCGCCGCCGGGCACGATGCCCTCCTCGACGGCCGCCTTCGTGGCGTGCATCGCGTCCTCGACGCGCGCCTTCTTCTCCTTCATCTCGGTCTCGGTGGCTGCACCGACCTTGATGACGGCCACGCCGCCCACGAGCTTGGCCAGGCGCTCCTGCAGCTTCTCGCGGTCGTAGTCCGAGGTGGTGTCCTCGACCTGCGTGCGGATCTGCTTCACGCGGCCCTCGATGGCCGCACCGGCACCGGCACCCTCGACGATCGTCGTGTTGTCCTTGTCGATCGTCACCTTCTTGGCCTTGCCCAGGTCCTCGAGCTTGACGTTCTCGAGCTTGATGCCGAGGTCCTCGGTCAGCGCGCGGCCGCCCGTCAGGATGGCAATGTCCTCGAGCATCGCCTTGCGGCGGTCACCGAAGCCCGGGGCCTTGACGGCCGCGGCCTGCAGCGTGCCACGCAGCTTGTTGACCACGAGGGTCGCGAGCGCCTCGCCCTCGATGTCCTCGGCGATGATCAGCAGCGGACGGCCGCCACGGGCCACCTGCTCGAGCACCGGGAGGAGGTCCTTCATCGACGAGATCTTCTTCTCGTGGATCAGGATGACCGGGTTCTCGAGGACCACTTCCATGCGGTCCGGGTCGGTCACGAAGTAGGGCGAGAGGTAGCCGCGGTCGAACTGCATGCCCTCGACGACCTCGAGCGAGGTCTCCATGGACTTGGCTTCCTCGACCGTGATCACGCCGTCCTTGCCGACCTTCTCCATCGCTTCCGCGATGATCGTGCCGATGGTCGGGTCGCTGTTGGCCGAGATGGTGCCGACCTGCGCGATGGCGTTGCCGCTCACCGGCTTGGCGAACGTCTTGAGCTGCTCGATCACGACGTCCACGGCCTGATCGATGCCGCGCTTGACTTCCATCGGGTTGGCGCCGGCCACGACGATCTTGGCGCCCTCGCGGTAGATGGCCTGCGCGAGCACGGTGGCGGTGGTGGTGCCGTCGCCGGCGATGTCGCTCGTCTTGCTCGCGACCTCACGCACCATCTGCGCGCCCATGTTCTCGAGCGGATCCTTGAGCTCGATCTCCTTGGCGACGGTCACGCCGTCCTTGGTGATCGTGGGCGAGCCGAACTTCTTGTCGAGGACGACGTTGCGGCCCTTGGGACCGAGCGTCACCTTGACCGCATCGGCCAGGTGGTTGACGCCGCGGAGGATGGCCTGGCGCGAGTCCGCGCCGTAGACGATCTGCTTTGCCATGATGCTCTGAGCCTCCCTTAGCCCATCACCGCGAGGACTTCGTCCTCACGCATGATCAGATATTCCTTGCCGTCGACCTTGATCTCCTGGCCGGAGTACTTGCCGAACAGGATCGTGTCGCCCGTCTTCACGTCGAGGGGCGTCACCTTGCCGTCGTCCTTCACCTTGCCGTTGCCGACGGCGACGACCTTGCCCTGCTGCGGCTTTTCCTTGGCCGAGTCGGGGATGATGATGCCGTTGACCTGCTGCTCCCCTTCTTCGATGCGCTCGACGATGAGCCGATCGTGTAGAGGTCGGAGGTTCATGGTTTGCACTCCTGTCCTGATGAGAATGTGATGGCGGACGCCTGCGCGCCCTCCGCGCGAATGTGCTGGTCGCCCACAGCGGCTTGGCAGTCGGTGGGCACGACTGCCAAGTATAGCGCCCCCGGATTGGCAGTCAAGAGGGGCGAGTGCCAAGGGCCGGCCGAACCCTAGGGGCGCGTCAACCGGTGTTCGGCAATCTTGCGCGTGAGCGTGTTGCGGTGCAGGCCGGTGAGGGCGGCACAGCGGGTGATGCTGCCTTCGCTTGCCGCGAGGGCGTGGGCGAGGAATCGGCGCTCGAACTCGTGCACCGCGTCGGCGTAGTGGATGCCCCGGTTGACCATCTCGGCGACGAGTCGATCCAGATCGCGGTGCATGGCCGACCGATCAGTCGAGGTCGCGGCCGGTGAGGCGGCGGTAGGCGTCGAGGTACTTCTCGCGCGTGCGGGCGACGACGTCTCCGGGCAGCGTGGGCACGGGCGGCTGCTTGTCCCACGCGATGCGCTCGAGGTACTCCCGCACGAACTGCTTGTCGAAGCTCGGCTGCGGGCCGCCCGGCGCGTACTGATCCTCTGGCCAGAAGCGCGACGAGTCGGGCGTCAGCACCTCGTCGATCAGGATCACCTCTGGCGTGTCGTCCGGGCTGCCGGTGCCTGGCGGCAGTAGCCCGAACTCGAACTTCGTGTCGGCCACGAGGATGCCGCGCGCGGCCGCATGCGCCGCACCGGCGCCGTAGAGCGCCAGGGTGAGCGCCTCGACGCGTGCCAGGACCTCGTCGCCGAGGATTGCCGCGGCGCGCGCCGTGCTGATGTTCTCGTCGTGGCCGGTCTCGGCCTTTGTTGCCGGCGTGAAGATCGGCGTCGGCAGTCGATCGCACTGCCGCAGGCCGGGAGGCAGCACGTGGCCGCAGATCGTGCCCGTGGCCTGGTAGTCCTTCCACCCCGTTCCTTCGAGGTAGCCGCGGGCGACGCACTCGACAGGCAGCGGCTGCGTCCGGCGCACGAGCATCGTGCGGCCCGCGAGATCGCCGGCTGCGGCGCGCGCCGCGGCGGGGAAGTCCGCCACGTCTGTCGACAGCAGGTGGTGCGGCACGATGTCGCCGAGCGTGCGGAACCAGAACGCCGAGAGTTGCGTGAGGATGCGTCCCTTGTCGGGAATGCCCGACCCGAGCACGTGATCGAACGCGGAGATGCGATCGGTCGCGACGATGAGCAGCGTGTCGTCGCCCGCATCGAACACGTCGCGCACCTTGCCGCGTCGCAGCAGCGGCAAGTCGATCGGCGGAGTGGACAAGAGGGGAGCAGACACGCGGGGCCACAGCGTAACACGCGCTGCCTCGCGCGTGCGCGGCCCCCGGGCGGTCACGTGGCGCCTGCGACCTGCGGCGACTACCGGGTGTCGGTCCGCGTCCTGATGCGGAGTTCGCCCTGCTCGACGGCGACCTTCACGAGCGGCCCGCCGCCACCGACCGCCGCCCGCACCGACTCGGTGCCGTCGGCGCGCACGCGTTCGAGCGTGTCGGGCACGCGCAGCGTGCCGTCGGTGATCGACGCATCGAGTTGCAGGCCGCCGCGACGGGGCAGCGTCACGTCCACCGAGTCGTTGCTGACGGCAATTGTGGTCGGCACGGGTTCGAGCAGTTCCGCACTCACCGTCAGGCGGTCGGCTTCGATCGTGAGGGGATGCGCGATGTCGCGCAGGTCGATGATGCCGCCCTCGCCGGTGATCGTGACCGGACCGCCGCTGCCGCGCACGACCATGCGGCAGTAGTCGGTCTCGATCGACACCGGCCCGGTGGCGTCGACGACCTCGATCGTGCCGCGTTCGCCCTCGATCGCGACTGCCGCAGGTGCCTCGGCGTGGAGCCGCCCGTTGCGCGTGTGCAGATTCAGCGTCGCGCCCTCGCCGAACTCGGCTCGCGCATCGCGCAGTTCACCGGTGACCGGGCCGCCGAGCGCCTCGGTGATCAGCTCACCGCGGAACTCGTCGAGGTGCAGGCCGGCAATGGCGCGGACCTCGGCCGAGCCTCGGCCCGACAGGCGCGCCGTCAGGGCGTGCGGCATGGCCACGCGCACCTCGAAGCGGGGGCGCCGGCCCTCGCGGTGCTCCACGCGGAGCCGCGTCGCCTGCCCGTCGTTCTCGAGGCTGACCGCCAGGTCGCGCTCCTGGGCGTCGAGGTCCTTGGCGTCCACGCCGCTGAGCACGGCTTCGAACTGGATCCGGATCTCCGGGGCGTCGTGCCCTTCGACGATCACCGTACCGCCGACGTCGCCGAGGTCCAGGGTCGTCGCGCCGGCCGCGGGCGTGACGGCGGCCGTGCGAGTCACCGTCCGTCGCTCGCGGGCGCCATGGATATGGGCCTTGGCCAGCTCGAGCAGGCGCCCGAACGAGAAGCCTTCGCCTTCGGCCGGCGCGGCCGGCGCGGCGACTTGGTACACGCCCAGACCGAGGACGACGAAGACCACCAGCAGTAGCAGTTCGCGCTTTCCCATAGCCTCGGAAACCCAACCTATAGTACAGTCGCGCCCGAACAGCCCACCTGCGCATGACGGGCTACCTCAAGCACGCACTCATCCTGCTCGTCACCGTGGCGCTGCTGGCGCTCTTCCTGCGACAGGCCGACCTGGCCGCCGTGGCACGGGAGCTGTCGCAGGCCCAGCCCGGCGGCGTCATCCTGGCCCTCGCGGCGCTGATTGGCACCTTCATCTGCCGCACGTTCCGCTGGCAGTACCTGCTGCTGCCCGCCGGGCGTGTGCCGTTCGGCCCCGCGCTGCGCGCCACCGTGATCGGGTTCGGCGCCAATGCCATGCTGCCGGGCCGCGTCGGGGAATTCATCCGACCCTACCTGCTGGCGCGGACGGCCCGACTCGATCCGACGGCGACGTTTGCGACGATCGTGCTCGAACGGGCGCTGGACCTCATCACGCTGCTGCTCCTCTTTGCCCTGTCCGTCGCGCTGTTCGAGCCCGGATTCGCTGTCAATGACGGACAAACGCTGCGCGCGGTTCAGTTCGGCGGCCTCATTGCCGGGGCGGCCGCGCTTGGCGGCCTCGCCGTCGCGTTCGTGTTTGCCGGGCACGCCGAGCGCGTGGGCCTGCTCACCGAACGGCTGACGCGTCGGTTGCCGGCGCGCCTGAGCCGCCTCGCCGTCAAGGTGGTCACTGCCTTTGGCCAGGGGTTCGCGGTGCTGCGCACGCCGGCGGCGCTGGCCAACGCCTTTGCCTGGTCGGTTGCCGTGTGGCTGTCCATCGCGCTCACCACGTGGGCGATGGCGCACGCCTTCGGGCTCTCGCTGCCCTGGATGGGCACCTTCACGGTGCTGATGTTCCTCGCCGTGGGTGTCGCGGTGCCCACGCCGGGGGCGGTGGGCGCCTTCCACGAATCGGTGCGGCTGGCGATGGTGACGCTGTACGCGGCCGACAACGACCGCGCGGTGGCGTATGCGTTCGCGCTGCATGCGCTCTCGTTCCTGCCGGTGTCGCTCGCCACGTTGCTGCTCGTGGCGCGCGAAGGGATATCGTTGCGGCGCATCGGGGACATGTCGCGCGATGGGGTGCCACCGGGCGCGCGCCTCGCGCAGGGGAGTGACGCCGGATGAAGTGTCCGTACTGCGGCCACCTCGAGGACAAGGTGGTGGACTCCAGGGAGAGTCGCGAGGGAGAAGTGATTCGCCGCCGCCGCGAGTGCCTCGAATGCGGCCGACGGTTCACGTCGTACGAGCGCGTGGACGAAATCCCGTACATGGTCGTCAAGAAGGACGGCCGGCGCGAACGGTTCGAACGGCAGAAACTGATTGCGGGCCTGCTCAAGGCGTGCGAGAAGCGTCCGGTGCGGGTCAACGCCCTCGAGGCGGTGGCCGACCGCGTGGAATCCGCCCTCCAGGAGAAGCCCGACAAGGAGATCAGCACCACCGAGATCGGTCAGCACGTGATGACGGAACTGCGGCAGCTCGACAAGGTCGCCTACGTGCGATTCGCCTCGGTCTACCGGCATTTTCGCGACATCGGCGAGTTCATGACCGAGCTCGAGGACCTGATCAAGTCGAAGGATTGACGATGCGGCTGCGTGTGTTGCTGCTTCTTGCGTGCCTCGTCGGTGTCGCGCCGGCGGCCTGGGCCGATCCCTCCGTGCGGGTCGAGACGAGCCTGCAGGACGGCGAGGTGCTCGTCAGCTTCCAGGTCACCGATGCGGTGTCGGAGGCCGTGCGTGCCGCCATCCTGAGCGGCCTGCCCACGACGTTCGCCTACGACGTGACCCTCGTCGCGCCCTCACGCTGGTGGTTCGACCGCACCATCGCCTCGGCGCGCGTCTCGGCCGTCGTCCGGTACGACAATCTCACCCGCCGGTACCAGATCACGTTCATCGAGGACGGCCGCGTCGAGGAGGTCCGCACCACCGACGACGAAGACACCGCCCTGCGCTGGATGACGACGTTCCGGGCCCGCCGGCTGTCGACGCACCGCCTGGTGAGCGACGGCGAGTACCACGTGCGCGTGAAGGCACAGACGCGGCCGCGGCTGCTCGGTTGGCTGTGGCCCTGGAACCCGGGGGCCGCGCTCGGCAGCGTGAGCTTCCGCTTCCGGCCGTGACGTGGCCATCTTCGACCTGAGCGATCCGTCAGGCGCCGGCGGGGCGCTGCCTTCGTCCACGCCGGCGTCGCCTCCGGTCCCTCCCTCGCCCCGGCCTCCCCCGCAGCGCCCGTTCCGCGACAACCCGATCTTCGTCCTGCTGGCCATCGGCCTGCTCGTGGCGGCGCTCGTCGCGCTCGTCACGCTGGCCGACAGGTCCACGGGGCTGTCGCCCGCGCTCCTGAGCGAGGTCGTCCTCTACGCGCTCGTCGCGGTGGACCTCACGATGCTCGGCGCGCTCGGGTTCGTGCTGGCGCGCAACGTGATCAAGCTGCTCGTCGAGCGGCGCCGCGCGCTGCCGTTCGCGCGTTTCCGGGCCAAGCTCGTGGCCGCGATGCTCGCGCTCTCGCTCGTGCCGGCCGTGCTGGTGCTGATCGTCGGCAGCGAGTTGATTCGCAACAGCGCGAGCCGCTGGTTCGCGCCGCCCATCGACGACGTGCTGAGCGCCGCACGCGAGATCGCGAGCGACTACTACCAGGACACGCAGGTGCAGACGAGCCGTCAGGCGGTTCGCCTCGCACGCCTGCTGTCCACGGCCGGCATCGACCGCGGCGACGTCGCGACCATTCGTGCGCGCGTCTCGCCGGAAGTCGCCTCGGGCCGCGCCACCCAGGTGGAGATCTACCGCATCGTTGCCGGCAGCGACCCGATCGAGGTGACGCCGCTGTTCGACGTCGCCTCGCCGAGTGCGCCGCGCGACGTGCCGCGCGCCTCGGCCGACCGCCTTGCCGCCCGCGTGGCCGGCGGCAGCGAGGACACGCGGCTGATCGAGCCGCTCGGCAGCGGCGGCGAGTTGGTGCGATCGGCATCGCTCGTGCGCGTGCCTGACGGCATGGCACCGGTGGGCGTCGTGATCGTGAGCGAGCACCTCTCGGGCACGCTCGCGCAGCACAGCCGGCGCATCGTGGACGCCTACGAGGGCTACCAGCAGCTGCGCGTGCTCCGGCGCCCCATCGAGGGCGTCTACCTGTCGTTCTTCCTGATGATGACGCTGTTCATCCTCGTGAGTGCGACATGGCTCGGCCTCTACACGGCCAAGCGCATCACGCGGCCCATCGGCCTGCTGGCTGCCGGTGCCCGCGCCATCGGCCAGGGCCACTTCGATCACCGTATCGAGCCGGAAACGGCGGACGAGTTCGGCCAGCTCGTCGAGGCGTTCAACACCATGGCGTCCGAGCTCGAGCTCTCGCGCGCGGAAGTGCAGCGCAAGAGCCGCGAGGTGGAGGGCCGCAGCCGCTACATCGAGACGATCCTGAAGCGCATTGCCACGGGGGTGATCTCGCTCGACGCGCGCGGCCGCATCAACACGATGAACAGCGCCGCGGCGCGGCTGCTCGGGCTCGATCAGTCAGCCGTCGGCCTGTCGTACGACGAGGCCTTCGCGCGTCCTGATCTCCGACCGCTGCTCTCCATCCCGCAGGCAGCGGCCCGCACGCGCGGCGGCACCGCCGGCCACGAGATCACCATCAGGCGCGACGGGCGCGATCTGCACCTGGCGGTAGCGGCCACGCCGTTGCGCGACGAGGGCAGCTCGGAGGGCACGGTCCTGGTGTTCGACGACGTCACGCCGCTGATCCGGGCGCAGCGCGTCTCGGCCTGGCGCGACGTGGCGCGCCGCCTGGCCCACGAGATCAAGAACCCGCTGACGCCGATCCAGCTCAGTGCCGAGCGCATCCGCCGCCACTTCACCGCGGCCCCGCCGCAGACGCGCGAACTGGTGGACGAATGTTCGACGAACATCATCGGCGCGGTGGAGTCGCTGAAGGGCCTCGTCGACGAGTTCTCGCAGTTTGCGCGGATGCCGGCCCCGCACGCCGTCCCCTCCGACCTGCACGTGCTGCTCGACGAAGCCCTGTCGCTCTATGCCGGCCTGCCGCGGTTGACCGTCGTGAGGGAGTACGATGCGCAGATGCCGGCCATCCGTGTCGATCCGGAGCAGTTCAAGCGCGTGGTCATCAACCTGGTGGACAACGCCGTGGAGGCGATGGCCGCGCCGGCAGACGGCCGCGCGGCGAGCGCCGCCGGCACGTTGACCGTGCGCACGTCGTGGGACGAGGCCCACCGCCTCGGGCGGCTCGTCATCGCCGACGACGGCCCCGGCCTCGGGCGGGCCGACCGCAGCAAGCTGTTCCTGCCGTACTACTCGACGAAAGGGCGCGACAGCGGGCTCGGGCTCGCCATCGTCCGCCGCATCGTCGTCGACCACGGCGGCACGATCGAGGCGGCCGATCAGGATCCGCACGGCGCCGCCTTCACGATGGAGCTTCCTGCCTAGGCCATGCGTCCGAGCGTCCTCATCGTCGACGACGAAGCCGGCGTGCGATCGGCCCTGTCTGGTGTCCTCCGCGACGAAGGCTACGAGGTGGAGGCCGTGGCGAGCGGCGAGGCCTGCCTCGACATCGCGCCCGGCCGGCATTTCGACGTCATCCTGCTCGACGTGTGGCTGCCTGGCATCGACGGCCTCCTGACGCTCGCGCGGTTGCGCGATCGCCACGTCGACGCGGCGGTGGTCGTCATCTCGGGCCACGGCAACATCGAGTCGGCGGTGCGCGCCGTGAAAATCGGCGCCTTCGACTTCGTGGAGAAGCCGCTCTCCATCGACAAGACGCTCCATGTCGTCCGCAATGCGCTGCGCCAGCGGCAGCTCGAGGCGGAGAACCGCGCGCTGCGCGAGCACGTCGATCGCCGCTTCGTCATGGTGGGCGAGAGCTACGTGATGCGGTCGCTGCGCGAGCAGATCGCGATGGCGGCGCCGACGAACGGCCGCGTGCTGATCTTCGGGGAGAACGGCACCGGCAAGGAACTGGTCGCGCGCAGCATCCACGCGCTGAGCCGGCGGCGCAGCGGCCCGTTCGTGGAAGTGAACTGCGCGGCCATCCCCGAGGAACTGATCGAGAGCGAACTGTTCGGGCACGTGCGCGGGGCCTTCACGGGCGCGGTCGGCGATCGTCGCGGACGCTTCGAACTCGCCGATGGCGGCACCATCTTCCTCGACGAAGTCGCGGACATGAGCCTGAAGACGCAGGCGAAGGTGCTGCGCGTCCTCCAGGAGCAGGTCGTCGATCGCGTGGGCGGCCACGACAGCGTGAAGGTGGACGTCCGTGTGCTGGCGGCCACAAACAAGGACCTGACCGGCGAGATCCGGGCGGGCCGCTTCCGGGAGGACCTGTTCTTCCGCCTCAACGTGATTCCGATCTTCGTGCCTCCACTCCGCGAGCGCGAGGACGACATCCCGCGGCTCGTCGCGCACTTCATGCAGGAGCTCTCACGGGAGCACGGACGCCGGCCGCGTGTGTTCGACCCCGAGGCCATGGACGTGCTGCTGCGCTATCCCTGGCCGGGCAACGTCCGGGAACTCCGCAACGTCGTCGAACGACTGCTGATCATGGTGCCGGGTGAAGTCGTCGAGGCGCGGCACCTCGGGTTCCTGCAGGGTGGCCACGTGGCCGACGCCGAGGCCGAGCCGCACGAAGGGCCCACGCTGCCGCTCCACGAGGCGCGTGAACGCTTCGAGCGCGACTACATCGTGCGCACGCTCGCGGCCCAGCAGGGCAACATCTCGCGCACGGCGGAGGTGCTCGGCGTGGAGCGGAGCAACCTGTACCGGAAGATGAAGGCCTTCGGCATCCTGCCGGCCCGGCGCGAGGCGCGCGAGGGCACGGTGGCGGTCGAGGCGCCCGGCGCGGTATAGCGACGCGTTTACGGACTGATCGATGCGGTGTCCCAAGTGCAGTTACCTGAGTTTCGACGACGTGGAGCGGTGCCGCAATTGCGGCTACGACTTCGCGCTGGCTGCGCCGGCCCGCCCGGCGGACCCGCCCGTCCCGGTCGACCCGGCTCCGGAGCCGCGCGCGTGGGAGCCGTCGCGCCGGCGGCGCTCGCCGCTCGAGACGACGCCGCCAACCGAGGGCGGCGCACTCGACCTCCCGCTGTTCGAGGACCAGGCGCCGCACGACGCGCCGCCCGTGATCATCCCGCCCGCAGCGCCGCCGCTGCGTCGCCGCGTCGAAGTGCCGCGGCCGTCGTCACGGACCGGGACCGCGACCGACGTCCCGCCCGGCGGTGATCACACCGCCGCGTTCGACTGGCCGGACGATCCACCGACCGAGCCCGAGCACCCCGTCGTCTCGGACGCCCCCGCACCTGTCGCCGCCGCCAGCGGCCTCGGCGCGCGCGTGCGGGCCGGACTCATCGACGCCGTCCTCCTCATTGCGATCGACGCGATCGTCGTGTGGCTCACGCTGCGGGTGGCTGGCCTTGATACCTCCAGTTGGCGCCTGCTGCCGCTGGTACCGCTCGGCGGCTTCCTGTTCCTGCTCGACACGGCATACCTCGTCACCTTCACGGCCGCATCGGGCCAGACGATCGGCAAGATGATCACGGGCGAGCGCGTGGTCCACGAAGGGGGTGGCACCGTCCCGTTCGGCCATGCGGTGCTGCGCAGCGTGGCGCTCCTGGCGTGCGCGATCCCGTTCGGCCTGGGATTGCTGCCGCTCTTCATGGACGCCGACCGGCGCGGGCTGCACGACCGCCTTGCCGGGACGCGCGTCGTCCCCATCGCCTGAGGAGTCTTTCGTCGTGACATCCCGTCTGTCCCTCGCCGTGGCGACGGCGCTCGGCGCCGGCTACGTGCCGTTCGCACCGGGCACCGTCGGCTCGGTGGCCGGCCTCGTGCTCTTTGCCGGCGTCCGCGCAACCGGCCAGCCGGCGATCGAGATTGCCGCCATCGTGGTGGTGTTCCTGCTCGGTGCGTGGGCGGCGACCGCGGCGGAGCAGCACTTCGGCCACATCGACCCTGGCCCGGTCGTCATCGACGAAGTGCTCGGCATGCTGGTGACGCTTGCGCTGATCCCGGTGTCGATCACGGGTGCGCTCGCCGGGTTCGTCCTCTTCCGCGTGTTCGACGTCGTCAAGCCGCCGCCGTGCAACCGGCTCGAGGCCTTGCCGGGCGGCTGGGGCGTGATGAGCGACGACTTCATGGCGGCGGTGTATGCCCACGCCGGGGTCCGGCTGCTCGCATGGTTCTGGCCGGAGTGGATGCTGGCATGAGCGCGGCGCCGCTTGCGCGCGCGGAGACCATTGCCGTCGGGAGCGAACTGCTCGCACTCGGACGCGTGGACACCAACTCCGCCGCGATTGCCGGGCGGCTCGAGTCCCTGGGCATCGATCTCGTCGCGCGCAGCATCGTCGGCGACCAGTTGCAGCATCTCGAGCTTGCGGTGCGCACCGCCCTCGCGCGTGCCGATCTCGTCATCCTCACCGGCGGGCTCGGCCCCACCGACGACGACCTGACGCGACTTGCGGTCGCGAGTGCGCTCGGCCGGGGGCTCGCCGAGGATCCCGTGCAGTTGTCGCGGATCGTCGATCGGTTCGCTCGGCGCGGCCTGGCGATGCCCGACATCAACAGGCGGCAGGCCCTCCTCATCGACGGTGCGCTGCGGCTCGACAATCCGACCGGCACGGCACCCGGCCAGTGGATCGATCTCGGCGCCCAGGCCGTGGCGCTGCTGCCCGGTCCTCCGCGCGAGATGGAGCCCATGCTGGATGCACTCGTGGCCGGCCCACTCGGTGCGCGCGCCGGCTCCTCGCGGACGCATCGGCGCGTGCTGAAGATCGTCGGACGCAGCGAGTCGGCCGTCGAGTCCACGCTGCAGCCGCTCTACACGGCATGGCGTGCGGCCGTGCCGGCCATCGACGCGACGATTCTCGCGGCTCGCGGCCGCATCGAGCTGTACCTCTCGGCCCGGAGCGACGATGCCGGCGCGGCTGCGACCGTGCTCGATGCGGCGGCCGCTGCTGCGGCGGCGGCCCTCGATCGCATCGTGTACTCGACGCGCGAGGAGACGCTCGAGGAAGCCGTCGGCGCCCTGCTGCACGCCGCGGGCTGGCGGCTCGCGGTTGCCGAGTCGTGTACCGGCGGATTGCTGGCAGTCGGGCTGACCGACGTGCCGGGCAGTTCGGGGTGGTTCGAGGGCGGGATCGTGCCGTACGCCAACGCGCTCAAGACGTCTCTCGCGCACGTGCCGGAGGCGGCGATTGCCAATCACGGGGCCGTGAGCGAGCCGGTGGCCCGGGCGCTTGCCGCGGGGGCCCGGAAGGCGTGCGGGACCGAGGTCGGCGTCGGCATCACGG
The DNA here is from genome assembly GCA_934541105.1 of uncultured Luteitalea sp. Lineage (GTDB taxonomy): Bacteria > Acidobacteriota > Vicinamibacteria > Vicinamibacterales > Vicinamibacteraceae > Luteitalea. Next base: position 568,045 of record CAKTDA010000001.1, on the reverse strand, counting down.
GGATCGCGGGCCCGGGCGGCGGGTCGGACGAGAAGCCGGTCGGCACGGTCTTCATTGCCGTCAGCACGCCGTCGGTCGAGGCCTGCAGGCACGCCCGCTTCGTCGGCGACCGGGTCGTCATCCGTCAGCAATCGGTGACGGTTGCGCTCGACATGGTGCGGCTCGCGCTCGACGGGCGGGATCCGGACGGAGGTGCGCGATGAGCGCCGGGGCGCCGCTCGCGGTCGGCACGCTCCTCGCCGTGGTGGCGGTCGGCTTCCTCCTGGGCTCGATACCGTTCCCTTACCTGTTGACGCGGCGGCGCGGCATCGACCTGCGCACCGTGGGGTCGGGCAACGTCGGCGCGACGAACGTCCTGCGCGTCGCGTCGCCGGCCGCGGCGATCGCGGCTCTCGCGCTCGACGCCACGAAGGGCAGCCTCGCGGTGTGGCTGGCGGGCGCGGTCGCGCCGGCGCCAGCGGTGCCCGTCTGCGCCGGCCTTGCCGCGATTGCCGGCCACATTTATCCGCCCTGGCTCGGCTGGCGCGGCGGGAAGGGCGTGGCGACGACGGCTGGCGTGTTCGCGGTGCTGGCCCCGGCGGCCGCCGCGCTGTCCACCGTCGTGTTCGTGGCTGGCCTCGTGGCCACCCGGTACGTGTCGATCGGATCGCTGGCTGCCATGGCGGCGCTGCCACCCCTGACGGCGTGGTTCGGCGCGCCGCTGCCGGTGCTTGCCGGTGCCGCGGCGGCGGCGGTCCTGGTCGCCTGGCGGCACCGCGACAACGTGCGACGCCTGCGGCAGGGGAGCGAGCGGTCCGTGGGGCAGCGGCTGTGAAGACGGCGGTGGTGGGGGCAGGCTCGTGGGGGACGGCGCTGGCGATGCACCTGGCCCGCGTGGGCCACGACGTCCCGCTGTGTGCCCGCGACGGCGCGATGGCTGCGCGCATGCGCGCGACACGCGAGAACGCCGACTACCTCCCGGGACTGCGCCTTCCCGATGGCGTCTTGCCGACGGCTGACGCCGCGGCGGCGGTGGCCGAAGCGACGATGATCGTCTGGGCCGTGCCGTCGCACGGCACGCGCGACACCAGTCGCGAGCTGGCCCCGGCCATCCGCCCCGGGACGATCGTCGTCAGCACGACAAAGGGGCTCGAGCGTGTCACCTGGACGCGGATGTCGCAGGTACTGACCGAGGAACTGCCGGCGGGATGTCCGGTGGTCGTGTTGTCGGGGCCGAGCTTCGCGCACGAGGTGGCCAGCGAACTCCCGACCGCCGTCGTGGCGGCGGCGACCGACGCGACAGCCAGCCTGCACGTCCAGGAAGAGTTCCGGGGCCGGCGATTCCGGCTGTATGCGAGCGACGACGTGGTGGGCGTCGAGATCGGCGGCGCATACAAGAACGTCATCGCGATTGCTGCCGGCGTTGTCGAGGGCCTCGGCCTGGGGCACAACGCGTTGGCCGGACTGGTGACGCGCGGGCTCGCGGAGATGACCCGACTGGCGGTGGCGCTCGGCGGGCGGGCCGACACGCTTGCCGGCCTCAGCGGGCTCGGCGACCTCGTGCTGACGTGCACCGGCGGGGCAAGCCGGAATCGACAACTCGGCATCGAACTGGGCCTGGGGCGCGCGCTGGCAGACATCCTGGCGGGCACGCGGATGGTGGCCGAGGGCGTCAATGCGGCCGAAGCCATTCTCACGCTGGGCGCCGCCGCCGGCGTCGAGTTGCCGATCGCCGAGCAGATGGCTGACGTCCTGGCTGGCCGCACCCATCCACTTGCGGCCACCGAGGTGTTGATGCTCCGGCCGCAGAAGGCGGAGCGCTGACGGTGGTTCGGGCGTTCGCCGTCCTGCTGGCGCTGCACGGCGCGATTCACCTGCTGGGCGTGGCGAAGGCCTTCGGCCTGGCGGCCCTTCCACAACTCGTATCGCCGATCTCGCGATCGATGGGTGTGGTGTGGCTCGTTGCGGCGGCACTGTTTGTGGCCGCGGCCATCGCCCTCGTCGTGTTGCCGCGCTGGTGGTGGCTCATCGCGGTGTGCGCGGTCGTCGCATCGATGGTCGCGATCGTCGCCGCATGGTCCGATGCGCGGGCCGGTGCCGTCGTGAACGTCGTGGTGCTTGTCGGCTCGCTGTTCGGGGCCCTTGCCCATGGCCCGGGCAGCCTGCTGGCCACGTACGACACCGACGTTGCGCAGCGACTGGCACGGCAGGCGTCGGACGCGCCCGTCACCGACGCGGATCTGGCGCGCCTGCCCGCGCTGGTGCAGCGCTACCTGCGGACGGTTGGCGTTGTGGGGCATCCGCACGTGCGGAACTTCCGCGTGACGATCAGTGGCCGGATCCGCAGCGGCCGCGACGCGTCATGGATGCCCTTCTCCTCGGAGCAGCACAACGTCGTCGGCGACGCGGCCCGGTTCTTCTACATGAACGCGTCGATGTTCCTGCTGCCGGTTCAGGGGCTGCATCGGTATGCGGGCGGTGCGGCGTCGATGCGCGTGAAGGCCGCCGCGCTCGTGCCGGTCGTCGATCTGTCGGGCCCCGAGTTGACGCAGGCCGAGACGGTGACGCTGCTCAACGACATGTGCATCATGGCGCCGGCGGCGCTTGTGGACGCTCCGATCGCGTGGGAGGCGATTGACGCCCACACCGTTCGCGCGACGTTCACCAACGCGGGCCACACGATTCGGGCGGATCTTGTCTTCGACGACGACGGGGAGTTGATCGACTTCCTCTCGGATGACCGGTTCAAGGCGTCCGAGGACGGACGCACGCTGCGTCGAGCCCGGTGGTCCACGCCGCTTGCCGCCTACCGCCCGTTCGGGCCCGTGCGACTTGCCTCTCGCGGCGAAGGGCGATGGCACGAGCCGGGCGGCGACTACCCGTACCTCGAGCTGGAGATCACCGACGTGCAGTACAACCTGACGCCGAGGTGAGCCCGCCTGCCGCCGTCGTACACTTTCGGGGTGAGCTTTTTCGACCGCCTGAAGTCGAGCCTGCAGAAGACGAAGGACCAGCTGCTCGGCGCATTCGAGCCGGAGTCCCCAGTCGGGACAGGCACTGCCACGGCCACGGCCGAGTCGCGCTCCACCCGTCGCATCGAGTCGATCGATGCGCTCGAGGAGGCGTTGATCACCTGCGACGTCGGCGTCGCCGCCACTGAACGCATCGTCGAGCGCGTGCGGCGCCGGTCGCGTCGGGGTGACGACCTGCTGCCGCTGGTGCGCGAGGAGATCCTCGGCATCCTGGAGGGGGCGGCGCCGCCGCCTGTCGAGGGCGGGCGCCCGCGTGTCGTCCTGATCGTCGGCGTCAACGGCACCGGCAAGACGACGTCGATCGGCAAGCTGGCCAACCTCCTCAAGCAGCAGGGAGCCCGCCCGCTCGTGTGTGCGGCCGACACCTTCCGCGCAGCGGCCGTCGAGCAGCTCGAGATCTGGACACGGCGCGCCGAGGTCGGCTTCGTGCGCGCGCAGCCCAACTCCGACCCGGCGGCCGTCGTCTTCGACGCCATCAAGTCGGCGCGGGCCCGCGATCTCGATCCCGTGCTCGTGGACACGGCCGGGCGGCTGCACACGCGCGTGAACCTGATGAACGAGCTCGAGAAGATCAAGCGCGTGGCGGCGCGCGAGGTCGAGGGCGCCCCGCACGACGTGCTGCTCGTGCTCGATGCGACGGTCGGCCAGAACGGCGTGACGCAGGCGCGCGAGTTCATGAAGGTGTCGGGCGTGAACGGCATCATCCTGACCAAGCTCGATGGCACCGCGAAGGGCGGCGTGGCCGTGGCCATCGCCCAGGACCTCGGGCTGCCCATCCGCTACGTCGGCACGGGTGAGCAGATCGACGACCTCGTGCCGTTCGACCCGCGCGAGTACGTGGACGCACTGTTCGAGGAGGCGTGGTAGACACGCAGCACGTGGACGGCGACCTGCGTCCGGGCGACGCGCGGCACATGGCGCGCGCGCTCTGGCACGCCGAGCGAGGCCGTGCGGGCACCTCGCCCAACCCTGTCGTCGGGGCCGTGCTCGTCGATGCCGACGATGTCGTGGTCGGCGTCGGGCATCATCAGCGCGCGGGAGGACCGCACGCAGAGATCGTCGCGCTGCAGGCGGCCGGCGTCCGGGCACAGGGCAGCACGCTCTACTGCACCCTCGAGCCGTGCAGCCATCACGGGCGGACGGGGCCGTGTTGCGTGGCCGTCGCCGACGCGGGTGTTGCGCGCGCCGTGATCGCGACGGGCGACCCCTTCCCGCAGGTGGCGGGCCGCGGCATCAGGTATCTCCGGGATCGAGGCGTGGCCGTGACCATAGGCCTCGGCCGGCGCGACGCGCGACGCCAGAACGCACCGTTCTTCCGCGTCGTCGAACGCGGCCGGCCGTGGGTGCACCTGAAGATCGCGATGGGCCTCGATGCAGGCATCGCGGCGCGGCCGGGCGAGCGCACCGCCATCAGCGGCCCGGATGCGGCGCGCTGGACGCAGCGCCTGCGCGCGTCGGTCGACGCGATTGCCGTGGGGGCACGGACGGCTGCCGTGGACGACCCGCTGCTGACCGCGCGCGACGTCTACCGCCATCGGCCGCTCGTTCGCGTCGTGTTCGACCGCCAGCTCCGCCTGTCGCCCGACGCGAACCTCGTGCGGACGGTCGGCGACGGCCCCGTTGTCGTGATCACGACCGAGGCCGGCCTGGCCTCGCCACGTGCCGCGACCCTGCGCGACCGGGGCCTGGACCTGACGGCGACCGACGGGACGGTGGTGGACGCCTTGCGCGTCCTTGCCGCCCGTGGCCTGCAGTCGCTGCTCGTCGAGGGCGGCGCCACGCTGCACGCCGCGTGCTGGCAGGCCGGCGTGGTGGATCGGGTCAGCGAAATCGTGAGCGGCTGCGCGCTCGGCCCGGATGCCGTACGCTGGAACGTGCCCGTCCGGCCGCACGCACGGGCGACGCGGGTCGTGCCGCTCGGGCACGACGTCCTGATCGACAGCGATGTTCACGGGATTGATTGAAGCCACGGGAACGGTGCGCGAACTGCTGCCCGTCGCGGGCGGGCAGCGGATCACCATCGACACGCCGCTCGGCGCCGGCCTCTCGCCCGGCGACAGCGTCGCGACAAGCGGTGTCTGCCTGACCGTCGTGGCCTGCGACGAGTCGTCCTGGGCCGCCGACGTCTCGCCCGAAACGCTCCGCGTGACGGCGCTCGGCCGCCTCGCCCCGGGCGCGCTCGTGAACCTCGAGCGCCCGCTCGCGGTCGGCAGCCGGCTCGGCGGACACTTCGTGCAGGGGCACGTGGACGGCACGGGCCGTGTCGAGACCGTCGCCGCCGAGGGCGCCTTCCATCGGGTGCGGGTGTCGTTCCTCCCGGAACTGGCTGCATACTTCATCGAGAAGGGATCGGTCGCCGTGGACGGCATCAGCCTGACCATCGCGTCGCTCGACACCTCGACGTTCGACGTCCAGGTCATCCCGCACACGTGGGACGTCACCACCCTGCACGCGGTGGCGCCCGGTGCCATCGTCAACCTCGAATGCGACATGGTCGGCAAGTACGTCCTGCGCGGCCTCTCGCTGGGAATCGCCCGCACATGACCCGATCGCTGCGTATCGCCCACGGTGCCACCGCCGGCCGACGAGGACCGTTTGCCGCGGTCGAGGACGCCATTGCCGCCTTCAAGGCGGGTCGCATGGTCATCGTCGTGGACGACGAGGATCGCGAGAACGAGGGCGACCTGACGATGGCCGCCGAGCTCGTGACGCCGGAGGCCATCAACTTCATGGCCACCCACGGGCGCGGCTGGATCTGCCTGGCGATGACCCCCGACCGCCTCGACGAGCTCGAGATTCCGCTGCAGGTGCGCGACAACTCGTCGCGGCTCGGCACCGCCATGTGCGTCGGCATCGAGGCCAAGGCCAACACGTCCACCGGCATCTCGGCCCGCGATCGCGCCACGACAATCCGCACGGCCATCGATCCGGCGACCCGGCCTTCCGACCTCGCGCGTCCCGGGCACATCATTCCGCTGCGGGCGCGGTCGGGCGGTGTGCTCGTGCGGACGGGACACACGGAGGCCGCGGTGGACCTCGCCCGCGCGGCGGGCCTGGCGCCGGCCGGCGTCATCTGCGAGATCACGAAGAAGGACGGCGAGATGGCGCGTGTGCCCGATCTCGCGAAGTTCGGGCGTCGGCACGGGCTGTTGATGATCACCATCGCGGATCTCGTGCGGTACCGGCTGCGTCACGAACGGCTCGTGCAACCGGTCGCCACTGCCAGCCTCCCGACCGACTACGGCGACTTCCAGCTGCACGCGTTCGACAGCCCGGTGGACAGCCTCACGCACGTGGCGCTCGTCCGTGGCGAGATTGGCGAGGGCACCGACGTCATGGTGCGCGTGCACTCGAGCTGCCTCACGGGCGACGTCTTCCACTCGGCCCGCTGCGACTGCGGGGCGCAGCTCGAGGCCGCCATGCGCCGCATCGCGGACGAGGGCCGCGGCGTGCTCCTGTACCTGAACCAGGAAGGGCGGGGCATCGGACTGGCGAACAAGATTCGCGCGTATGCCCTCCAGGACCAGGGGCTCGACACCGTCGAGGCCAACGAGCAGCTGGGGTTCAAGGCCGACCAGCGGGACTACGGCATCGGGGCGCAGATCCTGCGTCATCTCGGCGTGCGCTCGATGTGCCTGCTGACGAACAACCCGCGAAAGTTCGTCGGGCTCGAAGGGTACGGGCTCTCGGTGACGCGGACCGAGCCGCTCGAGATTCCAGCGGGCGAGCACACGCTGAAGTACCTGCAGACGAAGAAGACCAAGCTCGGCCACATGCTGACGGGGGTGTAGGGCACAGGCCGGAACCAATCCCCGGGCAAGTGCTATACTCGTCGTTTGCCAAGGGGCCGCCGGACGGTCCGGGCAGACCTGTGCGCCATGTTCGACTCACTCAGCAATCGTCTCCAGGACGTCTTTGCCAGCCTCGGAAGAGAGGCGCGGCTGACGCCCGAGACCGTGGAAGTCGCCCTGCGGGAGATCCGCATGGCGCTCCTCGAAGCTGACGTCAACTTCAAGGTCGTCAAGGCATTCGTCGACAAGGTGCGCGATCGCGCCGTCGACGCCGAGGTCCTCAAGAGCCTGAGTCCGGGCCAGCAGGTCGTGCGCATCGTGCGCGACGAGATGCTGGCGCTGTTTGGCGACACGCAGGGCGGGCTGCCGCCGGCCGCTTCGTCGCCGCGCGTGATCCTCATGCTCGGCCTGCAGGGTTCGGGCAAGACGACCACGAGCGGCAAACTCGCCAAGTGGCTCGTGCGCCAGGGCAGGCACCCGATTGTCGTCTCGACCGACGTCCGCCGCCCGGCTGCCATCGAGCAGTTGAACCTGGTGGCGAAGCAGGCCGGCGTGCCGGCACACGACCCGGCCGGCAACCTCGATCCGGTGTCGCGTGCGAGCGGCGCGCTTGCCGACGCGAAGACGCGCGGCTACGACACGGTCATCGTGGACACGGCGGGCCGCCTGCACATCGACGACGAGCTCATGGTGGAGCTCGAGGCGATCAAGGCGGCGGTGAATCCGACCGACCAGTTGTACGTCGCCGACGCGATGACCGGGCAGGACGCCATCAAGAGCGCGGGCGAGTTCAACCGGCGTGTCGGCGTCACGGGTGTGGTGCTGTCGAAGATGGACGGCGACGCACGGGGCGGCGCGGCCCTGTCGGTGGTGTCGGTCGTCGGCGTGCCGATCGCGTTCACGGGCAGCGGCGAGCGTCTGGACGACCTCGAGGCGTTCCATCCCGATCGCGTCGTGTCGCGCGTGCTCGGCATGGGCGACGTGCTGTCGCTCATCGAGAAGGCCGAGACCGTCGTCACGCAGGAAGATGCCGCGCGGCTCGAGCAGAAGATCCTCGAGAACGACTTCACGCTCGAGGACTTCCGCGAGCAGCTCCAGACCATCAAGCGCATGGGGCCGCTCGAGAACCTGCTGGGAATGCTGCCCGGCATGGGGCAGATCAAGCAGCAGATGCAGGGGAAGGTCGACGACAGGCAGATGGGCCACGTGGAAGCCATCATCCTGTCGATGACACCCCGGGAACGTCGCAACCACCAGCTCCTCAACGGCAGTCGTCGTCGTCGCATCGCGCGCGGCAGCGGCCGGTCGGTCGAGGAGGTCAATCGCCTCATCAAGCAGTTCCTCGAGATGAAGAAGATGATGAAGATGATGGGCGGGCTGGCGGGCGGCAAGGGCGGCGGCAAGCTGCGCAAGCAGTTCGGCATGATGAAGGCCGCCATGCAGGCGCAGCGGTCGCTGCGTTAGGAAGGCAGGGCGCGTTCCGACGAACGCGCTCACGAGAGAGCACACATGGTCACGATTCGCCTGCGCCGTCAGGGCGCCAAGAAGTCCCCGTTCTACCGCATCGTCGTCGCCGACTCGCGCAACGCGCGCGAGGGAGCGTTCGTCGAGATCCTCGGCCACTACAACCCGCGCGTCACGCCCGAGACGTTCGTGATCGACCGCGAGCGCCTGGCCTACTGGCTCGGCGTCGGCGCGCAGGCGTCCGACTCGGTGCGCACGCTCGTGAAGCGGCATCCGGCGCCGGCACCCGAGGCGGCCGAGGCAGCGGCGACGGCCTAGCCGATGGGCGACGTACGCGCACTCGTGGATGTCGTCGCGCGGGCGCTCGCCGACGACCCGTCGCAGGTCTCGGTGACCGAGTCCGAGCACCGTGGCGTGTCGGTCGTCGAGGTCTTCATGGCGCCGGGGGAACTCGGACGGCTGATCGGCAGGCAGGGACGCACGGCCCAGGCGCTGCGCACGCTGGCGGCCACGACGGCCGAACGCGACGGACGCAAGGTGCAGGTCGAGTTCCGCGACGGGCAGCCCCGGCGCTGACGAGGCCGTGAGCGACCTCGACTGGGACGACATGGTGCTCGTCGGGCGAATCGCCCGGCCGCACGGGTTGCGCGGCGAGGTGCTCGTCCAGTCGGAGACCGACTTCCCGGGCGTGCGGTTCGCCGAGGGCGCCACGCTGCACGCGCGGCGTGGTGCGGCGGTCGTCACGCTGGAGATCGACAGGTCGCGGCAGCACGCCGGCCGGCCGTTGATTGGATTCCGCGGCGTCGATTCGATCGACGAGGTCGGGGCGCTTGGCCGCGAACTGCGGATCCCGGAATCGGCGCTGGCGCCGCTCCCGGAGGGCGAGTACTACTGGTACCAGTACGTGGGAGCCCCGGTGCAGACCGAGTCCGGGGAACGGGTGGGTACCGTGGCACGCGTCGAGCCGACCGGCGGCGCGGGCGTGCTGGTGGTGCAGCGGGAAGGCGTACCCGCCGGACTCGTCCGGCGGTCGGAGGACGAAATCCAGATTCCGTTGACGCCGGCGATGTGCCCGGTGCTGCGTCCGGATCTGATCGTGGTGCGGCCGCCAGAGGGGCTGCTGGACCTCAACACACCGGGACCGAAGCGCCGTGCGCATCGACATCGTGACCATCTTTCCCGCCATGGTGCGGGCCGGCCTGCAGGACGGCGTCCTCGGTCGGGGGGTGGCGAGCGGCCTGATTGACCTGCAGGTCCACGACCTGCGGGACTTCACCACCGATCGGCACAAGGTGGTGGACGACACGCCGTTTGGCGGCGGGCCCGGCATGGTGCTCAAGCCGGAGCCGCTGTTTCGCGCGGTGGAGCACCTGCGCGAGGCGCGAGGCGAGCCCGACCTGGTGCTGCTGCCATCGCCACAGGGGCGTCGGTTCAGCCAGGAGGTTGCCGAGGCCTACAGCCGCGCGGCGCACCTGGTGCTGTTGTGCGGACGGTACGAGGGCGTGGACGAGCGGGTGAGCACGACGCTCGTCACCGAGGAAGTCTCGATTGGCGACTACGTGCTCTCGGGCGGGGAAGTGCCTGCGCTCGTGATCGTGGACGCCGTCGCCCGGTTGATTCCGGGCGTGGTCGGCGATGCGGAGTCGGTGGTGCGCGACTCCTTCACCCGCGGGTTGCTCGACTACCCGCACTACACGCGGCCTGCGAGTTTTCGCGGCCTGGACGTACCCGCGGTGCTGTTGTCGGGGCACCACGGCGAGATCGAGCGCTGGCGACGCCAGCAGGCCCTGCGGCGCACGTTCGAACGGCGACCGGACCTGCTTGACGATGCGGCGCTGACCGACGACGAACGAGAGTGGCTGGCCAGCTTGCAGGCCGGCAAGACCAACGGAGCACAGGCATCATGACCCCGATCGAGACCATCGAATCCGCACAGCTCACCACGCGTCCCCCCGTCAAGTCCGGCGACACCGTCCGCGTGCACGTCAAGGTGCGCGAGGGCGACAAGGAGCGCATCCAGGTGTTCGAGGGGCTCATCATCGGGATGCACCGCGGCAGCACCCGTGCGTCAATCACGGTGCGCAAGATCTCGTTCGGCCAGGGTGTCGAGCGCATCTTCCCCCTCCACTCGCCGGTGATCGACCGGATCGAGGTCGTGCGCACCGCCAAGGTCCGTCGCGCGAAGCTGTACTTCCTGCGCGGCCTGCGCGGCAAGGCGGCCCGCATGAAGGAAGCCACCCGCAAGCCCTCGACACAGGCCTAGCCGCCCCGGCTCCGCCCGATCGTCCGGTGGCCGTCGATCGCCCGATCGACGGCCGGTACCATGGCTCCCGGTCCCTCTCGCACGCGGCGGTCGGCCCGCCGCAACATCGAGAACGCGCTCAGGCGCGCCGGTCACGCGTGTGTCGCCGGCGTCGACGAAGTGGGACGCGGCTGCCTCGCCGGTCCCGTCACCGCGGCCGCGGTCATCCTCGATCCGCGCCGGCCGATCGCCGGCCTGCGCGATTCCAAACTCCTCACACCCGAGGCGCGCGAACGCCTCCACGATCGCATCGTCCGGCGTGCCGTGGCATGGGCGGTCGTCTCGCGATCGGTCGCCGACATCGATCGCCTCAACATCCACAAGGCGTCGCTGGCGGCGATGCGGGACGCAATCATGGGATTGGCCCCGGCGGCCGATTACGTGCTTGCGGACGGCTTCGCCATTCCGGACCTTGCGGTGCCCCATCAGGGCCTGGTGAAGGGCGACCAGCGATGTGCATGCATCGCGGCGGCCTCGATCGTCGCCAAGGTGACCCGCGATCGGCTGATGCTCGCGCTGGATCGGGACGATCCCCGGTACGGCTACGCCCGGCACAAGGGCTACGCCACCGCGGAGCACCTGGCCGCCATCCGCGTGCACGGCCTGAGCGATGCCCACCGGCGGAGCTTCCGGCCTCCGACATTGTTCGACCTGTTGCTCGACGACGAAGCCGGCACTGATGAGCACCCGTGAGGACCTGATTCGCCTGGCCGAGAGGAGCCTTCGCCTGGGCCGCGTGGACGAGGCGATCACGCACTACCAGACCGTCGCGGACTCGTCCCCGGTCGACTGGGGCATCGTGCGGCAACTCGCCGACTTGCTGGAGCGGGCCGGACAGCGTGAAGGCGCGGCCGTGCAGTTCTGCCGCTGGGCTGATCACCTGTTCGCCGAAGGTTTCCACTCGAAGGCGGCGGCCCTCTACAAGAAGGTCCTCAAGCTCGAAGCCACGCACGAACACGCATCGTGGCAACTCGGTGAGGTGTCGCTTGCGCTGAAGCTCAAGGCCGATGCCCGGGTCGCGTTCCAGCGCGTGATCGAGATGCGCGAGCGCCGGCGCGACGTCGAAGGCGTCGCGGAGGCACGGGCGCGGCTGGCCATGCTCGATACGGCACCCGGCGGCATGGTCACGGGACCTGCGACGCACGTCGGCGCGACGGTGTTCCAGCCGCCGCCGGTCATTCCATCCCCTCCTCCGGTCGTGCCCTCGCCACCACCGGTCGTGCCCTCGGCTGTCGTAGAACCACCGCCGCCCGCCGCGCCGCCGATCACCGACGACATGCCGTCGTCGGCGCTGCCTCCCGTCGTCGATGCGGTGCCGTCGCCGGTGACGTGGACCGCGCCAGTCATGCAGGCTGTCGAGGAGCCGCCCGCGCCCACGGACCCGCTCGCGGAGCGCGTCCTGCCGTCGGCCGATGTGGGCGACGCACGCCCGACGGTCTTCGAACTCGTCGAGCACGCCGGGCGTTCCGACATTCAGGACCTCGACCTGTCACTGGCGCCTGTCGTCCTGCCGATCGAGCCCGAGCCCCTGACGGTCCCGACGGTCGAGACTCCGCGTGTCGCGCCCGCCGCGGCCGTCGATACCGAGGCCCGTGCATTCGACTGGGCGGACCTGCTCGGTCGTCACGTCGGGGATGCGTCGTCTGGCGGGGCACCGGCCGTCGTGGCGCAAGCCGAGCCGCCTCCCGTGTTCGACGTGCATGCGGTGCCCGAGCCGATGGCTCCTGTCCATGCGCCCCCGGAGGAGCCTGTGGACCCCGTCGCCGCTCCGAGTGCGCCGGTCCTGGAGCCAGTAGACGTCGAGCCGCAGCCTCTGTTCGAGATCGCCGACACGGCGCAACCTCGGATTGATGTCGACGATGCGGCATTGCCGCCGACGATCTCGCTGTCGAGTGCCTGGGCGTCGCCCGAGTGGTCGCCGCCGGGCGACGGCGAGTCCCGTGCCACACACCCTGACGACGCCTACCTGTTCACGGAGGATGCGTTGCCGGCGGTGTTCGTCTCTCGGGGCCGGGTGTCACCGCCCCCATCGCCACCGCCTGGGCTGATTCCGCACGAGCCCGTACACGACGTGGCAATCCAACCCGAGGCGTCAGCGGCCCCCGGAAACGCGGTCGAGTTCGGGATGCCGGTTGAGTTCGGGATGCCGCTCGAGATCGGGGTGCCACTGCACGACTCGCCGCCGGACCTGCGGATCGATCTGCATCTCGACGCCGATGCACCCGCACCGGCGCCCGATGCCACGCCGATCGCCGAGCCGGCCATCGTCGACGAGGAAGTGGACCTCACCCAACTGCTCGAAGAACTGCGCCAGTGGGACACGGTGCTCCCCGATCCGGCCGTGCGGCACCGGGTGCGGGACGACGACCCGAGCACCATGCGGCCCGAGCCGGCGGCTGAACCATTCGAGCCCGTCCGGATCGAGGCGCCGGTCGAGGTACCGGTCGATGCGCCGGTCTGGGCACCTGTCGATGCGTCTGTCGAGGCTCATGTCGAATCGGGCGCGGCCGAGCCGATCCCCGTGGAACCGGTGCAGGAGGAGGCTTCACCCGACGCCGGCCCGGCCGGGGTGTTCGCCGACGAGCCCGTCACTCCGGCGCTCCAGCCTGCCAGCGAGGTGGATATCGATCTCGAGGCGATCTTTGCCGACCTGCAGCGGCAGACCGATACGCGTGCGCTTGCCGAGCAGCAACTGGCAGCCGGGCGTGTGTTCCTGGCCGCGGGCCTGGCATCGGAAGCGGCGCGCGCATTCGAACGGGCGTCGCTCGAGCCGCGCTCACGATTCGCAGCCTCGCAGGCACTGGCCGAACTGCACAAGTCGCGCGGCCAGATGCCCGAGGCCGTCAGCTGGTACGAGCAGGCCGCAGGGGCGCCGGTTCCCGATGCGGTGCTGCGACGCGCGGTGCTGTACGATCTGGCAGAGGCGCTCGAGTCGCTCGGTGAATCCGATCGCGCACTCGGCGTGCTCCTGGACCTGCTGTCACAGGTCGAGGACTATCGTGACGCGCGCGCCCGGCTCGATCGGTTGCTGCGCGTCGATGCCGGAGGCTAGTCGTTTCCCTGTTCAGTCGTGTGCTGCTGGCGCTCTACCTGCTCGAGGCGGGACTGCTGCTGATCCTGGCGCCGTGGTCGCGGTTCTGGGACCGCAACTACTTCGCCGCGCTGTTGCCGTCGGTGGCCGAGTGGGTGCTGCACCCCTACGTGAAGGGTGCGGTGACCGGTGTCGGCATCATCAGCGTCGCGGCGGCGCTCGTCGAGATCGGCGCCCTGGTGTCGCGACGACCTGCGCCTCCTGAAGCGGGCGTGTAGGATGTGGCCGCCGCGTACGCTCGTGATTACCAGTCGCGCGCGGGTCGGCGGTGACGCGTCGGCCTTGATCGCGTTCGTCGCCGCTGCCGCAGAGGCCGGTGTCGATGCCGTGCAGGTGCGCGAACGCGACTGGGACGACCGGCAACTCCTGCATGTCGTCCGTGCGATCGGTGATGCCGTGCGTCACACGGGCTGCCGCGTGCTGGTGAACGAGCGGGCCCACGTCGCGTGGGCAGCGGGCGCGCATGGCGTGCACTTGCGCGGCAACGGGATGCCGGCGCTGCGCGTGCGGGCCGTCCAGCCGGCCGGGCAGGGCATTGGCCGCTCGGTACACGCAGGCGATGCGGCCAGCGCGGCGGCCGGGTGCGACTACGTGTTGTTTGGCACCGTGTTTCCCTCGGTCTCGAAGCCTGACGACGCGCCGGTCGCCGGGCTCGAGGCGCTGGCGCACTGGGCAGGGCTGGCCGGGGCCGTGCCGGTGCTTGCGGTGGGCGGCATCGAGCCGGCGGGTTGCGCGGCAGTGCGCGCGGCCGGCGCGCGGGGTGTCGCGGGCATCGAGTTGTTCGTGTCGGCTTACGCACGGGGCGCTGCGGTGCTGGCGGCCGCCGTGCGTGACATTCACGCGGTGTTTGGAGACGGGGAGCGGGCACAGTGACGGTCGGCGAGCGACTGCGGGAAGCACGTGAGCGCCAGAAGGTCTCGCTGCACACGATTGCAGAGACGACCAACATCTCCGTGCGCTTCCTCGATGCGATCGAGAAGGGCCAGTACGGGAAGCTGCCGGGCGGCATCTTCACGCGGGGCTTCATCCGCTCGTATGCCGCCCAGGTCGGCGTCGATCCCGATGCCGCGGTCGACCAGTTCCTCGCCGACGAACCCGGCCACCGCGACGACACCGACGATGGTGGCGCCTACCAGCGTCAGGGGCCGAACACCGTCGTGCTCGTCGGTGGCGGCATCGTCGCCCTCCTCCTGCTCGTCGCGGCACTCTACGCCCTGGCGCCCGACTGGCTGAGGCCCGGGAGCGGCAGCACGGCCACGGCGCCTCACCAGGAACCCGCACAGGCCGGTGACGCAACGGGCCCGGGCCCTGAGTCGGCGGCAGCGCCTGCGCCTCCGCCTGTCGATTCGCCATCGACCGACGTGGCGGCCCAGGCTCCGGTTCCGCCGCCAGCCCAGGACATGCCGGCCCCGGCCACGGCTGTCCCCGAGTCGCCGCGGGCGCCGCTGCATCTCGTGGTCGCGCCGAGCGGCCGCTGCTGGGTGCAGGTCTCGGCCGACGGGCAGATGCGATTGGCCCGCGAGCTGAACGCCGGGGACCGGGTCACCGTCGAGGCCGCCGAACGGCTCCAGATCGTGGCCGGCGACGCGGGCGCGTTCGCGTACGAGTTGAACGGCCGGCCCGGCAGGTCCCTCGGCGCGGCCGGTGCCGTCGCGCGGGCGACGATCCTGCCGTCCACGGCATCACAGTTCCAGGCCCCCTGACGCCCGTGTACCTCGGCGTCGACTCTCCGATCCTCACCCTGTTCCTGTCGGGCGCCGTCCCGCGGGAAGTGCGCCTGCTGGCGGCCCGCGGACTCGTCACGGCCGAGGGCGTGGATCGCCTCGCGCTGCTCGCCTTGATGACGCGCGATCCCGACATCGAGATTGCGACGGTGGCGGCCGAGACCGTTGCGGCGATTCCGGCAACGGCGCTCCGCGCGTTCCTGGTCCGGCCGGCCGTTCCCGATGGACTCCGCGCGTGGTACGAGCCGCGGCTGGCACCCGCCCCTGCGGCGCCCGGGACCGACGACGGCGAGCGGCGTCTCGCGCCGCGTGACATGGCGGCAGACGACGGGCAGGAGACGGCAGTGGATGCCGATCCCGCCGTGGTCGCGGCCATCGACGCGGCACCGGAGGAGGACGAGGCCGTGCAGCAGTTGCTGACGTCGCTGCCGGTGCCCGAGAAGATCCGCATTGCGACGCTCGGCCGACGGGAGCAGCGGGCGATCCTGATCCGGGATCCGAACCGCATCGTCGCCACCGCGGTGCTCGGCAGTCCGAAGCTCACCGAGACCGAGATCGAGAACTTCGCGCGCATGCAGAACGTGTCCGACGAGGTGCTGCGCATCATCGGCACCAGCCGCGCGTGGACGAAGAGCTACACCGTGGTCGCCGCGCTCGTGAAGAACCCGCGCACGCCTCCGGCCGTGTCGCTGCCGCTCGTCTCGCGCCTGCAGGAGCGTGACGTGAAGGCGCTGACCGTCAACCGCAACATCCCGGAGAGCGTGAGGCTGGCGGCCCGCAAGTTCATGCAGGCGCAACAGGAACGGCGGTCGTGACCGGCGCGCCGCTCAGCGGCGCGGCTTGCGGGACGGGGACGCGCCCGGGCGCTTGCGCGGGCCGGCCCACTCCCGCCGCATCTCGGCGATGCCGTCCATGTACACCGCGGCCTTCTCGCGATCCTCGTCACTCGTGATCTGCTTGAAGGTGTCGATGGCGCGGTCGAAGTCCTCGCCGATCGAGTCGGGCGTCGCCTTGAAGTAGAGGGCCCGCAGTTGCTCGAGCGGCGTCATGGGCGGCTCCCGTGTCGTCGCAGCGACGTGCGCAGCCGATCGAGCGGCAGGCAGTTGAGCACGTCGTGCGGCGTGAGCCAGGCACGGCGGGCCGTGAACGTCGCCCAGTGTAGGTGCTCGAAACCGGCCACGGCGTGGGCATCGCTCGAGAGGACGATCTTCACGCCGCGATCGCGTGCGAGGCGCGCGTGGGCGTCGTGCAGGTCGCGGCGATGCGGCTGGCCGTTGATCTCGAGCGCCACGCCGAGCCGAGCCGCCGCGGCAATCACCGTTTCCACGTCGAGGGCGGACGCCTCGCGACGCAGCAGCATGCGCCCGGTCGGGTGGCCGAGGACGTCCACGTAGGGACACTCGAGGGCGCGCAGCACGCGGTCGGTCATCCGATCGGGTTCCTGCGCGAGCGCCGAGTGGACCGAGGCGACCACGACGTCGAGTTGCGCGAGGCAGTCGTCGGCGAGATCCATCGTGCCGTCGGCGCGGATGTCGCACTCGATCCCGGCCAGCAGCGTGATGCCGTCGATCTCACGATCGAGCAGGCGGACGGCGGCAGCATGCTCCAGCGCACGACGTTCGTCGAGGCCGTTGGCCATCGCCAGGGCCTGGCTGTGATCGGTGATGGCCAGGTAGGTGAGCCCGGCGTCGCGCGCCGCGAGGGCCATCGCACGGATCGTGTCGCGCCCGTCGGTCGCGGTGGTGTGGCAGTGCAGGTCGCCACGCAGGTCGTCGCGTTCGACGAGGTCAGGCAGGCGTCCGTCGCGTGCCGCCTCGAACTCGCCGCGGCACTCGCGCAGTTCGGGTGGCATCCACGGCAGGCCGAGGGCCTCGTAGATGCCGGCTTCCGTCTCGCCGGCCACGCGCGTGTCGTCCTCGACGCGATAGAGGCCGTACTCGTTCAACTTGAAGCCCAGGCGGATCGCGCGGTCGCGCAGCTCGATGTTGTGGGCCTTGCTCCCGGTGAAATACTGCAGCGCAGCGCCGCGCGATTCCACGGGTACGAGCCGCAGGTCGGCCTGCAGGCCCTTGCCGAGGCGCACGCTGCTCTTCGTGGGGCCCTGCCCCAGCACGCGCTCGACGCGCGGGAACGCCACGAAGTGCTCCATCACCTGCGGCGGGGCACTCGTGGCCAGGACGTCGAGGTCGCCACATGTCTCGGCGCCGCGACGCAGGCTGCCGACGAGGTCGAACGTCGCGTCGGGACAAGCCGCGCGCAGGTGCGCGAGCAGCGCATGGCCCTGCTGCCAGACCTCGGAGGCGAGGTAGCGACCGGCAAACGCCTGGTGATCCTCGATGGCCTTGCGGAGTGCGGCTTCCTTGCCGGGTCCCATCCCCTTGACGCCGCGTACGCTACCGGCCGCGAGTGCCTTCGTGAGGTCGTCCACCGATCCGATCGACAGTTCACGGTAGAGCAGCGCAGCCGTCTTCGGCCCGACACCCTGAAGGCGCAGCACGTCGAGCAGGCCGGCGGGGAACTCGGCGGCGAGCTCGCGATGGAACGTCGATCCGCCGGTCTCGACGAGCTCCGTGATGCGCGTTGCGATGTCCTTGCCGATGCCGGGCAACGCGCGCAGGTCGGCGGCGGCAAGGCCCGCCACGCGTTCGCCGCTGTCGCGAACCACCTGCGCCGCGTTGCGATACGCGCGGATCTTGAACGGGTTGTCGCCACGAATCTCGAGGAGGTCGCCGATCTCGGCAAGGACGCGGGCGATGGCGACGTTTTCCACGATGACACGAGACCCGCACCACACGGTGCGTGCGATGGCAGGTCATTATAATGACGCCCCGACACCGCACGGCCATGACGCAGCGCGAACGACGACGACGAGTGGGGCAACTGGTGGTGGCCGGTTTCGCGGCTGAGGTCATCCCGGTCGAGTTGCGGGCCGTCGCGCGCGAGTTCGACATCGGCGGCATCGTGCTGGCCGCACGCAACGTCGCCGAGCCCGCACAGGTCGCCGACCTCGCACGCGAGGCGCAGGGCCTGTCGCGGACCGCGCCTGCATGGGTGGCGATGGCGCGGCAGGGCCCGTCCGGGCAACCGATCGAGGCGCTCCTCACGCGGTGGCCGTCTGTTGCATCGCTCGGCCGCGCCGACGACCCGGCATTGACGCGACGCTTCGGCCGCGCGCTCGCCCGCGAGATGCGGGCGATGGGACTCACGTTCGGCCTCCTGCCCGTGCTCGACGTCCGCGGCCCGCGCGGCGACGCGGCAATTGGTGAGTGTACGCTTTCGGATGACCCGGCGGTCGTCTCGCGTCACGGCGTCGCCTTGATCGAGGCCCTGCATGCCGAGGGCCTGCCGGCGTGTGCCCGGCACTTTCCCGGTTGCGGCGCCGCATCGGCCGGGTCGCCCGGCGACCTGCCGATCGCGGACCTGCCGCCCGACCGGTTCGAGCGCGTCGAGTGGATCCCGTTTGCGGCGGCAATCGAGGCCGGCGTCGATGCCGTGATGACGGGCCACCTGCTCGCGCCGAGCCTCGACGAGCAGCAGCCGGCGACCGTGTCGCACGCGGTGACCACGACGCGCCTCCGCGGGCAACTGGGGTTCGACGGCGTGGTCGTCAGCGACGACATGGACGCGCCGGCGCTTGCCGCGCGGTTCGAGCCGGGAGAGGCCGCGGCCCTCGCCGTCGCGGCCGGGTGCGACGTCCTCCTGCACGGCGGTACTGACGCCGAGCGGGTGTTTGCCGCCCTCGAGGGGATCGTGCGCGCGCTCGAGGACGAGTCGCTGCCCGCCGCGCGCGTGGACGCCGCCCTGCGGCGGCACCTGGCGCTGAAGGGACGATACCTGTCAGACGACGCCCTGCGGCGCGCGCCGGCGCCGCCCGCGCTGCGAGATGTCATCGGCTCTGCCGAGCATGCGGCCGTCGCCGAGCAGATGCGGCAGTTCGCGTGAACGAACTCACGATCGAGGCCCTCGGCGACAGCGCGATCTGCGTGCAGGTGGACGGCCCGCCGCTCGCGGCCAACGCGCGCATTCACCGGCTTGCCGCCGCCGTGCGCAACGCCCGCCTGCCCGCGGTGCGCGACGTCGTCCCCGGCATGTGCGCGCTCGTCGTCCACGTGGACCCTCGCCACGCCGACCTCGACCGCCTAGAGTCCGTCATTCGTGCAGCCGCGACGATGGAGCCCGGACCCGCGGGCACGGGAGGCGAAGGCGAGGCAGCCGCCGCGATCGTCGAGATCCCGGTGACCTACGGTGGGGCTGTTGGCGTCGATCTGGCCGAAGTTGCGGCGGCGTGCAGCATGGACGCGGCGGAGGTGTGCCGTCGGCATGCGCAGCCGGAGTACGTCGTGTGCTTCACGGGATTCCTTCCGGGCTTTCCGTATCTCGGCCTGCTGGATCCGGCGCTGCGGCTCCCGCGGCGCGCCACACCGCGGTCTCGTGTCCCCGCCGGTGCGGTGGCAATCGCCGGTGAGTACGCGGGCATCTATCCGGCGAGCAGTCCCGGTGGGTGGCACCTGATCGGTCACACGACCCTCTCGCTGTTCGACCTCGACGCCGATCCGCCGGCCCGACTCGCGCCGGGCATGCGTGTGCGTTTCGTCCCCATCCTGCGTGGGGAGCACGGCACGTGAGCGCGGCGACGCTGACGGTCGTGCAGGCCGGAGTGCACACGACGGTGCAGGATGCCGGTCGGTGGGGCTTCCAGCATCTCGGGGTGCCCGTCGGCGGCGCACTCGATCCCGATGCGTACCACCGCGCCAACGTGCTCGTCGGGAATGGCGCCGGTGAGGCGGTGCTCGAAGTCACGCTGACGGGCTGCGCGCTGAGGACTGGCGCCGACACATGGCTGGCGGTGACCGGGGCCCCGTTCGAGGGGGACCTGCTGGACCCGGCCGGCAAGCCAGCGTCCCGCCTCGTGATGGACACGGCGTTCCGCCTGCCTGCCGGTGCGACGCTCGTGATGGGGCAGCGACTCGCCGGGGCCCGTGCGTACGTGGGGGTTCGCGGGGGACTCGACGTGCCGCCGGTCCTGGGCAGCCGCAGTGCCTGGCCGTGGCTGCCGCGCCGTGGCGCCCTGCGCGACGGCCAGGTCCTCCGCGTTGCCGATCGGGCGGTGTCACCCGTGATGGAAGTCGGCGTGCCCGGTCTGCCGCGCACCGACGTGCTCCGCGTGCATCCCACCGCCGATGGCCTGCGGGATGCTCGCGTGCTCGACGCGCTCTGCGCATCGCGTGGGTACCGGATTGCCGCGACGGCAAGTCGCATGGCCTATCCGCTCGAAGACGGGTCGTCGGTGCCGCTCCATGCCCCGGACCGCGCGTCGGCTGGCACGGTGAACGGGGCGATCCAGATCGTGCCGTCCGGACTGCCGATCCTGCTGATGGCCGAGCGGCAGACGACGGGCGGGTACCCGATTGCCGCCGTCGTCATCGGCCAGGACCTGTCGCAGGCGGCGCAGTTGCCGCCGGGTGCGCGTGTGCGCTTCGCACGGTGTGGTCCGGGCGACGTGCCGCACGCGTTCGCGCGCCTCGGCCATTCGCACGACGGCTGACCGCCGTCAGCGTGGCGGATCGGGCGGTGGGGGAGTCGGTCGTGGCGGCACGCCCTGCGCGGGTGGGTCGGTGGGAGCGGGCACCTGCGGGAAGGGCGGGGCGGCATCCTGCGCGTCGGGCGGCTGGGGCGCTTGCCGGAACGGTGCCGGCGTGATGACGGGCGTCTCGTACCCGCCCGAGGCGGTGGGTCCGCGGCCGGCGAGGAACGGACGCAGGTCCTCTTCGGTGAGGTCCAGCACGCGGATGATGCGTGGCGTCAGCATCAACACCACGTCGGTCTGCACCGACTCGCGCTCGTTGCTGGCGAAGATGCGTCCGACGATCGGGATGTCGCTGAGCCCCGGGACGCCGCGCAGCACCGTGCGTTCGTTGTCGCGGATCAGGCCGGCCAGCAGGTTCGTCTCGCCGTCGCGCAGGCGGATGTTGGTGGTGATCGATCGCGTGGCAAACGTGGGGAGTCCGGAGTACCCCGTCCCCGAGAGGCTGCTGACCTCGATCTTCACGGCCAGGCTCACATCGTCGTTGTGGTGCGCGCGCGGCGTGATGTCGATGTTCACGCCGACGTTGCGGTACGTGAAGGACGTGATCGGCTGCTGGTTCACGCCGCCTGTCGCAATCGGTGCGAACGTCACCTGCGGCACCGGCACTTCCTCGCCGAATCGGGCCTGTGCCGGCAGGCCGTCGGACGTCCGCAACTGCGGGTTGGCGAGCGTGCGCGTGTCGGTGTCCTGCTTCAGGAGCCGGTAGTAGAGCCCCGGCAGGTTCGTGAAGAACACGTCGCCCTGGCCGAGCCGCGAGAGCTGGTCGAGGGTCAGGCCGCCTTCGCGGTTCACGTCGACCTGGCCGGCGATGCCGCGGTCGTTGCCCGGCGAGAGCAGCTGCAGGCCGTACTGCTTGAACCGCGTGCGATCGACCTCGAGCAGTTCGACGTCGATGACGACCTCGGCGCGCGCCTTGTCGATGGCGCTCAGCAGGCGCGCGGCCGCCTCGATCCGTTCCGGGGTGTCCTTGATCGAGATCGCGTTGGTAGCCGTGATGGGCGACAGTCGCCGCGCGTCGACCACGATGCGCAGCAGGTCGAGCGTCTCCTTGATGTCGGCATTACTGAGGTAGAACGTGCGGATGACTTCCTCTTCGTACTCGCGCCGCTTCGTGGTGGTGTCGGGCACGATGGTGACCGTGCGCGGGGCCGTCACGCGCCAGAACGTCCTGGTGGCCTGCGCGATCGCGTCGAGCGCCGCGGGGAGCGTGGTGCCGCGGAGGTCGATCGAGAGCGGCACGCTGCGGAACTGCGGATCGAAGACGATGCTGATGTCGCTGAACTTGCCGAGGGACGTGAGGACGTCGCGGCTGCCGGCTTCGCGGAAGACGAGCGTGTCGGGCAGCGTGACGTCGGGCAGCTGACGGCCCTCGAGCGGGAGCGCGCGGGCCCGGGTGACGAGCGACTCGAGCTGCGTGGTGCCATCCCGTCGCACGGCCATCTTCGTGCGCAGTGCCGTGCGCGTCTCGCGGACGGCGGCTTCGGCTTCGGCGTTGGCGGGATTGAGCTCCAGCGCCAGCTGGAACTCGACGAGGGCTTCCTCGAACTTGCCGGCGCCGGCAAGGCGGCGTCCCGAGGCGAAGTGTGCCGAGGAGCCGCGCAGCCGTGCGCGCCGGAGGGCCGTCGCGATCTCGACGTCGTCGGGCGCAGCCGCCGCGGCCTGGGTATAGGCGACGATCGCCTGGTCGAAGTCGTCGCGGCGTTCGGCGGCTTCGCCGATACGGTAGGCCTTCGGCGTGCCGCATCCTGCCGCGAGCGCGGCAAGCAGCACGAGCGCGGCGGCGCAGCTCGCGCGGATGCCGCGGCGGTCAGCCCTGCGTGACGACATCGACGCCCCTGGGCATGGTGAAGACGAACCGGCTGTCGGGCACGCCGACATTCTCGCGCAGTTTCGTGAACGTGAACGTGGACGTGCCGCCCTGGCCGTCCACGACGATCAACTGCCGCAGCGCCTTCGACGACGCATCGACAACGAGGGTCAGCGTGTCGTACTCGGGCTCGGGGCGCACAGGCCGGAGCCTGAGCGCGCGCGCACCCGTCACGCCGGCGGGCACGGCCACCTCCTCGGCGCGGAAGTCACGCCGCAGGTCGCCGCGTCCCGCGAGGAACAGGATCGGCGTCGGCACGCGGCCGTCTTCCGGCAGGGCGCTGACGCGGACCTGCCGATCGGCGGGCACGTAGAAGTACATCCGCGTCCCGTCCGAGACGAAGAGCTTCTTCTCCGGTGACTGGTAGTCCCACCGCATCCGGCCGGGCTTGCTGATCGCGACGGTGCCGCGCTCGACGGTGCGTCGCTTCAGGGCGCCGCCGACATACGCCTGCTCGAAGTCGGCAGTGAAGTCACGCACGCCTTCGTAGTGCGCCTGTACCGCCGCGGCGAGCGAGTCGGCCGTCGAGGCGGCAGGCTGGGCGACGGTCGGGCCCGGACGGAGGACGAGTGCGGAAAGGCCCGCCATGAGGAGGGCGCGTCGAGTGGGCATCGTGAATCTCCTGCCTGCGTCTGCCGCGGCCTTCAGTCGCCGCGCCACGTGCGGCCGGTCCGCTTGGCGGCCACGAGGGCGCGGACGGCCTCGATTCCGCGCGTGTTCAGCACCTGGTCGCGCGTCAGCCCGGCGCGTCGCGCCAGGCCGACCCCGAACCGCATCTGGCGTCCCAGCCGGTCGGCCATGTGGCAGTCACTGTCCACCACGATGGGAGCGCCGAGCGACGCGGCCAGTTCCGCGAGCGGCGCATCCAGATCGAGGTGACCAGGCGCCCCGTCGATTTCGACGGCCGTGCCCGTGCGTGCCGCCTCTTCGAACAGACGCGCGAACGCGATGTCGTAGCCGGCCTGCCGGCCCGGCGACCTGTTGGCCGGGTGCGTGATGACGTTGACGAGGGGATGGTCGAGCACACGCTCGTACCGCTGCATGAGCCGCGCGGGCGAGTGCCCGTGGCCTTCGTGCATCGACGCGAGCACGATGTCGAGGCGCTCGAGCACCCTGTCGGGGACGTCGAGGCTGCCGTCCTCGAGGATGTCGCACTCGATGCCGTGCAGCACCGTCATGCCGGGTGCCAGCGCGCGCGCCTTCTCGATCTCGTCTGCCTGCTCGCTGATGCGATCGAGCGTCAGCACGCGCGAGGCCCGCGACGTCGGCGAGTGATCGGTGATGGCGATGTACTCGTAGCCGAGGGCGCGCGAGGCGAGGACCATCCCGGCCACGCTGTCGCGCCCATCGCTGTACACCGTGTGCATGTGGAGGTCGCCCTTGATGTCGCCGACCTCGATCAGGTGCGGGAGCGTGCCGCGGCCTGCCCGTTCGATGATGTCGGGGCGGTCGCGCAGTTCGACCGGGACGAAGGGCAGTCCGAGGCGTTCGTAGAGGGCCGGTTCGTCGGCAAGCGGAATCGGCGTGCCGCGCTCGAGGAGCGCGTCGCGTGTCAGCTCGAGATCCCGCGCCGTCGCATGGGCGCGTAGGGCACGCACGTGCGCCCGCGGCCCCGTGTGCCACACGAGTGCCGTCGGTGCGGCGTCCGGCCGCACGGCATGAACGACGACCGGCTCGGGTTCGGCGGCAATGGCCGCCGCACGCGTGCCGGCGACCACGACGGTGTCAGCTTGCAGGCCGGCCACCACGCGCCGCGTCCAGTCCTCGGGCTCGCCGGTGACGGCCAGCAGGACGACGTCCGGCGTCAGCGGATCGGTCCGCCGCAGTCCGCCCGCCAGGTGCCAGGCATCGGGTGCGCCCACGGTCGCGGTGATCTCGCTGCGGACCTGCCGGGCCTGCATCCACGCGCGGCCGAGGGGCACGGCCGGCGGACTGTCGGTGTCGATCGGCAGGATCTCGGCCACGAGCCTCGCCGGAATCGCGCGATCCAGATCCGCGTCGAGCAGCAGGTCCTCGTCGGCAATGCGATGGCGCAGAGGGTGGCGTCCGTGACTGATCAGCGCGCGCGCTCCCGGCGGCAGCCGCCGGTGGCGCATGGCGATCTCGTCGTGCTCTGTGTGGCGCAATCGGTCGAGCAACTCGCCATCGCGACCGTGTCCGTGGCCCTGCGTCTCGAGCATCCGCCGGACGAAGCTCCACGGCGTGCGCGGCTGCTGCTCGAGCACGCGCCGGATGGCCGTCGACAACTGGGCGAGGTGATCGGCCTCGGCGGTCTTTCCGACGGCGCGCGACAGGCCGGCCATGTGGTCGATCAGGTCTGCGACGACGACTGGTGAGCGGCGGCGGAAGCGGAACAGGATGCAGCTCCGGATCAGTGCATGCGGCAACTGCCGGGGCCGCGTGGATCACCGCAGGAGCCGCACGCCGCCGGCGCGGCCTGCCTGCTGCCGAGCGTCGATGAATGGGCGGCAAACGTCGAGATCTGCCTTGTCAGCGACTCGTCCTCGCACCGGGGGCACTGGTCCGGCGTCCGGCCGTCCAGGACGATGGCTTCGAACCGATGGCCGCACGCGTCGCAGCAATATTCGAAGATGGGCACGGCCCCCATTATGCCCAATGCCCGTCGTTCGGCGGCGTACAGGGTCTGTGCTACACTCTGCGTTCGGTTCGGGCGCGTGACGCGCGCCTGTGGCCGGGCTCCTTCGGGAGCGCTGCAGGGAAGTGGGCGGCTAGCTCAGCTGGGAGAGCGCCGCGTTCGCAACGCGGAGGTCGGGAGTTCGAGCCTCCTGCCGTCCACCAACACGACGCCGCATGCGCCGCAAGGCTCCTGCGGCGTTCGTCGTTCGAGCCTGAAAAGACCATCCGCGTGCGTCCTCACGTGGCGACAGCTCGTCCGCCGAGTCGAGCTCGGGGGCGTCGTTTCCCGTGAGGCGTTGGGGCGGAAGGGGGACATTCAGGCTGGCACGCGCCTTGGACTGCAGGAGGGCAGGAGGCAACCGATGCTGAACGCTACCCTCTCGCCCTCGATCGCCCGTGCTGGTGCCCTTGCCGCGCTGCTTGCCGGCGTCACGGCCTGTGCCCCCGCAACGCCCGCGTCGCAGGCATCACTCGGGGCCGGTCAGGCTCCCGTGCTCCTCTCGTGCCCGGCAGGCCAGCAGCCACTGCTTCGCCAGGTCGTGCTCGACGGCGCGGCCATCCCACAGGTCGAATGCGTGACCACGCCTGCAGCGCCGGCGCCGCTCGCGCCTGTCGCGCAGGCTCCCGCGGCCCAGGCCTATTACCCTCAGCCGTCCGCCGCTGCGTACGCATCCGGGGTTCCCGTGCAGGCACCTGTCGCGGCTCCGGTCTACATGCCAGCGGCTGCATCTGGAGAGGCACCTGCACCTGCCGTGCGGACGGTCAGCACCCGCCCGGCGGCCCGGCACGCCGTCTACGACGATGATGTCGTCGAGTATCGGGGGAAGAAGGGGCGGAGCTGGAAGAAGAGCGCGCTCATCATCGGCTCGTCGGCAGGCGTCGGTGCCGGCATCGGCGCGGCGACGGGCGGCAAGAAGGGGGCGCTGATTGGCGCGGCCATCGGCGGCGGTGCGGCCACGGTGTGGGACCAGGCCACGCGGCGGTAGGCCGCGGCCGAGGTGCTGCGCCCGTCGGCCCGGATCGCGACGGTTCTGTCATGGGGGTGCTCTGCGCATCGCAGCGCACCCCATTTCCGTCTTATACTGCTCCGGTTCCCCCAGTGCGATCCGCACGGGTCGGAGCGGTCTCTGTTTCCCCAGAGGATAATCGTCGTCGTATGAGCAAGGTTCGTCGCATCGGTGTACTCACCGGCGGGGGCGATGCCCCCGGCCTGAACGCGGTCATCCGCGCGGTGGTCAAGGCCTCCTACAACCACGGCATCGAGTGCCTCGGGCTGGAGAACAGCTTCGACGGCCTGCTCGAGACGAACCGGCATACGGTGCTCACGCCGAAGAACGTGACGGGCATCCTCCGGCTCGGTGGCACGATCCTCGGCACGGTCAACCGCGGGAACCCCTTCCTCAAGCCGATCCCGACGACCGACGGGCCTCGCGACTATGCCGAGCGGTGCATGGAGATGTTCCACAAGCTGCAGATCGACGGCATCGTCGTCATCGGCGGCGACGGGACGCTCTCCATCGCCCACGAGTTCAACAAGAAGGGCATGCCGATCATCGGCGTACCCAAGACCATCGACAACGACATCGTCGGCACGACCAACTGCTTCGGCTTCGACACGGCCGTCGCGTTTGCCACCGATGCCATCGACCGGCTGCACACGACCGCGCAGGCGCACCAGCGCGTGATGGTGGTCGAGGTGATGGGGCGGTACGCCGGGTGGATCGCGCTCTACTCGGGTGTCGCCGGCGGCGCCGACGTCATCATGATCCCGGAGATCCCGTACGACATCGAGTCGGTCGCCAAGCGGATCACCGACCGTGATTCCTTCGGCGCGAAGTTCAGCATCGTCGTCGTTGCCGAAGGTGCGGTGCCGAAGGGCGGGAAGGTGTCGCTCGTCAAGGCGGCCGACGGCGGGTACGTCGAACGGCTCGGTGGCGTCGGCCACCGTATCTCCGCCGAACTCGAGAAGCTGACGGGTAAGGAGACGCGCACGGTCGTGCTCGGCCACCTGCAGCGGGGCGGATCGCCGACGAGCTTCGATCGCATCCTGGCCACGCGCTTCGGCGCCATGGCCGTCGAGCTCCTGATGAAGGGGGAGAGCGATCGGATGGTCGCGTTCCACCCGCCCGAGATCGGGTCGGTGCCGCTCGCGGATGTCGGCGGCAAGATGCGCCTCGTCCCCGCCGATGGCGACGTCGTGCGCACGGCCAAGTCGCTCGGCATCAGCTTCGGCGACGAGTAGCGTCACCCCATCGGGTCGTCGAAGATCGCGCGCAGCGCCTCGAGGTCCTGCGTATGGCCGAGGGCGAGCATCAGCTTGATGCGCGCCTTCACGCCGGTCAGGCGCCCCGCGAAGACGAGCCCGAGGTCGCGCAGCCCGCGGCCTCCGCCTTCGTACCCGTAACGCTCGCGCACGCTGCCGGCCCCGCAGCGCGACGTCAGCACCACCGGCAGCCCTGCCGCCACGACCGCACCGAGATCGCCGAGCATCGCGGGCGGGACGTTGCCACGCCCGAGCGCCTCGATCACCAATCCCTTCGCCCCGCTCGCCATCGAGCAGCGGACGAAACGCCCGTCGGTCCCGGCTGCGACCTTGATCAGGTCCACGTCGGGCTCGATGCGCCGCACGCGGAGGATGCCGTCGGCATCGGCGTCGTGCCACGCACGTTCCCGCGGGCTCGATCGCAGGAAGCGGACGAGGCCGCCGTCCACGACGCCCACCGGGCCGAACTCCCGGGACTGGAACGACGCAGCCGCCTCGGTGTGGACCTTCTCGACCTCGCGAGCCGAGAGGATCTGTTCGTTCATGGCCACCATCACGCCGCGGCCCCTCGACACCGGTGCGCCGGCGACCTGCACGGCATGTACGAGGTTGGCCGGGCCGTCCCAGCTCGGTTCCGACATCGTGCGGATGGCGCCGACGAGCACGACGGGCTTGTCGGTCCGGAGCGAGATGTCGAGGAAGTACGCCGTCTCCTCGAGCGTGTCGGTGCCGTGGGTGACGACGACGCCGTCGATGTCCGGCCGCTCGATCCACGCCGCGACGCGGCGCGCGAGGCGCCACATGTGCTCGGGCGTGACGTGAGGACCCGGCAGCTGGGAGACGTCTTCGAGCTCGATGTCGGCGATTGCCGCGAGCTGCGGGACGTGCGCGAGGATGTCGTCGCCGCGCAGGGCGGGCACGGCCGATCCCGTGCGCGCGTCGACGCGCATCGAGATCGTGCCGCCCGTGAAGAGGATGGCGACGCCGGGAACGCTCACACCGTGAGGAGTTCCTGGTCCTTCTTCTTCTGGAACTCGTCGATCTGGCCGACGTGCTGGTCGGTCAGCTTCTGCACGTCGTCGAGGCCCCGCCGCTCGTTGTCCTCGGAGATCGCGTGGTCCTTGAGCAGCTTCTTGAGGCGGTCGTTGGCGTCGCGCCGCACCTGCCGCACGCCGTTGCGTGCCTCCTCGGCGAGCTTGTGGACGACCCGCGTGAGCTCCTTGCGCCGCTCCTCGGTGAGCGCCGGCAGGGGGATGCGCACCACCTTGCCGTCGTTGCTCGGGTTGAGCCCGAGGTTCGATGCGCGGATGGCCTTCTCGATCGCGCCCATCAGCTGCGGATCGAACGGCTGCGCGACGATCAGCGTGGACTCGGGCACCGAGAGCTGGGCCACCTGGTTGAGGGGCATCGAGGATCCGTAGGCCTCGACGTGCACGCCGTCGAGCAGTGACGTCGAGGCACGGCCCGTGCGCACGCCGGCAAGCTCGCGCTTGAGGTGATCGACCACGGCGACCATGCGCTTGCGCGAGTCGTCGAACAGCGAGTTGAGATCGGAGGCGTCCATCGTTCGTGAGTCCTGCGCCGGTTCAGGCGGTGACGAGCGAGCCCACCGACTCGCCCATGATGGCGCGCCGCATGCTGCCGCGCGCGTTCAGGTCGAGCACCACGATGGGCATCTTGTTGTCCATGCACAGCGAGATCGCCGTGGCATCCATGACCTGCAGGCCCTGCTCGAGCACCTGCAGGTACGTGATGCGATCGTAGCGCGTCGCCGCGGGATCCTTCTTCGGGTCGGCGGTGTAGATGCCGTCGACCTTCGTGGCCTTCATGATGATGTCGGCCTTCACTTCCATCGCGCGCAGCGCGGCGGCCGTGTCGGTCGTGAAGTAGGGGTTGCCGGTGCCGGCGGCGAACACGACGACGCGCCCCTTCTCCAGGTGGCGGATGGCGCGGCGGCGGATGAACGGTTCGGCAACGGCCCGCATCTCGATGGCCGTCAGCACGCGCGTCGGGACGTCGTGGTGCTCGAGGGCGTCCTGCAGTGCGAGGCCGTTCATCACCGTGGCCAGCATGCCCATGTAGTCGGCCGTCGCGCGATCCATGCCGCGCGCGCTGCCCGCCATCCCGCGGAAGATGTTGCCGCCGCCGATGACGATGGCCACCTGCACGCCGAGGCCGCGAATCTCCGCGACATCCTCCGCAATGCGGGTCACCACCGCGGGATCGACACCGTATCCCTGATCGCCCATCAGGGCTTCACCGGACAACTTGAGGAGGACGCGACCGTAGGCGGGATGTGACGACGACATGCAGGGCGAGATTATAGAACGCGCGAGGCCGCCCACAGCCTTCAGCCTGCAGCCTGCCCGAAATACGAAGGGCGCCTCGATGTGCAGAGGCGCCCTCGCCAGGCTGCAGCCCGCAGGCCGTCGGCCAACTACGCCTGGCTGGCCTCGCCGACCTTGAAGCGCGCGAACCCCGTGATGGCGATCGGCGCGCCAATCGTTTTGGACACGGCCGCGAGGGCCTGCGACACCTTGACCTTCGGGTCGCGGATCGTCGGCTGGTCCACAAGACAGATCTGCTCGTAGAACGCGCCGAGCTTGCCCTCGACGATCTTCTCGATGACGTTGGCCGGCTTGCCGGACTCGGCCATCTGGGCGCGGTAGATCTCCTTCTCCTTCTCGACGGCGTCGGCGGGCACCTCTGCACGCGTCGTGTAGGTCGGGGCCGCTGCGGCCACGTGCATCGCGAGCTCGTTGACGAATGCCCGGAACGCCTCGTGGCTGGTCGCGTCGCCGGTCGCGCCGTCGATCTGCACGAGCACGCCGATCTTGCCGCCCATGTGGCTGTAGCTGCCGACGTAGTCCGCGTTCAGCCGCGCCGTGCGCGGCACGGCCATGTTCTCGCCGACCTTGGCGATCTCGGCCGTGATGCGGCTGCCCACCGGGCCGTCTGCGGCCACGAGCGCCTCGTGTGACAGTTCGCTCTCGAACACCGTGTTCGTGATCTCGTCCACGAGGGCCTTGAAGCCGTCGTTGCGCGCGACGAAGTCGGTCTCGCAGTTGACCTCGGCGAGGACACCCTTCGTGCGGTCGTCGCTCACCTTGATGCCGACGACGCCTTCGGACGCCACACGGCCGGCACGCTTGGCCGCCTGGGCGAGGCCGCGCTTGCGGAGGTACTCGATTGCCGCCTCGACGTCGCCGTTGCTCTCGGTGAGCGCCGTCTTGCACTCCATCATGCCCGCGCCGGTGCGCTCGCGCAGGTTCTTGACCATCTCAGCCGTGATTGCCATGGGATGTGATTCCAGGAAGAAAAGGGGGATACAAGAAACGCCGGCCGACGAGTCGGCCGGCGTCTGGGACCATCACCGCGAGTGCGTCGGTGTCAGACCGAGGCCGGCGCGGCGGGTTCGGTTTTCTGCGCTGCCGGGCGGGCCGCCCGCTGCTGGGCGCGCAACGGCTCGCCCGTCTTGCCGACAGCCTCGCCGTCGGGCCCGACGGCCACCGGCTCTTCGGCCTGCGCCGACTCGCGCACGCCGCGACCGGCGTTGACGGCGTCGGCCACACGTGCCGCGAACAGGCGGATGGCTCGCAGCGCGTCGTCGTTGCCCGGAATCGCGAAATCGACCTGATCGGGATCGCAGTTGGTGTCGACGATGCCGATGACGGGGATCTTGAGCTTGCGCGCTTCGTCCACGGCAATCTGCTCGTGCCGCGTGTCCACGATGAACACGGCGTCGGGCAGGCGGTCCATGTGACGGATGCCGTCGAGGTTCTTCTGGAGCTTGCGCTTCTCCTTCTCGAGACGCGCGATCTCCTTCTTCGACAGGATGTCGTAGCGGCCGTCGGTTTCCATCGCTTCGAGGTCGCGCAGGCGGGCGAGGCTGCGCTGGATCGTCGCGAAGTTGGTGAGCAGGCCGCCGAGCCAGCGCTGGTTCACGTAGAACATGCCGCAGCGCTGCGCCTCTTCGGCGATTGCGTCCTGGGCCTGGCGCTTCGTGCCGACGAAGAGCAGGGTTCGACCCTCGCTGGCCAGCTGCATCACGAACTGCTCGGCGTCGCGGAACAGGCGCGCGGTCTTGCCGAGGTCGATGATGTAGATGCCATTGCGCTCGCCGAAGATGTACGGCTTCATCTTCGGGTTCCAGCGCTTGGTCTGGTGGCCGAAGTGCACACCAGCCTCGAGCAGGTCTTTGACAGCAATCGGGGTCAAGCTTCCTCCAACACCTTCTCGGACGCCTCTTGCGTCCCATGTCGTTACGTTCCGGACGGATCGTCCAGACTCGTTTCCTGCGCCGGGCGCGGCAGAGGCCACGCCCGGGTCCTGCACTAGCGCTTGCTGAACTGGAAGCGCTTGCGGGCGCCTGCCAGGCCGTACTTCTTGCGTTCCTTGGCGCGCTGGTCGCGCGTCAGCAGGCCGGCCTTCTTCAGGCGGCCACGCAGCTCCGCGTTGTAGAGGCAGAGTGCACGCGCGATGCCGAGGCGCAGCGCGCCGGCCATCCCGGAGATGCCGCCGCCCGCAGTCGTCGCCACGATGTCGAACTTGTCGAGCGTCTCGGTCAGCACGAGCGGCGACCGGACCTGCAGGCGCAGCGACTCGGTGTTGACGGCGTCGGCGATGGGCTTGGCGTTAATCGTGATCTGGCCGGTGCCAGGGCGCAGGAACACCCGAGCCGTCGAGGACTTGCGACGCCCGGTGCCGTAATACTGGATGACTGCCACGTTTACTCGACCTCGAGGGACTGGGGCTTCTGCGCCTGGTGCGGGTGATCGGCGCGCTCGTACACGTTCAGCTTGCGGTACATCTGGTCGCCCAGCTTCGTCTTCGGCAGCATGCCCCGGATGGCTTCTTCCACCAGCCGTGCCGGACGACGCTTGCGGAGGTCCTTGGCCCGCTCTTCACGCAGACCGCCCTCGTACCCGCTGTGGTACCGATACAGTTTCTGCTCTTCCTTCTGCCCGGTCAGCACGGCCTGCGCCGCGTTCACGACCACCACGTGGTCGCCGCAATCGAGGAAGGGGGTATACGTCGGCTTGTGCTTGCCCTGCAGGACCGTGGCAGCCACGCTGGCCACCCGCCCGAGCGACTGCCCGGCCGCATCGATGACGTGCCAGCGTCGCTCGATGGCGTTGGCGCTCGGAATGAACGTGCTCATGATGACCCTTTAGCTCCTTGCTGACACACAGCAAAAGGGGATGATAGAGGGCGCCGCGCCACGCTGTCAACAGATTCCGCGGGCGCACCGCCTCCGGTTTCTCCCTGGTTCCCTTCAGGGGCCCTTCTGCGCCCCGCCCTTCGATAGCCCTCGGTCGCTTCTCCGACGCCCCCTGTCACAATTCTGGCAGCGCGCGCACGGGCTTGGCGTGCCGAAAGTGCGATTCACCCACCTGACGTAGCCCGATTCATTGCAAATCTGGCTGGCACCGCCCTTGCCTAATGCTGTGCCGGTTACGAACCTGCGCCTCCGGCATGTCGCCGGGCCCGCAAGTCCGTCCCGCACCCAGGTGAGGTCGGCGTGCTCTTCCGCAAGCAGAAACCCGTCGTCGGACTGGACATCGGATCGAGCGCCGTCAAGGCCGTCGAGCTGAAGGCCTCGGGCAAGGCCTGGAAAGTCGCGGCCTTCGGGATCGAGCCCCTGCCGCCGGACGCCATCGTCGATGGCGCCATCATCGACGGCACGGCAGTCGCCGACACCATCCGCCGCCTCTTCGAGCGCCTCGGCATCAAGAACAAGGACGTCGCCGCATCCCTCTCGGGCAATGCCGTCATCGTGAAGAAGATCACGCTGCCGGCCATGACCGATGCCGAGCTGGCGACGTCCATCACCTGGGAAGCCGAGCAGTACATCCCGTTCGACATCCAGGACGTCAACCTTGACTACCAGGTCCTGAGCCGCCCCCCCAAGGGCACCACGGCTGGGACGATGGACGTGCTGCTCGTGGCGGCCAAGAAGGAAACGATTGCCGACTACACGGGCGTGATTGCCCAGGCCGGTCGGGTGCCCGCCATCGTCGACGTCGACGCCTTCGCCCTCCAGAACGCCTACGAGGCCAACTACGGCGCCCGTGACGCCATCGTCGGCCTCCTGAACATTGGCGCCAGCGCGATCAACATCAACATCGTGCGCGCCGGGCAGTCGCTGTTCACCCGCGACGTGCCCATCGGCGGCAACGCCTACACGGAGGCCCTCCAGAAGGACTTCCAGATTTCGCAGGAGAGCGCCGACCTGCTCAAGCGGGGTTACGCGGCCGACGGGCTCGACGCCACACAGACAGGCCCCAGCCTGCAGATGGTCACCGAAGCCGTCCTCCTCGAGGTGCAGAAGACCCTCGACTTCTTCCGCGGCACCACCGGAGCCGACCACATCGACCTGCTGCTCGTGACCGGCGGTGGCGCGCAGGTCGGCGGGCTCGTCGAGGCGCTCCACGAGCGACTCGGCATCCCCGTGGAGGTTCTCGACCCGTTCAAGACGATCGGCTTCGATGCCGCCAGGTTCGGCGTGCCCGTGCTCGCGGAGGCTGCCGCCGCGGCCACCGTGGCCGTGGGGCTCGCCCTTCGCCGGATGGGGGACCGATGATTCGCGTCAATCTCCTCGCCGCCGACCAGG
This sequence comes from uncultured Luteitalea sp., assembly GCA_934541105.1. GTDB lineage: Bacteria > Acidobacteriota > Vicinamibacteria > Vicinamibacterales > Vicinamibacteraceae > Luteitalea. The sequence continues at coordinate 533,695 of CAKTDA010000001.1, read as the reverse complement.
TCCGCGTCAAGACGCCGGCCTTCTCGGGACTCGGCGCCAACAAGGTCCACATCCTCGGCGCGATTCTGGTGGTCGCCGCGCTGGGCATCGTGGCCTACCGCCATCTCGACCTCCAGTCGCAGCAGCGCTACGCCGACCTCCAGCTGCAGCAGGCAAAGGCCGAGGAGACGCGCCTCAAGGCGGTCACCGAGGAACTGGCCAGGTTCGAGGCGCAGACGGCGCTGCTCCAGCAGCGCGTGGCGCTCATCGAGCAGCTGCGCAAGGGCCAGCGGTCGCCGGTCACGCTGCTCGACCAGGTCAGCAAGGGGCTTCCCGATCGACTCTGGCTCACCGAGATGAAGCAGGCGGGCGCCGACGTGACGCTCGAAGGCCGCACGACCACGCTGACCGCGCTGTCGGACCTCATCGGCAATCTCGAGTCGTCCGGGGCGTTCCGCAAGCCCGTGGAAATCATGAACAGCGAGGTGGAGGAGAGCAAGGACGGCGATCTCGTGAAGTTCCTCGTGAAGGCGAACTTCCCGATGGGCGCCATCGAGCCGCCGCCAGCCCCCGCCAAGCCCGCCCGCCCGGCCGCTGCGCCGGCCCGTCGCTGAGGAACCGCCATGGATCTCGGACTCAACAAGATGCCGTGGTGGGGCCAGCTGGCCCTCTACGTCGTGATCGGGGGCGGCATCGTCGCCGCGCACCACTATTACTTCGCGGTCGATCTCCAGGCCAGAGTCGATCGGACCCACAGTGAGCGCCGGACGATCGAGACGGGCATCGCCCGGGCACGAGTCGAAGAACGCCGACTGCCCGAATTCCGGGCCCAGGTTACCGAGCTCAACAGCCGTCTCGCGGCGCTGCAGAACGTCCTGCCGGAGCAGAAGGACGTCGGCGACCTCCTGCGCCGCATCCAGACGCTGGCCACCCAGTCGAGTCTCACCATCCGCGGGTTCAAGCCGCAGGCGGTGGCCACGCGGGAACAGCACGCGGAATGGCCCATCTCGCTCGAACTCGAGGGGACGTATCACGACCTCGGCGGCTTCTTCGACAAGGTGAGCCGGATGCCCCGGATCATCAACATCTCCGGCATCCAGATCAGCTCGCACAAGGTCGCCAAGGACGGCACCGCCGCGGCCACCGTGGACGCCAAGTGCACGGTGACGACCTTCGTGCTGGCGGAGCCGCCAGCCGAGGCGCCCGCTGCCAACCCGCGCGGCGCGGCCGGTCGTCGTCCAGGCGCCGCGGCTGCCCGTCCTCCCGTGGCCGCTCGCTGAGGTAGTCACCATGATCCGACTCACAAGCCTCGCCCTCGTGCTCGCCATCGCCGGGGCCGCGCCGGTGCTGGCCACCAACGGCAATGGCGCCGCCCCTGCCCGGACCGCCGCTGCGGCAAAGCCTGCCGCGGCACCGGAACAGTCGTCCCGGCCCGAGGAGCGGGCCGCCTACGACCCGAGCGGTCGGCGCGATCCGTTCATCAGCCTGCTGTCGCGCGGTGAGACGAACCTCGTGACCGGCAGCCGCCCGACCGGCGTCCGTGGCGTGCTGATCAGCGAGCTCAGCGTGCGCGGCGTGCTGCGCAGCAAGGGCCAGTTGCTGGCCATCGTCCAGGCGCCCGACAACAAGACCTACACCGTGCGCCCCGGCGACACGTTGCTGGACGGCACCGTCAAGGTCGTCGCCCAGGACGCCGTGATCTTCCTGCAGCGGGTCGACGACCCGCTGTCGCCCGTCAAGCAGCGAGAGATTCGCAAGACCCTGAGAACTTCCGAGGAGACCCGATGATGCGCCCGCGCACGCCGATCCTCGCGACCCTCACGGCAGTCCTTGCCGTTGGCGTGCCCGTGTGGCCGCTGGCGGCGGGGCTGAGCCGGGAGGCCCGCGAGATCCCGCAGCAGGTCCAGGATGGACAGCGCCTGGTCGACGACACGTTTCGCGTGTCGAACTCGTTCCCTGCCCGGTCGCAGGCGCCGCAGGCCGCGGCGCCCGAGGCCGGCGCCGCCCGCACGCTGACCGGCGTGCAGGCCACGCGCGAAGACGGCGACGTCCTCATCGCGCTGGCGGCCGACGGCAAGTTGACCGCGTCGGCGGTGCAGGTGCCCAACGCCAATCCGGCGCGCCTGGTCCTCGATTTCCCCGGTGTCGCCCCGAAGGTCCCGGCGACCACACCGGTGGGAATCGGCAGCGTCCGCCGCGTACGGGTCGCCAGGCACAGCGACACGCCGCTCGTGACGCGAGTGGTCGTGGACCTGACGGGCACCTTCCTCTACAAGGTGCGGCCGGCAGCAGACGCCCGTGGCCTGGTGATCACCGTTGGTGATCCGGCCCAGCGCGCCCGCCGGGACGACGAGGCGCAGAGCCGCGCCTTCGGACCCGCGCGCTCCGCGGCGACCCGTGCGGCCGCGGCCCCGGCTCCCGCAGCCGTGGTCCCCGCGTCGGCATCGGCCGCGCCAGCGCCGGCCCCTGCTCCTGCGGCAGCCAGGGCGGCAACCGCGAAGCCCGCGACACCCCGTCCGGCAGCTCCGGCCAAGGCGTCAGGCGCGGCGCCGGCCACGACGGCGCGCAAGGCGGCCACGCCGCCAGTGCCAGCCGTCGCGGCAACCGCACCGGCTGCCGTGCCCGCGCCGGCCATCGTCAATCAGGGAATGAGCGAGGGCAAGTACACCGGCCACCCGATTTCCCTCGACTTCCAGGGCGTCGATCTCCGGGCGGTGCTGCGCACCTTCGCGGAGGTCACCGGGCTCAACATGGTCATCGACCCGGGCGTGAAGGGCACCGTGGACGTCACGCTGCGCGACGTGCCGTGGGACCAGGCGCTCGAGATGATCCTGCGCGCCAACCAGCTCGCCTACAGCGTGGACGGCACCATCGTCCGCATCGCGCCGATGACGACCTTCTCGTCGGAGGCCGCCGACCGCCGCAAGCAGGCCGAGGAGCGGCTGCGCGAACTGGCCGTGTCCAAGAAGGAGTACCGCACGGTTCGCCTGAGCTACGCGAACGCGACGGATCTGGCCGACCTCGTGAAGAAGACCGGGCTCACGACGTTCGGTGACGTGCAGGTCGACGAGAACACGAACACGATGATCCTCTTCGACATCCCGGAAGGCATCAGCAAGGCGGAGAAGCTGATTGGCGAACTCGATCGCCCGCAGCAGCAGGTCGAGATCGAGGCGCGCATCGTGCTGGCGACAAAGAACACCGCGCGAGATCTCGGGGTTGTGTGGGGAGTCGGCGGGCGGATGACCCCCGAGCTCGGCAACACGACGAACCTGGCGTTCCCGAACTCCATCATCGCGCAGGGCAACGCGGGTGAGCGCAATCCGAACGTGCAGGGCGGCGTCACGCTCAACCTGGGTTCGGTGAACGGCGCCCTGAACCTCGACGTGACGCTCTCGGCGCTCGAGTCGCAGGAGAAGGCCAGCGTGATCATGCGGCCCCGCGTCGTGACGCAGAACAACGTCAAGGCCGAGATCACGCGCGGTGAGGAGATCCCGTACACGACCCTCACGGCGCCGCCGGCCGATGGCGGCCTGGTCCTGCAGCAGGTGCCGCAGGTGCAGTTCAAGACCGCAGCCCTTCGCCTGTCGGTGACCCCGCGGATCACCGAGGCGGGAACCGTCATCCTCGACGTGGACGTCGACAACGGCTCGCGGGGCGCCGAGCAGCGCAACGGCAACTTCTCGATCAACACCCAGCGCGTCGTGACGCGCGTGCTCGTCGCCGACCAGGGGACGACCGTCATCGGCGGCATCAACGCGGTCGACACCATCGACACGCTGCGCCGCACGCCGGGGCTGCACCGGATTCCGTTCATCGGGCGCCTGTTCCAGCGGGACATCAATACCAACAACGACTACGAGCTGCTCGTGTTCATCACGCCGCGCATCATCCGGGACGGAGGGCCCGTCAAATGACACTTACGCGTTTCGCCATGATGGCCGGACGCGCGCGCACGCGGCGCGCGGCGGCCCTGCTCCTGCTTGCCGGTGCGACCGGCCTCGTCGCGGGCTGCAGCAGCACCGTCCGCAGCGGCCAGTCGCCTGCGTACCTGGTGCTCCAGCGCCTCGAGGGTTCGTCGGGCGCCGAGAACTCGGCCCCGTTCCAGAGCGTGCTCCGCTCCGATGTCCTCACGAAGGGCGGCATCTTCGAGGACAACGGTCGCGTGACGCTGTCACTCGCGCTGCGCGACGTGACAAACCCGACCGGGCCCACCGCCAACAACCTGATCACGCTGAACCGCTACCGCGTGGAGTACCGCCGCACCGACGGGCGCAACACCCCCGGCGTGGACGTGCCCTACGCGTTCGAGGGCGCCATGGGCCTGACCGTGAACGACCAGGCCACGTCGGTCGTCTTCACGCTCGTCCGCGTGCAGGCGAAGCTGGAGGCCCCGCTCTCCACGCTCGCCGGCTACAACGGCGGCGCGCTCGTGATCTCCACCATCGCCGACGTGACCTTCTTCGGCAAGGACCAGACGGGACGCGACGTCACCGTGTCCGGGTCCATGAGCATCAACTTCGCCGACTGGGCGGATCCCGAGTAGCCAGGTGCAGCCATGACGAACGCACGATTCACATCAGTTCTGCCGCTGGCGATCGTGGGCCTGCTGGCCACGACGGCCTGCACGTCCAAGCCCGAGATGCCGAAGGCCACCGGGCCGTCCGAACTCGGGTTGTCCCTCCAGGTGCTCGCGTCCCCGGACGTGCTCACGACCGACGGCCTGTCGACCTCGCAGATCACCGTGACCGCGAGGGGCCCCAACAGCGAGCCGAAGTCCGGCGTCCCACTGCGGGCCGACATCCTCGTCGGCGGCGCCGTGGTGGACTACGGCAGCCTGTCGGCCAAGTCGGCCGCCACCGGCGCGGACGGCCGCGCCACATTCGTCTACACGGCACCGCCGGGAGGCCTGGCCGGCAACGCCGACGCCCGCAACATCGTGCAGGTGGCCTTCACGCCACTCAACGGCGACTACGCCAACGCCGTCGAGCGTGCGGTGAGCATCCGCCTGGTGCCGCTCGGGACCATCGTGTTCCCCGGCCAGCCGGTCGCCAACTTCTCGTGGCGGCCCAACGAGCCCTACGTGCTCGACGAGGTCGTCCTCGATGCCGGTCTTTCCAAGGATTGCCCGCTGACGGCCACCGTGGCGACCGACTGCTTCGACTCGCCGACGCTTCAGTACGAATGGAACATGGACGACCAGGGCGTCGTGCTCACCGGCCGCGTCATCAAGTACCAGTTCCCGCGTGCGGGCGACTACTTCGTGAAGCTCACCGTGACAAATGCCCTCGGCAACCGTGTCTCGGTGACAAAGCAGATCGACGTGCTCCGGCGGCCCTAGCCGCACCATCGAGGAACCCCGCGTCATGCCGACGGCCAACCCTCTCGAACAGCTCCGGCGCCGCATGCTCACGCATGCGACGCCGACAGCCTTTGCCGCCCTCGCGGAGGAGCATCGCCGCGCAGGCCGGTTCGCCGACGCCATCGCCGTCTGTCAGGAGGGCCTGGCGCAGTACCCGACCTACGTCTCGGCACGCGTGACGCTCGGTCGAGCGCTCCTCGACAGCGGCGACGTCCATGCCGCCGTGGCGGAACTCGAGCAGGCGGTTGCCCAGGCACCGGACAATCTCGCCGCCGTCAGGGCGCTCGAGAGTGCGCGCACGGCCCAGGCCGAGATGCCCGCCCCCGCCGGAGGTGACGTCACCGTCCAGGGGAGCGGCACCGACGCCGACGCCGAACCGCAGGTGGCGACAGCGGCCGCCGAGGAGTGGCGCGACTCCTATGGCCTCGGGCCCAACAATGTCGAGGACCTCGCGCTCGGTCCGGTCTGGGCCGCGCCGACCGAACCGGACGCCGCTGCCGCCCACGGCGTGCCCGACCCCGAGTGGACGCTCGACTCGCTCGACGACACGGCCCCGGTCGAGACCGCAGCCAACACATGGACCGACGCCGATCCGGCGGCCGTGGATCGGGTGCCGGCGGAACTCGATGCCGCTGACGCCACCGGCACCGCCTCGTCGTGGGACGCAGCGCCGACGGTCGTGTGGGAATCCGACTCGGTCGACGTCGAGGCCCCCGTGACGCTCGATGCGGCGCCGGTGGATGCCGTGATGGTCGATCCCGTGACGGTCGATCCCGTGGCCGTCCAGACGGCCGAAGGTGCACCGGACGGAGTGGAACCCGTCCTCCAAGCCGTGCCGGGCGCCGACCAGACGCTCGTCGACACGACGTCGCCCGTCGATCCTGCCGCGGCGCACGATGTCCTGGACCTGTCGGCCGATCCCGCCGCCGGCGGCAACGGCGCGTGGGGGCAACTCCTCGACGGGCCCGTGAGCGAAGGCGCCGCGCCCGCGATGTTTGCGGGCTGGGACGCACCCGGACCTGCGATGCCCGGGCGGCCCGACTGGGCGGCCCCCGGCACCGAGCCGCCGCCGACGCCTGACGCCACGGACCCGCCGCCCGACACGGCACGCGTGACTTCCGAGGTGGCCCAGGCGGAGGAGTCGCCGGCCCCCGCGCCTGTTCCGGTGGGTGGCTGGGCCGGGTCGCTCGCCTCGGCACTCGACGAAGTCTTCACGCAGGCAGGTCACCCGGATTCGGGTCAGGATCCCGATCCGCAGCCGTCCACGGACGTGAGGGCAGCCCTGGCCAGCGCGGCCGTCGAGGCCGCCATCGAGGACACCGCCGCCGAGGAACCCTCGACGCCGCCCGCGCTCGTGTCGCTGCAGCAGATGCTCGACTCGGTTCGCGCCCGGCGCGCGGCCTTGTTCACCGACCGCGAGTCGTAGCCGCAAGAGCTCGACGGTTCGAGGGGCGGGCTATGCTAGGCCGTGCCCGCCCCGATGAGTCCGCCTCTGCCGTTCGCGTTTCGCGAACGCCTCGTACGGGCAGGCTCGCGCCTGCGCGCGGCCGGGGCCGACGCGCTGCTGGTGTCGCACCTGCCCAACCTTCGCTACCTGACGGGGCTCGAGGCCACGGCGGGGGAGGGATGCCTTCTCGCCGACGGGCGCCTGTTCCTGCTCGTCGATGCCCGATACGTGCTCGCCGCCACCTCGGTTGCCGAGGCGATCGGGCGCGATCTCGTCGCGCCGGCACCGCTCACCGATGTCGATCCGGCCACCTGGACGGCCCGGACCTGCATGACCGAAGGCATCTCGACGCTGGCCCTCGAGAGCCGCTCCCTCTCGCTCGAACGAGCGCGGCGGCTCGGCCTGGCCCTCGATGACGCCGGGTGGCGGGGCACACGCGTCGATGACCCCCTCGACGTCGTGGAGGACATGCGCCGCATCAAGGACGATGAGGAACTGGCCGTGCTGCGGGAGGCGGGCGCGCGCCTGTCCGACGTCGCGCGCGCGGTCCTTGCCGACCGCGTGGCCGCGCCAGGGCGCACCGAACTCGACGTCGCAGCCGACATCGACGCCCGCGTGCGTGCCGCAGGATTCTCGCGGGCGGCCTTCGACACGATTGTCGCCAGCGGTCCGCGCAGCGCGCTCCCGCACGCCCGTCCCACGCCGCGCCGCCTCGAAGCCGGCGACGTCGTGGTGCTGGACTTCGGCGGGGTCTACAGCGGATACTGCGTCGATTTGACCCGGACAGTCTGCCTCGGGCAGCCCACGCCCGAGGTCGATCGGCAGTATCATGCGGTGCTCGCGGCACAGCGCGCGGGGTGCGCGGCCGTCAGGCCCGGCGTGACGCCGGCCGAAGTGGACCGTGCGGCCCGGGACGTGCTCGACGCCGCCGGCCTCGGGGATGCGTTCGGGCACGGGACCGGCCACGGGCTGGGCCTCGAAGTCCACGAGGCGCCGCGCCTTGCTCGCCCCCGGCCAGACGATGCCGCCCAGCCCCCGTTGGAGGCCGGCGTGGTATGTACCATCGAACCGGGGGCCTACGTGACGGGCCGCGCCGGCATCCGCATCGAGGACGATGTGGTCGTAACCGCGGACGGCAGCATGCACATCACCGACGTTCCCCTCGGCTGGTCGACCGCCAATTGACGATGACACTCGACGAAATCAAGCAGATCCTCGCCCTGGTCCGTGAACACGAACTCTCCGAGTTCGAATTGGAGCAGGAAGGCGTCAAGCTCCGCGTGCGCAAGAAGGGACTCGAGGCGCCGACGGTCGTCGTGAGCCCGGCCCAGCTCCCGGCAGCGCTGCCCGCCCCGGTTGCCGGCAGCGTACCCGCCGCGGCCCCGGCCGCGACCGATCAGACCAACGGCCAGGACGTCACCGACAGCGAGGGCGTCGAGCTTGCCGTCGTCAAGTCGCCGATCGTCGGCACGTTCTACCGGTCGCCCGAGCCGTCCGCGCCGCCCTTCGTCAACGTGGGCGACACCGTGCGCAAGAGCCAGGTGCTGTGCCTGATCGAGGCGATGAAGCTCATGAACGAGATCGCCTCGGAGTACGATGGCGAGGTCGTCCAGGTCTTCGTCGAGAACGGCCAGCCGGTGCAGTACGGCGAGCGGTTGTTCGCGGTGCGCACCCGCTAGCCGGGGAGTTCGCGTGTTCAAGAAGATCCTCATTGCCAACCGCGGCGAAATCGCGCTCCGCGTGATCTCGGCCTGCCGCGAACTGGGTATCAGGACCGTGGCCGTCTGGTCCGAAGCCGACGAGCACAGCCTGCACGTCCGGTTTGCCGACGAGGATGTCTGCATCGGACCGCCGCGCAGCGCCGAGAGCTACCTCAACGTGCCGGCCATCATCAGCGCCGCCGAGATCACCGGCGCCGATGCGATCCATCCCGGGTACGGCTTCCTGTCCGAGAGCGCCCACCTCGCCGAGGTGTGCGACGACTGCCACATCAAGTTCATCGGTCCGCGCCCGGAAGTGATCCGCCTGATGGGCGAGAAGTCGCGCGCGCGCCGCTCGATGAAGAAGGCCGGCGTCAGCACCCTGCCCGGCAGCGACGGCGTCCTCGAGTCTGAAGACGACGCGCAGCGCCTCGCCGCCCGCCTCGGGTTCCCCGTCATCATCAAGGCCAGCAACGGCGGCGGCGGCCGCGGCATGCGCATCGTGCGCTCGAGCGACGAACTGGGCCAGGCGCTCCGGACCGCCCAGCGCGAGGCGCAGGCGGCGTTCGGCCTTGGCGACGTCTATCTGGAGAAGTACCTCGATGCCCCGCGCCACATCGAAGTGCAGGTGCTCGCCGACGAACACGGCCACGTCGTGCACCTCGGCGAACGCGAGTGCTCGGTGCAGCGCCGCCACCAGAAGCTGATCGAGGAAGCGCCATCGGCGGTGATCACCGAGAAGCAGCGCAAGGCGCTCGGCCGGATGGTCGTGGACGCCGCGAAGGCCGTGGGGTACACGAGCGCCGGCACGTTCGAGTTCCTCATGGATGCCGACGGCAACCTGTACTTCATCGAGGCCAACACCCGGCTGCAGGTGGAGCACGGCGTCACCGAACTCGTCACCGGCATCGACATCGTCAAGGAGCAGATCCTGATTGCGGCCGGCCGGCCGCTCTCGTTCTCGCAGAACGACGTCAGGTTCACCGGCCACGCGATCGAGTGCCGCATCAACGCCGAGAATCCGGACACCTTCGCGCCGAGCCCGGGCCGGCTCGAGGCGCTGTGCCTCCCCGGCGGTCCCGGCATTCGCGTGGACACGTTCGTCCACGCCGAGGCCACGGTCCCCCCGAACTACGACTCGCTCATCGCCAAGATCATGGCCCACGGCCGCACGCGCGAGGAGGCAATCGCGCGGATGCGCCGCGCGCTCGAGATGACCGTCATCGACGGCATCCACACCTCGGTGCCGATGCACCTGCGCATACTCGCCGACGAGGACTTCCAGCAGGCCCGCATCTCGACCGCGTTCATGGACCGCTTCCTGAACGCTCCACGGCCCGCCGAGCCGCCGGCTGCCTGACCGCGCCATGTCCGGAGAGGAGCGCGGCGCCGGGCGGCTGCTCCCGTCGCGTCTCTACGCGATAGCCGACGCCGACGTCGCCGCGCGCGCCGGGTGGGTGCTGCCGGACCTGGCCGACGCCTACCTGCAGGCCGGCGCGCGATTCCTGCAGGTGCGAGCCAAGGACGCGCCGTCTGCCGATCTGCTCCGGTGGATCGACGACCTCGCGGCGCATGCCACGCCCGACACCTGGATCATCGTCAACGACCGCGTGGACGTCGCGCTCGCAGCCGGCGTGCGCCGCGTCCACCTCGGGCAGGACGACCTGCCCGCGATCGACGCACGACGGTTGCTGGGGCCCTCGGGCGTCATCGGCCTCTCGACCCACACGGATCGGCAGGTCGACGATGCGTGCGGGCTGCCGATCGACTACATCGCGGTCGGGCCGGTCTTCGGCACACGGACGAAGGCGACCGGCTATGCGCCGGTTGGCACCGCGCTCGTCCGCGCGGCACGCGAGGCCGTGACCGCGCGTGAGGGGCCGCCCATCGTCGCGATCGGCGGCGTGACGCTCGAGCGAGCGGCGGAGGTGATCGACGCGGGGGCCGATGCGGTCGTCGTGATCAGCGACCTGCTCGCGGGCGGGTCGCCGACCGCGCGCGTCCGTGCATTCCTGCGGGAACTGGGCGAGGCCTGACGCGCGGCGCCGGGCCCCGGCAGCCCGGCTCGTCCGTGTATAATCGCCCGTCTTTTGCTGCGAACGGCCGCGCAGTCTGGTACACGGGCGGGCGTCCCGACCACGAGTGGGCGCCTCCGGAGGGTTCTCAATGTCGTTGTTCGCGACCAAGTCAATCGATCGCATCCGTGCCGAAGCTGCAGCGGCCGGCGAGCACGGGCTGAAGCGGGTGCTGAGCGCGGGTGACCTCGTCACCCTGGGCATCGGCGCCATCATCGGCACCGGCATCTTCGTGCTCACGGGGCAGGCGGCCGCCGCCCACGCAGGTCCGGCGATCGTCCTCTCGATGGTGCTGGCCGGGGTGGCGAGCGCGCTTGCCGGCCTCTGCTATGCCGAGTTCGCCTCCACCGTCCCGATCTCCGGCTCGGCCTACACCTACGGCTACGCGACGCTCGGCGAGTTCGTCGCGTGGATCATCGGCTGGGACCTCATCCTCGAGTACGCACTCGGCGCGGCGACGGTCGCCGTGGGATGGTCGGGCTACGTCATCAGCTTCCTGCACGACATCGGCATCACGTTCCCGGCGGCCCTGAGTGCCGCGCCGGGCACCGCGATCACGATGGCGGACGGGTCGATCGTCACGGCGGTGTTCAACCTGCCGGCGGTGCTGATCACGATCTTCGTCACCGGCATCCTCGTGGTCGGCATCCAGGAGTCGGCGCGCGTCAACGCCATCATCGTCGTCATCAAGGTCGCCGTCGTGCTGCTCGTCATCGCGGTGGGCGGGCTGTTCGTGGATTCGGCCAACTGGTCGCCCTTCATCCCGGAGAACACGGGCGAGTTCGGCGTGTTCGGGTGGAGCGGGATCGTCCGCGGCGCGGGCGTGATCTTCTTTGCCTTCATCGGCTTCGACGCCGTGTCGACGGCGGCGCAGGAGGCGAAGAACCCGCAGCGCGACATGCCGATCGGCATCCTCGGTTCGCTCGTCGTCTGCACGATTCTCTACGTGCTCGTCTCGGGCGTGATGGTGGGCCTCGTGCCCTACACGCAGCTCGGGGTCGCGGCGCCCATGGCCGTGGCCATCGACGCCGCCCGTGCGCAGGGAGCCGACAGCGCAATCGCGCCGCTCCTGAACGTGCTGCCGATGGCCGTGAAGCTGGGGGCCATCGCGGGCCTGAGCTCGGTGATGGTGGTGATGATGCTCGGGCAGCCGCGCGTGTTCCTCTCGATGGCCAACGACGGCCTGCTCCCCGGCTGGGCGCGCACGATCCATCCCCGCTTCCGCACGCCGTACGTCACGACGATCATCACGGGCGTCGTCGTCGCGCTGGCGGCGGGTTTCACGCCCATCAACATCCTTGGCGAACTGGTGAGCATCGGCACGCTGCTGGCGTTCGTCATCGTCTCGATCGGCATCCTGATGCTCCGGATCAAGCGGCCCGACATCGAGCGGCCCTTCAAGGTGCCCGGCGTGTTCGTCGTGGCCCCGCTCTCGGCGCTCGTGTCGTTCGGGCTGATGGCCGGCCTGCCGTGGCACACGTGGGAGCGTCTGCTCATCTGGATGGCGCTTGGTGTCGTCGTCTACTTCGCGTACGGCTACCGCCACAGCTTCCTGCGCCGGGACGGGCTCGGCTGATGCCGGCTCGCGTGCTCGACGGCGCCGCGCTCGCGCGGCGCATGCGTGAGGATCTGCAGCCGCAGGTGCAGGCGTTCACGTCCCGGGCGGGCCGCCCACCCGGGCTCGCTCTGGTGCTGGTCGGCGACGACCCGGCCTCGCACGTCTACGTCGGCAGCAAGCGGTCGCACGGCAGCGACGTCGGGTTCCGCGTCGACCTGCACGAGCGCCCGGCGACCGCCACGCTCGATGACGTCCTGGCGCTCGTGCGGTCGTTGAACGCCGATCCGGCGATCGACGGGATCCTGGTGCAGTCGCCGCTGCCCGGTGCGATGGGCGCCGATGCCGCGCGCCGCGTGTTCGAGACCATCGATCCCGCCAAGGACGTCGATGGCTTCACCGCCGAGAACGTGGGCCGGCTCGTCCAGAACCGTGAGGGCCTCGTGGCCTGCACGCCGGCGGGCATCATCGAACTGCTGGAACAGGGCGGCATCCCGATTGCCGGCGCACGCGCCGTCGTCATCGGCCGCAGCGACATCGTCGGCAAGCCGATGGCCCTCCTCCTCCTGCATCGGCATGCGACGGTCACGATCGCGCACTCGCGCACCACGGACCTTCCGGGGATCGCGAGCCAGGCCGACATCCTCGTGGCGGCGATCGGCCGCGCCGGGTTCGTCACGCCAGCATTCGTCAAGCCGGGCGCAACGGTGATCGACGTCGGCATGAACCGCGTGAGCGATGAAGCCGATGTCGTCGCGTTCTTCGGTGAGGGATCGAAGCGGCACGCGACGTGGCGCACACGCGGGTCGGTGCTGATGGGCGACGTTCACCCGGCGGTTGCCGACGTCGCGGGCGCGATCACGCCGGTGCCGGGCGGCGTGGGCCCGCTGACGATCGCGATGCTGATGCGGAACACGCTCGCCGCGGCTGGTCGTCGGCAGGCGTAGGAACGAGAGCAAGGGGCGGCAATCGCGCGCCGCCCCTCGCACCCTACTGCCGCCGGCGGGCGCGCAGCGCGAGCCCCAGTCCGCCCATCACTCCATACAACAGCAGGGCTGGCTCGGGCACGGCTGTGCCCGGCTCGTCGTCGGCCGCGAAACCGGCCAGCAACGGGAAGCTGAATGCGATCAGCTGCTGCTCGTTGCCGATGACGCCCGTTGGATCGCTGCCCAGGTCGAACCCGAAACTGCCGGGATTCGAGAGCCCTGTCACATCGAAGCCCAGCAGGTCGTACGTCGTACCGCTGAAGTTCACGACGACTGAAGGCGCGCCGAGCGTCAGGGTCGCCGTTGTGAACGAGGCGGACAGGAACGGCACCGATGCCGTGCCATTGCCCACGAGACCGATGGCGAACACGCCCGGGCCATAGGTCACCTCGCCGATCCCGACGTTGGTCGGCGTGAGCGAGCTCATGCGGAAGTACGCCGCGCTTGACGCACTGCCCGGGAAAAGCTCCGTGTACGTGCCAATGACTGCCGCTGCGAACGGATCGGCCTCGGGGAGACCGGTCGCCACGTCGATGGACTGCAGGGTGAGATCGTCGGCGTCGAGCAGCAGTGCGGCGCCATCGGACTCGAACGCGCCGAACACGACGGGCGCGGCCGATGCGACTCCAGCCCCCGCCGACATCAGCAGTGCGGCCAGAGCACTCGTTATCAACACTCGTCTCATTCCGAAAGCCTCCTAGAAAGGAAACAGGCCGCCAGCGTTCCGCGGTGTGCAGTGAATTTTGGGTCTGGCGATACAGAAGACGTGCCAAGGCTCTCCCCTTGCGGAAGTAGCCGCTTGCCATTCACGTGAATGACATAGGCAGCCCATCGGGGGAACGAAGTCTGCGTGAGGTGTGACAAGGGTGCCTCGGCGTTGTCGGTCACCAGAGCCTCCGCGACGCGCCGGGTTCTTGCGACGATCTGGCGACGAAGGGCGCCGAAGCACCAGAAAACGGCCACCGATGGTGTCTCAATGCGTAATTATATCCTGACTCATTCATGAAACGCTGCCTCGGCGATGTCGCGTGATCGAGCCGGAGCCGTTCTTGCAAACTTCACGTGAGTACGCCGTGCATGGACCTCTGTGGTGTTCGCAGCGACGGATTCATACGTTGAAGTCTGTGCAGTCCGCAGGTTCCTCACCATGACCATCTGCCTCATTACTCCGCCCTCGGCATTCCTGCTCGACGAGCGAGTGTTCATGACGCTCGGCATCCTTAGGGTGGCCACGGTCCTGGAAGACGCCGGTCATATGGTCGAACTCGTGGACCTGTCGGGCGTCGAGAACTTCGAGCAGGCCATCGAGGTTCACGCGCGGCGTTCGCGTGCTCGCGTCTTCGGCATCACAGCCACGACGCCGCAGTTGCCCGCGGCGACGAAGTTGGCGCACGCCATTCGGCGTGTGCGTTCCGACGCCCGGCTGGTGCTGGGTGGGCCGCACGTCACGCTGGTGCACGCGGCCGCGCGGCGCGAGCAGCGACTCGGTTTGCCCGGTCGCGGGCTGCGGGCCCTCGAGCACTTGCACGCACTGTTCGACGTCCTCGTCGCGGGCGACGGCGAACAGGCGGTGTTGCTCGCCATCGGCGACACGCCTCCGCCCCTGATCGATGGCGACGAACCCTCGTCGGGCCTGTTCCTGGCTGGCGATCGGCTCGCCGCGCTTCCCCGGCCCGCGCGTCATCTCGTCGACGTCGACAGCTATCGGTACGAGGTCGATGGCGTGCGTGCTCTCAGTGTCATAGCCCAGCTCGGGTGTCCCTTCGGCTGCGGCTTCTGTGGAGGTCGCGAGTCGCCGGCGTTCAGACGCGTACGCATCAGGCCAACCGCCGACGTGATTGCAGAACTGCGCCACCTCCATGAGACCTACGGCACCTGCGGGTTCATGTTCTATGACGATGAACTCAACGTGAACCGCAAGATGGTGGAGTTGATGGACGCCATCGCTAGGTTGCAGGACGAACTCGCCGTGGAGTTCCGGTTGCGGGGGTTCGTAAAATCGGAGTTGTTCACGGCGGCGCAGGCCGACGCCCTGTACCGGGCGGGCTTCCGCTGGATCCTCACGGGATTCGAGTCGGGTTCCCCGCGAATTCTGCGCAACATCAACAAGAAGGCGACACGCGACGACAACACCAGGGCCGTGGACATCGCGCATGGGCGAGGCCTCAAGGTCAAGGCCCTGATGTCGGTCGGCCACCCCGGTGAATCGGCCGACACGATTCGCGATACGCACGACTGGCTGCTCGAGGTGCGCCCCGACGAGTTCGATGTCACGGTGATCACCACGTATCCGGGCACGCCGTATTACGACTACGCCGTCCCGCACGCCTCGGAATCCGGCACCTGGGTGTACACCGTCAACGACGACCGACTGTATTCCCTCGAGGTCGACTACACGACCACCGCGGACTACTACAAGGGTGATCCCGACGGCGGGTATCAGGCCTTCGTGTATACCGACTACCTCTCGAGGGACGAGTTGGTGACGCTCCGCGACCACGTCGAGCGGGACACGCGCACCCGACTGGGGCTCCCCTTTCTCCGGCCCGCGGCCATGCTGCGCTACGAGCATTCGATGGGGCAGGGCATGCTCCCGCCGTCGATGCTCCGCTCGTCGAAGCCCCGGCCAGCTGCGCCCGGGCACACCGGTGCCGAGTCGACGACCGTCGACGATTCCCTCCTGGGGGTGACCTGATGCGAGATCGGGCGACGAGTTCGCTGTCGGCCGTGGCAGAAGTGTTCCCGACGGCTCCGCCGCCGGCCGTCCTCGTCACGGGGCCCGCCTCGGCAGACGCCGCGCCCAGGGTGACGCGGACGTTGCTCATCGGGACCGGCCCGAGAGCCGCGCGGCTGGCCACCGCGTTCGCGGCCGATCCCGATCGGCTTGTCGTCGGCAGTATGGATGCCGAGCAGCTGCCGCACCTCGGGACGGCACGTCCCGACATCACCTTCCTGGGCCCGCTCGACGATCTCGCCACGACGATCGTCAGCCGACATGTCGACGAGGTCTTCGTGGCGCTCCCGCTTCGGTCGGGGTTCGATGTCTGGCATCAGGTCGGCGTCGTCTGCCGCGAACTCGGAGTCCCTGCCGTGTACGACTTCGATCTGATGGGTGACGCCGCCCGCGCCGAACTGGCTGTCGAGCCGAGCCCCATGCTGCGGTGTCACGTGCATCCGTCGACGAGGCGACTCGTCACGGTCGCCAAGCGGCTGTTCGACGTGCTCGTGGCGGCGCTGGTGCTGGTGGCGCTCTCGCCCCTGCTGCTCGCGACGGCGGCCCTCGTCAAGGCGACGTCGCGGGGAGCCGTGCTGTTCCGCCAGCCTCGGGTCGGCCGACATCGCCGCGTGTTCGGCATGCTGAAGTTCCGGACGATGGTCGTGGATGCCGAGCAACTGCGTGGGCAGGTGGAGGCGATGAACGATGCGACCGGGATCATGTTCAAGATCAAGAAGGATCCCCGCCTGACGCGTATCGGGCCGTTTCTCCGCCGCACCAGCATCGACGAACTGCCGCAACTCCTCAACGTGCTTCGCGGCGAGATGAGCCTCGTCGGACCGCGTCCCCTGCCGCTCTGGGTGTACGAGCAGATCGAGGAACCGAGCTTCCACCGGCGCTTCTCGGTGCTGCCCGGCATGACGGGCCTGTGGCAGGTGCACGGCCGCCCCCAGGAGTACCGACTGATGGCACGCCTCGACCTGCAGTATGTCGACACGTGGACACTCGCGATGGACCTCGGAATCCTGGCGCGGACCCCGATGGCCGTCCTGTACCGACGGGGGGCCCTGTGAAGGCCTTCACAACTGGCGCAGCCGGTCTCGTCGTCGCAGCGGTCCTGCTCGTCGGCGCGTACCCGGTGGATGCGCAGATGGTCGCGCCGGCCGCGCCCGCGGCGGCTCTCGGGCTCGCGACTCCGGACGATGCCGCGCCGCCGCCTCCGGAGTACCGGCTCCGGCCCGGCGATGTGGTGCACGTCAAGCTCTTCTACAGCCCCGAGTTGAACGAGCAACTGCCCGTCAGGCCCGATGGGCGCATCTCCCTCGAGCTCGTCGGCGAACTCGTCGCCGCAGGACGTACCACCGCCGAACTGGCCGACCGGCTGACCGAGAAGTACGCGGCCGTCCTCCGGGACCCGGAGGTCGCCGTGATCGTGAAGGAGATCGCACCCAGACGGATCTACGTGGCCGGTGAAGTGAATGCTCCCGGCGTGTTGGCGATGGCCGGCGAGACGTCGCTGCTTCAGAGCATCGTCCAGGCCGGTGGTCACAAGCGCAGCGCGAAGTTGAAGACCGTTGTCGTCCTGAGATACCAGGGGACGACGGAGCCGCGTTTCTTCACGGTGGATCTGCAGGCTGCGCTCCGTGGTCGCGGGCCTGACGTCCTCCTGCAGTCCTACGACATCGTCTTCGTCCCGAAGACACGGGTCGCCAAGGTGAACGACTTCATGGCGCAGTACGTCCGCGAGGTCGTCCCGCTGCCGCTGTCGCTTGGCATCAGCTACGTCTTCGGCGGGGTGTTCCGATGAACGGGAACGTCCGGTGACGCTCCGCCTGATCGGCATGCGCATCCTGATTACCGCGATGCTGGCTTTCTTGACGGTGACGCCTGTGCTCGCACAGACGGCGCCCGGAGGCCGGTCAGCGGTCCTGCATCACCTGGCGTCGCGAGCCTGCGATGCGGTGCTGGGCGGACGTCCCGCACCGGTGGCCACATGGTCGGCACGCACGCTGGCGACCTGCGCGTCCCTGCCCGCCACGCCGGTCCCTGGCGCGGTCGCGGTGCCGGCTGCGTTCCAGCCGTCCGCTCCGGACGGCGCCATCGTCGGGCGGCAGCGAGTGGCCGAGAACTCGGCGGTCGTCCTCGAGGTCGTGGCGTACGCCTCGGATGGCCTCACCGTTGGCGGGCTGCTCTGTTACCCGAACGACGGCACGCCGCACAGCACGGTCGTTCACGTCCATGGCGGACTCGGTGGGGTGTTCTCCAAAGCCGACGGCGACCTGGTGACGACCTGCTACAACTGGGCCGCCCTCCACGGACGGACCGCGTTCGCGCCATCGTTGCGTGGGCAGGACGGCGGCGAGGGGCGTGCGGAGTTGTGCCTCGGCGAGTCCACCGACGTCATCAACGCGGTCGCCATGCTGCGGGGAATCGAACCGACGATGACGTCGCCGGTCGCACTTGTGGGCGGTTCGATTGGCGGCTGCGTGGTGCTCCGCGCGGCGCCCTTCATTCCGGACCTCTCTGCCGTCGTGGCGTTCGTTCCTCCCACCACGTGGGGCGACCTCGTCGCCTTCCATCGCAGCACCTGGGCGCCCGCACAGGAAACGCTCTGCGACGGGACGACGCGCACGTGGGACATCGGCGGCCCCGAACTGGCCGACACGTTCGACCGCATCATCTGCGGACAGGTGGGCTGCACCGCCGAGGACTACCTGGCCCGGTCGCCCTTGACGTTCGTCGCGGCGCAGAGCGCACCGACATTGATCGTGGCCGCCATGACCGACAGCGTGGTCCCGTTCGAGCAACAGTTGCTGTGGTCGATCTTCCGCCAGGGGAGCGGTGCGCCCGTCGACGTCGTGGTTGTCGACAAGTGTGCAGCCCCGGGGCGACCGGCGTTGTCGTTTGACGGGTTGCTGGCTGTCGAACAGGGATTTCACCTGCTTGCGGACGGACCGATCAGTTCCGGCATGCTCTTCCTGCTCGGCCATCTCGACCGGGCGGCCGCCTTGCCATGACCTCCACGGTCGCGGCGCGCAGCGACAGGTGGACGTGGACCGTCCCGGCGACCTGCTGTGCGGGCGTGATGCTCGTACTGGCCGCCGCCGGCGTCGGTGACCTTCGTGCTGCGATCGTCGTGCTCGGGTGCGTGGCCAGCATCACGCTGTTCAGCGCCTTGCTGGTGCTCGCGCCCGGTCGCGCGGCCGACGTGCTCGCCGTCTGCGCGATCGCGGCGGTGACCGTCCCGATAGACAAGTACCTGTTGTTCGAGCAGCACGTCGGTGGATGGCCGGGGATTCGCGTCGCCCTGGCTGACCTTCCGCTGCTCGCCCTGGTCCCCGTGTATGTGATCGGCCGCGCGACCCGACGTCTCCGGGTGAAGCTGCCGCGGTACGTCATCGGCCTCTACCTGCTGTGGATGATCTGGGCCACCGTGGCGGCGCTCGGGGCCGCCCGGCCGCGCCTTGCCGGCTTTGAGGTTGCCTCGATGGCGCATGCGCTCGTCGTGGCGGCGTTGGTGTCGGCGTTTGCATCGCGTCGCCTGTTGTCGGTGGTCCTTGGTGTGCTGGCTGCGCAGGTGGTCGTGCACACGGGATTTGCCGCGGCGCAGGTCGTGACGGGGCGCAACGTCGGCGCGTCGTGGTTCCAGGGCGCGTCGGTCGTGCAGGAAGCGCTCGAAGGGGGAGCGGTCCGGATCCGGCCGTCGGGCCTGTTCGATCACCCCATCGTGTATGCCGACATGCTGCTTCTCATCGTGCCCATCTTGCTCGCAGCCGCCGTGATGCACCGATCGATGGCGGTGCGGGCCGGCTTGCTGGCGGCAGCGGGACTTGGCCTGACCGGACTGGCGTTGACGCTCTCGCGCGGGGCCTGGATCGGCACCGCGGTCGCGCTGACCTTCCTGCTGGCCTGGATGGTTCGCGTGCGCGTCATCACGCGGCACGTGCTCAACCGCCTGCTCCTCGTCGTCGGCCTTGCGGCCATCGTGCTCGGCGCGGCGTTCGGGCCGCGTGCCTACGAGCGCTTCACGCGAAGCAACGAAGGCAACCTGCGCGTGCGCTTCGAGTTGAACTGGATTGCCTGGAACATGATTGCGGCCCATCCCGTGGCAGGCATCGGACCGAGTCATTTCATCGACGAGATGGCCCGCTTCGATCCGACGAACGTCAAGAAGTACTTTCCAGCGACGGTCCACAACCTGTACCTGCTCGAGGCGTCGGAGACCGGCATCCCCGGGCTGTTGTTGTGCCTGTCCGTGTTTGGCGCCGTCATCGTGACCGGTGCGCGTCTGCCGACCGGCATGGACCCACTGGCGAGACTCGTGGCCATGGCCATCGTCTCGGGGTTGATTGGCTTCCTGTTCACGCAGTTGGCCGATTTTAGTCACCGGATCGAGCCGCTGCGGTCGCTCATCTGGACGGAGGTCGGCTTGCTCTTTGCGCTGCGGGGCGCTGCCGCGTCAAACGCCGGGGAGGTCGCATGATGACGAGCGTCTGTCTGCCGGGCGGAGCAGGGTGGGCGCCAATGTGTGCGCACGGTGAGTGGGGCGCGCTGTACGACGGCATGCTCGCGCGATGCGCGCGTTGTGGACTCGTGGTCACTGCCGCGGCGCCGGACTTCGACTACGCGCGGAACTACTTCACGGGGGGCGCCGGCGGCGGGTACGACTTCGATGGGGACTTCGCGAAGGATCACGACGCCGCACGCTTTGCCGAGGAACTCGACTGGCTGGAGCGCCAGGGCCTGCGAGGGACCCTGCTCGACATCGGGTGCGCAACCGGTACGTATCTCGTCATGGCGCGCGCGCGAGGATGGGACGTCAGCGGCGTCGAACTCGCGGACTTCGCCCGAGAAACGGCGGCACGACGGACCGGGGCCCGTGTGGTCGCGTCGATCGCCGCGCTCGGCCGCGAGTCCGTCGCCGACGTCGTGACGCTCCATCATGTGCTCGAGCACGTTCACGAGCCCGTGGCATTCCTCCGCGACGAGGTCGGTCCTCGCGTGCGACGTCGCCTGCTCATCGAGGTGCCGAACTTCGCGTCGCTTCTTGCGCGGGCCGAAGGCCGACGCTGGCGGGATCTGCGTCCCGAACAACACGTCTGTCACTACGAACCTGACAGCCTCCGTCGGGTGGTGACCGCCGCCGGGTTCGACGTCGTTCGAGTCTACACGCGGTGGCAGCCGCTCTGGAGTCTTCGCGCCGCGCGTGAACTGGTGTCGGCGCTGCCGGCGCTGACACGGAGCCCGGGCCGTGGGCCTGCTGACGCGAAGACCTTGGGCACCGACGGCCGGGCCCACGAGGCCGCGCGCGTGCCGTACCAGCGGCCCGCCGGCCTGCGACTGTCGCTTGTCAGGGCGACGCGACTGGCCATGCGACCGCTCGTGCGCACGCTCGAGAAGGGTCAGTTGGCCGAGCGGCTTGTCATCGAGGCCGCGCCGCCTGGGATGGCGCGCTGATGCGTGGTCTGCTGGCCAACGGCGTCTCGATGCTGGCCGCGCGGCTCCTGCCGCCCGTGTTCGCGTTTGCCGTGCACCTCGGTGTGGCACGGCTTGGCGGCGCCGCATCGCTCGGCGCCTACGTGCACGTCCTGGCCGTCCTCATGATCTTCCAGGCAATTGCCGCCGCAGGGATGCAGTTCCTGCTGGTCCGCGAGATCGCCGCGGCACCGGGGGCGCAGGCCGACGTGCTGCGCCGCGGCCGCGGCCTCGGGTTGGCGACCGGGACACTGGCGACGGTCGCCTATCTCGCGTATGCGTTCGTGATGTTGCCGGACGACCTCACGGTGCCGGCGGTAGTACTCGCCGCCACCCTAGTGCCGACGTCGTGGATCACGGTTCACGAGGCGGCCTTCATCGCCGCACACAGGCACCATCGCATCGCGGTCGTGGCGGTGGTCGAGAATGCGATCAAGATGGGCGGCGCGCTGACGGCGCTGCTGTCCGGATACGGGCTGACCGGCATCTGTGTGGCTATTGCGGTGGCGCGACTGGGAGGATCCGGGGTCGGCCTTGTCATGCTGCGGCGGGACGGGTTGCCGATCGGGAGCATCACATTCGCGGGGCTTCAGGACAGTGCGCGCGCGGTGCTGCCGTTCGCGTTGCTCTTCGCGGTGTCCATGGCGTACTTCCGCATCGACGTGCCGATCGTCGGGGCCGTGACCGGCAGTCCCGTCGCGACCGGCTGGTATGGTGCGGCGGCGACGCTGTTCCTCTCCGTGCTTTTGCTGCCCGAGAGCGCGATGGCGGCGGCCTATCCGCGGCTGGCGGCCGCGTATGCCACGCCGACCGGAGGCTATGGCGCAGCCACCGCGCTCGTCGCGCGGCTGCTCGTGCTCGGCATCGCGCCCGTTGCGCTGAGCCTCATCTTGCTGGCCGAGCCGCTGGTTCAGGTGATCTACGGCGATCGGTTCGCCGAGAGCGCGGCCGTGCTGCGGCTGCTGGCGCTGTCGCTGCCCATTCATGCGCTCAACGGCGCTCTCGGCCAGGCCCTACAGGCGGCGCGCGCTCAGGATGCGATGCTGCGCATCGTGACGGGGGGCCTGGCCCTGCACGTCCTCGCCACGACGGTCTTCGTTCGGTGGTTCGGCATCGAAGGCGCCGCGATCGCCCTGCTGTGTTCCTCGACGGCAGTCGCACTCGGAGCCCTGCGTGCGGTCCAGCAGCGGCTCGCGTTGCCGGGCATCACGGTGCGGGGCCTGTTGCAGATCGTCCCGGTGGCGGGCCCCTTGTTCCTGGCGTCCTCTGCGACGGATGCCTGGCGGCCGGCGGTCGCCGCGTGCGCGATCGCGTGGCTGGCGGTCGGCGTGTGGTGGAGTGGCCTCGTCGCGTCGTCCGATCTTCATGTGCTGCGCGGCGCACTGCGCGGGCCGACCGCGAGGCAGGCATGAGCACGATGCGTATGGTCATCGTTCACCCCTATCCCGTCCACCAGCGCGCGGTCGGGGGCACGACGCGGGTGCTCGCGCTGGTGCGGTTCCTCGTCGCACGGGGGCATCGCGTGGCCGTGCTGGCACACGCCGACTCTCTCGACGCCGATCGCGACGACGAGGCGTGCCGCGACCTCGCGCGGCTCGGCGCGGTGCAGCGTGTGTTTCCGCGTCCGACGCCGTCGGTCTGGCGCAAGTTCGCGTGGGGCGTGGGTCGGACGCCGTATCACGTCCATCGCAACAGGAGTCCGCTGCTCGAAGCCGCCCTGGCCGACATCGTCGACCGCGGCGACGCGGACGTGGTGCATCTCGAGTTCGGGTACCTGTCCGACCTGCTACCTCCCCGACGATCGGTCGTGTACGGACTCGCCGAACAGGAAGTCATGTCGATTGCCCGCACGCGGCTCGCGTCGACATCGTTTGCCAACCGCACATGGTACGAGCGGGCGGCGGTCTACGCCGCTGCTCGTGTGCGGGCCTACGAGCGCCGGTCGCTGCCGCGCTTCGACGTGCTGTTCGGCATCACCAGCGCGGAGGCGGAGGTGCTGAGCACGTCGAGCGGACGGCCGGCGGGGGTCCTGCCGCACGTCGTGGACACGTCGCGCTTCGTCGTGTGCCAGCACGCCCGTACCCGCGATCGTGTGCTCTTTGTCGGCAACTTCGCCCACGCGCCGAATGTGCACGCCGTGCGCTGGTTCATGAACGAGGTGTGGCCGCGCGTTCGTGCCGTTCGGACGTCGGCGTCGTGGGTGATCGCCGGCCCCGGACTGCCGGCCGGCCTGGCCACACAGCTCCGGGACAGCGGGGCGGAGGTCCGCGGGTATGTCGGCCGACTGGAAGCGCTGTATCACGAGAGCACGGTGTTCGCGAATCCGGTCCACGTGGGTGGCGGGATGCGTGGCAAGGTGCTCGAGGCAATGGCATCCGGCCTGCCCGTCGTCTCGACGAGCCTCGGGCTCGACGGCATCGCCGGCACAGACCGGACGCACCATCTCATCGCGGATACGGCCGATGCATTCACGGCCGCGATCCTCGAGGTGTTGGACAGTCCCCGAGCAGCCGAGCACATCGGTGCGGCTGCCCGCGCGCTCGTGGTCGCCACCTACGACGTCGCGATCGTCTGCGGACGACTGGAAGCCGCGTACCTGGAGGCCGTCCACAGGCGGCGCCTCGCGTCGGCCGCGGGGCTGTGCGCATGACTCGGAGCCTCGCGGTCCAGATCGTGACGTGGAACAGCGGCAGCGTGCTGGGGGCCTGCCTCGACAGTCTGGCGCGCCAGACCACGCGAGACTTCACCGTGGTGCTCGTCGACAACGCGTCCGCCGACGACACGCTGGGCGTGATCGAGCAGGCGCGCGAGCGGATCGAGGACCTCAGGGTCGTGGGCCTGCCGACCAACAGCGGATTCTCGGGCGGGCACAATCGCGCGCTCGTCGAGACGTCGTCGCCGTTCGTGCTGCTGCTGAACCCCGATACCGTGCTGCCCGACGACTTCGTCGCCCGTGCCGTCGCCGCCATGGAGGCCGCACCGCCCGAAGTCGGGACGTTGGCGCCTCGTGTCATCGGTGCTGACGATCGAATCGACTCCACGGGGCTCTATCTGGACCGGCTGCGTCGGGCGCGCGATCGTGACCAGGGCCTCCCGGCGGCGGCCGTGACTCGTCCTGCCGGCGATGTGTTCGGCTGCACGGGAGCCGTCGCGCTGCATCGGCGCAGCATGCTCGACGACGTCGCGATCGACGGAGAAGTCCTGAGCGAGCAGTTGTTCGCCTACTACGACGACGTCGACCTCTCATGGCGCGCACGACTGCGGGGCTGGACCTGTCACTACGAACCCGCTCTCGAGGCATGGCACGGGCGCGCCGCGCGCAATCGGTTGCGTGGCGCGCGCACCCGTCGACGTGTCGACGAGCAGGTCCTGTCGGTTCGGAACCGCTGGCTGACAATGGTGCGCTGCGAACCTGCGTCCGGACTGATCCGCGACGTCCCGCTGTTGGTGGCCTTCGAGGTCGTGCAGTGCCTGTATCTGCTTGCGCGCGCACCGCGTGCCCTCCGCGTGTATGGCTCACTCGCGCGCGATCTCGGCCCGGCACTTGCCGCACGGCGGATCGTGCGCGCGCGGACGCGTTCGCACCGCGTACCGCCGATGCCGTGGCGTGTGCCGCGTCGCATGGAGTCCAGGCAGTGATGCGTGTCTTGCATGTCATCGACACCTCAGAGGTGGGCGGTGGCCAGACCGCGGTGGGCCATCTGTTGCGGGGACTTGGACACCGCGGCGTGGAGGCCGAGTTGGCGTGCCGTCCCGGTGGACCACTGATGGACACGGCGGCCGCCGCGGGAGCGCGCACGCACGCCATCGCATTCGACAAGCAGTTCTCGCCCAGGAAGGCGCAGCAACTCGCGCGGGTTGCCGAGGCCGGGAGGTTCGACGTGATTCACACGCACGGACTGCTCGCGACCTACTACACGGCAATGGCCCGGGAATGCTTTGGTGTCGGCACACCGCTTGTCTATCACCAGCACGGGTTCCATCATCACAACCACCGGCGCCTGACGCGACGGGCGCGGATGCTCGCCGAGCGACTCCTGTGCTGGCGGTCCGACCGGGTGGTAGCCGTGTCGAGCCGCGACCTCGCAGACCTCAGCGCCGGCGGGTACGGCGCGCGACAGCGACTCCGTCTCGTGCACTATGGATTACCCGAACCGATGCCCGTGTCTCGCGACGCGGCGCGATCGTCGCTTGGCCTGGACGGGAACGCCCCCGTGGTCGGCCTCGTGGCCCGGCTGCACCCGCAGAAGGGGGTGGACTGCTTCCTCGCCGCGGCTCGGTTACTGCACGACACGCATCCCGGGGCCCGTTTCGTGATCGTCGGGACCGGCGAACTCGAGGACACGTTGCGCGCGCAGGTGGATCGCCTCGGCCTCCGTGGGGCGATCACCTGGGTCACCGATGGCCGGCGAGGGGTCGATGCGATGCCCGCCTTCGACGTCGCCGTGCTGTCTTCGCGTTGGGAAGGCCTGCCGCTCGTGCTGCTCGAGTACATGGCCCTGCGGCGTCCGATCGTCGCCACGACGGTCGCGGGGTGTCTCGACGCGATCGGTCCCGAGCAGGCCTCGCTCGTGCCACCGGACGCGCCGGTGGAGATGGCCGCCGCCATGCGCGGACTCATCGATGCACCGGAAGAAGCGCGCGCGCGCGGGGCCTCGGCACGTGCGCGTTTCGACGAGCAGTTCACGTTGACACGGATGATCGAACGCGTGATGGCGTTGTACGAGGAAGTGCAGGCATGAAGACAGGACGACTGACTGGCCTCCTCATCGGCCTGGCGCTGGCCGGGTGCGTCTCGGCCGAGATGCAGCAATTGCCGGCGGCGACGCGGCGCCTGCAGAACGGCGCATTCGACACGAGCCAGGCTGCGAGCGGCATCGGCGGCTGGGCGATGCGCGGGGAGAAGTACGGCCGCGCAGCCCTTGTAGACACGCCGGTGGTGTCGGCCCCGTCGGCCCTCAAGTTGACGGCGGTCGGCCCCGGGTCCGCAGGAGAGCAGTCGTTCATGCTCTATCAGGTGCTCGATCCGGCGCCGTATCGCGGCAGGAAGGTGGAGTTCGGCGCGCACGTCTGGACGCGCGGTGGTGCGGTAACGCTGACCCTGTACACGCCGGAGCGTACGGCACAGGATTTCTTCGACACGCTCCAGAGCGGCGCCTTCGTCGAGCGGCGGCTCGTCGCCGAGGTTCCGGAACAGGCTTCGTTCCTGTCCTTCGGCGTGCAGGTGTTCGGGCCGGCGGGTGCGGAGGCCATCATCGACGACGTGTTCGTCCGAGTGGTGGGTGAAGAGGCCCCCAGTGTCGACGCATCGGGCGGTGGCAGTACGGGGGAGGGGCGAGCGCGGGTGCGGGTGAACGCTGCGGCCCCGGGGCGCCCCGTGCCCGATCTCCTGTTCGGCATGCACATCGAATGGGCCGAGCAGGGGAATGGTCTCGTCGATGCCGCTGGCGCACTGCGTCCTGATGTCGTGGACGCGTTCGGTCGCCTCAGGATTCCGCTGTTCCGCTTCCCGGGTGGGATCCACGCCGACTACTACGACTGGACGCGGTCGGTCGGCCCGTCGTCACAGCGGCGGCCGACTCGCAATGTCTTCTCCGGGCATGACGAGAAGCCGTGGCTCGGGTCCCCCGAGTTCGTCGCCCTCCTGAAGGCCACCGGTGCGGAGGCGCTGATCACGGCCAACTACGGCACAGGGAACGCCGAGGACGCCGCTGGGTGGGCGCGATGGTTTCGTGACGCTGGTGTCCAGCCGCGCTTCTGGGAAGTCGGCAACGAGATCTATCTCGCAGATCCCACGCGCGACCAGCCGAACGGCCGCCGGATCCACCATCCAGCGGCGACCTATGCGCGCGATGTCGCCCGGTTTCGCCACGCGATCCGCGAAGCCCTCCCCGACGCGCGCGTCGGTGCGATCCTCCACGTGGACGACGGTGCGTTCGCCCTGTTGCCGCGCGCCAATCGCGCGTGGACGTCGACCGTCCTCGACAACCTGACCGGGCCTGTGGATTTCGTGTCGGTCCACAACGGCTACGCGCCGGTCGTGATTGGCGACACCGAGCGCTTCGACACGCCCAACGCGCGGGCCCGCGTGTATCGCGCGCTCCTGGCGGCACCCGAACAGACGCGCAGCAACTTGCAGGAGGTCGCTCGTGCACTCGATGCGCGCCCACGTACCCGCGACGTGCCGATTGCCGTGACAGAGTTCGGACCCCTGTTCGGCATCAGTGCGAATCGTGACATGCACGCCGCCTATGTCGATCAGTCGCGCACCCTGGCAGCCGCCATCTATACGGCGTCGCTGCTCGATGTCCTGCTGGACGACCCGCGAGTCCTGCTCGCGACCTACACGAATCCGATCCACCGGTGGTATGGCAGCCTGCTGACCGATACGGAATCCGGCCTCATCCGCACACCAACGTTCCACGTCTACGACTGGTACAGATCCCGCCTCCGCGGTGCTTTGCTGCCGGTGGACGTCGAGTCGCCGACCTTCGACAGCCACGCACTCGGCCTGGTGAAGGCGCGAACGAAGGTGCCCGACCTGGTGGCACAGGCCGCGCGAAACACGGATGGCCGGCTCGCCATCGTGCTCGTCAACCGGAGCCTCGATCGCACCCTGCGCACAGTGGTGACTGTCGCCGGTCGCACGCTCGAGGCCTCGCCGCGATGCGAGGTGCTCACGGGCCCCGGTCCGGACGTGATCAACGGCCCGTCCTTGACCGGGACGACCCGTTCCGGACAGATTGCGCCGTCGGCAACGCCCTGCACGGTGGGTGCGAGCGGCATCGAACTGGTCGTCGGACCGCACGCCATCGTCAGCATTCTCGAGGGAGGCGTCGAATGACCCGCCGCGCGCTCAACCTTTGCTGCTGCCTGATCACCATGGCCGGCACTGCGTCGGCGCAGGAACCGGCGTGGACCGAGATCGGCCCGGCGTCGATTGGCGGACGCGTGACGGCGGTCGCGGCCGACCCCTCGAACGATGGACACCTGGTGGTGGGCACGCCCGCCGGTGGTGTGTGGCGTACCACGACCGGTGGCACGGCCTGGGAGCCCGTGAACCTGGGCCTCTCGGGGATCCCACTGAGCGCGCTCGCGATCGATCCACTCGATCCGCAGCGCCTCGTGGCGGGCTCTGGAACCCTCGCGGACGGCGGAGCCGTGGCCCGGGCGGCTGGTGTGCTCCGCTCGACGGACGGCGGTGCCAACTGGGCGCTCGAACCCGTCCCCAGCGCGGCCTCGTACATCAGCGACGTGCTGATCTGGCCGGGGGATTCGGTGCGGGTGCTCGCGGCGAGCGATCTGGGCGTCAGGCTGTCGCTCGACGGCGGCGTCACCTTCGCGGAGACGCTGCGTGGCGAGAGCGTGTCGATGCTTGCCCGTGATCCGTTCTCGTCACGCGTGCTCGCGGCGAGCCGGTCTGGACTCTTCGGCAGCGACGATGCCGGGCTGACCTGGGACCGGGTGTCCTCCTGGCCGCTGCTCGACATCGACAAGTTTGGCGCGGGCACCACGCACATTGCCTTCTCGTCGCGCACGCCAGGCCTGCTGTACGCCACCGTGCAGGTGCTGGGCACGTTGAACCAGACCGCGCGGGGCCTCGTGCTCCGCTCGGTTGACGGTGGCCTGAGCTTCGACGAATTGGCCGTGCCCGACCAGTTCTGTCCCGGTCCGGAGACGTGTGGTTTCGCGCAGGCGATTGCCATCCATCCTGACGACGATACCTGCCTAATGCTGGCGGGGGAGGCCGTCTACACGTCGTCGTCTGCGGGGGCGGCCTGGCATGTCGTCAGCGGCCTTCGCGGGGTGCATCGAATCGTACGGAGCGGCACGGACACGTACGCGGTTGGGCGGCAGGGCGTGTGGCGTTTCGGGAGCGACTGGGCGACGGCGTCACCCAGGAACGCAGGCCTTGCCGTCACGCAGGTGACCGCCCTCGACGCCAGCACCACCGGGGTGCCGCGTGTCCTCATCGCGACGGTCGATGCCGGGACGGTGCTCGGCAGCGGGACGTCGCCGGTCGTCTGGCGGACGCTGTTTGCCGATGGCGGGCGGGCCGGAACACCGCGCTTCGACCCCTTCGAGCCCGAGACCTTCTTCACGATGACACGCGAGCAGCGCGTGTTCCGCACCACGGACGGTGGGCAAACGTTCGTGGAGCGCTCGACCGGGATCGACCTGCTGCAGTCGGCCAGCCCAGTGCCACCGTTAGAGCCGGCGCCGCTCGCGGCCGGTACCTGGTACACGGGGCGCCTGCAGATGTTCGCCACCGACGACGCGGGCGTGTCGTGGGCGCCGTTCCGACCTGCCGGCTTCCCCGAGATTGGCGTCATCGCGCCCTCGCCGCTGATTCCTGGACGCATCTACTTCGCCCCACGTGCCGGTGGGGCCATCTACAAGGCCGACGGTGACACGACCGATCGACTCGACGTGGCGCCCGAGACCACGCTGCGGGTGACGGCGATCCTCCCCGATCCCGTCGAACAGAACCGGTTGTACGTCGGTGCCACCGACACGACGACGCAACGCGGAAAGCTGTACAAGAGCGCGGACTTCGGCGTCACGTGGACCGACATCAGTCCCCTCGAGTTCGCACCGGTGTCGTCCCTCGTGAAAGACCGCTTCGGCGCGCTGTATGCGGGGACCACCAACGGCGTCTACCGCTCGGCAAACGACGGCTTCACCTGGGCGCCGATGCGCCGGGGCATGCAGGCCGGTGGCATCACCGCGCTGCGGCTCACCGGCGGGCTGCTCTTTGCCGGCACGAGCGGCCGGGGCGTGTTCGTCATCGCGGAGCAGCCTCTGTTCTCGCTCGAGGCCCTTCCGGGCGGCGGGCGGTTTCTCGTCGATGGCCAGCCGGTCACCGGGCCCTACCTGGCGCAGTTTGACAGCGGTTCGACCCACGTCGTCGAGCCGCTGCTGCAGTCGGGCAGCGACGTGCGCGAGGAGTTTCTCGGCTGGAGCGACGGGCTCACCACGCTGACCCGTGTGGTGACCGGCACCGGCGGGGCCGACTGGCTGGCGGCCACGATTCGCCGCGCGTTCCGGTTGCAGGCTGCGGCGTCCGACGGCGGCACGGTGGCCTTCGTGCCGTCCAGTCCGGATGGTTTCTACGTAGAGCGAAGCTTCGTCTCCATGGTGCCGGTGCCCGCACCAGACCACCAGTTCGCCGGCTTCACCGGCGACCTGACCGGCAGTGACGGTACGCTGGGATTCGCCCTGATGGATCGCCCGCGGTCGGTGGGCGCACTCTTCGTGCCGCTGCGGACGACCATGCGATCCGAGCCGACGGGGCTCGACCTGCTGATCGACGGCGTACCCGTTGTCGCCCCGCGTACGTACCAGTGGGCGTCGGGCTCAAGCCACACGGTGTCGGCGCCGGCACTCGTCGACCGGGACCCCCTCGACGAAGCCTTGCTGGCCTTCGATGGTTGGAGCGACCTGCGCCCGAGGACGCATACGTTCGTCACGACGCGCGACACCTTTGTCACCGATCTCACCGCGCGCTACATCACCACGCTCGCGTCGGTCGATGTCGGCGCGGCTGAGAGCGTGCGACGAACCACATCGGGAGCCGGCGACGCGCCGCGTTTCACGTCGCTCGTCGTCGATGGAGGGACGGCGGCATTCGACACGGTGCAGTTCGTGCGGAGCGTCCTTGGTGACGCCGAACTCACCGAAGTGGCCCTGGTGCCGGGCACACCCTCGACCCTCGCGTCAGCGCACGTCCGGCAGGACCGCTGGGGGCCGGCAGGCCGTGTGCGGCTTGCCTTCCACAACCCTTCCACGTTCGAGGCGCGGGTCGGCATCCTCCTGCGCGACGCAGCAGGCGCACCGCTCGCGGCGCGTCCGGACGCCGTGACCATCCCGCCCGGAGCGCATGCCACGGTCCTGCTCGACGACCACATGCAGGTGCCGGACTCGTTCGAATGCCTGCTGACGCTCATCGCGGATCGCCCGCTCGTCATGGCCATTCACACCCTTCGCGGCATCCTCAGGCCCAGCACCATGCTGGACCCGGTGCTTCTCGCGCCGTTTCTGCGTGGCGACGCCGGAGTACCCGCCGATCCGCGCGTGCAGGTGCTGCTCGCGACACCGTCGACCGTGCACCAGTTGGTGCTGCTCAACGACGGATTCAGTCCGCTCACCGGCACCGTGGCGTTGCGTCAGGGGGATGGGACGCCGCTCGTGGCGACCGTCGGCTCCACGAGCACGAGCACGTGGACCTATAGCCTGGCGCCTGGTGCCTTCGAAGTCTTCTCTGTCGAACTTCCGACACTGGACGTCGGCAGCGGGCCATTTGCCACGGCGCACGTGCACATCGAACCAACGCCCGGCCTACCGGCACCGGGGGTCCAGCTGACCGAGGATGGGACTCTCGGCGTGATTGCCGGGCATCAGGCAGTGATTCCACGGAGTGTGCCGCCGTCGCAGGTGAGTCTGACCTTCGGTGTGCCGATCGACCGCACGCGGCGCGCGGCCGGACTGGTCTTCACGAACACGAGTGCTGCCCCGGCGACGCTCACCATCCAGGCGGTTGGGTCTGCCGGGCAGCTGGTCCAGTCTGCACAGCAGGTGATTGCGGCCGGCACGCAAGCGCTCGTCGAGGATGGTCAGGTGTTCCCTGCCTTGACGGACACGTTCACGGGTCGCCTGGTGGTCACGTCGAGCATCCCGATTCACGGCGTGGCGTACGGACGTTCGGAGAGTGCCAGAGACGAAGAGGTCGTCGTCGGGTTTCCTGCTTGGACCACGAGCGCCGCGCAGCAGACGTATGCGTTCGCGACCGACGGCGACGGCTTCCGAACCGACATCTGGTTGTCCCGCCGGAACGGGAGTTCGGGCACTGTGCAGTTGCGATTCGTCGATCGCAAGGGCTTGCGCACCTATCTGCCGATTCCGTGAGGATGGCGATGAGCATGACCAAGGGGACAACGAACCTGCGGTGGGCAGGGCTGGCGCTGGCCGGGATGGTGAGCGTGCCACTCGCCGGGCAGAGCGGCGTCACGTCGATCACCGTCGACTTCGAGCGTGTCGAGCGGGTGATTCCCGCCATGCTCTTCGGACAGAACCTGCAGCCGATCGAGCGCGGCGATGGGGTGCTGCGTACCGACGGCCGCTTCGACGAGGAGATCGTCGAACTGCTCGCGGACCTTCGCCTCACGACCCTGCGATACCCCGGCGGG
Source organism: uncultured Luteitalea sp. (assembly GCA_934541105.1). Classification (GTDB taxonomy): domain Bacteria; phylum Acidobacteriota; class Vicinamibacteria; order Vicinamibacterales; family Vicinamibacteraceae; genus Luteitalea. Next base: position 501,214 of record CAKTDA010000001.1, on the reverse strand, counting down.
ACACCGGCCGACTTCCTGCACTGGTGGCAGGCACTCGGGCCGCACGCCAGCCGACCTCGCCAGGCCTCGGGCCGGGTGAACGACTTCTACACGCCCACGGTCGGTCCCGAGGAGTTCATCAAACTCTCGACGGCGCTGCGCGCCGTGCCATTCGTCACGGCCAACTTCGGATCCGGAACGCCCGAGCAGGCAGCGGCGTTCGCGAAGTACTTCGCCACGCGCGGCTTTCCGGTGACGTTCTGGGAGATCGGCAACGAGGTGTACTTCGAAGGCATCCTCGACAGCGGATTCGTGGGCCCGCCGCCCGATGTCTATGCGCGCAAGTTGATCACGTATGCGGCAGCTATCCGGCAGGAGGCACCGTACGCCCGAATCTACGCGGCGGCCGTCATCGGTCCCGAGGAACCCGACAGCTACTGGAACAGCGTCGTCCTCGGCCTGGCGGGTGCGTATGTGGACGGCGTCAGCATCCACAATGCGTACTACCCGCTGCACGGCTACCTGCCCGACAAGACGGTGCCGAGCGATGAGTACCTGTTCCGGGCGATGCTGGGATCCACAAAGGCGGTCGAGCGGACGCTTGGCGTGCTGGAAAGCCAGCTCGATCGTCTCGGCCGGCTCATCCCGATCTTCGTCACCGAGTACGACGGCATCTTCTATCCCAACGAGGCCGTCGAGCCACCTGCGCGCACGCACCAGCGGAACCCCACGCTCGGCGCGGCGCTCTTCAATGCGAGTGTGCTGCAGATCTTCGCGCGACATCGCCGCGTCCACGGCGCGCACCACATGGCGATGGCCGGCCCGCATTACGGCAGCCTGATCGGAGTGGATGGCGACGTCCGCGTCCGCAACCCGCAGTACTACGTTCATCGGGAGTACGCGAAGGAGGCCGGGAACCTGCTGGTGCACCTCGACCTGCAACCCGGCAGCAACATCTTCTCCTCGGGCCCCATCCAGGGGCTGTCGGGACAGACCGGCGTGTCGATGCTCGATGCGATGGCCACGCGTGATGCGTCGGGTCGCCAGTACGCCCTCTACGTCGTCAACCGCAACCTGACCGGGTCGACGTCGGCGACGATCTCGCTCGAACTGCCCGCGGGCGTCTCGGGCACGGTATCGGTGCTGACCGGACCGAGTTACGACTCGCGCAACACCGCGGCGGCTCCGGACACCGTGCGCGTCACGACCACGCCATTCGGAGCGACCGGCGCGTTCGACCATGTGTTCGGGCCGCATTCGCTGACGATCTTCAGGTGGACGCGGTGAAGGACGACGCCCAGCAGCAGGCGCCCCGAGTGCGCGCGTGCCTGTACTACCCGTGGCTCTACCTCACGAGCGGAGGGGAGCGCACGATCGTCGAACTCGTGACGCGGAGTCGGCACCAGTGGACCATTGTCACCAACGAATACCAGCCAGACGCCGCGCCGCCGGAACTGCGGGCGCTCGATGTGCGTGTGCTCCAGAGGGTCCCGGTCAAGCGCTCCCTGGCCGCCGTGGCCGTGGCCGCGTGGCGAATCCTGACCCAGCGGCTCGACCTGGACGGATTCGACGTACTGCTCGTGGTCTGCGAGGGGCTCGGCGACCTCGTCGTCCTCCGACGGCCGCCCGTGCCCGCCCTCTGCCTGTGCCTGACACCCCTGCGCGTCGTGTTCGACCCTGTGTACCGGGCCACGTACCTGGCGACCCGCGGCCCGATCCACCGGGCCGCCGTGCGCGCCGGCAGTGCGGTATTCCGCATCGCCGACCGTCATGCCTGGCGACACTACGCGCGGATCTTTGCGATCAGCCGCGAGGTCGAACGGCGGATCGCGATGGGAAAGCTGGCTCCGGCCGAGCGCGTGACGCGCCTCCACCCGGGCGTGGACGTCTCGACGTACGTCCCCACCACGACGTGGTCCAGGACGTTCTTCGTACCGGGCCGGATCATGTGGACCAAGAACATCGAGCTCGCGATTCGGGCTTTCCTGCGGTTCAGGGCACTGGTGCCCGAGGGCGACACGTGGAAGCTGCGCATCGCGGGCATGGTCGACAGGAAGAGTGTGCCTTACCTGTCGAGGCTTCAGGAACTCGCCGGTGGCGACCCGGCCATCGAGTTCTGCGTGCATCCCGAAGACGAAGGCATGCGGCGGTTCTATGCCGAGAGTTACGCCACCCTCTTCACGGCACTCAACGAGGACTGGGGCCTCGTCATGATCGAGGCACTGGCGTGTGGCAAGCCTGTCATTGCCGTCAACCGCGGCGGCCCGCTCGAGATCGTGCGTCACGACCGCGACGGGTTGCTGGTGCCGCCCGACGAGGCGTCGTTTGCCGACGCGATGTGCCGTCTGGTCACTGAGCGGGGCCTGCGGGATCGACTCGCGGCCGAAGGTCCGGCCGGTGCGGAACGTTTTGGCTGGGAGCCGTTCGTGAACGGGATCGACGACGCGCTGTCTGCCGCAGTCGCCGACGCCACGGCCGGCGTGCCGCTCGGAGTACAGGTCACCCATGCTTGAGATCGCAAGACACCCAGACGCCCCCACCGAGGTCAGGGCCATCGTGGCCCGCACGCGGGCCGTGGTCGGTCGCGGCTGGCGGCCGTTCATGCTCACGGCTGTCCTGACGGCCGTCGCACTCCAGAGCATCGCGTTCTTCTGGCCCGGCACGTTCGAGGCCCGGGCCGCCCTGCTGCTCCAGCGCAACCGCTTCGGTACGGTGCTCGACGCCGACGCGCAGGCGCCGCCGACGGTCATCGAGGGAACCGTCAGCCAGGAAGAAGTGAACTCGGAGATTGCGGTGCTCACGAGCGCTCAGGTGCTGGCGGCCACGGCCCAGGCCGCCGGGCTCGACAGGATGCCGCCGCCCTGGTACCTGCGGATCCTTTTCGCGCCGTTGCGTGGCTACGAGCGGTTGTACGCGTGGTTCCACGAGCTCCCGGCGCCGACCCTTGCCACGCGCGCGGTGTCGGGCCTTGCCGATGCGATCTCGGTCGAGCGCCTGAAGGAGTCGAACATCCTTGTCGTCAGCTACCGCGCGGGCGACCCCCGCGTGGCCGAAGTGGTGCTCGACGAGTTGCTGCGCCGGTACCTGGACTGGCACGTGCACGTGCACAGTCAGGGCGCCGCTGGCGCCTTCTTCGCCGATCAGGTGCAGGTGCTGGAGACGACGGTCAGGGACCTTCAGGCGTCGCTGCAGCAGACCAAGGACGCCGTGGGCGTGGTGGACCTGCCCGCCGCTCGTGAGGTCGCCATCCGGGAGCTCGCGACGCTGGAGGAAGAGGATCGCATGCTCACGCGGCGCCTGCGCGAACTCGACGGTCGCATCCTCGCATTCGAGCGCATCGTCGCCGACACGCCGCGGTGGACGCGTACGGCATCGCGGACGCGCAGCAGCAGCGAGACGATCAACCAGCTGCGACAGCAGGTCCTGCAGCTCGAACTAGAAAGCATCAAGTTGCGCATGCGGTTTCGCGACGACGCGCGCCTGGCCGAGGAGAACACCCGCAAACTGGAGGCGGCCCGCAACACGCTGCAGCAGGCGACGGCCTCGCTCGACGAGGAGTCCACGTCGGAGCAGAACCCGACCGTCGTCGCGGTCGAGCAGGATCTCGTCCGCCTGCGATCCGAACGGGCCGGCGTGGCGGAACGACTCGCCGCGCTGACAGGGCAGGTTGCCGCCGTTCGGCAGCGGGCGCGTCGCCTCGACAGACAACTCGTCGAGGTCGACCGTCTGCAGATCCAGCTCGGGTCTGCCCGCACCCGCTATCAGAGCTACCTCGATCGCAGCGAGAAGGCGCGGATCGACGCAGCGCTTGATGGTGGCGGGATGGCCAACGTGTCCGTCGTGCAGCGAGCGGCCGCGTCGCTCAAGCCCGTGCGGCCCAAGCGCCTGGTGTCGTTCGTGGTGGCGATCGTCGGCGGGTGCCTGATGGGACTGCTGGTCGTGATCTGGCGGGAAGGCATGCGCCTCGGCCCGGAGCAGGTGCTGGCGTCGGCGCTGCCCATCGACGAGCGCGGCGGTTCGTCGTGACGACCGAGACCTCGATGATCGGGCACGCGGAGCGCGTGACGCGCCGCGCAGGGTGGAGCGAGCGGCTGCGCCAGACCCTGCGCAACGCGCTGTTGTTCGGCGCCAACCGCGTGATCGGGCTGCTGCCGGGGCACGCGATGCGCCTCTGGTACTACCGGCGGGTCCTCGGGTGGCGGATCGGCCCGTCGTCGAGCATCCACCATGGGCTGAAGATCTTTGGCGGTCGCAGCCGCGTGACCATCGGCCGTTCGAGCACGCTCCAGATGGATTGCCTGATCGTCGGCGCCGGCATGAACGACCTGGTCATCGGCAACAACGTCGCGATTGCCTACCGCACCAATCTGGTAATGGGCAGCCACGACGTCTTCGCGCGCGACTTTGCGGGAATCACCGGCGCGATCGTCATCGAGGACTACGTGTTCGTGGGTACGGGAGCGACCATCCTGCTGGGCGTCACGCTCGGCGAGGGCACCGTGGTCACCGCGGGGTCGGTCGTGACCAAGAGCACGCCGCCCTATTCGATCGTGCGCGGCAATCCCGCCCAGGTGGTGGGTAGGCGGCCGCGCAATCTCGATTACACGGCCGAGCACTTCTGGACTTTTCACTGATTGGTCCTGCGGACTACCGATGCATTTCGAACTCACCGAGGAACAGCAGGAGATCAAGCGTGCCGTCGCCGACTTCGCACGGAGCGAGTTGAATCGCGACGTGCAGACGCACGACCGCGAGGGAGAGTTCCCACGCGACAAGTGGCTGGCCGCTGCGGCATTCGGCATCCACGGCCTGCCGATGCCGGCAGAGTACGGCGGCACGGATCGCGACCTGCTCACGACCGTCTGCGCCATGGAGGCGCTGGGCTACGGGTGTCGTGACAATGGTCTGATCTTCTCGATCAATGCCCACATCTGGAGCGCGCAGATTCCACTCCTCCGATTCGGATCCGACGCGCAACGGGCGCGCTGGTTGCCGCGGCTCGTGTCGGGCGATGCGATTGCGGTCCATGCGATGACCGAGGAAGGCTCGGGTTCGGACGCGTTCAACGTGGCCACGACCGCCACGCGCCGGGAGGACGGCTATGTCCTGAACGGCTCGAAGGTGTTCATCACCAACGCGCCCGTGGCGGACATGGTCATTGTCTTTGCCACCGTCGATCGGTCGCGCGGCCCGGACGGCCTCACGGCGTTCGTGGTCGAGCGGGGGACGCCTGGCTTCGGCACCAGCCCGGGGTTCGAGAAGATGGGGCTGCGGACGTCGCCCATGGGGCAGGTCTTCCTCGACGAGTGTGTCGTGCCGGAGCACGCCAGGCTCGGCGGTGAGGGCGCCGGCGTGGCGATCTTCAACACCTCGATGGACTACGAGCGTGCGTGCATTCTCGCGGCGCACGTCGGCACGATGCAGTTCCAGCTGGAACGATGCGTGGAGCGGGCGCGCACGTGGACGCGATTCGGCCAGCCGATTGGCAAGTTCCAGTCGGTGTCGAACCGTGTCGCGGAAATGGCAGTCCGCCTCGAGACCTCACGCCTGCTGCTGTACAAGACGGCCTGGCTCAAGGCACGGGGACGTCGCGCGTCCCGAGAATCGGCGATGGCCAAGTTGTACATCAGCGAGGCGTTCGTCCAGTCGAGCCTCGACGCCGTGCAGTTGTTCGGCGGTTACGGCTACACGGCGGACCTCGGCATCGAGCGCGACCTGCGCGACGCAGTCGGCGGGACGATATATTCCGGAACTTCGGACATCCAGCGCACGATCGTCGCGCGCTACCTCGGGCTCTGAGATGGCATTGTCGCTTGTCACGCTGCTCGACACCGCCGCCTCGCGGCATCCCGGCAACCCGGCCGTGGGACGCCCGGGAGACGCACCGCTGTCGTATCGCGAGTTGCAGGCGGCCAGTGCTGGCATCGCGGCTGCGCTCGGCGTCGAGCGGGGCGATCGTGTTGCCCTGCTCCTCCCCAAGTGCCCGGAGGCTGTCGCCGCGGTCTGGGGCGTGCTCCGGGCCGGTGCCGCCTACGTACCGATCGACGTCACCGCGCCGCCTGCACGCGCGGCCTACATCGTGGCCAACTGCGGTGTCAGCGCCGTGATCGTGTCAAGTGATCTTCCCGATCACGTCCGGGCCGTCGCCGCGGCCGTTCCGGCCGCGCGCTTGGTGCAGGTGCACGGCGCGACGCCGATGGCGCGCGACGGTGTGACTGTCGTCGATGTGCCCACGTGCGGTCGGGGCCTTCCGCTGCGGACGCCCTCGCCAGCGAACCCGAAGGATCTCGCTTACGTGCTCTACACGTCGGGGTCGACCGGCCAGCCGAAGGGCGTGATGGTGTCGCACGCCGCGGCGCTGGGCTTCATCGACTGGGTGATGGAGACCTACGCCATCGGCCCGACCGACGTCCTGAGCAGCCACGCGCCCCTGCACTTCGACCTGTCGACATTGGACCTCTTCGGCGCAGCCGCCGGCGGTGCCCGGCTCGTCGTGTTCGACGAGGAGACCGTCCGGTTCCCGGTGCGCGCGGCCGACGTCATGGTCAGCGAGCGGGTGAGTGTCTGGTATTCGGTGCCAGGGGCCCTGCGCCGGCTCGTTCGCCAGGGTGGATTGGCGACGCGCGACCTGTCCGCGCTGCGTGTCGTCCTGTTTGCTGGTGAGGTGTATCCGCTTGCCGAACTGCGTCAGTTGCAACAGGCCCTGCCACCAGGGGTGCGCCTGTCGAACCTGTACGGCCCCACCGAGACGAACGTCTGCACGTACTGGGACGTCCCGCCACTGGCCGAGTGGCCACACGATTGGGTCTCCATCGGCACCGACTGCAGCAGTTGCCAGGGTGTCGTGGTCGACGAGCGCACCGTGCCGGTTCCCGATGGCGTGGCCGGCGAGTTGCTGGTGCGTGGCGCGACGCTGATGTCGGGATACTGGGGAGACCCCGAACGGACGGCAGGTGTGCTCGTGCCCGACTTGCTGTACCCACACCTCGGCGATCGGATCTATCGGACCGGCGACATCGTGAGCCGCGAACCCGGCGGCGTCTATCGATTCCACGGCCGACGGGATCACATGGTCAAGATTCGCGGCTATCGCGTCGAACTCGGGGAGGTCGAGGCGGCGCTGTTCCGTTGCGGCTGTCGCGAGGCGGCCGCGGTGGCGATGGCACGCGACGGGCAGCCCGAGGCGGAACTCGTGGCGTTCGTCGTGCTGCCGGCGGGTGCCGGCCAGGACACGCGCGCCCTGCGACAGCAGTTGGCGCAGGAGATCCCAAAGTACATGGTGCCCGTGGACATCCACGTGGTCGCCACCCTTCCAATGACGTCCTCGGGCAAGGTGGATCGCCAGACCCTTGGGCGTGCACTCGAAAGGATGCCATGAGCGACATCGTCCCGACGATCCGCGAATACCTTGCCTCGACCTTGCGCGTGACGACTGTCGCCGACCTGTCCGACGACTATCCGCTCGTCGCGCGCGGCGTCGTGGATTCCATCGAGCTGATGCAGGTGGTGGAGTTCCTCGAGGGCACGTACGGCATATCGATTGGCGAAACCGAGGTCGTTCCGGAGAACCTGGGCACCCTGGCCGCGATGGCGGCGCTCGTCCAGCGGAAGATCGCCTCGTCCCGTCAGTCGTGATGGGTCAGGGCGCCACGCGCAGGTGGCCCGGTGCCATCACGCGGATCGAGAAGTCGACTTGCGCCGGCGCACCCCACGAGCCGTCTTGCTGACGCTCGGAGGTCACGATGACGATGTCCTCGAGGTCCGGCCTGACGATGGCGAAGGCGAGTTGTGTGCCGTCGGCGGTGCCGGAGACCTCGGCGGCGTCCGGATACAGACCGCCGAATGCCACGGGGGTCGCGGCCGACCAGCCGCCGACCGTGCGACGCGCGGCCATGATCCGCGGGCCGGGTTCGCGGTTGAAGTACAGCGTGGCGCCGTCGGGCGACAGCCAGGCCTGGTCCTCGTTCGCCGAAGTGTTGATCGACGGGGGCAGGAGCACGGGTGTGCTCCAGGAGCCGTCGGCGAGGCGACTGGACATGTAAAGGTCCGTGCCGCCCGCGCCGCCGCTGCGGTCGGACGTGAAGTACAACTCGCGCCCGTCGGCGGTGACGTGGGGGTTCTGTTCGGATGCGCCGGGCTCGTTGATCAGGCTCCCGAGGGACTGGCGACGCCAAGAGCCGTCAGGTTGCCGTGTCACCGTATGTAGATCGGTGAGGGCGGAGTTCGGGAACTGAGTGCGCTGGTAGAAGAACTCGACATGATTCCAGGTCATCGCGCAACAGTCGGCCTGCTGATCGTTGAACCCGAGATTCTGCGGCACGCCCCAGGTCCCGTCAGCCTGCTTGTAGGAGGCGTACACGTCGCTGTCCTCCCAGGGGTTGCCGTCGGGGTTGTCGTGGTGCAGGGCGCGGAGAGGGCCGACGAGTGCCGGCACGCCTCCATGGAACGTCGGCCACACGCTCCACGGCGTGTACATGAAGTAGAGCGCCTGGCCGTCGGCCGAGAGGAACGGCGAGTCCTCGTAGCCCAGTGTGTTCACGTCGCGCGGCGAGCGCGAGAGCGTGGCGGGCGTCCCGAAGAGGGCCGTGGCGCTGCCGCACACAAGGGCCAGCGCGGCGAGCGAGATCCGGCAGGGCACACCTGTCATGTTCGGCCAATCGGCCACGCAAATGGAAGCCTTGAGGCTGGAGACAGTCATGAGTGAGTTGGTCGTGTCGTCACCGGGCAGGTCGACGCAGGGTCGGTGGGGACGCGTGTCGTCCCGGCTGCGGGAGATTCGAGCGCTTCGGCCGCCTCTGCGCTCGCCGCGCGCCTATGGCAACTGGCTGCGGGCCAACGTCGAACTCATAAGCCGCGCGGGGGTCATCCGCGCACGCCCACTGAAGCTGACCTTCGACCCGACCAACTATTGCCAGCTGAAGTGCCCGCTGTGCCCGACCGGTGCGCGGATTCAGGATCGCGGGCAGGGGCGCGCCCAGCGCCACCTGTTCGAGCACCTGATGGAGGAACTCGGCGACTACCTCTTCATCATCGATTTCTTCAACTGGGGTGAGCCGCTCCTGAACGATCAGGTCGAGGACTTCATCGGCATGGCCCACGCCCGCGGCATCGTGACCTTCATGAGCAGCAACCTGAGCCTGCCCTTGTCGGACGCCCGCCTGGAGCGGCTGGCGCGCAGTGGCCTCAATGAGCTGATCGTGTCGCTCGATGGCGCCAGTGCCGAGACGTATGGACAGTATCGGCGTGTGGGACGCTTCGACCTCGTCGTCGAGAACATCCGGCGGCTCGTGGGCATCAAGCGTGCCCTTGGCCTCTCGACGCCGCGCATCAACTGGCAGTTCCTGGTGTTCCGTTTCAACGAGCACGAGCGGGAACGCGCGGAGGTGCTCGCGCGCGATCTTGGCGTGGACAGCCTCACGTTCCGGGCGCCGTACCTCGACGAGGGGCGCGTCCCGCTCGCCGAGAGCGATCGCGCCCTCGTCAGGGAGTGGGCGCCGCTCGCGGAGGAGTTCAACCGCTATCAGGCCACCGGCAGCGAGCCCCCTGTGCCGGACCGACCGCGGTGCGGCTGGCATTACATGTCCACGGCGGTGAACTGGGATGGCAGCGTTGCGCCCTGCTGCACGTTGTTCGAGAGCCGCGACGACTTCGGCAGTCTGTCGACCCCGGACGGCGCCTCCTACATGCAGGTCGTGAACAACGATCGCTTCGTGGCGGTGCGCGAACGGTTTGCCGGACGGCAGCCCGTGGACAGCGGCCTGGTGTGCGAGAAGTGTCCCACGCCGTCGTTGATGGGCTATCACCGGCACTTGAACAAGCAGGTGTTGCTCTACCTGCTGGCCGGTAGCCTCAACGCGATGGCGGGGCATGCGCCGGCCGCGGCCGATCGGCAAGAGTGGTAGCGTCGACCGTCAGGTCGACGCGTCGGCCGCCCGCGCGCGTAACTGCACCACGAGTCGGTCCACCTGCGCATCAGTGTCGGCAAACGTGCCGTCGGTGCGGATCACGTAGTCGGCCGCTGCCACCTTGCGCGCAATCGGCCACTGCGCCGCGATCCGCTCGTCGGCCGTCCCGGGCGACAGTCCGTCGCGCGCGATGAGCCGTTCGCGCTGGCGCGCCGGGTCGCACGCGACCACGACGACCACGTCGAACGCACCGGCGCGTCCGGTCTCGAACAGCAGCGGGATGTCGGCCACCGCGGGCCCGCGGTAGCCATCCGCGGCCAGTCGGGCCTGCCAGTCGGCGATCCGTCGGCGGACGTCGGGATGGACGATGGCCTCGAGATCGGCGCGTGCTGCGGCATCGGCGAAGACGATCGCGCCGAGGCGGCGGCGGTCGAGCGCGCCGGTGTCGGACAGGACCTCGCGACCGAATCGCGCGACGACCGCGTCGAGGCCGGGTGAGCCGGGCGCGACCGCCTCGCGGGCGAGCGTGTCGGCGTCGATCGTCGGCAGGCCGGCCGCAGCGAGCCGTTGTGTCACGTAGGACTTACCGGTGGCGATGCCGCCGGTCAGGCCCACCTGCAGGACGCCGTCAGGCATCGGCGTCGTCGGACGTGCGCGCCGGCGCGAGCCGGTCGTCCACGAACGAGTTCCATTCGTGGCAGTGCGGGCACCGCCACAGCAGTTCCTTGCTGCGGTAGCGGCAGCGCAGGCAGATGTGCGGGTCGCGGTAGAACACGGCGTCGCGGCTGTGGGCGACGTACCGCTCGACCGACGGCGTGTCGAGGTCGAGCGCGAGCAGGATGTCCCAGGCCGTCTGGTGCACGAGCAGGGCGTGGGGGTTGATGGTCAGTGCGGCGAGCGCCATCTGCAGGGCGTCCTCGGCGCGGTCGGCGCGCAGGAAATGGCGGGCGAGGGCGAGCCGTGCACGCCAGTCCTGCGGGTTGTCCAGCGCGATGCGCCGAAAGAGGTGCTCGAAGGCATCGGCTCGTCCGGCTGCGGCGTAGGCGTCGCCGAGCCGGTCGGCCACCAGGTGCGCGCGCGCCGGCATCGAGGCCACGAGCCGCTCCCAGATCTCGACGGCTCCCGGCATGTCACCGGCATCGCGCCGCGCGTCGCCGAGGTTCAGGTAGGCCGGCACGACCTCCGGGTCCATGTCGATCGCGGCCTCGAAGTGGCGGAGGGCGGCAGGCTGATCCTGCCGGGCAAGGGCCTGCATCCCGAGTTCGTTCTCGAGGAAGGCCTGGATCTGCTGGTGGCGACGTTGCTGGTGCTCGGGTTCATCCTCGCGGGCGAGTTCACGCCGCACGCGGTACGCATCGGACCACTGGTTCTGATCCTCGTAGAGCTTCTGCAGCTGGAGCAGCGCGTGCTCGTTGCTCGGATCCAGCCGCAGCACCTCGCCGAACGCCTCGTGCGCGCGGTCCACGAAGCCGCCGCGCGTGAAGTCCAGGCCGAGGCAGAGCAGGGCGTAGGTGTGTTCGAGCTTGCTCAGGCGTGGCCGCTGGAGGATCTGCTGGTGGATCTGGATCGCCCGGCCGACCTGTCCCTTCTCGCGATAGAGGTTGCCGAGGATCATGTGGATCTCGACCGCGTCCTCGTCGACGCGCGCGGCCTGGCTCAGCTCCTCGATGGCGTGATCGAGCTGGTTGGCGACAAGGAAATTGAGCCCCTGGATGTAGTGCGGCGACTGGCGCGCCTTGCGCCGATCGATCCAGCGGCCCTCGTGGAGCTTGTAGCGCTCCCAGGCCTTGCCGGCGGCAAGGCCGACCAGGAGTGCCGCGAGCGCGGAGAGCAGGGGCAGGTACTCGTCAATCACGGGCGTCAGGGGCCTCGGCGGCGATGAGCGCGTCCCACCGTTCCTGCGCTCGGAGAATGACTTCGATGAACGATCGGGCGGCACCGCGGCCACCCGGGTGTGTGCTGACCACGTGCGCGATGGCGCGGACTTCGGCCACCGCATCGGCCGGACACGCAGCGAGGCCCACGCGCCGCAGCACCGGCAGGTCTACCACATCGTCGCCCATGTAGGCGACGTCCTCGGCAGGCCACCCGTGTGCCGCCAGCAGTTGGTCGAGCGTGGCGGCCTTGTCGGCGACGCCCTGGCGAACCGGGTCCATGCCCAGTTGCCGGGCGCGGTGCAGCGTCGACGGCGACTGCCGCGCCGAGATCAGCCCGACGACGAGTCCCGCGCGGCGCGCGATGACGATGCCGGCGCCGTCCTTGATGTCGAAGCGCTTCGATTCGGTGCCGTCGGCGTGGATGAACACGCCACCGTCGGTGAGCACGCCGTCCACGTCGAACAGCACGACGCGCACGCGCCGGGCGCGCTCGATGACGTCTCGCGCGAGCGTCGGCGGCATCAGAACAGCTCCGTCCGCCACAGGTCGTGGATGTGGACCACGCCCACGGGCCTGCCGTCGGCGTCCACCACGGGGACCGACGTGATGCGGTGCGTCTCCATCACGTCGAGCGTCTGCGCGGCCAGCACGTCGCCGCCGATGGTCACGGGCCCCGCCGTCATCACGTCGGCGGCCACGCGGCGTGTCACGTCCGGCTCGCGCATCATCAGGCGGCGCAGGTCGCCGTCGGTGATGATGCCGGCCAGCCGGCCGTCGGCGTCGGCGACACACGTCATCCCCAGGCCCTTCCGGCTCATCTCGTAGATCACGTCGCGCAGGGGCGTGTGCCCGGCAACGAGGGGCAGTCCATCGCCGGCGTGCATCAACTGGTCGGCCCGCATCAGGCGCTTGCCGAGCGATCCGCCGGGATGACGATGCGCGAAGTCGTCCTCGCGGAAGCCCTTCGTGGTGAGCAGCACCATCGCCAGTGCATCGCCGAGCGCCAGGGCGGCCGTCGTGCTCGCGGTCGGCGCGAGGTTCAGGGGACAGGCCTCTTCGTCAACCCCGCAATCGAGGTGCACGTCGGCGGCCTGCGCGAGCGTCGAGCCGGGCGTGCCCGTCAGCGCAATGACCGTCGCCCCCAGCCGCTTGACGATCTCGGCCAGGCGCACGACCTCGGGCGTCTCGCCTCCGTGCGAGAGCGCCAGCAGCACGTCGTCGGTCGTCACGACACCGAGGTCCCCGTGCAGCGCCTCGGCCGGGTGCAGGAAGAATGCCGGCGTGCCGGTGCTCGCGAGCGTGGCGGCGATCTTCCGGCAGATGAGGCCGGACTTGCCCATGCCGGTGACGATGACGCGGCCACGGCAGGCGGCGAGCAGGTCGATGGTCCGCTCGAAGCGCGCATCGAGCCGACCGACGAGACCCTGGACGGCCGCGGCCTCGATGCGCAGGACGCGGGCTGCGAGATCGAGGGTTGCCGACCGTGCGATCGACGTGTCGCCACTCATCGCGTCAGCCTTCGGCCTGCGCCGCGACGGCCGCTTGGATGCGGACGAGCCGGGCGAGGAGGGCGGGGAGGGCGTCGAGGCGCAACGCGTTGTCGGCATCCGATCGGGCGCGTGAGGGATCCTCGTGGACCTCGAGGAACACGCCGTCCACGCCCGCCGCGACCCCGGCGCTCGCGAGCGTCTCGATGTACTCGGCCTGGCCGGTGGTCCTGCCATCGCCGGCGCCCGGGCGTTGCAGGCTGTGCGTCACGTCGTACACGACGGGGGCGCCGAGCGCCCGCAGTTGGGGCAGTGCGCGCATGTCCACGACCAGATCGTGGTACCCGAACGACGTCCCGCGTTCGGTGAGCAGCACCTGCGTGTTGCCGCTCGCGCGTATCTTCTCGAGCGGATACCGCATGTCGGCGGGCGCGAGGAACTGTCCCTTCTTGACGTTGACGACCGCGCCGGTCCGTGCCGCCGCGACGAGCAGGTCGGTCTGGCGGCAGAGGAAGGCCGGAATCTGGAGCACGTCGGCGACGGTTGCCACGGGCGCGGCCTGGTCGGGCTCGTGGATGTCGGTCAGGACGGGCACGCCGACGTCGTCCTTGACGCGAGCCAGCGTGCGGAGGCCCGAGTCGAGTCCGGGCCCCCGGAACGACGAGAGCGACGTGCGGTTGGCCTTGTCGAACGACGCCTTGAAGATGTAGGGAAGGCCAGCCGTCCGCGCCATGCCGGCGAGGGCATGGGCGAGATCGAGGGCGTGGGTCTCGCTCTCGATGACGCAGGGCCCGGCAATCAGCACGAGCTGACCGGTGCCGTAGGTCACCGGTCCGACGTGTACCGGATGCACGCAAGCATTATAGGAGGACGGCCGCGACCGGCACCTCCCCCTGCTAGGCGAGTGTTTCCTGCGGTGTCCCGGCCGTGCTGCGGGCCGCCTGCTTGTGCACGTAGGCGGCGTCCACGAACCCGGCAAACAGCGGGTGCGGCTTCAACGGCTTCGACTTGAACTCCGGGTGGAACTGCACCGCGATGAACCACGGGTGCTCCGGCAACTCGACCATCTCGACGAACTTGCCGTCCAGGGAGCGCCCGACGATCTGCATGCCGTGCTCGGCGAGTGCCGGTTCGTACAGGCCGTTGAACTCGTAGCGGTGCCGGTGCCGCTCGTGGATCACGTCCGAGCCGTAGACCTTGTGCGCGAGTGAACCCGGCTTGAGCTGGCAGGCGTACGACCCGACGCGCATGGTGCCGCCGAGGTCGTCCACGCCGAGCAGGTCGCGCAGCTTGTAGATCACCTTGTCGGACGTGTCGGGCGCCACCTCGGTGCTGTCGGCGTTGGCGATGCCGCACACGTTGCGCGCGAACTCCACGGTGGCCCACTGGAAGCCGTAGCAGATGCCGAAGAACGGGATCTCCCGCGTGCGGGCGACCTGCACGGCCGTCATCATGCCGCGCGTGCCGCGATTGCCGAAGCCTCCGGGCACCAGGATGCCGTCGGCGCCTTCGAGCTCGCGCTCGCCGCCCTCGGCTTCGAGGGCCTCGGCCTCGACCCACTTGATGTTGACGCGCAGGCGATGCTGGAACCCGCCGTGGAACAACGCCTCGGTGAGGCTCTTGTAGGAGTCCTCGAGCCCGACGTACTTGCCCACGACGTGGATGGTGATCTCGTCGCGCGGGTTGCGGATGCGGTCGACCAGTTCCTCCCACGGCCCGGCGGGGCGCGGGTCGTTCGGCAGCGACAGCTGCTTGAGGACAATGCGGTCGAGGCCTTCCTCGGCAAAGGCGAGCGGCACTTCGTAGACGCTGCCGACGTCGCGCGCGGTGATGACGGCGTCCTCGTTGACGTCGCAGAAGAGCGCGATCTTCCGCTTGATGTCGCGGGGCAGCACGCGGTCGGTGCGGCACAGCAGGATGTCGGGCTGGATGCCGATCGACCGCAGATCGCGGACGCTGTGCTGCGTCGGCTTGGTCTTGAGCTCGCCGGCCGTGCTCACGTGCGGCACGAGCGTGAGGTGGATGTAGAGCGTGTTCTCGCGCCCGACGTCCTGCCGGAACTGACGGATCGCCTCGAGGAACGGCAGGCTCTCGATGTCGCCCACGGTGCCGCCGATCTCGACGAGCACGACGTCCACGCCGTCCGAGACCGCGAGGATGCTCTCCTTGATGGCGTTGGTGATGTGGGGAATCACCTGCACGGTGGCGCCGAGGTAATCGCCCCGCCGCTCGCGCTGGATCACCGAGAGGTAGATCTTGCCGGTCGTCCAGTTGGAGTTCTTCGAGGTCACCGTGTTGGTGAACCGCTCGTAGTGCCCCAGGTCGAGGTCGGCCTCCGTGCCATCGTCGGTCACGTAGACCTCGCCGTGCTGGTACGGCGACATCGTGCCCGGATCGACGTTGATGTACGGGTCGAACTTCTGCAGCGTGACCTTGAAGCCGTGCGCCTCGAGGAGCGCGCCGATGGAGGAGGCCGCAAGCCCCTTGCCCAGCGAGGACACCACGCCACCGGTGACGAAGATGTACTTGACGGGCTTGTGCGGCTGCGAAGTCTGCATGGTGGACATCAGGAGGTAGCGGGTGCTGCGAGCAACCGGCGCACCCGTTCGAGATCGTCAGGCGTATCGACGCCCTGCGCGTCGTAGCGTGACTCCACGGTCATGATCGCGTGCCCATGCTCGAGGGCCCGCAGTTGTTCGAGCGATTCGCTCAGTTCGAGCGGCGTCGGCGGCAGCGCCGCGAACGCCAGCAGGAACGTCCGGCGGTAGACGTACAGCCCGACGTGCTTGTGCCAGGCCGCCGGCGTACCGGGGTCGCGCAGGAACGGCACGGCCGCCCGCGTGAAGTACAGCGCGCGTCCCCGGAGATCCGTGACCACCTTCACCACGGCCGGACTCGCGACCTCGGCCGGATCGGTGATGCGGGTCCGCACCGTGCTCATCTCGATCGACGGATCGGACGCGCAGGCTGCGACGGCATCGTCGATCATCGCCGGCGCAAGCAGGGGCTCGTCACCCTGCACGTTCACGATGAAGTCGCCATCGAGCTGCGCGGCGACCTCCGCGACACGTTCGCTGCCCGTGCGGTGGTGTGGCGAGGTCATCACCACGTCGCCCGCAAAGGCGCGGACGGCCTCGAAGACCCGCAGGTCGTCGGTGGCCACGATCACGCGCGACAGCGATCGTGCCTCGCAGGCGCGCCTATAGACGTGTTCGATCATCGGCCGGCCATGGATGTCGGCCAGCGGCTTGCCAGGGAGTCGTGTCGAGGAGAATCGTGCCGGAATGACGGCCACGGCCGTCGCAGGTGCCTTGGGGTTCGATCCGGCACTGTGCAGCACGCGGAATTCTAGCACGCGCGCCGACTCCGGGCCGGACCGCGGCAGGGCCGCGAGGACCCCGACGCGCGCGCCCGCAACGAGGCGGGCTAGCATGGAGGCGTGGCCAGGGCCGTGCTGGCAGCGGGGCTGCTCGTGATCATGGCTGGCGCCTGGTATCGGGTGCTGTGGCCGCCTGCGCCGGACAGTCCGGTCCAGACGGCCGTGGGCCGCGCGCCGACGGGAGTCGCGGTGCCTGTCGTCGGACTCGAACGCCTCGCGGTGACGATGCCGGCGCCGACGCCGGCGGATCGCAACCCGTTCCACGGTGGGACCGTGACTGGTCCGTCCACTCGCACACTCGCGCCTGCCCCGGCAGTCCCCGCGACGGACGGGACCGCCCCCACGCAGCAGCCGCCCGACGCATGGCCGCGCCTCACGCTGATCGGCATGGCGGACGTCCGTGATCAGGGCGTGCTGACGCGCACGGCGATCATCGCGGGCGCGGAGGGCGTCTACCACGTCCGCATCGGCGACACGGTGGCGCAGGTGTACCAGGTGGAGCAGATTGCGGCCGACGCCGTGCAGCTTCGCCTCGTGCCCGAGGACCGGCTCGTCCGCCTCGCGCTCAGGCCCTGAGTGTCCGCCGCTCGACGCCGGCCGAGGCGGGTATAATCATCGGCGCTCGACGCGCCGTCGAGGCGCGCGCACCAAGTTGGTGCAAGACGCTCGCAGTCACGCTGTCGTCACACGTTATCCCCGGTATCGAGCCGCTTTTGAACAGGGTTTTCCACAGCTTCTGTGAAAAACGCGCGACGAGCCGCGGGGGCGTGACCTAATTCGGATTGTTCGACATCAACCCCGATACCTCCATGCCGCAGTTCACGCACCTCACCGCGCCTGGCGATGGCGCGGCCATCACCCGGCAGGGCGACGCGCTCGTCGTGCCGGATCGGCCCATCCTCCCGTTCATCGAAGGCGATGGCACGGGGCCCGACATCTGGCGTGCCAGCGTCCGCGTGTTCGATGCGGCCGTGCAGAAGGCCTATGGCGGCTCGCGCCAGATCGTCTGGTTCGAGGTGCTCGCAGGCGAGAAGGCGTTCAACACGCAGAACGAGTGGCTGCCGGCCGACACGCTCACCGCCTTCCGCGAGTACCTCGTCGGCATCAAGGGACCACTGACGACGCCGGTGGGTGGCGGCATCCGGTCGCTGAACGTCGCATTGCGGCAGGAACTCGATCTCTACACGTGCCTGCGGCCGGTGCGGTATTTCAACGGGATGGAGACGCCGGTCAAGCGTCCGGACCTCGTGGACATGGTCATCTTCCGCGAGAACACCGAGGACATCTACGCCGGCATCGAGTTTGCCGAGGGCTCCGAGGAAGTCGCCGCCGTGAAGGCGTGGCTGAAGGGCACCTATCCGAAGGCGTTCGGGAAGATCCGCTTTCCCGACACCGTCGGCCTCGGGTTCAAGCCGGTGTCGCGTGAAGGCACCGAGCGGCTCGTGCGCGCCGCGATCGAGTACGCGATCGCGAACAAGCGCAAGAGCCTGACGCTCGTGCACAAAGGCAACATCATGAAGTTCACGGAAGGCGCGTTCCGTGACTGGGGCTATGAACTCGCGAAGCGCGAGTTCGGCGCCGTGGAGTTCGACGGCGGCCCGTGGTGCAAGCTGCCGAACGGGCTCGTGATCAAGGACGCGATTGCCGACGCGTTCCTCCAGCAGATCCTCACGCGGCCCGCCGAGTACGACGTCATCGCCACGCTGAACCTCAATGGCGACTACATCTCCGACGCGCTTGCCGCGCAGGTCGGTGGCATCGGCATCGCGCCCGGCGGCAACATCAACTACGTCACGGGCCACGCCGTGTTCGAGGCCACGCACGGCACGGCGCCCAAGTACGCGAACCTCGACAAGGTCAATCCCGGGTCGGTCATCCTCTCGGGCGAGATGATGCTGCGCTACATGGGATGGAACGAGGCCGCCGACCTGATCGTCGGGGGCATCGAGCGGAGCATCGACGCCAGGACGGTGACCTACGACCTCGCCCGTCTCATCGACGGCGCGACCGAAGTCTCCTGCTCGAAGTTCGGCGACGCGGTCATCAGCCACATGTAGGGAACCTGTCGGCCTTCGTCGACCGGTCTTCGGCCTTCGGAAGTGATTCCGAAGGTCGAACCGGCGCGAGGGCGAGAGGTATTACGAAGGCCGACGGCCGAATGCCGAAGGCCGTCCAGGAGCCAGAAAAGATGAACCGTAAAGTCACCGTCGTCGGCGGGGCCGGCAACGTCGGCGCCACCGTGGCGCGCTCGATCGCCAACCGCGAACTCGCCGATGTCGTCATCATCGACATCGCCGACACGAAGGCCCAGGGCATCGCGCTCGACATCCTCCAGGCCTGCCCGGTCGAGGGCAGCGACACCCGCGTCGTCGGCGGCAGCGACTACGCGCTGTCGGCCGGATCGGACGTGGTCGTCATCACGTCGGGCGTGCCGCGCAAGCCGGGCATGAGCCGCGACGACCTGCTCGCGGTCAACTACAAGATCATGCAGGACGTGACGGCCAACGTCATGAAGCACTCTCCCGACGCCATCATCATCGTCGTCGCGAACCCGCTCGACGCGATGGCCCAGGCGGTGTATCGCCTCAGCGGCCTGCCGCGCGAGCGCGTGATCGGCATGGCCGGCGTGCTCGACTCGGCCCGCATGCGCGCGTTCATCGCCACCGAACTGAACGTGTCGGTGGAGAACGTCCACGCGTTCGTGCTCGGCGGCCACGGCGACACGATGGTGCCGCTGCCGCGCTATTCGACGGTGGCTGGCATCCCGATCACCGAGCTGCTGCCCGAGGACCGCATCAAGGCCATCTGCGAGCGCACGGCCAACGGCGGCGCCGAGATCACCAAGCTCGTGGGCACGAGTGCCTGGTACGCGCCGGGACAGTCGTCGGCGCGGATGGTCGAGGCCATCCTGAAGGACAAGAAGCTGATCGAGCCGTGCTCGGTGTTCCTCCAGGGCGAGTACGGCGTGAACGATCAGTTCCTCGGCGTGCCGGTGAAGCTGGGTGCCAGGGGCGTCGAGCAGGTGATCGAGATCACGCTCGCGGCAGAGGAGAAGGCTGCACTCGACAAGTCCGCTGCCGCCGTCAAGGAACTGACGAGCGTCATCGGCGTGTAGGCATAGGCAGACGGCAGGGCGCGTTCGCCGAACGCGCCCTGATTCCTACCGTGTGACGAGCTGAGCCTTCAGGTACTCGCGGTTCATCCGCGAGATGTTGGTGATGCGGATCTCCTTCGGGCACACGGCTTCGCACTCGCCCTCGTTGGAGCAGCCCCCGAATCCCTCGACGTCCATCTGCTCGACCATGCGCACCGTGCGGCGATGCTGCTCGGCCTTGCCCTGCGGCAGCATGTTCAGGTGCGCGAGCTTTGCCGACGTGAAGAGCGCGGCCGACGCGTTCTTGCACGCGGCCACGCACGCGCCGCACTGGATGCACGCGGCGGCGTCGAAGGCCAGGTCGGCGACCGGCTTGGGGACGGGGATCGCGTTGGCGTCGGGTGCCGCACCGACGTTCATCGAGACGTAGCCGCCGGCGCGCACGATTCGATCGAGCGCCGTGCGGTCCACGACGAGATCCTTGACGACGGGGAAGGCCGCTGCGCGCCAGGGCTCGATGGTGATGGTGTCGCCGTCACGGAAGCGGCGCATGTGCAGCTGGCACACCGTCGTGCCCGGGTCGGGTCCGTGCGCCACGCCGTTGACCATGCACCCGCACGTGCCGCAGATGCCCTCGCGGCAGTCCGAGTCGAACGCGATCGGCTCCTCGCCCTTGCGGATCAGCCCCTCGTTGACGACGTCGAGCATCTCGAGGAACGACATGTCGGGCGAGATGTCGTCGGCCCGGTACTCGACGAGCCCGCCCGGTGCATTCGGGGCTGCCTGTCGCCACACGCGCAATGTCAGTTTCAATCCGGCCATCGTCTCTCTCTCGAACCCTCGTGATCGGCCTTCGACTACTTGTACGACCGCTGCGTCGGCTTGACGTACTCGAACTCCAGCGGCTCCACGTGCCGGACGGGGCGGTTGCCGACGCCCGTGAACTCCCAGGCGGCCGCGTGCGAGAACGCCGCGTCGTCGCGGGCCGCCTCGTTGTCGGGCGTCTGGTACTCCTCGCGGAAGTGGCCGCCGCACGACTCCTCGCGTTCGAGCGCGTCGAGTGCGAGCAGTTCGGCGAACTCGAGATAGTCGCCGACACGGCCGGCGTACTCGAGGTTCTTGTTCATGTTGTTGGCCTCGCCTGGCACCGAGACGTCCTGCCAGAAGGCCTCACGCAGCTTGGGAATCTCGGCGAGGGCGGTGCGCAGGCCATCGGCGTTGCGTGACATGCCCACGTGGTCCCACATCACGCGTCCGAGCTGGCGGTGCAGTTCGCGCGGCGTCCGGCTGCCCTTGACCGACAGCAGCCGCGTGATCTGCGATTGCGCGTTGTGCGCCGCCTCGCCGAAGGCCTCGTGCTCGGTCGTGACCTTCGGCAGCGGCGTGCCGGCGAGATAGTGCGCCAGCGTGTAGGGGATGACGAAGTACCCGTCGGCAAGCCCCTGCATCAGCGCGCTCGCGCCGAGGCGGTTGGCGCCATGGTCCGAGAAGTTCGCTTCGCCGAGCACGTGCAGCCCCGGAATCGTGCTCATCAGGTTGTAGTCCACCCACAGGCCACCCATCGTGTAGTGCACGGCGGGGAAGATCCGCATCGGCACGTCGTACGGGTTGTCGTCGGTGATCTTCTGGTACATGTCGAACAGGTTGCCGTACCGCTGGCTGATCACGTCCCGTCCGAGCCGGTTGATGGCGTCGCCGAAGTCCAGGTACACGGCAAGGCCCGTCTCGCCGACGCCGCGCTCCTCGTCGGTCACGAGCTTGGCGGCGCGTGAGGCCACGTCGCGCGGCACCAGGTTGCCGAAGCTCGGATAGCGCCGTTCGAGGTAGTAGTCGCGCTCGCTCTCGGGGATCTGCTGCGGCGGCCGCCTGTCGCCCTTGTTCTTCGGCACCCACACGCGCCCGTCGTTGCGCAGGCTCTCGCTCATGAGCGTGAGCTTGCTCTGGTGGTCGCCGGAGACCGGGATGCAGGTCGGGTGGATCTGCGTGAAGCAGGGATTGGCAAAGAGCGCGCCGCGCTTGTGGGCGCGCCATGCCGCCGTGACGTTGCTGTTGACGGCGTTTGTCGAGAGGTAGTACGCGGTGCCGTATCCGCCCGTGCACAGCAGTACGGCGTCGCCAGCCCACTTCTCGATCTCGCCCGTCACCAGATTGCGCGTGACGATGCCGCGGGCCTTGCCGTCCACGAGCACGACATCGAGCATCTCGCGCTGCGGCATCAGCGTCACGGTTCCGGCATCGACCTGCCGCATCATCGACTGGTACGCGCCGATGAGCAGCTGCTGGCCCGTCTGGCCGCGCGCGTAGAACGTGCGCGACACCTGCGCGCCGCCGAACGACCGGTTGTCGAGCAGGCCGCCATATTCGCGCGCGAACGGCACGCCCTGCGCGACGCACTGATCGATGATGTCCACGCTCACCTGGGCGAGCCGGTACACGTTGGCTTCGCGCGCCCGATAGTCGCCGCCCTTGACGGTGTCGTAGAACAGCCGGTAGACGCTGTCGCCGTCGTTCCGGTAGTTCTTCGCCGCGTTGATGCCGCCCTGCGCGGCAATCGAGTGGGCGCGGCGCGGGCTGTCGTGGATGCAGAACGTGAGGACGTTGTACCCGAGCTCACCGAGCGCGGCCGAGGCCGAGGCGCCGGCAAGGCCGGTGCCGACGCAGATGACGGTGAGCTTGCGCCTGTTGGCGGGGTTCACCAGCTTGGATTCGAACTTGTGTCGGTCCCACTTGCCTTCGATCGGTCCCGCCGGGACCTTGCTGTCGAGCGTCATCGAGGGTCCACCTAGTGAGCGAAGTACATGTAGAGCGGCAGCACGGCGAACCCGCCCGCGATGATGACGGCCAGCACGCGGCCGCCGAGCACGAGGGTGCGCGCATACCGCTGGTTGGTCCAGCCGAGCGAGTGCGCGGCGCTCGAGATGCCGTGATTGAGGTGCATGCCGATGAGCACCATGGCCGCGACGTAGAACCCGACGTACAGGGGATTCTGGTAGATCTCGTCGACGAGCCGGTAGAGGTCGCGATGGCCTGTCAGCGGGTCCGTGTACCAGGTCCCGAACTTGAACGTCCGCACGTGGACGATGACGAAGAACAGGATGAACAGGCCCGTCACCGCCATGGTGGTGGACGAGAGCGTCTTGCGGCTCGTGTGCCCGGCGCGGTGCTTCTCCTGGTACCGTGCCGGCCGCGCGGCGCTGTTGCGGCGCGTGAACAGCATCGTCTTGACGACGTGGACGAGGAAGATGGCCACGAGGCCCGCCTCGGCGAGGTACAGCACCGGCACCAGGCTTTCGAGCTTGTAGGCGTAGGCGTTGAACGCGGTCGGTCCGAGCAGCAGCGTCAGGTTCCCGAGCAGGTGCGAGACCAGGAAGCCGAAGAGCAGCAGGCCGGTGAGGCCGATGAGAATCTTGGAACCGACAGACGAGGAGAAGAACGAGGGGCGACTGGGCATGTCAGACTCCGCATCCCGTCGCGCTGGCAGTGGCGATCGGGTGCGTCGGGATGGGGACTGGGCTGTCGGGCGACATCTGGCGTAGCGGCGCGATGTGTAGGGCATCCCGGTGCGCGAGTGCGCCAGCCCGGAACCGGGGGCATGGTATCGCGTGAGGCCGATGGCGGGCAACGGCTCACGCGCAGGCTTGACCGGTTTCGCGCCGCACGTCAATGATAAGGACGCCGCCGCGGTCCAGATCCATCCTGCACCCGGCACACCGTCGGGCGGCGCCACCGTCCACATCGTTCAAGGAACTCCGGTGAAGATTCACGAGTATCAGGCAAAGGCCATCCTGGCCCGGCACGGGGTGCCGGTGCCCCGCGGCGAAGTCGCGCTGTCGGCCGAGGAGGCCGGAGCCATCGCCCGTCGCCTCGGCGGCGGCGTCACGGTCGTCAAGGCGCAGATCCACGCGGGGGGCCGCGGCAAGGGCGGTGGCGTGAAGGTCGTCAAGGACGCCACCGCCGCCGAAGAGACCGCCAAGCAGATGATTGGCATGACGCTCGTCACGCACCAGACCGGACCGGAAGGCCGCCAGGTGGAGCGCCTGCTGATCGAGGAGGGCGTCAGGATCGCGAGGGAGCTGTATCTCGGGCTCCTCGTGGACCGCGCGGCCGGCTGCCCGGTGCTGATGGCCAGCAGCGAGGGCGGCATGGACATCGAGGAGGTCGCCGAGAAGAACCCCGACGCGATCAAGAAGGTCGCGATCAGCCCCATCACGGGTCTCACGGCGTTCCAGGCGCGCCAGCTGGCGTTCGGCATCGGGCTCGCACCCGAGCACGTCAACAAGGCCGTCAAGGTGATGCAGCAGATCTACGAGGCGTTCGTGGCCACTGACGCGTCCCTCATCGAGATCAACCCGCTCATCGTCACCGAGGGCGGCGACGTGATGGCGCTCGACGCCAAGGTCACCTTCGACGACAACGCGCTCTACCGCCACCAGGACTTCCGCGACCTGCGCGACCTCGCCGAGGAAGATCCCCTCGAGATCGAAGCCAGCAAGTACTCGCTGAACTACATCCGCCTCGATGGCACCATCGGCTGCATGGTCAACGGCGCCGGCCTCGCCATGGCGACGATGGACATCATCAAGCTGGCGGGCGGCCAGCCGGCCAACTTCCTGGACGTGGGCGGCGGGGCCAACGCCGAGCAGATCAAGAACGCGTTCCGCATCCTGATGTCGGACACCAACGTCAAGGCCGTGCTGATCAACATCTTCGGCGGCATCCTGCGCTGCGACGTGCTGGCGGCCGGCGTCATTGCCGCCGTCAAGGAACTCGGCGTGCCGGTGCCGATCGTCATCCGCATGGAAGGCACCAACGTGGAGCAGGGCAAGGCCATGCTGCGCGAGAGCGGACTGAACTTCACCACGGCCGACACGATGGGCGAGGCGGCCGACACGGTCGTCGCCCTCGCGCGCTAGGAGCCCGGACACTGCCATGGCTGTACTGATCGACAAGTCCACCCGCCTCATCGTCCAGGGCCTGACCGGCCGCGAAGGGACCTTCCACGCCAAGGCCGCGGCCGCCTATGGCACCAACGTCGTCGGCGGCGTGACCCCCGGCAAGGGCGGCACCACCCACGAGGGCTTCCCCGTGTTCAACACCGTCGCGGAGGCGGTGGAGCAGACGGGCGCCAATGCGTCGGTGATCTTCGTCCCGCCGCCGTTTGCCGCCGACGCCATCATGGAAGGCGCCGACGCCGGCCTCGACCTGATCGTGTGCATCACCGAGGGCATCCCGGTGCTCGACACGATGAAGGCGCTCGCGTTCATGAAGGGCACGAAGGCGCGCCTCATCGGCCCGAACTGCCCGGGCCTCATCACGGCCGGGCAGGCAAAGGCCGGCATCATCCCCGGCCACATCTGCACCGAGGGGCGCGTCGGCATCGTGTCGAAGAGCGGCACGCTGACCTACGAGGCCATCCATCAGCTCACGAAGCTCGGTCTGGGACAGACGACCTGCATCGGCATCGGCGGCGACCCGCTCATCGGGACGACCTTCATCGACGCGCTCGAGCTCTTTGCCGGCGACGACAAGACCGAGGCCGTCGTGATGATTGGCGAGATTGGCGGGTCGGCCGAGCAGGAAGCGGCCGAGTGGATCAAGGCCCACTTCAAGAAGCCGGTCGTCGGCTTCATCGCCGGCCAGACCGCGCCCCCGGGACGCCGCATGGGCCATGCGGGCGCGATCATCTCGGGCGGGAAGGGCACGGCCGACGAGAAGATGGCCGCGCTGGCCGCCGCGGGAGTCACCGTGGTCAAGAGCCCGGCCGACATCGGCCAGGCCATTGCCGGGCGACTCTAGGGAGGGAGGCGGGCCGCTCGGCGAGCGGTCCCCGCCAACTCGCGCGCGGGGCCACCCGACGGTTGGCTACCGAATGTAGGCACCGCACGCCGCCTCGCCACCAGCGATAGTGGGGGGCGGTACCTCGGTGGCCATTCGTGCGTGATATCATCGCGCGAATGGGCACCCGCCGCGCCTTGTCGCGTGGCCGCGCCCGCGTCCCACTCGAGGCAGATCTCCATGGCTTCCTCCGACCTGCTGGCCAACCCGGCAGCCGTCTCGTCGCCCACCCGCGTCAACGATTTCTCGATCCAGGTCGCCACCGTCAACGGCTCCGGCAGCCAGACCGCGAACCTCGTCCTGCTGCGCGCCATCTTCCAGATGGGCGTCCCGGTCTCGGGCAAGAACCTGTTCCCGTCCAACATCGCCGGTCTGCCGACCTGGTACACGATTCGCGCGAATCGTCACGGCTACATCGCCCGCAAGAAGGAGATCGACCTCCTCGTCGCGATGAACCCGGAGACCGCGCGCGAGGACGTGCTCTCGCTCGACGCCGGCTGCGCGGTGGTCTACGACGAGTCGCTGAAGCTCGACCAGCTCCGTAGCGACCTCGCGTTCTATCCCGTCCCGTTCGACAAGATCGTCGCCGAGACGTGTCCGGACGCCCGCCTGCGCCGTCTCGTGCGCAACATGATCTACGACGGCGTGCTGTCGCGGCTCCTGGGCATCGACCTCGCCGAGATGGATGCCGCGCTCTCGCGGCAGCTGAAGAAGAAGGCCAAGGCGCTGGCGCTGAACCAGGCGGCGCTGCAGGCCGGCTTTGCGTACGCGAGCGAGTACTTCGCGGATCGCCCCGTGCCGCTGCGTGTCGAGCGCATGGCCGAGACGCAGGACCTGATCCTGATCGAGGGCAACGCCGCGGCGGCGCTCGGCTGCCTGATGGCCGGCGTCACCGTCGTCTCGTGGTACCCGATCACGCCCTCGTCGTCGCTGTGCGAGACGCTGATCGACTACCTGCGCAAGTACCGGATGGATCCGGCGACCGGCAAGGCGACGTTCGCCGTGGTGCAGGCCGAGGACGAGATCGCGGCGCTCGGCATGGTCGTGGGTGCGTCGTGGGCCGGCGCGCGGTCGATGACCTCGACGTCGGGGCCCGGGATCTCGCTGATGGCCGAGTTCACCGGCCTTGCGTACTACGCCGAGCTTCCGGCCGTCATCTTCGACGTGCAGCGCGTCGGGCCCTCCACCGGGCTGCCGACCCGCACGGCGCAGGGCGACATTGCGTTTGCCGCCAGCCTCTCGCACGGCGACACCAGGCACATCCTCCTGCTGCCGGCGTCGGTCGCCGAGTGCTATTCGATGGCGATCGAGGCCTTCGACCTGACCGAACGTTTCCAGACGCCGGTGTTCGTGATGACGGACCTCGACCTCGGGATGAACAACTGGATGGCCGAGCCGTTCACGTATCCCGAGGCGCCCCTCGATCGGGGCAAGGTGCTCGACGCCGAGACGCTGCAGCGCATCGGCGACTGGGGCCGCTACAAGGACGTGGACGGCGACGGGATCCCGTACCGGACCCTGCCGGGACAGTTCGGCCCGTCGTTCTTCACGCGCGGATCGGGCCACAACGCCAAGGCGCAGTACAGCGAGAAGCCGGACGACTACCTCACCAACATCGATCGCCTGGCTCGCAAGTTCGAGACGGCGCGGACGCACGTGCCGCAGCCGGAGATCGACGTCCGCGAGGGCGCGCGCGTCGGCATCATCGCGTACGGGACGACGCACTGGGCGCTCGTCGAGAGCCGTGACCAGTTGCGCGACGAGGCGCACCTCGAGACGTCGTACCTGCGCCTGCGAGCGTACCCGTTCACCCACCATGTCGCCGAGTTCATCGACGCGCACGACCGGATCTACGTCGTCGAGCAGAACCGCGACGGCCAGATGTACGGGCTGTTGCGCCAGGAACTGTCGGGCACGCAGATCAGCAAGCTCGCCAGCGTCCGCCACTACAACGGGCTGCCGATCGACGCCCGCTCGGTGACCGAGGAGATTCGCGCGCACGAGGCGCGCATGGCCCTGCCGCACGAGACGTCGCCCGAAGACGCCATCGTCGGCGCAGAGGAGGCCGTCTAGCCGTGTCCACGCCAGTCGTCCCCACGCCCCCGAAGAAGGTCAACCGGATCAATCTCGAGCCCGCGGTCTACCGCGGCGCCAAGACCACGCTGTGTGCCGGGTGCGGCCACAACGCCATCAGCGAGCGCATCATCGACGCGTTCTACGAGATGGGCGTGGAGCCCACCCGCGTGCTCAAGCTCTCGGGCATCGGCTGTTCGAGCAAGAGCCCGGCGTACTTCCTCGGCAGTGCGCACGGCTTCAACTCCGTGCACGGGCGGATGCCGTCGGTTGCCACCGGCGCGCTGCTCGCAAACCGCACGATGCTCGGCATCGGCGTCAGCGGCGACGGCGACACGGGCGCCATCGGCGTCGGGCAGTTCGTGCACCTGATGCGCCGCAACCTGCCGCTCATCTACATCGTCGAGGACAACGGCTGCTACGGCCTCACCAAGGGCCAGTTCTCGCCGATGGCCGACCTCGGCAGCACGCTCAAGAACGGCGTGGTGAACGACCTGCCGCCAATCGACATCTGCGCGCTGGCCATCGAGCTCGGGGCCACGTTCGTCGCGCGCTCGTTCTCGGGCGACAAGAAGCAGCTGCTCTCGATCCTCAAGGCCGCGATCAGCCATCGCGGCACCTGCATGATCGACGTCATCTCGCCGTGCGTGACGTTCAACGACCACGAGGGGTCGACCAAGAGCTACGCGTACGCCAAGGAGCACGACGAGCCGCTCAACGAGATCAGCTTCGTGCCGTTCTTCGAGGACATCTCGGTGGACTACGAGGAGGGCAGCGCGACGCCGGTCACGATGCACGACGGCTCGACGCTGGTGCTGCGCAAGCTCGAGGCCTCCTACGATCCGACCGATCGGACCGAGTCGATCCGCATGCTGCACGAGACGGTGCGCCGCGGCGAGTTCGCCACCGGCATCGTCTACATCAAGCCGGACGCCACCGACTTCATCTCGCTGCTCAACATCGTGGACGAGCCGCTCGCGACGCTGTCCCAGGCGGTGACGCGTCCGCCGAAGGCCGTGCTCGACGAGATCATGGAGCGGCACCGATAGCCGCGGCGAACGCCGACCGACACAGGCCGACACGGGTCCCCACTCTCTATGGAACGTACATTCGCGATCATCAAACCCGACGCCGTGAAGGCTGGCGTCATCGGCCGCATCCTCGCCCGCATCGAGCAGGAGGGCTTCCGCATCGCCGCGATGCGGCTGCAGCACCTCTCGAAGCGTGAAGCCGAGGGCTTCTACGACGTCCACCGCGAGAAGCCGTTCTTCGGCGGGCTGACCGACTTCATGTCGTCGGGGCCCTGCGTGCTCCTCTGCCTCGAGGCGCCGGACGCCATCCGCAAGTGGCGGGCGCTCATGGGCGCGACCAACCCGGCCAACGCCGAGGCGGGCACGCTGCGCAAGGAGTTCGGCGCGTCGATCGACAACAACGCGACGCACGGATCCGATGCCCCCGAGACCGCGGCCTTCGAGCTCGGGTACTTCTTCCGCGGCCTCGAGCTCTCGTAACACGGGCCGCCGCGCACCGGCATGGGCCGCACGCTCGTCATCGTCGGGCTGATCGTCGCCGGCGTCGGGGCGCTGATGATGCTGGGGCTGCCGCTCGGGCGGCTCCCCGGCGACATCGTCGTCTCGCGGGGGCGCGGCACGATCTACGTCCCGATCGTCACCTGCATCGTCCTGAGCGTGGTGCTCACGGTGCTGCTGTCCTTGTTCCGACGGTAGGGCGCGTTCCCCGGACGCGCCCCAGCCCTCGTCGGGTGAATCGAACTGCATGTCCATCAAAGCCGACAAGTGGATTCGCCGCATGGCCCTCGAGCACGGCATGATCGAGCCGTTCGAGGACCGGCAGGTACGCGAAGGCGTCGTCTCGTACGGGCTCTCGTCGTATGGCTACGACATCCGCGTGGCCGACGAGTTCAAGGTCTTCACCAACATCAACAACACGGTGATCGACCCCAAGAACTTCGACCCGCGCAGCTTCGTGGACATCAAGACCGACGTCTGCATCGTGCCGCCGAACTCGTTCGCGCTCGCGCGGACGATCGAGTACTTCCGCATCCCGCGCGACATCCTCACGGTCTGCCTGGGGAAGTCCACCTACGCCCGCTGCGGCATCATCGTCAACGTCACGCCGTTCGAGCCCGAGTGGGAAGGCTACGTGACGCTCGAGATCAGCAACACCACGCCGCTCCCCGCGCGCATCTACGCCAACGAGGGCATCGCGCAGGTCCTGTTCTTCCAGGGCGACGAGCCGTGCGAGGTCTCGTACGCCGACAAGAAGGGCAAGTACCTCAAGCAGACCGGCGTGACGCTCCCGCGCCTCTGACCGTCAGCCGGCGACCTGTTCCCGTTCCAGCAGGAAGTGGAGCAGGTCGATCCGCGTGAGGATCGTCGTCGGGTGCCGCGCGTCGTCCACCACGACGACCGCGGAGCTCTTGCGGAGCGTCTCCTCGAGCGTCGAGATCGGCGTCTGCGGGCCCACGACGGGGACGTAGCGGTTCATGACCTTCGAGACGATGGCGTGGGCGGTGCCCTCGCCCGATTCGAGGAACGCCATCACGTCGGCTTCCGACACCATCCCGACGAGCACGCCGCCAGACGTCACCGGCAACTGCGAGATGCCGTGCGTCCGCATGACCTGGACGACCTGGCCCAGCGTCTGCGTATCCTCGGCCACCACCAGCGGCGGGCGCGACGATGCGTCGATCCGGCAGATGTCGTCCACCCGGGCGTCGATCGTGCGGGTCTGGAAGAACCCGTTGTCGCGCATCCACTTGTCGTCCACGAACTTCGTCATGTAGTTGCGGACGCCATCGGCCAGCAGCACGACGCAGTTCTGGCCGCGGGCGAGCGTGCCGGCCTTCTGGAGTGCGGCGTACATCGCCGACCCGCTCGAGCCGCCCACGAGCAGGCCTTCCTCGCGAATCAGGCGCCGCGCCAGCAGGAACGACGGCTGGTCCGACGTCTTCACCCACTCGTCCACGAGGTCGCGATCGAGCACGTCGGGAATGAAGTCGTAACCGATCCCTTCCACCTTGTAGGTGGCGACGTCGGTGCCGCCGCCGAGGATGGAGCCCACCGGGTCTGCGCCGATCACGCGGCACGACGGCCGCACTTCCTTCAACCGACGCGCCACCCCCGTGATCGTGCCGCCCGTGCCGGCCGCGATCACCACCATGTCCACCTCGCCGTCGAGGTCGTCGAGGATCTCGCGTGCCGTCGCGTCGTAGTGGATCTGCGGGTTCGCCGGGTTGCTGTACTGATCGAGGATGTGCGCATTGGGCAGCTGCGACTGCAGGCGGCGCGCGACGCTGATGTGGCTCTCGGGTGAGTCGAACGCGGCCTCCGTCGGCGTGCGGATGATCTCGGCGCCGAGCGCCTCGAGCACCACCTGCTTCTCGCGGCTCATCTTCTCGGGCATCGTGATGATGACCCGGTAGCCCCGCACGGCGCCGGCGAGCGCAATCCCGATGCCCGTGTTGCCGCTCGTCGGCTCGATGAGCGTGTCACCCGGCTTGATGCGACCCGAACGCTCGGCGGCGTCGACCATTGCGAGCCCGATGCGGTCCTTCACCGATCCGCCCGGATTCAGGAACTCGCATTTTGCATACAGGTTGCAGTCAAGATGGGCGCCGAGGCGATTCAGCTTGATGAGCGGGGTGCGTCCGACGGCGTCGAGGATGGAGTCGAGCAGCATGGCGTGGGCACCATCGTAGCCCGTGACGCACACGGGGCGCGAGAGTTGCACACAGGCACGGCAACTGATGTGTCTCGATAACCTCTTTCCCCCCCATCCCGTCCGGCCCGGCACGGCGCGCTGGCCCTGCTCGTCGGCCGGGGGTGATGCGGAACCTC
Organism: uncultured Luteitalea sp.; assembly: GCA_934541105.1. GTDB lineage: Bacteria > Acidobacteriota > Vicinamibacteria > Vicinamibacterales > Vicinamibacteraceae > Luteitalea. Next base: position 469,725 of record CAKTDA010000001.1, on the reverse strand, counting down.
AGGCCGACGCCGGGGCCCGTCCCTTCCGCCTGGGGAGCGGCCGGTGCAGGCGCTACACTGCTGGGGATGCTCCTGCCGTCCTTCCTCCGGTCTTGCCGGCGCCTCGTCGTCGCCGGCCTGCTCGTCGGCAGCGTCGTCCCGCTCACGGCGTGCGACAGCCTGTACTACCGCGCGATGAAGAAGGTCGGCTTCGAGAAGCGCGACATCCTCGTCAAGCGGGTCAAGGAGGCGCGCGACTCGCAGGCGAGGGCGGAGGAGGAGTTCAAGACGGCGCTCGAGCGGTTCCGCGAGATCGTCGCCGTCGATGGTGGCGCGCTCGAGAAGACGTACGATCGGCTCAATACCCAGCTCGAGCGGAGTGAGGACCGCGCACAGGACGTCCGCGACCGGATCAAGAGCGTGCGCGACGTCTCGCGCGATCTCTTCAAGGAATGGCAGAACGAACTGGGGAAGTACTCGGATCGGCAACTGCGTGCCGAGAGCGAGCGTGAGCTCCGCGAGACGCGGCGACGCACCGATGCGCTGATTGCGTCCATGGCCCGCGTCGAGAAGCGCCTCGACCCGGTGCTCGTGCCCCTGCGGGATCGCGTGCTCTTCCTCAAGCACAACCTCAACGCGCGGGCGCTCGGCGCGCTGACGAACGAACTCACCGCGGTGTCGGCCGACGTCGACGCGCTCGTGGCCGACATCCAGCGCGCCGTCGGGGAAGCGGACGCCTACCTGAAGTCGATGGACGCGTCCGCGGAGTCCTGACGCGTCGGGCGCGCCTCCGGCCGCATGCGCGGCGTCACCACGCCGTGTAGCCGCCGTCGATCACGAACGCGGCTCCCGTGACGTAGGCCGACGCAGGGCTGGCGAGATAGAGGGCGAGTGGGCCGATCTCGTGCGGCTCGCCTGGCCGTCCCATCGGCACGTTCACCACGAAGGCATCGATCACGTCGGGCCGGCGCTGCTGCCAGTCGCGGTTGACGTCGGTCATGAACAAGCCCGGACAGATGCAGTTGACGGTGATGCCGTGCGGGGCCCAGTCCACCGCGGCGCACCGCGTGAAGTGCACGATGGCGGCCTTGGTGGTCTCGTAGTCGCGCCCGCCGATGCCGCGGTTGGCAATGAGGCCGCTGATCGACGCGATGTTGATGATCCGGCCCGGCCGGCCGTCGGCAAGCATCGCGCCACCGATGACCCGCGTGGCGGCGACACAACTCGTGAGGTTGAGGTCGATCGACTCACGCCACGTCGAGAGCGGCACGTCCTGGATCGGGGCGCTGCCGACGCGGTTGCCGACGTTGTTTACCAGGATGTCGATCGGGCCGAGCGTGTCGCGGATCGTCTCGCAGGCCGCTTCGCAGGCATCGGGCACCGCCATGTCGGCGACATGGGTCCACGCCCGACGGCCCCGGGCGACGATCTCGCCGGCCGTGCGCTCGAGCGTCTCCGCCGTGCGGCCCGTGATCACGACGTCGGCGCCGGCATCGGCAAATGCCAACGCCATCTCGCGGCCCAGCCCGCGGCTGGCGCCGGTGACCATGGCTCGCTGTCGGTCGAGGCGGAAACGATCGAGGGTGGAAGTCGTCGGAGTGGTCATCGTGTGGTGTGTGCAAGGCGCGGCAGCCGCTCGAGGACCTCGATCAGCGCGCGGCCGTTGTGATAGCCGGCCTTCCAGGCATGGGCCTTGTTCTGGCGCCCCACCGTGCCGTCGGCGCCGATCGCCTCGTGCCATTCGCCGTGCCGCCAGTCGATCTGGCGCGTGTCGATCCAGGACCACGTGCGCGCGGCGACATCCGCGTAGCGGCGGTCGCCGGTGAGTTCCAGCATGGCGAGGGCGGCGACGAGCGCCTCGGCCTGCACCCACCATGTCTTGCCACGCCGGTCTGCCGCGGCCCGAGGTGCGCCGCTGTCGAAGAACCCCCCGGCCTCGGTGTCCTCGCCATGCTGCTGGCTGTAGGCGAACAGCTGTGTGAACAGGTCGCGGAAGGGGGCGACCGGCGCATCCAGTGCATGCAGCGCGTCGATGACGAGCCAGATGTTCTCGAGATCGTGGCCGTACGACACCCGATCCCACGGCGCGTCGAGGATCGGGGTCCAGTCGCTTCGGTGCCGATCGGTGCAGGCCACCCACCCACTGCGGACGACGGCGTGCGTCTCGATGTCCACCAGTTCGGCCAGGCGTCGGCGGGCCAGGGGGCCGGCACCTGCCTGCACGTAGGCCGTGAGCGCCTCGAGCAGGTGCAGGTGCGTGTTCATCAACTTCACGTCTGGCGGCGCGCCGAGCGGCCCGGCGACGTCGCCTGCAGGCCGTGTCCACTCGCGGGTGAACGACTCCCGATAGCCGCCCGATGTCGCGTCGTGCGCCGTGCGCTCGAGGCGATCGAACAGGGCATCGGCGAGGGCCCGTGCCTCGCGGCTGTCCGTGGCGCGCACGTACTCGGCGAGCGCATAGAGCCCGAATGCCTGCCCGTACAGGTGCTTCCCGGCCCGCCGCACCTCGCGTCCCGTCGGATCGACCTCCCAGTAGAAGCCGCCGTGCGCCGCGTCCCACATCCGGTCGCGCAGGAACGCGAAGCCCGCGTCCGCCGACGTGCGGAGCACGGCCGTGCCGGGACGGGCCCGCAGCAGCCGCGACGACAGCCACAGCATCCGGGCCTGCGTGACGATCATCTTCGTGCCGCCCGGCAGCGGCTCGCCCTGCGGGCCGTAGTGCACCGTGTGTCCGCCGCGTGCATCGATGCTGCGCGGGTACCAGAACGGGATCAGATTCTCGTCGAGCGCCTGCTGTGCGCGCGTGCGGATGGCGGCAGGGTCCCACACCGGCGGCGTGGGCAGGGGCTGCCCGGCGTGCACCACGCGCGTCGGGACGACGGCCAGGAGTGCCGGTGCGGCCATGGCGCGGCACCAGGTCCGGCGGGTCAGCATGCGAGCCATCCTATCGCGCAGGCGGATTCGCGTACACTCGATCGGATGCTCCACCACGGGGCGTGTTCGACCTGATGCCTGGTCCTGTCCACATCGCCTTTCTCGGCTGCGGCTTCATCACGCGCGTGCACTGCGGGCACCTGCGGCGCCTCGGATCGGACGTGGTGACGAGTTTTGCGAGCCGCGACAGGCGTCGGGCCGACGCCTACCGCCAGCGCTTCGGCGGTGTCGCCGTTCACGACGGCTACGAGGCGGCAATTGCCGATCCCCGCGTGGACGCGGTCGTCGTGGCCGTCCCGCCGCGATTCCACCTCGCCCTGTCATTGCGCGCGCTCGCGGCGGGCAAGCACGTGCTCGTCGAGAAGCCCGCGTTCCCGACGCTTGCCGACTACGAGGCCGTGCTCGCGGCACGCGACAAGGCCGGCCGCGTCGTGCTCGTCGGCGAGAACGACCACTACAAGCCGCTCGCGGTCACGCTCCGCCGCCTCCTTGCCGACGACGTCATCGGCGATCTCGTGCTGGCCCACTTCGTCACGATTGCCCACCGGATGAAGACGGCCGACGACTGGCGCAACGACGAGTCGATGGCCGGCGGCGACGCGTTCTTCGAGGAGGGCATCCACTGGCTCCACGTCGCCGGCAGCCTCGGCCCGCGCATCGTCCGCGCCCACGGCTACCGGCCGCCCGTGGACGCGACCGGCCCCGATCGACGCGCGAAGAGCCTGCTCGTGGCCTTCGAGTACGACACCGGTGCCGTCGGCTCGCTGTACTATTCGCGCGAGATCCCGTCGCTCCTGCGCGGGCTGCGCATCTCGAAACTGTTCGGCCGCCGCGGCGTGATCAGTTTCGAGTCGAACGGCGGGTTCGTCGTCGCGCGCCGGCAGGGCCGGCTCCCGCGGCTCATCGTCCCCGGTGTGCGTGACATCCGCGGCTACCAGGCGATGTATCGTGACTTCGTGGCCGCCATCAGGGGCGAGCGCGTGCCCGAGATGGGCCTCGAGCGCGCCATCGAGGATCAGCGCCTGATGGAGCAGATCGTCGCATCGGCCGGCACGCCGCCGGCGTCGCGCGTGGTGCACTGAGGCCGCGGCCCATGCAGACGCACGGCTTCGACATCGTCATCATCGGATCGGGCGCCGGCGGCGGCACCATGCTGCACGCCCTTGCGTCAACAGGCCGCCGCATCCTCCTCGTCGAGCGCGGGGGCGTCGTGCCCTCGGAGCCGGAGAACTGGAGTCCGTCGGCGGTCTGGAAGGACCTGCGGTACCGCACCACCGAGCAGTGGCTCGATCACGCCGGGGAGCCGTTCACGCCCTACACGCACTACGGCATCGGCGGCAACACGAAGTACTGGGGCAGCGTCCTGTACCGCCTCCGCCGCGAGGACTTCGGCGAGATGGCGCACCTCGATGGCGTGTCGCCTGCGTGGCCGATCACGTACGAAGACCTGGCGCCCTGGTACGAGCGTGCCGAGCACCTGTATCAGGTGCACGGTGACGCCGCGGCCGACCCGACAGAGCCGCCGCGCGGCCCGTTCCCGCATCCGCCCGTGCCGCATGCCGACGGCATGCACGACGTGATCGCACGCCTGCGGCAGGAGGGCCTGCATCCGTCACCGCTGCCGCTCGGCCTCATCGACCCGGGCGCGCCGGAGGGCTGCCAGTTGTGCGCGACGTGCAACTCGTTCCCGTGCCGCATCCATCGCAAGAGCGACGCCGACGTCTGCTGCGTGCGGCCCGCGGCACGCGAGCCCAATGTCACGGTCTGGACGCAGGCGCGCGCCACCCGGCTCGTCACGTCGCGCGACGGCACGCGCGTCGAGGCCGTCGACGTCGATCGCGACGGCACACCGGCTCGCGTCGAGGCGCCGCTCGTCATCGTCGCGTGCGGCGCGGTGAACTCCGCGGCCCTGCTGCTGCGATCGGCCACACCACAGCATCCACGCGGCCTCGGCAATTCATCGGGGCTGGTCGGGCGGCGGTACATGGCGCACCTCGCGACGATGATGCAGGGGTTCCATCCGTTCCGCCGCAACGACACCGTGTTCCAGAAGACGGTCGCGATCAACGACTTCTACCTGCGGGGGCCCGACACGCCGTATCCGCTCGGGCAGATCCAGTCGCAGGGTCGCACGCACGGCATCATGGCCCAGGTCGTTGGCCGCACGATGGTGCCGGGCATCCCGCTGTGGGCCTACGACGCCTGGGTGGCGCGCGGCCTGGACTGGCTCGCGATGTCCGAGGACCTGCCTCGCGAGGACAACAGGGTCACGCTCGATGACGACGGGAGGATTCGTCTCGAGTACACGCCCAACAACGCGACCGCCCACGATCGCCTGGTGCGCGAGATGCGGCGGCTCCTGCGTCGGCTCGGCTACTGGGTCGTCGTCGCGCATTCGCACCGCAGCAAGAACACGACGCACCAGTGCGGCACGCTCGTGTTCGGCCGCGATCCGGCGTCCTCCGTCCTCGACACGCACTGCCGGGCGCACGACGTGGAGAACCTCCATGTCGTGGACGCCTCGTTCTTTCCTTCGTCGGCGGCGGTCAATCCCGGCCTGACCATCGTCGCGCAGGCGCTCCGGGTGGCCGGCCACCTCCGGCACACCGTCCTGCGCGAGCCCCGTGGTTCGACGACGGCCGATTCGACAGCGGGAGTGCACAGCGCATGAAAGTGCAGTCGTTCAGCCATGTCGGCATCACCGTGTCCGACTTCGACCGCTTCGTGCAGTTCTACTGGGACGTGTTCGGGTGCCCGCTCGTCGGCGTGTCGCAGGCGCCCCCCGAGCGCGTGCGCAGCTTCTTCGGCGTTGGCCTCGACCACGAGGCGCCGCGCTGCTCGATCGGCTGGATCCGGGTTCCCGGCGGCGCGACGCTCGAGATCTTCGGATTCGAGCCGACGCTGCCTCCCGAGCGGATCCCGTGGAATCGCATCGGGCAGACGCATTTCTCCTTCAACGTGCGCAACGTGCATCGCTGGCACGACCACCTGAAGGAGAAGGGCGTCGAGATCGTCAGCCAGCCGGAGCAGTCGCCGCGCGGGCACTGGTTCTTCTTCGTGCGCGACTTCGACGGCAACCTGATCGAGATGATCGACCTGCGGCACATGTACTACGTGCTCGGCTGGCTCGGTCCACTCGGCGGATGGCTGTTCCGTCGTGGCCGGTATGCGAAGCACTACCGATGAGACTGTGAGCTGCGCACGGTGATACCGTGCGCAACGTGCCCTGCGGGGCGGAGGGAGGCGTGCCGGCTGTGGCAGGGCGGTGCTGGTTGATGAAATGCGAGCCCGAGGCGTACACGATCGACGACCTCGCGCGCGACGGTCGGACGAGTTGGGAAGGCGTCCGCAACTACCAGGCGCGCAACTTCATGCGCGACCAGATGCGCGTCGGTGACAAGGTGCTGTTCTACGCGTCGAATGCGTCGCCGTCGGGCGTCACCGGCCTGGCGCGCATCGTCCGGGCGGGCTACCCGGACCACACGGCGTGGTCGCCGGGCCACCACTATTTCGACGAGGCGAGCACGGCGGACTCGCCGGTGTGGTTCATGGTCGACATCGGCTTCGTCGAGCGGTTCGCGGCCGTCGTGTCGCTCGACACGCTCAAGAAGACGCCCGGCCTCGAGGACATGATGGTCACGCAGAAGGGGAGTCGCCTGTCGGTGCAGCCGGTCACGCTGGAGGAGTACGACATCGTCGTCGGCCTCGGCAGGGCCACGACGGGCTGATCGCGAGGGGACGACATGACGGGTGCGCGCGAACTGGCGGAGACGATCCGGCTGGAGATGGCGGCCGGACTGCCTCGCCTGCATGGAGGCCGTGTCGACGTCCACGTGCCGATCCGCCAGCCGGCCGTCGACACCATCCTCCGGCTGATCCCGGGAGTGCCCGGCGATCTCGCCGTCGAGATCGGCGACGATCGCCACGTGCAGGTGAGTTACGGGGTCTTCCGTGCCGGCGCGCGGCTGCACCAGGCCGCCGTTGCGGGGCCGGCGCCTGTTGTCGTCCTGTCGCTGGCGTCGCAGCTCGTGGCGTGGGGGCTGCGCGCGGTGGCGCTGCCGCCGTTTGTCAGGGTTGCCGGCCGCGACATCGAGATCCACCTGGCCGCCGTCCCGGCGTTGCGCGACCTCGCGCCCGCGTGGCGCCACGTCTCGGGCATCACCTTCGACTCGACGCCGGGACGCCTCGACGTCCGCGTGTCGGTGGACATCGCGTAAGCAAGGATTGGCACATGGCGGTGGAACGATTGCAGGAGTGGTTGCGCCAGCAGGTCGAGACGGGCCTGCCGGCATTCGCCGGCGCACGGGTCACCGGGTCGGTGCCCGTCGAGGTCTCGCTGCTGAACGATCTCATCGCCCGGGCGCTCGCTGAAGCGGGCGAGGGCACCAGTGGCGCGCGCGACGGCCGTGCGCCGTCGCTCGACGTCGCCGCCATCGCCCGCCTCGTGCGCCACGTCCGCGTGGACGCGTCGCCGGGCGTGATCACCCTCGACTTCGAACTGGGCGCAGGCGGCTGATCGCCGCGAGCAGTGTCTCGCGCGTGACCGGCTTGGTGAGGTGGACCTGGAATCCCGCCGCGATCGCCCGCCGGCGATCCTCGTCGCGCGCAAGCGCGGTGACGGCTGCCGCCGGGATCTGCGCGAGTCCGGGATCACCGCACTGGCGGACGGCCTCGATGAACGCATAGCCGTCGATGCCGGGCATGCCGATGTCGGCAACGATGACCTGCGGTCGCTCGCGCCGCAGCGCCTCGAGTCCCTCGGCGGCCGACGACGCGGTGACCACGCGCGTGCCGGTGGCCTCGAGCAACCCGGCCGCGACCGTCCGCGCATCGGCATCGTCGTCGACGACGAGGATCGTGACCGATCCGGACGGTTCTGCGTCGCCCGAGGCGGCAGGCCAACCGTCCGAGTAGTCCGGCAGCAGCCCGGGTGCCTCGGCGTGCGGTTCGAGCGGCAGGTGGACGGTGAACGTCGAGCCGTGGCCCTCGCCATCGCTCTCGGCCTTCACGGTCCCGCCGTGCAGTTCGACGAGTTCCCTTACGAGCGCAAGGCCGATGCCGAGCCCGCTGTGGCGGCGGGTGGTCGAGCCATCGGCCTGGCTGAAGCGGTCGAACGCGTGAGGCAGGAACTCCGGCGCGATCCCGAGGCCGGTATCGGTGATGCGCACGCATCCCACCGTGCCGATTCGTTCCACGGCCACCACGACGCGCCCGCCCTCGGGCGTGAACTTGACGGCGTTCGTGAGGAGGTTGGAGAAGACCTGCTGCAGGCGGCCGGCGTCGCCCGACACGACGAGGCCGGCGGTGCAACCCTGGTGCTCGACGTGAAGTCCCTTCGCGGCAGCGGCCGGTGCGAGGGCGAGCACGGCGTCGTGCACGACACGCGCGAGGTCGAGCGGCACGGCGTCGAGCCGGGTCGCGCCCGTCCCGATGCGACTCAGGTCGAGCAGGTCTTCGATGAGCTGCGCCTGGACGCGGGCATTCCGCGCGATCGTCGTCAACCCGGCCTGCAGCGCGTCGCCTGAGGGAGCGCCTGCCTGCAGGATCTGGGCCCAGCCGAGGATCGCGTTCAAGGGCGTGCGCAGTTCGTGCGACACGGTGCCGAGGAACTGCTCGCGCAGTTCCGCCGCCCGCTCGGCCTCGGCACGCGCAGCGCGCTCACGCTGGAACAGGGTCTCGCGCTCGATCTCGGCGAGGCGACGTTCCGTGACGTCCACCGAGACGCCCACGATCCGCAGCAGGCTTCCATCGGGTGCGAACTCGGCGACGGCGCTGTCCTCGAGGTAGACGATGCGCCCGTCTTGCCGGACGAAGCGGTACGTGAGCCGGGCGCTCGGGGCTTGCGGCGAGAGCGTGTGCAGCGCCGCCTCGAACGTCGCCCGATCCTCGTCGCACACGTGGGCGATGAACTGGTGCGCCGGCCCTCGTTCGACGAGCAGGGCAGGTGTGCCGAGGATCTCTGCGCACTCGGCCGTCCGCGTGACGACGCCTGCGCGCGCATCGAAGTCGAAGCCGAAGGAGCGTGCCGCGGCGAGGGCGAGTTGCAGCCGCCGCTCGCGATCCTTCAGGGCGTCCTTGCCACGCCGTTCGTCGGCGACGACGGCGAGCACGAGCGCAGTGAACGAGGCGACGGCGACGAACTGCTGCAGGAGCGTGCCGCGGATGTCGGGGTCGATCGTGAGGCCCAGCGCGCCGGCACCCATGGTGGTGCCGGCAACGCCGAGCAGCGTCGCGGGCAGCAGGGCCAGCGTGGCGCCACGGATGCCGAAGGCGAGCGCGCCCCAGATCAGCGGCGGGAAGATGAGCCACGTCCGGCCGAATGTCGCGGTCGATCCGAAGAAGACCGCGATCGAGACCGCCGCCGTGACGGCCACGCAGGCGCCGATGTGAATCCAGTAGCTCACGCGGCGGGGCAGCGGATCGCCGCTCCCCCACGCCAGGACGAGCGGCGCGAAGACAAGCGCGCCGCCGACACTCCCCATGAACCAGTTCGTCCAGATGACCGCCGGTGGTGTGGCCGTGCCCGTCCACTGCAACGCGGTCGCGCCGATCGTCGCGCCGACGACGGCGGCCGAGACGGCCGCGATTGCCACCACGAGCACGCTGCGGACCGACGTGAGTGCCGGCGTCACCGGGCCCCATCGATGCGCGATCCAGGCACCGCTGCCCGCGGCAAGGGCGTTGCCTGCCGAGACCACGAGCATGACGCCCAGGGGCTGTCCCGGAATGGCGAGGAAGGCGAGGAAGCGGCCGAGGGCCACCGTCAGCCAATAGCGGGGCCCGACGAGCAGGAGCACGCCGAGCGCGATGCCGGCGCCCGGATACAGGAGGGCCGACGACCGTCCCGCGTTGCTCCAGAACGTGCTCGAGTGCGCGCTGGCGAAGAACACCACCGCGAGCAGGACGGTGAGGAAGGCACCTCGAACCATCGGGCGCCGACATCCTATCAGGGGGCAGAGCCCCCCGGGGAGACGGCTCCCGGCCGTCGCCGTGTCACGCGAGGGTCGTCGCGTACTCGGCGTAGGTGCCCTTCCAGTCCTCCACACCCTCACGCGTGCAGTGCCACACGCGCGTGCCGACCTCCTCGATGAGGTCCTCGTCGTGCGTGACGAGGAACACGGTGCCCTCGTACTTCTGGAGCGCGACGTTCAGCGCGTTGATCGACTCGAGATCGAGGTGGTTGGTCGGCTCGTCGAGCACCAGCACGTTGGGCTTCTGCAGCATCAGCCGGCAGAAGAGCAGGCGCGCGGTCTCGCCGCCCGAGAGCGCCGCCGTCGGCTTGTGGCCTTCCTCGCCGCTGAACAGCATCTGCCCGAGCAGGCCGTGGATGTCCTGCCGATGCGCGTCGGGCGCGAACGAGTGCAGCCACTCGACGGCCGTCGTCCCGTGCGGGATGGCGCCCGTGTGGTCCTGCGAGAAGTACCCGACCGACACCTCGTGGCCCCAGCGCACCTGGCCGTCGTCGATGGCGACGGGATCGGGATCCACGCCGGGTGCATCCGCGAGAAGTGCCTTCAGCAGCGATGTCTTGCCGACGCCGTTGCGGCCGACGACCACGATCTTCTCGCCGCGGTTGACGACCGCCGAGAAGTCGCGCACGACGTCGAGCGACTCGTAGGACTTCGACACGCCCTTGGCCTCGAGCGCCAGCTTGCCCGAGGGCCGCTCGATCGCGAACTTGATGAACGGGCGCTGGATGTTCGAACGCGCCAGGTCGTTGGTCTGGAGCCGCTCGACTTCCTTCTTGCGCGAGGTCACCTGGCTCGAGCGCGTGCCGGCCGAGAAGCGGGCGATGAACTCGTTCAGCTGGGCGATCTTCTTCTCGCGCTGCGCGTTGTCGGCCTCGATGCGCGATCGGATCTGCGTCTTGGCGACGACCATGTCGTCGTAGCCGCCGGTGTACGTGATGATCGTCTCGTAGTCGATGTCGGCCGTGTGCGTGCAGACCGCGTTGAGGAAGTGGCGGTCGTGCGAGATCACGATCAGCGTGCCCTCGTAGCGGACGAGGAAGTCCTTCAGCCAGTGGATCGAGTCGAGATCCAGGTGGTTGGTGGGCTCGTCCAGCAGCAGGGCCTGCGGGCTGCCGAACAGCGCCTGCGCCAGCAGCACGCGGACCTTCTGGCCGCCCTGCAGTTCCTTCATCTTCCGGTCGTGCAGTGCGTCGGGGATGTCGAGGCCGGCAAGCAGGATCGCGGCATCGCTCTCGGCGCTGTAGCCGTCCTCCTCGCCGACGATGCCCTCGAGTTCGCCGAGGCGCATGCCGTCCTCGTCGGTCATGTCGGTCTTCTCGTACAGCCGATCACGTTCCTCGAGGGCGGACCAGAGGCGCGTGTTGCCCATGATCACCGTGTCCACCACGCGGAACTCGTCGAACGCGAACTGGTCCTGGCGCAGGATGCCGAGCTTCTCCGGCCTCGTGACGCTGCCCTTCTGCGGCGCTTCGTCGCCGGTGAGCAGCTTCATGAACGTGGACTTGCCGGCACCGTTCGGCCCGGTGAGACCGTACCGCCGGCCCACAGAAAAGGTCGTGGTGACGTCGTCGAAGAGCACCTTCGACCCGTACCGCATGGAGACGCCGTGGACTGCAATCATGGGTATGGCTGGAGCGCGACGGCCGGTGGATGCCCCACACATCCGCACCTTCGGCGTCGGCAGAACCACCTATTGTACCGCGAGACGGCGCGGTCGGGCAGGCGTTGGCCGCACGCGGCGGCGCCGGGCGCTACTGCAGGGCCGCCCGCAGGGCCCGGCGGCCGCGGTGCAGGCGCGTCTTCACGTTGTCCTCGGAGATCTGGAGCACGGCGGCCACGTCGCGCGTGGACAGCCCTTCGAGATCGCGAAGCACGATGATCTCGCGCTGCCGCTCGGGCAACCGCTGGAGGGCCTGCCTCAACATGGCCTGGCGCTCTGCCGCGTCAGCTTCCTCCTCGGGCGTTCGCCCCGCCGACGGCGCATCGATCGGCGCGCCGCCATCTGGCGAGCCAGGCGCGTCGAGTGGCAGCAGGTGCGCGGGCTCGTCCACGCGCTTGCGGCGGGTGAGCAGGCAGGCGTTGCGCACCGTGCGATACAGCCAGGCCCGGAACGACGCCGGGTCGCGGATGTCGGCCGCGTGCCGGAACGTGCTGAGGAGTGCGTCCTGCATCACGTCTTCCGTATCCAGCGCGCGCCCGCACACCATCAGGCTGAACCGGTGGGCGATCGCCCGGGCGCGGATGAGGAGCTGGTCCATCGCCGCCGCGTCGCCGGCGGCCGCCGCCCGCACGAGGCGGGCATCGTCGTCGGCCGGTGTCACCTTTTGCCCCTCCGCCGTATCCATCCCTTCGATGATACGTGCGCCTCAGGTTCTCGTCATGGTCGCGGTGGCCGCGGCTGCGTCCGCAGCGGCGGCCCGGGCCCAGGAGCCGCTCACGCTGCAGCAGGCGATCGAGCGCGCCATGGCCGGCAATCACGAAGCGCGGATTGCGGCGCTGGCACAGGACGAGGCGGTGCACCGCGTCACGCAGGCGCGATCCGGCTACCTGCCCCGCGTGGAGGTGTCGGAAGGCTGGCAGCGGGGCAACCAGCCGGTCTTCGTCTTCGGGGCGCTCCTGAGCCAGCGCCGCTTCCGCGAGTCCGATTTCGCGATTGCGGCGCTCAATCGTCCTGACGCCGTCGATGACGTGCGTCTCTCGGCCACGGCGGAACAGACGATCTTCGACGGCGGCGCGACGCGGGCCCGCGTGCGCGCCGCGCACGTTGGCGTGCAGCTCGCCGAGTCCACACGAGTGAGTGTCGGTCAGGCCCTCGCGCTTGCGGCCACGGAGGCGTACGGCGCGGCCCTGCACGCCGAGGCGTCACGCGCGACGGCTGCGTCGGCAGTCGAGGCTGCGCGGGCCGACCTCGCGAGGGTCCGTGCGCGACGCGACGCGGGGCTCGTCACCGATGCCGACGTCCTGGCGGTCGAGGTCCATCACGCGTCCGTCGAGGAGGCGCGTCTCCGTGCGTCGCTGGCGGCAGATCTGGCTCGGGCCGAGCTGAATCGGGTGATGGGGGAGCCGCTCGACTCGCGGTTCACGCTGCCGCGCCTGGTCGCCATGCCGCCCGAGACCGAACCGTCACTCGAACGGCTCGAAGCCGTCGCCGTGGCCCGGCGGACCGACCTGCAGCAGGCACGACTCCTCGTGGACCTCGCCGCCGCGCACGTCTCCGAGGCACGCGCGAGGTTCCTGCCGGAAGTGTTCGCGCACGTGAGCTGGGAAGGCCACGGCAGTGGGTGGGACCGCCGGGCAGGCAGTTGGGTCGCCGGGGCCGGGCTTCGGCTCAACGTCTTTCGCGGCTTCGCCGATCGGGCGCGCCTGGCCGAGGCATCGGATGCCGCCCGGCGGCGGGCCGTCGAACGCGATCAGGCCGAGACGGCGATTCGTCTCGATGTCCGCGCCGCTGCCATGCGCCTCTCCTCGGCCCGCGCGCGAGAGGCCGTTGCCGCCAACGTCGTGCAACTGGCCACCGAGCGCCAGCGCATCGTCCGCGATCGCTACGAGCAGGGGCTTGCCGATGCGGTGGCGCTCCTGACGGCAGCCGAGGCGCTGGTGCAGGCACAGGAACAGCAGGTACGCGCGCGCGTGGACGTGCTCGTCGGCTCGGCCAGGCTCGAGCGCGCGATTGGACGATAGACATGTGCGAGATCGCTGACATGAAGATGGATGTGGGTGGCACGCCGGGTCTGGCAGGGCGCGTGCGGAGACTGTTGTCCGTCGTGGTGCTCGGCGGCGTCGCGACGGCCTGCGGTTCGGCCCAGGCGCCGCAGGATGTCGTGGCGCCGGCGCCTGTCGACGTGCAGGTCCACGTGGTTCGCGCGACCGCGCGGCCAGTCGGCGTCGAGGCCGGCGGGCTCGTGCAGGCCCGGACGACCGCGGTCGTGACGAGCCGCCTGATGGCGCCAATCCGCGAGGTGCGGGTGACGCCGGGCGACCGCGTGCGTGCCGGGCAGGTGCTCGTCGTGCTCGACGATCGCGACCTTGTTGCCGGCGCGCGCAGCGCCCGTTCGGCGGCAACGGCAGCGGAGATGTCGCTCGCGGCAGGGGATGCCGATCGACAGGCCGCCGATGCTGCGCTTGTCCTTGCGCGCGCGTCGCATGCGCGCATCGCGGCGCTGCACGAGCGGCGGTCGGCGACGCAGCAGGAGCTCGACCAGGCCACCGCGTCGCTGCGCGCCGCCGAAGCGGCACTGGCAGCGACCGGCGCGCGTGTGCAGCAGGCGCAGGCCGCCCTTGCCGGCGCCCGCGCCGGCAGCGACGCCGCGGCCGTGACGGCCGGCCACGCCGTGGTGACCGCACCGTTTGCCGGCACGATTGCGGAAACGCTCGTCGAGGCCGGCAACATGGCAATGCCCGGCACACCGCTCGTCCGGCTCGAGGAAGGAGGCGCGTTCCGTCTCGACGTCCGGGTCGACAGCACTCGCGCGGCAGGTGTCGTGCCCGGTCAGGTCGTCGGCGTCACGATCGACGCGGCGGAGCCCGTGTCGGTGCAGGGCACGGTGAGCGAGGTTGGTCGCGCGGTCGCGGCGGATGCACGCACGACGCTGGTCAAGATTGCGCTGACCGAGGACGACAGGCTGCGCACCGGCATGTTCGGGCGGGCACGGATTGGCGGCCCCGCCGTCACCGTGGTCGCCATCCCCGAACGCGCCGTCGTGCGTCGCGGGCAGATCGCGAGCGTCCACGTCGTAAGCGGCGACGTCGCGCGCCTGCGTCTTGTCCGCCTGGGGCGCGCGATCGGCGACGCCGTCGAGGTCGTCAGCGGCCTTGCCCCCGACGAGCGTGTCGTCGTGGCGCCGCCTGCCGATCTCGCCGACGGGACCCGCGTGCGGACAGGGGGCCACTGATGGCCGCGCCAGGCCTTGCCGGCCGTGTCGCCGCCGCGTTCGTCCACTCGAAGCTGACGCCGCTCATCGTCGTCGCCTCCACCCTGCTCGGGGTCTTCGCCGTCGGCGCGCTGCCACGCGAGGAGGAGCCGCAGATCGTCGTGCCGATCGTGGACGTCCTTGCGGAACTGCCCGGTGCCGGTGCAACGGAGGTGGAACAGCGGGTCACGCGGCCGCTCGAGAAGCTGCTCTGGGAGGTGCCAGGCGTCGAGTACGTCTACTCGACGTCGAGCCCCGGGCAGGCCATGGTGATCGTCAGGTTCGCGGTTGGCGAGGACCAGGAGCGCGCGCTCGTGCGGCTCGACGAGAAGCTGAACGCACACGCCGACCGTCTGCCGCCAGGCGTGCGAGGCCCGCTCGTGACGCTGCGGTCGATCGACGACGTGCCGATCCTCGCGATCACGCTCTGGTCCACGCGCTACGACGACCACCAGCTCCGGTTGCTGGCCGCGCAGATCCACGACACCGTGAAGGCCGTACCCGACGTCGCCGACGTCGCGCTGATTGGCGGCCGGCCGCGCATCGCGCGCGTCGAGCTCGACCCACCGCGCCTGCAGGCGTACGGAGTGGACCCGCTGATGATCCGCGGTGCCGTTGCGTCCGGCAACGCCGGCGCCGCCAGCGCCGCCGGTGCGGGTCCCATGGTCGGCGGCCAGGCCAGCACGCTCGCGGCGGGCAGGCGCCTCGCGACCGTGGACCAGCTCTCGAACGTCGTGGTCGCGTCGCGCGGCGGACGGCCCGTCCGGCTCGCCGACGTGGCGGCCGTGAGCGATGGCGATGCCGACCCGACCGCCTACGTCCGCCATCACACGAAGGCTCACGGCGCGGCACCGGCCGTGACGATTGCCGTCGCCAAGCGCCCCGGCACCAACGCCATCGACGTCGCGCACCGGGTGATGGCACGGGTGGACGCGTTGCAGGGCACCCTCATTCCCTCCGACGTCCACGTCGAGATCACCCGTGACTACGGCGAGACGGCCGCCGAGAAGAGCAACGAGCTCCTGTACCACATGGGGATTGCGGTCGTCTCGGTGTCGCTGCTGATCTGGTTCGCGCTCGGACGCCGCGAGGCGCTCGTCGTGATGGTCGCGATCCCGGTGACGCTGGCGCTGACGCTGTTCGTGTCGTACCTGTACGGCTACACGCTGAATCGCATCACGCTGTTTGCCTTGATCTTCTCGATCGGCATCCTCGTGGACGATGCCATCGTGGTCGTGGAGAACATCGTGCGCCATGCGCGGCTGCAGGGTGGCGAGGGGAACTTCACGGCAGTTGCCCTGCGCGCGGTCGACGAGGTCGGCAACCCGACGATCCTGGCCACGCTCACGGTGGTCGCCGCGATCCTCCCGATGGCATTCGTCGGCGGCCTGATGGGGCCCTACATGCGGCCGATCCCGATTGGCGCGTCGGCCGCGATGGCGTTCTCGCTCGTCGTGGCGTTCGTCGTCACGCCCTGGGCGGCCGTGCGGCTGCTGCGTCCCCGCGAGCATGGGGATGGATCGGACCGCGAGGCCGCGCTGACGCGCGCGTATCGCCGGGCGATGGGGTCGCTCATCCGCGACGCACGCCGGCGATGGCTGTTCCTCGGCGGCGTGACCGTGCTGTTGCTTGCCGCGATGGCGCTCGTGCCGTTGAAGCTCGTCACGGTCAAGATGCTGCCGTTCGACAACAAGAGCGAGTTCCAGGTCGTGGTGGACATGCCCGAAGGCACCGCGCTCGAGGAGACGGCGCGCGTCACCGCGGCGCTGGCAGCGGCCACGCTCGAGGATCCGGCCGTGCGCCATGTGCAGGACTATGTGGGCACGGCGGCGCCCCACAACTTCAACGGGCTCGTCCGCCACTACTTCCTGCGACAGGCGCCACACCTCGGGGACCTGCAGGTGAACCTCCTGCTGAAGGGCGATCGCGACGAGCAGAGCCACGCGATCGCCAGGCGGGTCCGCGAGCGGCTGCAGCCCATTGCCCGGGCGCACGGTGCGACGATGCAGGTCGCCGAAGTGCCACCGGGGCCGCCGGTGCTGCAGACGCTCGTCGCCGAGATCTACGGCCCCGATCCGGAGACGCGTGCGCAGGTTGCCGCCGACGTGCGCCACATCTTCGAGCGGACGACCGGCGTCGTGGACACCGACTGGTACGTCGAGGAGCCGCAGCCGCGCCTGTCACTCGTCGTGGACGAGGAGAAGGCGGCCGCGGCAGGCGTCGCGCCCGCTGACGTGGCGAGCCTCGTCCGCATGGCCGGACACGGCGAGGCCGTCGGGTTGCTGCACGACGAGACCGCGCGTGAGGACGTGCCCATCGTCGTCGGCCTCCCGCGCGACGTGCGACACGACCTCGCCGCGTTCCAGTCCGTGCGCCTGGCTGGCGCGGCGGCCGTGTCGATCGGCGAGCTCACGCGCGTCGAGACGCGCCGGGAGGACTCCAGCATCTACCACAAGAACCTGCTGCCGGTGACGTACGTGACCGGGGACATGGCGGGAGGCGACGAGAGCCCCGTGTACGCGATCCTCCGCATGAACGAGGAGGTCGCGCGGCTGCGCACGCCGGACGGGCATGGCGTGGCGATCTACAACGCGGTGCAACCCGAGTCCACCGCGACGCCGTCGCTGAAGTGGGACGGCGAGTGGCACGTGACGATCGAGGTGTTCCGCGATCTCGGCCTGGCCTTCGCCGCGGTGCTGGTCCTGATCTACGTGCTCGTCGTCGGCTGGTTCGCGTCGTTCCGGACGCCGCTGCTCATCATGATCGCCATTCCGTTCTCCCTCGTCGGCATCCTGCCGGCTCATGCCGCAATGGGCGCGTTCTTCACGGCGACCTCGATGATCGGCTTCATCGCCGGTGCGGGCATCGTGGTCCGGAACTCGATCATCCTCGTGGACTTCATCGAACTGCGCGTGCGGGAGGGCATGCCGCTCGCGGAGGCGGTCGTCGACGCGGGCGCCGTGCGTTTCAGGCCGATGGCGCTGACGGCTGCGGCCGTGATTGCCGGCGCGGGCGTGATTCTCTTCGACCCGATCTTCCAGGGGCTCGCCATCTCGCTGATGGCCGGCGAGGTGGCCTCGCTGCTGCTGTCGCGCATGGCGGTGCCCGTCCTCTACTACATGGCGGCTGGACGAGGACCCGCCGAGACCCCGGAGATCCCATGACGACACAGACAGCGAATGAACGTTCCCACGCGACGGCGTGTACGACGAGTACCCTCGAGCAGCGACTGCGCCTGATTGCCGGGACCGTCGTGATCACGTCGGTGCTGCTCGGGCTGCTGCACAGCCCGGCCTGGTTCTACCTGACGTTGTTCGCGGGTGTGAATCTGTTCCAGTCCGGCGTGACCAACTGGTGCCCGATGATGGTGCTGCTGCGTCGCGCAGGGCTCCGGTGAACGCGAGCGGGGGGCGGCGGAGCGGCCCGCGCGCGGCCGTGCCCGCCATCTCCTGACGAGGGTGATATGGTGTGTAGCCGCGCTGGCTCGATGGCCGGCACCCCTTGATCATGGACACCCTCAACGGACTGCCTCTCGTCGCTCCCAAGGTCACGCCGGTGCTCGATCCGGCGTTCCGCCCCGCCGTCCTCGCCGCCCGTGCGTTTCGCGAGCAGGTGGCTGCCGCCGGTGGCGGCGTGCCCGTCCGCCTCGCGCTCGAGCAGGCCGACGGGTCGGTGTTCCGGTTCGACATCGCGGTGCTGCCCGCGTCGCATCCCGCATCCGCCGGCAACGTCGCGTATGTCGAACGCTTCGTGAAGTTCCTGCTGTGGTCGCGCGGTGGGTGGCGGATCCACCTCGACGGGCCGCCCGAACTCGCCGACGCGCTCGCGCGGCACTACACGGACACCGAGACCGGGCGCTTCGACGCGGACCTCGTCGCGTCGAAGATGTTCGACCATCCGATTGCCGTGGTGCACACGAGCGACCTGCCAGCCGAGCACTCGGTGACAAAGCCGCTCGGACGGCACCTCGAAGGCCATCGCATCGGCTTCGATCTCGGCGGCAGCGATCGCAAGGTCGCCGCCGTGATCGATGGCGAGGTCGTGTTCAGCGAAGAGACGGTGTGGGACCCGTACCACAAGCCGGATCCGCAGTACCACTTCGACGGCATCATGGACTCGCTGCGCAAGGCGGCCGAGCACCTGCCGCGTGTCGATGCCATAGGCGGCAGCGCGGCCGGCGTGTACGTCAACAACCGCGTGAAGGCGGGGTCGCTGTTCCGCGGCGTGCCCCCGGACCTGTTCGAGTCGCGCGTGAAGGGCATCTTCTTCGAGGTCAAGGAGGCCTGGAAGGGTGTGCCGTTCGAGGTCGTCAACGACGGCGAGGTCACGGCACTTGCGGGGTCGATGTCGCTCGGCAGGAACGCAATCCTCGGGATCGCGCTCGGCACGAGCACGGCCGCCGGCTACGTCACGCCCGACGGCAACATCACGTCATGGCTCAACGAACTGGCGTTCGTGCCCATCGCCTACAACCCCGACGCACCGGTGGACGAGTGGTCGGGTGACTACGGCGTCGGCTCGCAGTACTTCTCGCAGCAGGCGGTCGGTCGTCTCGCCCCGCTCGCGGGCATCGAGACGCCCGCCGACATGGGCCTTCCCGACAAGCTGAAGGTCGTGCAGAAGCTGCGCGCCGAGGGCCACGCCGGTGCCAGGCAGGTCTACGACACCATCGGCACGTATCTCGGGTACGGCGTTGCGCACTTCGCCGACTTCTACGACATCGCGCACGTGCTCGTGCTCGGGCGCGTGACGTCAGGGCCCGGCGGCGACGACATCGTCAACGGCGCGCGGCACGTCCTCGAGGTCGAGTTCCCCGAACTCGCCTCGCGCATCACCTTCCACGTGCCCGACGAGAAGGACAAGCGGCACGGCCAGGCGATTGCGGCGGCCAGCCTGCCGGAGGTGACGCGATGAGCGGACCGACGCCGTATCACGACTACGTCGAGTCGATTGCGCGCGTGCAGCGCGACGGCAAGCAACTGCCGCTCGGCGGCCTGCCGATGCCGGCGCACCCGGCCGTGGCCCCGGACGCCCCCCGCGCGCTCGTCTTCTCGCCGCATCCCGACGACGAGTGCATCATCGGCGGGCTGGCACTGCGCCTGCAGCGCGAGGCGGGTCACCGCGTGGTCAACGTCGCGGTCACGCAGGGCAGCAACAAGGCACGCCAGCAGGGTCGCTGGGACGAACTCGCGCTTGCCTGCCAGTACCTCGGGTTCGACCTCGTCCAGACGGTGCCCGGCGGCCTCGAGCGCATCAACGCGAAGACGCGCGCCGGCGATCCGGAGCACTGGGCACGATGCGTCGAGGTGATCGCCCGCATCCTCGCCGAGCACAGGCCGACCGTCGTGTTCTTCCCGCACGAGACCGACTGGAACAGTTCGCACATCGGCACGCACCACCTGCTCGTGGATGCACTGCGGTCGCTCGGCCCCGGTTTCACGTGCCATGTCGTCGAGACCGAGTTCTGGGGTGCGATGGCGACGCCCAACCTGATGGTCGAGTCGAGCGCCGACGATCTCGCATCGATGATGGCCGCCCTGTCCTTCCACGTCGGCGAGGTGCAGCGCAATCCGTATCACCTGCTCCTGCCGGCGTGGATGCAGGACAACGTGCGGCGCGGCGGGGAAGTGGTCGGCGGCCAGGGCGGGACGGCGCCCGACTACACCTTCGCGACGATCTATCGACTGCGGCAGTGGCGTGAGGGCGCCCTGCAGCACACGTACGACGGCAGCCGCCTGCTCGGCGCCGGCGAGGATCCCCGCACGCTCTTCGCCTGACCTACGGCTCGGCCGACGCGCGGTGACGCGCGACGTGCCCGCTGACGATCGACGCCAGCGCCTTCACCTGGATTGGCTTGGCGATGTGGCCGTCCATGCCGCCTTCGAGGCAGCGCTGCGCGTCGCTCGCCATCGCGTGCGCCGTCATCGCCACGATGGGCAGGCGCGGCAGCCCGAACCGGGCCTCGCGTGTCCTGATCGCGGCCGTCGCCTCGAAGCCGGACATGTGCGGCATCTGCAGGTCCATCAGCACCACGTCGAACGGCTCCTGATCGATGGCCGCGACGGCGGCGCGTCCATCCCCGACGACCGTGACGTGGTGGCCGGCGCGCGACAGGGCGGCCTGCGCGATTCGCTGGTTCACCGGGTTGTCCTCGGCCAGCAGGATGCGGAGCGTTCCGGCGTCGGCCGCGACGTCCTCGGGCAGTCCGCACGTGTCGCATTCGGTGTGAAGCGGCACGCCCACCGGGATCGTGAACCCGAACGTCGTCGTCACGCCGGGCGTGCTCGCGACGGTGATCTGCCCGCCCATCATCTGGACGAGCCGGTTGGAGATCGACAGGCCGAGCCCGGTGCCTCCATACAGGCGCGTGGTCGAGCCATCCGCCTGCGTGAAGGCCTCGAAGATGGCCGCCTGCTTGGCGGGCGCGATTCCGATGCCGGTGTCGACGACTGCGAACGACAGCGGCACGGTATCGTCGGTGGCAAGGCCGCGCCGTCGTACGTCGAGACGGACCGAGCCGTCGCTCGTGAACTTCAGCGCGTTGTCGAGCAGGTTGAGCAGGACCTGCCGCAGCCTGTCGCCGTCGGTCACGACGATGCGGGGCACGTCGGCGTCGACGGTGCTGCGGAAGTCGAGGCCCTTGTGCTCGGCCTTGAATGCGAGCGTCCGCACCACGCCGTCCACGCACTCGCGGATGTCCACCCGGGTCGGCGAGATCTCCAGCTTGCCGGCTTCGATCTTCGAGAAGTCCAGCACGTCGTTGATCACGCGGAGCAGCGCCTGCGAGGAGTCGCGCACGACTTCGAGGTGCTGCCGCGCGTCGGGCGACAGGTCGGTGTCGAGGGCGAGATCGGTCATGCCGATGATGCCGTTCATCGGCGTGCGGATCTCGTGACTCATGTTGGCGAGGAACTGGCCCTTGGCCTTGCTCGCTTCCTCGGCCTTCTGCTTGGCGTGCGAGAGGTCGCGCGTTCGCTCGGCCACGAGTCGCTCGAGATCGCGATGGCGTTCACGCAGCACGGCCGTTCGGGACCGCACGGCAAGCGCGGCCGCCAGCGCGAACGCCAGCAGCGCGAGCACGCGGAACTGCCAGGTCTCATAGAAGAGCGGCTGGACTTCGAGCAGCAAGACCGTCGGCGCCGCGAGTGCGCGGCCATGGCGATTGAGGGCCCGCACCTCGAAGCGCAGGTCGCCTGCTGGCAGTCGGGTGTAGTACGCCACGCGTCGGGCGCCGGCCGGCACCCAGTCGTCGTCCACACCAATCAGGCGGTACTCGAACGTCGCGCGATGGGCCTGCGACGGCGTCAGGGTCGTGTAGTCGATCGAGATCGCGCGCGAACCGCTCGGGATCCGCACGCCGCCCCCGGGGAACGGCGCAGACATGGCCACGCCCTGGCCATCGAGCGAAACCCGTTCGATGTGCGCGCCGAACACTTCGTCCTGGTACGTGACGGCTTCGGGTGACACCGTGGCGGCGCCCTTGAGCGTGGCGAACCAGAAGCGGCCGCCGCGGTCGCGCATCGCGACGCCCTGCGAGCCGGCCGTGCCTTCGTCGCTGCGTACGCCGTCGGGCTGGTGATAGAAGATCGGCGTCACGTGTGGCCGTTCGCCGCGCGCCACCGCGAGCAGGTCGGCAATCGGCACGTGGAAGATCCCGCGTTCGCTCGAGGCCCAGAGCCGGTCGCGCTCGTCGGTGAGCGCGGCAATCACGGCATCCTCTGGCAGTCCGTGTGCCGGTGTGAACGCCGACAGGCGGCCGTCACGCACGAGCACGAGGCCGCCGCGAGTGCCCACCCAGAGCGATCCCGTCGCATCCTCGTGGATGGAGAGCACCTCCTCGCTCGGCATGCCGTCGGCGCGCGTGAAGATCCGCAGCGCGCCATCGGGACCACGCCGCCCGAGGCCGCCGCGGTTGATGGCAATCCACAGGTTGCCCTGCCGGTCCTCGTGCAGCCAGCGCACGCCGCTGTCGAACGCGCGTGTGCCGGGGACGAGCGGTTCGAAGCGATCGCCGACCCGCCGGTCGAGGCCCGCGAACGTCCCCGCCACGAGCGTGCCGTCGCGGAGGAACGTGAGCGACCACACGCGCGCCTCCGAGAGGCCATCGCGCTCGGTGAACGTGCGCCACGATCGGCCGATGCGCGTGCAGAGCCCGCCTTCGGTGCCTGCCCACAGCCGCCCGTCGGGCGCAGTGGTCAGCGCCCACACGCTGTTGGTCGGCAGCCCGTGGGCCCGACCGAAGACCTCCACGCTCCCATCGGCCGCCAGGCGGCTGAGGCCGCCGCCATCGCTGCCAATCCAGATCGCGCCGTCCGACGACTGGTGCATGC
This sequence comes from uncultured Luteitalea sp., assembly GCA_934541105.1. GTDB lineage: Bacteria > Acidobacteriota > Vicinamibacteria > Vicinamibacterales > Vicinamibacteraceae > Luteitalea. Next base: position 446,601 of record CAKTDA010000001.1, on the reverse strand, counting down.
CGAAGACGCGGTCGGATGGCAGGCCTTCCGCCGCGCCGAAGGATGTGAAGACGCCGTCGGTCAGGCGCATCAGGCCCGAGCCGTAGCCCCCGACCCAGAGCGCACCGTCGCGGTCCTCGTAGAAGCTGCGAACGGCCATCTGCCAGGAGACGTCGTTTGCCGGCGCCGCCGCGAACTGCCCGTGCGACAGCCGCGCCACCCCGGCGCTCGTCCCGATCCAGATGTTGCCGTCGCGGTCCTCGCGCAGCGCCCACACGTTGTCCGATGGCAGCCCATCGTCCGAGTCGAACCGCCGCAACTGGCCGTCGTGCCAGCGATGGACCCCGTTGGCGTACGTGCCGAACCACATCGCGCCGTGCCGATCCTGGGCGATGGTCCAGACCACCGTGCCCGACAGTGCGGGCACCGGGTCGCCGGGGACCACGTGGCCATCGACCACGCGCGTCAGTCCGCCGCCGTCGGTGCCGATCCAGAGCACGCCGTCGCGGTCCTCGAAGATCGCGCGCACGTGTTCGCGCGGCAGGCCGTCCCGTGTGCCGATCACCTCGAAGCGCGTGCCGGTCCAGTAGGCGAGCCCGGCGCCGAACGTGCCCACCCAGAGCGTGCCCTTCCGGTCCACGTGCAGCGAGTACACCGGGTTGTCGGGCAAACCGTGCTCGCGTCCGAACGCACTGAACGTGCCGTCGCGATAACGGACCAGGCCGCCAGGGTGCGTCCCGATCCAGAGCGTGCCGTCGGGACCCTCGGCGAGCGCCCGGACCATGTGGTCCCGGAGGACGGGCGTGTTGTGTCGATCGAACGTCGTGAAGCGGACGCCGTCGAAGCGGACGAGCCCGGATTCGGTGCCGATCCAGATGTAGCCGTCCCGCGTCTGCAGGACGACCTGCAGCGTGTTCTGCATCAGCCCGTCGCGTGTTTCCCACGTCTGGCGGACGTACTGCGAGAGCTGGCGATGCGGGTCCAGGGCGTGCGCCGGGACGGGGAGTGTGCAGAACCAGACAAGGAGTCCTGCTACCAACAGGCCGAATCGGCCTGCACGGCTTCGCCCGGCAACCAGGCACAGAGGGCGGGGCATTGCGTCTCCCGGACAATCGGCAGCCGGGGCCAGACCTGCACTGGCAGCGCCGGCCGACCGCCCACGTCAGTCCTGCGCCTCAGCGCGCCGAGGCGCGACCGAGGCGGTCGTGCACAGCATACCAACGCGGGCCGTCCGGCGGCCGCGCCACGAGAATCGCGTCGGCGCCTGCCCGATCGAGCTCACGAAGCAGCGCGTAGAGATGCCGCGCATACGCCTCGGGGGCGTCCGGCGCATCGACCCACGTGACGCCGGCCGGCGGGACCGTCCGGGGAGGCGCCAGCACGGCAGCCCGCCGTCCATCCTGCCGGAATGTCGCAAGCGTCCTGTCGAGGTCGTCCCCGTCCACGAGGTGCAGGGGCGTGCGCGGTGCGTAGTGGGATGTCACGCGGCCCGGGACGCGCGGTGCGGTCGCGCGGGCCTTCGTCAGGGGCCCTGCCACGGCCTCGATGTCCGCGACCACGATCTGCCCGGGCCTGAGGATGCTCACCTCGCCGTCGAGGCAGGCGACGATCGTGGATTCGAGGCCGACGTCGGCGGGACCGCCCTCGAGCACGATCGGGACGGCGTCGCCGAGGTCGTCTCGTACGTGCGCGGCCGTCGTGGGGCTGATGTGCCCGTAGCGATTGGCCGAGGGCGCCGCCAGGCCGCCGCCGAACGCGCGGAGCACCGCGAGGGCGATCGGGTGCGCGGGCACTCTGAGCGCAACCGTGTCCTGACCACCGGTGACCTCGTGAAGCACGCTGTCGGCACGAGGCAGGACGAGCGTCAGCGGTCCGGGCCAGAAGCGGCGGGCCAGCGCGCGGGCGGCCGGTGGGAACTCGCGCGCCCACTGCGAGACCTGCCCGACGTCGGCAATGTGCACGATCACCGGGTGCGTCGCCGGGCGGCCCTTCAGGGCAAAGATGCGCGCGACGGCATCGCGGTTGGAGGCGTCGCCCGCCAGGCCGTACACCGTCTCGGTCGGCAGTCCGATTACGCCGCCCGAGCGCAGTGCAGTCACGGCCGCGGCGATCTCGGACGGCTCTGTCACGATCCGATCATAGCGGGCACTGGCCACGCGTGGCGCGCCGGCCGGCCTGTGGCTCACCAACGGGAGTAAGATGCCGCGCATGGTGCGTGAAGGACTGGTGGTGGCGGGCCTGAGCCTTGCGCTCGCGGGCCCGGCTGGTGCGGAGGTGACCGTGGAGCGCGTGGCCTGCCCCGGGCAGGGCGAGTGCGTGCGGCTCGCAAATGGCGAGGTCGAGGTGCTTGTCGCGACCGCAATCGGGCCGCGCATCGTGCGCTATGGCTTCATCGGGGGCGACAACCTCCTCGGCTGGGTGCCCGACGACGCCGTGAAGACCGATCTCGGCACGTGGAAGCCGTGGGGCGGTCATCGTCTCTGGACCGCACCCGAGCACATGCCCCGCAGTTACTCGCCCGACAACGACCCGGTGGACGTGCAGGTGGCGGGACGCACCGTCACGCTCACGCAGCAGGTCGAGCCGAAGACCGGCATCGAGAAGGTGCTGACCGTGACGCTTGCCGAAACGGGCACGGGCGTCGTTCTCGGTCACCGCCTCGTGAACAGGAACCTCTGGGACATCGAGGTGTCGCCGTGGGCGCTCACGATCATGAACACGGGCGGCACGGTGATCGTTCCGCAGGAGCCGTACGCATCCCACGACGATGCGCTGCTGCCGGTGCGGGCGATGACGCTGTGGGCGTATACCGATCTCTCTGATCCGCGCTGGCAGTTCGGCCCGAAGTTCGTGCGGCTGCGCACCGACGCGAGCCGTGCGGGCTCGCAGAAGGTCGGCATCGCCAACCGCCAGGGTTGGGCGGCCTACCACCGCAACGACCTGCTGTTCGTCAAGCGGTACGACTGGGACGATGCGGCGCGCTATCCGGACTTCGGCGTGAACACCGAGGCGTACACGGCCGGGGCGTTCATCGAACTCGAGACGCTCGGCCCGCTCGTCACGCTCGCGCCTGGCGGCAGCGCGAGCCACGAGGAGCGGTGGTCCCTCGCGCGTGGCGTCGCACAACCGGCGTCAGACGACGCCCTCGCAGCCGCGCTGGCGCCGCACGTCGCGGCACCCGCACGCTGAGAGATCGTCTGTCGCCGCCTATGCCTGCGCCTTGACGATGTAGGGCGCCCGATACTCACGGGTCAGCAGGGCATCGGCATCCGGTGCCTCCACGAAGCGCTCGGTGGCGCTCGTGAACGTCAGGGACCGCTTCACGAGGTACGAGATGTTCGCGAGGTGGCACAGCGACGTCGACAGGTGGCCCTCGACGATGTCGGAGTGCAGGTCGGCATCGGAACCCGACCGCAGGGCGTCGATGAAGTTTGCCCAGTGGTTGCCGTCCGGCGTGCCCTCCTTCGAGCCGGCAAACGGCGTCCGCTCGCGACGCCGGAACGCCTTCCAGGTGTCGCCGTTGATCTCGAGCCAGCCCTCGCTGCCGAAGAACAGGTTGCCGACCTCCTGGCCCTGGCTGCCTTCGTGGTTGGTGTAGCGGCCCCGCGTCTCCATCTCGAGCAGCGTGCCATCGGCATACGTGTACGTCGCCGTCTGCGTGTTCGGCGTCTCCTGCGTGGTCTTGTCGTGGCCGTACGTTTCGACGCCGCCGTACACCATGCGCCCGGGCGTCGGCGTGCCATCCTCCTTCGCGAAGCCGTAGATGCCACCGGCCGAGTAGACCGCGACAGGATGCTCCTGCTTGCCGAGGCCCCAGCGCGCGATGTCGAGCTGGTGCGGGCCGGTGTTGCCGGTGTCGCCGTTGCCCGTGTCCCAGTACCAGTGCCAGTTGTAGTGCCCGCGCTTCTCGTTGTACGGCCGCCACGGCGCCGGGCCGAGCCACTGGTCGTAGTGCAACCCGGTCGGCGGTTCGCCGTCGGGGCTCCTGCCGTAGGAGTCGCGCGCCTTGAAGCAGAGCGCGCGTGCCATGTAGACCTCGCCGATGCCGCCCCCGCGCAGGAAGGCGATTGCCTCGCGGACGGCAGGTGCCGAGCGGCTGTTGAGACCCACCTGCATGCGCACGCGGGCACGATCGCGTGCGCCGATCATCTGGCGGCCTTCCCAGATGTTGTGTGACGCGGGCTTCTCCACGTACACGTGCTTGCCCGCCTCGCACGCCCAGATGGTCGCGAGTGCGTGCCAGTGATTCGGCGTGACGATCGACACGGCGTCGATGGCCTTGTCGTCGAACACGCGGCGGAGATCCCACTCGGTGGCCGGGGCCGTGCCTGCCTTCTGCTCGACGAGGGCGACCGCCTTGGCAAAGAGGTGTTCGTCCACGTCGCACACCGTTCGGACCTGCACGTTGTGGCTGTCGCGCAACCTGCACCAGTTGTCGAGGTGGACCGTGCCCTGGTTACGCGCGCCGATGACCGCAATGCCGATGCGGTCGTTGGCGCCGCGCACCTGCGCGTAGGAGCGGGCGCTGAGGCCCAGCGTGCCGACGGCCGCACCGGCCGTTCCGGCGAGGCCCTGCTTGATGAACGTGCGACGGGTCGATGGAGGTGTCTGCATGGTGAGTCGTGCCTTCCGGATGGCCGGGAGTATAGCTCGCCGAGCCGATCGGGGCGCGTCCTGCACATTCGATCGTGGAGGTCCGATGATGACAGGACGATGCGCGGCGATGGCTCTTGCGTGCTGCCTCGGTTGGAGTGCCCCCGCGTCGGCGCAGGAGCCGTCGCTGTTGCCCGGCGTCACCGTGGCAGCGGGCTGGGCGGGGTTTGCCGACGAAGGCTTGATCCACCACGGTGTGATCGGGGCGGGTGTCGAGTGGATCGCGACGCGCCATCTCGCGGTGGGGGCCGAGATACACCACGCCATCGGGCCGGGCGCCGATCGTGACCTGTTCGCGCTTGGCGTCGTCCGCATCGGCGTGCTGCCGTTCTCGCGGGCCATCGTGCCGTTCGTGACCGCAGGCGCCGGATTGATGCGTCACAGCGACCGGTTCTTCACGGGGACGGCGGCGAGCACGGAGGGCGCGCTCGTCGTCGGCGGGGGCGTGCGGTTGCGGCTCTCACCGCGTGTCTACGTCGCACCCGAGGCCGAGATCGGCTGGGAACCGCACGTGCGTGTCGGAGTCACGGCCGGCATCACGCTCCGCTGACGTCAGGCACAGGGCCCGCGCATCACATCCATCGGGTGCACATCGAGCGCGGTCGGTTACTTCGGCCGCGGCGGGCTGATCATGACGTGCGCCCCTGGCGTTCCGGGGAACATCAGCCAGGGCACACCGGGCCCGGGCGTCGTGGGGAACCCCGTGGACTCGGCGGTTGCGTTCGGCATGTAGATCACCCAGCGCGTGTAGGCATCGGTGACGGTCCCGGTCGCGGCGTCGAAGGCGCTGCCCTGGACCACCGTCAACAGCGCGGGCTGCTTCGGCATCGTCAACGTGCCGGCGGCGATCTCCTTGTAGCGGACGTCCTCGGCCGGGCCGACGCCCTTGGTGCCGGCTGCCGCGAGTTCGCGTCCGCGGGCCATGAACGGCTCGAGGTCCGCGTGGTAGCAGGCGACGTTGAAGCCGTCCTTGGCGGGATCGTCGGCAAGGCACACGAGGTGGCCCGTGCCCTTGCGCAGGGTCGTCCTGCGGCCTTGCGCGTCGTAGCCGATGACGGTCGCGGTCCCACGCGACTCGGCTGGCGCGGCCATCACGGCGCCGGCAACCTGCGCGTCTGGGGCCGGTTGTCCCGTGGCGACGAGGGCGCTCGTGGCGAGCACGCAAGACGTCAGCAGCAGCGTACGAGTCATGTGGAGTTCCTCCAGAGGGGGACCCGACGCGGGGGCGCCAGGACGCGCGCGTCAGCGGGCGAGCACCTGCTTCACGAACGCGAACAGCGCCTGCGACGTCGGGTCATCCGGGTCGCCGAGCCTGTCGTTGATGGCGGTGTGCGTGGACTCGCGCGCGCCGACGAGCGTGGCGGCCACGCCGGCCGCGTCGAGTGCGGCCTTCAGCCGCCGTGCCTGGGCCGAGGTGTCGGGATGACCTGCCACGTGCAGGATCAGGAACGGCGGGATGCCCTTGCCCGGCGCAACGTGGGTGACGGTGGAGAAGTCCACGTGCTTGACCGGGTCGTTGCCGAACTTCTGCCGGTGGCCGTTCGTCGGCAGGGGGAACCCGTGGGCTCGCGCGCGGACCTCGGCCACCTCGATGATGGCCGGGATGTCGAACGTGTCGGCGTCCACGGGCGCGCAGCCCCTGATGATTCCAAGTGACAGGCCTTCGGCGCGCAGGTACCTGTCGTCGGTGCAGGTCAGCGCGGCGAGTTGGCCGCCCGACGAATGGCCCATCACCAGCACGCGCGATGGGTCGCCGCCGTACTCGCCCACGTGGTCGTGGACCCAGCGCATGGCCTTGGCGACGTCGCCGATGATCTCCTCCATCGCCACGTGCGGCAGCAGGCGGTGGTTGATCGACACGAACACGAGGCCGGCGTCCGTGAAGGCCTGCGGCTTGCGCCCCACGAGGCCCTTGTGCCCGGCCTGCCATCCACCGCCGTGAATCCAGAACACCACGGGCAGCGACTTCGCGCCCGGCGGGGCATACACGTCGAGCACCTGCCGCTCGTGGGCGGGCGACGCGTAGGGCACGTCGCGTGCGACCTGCCCGGCAAAGGCTGGTGCCGTGGACAGCGCGAGGGCAGCGAGGCAGGCGAGCGCGCGCACGAGCGGAGGATATCACCGGGGCCGGCGTCACGCGCGGGGCGATCGGGTGTTCAGGCCGCGCACGGCCTTCAGCACCGTCCGGCGTGGCAGGACCCGGACCATGAACTGTCGCAGCTTGTTGCGCGCCCCCGTGACGACGAGCGGGCGCGCCGCCTTCCACGCCTCGTAGCCGATCCGCGCGACCTCGTCGGCCGTCATCATGTCGCCGCGGAAGAGCGCCGAGTCGGTCGCACCGGCCGTGGCGGCGAACTCCGTCGTCGTCGGGCCGGGAGCGAGGCAGGTGACCCGTAAGCCGCTGCCATCGAGTTCCTCGGCCAGCGCCTCGGTGAACGAGTCGACGTACGCCTTGGTCGCGTAGTACACGGCCATGAACGGGCCCGGCTGGAAGCCGGCGGTCGATCCGACGTTCAGGATGCCGCCCTGCCTGCGGGCCAGCATGTCCGGCAGGAGCAGGCCGGTCAGTGTCGTCAGGGCCGTGACATTGAGCGCGATCATCGCGAGTTGCCGATCCAGCGCGAGTGACGCGAAGGGGCCCTGCATGCCGACGCCGGCGTTGTTGACGAGCACGTCGATGGCGAGCCCTTCCGCGCGCAGCCCCTGCACGAGCTCCTCCGCGGCATGCGCGTGCGCCAGATCGGCGGTCCGCACATGGGTACGGACGCCGTGCCGATCCTCGAGCGTGCGGGCCAGATCGTCGAGCGCTGGTTCCCGCCGCGCCACCAGGACGACGTCGTAGCCGTCGGCGGCGAAGAGGTGGGCGAGGGACCGGCCGATGCCCGTCGATGCGCCGGTGACGAGCACGGTCTGGCCCATCCGGGCAGGGCTGGGGTTGCCGTTGGCAGCAGTCATGGGCGTTGCACTACTGTAGGCGGAGGTACACCTGCAATGAAGAGACTTCTGCTGCTGATCCTCGTGCTCGTGGCTGGGCTTGGCATCGCCGCCATGCTCTGGGTGCGCTCCTTCGGGCGCGACGCGATCCGCGATGCGCTGGCGTCACAGATTGCGCGGGCCATCGGGCAGCCCGTGTCTATCGAGGGCATCGACGCCGCACTGCTGCCGCGCGTGACGATCACGCTCGAGGGCGTCGCCATCGGCGAGCCGACCCGGATCCGCGCGGAACGGCTCCGGCTCGCGACGAACCTGCGAGCGCTGTTCGCGCGTCGCATCGAAGGGGCCACGGTCTATCTCGACGGCGCGACGATCGAACTCCCGTTGCTGCCGCTGGCCGTCGCCGAAGGCGAACAATCGCCGGCCGCGCCCGACTCCGCGCCGCCACTCGAGGTGGTGTCGATCGATGAGGTCCGGTTGGACGACGTGCAGATCGTGAGCGGCGGGCGCACGCTGCGCGCGAGCGTGAGCGCGGTGCCGCACGGGTCGGCGGTGACGCTCCGACGAATCGACGTCAGGGCCGACGACACGGTGGTGACGGGCACGGGCGAGATCACTTCGCTCACGGGGCCGGTCGGCAGCATCACGCTCGAAGCGGAGAGCCTGGACCTCGCAGGCCTGATGGACTTCTTCACGGCCTTTGCCGCCGGTTCGCCGGACGCCGACGCTGGTTCGCCGGGTGCGCCCGCCGAGGCATCGCCCATCGATCTCACGGTGACGATGAAGGCGGCGCGCGCGCGAATGGCTGGCCTCACGCTCGATGCGCTCGCGGGCCGTGCCCGTCTCACGCCCGCGGGCACGACGTTCGACCCCATCGAGTTCGGCGTCTTCGGCGGACGGTTCGTGGGGGCGGTGGACACGAAGGCGGGATCCGATGACCTGCGCCTGCGTGCGGACGTCACGGGCGTCGACGTCGCGGCGTTGTCGGCGTGGGCGGGGAGCCCCGGTGTCATCACGGGCCGCATGGAAGGGGAGGTGGACATCACGACGCGTGCGGCCGATCCAGCGGCCGCCCTGTCCGGTACCTCGGGCACGGCGCGGCTGGCCATCACCGATGGTGTCGTCTACCGCCTCGGTCTGGTGCAGTCGGTCGTCGTCGCCACCTCGATGCGGAGCGGTGCCGCGCTGCCGGCGGAGGCATCGCGCGACGAGCCGTTCTCGCGGCTCGGCGCGACGCTCCGCATCACGCGTGGGCGTGGTGTGACCGACGACCTCTCGTTCGAGTCGCCGAACGTACGTCTTGCAGGCGGCGGCACGATCCACCTCGACGGGTCGTCAGTGAACCTGCGCGGCAACGTGCAGCTCTCCGAGGCCCTCACGAAGCAAGCGGGCCGCGACCTTGTGCGCTACACGCAGGAAGACGGCCGCGTCACACTGCCTGTCACCATCACGGGATCGGCGAGCGAGCTTTCGGTTCACGTGAACGTCGCCAACGTTCTCGAGCGCGCCGTGAAGAACAAGGTCGAGGAGGAGATCACGAAGGGGATCAACCGATTGCTGCGACGGAAGGGCGGCAGCAGCGAGCGGTAGATGTCGTGCCGGACGAATGGCCCGTGGCTTGCTCATGCCACCCGACATGGCCGATTTCGCCCGTCCGCATCGAGTCGCGGCATACGTCGTGTTCATTCTCACTTCACTGATGGCTGGCGTGGTGCTCGCGCAGGGGCCACCGTCCGTGCCCCGCGTCAGCGCACTCGTCGAGGGCGCCGCGCTCTGGTCCCAACGTAACGACGTCCGCATCCCGCCGGAAGGCGGCACCGAGTTCTCGATCGTCGACCTGATTGGGTCGGGGCCATCCGGCATCGGCCGGGTCGAGGTAACGACGGGCCTGGCCGCGCGTCACGAACTCCGGTTCGTGTATGCCCCCATCGAGGTCAGCGGTTCGGGCGTGCCCTCAGGCGCTATTGCCTTTGCAGGCGAGCAGTTCGGTGGCGGCGTGGTCACGAACGCCGACTACAAGTTCACGTCCTACCGGGCGACATATCGCTACACGTTCTACAGCGGCGACCGCTGGCAATGGCAGGTGGGTTTCACCGGGTTCGTGCGCGACGCTCGCATCGCGCTCTCACAACCGGGAGTCGCGGCCGAGGACACCGACGTCGGCTTCGTTCCGCTTGCGCACGTGCGCGGCCGTGCAGCGCTCGGCAGGCGCGCTCGACTGACGATCGAGGCCGATGGAACAGCGGCGCCGCAGGGCCGCGCGTTCGACGTCGCGGCTATGGTCGATGTGTACGTCACGCCGCGGTGGTTCATCGGCGCGGGGTACCGCACCGTCGAAGGCGGGGCCGACGTGGACAGCGTCTATAACTTCTCGTGGCTCAACGCTGCCGTCGTGCGGACGGGGATCAGCTTCTGAGCCTGCGATGTTCCGGCGAGGGGAGAGGCACTCGAGGAGGTCGGACCGGTCGATGCGCGTGAGCAGGATGAGTGGTGAGGCGGTGACAAACCCACGCCTCACTCACGATGGATCTCGTCCAGCAGCTCTTCGGCCGGCACCTGTACGACGGGGACGCGTTGATGGGGCTGCGCGTTTGGACTGCGTCAACCCTGCCTCGCGGAACTCGATGCGTTGCGGGAGGGCCTCGCTCGAACGCGGGACGAGTACTCACGGTTCGTCGAGAACGCATTCAAGCATCCGCCCGAACACTGATAGTGTCTTCACTGATGAGTGCCCGGAACTCTGCAACCAGTGCTCGCTGATTGCAGCCCCCGGGCGGCTCGCGCCCGATCTCCTCGCAGGCATGTTCCGATGACAGCGCGGCGCGGTACGGGCGCACCGTGGTGATCGCATCGTAGACGTCAACGATCCCCACGTGGGCTTGATCCGATTCGGTGGACGGGTTGACTACGCCGCCTGAGCGGAGAACCGGCGCTCGAACGCGGCCGGACTGATCCGCCCGATCGTCGAGTGCCGACGTTGCTGGTTGTAGAACACTTCGATGTAGTCGAACAACTCCATCTTGGCCTCACCGAAGCTATCGAAGCGATCGGCGAGCTCGCTCTTGACGGTGGAGAAGAAGCTCTCCGCCACCGCGTTGTCGTGGCAGTTACCGCGACGACTCATGCTACACACGAGGCCGCGCGCCTCGAGCACGCGCTGGTAGTCCGCGCTGGCGTACGTGCAGCCCTGATCGGAGTGGTGCAGCAGTCCTGGCGCCGGCGCGCGCCGACGGAGTGCGTGGTCGAGCGCCTTGATCGTCAGATGCCGGTCGTTGACGGCACTCACGGCCCAGCCCACGACAAACCGCGAGTAGAGGTCGAGAATCGCGGCCAGATACAGCTTGCCGCTCGACCCGATCAGGAACTCCGTGGTGTCGCTGACCCAGCGCTGATTGGGCGCCTCGGCCACGAACGTCTGCGCGAGATGATTGGGCGCGATCGGCTGATCGTGCTCGCTCATGGTCGTCGAGCGGTACCGCTTGCGCTGCCGCGCCCGCAGGCCCGCTTCGCGCATCAGGCGCGCGATGCGTTTGCGACTGACGGGCACGCCCGCCTCGCGTAGGTCGTCGTGGATGCGCGGGCTCCCGTAGCGCTGGCATCGCTTCGTGAACAGGGCACGGATGCGCACATCGAGCTCGGCGTCCTGGCGCGCGTGCGCCGACGGGGGACGCCGCTGCCAGGCATAGAAGCCGCTGGGCGTGACGCGCAGGGTGCGGCAGAGCATCCGCAGCGGGTAGGTGGCCTTCTCCGTGGCGATCCAGGCGAACCTCACGCCTGGTGCTTCGCGAAGAAGGCCGCGGCACCGTCTTTGTCAATCAGGTGTGGTCAGGCAACGCAGCCGTGGCATCGGCAGCGCCCTCCGAGTCGAGGCGCTGTTGGACCTGACGCAGACGGTAGTAGACGACGGTCGCGAGCTGCCGCTTGAGGCACCGCATCGCGGCGGGATGCGCTTTACCCTCGGCACGTTTGCGGTCGTAGTACGCGCGCCCTGGATGGTCGGCCGCCAGGACCTGGGCCATCGCGATGACGTGTAGCAGACGATTCAGCTGCCGGTCTCCGCCAGTATTGAGTCGCACCGCCACGCGCCGACCGCTGGAGCAGGGCACGGGCGCGGCGCCGCACTTGGCCGCGAACGCCGCGCCATTCCGGTAGTTGGTCATCGCTCCGGCGTGGCCGATGAGGCCCGCAGCGGTCACGACGGAGACACCGCGAAGCGCCACGAGCTTCTCGGCCACGTCGCGCACGAGCGCCTGCAGGTCGCGCTCGGTCGCGCGAATCTTGGCATTGAGACGCTCGACGTCTTCGGCGGCATCGATCATGTCGTCCACCAACGCCAGTGCCGCCGGGTTCCCCGTGACCTCCACGCGGAACGTGCGGGCGGTCTCGAGCAGCGTGCGGATGGCGCGGGCGGAGGTCAGCGAGCGTGGCAGCGTCATGACCCCGAGCAGCACAGCGGCCATGCGCACGCGATTGGCGGCAGCGGTGCGAGCACGGACATACCGATCGCGTTGGTCGTACCGGAGCCGCATCGCACGTTGGGTGGCACGCGGCTGAAACCGTGACAGGCGTGGCCCCTCTCGGAGGACGACCTCCGCGATCGCGATGGCATCGGTCTCGTCCGACTTGCCTCGACGACTGCTCTGCCGGCGATGCCGCTTCGTGAGCAGGCCTGGCACCTCGAGCACCGTCAGGCCGCGAGCCGCGGCGTAGACCGCCAACCCGAAGCCGTAGCATCCGGCGCCCTCCAGCCCCCACTCCTCGCAGCCGAGACGATCACCGGCAGCCAACGCCGCTTCGAAGCCTGCGTCCGTTGTGGGGATGACCATGCACTCCACAGGCACGCCCACGGCCGTCAGGAACACGACGGTGTGAGACGCCTTGTGGCAATCCACTCCTGCAACGATGCGCATCGGGGACTCCTCTGGAGAAGCCCCGCCGCAGCGGACGTCAGTACATGCGGGTGTGCGTCCGTCTTTCCAGTCAGCGCTGCAGCGAGGTCAGAGGTCCCCGCCGACAGGTACTGCGACGGCGACGAGCACGCTTTTTTTTACGAGTCAGCACGAGGACCCGACGCCAGTATAGAGATGTACTTTTTTTAGGATCTCGCGCTCCATCCGCAGCTCGCGCCCACGGCCGATCGCGTCTCCCCGGCGCTACCGGATGCCGCAGCGGCCCCCGCGGCCTCCGCTCACTGCCCGAATGTCGGAGTCGTGGTCTCACCTGCTGCCCACGACGATCGGGTCGACCTTCGGCCGAACGGCCGTGTAAGATGGGCCGGAGCCGGACCATGAGTGAATTGCACCGGATTACCGTCAGTCCCGACGTCTGTGGCGGGCGGCCCTGTATACGGGGCCTCCGCATCCGCGTGAAGGACATCCTGGAAATGCTGGCGTCTGGTTCGACGCAGGAGCAGATCCTCGCAGACTATCCATACCTCGAGGCCGGCGACATCGTCGCAACCTTACAGTTCGCTGCGACGCAGAGCGACCACCCCGTGCTGCGCAGCGCGTAATGACCTTCCTCGTTGATGCCCAGCTCCCGCCTGTGCTTGCGCGGTGGCTGAACGGGCGTGGCCATGCCGCTCTACATGTCGCCGATCTGTCGTTGGAGCGAGCCACTGACGCGGCCATCTGGGCACACGCCGCGCAAACAGGGGCTGTGGTTGTCACCAAAGATGAAGACTTCGCGACACGGCGCCAGCTGACGCCAGACGGCCCGTCCGTCGTCTGGATCCGTTTCGGCAACACGACGAACCCGGATCTGCTTCTTCGGATGGAGGCGCAGCTTCCCCATGTCGTTGCCGCACTCGGGCGCGGAGAAACGCTGATCGAGATCTCCTGACGCCCCAACGATAGTCCGCATTAGCCGACATAATCGGCGTTCTCAGACCTTGCCGCCCCGCTGGACAGCGCGAACGTGCTCTTGCGCGACGAGTATTGGGAGGTGGTTCGGACGGTCTACATGGGACGCGTAAGCTCCCCCGTCAAGCAGACACTCCAATAGGAGACTCAGCCACGGGTTGAGGCCTCGGCAGAAACGTGAGGGGCGGCACCCGGCCGAGGCTGTCGTGCGGCCGCTCCTCGTTGTAGACCCGCAGCCAGGTGTCGGTCAGCGCCTGCAGGTCCTCGAGCGACTCGAAGACGTTGGCGTTGAGGACCTCCGTCCGGTACGTGCGATTGAAGCGCTCGATGTAGGCGTTCTGATCCGGCTTGCCCGGTTGGATGTGATGGATGGCCGTGCCGTGGGCCGCGCACCACTCGACAAACGCCTGGGCCAGAAACTCCGGGCCGTTGTCGACCCGGATCGCGTGGGGGGCGCCGTGCACGAGCGCAATCGCGTCCAGGACGCGCGTCACGCGCAGACTCGGAAGCGACGCCGCGACCACGATGTCGAGCGCCTCCCGATTGCCTTCATCGATGATCGTCAGCGCGCGGACCCGCCGGCCGTCGTACAGCGTGTCGCTCATGAAGTCCATCGCCCAGGTCTGATTCAGCGTGCGCGGCGCCTCCAGGGGCTGCCGCACCCGCTTCGGCACGCGCCGCACGGTGCGTCGCGGCAGGTTCAACCGCAGTGCGCAGTACACGCGGTGCACCCGCTTGTGGTTCCACGTCTGTCCCTGCGCGCGGAGTCGATCGAAGAGCTTCCAGAAGCCCCAGCGGCCGTGGGCCGCCACCAGGGCGTTCAAGGCGTCGATCACCGCCGCGTCCTGCACGGTCCTCGAGCGTCGAGGCTGGTAGTACGCCGCTCGCGACAGCCTCACGACGCGACAGGCCCGCTGCACCGGCAGGTGGCGCTCGGTGACGAGCACCTGGGCGATCTGTCGCTTCGCGAGCGGCCCTACAACTTTCGGTGAAGGACGTCCTTGATGGCGGCGTTCTCCAACGCGATGTCGGCGTACATGCGCTTCAATTGCGCGTTCTCGGCTTCGAGCTCGCGCAGGCGCTTGACGTCAGAGACCGTCGCGCCTCCGTACTTGCTCCGCCACTTGAAGAACGTCGGCCGGCTGATGCCGTGCTTGCGCAGCAGGTCGGCCACCGGGACGCCGCCCTCCGCTTCTCGGAGGATGCCGACGATCTGGCTCTCGCTGAACTTCGACTTCCGCATGGACTGCTCCTGAGCGGCTCAGTCTACCAAGGGAGTGTCTACGTCTTGGGGGAGCTTACGGGTGGCGATCAACGCACCGGGGCAATCTGGCGATCCCGCGAGTCGCCACTACCGCGATCTCGCGCCACTCTGGGCACAGGGCCGCTACTTCCGCTCGTGTACTCGCGCCAGGCCGTCGAGCGCGAAACCCGAACCCGAATCGTGCTGACGCCTCGCTGAGAGGCGTACGATCGGGCATCATGCGCGGCAGTAATCTGACAGTGACGTAGCAACACTCGAGGACGCCATGTGCAAGACGATTTCGCAGAAGGTTCGTTTCCGGGCTGAACCGTCCGATGTGTACCAGCTGCTCGTGACCGAAGCCGAGCAGGTTGGCCAACCCTTCCAGATGGGCGAGGGCACCGGCATCGTCGTGGACCTTGCTCCGGCCGAGCGCGTGGTGCGCGCCTGGCGCGAGGAGGACTACCCCGAAGGCGTCTTCTCGATGGCCGCGTTCACGCTGCGGCGCGTCGAGACCGGCACCGAACTCAAGCTCACGCACCGCGGGGTACCCAAGGCCCTGATTCCACGTACCGAGGAGCGTTGGAAGCGCAGCTACTGGGAACCCGTGAAGCGGAAGCTCGCGCTGCGACCGACGACGGTCTGACGAGAAGCCGGGACCTGATGGAACTGGGCCCGGAACAGACCGCTTCCATAGTTCGTCTATGCATCCATGTTCGCCATCGACATGAGGCACCGTCTCGTCAGCCGGCCGCTCCTGCTCTTGCTTTTCTGCGTACTGGCGCTGTCCAGCAGGGTCGCCGTCGGGCAGCCCGCCGCCTCGGCATCGCCACAGCGGACATTGCTTGCCGTCTTCGCGCACCCGGACGATGAGACCATCGCCGGTCCGCTGCTCGCGCACTACGCCAACACGCCGAACACGCGTGTGTTCATCGCCATCGTCACCAACGGCGAGAAGGGCGTCACGCCGTTTGCCGGCATTCCGGCCGGCGAACAGCTCGTCGCCGTCAGAGCCAAGGAGGCAACATGCGCGTGCGCGGAGCTCGGCGCGCAGCCGCCGATCCTCCTCGGCTTTCCCGACGGTGGCCTGGCTTCGCTCCAGACATTCGCGGCCGCAACAGCAAGACTCGAGACACTGCTCGGCGAGATCAAGCCGGACGCGATCGTGACGTGGGGTCCCGACGGCGGGTACGGTCACGCCGATCATCGACTCGTCAGCGCCATGGTCACCGAACTCGTGCAGGCAGGGGACACCACGGCGCGCCTGTACTATGCAGGCCTTCCGAAGTCGCGACTGCAGTCGGATGCGGTGAAGGAGATGCGATTCCCCGCGCTCTTCAAAGGCGTGCTCGACGACGTGCTCAACGTGCGGGTGCCTTACACGGCGTCCGACGCCTCTCGAGCACGCAAGTCGCTGGCATGCCACGCCTCCCAGTTCACGCCTGAAACCATGGCGATGTTGTCGAAGCTGACGGAACAGATTCAGGCCGGCCAGATGCACCTTCGACACTGGACGGGTGGCGCCGCGCGCACCGACGTGTTCGATCGGTAGCCGCGATCGGGGGCTGCTCACTGCAATCTCACGAAACGCTCACTGTTTGCGTGGATTCAGTAACGAACACGGTCTTTTCTCGCGTGATGCAGTCTGGCGCAGAGAACTCAAACGATAGTCCGCATTAGCCGACATAATCGGCGTTCTCAGACCTTGCCGCCCCGCTGGACAGCGGCACATTGGCCCCGCAGCCGCCCGCACCGGCGGATTATGGACCCGTCGAGGGTCTCTGGAGCGACACCAGGCGGCAGATGAGACGATGGCCCCCCGGCGCCGGGCAGACCTCCGGCCGCCACGGTGTTGACCGCCGCGCGGGCAGTTCACCCGGTCCAGGCGGCGGCGTCGGGCGGCAGGGCTGATGTCGGGGGCGACCGCGGCGGGCACGAGGCCGGCACCTCGCTCGGTAGGCCGAGGTGGCGCAGGATGCGGGTAATCACGGCCGTCTGCTCGATGAGCGCAATCAACTGGAGTCGGCCGCCGCACCGTCCGCACGCGAGCACGTCGAACGTGAACGTCCGGCGCATCAGTTCGGCCCAGCGCAGACCCCCTGCGCGGACGGCGCGCGGCGCAGCCGCACTGGCGGGCGCCGGTTCCGCGTCGGCGGCCGCCGGCGCCACGGCCAACCGCACGACCTCGGCCCGCCACGCCGACCGCGCCCCGAGCACACCCTGATACAACAGCAGATTGATGCGCGGCCGGGGCACCAGCACGGCGAGCCGCCCGAGAAACGTGATCGGATCGAGCGCCACGACGGCCGTGCCGTCCGCCCAGCCGTGCCGCAACGTCACTAACACGCGGCCATCAGCCGCCACCGCCAGTCGATCGGAGGCCACGGCAGGGCGCAGCACATACCGACACACCCGCTCCAGGCGCACTCGCTGGCCGGCCGGCACGACCACGCCGGCATGCAGACTGAAGCCGTTCGCCCGTGCCAGGCAGCGGTCCGAGGCCAGGTCGTCGTCGAGCGCACCGGCCTGATCGGCCCACCGCTGCCCCGAACCCCGCGTCGCCTGAACAGACGCCGACGCCAGGCCCGCGAGTACGGGTGCCTGCGCCTGCCACCCGTCCTCAGCGCTCTCACCGACATCCCGCCGCTCCAGCAGCCGCGCAACGCGGGGCTCGATGGCGGCCAGGACTTCGGCCACATCGAGCGTCGTCAGCCGCGGCGTCTCGTGAAAGACCAGCGGGTCTTCGCCGGCACGAGTGAACACGCCATCCAGGACCAGCGCATGGAAGTGCAGATTGAGATTCAGGGCACCGCCAAACCGCTGGATGACCATCACCGCTCCGCTGCGGCCATCAGCCACGCCGCGCCACGTGGCCCGCTGCTGCAGCGCCCGCATGACGACACGCCCGAAGATCCCCGCGACCGCACGACAGAGGTCGTGATCCCACGCCAATCGATACCGCAGACGGAACGGCACGGTCAGCACCCATTGCCGAACCGGGACGTCGGGGAGGACCCGATCGACCAGATGGGCGGCGCGCTCGGCCATGCGACGTCCACCGCAGCTCGAGCAGAAGCCGCGCCCCTTGCACGAGAAGGCCACGAGCCGGTCGTCGCCGCAACCGGTGCATCTGAACCGGGCAAACCCGCCCGCCAGCCAGCCGCAGCGCAGGAAGGCCCGGAACTCCGCTTCGACGAACCGGGGCAACCCCGCTCCGTCGCGGAGGACGGCCATCTGCGCCCGGAACGTCTCAAAGTGATCGCGCACCGTGCGATACACGACATCGTCCTCTGGACGACGAGGCTGATAGTCGAGCGACGGGTGACCCACACCGACGTACGGGCGCACGCCGTGCCAGGCCACGCCTCGGCGCCGGCCGAGTCAGACGGCCGCGTTCGCGACGCAACAGTGCAGCTTCTGCGTACCGGTCCTCTGTTGAAGATCGCGGATTCTGCAACGGGCGTGTCCCGCGACGACCGCATGGAGGCAGCAGGCCGTCAAGTGTTGACAGCGCCGCCGAATAGACGGGAGTGCTCACTGAGGGGGTGAACGCGGCCGGATCGTCGTTCACCCCAACGTTCACCCCGAAACGTCGCATGGCGCTCACCCCTGTAGGCGCGAAACACGTCGGCCGGATGAGGCCAGAGCGCATCAGATGGGCGAATTGGGAGATTCGCCTCAGACAGGTGTTCTGTCTCACTGTCCGGTCAGCATCAGGTGTCGCGACGAGTCGCACGTCGAGCACGCGGCTGGTCGCACAGCCGTCCTCGTCGGCGTCACGGGCATGGCGGGGCCGCAGGGGGAGCGACCTCGACGGGCAGTGCCCGCGCAGGCATTGGGTCAGGACGCTGACCAATGCCGGGGGTCGCTCCCCCTACGGGGTCAGTTTCAAGAAGGCTTCAAGCCCCACGTCGGTGGGGTCGACACGCGCGACGTCGTGCTTCACGAGTCGATGTGTGCCTGCGGGACGTGGAACGCCGGTCGGACGCCATGGCGGCGCTCCGCTCGATGCTCGAACGGATCGTGCTGACGCCCGAGGGCGACGCGCTGGCGATTCGGTTGGAAGGGGACTTGGCTTCGATCCTGGCTACCGCTGTCTCGAAGGAACACTCCGAGGAATTGCGGCGCCAAGTTATGTTGGTTGCGGGGGCTCACCCGCGACTGTGTCGGCTTCTCTGTTGGACGGCAGCGTAAACGTCGACGTTTCGCTGCATTCCAGGGGGTGTGCCGATGTACGACCCACGATGGAATGATGAGGCGCGCGACCGCGACGGCGGGTCGCGTGAGATGAGCCGGGGCGGGCGCGGTGGCGATTCCCGCGAGCGGGAGCGTGAGCGTGTCGAGCCGCGGGAGGTGTTCGCCCGGCACGTAAGCCTGCCACGTGGACGCGAACGCGAACACGTCTGGGTGCGCGATCACTACCACATGCTCCGCGGCTCCGAGAGCCGCACGCTGGCGTCGGTCGGCGCGTTCCGTGTCATCCGGACTGACGACCTGCGCGACACCTTCCACAAGCCCCTCGACCCGCGCCACGGCGAGCTGTGGCACCTGCGGGAGGCTGGCCTGGTTCAGACCGTCCGCCTCGACCGCGACAGCACCGTCGTCACGCTCACCAGGGAAGGACGAGAACTGCTCGACGGCCATCGCCGCGATCAGGACGCGCCGGACCGCCAGGCGTTCCACGACGGCGTCCAGCGCCCGCGCGAGCTGAAGCACGATGCCGACGTCTACCGTGCCTACCTCGAAGAGGCCGAGCGCCTGCACGAGGCCGGCGCGGAGATTCATCGCGTCGTCCTCGAGAACGAGCTGAAGGCGGAGTACCAGTCGTTCCTGCAGGAGCCGAATCGCGAACGCGAAGACAGCGACGGTCGGCCCGACCGGAGCCTGCTCGAGATCGAGGCCTGGGCGCACGAGCACAACCTACCGTGCGATGCCCAAGGGCACGTCCAGTTCCCAGACGCGCGCATCGAGTACGAGATCGACGGACGCGAGCACACGCTCGACGTCGAGGTCATGACGCCGCACTACCGGGGCGCGCACGCGGCCGGCAAGTCCAGCTCCGGCTTCTCGCTCTACTTCTCGGGACGCGGTGGGGGTGGGGGACGTGGCGGTGGTCGCTCCCGCGGGCCAGCGGAGGACTTCCTATGACCTTCGACGAGCGTGCCCAGGCCGTCGCCAAGAAGGGCTTCACCGAGCGCCAGGCGCGCTTCCTGACCACCGTCATGCAGCATGCCGGTGTCTGCGTTCCGCGTCAGTACGCCCGCTTCTGCGGCATCGTCCACGGCGCGAAGACGCGGAAGTTCTTCGCCAAGATCGTGCGGCTTGGCTTCGCGTCTATGTACGACTGCCGCCACAACCGTGCCCGCATCTACCACGTCAATAAGCGGGCGCTCTACGCAGCCATCGGCGAGCCCGAGAGCGGTTTCCGCCGACGGCTCACCCTCAACCGCGCCGTCCAGCGCCTGATGGTCCTCGACGCCATCGTCGAAGACCCCGACCTCGTGTGGCTGGCGACGGCCGAGGACAAGGCCGCGCACCTCATGGCGATCACGTCGATCGCGCCGCCGGATCTGCCGCACGCAGTCGTCGGCGAGGGCGTTGGGCGGAAGGGCCGCCTCTTCCCGGACCGCCTCCCGATCGGCGTTCATCTCGCCGGCCGCGGCGTCCTCGTCTACGTCTTCAGCGAGCCTGGGCTGAACGACTTCCGCGGGTTTCTCGAGCGCCACGCTGCCGTCTTGCGCGCCCTACCGGCGTGGACACTCCGCCTCGTGGCCCCGCCGCACTTGCCGAGCATTGGCGACCGGGCCAAAAAGGTTCTGGAGCAGCACCTGATGGCGCCGCTGCGGCCGGTCACCCTCGACGAGTTGCGCTGGTACTTCGAGCAACTTCGGTCCGATTCACCGACCGACGTCGCGCGATTCGAGCGCGACCGCGGAGCCTTCGCCAACCCGCATCTACAGTTGGTCTACAGGCTGTGGAAGCACGACGGCGAAGCCGCACTCGCGAGCGTCGGCAGTGACGCGATTCGCCAGGACGTCGAGAACGGTCGAGGCCGCATCGAGGTGCTCGAACTCGGCCACCGGTACGGGCATCTTTCTCCCCTGGTTGCCGTATCGTAGAAGCGTCTAGCGCCGAGTAGCCGAGCCAAAGTCAAGACCACCACGGCGGCGTCTGTGTCGCCGCCGCGTTCCCTACCTTGGTATCCCTTTGCAGACCTGCGTGTACCAGAGCAGCACCGAGCTCACGACCTGCGGATAGCGAACGACGAGCCGTATCGCTCGGCGGCGCATCAGATTTCCAGTCGAGGGTGCTGCGTCGATCAGGTGCAGCGTCACGAAGCCTTCGACGGCGGGGCCAACGCCTGAAGAGACCGAATCAACGTCCTTCATTGCAGCGACAGCTGTGGTTTCCAGGTCGTCCTTGTGAAGCCAGGTTCCGGCCAGCCGCTCCTCTTGCACCTGCAGGTCGCACTTCCGCCACGTGTAACGTCGCAACGTCGTCGCCACGTGGGGATGTTCTCGTTGGTCCACACCTGCGTACTCCTCGGCGGGTTCGTACGAACTGAGGCCAGCAACATGAAGTTGCAGCCACGCCTCGATCTGCTCGTCGGTCAACAGATGTAACGCGACGCCGAACGACTGCGACGGTTCGGGGTCCTGCCGGGCAACCGCTGACAACGTCGTAGTAGCGGCCAGAATGACCGCGGTCGCGAGTCCCACGAGAGTTTTGCTCATCGGGTTCATTCGTCGTGAATTCATCTACAGCAGTCGTCTGTCTGAGACGCGCTGTCAACCGGCAGCAGACGAGCCGGCGACGTCACGAGCCCTGCTCCAGAAAGCGCGCCATGACCGTGGTCATGTCGTCCCAGTCCCGCTCGGCCTCGGCCAGGCGCTTGCGGCCGCGGCGGGTCAGGGTGTAGAACTTCGCCCGGCGCCCGTGCTCCGATGTCCCCCACGCCGACGATACGGTGCCTTCTTGCTCAAGCTTCAGCAGAGCCGGGTAGATGGTCCCGTAGTTGACGACGAGCCGATCGCCGCTCGTCTGCTCGATGCGCCTTGCGATGCCATAGCTGTGCTGAGCGCCGAGGCTCTCGAGCGTCTTCAGGATCATCAGCGCCAACGTGCCTTGCCAGACGTCTCGCTTGCTGCTCACATCATTCCTCTGGTCAGCTACATCAGACGCGTTCCTAAGCCCTTCAATGCCATGAGTGGGCCGTCCCGTCAATCGCTGCGCAACAGCGGCGCCGGATCCTGCCTCACGGCTCGGCGACACCAGACATAACTGGTCACCACCACCGCCATGAGTGCAACGAGCGGGACGAGGGCGACCACCATCTGCGGCAGCCACCACGGAGTGGCCGCGGTCTCGATGGGCAAGTGCAGACTCCACGTCGCCAGACAGCCGACCAACGCGCCAGCTATAGCGGCAGCGCTCCCACGTGCGACGACGCGGGCCGTCACGCGTGAACCGCGTTCACCGAGCGCCAGCCTAATGCCGATCTCGCGGCGCCGTGCCGCGAGCATGGCATGTCCGACGGCGACGACGCCGACCACCGCGAGTGTGAGGGTGACGCCCGACCCCGCCATGAAGACCTGCGCAAAGAAGGTCGGCCGTGCGCGCCACCGCCGCAGTTCGTGCGCATAGGTCTTTGGCTCGGGGACCACCGCACGTGGCTCCACTTCCAGCACGGCCGCGCGGAGATCCGCCGCCAGCGCTGCGAGCGGCAACGAAGAACGTACGACGACCTTCATTGGAATCGGCCGCTCGAGCCACATTGGCACGTACAGGGTTGGCACCGTGGAAGTGGCGGGACTGTAGCGGACGTCGTTCACCACGCCCACTACTTCATACGGGTGCGGCAGCCATGGTGTCGGCACAACCTTGCCAATGGCCGACTCGTCACCCCAGTACATGCGGGCGGTCGACCTGCTGACGATGCCGACCGGCAGCCCGGCGCGCTCCTCGTCCTCGGTCGGCAGTCGTCCCTCCAGGAGGCGCATGCCCATCGTGCCGAAGAAGTCGCGTGAGACGGGCACGATGAGACCATGCGCGGCAACCTCGCCGGCATCAGTGCCACGCAGTGACGCCCACCACAACGGCTCGGGCGACATCGGCACATCGTGGGTGAGCCCAGCAGCGTCGATACCCGGTTGCCGACTGATGCGGTCCAGGACTGCGAACCACCGTGCCCGCACTGCATGTGTCCCTTCCCGAAAGCGAACCGCTGGAAGCCGTGGACTGAGTACGTAAACGTGGTCGGCCGTGACGCCCGTGTCGAGCGTGGCCAGCCCAACGGCACTCCTGACCGCATTTCCTCCGAGGATGATCAGTGCCGTTGAGAGCGCCACCTGGATCGCCAGGGGCACGACGTGCCCGTATCCGCTTGGCGCTTTGAGGAGCGGCGTCAGCCCGCCCTGATGGCCGAGTGCTGCGTTCCGATAGGCGACCGCGGTAGCCAGAAGGCCGGCCAGTACAGACGCGCCCGCTGTTGCCGTCGCGACGAGCGCATGCCAGCGCCAGGGATCGATCGCCATTGATAGACCCGCGACGTCAGTGGGTAGCAGACGTTCGACCAGTCGCACGAGTAGGGAGGCCGTCGCGAGAACGATGGGCCAGGCCAGCACGCCGACCAGCAGCACCTGTACCCACAGGCGACGGCGGAGTCCGCTGGGCGTATCGCCGAGGCTCAAGCGGAGGCCGAGTTCGCGTGCGCGCCGACGAGCTGCGGCGACGAGCAGCACGGCAACGTTGCACGATCCGATACACAGCAAGGCGGCGACCCCGCCGGCAAGAAGCGCGTGAAACGGCCGATCTTCGCCGTAGATCTGGTCACGTAGGGGGCGGACGCGCAGGCCGATACCGCTCAGGCGCGGGTAGTCGTCGCGAACGACGTCGAGGCGGGCGATGAGTTGCGCGCGTGCGTCGGGGAGTGACGCCCCTGACCTGAGGCGCGCGAATGGGGCCGTCAGATAGTCGGCCGGGGCTGCGTCGAGATCGGGAACGAACGCATCGGGCTGCAGAAAGCCGAAGTACGACGGGATGCCTTCGACTCGCGCCGCGACGCCGATGACCAGCAGTCGCTCCTGCTCACCTTCCAGCATGCGTCCGACGATGTCGCGATCGCGACCGAAGCGTGCCTCCCAGAACGTCTCACTGAGCACGACGGGTAGTGTCCCTCCCTCGACCGCCGTGAAGTCGTCGGCGATGAGCAGCCGGCCGAGGGTGGGACGCAGCCCGAGCAGCGCGCCGGCATGCTGACTGAGGGGCGCCAGCTCGACCGATTCGGCCTGTCCGTCGGCAAACCACACGGTCCTTCGCCTGCCGACCGTCGAGACGAGTTCGAGAAACTCGTCGGCGCGGACTG
The DNA here is from genome assembly GCA_934541105.1 of uncultured Luteitalea sp. GTDB lineage: Bacteria > Acidobacteriota > Vicinamibacteria > Vicinamibacterales > Vicinamibacteraceae > Luteitalea. Next base: position 422,567 of record CAKTDA010000001.1, on the reverse strand, counting down.
CGTCGAAAAGTTCTGCGGGGATGCGCCCAAACAGGTCTCCCGACTCCAACTGGTAGGGCGTCAACGCGACGATTCGCTCACCTTCCGGAAACGGAAGTGGCCGAAGCAGGGCACCGTCGATGACCCGGACCAGCGTGAGCGCTCCTGCGACGGCTAACGCAAGCACGAGTACTGGGACGAGCAGTGGAGTGCGACCGCGCCTGAAGAGACGCAACTCATGTCGCACGTCACGGAGAGCGGCGGCAGGGACGCGGAACGGCCGCACGTCACGCCGTGCCTCCCGCACGGCGAGTTGACTGCCGAGACGCGCACGAGCCACGCGCCTGGCCTCCTCGCGAGTGGCGCCCATGGCGAGGAGGTCCTCTTCGTGGAATGCGAGGTGGTTGCTCAGTTCCTCGTCGAGATCATCGGCCCGCCGCTGAAACCAGCGGTCTAGAGATCTTGAAACCACTCGAAGGACCGCGTGCTTCATGAACGTCCTCGACCTTGACGGTTCCGGGAAGTGACCATGGCTGGTCCTATTGGAGGCCCATACTACACGCCGTACCAACTGACCGCAATTTCTCCAGCGTCATGCCGTCGACCGACGTCCTGCCGGGCACGTACTCGCACCCCCGCGCTGCAGTTCGTGAAGCTCTGGCGAATCCCGCCTGCCGCGGGCGGTGTTACGCTACCCGTGTCAGCCTCCCTGACGTCGCGAACGATGCGATCGCTAACATACTCGCCGGTTCTACCGCGCGAGTTGCGTAGCGCGTGCGCAGCGGTGCACGCACGGCTGGCGTGTAGGAGGCGGCGGATGGCACGGTGTGCGGGGGGCGTTCTGGCATGTGCGTGCTGCGCAGCGATGCTTGCGGCTCAGCCACCCTCTGCCACTTGGCCGCCTCGTGATAGTCGACCCATCGATGCGGCCGCGCCCATGCCCGGCGACGCGCGCATCTTCGGGCGTGTCGTCGACGCCGAGACGTCGCGCGCCCTCCGAGGCGCCTTCGTAGTGGCGGTTCCAGCGCGGCTGGAGGACGGGAGTGTCGTCACCGATGTCCGGGCTGAGGGGATGCATCCCTTTGCGACGCGCACCGACGCCGAGGGCCGGTTCGCGCTGAGCAACCTGACGCCCGGCGAGTACACGCTGGTCGCACGGCGAAGCGGATACGTCCAGCAGCAACTCGGTCAGGCGTCGCCCAGTACCCCGGGACGACGGCTCGTGGTGCAGCGCGGGGCCTTCGCCGGTCCGCTCGAGTTCGCCCTGACGCGAAGCGCCGTGATCAGCGGGAGTGTGCTGGACTCCGCCGGCGCGCCCGCAGATCGCGTGACGGTGCGTGCCGAGCGGCTACGCAACGTGCACGGCGTCTGGCGCCTTCAGGGGGTGCATCAGGCCACGACCGATGACCGCGGCGAGTTCCGGGTGTTCGGCCTTCCACCGGGTAGCTACGTGTTGTCCGCTTACCCCCTGCCTTCATCTGGCCTACCGGACACATTCGCCGTGACGCCCGCGCGCGACGTCGTACCGACCTTTGCGCCGTCGGCTACCAGTGTCCACGAGGCGCGGTCCATCCATGTGGGACCCGGTGAAGAAGCACACGCGCAGATTCACCTCGTGGAGGCTGAGGTCAGCACGATCGAGGGGCGCGTCGTCGACAGTCGTGGTGCGCCGTTGACCGACGGGTTCGTAGGCTTGCAGCCCAGAGGGGGGCCACGCGCCGTGCCGGGCCTGACCGCGCAGGTAACGAGCGATGGCACGTTCACGTTGGCTGGCGTGCCACCTGGCGCCTACACGATCACGATGTCGCCACGCATCAGCATCGGTACCGTAGAAGAGCGAGCGGCGCAGCTCGCCCGCAGCGAGTTCGGAACACTGGACGTGGACGTCAGTGGTGACATGACCGGCCTCGTCGTGCGGACCCAGCCCGGAACGACGGTGCGCGGGCGCCTGACCGTGCAGGGCGATGCCTCACGGATGCGTGGGCGCGACGTGCGCGTGCACGCCACGCCCCTCGGAGGACCGAATGCCTGGAACGGTCAGGCTCGAGCGCGTGTCCGTCCTGACCTGACCTTTGAGCTAGTGGGGGTGCGCGGACCGGCGCTGCTGCGGCTCGCCAACGCGCCGGAAGGCTGGTGGACCCGCGCGGTTAACGTCGGTCGTGTGGACGGGACCGAGGGCTACGACTTCGGCGCAGCCCGCACTCTGGCTGATGTCGAGATGGTGGTGAGCACGACGCCGAGCGGACTCCGTGGACGTGTCGTCACGGCGACGAATACGCCCGCGACGGACGCCGTCGTGATCGGCTTCGACGAGGACGCGCGCAGGTGGTACCGCCCTGTCGTCGCCAACACGTTCATGGTCAGGCCGGTCGAGGACGGCACCTGGTCGATCGAGATGCTGCGGCCCGGCCCGTACCGGCTACTCGCCGTTCCTGCGGCCGCCGCGCGTGGCGACGACCTCAACGATCCCGACTACTTGAGAGCGCTCGATGCACGTGCACGAACCGTCGTGATCGGCGAAGGCGAGACACCGGAGGTCGTGTTGGTGGTAGGGGAGCCATGAAGTCGGAGCGCTGGTGGCCAACGGTCGCGGTCGTCGGTGTGCTTGCATGCGGAGTCCTCGGCCAGGGGACCGTGACGGCACAGGTCCGCTCGGGCAAAGTCATGGGGCCTCCGGGACCTGGGCATCGGCCTGATGGAGCGGGCAGCGTGCGCGGGCGCGTGGTCGACGGCGCCACGGGACAGCCGCTCCGAGGCGCCACGATCTCGGTGACCTGGCGTGCGACCCAGGGCGTCGGCGACGCACAGTTCTTGGCACGCACCGACGCGTACGGCGTGTTCGCGGTCGACCGGCTGCCTGATGGGACCTACTTCATCAACGTGCATCGCCAGGGCTTCCACGAGGCATCGGGATCCCACTTGACGCAGCGCCAGGCGACACTGCGCGGCGGTGAGACCCTTGATATGGGCGACGTGCGCCTGCTGCGGGGCGGCGTTCTGACCGGCCGCGTCGTCGACGATTACGGCGAACCGGTGGTCGGCGCGCGCGTGACACCGGTCGGGAAACTGCCGGGACAGGATGTCTTGATCGCTCGCGGCATTCTCACGACCACGGATGACCGTGGCGTCTACAGAGCCCACGGCCTCACGCCTGGGAAGTACACGGTGCGGGTCGTGCCGCCGGGGCCGTCGGGACGAGGGCCGGTGCGGCTGCAAGGGAACGAGCCGGAACTCCTGCCAGCGTTCGCCACCAGCGCGACCGACCCCGCGGCGGCAGAGTTCGTCGTGGTGCGTGCCAGTGCGGACGCCATGCTCGACGTGCGCCTATCGGCCGGACGCCTCTCCCGGGTGGCTGGCCAGGTCGTTGTCGAGGGTGAGCGTGCGACGAGCGCAGGTGCGAACGTATCGTTGCACCCTGGCGACGGAGGCACGCAGATGCAACTCGCCTCTGCCCGTATTCAGCCGGACGGGCAGTTCGAGTTCCTGGACGTTGCGCCCGGGCAGTACCGCGTCGTGGCCGAAGAGCCGATGGTTGTCGCGGCCAAAGGGCCGATGCGCCGCCGCGCTGGATGGGTAGAGATCGCTGTGACCGGCGAACCAGTCATCGACGTCGTCGTGCCAATCGGCTTCGGTGCGGTGGTGCGCGGACGCGTCGAGATCGACGACGGTGACCCTGCCGACTTGGCCGGCCGACCGTTGCAGGTGATGGCGCCGGTGCTGCTCGGCAGTAACCCGGTGCCGTCGGCATCGATGATCTCGAGTTCGGTTACGGACCTTGCCTTCGAACTGCGAGATGTGTTGGGACGCCGGCAACTACAGGTGATGGGGCTGCCACCAGGGTGGTGGCTGAAATCGGTGCTGATTGACGGTGAAGACGCGTTCGACGGACTCGTCTTCCCGGTATCTGGCGTCCTTGACGACGTCGTCCTCATCGTGAGCGCGCGGCCGTCAGGCGTAGGCGGGCGTGTGCAGGGCAGCGGGGGCCAGCTGCAGGGGGCCTCAGTGCTCGTATTGCCCGTCGCGAGCATGGACGCACCACGTCCTACGCCGACGAACCACCGCATCGCCAGCGTCTCGGCAGACGGTGCTTTCACGGCGAGTGCCCTCCGGCCAGGCCGGTACACGCTGATGGCGCTCTCGCCCCGGATGCGGAGCGTCTACGACGGCCTCGATCGCGAGGCACGGCAGGCGCTCGTGGACACACATGGGCGGCAGGTCGATGTGGTCGAGGGGCGTCTCGCGGCGGTCACTCTGCGTCTCGTGGAGCGCTGACGAGAGCCTCGCGCTTCGCGGTGATCCCGCACGGCTTCGAGCGCTCCGACAACGACATCCCCCCAAGGCCGAGGCCAGGCGCTTCGCGACGTCGCTGGCCCGACAGAACTCTCTCTCCCTTGGTCAGCAACGGGGCCGAGGACAGCGGAGCAGGGGGCCGAGGAGGGGGAAGATAGCCCAATGCGCGGTTGGCCCCTCTGGCGAGCAGCTGACCAGCGACCACGAGCGCCTCACCCAGCCTGTGAGGTGCGCGATGGGTGTCGCGAACCCCATGGACAGCCACAACTTACCGGTGACGAGCGTGTAGCGCCGCGGCGGCGTTTTCTGCCGACGCCTGAGCGCCCGCGATGGGGAACAGGGCAGAGGAGAGGCGTGAGCGACCCCGCCTCGTGTCCACGAAGGCGGCCCCGACCGTGTCCGCGGGGTCGCTCACGCCTCAGATGTCAGTGTCTCTGATGGTGAGGGCGCTGCAGCCAGTTGAGTCGAATCTGTGACCGTGAATGGTAACAGGGACTGCGTCGGCGTTGCGGGACAACCTGGTCCAGTCCGTGGCCCAGTCTTTCCGTCGAGTGTTGGTAACGCCGACGCTCCGACCTTGGATTGTCCGGGAGCGAAGGCGCACGTCAAGGCTTCCCTTCGTTCCGTCGGCGCTGCGCGGCCTTGACCCGCGCCATGCGCTCCCGTTGCCTTGCGCAATTATCGGAGCGTCGCCGGAACAGGAACAGAAATTTCAGTCGCTCGGCTTTCGTTCGCGGGCGTTCTGGAGGAGGCGCGGCGACACGCGGAAGTTGGTCTTCTGCAGGCGGTCGAACGCCTCGTCCCGCCGGACCAGGTTGCGCTCGGCGGCGATGAGAAAGACGCCCAGTGTTCCGTAGACACGAAGCCCATGGTCTTCGGCCGCCTGGCGCCCAATCCGTTCGTCAATTAGCACGAAGTCGGCACGAGCGGACAACGCGAGGGCGATGGCCTCACGCTCACCGGAATCAAGGTGCGCGAGAGTGGCCGGAATCTCCGGGGCGGGTCGAACCTCGATCCAGTCCGGAGCTGCGGCAACGAACTGTCTGACTGGTTCTGGCGTGCCTTCGGCCTGCAGTTCGCGACGAACAGCCTCGGGAATGAGGACTCGGCCGAACAGGTTGTGGAGGAGGTCCTGAAGCCCTATCAGAACGAGGTAGTTGATTGGCGACGTGTCCGAGACAACGATCATCGAGCGTCGAGTTGCTGGCGGAGCCCCTTAAGGTCCTTCTCGAGGTCCTCTTCGTCATACGCCAGGTACGCGTGACGGGCCTTCAGGAAGGCTTCGGTCTCGCCGAACGACAACCCGAGGATCCTCCCGACCTGCTCGCGGCTCAGCGTCCCGTCGCGGTAGCCCTCGGTGGCGAGCGCTTCGAGGGTCCCGCGCGAGATGTCGCGCCAGGCCAGCTGCAGACGCTCCGCGATGTCTTCTGGCACTTCGACCGCGATTCTCGTCATAAGGCCATTCTACGTCCGAACAGTCGCGAGAGAGTCTGTGCTCGGTGGGCTGTCTCAGGCGCGCCAGGCTTCCTCGTTCTCCTGCATCCAGAGCATCAGCGCCTCGGCCTCGTTGGGGCCACGGCCAGGACTCGTCATCAGATCAGCCGCGATCTGGCTCAGCGCTGCGATCGTTGTCCCTCTGTCTACCGAGGTCCGCTCGAACACGACCTCGTCGAACGGCGTAAAAAGCGCCACGTTCGCGCCGGCGTCTGCGGGACGCAGGTCCAGCGCCTGCTCGACCTCGCGAGGCCGATCCACATACACCATGAGCAGACGCGGCGGCGCCAGCGGTGCGACTCCGGCCGCGGCCCACGAGCCGGTCACGGCGTACCTCTGCCCCTTCAACTGCGTGAGTCGCTCCGTCACCGCCGGGATGCCACGCGCAGCGAGGTACATCGTTGCGCCCCGACGACGAAACGGCGAGTACTCCTGCGACCAGCGGTTCAGGAGGGCGCGCCAGTCGACGGCGGTGATCGGGCCGCGCGGCGCACGCGTCACGAGCGCCTCACGGTCCAGGAAGTCGACGACGCGAGACGCGTAGCCGGGATGGACTCCAGCCCGCTTCGCGAGCTCGCGCAGGCCCACCGGCGGCCGGAAGTCGCACAGCGCGCGAACAAGACGACCAGCCTTAGCTCCCTTGAGGGACTTGCGGTCCCGCGGGCTCGGTTCCGGGTTCTCCCGCGCACCGGAGATCTCGATGAACAGGCCCGGTTCCGTCAGCTCCAGCCGAACGTTGCCGGTCAGGTCGGCGTAGGCGAATCCGCGGCTGCGGAGACGCTCCTGCGTCCGTGGGCTGAGGAACGGGGAGGCAATCAGGACGGGCTCAGCCGTAGTCGGCTGCAGCGTGGCCGCCAGGTAGTCCACGACGCGGCTCTTCGGGCACACGCGCGCGGTGCCCCCGGCCCCGTTGCGGCTGACAATCAGCACGGCAGTTCGCGCACTGTTCGCCGTCCTCGCCGATTCCCGGGCAGTACAGGCCCAACCGGTCGGAAGGCGCCGCCGAAGAGCATCCGCCACGTCTGCGACGAGGCCGTTGCCTGAAATAAGCCTGTTGCCCACAATGGGCAACAGGATACAGCAGGCAACTGACGGCCGAGCTGTGTTTGGCGGCATCGGCTCGACATGCGGTAATATGACTACAGATATCAATAAGTATCCACACAATGCCGCATGCCCAAACGGACTCAGCTCGTCTGCTCGCGATGGCCAGGAAGCGGTCCGTGCTGCGCTCGCGGGATGTAGCGGCCCAGGGCATCCACACCGGCACGCTGACCAGGCTGGCGCGGGCCGGTACCCTTGAGCGGGTCGGCCCGGGGCGCTACCGGCTGGCGCAGCCCGCACGAGCCACCGAGCACCACGACCTCGTCGTCGCAACAACCGCCGTCCCCCGGTCCGTGGTGTGCCTGACGTCGGCCCTCCAGTTCCACGGCATCGGGACGCAACTGACGGCGGAGGTGTGGCTCGCCGTGCCGCGTGGCACCCGCGTGCCGCAACTTTCGGCGCCTCCGGTGCGCGTGGTCCGTGTCGCGCCCGAGGTGTTCGACCTTGGCGTCGAGGAGCACCGCGTCGAGGGGCAGACGGTCCGCGTCTACAGTGTCGCCCGCACGATCGCGGACTGCTTTCGATTCAGAAACAAGGTCGGGCTCGACATCGCGCTCGAAGCGCTCGCGGAAGCGTGGCGCGCCAGACGAGTCAACCTCGACGAACTCCATCGAATCGCCACCAGGCTGCGCGTCCAGCGCATCATGCAGCCCTACCTCGAAGCCATCGTCCTGTGAAGCGCGGCGGCCCGAAGAACGTCGTGGCGTCGGTGCAAGCAAGGCTTGTCGAGCGCAGCCGAGAGCTTGGCGTCGAGCATCAACTGACGCTCGCGCGATTCGCTGGGGAACGTCTGCTGTATCGCCTGTCCACGTCGGAGTTCGCCGATCGGTTCATCCTCAAGGGCGCCGCGATGCTCCTGATGTGGCTCGGCGAGCCGATCCGGCCGACGAAGGACGTGGACCTGCTCGGCTTCGGCGACACGTCCGCGGACGCCCTCCGGCGCGTGTTCGTCGCGCTGTGTGCGATCGATGCGGCAGACGATGGGCTGACCTTCGTTGCCGACAGCATTCAGGTGGAGCCCATCCGCGAGGACCAGGAATACGGCGGCATGCGCGTGAAGCTGATAGCCCTGCTTGGGAACGTGCGGATTCCGCTCCAGGTGGACATCGGAGCGGGCGACGCCGTGGTGCCACCGCCGGAGTTCAGGGAGTTCCCCGGGCTCCTCGACCTCCCACGGGCCACGCTACGGATGTACCGCCCCGAGACATCCATCGCGGAGAAGACAGAAGCAATGGTCCGGCTCGGCCTCGCGAACAGCCGGATGAAGGACTTCTTCGACATCCACGAACTGGCCGCCACCCACGCTTTTGACGGCGACATCCTGCGGCGGGCTTTCGCGGCTACGTTCGCTCGTAGGGGCACAGCCATCCCGGCGGCACGGCCGCTCGCGCTGACAGCGGAGTTTGCAGGCAATCCTCAGAAGCAGGCGCAATGGACGCCATTCGTCCGGCGCACGCGCCGGCCAGAGCTGGGCGAACTCCAGCGCATCGTCGAGTTCTTGGACGCATTTCTCTGGCCGGTTCTCGAAGCCGCCGCGGGAGGCGAGCGGTGGCCGTATTGGTGGTTCCACGGCGGGCCGTGGGAGGCGCGATAGCTGTCGGTGCCGCCGCGACGCTCCACGCGATGCCGGCCGAACCACCCCAGCTATACTCCTGCCGTGCCGCACCAGCCTGGACAGGCTCCTCCTAGTCTGTATTTCTCCGACCACTTCGGCGTCAGCCGGCAAATCGTCGAAGGGTACGGAGCATTCGACATCTCCCTCGTGGCGGACCTGCCGCTATTCGTCGATCCCTTTCTCCTGTTTGCGAGCAGGAAGCCCGAGTACCGGAAGCTGCATGACGGGATCATCGACTACCTCCCCGAGCCGCACGTACTGGCCGAGGAGTTCGCCGACGACCTGCGGAGCGCGTTGGAACAGATCGAGAGCGTGCTGGCCGACCTGCAGGCGCGAACGACGAGAGCGAGTGAGGAGTGCTGAATGGCTAAGCCCGACCGTGCCGTGTATTCGCCAACCGACTTCATTACGTGGCGTGAGACCGAAGGCCTTTCGCTGACGCCCAAGTTCCAGAGGCGAGGCGTATGGAAGCCCAAGGCTCGCTCGTTCTTCATTGACACCCTGCTGCGCGCGATGAGCATTCCGCCGATCTACATCAGGGTTACCCAGAACGAGGCCGCGACCCGAGTGGTCCGTGAGGTCATCGACGGTCAGCAGCGCATCAGTGCCGTAATGGATTTCATCGACGGAAAGTACAGCCTCTCGAAGAGTCTTGCTGCCACGTGGGCGGGCAAGGCGTTTTCGCAGTTGAGCAAACCTGAGCAGACCCAACTCCGTACGTACGGGTTCTCCAGCGAAGTGTTCCAGGACATCTCGGACCAGGAGGTCCTCGAGCTGTTCGCTCGACTCAACACGTACAGCGTCAAGCTGAGCAAACAGGAACTGCGCAACGGGAAGTACTTCGGCCTGTTCAAGCAGTCGGCGTATAGCCTGGCGTTCGAGCACTTGGAATTCTGGCGCCGCAACCGAATCTTCACGGAGACGGCGATCGCTCGAATGCTCGAAGCAGAGCTGACAAGCGAGCTGATGATCGCGGCGATCGACGGAATGCAGGACAAGAAGCAGTCGATCGACAACTACTACAGCAAGTTCGACGACGAATTCCCACCGCGTGCGCGCGTTGAGAAGCGATTCCGTGACACGACGGATGCCCTTGTCGAAGCCATGGGCGACTCACTTCGGACGAGCGAGTTCAGGCGGTCGCCGCTTTTCTACAGCCTGTGGTGTGCTGCGTACCATCGCCTCTTCGGTTTGGCCGCGGTTGACCTTCCAACTCCCAAGAAGGCCTTCGACGGGAAGGCTCGGGAACGTTTCAGGATTGGCGTCAACCAGCTGTCGGAAGTGCTCGCATCGGTCAAGGCGAAGGAGTCCTTCCCGAAGAAGTACACACGATTCGTGGCTGCCTGCCAGGGACAGACGGACAACATCAAGCCCAGGCAGATCAGACTGGACTTCTTGGTGAAGGCCACTTCCGAGTAGGCAACAACGTGCCTCGTCAGATGGCTGACTTGGGCTACGTCTTCGAACGGCGTGTCGAGGGCGCCGTCGATCTGGCGCTAGCCGGAGAACAAGCGCGTGTGCATCTTCCACCAATGGCGGGCGGCTCCGGATTTCGGATCGCTCGTCTTGAGTACCTGTACGAACTTGCGTACCTTCGCATGTTCGTCGCCTGGGAAAGCTTCCTGGAGCAGACGTTCTACCGATACATGTGCGGATCGGTGTCGACTAGATTCGGCCAGCAGACGATGGTGACAGGACGGTACTTCCGTTCGACCGCTGCTGCCGAGGCGGTGGTCTTGGGAGGCCAAGCCTACAAGCTGTGGCACAACCCAACACACGTCGCAGGCCGCGTGGCGGCGTTCGTCATCAATGGGCAGCACGAACAGCTGATGAACTCGGCTTCAGTTCGAATCGGGCACATGGCCTCCTTGCGGCATCGAATTGCGCACGATCAGAAGGACGGAGCCGCGAAGTGCGACGCGGCCACGATGTACTTCGCCGGCCGTCGCTATCCCGCAGCGCGGCCAGGGCGCTTCCTCAGAGACTGGGATGCGCACAACCGACGACAGCTTGAAAGAATGAAGGACGAGCTGATTGGCCTCTCCAAGCAGATCGCCTAGTCTCGGCGTATCCTGTCGCCAAGAAACCGCGCGGCCTACGGCAGTCCGGCTGCCTCAAGCGCCAGCTTGGTCGCCAGCTGATTGATCACGGAGACGGCCATCGATCCGCCCTTTGAAGCGATGATCGCCTTGAGCTTCGGCCAGACACCATCGGCGCTGATCTTGGCAAGGAACTCGTGCCCTTCCCAAGTGAGGTCGAAGGGGTATACCCGGATGAGCCGGTCGCTCGTTTTCGATCGGTCGGCTTCGTAGTTGAGCCAGCCCGCCTGGCACATCAATCGTAAGTGGTACTGAACCACTGATTCCGAGAATTCAGGGCCGATATCCGGCGACTGGACCATCTCCGGCCCGTCCTTCTCGTTGAAGAAGATCAGCAGCTTGCGGATCACTTCCATGTCGCGCTTCACGCCTCAGTATGGCCCGAGACGAGGTCGCCAAGCGGGAACCGCTCGGCTCCGGGGCACCAGGGGCGCATCGCCCCGGAACCGTCGCCCCGGAACTTGACAGTTTGGCTGTTCGGGCGTAGCCTCGACCCATCTCGCCATGGCGCACCGCGCCACCCCCTCCATCAGCCCAGAGCCTGTGGAGGGCGCCTTCACTCCCGCCGCCCCAGCGGAGCCGGGAGTGGGCACCCATCACACGAGCGACAGAAGCACCGAACGCGAACGACTCGATCCGAGCGTTCGCCGGTTGCCACCAGGACATCGGCGCGCATGGTCATCGCCAGCACGCCCAGTCCTCGACGGCCGCAGTGAACGCGCCGTCATTCGGACCGTACCGCGCACCACGCTCCGCGGGCTGCATCGGTCCTCTCGGGCTCGACGGCTGACACCCTGCCACACCGACACGGCGTCGGCCGTCGAACGCCGCTCCGTCCCGTAGGACGAGCATCGGCCCAACGGCCGCGCGGCATGCCCCGAGTGGTTCCCAGGGTTCAACCGTTGCAGCTCTTCGCCGGGGGTATCATGCGAGGACGGAAACGATCTGTTGCACGGAGGCCGATGCGTGGACGCGAGGCGTTCAGACGTGGCCCCCGCGTATCGTCGGAAGCCGACGCTCGTGTCGATGAGTCGTTTCGCGCGCTGGCGCGCCTGCTCGCACGGCAGGCCGCGCGCGATGTCTTCAGCCGCGCAATGAAGCGCGAAGCGGATCGCTCGACCGAAGAGGGCCGCGAATGAAAGTCGCCATCTACGCCCGCTACTCGTCAGAGAACCAGCGCGAGGCCTCGATCGCAGACCAGTTCCGTGAATGCCGCGAATTCGCGCGCAAGCAGGGCTGGGTCATCGCGGGCGAGTACTCGGACCACGCCATCTCCGGCGCGACGCTGATGCGGCCTGGCTTCCAGGCGATGATGGCCGAGGCGCTGCACGGTCGCGTGGACGTCGTGCTGGCCGAGGCGCTCGACCGCTTCAGCCGCGACCAGGAAGACACCGCGGGCCTCTTCAAGCGCCTCACCTTCGCCGGCGTCGCCATCGTCACGCTCGCCGAGGGCGACATCACGTTCCTCCATATCGGCCTGAAGGGGACGATGAACGCGATGTTCCTGAAGGAACTGGCCGACAAGACGCGGCGCGGACTGCGCGGGCGCGTCGAACTGGGGAAATCGGGTGGCGGCGTGAGCTTCGGCTACCGCATCATCCGCACGTTCAAGGACGGTGTCGTGTCGACGGGCGAGCGCGAGATCGTGCCAGAGGAAGCCGACACCATTCGCCGTATCTTCAGGGACTACGCCGCCGGCCTGTCGCCGAAGCAGATCGCGAAGGACCTCAACCACGAGGCCGTGCCCGGCCCGCGTGGCACGCTCTGGAGTTCGAGCACGATCCACGGCAACCCGAAACGAGGCACCGGCATTCTTCACAACGAGCTGTACATCGGCCGACTCGTCTGGAACAAGCTCCGGTACCTGAAAGACCCCGACACCGGGAGGCGGGTGTCACGACCGAACCCGGAAGGGGAGTGGGTCATCACCCAGGTGCCGGCGCTGCGCATCATCGACGATGAGATGTGGCAGGCGGCGCAGACCCGCTACGCGGCCATTCAGCGCAAGTGGGCGAGCGCCGAACCGGGCAAGCGCTTCAATCAGTTCGTTCGGCCGAAGTACCTGTTCACGGGCATGACGAAGTGCGGCGAGTGCGGCGCGGGCTTCGTCGTCTACTCGCGCGATCAGCTCGGGTGCTTCGGCTCGCGTGCCCGCGGTACGTGCTCGAACAGGTTGACGATCGCGCGCCACGAGGTGGAAGACCGCGTGCTGACGGCGCTGCAGGAGAAGCTGCTGCGCCAGGACTTCTTCGACGAGTTCTGTCGCGAGTTCACGAAGGAGACCAATCGGTTGCGGATGGAGCAGCGGGCCAGCCTGACCGGCGCAAAGCGAGAGCTCGAGCGCATCGAGGCGCGGCGGAAGAAGCTGGTCGAGTCGATCATGGACGGCGTCCCGGCCGCCGTGGTCAAGGACGAGCTGGTCTCGATTGCCAGTCGTAGGGAAGACCTCGAGGCTCAGCTCGAGAAGTCCGACGACCCACCGCCCCTCCTTCACCCGAGCATGGCCGACCTCTACAGGTCGAAGGTGCAGGAGCTGGCCACCGCGCTTCGGCGCGACGACACGCGCCTCGAAGCCTCGGAGATGCTCCGGGGACTGGTTGATTCGATTGTCTTGAGCCCGGAGACGCCCTCGCGCGATGGCAAGGTGAAAGCGCTGCGGCGCCCAGGCGGCGAACTCCGGATTGAGCTGAGAGGGAATCTGGCAGCGATGCTGACGGTCGCCCAGAAAACAAAAAGATCGCCCAATACTGGCGATCTTCTCCTGCCGATGCAGTTGGTTGCGGGGGCGGGATTTGAACCCGCGACCTTTGGGTTATGAGCCCAACGAGCTACCAGGCTGCTCCACCCCGCGTCAGTGTGCCGGAGCATTGCGCTCCGCAGACAACTCGAGAACTTTAACACGCAACCGCCCGAGCGTCAACGCGAAGCAGCAGATGGCGAGGCGGCCTTTGCTGATCCGCGCGCGGGAGCCGGGGCGTCGCGCAGGATGATCAGCAGCTCGCCCTCCTTCATGAGCTCGAGCTCGCCGCGGGCGAGTTCCTCGATGGCGGCCGGATCCTCCCGCAGCCGTCGGATCTCCTCGATGAGCCCGGCGTTGCCCGTGTCCATCTGCTCGATGGCGGATTCGAGCGCCGCGTTGCGCTGGCGCAGCTGCATGTTCTCGATGAGCCCACGGGCCCCGAAGACCCCGTCCGCAAGCGCGAGCACCAGCACGAGCACCAGGCCGCCACGCATCACGCGGCGGCGCATTGCCGACACCGCGTCCGAGCCGGCCGCACGGCGCGGCCTCGGGCTAGACTGGCGAACGGCGTCTTGTGTGGACATGCGGAGCCACGAGGACGATACAGGAATCGATCGCCATGCACAACGCAGACGCACGCCCGGACGATGTCGTCCTCGTGTTGACCACGTGGCCAGACGATGCGGAGACGGGGAGCGTCATCGCACGGCGGCTCGTCGAAGGAGCGCTCGCCGCGTGCGTGACGCGCCTGCCGCTGCATCGCGTGACCTATGCCTGGAAGGGCACCATCGAAGAGGGCAGGGAAGAGCAGTGGGTGATCAAGACGACACGCCGTGCGCTCGCGCCGCTCTGGCATGCCCTGCGGGGCGCGCATCCGTACGACACGCCGGAGTGGATCGTCATCGAGGCTGCCGGCGGCAGTGAGGCGTACCTCCAGTGGGTGCGTGAGTCCACGGCGGCGGGGTGACCGCCCGCCGCCCGATCAGACCGCGGCGAGCGCCTGCTCGAGGTCCGCGATCAGGTCGGCCGCGTCCTCGATGCCGACCGAGATCCGCACGAGCGACTCGGTGACACCGAGCGCCGCCCGACGCTCGGCAGGCACCGATGCGTGCGTCATCGACGCCGGGTGCGAAATCAGGCTCTCGACGCCGCCGAGGCTCTCCGCCAGCGCGAAGAGCCGCGTGCGCTCGAGCACCGTCCGTGCCCGCTCGATCGTCCCGACGTCGAACGACACCATGCCCGTGTAGCCACGCATCTGCGCCTTCGCGAGCGCGTGTTGCGGATGGCTCGCGAGCCCGGGGTAGTGCACCGTCTGCACCTTCGGGTGCGTGCTCAGGTACTCGGCCACCGCCTGCCCGTTCCGGTTGTGCGCGTCCATCCGCACCGCGAGCGTCTTGGTGCCACGCAGCACGAGCCAGGAGTCGAGCGGACTGAGAATCGCGCCGGCCGCGTTCTGGTAGAACTTCAGCCACTCCGCGTGCTGCGCGTCCTTGACGACGACAATCCCGCCGATGCTGTCCGAGTGCCCGTTGAGGTACTTCGTGGTGCTGTGCAGCACGATGTCCGCACCGAGCACGAGTGGCTGCTGCACCGCGGGACTCGCGAACGTGTTGTCCACCACGACGACGATGTCGCGCTCGTGCGCGGCGGCCGAGAGCGCGGCGATGTCGGCGAGCCGCAGCACCGGGTTCGTCGGCGACTCGAGGAACAGCATCCGTGTCTTGTCGGTGAACGCCGCCCGCGTCGCCTCGACGTCCGACGTGTCGACGTACGTGAAGTCGAGGCCGGTCGTCCGGAGCACCCGCTCGAACAACCGGTAGGTGCCCCCGTACGTATTGTCGGTGACCACGACATGGTCGCCCGGCTTCAGCAGCGTCATCACCGCGTTCGTGGCGGCCATGCCCGACGCCCAGGCAAAGCCGCTCGTGCCCGCCTCGAGGGCCGCGATGTTGGCCTCCACTGCGGACCGCGTCGGGTTGCTCGTTCGCGCGTACTCGTGGCCCTTGTGCCGGCCGAGCCCCTCCTGCACGTACGTCGACGTCTGGTAGATCGGCGTGATGATGGCGCCCGTGCTCTCGTCGGGCTCCTGTCCGGCGTGGATGCACAACGTCGAGAAGCGGGCAGAAGGGTCGGTCTTCACGGGAGTCCTCTCGGCAACGGGCAAAAACGCGATGGTATCATTCGGCACCTGATGGCCTGACGCGCACGGCACCTGCGCCGCACCTGGCCGAGACCGCATGCCGCCTGACTCGCCCGGCACGGCGCGCCTCGAAGCGCCCTCCGCGCACGAACTGCCGTCGCTGCCGCCGCCGCGCGCCCTGTTGCTCGAACACTGGTCCGGCCGCCTCCTGCTCGGCGGGATTGCCGCCCGCCTGATCCTGCTGCTCATCGGGTGGATCGCCGGGCCCGGGCAGGCACTCGACGTCCTGCGCCGCCTCGCCACCATCGCCGCCATCGTCGGCGGCACGATGCTGGTCTGGCGCGTGAGCCGTGTGCTGCGCCAGCGACTGCTCTGGCGCGTCCGCCGCAAGCTCATCCTGTCGTACTTCTTCATCGGCCTCGTGCCGGCCGCGCTGATCTTCCTGTTCTTCCTGATCGTCGGTGCGCTGACGCTCCTCAGCTTCAGCTCCTACCTCGTGAAGGAGAAGCTGGCCGACCTGCAGGCCCAGGGACGCGTCTACGCCGACATCACGGCCGTCGAACTGCAGCAGACGCGCACACCCGTCGAGATCCGGGACCTCCTGGCGCGCAAGGCCGCCGCCGGCGCACGCACGTACCCCGGACTCTCCATCGCGCTGCTGCCGCAGAACGGGGATACCCGCACCGACAGGCTGACGGCGGGTGCCTGGGATCACGGCGAGCCGCCGGCCACGATTCCCGAATGGCTCCTGCGGCAGGGGCCCTCCGCGGTGGTGCTGCCCGTCACCGACCCGTCGGCGAGTCCCTCCGGCGCGCGCCTCATCGTCCGCAGCGTGTCGTGGATCGGACAGGCATCGACGGCGCGCCGCATGGTGGTGGTGGACCTGCCGCTCGACGATGCGACGGCCGGGGTGATTCGTGAGGAGACGGGCATCCGCCTCGGCGGGCTCGCGCGCATGAGCCCGTCTGGCGCCGATCCCTGCCACGTCCGCGACGTCGGCACCGACGCGGCTGGGGAGTCCGACGGCTCCTCGTACGTGTTGTCGTGGGTCAACTTCCTCGACGTCACCAACTGGGAATCGGGCGGCACCTGCAAGCTGGGCCTGCACATCCAGCCGAGCCTCTCGCACCTCTATCGCCGCATCACCGAGGCGCAGGCGATCGGCGGCGGCATGTCCTTCGGCGACGTCCTGCTGCTGATGCTCGTGATCATCGGCGGGCTGTTCTTCGTGATCCAGACCGTGGCGTTCGTGATGGGCGTGAGCCTCGCGCGGTCCATCACGGGTGCCATCCACGAGCTGTTCGAGGGCACGCGGCGGGTGCAGGCCGAGGACCTGTCGCACCGCGTCCGCGTGCGATCGCGCGACCAGTTCGGCGCCCTGGCGACCTCGTTCAACAGCATGATCGAGAACATCGAGGAACTGCTGGAGCAGAAGGTCGTCAAGGAGCGGCTGCAGCAGGAACTGCAGATCGCGCGCGACATCCAGACGTCCCTGCTGCCATCCGGGACGCTGCGGCGCGGCGACGTCACGCTGGCCGCCGCCTGCCGGCCGGCCCGCGAGATCGGCGGCGACTACTGCGACTTCTTCCCGCTGGATGACGACCGCATCGGGCTCCTCGTGGCCGACGTCTCGGGCAAGGGCGCATCGGCGGCGCTCTACATGGCGGAGCTCAAGGGCCTGATGCTCGCGCTCTCGAAGACGCACCAGTCCCCGCGCGCCCTGCTCGGCGAGGTCAATCGCGTGCTCTCGGCCAATCTCGGGCGCGCGAGCTTCGTCACGATGACGTACGCCGTGCTCGACTTGCGTCAGCACACGCTGACGCATGCGAGGGCCGGGCACACGCCGCTGATCCACCTGCGCGCCGGCGACGCCTTCCCGCGCACGCGCCTCATCGCGCCCGAGGGGCTGGTGCTTGGCGTGCGGATGGCGTCCATTCGCCAGCGGTTCGAGGGCATGCTCGAGGAGCAGACGATCGGCCTCTCGCCGGGCGACGTCGTCGTGCTGTTCACCGACGGCATCAGCGAGGCGATGAACGACGTGCGCGACCTGTATGGCGAGGATCGGCTCTGCCTGTGCGTCGAGGAACACGCAGGGCTCGAGCCGGATGCGCTCTGCGACGAGGTGTTCGAGAGCGTGCGCGAGTTCGCCGACGGCGCCGAGCAGCACGACGACATGACGATGATCGTGCTGAAGGTGGGGCGATGACGACCCGCACGGTGGTGTTCACGACGTCGTCGGATGCGGAGGCCGCGCTCGTGAGCGGCCTGCTCGAGGCCGAGGGGTTGTCGCCGGTGATCGAGCGGTCGGGGCTGCGCAGCGTGTTCCCGGTGCCGATTGCCGCCTTCGGGCAGCTGCGCATCACGGTGGAGCCCGACGAGGCCGATGTCGCCGCCGCGCTCCTGCGCCGGTTCGAGCCCCCTGCGTCGTCGGGCCCGAAAGTGGTGCCGTGGCCCGACGCGCTCGCCAGCCTCGAGGCGGCCCTCGGCTACCGGTTCCGCAATCGCGACCTGCTCGTGCGCGCGCTGACCCACCGGTCCCGGGCGCACGAGGACGGCACCGGACCGGCGTCCACGAACGAGTCGCTGGAGTTTCTCGGGGACGCGGTGCTCGGGTTCGTGATCGGCGACCGCGTGTACGAGGAGTACCCCGAGGCCGACGAGGGGCAGAAGAGCAAGATCAAGGCGTCGCTCGTGTCGTACACGGCCCTCGCGCGCGTGGCCGACGCGCTCGACCTCGGGGCGCACCTGCGGCTCGGGCGAGGCGAGGAGAAGACCGGAGGGCGCCACAAGCCCGTGCTCCTTGCCGACGCCTGCGAGGCCGTGATTGCCGCGGTGTATCTCGATGGCGGGCTCGCCGCGGCGCGGGCGCTGACCCTGCGGGTGCTCGAGCCGCAACTCGCGGAGGCGCGCGTCCGCGGAGCCGCCGTGGCCGGCGCCAGCGACTTCAAGTCCTCGCTCCAGGAGTACCTGCAGGCGCGGCGCCGCCAGCCGCCCGTGTATCGCGTGATCGACGAGGCCGGGCCCGATCACGACAAGGTCTTCACCGTGGACGTGCATGCATCGGGCCTGAGGCTCGCGCAGGCCGAGGGCCGGAGCAAGAAGGACGCCGAGCAGCAGGCGGCGCGCGCCGCGCTCGATGCCCTGCGCGACGGATCAGTCGATCTCGATGATGCCGCCCGGTGAGGCGGCAGGGCGGGCGAGGGGCACAGGGGTGTCGGGTACGGTCCTGAGGCGTTCGAGCGCGTAGCGTTGCGTCTCGCGCGCGACGTCCGCGTCGGCCGGGGCCTGCGGTCCGTTGTTGAGGCGCACCCACAGGCGCAGCAGCGGGTCGGTCACGGTGTAGCGCTTGCGCTCGACGGTCAGCAGGTCCACGTCGAGCATCCACGACAGGTAGTCCTTCGTGGACCCCGGCGTCCGGTGCAGGCGCTGTGCGACCTGCGTCAGCGTCAATGGCTGCTGCTCGGCGAGCACGTCGAGGATCGCGCGCAGCGCGCCATAGCCGCGCGCGCGCTGCAGCCGCACTTCGTAGGAGAGGCGCAGCCGGCGTTCGAGGGCGCTGCCGGCGAGCATCTGCTCGGTGAGCGCGCCAATCGCATCCGCGATGCCGTGCCGGCGCGCCTGGCGCAGGGCGTCGCCGACGAGCACGGCGTAGCCCAGGCGCCCGCCGGTGAGCGCGAGCACCTGCTGTTGTTCGTGCGGATCGAGCCCGCCGAGCGCGTCGCGCGCGCGCGCGTCGCCCGCCGCGGCATCGTCGAGCGTCAGGGTGGAGACGCGCGGCCATGTGCTCGCGAGCCGCGTGCCGCGCAGACGGAAACGCGTGGCGAGGACGAAGCGGTTCGTGGAGGCCGCGATGGCAGCGCCGGTCTCGCCCATGAGCGACTTCAGGCCGGGGAAGCTCTCGAACGTGCGGAGGTCGAGCACTTCGTCGAGCAGGAACGTGAAGCGACGGCCAGAGGCCGCCCGCGACCGCGTGAGCACCTGGAGCACGCCGTCGAAGGCCTGGCGCGGCGAGGCGAGCGAGGCCGGCGCCGGGAGGGTCGCGTCGTCGGCCGTCCGGACGTGGCGCAGCAGCGCGCGATAGCACTGTTCGGGCGTGGTCGCGATGCGTTCGACGTCGAGGTAGACGGGTACCGTGTCGGCGTCGAGGCGCGTGGCGAGCGTCTGCAGTGCGTGTGTCCGCCCGGCGCTGCACCCGCCGATGAGCAGCGGGATTGCCGGCGTCGGGGCTGCCAGCGCGGACAGTACGCGATCGATGACGGGCATGGGCGGGAGGTGTAGAGCCTACGAACCGGGAGCGGGACTGTCAACCACCGCGCCGGGGCCCGCGAGGTGGCGCCCGCGGCAGCCGGTTTGCTAGCATGGCGTGTTTCCTGAATCGCGCGAGGGCGCGCGATCGAGTGCACACACGCCTGTCATGAACATTGCCGTGTTGGGAGCCCAGTGGGGCGACGAAGGCAAGGGCAAGATCGTCGATCTGCTCACGCCGAACTTCTCGTACGTTGCGCGCTACCAGGGCGGGCACAACGCCGGTCACACCGTCTACGCGAACGGGCGCAAGTTCATCCTGCGGTTGCTGCCGTCGGGCATCCTGCACCCGGGTGTCTCGTGCGTGATTGGCAATGGGCTGGTCGTCGATCCGGTGGCGCTGTTTGCCGAGATCGACGAGATTGCCGCGGCGGGTGTGGACGTCACCGGCCGGCTGTTCGTGAGCAGCAAGGCCCACCTGATCCTGCCGTACCACAAGGAACTCGACGTGCTGTCGGAGGCCAAGCGTGGCGAGCGGAAGATCGGCACCACGTCGCGCGGCATCGGCCCCGCCTACGAGGACAAGATCGGCCGGCGTGGGATCCGGGTCGGTGATCTGTCCGATCAGGCGTCGCGGGAGATGCTCGAGAAGGCCGTGCGTCACAACGTCGAGGCGCGCAACAGCCTGATTCCCGACGCGCACATGGACTGGCGCGAGGTGATGGCCGAACTCGACCGCGCGTGGACGCGCCTGCAGCCGTTCGTGACGGACGTGTCGGTGCTGCTCGACGAGGCGATTGCGAGCGGGCGCCGGGTGATGTTCGAGGGCGCGCAGGGCACGCTGCTCGACATCGACCATGGAACCTACCCGTACGTCACCTCGTCGAACGCGACCACGGGCGGGATCTGCACGGGGCTCGGGCTCGGCCCGCGGCACATCAGTGGCGTGATGGGCGTGGCCAAGGCGTACACGACACGCGTCGGCGAGGGGCCGTTCCCGACCGAGCTGCTCGACGAGATGGGGCAGCGGCTGCGCGATGGCGGCAGCGAGTACGGTTCGGTGACGGGGCGTCCCCGTCGATGCGGCTGGTTCGATGCCGTCGCCGTGCGGTACGCGGTGCGCGTGAACGGCCTCGACGCATTGGCGATCACGAAGATGGACGTGCTCGACGGCATCGAGACGCTGAAGATCTGCACCGCGTATGAGGCCAACGGCACCGCGCTGCGTCATTTCCCCTCGGAGATCGGACAGCTCGCGCAGTGCGAGCCCGTCTATCGCGACGTACGAGGATGGACGGCGCCGACGGCGAGCGTGAGATCGTACGACGACCTGCCGGCCGAGGCGCGCGCGTACATCGCGACGCTCGAGGAGGTGTGCGGCGTGCCGGTTGCCCTGATTTCCACTGGCTCGGACCGTCACGAGACGATCCTGCGCGGCGATTCGATTGCCGCACGCTGGTTCACCCTGGAACACTGACGCATGAGAGAAGCCCTGCCGAACGGTGCGCGACTCCCGGCCGCACCGCGGCAGGGCGACGTCACGCACGCAGTCCGCTGCGCCGGACTCGTCAAGCGCTACAGCGACGTCGTCGCCGTCGATGGCCTCGATCTCGAGGTGCGCACGGGCGAGTGCTTCGGGCTGCTCGGCCCGAACGGCGCCGGCAAGACCACCACCATCGAGATTCTCGAGGGACTCAACACCGCGGACGCCGGTTCGGTTGCCGTGCTCGGCATGACGTGGGCCACCGACGCGGCACGACTGCGGCAGCGGCTCGGCATCCAGCTGCAGGAGACGCAGTTGAGCGACAAGCTGACCGCCGCCGAGACGCTGCGGTTGTTCCGATCGTTCTACGCGCAGGGGCCGACCGTGGACGACCTGCTCGCGAGCGTCGGCCTCGAGGGAAAGCGCGATGCGCTGTACGGCAAGTTGTCGGGCGGCCAGAAACAGCGGCTCGCCCTTGCGTGCGCGCTTGCCGGCGATCCGGAACTGCTGTTCCTCGACGAGCCGACGACCGGGCTCGATCCACAGTCGCGGCGGCAGCTCTGGGACCTTCTGGCGGCCTACAAGCGCCGCGGACGCACCGTCCTGCTCACCACGCACTACATGGACGAAGCGCAGGTGCTGTGCGACCGCGTGGCCGTGGTGGACAAGGGCAAGGTGATTGCCCTCGGCACGCCGCTGGAGCTCATTGCCTCGCTCGG
Source organism: uncultured Luteitalea sp. (assembly GCA_934541105.1). Lineage (GTDB taxonomy): Bacteria > Acidobacteriota > Vicinamibacteria > Vicinamibacterales > Vicinamibacteraceae > Luteitalea. The sequence goes on along the minus strand of CAKTDA010000001.1, from coordinate 400,659 downwards.
CGCCGAGCACGTCGTGGAGTTCGCGCTCGCCGACGAGCGGCTGCTGCCTGCGCTGCCGGTGTTGCAGGCGCTGCCGGGTGTCCGGCGGGCGGCGATCAAGCCCGATGGCGGATCGCTCATCGTCGAACACCTGCACGAGGCGCTGCCGGCGCTGCTGGCCGCCGTCGCCAACCCGTCGGCGTTCACGCGGCTGACGACCCACAGCGCGACACTCGAGGACGTGTTCGTCTCGTTGACGGGCCGGCACCTGAGGGATGACTGAACCACCATGCCACGCCATCCGCTGATCGAGCTCACGGTGACACGGTTCCGCGAGTTCCTGCGTGAACCGGAGGCCGTGTTCTGGGTGTTTGCATTCCCCGTGCTGCTCGCGTGCGCGCTGGGTCTCGCCTTCCGCAACCAGGGCACACCGGACGTGCTCGTCGGCGTCCTGCAGGACGCGGCACATGCCGAGGCCGTTGCGGATGTGGAGCGGACGCTGTCTGGTCGCCCCGGCGTGCGCAGCCGTGGCCTCGACCGTGCCGCCGCCGACGTGGCACTGCGCAACGGGGCGATCCACCTGCTCGTCGTGCCCGGCGCGCCGGTGACGTACGAATTCGACCCGAGCCGACCCGAAAGCCGGGTCGCACGCTTCGTCGTGGACGATGCGCTCCAGGCCGGTGCCGGGCGGGCGCCGGCGCTCGACGTCGCAGATCGCCCGGTGAGCATGCCGGGATCTCGCTACATCGACTGGGTCGTGCCGGGGCTGCTCGGCATGAACATCATGGGCACCGGCATGTGGAGCGTCGGGTTCTCGGTGGTGCAGGCCCGCGTGCGCAAGCTGTTGAAGCGGCTCGTCGCGACGCCGATGCGGCGCACCGACTACCTGCTCTCGCACATGGCGGCGCGGCTGATCTTCCTCGTGCTGGAAGTCGGCTTGCTGCTCGGGTTCGCCGTGCTCGTGTTCGGGGTGCCGGTGCACGGGTCGTGGCTGCTCGTCGCCGCGCTGTGCCTGCTCGGTGCGCTGACGTTCTCGGGCCTCGGCCTGCTCGTGGCGAGCCGCGCGAAGACGGTGGAAGGCGTCTCGGGCCTGATGAACCTCGTGATGGTCCCGATGTGGGTGTTCTCGGGCGTGTTCTTCGCCTCCGAGAACTTCCCGGATGCGATGCAGCCGTTCATCGCGCTGCTGCCCCTCACGGCGCTCAACCAGTCGCTGCGCGGCGTGATGATCGACGGCAGCGGCATTGCGACGCTCGCGGCGCCGATCGCCGTGATGATTGGCTGGACGCTCGCGAGCTTCACGGCCGCGCTGAAGTTGTTCCGCTGGAGATGACCGGTCGCTTTTGTGACCAAGCACTTACCCGTGGAGGGTTCCATGACAAACGAACAGGCAACGTTCCTCGCGCAGTACATGGCCGACCTGATGGAGAGCGAGTTCCCCGCGACCGTGAAGGTGTTGAAGGCCGTGCCGAACGACCGGCGCGACTACCGCCCCGACGACAGGTCCCGGACCGCCTGGGAACTGGCCAGCCATCTCGCGCAGGCCGACGTGTGGTTCCTCGAGTCCATCGCCGACGGCGCGTTCGCCTTCGACGGCGACAAGGTCAAGGCGCAGGTCGAGGCATTCGGCACCATCGATGGCGTGGTCGCGTACTACGAGCAGGCCATGCCGGCCGCCATCGCCCGTGCGCGGGCGATGACGCCGGAGCAGGCCAACCGCATGGTGAGCTTCTTCGGGATGTTCGAGCAGCCGGCCGCAGCCATGCTCGGCATGGCCAACAACCATGGCACGCACCATCGGGGGCAGCTGGCGGCGTATCTCCGCGCGATGGGCTCCAGGGTGCCGGCCATCTACGGCGACAGTGCCGACCAGCCAATGGCGGGGTAGCTGCTAGACTCACGGGATGCGCCTGTAGCTCAGTCGGTAGAGCAACCGGCTTTTAACCGGTTGGTCGTGGGTTCGAGTCCCACCGGGCGCACCACACTTCGCTGCGCTCGTGTGGCGTGCCCGGCCGGCCTCAGGCCCTCGGCTCCGCCTTCGGCTCGCCTCGGGCTCGAGTCCCACCGGGCGGGGGGGCTCGGCTTCGCCGTCGCCATCATCACCACCACCACCACCACCACACCACCGCCACCACCACCATCACCACCGCCACCACCATCACCACCGCCACCGCCGCCACCATCACCACCGCCACCGCCGCCACCGCCACGATGGCCGCCAACACCCACGGCCGCCACTCCGCGCGATGGGCTCCAGGGTGCCGGCCATCTACGGCGACTGTGCCGACCAACCGATGGGCTCCACCACGCCAGCCAGCAATCACACGACCAGCGCGACTGTCGGCAGCACTGCCGGCGCCGCCCGGCCGGCCTCCCACTCGCGGACGGTGACGTGCGTGGCGCCGGCGGGTACACTGCGTCGGTCCCATGCTGTCTTCGATCAAGCTGCAGAACCTGTGGCGTGTCATCAGCGACATCGATCTCCAGCGGATTCGCGCCTCGGCGCGGACGCCGTTCGAGCTCGTGGTGGTCTCCGACGATCCGGCCCTCGCCGAGCGGGTAGCTGACGTGCTCGGCGACGTCGGGGGTGGCGGGCGTCACCCGTACGTGGTCGCCGTGGACCCCGACGCGCTGCGCCATCGGCCTGTGACGCCGCTCCTCGCGGTGCTTGCGAGCGCTGCACCTGAGCTCTCGCTGGGCCTCAAGGCTGCCGACGAGCACTGCATCCGTGCCGGCGTGCCGCGCGTGACGCTCATCGTCGGCACGACCTCTCCGGATGCGGCCGCACGGCGCGTGGCCGAGAGCGTACGCGTCGCGGTTGGCGATCTCTGGCCGCCGCCCGAACACCTGCTCGAAGCCATCACGGATCAGATCGAGGGTGATGCCCGGCTGGCGGTGGCTGCGGCCCTGCCCACCTTCCGTCCGGTCGTAGCGGCCGCCATCGTGGACGAGACGTCCAAGGCGAACGCCTCGTTTGCCGTGACGACGGGCCTTGCCGAGACCGTTCCGGTCCTGACCGCGCCCCTCAACGTGGGCGACATGGTCGTGCTCACGAAGAACCAGCTGATCATGGGATACAAGATCGCGCTGGCGGCCGGTCGGGACGGCGAACCGCGCGCGATGATCACCGAGATCCTCGGCGTGATCGGCGGCGGCTTCATGTTCCGCCAGATGGCGCGGCAACTCGTCGGGCTCATTCCCGTCGCCGGACTCGTGCCGAAGGTCGCCATTGCGTATGCGGGTACCTACGCAATCGGGCGTGGGCTCACGGCCTGGGCGCTGCGCGGCACCGAGATCTCGCCCGACACGCTGTCGCACGAAACGCGCGAGGGGCTCGATCGCGGCCGCCAGCTGGCGCAGCAGCTGCTGGCGCAGGTGAAGGGCCGCGGGACGGCGGCGTCGCGGCGCTTCCAGCGGCTGCGCGGATGGCTGCCCTCACGGACCCAGCCGCGGCTGCCCGGGCACTGAACCGCCATGCGCGTCATCGTCATCGCGAATCCCGCTGCCGGGCGCGCGGAGGACAGCGCCCCGATCGACGAGGCCCGATCGCGGCTCGCCGCAGCGGGGCACGTCGTGGACGTCGTCGAGACGGCAGGCAGCGGCGATGGTGAACGACTGGCGGCGCAGGCGGCCCGCGCCGAGGCCGACCTGGTCGTCGCGGCCGGCGGGGACGGCACCCTGAACGAAGTCATCAACGGCCTCGCCTCGGTGGAGGGCGCGCTGCAGCGATGCGTCGCCGGGATTCTACCCATCGGCACGGGCAACGACTTCGCGCGGATGCTCGGCATCGAGGCCGGCGAATCCGCGGCGGACGCGCTCGTGGCCGGGCGCACGCGTGCCGTCGATCTGCTGCGCCTGAACGACCGTGTCTTCCTCAACGCGTCGGCCGGCGGGTTCACGGCCGAGACCTCGTCACAGGTCACGCCTGGCTTGAAGCAGGCGGTCGGCACGCTTGCGTACCTGATCGGCGGTGCCCGCGCGCTGCTGGAGTACGAGCCGGTGCATGCCGTGGTCGACAGTGGCGAGCGCCGCCTCGACATGGACCTCCAGTTGTTTGCCGTCTGCAACGGGGCCTACATCGGTGGCGGCCATCAACTGGCGCCGCGCGCGCGGATCGATGACGGCCTGTTCGACGTGTGCCTCGTGCGGGCGAGTTCGACGATCGACTTCCTGACGCTGCTGCCGAGGCTGTCGTCCGGGGATCACCTCGACGACGAGGACGTCGTGTACTTCCGCGCGACGGAGCTCGCGATGAGGTTCGCGCGGCCGATCAAGGTCAACACCGACGGGGAAGTGCTGGATCTGGCGCGGTGCCGCTACGCCATCGACCCCGGAGCGGTCCGTTTCGCGGTGCCGGTCGACACACGCACATGAAGGAACACGTACAGGATCTCGTCCACACGCTGACGGCCCGGGTACTGTCACGCGCCGCGACCGGCGTGATCGACCGTCACCATCCGCAGATCGTCGGGATCACCGGGTCGGTCGGCAAGACGACGTGCAAGAACGCGATTGCTGCCGTGCTGTCGCACCCGGCCGCGATGGGAGCACAGGTCCGGAGTACGCAGGGGAACAGCAACGACAGCATCGGCATGCCGGCGTCGGTGCTCGGGCTGCGCGCATCGCTGACGATGTCCGGCCGTCTCGCCCTGCTGGCCACGGGCATGCGGGAAGGCTGGCGACAGCGGCGATCCGGCACGTTCCCACGCGTTCTGGTGCTCGAGTACGGCACGGGCGCGAAGCTCACGAGCATCCCGGAGCTCGTGACGCTCGTGCGCCCGTCCGTTGCCGTCGTCACCACGATTGGCCCCGCGCATCTCGAGCGATTCGGGACGCTCGAGGCGATTGCCGAACACAAGGGGGCGCTCGTACGCGCCGTGCCTCCCGACGGCCTCGTCGTGCTGGGAGCGGACACGCCCCACAGCGCGCGGATGGCGTCGCTGAGTGCGGCGCCGGTGCATCTCGTGGCCGGGCGTGGCCGCGAGCTGGCGCACGGCATCGCCCGCATCGTCGGCCGGCATTTCGGTGTGGCCGACGACGTCATCGAGCAGGCGCTCGCGGAGATGCCCTCCACGAGTGGCCGGCTGCACGTGTCGGACGCACCAAGGTGCACGCTGATCGACGATGCCTACAACGCGAGCCCACTCTCGATGACGCTCGGCCTCGACACGCTGGCGGAGTTCGCGCGGCCGGGCCAGCGCCGGGTCGCCGTGCTCGGCGCGATGGCCGAACTCGGATCGGCCACCGGGACGTATCACCGGGAGATCGGCGTGCACGCGCGCACGCGTGCCGACGTTGTCGTCGCGGTTGGCGCCGCAGCGCGCGACTACGAGGCCGATCACTGGTATCCCACGAGCATCGCGTGCGCGGCCGCGGCGGGGGAGTGGCTGCGCGACGGCGACATCGTGCTGGTGAAAGGGTCGCACTCGGTCGGCATGTCGAAGGTCGTCGTGGCGCTGCGGCAGGGCGCCTGAGTCGTGGTAAGCTTCGGGGTCGGCCACGTCGCGCGGGCGACGGCCACTCTCCCATCCGTCCCCATCGTCCAGAGGCCTAGGACGCGGCCCTTTCAAGGCTGAAACGCGGGTTCGAATCCCGCTGGGGACGCCACTACTAGATCAGGCGACGGCCGATCCCGCCGGAGCGGCCAGCGGTCGCGGAGGCGGACTCCTTCTTTCTCAGCGCTTCGGCTGGACATCGCACCTATCTCAGTCGCCCCCGCCCCCGTCGGAGGTGTGCCGACGCGACGCACCTCTCCGGGCCGTACGCCACCGATCGTCTGAAGCAGGTCAGGGATGACGGGCTGCAGGTCGGCCATGCGGTTCGACGCGGCGCCGATGACCACCACGGTGAAGGCCACATGCCCGGTCAACACCTTCGTCAGGTCGCGCGGCAGGTTCTCGTCAAGCAGGACGCGCACTTGTCAGCAACATCTCTCGCGCAAACTCGAGGGCCGAATGGCCTGAGTCCGTTGAACCGATGGAAACTGCCGGAAGAACTCGTCCAGCGTGTCCCCTGCCTCCAGGTAATCGAAGAGGGACCGCACCGGGACGCGGGTCCCGACGAACACCGGCGTGCCGCCCAGGATGTCGGGATCGGAGTGCACCACTCGCGAATTGCGGGGCATGACCACGTCAGTGTAGCGCCGGCCTCGCAGGTGGTCTTGCACCCGTCAGGCGGCGATTCGGAACCCTCGACAGGCTCCCAGCCAGCGCTCGAAGTGCCCCCCAACGATGACGCCACCGTCATCAGCACGGAGGTCGCGATTCCGAAGAGCCTCGAAGCGCTCGTCCGGCGCAAGGTCGCGGAAGGCCACTACACCAGCCGTGGCGCGTCATGTCGCGCCAGGCGTCAACGAGGAAGGCTACTCCGTCGAGTTCTTCGACATGGCGGGAAACACGGTGGCCGTCGCCACCTTGCCAGCGAGCGCCCATTCCGACTCGGTGCCGCCCATGTGGGAGGCTCGGTTGCCCGTGGTGCTGGCAGCCACGAATCCTCCGTGGCGCACGCCGATCTCGACATCGAGCATTCCGCATTGCGCATCACGGCTTGCACGTCCGTCCCGCCCTCGTGCGTTAGCATGGCGCCACCCATGCCACGACGCGTCCCGTCCTTCGTTCCGCTCCTGGTGGCCTGCGCCCTGACGACGGCGCCGGCCTTCACGTCGACAGCTGCTGCGCAGGATCTCGTGACCGGCGCGCCGGATCTCGCGATCACGCCGACGAGTCCGTCGTGGACCTACGCCGTGGGCACACCTGCGTCGTTCACGGTACAGGTGCGCCGCGACGGGCACCCGCTGCCGGGAGTGGCCGTGACCGTTCGTTGCGGGTCGGAGATGCTGCCGCCCACGACGACCCGCGAGTTCACGAGCGGGAGTGCGCCCTACACGCTGGAGGCCGGGACGCTCCAGGACCCGGGCTTCCTGCGCTGCATCGCCACCGCGCAGCATGAGGGCCGGACCTACAGGGCCGTCGGGACGGCGGGCTTCGACCCGCAGCGGATCGCGCCGACCGTCACCGACCCCGCCGACTTCGATGCCTTCTGGAACGAGGGGAAGGCGCGGCTCGCGGCCATACCGCTCGAGGCGACGCGTGACCCGCTGCCGACGTATGCGCCGGCCGGCACCATCGTCTCGCACGTCAGCTTCCAGACCGTCGGTCTCGATCCGAACGGCACCGCGACGAGCCGCATCTACGGCATCCTGTGCGAGCCGGCGGCGCCCGGGAAGTACCCGGCGCTCCTGTCGGTGCCCGGCGCCGGCGTGCGCCCCTACCGCGGGCTCATCGGGCCGTGCGAGCGCGGCATCATCACGCTCCAGATCGGCATCCACGGCCTGCCGGTGACGCTCGACCCCTCGGTGTACACGGGCCTCGGGGCGGGCAGCCTGTCTCGCTATTTCATGCACAACGTCGAGGACCGCGATCGGTTCGTCTACCGCCGCGTATACCTCTCGACCGTGCGCGCGAACGACTTCCTCACGAGCCTGCCCAACTACGACGGACAGAACCTCGGTGTCGTGGGCGGCAGCCAGGGCGGCGCGTTGTCGATCGTCACGGCGGCGCTCGACCCACGCGTACGCGGCCTGTCGTCCACGTACCCGGCGCTGGCCGACCTGACCGGCTACCTGCGCGGCCGCGCAGGCGGCTGGCCGCACTTCTTCCATCCCACGCGTCCCGGCCCGAAGCCGACGCCCGAAGCGCTGGCCACGCTGCCGTACTACGACGTGGTGAATTTCGCGCGGCGCCTGAAGGTGCCGGGCATCTTCACCTGGGGGTACAACGACGAGACCGTGCCGCCGACCTCGATATTCTCCGCGTACAACGTGATCACGGCCCCGAAGACCTGGATCCTGGCCTTGACGACCGGGCACAACACGACGCCCGAGCAGTCGCTCCGGATGGAGGCGTGGATGGAGGCGCTGCTGAAGACGGGGCAGCCGCCGGCGTCGATTCCGCTGCCCGTTGCCGTCCCGTGACGGCCGGGTGCGAGTGCGGCCGCGGGTCGATCGACTACATCGTGCCGTAAAGCCGATCGCCGAAGTCGCCGAGGCCCGGCACGATGAACTTGTGCGCGTTCAGGTGGCTGTCGATCGCCGGCGTGTAGATCTGCACGTCGGGGAAGTGCGCTTCGACCTCACGGATGCCTTCGGGTGCCGCAACCACACAGAGCAGGCGGACGGCGCGCGCACCGCGCGCCGCCAGGAGTTCGAGCGCCGCCACCGCGCTGCCGCCCGTCGCCAGCATCGGATCGACGAGCACCACGACGCTCGATGCCAGGCCGGCCGGGAACTTCGCGTAGTACTGCGACGCCACGGCCGTCGTCTCGTCGCGCCGCAGGCCGATGTGGCCCACGCGCGCGTGCGGGGCGACGCTCAGCACTGCGTCGAGCATGCCGAGCCCCGCGCGCAGCACCGGCACCACCACGACGTCGGCCGACACCCGCACGCCATCGGCGGTCGCCAGTGGTGTCTGCACGCGGACGCGCTCGGTGGGGAGGTCGCGCATCGCCTCGGTGGCAATGAGCACGCTGAGGCGCTTGGCCGCCTCGCGGAACAGCGGCGACGGGGTCTGCTCGTCGCGCAACTGGGTGAGCAGAGCCTGCGCGACGGGATGGGTGATGACGTGGACCGGCACGCGGGGGACTCTACCCGCTGGCCGTCGGCCGCGCAACGCCCTGGCGCGCCCGCGCGGTAGAATGACAGGTTCGCGCCGGGGCAGATGGGCTGCCGGGGGCGCCTGCCTGATTTCTCCATGCTTCGACTCGGCATCGTCGGACTCCCGAACGTCGGCAAGTCCACGCTCTTCAACGCACTGACATCGGCCGGCGCGCTCGTCGCCAACTATCCGTTCGCCACAATCGAGCCGAACACCGGCATCGTCACGGTGCCCGATCCGCGCCTGACGGCGCTTGCCGGCATCGTCGAGCCCGAGCGCGTGGTGCCAGCCACCGTGGAGTTCGTGGACATCGCCGGCCTCGTCAAGGGCGCCAGCCAGGGCGAGGGCCTCGGCAACCAGTTCCTGCACAACATCCGCGAGGTGGACGCCATCGTCCACGTCGTGCGCTGTTTCGAGGACGAGAACATCCAGCACGTCATGGGGGATCCCGACCCGGTGCGCGACCGCGAGATCATCGACATCGAGCTGGCCCTCGCCGACCTCGCGACGGTCGAGAAGCGTCTCGAGAAGTCGGTCAAGCTCGCGCGGTCGGGCGACGCAGCGGCCCGCGCGGAAGTGGGCATGGTCGAAGCCGTCAAGGTGCTGCTCGAGGCGGGCCGTCCGGCCCGGGACTACGAGCCGACCGACGAACTCGCCCCGGCATTCCGCGGGCTCAACCTGCTGACCGCCAAGCCCGTGCTGTATGCAGCCAACGTGCGCGAGGACGAAGCCGCCCACGGCAACGCACTCGTCGAGCAGCTCGCCGCGCGCATCACGGAGACGGGCGAGAACGCGAGCGTCGTCGTGTTCTCGGCGCGGGTCGAGGCCGAACTCGCGGAACTGGAGCCCGAGGAGCGGATCGAGTTCCTCGCCTCGCTGGGCCTGACCGAGTCGGGTCTCGATCGCCTCGCGCGCGCGGCGTATGCGCTCCTCGGCCTGCGCAGCTACTTCACGGCGGGCGAGAAGGAAGTGCGGGCGTGGACGATCCATGCCGGCGACAAGGCGCCCGCGGCGGCGGGCGTGATCCACACCGATTTCGAGAAGGGCTTCATTCGCGCCGAGACGGTCGCCTACGACGACTTCGTCCGCGTCGGCGGCTGGAAGCCTGCACGCGAGCAGGGCCTCGTGCGCTCGGAAGGCAAGGAGTACGTCGTGCAGGACGGCGACGTGCTGCTGTTCCGGTTCAACGTCTAGGCGGCGCGCCCGCGCAACCGGCCGCCTGCTACGATCCGCAGGCGATGACGACCATCACCATCCGCCGACTGGCCGTGGCCCTCGCCGTGGCCATCGGCCTGCTGCCCGGTTCGACCAGCATCGGGACGGCCTCCCAGGACGCCCGCCAGTCCGCCTCGCTCGTCGTCACCGGCGGCACGGTGGTGACGATGGACGATGCGCGGCGGGTGATTGCGCCGGGCGCCGTTGCCGTCTCCGGCCGTGACATCGTCGCGGTCGGCACGGCGGCGGAGATCGCGGCCAGGTTCCGTGCGGCCGAGACCATCGACGCGACCGGACAGGTCGTGCTGCCCGGCCTCATCAACACCCACACGCACGCGGCCATGGTCCTCTATCGCGGCCTCGGCAGCGACCTCGATCTCCAGGACTGGCTGACGCGTTACATCTTCCCCGCGGAGGGTCGCACGGTATCGCCGGAGTTCGTCCGCGCGGGCACGCGCCTGGCGGCGCTCGAGATGATTCGCGGGGGCACCACGACGTTCGTGGACATGTACTACTTCGAGGAGGAGGTCGCCGAGGCAGCGCGCGAGGCCGGGCTGCGCGGCGTCCTGGGCCAGACCGTCATCCAGTTTCCCGTGGCCGACGCGAAGACGCCGGCCGAAGCGTTCGCGCGCGCTCGAGCGTTCGTCGCGCGCTACAAGGACGATCCGCGTGTCACGCCGGCCATCGCGCCGCACTCGATGTATACGCTCGACGCCGCGGACCTGCGCGCTGCCGATCGGTTCGCGCGCGATCACGGTGTGCCGCTGCTGATCCACCTGGAGGAGACGCGCCGCGAGCGCGAGGATGCGCAGAAGGCGCACGGCATGTCGCCGACGGCGTACCTGCAGTCGCTCGGCGTGCTGGGGCCGCACGTGCTGGCCGCGCACGGTGTCTGGCTTGCGCCGGCCGACATCGCGGCCCTTGCCGGTGCCGGGGCATCGCTGTCGCACAACCCCGAGAGCAACATGAAGCTGGCAAGCGGCGTGGCGCCGCTCGCCGGATACCAGGCGGCGGGCGTGGCGGTGGGGCTCGGGACCGATGGTGCGGCGAGCAACAACGACCTCGACATGTTCGAGGCGATGCGGCAGGCGGCGTTCCTGCAGAAGGTCGTGCGCGGCGACCCGACGGCAGCCCCCGCATCGCTGATGCTGGAACTGGCGACGCGACAGGGAGCCGCGGCCATCGGGATGTCCGACAGGATCGGACAGCTGACACCTGGACGCCGCGCGGACCTAATCATCGTGGACACGACGAGCCCCCACCTGCAGCCGATGTTCGATCCGGTGGCGCAGGTGGTCTACGCGGCCAAGGCGAGCGACGTCAGGACGACGGTCGTCGATGGGCGCATCCTGATGCACGACCGGGTGGTGCGAACGCTGCAGGCGGCGTCCGTGCTTGCCGACGCCCGAAAGATGGCGGAACGTGTGCGAGCGGCCATCGAGTGACGCCCCCGACGCGCCGGCGGACCTATCCTTCGTCGAGCACGCCGATGTACGGCAGGTTGCGGTACTTCTCGGCGTAGTCGAGGCCGTAACCAATCACGAAGCGGTCCTCGATCGTGAACCCGACGTACTCGACCGGCACCTCGACCTGCCGCCGCGACGGCTTGCTGAGGAGGCATGCCGTGCGCAGCGAGCGGGGGCCGCGCGCGCGCATCATGTCCAGCAGGTAGGTCAGCGTGAGGCCCGTGTCCACGATGTCCTCGACGATCACGACGTCGCGCCCCTCGATGCCGGTGTCGAGGTCCTTGATGAGGCGCACCTCGCCCGACGAGCGCGTGGCCTTGTGGTAGCTCGAGACGACGAGGAAGTCGAGAGTGGCCGGACGATCCAGCTGCCGCACCAGGTCCGAGAAGAACACGAACGCGCCCTTCAGCACGCACACGAGGTGCAGGTCGCTGGTGCTGGCATAATCAGCGCGAATCGTCGCGGCCAGTTCCGCGACGCGCGCGGCAATCGCGGCTTCGGACAGCAGCGGTGTCGGGTAGTCGGGCAAAGACTCGGGACCAGGGGCCATTTCGACGGCGCAGGCTAGCACACATGGCACGTTTCGCGATGATCACGGAGGCAGACGCCCGGATGCTGCCGGAAGGCAGCACCGTGGAACTGTTGCCGAAGGGGCACATCACGCCCCTTGCCGCCGATACGCTCCGCGACCGCCGCATCACGGTGATCCGTGCCGAGCAGGCGGTCGAGGGCGACGGCGCCGGACTCGTGCCGGTCGCCGATGCGCGTCGCCTCGTGATCGGCAGCGATCACACCGGCATCGCGCTGCGCCAGCACCTCGTGTCGGCGCTGCGCGGCCGCGGGCTTGCGGTGCAGGTCGTCGGGCCCGACGCCGGCACGCAGCCCGTCGACTATCCCGACATTGCCGAACAGGTCGGCCTTGCCGTCGCCCGGCGTGAAGCCGATGCCGGCATCGTGATCGACGGGGCGGGGCTCGGGTCCACCATGGCCGCCAACAAGGTTGCCGGGGTGCGGGCAGCCCTCTGCCTCAACGAGACGCTGGCACTGTACGCGCGGCAGCACAATGGCGCGAACGTCCTGGCGCTTGGCGCCACCCTCGTGTCGCCCGGCGACGCCGTCGCCATCGCCACGGTGTTCCTCGCGACGCCGATGACCGAGCCCCGCTACATCCGTCGCCTGCTGAAGCTCCAGCGTCTTGACGATGCACGCGCCCGGTGATGGGCCAACCGTGTCGAACACCAACCCCATGTCTCTGACTGCGCTCGACGTCGACCGCCTCATCGCCATCATCACCGAGGAAGTGCTGCGGGCCACGTTGCCGTCCGGCGCGTCGGGCCGCTGTGCCTGCCATGCCGTCCACGTCGAATGCTGTCCGGATCACCTCCGCGGCGTGCTCGACGCGGGCGCGACGCGTATCGGCCTGCAGGCATCGGGTGCACCAGCCGGATCGGTGGCCGGCCTCATCGATCACACGCTGCTGAAGCCCGACGCCACGCAGGCCGAACTCGAGACGCTCTGCCGCGAAGCGCGCGAGTACGGGTTTGCCACCGTCTGCGTCAACCCCACATGGGTGCCGCTCTGCGCCCGCCTCCTGCGGGGCAGCGGCGTCGGCGTCTGCACCGTCGTCGGATTCCCGCTCGGTGCCACGACGGCGGACGTCAAGCAGTACGAGACCCGTCGGGTGATCTACGACGGCGCCACGGAAGTGGACATGGTGATCAACGTCGGCACGCTCAAGTCGGGCGACGTGCGCACGACGCAGCGCGACATCGAGGCCGTCGCCGAGGTCTGCCGCGCCTCGGGGGTGACGAGCAAGGTGATCATCGAGACGGCGCTGCTGACCGACGACGAGAAGATCACCGCATGTACGCTGGCGAAGGCGTCGGGCGCGGACTTCGTCAAGACGTCCACCGGTTTCGCCCGCGGCGGGGCGACGCCGGCCGACGTCGCGCTGATGCGGCGTGTCGTCGGCGCGGAGATGGGCGTGAAGGCGGCCGGTGGCGTGCGTGACCTGTCGGGTGCGCAGGAGATGGTCAAGGCGGGAGCCACCCGCATCGGCGCGAGCGCGGGCGTCAGGATCGTGCAGGAGTCGAAGGGTGGTGCGCCCGCCGCCGGGGCGTCCGGAAGCGGGTACTGAAGGCCGCGGTCAGTCCACGAGCGCCGGGGCTCGGCCGTCGAGCCACGCGCCGACCTCGGACGACGAGAACTGGACACCTGTGTAGAAGGGGCCGAACTCGCCATACGCGGCGCTCGCTTCGTCGAAGCGCATCTCGTAAATCAGCTTCTTGAACACGACCGGGTCGTCGGCAAACAGGTCCACGCCCCATTCCCAGTCGTCGTAGCCAATCGAGCCTGAGATGATCTGCGTGACCTCGCCGGCATAGAGGCGGCCGATGTGGCCGTGATCGCGCATCATCGCCGCCCGGTGCTCGAAGGGCGTGCTGTACCAGTTCTTGACCTCGCCACGCCGCTTGTCCATGGGGTAGAAGCACACGTACCGTCGTCGCGGGAACTCGAGGAACAGCCGGCTGCTCACGCGTCCCCGTTGTTCCTGCATCGCCGCCTTCTGCGCCGCCCGGTACTCGTCGGTGCCGTGCTCGAGGCCACGCGCCGTCAGCTGTTCGTGAAGCTTGGCCGTCATCTCGTACATCCCGAGCTCGACGACCGAGACGTACGACGTCGCGGCCTCCAGTGCGTCGGCAATCGGCAGGCGCGCGACATCGAGCTGGGCCTGCACGAGATCGTCGAACGTGCGTCGCGCGTGCACGAGCATCAGGTCGGCCTTGTGCCCGAGCATGGCCACCGCGATGCTCGAGCCCTCAGGGCCATTCCGCTGCTCGAGGAATGCCCGGAGGCCGGCGGCCAGTTCCGCGCGCGTCTCGGGAGTGGCGTGGGCGACGTCGGACCAGGAGACGCGGAACATCTGGTGCAGGAGGCACCAGCCTTCGAGAGTTTCGGGTGCGGTCAACACGCTGACAGCTATACCACGGGCGCGGCGTCCATCACTCGCGGCGCAGCACGCCGAGCAGGTTGCTCGAGGCGTCGGTCCAGGGCGCGGTGTCGGTGCCCGCGTAGGTGTCGCCATAGACGACAAGCGCCGCCCGATCGCGCGCGAGGAGCATCCATGTCGTGCGCTCCGTGTCGTTGTCCACGAGGTCGTGCTCGACCTGGACCGCCTCGAAGCCCGACGCGGCGCCGGCGGCCTGGACGACGTCCTCGAGGTCCAGGTACCGGTTCGACACGTGGACGGCAATCACGCTGCGCGCATCGTGCAGGTGGCGGGCGTAAAGGGCGAACGCCTCCCGCGTCAGCAGGTGCACGGGCACGGAATCGCTGCTGAATGCGTCGAGGACCAGCAGGTCGAACCCCGATGGCGCGGCCCGCTCGAGCGTCAACCGGGCATCGCCGCCTTCGATGACGATCTGCGCCTCCGAGTCCTGCAGGTACCTGAAGAGCGGCGGCCGTGCCGTCGAGAGGGCCACCACCTGCGGATCGATCTCGAAGAACGTGAACGTGTCGCCGGGCCGGCCGTAGGCAGCCAGCGTCCCGGTCCCCAGCCCGACGATGCCGACGCGTGCCGGACGTTCGAGGACGGCGAGCGCGGCCATCGCCTGCCCGACGCCGCTCGACGGCGTGTAGTAGGAGACGGGCTGGCGCGCCTTCGCCTCGTCGAGATACTGCATGCCGTGCAGCGTGGTTCCGTGCTGGAGGCGCCGGTATGTCTCGCCGGTGTCGAACTGCTGCTCGCGCACGCGCAGCGCGCCGTAGAAGCTGCGCGACGTGAAGATGGCGTCCTCGGTGAGGGCGTGCCATTCGATGGCGGTCTTGCCCGCCACCACGCCGCCGAGGATCGCGAGTGCGGTGGCAATCATCCACGCCGCGCGCGCCCGTCCGCCCTCGAGGTCCGTGGCCTGCAGGACGTGGAGCATGGCCATCACCAGCACCGCGGCCATGAGCGTCAGCGGGTATTCGATGATGCCGTCGAACAGGAGCGGCGCGCCGAATGCGACGATGGCGCTGCCGAGCACGCCACCGGCCGACACGATCAGGAAGTAGCGGGTGAGCCATGTGGGCGACGGGGCCCGCCGCGCGAGTTCGCCGTGCAGCGCAAAGCTCGCCATCGCCTGCGCCGCCAGGATCGTCGCGAGCACGACGAGCGTCGACGACCATTCGACGTGGACGACGACGAGCATCGCGGTGAGGAGGGCCGTCATCACGTAGCGGTGGTACAGGCGCGGGTACTCGAACGCGAGGACGAAGGTCACCAGGTAGATGGCGAGGGGCACCATCCACAGGAACGGCACCGCCGCGATGTCCTGGGTGATCTTGGTGGTCGTGGACTGCAGCAGGCCCGCGGGAACGGCCGCCAGCGTCATCCAGAGGAGGTAACGGCCGCCTGATGGGCGCGATGGCGGTTGTGCCGACGCGACCTCACCCTCGTCGCGCCACTCGTGATGCGTCACCGGCACGTGACGCATCATCCAGGCGCATCCCATGGTGGCGATGGCGAAGAGGCCGTACGCGAGCGTCCACGTGCGGCCCTGCCCGAAGACGTCGAGGCGCGGTTCCACGAGCAGGGGATAGGACACGAGGCCCACGAGGGAGCCGAGGTTCGACAGCGCGTAGAGCCGGTAGGGCGACCGTCGCGGGCCCAGTGGCGTCGCGATGGCATCGGCATACCACCGCTGGAGCAGGGGGCTGGTGCTGGCGAGCAGGACGAACGGCAGGCCGATCGCGCCGGTCAGCAGGAGCACGATCTGCCAGGCCGGCGGGGCATCGGGGTCGGGCTTCCACGCGTCGCCCGGCGTCACGGGCGACGGCCAGGCCAGCGTCCGCCAGGCGAGCATCGCGACGACGACTGCCACGAGGATGCCATGGCGCGTCAGCTGCTGCCGTCGTGTCGGCAGGCTCGCGATGCCGTGCGCGTAGGCATAGCCGACGAGCAGCAGCGCCTGGAACACCACGAGCGCCGTGGACCAGACCGACGCCGATCCGCCGAACCAGGGCAGGATCAGCTTGCCGAGGACGAACTGGATCTGGAACAGCAGCGACGCCGCCAGCAGGATCGCGGCGCCGAACGCAACCGTTCGTACACCCGTGGGCGCCGACGCCGGAACGTTCATGCGTGCGGGGCCGGCTTCTGCGTCGGCGACGGCGAACCGTCGGGGGCCGTCCCGCCTTCGCCCCCAGCCGAGTCGTCGGCCTCCGGGAGGGCCGGCTGGGCGATCACGACGTTGCGGTACTGGAACGGGATCTCCACCCCGGCCTGGTCGAAGGCCTGCTTCACGCGGCGCAGGAACTCGCGACCCGTGACCCACTGCTTGATGGGCATCGTCTTGAGCCGCACCTTGACCTCGACGGCCGCCTCGCTGAAGCGATCGACGCCGAGGACCTCGAGCGGGCCAAGCATGGCCGGGGCGAACGTCGGGTCCTCGAGCATCTCGTCGGCGACCTTGACGAGCAGCCTGGTGACGCGATCGGTGTCCTCGCGGTACGACACCGCGATGCTCGTGACGTAGAACGAGAAGTCCTTCGTGAGGTTCGACAGGCGTTGGATGCTGCCGTTCGGGATCACGTGGACCGTGCCGGCCTCGTCGCGCAGGATGATCGTCCGCAGCGTGATCCGCTCGACGAGCCCGCCCGTGCCGTCGATGTTGGCCACGTCGCCCACGCGCACCTGGTTCTCGATGATCATGAAGAAGCCGCTGATGATGTCCTTCACGAGCGACTGCGCGCCGAAGCCGACGGCAAGGCCGACGATGCCCGCGCCGGTCAGGATCGGCGTGATGTCCACGGCGAGCTCGCGCAGGATCATCAGCGTCGCAATGGACGACACCAGCGTGTAGACCGTGTTCTGGATCAGCGCGCCGACCGTCTGGGCGCGCTTTGCGCGTTCGATGACGTCGATCGTCGCAGCCGTGCCCACTTCCATGCGGATTCGCTTCACGACCAGCCCGACGACGTGGGTCAGCAGCCACGACAGGAGGACGATGAGCGCGATACGGAGGCCCGAACCGGCGGCCCAGTCGGCGAGCCGTTCGTGGGTCATGCCGACGCCCGTCCGGAGGCCGACGAGCGACATCGCCGGAAGGGCCAGGGTGGCCGCGACGAGCAGGGTCACGACGACGCGTACCACGCGGAGCGCGTTGCGCGTGGCCGTGCGCGCGCCGATGTCGGTGGGGAGGTGCGCGTTGATGCGCGCCACGAGCGACTGGATCAGCCGCGAGACGATTTCGGCGACCAGGTATGCGAGGCCGAAAACGGCCGCGAGGGCGAGGCCGCCGCGCACCCAGTCCGGATAGGTCGCAAAGACTCCCTGGAGCATGGCCTACTTGCTGTACAACTCGCCGCGGCGCAGCCGCCGGTACATGTCGAGGGCGTCCCGGAGGATGGCCACGGCGTCCTCGGGTCCCATGAAGTCGGTGACCTCGACCGCCTTGTTCTCGAGCGTCTTGTAGTCCTCGAAGAACCGCTTGATCTCGCGCAGCGTGTGTCCGGGGAGCTGGGCGTGGTCGCTGTAGTCGTTGAAGGCGGGATCGAGCGTGCTGACGGCGATGATCTTGTCGTCGATCCCCTTCTCGTCGCGCATCCGCATCACGCCGATGGCCCTCGCCTGCACCACGGTCAGCGGGTGGACCGGCTCCTGCCCGAGCACCAGCGCGTCGAGCGGGTCGCCATCGTCGCAGAACGACCGGGGGATGAAGCCGTAGTTGGCCGGGTAGTACACGGCGCTGTAGAGGACCCGATCGAGCCGCATCAGGCCCGATTCCTTGTCCAGTTCGTACTTGTTCTTGCTGCCCATCGGCACTTCGATCACGACGGGGAAGGTCTTGGCGATGAGGTGGTCGTCGACGTAGATGTCGTGCCAGGGGTGCATACGGGCATTGATTGTACCGGGATGCACGAAGCGAAGCCGGGGCCTGTGTCGTACTCTTGTCTGGATCGATGCCCCATCCGGTTGCCCTCCCCCTGCTCCTCGCAGATGCGCCGTCGGCCTGCCCGCGGCGTCCGCCGTCCGTCCTGACGTCCGTCCTGCTCGGCCTCGGTGTCCTCGTCGCGGGGTGCGGCGGGGGCGGATCGCCGGTCGCGGCAGAAGGCGCGGGGAAGAGCGAGGCTCCCGTGGAGGTGTCGGTCCGCGCGGCCGCCGAAGCCACCCTCGTGCGCGCCGTGACCGTCACCGGCACGCTGGCGGCCGAAGACCAGGTGGATCTCGGCTTCAAGGTGGCCGGCCGCATCGAGACCATTGCCGTGGACCTCGGGAGCCGCGTGGCCACCGGACAGGCCATCGCGCGCCTGGCGCCCGTGGACTTCGAGCTCCGCGTGCAGCAGGCCGAGGCCGCCCTCCAGCAGGCGCGGGCACGCCTCGGGCTGGAGCCTCGCGGAGAGAGCGACACGGTGGACGCCGAGCGGACGGCGGTCGTCCGTCAGGCGCGTGCGGTGCTCGACGAAGCGAAGCTGAACCACAGTCGCGTGAAGACCTTCGTCGACCGCGGGATTTCGTCGCGGGCCGAACTCGACTCGGCGGACGCGGCGCTGCAGGTGGCCGACGGCCGCTACGAGGACGCGCTCGAGGAGGTCCGCAATCGGCAGGCGCTCCTCGTGCAGCGGCGCACCGAGCTCCAGCTCGCGCGGCAGGAGCTCACCGACTCGACGCTCGTGGCGCCGTTTGCCGGCATGATTCGCGAACGGGCCGCGTCCCCGGGCCAGTACGTCAGCGCCGGCACCGCGATTGCGACGCTCGTGCGGATGCACCCGCTGCGGCTGCAGGCCGACGTGCCCGAGCGGGACGCGAGCAGCGTCAAGTCCGGTCAGCTCGTGAACGTGCGTGTCGAGGGCGACCCGACGGCCTACAGCGGGCGCGTCGTCCGCGTCAGCCCGGCCATCGACGAGCAGAGCCGCTCGCTGCGCATCGAGGCCGAGGTCGGCAACGAGCGCAGCACGATTCGCCCGGGCTCGTTTGCCACCGCCGACATCATCGTCGCCGCCGATGCGCCGGCCATCGTCGTGCCGGCGAGCGCGATTGTCACGTTCGCGGGCGTCGAGAAGGTACTGACGATCGCCGACGGCAAGGTGGTGGAGAAGCGCGTGCAGCTTGGCCGCCGTGAAGGCGATGCCGTGGAGGTGCTTGGCGGCCTGTCGGCCGGCGAGCCGGTCATCGTCCGTCCCGGCAACCTCGTGGACGGCGAGGCCGTGCGCGTGACGCCCTGATCTGTCGTCCCCTGTTGCGGTGATCCATGCAGACCCTCGCTGACATCTGTATCCGACGGCCCGTGTTCGCCAGCATGATCGTGCTGTCGCTCGTTGTCGTGGGCGCGGCGGCGTACCTCGGCCTCGGCGTGGACCGCTTCCCGTCGGTGGACCTGCCGACGGTCCGCGTGCAGACCATCCTGCCCGGCGCGTCGCCCGAGGAGGTCGAGGTCCTCGTCAGCCAGCGGCTCGAGGAGGTCATCAACACGGTCGAAGGCATCTCCGAGCTGCGCAGCATCTCGGGCCAGGGCGTCTCGCTGGTGCTCGTGACCTTCGACCTGAATCGCAACGTGGACGTCGCCGCACAGGACGTCCGCGACCGCGTCGCCACGGTGCTCAACCGCCTGCCGCGCGACGCGCGCCCGCCGGTCATCGCCAAGTTCGACAACGACTCCACACCGGTGATGTCGATGGCGCTCTCGGGCAACCGCTCGGTGCGCGAGCTCACCGAGCTTGCCGACAAGGTCGCCAAGGTGCAGCTCGAACGGCGGCCGGGCGTCGGCGAGGTGCTGATCGTCGGCGGGCAGGAACGGGCGATCAGCGTGTGGCTCGATGCCGCGCGGCTTGCCGGCTACGGCATTCCCGTGAGCGACGTCCGCGACGCGCTCGTGCGCCAGAACGCCGACCTGCCGGGCGGCAACGTCACGACCGACGTGCAGGAGCGCGTGCTCCGCACGATGGGCCGGATGGAGAGCCCGGCCGACTTCGCCAACATCGTCGTCAGCACGCGGGGCGGCGTGCCCCTGCGGATCAGCGACGTCGGCCGCGTCGAGGACGGCACCAAGGAGCAGCGCAGCCTTGCGCGGCTCGACGGCCGGCCGACCGTGATCATGGAGGTCCGGCGCCAGTCGGGCGCCAACACCGTGGCGGTCATCGAGGGCATCAAGGAGGCGATTCCGCGCGTGCAGGCGCAACTGCCCGCCGACGTCCGCCTCGAGGTCATCCACGATCAGTCGCGCTACATCTACAACGCCCTTCACGAGATCAACGTCCACCTGGTGCTCGGCAGCATCCTGGCCTGCCTCGTGGTGATGACGTTCATGCGCAGCTGGCGATCGACCGTGATTGCCGGCATCGCGATCCCGGCCTCGGTCATCTCGACGTTCGGCGTGATGAAGGCGCTCGACTTCACGCTCAACAGCGTCACGATGCTTGCGCTCGTGCTCATGGTCGGCATCGTCATCGACGATGCGATCGTCGTGCTCGAGAACATCTTCCGCTGGGTGGAAGAGAAGAAGATGGACGCGTTCGCGGCGGCAAAGGCGGCCACCGCCGAGATCGCACTGCCCGTGATGGCGACGACGCTGAGCCTGGCGGTGATCTTCATCCCCGTGTCGTTCATGTCGAGCATCTCGGGGCGCTTCCTCTACCAGTTCGGCATCACGTCGGCGGTCGCGATTCTCGTCAGCCTGCTCGTCAGCTTCACGCTCACGCCGATGATGAGCGCGAGGCTGCTGCGCGGCGAGGTCGAGAAGCACAAGGACTCGCACGATGCCACGTCGCGCGCCGGGTTCTATCGGCACATCGACGCCTTCTACACGCGCGCGCTCGCGTGGTCCATGCGCCATCGCGCGGCGGTGATGGGCATCGGCCTCGTGGTCGCACTGTCGGCCATCCCGCTGTACACGATCGTGAAGCAGGAGTACGTGCCCGGCGACGTGGACGAGGCCGAGTTCGAGGTCCGCGTCACCGCGCCGGAGGGCACGAGCGTTGCCGCGATGGACGAGGCGATGCGCCGGATCGAGCAGGACGTTCGGGCGATTCCGGGCGTGCGGACGGTGCTCGCGACGGTGGGCGGCAGCTTCCTCGGGTCCGTGAACCAGGGCCAGATGTACATCCGCATCGCGCCCCACGAGGAGCGGCTCTTCTCGTTCGGGCGCCTGCTGAAGGACACGCTGCGGCTGCAGCCCTGGAAGGCCTTCGAGGGCAACTACTCGCAGCGCGACGTGATGAGCCAGGTGCGGCAGGTCGTGCAGAAGTTTCCCGAGCTGCGCGGCGGGCCGCGCAACATCCAGACCTTCAACTTCGGCGGCGGCCCGTCGGACATCGACCTGTCGATCCAGGGGCCGGTGCTCGAAGACCTCGCACGCTTCACCGAGACGATTCGCACGCAGGCGGCGGATCTCGGCATCCTCGATGCCGACACGACGCTCAAGCTCGATCGTCCGGAGCTGCGGGTGCAGATCGACAGGGACCGCGCCGCCGATCTCGACGTGGACACGCAGGACGTCGCCACGGCGCTGCGGCTGCTCGTCGGCGGCGACGACGAGGTCACGCGCTACCGCGACGCGGCGATCAACGACGACTACGACGTGCAGCTGCGCCTGACCGACGCCGATCGCCAGGACGTCGCGACGATCGGTCGCCTGCTCGTGCCCTCGCGCGACGGCCGCCTCATCCGCCTCGACAACCTCGTCACCATCGAGACGTCACGCAGTCCGTCGCGCATCGACCGCCTCGACCGCCAGCGCGACGCGCGGGTCCGCGGCAACGTCGCGCCGGGCTTCGCGCTTGCCGACCGCATGGTCGCGGTGCGCGCCGCCGCCGCCGAACTCGACATGCCCGCCGGCTACTCGGTAACGATCGGCGGCCGCGGCCGCGAGCTCGAGCGGACCTTTTCCGAGTTCCTGTGGGCGTTCTCGCTGTCGGTCATCTTCATGTACATGATCCTGGCGGCGCAGTTCGAGAGCGTGATCCACCCGTTCACGATCCTGCTCTCGCTGCCGCTCTCGGTGCCCTTCGCGCTGCTGGCGCTCTGGGCAACCGGCAACACGCTGAACCTCTTCTCGGCGCTCGGCCTGCTCGTGCTGTTCGGCGTCGTGAAGAAGAACGCGATCCTCCAGATCGATCACATGAACAACCTGCGGGCAACCGGCATGCCGCGGCTCGAGGCCATCATGCAGGCCAATCGCGATCGGCTGCGCCCGATCCTGATGACCACGCTCGCGCTCGTCGGCGGGATGCTGCCGCTTGCGCTCGGCACCGGGCCGGGCGCCGAGGAGCGCCGCACCATTGCCGTCGTCGTGATCGGCGGCCAGACGCTCTCGCTGCTCCTCACGCTGCTCATCACGCCGGTGGCGTACTCGGTCTTCGAGGATCTCGCGGCGACGCGCGGCTGGCACCGCCTGCGTGCCCGTTTCGCGACCGTCAAGCCGGCGTCCAAGACTGCCGCATAGACCGCAAGCCGGGGATTTTGTCGTTGGAGACTTTGCCGGTATCCTGCGCCCCCAATGGCTCAGGCATCCTCCCGCGCGCCGGGCGCGCGTGACAGCCGGCGCGCGGTGACGTTCTCGGTCGTCGTCGCGGCGCTCGGCTACTTCGTCGACATCTACGACCTGCTCCTGTTCAGCATCGTCCGCATCCCGAGCCTCCAGAGCCTGGGCCTGACGGGGGACGAACTGCTCGTCGCCGGCGAGCGGCTGCTGAACATGCAGATGTCGGGCATGCTGCTCGGGGGGCTCCTCTGGGGCGTCCTCGGTGACAGGCGGGGCCGGATCAGCGTCCTGTTCGGATCGATCTTCATGTACTCGGCGGCCAACATGGCCAACGCCTGGGTGCAGTCGGTCGAGGCGTACGCCTGGCTGCGCTTCATCGCCGGCATCGGACTCGCCGGGGAACTCGGGGCCGGCATCACGCTCGTGAGCGAGATCATGCCGAAGGAGACGCGCGGCTACGGCACGACCATCGTGGCCGCGACGGGCATCCTCGGTGCGGTCGTCGCCGCGCTCGTCGGCGACCTCTTCGACTGGCGGGTGTCCTACGTCGTCGGTGGCGTGATGGGGTTCGCGCTGCTCGCGCTGCGGATCGGCGTCTACGAGTCGGGGATGTTCGAGAGCGTGAAGCAGATCGGGACGAGCCGCGGCAACGTCCTGCAGTTGTTCAACAACCGGGAGCGGGCGCGCAAGTACGCCGCCGTGATCCTGATTGGAGTGCCGATCTGGTACGTCATCGGCATCCTCATCACGTTCTCGCCCGAGATCGGGCGCGCCCTCGGGATGACCGAAGCGCCGAGTGCCGGGCGTGCGGTGTTGTTTGCGTACCTTGGCCTGGCGGCTGGCGACATCGCGAGCGGGTTCCTCAGCCAGTACATCGGTAGCCGCCGGCGGGCCGTGCTGCTGTTCCAGCTCATCACGGTGGTGTTCGTCGGGGTCTACTTCTTCCTCGCGCCGTTCACGCTGCGGGCGTTCTACGCGCTGTGTGTCGCGCTCGGGTTCGGCGCCGGCTACTGGGCCGTGTTCGTCACCGTGGCGTCCGAGCAGTTCGGCACCAACATCCGTGCGACCGCGACGACGACCGTGCCCAACGTGGTGCGGGGATCCGTGGTGCTGCTGACCTCGTCGGTCGGGTGGCTGCGGCCGCAGGTCGGAGTGGTGAACAGCGCGCTGATCGTCGGCGTCGTGGCGCTGCTCGTTGCCATGGTGGCCCTGCGCGGCCTCGAGGAGACGTACGGCAAGGACCTCGATTACGTCGAGGTGTGAGTTGGTGTTCGCTTACGGATCAGCTCACCAAAGATAGACGCCTCCTGTTTGCGTCTGGCGCGATTCCGCGCTAGTGTCGAGTGTCGCGTTCCTGCGCGACTCGCCCCGCGATTGCACCGTGCGATCCGCGGAATCGGATCGTTCGTCACGCGATCCAATCACACGAATCACGAACGGCACTGCAAGTGCCGCTGGCAAACGCAGCCATTGGCCGCCAATGCCTGCGCGCGCGGCATGTTACGCGCGTGTGACGAATCGCGGGGCCACTGGCACGCACCTCGCTGTGAGCGTGGGCGTGAGTCATATCGGATCATCGAAGGAGAACGCAGTAATGACCATATGGAAACGGCTGTGCCTGACGGCGCTCGCCAGCGTGCTCGGCACGACCCTCGCGGTTGCGCAGGGCGTGCAGACAGGTGAGCTTCGGGGCACCGCAGTCGATACGCAGGGCGGTGTGTTGCCCGGCGTCGTCGTGACGGCGAGTTCGCCGGCCCTGCAGGGCCTCCGCACGGCGACAACGGACGAGAACGGCGTGTACCTGCTGCGCGGCCTTCCCGCGGGCGAGTACACGGTCGCGTTCGAGCTCTCCGGGTTCGAGACGCGCCAGGAGCGCGCGACGGTCAACGTCGGCGCCCCGACCAACGTGAACGCAACGCTCGGCATCGGTGGGCAGGCCGAGACGGTCAACGTCACGGCCAACCCGATCGAGTCGTTCGTCACCAGCACGTCCGGCACGGCGAACTTCAAGTACATGGAAGTGCAGACGCTGCCGATCGGCCGGACGCCGGCCGCCATTGCGACGCTTTCGCCCGGGCTGACGACGAACACGCCCAACGCGAACCAGGTCACGATCAACGGCGCGTTCGCCTACGACAACGTGTTCCTCATCGACGGCGTGGACGTCAACGACAACCTGTTCGGCACGGCCAACAACCTCTTCATCGAGGATGCCATCGAGGAGACGCAGGTGCTGACGTCCGGCATCTCGGCCGAGTACGGGCGGTTCTCGGGCGGCGTGATCAACGTCGTGAGCAAGAGCGGCGGCGACCGGTTCTCGGGTTCGTTCCGCAGCAACTTCACCAACGACGACTGGCAGTCGCTCTCGCCGTTCGAGAAGGAGCGCGACATCACGAAGTCCGACAAGGTGAACCAGAGCTACGAGGGCACGTTCGGCGGGCCGATCCTGCGCTCGCGCCTGTGGTTCTTCACGGCCGGCCGCTTTGCCGAGACGTCGAACACCGCGCCGCTGCCGCAGTCGGGCGCGCCGTTCACGACCGACACGACGAACAAGCGTGGCGAGGTCAAGCTGACCGGCACGGTCGCCAACAACCACACGATCAGCGGCAGCTACATGAACAACTCGCAGAACTCGCTGCGGGTGCCGTTCAACTTCACGATCGATCCCTCCATTCCCGAGGACGTGGACTTCCCGAACGATCGCTTCGTCGTGAACTACCGGGGCGTGCTGAGCCCGCGGCTGTTCGCCGACTTCCGCTATTCGCAGAAGACGTTCGGCTTCCGCGGCTCCGGCGGCACGTCGGCGTCGCTCAACGACTCGCCGATCATCGGCCTGTCGCAGCTGGTCCACTACAACGGCAACTACTTCGACGCGACCGACCCCGAGAACCGCGACAACTACCAGTTCGCGGGCAGCCTCGCGTATGCCCTGTCGACGGGGCGCTTGGGCACGCACGACCTCAAGGGCGGCTTCGAGGTGTTCAACAGCAGCCGCACGGGCGGCAACTCGCAGAGCTCGACCGGGTACGTGGTCATCGCCGACTACCTCACCGACGCCGCCGGCGCTCCGGTGTACGACGCACAGGGCCGCTTCATCCCGGTGTTCGGCCCCGGCATCACGTTCAACGAGAACTGGCTCGCCACCCGCGGGGCGCAGGTCGACACCCGCACGACGTCGTTCTACCTCCAGGACACGTGGCGCGCGACGGGCAACCTGACGTTCGACATCGGCACGCGCTACGAGAAGGTGCGTGGCGAGGCCACGGGCGGGCTGCGCACGGTCGACACCGACACGTGGGTTCCGCGTCTGGCGGCCACCTACGACATCGCGCAGGACGGCCGCTACGTCGTGCAGGCCACCTACGCCTGGTACGCCGGCAAGTACAGCGAGAGCCAGTTCGCCAACAACACGTCGGTCGGCAACCCGGCGCTCGTCGAGGGTGAGTACATCGGTCCGGAAGGCCAGGGCCGCGACTTCGCACCCGGCTTCGACCCGAACAACTACGTGCCGTACAGCGGCGAGTTCCCGACGGCGAACGTGTTCTTCGCCCCCGGGCTGTCGTCGCCGGTCACCAAGGAGTTCAGCGCCTCGTTCGGCGCCGCGGTGGGCAGGGGCTTCGCGAAGCTCACGTTCGTCGACCGCAACGTCACAAACTTCGTCGAGGACTTCATCACCCTCCCGGGCGGTGAGACGACGATCGTCCGCGACGGCATCGACTACGGCACGTTCCCGAACGTGAACTACGACAACAGCGACCTGCCGGAGCGCAAGTACCAGGCCCTGGTGTTCCAGGGGCGGTACCCGTTGTTCTCGCGGCTGAACCTCTATGGCAACTACACGGTGCAGCTGAAGAACGACGGCAACTTCGAGGGCGAAGGCGCCAACACGCCGGGCATCTCCTCGGCAATCGGCGACTACCCCGAGGTCTTCTCGGCGTCCCGCCACTACCCGACCGGGCGGCTCAACGACTTCCAGAAGCACCGCATCCGGGCCTGGGGCATCTACCAGCAGCCTCTCGGCTTCCTGGGTGACGTCGATGTCGCACTGTTCTACAAGTACGACTCGCCGCTGAGCTACAGCCTGTCGGCCAGCAACGTGAGCCTCACGACGATCCAGCGCCAGCTGGGCGCCGCATACGCCTCGCTGCCGTCCACGCAGACGCTGTTCTTCGCCGATCGCGGCTCGGAGCTCTTCGACGCCGCGCACCTGTGGGACCTCGGCCTGAACTACAGCATTCCCGTGTTCAAGAGCCTGCGGCCCTACGTGAAGTTCGACGTGTTCAACCTGTTCAACAACGACAAGTTGATCCAGTGGAACACCGTCGTCACCGCCGACGCCACCAGCACGCGCGATGCGCTGGGGCTGCCCACCAGCTACGTCAAGGGCGCCAACTTCGGCAAGGGCACGGCGAACACGCACTACCCCGCGGCGCGTCGCTACCAGGTCGCGCTCGGCTTCCGCTTCTGATCGGCAGGCGCGCTCTCCGAGCGCGCCCCGCCGCTTACGCAGGCCGCCCCTCGCAACGGGGGGCGGCCTGTCGTCGTTCTTGAAGGAGATGCCGTCGTTCCGCCCGTGCGGCTCGGGTCTCCTCGCCTTCTTCGCCTCAGCCGCCCTCGCAGCGTCCGTCGCGGCCCAACCCGCGTTCGACGCCGGTCGCCTTCGCGCCCAGGCGGCGAAGCTCCCGCAACTGCACACGCTGCGCGTCAGCCATCGGGGTGCCCTGATCGGCGAGTACGACGACAGGCCGTCGCGTCGCACGTCGGCCGCGAACATCAAGTCGGCTTCGAAGGGCCTCATCGCCGCGCTCGTGGGCATCGCCATCGCGGACGGGCTGATTCCCGCTGTCGACACGCCAATCACGCGCTGGTTCCCGCAACTGCGCAACGACCCCGACGCGCGCAAGCGCGACATCACGCTCGAGCACCTGCTGACGATGCAGAGCGGCCTCGAATCGACGAGCGGCGCAAACTATGGGCGCTGGGTGCGGAGCCGCAACTGGGTGTCGTTCGCGCTTGCCCGCCCGATTGTCGAAGCGCCTGGCACCGGCATGCAGTACAGCACCGGCACGTCGCACCTGCTCTCGGCGATCGTCACGAACACGACGAAACAATCGACGCACGCGTACGCGCAGCGCGTGCTGGCGACGCCGCTCGGCTTCACGCTGGCGCGCTGGCCGCGCGATCCGCAGGGCATCTACTTTGGCGGGAACGAGATGCTGCTCACGCCAGCCCAGATGGTCGCGGTGGGAGAGTTGTGGCGGAACGCGGGGCGCGCCGGCGGACGCCAGATCGTCCCGGCCGCATGGGTGGCGGCGTCGTGTACGCCCCGTACGCGCTCGATGTGGGATCCCACGCGGGAGTATGGCTACGGCTGGTGGATTCAGGACATCGGCGGCCACCGCGCCTGCTTCGCGTGGGGCTACGGCGGGCAGTACATCATGGTGTTTCCGTCACGCGATCTCGTGGTCACCGCCACGTCGTCCACGACCGTCAGCGAGGATCGGCACGGGCATCGCGCGGCGTTGTTCGACCTGATCCACCGCGAAATCCTGGACAGGAGCCTGTAATCAGGCGTCACGCCGGCGGGCGCTCCATCGGGGGCATCACGGCAAGGAAGTCGTCCTCGAAGCGCCGGGCGTACTCGCCGAGCAGCTCCTGCACGCGATCGTAATCAGGGGAGGCGACGATCAGCGCGGCGTGATGGCGCTTGGCGGGGCGCATGGCGATCTCGGGCTCGGTGTAGGCACTCGTGTCTGGCCACTCCTGGCGCGCCAGGGCCAGGACGATGCCCGCGTAGTCGGCGCGCTGGGGCGGCAGCTCGTACGGCGCCTCGCCGCGGTTGATCTCGAGATTGGCCCATTCGCGCCAGACGTTGACCCCCGTCGCCGCCTCCAGGGCATCCGAGATGAAGGCGCCGCCGACGCGGCCGGCGACCTCGAGGAAATGAAATGTGCCGTCCTCGGCGCGGATGAACTCCGCATGCGTCGCCCCGCGCATGAAGCCGAGGGTCTTCAGCAGCACGCGGTTCATCTCGCGAAGCTGCCGCTCCTCGTCCGATCCGTGCCGGACCGACGTCGTGAGGAACACGCCGCCGCGGTGCGCGACCTCCATCGGCGGCCGCCAGTAGCGGTTGACGCCGGCAAACACGACATCGCCGTTCTCGACGAGCGAGTCCACGTGGAAGACGTCGCCCGGGATGAACTTCTCGAGCAGGTAGTGCGTGGATCGCTCGGTGACCACGGGCCGCGCGTCGAGGGCGTCGATGGCGCGCCACACGAGCTCGGCGTCGTGGAGTTTCTGGATGCCGACGGCCGAGACGTCCGACCGCGGCTTCAGGACCCACGGCGGTGCGACGCTTGCCATGTAGCCGCGGATCTCGCCGTAGTTGAGCACGTGGACGAAGTCGGGGACGCGGATGCCGGCCTCGAAGGCCTTGACCCGCATGGCCAGCTTGTCGCGGAAGAGTCGCGCGGTCGTCGTCCCCATGCCGGGGATGCGCAGGTGCTCGCGGATCATCGCCGCGTGCATGACGTCGTATTCCTCGAGCGCGACGATGCGGTCCACGCGATGATGGCGGGCGAACTCGGACACGCGCTCGACGAAGTCGTCCGCGGTGGCCTGATTCGACACCGTCAACACGTCGTCGAGGCAGTCGTGCGCCCACGCCTCGTCGCGCAGCTTCTCCTTGATGACGAGGACGACGCGGCAGCCCCGCTGCCGCAGCTGGCGCAGGAACGTGTTCCCCTTGAAGTAGCTCGCAAGGCAGACGACAGTCACGGCGGCAACGATATCAATTCCTGAACCAGCCCTGCGCGTCCATGATGAGTGGCCAGCGGCGGTCGGGCACGCGGACCGGTATCCATGGGGCATCGACGGTGATGCCCGGTTGCGCCCATCCCTCGTCGAACGAGAACGCCTGCGCCCGCCCCGATCGCCAGGCCTCGAACCGCACGTCCGTGCGCCGGTATCGTCGCTCGGTCGAGCCGATGAAGCCGGGGAAGCGGAACAGCAGGTCGGATGTTCCGACTGCGCGGACCTCCGACAGGTAGTGCCGCGTGTAGGCCCACATCCCCGCAAGGAACGCGGCGCCGCACAGGACGATGAACGCCGCGGTGGCGACCTGCGTCGCCGAGGGCCATCCGCCCTCCGTCGCGAGGACGGCGACGCCGCCCCACACGGCGCCCCCCGCGCAGGCGACCGAGAGCCAGAGGAGGAAACGGACCTTCGGCAGCTGACGGCCGGCGTCGTAGATGACGTCCTTGTCGCGCACGCGCAGGTCCGGCCGCGGGTCGCCGTACAGGTGCTCGTTGACTGCCTGGCGGTACCCCCGCAGCACGAGGAGGCTTCCCGCGACGAACGGCACGACACACAACAGCAGGACGGTGGATGCGCGAAGGGCGAGTTGCGGATCCTCGGCTTCCCAGCGTGCCAGCTGCACCGGGCAGCCGGCCCCGAGGACCATCAGGACGAGACCGAAGAGCGTGGACGGGAAGAGCAGGGCGTCACGCAGGCGGAACGTCGAGGAGAGGGCGTTGCGGCGTCCCATCACAAGACGCCCGGCAACACGCGCAGGTCTTCGCGGAACGACTCGCCGGCGTAGATCACCTGTTCGAGGAACAGCCCTGCGGCCGGTGCCGTCAGCCTGGCGACGTCGTCGCCGTTGCTGCGCAGCAACCGTGAAACGTCGGCTTCCCCGAGTTCACCCGTGCCGACGCGCACGAGGACGCCGACCATGCGCCGGACCATGCGCCAGAGGAAATGCGATCCCGTGACGCGGACGAGCACGAGCGTGCCATCCTCGACGATGTCGACCGCGTCGACCTGCACGAGCGTGCTCTTCTCGTCGGCGTCGTCGTCGGAGAAGGCCTCGAAGTCGAGTCGTCCCACCAGGTGCGCGGCCCCGCGGCGCATCGCCTCGACATCGAGCGGGTCCCGCACCCACCAGACGAACGGCTTCGCGAAGGCGGTCCGGCGGCGGCTGACCTGGTAGACGTACCGCCGCGCGACGGCGTCGTGGCGGGCGTGGAATCGATGGCCGACCGTGCGCAGGTCGATCACGTTGATGTCGGCCGGCAGTGCCTCGTTGAGTCGCGCCAGCAGCGTCCGCGGCGGCAGGGTCGTGGCGACGTCGAGGTGCGCGACCTGGCCCAGCGCATGGACGCCCGCGTCGGTGCGTCCGGCGCCATACACCTCGAGTCGATCGCGGCGGCCGGTGACCTTCTGCGCGGCCTGCATCAACTCGCCCTGGACGGTGCGCGCGTTGCGCTGCACCTGCCACCCGGAGTAGCGCGTGCCGTTGTATTCGACGAGGAGACGGAAGCGCGGCACGTGACCTGTCTATCTCTCGCGCGACGACGCGGCGGGGAGGTAGGCACGCCCCACGAGCTGCCCGCCTTCGGTCTCGACGTCCACCCGCAACGCCTGTCCCGCGAGTGAACTGGACAGCGAGAGCGGACTCCACAGGCGATACCCCTCGGCGCGCCCGAAGTCCACCTCGTGGAACCTGGTCTGGCCGACCGCATCGTCGCCGTGATACCAGACGTGCCGGATGCGATCGTGCAGGCCGCTCGGTGCGTGAATGGCCGTGAGCACGTAGACCTGCCCGCGCCTGTCGCGCGGCGTGCTCGTCACCGCCTGGCCAATCCTCGGGCCGTTGGCGGTCTCGACCTGCGTCCCGAACGTCACGCTCGCGAGCCGCAGCGGCGCCGGCGGGATGTAGGGACGGCCGTACTCCACAAGCACGAACAGCGCGAGCACGATCACGCCACCCGCGAACCAGCTGCGCTGCCAGTCGATGCGCTTCTCGCTGATGACAAGTGTCGTCGCACCCACGCCCGCGATCACGGCCGCGAGCCACAGCGCCGTGACCGATTCGACCTGCCAGAGGATGGGCAGTGCCGCCGCCGCGCCGGCAAACACCGACACCGCGAAGAACAGCGCCGTGAGCACGCGCTGCATCGCGACGTGGCGGTCGTAGACGAGATCCATCGTGGAGAGCAGCGCCGCGACGCCAATCAGCAGCAGGAAGAGCACGTTCGGGCTGTCGAGCGTGGTGCTGACCCAGTACACCGGGAGGATGAAGAACAGCAGCTGCTGGTAGAAATTCTTGTTCAGGTAATTGATGACGAGCAGCGCGCGCCGCTGCCACACCTTCGGGAGCGTGCCGCTGCGGACGATGTAGGGCAGCGCCATGCTCGTGAGCCAGATGAACGTGACGTGGAGCAGGGCGATCCGCAGATAGGCGACGTTGTGTGACCCGAGCCACATCACGCCGATGCCGAAGGCGAGCGCCCATGCGCTGTGGAGCCACCAGAGGCGCGTCTCGTTGGCCGCGATCCATCCGGCCACGGCGTCCCAGGCGTCGCGTGGCACGCGTCGCCCGGTGCGTTCCCGGCCCGTGTCGTGGAGGACCACCACCGTTCGATTCTACGGCACCGCCGGCGGGCGTCCCGGCCTCTGCCGCGCCTGCCGCCGCAGGGTGTCGAGCAGCCGCCGGAGGTCGTCGGGCATCGGCGCAGTGAACGCCACCCGTCGGCCGTCGGCCGGGTGGTCGAAGGCCAGTCGCTGCGCGTGCAGTGCCTGACGCGGGAAGGCAATGCCGTGGCCGGGCATCCCGTCGCGCGGGCGATACCGCCTGTCGCCCACGAGCGCATGCCCGCGGAGCTGTGCCTGGGCGCGGATCTGCCCCTGGCGTCCCGTGTGCAGCCGCACTTCGAGCAGCGATGCATCCTCGAACGTCCGCACGACGCGGTACTCGGCGCGTGCATCCCGGGCGTCGGGGTCGTCGCCGCGCGCCTGTCGCTGCACGAACGCATCGGCGTCCCACACGAGCCGATCGCTCCACGTGCCGGCCTCGGGCGTCGGATGTCCGACCACGAGGGCCATGTAGACCCGTTCCGGCGTGTGCCGCGCGAACTGCCGCACGAGCGCGGTGCGCGCGCCCTCGTGCAGCGCAAACAGCACCAGTCCCGACGTGTCCTTGTCGATCCGATGTACCACGAGCGGGCTGCGGGTGCGGTGCGAGCGATAGCGATCGTGGAGCACAGCGAGGACCGACGGTGCGCGGCTCTCGCCATCGAGCGGCACCGTCAACAGGCCCGCCGGCTTGGCCACGACGACGATGTCGTCGTCCTGGTGGACGATGTCGAGCCCGTGATGGACGCCCGGACGCACGACGGGTGCCGCCGAGCCCGGACGATCGATCCAGAGCCGCACACGATCGCCGGCGTCGAGCACACGGCCCACGGCGTCGCTGTCGACCTCGGCGTCGTTGACGAACACGCGGCGGCGGCCGATCGCGTCAACGGCACGCCGGCGCGACCCGGCCCGTTCGCCCGCGGCCAGATACCTGTCGAGCCGTACGCCGCCCTCGTCGTCGGCCACCGTCCACGTGCGGTCTCCTGCGTTCACGGGATCCAGCGTACAGGACGCGCGGTACACTCCCCCGCGACAATGCGCATCGGCATCGATCTCGGCGGCACGAAAATCGAGGCGCTCGCCATCGGCGAGCAGGGACAATCGTTGTATCGGGAGCGGCTGCCCACGCCCCGGCACGACTACGAGGGCACACTCGCGGCCATAGGTGAACTCGTTCGCCGGTGCGAAGCGGCGACCGGAGCGGCCGGCACGGTCGGCGTCGGCATGCCGGGGGCGATCTCGCCGGCCACGGGCCTCGCCAAGAACGCCAATTCGACATGGCTGAATGGCCAGCCGTTCGCCGAGGACCTCGAGCGGGTGCTGGGACGGCCGGTGCGTCTTGCCAACGACGCCAATTGCCTTGCGCTCTCGGAGGCGACCGACGGCGCAGCAGCCGGCGCCGGCGTCGTGTTCGGAATCATCCTCGGCACTGGTGTCGGTGGCGGGCTCGTCGTGAACGGCAACGTCGTGATTGGCGCCAACGCGGTCGGCGGCGAGTGGGGCCACAACATGCTGCCGTGGCCGGAGGGCGACGAGTACCCGGGGCCTGCCTGTTACTGCGGCCTCACGGGCTGCATCGAGACGCACCTCTCGGGACCGGCGTTCGAGCGGGATTTCCAGCGCCACACGGGTCGGACCGCGACGGCCGCGGACGTGCTTGCCTTCGCAGACGCCGGCGACGCGCAGGCCGACGAGGCGTGGCGCCGGTACGAGCGCCGCCTGGCCCGTGCCCTCGCCGGCGTGATCAACATCGTCGATCCCGACGTCATCGTTGCGGGGGGCGGGCTGTCGAACGTTGCCCGCCTCTACGACAACGTGCCGGCCTTGTGGGAGCGCTGGGTGTTCTCCGATCGCGTGAGCACGCGCCTCGTGCGCGCGGTCCACGGCGACTCGAGTGGCGTCCGCGGGGCGGCGTGGCTGTGGAACGAGGAGAGCGGCGCGGCGACGCCTACTGGCAGGTAGCGATGGCCGGTCGTGTCGCGTCGACCTGCAGCCTGACGTGCGCCACGGCGCGCGCGCTGACCTCCACCGAGCAGGTCGAGATGTAGGTGCTGCCGTCAGGTGCCACGACGCGCAGCCGGTAGGTGCCAGGCGTGACGGCCGGCACGGCAAACACGCCCGACCCGTCGCTGACGACATCAGCAGGCCCACCGCGCCGATCCCCGGCCTCGAGGTGCAGCGCCATGCCGTCTGACGGCAAGCCGTCCTGGTCCTCGACCACGCCGAGCACGTGGCCGACGACGTCCTTCCAGGGCAGGCCGGGGCGGGGAACCTGGACGGCGAAGAGGGGAGGCATCGTCGGGTCCACGACCTGACCGCTTGTCGTCCGGCCTGTGCGCAGGATGCTGGCGATGTCCTCGAAGGGACGCTGCGGTGTGTCGCGTCCGGCCGGCAGCGAATGCGGATTGGCGATGACGGGCGCGTTGATCGCGGCGAGCGAGAACAGCGCCACCCCGCCCTGCGGACCGGCTGCCGCCGCCCCTGCGCGCGCCTGTCGCATCATGCCTTCGGCCGCGTTGAGATAGGCGCCGATCCCGACGATGACCGGGCGCGCACGCGCCGTGGCCTGCAGCCATCCCGTCCAGTCCGTGAACTCGGCGGCGAGACGGACGTCGTGCTCGGGCCGATAGACCTCCGGGACGACGGCATCGACGCTGCCATCGTTGGTCCAGGCAAACCAGTCCTGGAACCGCCGCGCAAACGGCGTGGTGCCGCGGACGTCACCGGGCGCGGCGCCATCGGCCACGCCACCGACGGTGACGACGAGCGCGGGGCGAATCGCCTGCGCGGCCACCGCGATGCGTCGGGTGAGCGCGGTGATCTGCTCGCGGCGCCAGTCGCTCCAGCGGGGATCCTCGGCAGCCGGCGTGCCGGCCTGTCCGGTGCGCCGCTGGAATCGCGCGACCGACACGGCGTTGTAGCCGATGCTGGCGCTGTCGAGCGGCACGGGCGGGTAGTGGAGGGCGTCGAGGTGGACGCCATCGAGTGGATAGCGGGCGACGAGCCGGGTCACGACGTCCACGACGTAGCTCGCCGCATCCGGATGGCCGAAGTCGAGCCAGAAGTCGTTGCCGAAGCGGTAGCCGTCGTTCGATGTGCCGGTGCCGTCCGGTACGAGCGTGCGCGTGAGCCAGTTCTCGGGACCTTCGACGAGACGTGCGCCGTCGTGGCCGTGCCGCCGGAACACGTGGCGGCCGTCGGCTGGCGGCGTGGCCGCGTTCCAGACGGGGCCGAGGGTCAGCAGCGCGTGGACCTCGAGGCCCGCCTCGCGCGCGCGCACCAGCAGGTCGCCGAGCGGGTCGAAGCCCGGCGCGATGGCCGTGGCCTCCGGCATCGGTTCCTGCGTGTCGAGATAGAAGGCGTCACCACGCCGGCGGACCTGCACGAGCAGTGTGTTCGCGTGCGCGGAGGCGGCCCGTTCGACGGCAAGTGCGACGTCCTCGGGCGTGCCGAGCCGTGTGTTGAACGTGTCGACGATGAAGGCGCGCCATTGCGGAGCGTCGGCCTGGCCGTACACCGGGGTGGCCAGCCAGAGGCCGAGGGCCGCGACGAGGAAGACGCTTGAAACGGCACGCACGCTGATGCGATGGTAAGGGGCCATCTGCCGGGTTGTCCACGCCCGCGGCGACATATCCGCGCCTTCTTGCCTGTCCACTGATCCCGCGTGAACTTCGTTTCCTACGCCTTCGCGGCCCTGCTGATCCTCGTGTGCCTTGCGCGGCTGACGATTGGCCGGCGCGGCGTGGAGCGACCGTACGTCTGGGTCCTGCTCGTCTCGAGCCTCGTCTTCTACGGCTGGCACATTCCCTGGTACCTGTCGATCCTGTTCCTGTCGGCCGGGATCGACTACTACGCCGCCATCCTGCTCGAGCGACAAGGCCTGACGCCGGGACGGCGCCGCGCCATCCTGGCTGTCTCGCTGACGACGAACCTCGGCCTGCTGGGGTTCTTCAAGTACTTCGGCTTCGCGCTCGACAACCTGCAGTGGGCGAGCGACCGCTTCGGGTTCGACTTCACGCGGCCCGAGTGGCAGGTCGTCCTGCCGATGGGCATCAGCTTCTACACGTTCCAGTCGATGAGCTACACCATCGACGTCTACCGGCGTGAGCTGAAGGCGCTTCACAGCTTCCGGGACTTCCTGCTCTTCATCGCGTTCTTCCCGCAGCTCGTCGCCGGGCCGATCGTGCGCGCCTCGGAGTTCCTGCCGCAGATGCCGCGGGTGCGGCGCATCCGGTGGCCGGTCATCGCCACCGGTCTGGCGCTGATGGTCGAGGGGTACTTCCTGAAGATGGTCTGTGCCGACAACCTGGCCGTGTACGTCGACAAGTACTGGGAGCAGGGGTACCGGGCCGACGGCAACAGCGTCGTGATGATCTGGCTGGCGCTGCTCTTCAGCGGGCAGATCTTCTGCGACTTTGCCGGCTATTCGCAGATCGCGCGCGGCGTGGCGTACGTGCTCGGTTACCAGTTGCCGGTCAACTTCCGGAGCCCGTACATCGCAGGCTCGTTCAAGAACTTCTGGGAGCGCTGGCACATCACGCTCTCGCGCTGGCTGCGGGACTACCTGTACGTGCCCCTCGGCGGCAACCGCGTATCGCGGCGGCGCACCTACGTGAACCTGATGCTCGTGATGCTGCTCGGCGGCCTCTGGCACGGGGCGGCGTGGACCTACGTCGCCTGGGGGGCCCTGCACGGCGGCGCGCTGGCCGTGGAGCGCGTGCTCGGCCTGCACCGCGACCTCGAGCGCCGGCCGTGGCTGCTGCGCGCCGCGTGGGGGATTGGCGTGCAGATCGTCGTGCTCGTCACGTGGATCTTCTTCCGGAGCAGTTCCTTCGAGGGCGCGTTCCAGTTCCTCCGCAACATCGCGCGCTTCGAATGGGCCACGCCCAACTGGGAGATGTGGACCGCGATGGCGTTCCTCCTGCCGGTGTTCCTCGCGCACGCATGGACGTGGCTCGTCGAGCACGGGTACGTCCGCGCGCTGTCGCCGGCGCGCCGGGCCGTACTGACCGGTGTGTTGCTCTACGGCATCCTCGTCGCCTACGGCAGCAGCAACGCGTTCATCTACTTCCAGTTCTGACGGACCCGGCCCGGCGCCCTCCCTCCTCCTGCTATCCTGACGCGATGTCACGCCGCGACCGGACCGCAACAGGCGCCATCCTGCTCGGCGGGCTGACATTCGCGATCTGTGTCGCGCTCGGCTGGCTGATCTGGACGCGGACCCCACTTCGGCAGTACGAACTCGACATCGTCACGGCCGCGCCGGCGCCGCCCGACCACTACCTCGCCCACGATCGGGGCGGCCATGTGGATCACCACGTGCTGTTCCATGGCCTGGATGAGTCGTCGGTCGAGCACATGCGCGAGGCCGACGTGCTGCTCCTCGGCAACTCGCGGCTGATGTTCGCCCTGCGTGGGGACGCGATCCGGCGCTACTTCCTGCCCCGCGGCCTCCGACCGTTTGCGCTGGGATTCGGCCATCTGGAGCAGAGCCGGTTCCCGCTCGAGCTGATCCGGCGCCACGACCTCCACCCGCGCGTCGTGATCGCGAACATCGACGATTTCTTCGGCGGCGTGACGTCGCCATGGGCGCAGCGGGTCCTTGGCGACACGACGTTCGACGCGTGGAAGACGGCCTTCGAGGCCGCGACGTCGCACACGATGCGGCGGGCCATGCATCGCGTCGTGCCGCACGTGGCCGACCTGTGGGAAGGGGAGCGGGAGTTCGTGATCTACAGGTCGCGCCGCGACGGGTCGTGGTTCAGCGCCACCGGGTTCGGCCACGGGTCCAGGATGATGCCCTTCTACACGGGCCGCGACGTCGCCCGGCCGCACAACCTCGAGCTGGCGCGCGCGTTCAAGGACGAAGTCGAGGCACGCGGCGCCCGGTTGATCTTCGTGCTCGTGCCAGGGCGCGACGTCTCGCTCACGCACGCGCAGATGATCGCCGACGCCACTGGCGTCCCACTCGTGGCACCCGAGGTGCCCGGCATGCGGACGATGGACGGATCGCACCTGACCGACGAGAGCGCCGCCGTGTACGCGCAGGCCTTCTTCCAGCACCTCGATCCGGTGCTCGACCGTGTGCTCGCAGGCGAGGCTCCGGCCCGCTGACGCCATGCCGTCTCGCGGTACCATCACCGCGTGCACATCCCGCTCGTGGCCGCCGCACTCCTCCTGGCTGCCAGCGCCGGCCCTGCCGGTAGCCGTTCACCAGATCCCCCTCCACCGATGAACGGCACGCTCACCGACGTCGAGGGGCTGCTCGTCGGCCATGCCGTGCGGCCCGAGCGCCCGACCGGATGCACCGTCGTGCTCGCGCGGGAGGGCGCGACGGCCGGCGTGGACGTGCGGGGGGCTGCACCGGGAACCCGCGAGACGGACCTGCTCGATCCCCTCAACAGCGTGCAGCAGGTGCACGCCGTGGTCCTGTCGGGCGGCAGCGCCTTCGGCCTCGACGCCGCGCAGGGCGTGATGGCGTTCCTCGAATCGGAAGGCATCGGCTTTCCCGTGGGCCAGGTGCGCGTGCCGATCGTGCCGGCCGCGATCCTGTTCGACCTCGGCGTCGGCGACTCACGCATCCGCCCGACGGCGCAGTGCGGCCACGAGGCGGCGTCACGCGCCTCTCGCACCCCCGTGCCCCAGGGCAACGTCGGCGCAGGTGCCGGCGCCACCGTCGGCAAGCTGTATGGCCTCGCGCGCGCGATGAAGGGCGGCATCGGCTCGGCCTCGCTGCGGCTGCCGTCCGGTGTCGTCGTGGCCGCCCTCGCGGCAGTGAACGCCCGCGGCGACGTGATCGACCCGGCAACCGGTCGCGTCGTGGCCGGCGTGCGCACGGCCGACGGCCGCCGTCTGGCCGATGCGCGGGTGCTGCTGCGCGAGGGGCTGCCGGCGCCCATTGCGCCGGCCGAGAACACCACGCTGGGCATCGTCGCCACGAACGCCGCGCTCTCGAAGACGCAGGCGACGCTCGTGGCGCGCATGGCCCACGACGGCTTCGCCCGCGCGATCGTGCCGTCACACACGCCGTCGGACGGCGACACGATCTTCGCGCTCGCCACGGGCGTGTCGGCCGCAGATGCAGACGTCGGCCTGATCGGCGCGCTCGCGGCCGACGTCATGGCGCAGGCCATCGTCAACGCGGTGCGCCACGCCGAGCCGCTGCCCGCGCTGCCTTCGGCGCGCAGCCTGCGCTAGCGGCAGGAACGCACGCGCAGCATGTATCTCACGCTGCTCCTCGCCTACGCCGCGGCTCTCGTCGCGCTCGGCTGGTGGTCGGCGCGTCGGGCCACCGCGCAGGACTTCTTCGTGGCCGGCCGGCGGCTGTCGCCCGCGCTGCTCGCGGGCACGCTGATTGCCGCCAACATCGGCGCCGGTTCCACGCAGGGCGTTGCGGGCCTCGGCTATCGCGACGGTGTTGCCGCCTGGTGGTGGGTGGGTGCCGCCGGAGTCGGCTCGGTCGTCCTGGCGTTCGTGGTCGGCCCGCGGATCTGGCGCGTGGCGACCGCCGGACGCCACAGCACGGTCGGCGACTACCTGCGCGCGCGGTTCGGTCCCGAAGTGCGCGGCCTGATGGCCGTGCTTCTCTGGGCCGGGTCGCTGTCGATTCTTGCCGCGCAACTCGTCGCGCTTGCCGGCGTGCTCCACACGCTGACCGGCGTCCCGCACGCCTGGGGCTGCCTCATCGGTGGCGTTGTCGCGACCCTGTACTTCGCCACCGGCGGCCTGCTCTCGTCGGCCATCGTCAACGCCGTGCAGGTCGTCGTCCTCGTCGTCGGTCTCGCGCTCGCCATTCCCTTTGCCTGGCATGCCGCGGGCGGTGTGGCGGCACTCGCGCCGCCCACCGTGCCCTCCGACTACTGGAGCGTGCTGAGTGGTGGCGGTTCCGGCGTGATGTTCCTCGCGCTGCTCGGCCCGTCGTTCATCGTCTCGCCGGGCCTCCTGCAGAAGGTCTATGGCGCGCGGGACGAACGCGCCGTGCGCCTCGGCGCCGGATTCAACGCGCTCGTCCTGCTCCTGTTCGCCGGTGTCCCGGTACTGCTCGGGATGCTGTCGCGGGTGCTGCACCCGGACCTGCCCAACGGCGAACTCGCGCTCCCGACACTCCTGCGCGACGACCTGCCGCCATGGCTCGGCGCGCTAGCGCTTGCCGCGCTGTTCTCGGCCGAAGTGAGCAGTGCCGACGCCGTGCTCTTCATGCTCTCGACCTCGATCGCGCGCGACCTGTATGCCGGGCACCTGCGGCCGGGCGCCGACGACGCCGCGCAGTTGCGCGTGGCCCGCCTGGCCGCGGTCGGCAGCGGCCTGCTCGGCACCCTCGTCGCGGCATGGGCCGGCAGCATCATCACGCTGATGCAGTTGTTCTACAGCCTGCTCAGCGCCAGCCTCTTCGTGCCGGTGCTCGCGGGCCTCTTCGTGCCTCGCGCCGGAAGGAACGAGGCCCTTGCATCGATGCTGGCAGGCGTCACGACGACTGCGGGTATGCACGCCGCGACGGGTGGCACCGGCGTGGCCGGCCTGGCGCCTGTCGTGTGGGGGCTGCTGGCGTCGGTCATCGCCCTGGCACTCGGGCTCGCCGCCGGCGGACTCAGAGGCGCTCGAGCGCGCCCTTGAACGCCGCGACCACCGCGGGATCGAAGGCCTGCCCGGTCTCGGCGGTGATGTAGCCGACGGCGTCTCCCCGGCGATCGTAGAGGTGCTCGCCATGCGGGTGGGTCATCGCGTCGAACACGTCGGCGACGTGCGTGATGCGTCCGGCCAGCGGAATGGCATCGGCACGCAGGCCGCGCGGATAGCCGCCGCCGTCCCATCGTTCGTGATGGGTGAGGGCGATGTGTTCGGCCGTGCGCAGCAGGGCGCCGGTACTCCCGGACAGGATGTCGGCGCCAATCACGGTGTGGCGCTTCATCTCCTCGAACTCGGTGCGCGTCAGCGGCCCCGGCTTGAGCAGGATGGCGTCGCGGATGCCGATTTTCCCGACGTCGTGGAGCGGGGCGGCCCGCTCGATCGTCAGTGCCTCGTCCTCGGCCAGCCCGAGCTGTCTCGCGATGGCTCCCGCCAGGCGGCCCACGCGACGGGTGTGTTCCCCGGTGTTGTCGTCGCGGAACTCCGCGGCCAACGCCAGCCGTTCGAGGATCTCGAGCCGCGCCACTTCCAGCTTGCGCGTGCGTTCCTGCACCGTCGCCTCGAGCCCGCGATTGTGCTTGTCGAGCTGCAGGTAGAGGAATCGCGTCGTCAACAGGTTACGGATGCGCAGCAGGGCCTCGACCGCGTCGAACGGCTTGTTGAGGAAGTCCTTCGCGCCGGCGCCGAGCGCCCGCTGGCGGACTTCGACGCTCAGGTCGGCCGTGACGACGAGGATGGGGAGGTAACGCTCCTCGCTCAGCCTCGACTCCAGTTGTGCCATCACCCCGAAGCCGTCGAGGCCCGGCATGTGCAGGTCGAGGAGGATCAGGTCGGGGCTCACCTGGCCGACGAGCGGCGCGACCTGTTCCGGCACCGCCGTCGAGTAGAGGCGATGGTAGCCGGCAGACGTGAGCAGCCGCTCCAGCAGCCTGATGTTGGG
Organism: uncultured Luteitalea sp.; assembly: GCA_934541105.1. Taxonomy (GTDB): domain Bacteria; phylum Acidobacteriota; class Vicinamibacteria; order Vicinamibacterales; family Vicinamibacteraceae; genus Luteitalea. Next base: position 358,904 of record CAKTDA010000001.1, on the reverse strand, counting down.
GGCCTGGTCGTCGACGATGAGGATCCGTGCCCGCGTGATGGGCTCGGTAAGCTGGGCCACTTCCGGGAAGTATAGCCGTCGCGCGGGTTTGCCCCTACGGCGGAGCTGGCGTACACTGCGCCGCACCGTAGGAGGGGAGATGGTCGAAGTGCAGGTCCACGCCCCGCGCGTCGTCCGCGTCGTCACGGCGTGTGCCGCCCTGCTTGTCGTCGTGGGCGGCACCAGCGAGTACGTCGCCGCGGCGTTTCCGGATGTGTAGGCGTGCGCGCCGCGGGGCGACTCCTGCGCCTCCGGGGCGAGGGCAACCTCGGCACCCTGTTCTCCGGCGGACTCCTCGCGGTGGCCGCCGCCCTGTTCGCGCTCGTCGCGACAGTCGAGCGTATCCGCCGCAGCCGCGACGTCGTCTACTGGCGCGTCCTGGCGCTCGGATTCCTCTACCTGAGCGCCGACGAGCTCCTGGCGCTGCATGAACGGATGAATGGGCCGATGCGTGCGCTGCTCGGGGACGACCGCGCGGCGATGCTTCATTTCGCGTGGGTGCTGCCCGCAATCGTGGCGGTCCTCCTTGTCGGCATCTCTTTGGTGGGCTTCTGGCGTCGGCTGGAGCCGGACACCCGGCTTCGCACGGCCGTTGCCGCGGCGGTCTACCTGGGAGGCGCCTTCGGCATGGAGGTGGTAGGGGGCGCCCACGCGCGCGCGCACGGTGCCACGGCGCAGTACGTCGCGATCGCGACGATCGAGGAAGCGTTGGAGATGGCCGGCGTCATCCTCCTCATCAGGGCGCTCCTCGACCTGCTCGGGTCGCGCGGGACGGTCCTTGCCCTCGCGCCGACACCGATGACGGACACGGCCTCCCGCCCGTCCCCCGATCCGCCTGCGGCGCTTATGCTCTGATTGGTGATATTGATAGTCGCGAGGTGTGTCCGTGGCTGGCAATCCGCTGCGACTGAAGAGCATCCACCACGTCTCGTTCATCGTCGGCAACGCGAAGCAGGCCGCGTACTACTACCGGCGTGCGTTCGGGTTCTCGCAGCGTGCCTATGCCGGTCTCGAGACGGGTGACCGTGACGCCGCCTCCTACGCGATGCAGCAGGGCAAGGCGCGGCTCGTGTTCACCACGCCCTATCGTGCGACGTCGCGCGCGGCGGACCACCTCCTGCGGCACGGCGACGGCGTGGCGGACATCGCGTTTCACGTCGAGGACGCCGATGCGGCCTTCGAGGCCGCGGTCGGCCGCGGCGCCGAGGCGGCCGTTGCGCCCCGCACCCTCCGTGACGAGCACGGCACGGTGCGACACGCGGCGGTGCGGACCTATGGAGACACGGTGCACTCCTTCTATGCGCTCGGCGACTACACCGGACCCTTCCTGCCCGGGTATGTCGCGCGGGAGGTGCCTGGCGAGGACGTCGGGATCCTTCGCGTGGACCACATGGTCGGCAACGTCGAACTCGGGAAGATGGACCACTGGGCCCGCTGGTACAGCGACGTCCTCGGCTTCTCGCGCTATATCAGCTTCGACGACAAGGACATCTCCACCGAGTACAGCGCGCTCATGAGCATCGTCATGAGCGACGACTCGTACGCGATCAAGTTCCCGCTCAACGAGCCGGCGCCTGGCAGGCGCAAGAGCCAGATCGACGAGTACCTGGATTTCTACGGCGGGCCCGGCGTGCAGCACGTCGCGCTCCTCACGCAGGACATCGAGCGGACGGTCTCGGCGCTGCGCGCCAACGGCGTGGAGTTCCTCGACGTGCCCGACTCGTACTACGACCTGCTCCCGCAGCGGGTCGGCGTGATCGAGGAGGCGCTCGAGATGATCCGGTCGCTGCGCATCCTCGTCGATCGCGACGAGGAGGGATACCTGCTGCAGCTGTTCTCGCGGCCCGTCCAGGACAGGCCGACGGTCTTCTACGAGATCATCCAGCGCAAGGGGAGCCGCGGCTTCGGCAAGGGCAACTTCAAGGCGCTGTTCGAGGCCATCGAGCGCGAGCAGGCCTCGCGCGGCAACCTGTAAGCGGCAGGATGCGGAACGGCAGGCGACCATGCCCATCTACCACTCGCTCGGGGCGATTCCACGCAAGCGGCACATCGTCTTCCGCCAGGGTTCCGGCGCGCTCCTCACCGAGGAACTCGTCGGCAACAAGGGCTTCGTCGGGCCCTCGTCGCTCGTCTATCACATCCGGCAGCCCACGCAGATTCGCGCGGCGCGGACGCTGCAGGCCGTCCGGTGGCAGGAGGAGCCCGATCGCCAGTTCCGGCACCGGCACTTCCGCACGGGCGGCCTCGCCCGGACGGCGAGCATCACGGCCGATCGGGTTCCGCTGCTGTTCAACGCCGACGTCGCGCTGTCGTTCGTGGCGCCCACCGCGGAGGACGACTACTTCTATCGCAACGCACAGGGTGACGAAGTGGTCTACGTGAGTGAAGGGACGGGCACGCTCGAGACGCAGCTCGGGCAGCTGCCGTTCCGGGCCGGTGACTACCTCGTGGTGCCGCGCGGCATCCTGCATCGCTATCGCGTGACCGCACCCATGACGTGCCTCGTCATCGAGAGCCGCGGCTACGTGCGGACCCCGAAGCGCTATCGCAACGAACACGGCCAGTTGATGGAGAGCGCACCGTTCTCGGAGCGGGACATCCGGCGCCCGGACCTGATGGACCCCGTCGACGAGCGCGGTGAGTTCCGGATCGTGGTGAAGAAGGACGACCGGCTCACCGAGTTCATCCTCGACCACCACCCGTGGGACGTCGTGGGCTGGGACGGCTACTACTACCCGTGGGCCTTCAACATCCACGACTTCGAGCCGAGGGTCGGACGCGTCCACCTGCCGCCGCCCACGCATCAGACGTTCGAGGGCGACAACTTCGTGATCTGCTCGTTCTGCCCGCGGCCTTACGACTTCGATCCGGAGGCCGTGCCCGTGCCGTACAACCACTCCAACGTGATGTCCGACGAGGTGCTGTACTACGCCAGCGCCGAGTTCATGAGTCGCAAGGGGATCGAGTACGGTTCGGTCACGCTGCACCCCGACGGCGTGCCGCATGGCCCGCATCCCGGGCGGACCGAAGCCTCGCTCGGGCAGAAGGAGACGACGGAGCTCGCGGTGATGGTCGACACGTTCCACCCCCTGCGCGTGAGCACGCAGGCGCTCGACGTCGAGGACCGCGAGTACTACCGGTCGTGGGTGGAGTAGCCCGCCGTGCCGCGCTCCCACGCGCTGCTTGCCGGCCTGTTCGACTACGCCGGCCTGTTCCCGCCCGCCAGCCGCCCGCTGCCCGAGGCGATGGCCGGCTATGCCCGCTACCGCAGCGGTCGCTCGGGCTGGATGCTCGGGCGGTTCGTCGTGCCCGCTGCCAGCCTCGAGGCGTGCTCGGCCCTGGCACCGAAGCACTGCCCGACGGGTGAGGGCGACGTCCCCTGGCGGATCACCGCGCTCGTTGCTCCTGATGCGGACGACGATGCCGCACGGATCGACGCGTTCAACCGCCGCCACGCCGACGCGGCACAGGGGGCCGCCGTCGTGGACACCGTCGAGGCGCGCGTTGCCGGTTCCGCCGACGTGCGCGCGGCGCGCTGCTGGGCCGGCCGCGGCTACGAGGCCTATTGCGAGGTGCCGCTCGGCGCCGCTCTCGACGGGCTGCTCGACGCCGTGGCCCACGCCGGTCTGCACGCCAAGGTGCGGACCGGTGGCGTCGTCGAGGAATCGGTTCCGGGCGCGGCGCACCTTGCCGCGTTCCTGTGCGGCTGCGCCGTCCGCGGGGTGGTCGCCAAGGCGACCGCCGGCCTCCACCATGCCGTGACTGGTGAGTATCCGCTGACGTATGCGGCGGATGCGCCACGCGCCACGCTCTTCGGGTTCCTCAACCTCGTGCTCGGCGCCGGGATTGCCGAGGGGGCCGGGCGCGCCGCAGCCGGCAGCGGGGAGGTCCGCGCGACGATCGCCCGCCTGCTCGAGGCGCAGGAGGTCCCGTCCTGGGTCGGCCACGCGGCCGTCGAGTGGCGGGGGCCGCACGGCCCGATCATCGAGGGACCGGTCGAACAGTTTGCGGTCGCGGGCCGGGCGCTGATCCGCAGCGTGGGCACCTGCTCGTTCGAGGAACCGGTGGCCGACGCCCGGCGCGTGGGCCTCGTCGTATGAGTCCGACGTCCGATCGCACGTTCGATCCCGCGGCCCGCTCCTGGGTGGCCGGCGAGGGCACTACGGCCGCGGCGTTCTCGCTGCAGCGGTTGCCCTACGGGGCCTTCTCTCTCACTGGACCGGGCGGACGCCCTCGGCTCGGCGTCGCCATCGGCGATCACGTACTCGATGCGGCCGCACTCGTGGACTGCGGCCTCGTCGACGACCTACCGAAGCCGCTCACCCGCGCGCTGCGCGCGCCTGTGCTGAACCCCCTGCTCGCGCTGTCGCCCGTCGAGTGGCGCGCGTTGCGCCAGCGGCTCTTCGAACTCCTCGTGGACGACGCCGCGGGGTGGCGCGGGGCACGCGACATCGTCCGCGAGTGCCTCCTGCCGAAGGCGGCGGTGCGCATGCACCTGCCGGTCGTGGTCGGCGACTACACGGACTTCTACGCGTCGATGCACCACGCGACGAACGTCGGGACGATGCTCCGGCCCGATTCGCCGTTGCTGCCCAACTACCGGCACGTGCCCATCGGCTATCACGGCCGCGCATCGTCGATCGTGGTGAGCGGGACGCCAGTCCGGCGACCATCGGGGCAGCGCCTGCCGCACGGCGCGGACGGCCCGGTGTTCGGGCCGTCGGAGCGGCTCGACTACGAACTCGAGATCGGGCTGGTGATTGGCGGCGAGAACGGGCTCGGCACGCCCGTCCCGATTGCGCAGGCGGAAGAGCGCGTGTTCGGCGTCGTGCTGCTCGACGACTGGTCGGCTCGCGACATCCAGGCCTGGGAGTACCAGCCGCTCGGGCCCTTCCTCGCCAAGAGCTTCGCGACGTCGATCGCGGCGTGGGTCGTGCCGCTCGACGCCCTTGCCGATCGACGGGCGCCAGCGACGGCGCGCGGTGCGGACGCGCCACCGCTCCTGTCGTACCTCGTCGATGCGGAAGACCAGGTGGGCGGGGCGCTCGACCTGCCGGTCGAGGTCCTCCTGCGCAGCCGACGGATGCGCGAGGCAGGGCTCCCGGCGCTGCGGGTCAGCACGGGCAACGCGCGCGACCTGTACTGGACGCCGGCGCAACTCGTCGCGCACCACACGAGCAACGGGTGCAACCTCCGGCCTGGTGACATCCTCGGCACCGGCACCGTCTCGGGCGCGACACCGGAATCGCGCGGCTGCCTGCTCGAACGCACCTGGCGCGGGACCGAGCCGCTGTCGCTGCCGACGGGGGAGACGCGGCGATTTCTCGAAGACGGCGACGAGGTGTCGCTGGCGTCGCCGCTCCTGGCGTCGTGCGTCGGGGAGATCACGCCGGCCTGATGGCGTGGCCGCCCCGTCAGAGGGCGTGTGCCGGCAGCGAGCCCATGGAGCCGAGCACGTCGGCGACCGGCGCGAACGCGAAGCTGCCGAGAAGCCGCTCGAGCCGTCCCGCGGTGCGCGACAGGTTGCCGTAGTGCCGCAGCCGCGTCGCCATGCCCACGGGCAGCCGCGGCTGCCGCGTGTCCACCTCCCACGGATGGAGGTAGAAGATTGCCGGCCGTCGTTCCTGGCGATTCAGCCGCGCGATGCCCGCACGCGTCCAGCCGTACGGCAGGAGGCGGAAGTAGCCGCCGCCGGCAACGGCGAGATTCTGACCGAGCAGGCGGATTGTCGATGGCGGCACTTCGGCAAGCGGACCCGCGGCGCGATCGAGCGCGTAGGCGTGGCGCGGGGCATCCGGGATGCCGTAGCGATCGTGCCGCACGGGGAACACGCTGGCGTCGTACCGATAGCCTTCTTCGACGAGCACGTCGAGTGCCCACAGCGACTGCCGCGTGATGCTGAAGCTCGGTGCGCGGTACCCGGCCACCTCGCGGCCCGTCAGGTCCTCGAGCACCTGCTTGCTCCGCCGTACGTCGTCCCGGAATGCGTCCGGCGTGAGGCTGTAGACGATCTCGTGCCAGTAGCCGTGCGAGGCCACCTCGTGGCCGGCCGCCGCAATCGCGCGCACGAGGTCGGGATGCCGATCCGCGACCCAACCGAGGACGAAGAAGGTCGCGCGGACGTCGCGTGCCGCAAACGCGTCGAGCAACTGGCGCGTGGTCGGTTCGACACGCGAGGGCAGTGTCTCCCACGCGGCGCGGGGCGCGACAGGCGCCAGGGCGCTCGCGTGGAAGTACTCCTCCACGTCCACCGACATCGCGTTGACGATGGCCTGGGCTGGCGGCATGTCAGCGCCTCGGGAGCGGGGGATGCTGCGTGTCGCGCGGTGAGAGCCGCGGCGCGCCGGTGGGCCACTCGATCCCGAGCACGGGGTCGTCCCACATCACCCCACCCTCGTCGGCCGGGTCGTAGAAGTCGGTGCACTTGTACTCGAGCTGCGTCGTCTCGCTGACGACATAGAAACCGTGCGCGTAGCCCGGCGGCACGTACAGCTGACGGAAGTTGTCGGCCGACAGCGAGACGGCCACCCACTGGCCATACGTAGGGGACGCCGGATCGATGTCGGCGGCGACGTCGAGCACCTCGCCTTCGACGACGCGAACGAGCTTGCCCTGTGGCCGGGTCCGCTGGAAGTGCAATCCCCGGAGCGTGCCCTGGCGCGAGCGCGAGTGGTTGTCCTGGACGAAGGGCAGGTCGATCCCGACGTCGGCATAGCGGTTGGCGTGGTAGGTCTCGATGAAGAAGCCGCGGTCGTCGCGGAAGACGCGCGGCTCGATGACGAGAACCCCTGCGAGGGCGGTGCGATGGACGTCCACGTCAGCGGCCCTGCCCGACGAGGCGCAGCAGGTACTGGCCGTACGAGTTCTTCCGCATGGGATGGGCGATGCGCTGCACCTGTTCGGCGTCGATGTAGCCCATGCGCCAGGCAATCTCCTCCACGCAGGCCAGCATCAGGCCCTGCCGGTCCTCGATGGTCTGGACGAACAGGGAGGCCTGCAGCAGCGACTCGTGCGTGCCTGTGTCCAGCCAGGCGTAGCCGCGCCCGAAGCGTTCCACGTGCAGCGCCTGCCGCTCCAGGTACACGCGGTTGACGTCGGTGATCTCGAGTTCGCCGCGGGGGGATGGCTTCAGCGTCGCGGCGATGTCGAGCACGTCGTTGTCGTAGAAGTAGAGTCCCGTGACTGCCCAGTGGGACCGGGGCGCCGTCGGCTTCTCCTCGAGGCTGACCGCCCGGCCGTCGTCGTCGAACTCGACGACCCCGTACCGCTCGGGGTCGCGTACCTCGTAGCCGAAGACCGTGGCTCCGCGCTCGCGGGCGGCGGCGGCCTGCAGCACCTCGGGGAGACCGTGGCCGTAGAAGATGTTGTCGCCGAGCGCCAGGCCCACGCGTCGCGAGCCGACGAAGTCGCGGCCGATGACGAAGGCCTGCGCCAGGCCGTCCGGCGACGGCTGCACGGCATAGCGGAGCGTGAGGCCCAGTTCGGATCCGTCACCGAGCAGGCGCTCGAAGCTGGCGCAGTCCTCGGGCGTCGTGATGACGAGGATGTCGCGTACCCCGGCCAGCATCAGCGTGGCCAGCGGGTAGTAGATCATCGGCTTGTTGTAGACCGGGACCAGCTGCTTGCAGACGCCGCGGGTGACCGGATACAGGCGAGTGCCGGACCCGCCGGCGAGGATGATGCCGCTGAGAGAGGCTGCCCCCGATACTGTAGACGTTGTGCGTGGCGACAAAATCAGTCCTGACTAGTAATAGGATGAGTTGACTTTTCTAGGCGTACGTTCGTACTTCAGCAAGTCAGGCGACGACGACGTCTCACAAAAATGTCAACGATTCACAATATCCCGGGCCGTCGGCAGGTGCGGAACGCACCTTGCGTACTGGTCACGACGGACGCATGGATATCCACTTCATTTCGTCACTCACGCCCGACGACGAGGACCGACTCGCACCCGCGCTGCTCGAGACCTTGAAGCCCTTGCTGGAGCTGATGCCGATCGCCTACACGATTCGCATCCGCACCTCCAGCAACACGCTCTATCAGCACACCCGCACCGAGTTGGCACCGGTCCTCCAGACGTCCGACGACGACGACCTGCACGCGCCCAGCTGACACCGCACCCGCGGCGTCCGCTATCGTAATGCCTGCTGCCGCCACCGGCCAGCAGCCCGGAGGTCCATGCGCGTTCGCCGAGTTCTCGTCCTCTCGTTCCTCCTGCTCGCCAGTGCGGGCAGTGCCGCCGCCGCACCGCGCGCCGACGTCCTCGTGGTCGTCAACGCGCAGGTTCCTGACGGTCGTCTCGTCGCCGACGCCTATCGAGCCGCCCGCGACATTCCCGAGACGCATCAGGTCGTGATCGATGTCGCGCCGCAGGACACGCTGCGCCGCGACCAGTACCTGGCGGCGGTCGAGCGGCCCATCGCCCAGTGGATCGAGCGTCATGCGGCTCAGGACGCCATCACCTACATCGTCCTGACTCATGGCGTGCCCCTCCGCGTGCAGGCCGACGCGTCCACCCGTACGCCGCTCACCTCGGTGGACTCCTCCCTGACGCTGCTGTACCGCAAGCTGGCCGGGATGGGTGTCGGTCCGGGACCGATTGCCAACCCGATGTTCGCCGAACAGCGTCCGGACGCCGGGTGGCCGGCCTTCGACCGCAGCCGGCTCGACATCTACATCGTCACCCGCCTCGACGGCTTCACGGCGGCCGATGCGATGGCGCTGGTGTCGCGCTGCGGTGCGCCGCCGGCTTCCGGCCGGGTGGTCCTCGACGGCCGGCCCGCGTCGACCGGCCCGGAAGGGCAATGGTTCATCGAGACGGCCGACCGCATTCGCGCGGGTGCGCCTGGCATCCGCGTCGAACTCGATCACACGGCTGCGGCGATTCGAGACGTCGCCGACGTCATCGGCTACTTCTCGTGGGGTGCGGCCGATCCGGTCCATCGCGAACGGACGCTGCCGATCACGTTCGCCCCGGGCGCGGTGGGCACGAGCCTGTCGAGCAGCGACGTGCGCACCTTCGCGCAGCCCCCTGCCGACTGGAAGGCCGGCAGCTGGCGCGATCGCGCCCGCCTGTTCGAGGGCAGCGCCGACTGGCTCGCCGGCGACATCATCCGCGCTGGCGTCACGGGCTGGGCGGGGGCCGTGGCCGATCCGTACGTGGACGGCGTCGTGCGCCCGCAGGTCCTCCTGCCGGCGTACCTGGCGGGTCGGTCGCTCGGCGAGTCCTATTACCTCGCGACGAAGTACATCGGATGGCGCACCGTGGTGCTCGGCGATCCGCTGTGCCGGCCGTTCGGTCCGGAGCCTGAACAGGTATCCCTGACGCGGGACGATCGGTCGGGCCTGACCCGCCCCTTCCTGGATCGCGTGACCGAGCAGGCCCGACGGACGTCGTCTCCGGCAGCGGCGGCGTCGCTCGAGGCCCGGGTTGCCGCGCAAGCGCGCCTGGCCCAGGGGGAGCGCGCGTTGGCGGTCGCAATCCTGCGTGACTGGAACGCCGCGCATCCCGGCGACCTGCCGGTGCTGCAACTGCTGGCCCTTACGCTCGACCCGGTTGCCGAGCGCGACGAAGCCATCGCCGCGTACCGCGCGGTCCTGGCTGCGCGCCCCGGCGACGCCGTGGCCGCCAACAATCTCGCCTTCGTGCTCGCCACCGATGCCGCGCATCGCGACGAGGCCCTCGAACTCGCACGCCGGGCCTACGAGCAGACCCGCGGTGAGCCGACGATTGCGGATACGTACGGCTGGGTCCTGTATCACGCGGGAGACCTCGAGCAGGCCGAGCGCGTGCTCGTCGAGGCCGTCCGTCGCGCCCCGGCACTCGTCGACGCCCGGCTGCACCTGGCCCTCGTCCTGGTGGCCCGTGGGGAGACGGTGCGCGCCCGCGAGCACTGGGACGCCATCCGCCGTGACGCGGCCGTTGCCGCCCGTCCGGAGGCCGCCCCGTTGCGTGCGGCGTTCGGTGAGGCTCCTGACAGGTAGGCGCAAGCTCGGCCGTTCGACGACAAAAGATCGCCGGGTTGGCGACTTGCCCGCGCATGCCGGCTGCGCCATCGCGACGATTCCCGGGCAAATCGTCCGTGTGGCCCATTCGCCGGCCTCAGCTCATCCTTGGCACCGTTGTTGCTCGACAGTGGCCAGTTTTCGGACTGTCGGCGTACATCGAGTGCGCCGGACTGGGGAGGAGCTGAAAAGGCATGAAGAAGATTCTCGGGGCGGTCGTCGCGGGGCTGCTGTGTGCAGCCCCGGCGTCGGCCGCGACCATCCCATTGCAGGTGCTCGGGGCGTGGAGCAACGCCATCGGCGGCACCAATGTCGTGTACAGCCCTGTCGAGGGCACGTATGCATCGAACCCGCTCGTGTCGTGGGGTGTGCCGGTCACGAACTTCGGCAAGAGTTCGTACCGTTTCATCTCGGCATTTCCCGCGGCGTTCGGTGCGGCGCCGGTCGGCGAGCAGTTCAAGCTCGGCACGTTCCAGCACAACAACCGCACCATCGCGCTGGACTCGGGAATCGACTCGGTGGAGTTGAGCCTGCTCCTCAACTTCGATCCCGCCGACACGGCGCCCGATTCGCTGAACGCGATGTCGCTCGTCGTGCACACCGAGACGCCCAACGTCGCCAGCCAGTGCCCCGGCGAGACGCCATGCCCGGATGTGGTCACCATCGGCGACACGATCAAGCTCCTGCAGTCGTTCACCTACCTGGGTGCGACGTACCAGTTGCAGGTGCTCGGCTTCGCCACGATGAACGGGAGCGGCCTCCAGTTCGATGACGAGTTCGTCACGCAGGAGAACGCGTTGAACTCGACCGACCTGTATGCCGTGATCACGCCTGTGCCCGAGCCCGGCACGATGCTGCTCCTCGGTACCGGCCTGCTGGTCGGCGCGGCGCGCCTCCGGGGGCGTCGGCAGTAGGGGGATCGGCGGGAAGTCCAGAGGCCATCGTCGCCATGTGCGACGATGGCCTCTTTGCGTATGGCGAGGCGAGTTCGGTGGGCGGGGCGGCGGCTGTTGTACCTGATGGTACTGGGCGTGGTGGCGCTCCTGGTTGCCAGCATTCCGGCAGGGCCCTGGCTCGTCGTCGATCGCGCCATCGGGGAGCCCGAAGCGCTGCTCGTGCTCGGCAGCCACGAGCACGAGCGCCTGCCGCATGCCGTGGAGGTGGCGCGCCGGTGGCCTGCCGCCGCCGTGCTCCTGACCGAGCCGGTGGTGGCCACGCCGTACAACTGCCAGGATTGCGCGAACCGGCGCGAGACGCTCGAGAGCGCGGGAGTGGCCGCCGCGCGCATCCGGATCCTGCCGCGCCGCGTGCGCAACACGTTCGACGAGTTGCAGGCGCTGGCGGCATGGGCCGAGGGGAGCGGCGTGCGGCGTGTGCTCGTGATCACGTCGCCTTACCACACGAGGCGCGTGCTGATGCTTGCCGGCACGGCGGCGCCGGCGCTCGAGGTCGGTGTCTCGCCGGCGCCTGTCGTCGGTGGACTGGCGTGGCCCTGGTGGAGCCGCCGGTACGACCGCCGATATGTCGTGTACGAGTGGGCGGCGCTCGTGGACAACGGCTGGCGGCACGGCATCCATCCGTGGCGCCGGGAGACGTCTCCGTCGGGTCGTCACGCTATAGTGGACGTTCCCAGTCCCTGATCCGAGGAGTGGCGCTGGTGCACATGCAGCTGAAGAAGAGTCTGGTCGCGGTCGCCGCGAGTGTGGTGCTGATGACGGCTGTCGGGTGTTCGAAGGACCCCGAGGTCGAGAAGCAGCAGTACTTCGCGAGCGGCAATGCGTTGTTCGAGCAGGGCAAGTTCGCCGATGCCGTCGTCGAGTACCGGAACGCGCTGAAGGCCGATCCGAAGTTCGGCGAGGCTCGATTCAAGCTCGCCGAGGCTCTGGTGCGGACCGGCGATGCGCGGCGGGCGGGCCAGGAGTACATCCGGGCATCCGACCTCCTGCCAGACAATGCCGAGGCGCAAATCAAGGCAGGCAGCCTGCTGCTGTTCGCCGGTCGGTTCCAGGACGCCAGGAGCCGTGCGGAGAAGGCGCTCCAGGCAGACCCGACGAGTGTCGAGGCCCAGATCCTGCTCGGGAACGCCACCGCCGGACTGAAGGATGTGGATGGCGCGCTCGCCGAGATGGAAGAGGCCGTGGCGCTCGCTCCGAGCGACGCGCGCGCCTATACGGCACTCGGGGCCGTCCAGCTCGCCAAGGGGCAGGCCGACGAGGCCGAGAAGACGTTCAGGAAGGCCGTCGAGGTCAACCCGAAGGCCATCGGGGCACGGCTGGCGCTCGCCCAGTTCCTCTGGGCGGCGAACCGCCGTGACGAGGCGCAGGGCGAACTCGACGCGGCCCTGGCGCTCGAGCCCGACAACAAGCTCGCCAATCGCGCGCTTGCCGCCTTCCACACCTCGGGGCCCAATCCTGCCGCGGCCGAGCCGTATCTGCAGCGGCTCGCGGCCGATCCACAGGACACCAACGCGCGCGTGGGACTCGGCGACTTCTACATCCGCACGGGGCAGACCGACAAGGCGCGCGAGGTGCTCACGAAGGCCGCTGCGGAGCGGGCCGGGTTCGGCCCGGCACGGGTCCGGCTCGCGGCCCTTGCATTTGCCGACGAGAACCCGACCGAGGCGCACCGGCTGCTCGACGAAGTCCTCAAGAAGAACGAGAAGGACGTGCAGGCCCTGCTGACCCGCGCACGGCTGCTGCGGCTCGAAGGCAAACCGCGTGAGGCGCTGACGAGCGCGCAGACCGCGGCGACCGCGGCACCCGAACATGCACCCGCGCTCTACGAGCGTGCACTTGCCGAGCTCGGACTGAGCCAGTACGACGAGGCCGTCAAGAGCCTGCAGGAAGTGGTGCGGTTGAATCCGCGCGCGGTGGATGCGCGCATCCACCTGGCCAACACCCTGCTGCGCCAGCGCCAGGTCGCCGCGGCGCTGACGGCTGCCGAGGACGCCCTCCGCAATGCGCCACAGAATCCCGCGGCGCGACTGATCGTCGCCCGCGCGCAGATGGCCAACGGCAACGTCGATGCGGCGGCCACGACGCTTGGCGCCCTCCAGAAGGAGTACCCCGACGCTGGCATCATCTGGAGCCAGATCGGCGCGCTCCGCGTGATCCAGAAGGATTCCGCCGGCGCACGGGCTGCCTTCGAGCGCGCCGTCTCCCTGCAGCCGGGCCAGTACCAGGCACTCCAGGGCCTCATGCTGCTCGACATCGCCGAAGGCAAGGCCGACGCCGCGCGCACCCGCATCGAGGCTCTCAGCTCCAAGGCGCCGGGCGACATCGGCTACCAACAGATCGCGGCGAAGGTCTACATCGCCCAGCGTGACTTCCCCAAGGCCGAGTCCACACTGCGGGCGCTGCTGGCGCGCGACAGCACGAACCTCGAAGTCTACGGAATGCTCGGGCAGGTCTACCTGATGCAGAACAAGGTGGAGCAGGCGTTGAAGGAGTACGACGCCCTGAGCCGCCAGCAGCCGAATGCGGTCGGCCCACATACAGTGGCGGCGATGCTGCTTCAGGGGCTCGGCCGCCTCGACGAGGCGCAGCGGCGCTACGAGCGCGTGATCGAGCTCGATCGCCAGGCGCCGGTGGCCGCCAACAACCTCGCGTGGCTCTATGCCGAGCGGGGTGGCAACCTCGACATCGCGCTCCAGCTGGCGCAGACGGCCCGCCGCAACCTGCCCACGCAGCCCGCCGTCGCCGACACGCTCGGCTGGGTCTACTACAAGAAGCAGCAGTACGACCTTGCGATCCGCGAGCTCGAGGACGCCGTGGACAAGGATCCCGACAACCCCGAGTACCAGTACCACCTCGGCGCCGCCTATGCGGCCCGGGGAGACGTGAGCAAGGCGCGCACCGCGCTGCAGAAGGCCGTTGCCCGGCCGTTTGCGGCAAGCGACGACGCGCGCAAGGCGCTTGCCGCACTCCCCGCGCAGGGTGCGTGAGATGAGCACGCTCACGGTGCCGGCGGGCGCGCCGGCACGCAGTCGGTTCGACCCACGGCTCTGGCTCGTCCTCGCGGCGCTTGCGGTGCTCTACGCGCCGACGGTCGCCTGGCTGTGGGAGCGGTGGACGATGAGCGTGTGGCACAACGCGCACGGGATGCTCATCCCGTTCGCGGTGGCCTACTTCGTGCGCGACGAGTTGATCCGCTACGAGGGGCCGGCCGAGCCTGGCAGTGCGTGGGGCTTTGCCTGGCTCGTCCCGGCGCTGTTGCTGCACGTGTTCGACGTCGCGATGCACACGCAGTTGTTGTCGGCGGCGTCCATCGTGCTCGCCCTGCCGGGACTCTCGTTGCTGTTCCTCGGCCCGAGCCGCACGCGGGTCATCCTGTTCCCGCTGCTGTTCCTCGCGTTCATGCTGCCGATTCCGCTCGGCGTCACCGAACGCGTGCACCTGGCGCTGCGCTATCTCACCGCCGATGGCGTCGCCGAGTTCCTGTCGCTGCTGGGCGTGCCGATCTTCCTCGACAACCTCACGCTGCACAGCGGCGAGTCGCGGCTCTTCGTCGCCGATGCGTGCAGCGGGTTCTCGACGCTCTACGCCGCGGTCACCGTCGCCTGCCTCACGGCGTACTTCTGCCCGGTGCCGTGGCGCCGCGTGGCCGTGCTGCTCGCCGCGGCGCCGATTGCGATTGGCGCGAACATCCTGCGCGTGGCGCTCCTCGTGATGCTCGTGCGCTGGTATGGCGACGGCATCCTCGAGACGTCGGCGCACGAACTGTCGGGCATCCTCACGTTCCTGCTGGCGCTCCCGCTCATCTTCTGGATCGGCTCGCCACCTCCGGCCCGGCCGGCATCCGGAGTCGCCGCGTCTCCTGCGCCATGAGCGTGCTCTCGTCGCGGTACCTCACACCCACGCTGGTCCTGCTCGCCGTGGCCCTGGTGCCGACCGTCGTCACGTCGTACGTGCGCGGGAACGTCGCCGAGCGGCCGCCCGTCGTCGACGTGCTGCCCGAGGTGCTCGATGGCCGTCCGTCGCTCGTCACGAACCGCCGCGCCACGACGATCAAGCGTGAGTTCGACAGCGACGACTGGGCCGAGCGCGAGTACACCGGCATCGGCGAGCCCCCGGTGACGGTGCTCATGGTCCGCTCGTACGACATGAAGCGGCTCTACCACCATCCGGAACTCGCCGTGAGCGAGGCCGACTACACGGCTGCCGAACTCGTGACGGTGCCGACCGGTGCAGGGCCGATCGACGTGCACGTGCTGCCGCCGTCGGAAGGGCGCGACGGCATCGCCGCCTATGCCTTGCTCTATCGCGGCAGCACCATCGCGCGCCCCCTGCTGTTCCAGCTGACGGTCGCGCCGGACCTGCTGTTGCTCGGCCGCCGGCCGATGACACTCGTGTTCGCCGAGCAGCGGAGCGGTGCGCCCGCCGACGGGGCATTCGCGCAAAGCCGGGCCGTGGAGAGTGTCGTCGCGGCTGTGCTCGCATTGCAGCAGCAGGAGCAGTAGGCTGCTGCGCGTGATGGCCACGGCGACGATGCGGCATGTGCTCTGGACGGGCGGATGGGATTCGTCGTTCCGCATCCTGCAGTTGCTGTTCGAGAGCGACGACATCGTGGCGCCGGTGTACTTCGTCAACCCGCTGCGCCGTTCGTTGCGCCACGAGGTGCGCGCGATGGACACCATCAGCGCGCGTGCGCGTCACCGCAATGCCTCCTTCGATGCGCGCCTGCGGCCCACGACGTTCGTCGACATCAGCCGAATCCCGGAAGTCCCCGATGTCACCGACGCGCTGCGTCGCAGCCGGACGGGTGGCTTCCTCGGGCCGCAATACGACTACATCGCCCGCTATGTGCGGACGGAACCGGCGCACGGCCCGCTCGAGCTCTGTCTCGAGCGGGACTGCCGACCCCACGTCGTGATGCGCGAGATGCTGGAGCCTGCCGGTCCACACATCTACCAGGTCGCGGAGGCCCATCGTGGCACCGAGGTGGGGATGGTGTTCGGCGGCATGCAGTTCCCGGTGCTCGACTGGAGCAAGCAGGAGATGGGCGCGCGTGCGTCACATGGCGGCTATCGGGACATCCTCGAGAAGGCGTGGTTCTGCCACTATCCGGTCGGGGACGCGGCCTGCGGTAAGTGCTCGCCCTGCGAGCAGGTCATGAAGGCGGGGATGGCCTATCGCCTGCCGCGGCGCGCGCGCCTGCGGCACGCCCTGTCGGTCGAGCGGCGCGTGCGGGAATGGCGGCGCGAACACGAACCGGAGACGGCATCGTGAGGCGTGAGGCCGGCGGCAGCCCCGTGAGTTGCTAACATTCTCCCGATGTCTTCGTACCCGAGCGCGGCAAGACGCATCGCCCAGGCGCTTGCCAGCGTCGTGCCGCGCCACGTCTACCGGGGCCGTGAGTTCTACCGGCTCTCGGCGCGCCTCGACGCCAGCCAGTACTGGACGCCGGAGCAGATGCGCCAGTACCAGGATGCGCGTGTCGCCGCGCTGGTGGCGCACGCGCATGCGCACGTTCCGCACTACCGGCGGGTGTTCGACGAACGCGGACTCGGTCCGCAGGACGTCACGTCGGTTGCCGACCTCGCGAAGCTGCCATTCGTGACGAAGGACCAACTGCGCGCCACGCCTGACGCGTTCAGGTCGAACGCGGTGCCCGATCGCGACGTCGTCTGGAAATCCACGAGCGGCACCACAGGCAGGCCGCTGAAGGTCGCGGTGCTGAAGTCGCTGCTGCCGTTCGACAACGATGCCTATCACTGGCGGCAGTTCCGCTGGGGCGGGTGCGAGTACGGCGACAGCCGTGCGACGCTGCTTGCATCGACGCTGTCGAACGCGACCACGCCGACGCGCCGGCTGTTCGCGTACGACCCGCGCCGGCGGTCGCTGGCCCTTTCCACCTACGATCTGCACGCCGACACGATTGGCGCCATGCACGAGGCGCTGCGCAGGCATCCTCCGCAATTCCTGATGGCGTTTCCCTCGTCGGCCGAGCGGTTCGTGGTGCTGTCGCGGCAGCGTGGACTGCAGGCCTCGCCGCTCAAGGCCGTCTTCCTCCAGTCCGAGAGCGTGCTCCCGTGGCAGCGGCAGTTGATTGGCGACTACTTCGGCTGCGGCGTCTTCGACTGGTACGGGACGGAGGAGCGTGCGGTCAACGCGTGCGATTGTGCCGAGCACGACGGGCTCCACATCGTGTCGGAGTTCGGTGTCGTCGAGTTCGAACCGACCCCGACGACAGCCGAGGACGGCGCCCACGAACTGGTCGTGACCCCGCTCCACAACCTGGCGATGCCGCTGCTGCGCTATCGCACCGGCGACATGGCTGAACCCCTGACCGAGCCCTGTGCCTGTGGCCGGACACTGCCGCGGATGCGCATCGTCGGAGGCCGCAGCCGGAGCTACGCCGTGCTCGCAGACGGCCGACTGGTGTCGATCACCGTGGTGGACATCCCGAAGGCGTCTGCCGCAGTGGAGCAGTTCCAGTTCGTGCAGGACGCCCCGGGTGTGGTCACGCTGAAGATCGTACGCAACCCGGGGTATTCCGACGCCGACGAGCGGGCGGTGCTGCAGAACCTCCGAGAGAAGTTCGGCGACGGGCTCCGCGCGGAGATCGCGTACGTCGACGCCATCGAGCGCACGGCGCGCGGCAAGCGGCCGCTGCTCGTGCAGCACCTCGATCTCTCCGTGTACGACGACATCACGGCGCCGGCGACAGCACCGGTTGCCGATCCGGCCTGACGTGGTGACTGCGATCGTCAGGCGCCTCCCGAAGATCGAGCGCCTCTTCGTGTACAAGGCGCCGGTGTCGGCCGATGGCCTCGACGCGGTCGCGTCGCGCGGGTTCGACCTGCAGCCGGCGAGCGAGGCACTGCTCGACATGCTCGGTGGGGTGAGGCAACGTCACCAGGTGGATCCACTGCGCGCGCTCGTGGCGCGTGGGGTGCCAGGCTGGTTCGCCTTGACGGACGGGCAGTTCGCGGGGCATGCATTTCTCGTCGCGGCGCGCGAGCGGCCGGAACGCTTCGGCGGCGTGCGTCTGTATCCCGGTGAGATGGCCATCACGGCGCTGTTCGTGGCCCCGGCGTTCCGCGGTGCAGGCCTCGGCGGAGCCTTGCACCGCCAACTCGTGGCAGAGGCCGTGCGCGCGTATGGCTCGGTCAGCAACATCGCGTGGACGGCGGATTACAACGTCGCGAGCCAGCGGATGCTGCTGCGCCACGGCTGCGTCCAGATCGGGACCCTCGATCGCCTCGTCATCTGGCATCGGCCTGTCGTGTCGCGGTATCGCGGGGACCCGCCGCGTCGATGAGCCGCGCACCGGCATCGCGGCCAGGCGGAAGAGGAGCCATGGGGATGGGAGGGGTCGGACACGATCTGCGGTGGCGGTGGAAGCTCGCGCGTCTCGCGCACCGTGAGTCTCTGAAGGCGGCCACCGGGGGACCGGGCGACTACCTCGGCCTCCTGCGCGCCAGCTACGCGCTGTATGCGCGTCACGGCTTCCTTCCCGACGAAGCGGCGCGGCTCGGTCTGCTCCGGCGTCCGGAGGGCGTCGAGCGGCGCTATGTCAGCAAGAGCCGGCTCGTCGCGAGGCAGCGGGCGCTGAACGATCCGTCGTTCCAGGAACTCACCGAGGACAAGGCACTCTTCTACGCGTACTGCACGCGGTCGGGCCTGCCCGTGCCGCGGTTCCTTGCCGTGTTCCTCGAGGGCGCGTCGGGCGTGGCGTGGCCGGACCGGCCGCTCGTCGGCGAATCCGACTGGGCAGCCTTCTTCGAGCAGTCCTGTCCGGAGGAGTTCGTGGTGAAGCCCAGTCGCGGGGTGTACGGCGAGGGCATCCTGTTCATCGACAGGCGCGACCCCGCGTTCTCGGCATCTGATCTCTACCGCCGCCTTCGGACCGACGGGCGATACACGTCGTTCGTGGTCCAGGAGTGCCTCGAGAACCACGCGGACCTGCAGGCGCTGTGCCCGAGCCGCGGCCTGCAGACGTCGCGCGTCATCACCTGCGTGCAGCCCGACGGGACGGTGGACGTGCTCATGGCGTACCTCAAGCCGATCGGGGGCGACAACCGCGTGGACAACCACAACAGCGGACGCACAGGGAACCTGCTGTGCCCGATCGACGTGCGGACCGGAACGCTCGGCGCGCTCATGACCGTCACCGACCATGGCGTGGAGGTCGTGCCGTCGCATCCGACAACCGGCGCGGTACTCGAAGGACGGGTGCTGCCCTTGTGGGACGACGTGCGCCGCCTGGCGACGGAACTCGCGCTCGGCTTCCTGCCGATGCGCGCGATCGGGTGGGACATCGCGGTGACGCCCCGTGGTCCAGTCTGCGTCGAGGGCAACGCCCGGTGGGACCCGCCGAAGTTCGGGGACGTCACGCCTCTCGCCCCGGTGCTCGGGCTGCAACGCAACCAGAGCCCCGGCTGACTCCTCCCGCGCGTCGCGCAGGCGGATGCTTACTGATGCATGCGCAGCCGGCCGGGCACGGCGGGCGCGCAGGTGCCGCAGTATTCGTACGCGCCGACATCGGCCTTGCCGCCGTGCGGGCGCGGCGTGCCGTCCCGGTCCGGCCCGACGTCGTCGATCGGCGTGGCCTTGTCGATGGCGGGGCTGCCCGCGGCGAGGCGGTAGTCGTGCCGCGCGGCGTCCTTGAACGCACGGGCATCGACGGCAAGCCCGCGACCGGCGGCCTCGGCGGGCAGCGCCTTGCCGAGCACGAGGAGGTTGCGCACGTCCACGGTCGTGGCCGGCGACGATGCGCGCTCGAAGACACGGCCGACGCCGCTGCCGACCGTCATGTGGTGGACGCGCAGCGGATCGATGTCGTCCTCGTAGCGGACGACCGTTGCCACGTCGTGCACGACGACGTTGCGGATCGTCACCGCGGCGCCGCGATCGCCAGTGCCGCGGACGCGGAAGCCGATGTCGGAATCGCTGACGGTGACTCGATCGACGATGGCGTCGACGCGTTCCTTGATGTTGAAGGCGGCCTGGTTCCTGATGAGCCCGCCTCCGAAGCCCGATGCGATGGTGTCCACGACGGTGATGCGCGCCCGCGTGCCGCTTGTCGGCGTCTTCGTGTCGAGGGCGTTCTCGCCGGGCACGGTACCGGCCGCGAAGCCATTCGTCGGCTCGGCGAGCGGCGCCAGCCAGAAGCGGCACGACTCGATACGCACGTCGGTCCAGCCTGGCGCCGAGCGTGAGGGATCGAGCTGCACGGCGTCGCCCGAGAACGTGTGTACGTCGGTGCGGCGGATCGTCAGGCCCTGCACGGCGCCGGCCACGATGCCGTGCGCGTCTGTGCGCCCGCCAGCAGCATTGAGGCAGGAGTGGATGAGGGCGTCTTCGATCAACACGTTCGAGGGGCGTCCCATGTCGATGCAGTCGCGGCCGCTGCGCCTGACCTCGACACCCTTGAAGACGAGGTTGTCGGCCCCGTGGCCCACCCTGACGGCGTCGTCCGGACCGAACTCTCCGTCGAGCACGAGCTGTTCGAGCCGGACGTACGGGTGGGAGATGGTGGCAACACGGCCGGGCACCTGCAGTAGCGGTCGCGCCGCTGCCGCTCCGGCAATGGTGATGGGTGCCTGCGGCAGGCCCCCGCGGACGGTCTCGATGCGCTCGCGGTAGGTGCCGGGCGCCAGTCGAATCGTGTCGCCGGGCCGGGCCACGGCGAGTGCCTCGCGTACGGACGAGAACGCGCCCGACGGTCTTGTTGCGGGGTTGGCGTCCACTCGCAGGACCTGCGCTCCAGCCGGCTGTGCGTCAATGGACGACGCGATGAACGCGCGTGGAACGGCGATCAGGGACAGCAGCGCGGCGAGCGTCGTGACGAGCCGCCCCTGTGTCATCATGGGCCTCATGCTAGCACCGCGCACCTGGGCAGGAGCCGGCACGGGGCCGGGCCACGCATCGACCGGCGCTCGCAGGTGACCGCAGCACCATCGGTCGGCATCCTCATGCTCGTCCCGTCCGGCTGGGACGAGATCTGGACGGGCCGGCACCAGATTGCATCCCGGATCGCGCGTCGGCATCCGCTCGTCTGGGTCACGCCGCCCCCGACGTGGCGTGAGGCGCTCCGACGCGGACCGCGCGGCGCCGCGTCGAGCCCGGCTCCCGGCGCGCCGGACGTGGCGGTTCACAGGTCAGCGACGTGGTGGCCGCACGTCCATCGTCCATCATGGCTGCGCGATGCGCTCTTCGCGCGTCGGCTCGCGCAGGCGCGCCGACAACTCGCCGACCGCGGAGTGGACCGCGTGGTGCTGTACATCTGGCGCCCGCAGTTCGGGAGGGCGATCGACCTCGTGCCGCACGACCTCAGCGTCTATCACGTGAACGACGAGTACTCGTTCTCCGCGACGACCGACGCGCCGAGCGTGCGCGAAGTCGAGTTGCTGCGACGGGCCGACCTCGTGCTCATCCACTCGCCGGAGCTCATGCGTCGCAAGGGGGAGTTCAACCCTCATACGATGATGCTGCCCAACGGGGTGGACTTTGCCGCCTTCTCGACGCCGCGCGCGGTGCCCTCGGACCTCGCCGCGATCCCGGGCCCCCGCGTGGGATACGTCGGGTGGCTGAAGCGGCACCTCGACTGGGGCATGCTCGAGTCGCTGGTGGACCGCACGCGGTCGTGCTCGTTCGTCTTCATCGGGCCGACGAGCCCGCACCCTGAGTTGCAGCCCGCCCTCGACCGGATGGCGGCGCTTCCACACGTCCATTTCCTCGGCGGACGTCCGGCTGCGGTGCTTCCCGACTACGTCCAGCACCTCGATGTGTGCCTGCTGCCGTACGTGGACAATGCCTATACCCGCTGCATCTATCCGCTGAAGCTGCACGAATCCCTGGCGGCGGGCAAGCCTGTGGTGGCCACACGGCTACCGTCGATCGCGCCGTTTGCAGACGTGGCAGAGGTCGTCCCGCCAGGGCAGGGTTGGGATTCGGCGTTGGCCCGAGCTCTCTCGCCGTCTGCCATGGCCCCGGAGTGCGTCGCCGCGCGTCAGGACGTGGCGCGCGCGCACGATTGGGATCTGCTTGTGGAGCGGCTGGAACAGGCCCTCTGGGAGCGACTGGCGTCAGTAGGACGATCTCGATCCTGAATGTCGGGTGCTGAAGAGGGTTAGCTCAGCCGCCGATTGGGTCGGGAGGTCCTCTTCGTCCCCGTCACGCACTGGTGACCTGGAATGGCTCAGTTTGTGCACACGGACCTCACGACGTTCGCGCTGTCACGGAGGCGGCGCCAAGCGATACTCCACAGATTCGTCATGGCAAGTAGATTCGGACTCCTCGCGGTCGTGCTCACCGTTGCCTGCAGCAGCGCAGTCGCCCCGCCGCTGTCGGTCGCCCAGCCCGCACCGCCTCCCGGAAGCCCGACGGCCCTCGGCATGCGCCCTCGGCTCTTCTTCACGAGCGCTCAGGTGCCGGGAATCAGGCAGCGCCTCGCCGATCACTACAAAGCCGAATTCCAGCAGCTCCTGGATCGGTTGGCCGACCCGTCGCGACTCACGTCGGGACAGCGCAACATCGAGAGCGACTGGGGCAGCCTCAATGCGGCGTTCGTGGCCGTGCTGGGACCTCAGGAGCTGTCGCAGGCTGGCTTCAACGTGGCGGGCAGCATCGACACGCCGCAGAAGCTGTGCGGAAAGGCGATGGCTTACGCGTCCAAGCATCTGGCCGACATCGCCGCCGCCAAGTCGCTCGGGCATAGTTCGCTGACCACCGGTTACCCGACGGCGCGGTACATCCCCGTGGCTGCCGCCTACGACTGGTGCAATGCCCACCTGTCCTCGACCGACAAGCAGGCGATTGCCGACGCGTTCGTGTCGATGTTCAACAGGAAGTACAAGGGGAAGAACCCGCTGACGATGGAAGTCTCCGGGCTGAACATGCTCGCCAACAACCAGTCGTCGGTGAACGTGCTCGACATCATCGGTGCCGTGGCGCTGTGGGGAGAGTCCTACCCGGCCCTCGACGTGCAGCAGGCCATGTACGGGACGTTCTCCTCGATCTGGTTGACCCGCATCACGGCGGAACTCCAGGCGCTGTACGGTGAGGGCACCAGCTGGCACGAGGGACCCGGCGGATATTTCACCGAAGGCTTCATGTCGCTCGGCATCGGCTTTGGCGCCATTGCGCCAGCCATCGGACAACCCCTTCCGGCGCAGATGCCGTTCTTCACGCGGCTCGGTGAGTTCGTCCAGGGCGTCGTCAAGCCGATCAGCCTGAAGGACAACTGCGGGTCGGGATCGGCCCGGTGCCCGCGCTATTACGAGCGCTGGGGCACGATCAGCGGCGGTATCGCGGGTCCCTCGTGCCTGTCGCTGATGCTCGGGGCCGGGCTGCTGCGGACGGCAGGCGCCGACAGCGCCGCAGGCCTGGTGAAGTATGCGATTGACACGACGCGCGGCAACTGCACGGCCTCGGGCACGACGTACGGCGGCGTCTGGTCCAACGGCGTGCTGGAGTGGTTCATCTTCGGCGATCGCGGCATCAAGCCGTTGTCGCCCGAGGATGTGCAGCTGCCTTCGTCGCTTCGCCACGGGCTGGGCCTGTATACGTTGCGGTCCGGATATGGACCTGATGATTCGCAGGTCGTCTTCTTCGCACCTCGCGTCGGAACGTACGGCCACGGCTCTCCGGACTACGGCACGTTCACGCTGCACAAGCACGGCAACCTGATCGTGCAGGCGGGCAATGGCAAGAGCGGTGATGGGGCACTCTCGATTCCGTCGGGCACGCCGTCCCTCTCGCCGCTGGTGCGCAACGTGCTGAGCCTACACAAGGGCGCAACCGACCATAACCTGTCGATGAACGGCGCGGGCGCGTACGACCCGACACTCGCGGCTATCGGGGTCAACGAGTTGCGCGGCGCCGGTGTCGTCCGTGCCGAGCACCTGAACGGCAGCGGCTTCGACTACGTCTCCTACGACCTGAACGAGCGGTTCACCTCGGGCACGGCCTCGGTCGCCCAGCGCGAGATGGTCTATCTGCGAGGGCCGGAGGACCACGAGTACCTCCTCGTGTTCGACCGGTTCAACGCGGTGAAGCCGCAGGAGGACGAAAAGGTCTGGCGCATCTGGGTGCCGACTGAACCCGAGTTCCTGAACGGGAGTGCTGCCTCGCTCCGGGCGGGCAAGCTCTCGTCGAGTTCGTCGGACACGATTCGCGTCACCAACGAGGGCGGTCCCTTCTCGGGGAACAATTACTCCAGTGGACCGACGTCCGGCCGCTTCTTCATGAAGACGTTGTGGCCCGGCAACCCCGTGATCAACTTCATCGGCGGCGCCGGCATGGAGTACCAGAGCGCGCAGGACGACGGATCGACGCCGTGGGGCGTCGGCAAGCAGACCGCCACGACGCGGCAGTACCTCGGGATCGGCCGTGTCGAAGTGCGACCGTCGGTTTCGCAGGCGTATGACATCTTCCTGAATGTCCTGCAGTTCGGCAACGCGAAGTCACTGACGCAGATGGCCCCCGTCACGAGACTGGAAGCCGGCACCATGGTGGGCAGCTACATCCGCGATCCGGCCAACTCGTGGGTCGTGCTCTTTGCCCGCGACGACTGGCCGGCTACGCCCCGCAGCCAGGTGTCGTATTCGGTCCAGGCCACGGCGCCGACGTCCAGGCACCTGCTCGTCAACATGGTGGGGCAGTCCACGCTCTACGTGAACGCGGTCAACAATGAGGGCAACCTCCAGGTGGACGTCTCGACGACGCCGAACGGCGGCGCACCCGTCAAGACGTCCGATGCTGGGGCCGTGTATTTCGAGGTGAACGGACAGAGTGTCTACGCGCCGAGTGCGCCCGACTCACCGAAGCACCTGAGGGCGATGCACGACTGACGTGACAAACATCGCGCCTCGTCGCCGCGCCCGCCTGGGCTGGCTCGCGTGCAGTGTGGTGGTCGCGCTGGCGGTCACGGCGGTCGAGGCTTACCTGCTCGATCGCAAGAAGGGGTTCCTGACAGGCGGCTTCCTTGCCGATCAGGTGCTCGATACGGTCGGCGAGCGCCTCGCCTTCGTCGCGGGCTCCATCGCGGCCGACGTCGGCACGGTTGCCGCGCTCACGGCGCTCGTGTTCCTGCTGGTCCGGCGACTCAGGTTGCCGTCCTGGCTCACGTGGCTCTCGTCCGCAGGGTTGGCGGGGGCCGTCATTGCCGTGGCCGACGTCATCCAGTTCGAACTGGACAAGTACCTCGGCGCCGGCGTCGACCTGTCCCTGATGTTCGACCTCGCGGGTCGGGATCCCTGGGAGTTCCTGGCTGTCGCGTGGGCGCACCTGCTCGGGGCGGGGGCTGTCGTGCTGGCAGGCGGCGCACTCGTCCTCGGTCTCGGCATCGCGGTGGCACGCAGCCGGTCGCGCGCAGGCCTGGCTGCGCCGCCGAGCGTCGGGCTCCTGCTCCCGTTCGGCGTCCTCGTCGGGACTGTGGCCCTCGTCTCCGCACTGCGGCTCGCGAGCCCGGATGCCGACGATGCACTCAGGCGGAAGCCCAGCGTCGCGTGGGCAGGCAATGTGATTGATGCGGCCACGGACGTGGACCGGGACGGCTACGGGATCCTCGGCCGCCCATCCGATCCGAAGCCGTTCGACGGTCGCGTGTATCCCTACGCGATCGACATTCCCGGCAACGGCGTTGACGAGAACGGGATTCTCGGCGATCTCCCGGCCGGTACGGAACCCTGGAGCGACCCCGGTCGTCAGGCGCCGTGGTCGTCGCGTCGCCACGTCGTGCTGATCCTGCTCGAGAGCGTGCGCGCGGACGCCGTAGGGGCCACGTTCGGAGGCCGCCGCGTCACGCCCGTGCTCGACGCGCTCGCAGCCGGCGGCGTGTCGGTGCAGGACGCCTGGTCGCACAACGGCTACACGGCGCAGAGCCGCCATCACCTGCTGACGGGCGCGCTCGGCAATGCCGGCGACGGCACGTCGCTCGTCGACGACTTCCTCGCCAGCGGCTACGACGTCGGGTACGTCTCGGGCCAGGACGACACCTTCGGGAGCGCGTCGCTCGACGTCGGCTTCTCGCGTGCGACGTTCTCGTACACGGCGCGCAGCGAACCGGCGCGCCGCTACACGCGGTTCGCCACGCCGGGCAGCCTCGCGGTGCCGCTGGCCGTCGTCGAGGAGAAGGTCGCCGAGTTCCTCGAGCGCCGTGATCCAGCACGGCCGTTGTTCCTCTACGTGAACTTCCACGACACGCACTTCCCGTACCATCACGGCGCCCTGAAGCCTCTGGTCAACGAACGGCCGCTCGCGCAGCGCGACATTGGCCCCGGGACGCGCGAGGCGTTGAAGGCGACCTACCTCAACGCCGTCGCAAACGTCGACGCGGCCATCGGGCGGGTACTCGAGCGGGTCCGTGCCTCGGTGGGCGGCGACCTCGGCGTGATCGTCGTCTCGGACCACGGCGAGAGCCTGTATGATGGCGGTTTCCTCGGGCACGGCTATGCGCTCGACGAGGCACAGACGCGCATCCCGCTGCTCGTCAGCAACCTGCCGATGACCATCGAACAGCCTTGGGGACAGTCGCAGTTGCGCCGGGCGCTCGGCGACGCCCTGCGCGGGGACGGCGGGGGAACGGCCATGCCGGTGCTCGCGGCCCGGGAGGCCGGCGTGTTCCAGTATCTTGGGGGCCTCGCGCGCCCGCGCCAGGTGGCGCTGCGCACGCGCCACCGCATGGTGTCCTTCGACCTGCGCGATCGCCGGGCGGTCGTGCGCGAGCCCGGATCGGCGCCGGAGGTGCCGCTCGACGCCGACGCGTGGGACGCGACAGGGCTCGCCGACACGATTCGCCTCTGGGAACGCATCAGGCTCTCCGCCGGAGCCAGGTAAGCGCCGACGTACGTGTCAAAGACCGCACTCCTCTTCGCCGCGCTCTTCTTCGGCGGCCTTGCCGGCGCCATCCTGCACCCGATCTATCCGCTGCTCGCCTACCTGGTGGACTACTACCAGCATCCACCACTGCGATGGTGGGGCAAGGACTTCCCGAGCGGCATCCGGTGGTCGCTGCTCGCCTCGCTCCTGATGCTCGGGGCCACGATGCTGCACGGCAAGATCCCGCTGAGTCGCGACACGCTGCGGCACGTTCCCGTCCGCAGCCTGCTGCTGCTCGTGGTGATTGCTGCGCTCGTGACGCCGTTCGCGGTTGCCGTGGACCGCAGCGTCCACTACCTCGAGCTGCTGCTGCAGTTGTCGGTGCTGGTGCTCGTCATGGTCGTCACGCTCGACTCGCCGAAGCACTGGCGCTGGGCCGTGCTCGTCATGACGCTCGGCTCGTTCACGTGGGGCTTCGACGCATGGCTCGACCCTGAGCGCGTTGCCGGCCGCCTCCAGGCGATTGGCGGGCCGGACTCGTTCAACGACAACTCGGCGGCCGTCCACCTGCTGGCGATGCTGCCCTTCATCGCGGTGATGGGCGTCTACGGGTCGCGTGTCGAGCGCGTGGTGGCGCTCGTCAGCTTTCCGTTCGTGGTCAACACGATCATCCTGTGCAACAGCCGCGGCGCGACGCTCGCCATGGCGTGCATGGGCCTTGCGGGCATCCTCCTCACGCGGGGCAGGCAGCGTCGCGGCCTCATCGGCCTGTCGGCGGCCGGTCTCGTCGCCTTCCTGTTCCTTGCCGATCCCGAGTTCCTCGATCGGCAGGCGACGCTCTTCTCGGAGGAGCGCGACGGCTCGTCGCAGGGGCGGCTGACGTCGTGGGCGGGAGCCATCGAGCTGATGAAGGACTATCCGCTCGGGGCCGGCGGGGGCGGGTTCGACGTCCTGAGTCCCGTCTACATCCCGGAGATCGTGGCGGCCTACGATGGCGCCGAGCGTGCCGTGCACAACACCTTCCTGTGGGTCGGCTCCGACTGGGGCTTCGCGGGACTTGCCGCCTACTGCATCTTCCTGTTCGGCCCGATCGTGAGCCTGCAGCGTGCCCGGCGCCGTGCGCACGACGTGCGGACGAACATGGAAGGCGTCGCCGTGCAGGCCGCCATCATCGGCATCGCGGTCGGGGGCGTCTTCATCAACCGGACATACGGCGAGATCATGTACTGGGTCCCGGCGCTCGGTATCGCGCTCGTGAACCTCATCGACGCGCGGGCTGTCGAGCCCGACGTCCTCGTGCCACCGGCAGACGAGGGCGCGACGGTCGTGGAGCCGCCGACGATGGCGCACCCTGCGTGACCGGCAACTCGCGACACGCGCTCATCGTCACGGCACACTTCCCGCCTGACCGCGGCCCGGCCACGCACCGCGTCCTGCGCTTCGCGCGACACCTGCGCAGCGCGGGATGGGACGTGACGGTCCTGACGATCACCGAATCGGCCTACCGGCAGGGCACTCCCATCGATATGGCATTGCTCGATCGAGTGCCGCCCGGCGTGCGCGTCGTCCGGACGACCGTCCGCCGGCCCGTCGAACGGCTGGCGGCATGGCGTGCGCGCTGGCGGAAGCGCACATCGCCAGGCGCGGGGGCCAGCCGCGATGGACGCGCGACTGCTCGACCTGTGCATGAGGCCGGTGGAGTCCCGCCAAGGGAAGGCTTCGCGGACCTCCTCACCGGCGTCTTCTCGCTGCCCGATCGTGACGTGGGGTGGTACGGGCCGGCCATCTCCGCCGGGCGTCGCATACTGCGGAGCGCCCCGGTGGACATCATCGTCTCCACGGCGCCGCCGTTCACGACGCACCTGATCGCACGCCGACTGAGCCGCCTCGGGCGCGTCCCGTGGATTGCCGACTTCCGTGACCCGTGGTCGCGCGCCCCGTGGGCCCTGGTGGAGCGCACGACGTCATGGAGGGGCTGGGTCCACAGGACGCTCGAACGCCGGGTCGTGCGCGATGCGGATCGCGTCGTGCTGAACACGGGCCGCATGCGTGACGACTTCGCCGCCCACTACGCCGACCTGGCGTCGTCGCACTTCGAGGCGCTTCCGAACGGCTACGATCGCGACGTGTTGCAGGCCGTCGCGGGTGTCGCACCGGCAGCCGCCGGTCCGGCCCGCCTGACACACGCCGGCACGTTGTATGGGGCTCGCGACCCGACGGTGCTCTTCTCGGCGCTGCGGCAACTCGCCGAATCCGGCAGGCTTGCCGCCAGCCCGCTGCACGTGCACCTCCTGGGTTCGGTTTCAGGCGGATTCGCCGCGCGCGGCCAGGTCGAGGCACTCGGGCTCGGCGACGTCGTGTCGTTCCAGAAGCCGGTACCGCACGCCGAGGCGCTGCGCCTCCTCGGCGCCTCGCATGCCCTGCTCCTGTTCCAGCAGGGCACCGACCTGCAGGTGCCTGCCAAGCTGTACGAGTACGTCGGGCTGCGGCGGCCCATCATTGCCGTGGCTCCAAGACCGAGCGCCGTTGCCGATGTGGTGGAGGGCACGGGACTGGGCGTGGTGATCCGTCCCGACGACGTCGCGGGCCTGGCCGACGCGCTCGAGCGTGTGGCCGCACGCGAGCCGCTCGCCACGCCGGACGACGACGCGATTGCGGGCTTCGATGGCGATCGGCTTGGCCGTCGCTTCGTGGCGCTGGCCGAGGCGGCCTGCCGTGAGCCGTAGGTTGACGCTGACGCGCCGCGTGTCTGCGGCGTGGAAGGCAGGCGGGATGGCCGGCCTCGTGCGTGCGGCGCTCGCGCGCGTCGCCGACGTGCGTGCGATGCTGTTGCTTGCGGCGCCCACCGCGTCGGGTCACGATCCGGCGACGGAGGTGCCATTCGAATGGGCGAGCCGGGAGGTCTTCGAACGGGAACTCGCCACGCCGGAGTGGCAGTTCCCGTCGGCCGTCGCCGCCCGCGCGCGCCAGTGGCTGGCCCGCGGCGATCGATGTCTTGTCGGCCGGGTCGAGGGGCGCCCCGCGACGACCTTGTGGGTGGGCACCACGATCCGGGAACTGCCAGGGGCCCGGTGCCCCATTGGTCGCGGCAGGGCGTATGTCTACAAGACGTTCACGCTGCCCGCGTTCCGGGGGCAGGGGCTGAACACCGCGGCGTTGCGCGACGTCAGGCGACGCTGCGCAGAGGAGGGATGTGACGAGGTGCTGATCGACGTGGCCCGCAGCAACACGGCATCCCGCCGTGCGATCGAGCGGGCGGGTTTCGCGCCCGTGGGGCGTTTCCTCATCGTGCGTATCGGGCGCGTGAGGCTCTCCGTGATGTCGCCGTCCGTGCGCCACCGGATCGCGGGAGCACGTCGCGCATGAAGACGACGATCGTCACCACGACGCCGGAATGGGATGCCTGTGCCGGCGAGTGGCAGCAACTCGTCGACGCGTGCGCCAATCCGTCAGTCACCCTGACATGGCCGTGGCTGCGCTCGTGGTGGGAGGTGTTCGGCAACGAGTCCAGGCGCCTGCGGGTGGTGCTCGTGCGCGAGGGCGACCGCCTCGTCGGTGCCGCGCCGTTGCTGGTCCGCGCCACGCCACGCCGCCACTACAAGGTGCTGGCGCTCCGGCGCATGGAACTGCTGGCATCGGGCGAGGAGCGTGGCGCACCAATCTGCTCGGACTACATCGGCTGGCCGGTGCTGGCCGGCTACGAGGCCGCGGTCGTCGATGCGGTCTTCGACGTCCTGCTGGGGGAGTTGCGCGACGAGTGGGATGAACTCGTGCTGCCCGACATGGCCGCCGACAGCAGCGTGGTCGGCGCGCTCGAGGCCCGGCATGCCTCACGTGGACTCCTGCTCACGGAGGAGACGCGCGAGCCTGCCGCCGTGCTCGATCTCGCTCCGTCGTGGGATGCCATGCTCGAGCGCCTCGGCAGCGGGCTGCGCTACAAGATTCGCCGCGGCCGGCGCGACTTCGAGGCACAGGGGGGCAGCTATCGGGCGCTCGCCCGCGGCGACGACTGGACCGGTGCCTTCGAGACGCTCGTGACGCTGCACCAGGCGAGGTGGCAGGCCAAGGGGCAGCCCGGCGCGTTCAAGCACCCGAAGCGGCTCGCGTTCCACCGCCTCGTCATCCCGCGCCTGCTCGAAGCCGGCTGGCTGCGCCTCGGCGTGCTGGCAATGCCTGATGGTCCCCTCGGCGCGATCTACAACACGCGCTACCGCGGGCAGGTGGGCTTCTATCAGTCGGGCATCCGGGTCACCGACCAGACGCACCTGCGTCCCGGCGTGCTGCTGCACGCGTATGAGCTCGAGGACGCGATTGCCGCGGGTGCCACCGAGTACGACTTCCTGAAGCGCGGGCACTCGGAGTACAAGGACGCCTGGGCGTCACGGTCACGCGACCTCGTGCGCGTCCGACTCGCGCGGCGCGACCTCAAGAACCTGTCGTACGAAGCCCTCCGGTCAGGCGTGGCGCAGGCGCGGCGCCTCAAGCATCGTATCGAGGCGACGCGCGGCCGATGACCGCGTTCCTCATCACGATCGACACCGAGGGCGACAACCTCTGGTCGCGCCCGAGGGAGATCACGACCCGCAACGCCGCGTTCCTGCCGCGGTTCCAGCAGCTCTGCGAACGGCACGGCCTGCGGCCGACGTGGCTCACCAACCACGAGATGGCGTCCTGCGAGGTCTACCGCGAGTTCGCGCGCGACGTGGTCGCGCGCGACGCCGGTGAGATCGGCATGCACCTGCACGCTTGGAACTCGCCGCCCATCGTACCGCGCACGTCCGATGACCTGCAGCACCAGCCGTACCTGATCGAGTATCCGGACGAGGTCATGCGCGAGAAGATCGCGCGGCTGACGGGCCTGCTCGAGGAGACGTTCGGGCGTCCCGTGCGCAGTCATCGCGCGGGACGCTGGGCGATGGACGCGCGGTATGCCCGGATGCTCGAGGCGCACGGCTATACGAGCGATTGCTCGGTGACGCCGACAATCTCGTGGCGCCACGCGATCGGCGCACCCGATGGCGCGGGGGGCTCGGACTATCGGGCGTTTCCGTGCACTCCCTACCTGATGGATCTCGATCGGATCGACCGCGAGGGGCAAAGCACGCTGCTCGAGGTGCCGATGACCACGCGCAAGGCGTATCCGCGTGCGGCTCGGCTGATTCCCGCGGCGCTGCAACGCGGCCCGCTGCAGGGGATCGCGCGCGCGCGGCTGTGGCTGCGTCCGCGCGGCGGGAATCGGGCCGACATGCTGGCGCTGCTGCGCATGGCCGCCGCGACGGAGCAGTGGCCGCACGTGGAGTTCATGCTGCACTCGTCGGAGTTCATGCCGGGAGGTAGTCCGACGTTTGCGAACGAGGACGCGATCGAGCGCCTCTACGAGGACATGGAGGCGGTGTTCGAGGCCGCGGCGCGCACCTGCCGCGGCCAGACTCTCACCGAGTTCCGCGATGGGTGGATCAGCGCGCGCGCTGCCCGGTGACCTCGTGGTACAGCCGCTCGACGTCGCGTGCGTTGTGCAGCCACGTGCGCTCTTCCTCGATCTTCCGGCGCGCGGCGACCCCCAGGCGGCCGCGCAGCGCATCGTCGGTCACCATGCGCGCGAGTGCCGCGGTGAGCGCATCCACGTCCTCGGCCGTGAAGAGCAGGCCGTCTGCGGAATCCACGAGGATGTCGCGCAGGTTCTCCATGTCGGGAGCGACGATGGCCTTGCCCATGGCCATGTATTCGAGCACCTTCATGGGCGAGGCGTAGAAGGTCGCACGCGGGCTGACGGCGACGTCCATGGCCCCGACGTATTCGCGAACCTGGGCGTGGGGGAGGCGGCCCGTGATGGTCACGCGATCGGTAAGCCCCTGCTGCGCGATCTGGCGTTCGAGATCCTGGCGGATCGGTCCATCGCCGACGATCAGCAGGTGCAGCTTCGGGTTCGAAGCCGAGAGTCGGGCGAACGCTTCCACCAGCAGATCCAGCCCGTGCCAGGGACGCAGGATGCCGCTGAATCCGATCACGAGCCGGTCGGCAATGCCAAGTCGTGCGCGAACGTCGCGCGCGTCGAAGTCGGCCGTGAACGCATCGGGGTCGGCGCCATTCGGCATCACCACGACCTGCGCGTCGGGTACGCCAATCGACACCAGGAACTTCTTCAGCGGCGTGGATACCGTGATGACGCGAGACGCGCGGCTGCAGATCGTGCGCTCGAACGTCCGCGACACGCGGGCGAGGTAGAGGCGCTCGTCGAAGGTCTGCTTCTGATACGAGTACGGTGAGTTGACCTCGACGAACACCGGCAGCCGCGCCCGTCGCGCAGCCGCCACGGCGGAGTAGTTGTAGTTCACGTAGCGGTCGTACACGAGGTCCGGCGTGAACTCCCGGATGGCCCGGGAGATCGCCAGGTATCCCGGCACGTTGTAGCCGATCTCCGCCAGTTCGTAGGCCGCACCGGGCAGCATGCGCCGCACGCGCGCCCAGCGTTGCTGCTTCGGCGTGGCGACGTTCGTGGTCTCGCCGATCAACGACAGCAGGCGCACC
This sequence comes from uncultured Luteitalea sp., assembly GCA_934541105.1. Classification (GTDB taxonomy): domain Bacteria; phylum Acidobacteriota; class Vicinamibacteria; order Vicinamibacterales; family Vicinamibacteraceae; genus Luteitalea. Next base: position 325,566 of record CAKTDA010000001.1, on the reverse strand, counting down.
TCGTGGCCGAGCGCCCTGAATGCCTTGACCATCTCGGCGACGTGGATGCCCTCGGCGCCGTCGCCGAGCGTGCGGTGGTGATACAGGATCTTCACGTCCGTTCCTTCCCTGTGGCGCACGCGACGAGCAGTGCGGCTTCGTCGGCGACCGTGTCCCGGATCTCGGGTCGAATCACGGCCGCCCGAACCTGCGCCTCGTTGTCGAGCACGTACGCCACGCGGTCTGCAAGCGACTCCGCGTCGCCCGGGGCGAACGTCACGACGCTCGGTGGACGCGTACCGTTCTCGCTCGCGACCACCGGCACGCCGAGGGCCAGGGCTTCCAGCACGGACGAGCAGACCCCGTCCTTTGGCGGCGTGCGTACGTACATTCGCGCGCGCGTCATGATCGTGAGGAACTGGTCGTGCGGCTGGTCGCCGGCGAGCAGCACGTGCGCGTCGAGTCCGAGTCGCGTGATCTGCTCCCGAATCGGCTCGGAGTCCTTGTCCGATCCCATGATGACCAGGCCCAGGCCCGGATACCGGGCGACCAGGCGCTCGACGGCATCGATCAGCGCCGGGATGAAGAACTCCGTCCGGAAGAACACGTACGAACAGATCACCGGGTCGTGCGCGGCGAAGAAGGCCTCGACGGGCGGCGGCAACTCGACCCGCTCGAACTCCAGGTACTGGCGCGAGAATGCCGGGATTGCCGTGATCTTCTCCGGCCGCACGCCGTACCCGACGATGCGCTGCTTCACCACCTCGCTGTTGCAGATGATGTGCGACGACAGCGCGAACACCAGCCAGTAGCCCGGCGTGAACAGGCGGCTGCGCTCCTGCGGGAAGTACTTCTGGAGCGGACCCGCGTGGAACGTGATGACCGATCGCCGTCCGCCCAGCACCTGGAGGAGCAGCGCGAGCAGCGTGAGCACCAGCCCCTTCGGCGAATCGCCGTTGAGGTGCGCGTGCACCAGGTAGCCGCGCCGTACGAATCGCCAGACCTTGGCGGCGTAGTCGCGGCCGCCCTGGACGTCCACGTAGTCCGGGCTCTTCACGCGACGGTTGGCGCCCATGTTGAGGACGTCGCAGACGTGGCCGTCCTGCTCGAGACGCCGTCGGACGTGCTCGACGCGGACACCCCAGCCGGCTCGCGGCGGTGGGTAGGAGGTGATCTGGAGGATGCGGACGTGTGGCATTCAGCGCAGGACCTGCGCCTGGACCGGGACCATGCCCGAACCGGCGGGTGCAAGGACGACGTCGGCGGGCGCCGACGCAGTGTACAGCGTACGCCCCTCGTGGCCGAGTTGCGTGCCGCCAATCAGGATCGCCGAGTCGATGCGGCCATCGACAGCGAGTGCAGCAGCCGCGCAGCGCGCATCCGTGGCGAGGGGGCCAGTCGTGTCTTGGCCGGCCCACTGCGCCACCAGTTGGCGACCGTCCGGCCATGCCACGCGCACGCCGCGGCCCTCGCTGGTCCACGTGGGGCCGGAACCTCCGGCCGAGGCCGTCGTGATCAGTGTCACCAGGGTCGCGGGCGCGAGGCGGCGCGTGCCGATACGCAGCACACCCGCCGGGACCTTCTGCTCGTAGCGCGTCGCGACCCACCCTCCGTCGGGAGACTCACCGCCGTACGCAAGGTCGTACGCCGCGTCGGCTTCGAGTGCCTGCACACGCAGGGCGACGCCGTTCTCCGATGCACCCTGTGCGCCGGCATGAATCGCGGTTGCCTCGCCCGGCGCGAAGTGGAAGTAGCGATCGACGAGATGTTCGCCTTCGCCGTCGAGCCAGTCGATGATGATCCAGGCGTCAGGGCGTGCCCAGAGGATGCCGCGGGTGTGCGACACGGGCGCAGGGCCTCGGCGGTAGGCGTCGTGAGTGCCCTCCACGTACGCGAAGTGCTCGGCTGCCACCGCGCGCGTCCGTCGTGCGTGTGCGCCATGCGACCACTTCAGTCGTCCCCGATAGCGCGCCTGCGACTCGTCGTCGACGACGAGCGCATTGTGCGCCTGCGTGTCGCGGAAGTAGCGATGCCACTCGACAGGTCCGTTGTACGTCAGAAAGCCGGGATCCACGAGGCGTGGACGTCCTGCGACGCTCAGTTCGAATGCGAGCAGGTCGGCGTGGCCGTGCGCGGCTGAGACCTCGTCGTCCTCGGGGACGCCATGGGCGATGTCACCGACGTCGAACAGGAGCCAGTCGCCACGAGTGCCATCGCGGAGCACGGCATAGCCGGACGATTCGAGGGCTGTGACGACGGGCTCATCGATTGGAACTGGCGCGGGCCACGGACGTGTGCCGATCACCCAGCGCGCATCAGGCGGACATGCGCCCGCGCGCGCGGCGAGTGTTCCATCGCCGAGCACGGCCGCGCCGACGGCCACATAGCTGCGGAAATCCCACAGATGTGCCTGGTCGAGCGCGAGTGCTTTGCCCTCATCGGCATCGCCGACCATCGGCACCTGGCCATCCGGCCTGGTGATGGCCGCCGAGAAGCGCCAGGCCGCGGCAAGCCGGGCGGCGAGGGCCTGCGGCACGTCCTGCCCGTGCGCGCGTGCGATCAGCAGCGACTGGAGGTAGAACCCGAGCGTGAAGTGGTGATAGCCGAACGCCTGTTCCACCGTGCCGCCGTCGGCGTGGAACTGCTTGCCGACCTCGTCGCACATGATGCGCCAGCCCGTGTCGCGCCATGCGCGTGCGCGGCCGAGTGACGGAACCAGCGTACCGAGCGCGTGCAGCGCCGCCGCCTCCCCGATCAGGTGGTTGTACGGACTGAAGTAGTACGACAAGTGCGAGGCGAGGTATGCGCCGTGCTGGTGCAGCGACCGTCGGAGCCGGTTCCGCCTGGCATCGGTGAAGGCCGGCGCGTCGTCGAGGAGCGCCGCGGTCCAGAGCCATGAGAGGCTCCGCACGGCGACTTCGAGCGCGCTGGCCCAGTTGATGCCGACCTTGTAGGGATTGGCCTCGCTCCATTGGTCGAGCCACGTCAGGGCCAGTTCGGCATGGCGGCTGTCGCCGGTGATCCGCCACGCCTTCCCCAGGGTGGGGAGGAACTGGTGCCGATTCAGCTCCCACACGAACTTGACGTCCCCATGACCGACGTTGCCGGAGAAGATGTCCACCTTCGTGTGGAACACCATGGGCCACGCCCTGCCGCTGACCGGATCAGCCGTCCAGGGAATCCGATCAGGCGGCAGCTGGAAATGAGTACCGAAGAACGAGAACTCGCCGCGAGCCAGCGCGTCGGCCTCCGCGAGCAGGCCGCGGACGTACGTGTCGTCGGCTCGAACTTCCTCGATCACGTGCACAACATCACTGCCGCTGAAGAACGGGTATGAGAACCGGGGCGCCGCCGTGTCGAGAAGCGCGGGCGCGGGATCGGCGTCGAGACCGAAGCGGTGCGCCTGCTCTTCGAGCACCTTCGTACCGAGATCTCGCAGGCGGCCGACGATCTCGCCAGGAGGCATGCGACGCAGCTTGCGGGCGATGTGAGCGGGAGTTGGCATCAGGTACCGGGAGGCGCCTCGCGAGAGGGCAGGTTGTGGGCAGCGCGGGACAGCCGCCGACCAATCGTGCAGGCGTGGAATCGGCACAGGACCGCCGACGTCACAGAGCCACGCCGCTTCACGCGGCGCGCGGCGCCGAGCCAATGCGACAGGTCGTGCCGCAGCATGAACACCGGCACCAGGGGCGACGCCAGCAGCGCCGCATCACCATAGCCTGACGCGAACGCGTCCTGCAGCGCCCGCCGCGTCGCCGGCCTGTAGCGCGGCTTGACGCCGAGCAGCTGCACCTGGTGCAGGAAGCGCGTGACGTCGAGCAGGCGCGGCGCGGGACGGAGCGTGCCGAAGTCGAGCACGCGCAGCGATTGCCCGTCGTAGAGCATGTTGCCGGGGCTGTAGTCGCGATGGGTCTCGCTGCAGGCGAGATCGGTCGGCGACCCGCCGGCGAGCCTGGCGTCGATCCAGTGCTCGATACGGCGCGCGAGGCCGGCCGACATCCCGTACGTGCGCGGAAACTCCTGCAGCAACCGGACGCGCAGCGCCAGGTCGTCGCGGAGCGTGTCGAGCGTCCACGACGGAGGCGCCGGGCACGTGCGGTGCAGGTGTGCCAGCCACCGACCCGCGAGGCTGCAGCCGCGCTCGAGCTCGCGACGGGCCTCCGCGGAGGGCCACCACCTCGCTCGGGCCTCGATCAGGGCGCCAAGGTTCGGTGCCTCGATGGCGGGCGTGATCACCGTCAGCAGGTCGGGGTACGTGCGCAGCGGCGCGACCACCCCGAGATCCGGGATGCCGGCAAAGACCGCAGCGAGCCGCTGCGCGGCGCTCGCCTCGGCGCTCGCCGTCTCTCGCGCCGACGCAGACGCGCCGCGTGCCGCCTTGACGACGATGGCGCTGCTGACGCCAGGGGCATCGACGCGGTACCAGTGCAGCCACGAGAACGGACGCTGCGCCTCGCGCCGCAGCTCGGCCCGCAGGGGCACACCCCAGTCGTTCCCGTCGGCTTCGCAGAAGCGGGAGAGCGCCTCGGCAAGCCGCTGGCTCGCGGGTCGCGGCGCCTCGGCCTGCCCGGGCACGGCCTGGGGACCACCGACGTCCGCGCTCATGTGCGTCCCGCCGGCCATACGCCTGCAAGCATCGCCGCGAGCGTGTCGATGCCGTGGCCGCGGCTCACGTTGTAGCGGCGCAGGGTGTAGACGTCGTCACCGGGCGCATTGACGCCGGGCACCTGCGAGACCGCCGCGGCATACCCGAGCTCGCGCAGCACGCGCGTGTCGCTGTCGTCGAAATCTGCCGCCGTGCCGTTCGGGTACGCGAAAAGGCGGCAGGGGAGACCGACGTGCTGCTCGATCGCCGCCTTCGAGTCCCGCAGCTCCGCGCGACGGTGTTCCGGCGTGCCGGTTGCCAGCAGGAGATGCGTCACCGTGTGCGAACCAATCTCGACGAGTCCGCTTGCGGCCAGGGCCTTCACCTCGTCCCAGTCCATGAAGGCATAGCGGTCGGGATCCGGGTCCGGAGCACCAGCCTCGCGTGCGGCGGCGTCGAGCCACGCAATCGCGGCGTCGCGCATGTCGGTGCCCGTGCCCTTCAGCTGCTTCAAAAGGCGCCGGCTCGAGTCGCGTCGCGAATCGAGGGACGAGAGGTCCACTGGGACTGAGGCATCGCCCACCGGCACGGTGCGCAGGGTCGCAGGCGCCACCTGGAGCAGCCAGGCGACGCGCTCGGTCCACAACATCAGGCATTCGTTGCCGATGTGTCCCGTCGCGACGAAGACCGTCGCGGGCACGCCCGCCGCCTTCAGGGCGGGCAGTGCATACCGGTAATTGTTCCTGAACCCATCGTCGAACGTCACGACGGCCGTGCGTGGAAGCATCGGCTTACCTGATGAGAGGCGTTCGACGACATCGGTGAGCGGGACGCAGTGGTAGTGACGGCGCAGGAACGACATCTGGGCCAGGAAGACGTCGTCGTCCACGCAGTTGCGCGACAGGTAGGGATCGTGGCGACGCCCGGCCGGGAGCACGCCGTGGTACGTCAACACGACGGCGCTGCTGCGGCGCCGCGCCCGGCCCAGCGCGGTGAGGCCGGACGTGCGCAGTGCCGCGGCGAAGCCTCGCTTCCCGAGCGACCTGAGCGCCATCAGGTGCGCTCCGCGCCGGACGGCAGGCCGAGGCTCTCGGCCAGTGCGCCCGTGTATGGAATCGCCGGCGCCGGAGCGGCCGGGTTGCGCTCGAGCCACGCCAGCTCGGACTCGATGCGTGACTGGAAGAAGGGGTCGATCAACTGGCGGCGCGCGAGTTCATCGGTGCCCGTCAGTCGCAGCAGCCGGTGGAGACGTCGGGCAGCAGGCGCACTGCTCGGCTTCACACGACGCCGCGCCCACTTCTTCATCCGTGCCAGCACCAGCTGGACGGCGAGCGTCGCCGGCGAGGCGATGGGTCCGTACGCGTCGAGGAAGGCCGCCGAGAGGGCTGCAGCACCGGGCGGCGAGGGCCGGACCGCCGCGAGTTCACCGACCTCGAGCTCGACGAGGAAGGCGGCGAGGTCCTCGACGATGGGCGCCGTGTGCACGTTCCCGAAGTCGAGCACCTCCATGCGCGCCGGCGTCGTCCAGATGTGTCGCAACTTGTAGTCGCCGTGCGCGAGCGTGTGGACGCACGGCACGCCGTCGAGCCGCCGCGCCCGCTCGGCGAGCCGGTCGCGAATGGCGGTGACCACGGTGGCATCGGTCCCCGCATCGCCGAGTGCCTTGCTGATCCTGTCGAGGCGCGCCAGGTGCGCGGTGGCGCGCCAGCCTTCCGTGACCGGCGCGGCGACGTCCATGTGGAAGTGCCGCAGCCAGCGTCCGGCTCGCGCGACGGCCGCCAATTGCAGGGGATGCCGCTGCTTGACGATCTCGTCGACGGCCATGCCCTCGGCCGCGGTGACCACGAGCGCGTGGCAGTCCTCGACGTAGGTGACGGGCCGCACGACGCCAAGATCGGGCGTGTGCGTCGAGAACCACGCATGCGCCCGCTCCAGTGTCTCGTACTCGAGGCGGCCGAGCCGCGCCGTCTTGGATTCGGGATCGACGGCCTCGTAGCCACCGAACTTCGAGGCGCGCCTGACCTTCGCGAACAGGCCGACGACGGGACGATCCTCGCGATCCAGGACGAAGCGGAACGAGATGGAGTAGCCGAGGGCGCGCGTGGCGACGCAGGTGATGCGGGCCTGCTGGCCGTAGACGTCGCGCAGGCGCGCGAGGATGCGGTCTCTGTAAGCCTCGACGTGATCGGTCGGCGCAGTCATGCCCGTCGTCCTGCGTGAGGGCCCCAGGGCAGGGCCGAGCGCACGTCGCCGGTCAGCTCCAGCCAGAGAGCGGTCAGCGGCGCCGTCCGGAAGACGTAGAGGCCGAGTCCGTAGGCGGCAAGGCCGGCAGGCGCGGCGGCGGCGAGAATCAGGAACGCCGGCCAGCCGTGACGCAGGCCCGTGAAGAGGATGGCCAGTTCGACGGCGGCGAGCAGCACCGTGGCGCCGGCCGGCAGGGCCTGCGAGCCGAGCACGTCCGTCATCCGCAGCGGAGTGACACGGTGGAGGAGCGTGATGAGCAGCATGAACGCGATCATGTTCGAGAGCAGCACGGCACCGGCCACGCCCGGGAGCCCCCAGCGGATCCCGATGAACACGAGCGTCACGAGGATGCCGAGACCGAGGAAGCGGCGCCAGAGGTCCTGCCGCAGGTTGCCGCAGGCGTCGATGGCGCTCGTGCACAGCTGCGCGCCCATGCGCAGGGGCCCCGACGCGCACAGGATCTGGAAGGGCACGATCGCCGCCAGCCACTTGGGACCATACAGGATGCTGATGATGGGGCCGCCGAGGATGACGAGCGTCGCAAACAGCGGGAAGCCGACGACCGACATCCCGAGCAGGGCCTTGCGGAAGGCGGCCCGGAAGCGCCCCGGCTCGTCCTGGATGCGCGCAAGGGCGGGGAAGAGCACCACGCCCAGCCGCGAGCTCAGCTCGGCCACCGGCATGCGCATCAGGTTGTAGGACTTCTCGTAGTAGCCGAGCGCCACCATCCCGAGCGACTTGCCGACGAGCAGGTTGTCGATGTTCTCGGCGGCGTAGCCCACGAGGCCGCGCACCGACATCGTCATGCCGAACACGAAGAGATCGTTCACGGCCGCGCGGGTCACGCGAAGGCTCGGCACCCAGCGGGCGCGCCACGCGAGATACAGCTTGTCGGCGAGGCTGCCGGCGAGTTCGCCGTAGACGAGTGCCCAGACGCCGTGGCCATACCAGGCGAGCGGCACGCTCACGAGCATCTTGACTCCCGCATCCACGAACGACGCGTACGCATTCGACTCGAAATCGAGCCGCCTGCGCAGCATCGCGGACGGCACGGTGCCGATCGCCCGCAGCACGAAAATGAGCGACATCCACCGGAGCACCTGACCGACGAGGGGGTTGTCGAAGTAGCGGCCCGCGAACGGCGAGATCGCCACGAGCGACAGGCAGATCGTCGTGTTGACGAGCATCGTCAGCACGAACAGCGTGGAGAAGTGATCGGGCCTGACGTCCTTGCGCCTGATGACCGCCGCGCCGAAGCCGAGGTTGACCAGCCGCCGCGACACGCCGGTGAAGAGCGCCGACATGCCCATGATGCCGAACGCGGCAGGGCCGAGGAGGCGTGCGAGGACGGCGCTTGCAACCAGGTTCAGCACCTGAAGGCCGCCCCGTTCGACCGCCAGCCAGATCATGCCGCGCTTGACGGCGCGGTTGAGCCCCTTGCCCGGGAGTTCCTCGTGCCGCGGATCAGGCACGTGCGTCTCCGACCATGCGCGCCGCGTCGAACACCTGCAGGTAGTCGTGGGTCATGCGTTCGATTGAAAAACGATCCCGGGCCCGTTCGCGTGCGGCAGTACCCATGCGGTGGCGTTCGTCGGCCGATCGCGCCAGATGCTCGAGCGCGCGCCCGAGGGCCTCGGCATCTCCGGGAGGCACCAGCAGGCCCGTGGCATCCTCGTCCACCAGCAGGGGAGTGCCGCCGACGCGCGTGGCAACGACAGGCAGCCCCGCGGCCATGGCCTCGAGAATCGAGATCGAGATTCCCTCGGACGCGCTTGCGAGCGCGAACGTGTCGAAGAGCGGGAGTATCTCGGTGACGTCGGTGCGCGATCCGAGGAACGTCACGCGGTCCTCGGCGTCGCACGCGGCAACCGCCTCGCGGATCTCGGGTTCGGACGGGCCGACGCCGACGATGAAGAGGCGTGCGCGGAGTTCACGCGGCAGGGACGCAACCGCGCGGACGAGGACCGGGAAGTTCTTCACGGGTCGCAGGTACGCCACACACACGATCGCGTGATCGGTGTCGGACAGGCCGAGCGCCCGGCGCCGCCCCGCGCGCGTGGCCCCGTCCACTCGCACCGGCGCGACGGGCACGCCATTCGTGATCACGTGAACACGGGCGGACGGCACACGCCATTCGGTCCGCAGCATCTCGCCGACCTCCGGAGACACCGCGACGAGGCTGTGCAATCGGCGTGTCGCGGCGCGCAGGACCACGCCACGAACCCCTTGCGTGCGCGTCTGTCGCGACATGCCGGTTTCGTAGTCGAGCCCGTGCTGCGTGTGTACCACGGGCGTCCCGCGCCGCCAGGCGGCGAGGACGGCTTCGACGAGCGTGCCCCAGTTGTTCGAGTGGATCACGTCGATGCGCGCACGGCGCAGGAAGCGGGAGAGCGCGACGAGCAGGCGCGGGTCGTTGCCGGACCGTCGGAACTCGACGAGCGGCACGTCGGCGCGCAGCGATCGCGCCAACCTGCCTGCGCGATCGAAGCACACGACATGCGGCGCGTGGCCCATGGCGGCGAGCGTGTTTGCCAGGTGGACGATGAAGGTCTCCTTGCCACCGCCGTGCAGGTGCGTAGACAGGATCGCAATGCGCAGCGGTCTTGCCGGAGCACCCATCTGACGCGGAGATGCCGCGTGGTCGGTTCCTGCCGGGATGCCGAGTGCGGGAGACATGTGCAGGTGCTGTCGCGCGCGCGAATCAGACATCGGGGTCGCCCCCGGTCATGTACCACTGCGCGGCCACTCTCACATCGTCGTGCCAGGGCTTGTCCGCTGGTACGTAGAGCTTGACGTCGGTTGCGTCGTGACGACGCCTGAAGCCGCACCCGAGCAAGGCTTGCGCGTGGGGATGCGCGTGCAGCGCTGCAGCCGAGAGCCACGCCTTTCCGAGCCCGTTGGCATGGTCGACGACCGCGCGGACGAGCATCGGAACGGCGTCAGAATCTTCAACGATCCAGTCCCGCAAATACAGGGACACTCCCCGATCCACGACGGCGGCATATGCGCGAGGCCGCCTACCTGTATCGAGGATGAGCAGGCGAGCCGGAGCCCGTGGATTGTTCAGGAATCGCCAGCGCAGGTACGCCCCGGAACGCACGACCGTTGCGCCGAGCGACGGCGCCGCCCGTTCGTACAGATCCCCAAGGGACGCCAGGGTCGCGTCATCGGCATCAGGTTCCACGATGTCGTATGCCGGCACCGGGCCGGGGCATCCTCTGATGAACAACTGCACGGTGCTTCGCGTGAGGCGGCGCAGGGGTTCCGGTACGGGGGGTGCCAGCAATCGCACGAAGCGCTCGAGGCGCCCGAGCTGCCAGTAGCCCGCCTTCTCGTGGACGCCCGTGGCCTGAGCGTTCGGGATTGCGAACAACATTTCGCTGTCGCCACCATCCACGGCCGAGCGGGTGACCCGGCGCAGAGCGGACGCGATGCCCTGACGGCGGTGCGAGACCGACACCGAGAGATCGCCCGTGGTCCACGCGCGCACGCGCCTGCCGTCGGGCAGTCTCACGAGTCGCGGGAAAACGACGCCGACGCCCACGAGCGTGCCGGCGTCCTCGGCTGCCCAGGCACGGGCAAGGCCGTATGGGTTCTCCAAGTACGCCCATTCGAAGCGCCGCCGGGTTGCTGGCACCGCACGGTTGGCGTTGTGAAACGCGACGATTCGATCGATGTCGTCAGGGAGGCAGAGTTCGCGAACGACGACGCTCACGGCATCCCACCACGAGACGCTGTGTCGACCGGCGCGTGGGGCCGGCTCAGACTCGCCGACGCCTGGTGCGGTGGGCGTTCGAAACGTTCCCACCGCGCGCCCTGCTTGCCGAAGAGCCCGCGGAGCAGGCCGACCGCGGCCGCCAGGTGCACCATGCAGAAGTAGTAGCAGACCGCGATTGGCGTGAACTTCCGCCAGGCCGGCACGCACCCGAGCAGACCCACGACGAGCGTGCACACGGTCGCGTACCACAGCAGCGTGAACTCGAACGCCGTGGTCCGCAGCGCAAAGGCCGCCGTCAGGAAGACGGCGAGCAGCACCGGCGAGGCCCAGCGCAGCACCTTGTGTGACAGCAGCGAGAAGACGATCTGCGGTTGCCGCCACGGGATCTGGCGTCGCCCCCGCCGCAGCAACTGCACGGCGCCGGCGACGATGCGGCTCTTGCGTGCGAACTCCTCCCATGCACTGCGCGATCCCACCTCGTGCGCGAGCGCCTGCGGCTCGAAGACGACACGCCGACCCTGCCGCCCGACCGCGAACGGCACGGCCATGTCGTCGAGCACGGTGTCGGGCGGCGGGGCGACGAAGTACTCGCGACGCACCGCGTAGAGCGCGCCGTCCACGCCGACCATCGATCCGAGTTCGGACTCGGCGCCCTGCAGCCAGCGCTCGTAGCGGTAGTACAGGTCCTCGGCCGCCGCGAGGGCCGCGCGCTCGCCGGTGAGTACGACGTCGCCGCTCACGGCGCCCACCTCCGGGTCGCCGAAGTTGCGCACGAGGGCCCGGATCGCGTCCGCGTGCAGGAAGGCGTTGGCGTCCGACAGCACCAGCACGTCGTCGCGGACGTCGGCCACGGCATCGGCGAGGGCGGCAATCTTCCCACGTCGCATCGGGTAGGCGTGCAGCGTCACCCGCGGGTCGTCGCACGACGCCACGATGGCGTTCGTGTCGTCCACCGACCCATCGGATGCGACGACGAGGCGCAGGCGATCCGCCGGGTAATCGAGCGTCAGCGTGTTGCGGACCTTCGCGCCGATGACGCGCCCCTCGTCGTTGGCCGCCACGAGCACGCACACGGTCGGCAGCAGGGTGTCGTCGGCGCTGACGGGCCGGCGATACACCAATCGTGCGGCCCACAACACCAGCGGGTAGCCGACAAACACGTAGCCCAGTAAACCGAGGGAGAGCCAGAAGATCAGCCTGGCCGTATCAGGATGCAACTGGAGCTCGTAACCCAGCAGCGACAACGCGACCACGGAGGTGGCCAGCGCGACTGCCGACCAGGTGTCCACGACGCGGCGTGTGGCGCCGCGCGAGTCCTGGCGTGGCGGGCTCCACACGCCCGAGACCTGCCCGGTGCTGCCCCGGAAGATGCCGACGAGCGACGCGGACGTCAGCACGAAGAAATACGTCGCGAGACGGATGGTCCGACGCACGGGTCGCACGAGCAGCAACGCGGCCGCGGCAACGGCCAGCACCGCGAGCGTCCGGGTCGAGACAAGGGCGAGCCTCGGCAGGAGCACGCCGGCCATCCCGACGGCCAGTCCGACGGCGAAGAGCCCTGACCACCAGCGCAGCACCTTGTGCGAGAAGACCGAGACCGCGAAGAAGCCCACACGCCAGGGCTTGAGCACGTCGGCAGCCTGGAAGACGGCGCGCCAGCTGCGGCTCACGATGCGCACGCGGCGGCGATACTCCTTCTTCGTCTCGCCCGCAGCCTCTTCGAGCGCGACCGCTTCCGGCTCGTAGACGCCGCGCCAGCCGGCGGCCACGATCTGCAGGGGGTTCAGGAAGTCGTTGATGCCGTCCTCCGGCAGTGTCTGCCAGAGTGTTCGACGGATGGCGTAGATCGCGCCGTCGCCGCCGACGCTCGAGCCGACCGCGGTCTCGAGCTGCTTGAGCTGCAGCTCGTACGACCAGTACACGCCCTCGCCGGCCTCCGCCGTCGCATTGCCGGCGTCTTCGTAGCGTGCTTCACCGGTGACGCACCCGACCGACGGATCGGCGAAGTTGCGCACCAGCTTCCTGATCGCGTCCGGCTGGTACATCGCGTTCGCGTCCGAGAAGACGACGACCTCGCCGCGGAGGTGCGGCACGACCGCATTGAGCCCGGCCGTCTTGCCGCGCCGCTGCGCCTGGCGCTGCAGTTCGACGCCACGTGCGGCGAACCCCTCCACGATGGCGTCCGTCCCATCGTCGGATGCATCCGAGATCACGACGATCTGGAGGAGGTCTCGCGGATAGTCGAGGGTCACGGCGTTCTGCAGCTTGGCGGCAATCACGTCCGCCTCGTTGAACGCCGAGATCACGAGCGAGACGGTGGGTGTGATGTCGTCCTTGGCGACGGCGCGCGGGCCGCGGACGTGGATGATGAGGCGCAGCAGCAGCGGATAGCCCACGAACACGTACGCCAGCGCGCCGAGGCAGACGAGGGCGAAGACGGCCCAGGGCGTCATGTCGCGGGCTCCCGCTGCGCGTCACCGAGGAGACGGTCCGCGGCGGCACGCACGGCAGGCGTCAGGTGGGAGGGGATGCCATGCGGCTCGTGGAAGCCTTCGACGAACGTGGCGCGGGCCGTCGCGATGTCGATCCCGTGGACCTCGGCTTCGAGATCGGACCGCGTCGGGGGTTCGGCGAACTCGAGGTCGCCGTGTCGCTTCAGGAGCAGGGCGAGCGCCAGCCGCGATTCGTCCTTCGTTCCGACGCACTCCCACGGCTTGACGCCCTCGCGGACGAGCGCCAGCCAGTGGCGGCGGATCGCCGGTCGCGAGACGACGTCGAACCCGAAGATGCGACGCAGATCGGAGAGGTCCAGGAAAGGGCCGAGCGCGAGCGCGATGAACGCACACTTGGGGCAGTCGCCGCACCAGACACTCTCGGCACCCTGCCTGTTGCAGCTGACGAACGCGTCGAAGTACTCCGGACGCCGGCTGACGATCTGCGCCAGCCGAACCTCGTAGAACGGCCGCAGGATGCTGAAGGCATGCACCGGCAGCGCCAGGGCGTCGCAGACGTGGGCCTGGAATGCCGCCTCGAAGTCGTACGACTTCGAGAACTGGTGGTTCACCTCGACGCCGTTCACGTGCACGTTGCCGAAGTCGGCCGAGCGCTCGTTCCCGACGATCACGTACCGGCAGCCGCGGGCGAGTGCCGTGAGCACACCGAGCATCAGGTACGCGGCGACGTGCGGCACGTGACGTCGGTCGTACCGTCCATCGCGCTTGGCGTCGGCGTCGCGACTGAATCGCACCTCGTGCGACGGACATGCCGGCGCCGCGGCGACGACATCGCGCATCGCGCGCACGGGGTTGTTGCTCATCCACTCGAACGGCATGCCGATGGCGCGCACGAGTTCGGCGGCGACGATCGTGTCCTTGCCGCCGCCGTTGAGCACGATGGCCGCCTCGCGTGGCTCCGGCAGGTCGATCGCGTCTCGTGATGGGCGGTCCGGTGCCACGACCTCGATGTGGCGCGAGGGATCGAGGCCCTGGTGGTAGCGGAACTCGCCGAGGCCGCCGCGCAGGTACCACGCCCAGAACGAGCGCTGCGCTGCGGTCAGCGAGCCGACGTCGGCCCGCACGGTCGCGAAATCCGTCAGGACGAACAGGTGCGGGGCCGTCGCGAGCGCGAGCGCCAGCAGCAGGTCCTCGCGGAGTGTGGCCGGCAGGTGATCGAGACCGAGACCAGGCGCCAGCGTCACGGTGTGCACGTACGGCCGCTTCCGCGCCTCGTACCGCAGCGTCAGGTGCTCGCCATCGGCCGCGACACCCACGATCCGCAGCGTGGCGTTGCGGGGCGGCGGGTCCACCACGAGGTTGCGCGCGGCCTTCAGCGCGCGTGCCATCGGGTCCGGCAGCGATGCAGCGGAGATGCCGAGTCGCGCCATCATCGGGGCAAGCCCCGACGCCATCCGGCGCGCGCCTCACACCAGCGGCGGAAGTCACCCTCCCACACGCCACGGCCATGTGGCATCTGGATCACGTTGAGCTGATACCGCGAGTTGCCCTCGACGAGGACGGGTCCGCTGGCCGTGATGGCGACGTCCCAGCCGATGGTCGGCAGGCGATCGAATGCCAGGGCCGCGCGTGCAACGAGGAGCAGCACCGCTGGCCAATCGGGGACCGCGAAACCCTCGAGTGGCGCGCCTGTTCGAGGGTGCAGCGCGTGGCGCCGTCCGGTCTCCCGCTCGAGCGCCTGGCCGAGCACGCCCGTCGTGAGGTCGATGGGTGCCGCGAGGTTGCCGGCCGAGAAGTTGTCCACGCCGGCATCGAGCAGGGGCACGCGCATCGTCGCGCGCAACGCCCTGACGTCACCCGGGTCGTCGATGTAGGTGACGAGCCGGATCGTCGCCAGGGTCTCGCCGGCGAGGGGCCGCAGGTCCGGGTGCGGCCGCAGCCGTTCCTGCACCACGAATCGCCGGACGCCGGATTCGGTCAGCCGTGCGAAGAACTCCTCGTGCCCGAGCCGGCGGCCGTCGGCAAGCAGCACGGACCGATCGTCGATGCGTTGCAGCACGTGCACGTGATGGCCCTGGCGGCCTTCTTCGTCCTTGATGACGATGCCGGGTGCTGCGAGCGACCGCACATGCCGCGCGAACGCGGCGGCGTCGCGCGCGCCGCTGCCGGAGAGGAACATCGTCCGCGAGACGTCGAACACGTCGTGGATGGCCGCGGTGGCAATGCCGAAGCGTCGCAGCGTGGTGCCGAACGCAGTCTTGTCGTCCACGAGATAGTGGTACGCCCGCGGGTTGATGCGGTCCACCAGGTCGTCCCAGCGCGCGTTGCTCAGGAACGTGCGCTTGGTCGTGGGTGGAACAGCGGGATCGTAGAGGCGGTAGAGGTAGTACTCGCGCCGGCGCGTACCCAGCCGCATCCAGTAGGAGATGATGCCGAGTGCCTGCCGGGCGATGCTCACGCCGTACGCGGTGTGCACCCGGCGCGCCTGCCGCAGCCACGCCGCGAGCCCGCTGTTGACCGCATTGTCGGCTGCCGCCGCCGCGTCGAGCGCGTCGGCCGGCAGCGCCGCGCCGTTCGAGATCATTGGCCCCGCTTGAGCACGACGGTCTGCACCGTCTTGAACAGGATGAACAGGTCCAGCCCGATCGACAGGTTCTTGATGTAGAACAAATCGTACTGCAGCTTCTCCATGGCGTCCTCGACCGAGGCGCCGTAGGTGTAGCAGACCTGCGCCCACCCGGTCAGGCCGGGCTTGACTGCGTGCCGCTGCCGATAGAACGGGATTTCGCGCGTCAGCATCTGCACGAACTCGGGCCGCTCGGGCCGCGGTCCGACGAGGCTCATCTCGCCGCGCAGCACGTTCCAGAGCTGGGGCAGTTCGTCGAGCCGGGTCTTGCGGATGAAGGCACCCACGGGCGTGACGCGGGTGTCGTTCTGGCGGGCCCACACCGCCCCCGTGCGCGCCTCGGCGTCGTTGCGCATCGACCGGAACTTGTGCACCGTGAAGACGCGGTTGTTCTGCCCGACCCGCTGCTGGTGATACAGCGCCGGGCCAGCCGACGTGAGCCGCACGGCGAGCGCCACCAGCAGCATGAGCGGGATGGTCAGGACGAGCAGCGCCACCGCGACGACGAGGTCGACCGCGCGCTTGGCGGCGGTCAGCGTGCGCGACTTGCGGAAGCCCTCGGAAAAGATCAGCCAGCTCGGACGCAGGTTCTCGACGGCAATCTTGCCCGTGTACTCCTCGTACACCGACGCGAGGTGGTCGAACACCACGCCGTCGAGCTTCATGTCGAGCAGGCGGTCCATCGGCAGCTTGCCGCGGGCGTCGGCGAGGCTGACGACCACGCGTTCGACCTGGTGCTGGCGCACGATCGCCGGGATGTCGTCGATCGTGCCGATCACGTCGGGGTTCGCGTCGTTCGGCCCCTCGGCATCGACAAAGCCGACGATCTCCGCGCCGAGCTCCCGGTACCGCGAACGCAGTTCGGCAGCCAGGCTCACGGCAGCCGCGCCCGTGCCGACCACGAGCAGCCGCTCGGCCGGACCGACGCGGCCCACCGTCCACTCGAAGGCGAAGCGCCAGCCGGCCACGAGGGTGACGACGGCCCCGGCAGCAATCAGGAAGACGCCACGGCCGATGACGAGCGCGGGAAACCAGTAGTAGAGCAGCGCCAGGATCAGCGACGTCGCGCCGAGTGCCTGCAGGATGCGGACGAACAGTTCACGCCGGTCCGCCACGACGCGCAGGTCGTAGAGCTCCGCGTAGTAGAGGCACACCTGGCACACGCCGGCGACGAGGATCGTCTTCCAGAAGAAGGACGGAGCGTCATCACCATCGATCGGCACGTGGCCGAGCCTGGCCATCGTCGCCGCGAACAGCGCGCCAACCAGCAGGGCGCTCTCGAACGAAATCAGGACCGCGCTGCGCCACGTGACGCGCTGGAGCACGTTGGCCATCGGTGATCAGGCCTGCCGGGGCGACGAATAGGCCCCGTAGTACTCCGCGTAGGAGCGGGCTTCCCGATGGCCGTCCGTGGCCCGATTGAGGATGACGCCGGCGATGCGGTGCCGGCCGATGGCGTCGGCCGCGCGCTTGACGAGGTCGAACGACGTGGACTCGGCGCGCACGACGAGGAACGCGACATCGACCATCGCCGCGAGCAGGTTGGCGTCGGTGAGGAGGCCGACGGGCGGCGTGTCGATGATCACGAAGTCGAACGTCTGCTTGGCTTCGGCCAGTAACTGCTGCATCCGATCGGAGGTCAGCCCGCGGAGCGGGTCGGAATCCGGACGCCCGGCGGTCAGCACGGTCAGGTGCGGCGTGACCTGGACGAGCGGTGGCGTGACCGTCGGATCGCGCAGCATGTCGCCGAGTCCCGTGATCGTGACCGTGTCGAAGACCTGGTGCAGCGACGGACGCCGCAGGTCGGCATCGATGAGCAGCACGTTGCGGCCATACGAGCCGCTGAGGGTCAGCGCCAGGTTCACCGACGACAGCGTCTTGCCTTCACCTGCCAGGGCGCTGGTCACCATGACGACGCGCGTGCCGCGCTCCACCTGCATGTGGTGGACGAGCGCACCGAGGCGGCGATACTCCTCGACGACGTCGGGCGGCAGGGTGCCGCCGACGACGCGCTCGGCCATGGCGGGCGCCACGCTGCGGGGTTCGGCTGGGGCTGCCGGTGTTCGATGCAGCAGATCGGCCGGGGGGGGCGGCTGTTCGGCCTCGACCACGGCCACGCCGTCGGCGCGAGCGCCCGCGGCCGACGGTGCCGCCGGCGCATCGATGGCCCACGGGTTCTCAGGCGTTGCGTGCTCGCTGCCGGGCGTACCTGCGCTCGACTTCGAGAGGGCCTGATCGATTCGACTCATGCGCGTTCCCTTGAACGAAAGAAGCGGAGCGGCCACTGCAGCAGCCGCACCAGCCACGACGACGGTTCGTCCGGAGGCCCGAATCCCACGACCGTTGTCGGATTAATCGGAATCACGCGTGCGTGCGAGAGGATGCTCCCGGACGGCAGGGCGGCCGTCGTCGCGGCGGCAGCGGCGTGTGCGGCCGGTGCGCCGACGGGCGGCGCGAGCGTTGATGTCGTGGCCACGGTGGCAGGTGCCGTCTCTGGCGCCCGGGCCGGGCGTGGGCGCGGCGCGGCAGCCGACAGGACCGGCAGGTCGAAGTCGACGCAGACGTCGCGCACGATGTCCTGGCTGACCGGCTTGACGCCGGACGCCATGGCGTTGACGAGGCCGTTGTCACAGATCACGTTGATGAGGCGCGGGATGCCCCCGGACCCGTGGTGAATCGCCTCGACGGCCTCTCGCGTGAAGAGCTGCAGGCTGTCGCCGCCCGCGAGCTGGATGCGCTTGGCGATATAGGCCGCGGCCTCGCGCACGTCGAGGGGCACGAGCGAGCAGCGCAACGCGACCCGTTGCTTGAGCTGCCGCAGGCTGGGGTCGTTGAGCCGATCGGCCAGTTCGGGCTGCCCGAGCAGGATGAGCGGCAGGAGCTTGGCGTCGGGCGTCTCGATGTTGGCGAGCAGCCGCACTTCCTCGAGCAGTTCGGTCGGCAGGCTGTGTGCCTCGTCGATGACGAGCGCGGTCAGCTTGCCCTCGGCGTGGCGATCCTTCAGGAGCGTCTCGAATTCGCGCAGCAGCACCGTCTTGGACTCGGCGGCCCGTGGGCCGAGGCCGAACTCGTGCGACAGGAACTCGAGGAACTCCGCGCGGTCCATGGTCGGATTGCGCAGGATCGCGACGAGGTGTCCCTCCTCGCGCCACTGGGCCAGGGCCACCGACAGGAGGGTCGTCTTGCCCGTGCCGGCCTCGCCGGTGAGCACAGTGAGGCCCTTGCGGCCGCTCAACCCGTAAATGAGGTTGCTGAGCGCCTCGCGATACGCCGCGGTCAGGAACAGGTACCGCGGGTTCGGCGTGAGGTCGAAGGGCCGCTCGCGCAGCCCGAAGAACTTCTCGTACATGCAGTCTCTAGAGTCCGAATTTCCAGTAGAGGATGACGCTGCACACGATCAGCGCCGCGACGCCGCTTGCCGACGCCATCCAGCGCCGACGCCACCGCGCACGGCGCTCCTCGCGGCTGAGGATCACCGGGACGACGGCCACGACCGGAAGCGCCAGCGCCGCCACCACGTCGTCCTCCGTGCGGAAGCTGCGGTCGCGGTACTCGAGCAGCGCGACGAGGAGCAGGCCGAAGCCGGCACCGCCGATGGCGCCCATCAACGTCATGCGCATGCGATCGGGGCTGATCGGCCGCTCGGGCACGCGCGGCGGATCGACGATGCGGAACTGCTCGCTGACCTGTCGGCGCTCCATGTTGGCCGCGACCTTTGCCTGTTCGCTGTTCGTGAGCAGGCTGTTGTAGCGGTTCTTGAGGGTCTCGTAGTCGCGCGTGAGGCCGATGAGTTCGGCCTCGCGGGCCGGCGCGGCGTCCACCCGCGCCTGGTAGGTCCCTGCCTGCGCCTGGCGCGAGTCGATCTGCCGCTGCTTGGAGGCGATCTGCATCGCGACCTGCTCGTGGCGCCGGCGGAGCTCCTGCAGCTGGTTCGCGCGGGCGCGCTGCGCGGGCGACGTCGTGCCGGCCGTCGTGGCGGGCGACACCGGGCGGCGCAGTTCGGCGTTGCGTGACTTCTCCTCGAGTTCGGCGACGACACGCTGCTGGCGGATGACGTCGGGATGGTCCGGCGTCAGGCGCAGCAGCTGCGCCTCGAGTGTCCCGCGAGCCTTGGCGAGCGAGTCGGCAAACGGGTTGGCGACCGGCAGCGGCGCGTCGGCGAGCTCCTCGGCGCTGCCGCCAAGGAGGTCGTTCATCTGCCGCTCGATCTGCAACTGCTCGGCCCGGTCGCGGTTGATGGATTCCGAGAGCTGCTGCACCTGCATCTGGATGTTCTGCAGGGCCGACAGGTTGGACTGCATCTGCTGGGGCAGTTCGCCGCCGTACTGCCGCTTGTAGGCCTCGAGCTTCGACTCGGTCTCCTCGAGGCGCATCCGGGCCGACTGCAGTTCGGCAGTGAGGAACTGGTCGGTCCCCTCGGCGATGGTCTCGCGCTGCCGGGTGTTCTCGTCCACGAAGAGCGACGTCAGGCGCTCGGCGACGCGGTGCGCCATGCGCGGGTCCGACGACTGGAAGCCGACCGTGAACGACGCGGCGTTGCTGCGCCGGGCCGCCGACCGCGGCGAGGACACCTTGATGTCGCGCGTCCGCATGCGCGACACGACGTCTTCCATGATGCCCTCCTCGCGCTCCGCCTCGTAGAGATCGAGATCGAGGATGATGCGCTCGAGCCGCGCCCGGCTCAGCACCTCCTGCTGGAGGATGCGCAGGCGCTCGACGAGCGGCAGCGTCACGGTCGGCCGGACGTAGTTGGACGGCAGCGTGGGCGGAGTGACGAGGATGATCGTCTGCGATTCGTAGCGATTGGGCAGCGTCTGGGCGTAGATCGCGGTGCCCACGGCGCCGAGGACCAGCGGGATGGCAAGCAGCCACCAGCGGCGGCGCAGCACCGTGAGCAGCCACTCGGGCGTGATTTGCTGACTGGGCAACATGGCTCTGGCTCCTAACGCCGCAGCAGCGGGACCCAGACGGTGAGTCCCGCCCGCACGCCCTGGCGCTCCGTGGCGCCGGGCATGAACAGGTCGCTGGCGAGCGAATCGTCGAACGAGTACTGGTAATAGAAATATTGCGCAAACAGCGCGAGGTTCCGTGTCAGCGCCGTGCGGATGCGCCCGCCGGCGATGGCGGTGTCGAAGTTCCGGTCCCGGAGCCCGAACGAACCGGTCACGTAGCCTGCCGACAGGAAGAGATCGGTGCGCCAACCGAGCATCCCGCCCAGGGAGGCCACCACGCGATCGCCGATGAACGGCTCGTTGAGCCCGTCGAGGAACCCGACTGCCCGGATGTAGGAGACCTGGCCCTGCCAGGGTCCCACGAAGTCGTGAGCCAGCGTCGCCGTCCCGAGGGCCCGCCAGACGAACCGGTCACCGGAACTGCCGGTCTCGTCCACGCGCTCGCGCACGAGCATGGTGGACCCCGTGCTGAAGGCGAGCGTCGTCCGGCCCCGGCCGAAGACGAACGGCTGGTTGTAGAGCAGCCCCACGTTGATGTCGTGGTTGTCGCTGTCGGTGCCGGTCCTGGCCTCGAATCGGCGATATCCGTAGCCGAGCCGTGCGCCGAGATAGTCGGAGATGCGATAGGTGTAGTTGCCCGACACGCCCCAGCGAAGGTTGTTGAACCCCTGCACGTCGGACGACAGGAACTGCGCTGCCGCGTAGCGCGCCGAGAACTGGAGCGAGGAGCGGCGCGAGATCTCGCGTGTCAGGCTCGCCCCGCCGCTGAACGTCACGGCTCGGCGGTTCGAGGCGAGCGCGAAGTCGCCACCGGGGTCGGTGCCCATGTCGCCACCCCCGAGCTCGGGTGGTTCGATCTCGCCGAGGCTCGGGTCGAGCGTGGAGCCGGTGTCGAACGGCACGACGCTGAAGAACGGGCGATAGGCCACACGCTGGTTGAAGCTCACGCGGGTGCGGGGGCTGAGCGAGGTGCCATACGAGAGGCCGGCCGCGTGGTAGGTCGGGATCACTTCCTGTTGCGCCGTCAGATATCGGTAACTGGTACGGGCCGAGGCAGCGAACGCGCCGCGCGCATGGCGGCGCCGATAGCTGAGTGAGGCCTGCACGCCCGCGAACGTGCCGGACAGCCGCTGATCGATGGGCCGCGGGCTGTTGCTGCCGCGCGAGAGGACGTCGTCGTCGTAGCCGCCGAAGAGCGACGCATTGAAGTCGACCGCGTGGACGCCGTCCCGCATGCTCGTGGCTCCGCCGAACAGCGACGAGAACACGCGCACGTTGGACTCGCCCGACTGCCCGTGGGCAAGGCCGGGGAGCCACAGCAGCACGCACGCGCACGTCACGGCACGACGCGTCAACCGGAATGGGAGCATAACCAGCCGTCGGTGCCCGCTACGGGACGATGACGGTGTCTCCCGGCTTCAGCAGGATGTTCTGCTCGAGCTTCTTGCCCTTGATGACGTCCTTGTAGTTGAACTTGTGGCTGTGGGTCTGGCCGCCCTCGGTCCGCATGACGACGATCTCGTCCTTCTTGGCGAACTCGGCGACGCCTCCGGCAAGCGCCAGCATCTGGAGCACCGTCACGGGCGTGGTGATCACGTAGGTGCCCGGACGGTTCACGCGGCCGGTCACGTACACCCGGCGGCTGTTGGTCTGCTTGACGATGACGGTGACGTTCGGGTCCCGCAGGAACTTCGTGGACGCCGTGACGATGGCCTGGCGCAACTCCTCGGGCGTGAGGCCGGCAGCCTGCACGTCGTTGATGAGGGGCAGCGTGATCTTGCCGTCAGGGCGCACGATGACGTCGCCACCGTGGTTCTGCTGCTCCCAGAAGACGACCGACAGCACGTCGTCTGGCCCGATGACGTAGTCGGGCGGGACGGCGGCGGGCTGCTCGGGGACGGGCGCCGTGCTTGCTGGCGCCAGCGGCGCCTGCACGGTGGGCTGCGGCGCGGCGGGCTGCCTGGCGGCTGCGTTCACCGGCAGCAGCGCGGCAAGCGCAAGGATGGCGAAACGGCTCATCGTCGGCATGCTCATGGTTTTCAGCGGAACTCCTTGAACGGCAACTGACAGTCGTGCTTGCGCAGGAAGTTCAGGAACCGTTTGTAGTCGTTCTGGTCCATGTTGAACATTCTGCAGACGATCTTGTAGTTCCCTCGGGCTTCCTCCAGCCCGCGGCGCACGATGTCGCGCACGTTCTGTTTCGTGATCTCCCGCTCCATGTAGAGCGGATAGACGGCGGTCCAGAAGGACTGCTTCTCTTCGACGAGCTTCTTATACAAATCATCGGCCACCGTGCGGCGGCGCTCCCGCCGGGGGCGCAGCGACATGCCGCGCTGTGCCTTGATCTCGATGGGGAGGTCATCCATGCGGATGAGCTCGTGCCGACCTGTCACGACGAGACGCTCGATGACGTTCTCGAGTTCGCGCACGTTGCCTGGCCACGAATACTCGACGAGCGACTGGAAGGCCTCGGGCTCGAATCCACGCACCAGGTGCCCGGTGCCGAGCGACGTGTACCGCCGCAGGAAGTGCTCGATCATCAACGGGATGTCTTCACGGCGCTCCCGCAGCGCCGGCACCATGAAGTGAATCACGTTGAGTCGGTAGAACAGGTCCTCCCGGAACTGTTCCTTGGCGATCAGATCCTGCAGGTTGCGGTTGGTGGCCGCGATGATCCGGACGTTGACCTTCCGCCCGCCGTGGTCGGCTCCGACCTTCTGCAACTCGCCCGTCTCGAGGAAGCGCAGCAGCAGGCCCTGCATCCGCAGGGTCATCTCGCCGACCTCGTCGAGGAACATCGTGCCCGTGTCGGCCGTCTCGAGTTTGCCCGGCTTGTCCCGGTAGGCACCCGTGAAACTGCCCTTGACGTGACCGAACAACTCGGATTCGAGGAGCGTTTCGGGCAGTCCGGCACAGTTCATCGCAATGAACGGGCGATCCACCCGCTGGCTGTGCGTGTGGATGGCGCGCGCGACGAGTTCCTTGCCTACGCCGCTTTCCCCCGTGATCAACACCTTGGCGTCGGAGCGTGCAATCCGCTGGATCTCCAGCTTGAGCTCCATCATCTGGGTGCTGATCCCGATCAGCTGTGCCGTTTCTGGATTCTTCATGCCTGATTCGTGTCGGCGCGGCCCCACGTGCCCGCGCGCCTGCTCGTCGGTAATCGGCGCGGACGACGGGTTTCGGTAGTCGATGGGACGTGCGCCTCGGCTTTCCACTCCTGACAACGCCACGGAGTTCGAAAGCGCACGGATGGGCAAAACAAAGCCTACCATATAGGTGACTTTGGTCAGGCCGCAGCCAGTATCACTGATGAGCTTGTCTCCATGCTACGCGTCGAACACGTCACGAAGCGCTACGAAGGGCAGGACCGCGAGGCCGTGAATGCGGTGTCGCTCCATGTCGCCCCAGGTGAGTTCGTCGCGCTCATGGGGCCGTCGGGCTGCGGCAAATCCACGCTCCTGCACCTGTGCGGCGCCATGGACCGACCCGACCGAGGACGGATCGTCCTCGATGGCGCCGATCTGGTTCGCCTCACTGACGATGCGCGCACCCAGGTGCGTCGGCACCGGATCGGGTTCGTGTTCCAGTTCTTCAACTTGCTGCCCACGCTGACGCTTGCCGAGAACATCGCCCTTCCGCTGATCCTGGCGGGCGCCACGCCTTCGGATGCGACGCGCCAGGCCCGCGAGGCTGGTGAACGTGTGGGCCTGGCGGCCCGGCTCGATGGCTATCCCGCACAGGTGTCGGGCGGGGAGATGCAGCGGGCTGCGCTCGCCCGGGCCATCGTGCACCGGCCCCGCCTCCTCATCGCCGACGAACCGACCGGCAACCTGGACACCGCCAACGGAGCCAACGTCCTCGCCCTGCTTCGCGACCTGAACGACTCGCTGGGCCTGACCATCCTCCTCGCGACCCATGCCACCGACATCGCGGCCGCGGCCCACCGCACGCTCCAGATGCGCGACGGCCGCCTCGAGCCAGGCGGTTCACCGGACCCTGCGTGATGCTCCGCCTGTTCCGTCAGTTCGTCCTGCGCCAGCTTCGTCATGACGTCCTCCGCACGGCCATCACGGTCGTCGGCGTCGCGGCGGGCATCGCGGTCGTCCTCGCCGTGCGCATGGCGAACACGAGTGCCGTTCGCGGGTTCGAGGCGGCCCTGGACCTCACGACCGGCCGGGCCGGCCTCGAGATCGTCGGCCCCGCGTTCGGGATCGACGAGCGCCTGCTTGCCGATCTCGACGGGCTCCGGGCGTACGGCGTGACGAGTCCGGTCATCGACGGCGACCTCGTCGTGGAGGTGGGCGCCGACAAGACCGAGTTGCTGCGCGTGCTCGGCGTGGACATCCTCCGCGATCGTCCCGTCCGTGACTACGAGGTCGGCGACGCCGGGAGTAGCCAGCCGACGCCACAGACCGCCGTCGAGTTCCTCACCCTCCTGACCGACCCAGCCGCCATCGTCGTCACCCGGGCGTTCGCCGAGCGGCATGGCCTGCGCGTCGGGGACCCGCTGCGGGTCGTGGTCGGCGACCGCCGGCGTGAGCTCCGTGTGGGCGGGCTCCTCGAAGCCGAAGGCCCGGCGAGACTTCTCGGTGGCCGGTTCGCCCTCATGGACATCGCGGCCGCGCAGGTGACCTTCGATCGACTGGGTCGTCTCGATCGCATCGACGTGCGTCTCGCGGAGGGCATCGATCCAGCCGACGCCGAGCAGGCCATCGCGGCGAGCCTGCCGGCCGGCCTGGTCGTCCAGCGCCCGTCGCGGCGCGGGCAGCAGGTGGAGCAGATGCTCGCGGCCTTCCACCTGAACCTGACGGCGCTGTCGTCGATCGCGCTGCTCGTCGGGTTGTTCCTCGTGTACAACGCCATCTCGGTCTCGGTGCTGGGTCGTCGCGAGGAGATCGGGGCGCTGCGGGCAATCGGCGTGACGCGCGGCCAGGTGCAGGCGCAGTTCCTGGGGGAGGCACTCGTCCTTGGCGCCCTCGGCATCGCCGTCGGCCTGCCACTGGCGCAGGCGCTTGCCGCCGTCACCATCTCGATGACGTCGCGGACGGTCAACACGCTGTACGTCGCCACCGCTGCCGCCCCGCCGGCTCTTGGCGCGGGCGACGCCTGGCTCGCCGTCCTGATTGGCCTCCCGCTTGCGCTCGTCGCCGCCTGGCTGCCTGCGCGCGAGGCAGCGGCCGTGCCGCCGACCGCGATTCTTCGCGGTGCGGACCGGGCCCTGGCGCGCACGGCGAGCCAGGCGCGCACCGTCGTGCCCGCGCTGGTCCTGCTCGCGGTGGCGGCTGGTGCCAGTCGGCTGCCCGTCATTGCCGGCCTGCCGATTGCGGGCTACATCTCCAGCGTGACCCTCGTGTTCGGTGTCGCCCTCCTGATGCCGGCGGGCCTTCGCCTTGCGACCGCACGCGGCCGCGGACTCTGGTACCGCCTGTTCGACGTCGGCGGATGGCTCGCTCACGCCGCACTCGGCGGCGCCGTCGGACGCGTGGCCGTGAGCGTCGCGGCCCTGACCGTCAGTCTGGCGATGATGGTGGCGATCACCGTGATGGTCGGCAGCTTCCGGCAGACCGTCGTGGACTGGGTGGGGGAGACGTTCGAGGCGGACCTGTTCGTCGGGCCAGCCGCGCGCCGCGCCGGTGCCCGGCAGGCGACGGTCTCGCAGGCCGTGGAGGATGCGGTGCGCGCACATCCGGAGGCAGCGGCCGTCGATGCGTTCCGGTCGGCGACGATCCCGTACGGCGACAGCCTGATCACCCTGGCGTCCAACGACCTCGACGTGCAGCGTCGCCACGGCGGCCTGCGTTTCAAGGCGGTCCTCGGAGATGCCGCGCAGGCACTCGCGACGGCGCGCACGACCGACACGGTGATCGTGTCGGAGCCGTTTGCCGTCCGGTACGGCAAGGCGGCTGGCGATCGCGTGTCGCTCGCGACACCGGCGGGCCCGGCGACGTTCGGCATCGCCGGCGTCTACTACGACTACTCGAGCGACCGCGGCGTGGTGACGATGGACAACCAGACGCTGGCGCGCCATTTCGGAAACCAACGTCCGACCGGGCTCAGTGTGTATCTCGCGGACCCGGCGCGCGCCGAGGCGATCCGCGACGAACTGCTCGACGCCGTGGGTGCCACAGCCGGCATCCATGTCTTCACGAACCGCTCGCTGCGCGAGGAAGTGCTCCGCATCTTCGACAGCACGTTCGTGGTCACGTATGCGCTGCAGGTCATCGCCATTGTCGTGGCGCTGCTCGGCGTGGTGGGCACGCTCATGACGCTCGTCATCGAGCGGCGCCGTGAACTGGCCATCGTCCGGACGATCGGCGCGAGCCGCGGCCAGGTGCGGACGCTCATCGTCGCCGAGGCGGCCATGATCGGCGCGATCTGCCAGGCCGCTGGCCTCGGCCTCGGCCTGCTGCTGGCGTTGATCCTCGTGTACGTCGTGAACCTCCAGAGCTTTGGGTGGACGATCCACCTCGTGGTGCCGTGGGTGTCGCTGCTGCAGATGTCGGCCCTCGTCGTCCTCGCCACGCTGCTGGCTGGCCTCTATCCCGCGCAGCGCGCGATGCGTGAACCGGGTCCGCCGCGGGAGGACGAGTGAGTCGCCTGGCGGGCCTGCTCCTCGCCGTGATCCTCCTGGCCGTGCCGGACCTCCGAAGCCAGCCGGTCCCGGACGACGGATGGGCGCGGGCGACTCCCGACCGCGCCCTGCGCGTCCCGGATGACCACGTCGCGCATCCCGCATACCGCCTCGAGTGGTGGTACTACACCGGCAACCTGCGCGGTGACGATGGCAGGGCGTACGGGTACCAGGTGACGTTCTTCCGCGTGGGGGTCGATCGCGCACCCGCGAACCCGTCGGTGTTCGCCGTGCGCGACCTGTACATGACGCACGTCGCGCTCACCGAGATCGACGGCAACCGGCACCGGTTCGCCGATCGACTCAACCGCGCCGGCGTGCACTGGGCCGGTGCCCGGACCGATCGGTACGCGGTCTGGAACGAGGACTGGCGCGTGTCGCTGGATGACAACGGCCGCCACAGACTGACGGCCGACGCGGGCGCATTCGCGCTGGATCTCGTGCTCGAACCGGGCAAGCCCGCGGTCCTGCAGGGCGACCGTGGATACAGCAGGAAGGGGCGCGACCCCGGCAACGCGTCGCACTACTACTCGCTCACGCGCATGCCGGTGAGCGGCACGATCCGCGTCGACGGCCGCCGTGTCGCCGTTCGCGGCGAGAGCTGGATGGACCACGAGTTCGGCACGAGCGCGCTCGACCCCGGCACGCGCGGATGGGACTGGTTCGCGCTGCAGTTCGACGACGGTCGCGACCTGATGCTCTTCCAGTTGCGGCAGGACGATGGACGGCCGGCGCCGTACTCGGCGGGGACGCTGGTCTCGCGTGATGGGACCGCGAGACCCATCGCCGCACACGAGTTCACGCTGACGCCGGGGCGTCAGTGGACGTCTCCGGTCAGCCGGACGGCGTACCCGATGGAGTGGCGACTCCGCGTGCCGTCGGCCGGGCTCGATCTCACCGTGTCGGCGGCCGTCGAGGCGCAGGAGCTGCGCACGCGGCAATCGACCAACGTCACCTATTGGGAAGGTGCGGTCCGCGTCGCAGGCACGTCCGGCGGCAGGTCCCTGCGCGGCGTCGGCTACCTCGAGATGACCGGGTACAGCGGCGCGAAGATGAGCGACGTCATGCGGTAGGCGCGTCGTCCGGGTATCGTAGCGGGCAGGTGCCATGCGTTCCCGTGCCCGCCAGACGATCGACCCCGAGTTGCTGTTGCGCGCCTATGCCCTGGGCTGGTTCCCGATGGGCACCGGCCGCCGCCACCGCATCGAGTGGTTCTCGCCCGACCCGCGCGGCATCCTCCCGCTCGAGTCGTTCCACACCCCGGCGCGGCTCTCGCGCGTCGTGCGCCAGGGCCGCTTCGCCATCACGATCGATACGGCGTTCGAGCAGGTCATGCGCGCGTGTGCGGCACGCGACGAGACCTGGATCACCGAAGACATCGTGGACAGCTACGTGTCGCTGCACCGGCTCGGGTTCGCGCACGCGGTCGAGGTCTGGCAGGACGACGCACTCGTCGGCGGTCTGTATGGCGTGGCGCTCGGCGGGGCGTTCTTCGGCGAGTCGATGTTCCATTCGGTCACCGATGCCTCACGGGTCGCGCTCGTTGCGCTCGTCGAGCGCCTGCGGGCGCGCGGCTTCGTGCTGCTCGACACGCAATGGCTGACGCCCCACCTGGCGCAGTTCGGCGGAATCGAGATCCCGCGGGCGGACTACCTCGAACGCCTCTCGGTGGCGCTGACGCTCCCGGCCCGTTTCGGCGACGAGGCATGACCCCCGCGGTGTAGACTACCGGTTTCTGCCATGGCGCGAGACCCGGATGCCCTCTTCGAAATGGTCTCCCGCGCGGTTGCCGATGGCGACCCCATCGACTGGACCGCGCTGAGTCGCGGCGGCGACGCGCAGACGCGGGACGTGGTGGAGCAGTTGCGCGTGCTCGCGGAAGTCGCGCGGCTGCATCGCGACACCCTCCCTGACCCCGGGCAGCCCCCGGCCCTGGTGCCCGCGCCGTTACAGGCCGGGGATGGATGGGGACATCTCACGATTCGCGGCGAGCTCGGACGCGGCGCCCGCGGCCACGTGTATCGGGCCTGGGATCCGCAACTCGATCGCGAGGTGGCCCTCAAGCTGACCTCGGAACGTGACGAGGACCGTCACGGCAAGGACGTCATCGGCGAGGCGCGACTCCTGGCGCGCGTCACGCACCCGCACGTCGCCACGGTGTACGGCGCCGAGCGGCGCGGCGGACTCGTCGGCTTGTGGATGGAGCTGATCGAGGGCGAGACGCTCGAGGCCATGCTCCAGCGCGCCGGCCGCTTCAACGAGCGAGAGGCCGCGCTGATCGGGCTCGACGTCTGCGCGGCGCTCTCGGCCGTTCACGCCGCGGGCCTGCTGCACCGGGACATCAAGGCGCAGAACGCGATGCGCGACCGGAACGGGCGCCTCGTGCTGATGGACTTCGGCACCGGTCGTGATGCCGAGCCGAGCGGGGGGGCGTTCGTCCACGACGAGGTCGGCACGCCGCTCTACATGGCGCCCGAGTTGTTCGACGGCGGCAAGGCAAGCGTCCAGAGCGACATCTACAGCGTCGGCGTGCTCCTGTACCGCCTCGTCACGGCATCGGTGCCCGTGGATGCCCAGTCGCCGCAGGCGTTGAAGGACGCGCACGCGGCCGGACGCCGCAAGGCGCTTGGCGACGTGCGCACCGACATCTCGCTCTCCTTCATCCGCGTCGTCGAGCGTGCGCTGTCGCCGGTGGCGGCCGACAGGTACCCGAGCGCCGGCGCGCTCGAGATGGCGTTGGCGGGCGTGCTCATGCCGATGGAGCCGCAGGCGGCCTCCCCCGTGCAGCGCCCGATTGCGTTGGTGGCGGCGTCGCTTGCCGCCCTTGTCGGCGGCGTCGCGCTTGGCGCCTGGTGGTGGTCGTCGCATCCCGCCGCGCCCCCGGAAGTCCGCATGGGGATCTATCCCGTGGGCGCGCGCGACGAAGTCGAGAGCCTCGCCCTGTCGCCGGATGGGACCAGGATGGCGTACACGTCGGCCGGCCGCCTCCAGGTGCGGCCGATGAACGACATCGCATCGGTCGAGATCGACCAGACGCAGGGCGCCCGCGATCCGTTCTGGTCGCCCGACGGGCAGTGGATTGCCTTCTTCAAGGGCGTGTCGCTCTGGAAGGTGCGGGCCTCGGGTGGGGAGCCGCAGACGGTCGCCCCGGCACGACGCGCCTCGACCGGGTCGTGGGGCGCCGACGGGTCGCTGCTGTTCTCGGTCGAGCACGGGACGATGCTGACGACGGTGCCGGCATCCGGTGGCAGACCGCGGCCCCTGCGCGTGCAGCAGGAGGGCGTACGCACCGGCCTGGTGTGGCCGGCTTTCGTCGGGAACGGCTCGCACTTCCTGTATTCCGCGGTGAGCGGACGGACCGGGCGGCGGACCCTCTACCTGGGTCGCACCGCGGACCCGCCGGATGCCGCCGACCGCGAACTCGTCGAGAGCACGTCGAACGCCGTCGTGGCAGGCACGCGTGTCTTCTACACGCAGGGCGGGCGGCTGAAGGGGCAGCACCTCGACCTCGCGGCGGGCCGCCTCGTGGGCGAGCCCACGACGATTGCCGATGGTCTCCACGTGAACCCGTACGGCTTCGGCGAGGCCGACTTCTCGGTGGCCGTCACCGGGCCTGCGTCCACAGGGCGGCGGACACACGGCATCGTCGCCTATGTGGGTGCGGCACCGAGTCCGCGACGCTTCCGGATCGTGGACACGCTCGGGCGCACGATCACGGAGTTCGACGACCTGGACACCCGCGACATGCGCATCTCCCCGCAGGGGACCCATGTCGCCTACGAGCAGGTCGATCCCGAGACGAACACGCGTGACATCTGGGTGCTCGACATCCACCGGCAGTCGCGCGTGCGCCTCACGCAGCACGAAGCCGACGACGTCACACCGATGTGGTCGCGAGACGGAGCCACGGTGTACTTCCTGTCGCAACGCGGCGGCCGGTACACGCTGCTTGCGACGTCGGTGCAGGGCGGGCAGCACGAGATGGAACTGTTCCAGTTCGGCGGACCGGCCATTCCCTACGACCTCACCCCCGATGGTCGCGCGGTCATCTACGAGCGCCATGATCAGCAGGCGGGGTGGGACATCTGGATGCGGCCGCTCGACGGCGGCGCGGCGCAGCCGCTCGTGCGGTCGTCGCAGAACGATCAGGACCCGGCGATGTCGCCGGACGGCCGGTTCCTCGCATACTCCTCACCCGAATCCGGCGGCCGGCAGGTCTATCTCGTGCCCCTGCCCACCGACGGCCGGCGCTGGCGTGTGTCCACCGATCACGGGCGCGAGCCCGAGTGGAGCGCCGACGGGCGCACGCTCTTCTACCACGGGCTGAACAAGACGCTGATGCGCGTCGCCGTGGACACGTCGGGGCCGACGCCGGTCGTGGGCCGTGTCGAGAAGTTGTTCGAGATTCCGTTTGTCGGGTATGACCTGCGCTACCACTTCAACGTGCTGCGCGACGCGCGCCGCTTCCTCGTGAACGCGCCCGCCGAGTCGCTGCCGCCGACTCCCGCGACGGTCATCCTCAACGCGCCGCTCCCGTAGCGAGCGCCGCGCCGGTCCTCGAACGGGCCCGGCGGCGTGCAACTGCCGCGCGCCTTCGGCGCTCGCCGCCCCTCCGCGCGCCGCGCCCGGTAGAATCGATCCATGGAGACTCGACAGCTCGGCCGCACCGACCTTCGCATCACGCCCATCGGCTTCGGCGCCTGGGCCATCGGCGGGGAATGGCGCTTCGGATGGGGACCGCAGGATGATGCCGAGTCCATCGGGGCCATCCGGCGGGCGGTGAGCCGCGGGATGAACTGGATCGACACCGCGCCCGCGTACGGCCTCGGGCACTCGGAGGACGTCGTCGCGCGCGCCCTCGCCGACATCCCGCGGTCGGAGCGGCCCTACGTGTTCACCAAGTGCACGCTCGTCTGGGGCGAGGACCGCGTCGTCCGCCACGACGTGACGGCGCCCTCGATCCGGAGGGAGGTGGAGGAGAGCCTCAGGCGCCTGCGGGTCGATGCGATCGACCTGTACCAGATGCACTGGCCGCGGTGGGCCGCGCAGGCCGAGCCGTCGCCGGGCAGTGTGGCCGAGGCATGGCAGGCGCTTGCCGACCTGAAGCAGCAGGGCAAGGTCCGCCACATCGGCGTCTCGAACTTCACCGTGGCCGATCTCGAGACCGCCGAGCGCATCGCCCCGGTGGGTTCGCTCCAGCCGCCGTACTCGATGCTTCGCCGCGCCATCGAGGCCGACGTGCTCCCGTACTGCGAGGATCACGGCATTGGCGTCCTCGTCTACAGCCCGATGCTGTCGGGGCTGCTCACGGGTGCCATGACGCGCGAGCGGATCGGCCGGCTTGCGGAGGGTGACTGGCGCAGGAACAACAAGGAATTCCAGGAGCCGCGTCTCTCGGCGAACCTCGCGCTCGTCGAGGTGCTGCGGACCATCGGGGCGCGCCACGGCCGATCGCCTGGCGAGGTGGCCATCGCCTGGACGCTCCGGCACCCCGTGGTCACCGCCGCCATCGTCGGCGGCCGATCGGCATCACAGGTGGACGGCGTCGTCGGCGCGATGACGTTCAGGTTGTCGGAACCGGAGCTGGCCGAGATCGAGCGCGCGCTGCCGCGCGACTGACATGACCGACGAGCGCCTCTCGGTCGTCGACATCTTCAAGATCGGCGTCGGGCCCTCGAGCTCGCACACGCTCGGCCCCTGGCGTGCCGCCGAGCAGTGTCGGGAGCGGTGGGCCGCGACCACCGGCCTCGACGGCCTGCAGGCCGTCGTCGTGCACCTGTACGGATCGCTCGCGAAGACCGGCCGCGGGCACGGCACCGACATCGCGGTCGTCGCGGGGTTGCTCGGTGCAGACCCCGAGACGTGCGACATGTCCCGAGTGCACGCGCAGGTGCAGGACGCACTTTCGCGGCAGTCGGTGGCGCTTGCCGGGGGCACACAGGTGGCCCTGGCGGTGCGCTTCCACGCCGACCAGGTGCTGGCGGCGCATCCAAACGGCATCCGCTTCGAGGGGCGATGGCAGGACGGGCGGGAGTCGGGGCTGACGGCGTACTCGGTGGGCGGCGGGTTTGTCGTGTGGGAAGGCAGCGAGGGGCAGACGAACGCGGCTGTCGAGTTGCCGTACCCGATCGACACGGCGGACGACCTGCTTCGATGGTGCGACGACACGGGCCTCGGCGTGTCCGGGATCGTGCGCGCGAACGAACGCGCATGGCGACCGGATCGCGAGACGAACGCCTTCGTTGCGCGAGTCTGGGACGTGATGCGGGCGTGCATCTACCGGGGATGCCACACGCCCGGGCAACTGCCCGGCGGCCTGCACGTGCGACGCCGTGCGGCGGACATGAACGCGCGGCTGCTCGGCGGATCGGCGCCCGACATCGATGCGTGGTTTGCCGCCATCGCCGAGCGGGGTGACGACTTCGCGTGGACGCTCGACTGGGTGACTGCGTTCGCGCTGGCCGTCAACGAAGAGAACGCGTGTTTCGGCCGCGTCGTGACCGCCCCGACAAACGGTGCGGCTGGCGTCGTGCCGGCCGTGCTCGCCTACGACCTCGTGTTCAGGGTACCGGAGGCGTCGGCGGCGCGTGTGGAGCAGTTCCTCCTGACGGCTTCGGAGATTGGCTGCCTCTTCAAGAAGGGCGCGACGATCAGCGCGGCGATGGGCGGCTGCCAGGCCGAGATCGGCGTGTCGTCAGCGATGGCTGCCGCGGCGCTCACCGAGGTGCACGGCGGGTCGGCGAGCCAGGTGCTCATGGCTGCCGAGATCGCCATGGAGCATCACCTCGGCCTCACCTGCGACCCGGTGGGCGGCCTCGTGCAGATCCCGTGCATCGAGCGCAACACGATGGGGGCCATCAAGGCCATCACCGCGTCGCAACTCGCGCTCGGCAGCGATCCCGCCAACGCGAAGGTCTCGCTCGACGCCGTCATCCACACGATGTGGACCACGGCACAGGACATGAGCGCCAAGTACAAGGAGACCGCGGACGGCGGGCTGGCGGTGCACATCCCGCTCAGCCTGTCGGAGTGCTAGCGCCTGCCCCGACGAGAAAGGGCCGGCAGTTGCCTGCCGGCCCTTCGTGTCACCATCGCGGCTCGCGACGTCCACCGCCGCCGCCGTAGCCCCCGCCGCC
This sequence comes from uncultured Luteitalea sp., assembly GCA_934541105.1. GTDB lineage: Bacteria > Acidobacteriota > Vicinamibacteria > Vicinamibacterales > Vicinamibacteraceae > Luteitalea. Next base: position 291,239 of record CAKTDA010000001.1, on the reverse strand, counting down.
ACCGCGGCCTCCACCACCGGGGCGGCGACCGCCGCCACCGGGGCGCCCACCGCCGCCGCCGAATCCGCCGCCTCCACCGAAGTCGCCGGGCCCGCGCTCAGGACGGGGACGCGCCTCGTTGACGGCAATCGTGCGACCGCCGATGCTGGCGCCGTCGAACTGCTGGATGGCCTTCTCGGCTTCCTCGTCGTTCGTCATGGACACGAACGCAAAGCCACGGGGACGGCCCGTCATCCGGTCGCGCATCACGGTGACGCTTTCGACCGCACCGGCCTGCGAGAACATCTCCTCGAGTTCTGGCTCACTGATCTGGTATGGGATGTTCCCGACGAACAGGCTCTTGGCCACGCTGACGTTCCTCCTTGCCTGACGTTCCGGACGCGCGATGACGTCTTTGCGGAAGATGCCGGAGGCCATGGGGCCGCCGCTCAGAGGCACGCGAGCCGGATCGAGGCAGGCAAGCTCGAAACTCGTGGCGTAGAGGCTGGCTGTCCTTCCAGTGGATGACGGTACCACCGGCACGCCCCCCCTGCAATCGGATTGCGAGCTCGACCGGGCGCCTTGCGCGGCTTTCGGCTCGTGCGTAGAGTGCGCGTCATGCTCCTGTTGCTGATGGTTGCATCGCTCGTCCTCGGGCAGGGCGCCACGCCCGCCGACCGCCGGAACGTCGAGGTGCCCGACACCGACACGCACGTGACGCTCGCGGGCCATCCGACTCCCGACGCATGGCACGCCCACCGGACCCGGGTCAGGCAGCAGATCCTCACCCGCGCAGGACTCGATCCGATGCCGGCGCGCACACCCCTCAACGCGAAGCGCTTCGGCCGGATCGTGCGCGATGGCTACACCATCGAGAAGGTCCTGCTCGAGACGTGGCCCGGTTTCCACCTCGGTGGCAACCTCTACGTCCCGACGACACCCGGCCGGCATCCGGCCGTCGTCTCGCCGCACGGGCACTGGAACTACGGGCGGCTCGAGCACCAGCCGCTGGCGTCGGTCCCGATGCGTGCCGCGAACCTCGCGCGGCGCGGGCACGTGGTGTTCATCTACGACATGGTGGGCTACAACGACACCACGCAGGTGCCGCACAGCTTCCATGGCAACCGCGAGACGCTCTGGGCGTTCGGCCCCCTCGGCCTCCAGTTGTGGAACTCCATCCGCGTCGTCGATTTCCTCGCGTCCCTGACCGAGGTCGATGCGGCACGGATCGGCGCGACGGGCGCGTCGGGCGGGGGGACGCAGACGTTCCTGCTCGCCGCGGTGGACGACCGGATCGCGTACGCGGCGCCGGTGAACATGGTCTCGGCCTACATGCAGGGCGGGTCGTATTGCGAGAACGCGCCCGGGCTGCGCGACGGCATCAGCAACCTGGACATCGCCGCGGCATTCGCGCCGAAACCCATGCTGCTCGTGTCGGCGACGGGCGACTGGACGAAGAACGTACCGGGGGAGGAGTACCCGGCCGTCAAGCGGATCTACGAGTTGCTGGGCGCGGGCGAGCGCCTGTCGCACGTCCAGATCGACGCGCCACACAACTACAACCAGGCAACCCGCGAGGCGGTCTACCGCTTCCTCGACACGCAAGCCTTCGGTAAGGCCGACGATGGGAAGGAGCGCTCGGCGCCGATCGAGAAACTTGGCGACATGCTGGCGCTGATGGGGCAGCCGCTGCCTGCCGGCGCGCTCGACTACGATGGCCTGTTCGACGCGTGGCGGCGTGCGGCCAGCGCGCAGGCCGATGCCACGACCGACGTGGACCTGCTGCGCACACGCGTGCGCCACGCCGTCGGCCTCCCATCGTCGTTCACCGCCACGCGCGACGCGGCAGGTGTGATCTCGCGCGGGGTGGGCGATCGCGTGGCGAGCACGTGGACGCCCGGCAAGGGACGCCCACTCGTGGTCGTGCATCCGGATGGTGCGGCGGCCGGCCAGGCGCTGCCCGAGGTCGCGGCCGCCACGAAGGCGGGGCGTCCCGTCCTCGTGCTGGGGGTGTTCCAGACGGGAACCGCCGTCGCGCCACGCGCGCGCACCCACAACCACTGGCTGACGTTCAACGCAAGCGACGATCAGGCGCGCATCCACGACATCGCCGCGGCGCTGCGGTGGCTCCCGGCGGCAGGCCGTGCGGAGATCGTCGCGACAGGCGCTGCTCGGTACTGGGCGGCGGTGGCCGCTGCGATTGACGGGCGCGGCCACGCACTCGCCTTCGACGTCTCCGCGCTTGCGGCCGACGATGCGACGCTCGAGCAGCAGTGTTTCGTCCCGGGTCTGCTGCGCGCGGGCGGGATGCGTGCCGTGCGTCGGGTCCTGGCGTCCACAATGGAGTGATGGAACATCGACTGCTCGGCCGCTCCGGCCTGAAGGTTCCCGTCCTGAGTCTCGGCACCGCGACGTTCGGCGGCTCGAACGAGTTCTTCCGGCGCTGGGGTGACGTGGATCTGGCCGGAGCGACGCGGCTCGTGGACGTGTGTCTCGAAGCCGGCCTGTCGTTCTTCGACACGGCCAACACGTACTCGGACGGGCAGGCGGAAGAGATCCTGGGGCGGGCGATCAGGGGACGTCGCGACCAGGTCCTGATCTCCACGAAGGGTTCGTTCCGGACGGGCAGCGGCCCGAACGACCTCGGCTCGTCGCGCTGGAACCTCACGCGCGCCCTCGAGGCCAGCCTCCGCCGCCTCGGCACCGAGTACGTGGACGTCTACTTCGTCCACGGGTTCGACGCGCTGACACCGGTCGACGAGGTCCTGGACACGCTCGACGGCTTCGTGCGCAGCGGGAAGGTGCGCTACATCGGCTGCTCGAACTTCTCGGGCTGGCAGGTGATGAAGTCGCTGGCGTACGCCGATCGGCATGGGCGATCACGCTACGTCTGCTATCAGGGCTACTACTCGCTCGTCGGTCGAGACTACGAGTGGGAACTGATGCCGCTGACACTCGATCAGGGCCTCGGGACGATGGTGTGGAGCGCGCTTGCGTGGGGTCGGCTCACGGGCAGGATCCGTCGCGGGCAGGCGGGGGAGGGACGCATCGCGAAGGGGGGAGCCGTCGGCGGCCCCGAGGTGGACGACGAGTATCTCTATCGCGTCATCGAGGCGATCGACGTCGTGGCGGCCGAGACGGGACGCTCGGTGCCGCAGGTCGCGATCAACTGGCTGCTGCAGCGTCCCGGTGTGTGCAACGTGGTCGTCGGGGCCCGCACCGAGGCGCAGTTGCGCGAGAACCTTGGTGCCGTCGGCTGGGCGCTCACGGCGGAACAGGTGGCGCGGCTCGATGCGGCAAGCCATCGCACGCCGACGTATCCGTATTGGCACCAGCGCGACTTCGACGAACGCAATCCGAAGCCCACGGCCTGGTGACGGTCGCGCGAAGTCGGCCCGACCGTGGTCTTTTGACAGCGTCAGGCCGCCTGGCCGGTTCGGCGCGCATGTGATCGTGCGTCGCGGCGTCGCACGAGACGCTGGCGTGCCTCTTGCGCTGCACGGCGGCGTGCATCCGTTCCCGCTGCCGCCCGCCACCCTCGTGTCGTTCCCGCGCCGCATCGAGGCCGGCGAGTCCTGCGACGCGCCGGTCGGGCCGGACCCGGCCCCGATGCCGGCCACCGCGCACGAGACCGAGCGTGCGCTCCTCGATGCCTGGCGCGAGGCGCACTGGTCACTCCGCCTCGAACTCCGTCGCATTGCGCACCAGCCCGGCGTTCCGCGCGTCGAGGCGCTCTACGACGCGGCAAGGCGGGCCGACAATCGGCTCCACGATTTCCACCAGGCGCGCGCGGACGTCCTGCTCCGGCAGCTCCGCGACCCTGGCGTGGCCCAGCCGGAGCCGCGGACGGCATCCGACGCGTCATCGACGAACGGAGGGCGTGGCGAGGCAGTGCCGTCGTTGGCCGAACGTGCCCTCGTCGCCCGATTCCGCGCCATGAGCGATGAAGATCGAACGGCGCTGATGCGCGTGGCCGTGCAACTGGCGCCGCGGGCATCGTCCTGACGGGTGACAGGCGTCAGGCGCGGGGCGTCGGGGCGTCGGTCGACGCAGGTTCTGCCATGTCCAGTATCGACGTGAGATCCGGTGTGTGACTCTTCCGGCCGCGACCGTGCTGTGCTATGCTTCGCGGGCTGTTCCCGCCTTGCTACTTCGTGCCGAGGTAGCTCAGTTGGTAGAGCATACGACTGAAAATCGTAGTGTCGCCAGTTCGATTCTGGCCCTCGGCACCATCACCCCCGTTCAGTCAATCCAGCCCACTGAGTCTGCGCGGAATTCCGGGCGGCCCTGACCGCCCCCGACGAGATCCGAACGCTGCGACGGGCGATTGCCGGCCAGCATCCGTCGCGAGTCGTCCATGCTGCTCTGCAGATGCTGCTGCGAGCGACCTCCAGCGCTTCACCGGATGTGTGGGACCGTGCCATCGCGGCACGATCCGGGTTAACTGCGGCGACCCTCAACGTTGCAAACCGAGTGTTTCGAGGCCCTCGAGGGAGATCGCCGCGGGCAGCACAGCATCAGCATCAACGCGCTTGCCCGCGACCTGGCGGTGCCGCCCAATCGCATCAGCGGCATCATCAACGGCACGCGGGCGATCACGGCCGACACGGCGCTGCGGCTGGGCAAGTACTTCGGCGTGTCTCCGGAGGTCTGCGCGTCGCGCGTCAGACCGTCTGGCCCATCGTGGCGGCGTCCGTGAAGACCAGGGTGGCGTGAGCCGAGCCGAGTGTTCTGCGATCCGCGCGGTCGCGCGAGGCAGGGAAGGGGTTGGTAGGGCCGGCTGTAGCGACCGGCCACTTCCTGGTGTGTGAGGCAGGGCGTGGCCCGTCGTCCGAGGACGGGCCCTACCAACGTCGTGTGTCCGGCACCGACGCCGGACGAACATGCATCAACCGGCAGCGACCGGTTCGGCAGCCGCGGGCGCGAGCCCGAGTTCCTTGCGCAGGCGCTCGTCGATCGACTGGTACACCGCCGGGTTGTCGCGCAGGAACTGCTTGGCGTTCTCGCGGCCCTGACCCAGGCGCTCGCCCTGGTACGAGAACCACGTGCCGCTCTTGTCCACGATCTTGCGATCGACGCCGAGATCCAGCAGGTCGCCCTCACGCGAGATGCCCTCGCCGTACATCACGTCGAACTCCGCCTCGCGGAACGGCGGCGCCACCTTGTTCTTGACCACCTTGACGCGCGTGCGCCCGCCCGTGACGACGTCGCCGTCCTTGATCGCGCCGATGCGGCGGATGTCCAGACGCACCGTGGAGTAGAACTTCAGCGCCCGGCCGCCGGTCGTCGTCTCGGGGTTGCCGAACATCACGCCGATCTTCTCGCGCAACTGGTTGATGAAGATCAGGCACGTCTTGCTCTTGGCGACCACGCCCGTCAGCTTCCGCAGCGCCTGCGACATCAGCCGCGCCTGCAGGCCGACCTGCGCCTCGCCCATCTCGCCCTCGATCTCCGCGCGCGGCACGAGCGCGGCCACCGAGTCCACCACCACGACGTCCACGCTACCCGAGCGCACGAGCACTTCCACGATCTCGAGCGCCTGCTCGCCGTTGTCGGGCTGCGAGACGAGCAGGTCGTCGAGGTTCACCCCGAGCTTCTGCGCGTAGACCGCATCGAGCGCGTGCTCGGCATCCACGAACGCCGCCATCCCGCCGTTCTTCTGCGCCTGCGCAATCACCTGCAGCGCCAGGGTCGTCTTGCCCGAGGACTCTGGACCGAAGATCTCCACGACACGGCCACGCGGCACACCGCCGACACCAAGCGCATAGTCGAGGCTGATCGCGCCCGTCGAGATGCTCGGTACCGCGACGGCGTCCTTCTGGCCCAACCGCATGATGGAGCCCTTGCCGAACTGCTTCTCGATCTGGCCGACGGCCATCTCGATGGCGCGGACACGTTCCTTCAAGTCGTCAACGGGCATCACTCACTCCTTGCGGCGGGATGACTCTCGGGGATGCCCCGCCAGCGCGGCGGGGCGGCTGTCGAGAGCCATTTGGATTCTAGGGACGTGCCAGGCGAATGTCAAGCGAAAGTCATCCTCTCGCGCACTTCTAACATGCCGTAGACGAGCAGGTTATCGACGTCTGACACTTTCGCCGTCCCGAAGCCCTTCGGCAGCTTCTGCCACCTCGGGTTGCCCGGCCACGGCAGGATTGTTAATGTCGCTCGATGCCGAGCCCCCTGGGCCACGCCCTGGCCGGTGTGGCCGTCGGCGTGCTCGTCGCGGGTCCACGCGCCCTCGTCCGCTCCCTCGACCCTCCCGCCGCCAAGCGTCCGATCGACACGGCCCTGCTCGCCATGCTCCCGTTTGCGGCGCTCGGCATGCTGCCGGACGTCGATCTGCTGTTTGGCGTGCACTCGATGTACACGCACAGCATCGGCGCGGTCGCCCTCGTCCTGTTCGTCACTCGTATGCTGACGGGCCGCTGGCGCTGGGCCATCGCCGCCGGCCTTGCCTACGGCTCCCACCTGCTCCTCGACTGGCTCGGTCACGACACCACGCCGCCCATCGGCATCATGGCGCTCTGGCCGTTCACCGCCGGGTACTACCAGTCGGACCTGCACCTGTTCCTGCCGATCTCGCGTCGCTACTGGGTGGATGGCTTTCTCGCGCACAACCTCACGGCCGTCGCCCGCGAAGTGCTCTGCCTCGGCCTCTTCACCCTGCTCGCCTACTGGCGCCTCATTCGCGTCGCAGACAGACGACTGTGAACTGCCAAAGGTCGAAGTCTGAAGCCACACGTTCAAAGGAAAGTGCGACGGCTCCCTACGCGTAGTGATAGAACCCTTGCCCGCTCTTGCGGCCGAGATGGCCCGCCGCGACCATGCGGCGGAGCAGGGGACAGGCGCGGTACTTCGGATCGCCGAAGCCCTCGTGCATCACGTCGAGGATTGCCACGCACACGTCGAGGCCGATGAAGTCGGCGAGCGTCAGCGGACCCATCGGGTGGTTCATCCCGAGCTTCATGACCGAGTCGATGGCTTCGGCCGTGCCCACGCCTTCCATCAGCGCGAACACGGCCTCGTTGATCATCGGCATCAGGATGCGGTTGGCGATGAAGCCGGGGTAGTCGCTTGCCGGGATTCCGGTCTTCCCGAGCCGCCGGCACAGGTCCTCGGCGGTCGCCATCGCGGCGTCCGACGTGGACTGCCCGCGAATGAGTTCCACGAGCGGCATCAGCGGCACCGGGTTCATGAAGTGCATGCCGAGCACGAGCCCGGGCCTCTGCGTGGCAGCCGCGATGTCGGTGATCGAGATCGACGACGTGTTCGTGGCGAGCACCACGTCTGGCCCGGCGAGCGCGTCGAGCTTCGCAAACAGCGTGCGCTTGGCCTCCCGCTGCTCGACGATCGCCTCGACGATGAAGTCGGCAGCGGCAAGGTGATCGATCGACCCGAGAAACTGCAACCGGCTGAGCGTGGCATCGCGGTCCGCCGCGCTGATGGTGCCCTTCTCGACGAACTTGCCCAGGCTCTTGTCGATCACGCCCTTCGCACGCTCGAGGGCCGGCATCGAGACGTCCACGAGACGCACCTCGAAGCCATGCTGCGCGAACACCTGCGCGATGCCGTTGCCCATCGTGCCCGAACCGACGATGCCGACCTTCTGTATCATGGCTGGATCCGAAATTCGTACTGTCCTCGCGACGTCCTCCAGAGCGACATCGAGAGCCCGCCCAATTGGCGCCATGCGCGCGCGACGCTGCGCTCTCCCGGCCGGTAGGCGTCGTCCAGCACCACGAGGCTGCGTTCGCTGAGTTGCTGACGAAACGTCGGCAGCGCACCGAACCTGTTCAATCGGCCGGATCCCATCGGAGGTCCGTCTACGAGGAGCACGTCGATCTTCGGCAGTGACAACACACGACCCAGCGCCGATGCGTCGTACCAGGAGATGTCGCGCCCGGCAATGCGGCTCTCGACGAGGTGGGCCTCGACGAGCGTAATCCACTCGCCGAGGTCATGGCGTTCGATGAGCCTGCGCATGTACGCCGCCCATCGGGGGTCGTGCTCGATGCTCCAGACGTGGCCGGCGCCGAGCTGACGGAACTTGGCGCCGAAGAGGAGCGTCGAGACACCAGCCCCGCATTCGACGATTGTCTGGTGCTCCTGAAACGCAATGTCGTTCAGGATCCGCAGGAGTGCGGCAGGGCAGAGCGAGAAGGAGGAGTGCGGAACGTCGGCAGGTAGCAGCGACATGAGGAGTGGCATCGCGGCTGCGTCCTGCGCATGCGCGGCCACCATGCGGCTTTCATGCGCTGCCCGGCCATGAAGCTGTCGCGTCCACCACACGACAAGCCCGGTCGCGCAGGCGGAGCCCGCCAAGGCTCCCGCACCCCTCCACACCATTTCGATAATCGCGCCGACGACGAGGACGACGAGCGCAGCCACCGCCGGAACCTTCAGCGCCCGGATGTCCATCACGTCCTACTCGCGCTCGATGGCGAGCGCCACGCCGTTGCCGCCGCCGAGGCACAGTGCCGCGACGCCGCGCCTGAGGCCATGCCGTTCGAGTGCATGGACGAGCGTGGTGAGCACGCGGGCGCCGCTCGCGCCGATCGGGTGCCCGAGCGCCACCGCGCCACCATGGACGTTGAGCTTCGTCTCGGGGATGCCGAGTTCGCCAGTCACGGCAACGGCCTGCACCGCGAATGCCTCGTTGATCTCGAACAGGTCCACATCGTCGAGAGTCCAGCCGGCCCTGGTCAGCACCGTACGGATGGCCGGCACGGGCGTCATCATCACCCATCTGGGTTCGAGGCCGCTCGTCGCCTGCGCCACGATGCGTGCGCGTACGGTCAGCTGACGCGTCCGGGCGACGTCGGCGGCTGCAACGACGAGTGCCGCAGCACCGTCGTTGACGCCGGGCGCATTGCCGGCCGTGACGGTGCCCTGCGGGTCGAACGCGGGCCGCAGCTTCGCCAGCGCCTCGACCGACGTGTCGGCACGCACCGACTCGTCGCGATCGACGACGATCGGATCGCCCTTCTTCTGCGGGATGGTGACGGGGAGGATCTCGGCGCTGAACGCACCGCTCGCAATCGCGCTGGCGGCCTTCTGGTGACTGCGCACCGCATAGGCATCCTGGGCCTCGCGCGACACGCCGTACCTGTCGGCGACCGCCTCGCCGGTCATGCCCATGTGCCAGTTGTCGCATGCGCACCACAGGCCGTCGGCGATCATGCTGTCCACCACCTGCGCGTGTCCCATGCGGAAGCCTTCGCGCGCACGCGGCAGCAGGTACGGGGCCTGGCTCATCGACTCCATGCCCCCGGCGACGACGATGTCGCGGTCGCCGGTGGCAATGGCCTGTGCGGCGAGCATCACGGCCCGGAGGCCAGACCCGCAGACCATGTTCACGTTGAGCGCCGGCACCTCTGGCGGCAGCCCGGCCTTCAACGCGGCCTGCCGGGCCGGGTGCTGGCCCTGACCGGCCGAGATGACGTTGCCGAGGATGCACTCGTCGATGTCGCCAGGCGGCACTCCCGCACGTACGACTGCTTCGCGGACGACGAGAGCTCCGAGGTCGGTCGCGCTCAGGTCCTTCAAGGCGCCGAGAAACCTGCCGGTCGGCGTCCGGACCGCCGAGACGATGACGGAGGCGCGTGAGGTCATGGGGAACAGCCTACAGCCTACAGCCCGCAACCTACCGCCTGCAGCCTAGCTGCTATCCTCGTCGCGTGATTTCGACCGAGCGTCTTGCCGGGGGCGTGACCGAGCTGATTGCCGCCCAGCCGCACAGCGCCGGCAAGCTGCAGGCGGCCTGGCACCTGGCAGTCGGCGGCGCGATGGCCCGCCTGAGCACGCCCGAGCGCGATGCCGGCGGCATCGTGTACGTCCGCGCACGCGACGCGGGCGTGGCCGGGCAGCTCGACCTGCATCGACGGGTCATCGAAGCCCGGCTCCGCGCCGTCCTCGGGACGAAGGGACGCACGTTCGTGGTGTCGATCCGATGACGCTGGTCCTCGCGTCGGCCTCGCCTCGGCGGGCCGATCTGCTGCGGGCCGCCGGGTACACGTTCACCGTCCGTGTGCTCGAGGTGGACGAGACACCCCGCCCCGGGGAGCCGGCAGACGCCCTCGTCCAGCGGCTGGCGCGCCTGAAGGCACAGGCGGTGCCGGCGTCCCCCCATGAGATCGTGCTGGCCGCCGACACGACCGTGGCCTGTGACGGCGTCATCCTGAACAAGCCGGAGGACGATCGGGATGCGGCCCGCATGCTGCGCCTGCTGTCGGGCCGCGCGCACGAGGTGTTCACGGGCGTGGCGCTCCGCCAAGGCGATCGCGACGAGTCGTTCGTCGAGCGGACCGCCGTGTGGTTCGGCCCCCTGAGCGACGCCGACATCGCCTGGTATGTGGCCTCGGGCGAGGCGCACGGCAAGGCCGGGGGCTACGGGATCCAGGGGCTGGCGTCGCGCTTCGTCACGCGCGTCGAGGGGTCGTACCCGAACGTGGTGGGGCTGCCAACCGCGCAAGTGGCGTCACGGCTGGCTTTATTCGAGCATCCGGCGTCATAATCCGCGGAGGGGCCGGCGGCGTTCTCCCGGGACCCCTCGACACACCATGAGCGGATCCAAGTCGATCAAGATCGCGATCTCTACCCTCGTGCTCGGGCTGGCCTTCAGCGCGCTGCTGTATTCGAGCCTCAGCGAGGATACGCAGTACTACAAGCACGTCGACGAAGTGATGACCCAGCCGGCGGACTGGTATGGCAAGCGGCTGCAGCTGCACGGCCATGCCTCGGACATCCGCCGCAAGAAGGACTCGCTCGACTACCGGTTCGACGTGGCCCACAACGGCCAGCTCGTGAAGGCGAGCTATACCGGCATCGTGCCCGACACGTTCAAGGACGGGTCGGAAGTCGTCATCAAGGGCACGCTCGGGCCTGACGGGTTCGTGGTGGAGCCGAACGGCGTGATGGCCAAGTGCCCGTCGAAGTACGAGCCGGGCTCGGCCGGGAACCCGACCGGGGCGAAGCACCCGGGCGGCGTGCCGACGCCCTCGTCCTCGGTGTACTAGCTCCGGCCATGCCATCGCTCGGCACATTCCTCCTGCTCGCGGCCTTCGTCGTCGCATCGTATGCCGCCGTGGCCAGCGTCGTCGGGGCGCGGCGGCAATCCACGCGCCTCGTCGAGAGCGGCATCGGCGCCTTCTATCTGGTCACGGCCCTCATGGGGGTGGCGTCGGCGGTCATCGTCTACGCCTTCGTCACCGACAGCTACGCGATCAAGTACGTCGACCGGTACTCGGATGCCGCCCAGCCGCTGCTCTTCAAGATCACGGCGTACTGGGGCGGGCTCGACGGCTCGATCATGTTCTGGGTGCTGCTCCTGTCGGTGTTCGGCGCGATCGCGGTGCGCAACTCGCGCGAGTCGCACCGTGAACTGATTCCGTGGGTCGTGGCCGTCATCGCCATCGTGGAGATGTTCTTCCTCTTCCTGATGGTGGTGCACAACAACCCGTTCGAGACGTACCTGGCCGACATCCCGCCCGACGGCCAGGGGCTGAACCCGCTGCTGCAGAACGTCTACATGGTCATCCACCCGCCGTCGCTGTACATCGGCTTCGTCGGGATGACGATTCCGTTTGCCTTCGGCATGGCGGCACTCGCGACCGGGCACGTGGACGACTCCTGGCTGCGCGCCGTGCGCCGCTGGACGATGGTGAGCTGGCTGTTCCTCTCGCTCGGCCTCACGCTCGGCATGATCTGGGCGTACGAGGAACTCGGGTGGGGTGGGTACTGGGGCTGGGATCCCGTCGAGAACGCCGGCCTGCTGCCGTGGTTCACGGCCACCGCGTTCCTGCACTCGGTGATGGTGCAGGAGCGGCGCGGCATGTTGCGCGTCTGGAACATGACGCTCGTCATCACGACGTTCTTCCTGACGATCTTCGGGACATTCATGACCCGGTCGGGCGTCGTGCAGTCGGTCCACGCCTTCGGCGAAGACCGCGAGCTCGCGTGGATGTTCACCGTCTTCATGACGCTGCTGCTCGCGGTGAGCTTCGGCCTCCTCGTGTGGCGGCTGCCGTTGCTGCGGGCGCGGCACGAGCTCGATTCGTGGGTGTCGCGTGAGGCCGCGTTCCTCGCCAACAACTGGATCCTCCTCTTCTCGGCCATCTTCGTGCTGTTTGCGACGATGTTCCCGACGCTGAGCGAGGCGGTGGCCGGTGAGCGCCTGACCGTCGGCCCCCCGTTCTTCAACAAGTGGATGCTGCCAATCGGCCTGATGCTGCTCGCGCTGACGGGCGTCGGCCCGCTGCTGGCGTGGCGCAAGTCCACCGTCGAGAACCTCCGCACGCAGTTCCTGTGGCCGGTGGTGACGGCGCTCGTCGTGGGCGTGGGTGTCGTGGCGCTCGGCGTCCGGGTGTGGTCGTCGGGCATCTGTTTCGCGCTCTCCGGGTTCGTGACCGCGACGCTGGTGCAGGAGTTCGTGCGCGGTGCGCGCGTGCGGCAGCAGTATTCGGGTTCGGACCTGCTGTCGTCGGCCATCGGGCTCGTGGCGCGCAACCAGCGCCGGTACGGCGGCTACATCGTGCACCTCGGCATCGTGCTGATGGCGCTCGGGTTCGCCGGCGAGGGCTTCAAGCAGGAAGAGCAGCTGCTGATGAAGCCCGGGCAGACGGTGACCGTCAACGGCTTCACGGTGCGGTACGACAGCCTGCGCCTGACGCAGGACGCCCAGAAGCAGGCGGTCACCGCGCGGATGACGGCCTTCGATGGAGACAGGGAACTCGGCACGATCACGCCCGCGAAGTGGTTCTTCCACAAGCGGCCCGACGAGCCGACGACCGAGGTCGCCATCCGTCGATCGTTCGCGTACGACCTGTACGTCGTGCTCGCCGGCTTCGATGCCGAGCAGCAGTCGGCCACGTTCCACGTCGTCGTCAACCCGCTGGTCAACTGGATCTGGGCCGGGTTCGGGCTGCTGGCGATCGGCACGCTGCTCGCGCTGCTGCCCGAGCGCGCGCTGGCTGCGGCCGGCGTCACGCTGCCGTCGTCCACGCGCACGGGCGCCACGTCCACGACCGCGCTGCTGCTCGTCGCGTTCGTCCTGGCGCCGGCGCTCGCCTCGGCGCAGGACACCGCATCGGTCATCCACCGCTCGGCCCTCGAGCGGGAACTCGAGAACGAGATCGTGTGCACGTGTGGTGGCTGTCGCCTTCCGGCCGGCACGTGCGGGATGTACAACTGCCAGGGGAAGGCCAGCCAGTTGGCCCGCCTCAAGCAGCTCGTGGACGAAGGTCACGATCGCGAAACCATCCTCGCGACGTTCGTGAAGGAAGCCGGGGGCGCTCACGTCCTGACACAGCCGCCCGATACGGGGTTCAACCGCCTCATCTGGGCGGTGCCGTTCGTGCTCGGCCTCTGCGGGGCGGTCGGCGCGGGTGTCGTGGCGGTGAAGTGGTCGCGACGGGCCGATGAGGTCCCGGCGCCGCCGGCGGCCCGCGAGTCAGACCCGTACCAGGCGAAGCTGGACGAGGAACTGCGTGACCTCGACTGATTCGCGCGGGCGCGCCTGGCAGTTCTTCATCGTCCTCGGCTTGATTGGTGCAACGGCTGCCGTCTGGCGCGAGCCGCGGTTCACGAGGCCCGAGCACCTCGTGCTCCTCAGTCTTGGCATCATCGCGGCGGCGCTGGCCGCCACGGCCTTGCACCGCACCCTGCTGCCCCTCGTCATGCCCGAACGCATCGTCGGCGACGCCCGGCGGTCGTCGCGCGCGCTCCTCGCGCTCGAGCGCGAGAAGGCGCTCGTGCTGCGCAGCATCAAGGAACTGGAGTTCGACAGGGCGATGGGCAAGCTGGCCGATACCGACTTCGAGGAGATGGCGGGACGGCTGCGGCAGCGGGCCATCGGACTGATGCAGCGCATCGACGCCGGGCAGTCGGGCCTGCGCGACCGCATTGCCGCCGATCTCGCCGGCCTGCAGCAGGCGCGGCCATCGAAGACGGTGAGCGCGCGGCAGTGCGACGCCTGCCAGACGCTCAACGACGCGGACGCGCGTTTCTGCAAGTCGTGCGGGGCGGCGCTGTGAGCGGCATGCTCCTGCACGCAGGGTGGCTCTGTGTGGCCGGCCTGCTCCTGATCGCGGGCCCGGCATCGGCCCAGCCGGACCTGCGGCAGATGAGCGGCATGGTGCTTCCCAGTCCGGACCTGCCCGACGGTGCCATCTCGGTGCGCGTCGTGCGCGAGACCCTGGCCAACAACCTGGCGGGCGTGCCGGTCACCCTCACCGGGAGCGGTGTCGACGAGTCAGCACCGACCGACGAATCGGGCCGCGCAATCTTCAGCGGCGTACCGGCGGGCACGTCGCTCGTGGCCTCGGTCACGGTGGGCGGCGAGACCGTGCGCTCGCAGCCGTTCGAGGCGCCCGCCCGCGGCGGTGTGCGGTTGATCCTCGCGCTCGGCCTCGACGGGACGCATGCGGCCCCGGGCGAGGCCCCGGCCGCACCGGCTGCCGCGCCGGGCACGGTGGTGCTCGGCAACCAGTGGCGGACCATTGTCGACTTCAACAACGAGCGGCTCGAGGTCGTGCACATCTTCGAGTTCGTGAACGCGGCGAGCCAGCCGGTCTCGGTGGAGAAGGCGATCGGCATCACGATGCCGTCCGACGCCGAGCAGATCACGCTGCTCGAGGGGTCGACGTCCCAGGCGCGCGTGTTCGAACGGCAGGTCGTCGTGGCCGGACCGTTTGCGCCCGGCCGGACGATGGCGCAGGTCGCCTATGCACTGCCCATCACCGGCGCGCGGCGCGAGATTGCCGTCACGCTGCCGATTGCGAGCATGGCGACCAACGTCATCGTGCGCCGGCTCGGCGACACCCACCTCGTGGAGCCTGTCCTGCCGCAGTCGCGCGAGGCACAGGCCGAGGGTCGCACGTACTTCACGGGCACCGGCCCCGGGCTGCCCGCGGGCGGCACGATGCGGCTCGTGCTCGACGGCATTCCGCACCACCCGACGTGGCCGCGCTATACGGCCCTGACGCTTGCAGGCCTGGTTGCCCTCGTCGGCCTGTGGGTGATCGTCAGGGTGCCGGTCGATACGGCGGCACGGCTGCGGGCGCTCGAGGCGCAGCGCAACGCGCTGCTCGGGCGCCTGCAGCGGCTTGAGCAGGGCAGTGAGCCTTCGGGCGACGACCTGCGCGAGGAGCGCGACCGGTTGCTGCGCGACCTCGAGGGCGTGTATGCGCTCATCGACGCCGAGACGGTGCGCGACGGCGGCCAGGCACCCCCGGTCGCGCGCCGCGCCTCGTGACGCCAGTCCTCGTCGTGTCGGGCGTCGCCCGCCAGTTCGGGCGACGTCGTGTGCTGCGCGACATCTCCTTCGACGGGCATGCCGGCGAGGTGATTGGCCTGCTCGGGCCGAACGGCTCGGGCAAGACCACCCTGCTCGGCGTGCTGTCCACGCTTGCCGAACCCTCGCGCGGCACCGTGGAGTATCCCGCGGCGTCTGGCCTCGATACGCCACGTCGCGTCATTGGCGTCCTCGGGCACGAGCCGCAGCTCTATGGCGAGTTGAGCGCGCGCGAGAACCTCGAGTTGTTCGCGCAGCTTGCCGGTGTCGAGGACGTGGATGGCGCGGTCGCCCTTGCCTTGCGGGAATCGCGACTCGTCGAACGCGGCGGGGAAGCCGTCGAACGGTTCTCGCGGGGCATGCGCCAGCGGCTGGCATTCGAACGCGTGCTGCTGGCGTCGCCGCGCATCCTGCTGCTCGACGAGCCCTTCACCGGCCTCGACGACGAGAGTGCGCGACGCATGATCGCCCGGCTTGCCGCGCTGCGTGCTGCCGGCACGCTCATCGTCATCGCCACGCACGACCTGCTGATCGCCGAGCCTCTCGTCGATCGCGCCTTCGTTGTGGCCGGCGGTGTGCTGGTCCCTGTCGATCGAACCCTCCCGCTCACCGATGCCTACCGACGCGTGGTGGACGAAGGCTCGCGGGGCGGCGACGTGTCGCGGGCTACCGACGCGTCAGGGCGTACGGACGCGACACACCCGCCTCGCCCCGACCCGACCCTCTCGTCCATCGCCGCCGCGGCATGGGTGCTGCTGGTGAAGGACCTGCGGATCGAGTGGCGATCGCGCGAAGGGCTCCTCACCACGGCGTGCTTCGCGCTTGCCTGCGTGCTGGTGTTCTCGTTCGGCCTCGTGCGCGACGGGCAGCCGCTGCCCGATGCCGGACCCGCGGTGTTGTGGATCACCGTGGCCCTGTCGGGCACGCTGGCGATGGCGCGGACCTTCGAACGTGAGCGTGCGGCCGGCACGCTGATGGCCGTGCTTGCATCGCCTGCGCCACGCCCGTCGGTGTACCTGGGGAAGTGGGCCGCGCTCGTGACGTTGATGCTCGCGGTCGAGGTCGTGCTGCTGCCGCTCGTCGCGCTGTTCTTCCAGATGCCGCTCGAGCGCAACCTGGTCGTGGTCGCGGCGCTGCTCGTGGCGGGCACGGCGGGGTACGCCAGCATCGGGACGCTCTTTGCGGCGATGCTCGCGCGGACCCGCACCCGCGACGTGCTGCTGCCGCTGTTGCTCTATCCGATGAGCGTGCCGGTGATGATCGGCGGGGTGCGGGGCACGGCGGCCGCGCTTGCCGATCCGTACGTGCCGGGCGTCGTCGGCCTGTGGCTGCCCCTCTTGGTATGCTTTGACGCGGTGTTCGCGACGCTGGCCCTCTGGACCTTCGGCGCGCTGATGACCGAGGCCGCGCCGCGCGTGGCCAGAGAGGCCTGAGAGAATGCTCGCCCGCAGCGTCCCCCTGCTGCTCCTCGTCGCGCTCGCGATGTTCGGCGTCGCGCCGTACTTCATCATGCAGGCGCCGCTCGAGTCCACGATGGGGCTCGTGCAGAAGGTCTTCTACTTCCACGTGCCCGTCGCGTGGATGATGTTCCTGGCGGCGTTCACGTGCGGGTTCGCGAGCGTGTCGTACCTGCGCAAGGGGCGGGCCCGCAGCGACCGGGTGGCCGAGGCGGCCGCCGAACTCGCGGTGCTGTTCGGGCTCGTCGTGCTCGTGACCGGCCCCATCTGGGCGCGGAAGGCCTGGGGCATCTGGTGGCAGTGGGACGCGCGGCTGACGTCCACGCTGGTCCTCTGGCTCCTCTTCGTCGGGTACCTCCTGCTGCGCCGATTCGGCGGCCCGGGCACCGAGAAGCTCGCCGCCGGTGTCGCGGTGTTCGGCATGGTCAACGTGCCGTTCATCTACTGGTCGGTCAACGTCTGGCGGACCATGCACCCGAAGACGACGGTCGTGCCGACACTCGGGCCCGAGATGCGGTTTCCCCTCTACTGGTGCGCGGTGGCGTTCCTGCTGCTGTATGTCGCGCTGCTGCAGGTGCGTGTCCGGCTGGCCGAACAGCAGGACGCCCTCGACCTGCTGCTCGCCGACGCGGAAGGGTAAGACATGAGACACGTGATGGGCATGGCGCGCGCCGCAGTGCTGGCCGCCGGCATCCTTGTTGCCGGCGCACCTGCGGTGCAGGCGCAGACGACCGCGGCTCCGACGACGCAGGCCGCCCAGGACGAGTACGTGCCGCTCGACGAGTTGCCCGAGAGCGAACGGCTGCCCGCCGCACCATTCCTGACGGGCGCCTATGCGTTCGCGTGGGTCGCCCTTGCAGGCTACGTGCTGCTGCTGTGGCGGCGGCTCGGGCGCGTCGAACAGGAACTGCGCGACGCCCGCCGGCACGCGGGGCCGCGCTGACAACGGCGTGACATGACCGCCGGGCACTTCATCTTCATCCCCGCCGTACTCCTGGTGGGGATCATCATCGGCTGGATCCTCGGGTCGCGCGCAGCCGTGGACGCGATGAACGCGCAGGCCAAGCGCGACGCGGAGCGTCGTCCACGCTAGCGCCGACTAGCGGCCTTCGGCGAGACGGCTGGCGAGCAGTTCGGGCAGGCCCGCCGCGCGAATGCGCGACTGGGCCGCGGCCACGTCGTACGTGATGCGGTGGAGCGTCACGGTGAGGGCGTCGAGATCGACCGTGGCATAGGCCGCGCGCGGATCGCCGTCGCGCGGTTGTCCTACCGATCCCGGGTTCACGAGCCAGCGATCCTCGAGCCGGATCGACAGCACGGTACGCGTCCAGGTGTCGCCGCTCTCGACGCGCGGGTGCCCCTGGCCGGACCCGTAGGCGCCCTGGACGTGCGTGTGGCCGAAGAGGCAGATCGGCCGCCGGCCGATGGCCGCGGCATCACGGATGTCGTCGATCCACACGAGGTAGGCATCCTCGTCGGCCGGCGATCCGTGCCAGGCTTCGAGCACGTCGTCGACGAGCAGCGGGCCTGGCGGCAGGTCGCGCAGGTAGCCCAGGTGAGCGGGCGACAGCTGGCGCGTGGTCCATTCGGCCGCCTCGCGCGCGTGCGAGTTGAACGCATGCAGCGGCATCTGCCCGCACACGGCCTTGTCGTGGTTGCCACGTACCACGACGTGCGGCGTGAGCGACCGCACCCTGTCGATCACGGCGCCGGGCTCGGCCCCATACCCCACCAGATCCCCGAGCACGATCACGCGATCGTAGGCCTCCGGGGGGCAATCCCGCAGGACCGCCGCAAGCGCCGTCATGTTGCCGTGGATGTCGCTGATGACCAGGTAACGCACGCTGTGGCTCTAATAACGATGCCGGGCGCGATCCTGAACGCTCACCACCCGAGCTGGTGCAGCAGCCGTTCGACGAGCGCGTCCACGCGTCCGTGCGCATCGAGCCGCACGTGCGCGTGCCGATAGGCCGTGCGGCGCGCCTCGAACAGGGCCGCGAAGGCGTCCCGGTCCGCGGCAAGCGGGCGGCGTCCGTCCGAAGGGACGCGGTCGACGATCCGCGAGAACGGCACGTCCAGCCACACGACCATGCCGTCCTCCAGGATGTCGGCGCGGTTGGAGGGCTGCACGAACGTGCCGCCCCCTGTCGCGACGACGATGTTGCGCACCGGGAGGAGGGTGCGCAGCACCTCGCGTTCGACGTTCCGGAAGTACGGCTCGCCCTGGCTCGCGAAGACGGCAGAGACCGTGCGGCCTTCGCGCCGCTCGATCTCGTCGTCCAGATCGATGTGGCGCCAGCCCAGGCGGCGCCCGAGCGCGCGGGCGAGCGTGGTCTTGCCCGAACCCATGAACCCCACGAGGTAGATCTTGTCGGAGCGTGCCGGGGTCATTTCCTCAGCGCGCCGAGCACGTCGAAGAACCCGGGGTACGAGACGTTGACGGCATCGGCCCCGCGAATCGTCGTCGGCTCGAGGCCGCCGAGCGCAGCCACGGCAAACGCCATTGCGAGGCGATGGTCGTCGGCCGCGTCGGCCTCGCCCCCGAGCAGGCGGCGCGAGCCGCGCACGTGGAAGCCGTCGGGCAGTTCGTCGGCGTCGGCGCCGAGCGCGCGCAGGCCGTTGACGAGGGCGGTGATCCGGTCGCTCTCCTTGGCGCGCAGTTCGCCGGCGCCCGTGACGCGCAGTTCGCCGCCATGCGTTGCGAGTGCCGCGAGCACGGGCAGTTCGTCGATGAGCGCCGGCACGTCCTCGGGCGTGAGCTCGAGCCGGCGAAGTTCGCGGTGGCGGACGCGGACACGTCCGACCGGTTCCTCGGCGTCGGTGCGCTCGACGTGAATGTCCACGTCGGCACCCATGCGGCGCAGGACGTCGAAGATCGCGGTGCGGCTCGGGTTCAGCCCGACGTCGCGCAGCTCGATGAACGCACCGGGCAGCGAGGCGGCGGCGCAGGCCCAGAAGGCGGCTGACGAAGGGTCGCCCGGCACGGCGAGGTGACGGCCCGTCAGGGGCTGGTCTCCGGCGATGCGGATGCGTTGCCCCTGGATGTCGAGCGCGACGCCGAAGGCCTTGAGTGCGCGTTCGGTGTGGTCCCGTGTGCCCGCCGGTTCCTCGAACGTCGTCGTGCCCGGGGTCTGGAGGCCGGCAAGCAGCACGGCGGTCTTGACCTGCGCGCTCGGCGTCTCGGGCCGATAGGCGATGGGGCGCGTGTCGCCTCCCGCGACGGTCAGCGGGGGACGCCCGTTGAAGGACGTGACGCGTGCGCCCATCTCCTGGAGCGGCGTGACGACGCGCATCATCGGCCGGCGACGCAGCGAGGCATCGCCGGTGAGCACGCTTGTGAACGGATGGGCGGCAAGGACGCCGGCAAGCATCCGCAGCGTCGACCCGGAATTGCCGCAATCGAGGTCCGAGGCCGGCTCCTGCAGCCCGCGCAGTCCCCGGCCGACGATCTGGACCGTCGGGACGTCTGCGCCGGTGTCTCGATCGAACGCGGTGTGCCGCGACACGACCGTCCCGAGCTGCTCGAGGCAGCTCAGCGTGCTCTGGCAGTCGTTGCCGGGTGCGTAGTGGGTGATCCGCGTGACCCCGTCGGCAATCGCCGCGAGCATCGCGTACCGATGGGAAATCGACTTGTCTCCCGGCACGCGCACGACGCCCTCGAGCGAAGAGGCGGGCGCGACGGTGACGGTCATCGTGAACTCGGCTGGCATGACCGCTTCACTGTAGCATCGGCCGGCAGCCGTCCCCGTCGGGGGCGACGCTGGCGGGGAGCGTTGTATCATGCACGCCAACCCGACCGCATGGCCGCAGACCACTCCGTGCTCTCCCTGGTGCTCAACAGCCACGTCGACGTCCTCGATTACGTCCAGGCTGTGTGCGATCGCGTGTGTGCGACGGCCCGCCTCAACGACGACGCGCTGCACTGGGTGGGTGTGGCCGTGCGCGAATCGGTGGTCAACGCCATCAGGCACGGGAACCATTTCGATCCGGCCAAGCACGTGCACGTGCAGTTCGCGTTCGTGCCGTCGGCCGATCCCGAGTTCCTCCAGGTCACCGTGCGCGACGAGGGCGAGGGCTTCGTGCCCGAGGAGGTTGCCGATCCGCTCGCGCCCGAGAACCTGCTCAAGGCCAGCGGACGCGGTATCTTCTTCATGCGCAGTTTCATGGACGACGTCCAGCTGCGCCGACGACCCGAAGGCGGCATGGAGGTACGCATGCGAAAGCGCCTGTCGGGATCCCCCGAATGACCGCACCCGATCCGTTGTTGCTCGCCACGGCCGTCGAGGCCGTCCAGAAAGCCGGCGCCATCCAGATGACCCACTTCGGTGGGCCCATGCGCATCGACAAGAAGGGCCAGGGCCAGATCGATCTCGTGACCGAGGTCGATGTCGCCGTCGAGCGCATGTTCCGCGCGATGATTGCCGAGCGGTTTCCCGATCACGCCGTGCTCGGCGAGGAACTGCAGCAGGACGACCTGCTTGACCGCCGCGTGCCCGGCTATTGCTGGGTGTTCGACCCGATCGACGGCACCACGAACTTCGCGCACGGCCTGCCGATCTTCTGCGCCTCGCTTGGCCTCGAACTCGATGGCGAGGCCGTCGTTGCCGCCATCTACGATCCGACGCGACGGGAACTCTTCACCGCCGAGCGCGGCCAGGGCGCGAGGTTGAACGGCGAACGGCTTGCCGTGACCGAGGCCGACGCGGTGCTGAACAGCCTCCTCGTCACGGGCTTTCCCTACACGGTCCACGAGAGCCAGACGGGCGCGGAACTCGTGGCCCTCTTCGGTCACTTCCTGGGCAGGAGCCGGGCGGTGCGGCGGCTCGGGTCGGCCGCCCTGGACCTGGCATACGTCGCGGCCGGCCGGTTCGACGGCTTCTACGAGGCGACGCTGAAGCCCTGGGACTCCTGCGCCGGCGCCCTCATCGTGGAGGAAGCCGGCGGACGCGTGACCGACTGGTCCGGACGCGCGTTCCAGTCGCGGATGCCGCAGGTGCTGGCAACGAACGGCCGCATCCACGACGAGATGCGGGCCATGCTCGCCGAGTTCTACAGCCTGCGCGGCCGCACCGAGTGACACCGGCAGGGGACACGGAACGGGGCACACTCCTTGCTTGATGGTCGTTGCAGACAGGAGCGGCACACGCAGGGGGCGTGAGGCCTCCGGGGAGCCGGTCCGAGGAGATACAGGTCATGTGGCGACGACTGATGATGGGCGGCGCGCTCGCGCTTGCGTGCAGCGGCACGGCGCACGCGCAGGATGTGGTGTTTGGCGGCAACATCGGCGCCTTCGTCGTCAAGGGCGAGGAGGGGCGCGATCGTGACGACGTACTGCGGCAGAACCTGAGCTTCCTCGAGTTCGACCTCGCCGATTTTCATGGCGTGTCGGCGGGTGGCGAGGTCGCGGTGAGCCTGGGATCCTTCGTGGAGGTCGGCGCCGGCGTCAATTTCTACCAGCGGACCGTCCCGACCGTGTACGCGCGCTACGTCGACAGTGACGGCAGCGAGATCGAATCGGACATGAAGCTGCGGAACATCCCCGTGGCGTTCACCGCGAAGCTCTTCCCCCTGACCCGCGACGCCGGCATCCAGCCCTATGTCGGAGGCGGCGTGCAGCTCAACCGCTGGCGCTACACGGAGGTGGGGGAGTTCCTCGACTTCAGCAACGGCGAGATCTTCCGCGACAGCTTCACCGACGAAGGCACCCAGATTGGCCCCGTGTTCCTGGCGGGTCTGCGGTTCCCGGTCGGCACCAATGCCCTCATCGGCGGGGAATGGCGCTACGCGACCGCCAAGGCCGACCTGGATCCCGAACTCGGGTTCTTCGGCGACACGGTGGACCTCGGCGGCAACACGTTCCTCTTCACCGTCAGCTTCAAGCTCCGCTGAGCGATGTCCTAGTTCCTCACGTACAACGCGACCCCGCCGCCCTCGCACGTGCGCGTGAAGCCGTCGAGGAACGCGGGGTCGGCCTGCGCCATCTTGTAGAGCTGATCGCCGCCTTCTGCCCGTTCCTCGACGAGCACGAACGCGGCATGGCGCCTCGGGCTCTTCAGCGCCTCGTACCAGATCTCGCCGATACCCTCGTGGATGTAGTTGGCAATCGCGAGCCCGTCGTGCGAGGTCTCCTGCATGTAGTGCGCGAGCGACCCCATGCTCACGAGGATCGGCTCGTCGTGCCACCGCGCGAGCAGGCACGCCGTGACGTCCCGGCGTTCGCGCTGGTTCGCGCGGTCCCACTGCGCCTCGGCGACCATCGGGGACGTCAGGCCGAACGGCCGGCGTTCCACGGCAAGCACGCCGAGCACGAGCAGGACCACCACGCCGCGATAGGCCTTCGGGATCAGCGAGACGAGGAGCCCGACGCACGCCGATGCGGCGGCGATGAGCACGATCATGTAACGGATCCTGAACGGATGCCCGCTCACGAACGCCTGGAAGGGCAGGGCGGCCGAGCCCGCGAGCGCGACGGCGAACCACCATGCCTGTCGCTGCGGGTGGACGAGCCCGTGGATCAGCACGACCATGGCGCCCGCGGCACCGGCCCAGGCCAGCGGCCAGCCGCCGACACGTCCGAGCCCCCAGCCGACCTGCACGAGCGCCGCCGCAGGATCGCGGTACGCGGGGTTGTTGGCCTCGTAGAACCCTCCGGTCACGAGCCACGCCCCGACGGTGGCCTTGCTCAGGACCAGGAACAGCAACAGGGCGCCGAGGGGCCAGCCGCCCACGCGCAGAGCCGCACGGGCGGCGGCGACCGGCCGCCCGCCGTTGCGCCAGAGGGAGAGCCAGGCGACAAGGAGCGCGGCCACGGTGATGGGCCACGCCTCGTAGCGCGTGAGGCAGGCGAGTGCCAGCGCAAGGCCGGCCGGCCAGGCCGGGCCGGTGCCGCCGGCGAGCGTCCAGCGACAGAGCAGGGCGACGCCGACGATGACGAGGCCGAGGAGCAGCGGCTCGGTCATCGGCGTGGCCTGCAGGTACAGCAGGTCCGGTTGGTAGCTGAACGCCGCGAGCGTGACGAGCGCCGCCGCCACCGATCCCGACAGGCGCGCCACGAGCCAGGCGAGTGCTGCGGCCGCGGCGGCAAACGAGACCATCGAGATCGCGACGCCTGAGGCACCGCTGCGGTACCACGCGTCGACCTGGACGGGCAGCGCGTTGAGCACGTGGGGCAGTGGCAGCCACACGGCGCCGATCTGGCGCCATCCCGGCGTCAGGCTGTCCACGATACGGCGGGCCACGACGAGGTGGGCCTTGGCGTCGTAGTGGCTCAACGTGAGGTCGTTGGCCGCGTAGTAGGCCGTGGCCAGGCTTCCGAGCAGGAGCGCCACGAGTGCTGCCAGGACGGGCACGAACGCGGGATGGGCGGTGAAGGACTGTCGGGCAGGCACGTGGCGGCTTGGCTATAATCGTCGGATGGCGCGATCGGCTGTCCTTGCCGGTCCGGGGCCGACAATCCCGCCATAGTACCCCGGCCGTTCCGCGTCACGCCCGACCGTCGCGCCTGCGCGGCATCGGGACCGTTCATCACGCATGTCCACTGTCGTCGCCGCCGTCAAGTCGTTCGCGCTGTCGCTCGGAGCCCCCGGGCTGTTCCTGCTCGCGTTCCTCGACTCCTCCTTCCTCTCGCTGCCGCAGGTGAACGACCTGCTGCTGATCTGGATGGTGACTCGGCAGCCGTCCATGTGGCTCGTCTACGCGGCGATGGCCACCCTGGGTTCGATTGCCGGCTGTGTCGTGATGTACCTGCTGGCCCGCAAGGGCGGCGAGCGCGTCCTGCGCCGGATGGTGAGCCCGGCACGCATGGAGAAGGGGCGCGAGACATTCCGCCGCTGGGGCCTGCTCGCCGTGCTCGTGCCGTCGGTGCTGCCGCCGCCTGCGCCATTCAAGGTGTTCGTGCTGCTTGCCGGCGTCGTGCAGGTGCCGCTGTGGCAGTTCGTCGCGGCGGTGGGGCTCGGCCGCGGCTTCCGCTACTTCGGCGAGGCCCTGCTCGCGCGCGTCTATGGACAGCAGGCGCTGACGTTTCTGGATCAGCACCTCCGGCCGGTTTCGCTCGGCCTGGCCGCCGTGCTCGTGGTCGGGGCCATCGTCTATGCCCTTGTCCGCCAGCGCCGGACGCAGCAAGCCCGTGCGGTATAATCCCGCGTTCGCCTGATGGTTCCCGAGATTTCGCTCGTCATCCCCATCTACAACGAAGCGCCGAACATCGAGGCGCTCTACGAGGAGATCACGGCGGCCCTCCATCCCTGGGGGCGCTCCTACGAGGTGCTGCTCATCGACGATGGCAGCACCGATGGCAGCGCGAAGCTGCTGGCGCAGCTGCCTGCCCGCGACCCGCGCATCCGCGTCATCCGCTTCCGCCGCAACTTCGGCCAGACGCCGGCATTCTCGGCCGGCTTCGCGCATGCACGCGGTCGGGTCATCATCACCTCGGATGGCGATCTGCAGAACGACCCGAAGGACATCCCGATGCTCGTCGCCCGCCTCGAGCAGGGGTACGACATCGTCTGCGGCTGGCGCAAGGATCGCAAGGACACGCTGATCACGCGGCGCATCCCGTCGATGATCGCCAACAAGCTGATCTCGCGCGCCACGGGTGTGGAACTGCACGACTACGGGTGCTCGCTGAAGGCGTTCCGCAGCGAAGTCGTGAAGCCACTGCGCCTCTATGGCGAGATGCACCGCTTCATCCCGGCCATCGCCAGCGAGTTCGGCGTCACGGTCGACGAGGTCGAGGTCAACCACCGCGCGCGACGCGCCGGCACGTCGAAGTACGGCCTGTCGCGCACGATCCGCGTCATCCTCGACCTGCTGACGGTCAAGTTCCTGCTCAATTACGCGACGCGGCCGCTGCAGATCTTCGGGCTCGTGGGCGTCATCCTCGGCGGGCTCGGCGCGCTGATCATGGCCTATCTCGGGTTCGTCCGGCTCTTCATGCACCAGGGCATTGCCGATCGACCGCTGCTCCTGCTCGGCATCGTCCTCGTGTTTGCCGGCCTCCAGCTCCTGACGATGGGACTGCTCGCCGAACTGCAGGCGCGCACGTACCACGAGTCGCAGGACAAGCCCACGTACGCCATACGCGAGATCGTGGAGGCGCCACGAGGGTGAAGCCGCCGCGCGAGCACGATGCGCGGATCACGGTGATCCAGCGCGAGCTGTTCGACGAGAACAAGTCGAAGGCGCAGCGCTACGCCGAACTCGTGGTCGGCAGGCCCGGCCTCCTGGCGCTGCTCAAGTACGAGATCGTCACCCTGCTCTGCTGGGGCGTGCCGGGCGCGCTCGGCCTCTTCCTGCGGTCGAAGCTGTACCCCCTGTTGCTCGGGTCGTGCGGGCGAGGCGTGGCGTTCGGCGCCGGCGTCGTGCTGCGGCACCCGCACAAGATCCACATTGCCGACAACGTCGTCGTCGATGATGGCTGCTGCCTCGACGCCAAGGGCAGCGACAATGCCGGCATCAGCCTGGGGCGCGGCGTGTTCCTTGGACGCAACGCGATCCTCAGCTGCAAGAACGGCGACATCGTCGTCGAGGACGAAGCGAACATCGGCTTCAACACGGAGATCTTCTCGGCCTCGCGCGTGCGCGTCGGTCGCAAGGTCCTGATTGCGGCCTACACGTACCTCGTGGGCGGGGACCATCTGTACGATCGGGTGGACGTCCCGGTGCTCGACCAGGGCCGCACGGCGGCTGGGATCGATGTCGGCGACCATGTGTGGCTCGGCGCGCACGTCGTCGTGACGGACGGCTCGCGCATCGGCCGTGATGCGATCATCGGCGCAGGCGCCGTGGTGGTCGGCGAGATCCCGGACTTCGCGATTGCCGTCGGCACGCCCGCGAAGGTCGTCCGCGACCGGCGGGACACGCCCGAGCCGTCGGACCCGCTGGTGTAGCCGTCGGACTCGTCCGACGGTCGGTGATGCGCGCCGACCGGACGAATTCCGGCGCTGCGCCCCCTGAGACGAAGACCATGTGCGGCATCGTTGCCATCGCCGATCGTGACCCGAAGGCCCCGGTGTCGGAGGACGCCCTGCGGGGCATGGTGCGGACGCTGGTGCATCGCGGCCCGGAGCACGAGGGTGCGCTCGCGCGTCCGGGCGCCGGGCTGGCGATGCGGCGGCTGTCCTTCATGGACATCCCCGGCGGCCAGCAGCCGTTCAGCAACGAGACCGGCGACATGCACGTCGTCGGCAACGGGGAGATCTACAACTACCCGCAGTTGCGTGCCGAACTCGCCGCACTGGGCCACGTGTTCCGATCCGGATCCGACATCGAGGCCATCGTTCACGCCTACGAGCAGTGGGGCACCGACGCCTTCGCGCGGCTGCGCGGGATGTTCGCGGTTGCGCTGTACGACGAACGCACGCGGACGCTGGTCGCCGCGCGCGACCGGGCTGGCGAGAAGCCGCTCTTCTACGCCGACACGCCGGAGGGCCTGTTCCTTGCGTCGGAAGTGAAGGCGCTGCTCGTGCGACCGGAGGTCAGCCGCGACTTCGACCTGGAGGCGCTGGACCAGTACCTGACGTACGAGTACGTCATCGCACCGCGGACGCTGTTCCGCCATATCCGTAAGCTTCCCGCTGCGCATTACCTCGTCTACCGCGACGGACAGGTCCACACCGCGCGGTACTGGGACGCGGCCGGCATTCCGGTGCGCGATCGGCCCGCCGATGAGGCGGCCGCGGCGGTTCGCGAGGCCCTGGCACGGGCTGTGGACAGCCAGATGATGTCGGACGTGCCGCTCGGCGTGTTCCTCTCGGGCGGCATCGACTCCAGTGCGATCGCGGCCTTCATGGCCGATGCGGCACGACGGCGCGGGGTGACGGTCACGAGCTTCTCGATGGGGTTCGCGGACCAGAGCTACAACGAGCTGCCGTACGCGCGCGAGGTTGCGCAGCGCTTCGGGCTCACGCACGTCGAGGACGTCGTCACGCCGGACGTCGCCGCGTTGTTCGATCCGCTCGTGGCGCACCTCGACGAGCCGTTCGCGGACGTGTCGCTGTTCCCGACGTACCTGGTGTCCCGGCTTGCGCAGCAGCACGTCAAGGGCGTGCTGGCGGGCGACGGCGGCGACGAGCTGTTCGGCGGGTACGACGCGTACGCGGCACAGGTGATGGCCGCCCGCTTCTCGCGGGTGCCGGACGTCGCCTGGCGACTTGCCGATCGGGCCGCAGGCCTCGTGCCGCCGTCCGCGCAGAAGAAGGGGACGCTCAACAAGATCAAGCGCTTCCTCGCCGGCATCGCGGCCAACGGCCCGGACATCGGGCACTACCGCTGGGTGACGTTCATGGACACCGCATCGCGCCGCCGCCTGTACACGCCGGCGCTCCGGGACGCCATCCTCGGCGGCGACGTCCATCGCGAGGTGCGCGACGCACTCGGTGCCTATCGGGCCGACGATGCGGTGAATCGCGAGCTCTATGCCGACCTCCGGATCTACCTGGCCGACGACATCCTCGTGAAAGTGGATCGCATGAGCATGGCGACGTCGCTCGAGACGCGTGCGCCGTTCCTCGATGTCGACGTGATGGAACTGGCCTTCTCGCTGCCGGGCCACCTGAAAGTGCGTGGCAACGAGCGGAAGATCGTGCTGAAGCAGGCACTTCGGGGGGTGCTGCCGGATGGCATCCTGTACCGCCGGAAGGAAGGCTTCAGCATCCCGATGAAGAACTGGCTGCGCGGCGACCTGCAGCCGTTGATGCAGGACCTGCTCGCGCCCGCGCGCCTGGCGCGACGCGGGCTGTTCGAGCCTGCCGAGATCGCGCGGCTGCAGCAGGAGCACGTGGATGGGCGCGCGAACCACGCGCACCAGCTCTTCGCCCTGATGGTCTTCGAGCGCTGGGCCGATGCGCTCGACACGCCCGTTCAGTTGCCGCGGACGGCCGCCGCCTCGTAGGTGCGCAGCAGGTCCTGGCGCTCGCGCGCCGTCCGGTCGGCAGACCAACCGAGCTCGCTCGCCATGATGTCGGCCGCCGCCGTCACCGCATCGTCGCCAGGGTAGCCGCGGCTGCCGGCCTCGGTGCGCCGGAGCACGGCGTCGGCGAGCGTCATCGCCATCTCCTCGCGCACGGCATGCACGATCTCGGCGCGGGTCACGTCACACGTCGCCCCGAGCGGCGTTGTCGACGGTGCAGCCGCCACCGCCCGCCACGCCGTCCCGTAGTTGTAGACGAGGCGCTCGATGAGTGCCGCCGGTACGTCCGGCGTCGCCTGTCGGCGTGCGTCGGCGACGTAGTCCGCGAAGTGATCGATCTCGCCGCCGTCGAGCCTGGTGGTGGCCGTCGCGCACGGCGCGGCATGCAGCCCGGAACCGCGGACGATGACGTCGATGGCGCGTTCGGCCGACCGACGCGCCGTCGTGTACCGGACGCCGACGAGCGAGTACAGGTTGCGGCACCCGTCCTCGCCGTGATCGACGAACGGGCTCTCGCGCAGCAGCATGACGCGGTGCGGTGTGGCTTCGGTTGCCGGCAGCAGGCCGCGGTGCACGAGGCGCACGTCGCCGGGCGTGACGCGCGCGCCCGGGAACGCGGTGGCGATGTCGGCCAGCAACTGCTCGACGTACTCACGGCGCGGGCCGACGTGGTCGGCGGGCGCCGTCCACGGGTCGTGGCTCGTGCCCGCAATCGTGGCGCCGCGCCAGGGCGCCAGGAAGAACAGCCGGCCGCGCGCGTGCGCACCCACGGCGTGCGTGCCGCCGAGGCCGTCGAGCACCAGGTTCATGGCAATCGACCAGTGCGGCACCGGGCGCCGGCGCCGGCCGCCCGTTGCGCGCGCCAGCCACTCGTCGGTCCAGCCGCCGGCGGCGAGCAGCACGTTGCGGGCGCGAATCGGGAACTCGTGGCCCTCGAGTGACGAACGTGCCATCACGCCCGCGATGCGCCCGTCGGAGACGATGGGCGCCGTGGCCTCGACGTGATTGGCGGCCTCGAGACCGTGGCGAACGGCGGTGCGGATGAACGCGAGCTCCGCGCGCGAACTGTTGGAGAACTGCGCGTCGTGCCATTCGATCGCCCCGGTCACCCCGTCGGGGGCGATCCACGGCGCGAGCCGCAGGCACTCGTCCCGCGTGACCAGGCGGCTGCCCGGCAGGTGCTTGGACGGATCGGGAATCTGGTTGCGATCCCGCGCCAGCAGGTCGTGGAGGCGGAAGTACACGCCGAGCGCCAGCTTGTGGCGCGTGAGCGACTGGCTCGTCGGCAGCAGGAACGGCAGGGGATGGACCAGGTGGGGCAGGATGTGGAGCAACGCTCGGCGCTCGCGCATGTACTCGCGCATCTCGCCGACGTGGCCGTGCTGCAGCGAGCGGACGCCGCCGTGCACCGTCCTCGCGTTGTTGAACGACGTGCCGCCGCCGAAATCGCCCTTGTCCACCAGTGCGACCTTCAGGCCGCGCTGCGTGGCGTCCCAGGCCGCGGTGGCGCCATAGATGCCGGCGCCGACGATGAGGAGGTCGAACTCGGACGTCGTGAGTCGACTCGGATCGCGTCGCACGTGGCCGGTATTCTACGATAGCGGGATGCACCCGACCGCGGCTCGGCCGCAGGGCCCGCCCACCGCCGCCGACGTCGCCCGTTACTGGAACACGCGCATCCACGACCTCGAGATGACCACCCATCCCGTGGGCACGCGCGAGTTCTTCGACGATCTCGACGCCTACCGCTTCGACAAGCTGCATTACCTGCCGCGGCTCGTGAACTTCGACGGCTTCCCGGGCAAGCGAGTGCTCGAGATCGGCTGCGGCATCGGCACCGACCTCGTGCGGTTCGCACGCGGCGGCGCGCGCGTCACCGGCATCGATCTCGCCCAGACGGCCATCGAACTCGCACGGCAGAACTTCGCGCTGCACGGCGTGCAGGCCGACGACCTGCGTGTGGCCGACGGCGCAGCCCTGCCGTTCGACCAGGCGGCGTTCGATGTCGTCTATGCCCACGGGGTGCTGCAGTACGCGGCCGACGCGCCGGCCCTCGTGGCCGAGGCACGACGCGTCCTGCGCCCCGACGGGCTGGCGATCTTCATGGTCTACAACCGGGTCTCGTGGCTGCACGCCATGTCGAAGGTGATGAAGGTCGGCCTCGAGCACGGCGATGCGCCCGTGCTGCGGCTGTACTCCATCCCGGAGTTCCAGGCGCTGCTGGCGCCCTTCCGCGACGTGGAGATCGTGCCCGAGCGATTTCCGGTCGCATCGAGGCTGCACAAGGGATGGAAGGCCGCGCTCTACAACTCGCTCTTCGTCGGCACCTTCAATGCACTGCCGCGCGCGTGGGTGCGGCCGTACGGCTGGCACCTGATGGCATTCTGCCGGCCCTGATCGCGATTGCGCTCGGGGCCACCCTCGCGTGTGGGGGTGACGGCTCGATGGACGGCTGGACGGACGGCTCGCAAGGCCGCTCCGACCAGGCGTCATCGGCCAGCGCGCTTGACGGCTCGCAGGAGGACGAGCGGGACGACCCTCCGCACCAGGGGACGCTCGTGTATCAGTCGGACGCCCCCGGGCGTCCGAAGATCTTCACGATCGACGTCGCGTCGCGGCAGGTCCGGCAGGTGACGACGGGTGACGACTGGCGCGACGAGTCGCCGCGCTGGTCACCCGATGGGCAGTGGATCGCGTTCACGTCGAATCGTGCGCACTACGGCTCGCAGCCGGAGGCCGGGACGCCGGACCTCGACGTCTACGTCATGCGGCCCGACGGGACGGAGGTCCGCCGCATCACCACCGATCCCGGCAACGATCACGACCCGAGCTGGATGCCCGACGGGCAGTCGCTCGTGTTCTCGTCCGACCGTGCGTCGCGCGGCGATCTCTATCGCGTGCGCCTTGCCGACGGCCACACGGACCGCCTGACCACGAACTTCGTGGGCCGCGCGATCATGCCGGCCGTGTCGCCCGACGGCACACGCGTGGCCTTTGCAGCGCAGACGCTGCGGGTGGGTGCGTTCTGGAACTTCCAGGTGCACATGCTCGATCTCGCCTCGGGCACGACCGAGCCCGTTCCCGCGAGCGGGGGCGCATGCTGGCCATCCTGGTCGCCCGACGGACGCATCCTCTACAACGTGCAGCTCGAACGCGAGCCCTCGGCCATCCAGCGCCGCGACATGACGGCAGGCACCGTGGCCACCGCCCACGCCGATCCGTCGCTGTGGAGCTACTACCCGCGTGTGTCGCCGGACGGGCAGTGGCTGGCCCTCTCGGTGAGCCCCGAGCACCATGAGGGCGAGGACTGGGACCTCGCGCTCGTCTCGACGACCGATCCGACCGAGCGTGTGGTGCTGACGTCGGGGCCGGGCAACGATCGCCTGCCCGACTGGAAGCCCCGCTAGCCGAGCCGACCTCCCGCGGCGACATGGACAGCTTGTCCGATCGCCACCACCGTGCCCGCTGGTCAGGAGACGATGCGCACGTTGCGCGGCGTCTCGATGCCGAGGTGTGCCGGCAGCGTCGCAGCCGTGATGGACGTGCCATCGGCGGAGCGCGGCCGCACGAGGAGCACCGGCGTTGCACCAAGACGTTGCATCAGCTCGGGCAGGTCGGTCACCCGCAGGATGCCGGGCACGATGGCGAGCGTGGTGCGGTCGTGCACGTCCGCGGTGGCCACGTCGAGATAGCTGAGGAGGCTTTCCTCGAGCACGACGCGCGACGGCCTTGCATGCTGCGCGGCAAACAACGCGGCCGGCGTCACCTGGCCGGACGCGCGCAGGATGGGCGCCGCGCCCTGGGGCACGAGCTGGCGAAGGGCCGCCAGCCCCTGCTGGATGTCGCGCGCCTGCCACGCGGGGACGCTCGTTCCGAGGAGCCAGGCGCGTGCCGCGAACTGGTAGGCAGGGGAGTACCCGCTCTCGCCCGAGAGCGGGCCCAGGGCCCCGGTGCCACGGATGTCGAGCGCAAGGACGGGATGCCCTGCCGCGACGAGGCCGTCCACGGTGGCGCCGCGGAGCGTCGCAGCCCGTTCGTCCACGAGCAGCACGGGCGCCTGCCGCGCATCCGCTGGCTGGCGCCACCACGCCTGCAGGCGAATACCCGGTTCGACCTCGATGAGAAGCCGCTCGCCGTCGGCGGTCGTGGAACTGCCGGTCCGCTCGACGACGCGTGGCGCCGTGCGCACCTCCAGGTCGCCGAGCAGCGCCTTCAGGGCGGCCTCGGTGACGGCCGGACGCGCTGCCACGAGCGTTCGCACCTCGTCGGCGTGCATGGCGCGAATCGTGCGCGATCCGAGCGATGACGCCAGTTGCCCGGACGGCGTGACCTGCAGCGACGCGATCGGCTCTGGTGACACTGGGGCTTCCGCCGATGGCTGGCCCGGACGCCCCAGCCAGAGCCCCAGTGCACGATAGGCGCCCTCGCGCAGCGGCTGGGTCCAGCCGTGCGTGGCGTCGTTCTCGACGCGCGCCAGGCGGTCGGAAGCCCCGAGTGCGGCGTAGATCGGCGCGAGCTCCCCGGACACCTGTCGCGAGCCGCCGATGGGGAAGTAGTCCTTGATGGCGCTGCTGACGAGGAAGCCGCGCGGCGCGGCGGCAACCGCGAAGTCGGCGAAGTCCAGGCCGCGGCCGACGAAGCCGGGCAGGATCTGCTCCGAATCCTGGGGCCCCGGTACGTTCCACATGTCGCGCCACGACGTCATGTAGCAGGAGACGACGGCGGCCGCGAGGCGCGGTTCGGTGGCGGCGAGCAGCGCGGCCTGCGTGCCGCCGCCGGAGTTGCCCGCCACCGCGATCCGCGTCGGATCCACCTCGCGGCGGGTGGTGAGGTAGTCGATCGCGCGGCGGCCGTCCTGCACCATGTACGCCCCGATCGTGCGGCCCGACAGCAGGAGCTGCAGACCCGTCATCATGTGCTCACGCGTGCCGATGCCGACGCGCGATCCGCTCCCGGCTGCATCCGGGTACTCGATGCGCTCGCCCTGGCCTGGCGGGTCGTAGGCAAGCACGACGAACCCTCGGCGCGCCAGCGAGACCCATGCGTGCTGGTAGGTCGGTGAGGCCTTGCCTTCGTTGGCATGGCCTGCGGTGCCCAGCACGGCCGGGAACGGGCCGTCGCCATCGGGCACGTAGAGCAGCGCCGTGACCTTGAAGCCGGGCAGGCTCTCGAACACCAGGTGCTCGATGCGGTAGCCGTCGCGAGGCGTCGTGCGTGTGACGACGGCGTTCAGCGGGGCATCGGACGAGGGCAGCAGGCCGAGCATGCCGGCGATGGCGGTGGACGCCTCCCGCGAGTAGGTGCGGACGGCCTCGGCACCTGCCAGGCCCGCCACGCGCGTGCGGCGCGCCGCAATGGCGTCCTGCGCCTGCTGCTCGAGCCAGGCGTCGAATGCCTGGCGTTCGGGTGTGGGGGCCGGCGTCTCCTGGCGTGACGAGACGACGCTGGATCCGGCGATCAGGGCAAGAGCGAGGCAGCAGGCAAGGCCCATGTGGGAACGCATGGGCCAAGAGGGTACCGCAGGCCGCGATCTAGAGCGCGGCTGCGGCGATCGGCTGGCGCGCCGCGCGCCGCTTCTCGGCGGTCGCGCGGACGAGGAACTTCGCGTAAGGAACGACCTGCTTGATCGCCGCGACGTTCATCTGGCACGGGCTGAGGCACGTCGGGCACTTCTCGTCACGGATGTAGTTCCGGTGCTCCTGCGACGCGCGCTTGAAGTAGATCGCCTCGGGATCCTCCTCGAGCACGTTGCCGACGACGTTGCTGTTCTCGCAGAAGAACAGCCCGCCATCGGGGTTGAGCATGAGGCCCTGCGTCTGGAACGGGCACGGCGCGGTGCGGTGATAGCCGTTGGCGATCATGTCCGCGTAGTGCATGTAGATGTAGTTCTGCCCGTCGAGCAGCGGATCGTGACGCACGCGGTCGAGGAAGAACTGGCGCATGCGCTGTTCCTCTTCGCTCACCGGCTTGATGTCCTTCGCCAGGTCGGCGTTGCCGAGCATCGCCTCGGTGAAGCGCACCATGTTGAACACGATGTCGAGCTTCTCCCGACGCGCCCACGCCAGGATGTTCTCCGCATCGTCGAGGTTCATCGAGAAGATGGTCGTCGAGATGCCGAAGTTGAACGGGTAGGTCTTCTGCAGCTCCTTCATCGCCGCGATGGTCTGCTCGGCCTTGTCGAAGCCGCGCTTCACCCGGCGCACCTCGTTGTGCATGTCGCCGACGCCGTCCACCGAGACGCGCGTGCTGAAGATGACGCCACGCTCGTGGCACAGCTGCACGATCTTTGTGAGCATCGGGATGCCCCGATGCGGTGTGAGGCCGGTCGTGTTCAGCGTCAGCTTGCGCAGGCGGGGCAGCTTGTCGATGAGGACCCGCACGATGTCCACCAGGTCGTTGCGCGTGGTGGGTTCGCCGCCCGAGATGCTCGCGTTCTCGATGTGCTTCCAGAGGGGAGAATCGAAGACCTGCTCGATCTGCTCGAGGGTCATGTCCTCCTTGCGGTTGCCGCGCGTCCAGTTGCTGCACATGTTGCAGCGCGCGTCGCACACGAAGGTCACGTGGAAGATCAGCACCGTCGGGTGGAGCGGCTTGACCCGGCCGACGTAGCTGTTGACGAGGTCCCTGGGGGCGGAGAGGGCGGCCTTGGCGAGGTACTTGGCTGCGTAGACTTGAGCCATTAAGTATTTGAGTCTACAGGGTCTAGCAGCCCGAGTCAAAGTGCCGGACGGCCGAGCGGCGCGCTACCGGCGGCGCAGGTAGAGCCAGGCCCCGGGCAGGTTGCCGAACAGTCCCGTCAGGATGATGAGCGTCGTCAAGGCCAGCGACAGTTCGTCGGGCACGCCGAGCGGCCGCATCAGCCACATGATCACGCCCTGCGGCAGGCCGAATCCGCTCACCGAGATGGGCAGCAGCAGCATCAAGAGCCCGATGGGCATGAAGACGAGGTAGTAGCTGAAGGGGACGTCAATCCCGAGGCCCAGCCCGAGGCCGTACGCCTGGACGATGCGCAGGATCTGGACGAGGACCGAGAGACCGAATACCGCGAGCAGCGTCTGCGGCTCACCGCGGTAGAGCGCCACGGCATCCGCGACCCGGAGCGGCAGGCGCACCGGCGTCAGGTGATGCCACGCCGCGGGCAGCCAGCGAATCCACCGATCGGCCCAGATCGCGGCCCCGGCCCCCACGAACACGAGTGCCGCGCTCCAGAACGCCACGGCCTGCACCTGGGCGTCCGCGTGCTGACGCGCGTACAGCGCGACGCCGAGGGCTCCCATCAGCGCGATGGCCACGACGCCGAGGATGCGATCGATGGCCACCGAGGCCACGGCCGCGCCACGCTGCGAGGTGCGCTGGCCCAGCGCATACGCGCGCGCCGCATCGCCGCCGACGCCGGCGGGCAGGAAGCTGCCGACGAAGGAGCTGATGAGGAAGATGCGGGCCGCCGTCCACGTGGGCACGTCCGTGCCGCTGGCTCGCAGCAGGAGCAGCCAGCGCCAGATCATGACGACGCGGTCGAGGAGGACCAGCCCGCAGACGAGCGCCACGACTGCCGGGTGCACGCGCAGCATCGCGCGCACGGCGGCCCCGGCATCCACCTGCCGCAGCAGGTACACGAGGATCACCGCCGTGATGCCCACCCGGACCCAGCCCCCCGTCGCCGAGGTCACGGCGGGCAGGATCGAGCGGAGCCAGCGGGTCATGCCGTCGGCTTGCGCGCCACGAAGGTGAGCGTCTCGAACAGGTTCTTGCGCACCTTGAACAGCAGGTCCTCGGTGCCGGTCCACCGCGACAGCGTGTTCAGCCCCGGGATGTTTGCCAGCATGCTGGCGGCGGCGAGCGCGTCACGCCTGAGGCCCGTCGCCACGCCGATGCTGCGGACCACGCGTTCGACGACGAACCCGCCGTCGTTGAACAGCTGCTTCATGCGGCGTTCGGTGGTGACGAAGTTGTGCGTGTAGTCGACGTCCCAGAAGAACGTGCGTTCCTTGAGGTAGTCCGGGACGACCACGAAGAAGACGCCGCCCGGCTTGAGCAGACGGAGGGCATCGGCCGTGAACGCGCGCGCCGCGTCGATGCCTGGCATGTGCTCCATGACCTGATCGGCATACACGACGTCGAGCGAGCCGCTGTCGCCGGGGATTGGTGGGGTGAACGCCTTGACCACCCGGAACCCCTTCTTCGTGAGCACGTCGATGAGGAGGTCGCTGGCCTCGATCGCGGTGTAGGTCCACCCCGCACCGACCGCGAGTTCACCGAGTGTGCCGTGCCCGGGTCCGATCTCGACCATCGCGCCCGGTGGCGTGATCGCCGCGTGCAGGATGCCGAGGCGGGTGCGTTCGATGCGGCTGCGGCGGGCGGCACCGAATCCCGTGAGCTGTTTCTCTGAAAACGACTTGTAGAACGTGTCCTCGGCCACGGCGCGGATCATAGCAGGGCGAGGTCTGCGCCACCTGCGCCTCCCACCGAGACTCGTACCCGGTCTTCCGAACCCGGTGCCGGAAACGACGAAGGGCCGGCCCCTGCGAGGAGGCCGGCCCTTCGTGAAGGTTTCCGTGCGCGCTCAGTTCGTGAAGCGACCGCGGCCGGTCCATCGACCGATGGACCGCTGTTCGGCCGTCGCGCCGGTCTGGTCGATCCATGCGGCCGACGGGCTGTTGCCGCAGTGGCCGAACATGATGTCGATGATGTAGACCTGCGTGCTGCCGTCGCTCGGGCCGGCTCCCCAGTGGTAGTCCACCACGTCCATCGACGGGTCGCCAGCATTGCCACGCTTGCCGTTGTAGCCCCAGCGATTGTCTTCTTCACGCAGCTTGTCCACGAGGTAGTCGAGGAACTCCCACGTGCCGCCATGCTCCTGGCAGGAGCGGCGCACCAGATCCGGACGCTCGGCGAAGGCGGCGAGCACGACGGCCATGCGGTTGGGCAGCGGCAGCCGCGACCCCGGCGGCGGATCCGGCGTGCGGTTGGCACCCGAAACCGGTGCGGCCGGCGTGCGGAAGGTCCAGTTCGGTGACCAGCCGCCGTAGGCGTCGGCGAGTTCGGCGCGCGCGCGCCACGTGTAGACGGTGTCGTACTTCAACTGCGCGGTCACCGTCCACGACGTCCGGCCGTTGCCGGCAGGCACGAGCGGCTCGGCAATCAGCGACGACCCCTCGAACAACTGGAAGCGATGGCCGAGCGCGACCGTGCTTGCGTGGGTGGCCACGGCGTTGGACACCGAGAGCGTCACCGGGATGGAGTTCTGCGGCCCGAGTTCGGTCGTCTCGCCGGATGCCGGCGAGGGGTTCCCGGGCGAGTTGGCCTTGAGCGTCGGAGTGCCTTCGGGCACCGCGGTGACGGCACCGAGGCCGGGCGTGGCCGATGGCGAGACCGGGTTGTTGCTGCTGCTGCAGGCCGCGCTGGCCGCGAGAAGGGCCATCAGGCCCGCGTGCAATGCGTACTTCATGATCATCGTCCTTCTTTCCGGGTCTCTCAGAACGAGACGCGGACGCCGCCGTAGAACTGCGCGCCGCCGTACTTCACGTCCACCGAACCGCTCGGGCCTGACAGGTCAGCCGTGCCCCCGGCGTACCGGAAGCCGACGGTCGCGCCGAGCTTGCCGGCCTGCCCGAGATCGAACGGCAGCTTGTAGGTGAGATCGGCACCGAAGTTGGCCGTCGTCGCCGTCTTCTTCCCGCGCGTGAAGGTCACGTCCTGCAGGGCCACGGTGGCGAAGTTCGGGGCACCGTCCTGCTCCTCGACGCGGGCACCGCTCGGGAACTCGTGCGACAGGCCGATGAACGACGGCCCGACGCCGACGCCGAGCACCAGGTCGTCGCGGACCGGGAACATCCAGCTCGCCGTGAGGTGGTACTGGTTCTCGAGGTGCTGCAGACCGCCGATGCGCTGGTTGGCATCACGCGGCCGGTTCAGGAAGAGCGGGTGCGGCACGCGGGCGAGGACGGCGGTTTCCATGTCGTCGCCATAGCGCGCGTAGTTGAGCGACACCACGAGGTTGCGCCACACACGGGCGCCGGCTCCGACGCCCCAGGTGGCGCCGCCGCCGTAGGTCTGCGCGCCTTCGACGCTGGCCGGTTCGTCGTAGATGGAGAACGTCGAAGTGCTGGTGAGGAGGTGAGAGCCGCTCTGGGCGCCGGCCGTCACCTGGACGAACCCGCGCTCCTCGTAAGGCGCCCCGGCTGACTGCGCCGCAGCAACGGCTGGCGTCAGGGCCAGGCCGCACATCAGGAGAATTGCTCGTGTGCTCATAGACAAACAGTCGAACTCCCGGTCCGAGGGCGTTCGGATTCGTGTCGTGCTTCCGCTTGTTGAAAGGTGGCGACCGTTGCCGGCACGCCGCGACTTGTCCGCCGGGAAGAGGACACGAGATTGTTCGTCAGGCCGCGACACGTGTCAACCGGGACGGGCTGACGCGTGGGGAGGAACCGATCCGGGTGCGGCATGTCGAATGCGGAGTGTCGAATCCGAGGCGCCCCGTCCCGTACTCGACATTCCGCATTCCGCATGATTGCTGCCGCCGCGTGGCTTCCTGGCTAGAAGCGTCCCCGGCTCGTCCAGCGCCCGATCGCTCCCTGCCGTGCGGTCTCGCCCGTCTGGTCGATCCACGCAGGTCCGGGGTTCGATCCGCAGTGCCCCACGATGACGTCGATGATGTAGACGTTGGTCGTGCCCTGGTCAGCGCCTGCCCCGAAGTTGTAGGCCACCACGTCGTGAGACGGATCCCCGGCGTTGCCGCGCTTGCCGTTGTAGCCCCACCGCGTGTCGTACGCCCGGAGCTGGTCGACGAGCCGATCCATGAACTCCCACGAGCCGCCGTGGTCCTGGCAGGAGTTGCGCAGCGCCGACGGATACTGCCGAGCGACGTCATCCACGACCGCTGCCATGTTGGGCAGCGGCAGGCGCGTCCCGGGGGCCGGATCCGGGGCGCGGCGACCTCCACCCGACGGCGGCGGTGCGGGGGACGGCGAGGGCGATGGCGATGGGTTCGGCGACGGCGAGGGCGACGGCGACGGTGCCGGGGACGGCGTGGGCGGCGGAGCCGGGGCTGCCGGCGTCCGGAAGCTCGCCACCGGCGAAACCGGGCTCGTCAGGACGCCGTCGCTGGCGCTCACGCGCCAGAAGTAGGTGGTGTTGTAGGCGAGCGGCGTGGGCCGGACCGACGTCGTGGACGAGCCGGAGCGCCCCACAGTGAGCACGGCCACCAGGTTGGCGAAGTTGCTGTCGGTGGCGACCTCGAAGCGATAGGTCACCGGCCCGGCCAGAGGCCCGGTCGCGGGGCCGTTCACCACGACGAGGTCGGGCGTGACGGTATCGACGGCGGTGTTGTTGATGGGGCCTGCCGGCGACGGCACCCCGACGACAACCGGGTCGTTCAGCACGAAGGCCGACAGGGCGGAGTACTCGCCGGTGTTGGCGCCATCGACGGCCCGGCTGCGCCAGAAGTAGCGTGTGCCGCCCGGAGTCAGCGCGACCGGGACCGTGTAGGCGGTCCGGCCGCCGGGCCCGGGCTCGATCTTGTCGGCCACGTGGACCTTGCTGCCGAACCCGCTGTCGGTCGACACCTCGACCTGCAGCCAGATGGGACGCTCGCCGCTCGTGGACGCGTTCTCGATCAGCAGGACGACGGGCGAGCCCGACACCAGCACGGTGTTGTTCACCGGCTCGAGCGGCTTGGGCGCCGTGATCGTCACGCCGGCAATCGGTCCGGCCACAGTCGGGCTGAGCGGATTGCGGCTCTTCGTGGATTCACAGCCTGCGGCTACCACGGCACACAGGCCGAGCAGTGCAAGCGACAGGGGTCGGAAGGTCTTCATGCAGCGTCCTCACGCAGTTCAGGAGGGCTGAGACACCTCCTTCTAGGGCATATCGGACGATGGCGCCGACATCATCAGCCCCCGGCGCGTGAGAAAGAGCAAGCCGCCGGGCAGCGAGGCCAGGATCAGCAGGGCGGCCCCGGCAATCGAGAGCGCGAGCCCGGCGTCCACCGCGTGGCCGAGACGCACGAACAGGTAGGAGAAGACGGCCTCACGAACCCCGAACCCGTTGATGGACACGGGGGCGAGCTGGATGACGAGGCTGATCGGCACGATGACGAGCGCGTCCCGCAGTGGCAGCTCGATGTGCAGCCCGTAGGCGACGCACAGGTAGAAGATGACAACCAGCACCTGCACGAGCACGGCACCGACGAACGCCTGCACGACGATGGCCCGGTTGCCGCCAATCCGCGCCAGCATCTCCTCGATCCGGCCGAGGCGCTCGGTGACCCAGTCCTTGCGGACGCGTGCAAGCGGGCGCAGGAGGCGCGGCACCAGCGAGGGCTGCGCGATGACGATGGCGGCACCCACGGCGGCGAGGACCAGCAGCACCCACAGGTAACCGGTGCCCGGCAGCGCGCGCCGGAGCAGCAGCGACCCGGTTGCGGCAATGGCAAACAGCGCGATCAGGCCGAGCACCCGGTCGAACAGGACCACAGCCGTGGCGACCGTGCGCGAGCCGGTGAGGGGCGCGGTATCCGCAATCCGCACCACGTCGCCGCCGATGTTGCTCGGCAGGAAGTTGTTGAAGAAGTTGGCGACGAGGCAGGAGAGCGTCAGTTGCCACGTGGACGCCTGGACCTCCTGCGTCACCAGCAGCCGGCGCCAGCGCCAGCCGCTCACGAGCAGGAGGAGGGCGTGCGCCACGAACGCGAGGGCAATCCAGCCGCCATCGACCTGCCGCAGGCGCGCCCAGACGGCGCCGACGTCGGTCTGGCGGAACAGCACGGCCAGCAGGCCGACACTGATGCTGAGTTTGACGAGAAAGATGGACGCGCGGCGGACGCGGCCGGACACGGCGGTCATGTGGGTGGCGGGTTTCGGCCGCCTGACGCGACCAGGAGGTGGACGACGGTATCATGACGCGCGCGCCGCGGCAAAGACGCGGCCGCGCGAGCCGACGGCGGGGCTGGCCGGGGTATACTCGATCACTTCGTGGCGCCCGAGCCCGCCTGCACGGGAGCCCCACCCGGCCCCAGCGACAGAGTCCCGTGACCGCCTCCACGACACCGCTCAGGATCCTCATGCTCGCGCCTGAGCCGTTCTTCGAGCCGCGCGGCACGCCGTTCAGCGAATACCACCGCATCAAGGCCCTCGTCGAGGACGGCCACTCGGTGCATCTCGTCACCTATCCGATCGGCCGCGACGTCGACCTGCCGAACCTGCGGATCACGCGAAGCTGGCGTCCGCCGTTCATCCGCTCGGTGCCTATCGGTCCGTCGGCGACAAAGCTCGTGCTCGATGCGTTCCTGACGCTGACGATCCTGCGCGTGGCGCTGCTTGGCAAGGACCGGTTCGACGCCGTCCACTCGCACGAGGAGATGGGCGTCCTCGGCGTCTGGGTCGCGCGCCGCCTCGGGATTCCGCATCTCTACGACATGCACTCGAGCCTGCCGCAGCAGCTCGGCAACTTCCGCTACTCGCGATCGCGGCTGCTGCGCTGGATCTTCGAGAAGGCCGAAGGGTACATGGTCCGCGGATCGCAGGTCGTGATCACGATCTGCCAGGACCTCCAGGACACCGTGCATGCGATGGGCGTCGGCGACAGGGCCGTGCTCATCGAGAACGTGATGGGCGGCGACGTCGATCCGTCGGCCGGACCGGGTCGCGACGCGCTGCGCAGGGCCTGGGGGCTCACGCCGGAGCAGCCGGTCGTGCTCTATACGGGCACCTTCGAGCAGTACCAGGGGCTCGATCTGCTGCTCGACGCGAGCGTCCGGCTCGCCGCCCGCGTGCCCGACGCCGCCGTGCTCGTCGTCGGCGGCGCACCCGAGCAGGTCGAGGCGCTCGAGGCCCGGGCCCGCGCGATGGGCGCGCCGCTCGTCTTCACGGGCCAGCGTCCGCCCGCCGACATCCCGCACTTCGTGGACGCCTGCGACGTGCTCGTGTCGCCTCGCATCTCGGGCACCAACACGCCGCTGAAGATCTACTCCTACCTGCGGTCGGGCCGTCCGATCGTCGCGACGAACCTGCGGACGCACACGCAGGTGCTGACGCCGGA
This sequence comes from uncultured Luteitalea sp., assembly GCA_934541105.1. Classification (GTDB taxonomy): domain Bacteria; phylum Acidobacteriota; class Vicinamibacteria; order Vicinamibacterales; family Vicinamibacteraceae; genus Luteitalea. The sequence continues at coordinate 248,569 of CAKTDA010000001.1, read as the reverse complement.
ATCGTCCGAACTCGTCGAGCCGACGGCCGATGCCCTTGCCGACGGGCTGTCGCGCATGCTCCTCGACAAGGCGGAGGCCGCCAGGGTGGCCGCCGGGGCGCGGCAACTGGCCGACGCGCAGTACAGCCGGCAGTCGTATCTGTCGCGCACGCGCCGCGCGTACGACATGCTGCTGGCCGTCGGGCGTGCCCGCACCCGGCCGGTCGCCATGCCCGGCCCCGCGGCGTCCGGAGGCCCGGACCCGCGGTGACCGCGCTCGTCACGGGCGTCACCGGGTTCACCGGTGGCCATCTGGCCAGGCATCTGCTCGCCCGCGGTGTGCGCGTGCGGGGACTCGTGCGCGCCAGGAGCCTCGACAAGCCGGAGGTGGCCGCGCTGCGCCAGGCGGGTGTCGAGATCGCATCCGGCGACCTCTCCGACGCCGCGGCGGTCGCGGCGGCGTGTCGCGACACGACGGTCGTCTACCACATCGCGGCGACCTATCGGGAGGCCGGCCAGCCCGACGCGGCGTATCGCGCCATCAACGTCGGTGGCGTGCAGCACGTGATCGACGGCGCGCGGGCCGCGGGCGCACGACGCGTCGTCCACTGCAGCACCGGTGGCGTGCATGGACACGTCGCGAACCCGCCGGCCAACGAGGACGCCCCGTTCAACCCCGGCGACGTCTATCAGGACACGAAGCTCGAAGGCGAGCAGCTCGCACGCACCGAAGGGCAGAAGGGCGGCCTCGAGGTCGTCGTGGCCCGGCCCATCGGCATCTACGGTCCGGGCGACCTGCGATTCCTGAAGATGTTCCGTGGCATCGCGCGGCGGCGGTTCCCGGTGCTCGGGTCGGGTGAGGTCTTCTACCACCTCACGTACATCGACGACCTGTGCGAGGGGTTCCGCCTGTGTGGTGACGTGCCGGGCGCCGCGGGGCGGACCTACATCCTCGGTGGTCCGCGCTACACGACGCTGAACGAACTGGTGGCGATGATTGCCGCCGAACTCGGCGTGAAGCCGCTGCCGGCGCACCTGCCCGTCTGGCCGTTCTGGCTGGCCGGGGCGGCATGCGAGGCCATCTGCGTGCCGCTGCGCATCGAGCCGCCGCTCTATCGCCGCCGCGTGGACTTCTACACGAAGAGCCGCGCCTTCGACACGACGCGCGCGCGCACGGAACTCGGGTTCGCGCCCGCCGTGGACCTGCCGGAGGGCATCCGGCGCACCATCGCGTGGTATCGCGCGCAGGGACTGTTGTGAGCGAGAAGATTTCGGTGCTGCACGTGTGCGATCACCTCGGCTGGACCGGGTCGCGCATGCATGGCGTCAAGCGGCTCTTCGCCTGGACGCTGCCGCGCTTCGACGCGAGCCGCTTCGACGTGTCGCTCGTCAGCCTGCGGCAGAAGGATGCATCGGGCGACACGCTCGAGCAGTTCGGCATCGACGTCACGTACCTGCACAAGGGCAAGTTCGACCCGGCCACCCTGACCGCGCTGCTCAAGGTCATGGACCGCCGGGGCACGCAGGTCCTGCACCTGCATGGCTACGGCGCGACGACGTTCGGGCGTCTCGCCGCGGCGATGCGGGGAACGGCCGTCCTGCTGCACGAGCACGCCAACCACACCACGACACCGTGGTTCCAGCAGGTGGCCGACGCCGCGCTGGCCCGGTACACCGATCTCGCGATTGCCGTGTCGCAGTCCACGGCGGAGTTCACGACACGCGCGCGCCGGATTCCCGCCGAGAAGACGAAGGTGGTCTACCTCGGCGCCCCGCTGGACGAGTTCGGCCGCCCGCGGTCGCCGCAGGAGATCGCGGCAGCCCGCACGGAACTCGGCATCGCTCCGGGGACGTTCGCCATCGGCACCGTCACGCGCCTGATGCCCGCCAAGGGCAACAGCTACCTGCTCGACGCGGTGCGTCCGATCGTCGAGCAGGTGCCCGAGGCACACGTCTATCTGGCCGGTGAAGGCGAGCTGCAGGCCGAACTCGAGGCGCAGGCGCGCACGCTCGGCGTCGCCGACCGCGTGCACTTCCTGGGGTTCCAGCGCGACGTCGCGGCCGCGCTGTCGGCGTTCGACCTCGTCGTGTTCCCGTCGCTCTGGGAAGGCACGCCGCTGACCTCGTTCGAGGCGCTGGCGATGGGCAAGCCGATCGTCTCGACCGATGCCGACGGCCTGTGCGAGATCCTGCGCGATCAGGTGGATGCCATCGTGGTGCCCAAGCGGGACGCGCGTGCGCTCGCCGACGCCATCGTGGCACTCGAGCGCGATCCCGGCGCGCGCGCCGCGCTCGGGGCCGAGGCCCAGCGCACGAGCCGGCGCTACGACATCGCGGCGTACGTCCGCAAGATGGAGCGGCTCTACGAGTTGATGGCGCGGGTCTCGAAGCCGGGCCGCCGCCAGGGGCTGCTGCGCGAGGACCTGTCGTTCCTCGACGGGGAGGGCGCGTGAACGTGCCGCGGGCCGCCCGTCTCGGGCGCCTGTGGAACGAGCCCGGTGCGGTCGCGACGCTGATCGTCGGCGCCCTGCTGCTCGGGTTCGCGCTGACGGTGAAGTTCCCGGTCGTCGCATTCGGGTTCCAGAGCGACGAGTCCACGTACTACAGCCTGGGGCACAGCCTCGCGCTCGACGGCGACATGCAGTTCGAGCGCCGGGATCTCGTGCGCGTCTGGAAGGAGTTCCCGACGGGACCCGAAGGCATCTTCCTCAAGCGCGGACGCACGTTCCACCTCGAATGGCAGGGGAGTCCGCCCTTCGTGCGCTGGGTGAAGGGCCCCGACACGCGCGACGATCGGCTCTACTATGGCAAGTCGTTCATCTACCCGCTGCTTGCCGCGCCCTTCATTGCCGCCGTGGGCACCAATGGGTTCCTGGTGCTGCACGCGCTGTTGCTGACGGCCTGTTTCGGCGCGACGTACGCCTTCGTGCGCGCGCGATCCGGTGCCCCCGCGGCGCTTGCCTTTGCCGTCGTCTTCCTGTTCGCCTCGGCCGCGCCGGTGTACTTCGTCTGGCTCACGCCGGAGCTGTTCAACCTCTCGTTCGTGCTGCTCGGGCTCTTCTTCTGGGCGTACAAGGAAGTGGCGCCGGCGCACGTCCCGACAGGCACGTGGCTCGACGGCTGGGGGCGGCTGCTCCGCGGGCCGTGGTCGGATGTCCTCGCGTGCGTGTGCCTCGGCGTGGCGACGTTCTCGAAGCCGCTGAACGTGCTCGCGGCGGCCCCGGTCCTCTGGCTGGCGCTGTGGCGCCGGCAGTGGTCGCGCGTCGCGGTCATCTGCGTCGTGTTCGTGGCGGTCACGGGCGGGTTGTTCCTCGTCAACGGCATCAGCAGCGGGGACATGAACTACCAGGGCGGCGGCGCCGATCGCGCGACGTTCTACGGGCGGTTCCCGTTCCAGACCCGCGAGGCGACGTTCGAGAGCACCGGCATCGTGCGGGCGACCGACGGGCTGCTGACCGAGGTCATCTTCAATCGCGACGCGCTCACGACCGTGCTGTGGCACAACCTCGGGTACTTCATGGTGGGCCGGCACACGGGGCTCGTGCCGTACTTCTTCCCGGGAATCGTCGCGCTCGCGCTGTTCCTGTTCGCGGGGCGGCAGCGCCGCGAGCCGTTCCAGTGGCTGGTGTTCGGCACCCTGTGCCTCGCGTCGATCGCGCTGCTGATCTACATGCCCTACACCTACTCGGGTGGCGGCGGGCCGGTCGGCAACCGCTACTTCATGGGCTACTACGCCCTGTTCCTGTTCCTCGTGCCGGCTGCCGTCACCGTGCGTGCCGCGGTGGCTGCGGCCGTCGTCGGCGGCCTGTTCACGGCGCAGTTGATTGCCAACCCGTTCTACACGTCGTTCTATCCGGCGACGCATCCCAAGTACGGCCTGTTCACGTGGCTGCCAATCGAGCTGTCGCTCGTCAACGACCTGCCGATCAACGTCACGCCGTCGCGGGCCAAGCAGCCGCTTGCAGGCGATCCTCCGCTGCAGGCGTACTTCCTCGACGACAACGCCTACAACCGCGAGGGCGAGTGGTTCTGGGTGCGCGGCGAGTCGACGGCCGACCTCATCCTGCGCGCGCCCGCGCGGCCGCATGCCGACGGCGCGTACACGTCGCTGGCGCTCGAGGCCCTCGACGTCGAGATCGCGACCGGAGCCACCGACCCGGTCGTGCGGATCGAGACCGGCGCCGAGCGCGTGCAGGTGGCGCCGGGCGCCAAGAGCGGACAGACCGTCCGTGTGAGAATGCCCGAGGGCTTCCCGTACAAGTCCGTCCCGGGTCAGCCGATGAACCGGCTGTACACGATTGCCATCGGCGCCAGCAAGGGCTTCATCCCGCTGTTCGACGAGGGCGTGCGCGACACGCGCTTCCTCGGCGCCCGCATCCGCATCGTCCCCGTGTATCGGGACGACAGGTACCAGCCGCCGCCGGGCGGTCAGTGAGCAGGTCCATGTCCTACGCCACGCCCCTCGAGGCACGCATTGCGAAGAAGGTCGCGAAAGCGTCGATCGAGCACCAGCTCGTCGAGCCGCACGACCGGATCATGGTCGGCCTGTCTGGCGGCAAGGACAGCTGGGCGCTGATGCAGGTCCTCGACGTCCTGCAGAAGCGCGCGCCGTTCCCGTTCACATTCCTCGCGGTCAACGTGGACTCCGGCTACAAGGACTTCAAGCACGACGTCATCACGAAGACGTGCGGGGAGCGCGGCTGGGAGGTGCGCATCGAGCACACCGAGATCGGCGAGGTCATGGACGACCTGCTCGCGGCAAACGCGACGCCGTGCTCGCTCTGCGCACGGCTGCGTCGCGGTGTGCTGTACCGCATTGCCGACGAGGTCGGTGCGACAAAGATCGCCCTCGGTCATCATCTCGACGACTTCATCGAGACCCTGCTGCTCAACCTGTTCTTCGGCGGCGCGCTCAAGGCCATGCCGGCGCGTCTGGTCTCCGACAACGAGCGCCACGTCGTGATCAGGCCGCTCGTGTACGTGTCCGAACAGGAAGCGCTGGAGTACGCGCTCGCGAGCGAACTGCCAATCATCGGGTGCTGCTGCCCGGCCTGCGGCGATCTCAGCCTCCAGCGGCAACGACTCAAGCGCCTCATCGGCGAGCTCGATCGCGAGCACCCGGGCGTGAAGTCGTCGATGCTGAAGGCCATCCAGAACGTCCATCCCCGACACCTGCTCGACCTGCGGCTGAACCCGCTCGACGCGATGGCGCGTGCCGGCGTGGGTGACGACGCGAACGAGGCACCTGCGGAACACCCGTTGCGCGTCGTCAGGCGGCCACTGCCGGACGAGTCGAGACCAACCGCGTGAGGGCCGTCGTCCAGCGGGTCGGGTCCGCTTCGGTGACTGTCGCGGATGCCGTCGTCGGCCGGATCGACAGGGGACTGCTGGTCCTGCTCGCGGTCGTGGCCGGAGACACCGACACGGACCTCGCGTACATCGTGGACAAGGTTGCAGGACTGCGCGTGTTCCCGGATGCGGAAGGCCGCATGAACGTGGACGTGCGCGAGGCGGGCGGCGCCCTGCTCGTCGTCTCGCAGTTCACGCTTGCGGGCGATTGCCGGCGCGGGCGCCGGCCGTCGTGGGACGCCGCCGCGCCTCCCGACCAGGCGCGCGCGCTGTACGAAGGCGCGCTCGATGCCTGGCGTGTCGCCGGGCTCCGCGTCGAGGCCGGCGTGTTCCAGGCCGACATGCAGGTCGTCCTCGTCAACGACGGCCCGGTGACGTTGCTGCTCGACAGCCGCAAGGACTTCTGAGACCCTGTCGCCGCGCCAGGTCGCCGGATCCCGAGAACGATGCACTTCTGGAAAGCCCACGCCTACGGTAACGACTTCCTCTATGCCACCGCCGCCGACGTGGGAGACCGGGACCTTCCCGCGCTCGCGCGCCGGATGTGCGCGCGGACGACGGGCGTCGGCGCCGACGGCCTGATCCGCTTCGAGCCGCGTCCGGGCGGTGCGCGCATGCGGCTGCACAACGCCGATGGATCGCTCGCCGAGGTGTCGGGCAACGGCGTGCGCGGACTTGCCGCGTTGCTCGCGCGCCTGCAGGGCGGCACGGCGGGGGACACGTTCGTTGTCGACACGGATGCCGGCGCCAAGCGACTCGACCTCGTGTCGTACGACGAGAAGCAGCGGCCCGTGTTCCTCGCCGCGATGGGACAGCCCGAGCGGCTCACCGAGGAGGTCGTCACGGTCGGCGACCAGCCGCTGACGCTTGCGACCCTCTGGATGGGCAATCCGCAAGCGGTGTGGCTCGTCGACCACCTCGACGCGCGCGACATGCTCCGCGTCGGTGAGGCACTGCAGCGCCACCCGGCGTTCCCGGATGCGGTGAACCTGGAACTCGCGCGTGTCGTCTCGCCCGGCGAGGTCGAGATCCTGATCTACGAGCGGGGCGTCGGGCCGACGCAATCGTCGGGCACGGGATCGTGTGCCGCGGCGGTCGCGGCGGCGGCGTTCGGCGGCGCCGACCGCGATGTCGTCGTGGTGGCTCCGGGCGGACGGCAGCGCGTCGAGTGGCGCACCGATGGCGTGCACCTCACCGGCTGGGCCGAGGTGCTGTGCGAAGGGACCTGGCTCGCGTGAGGACCCTGCACGAAGCCATTGGCGCGGTGGAGACCTACTCGCCGGCGGAGGAAGCGTTCAACAGGAAGCGCCGCACCTGGGGCCTGTTCCTCGGGCCGCTCGTCTTCCTGCTGATGTGGGTCGCGCCCCTGCCCCTGCCCGACGTGCCGCACCGGCTGGCTGCCATCCTGTCGATGGTCGTGGTGCTGTGGATCACCGAGGCGCTGCCGATGGCCATCACGGCGGTGCTCGGGCCCGTGCTGGCCGTGGTCTTTCAGGTCGCACCGGCCCGAAGCGCGTTGGCGCCGTTTGCCGACCCGATCATCTTCCTCTTCATCGGCAGCTTCATCCTCGCCGAGGCGATGTTCGTCCACGGCCTCGATCGGCGCATCGCGTTCACCGCACTCGCGTCGCCGTGGGTGGGCAGCAGCGGCACGCGCATCCTCGTGGTGTACGGGCTCGTCGGCACCGTCATCTCGATGTGGATGAGCAACACCGCGACCACCGCGATGATGTTCCCGATTGGCGTCTCGATCATCGCGCAACTGCGGCGGGGCACACCCGGGCAGGACGAGAGCCTGCGGCGGTTCGCGACGGTGATGATGCTCATCACCTCGTTTGGCGCCTCCATCGGGGGCATGGCGACACCCGTCGGGACCCCACCGAACCTGATTGGCATCGGCCTCATCGAGCGCATCACCGGTACGCACATCGGCTTCTTCCGCTGGATGGCGATTGGCGTGCCGCTGGTCCTCATCCTGTTCTCGGTCCTTGCGGCATTCTTCGCCTGGACGGGGACCCGCGGTGTCGAGGTGGGGGAGGCGAGCGCGCGCATCGTGCGCGAAGAACTCGCGCGGCTCGGGCCGATGTCGAAGGCGCAGCGCAACGTCTGCATCGCGTTCGGCATCACGGTGCTGCTCTGGACGTTCCCCGGACTGCTCGCGCTCGTCGGCATGAGCGGCACGCCGCTCATGCGGAGCTACATGCTGTCGGTGCCCGAGGGCATCGCGGCGATGCTCGGCGCCATGCTGCTGTTCGTGCTGCCCGTGCACTGGGCCGCCCGCAAGTTCACGATCAGCTGGGACGAGGCGTCCCGGATCGACTGGGGCATCGTGCTGCTCTACGGCGGCGGACTGGCGATGGGCGACCTCGCGTTCTCGACCGGGCTGGCCACGGCCATGGGCGAGGGGCTGACGGCGTGGCTGCCCGGTGCGGGACCCATGACGCTGACCACCGTCTTCACCGCGGCGGCCATCGTGCTGTCCGAGACGACATCGAACACGGCGTCGGCCAACATGGTCGTGCCCGTGGCCATTGCGGTGGCCGCGGCCTCGGGCATCGATCCGATGCTGCCGGCGCTCGGCGCCACCCTGGGCGCCTCGATGGGGTTCATGATGCCGATCTCGACGGCCCCGAACGCGATCGTCTACAGCAGCGGCCACGTCCCGATCGGCGCCATGATGCGCAACGGCATCGTCCTCGACATCGCTGGCTTCGTGGCGATCGTCGGCCTGCTCGCGGTGCTCGGCCCGATCCTGTTCTAGGCCCCGATCCTGTTCGCTCCCCCGGATCCCGTTCCAGACGCGGGCCATCCCCGCAACTTTCGCCACCCGCTGGACGACACGACGTGCAGTTCCTGCACCGCGTCAGCGGCTGCGCCGCGCGGGACGGGTGACCCGCGTCGCGCGCGCGGCCGCTTCATATGCCGTCGTTGCCTCGCGAATTCGCTCCGGCAGCGGGCTGGCGACCTGCAGCGCCTCGTCGAACCGCTGCGCCTGCACGTGTGAGCGCGCTTCTTGCAGGGCCGTGGATGCCCCCTCGAGTGCGGTCGTGAACGCGGCCTTCGCGGCCGCCACCGCGGCGCTCGGGCGTCGCCCCGCGGGGCCCGGTTCGGGTGCAGCGAGGGTCTGTTGCGCCGAGGCAATCGCGAGTTCGGCCGCGGTCACGGCGCGCTCGGCCTGGCCGCGCGCGAGGGCCTTCTTGTCCGCAGCCTCGCGTGCCGCGGTCTGGGCGCGCTCGCGGGCGTCGAGGGCGTGGTTGAGGGCCTGCCGGAAGTCGCGTTGCGCGGCGGCCTCGTGCGAGCGCCGCAAGGCGGTCTCGGCCGCGGTGAACTCGTCGCTCGCGTACTGGGCTGCGCCGGCGGCGCGGGCGGCGGTGATGGCCCCTTCGGCCTGGTCCATCTCCTTCTGGGGCGGTGCCGCGCAGGCGGTGGCGAGGGCGAGCAGGACGGCGGCGAGCGGGGCGCGCAGCATGGACACGGCCATGCCGGAACGGGCGGACATGCGCAGGAGTATACCGACAGGGCGTAGTAGGATGTGGGGCTTGCCCGCGGCGCCGGGGGCGTGCCGGAGGGCTGCGTCATGAAGCACCTCGCCCCGCAGGACCGGCCGCGCGAGAAGCTCGCCGACCAGGGACAGGCCGCGCTCGGCGACAACGAGCTGCTGGCGGTGCTCATCGGGCACGGGTCCGCGGCAGCCACCGCCCTGGAACTCGCCAACGACCTGCTCGCCGAGGTCGGCGGGCTGCGGGGGTTGGCCCGCACGTCGTCGATCGCGCTCGCGCAGCGGCGGGGACTTGGCAGTGCGACCGCGAGCCGGATTGTCGCCGGACTGGAACTGGGGCGGCGCAGCGTGGTCCGCGCGACGCCGGCCCGGGTGCAGGTCACGGCCCCGGCCGATGCGGCGCGGTACCTCCTGCCGCGGTTCGGGTCGTCCGACGTGGAGCAGGCTGGCGTGCTCCTGCTCGACGCGCGCCACCGGGTGCTGCACGCGCGCGTGCTCACGCGCGGCACGGCCGATGCGACGCCGATGCACCCGCGCGACGTGTTCCGCGAGGCGACGCTCTGTGGGGCGGCGGCCGTGGTGCTGTTCCACAATCATCCGTCGGGCGATCCGCTCCCGAGCGAGCAGGATCTGGCGATCACGCGACGGATGGTCGAGGCCGGCACGGTGATGGGGATTGCCGTGCTCGACCACGTGATTCTTGGCGACGCCACCTATTGCAGCCTTCGCGAGATGGACAAGCTGACCCGCTGACACCACACCATGCCGCGCTTCTACCTGACCACCGCCATCGACTACGTCAACAGCCGCCCGCACCTCGGCACGGCGTACGAGAAGATCACCGCCGACGTCATCGCGCGCTTCAAGCGGCTGAGCGGCGTCGACACCCACTTCGTGATGGGCAACGACGAGCACTCGCAGAACGTCTTCCGTCGGGCCCGCGAACTGGGCCAGGACCCGCTCGCGTACTGCGATCGGATGGAGCAGGAGTTCCGCGAGGTCTGGAGTGCGCTGGATCTGTCCTTCGACGACTTCATCCGCACGACGCAGCCCCGGCACAAGGCGGCCGTCGAGGCGATCGTCACCCGGATCGCCGCGGCCGGCGACCTGTACCAGGCCGACTACGAAGGGTGGTACTGCGTCGGCTGCGAGGCCTTCAAGCAGGAGAAGGACCTCGTGGACGGCCTGTGCCCGATCCACCGCACGCGCCCCGACTGGATCAAGGAGCGCAATCACTTCTTCAAGCTCTCGGCCTATCGTGATCGGCTGCTGGCGCATTTCGCCGAGCACCCGGACTTCCTGCAGCCCGAGGTTCGCCGCAACGAGATCCTCCGCCTGCTCGAGGGCGGGCTCGACGACATCTCGATCAGCCGCGCGGGCCAGTCCTGGGGCATCCCGCTCCCGACCGATCCGTCGAGCGTCGTGTACGTCTGGTTCGACGCCCTCATCAACTATGCATCGGCCGTGGGCCTCGGCACCGACGACGCGCTGTTCGAGCGGTGGTGGCCCGCCGACCTGCACGTCATCGGGAAGGACATCACGCGTTTCCACTGTGTCATCTGGCCCGCGATGCTCATGAGCGCCGGCCTCCCCGTGCCGCGCCAGGTGTTCGGGCACGGCTGGGTCCACCTGCGCGGCGAGAAGATGAGCAAGTCGCTCGGCACGGCCGTGGACCCGCTCGATGCCGCGCAGCGGTTCGGCGCCGATGCGCTGCGGCTGTTCCTCACGAAGGAGATCCCTTACGGGTCAGACGGGGACTTCAGCTTCGAGCGGTTCGAGGAGCGCTACAACGCCGACCTCGCCAACAACCTCGGCAACCTTGTCAACCGCGTCACGGCGATGGGCGCCAGGTACCGCGAGGGGCGACTCGTCCCGACGACATCGCCGTCACGCCTCCAGGACCTCGCGGCAACGACGACGCGCGAGTACGCGGCGGCGATGGAGTCGTATGCGCTGCACCAGGGTGTCGCGTCGGTGTATCGCCTGCTCGATGCGACGAACGAGTACCTCGCGGAGCGCGCCCCCTGGACGCTCGCGAAGGACCCGGCCAACGCGGCAGCCCTCGACGAAGTCCTCTTCTCGGCCGCCGAGAGCCTGCGGCTTGCGACCGTGCTGCTCGGCCCCGTGATGCCGCGCAGCAGCCAGGCCATCCTCGCGCGGCTCGGCGACGACACGCCGCTTGCCGAGCGCCGCCTGTCCATCGAGGGCAGCTGGCGCAACGACGGCGCGCGCACGGTGCGTGCCGGCGAGGCCCTGTGGCCGCGCGCCGAGGCATCGCCTTCGGCCTCCAGTCCATCGATCGAGCCGGCACCCGCTGCGGCCGGCAAGAGGAAAGCAGAATCGAACGTGTCCGACGAGTCCCAGGCACCCGTGCCAACACCGAGCACCGCGCCGGTCGTCCCGACGCCTGCGCCCCAGCCCCCGGCGTCCCAGCCTCCGACAGCAGATGGCGTCATCACCATCGACGACTTCGCGAAGGTCGAACTGAAGGTCGGCAAGGTGCTGGCGGCCGAGGCCGTGCCGAAGTCGAAGAAGCTGCTGAAGCTGACGGTGCAGGACGGTGCCGGGTCCGAGCGCACGATCCTTGCGGGCATTGCCGAGTCCTACGCGCCCGACGCGATCGTCGGCCGCACGATCGTCTTTGTCGCCAACCTCGCGCCGCGACCGATGATGGGGCTTGTCTCGCACGGCATGGTGCTGGCCGCCGACACCGACGGCAAGGCCCAGCTGATTGGGTTCGAGACACCGCCGGCTCCGGGCACGAGGGTCAGGTAGGACCATCCGGTGATCGACACACACTGCCATCTCGCCGGCGACGAGTTCGTGGACGACCTCGACGCCGTGATTGCCCGCGCCATCGAGGCGGGCGTCACGCAGGCGATCTGCATCATCGATGCCGCCAGCCGCGTCGAGGTCGAGCGCGTGCCGATGCTGCGGGAGCGCTGGCCGTCGCTGCGGTTCTCGGCGGGCCTCCACCCGCACCACGCGGCGCAGGTGCCGCTGACGTCGGTCGGTTCGCTCGTCGAGGCGGCCATCCGGGACGTGGACGCCGTGGCGCTCGGCGAAATCGGCCTCGACTACCACTACGACTTCGCCCCCCGCGACGTCCAGCGCGAGGTCTTTGCCGCACAACTCGCGCTGGCGATCGACCGGGACCTGCCGGTGGTGATTCACACCCGGGAGGCCGACGCCGACACGCTGGCCGTGCTCGATGCAGCAGGCCGGGGCCGCGTGCGCGGGGTCTTCCACTGCTTCACCGGCGACGCGGCGCTTGCCGACGCCGCCATCGCACGCGGCTTCTACCTCTCGTTCTCGGGCATCATGACCTTCCCGAGGGCCGAGGCACTTCGCGACGTCGCGCGACGGGTGCCGGCAGACCGGTGGCTCGTCGAGACCGACAGCCCGTTCCTGGCGCCCGCACCGCGCCGCGGTGGCCGGAACGAGCCGGCCCGCGTGCTGCGGGTCCTCGAGATGATGGCGGAGGTCCGTGGACTCGGCGCCGAGGCGGCGGCCGGCGAGGCCGTGGCCAACGCGGATGCGCTCTTCGCCCCTGTCGGGCCCAACAGGTAGGCGCGTTGACACGCCTACCACTATGTGTTGAGATTCTCGGGGTTTCGCACGTGCAGCCTTCTTCGTCACCTCCCGATCTAGCGCAGCTGTTCGAGCCCGTGAAGGACGACCTGGAGCGCGTCAACCAGGCCTTCCTCCGTCACATCGACTCGCGCGTCGAACTGATCCCCGAGATCGGCAAGTACCTCCAGAACACCGGCGGCAAGCGTGTGCGCCCCGCGGTGATGCTGATGGCAGGCCGCCTCGCCGGCGGTGCGGCCGCGAGCGACATGGCCGTGCTGTATGCCTCGGTCATCGAGTTCATCCACACCGCGACGCTCGTCCACGACGACATCATCGACGACTCGGAATTGCGGCGCGGACGCCTCGCCGTGCACTCCCGGTGGGGCAACGAGGTCACGGTCCTGCTCGGCGACTACCTCTACATCAAGTCGCTCGGCATGGCGCTGCAGTACGACCGCATCGACGTCCTTCGCGTGCTGTGCGACATCACGCTCAAGATGATCGAGGGTGAGCTCTACCAGCTCACGAAGAACGGCGACGTCGAGATCACCGAGGACGAGCACTTCGACATCATCCGCCGCAAGACCGCGTACCTCTTTGCCGGCTCGTCGAAGATCGGCGGCATGATCGGCACCATCACGCCCGCGCAGCAGCAGGCGCTGTGGGACTACGGCTTCAACCTCGGGATCGCCTTCCAGCTCGTGGACGACCTGCTCGACTACACGGCCGACCAGGCCGCGCTCGGCAAGCCGATCGGCAGCGACCTGCGCGAGGGCAAGCTCACGCTGCCGATGATCCTGCTGCGCGATCGCGCGCCGGCCGAGGCGCGCCCGATCATCGAGCAGGTGGTGCGGGAGGCCGACGTCAGCGAGGAAGCGTGGCGCCAGGTGCTCGGCCTCCTGCGCGAGTACGACATCATCCCGCAGGTCACGCGCCGCGCCGCCGAGTACGCCGACGCCGCGCGCCGGGAACTCGCGCAGTTCCCGCCAAGCCGCGAGCGCGACGCGCTCACCGGTCTCGCCGACTACGTGCTGGCCCGCGACCGGTAGCCGGACACGAGTGCCGCCTGGTCGCGTCCCGCGACACCTCGTGAACGGGGCTGCTCGACGAGTGCCTCGTACTCGACGACGTCCTTGCCAAGTTGATCGAGCACCCGGGCATCGACGTCCACCGCGTCGCGACGTGCCGGGTCCTTCTCGGAGTACACCGACAGAGTGACCGTGCCGCAATGCGGCCCGATGCTTCGTGGCTCGAATGCGTAGAGCCCCTCGCGCACGGCCGCCGTTGCCGAGACCTGGCGTTCGATCACGAACGGGTGGATGGGCACGACCTCCGCGCCGCCGCATGTGACCTGCAACCGGTCGAAGCCCGGCTTGAAGTGCTTGAAGGCGGGAAGCGCGATGCCCTGCGTCAGCGCCGCGCCGCGCGCGACCTTCGTCCAGAATCGCTCGGCCTGCTTCGGCGTGACGCGCACGAAAAGAACCGGGTGTGCCATCGCCACGTATCGTGACCAGTTTCCGAAGTCGGCAAGGCCCTGCGCGGCGGCATGCGCGGCCACCGGCGTGATGAACGCGATGTCGAAGTCCGACGACGCTATCTGGTAGGGATTCAGGCTGCCGGCGCGGCGCGTGGCGGCAGCGGCAAGGGCTCGTTCGGGTGCCCGCGCGACGGCCTCGAGGGGCAGCGGCGTGGCCGAGGGCGGCGGCGCGTCCTGCATGGCCGCCTCGGCGCGTGCGATCGTCGCGCACAGGGCATCGACCCGCACGAGCCGGAAGTCCTCGCCATCGTCGCCCCACACCGACGTCAGGCCGGCCAGCACGTCTCCAGCGACGAAGACGGGGCCGCCCGTGATGTCCAGGCCGGCGTCGAAGTCGGCGAGCGCGAGCGTCGGCTCGACGTGGCGGACGGTGCCGCGCGTGGGGAAGGGCGGACTGCCGGGACGCGCCGCGAGCGTGACGAGTGGCTGGCTGCGTGAAAGCGACGGCTGGGACGCGTCGCGGCACCCGGTGGCAATCGGCGTCCGGGCGCCGAGCGCGTCAGCATCGGCCCACAGGATCGCGACGTCCTGATCGGCATCGACCGCCAGCACACGGGCGGCGATCTTCAGGTCGGGGCGGAGCTGCAGCTCGACGCTCGTCGCCTTCCCGACGGCTCGCGTGTTCGTCGCCACGAGTCCCGTGTTCGAGACGACGAACCCGGCGGCCATGGTCGTTGGCGTCCACAGCCCCACCACGCCGTCCTGGCGTCGCGCGAGGACGGCCCACTGATCGAGCAGCGGCGTGCCGTCCTCCGCGGTGGCCGACGCTTCAGGCAGCGGCACGATCATGGCGTTGTCGGGCGTGAACTCGAGCGTGACGTCCGAGCCGGCGACGACGTCGAACGTCTGGCGCCATTCGAGCGCGCGCCCCCCGAACACGAGGGGCTCCTCCGATTCGATGGTGTAGTTGGCGGCTGGCAGGGTGACGCGGCCATGGCCGTCCTGCCCGATCACCACACGCCAGGGCACGCGGCTCGCCGGGTTGTCGCTGACGAGCAGGACGTGGCGCGGCACGGGCGCCGCACCACCGTCGAGCGTGATGCGTACCGAGACCACGGCAGACGACTGACCCGACAGGCGAGCCGGGCCGACACCGGCAAGGCTGGCGAGCACGACACCGGCGACGACGAGGCGGGCGACGGGAGTCACGGCTTCCTGGATTCCTCTCCTGGCAGTCTAGCGCGCCCGATCGACCCCGGGGATAATCCTTGCCGATGCCCGCGCCCGCCGATCGCATCGACACGCTCCGCGCCCGGATCCGCCATCACGAGGAGCGGTACTACGTCCACGACGACCCCGAGATCTCGGACGCCGCGTTCGATGCCCTGATGCGCGAGCTGCGCGAGATCGAGGCGGCACATCCCGATCTCGTCACACCCGACTCGCCGACGCAGCGCGTCAGCGGCCGGCCGGCCGAGGGGTTCGACACCGCGCAGCACCTGCGGCCGATGCTGAGCCTCGACAACGCATACGACGATGGCGAACTCGCAGCGTTCGACGAGCGCGTGCGCAAGGGCCTCGGCGTGGACGGTCCGATCGACTACGTCGCCGAACTGAAGATCGACGGCCTCGGCATTGCCGTCACGTATGTCGACGGCGTGTTCGCCCGCGGCGTGACGCGTGGCGACGGCACGGTAGGCGAGGACGTGTCGGGCAACGTCCGCACCATCCGCGCCATCCCGCTGCGGCTGCGACAGGCGCCGCAGGGTCGCCTCGAAGTGCGCGGCGAGATCTACCTGCCGCGCGCGGCGTTCGACCGGATCAACGAAGAGCGCGAGGAGGAAGGTGAGCCGCTCTTTGCCAACCCGCGCAATGCCGCGGCCGGAGCGTTGCGGAACCTCGACCCCACGCTCGTCGCCCGACGCGGCCTCCGGGCGTTCTTCTACCACGCCGTTCGCGACGAGGCGCCGGATGGCGACGACGGCCTGCCATCCGGCCAGGCGGCGCTGTTGGACGCCCTTGCGTCGTGGGGCCTGCCCGTCGAGAGTCACTGGACGCGTTGTGCAGGCATCGAGGCGGTGAAGGCCTTCTGCGCCTCCTGGTCCGGCACTCGGACGAGCCTCGCCTTCGACATCGACGGGATCGTCATCAAGGTGGACTCGCGTGAACAGCGCCAGCGGCTCGGCTTCACGTCGAAGTTCCCGCGATGGGCGACGGCATACAAGTTCCCCGCCCAGCAGGCGACGACGCGGCTGCTGCGGATCGACGTGCAGGTCGGCCGTACGGGCGCCGTGACGCCGCTCGCGGTACTCGAGCCGGTGGCGCTCGCCGGGTCCACGATCCAGTACGCGACGCTGCACAACGAGGAGGAGATTCGGCGCAAGGACATCCGGCCGGGCGACGAGGTGCTGCTCGAGAAGGGCGGCGACGTGATCCCGAAGATCGTGAAGCCGATCCTGACGCGTCGTCCCGAGGGCCTGCCGCCGTTCGAGATGCCGACCCGGTGCCCCGAGTGCGACAGCCCGCTCGAGCGCCCCGAGGACGAGGTCGTGTGGCGATGCCCGAACCCGAGTTGCCCGGCGCGCCTGCGTCGCAGCCTCGAGCACTACGCCGGCCGGCGGGCCATGAGCATCGATGGCCTGGGCGAGGCGATCGTGGACAAGCTCGTCGGGCTGGGCCACCTGCAGGACTTCGCCGACCTCTACCACCTCACCGTGGAGGGCCTCGCGGACCTGAAGTTCGAGGCGCAGTCCCGGAAGGCTGCGAGTGCCGAGCAGGCAGCGCGCGTGCCGACGCCCCGTCGCTTCGGCGAGAAGTCGGCGACGACGCTCGTGGCCCAGATCGAGGCGAGCCGTGCCAATGCGTTGTGGCGGCTGATCTTCGGCCTTGGCATCCGCCACGTCGGCGAGCGCGGTGCGCAAGCACTCGCTGACGCGTTCGGCACGATGGACGCGCTGGCGGCCGCCAGCGTGGAGCAGTTGCAGGCGGTGCCCGACGTCGGACCTGTCGTCGCGGCGTCGGTCCGGCGGTTCTTCGACGCGCCCGCCACGCGCACGCTGCTCGATCGCCTGGCGGCCGCCGGCCTGAACATGGGCAGCCCGCTGCCGGAAGGGCGCGGGCCGAAGCCGCTCGAAGGGCGGACGGTCGTCCTCACCGGCAGCCTGGCGACAATGACGCGCGACGAGGCCACCGAGCGCCTGACCGCACTCGGGGCGAAGGTCTCGGGCTCGGTCAGCAAGAAAACGGCGCTCGTCATCGCGGGCGACGAGGCCGGGAGCAAGTTGGACAAGGCCCGGGAACTCGGTGTGCCCGTCGGTGACGAGAACACGCTCGCCGCACTGCTCGCCCAGCCGACGCACTGGCCGGTCGGGTAGCGGCCGGCGGAACGCCCCCCCGAGTCCCGAATCCCGAATCCCGCCTGTAGGCTGTAGGCTGCAGGCTGTAGGCTGTAGGCTTGTTGTCGATGAGTGGACGCATCCTTGTCATAGACGATGAAGCCGGCATCCGCGAGAGCCTGCGGATGATCCTCGAGTACGAAGGCTATACGTGCGTGCTTGCCGCGACCGGCGACGACGGGCTCGCCCTCGCGCGCAGCGAGGCGCCCGACCTCGTGTTCTCGGACATCAAGATGCCCGGGATGGACGGGCTCGAGGTGCTGACGCGGCTGAAGGCGCAGGACGAGTCGCTGCCCGTCGTGATGATCTCGGGACACGGCACCGTGGCGACAGCCGTCGAGGCGACAAAGCTCGGGGCGATGGACTTCATCGAGAAGCCACTCTCGACCGAGCGCGTGCTGCTGACCGTCCGCAACGCCCTCAACACCAGTCGGCTCGAGCAGGAGAACCGTCGCCTGCGCGGCGCCGAGGATGCCCGCTACAACATCGTCGGCCAGAGCCAGGCGCTGCTCCATGTGCTCGATGCCGTCGCGCGGGCCGCGCCGACCAACGCAACCGTGCTGGTGCTCGGGGAGAGCGGCGTCGGCAAGGAACTCGTGGCCCGCGCCATCCACCGCAACAGCCTGCGTGCGCGCGAGCGTTTCGTCCAGGTCAACTGCGCCGCCATACCCGAGGAGTTGATCGAGAGCGAACTGTTCGGGCACGAGAAGGGCAGCTTCACGGGAGCGACCGACAAGCAGATCGGCAAGTTCGAGCTTGCCGATCGCGGCACGATCTTCCTCGACGAAGTCGGCGACATGAGCCAGAAGACGCAGGCGAAGGTCCTGCGCGTGCTGCAGGAAGGCGAAGTCGAGCGGATTGGATCGCAACGGACGCTGAAGGTCGACGTGCGCGTCATCGCGGCCACCAACAAGGACCTCGAGGCCGCCATCACGGACGGCACGTTCCGCGAGGACCTCTACTTCCGGCTCAGCGTGATTCCGGTGCGCGTGCCGCCCCTGCGCGAGCGTCCGGAGGACATCCCGCTCCTCGTGAAGCACTTTGCCGAGTCGTTCACGGCCGATGGCGGACGTACGCGTCGCTTCACGCCCGAGGCGCTGGGGCTCCTGCAGCAGCACCGGTGGCGCGGGAACATCCGCGAGCTCAAGAACACCATCGAGCGCGTGCTCATCATGGCTCGTGGTGACGTGGTCGATGCGCCCGACGTGCGGCAGTTCCTGCGCGTCGACGGTTCGTCACCCGGCGGCATGCTGCCCGTGGCGGCCGCCGTGGCGGTGCCAGCCGACGCGCCGGTCGCGCCGCTGCCGAACGGCGTGGCTAGCGACGCCGCGCCGGCAGGTCCGGGCGAGGACGTGAGCGGGTCTCGCCCGGCGCCGCCCCGCGCGACGACGCTCCGCGAGTTCAAGGAGCAGGTGGAGCGCGAGTTCCTGGTGGGGAAGCTCCGCGAGCATGGCTGGAACATCTCGAAGACCGCGGAGGTCATCGACACCCCGCGGAGCAACCTCTACAAGAAACTCGAGCAGTACGAGATCTCGCAGGAGAAGGACGGGTAGGTCGTGGGGGCGGCAGCCTGCCGAAGGCCGTCAGGTATCATGCATGATTGCGGCAGTCGTCCAGGCGATCGCTGGCAGGTGGGTGCAAGCCCGCCGGCTGGAGGAAAGTCCGAACTCCGCAGGGCAGTGCGCCGGGTAACGCCCGGGCGGGGCAACCCGACGGAAAGTGGCACAGAAAACACACAGCTGACGCGGGCTTCGGTTCGCAAGCAATGGTGAAAAGGTGCGGTAAGAGCGCACCGCGCGGCCGGCAACGGACGTGGCAGGCAAAACCCCGCACGGAGCAAGACCAAATAGGGAGGCGTTCGAGGACGGCCCGTCCGAAGCCTCCGGGTAGGTTGCTCGAGGCCGTCAGCAATGCCGGTCCCAGAGGAATGATCGCCCGCTCGTCGCTCGCAAGGGCGACGGGCCGACAGAATTCGGCTTATCGGACGGCTGCCGCACTGTTCGAACAGGGAGACTGCACAAGCGCATGGCGTTCTATCTGGTGACGGGAGGCGCGGGCTTCATCGGCTCGCACATGGTCGAGGCGCTGCGGCGACGTGGCGACCGCGTGCGCGTGGCCGACAACCTCGCGACCGGCAGGCGCAGCAACCTCGCGCACGTCGATGACGTCGAGTTCCTCGAAGGCGACCTCGCCGACGCGGCCTTCGCGCGCCGCGCGGTGGACGGCGTCGAGTACGTGCTCCACCAGGCCGCGATTCCCTCGGTGCCGCGCTCGGTCGATGATCCCCTCACGTCCAATCGCGCCAACATCGACGCGACGCTGTCGTTGCTCGTGGCGGCACGTGACGCCGGCGTGAGGCGCGTGGTCTATGCCGGCAGTTCCTCGGCATATGGCAATGCCGCGCCACTCCCCAAGCAGGAGGACATGCCGACGGCCCCGCTGTCGCCGTATGCGCTCCAGAAGCTCGTGGGCGAGCAGTACATGCAGATGTTCACCACGCTCTACGGCGTGTCCACGGTGACCATCCGCTACTTCAACGTCTTCGGCCCGCGACAGGATCCATCCTCGGCGTATTCGGGCGTGATCTCGCTCTTCATCCGCCATCTGGTCGAGGGCTCCTCTCCGACCATTCACGGCGATGGCGGACAGACGCGCGACTTCACGTACGTCGCCAACGTCGTGGACGGCGTGCTCCGCGCGGCCGCAGCCGGACCGGATGCCAGTGGTGCGGTCATCAACGTCGCAACCGGCACCCGCATCTCGCTGAACGACCTCTTCGCCACGCTGAAGCGCATCACCGGCGCCACGGTGGATCCGGTGTACGGCCCCCCGCGCGCGGGCGACGTCCGCGACTCACTTGCGGACATCAGCCGCGCGAAGGCCCTGCTCGGCTACGCGCCGAGCGTCGGTCTCGAAGAGGGCCTGCGCCAGACGGTCGCCTGGTACACCTCCGAGCACCAGACGGTGTAGGCGCGGGTCCCTCCGCGTGCCGCAGCGGTAACGCCAGTTGCCGCTGTCCCCTCCCGTTGTCGCCCCGCGCCGTGCGCCTGCCGCCCTCGCGCTGACCCGAGGCGCGGGGACGAGACGCAGAAGATCTGCGTCTGCAATGACTTACGCATCACGTCCTGGCCCGCGCCCCGGCGCGGCGCGCGTCTTGCTCCATGGGCCGGCGTGCGCGATCCGGCCTTCGTCCGATCTTGCGGGCCAACCTCCCGGCGGCACCGGACTCGCGCACCCATTCCAAGGAGGAGAACCATGACCAGCCCATTGCTTGCGTTGTTCCTGCTGATCGCGTCCCCCGGTGCGGAAGCGAGGATGGCCCTCACCGACGGGCAGGAGGCCAAGGCTGCCGCGCCGACGCAGGTGGTGAACGTCAACACCGCCACCGTCCAGCAGTTCGAGGCCCTGCCGGGTATCGGTCCGAGCACCGCCCAGCGCATCGTGACCTACCGCGAGAAGAACGGACCGTTCAAGAAGCTCGAGGACCTGATGAACGTCCAGGGCATAGGCGAGAAGTCGTTCCTCAAGCTGCGGCCGCACCTGACGCTTCGGAACACAGGCCGATGCCAAGTCCACACGCGACTGAGTGGCGTGGCTCGCGCAGCCGCCGCGGCGTGTCATTGCCCGAACTGCTCATCGTGCTGGCCCTCACCGGCATCGTCAGCAGTGCGGCACTGCACGCGCTCGGCGACCTGCGCGACGAACGCGCGGGCCGTGAGGCGGCGCGCGGCGTGGTGGCGGACCTGCGTCGTGTGGCGCAGGCCGCCCGTCATGCGCGGCGCGCACTGGCCATCGAGTTCCAGCCTGGTGACGATGCGGCGTGGCGGGTGATCGCCGACGGCAATGGCAATGGCGTGACGATGGCCGACGTGTCGGCGGGGATCGACGTGCCCGAGGCGTGGACGCCGGTGTTCAGGGAGGGCCGGGCGAGCCTGGCCATCACCCGCGCCGTTCCAGACACCGATGGCAGCGGCTCCATCGCGGCCGGCTCGGCGCCGGTGCGGTTCGGCGTGATGCCGCGCGTGATCTTCACTCCCCGAGGCACGGCCACGGCAGGGTCGATCTTCGTCGCGGGCCGCGGCAACCGGATGTACGCCATCCGTGTGCTTGGCAGCACCCAGCGGGTCCGCCTGCTGTGCCTCTCGCAGGTCGACGCGTGGGAGGCCTGCTGATGCAGGCGCACGTCATCGGCGAGCGGCGCGCCGAAGAGCGAAGCGTCGCGGCGTCCACGCCGGGCCTGCAGGAACCGCAGGTGCCGGGCGCGCGGGTGATCGACCTGCTGGACACGTCGCCCCACGGCCTGAGTTGCCGCCTGGCTCACCCCGTACGTCCCGGGCGGACGATGAAGCTCAGGCTGCCTGGAGTGGGCGTGGTGCAGGCGTTGGTCGTGCGGTGCGAAGTCGCGCGGCTCACACGGACCGGCGTGCAGTACGACGCTGCCTGGCGGACAGAGCGGACCTGGCGACGTGGGTAGCAAGTACCCAACCCTGGATCCTGCCTTCACGGCCCGTCGGCAGGTGAGCCCTCCGTGCATCCGCACGGGGCGCCATCGTCTGCCAGGGACGTGGAACCAGGCTTGGATTGACTGGTCGGAGATCGCGTGGTGTTTCAGATGAGGAACCCGCCATGACCGAACCTCGTTCCGTCGCCGCCGGTGCCGCTCCGGAGGCGCCGATCTGCAGTTTCCTCGCAGAGGCCGTCGTAGTGATCAGGGCCGAGGTGCAGGTGCGGGAGGCTCTGGAGCGACTGCTGGCGAGCCACTTCGGGCTCACGTCCCCGACGATTCACCTCGCCGGTGAACCGCTGGATCTCGGCCCCCGCCGGGCGCTCCTGCCGGGCGGGTCCGAGCACCTGCGCGTGACGGCCACGGGTACGCAGGAGTCGGTCGCGGCCGGCGAGGCCGCCACCGTCGTCCTGCGGGCGTTCCTGCCGCTGATCACGGATGCCGAACGGAAGGCCGACACCCGGCACGTGGTGCAGGCACTGCACCTCGAGCAGGGCGGGCTCCTCGGCGTGACGCCGGTCATGCGCCAACTGCACGAGCGGATCGCCCGCGCCGCTCGCAAGGACTTCATCGTGTTGATCCAGGGCGAGAGCGGAGTGGGCAAGGAACTCGTGGCGCGGCAGGTGCACGCGAGCAGCGATCGCCGCGACGGGCCGTTCGTTCCCATCAACTGCGCGGCCATCGTGGAATCGCTGCTCGAGGCGGAGTTGTTCGGCATCGAGGAACGCACGGCGACCGGTGTGCGCGGCCGGGCTGGCCGCTTCGAACAGGCCGATGCGGGCACGTTGTTCCTCGACGAGGTCTCAGACCTGTCGGCGTCTGCGCAGGCCAAGCTGCTGCGGGTGATTCAGGACCCCACCGTGGAGCGCGTCGGCGGACGCGGCAGTCGTCGGGTGGACGTGCGCATCGTCGCCGCGACGAATCGCCCGCTGAAGAGTCTTTGCAAGAGCGGCGAATTCCGGTGGGACCTGTTCTATCGCCTCAACTCGATCGAGATCGAAGTGCCGCCCCTGCGCGCCCGGCGCGACGACATCCCGTACCTCGTCGAAGCCATCCTCGAGCGATCGACCGACGGTCAGGCGTATCGCGTGGCTCCCGATGCCATGGAGGCGCTGATGGTGTACGAGTGGCCAGGCAACGTGCGCGAACTCGAGCGCGTGCTCGAACGGGCGGTGACCCTGTCCGGCTCACACGTGCTGCGGCTCGACGACCTCCCCGACATCGTGACCGGCCGGTTCCGCGACGCCTTCCTGGCGGCGGACGATGACGAGAGCATGCGGGCGTGGGGGAGCCGCTACGCGCGGTATGCGCTGCGGCGCGCGAACGGCAACAAGCGCGAAGCGTGCCGTGTCCTCGACATCAGCTACCACACGCTGCAGGCGTACCTGGCATACAAGGGGCCGCGTCCGGAGCATGCGAAACGCCGTGCGGCGGTCACCGCCGCTCGCGCCACGCGGAGTGCAGGAGATGCGACGGTGGAGGGCGACCCGTACGATCCCTATCGTCCCGCATCGCCACGAGGCCCGAGCGTCGTGCACGACGGACCCGCGCCGAGGCTCGACACGTCGGCACGAGTGGACTAGAGTGGCGGGCATTCCGTTGCACGAGACCGCGCCGCGGTCGAGGAGTCCTCATGCCGCTCGTCCGTCCCACGTCCCGACGCCAGGTGTCCACGGCCGTCCTCGCATCCGCGCTGCTCGCAGGCACGGCGGTGATCGCCATGCCATCGATTGCGCCGACCGTCGCCGCGCGGGCCGTCGCGCCGGCCGACAACACGCTGACGCCCGCCGAACAGGCGGCCGGCTGGACGCTGCTCTTCGACGGCACGAGCACGAAGGGCTGGCGCAACGCGCATGGCGAGACGTTCCCTGACAAGGGGTGGAGAGTGGCCGACGGCACGCTCACCGTCCTCGAGTCCGGCGGCGGGGAAGCCGCGCACGGCGGCGACATCGTCACGCTGGCCGAGTACGGCGACTTCGAGTTCAAGGCCGACGTCAGGCTCACGAAGGGCGCCAACAGCGGCATCAAGTACTTCGTCACCGAGAAGCTCGGCACCCCGGGCCGCGGCTCGGCCATCGGCCTCGAGTTCCAGTTGCTGGACGATGCGGAGCATCCGGATGCGAAGGCGGGGCGTGGCGGGAATCGGACGTTCGGGTCGCTGTACGACCTGATCGCGGCGCCCGCCACCAAGCCGGTCCGTGCCGTGGGCCAGTGGAACACGGTTCACATCGTGTCCAAGGGCACCAAGGTGGAGCACTGGCTGAACGGGAGCAAGTTGCTCGAGTTCGACCGGGCGAGCGACGCGTTCGCGAAGCTCGTGGCGATCAGCAAGTACAAGGACTTCAAGGGCTTCGGCCAGGCGCAGAGCGGGCACCTGCTGCTGCAGGATCACGGCAACACGGTCTCGTTCCGGAACGTGAAGGTGAAGGGCGCGGCGCTGCCCAACACGTAGGTCCGCCCCACGCGGGCAGGGCGGCCGGTCATCCTTGAGCCCCCGGCCCCCGAGGCTGTACCCTTGAAGGGTTTGCGGACCGTTCCCGGCCCGCACCCTTCGCTGCATGGCCGATACCCAGACACCCCTCAAGCAGACGCCGCTGCACGCCACGCATCTCGGCCACAAGGCCCGCATGGTGCCGTTTGGCGGCTGGGACATGCCCGTCGAGTACAGCGGGATCTCCGACGAGCACCTCGCGGTGCGCACGCGCGCCGGGCTCTTCGACGTGAGCCACATGGGCGAGATCGAGATTGCCGGCACCGATGCCCTCGAGGCCGTGCAGCGCATCGCGTCGAACGACGCCTCGCGCCTCGCCGTCGGGCAGACGCAGTACTCCGCGCTCACCACGCCGCAGGGCACCTTCGTGGACGACCTCCTCGTCTACCGGATGGCCGACGACCACTTCCTGCTCGTCGTCAACGCCTCGAACATCGAGAAGGACTTTGCGTGGATCGCGTCGCAGGTACGTGACTTCGGCGATGCACCGGCCGTGAACACCAGCAGCCGATACGCCCTCCTCGCCCTGCAGGGGCCCGCCGCGCTCGAGGTGTTGCAGACACTGACGAACGTGCCCCTCGACGAGGTCAAGTACTACTGGTTCACGACCGGCGAGGTGGCGGGCATCCGCAGCACGATCTCGCGCACCGGCTACACCGGCGAGGACGGCTTCGAGGTGTTCGTCCCGCCGGCGCAGGCCGCGCACCTGTGGACCGCGATCCTGCGCGCCGGGGAAGGCGCCGGCGTCATCCCTGCGGGCCTCGGCGCGCGCGACACGCTGCGCCTCGAGGCGTCGATGCGCCTGTTCGGCAACGACATGGACGAGACGACCACCGTACTCGAGGCCGGGCTCGGCTGGATCGTCGGCTGGAAGAAGCCGGCCTTCACCGGCGCCGATGCGCTCCGCGCGCAGAAGGCCAGCGGCGTGCCGCGCACGCTCGTCGGCTTCGAGATGGTGGACCGCGGGATTGCCCGCCATGGCTATCCTATGATCGTCGATGGCGCGTCGGTGGGTACGGTCACCAGCGGCACGCAGACCCCGTACCTGAAGAAGGCGATCGGCATGGCATACGTGCCGACCGCGCTGGCCGAACCCGAGACCCCCATCCACGTCGAGGTGCGCGGCCGCCACGCGGCGGCCCGCATCGTCCCCATGCCGTTCTACAAGCGGACGAGGAGCTGACCCGCCGATGTATCCCGCCGACCTGAAGTACACGAAGGACCACGAGTGGATTCGCATCTCCGGTGACACGGCCGACGTCGGCATCACCGACTACGCACAGGAACAGCTCGGCGACGTCGTGTTCGTCGAACTGCCGCAGGTAGGCCGCCAACTCGCGCAGGGCGAGGTCTTCGGCACGATCGAATCGGTCAAGGCCGTGTCGGAGCTGTTCTCGCCGGTCGCCGGCGAGGTCGTCGCCGTCAACGACGCGTTGTCGAGCGAGCCCGAGCAGGTCAACAAGGAGCCGCACACCTCCTGGATCATCAGGATCAAGCCCGCCAGCCAGGCCGACCTGGATGGCCTGCTCGACGCGGGCGCCTACGAACAGCAGATCGGCTGAGGCCGACCACCACCCGTTCACGCAGTACGCACAGATGACCCGATCGGCAACAGACGCGTTCACCCTCCGACACATCGGCCCCCGTCCTGACGATCGCGATCGCATGCTGGACACGCTCGGCGTGCCGTCGCTCGACGCGCTGATCGATCAGGTCGTCCCGCGCCACATCCGCCGCGAGGAGGCACTCGCGGCGCCGGCGGCCGAGACCGAAGCCGAGTTCCTCGACCGGCTGCGGACCCTGGAGCAGCGCAATGCGCGCTTCCGCTCGTTCATCGGCGCCGGCTACTACGGCACGGTGCTGCCGGCGGTCATCCAGCGGATGGTGCTCGAGAACCCGGGCTGGTACACGCCCTACACGCCGTACCAGGCCGAGATCGCGCAGGGCCGGCTCGAGGCCCTGCTGACGTTCCAGACCGCGGTGAGCGACCTCACCGGCATGGACGTCGCCAACGCGTCGCTGCTCGACGAAGCGACGGCCGCCGCAGAAGCCATGACGCTGCTGCGCCGCGTGAGCCGCAAGCCCGCGGCCGCGCAGCGCTTCCTCGTCGTGGGCGAGGTGTTCCCGCAGGTCCGGGAACTCCTCGTCGCGCGCGCCGAACCCCTCGGACTACAGGTGGCGTTCGTGTCGCCCGCCGGCCTTGCGATTGGCGAGGACGTGTTCGGCCTGCTTGTGCAGTATCCGGACGGTCACGGGGCGGTCACCGACATCGCACCGCTCATCACGGCCGCGCACGACGCGGGCGCGCTCGTTGCCGTCGGCTCCGATCTCCTCGCCCTGACGCAACTCGTGCCGCCCGGCGAGATGGGCGCCGACGTCGTCTACGGGTCGGCCCAGCGCTTCGGCGTGCCGATGGGCTACGGAGGCCCGCACGCGGCGTTCTTCGCCACGCGCGACGCGTACGTGCGCCAGTCACCGGGCCGGTTGATCGGGGTGTCGGTCGACAGCTCGGGCGCGCCGGCCTACCGGATGGCGCTGCAGACGCGCGAACAGCACATCCGGCGCGAGAAGGCGACGTCGAACATCTGCACCGCCCAGGCCCTGCTCGCGAACATTGCCGCCTTCTACGCGATCTATCACGGCGCCGACGGCCTGACGGCCATCGCCGCGCGCGTGCACGCGCGCACCACGCAGCTGGCGGCGTCGCTGACGCGGCTGGGCCTGCGCCAGGAGAACGCCGCCTACTTCGACACGCTGCGCGTCTCGGGCGTTGACGCACCCGCCGTGCGGCGATCGGCGGAGGCCGCGCAGATCAACCTCCGGTACTTCGCCGATGGGGCGATTGGCATCAGCCTGGACGAGACGACGACGGCGGGCGATGTGTCGGCGATTGCCGACGTGTTCGGTTCCGTCGTCGGGCGCGTCGCCTCGGCGGACGAGCCGTCGGCGTCGCCGGTGCCCGCATCGCTGCGGCGCACCTCGACGTTCCTCACGCACCCGGTCTTCACGACGCACCGGTCCGAGCTGCAGATCACGCGCTACATCCGGCAACTCGAGCGCCGCGACATCGGACTCGACACGTCGATGATCCCGCTCGGCTCCTGCACGATGAAGCTGAACGCGGCCGCCGAGATGCTGCCGATCACCTGGCCCGGCTTTGCGTCGCTGCATCCGTTCGTGCCAATCGACCAGGCTGCCGGCTATCAGGAGATCTTCCGCGACATCGAGCGGATCCTCTGCGACATCACCGGCTTTGCCGCGGTGTCACTGCAGCCCAACTCCGGGGCGCAGGGCGAACTGGCCGGGCTCATGGTGATTCGCGCCTGGCATCGGTCGCGCGGCGAGGCGCACCGCACCGTCGTCCTGATTCCCTCGTCCGCGCACGGCACGAACCCGGCAAGTGCCGTGATGGCCGGCATGACCGTCGTGGTCGTCGCGTGCGACGACGACGGCAACGTCGACGTGGTCGACCTGCGCGCAAAGGCGGAGAAGCACGCCGCGACGCTTGCCGCGCTCATGGTGACCTACCCGTCCACGCACGGCGTGTACGAGGACGCGATCCGCGAGATCTGCGAGATCGTCCACACCCACGGCGGCCAGGTGTACATGGACGGCGCGAACATGAACGCGCAGGTCGGACTCACGAGCCCCGCGCTGATTGGTGCCGACGTCTGTCACCTCAACCTGCACAAGACGTTCGCGATCCCGCACGGCGGCGGCGGCCCGGGCATGGGCCCGATCGGCGTGGCCGCGCACCTGGCGCCGTTCCTGCCCTCGCACCCGATCGTGGCGACCGGCGGAGGCGACACCGGCATCCACGCGATTTCCGCGGCACCGTGGGGCAGTGCGCTCATCCTGCTGATTCCGTATGCCTACATGTCGATGCTCGGCGGGGAAGGCATGACGGAAGCGACGCGGTACGCGATCCTCAATGCCAACTACATCAAGGCGCGGCTCGAGGGGGCGTACCCGGTGCTCTACACCGGCCGGGAGGGGCGTGTCGCACACGAACTGATCCTCGACCTGCGGCCGTTGAAGCAGGCCTCCGGCATCGACGAGATGGACGTGGCAAAGCGGCTGATGGACTACGGGTTCCACGCGCCGACGGTGTCGTTTCCCGTGCCGGGCACGTTGATGATCGAGCCGACCGAGAGCGAGGCGCGCGACGAACTCGACCGGTTCTGCGATGCGATGCTGGCGATCCGTGCCGAGATCCAGGCCGTGATCGACGGCACGGCCGACCCGAAGGACAACGTGCTGAAGCACGCGCCGCACACGGCGGCCGTGTGCATGGCCGACGACTGGACGCGGCCCTACACGCGCAGCGCCGCGGCGTTCCCGCTGCCGTACGTGCGGGCCAACAAGTTCTGGCCGGCGGTGGGACGCGTGGACAACCCGTACGGCGATCGCAACCTGGCGTGCGCGTGCCCGCCGATTGCCGAATACGCCGACGAGCCCGTCGGGGTCTAGGGCCCGGTCAGGACAGGCGGGACGGGATGGCCGCGGTGAACGCCTGCATCAGGCGGCGAGTCACCGGGCCCGGCGTACCCGCGCCGATCGTGTAAGTGCCCACCTGCACGACGGGGACGATGTCACGCGTCGTGCTCGTGATGAAGGCCTCCTGC
Organism: uncultured Luteitalea sp.; assembly: GCA_934541105.1. Taxonomy (GTDB): domain Bacteria; phylum Acidobacteriota; class Vicinamibacteria; order Vicinamibacterales; family Vicinamibacteraceae; genus Luteitalea. The sequence goes on along the minus strand of CAKTDA010000001.1, from coordinate 219,677 downwards.
ACGTGCGTGAGATCCGGCTCGTGGAGCGCCCGCTCCTCGACCGGCACGCCGATGCTCGCCGCCAGCTCGATGACGAAGTTGCGCGTCACGCCCACGAGCAGACCGGCCTCGGCCGGCGGCGTCTGCAGCACGCCGTCCCGGACCACGAACACGTTCGACTGCGCGCACTCGCACAGCTCGCCGCGGTGGTTCTTCATCAGCGCCTCGAAGGCGCCTTCACGATAGGCCTGCTGCATCGCGAGCGCGTTGTTGAGCAGGTTGTTCGACTTGATGGCCGGATCGACGCTGCCCGGATGGTTGCGCACGACCGACACCAGCGCGAGGCGCACGCCGTCCGACAGCGCGTTCGGCGGCGGATCGGCGTGGGGCTTGACGATGATGACGAGGGTCGGGTGAGGGGCGGAGGCAGGGTCGTAGACGATCTCGCCGACGCCGCGGGTCAGCAGCACCCGGATGTAGGCCTCGCCCTCGAGACCGGCCGCAGCCATCGTCTCGCGGATGCGGTCGAGGAGTGTCGCGTCGGAGACCGGCGACTCGAGGGCGATGCGCGCGGCCGACGCATGCAGGCGCCGGATGTGCTCGGGATAGAGGAAGGGGCGCTGCTCGAACGTCCGCAGCACCTCGTACACGCCCTCGCCGAACAGGAATCCGTGGTCGAAAACCGAAACCCGGGCGTCGTCGCGCCCGTGCAGCTTGCTGTCGATGTTCACCGCGACTGACACAGCCTTCGAGGGTACCATGCCGGCATGCGTGTGCTGACCGCCGCCCAGATGCGCGAGGCCGACAGGTTCACCATCGAGGAACTCGGCATCCCGTCGCTCGTGCTGATGGAGAGTGCCGGACGCCAGGTCGTCGCGGCCATCGAGGCGGCATTCCCCGACATGGCGCGGCGCCGCATCGCGGTCCTTGCCGGTCGCGGCAACAACGGCGGCGACGGGTTCGTCATCGCACGCACGCTGCTCGAACGCGTGGCGGCCGTGTCTGTCTTCGTGATCGGCCCCATCGCGGACGTGCGCGGCGACGCCCGCCACAACCTCGAGGTGCTCGGCCGGTTCGGTGCGACCGTCGTCGAGATTGCCGACGAGCAGACGTGGGAACTGCACTTCTCGGAGATTGCCACGTGCACGCTGATCGTGGATGCCATCTTCGGCACCGGGCTGCGGCAGGCACCCGATGGCATCTACCCGACGATCTTCGGTGACCTGAACGGCAGCGGCATTCCCGTGGTGGCGGTCGACGTGCCGAGCGGGCTGCTCGCCGACACCCACGAGGTGCAGGGCGAAGCGGTGCGTGCCGCCGTCACGGTGGCGCTCGCGGCGCCGAAGATCTGTCACGTGCTGCCGCCCGCGCAGCGTGTGTGCGGCGAGCTCGTCATCGCCGACATCGGCATCCCGGAGGGCGTGCTCGAGCGCGTGGACGGGCCGCACGTGGAGGTGATCACGCGCGGCGTGATGCGTGGCGTGCTCGAGCCGCGCGGTCCGGACGCGCACAAGGGCGAGTTCGGCCGCGTGCTGATTGTTGCGGGATCGATGGGGAAGAGCGGCGCCGCCCACCTCGCGGCGATGGCCGCGCTGCGATCCGGTGCGGGGCTCGTGACGGTGGCCACGCCGCGATCGGTCCAGCCGATCCTTGCGTCGATGGCACCAGAGTACATGACCATCGGGCTGCCGGAGGATGCCGAGGGCCAGGTCACCGAGGAGGCCGTCGAGCGCGTGCTGGCGGTGCAGGCCGACGTGCTGGCGATGGGACCGGGGCTCGGCACGGGTCCCCGCGTGCGCGACTTCGTCCATGGCGTCGTCGAGCGTGCGGGCGCGCCGCTCGTGCTCGATGCCGACGCACTCAACGCGTTCGCGGGCGAACACACGGCGCGGCTCGCCGGTCACGACGGCCACGACGTGATCATCACGCCGCATCCCGGCGAGATGGCGCGGCTGCTTGCGACAAGCACCGAGGCGGTGCAGGCCGATCGCATCGCTGCGGCCCGCGGCTTTGCCGAGGCCCACCAGCTGCACGTGGTGCTGAAGGGCCATCGGACGATCGTGGCGGCGCCCGAAGGCTCGATTGCCATCAACATGACAGGCAATCCGGGCATGGCGACCGGCGGTACGGGCGACGTCCTCACGGGTGTCATCGCCGGGTGGTTCGCGCAGCTGCTCGACGCCGAGGGCGCAGCGCGGCTCGGCGTCTACCTGCACGGGCACGCCGGGGATCTCGCGATGGCCGACATCGGCGAGGTCGCACTCACGGCGTCGGATCTGCTGACCTACCTCGGTGACGCCGTGCTCGAACTTGCCGCCGAGCACACGTCGTCTGGCGAGGCCGACGAGGAGTGACGCGGCAATCGACATCCGAAGCGGACACGCTGGCGGTTGCGCAGGAGCTTGCCGCATCCCTCGCGGCGGGCGACGTCGTGCTCCTGCACGGTGATCTCGGTGCGGGCAAGACCGCATTCGTCCGCGGCCTCGCTGCGGGTCTTGGCATCGACGCGGACGAGGTGAGCAGTCCGACGTTCACGCTGATTCACGAATACCGCGGGGGCCGGCTCGCACTCCATCACGCCGACCTGTACCGGCTGCCCGCCGGCGTGTCGCTCGACGAACTCGGGCTGGACGAGACCGCTGCCGACGGTGTCCTGGCCATCGAATGGCCCGAACGCCTTGGCCGCGCGCCCGCCGGCGCCATCGACGTCCACATGGCGATCGACGACGACACGTCCCGCACCATCACGATCACCCGGTAGGTCGCGCGTCGTCCTTCGGCCGGCGACCCCGCTAGCCCTCGGACGGGAGTGGCCCGACCGACGCCACGGCCCCCGACGGGCGCGGCTTGCGCGCGCGATACTCCGCCCAGAACGCGGCACTCAACACGAGGATGTTCGACCCGATGACAGGGGGCGCCTGCATCACGAGTCCGTACGTGAGCCACAGCGTCGCACCGGCCATCTGCACCCGTCGCAGGCGCGCCTGGCCCGCCGCGAAGTACGACGCCGTGAAGACCGCGGTGGCGGTCCAGCCGATCGCGTCAGGAACGGTCATGCCGACTCCGCCCTGAGCACCGCCGGCATCTCGCCCAGCGTGATCCTGTCGGTGCGGGCCCGATCCCAGTCCTGCAGGGACAGGCCGTACTCGGCAAAGAGATCGCGGATGCGCGTCGAGTTCCAGCCGGCGACGTGGCCGAGAATCGGCACCATCACGCTCAGCGCGCTGTCGCTGAGGAGCGTCCGCCGCGCGATGCGCGCGAGATGGCGGTTCTCCGAGACGGCAATCGTGAAGCCGTCGCGGTTGTTGACGTGCAGCATCACGTGGACGTCGGAACTGCCGTCGCCAACGTAGATCGTGTGCTCGGGACGGCTGCCCGTGCGGGCCTCGAGCTGCTCGAGCACCGCCACCTTGCCGTAGCCCGCCGGCACATGCTGCACCGCGGTCACCTCGCCACTGTCGTCGTACTCGAGCTCGGTGCCGAAGATGTGGTCGGCCGGCACGACGCCGGCAAGCGCGGATCCGATGACCTCGCGCGGAGCGGCGGAGATCACGAAGAAGGAGAACGTGACGCCGGGAATGCCGCGCGACAGCACGTCGAGGAGCTGGGGGATGTCCCGCTTCAGACGGACACGCCGTCCGGCCTCGACGAGATGTTCGCGGCGCACGGCCCGGAACTCCGGGTCGTGACGCAGCAGGTAGGCGAGTTCGCCACCCTGGTGCACGAGGTTGCTGCGCGCCAGGCCGGCAACCTTCTCTTCGAATCCGGACGCACCGATGAGTTGGCTCAGCACCTCGCCCGAATCGTTGAAGCTCAACGTCTGGTCGAAGTCACTGGCCACGAGGAAATGCACGGGAGTGCTCATTTGATATATCACCTTGGGTGTCGCCCCACGGACGACACCAGCGATTATAGCAATCGGCACGTGGTCATGAACAGATGATTCGCTCTCGGCCGTTGTCAACGTCACATAATTGTCATAACATCTTGGCGTGCGACGAGCGCCGGCTGTTCCCAAGTATCAGGCTGTCTACGACGCGCTCCACGAGGAGATCCGCTCGGGGCGCCTGCCGGTCGGGGCCCGCGTGCCGAGCGAAGCGGACCTCGGCACGCGCTTCGGCGCCTCGCGCATCACCGTCGGCCGTGCGATGCGCGACCTTCAGCAGCGTGGCCTCGTCGAGCGGCGCGTCGGTGCGGGGACGTTCGTGCGCGCGGCTCCGGCCGCCACGGCCGGCGCCTGTACGTTCGGGGTCCTCGTGCCGGACCTGGCCGAGATCGAGATCTTCGAACCGATCGTGCACGGGTTGATTGCCTGCCAGGACGCGGCATCGCATGCGTTCCTGTGGGGGGGCGGCGAAATGCCTGCCGCCGCGCGTGCCGATGCGGCATGGGCGCGTGCGCAGCAGTACCTCGCCCGGCGCGTGGACGGCGTGTTCTTTGCGCCGCTCGAGGACCTGCCGCCCGACGACCCGGCCAACATCCGCATCGTGACCGCCTTCGACGCGGCCGGCATTCCCGTGGTGCTGCTCGATCGGTCGGTGTATCCCTACCCGCGGCGTGGCCCGTACGACCTCGTCGGCATTGACAACAGGCGCGCAGGCTACGCCATCACCGAGCACCTGCTGGGGCAGGGCGCCCGGCGGGTCGCCTTCCTCGGTGCGATGCACGCCGCGTCCACGATCGGGGCACGACGCGCGGGGTTTCGGGAGGCGCTCGCGGTGCTCGGCGCCGACGATACGCTGGCGAGCCAGCCGGTGCCGTCGCCCGACGACGGTCAGGCCATCGCGGCGTATCTCGACACGCATGCGCCGGACGCCATCGCCTGCGCCAACGACCGCAGTGCCGCGCGGCTGATGCACACACTGCTCGCGCTCGGCCGCCGCATCCCGCAGGACGTCCGTCTCGCCGGCATCGACGACGTGGAGTACGCCGCGTGGCTGCCGGTGCCGCTCACGACGCTGAGACAGCCGGCTCGCCAGATCGGCGGAGCGGCCATGGCGGCGATGCTCGACCGCCGCGCACATCCCGATCGACCGCCGCGCGACATCTTCGTGCAGTGCACGCTCGTCGTCCGGGCGTCCTGCGGCGCTTCACGGTAGGGCGCTAGAAAAAGGGCGCGCTCCGGGGAGCGCGCCCTGCAATGCCCAGCGATGCCCCCGGTTCAACGCGGCAACAGGGCGTCGAGTTGCTCGGCCGACACGCGCCGGCCGTACTGATTGATCTGGAACGCTTCGGCGTACTTCACCTTCGATCCGCGTTCCTTGCCGTACCTGGCCACCAGTTGCGGACGGAACTCGTCGGCCGCCGACGCGAGCCAGCCCTTCACCGTCTCCAGGATGTACGCCTTGCGGCCTGCCTCGTCGGCGGGCATGTTCGACAGCGTGCGTCCCTGCCACGAGTCGGCATCGGCAAACTGCGACGGCATCGCCGCCACGCAGGCGAACTTCTTCTCGGCGACGGCGTCGATGTCCACGACCACGTCGGGCCTGAAGGGCGACGGCGTGGCGAAGCCGTCCGCGGAGTTGAGGTAGATCGGGTTGCCCTGCGTCGGCGGCGTGTCGGGCACGAAGAACGGCGCGCCGACGACGACGGCCGTGTCGTTCAGGAGGACGCCGACGTACCGGTGATCGGGGTGGTAGTCGTTCGGGCGATGACCGATGACGACGTCGGCCTGCCAGTCGCGGATCTTGCGGGCGAAGGCCTTGCGCGTCGCGAGGTCCGGCTCCAGTTCACCGTCGTGGATGTCGAGCACGTCGGTGGTGATGCCGAGGATGCGCGCGCATTCCTGGACTTCCTTCGTGCGCCGGATGGCGAGCGGGCCGCCCGCCTGGCTGAAGTGTCCGATGTCGCCGTTCGTCGCGGAGACGAACTTGACCTTGTGGCCCTGCGCGGCCCACATCGCCGCGACACCTGCGGCCTGGAGTTCCGCATCGTCGGGGTGTGCGCCGAAGACGATGACGCGCAGCGTGCGCGTCGCTGGCGCCTGGCTGGCCGAGACCGCGATACCGCACGCGGCCACTGCCGCTGCAACGACTGCGAGTAGGGAACGAGGCATGTCCGCGTCGTCCGCTACTTCGGGAACAGCTCCGACAGTGCCTCGGGACGCACCTGCCGGCCGTACTGATTGAGCTGGAAGGCCTCGGCGTACTTCACCTTCGAGCCGCGCTCCTGTCCGTACCGGGCGATGAGCTGCGCGCGGTACTGGTCGGCAACCGCGGCGGTCCGCTGCTTGGCGAGTTCCAGCAGGTACGCCGGACGCTTCGCATCGTCCTTCGGCACGTCGGGGCGCGTGCGGCCCTGCCACGAGTCGGCATCGCCGAACTGCGAGGACATCGCGCTGACGCACTGCCACTTCTTGTCGGCCGAGGCATCGATGTCCACGACGACGCTGGGCTCGAACGGCTTCGGATCGACGAAGTTGTCGGAGTAGTTCAGGTAGATCGGGTTGCCCTTTGTCGGCGGCGTGTCGGGCACGAAGAAGGCGGCGCCGACGACGACGGCGGTGTCGTTGAGGAGCACGCCGACGTAGCGGTGGTCGGGGTGGTAGTCGTACGGGCGGTGGCCCATGACGATGTCGGCCTGCCAGTCGCGGATCTTGCGGGCAAAGGTCTTGCGCGTCTCGAGGTCGGGCTCGAGCTCACCGTCGTGGATGTCGAGCACGTCGGTGGTGATGCCGAGGATGCGCGCGCACTCCTGGACTTCCTTCGTGCGCCGGATCGCGAGCGGGCCGCCCGCCTGGCTGAAGTGTCCGATGTCGCCGTTCGTCGCGGAGACGAACTTGACCTTGTGGCCCTGCGCGGCCCACAGCGCGGCCGAACCCGCCGCCTTCAGCTCCGCATCGTCTGGATGCGCGCCGAAGGCGATGATGCGGAGTTGCCGTGGTGCCGAGGTCTGCGTGGCGGAGACCGCCACGCCCAGGGCGAGGAGGCAGAAACCGAGGGAGGGGAGAAGACGACGAGACATGTCGCGCATTCTAGTCCGGTTCCGGGCTCCGGGTACTGGGGACCGGTGCGCGATGCCGTTCGACTCCCGATGCCGACGGCGCATGACGCACGTCGTCGCTAGCGCTCGACGCGGTAGTTCGGGCTTTCCTTCGTGATGATCACGTCGTGGACGTGGCTCTCGCGCTGGCCCGCCGGCGTGACGCGAATCAGCTGCGCGTGGCGCTGCAGGTCCGCGATGCTCCCGCATCCGCAGTAGCCCATGCCGGCGCGCAGGCCACCCACCAACTGGTGCACCATGGCGGCAACCGACCCCTTGTGGGCGACGCGGCCCTCGATGCCCTCGGGCACCAGCTTGTCGGTGCCCTCACCGGTGACGGCGTTCAGTTCGAACTCGTCCTGGAAGTAGCGGTCGCGCGAGCCGCGGCGCATCGCGCCGATCGATCCCATGCCGCGGTACTCCTTGAACGATCGGCCCTGGTAGAGGATCAGCTCGCCGGGGCTCTCGTCGGTGCCGGCAAACAGGCTGCCGATCATCACGGTGCTGCCGCCGACGGCGATGGCCTTCGTGATGTCGCCCGAGTAGCGGATGCCGCCATCGGCAATCACGGGGATGTCGTGCGGCCGCGCGGCGCGCGCGCACTCGGCAATCGCCGACACCATCGGCACGCCGATACCGGCAATCACGCGCGTCGTGCAGATCGACCCCGCGCCGATGCCGACCTTCACGGCGTCCACGCCAATCCGGATCAGGTCCTCGGTGGCAGCGCCCGTGGCGACGTTGCCGGCCACGAGATCGACCTCGGGGAACTTCCGGCGCAGCGACCGCACCATCTCCAGGACGCCGGCGGAGTGGCCGTGCGCCGTGTCGATGACGAGCACGTCCACGTGCGCGGCGACGAGGGCCTCGGCGCGCTCGATCGTGTCCTTCGACACGGTGATGGCCGCCCCGACGCGCAGCCGGCCGAGGTCGTCCTTGCAGGCGAACGGGTACTTGATGGCCTTCTGGATGTCCTTGACGGTGATCAGGCCCTTGAGCCGGTAGTCGTGGTCCACGACGAGCAGCTTCTCGACCTTGTGGGTGTGCAGGATGTCCTGCGCCTGGTCGAGCGTCGTGCCGACTGGAACGGTAATCAGGTTCTCACGCGTCATGATCTCCGCGATCGGGCGGTCGAGGCGCGTTTCGAAGCGGAGGTCCCGGTTGGTCAGGATGCCGACGAGGCGGCCTTCCTTGCTGCCGTCCTCGGTGATGGGCACGCCCGAGATGCGGTAGCGGCGCATCAACTCGTGTGCCTCGGCAATCGAATGCGTGGACGAGAGCGTGATCGGGTTGACGATCATGCCGCTCTCCGAGCGCTTGACCCGATCGACCTCGTTGGCCTGGTCCTCGATCGCCAGGTTCTTGTGGACGATACCGATGCCGCCCTGTTGCGCCACGGCGATGGCGAGCGTGGCCTCGGTGACCGTGTCCATCGCGGCGCTCACGAGCGGCACGTTGAGGCGGATGTTGCGCGTGAAGCGCGAGGCGATGTCGACCTGGCTGGGCAGCACCTCCGACTTGCGGGGCACCAGCAGGATGTCGTCGAAGGTCAGGGCGGTCTGGAGGCCGCGCTCGACCTGTTCGGCCGGGGAGAGGGCAGCGAGGGTATCCGTCGTCATGGTCATGGCCAGCGTGGAGACACGAAAGGCCGACAGACGTCGGCCTCGTGGTGTGCATGCGGGTGCGCGGCGGGACGGCAGATGCGAACTGCCGTCACAGGCCCGCCCCGTGGCACTTCTTGTACTTCTTGCCGCTGCCGCAGGGGCAGAGGTCGTTGCGACCGACCTTGGCCTCGTCGCGGCGCACCGTGCGCTGCACGTCGTCGCCACCGACGCGTGCCGGGCGTGGCGGGGCAGCGGTTGCCGCGGGCGCGCCGAACAGCGCGCCGCCGGACGTGCCGGCCGCCGGGCGATTCTCCTGCATCCGCCGCGGCGGCGCGAAGATGTCGGGTGCCGCCGGCGGGCGCTGCGCGGATGGTGCGGCAGGCCGTGCAGGCGTCGCCGGGGACGCGGTCACCGTGGCGGCGTCCGCCCCGGTCTCGACCGGCGCCGGTTCCGCACGCCCGAACATCGGCCGCAGGCGCCACAGGTAGCGGACGGTTTCCTCGTCCACGCGCTGCTTCATCGCCGAGAAGAGCGTGAAGCTCTCCTTCTTGTACTCGACGAGCGGGTCACGCTGGCCGTAGCCGCGCAGGCCGATGCCTTCCTTGAGGTGGTCGAGGCTGTAGAGGTGATCCTTCCACTGGCCGTCCACGACCTGCAGCATCAGGTTGCGCTCGATCGGCGCGAGTACGCTGCGGCCGGCGATGGCCAGCCGCGCGTCGCCTTCGGCCTCCTTGATCTGCTCGAAGAAGGCGGGCCCGGCAATCTGCGGCACGATCTCCTCGGGGAGCTGCAGCAGGTCGCGGCCGACGGCCTCTTCCTTCTCGAGGTAGTGTTCCTCGACTTCCTCCCAGAGCTCGGTGCGGATCTGGTCGGAGGTCATCGACTCCAGCGCGAGGTCGCGCAGGGTCGCTTCGTCCACGTCGTAGATGCGCGTGATCTCCTCGCGCAGCCGGCCGAGATCCCACTGTTCGGGGTCGTCGGTCTCGCCGGCGTACTCGGCGACGAGGTTCGCGACGAGTTCCTCGGCGAGCACCATCAGGTACTCGCGGCTGTCGACGTGGCCGTCCTCGAGGCGGATCGTGCCCTCGAGCAGTTGGCGGCGCAGCGCGTAGACGCTCTCGCGCTGCTTGTTCATCACGTCGTCGTACTCGAGCAGGTGCTTGCGGATGCCGAAGTTCTGCGCCTCGACCTGCTTCTGCGCGCGCTGGATGGCACGGGTGACCATCCGGCTCTCGATCGGCACGCCTTCCTCCATCCCGAGGCGCTGCATCAGCCCCGAGATGTTTGCCGACCCGAAGATGCGCATGAGGTCGTCCTCGAGCGAGAGGTAGAAGCGCGAGGACCCCGGGTCGCCCTGGCGGCCGGCGCGCCCGCGCAGCTGGTTGTCGATGCGCCGCGACTCGTGGCGTTCGGTGCCGAGGATGTGCAGGCCGCCAAGGCCGACGACCTGCTCGTGCTCGGCCCGGCATTCCTCGTGGAAGCTCCGGAAGACGTGGGTCCACGTGGCCGTCGGCACGCGGTAGAAGGTGTCGAGGTGCCGGAAGTAGACGAACTCCTCGTCGTCGACGTACTTCTCCTGCCCGCGCGCGACCTTCTCGGCCACTTCCTCGGCGAGGCACTGCTGGCGCGCCATGTACTCGGCGTTGCCGCCGAGCAGGATGTCGGTGCCGCGGCCCGCCATGTTGGTGGCGACGGTGACCTTGCCGAGGCGGCCCGCCTGCGCGACGATCTCGGCTTCCTGCGCGTGGTACTTGGCGTTCAGCACGACGTGCTTCACGCCCGCGCGCTTGAGCATCGCCGAGAGCAGTTCGGACTTCTCGACCGACACGGTGCCGACGAGCACGGGCCGCCCCTCGGCCTGCCTGGCACCGATGTCCTGCACGATGGCGTCGTACTTCTCGCGCTGCGTGCGGTAGACCGTGTCGGGTTCCTCGATGCGGATCAGCGGCCGGTTCGTCGGCACCTGAATCACGTCGAGCTTGTAGATCTTGGCAAACTCCTCGGCCTCGGTGTCGGCCGTGCCGGTCATGCCCGAGAGCTTGTCGTACTTGCGGAAGAAGTTCTGGAAGGTGATGGTCGCGAGCGTCTGGTTCTCGCGCTCGATCTTCACGCCTTCCTTGGCTTCGACCGCCTGGTGCAGGCCGTCGCTCCAGCGGCGCCCGGGCATCACGCGGCCGGTGTGCTCGTCGATGATGACGACCTTGCCCTCCTCGTCCACCAGATACTCGGTGTCGCGGCGGAAGAGGGAGTGCGCGCGCAGCGCCTGGTGCACGTGGTGCAGCAGCGGCATGTTGGCCGGGTCGTAGAGACCGCCCGGCTGGAGGCGGTGCGCCAGCAGCTGCTCGGCGCGCGCCATGCCGGTCTCGGTGAGCGACGCGGTCTTGTGCTTCTCGTCGACGATGAAGTCGCCGGTCGCCTCGAGCGCCTCGCGCTCCTCGGCCTTCACCTGCCCCTGGGTCACCGCGCCCGGCTTGAGCTGCGGGATGATCCGGTCCACCTCGTAGTACAGGTCGGTGGATTCCTCGGCAGGGCCCGAGATGATGAGCGGCGTGCGCGCCTCGTCGATCAGGATCGAGTCCACTTCGTCGACGATCGCGAAGTTGTGCCCGCGCTGCACCATCTGCGCGAGTTCGAACTTCATGTTGTCGCGCAGGTAGTCGAACCCGAACTCGTTGTTGGTGCCGTACGTGATGTCGGCGCCGTAGTGCCGCTGCCGCTCGTCGTCGCGCAGGTCGTGCTGGATGACGCCGACCGTCATGTCGAGGAAGCGGTAGATGCGGCCCATCCACTCCGAGTCGCGTCGTGCCAGGTAGTCGTTGACCGTGACCACGTGCACGCCCTTGCCCGAGAGCGCGTTCAGGTACGCCGGCAGCGTCGCGACGAGCGTCTTGCCCTCGCCGGTCTTCATCTCCGCGATCCGGCCACGGTGCAGGACGATGCCGCCGACGAGCTGCACGTCGTAGTGCCGCATGTTCACCACGCGGCGGCCCGCCTCGCGCACGACGGCAAACGCTTCCGGCAACAGGTCGTCGAGGCTCTCGCCCCGCGTGACGCGTTCCCGGAACTCCGCGGTCCTGCCGCGCAGCTGGGCGTCGGTGAGTTGCTCGGTCGCCGGCTCGAGCGCGTTGATGGCGGCCACGAGCGGCTGGATCCGCTTCAGCTCGCGTTCGTTCTGCGTGCCGATGACCTTGGCGAGTAGGGTGTCGAGGACCAAAGGGTTGTGTACCGGATGGCGGCCCCGGAAGCGGGTGCCGCGATCCTTCGATTGTAGGGAACGGCCCGGGGCAGGGCAAGCCTCGACGGGCCTCCCGTCCCCGTTACGGGGCTTCGCGCGCGACGAGATACCGCAGCGGGTTCACCGCCTGACCGCCGATCCACACCTCGTAGTGCACGTGCGTGCCGGTGGATCGACCCGTGGACCCGGCGCGGCCCACCACCTGCCCGCGAGCCACGCGCGTGCCCTGGGCGACGCTGAATGCCGACAGATGGGCATACCGCGTCTCGATGCCGAACCCGTGCGACACGATCACCAGGTTGCCGTACTCGGGATGCGGACGCGTGGCCGTGACGATGCCGTCGGCGGTGACGTGGACGGGCGCACCGTGCTCGACGTCGAGGTCCAGGCCCGTGTGGAGGCTGGGCTCCAGCGAGAACGGGTCGCGCCGCGCGCCAAAGCTCGACGAGAGCGGGCCGAGTGCCGGCCAGATGCTCGGCGTGGCGCGGGCCAGCGCCGCGCGGCTCTCGATCTGGGGCCGTGCCGTCTCGAGCCGGCTCTCGATGGCCTCGAGCATGTGGAGGACGACGCCCACCGCATCGCCGGCCGGGTTGGGCCCGAGCAGCGCCAGGCGGGCCGCATCGCGTGAGAGCCCGCCGAGCGCTTCGCGCTGCACCCGCGCCGGGAGCCGCCGCATGGCCGCCTGCTCGGCTTCGGTCGGCGTCAGGCGCGAGAGGTCGTCCACGACCGCCTGCAGCGATCCGATCTGGCTCGTCAGCGCGCCTGTCGTCGCCCGCATCGAGGCGTTCTCCATCTCGAGGGATTCGACCTGCGAGACGAGCGCGGCGCGCTCCCAGGCCGCCTTGCGCGATGCGCCGACGAAGAGCAGGACGGGCAGTACGCCGCAGATGATGGCCAGCACCACGAGCGGCCGGGCCGACACGGAGTAGCGTCGGGTTCGCCCGGTCGTGCGATTGGTGATGGCGATGCTGTAGCGCGTGGAACGCAAATCGTTCTCCTCGGCACGGAAAGCCGCGCAGGACGCGCGCATCCGGACCGTGATGCCTACCGACGTGCGTGTGGCAGGGAAGGGCCGCCCGGCAGCCCGGGACGGCAGTTGGGCAGTCTAGCACGGCCGGAACTGCAGGGCTTCGACCAGGTGACGACGCTCGACAGTGGGCGTTCCGTCGAGATCGGCGATGGTCCGGGCGACCCGGAGCAGCCGATCGGCGGCCCGGGCGCTCAGTTCGAGCCTGGACATCGCCTGGGCCAGCAGACCGCCGAGGACGGGGTCGCGCCGCAGCGACTCCAGCGCCTCGCCCGACAGCCGGCTGTTCTCGACGTCCTGACGGGTCCGCTGCGCCGCCCGTGCTGCACGCACCCGGGCGCGGACCTCACGGCTCGATTCGCTCGGCGGCCGCGGGCCCGTCAGGGCTGCGGCATCCACAGGCGGAACCGTGACGACGAGGTCGATCCGGTCGAGCAACGGTCCCGAGATGCGTGCGCCGTACCGGTCGGCTTCACCGGGCCGGCAGCGGCAGGCCCGCCGCGGGTGGCCGAGGAAGCCGCACGGGCACGGGTTCATGGCCGCCACGAGCAGGAAGCGCGCCGGGAACGTCACGCTGCGCGCCGCACGGGCCACGTGGACGACGTGCTCCTCGAGGGGTTGGCGCAGGACGTCGAGCGTCCGCCGCTCGAATTCCGGCAGTTCATCGAGCAGCAGGACGCCGTGGTGCGCGAGGCTGACCTCGCCGGGACGCGGCTGCGGGCCGCCACCAATGAGCGCGGTCGGCGACACCGTGTGGTGCGGTGCCCGGAAGGGCCGCTGGGCGAGCAGGCCGCCATCGGGCGGCACGAGCCCCGCTGCCGAGTGCACGGCCGTGGCCTCGAGCGCCTCCTCGAAGGGCCAGGGCGGCAGCAGGCCCGGCAGGCGTCGCGCGAGCATCGACTTGCCGGCGCCCGGTGGTCCCGAGAAGAGCAGGTTGTGATGGCCGGCGGCGGCGATTTCGAGCGCCCGCCGCGCCAGTGCCTGGCCGTGGACGTCGGAGAGGTCGGGCCCGACGCCGTCGTCCGGCATGGCGCCGACCCCGGGCGCCACGTCGGGCTCGGGGCGGGCCAATGCGCTGAGCGCGTCGGCAAGTGACGTGGCACCGCGGACGTCCACGCCGGGGACCAGGCGTGCCTCCTGCACGTTCCGGTTGGGCACGACGAGCATGTCGATGCGTGCCGCCCGCGAGGCCAGCGCCGCCGGAAGTACGCCGCGGCAGGGCAGCGCACGGCCGTCGAGGGCCAGTTCGCCGAGCACCACGGCCCGGGCGTGCGCGTCGCCCGGCACCTGGCCCGCGGCCGCGAGCACCGCCAGCGCTATCGGCAGGTCGAAACTGCTGCCGGCCTTCCGGAGGTCGGCCGGCGACAGGTTGACGGTGATCCGGTGCGGCGGGAACTCGAGGCCGGCACTGCGAATGGCACTGCGGACGCGGTCGCGGCTCTCGCGCACGCTCGCATCGGGCAGGCCGACGATGGTGAAGGCGGGCAGGCCGAACGTGACATCGGCCTCGACGCGGACAAGTTCCGCCGACACGCCGACGAGCGCCGCCGAATAGGTGGACGCGAGCATGCCGCGTCGCACTGCAAACGAAGGCGCAGGCGCGCATCCCGCACGATCCGGCGGTTATCGGCGATCTGTTGGAATGGCGTTGCAGGAACCGCGATGTGGCGCGCATACGCGATGGCGGTTCCTGCGATCCTGCGCCGCTCACCGTATCACCGTCGACCTGAAGGTCGACGGCTACGAATCGTCACATCGAGGCGTGGCCGCCGCGTTGGGGGCCCTTGTCGGCGGTCGTCGATGTGCCTACTGCGTGGAACGGGTGCGCGCGACGCGAATCGTCAGCCTGTCGCCGATGCCGAGGCGGGTGGACTTCATGCGGTTCCAGGCCCGGATGTCGGCCACGCTGACGTCATAGGTGTTGGCGATGCCGTAGAGCGTGTCGCCGCGCTTGACGCGATGGGTCGTCACGACGACATCCGACGCGTCGTCTCCTGCGGCTTCGGCGCGACTGGCGACGACGGCTGCGGGCTGGCCCGACGCGGCCGGTGCCGCCTCGCGTGTGGCACTTGCCAGCAGCGGAGCCGACGGGGCGCGCGGAATCAGCAGGCGCTGCCCGACGCGGACCCTTGCCCGCTGCGAGATGCCGTTGGCCTCGGCGAGGTCGACGCGCGAAACCCCGAGCTTGCGGGCAATGGTCGCCAGCGTCTCGCGCCGACGAACGGTGTGGAACTTGAGGGCGGCCAGTTCGACGGCCGGGGCGGAGGCAAGGCGCGCTTCGAGCTGCGGCCCGGTGCCCGCCGGCACCTTGACCTCGTACTCCGGGTACCGCAGCGGTGTCGTCCAGCGCCGGAGTTCCGGGTTCAGCGCCTGGATCTCGTCGATCGAGGCGCCGGTCCATTCGGCGACGCGCCGGAGGTCCACGGCACGCGCGACCCGCACCTTGTCGTACTGGAGCGCCTCCATGGTGGGCGCCTCGAACCCGTACTGCGTCGGGTTCTTCGCGATGATCACGGCCGCCAGGATCATCGGGACGTACTCGCGCGTCTCGCGGGGCAGGTACCGGTCCGACGCCGTAAGCGCCCAGAAGTCATCGATGCCCGACGCGCGCATCGCCCGCTGCACCCGCCCCGGACCGCCGTTGTAGGAGGCCATGGCGAGGTGCCAGTCCGAGAACATGTTGTAGAGCGTCTTGAAATACTTCGCGGCCGCACGCGTCGCCTTCTCGGGATCGGCGCGCTCGTCGATGTACCAGTCCTGCTTCAGGCCATGGTCCTTTGCCGTCGGGCGCATGAACTGCCACATGCCCCGGGCGCTCGCGCGCGAGAGGGCCGTCGGCTTGAACGCGCTCTCGATGAGCGGCACATAGGCGAGGTCGAGCGGCACACCCTCGGCGCGGAATACGCTCTGCACCATCGGCAGGTACTGGCTGCCGCGCGCCATGCCCCCGGCGAGGAACTCGCGCAGCCGGCCCTGGAACAGCTCCACGTACCGCAGCACGCGGTCGTTCAGCGGGATCGGGATGTCGTGCGAGGTCTGTGCGAGATCGAGCTGGACCGCCTCTTCGACGGCCGACGTCGCCGAGGCGGGCGGCGTGAACGTCGCCACTTCGAGCAACTGGTCGATGGCCGCTGGTTCCGACGGCTTCTCGGTGAAGCCGTCGCCCTTCTGCAGGGCGAGGGTCTCGTGCGCCGCGATGCGGTCCACGAGCCGGTCGAAATGGGTCCGCAGCGACGGATCGACGCGCGCACCGGACGGCGCATCGAGCAGCACGTCGAGGGACTTGTCGAACGCGGCGCGGGCCTGCTCGAGGTGGCCGAGCGCGAGTTCGCGCTCACCAAGGGCAAACAAGCGGTCGGCTTCGGCAATCAGCGCGTCGGCAGGGTCGGCCGCCGGCGCGGGTGCCAGCGGCGCGGCCGCGGCTGGTGCCGGGGTGGTCGGCTGCGGCGCCACGGCCACCTGGGGGGCCGGGTTGCGGCTGCAGGCCGCCGACAGGAGGAGGACTGCGCCGGGCAGCCCGAACTTTCGTCGCATCAGGTTTTCCTGCAGGTTCGAGCCTGCGAGCGAGAAGTTGGGATCCGGTGTGGATCCAGAAAAGGTGTCCAAAAATATGGATCCGAACGATCCGTCCGATTGGACTGGCGGACAGTAGCACCCGGTCCGCTATCGGGTCAAGACAGTCGTATGACGATCGAACACTCGTCAGGTGACCACGAACACGTCGTGGGCATCGCCGAGTTCGCGGGCGGCTGGGGTGACGATCGCCCTGTCGGCAAGATGAATCCGGCGGCCCGCCTTCATGGCTTGCCGGACGTCGTCTTCGCACACGAAATCGACAGCCGGGCCGGTGTTCTGCAGCTCGTCGGGAAGAGGAGGCCCCGGGGCCACGGGACCGGGCTCAGGTGCGGGGCGGTCGATGGTGGAGGTTGCAGGTGCAGCCGCCGTGGCCCCGCCGCCGACCGTCAGGGTCGTCCCTGACGTGATGCCTCGGCTCGCGAGGAAGCCGTCGATGCGGGCCGACAGCGTGCTGGCATCGAGCGTGCGTTCCCGTTCGGGCACCGCCGGGCGGTAACTCGATCCGCCCGCCGCAGGAACGGCAGCCGGCGTCACCGACGTCGCGGGGCGCACGCCGGCGCCTGGCGCAGGACGCAGTTCATACGCCACCCGCTTGATGTTCAGCAGGTGCATCGGCGAGATGTTGTCCGACGTGATGTTGCCGCCGAAGCCCCCGCAGCCGAGTGTCATCGCGGGGTCGAGCCCGGTCGTCATGCCCACGGACCCGTGCGTGGTGGGCGTGTTGACCACGATCCGGAATGCGGGTTTGTGCAGCCCGAACTGCAGGATCACGTCGTCGTCTGTGGCATGGACGGACATCGTGTGGCCCATGCCGCCGTACCGCAGGATCTCCTTGCAGCGCTCACAGCCCGCCCTCCAGTCGTCGACGACGTAGTAGGAGAGGACGGGACAGAGTTTCTCGATCGACAGGGGGTGGTCGCGCCCGACGCCGTCGAGCCTCGCAATCAGCGCGCGCGTACCAGCCGGCACGGCAATTCCCACGGCTTGCGCGATTTCCAGCGCCGTCCTGCCGACAAGTGCCGGGTTCGGCAGGCGCTGCGGCGTGACGAGGACAGCCGCGAGCTGCTGCGCGTCTGCAGGCGGCAGGAAATGTCCGCCACCGGCCGCCAGGGCCGCCTCGAGAGCGCCATGGACCGCCCGGTCGGCGACGATCGAGTTGGGCGACGAGCACAGCAGGCCGTTGTCGAAGGTCTTGCCGAGCAGGATGTCGCGCGCGGCCTTGGCGACATCGGCGCTCTGGTGGACGTAGCAGGGGGCATTGCCCGGACCCACGCCATACGCGGGTTTGCCGGCCGAATAGGCGGCGCGCACCAGGCCGAGGCCGCCCGTGGCGAGGATCACCGCGATCTCGCGCTGGCGCATCAGCTCCTGCGTCCCCTCGAGCGTCACGGTCGTCATCCATCCGATGCTGCCAGCCGGTGCACCGGCCTGTGCGGCCGCCGACGCCATGATGTCGGCGGTGCGGCTGATGCAGCGCGCGGCGGAGGGATGCGGACTCAGGACGATGGCGCAGCGGGCCTTGAGTGCGATGAGAATCTTGTAGATCGCGGTGGACGTCGGGTTCGTCGAGGGCACGATGGCCGCAACGGGCCCGAAGGGCTCGGCGATCTCGATGATCTTCCGCGCCTCGTCGCGCCGGAGCACGCCGACGGTCCGCATCGGGCGGATGAACTCGTATACCCGCTCGGCCGCAAACAGGTTCTTCTGGATCTTGTCGGTGTAGACGCCGAACCCGGTCTCCTCGCGCGCAAGCTGCGCGAGCGCGTCGGCCTGCGGGCGCACGGCCGCGGCCATCGCATCGACGATCGCGTCGATGCGTTCCTGGGGGAGTTCGGCAAGCTGGGCCTGGGCCACACGAGCGGCTCGCGCGAGGGCTCGCGCTTCGGCAATCGACGCGAGGTCCCGATCGGATGGCGGCTTGGCGGCTGGGGCGTCGGCCATGCGGCGTCGGTATCCGGCTACCTGGCAGTCGGGGCGGCCGGCCTGGGCAGGATGCGCTCGACTTCGGCGTGGGGACGCGGAATCACGTGGACCGAGACCAGTTCGCCGACCCGCCGAGCCGCGGCCGCGCCCGCGTCGGTTGCGGCCTTGATGGCGCCGACGTCACCGCGGGCCATCACCGTGACGTACCCGGCCCCGATGTACTCCTTGGCGACAAGCTGGACGTTGGCGGTCTTGACCATCGCGTCGGCGGCCTCGATGGCGCCGATGAGGCCACGGGTTTCGATGAGTCCGAGGGCGTCTCCCATGAAATCGAGCGGACTCTAGCATGTTGCCCCTGACCCCGCAACGGTTTACCCTTGAGCGTTTGGCTCGGGACCAGCCGGTCCCGCCCCGTTCCCCATTCGAGGAGTCCTGAGGCGTGAAACTGCCTGCCGCCTGCGTTGTCCTGGCCCTGGCCCTGACGGCCGTTGCCGGATGCACGAAGAAGGAAGACACCCAGCCGCCCGTCGCCACCGCGACGTTCTCGGCCAGTCGGGCCCGGGCGCCCCTCGGCAGCCCGCTCGACCTGACCTATCGGTTCGTCGTGGCCGCCAACGCGCCCGCGTTCGACAAGGACTACCGCGTCCTCGTGCACTTCCTGGACTCGGACGAACAGCTGATGTGGACCGACGACCACTTCCCGCCGACGCCGACGAGCGACTGGAAGCCGGGTCAGCGCATCGAGTACACGCACATGATGTTCGTGCCGCAGTACCCCTACATGGGCGAGGCGATCATCCGCATCGGCCTGTACGACCCCGAAACCGGCGAGCGGCTGCCGCTCGGGGGCGAGAACGACGGCCAGCGGGCGTACAAGGCGGGCACGCTCGAACTGCTCCCGGCCTCCGACAACGTGTTCATCCAGTTCAAGGACGGCTGGCACAATGCGGAGGTCGCGGCCGAGAACGCCCAGATCGAATGGCAGTGGACAAAGAAGACGGCCACGCTCTCGCTCCGCAATCCGCGGCGTGACGCGACGTTCTTCCTGCACTTCGACGCGCGCCCCGACCTCGTGCCCGGGCAGACAGTGACCGTCCGCATCGGCGACCAGGTCCTCGACACCATCGCCCTCGAGTCCACCGACGAAGTCATCCGCCGGATTCCAATCACCGCGGCGCAGTTCGGCGACACCGAGAACGTGGACCTGACGGTCGAGGTCAACCAGGCGTTCGTGCCCGCGCAGACACCGGCGGCCAAGTCGCAGGACCCCCGCGAACTGGGCATTCGCGTGTTCCACGCGTTCATCGAACCGAAGTAGGCCCGCGCCAGCGGAGGGTCGGTCGCTGCTACACTTGCCGTCTGTGCTTCTCCGTCCATTCGCTGCGCTCGTCGTGGGTGCAGCGGCGCTGGCCTTCCCGTCCGGCGCCTCAGCCGAGCTCGTGACGCTGGCCTCGGGCCGGACGATGTCGGTACGCAGCGTGCGCATCGACGGCGACACGGCCGTCCTCGCGCTGCGGGGCGGTGGGGAAGTCGAATGCAACGCCGCGCTGATTGCCGCGGTTGCGCCGGATGAGGTCGAGGAGGAGTTGGTGGAGGCGTCGGCGACGGACGCCCCGGCGCATCGTCCGCACCAGCTCCCGGAGGGGCGTCCCTACCAGCAGCTCGTCGATGCGGCGGCGCGGCGGCACCGCGTGGACCCGAGGCTCGTGCACGCCGTGATCATGGTGGAGTCGGCCTACAAGGCGACCGCCCGGTCGCGGAAGGGCGCGATGGGGCTGATGCAGCTGATGCCCGCGACGGCGCGCGAGCTGGAGGTCCGCAACCCCTTCGACCCGGCCGCGAACATCGACGGCGGCGTCCGCCACCTGCGCCAGCTCCTCGACCGCTTCGACCTCCGCCAGGCCATCGCGGCCTACAACGCGGGCGCCGGTGCGGTCCGCAAGTTCGGCGGCATCCCCCCGTTCCGCGAGACGCAGGCATACGTCCGGCAGGTGCTCCACCTGGCAGGAGTGTCCTGACGCGATGGAGTTCCGCTGCCGGCTCGCCACCGCCACCGGCCAGATCAGCGAGGCGACATACGTCGCCGACAGCGAAGCCGCGCTGCGCCGCGATCTCGAAGAGAAGGGGCTGTACGTCCTCGACGTCAAGGCGGCGCGTTCGGGCCTTGGCGGACTGCGCCTCTCGCGCGGCGGACGCATCAAGCTGCACGAGTTCCTCGTCTTCAACCAGGAGCTCGCGACGCTGCTCAAGGCCGGCATGCCGCTCGTGCAGTCGCTCGAGATCCTGCGTCGCAACGTCCCCAATGCGACGTTCAAGGGCGTGCTCGACGACGTGTACGAGAAGGTGCGCTCGGGCACGGCGCTCTCGGACGCCTTCGAGGCGCACCCGAGGCACGTGACGCCGATCTACACGGCGTCGCTCATGGCCGGCGAGCGCAGCGGCAGCCTCGAGCAGGTCCTGCGGCGATATGTCGCCTACGTGCAGGTGCTCAACGCGGTGCGCCGCCGCGTGATTTCCGCGCTCGTCTACCCGGCCGTCCTCACGCTGCTCTCCCTGGCCGTCGTCGCGATCATCGTCGTGCGCGTCGTGCCGGAGTTCAGCGCGTTCTACGCGGGGTTCGACGCCGAACTGCCGATGGCCACGCAGGTCATCGTCGCCATCTCGAATGCCGTCCGGGGTCAGGTGCTGCTGATCCTTGCAGGGCTGGCGGCAGTCGTGGTCGGCGTGCGCTGGGCCCTCGGCCAGCCCGAGCAGCGCCGACGGATCGACAAGTGGGTGCTGCGGGTGCCGGGCATCGGCGGCATTGCGCGCCAGTTCGCCACGACGCAGCTCAGTCGGACGCTCGCGACGCTGCTCGGCGGCGGCATCCCGCTCGTGACCGCACTCGACGTCGCCAGTCGATCCGTCTCCAATCGCCACATTGCCGCGCAGATGACCGACATCACCCGCCAGGTCCGCGAAGGGCAGCCGCTCTCCACGGCGATGGCCGCCAAGGGGGAGTTCCCGGACGTCTCAGTGAAGATGGTGGAGGTCGGCGAGGCGACAGGTGCCCTCCAGGACATGCTGAACGCGATTGCCGACTTCTACGACGAGGACATCGAGACGCGGCTCGGTCGCTTCCTCCTGCTCATCGAGCCGATCCTGCTCGTCGTCATGGGCATCGTCATCGCGGCGCTGCTCATCGCGCTCTACCTGCCCGTCTTCCAGCTGTCGGCGGCCCTGGGCTGAGGCCGCGCGCAGCAGAGGCCATCACGTCGTGAGCACCGATACACCTTCGTTCACCCCCGACGCGCCGGCCCTGCCGGTGCCGGACCTGCCGACGCCCGACGGCAGCCGCGCGATCGGCGGACAGGCGCAGGAACGGGAGCAGGCGCGCCGGCTTGCCGAGCGGTACCGGCTCGAGTTCGTCGACATGGACGCCTTCCATCTCGACAACGAGCTGTTCCGGTCGATTCCGGCCGACGTCATGCTGCGGTACGGCTTCGTGCCGCATCGCCGGGACGACGACGTGCTCGTGATCGTCGTGTCCGAGTACGACCCGCTGCTGATCGACGAGCTCGGGCAGCTGCTCGGCACGCGCCTCAAGGTCACGGTTGGTCCGGCCTCGGCCATCCAGGCGATGCTCAAGAAGTCCGAGAGCAGCCAGCGCGTGCTCGAGGACGCCACCGAGAGCTTCCAGCTGCAGCTGCTCAAGGAAGACGAGAGCGGCGAGGAGTCGCTGTCGGTCGAGAAGCTGACGAGCGACATCAGCCCGATCATCAAGCTGATCGACTCGACGGTGTTCGCGGCGCTGCAGCGGCGGGCGAGCGACATCCACATCGAGACGCAGGACGACGCGGTGGTCGTGAAGTACCGGATCGACGGCGTGCTGCAGCCGGCGATGCGGCCGATCGACAAGCGCTTTGCCGGACCGATCATCTCGCGCATCAAGGTGATGGCCGAACTCGACATCGCCGAGAAGCGCGTGCCGCAGGATGGGCGCTTCAAGCTGCGGATGCGCGGCAAGACGATCGACTTCCGCGTGTCGATCATGCCGAGCGCGCACGGCGAGGACGCCGTCATCCGCATCCTCGACAAGGAGTCGATCAGCGAGCAGTTCCGCGAGCTGCGGCTCGACATCCTCGGGTTCCCGCAGGAGGAACTGCGGCGGTTCCGCAAGTACATCCGCGAGCCGTACGGGATGGTGCTCGTCACCGGGCCTACGGGATCGGGCAAGACGACGACGCTCTACGCAGCGCTGTCCGAGATCAAGTCGCCCGAGGACAAGATCATCACCATCGAGGACCCGGTCGAGTACCAGTTGAAGGGCATCGTGCAGATCCCGATCAACGAGAAGAAGGGGCTGACGTTCGCGCGCGGCCTGCGCAGCATCCTGCGCCACGACCCCGACAAGATCATGGTCGGCGAGATCCGCGACGCCGAGACGGCGCAGATCGCCATCAATTCCGCGCTGACCGGGCACCTGGTCTTCACGACCGTGCACGCCAACAACGTGCTCGACGTGCTCGGGCGCTTCCTGAACATGGGTGTCGAGGCGTACCAGTTCGTGTCGGCGCTCAACTGCGTGCTCGCGCAGCGGCTGGTCCGCAAGATCTGCGAGGACTGCAAGCGCCCGGCCACGGTCACCGACGCGCAGTTGCGCGAGGCGGCCATGGATCCGTCGCTGGCCCAGACGCACACCTTCTACGAGGGCGCCGGCTGTCTCGAATGCAACGGCTCCGGCTATCGCGGCCGGATGGCCATCTGCGAACTGCTCGACCTCACCGATACCATCCGTGACATGATTCTGGCGCGGCGGCCCAACTCCGAGATCAAGCGCGCGGTGCGCGAGGAGGGCATGCGGTTCCTCCGCGAGTCCGCCGTGTCGCGCGTGCTCTCCGGTGAGACGACGCTGCGCGAGATCAACAAGGTCACCTTCGTGGACTGACCCATGTCGTCGTTGCCTGCCTGGCTGCAGACGTCCCCGCCGACCCTGGGGCTCCATCTCGATGCGCGCCGCGTCACGGCCGTAGTCGCCGACCGTGCTGCCGGCTCGCCCGTCATCCGTGCCGTGGGTTCGAGCCTCCTGCCCGAGGGCGCGCTCGTGCCGTCGCTGACGGCCGTCAACGTCGTGCAGCGCGACGAGTGCGTCCGGGCCATCCGCGAGGCCGTCGAACAGGTCGGCGGCCGCCACCGCCGCGTGGCGCTCGCGGTGCCGGACACGGCGGCCAAGGTGTCGCTGCTGCCCTTCGAGCAGGTGCCGCCGAACGTGCGCGACGCCGATCGACTCGTGCGTCTCCAGCTACGCAAGTCGATTCCGTTCCCGGTGGAGGAGGCGCAGGTCGCGTGGTCGGCGGGGCCCGAGACCGGTGCCGGCACGACGCTCGCCGTCGTCGCGATGCGCCGCGAGACGGTCCTCGAGTACGAGGCGCTGTGCAGTGCCGCCGGCCTGCAGGCCGGCACGGTGGACATCGCGACATTCAATGTCGTCAACCTCGCGCTCCTCGGCGCCGGGCATGCCGGTGACGAACTGCTCGTGCACGTGACGCCGGCGTATGCGTCGATTGCAGTCGTGCGCGACGGCGGGCTGATCTTCTTCCGCACGCGTGCGGCCGACGCCAGCGAGCCGCTGCCCGACGTGGTGCACCAGACGCGGATGTACTACGAGGATCGGCTCGCCGGTGACGGCTTTGCGCGCGTGGTCGTCGTCGCCGGACCCGACGTGGCCGATCGGCCGCGCGTGGTGGGCGACATCGCCTCCCTCTTCGACACGCCGGTGACGATGCTCGCGCTCGACGGCGTGGCGGCGTTCGGCGATCGCGTGCAGGCCTCCGAGGCGCTCGTCGGACAGATTGCCGCACCGGCGGGGCTCGTGCTGCGGGAGATGGAAGCGTGATGCTGCGCGGCAACCTCTCGACCCGCCCGTTCTACAACGAACGCGCCGTGCAGGCGGCCCTCGTCGGCATCGCGTGCGTGCTCGGCGTACTGACCCTGATCACCGCCTGGCAACTCGTCGCGCTCACGGAGCGGCAGCGCGAACTCTCGACGCGCATTGCCGCCGACGAGAGCCGCGCGGCGGCGCACAGGCGCGACGCGCAGCGCGTGCGCGGGCGGATCGATCGGTCGGTGCTCGAGGCCACGGTGCGCGCCACGCGCGAGGCAAACGCCGTCATCGATCAGCGGACGTTCTCGTGGACGGCCCTGTTCAACGTCTTCGAACGCACGATTCCCCCCGATGTGCGGTTGCGGTCCGTGACGCCGACATTCGATCGCGACACGCTGGTGATCCGCTTCGTCGTGAACGCCAGCAACGTCGAGCCCGTCGGGGCCTTCCTCGATCGGCTCGAGGCTGCGGGCGCCTTCGTGGGTCTGCGATCGGTTGACGAACAGTCGACCGAGGACGGGTCATTGGACATCGCCTGCGAAGGCCGCTACCTCGGCCCTGGCGCGCCGTTGGACGCGCCGGTCGAGGAGGCGTCCGCCGCCGACGATGTCGCCGGGGCGGGGGCTCGCTGACATGGTGCCGATGACCCGCATCGTCGCCGACCGCCGGCTCCTGGTCACGGTCCTCGCGATACTCGCCGTGGCGAACGTGATCGGACTCGCGATCGTGTTCGGTCCGCTGCGATCTCGCGTCAACACGCTCGCGCAGCGCGCCGATGTCGCGTCGCGCTCGGCCGCGTCCGCCGCGGCGGAGTTCGCCACGGCCCGGCAGACGTCTGCTGGCAGCGAGAAGGCCACCGTGGACCTCCAGCGGTTCTACACGGAGATCCTGCCCATCGACCAACCGGCGGCCCGGCGCGTCACGTTCGTGCGTCTCGCGCAGATTGCGCGGGAATCGAACCTGAGCTACGACCAGCGCACCTTCGCCCAGGACAAGCTCGACAAGGAAGGCGTGCTGTCGCGCGCCTCACTCACGATGAGCGTGTACGGGACCTATCGCGACATCCGTCGATTCATCCATCGCCTCGAGACCGGCGACGAGTTCGTGGTCATCAGCCAGTTTGGCGTGAGCCAGAGCGACCCCGGCGAACCGCTCGAGGCGGCGCTGACGCTGGCGACATTCTTCAAGGCGAGTGATGGCCGCTGACTCGCGCAGGCAGCTGACGCTGCTCGGCGGCCTGCTTGTCGTTCTCGTGGTCGCGTTGTGGTGGCAGTTCGGCGGGGGAGCCACTGCACCGACCGCGGCGTCGAAGGCGGCGCGTCCGTCGGCGGCGAGCCGCGCGCAGCCGGCACCCGTGGACGTGCTGGCGGAGGGTGTGGGCCTCGAGCGCCTGGCTTCGCACCGCCCCGCGCCCGAGGAAGGGGGACGCGATCCCTTCCGCAGCGGCCCGTCTGCTGCAGGGCCGGACGCTGGGGGCGGGTCCGCTTCGGGGGCTGGCGTTGCCCGGCCACAGGTGCCGGTGGCGCCGCCCGTTCCGACCGGGCCACCGCCTCCGCCGCCCATTCCCCCCATCGCGGTGAAGTTCATCGGCATCGTCTCCCGCCAGGATGTGGGCCGGGTGGCCGTCCTTAGTGACGGCAAGAACGTCTACTATGGCCGCGCGGGTGAGATCGTCGACGGGCGCTGGCGGATCGTGTCCATCGGCGAGGAGTCCCTCCAGATCGAGTACGCGGACGGCCGGGGCCGACAGACGGTGCGGCTGAGCGGATGAGCGTGGGTGAGCGAGGACCGGTGCGGAAACGGATGAGGATGGTGCGACTCGGAGCGGTGGTGCTGCTGGCAGCGCTTGCGGCCGGCGTCGCCGGGTGCGCGACGTCTGGCGCGTTCCGGCGCGGCCAGGAAGCCGGGCGTGCCGGCGACTGGGACGCGGCCGTGGCGTCCTACCGACAGGCGCTCCAGGACGATCCCGATCGGCCCGAGTACCGCATCGCGCTCGAGCGGGCGAGCCTCTCGGCGTCGCTGTTCCACCTCGAACGGGCGCGCCGCGCCGACGAGGCGGGCGACCTCGAAACGGCCGTCGCCGCCTATCGGCGCGTGTACGAGTACGACCCCGGGAACCGCACGGCCATGCTGCGCGCGGCCGAGATCGAGAAGGAACTGCGCGAGCGTGCCGAGGCGGCGCGCCCGCGTCCGGCCATCGAGGCGATGCGCGAGACGGCGCGCCAGCGCACGGCGCCGCCGCTGCTCGACCCGGCCTCGCGCGATCCACTCGAGATCCGCTTCTCGCAGGCGGGGTCGCAGGACGTGCTGACATTCATCGGCAAGGCCACCGGCATCAACGTGATCTTCGAGTCGACGTTCCGGCCGGCCCAGATCACGGTGGACCTCACGGGCCTCTCGCTCGAGGAGGCCCTGGCTCAGGTGATGGCCGCGTCGAACAACTTCTACAAGGTGGTCAACCCGCGGACCATCATGGTGATCCCCGATACGCCGCCCAAGCGTGCCGCGTACGAGGAGCAGGTCATCCGCACGTTCTACCTCTCGCACGCAGAGGCCGCAGACCTCGTGCAGACGGTGCAGCAGATCCTGCAGTTGCCCGGCTTGCCCGTGCAGCCGCGCGTCCTTGCGAACAAGACGCAGAACAGCCTCACTGTCCGTGCCTCGGATCGCGTGATGAACATCATCGACCAGGTGATCCGCAACAACGATCGGCCGCGGGCCGAGATCGTCGTGGACGTCGAGATCATCGAGGTCAATCGCGCGCGCGCCAAGCAGCTCGGGCTCAACCTGTCGCAGTATTCGGTGGGCAGCATCTTCTCGCCCGAAGCACCGCCGGCAACCGGCGAGAACGCAACGAATCGCCCGTTCAACCTCAACACGATCACGCGCGGCATCAGTGCCGCCGACTTCTACCTGACGGTGCCGCAGGCCGTCGTCAACTTCCTCGCGAGCGACAGCAACAACAAGATCATCGCCAAGCCGCAGCTGCGGGGCATGGAAGGCAAGGTGCTGACGCTCGATCTCGGCGACGAGATCCCGGTGCCGAGCACGACGTTCGGCGGCCTCGGCACGGGCGGCCTGACGACAATCCCGATCAACCAGTTCAACTACCGCACGGTCGGCATCAAGCTGAAGTTCAACAACCCGCGCGTCACGCTCGAAGGCGAGATCGTCACCGAACTCGAAGTCGAGAGCAGCACGCTCGGCGCCAACATCGACATCGCGGGCCAGAGCCTGCCGACGTTCGGCACCCGCCGCGCGGCGTCGTTCATCCGCATGCGTGAAGGGGAGTCGCTGATGCTCGCCGGCCTGTTGCGGGAGGATCAGCGGCGATCGCTCACGGGCTTTCCCGGCCTGCTGCGGATGCCCATCGTCAGCCGGTTGTTCGGCAGCACGAACGACCAGATCCAGCAGACCGACATCGTCTTCCTGCTGACCCCGCGTCTCGTGCGGAGTTCCGAGATCACGCAGGAGAACCTGGACCCGATCTACATCGGCAGCCAGCAGAACCTGGGGCTCACCGGCGCGCCGCCGCTCATTGCGACCGATCCCGCTGCCGCCGCACCCGCCGCGGATGCCCAGCCCGCTGCCAGCGGGACACCCGTCCCGGGACAGCCGCAGCCGGTGGCCACGCTCCCGGTCCAGCCGCCGTCGACAGGCGCCGTCACCACCGAGCCGTCCGTCCTGCCGGCGCCCGCGCCGGTGCAGACACCCGTGACGCCTGCACCCGACGCGCCACCGCCGCCGGGACAGGCGCCTCCCACGCCCGCACAGGCGCCGGCAGAGACCGCGCCACCGCCTGCGCCGCCCTCGCCGACCGCGCGCCTGACGGTCACGGCGCCGGGGCCGGAGTTCCAGGTCGGCGGCGGGCCCTACACGGTGCCGATCACCATCAGCGGCGCGCAGCGGGTGGCGACGATGAGCGTCACGCTGACGTACAACCCGTCGGTGCTGCGCGTGCGTGCGGTCCAGCCCGGGACGTTCATGGCGCAGGGCGGCGTCACGCCGACCTTCACGCAGCAGGTCGATCCCGGCGCCGGACGCGTGGACATCGCCGTCTTGCGGCCCGGCGACAAGGTCGGATCCACCGGCTCCGGCCTCCTCGCGACTGTCGTGTTCGAGGCGATCGCGACGGGGCAGTCGACCATCACGCCGACAGGTGTGGCGTCCAACCCGGAGCAGGGGAGCGTCGGCCTGCAACTCGTGGCGGCGACAGTGGCCGTACGATGATCGGCATGAGGACCGCGTGGCTGGCAGGGCGCCGCGCGGGCAGGCAGGACGGCTACTCGTTCATCGAGTTGATCATGGTGGCCGCCATCGTCCTCGTGCTCGCCAGCGCCGTCCTGCCGCTCGGCAAGGTCGGCATCCAGCGGCAGAAGGAAGTGGAACTGCGCCGCGCGCTGCGCGAGATGCGGACGGCCATCGACAGGTACAAGGACGCGGCCGACCTGCAGCAGATCTCGAACCTCGAGATGGAGCCGGACGACATGGGCTACCCGCCGGACCTCGAGACGCTCGTCGAGGGCGTCACGCGCGCCGGCGACGCGTCGCAGACAAAGCTGCGCTTCCTGCGCCGCGTGCCGAAGGACCCGTTCACCGGCGAGGCGGAGTGGGGCCTGCGCTCGTACCAGGACCGGCCCGACTCGACGTCATGGGGCGGGCAGAACGTCTTCGACGTGTATTCGACGGCCGATGGGACCGGACTCGATGGCACACCGTATCGCGAGTGGTGACGTGGCATTGCCGCAGGGCGTGAGCCTCGTTGGAGCCGTGCGGGTGAGCGACAGGCGCGCGCAGCGAAGGCGGGGCTTCACGCTCCTCGAGCTGATGGTCGTGATGGCGCTCATCGTCGTGATCGCGGGCATCGCGATGGCGGGCTATCGCAACTCGGTGACGCTTGCCCAGGAAGCCGTGCTGCGCGAGGACCTGTTCCGGATGCGCGACGCGATCGACCAGTACTACGCCGACAAGAGCAAGTACCCGTCGACACTCGAGTCTCTCGTCAGCGACGGGTACCTGCGCGCGATCCCCGAGGATCCGTTCACGAAGTCGAGCACGACGTGGCAGGAGGTGCCCGCCGAGCCCGACGCCAACAACGTGTCGGCCGAGCCCGGCGTGTACGACGTCAAGAGCGGATCGGACCGCACCTCGATGGCAGGCACCGCTTATTCGGAGTGGTGAGTGGTGAGCGTCGACCTGAAGGTCGACGCCCACGAATCGAACGCTGTTCGTGGCGGTCGATGTTCACATCCGCCCACCGGCGGTCGGTCTGCCTGTTCGTGGCGGTCGATGTTTACATCCGCCCACCGGCGGCCGGTCGCCCTGTTCGTGGCGGTCGATGTTTACATCCGCCCACCGGCAGTCGGTCTGCCTGTTCGTGGCGGTCGATGTTTACATCGACCGACCACCACACGACTCACCCGACGGCAATCACCGGGGTGACCGCATCCTTGTCGGTTTCACCCGTCCGGATGCGCACGACGCGTTCGACCGGCATCACGAAGATCTTGCCGTCCCCGACGTCTCCCGTCCGGGCACCCGCCGTGATGGCGTCGATCGTCGTCTCGACGAATGCGTCACTGACGCCGATCTCGATGCGCACCTTCTCGGCGAGCGCCATCTTCACGGTCGTGCCACGGTAGTTCTCGACGTGCTCGGTCTCGCCGCCGTGTCCCTGCACGCGGCTGATTGTCACCCCCCGCACTTGCGCGCGGAAGAGGGCCTCGAGCACGGGGTTCAGGCGATCGGGTCGCACGATGGCCACGACGAGCTTCATGCCCGGCCTCCTTCGGTCGACACCGCGCCTGTGGCCACGATCGACGGCGCCAGGTCGGGCCCGATCAGGATGGCGCCATCGCCCTCGGCGTAGGCCTCCTCGCCGTGATCGGTGAGGTCGAGGCCCAGCGCCTCGCCGCGTGACGTCGCCCGCAGGGGCACCACGAGGCCAATCAGCTTCAGCAATCCGAACGTGATCGCCACCGAGTACACGAGCGCCGCGGCGATGCCGGCTGCCTGGATCGCGACCTGTCCGGCGTTGCCCGCCACGAGCCCGCTGGCGCCACCGCTCCACGCCGGGTCGGCGAACACGCCGGTGAGCAGCGCGCCCACCGTGCCGCCCACGCCATGCGCTGCGAGGACGTCGAGCGAGTCGTCGAGCCGCGTGCGCGCGCGCCAGAGGATGGCGAAGTAGCTCGGAACGGCTGCGATGCCGCCGAGCATCAGTGCCGAGGCCGGGCTGATGAAGCCGGCGGCCGGCGTGATGGCCACGAGACCCACGACGATGGCGGTGGCCGCTCCGACAGCGGTCACGTGGCGGCTGCGCGACAGGTCGAGCAGCGTCCAGACGACGATGGTGGCCATCGGTGCCAGCAGCGTGTTGGCGAAGGCAAGGCCCGCAATGCCGTTTGCCGAGAGCGCGCTGCCGGCATTGAACCCGAACCATCCGAACCAGAGCAGGCCGGCACCGAGCAGCGTGAACGGCACGTTGTGCGGCAGCATGGCCTGACGGCCGTGATCGTGACGGGGGCCGACGACGATGGCCGCGATCGCGGCGGCCGCGGCGGCGTTCACGTGGACGACCGTGCCGCCCGCGAAGTCGAGCGCGCCCATGGTGGCAAGCCAGCCGCCGCCCCAGACCCAGTGCGCGACGGGCGCGTAGACGACGAGCACCCACAGCGTGATGAAGGCGAGGTAGGCGCTGAACCGCATGCGCTCGACGACCGCCCCCGAGATCAGCGCCGCCGTGATGACGGCGAATGTGCCCTGGAACGCCATGAACAGCACGTGGGGAATCGTGCCCTGCGGGTCCAGCGTGATGCCGCGCAGCAACCCGAACTGCAGGCCGCCCACGAACGCCGTGCCGGGCGCAAAGGCGAGCGAGTACCCGAGCAGCGCCCAGGCCACGCCGGCAAAGCCCAACGCGACAAACGACATCATCATCGTGTTGAGCGCATTCTTGGACCGGACCAGCCCACCGTAGAAGAAGGCGAGGGCCGGGGTCATCAGCAGCACGAGCGCCGTGGAGACGAGCATCCAGGCGACATCCGCGTTGTTCATCGATCCTCCGAACGAAGCGGCGAGCCGGGCGGGACCACGTGTCCCGCGCGTGCCGCGTCCGTATGCCTCGTCCTTAGCAAGTTCGATGCTCGACTCGAGGGTCGGGCACCACGGGAGCCGCATGTGGCTCGTGCAGTGTGAGTTAGGCCGATCGCACCGCCGGTGTCTCGAACGGCGATCCGACATTCGTGTCGGCCCTCACGAGCGATCCGACATTCGTGTCGTCAGTCCCCGCGGAAGCGGCGGATGTCGATCCCGAGTTTGCGGACCTTGTACGCGATGATGCGTTCGGTGGTGTCGAGCAGGCGGGCGGCGCGCGCGACGTTGCCCTTCGCGGTCTTCAGCGCGTCCTGGATCAGGTCAATCTCGAGGGCGGACGTCGCGGCAGCAAGCGACAGGCGCGGGAGCGTGCCCGAGACTTCGGCGGTCTGGAGGCTTGGAGGCAGATCGTGGCCGTGGATGACGCCGCCGGCAGCCACGAGCACGGCGCGCTCGATGCAGTTCTCGAGTTCGCGGACGTTCCCGGGCCAGTGATACGACATCAGCATGTCGATGGCCGTCGTGGCAAGGCGTCGCACGTCGCGCCCGTGTGCGGCGGCGTACTTCTCGACGAAGTGATCGGCGAGCAGCAGGATGTCGGGCTTGCGGTCCCGCAGTGGCGGCAGGTAGAGGGAGAAGACGTTCAGCCGGTAGTAGAGATCTTCACGGAACGAGCGTTCGCGCACGGCATGTTCGAGATCGCGGTTCGTTGCCGCGATGAGGCGCACGTTGACGCGGATCGTCTGCGTCCCTCCCAGGCGCTCGAACTCGCGTTCCTGCAGCACGCGGAGCAGCTTGACCTGCGTGCCGAGCGACAGTTCGCCGACCTCGTCGAGGAACAGCGTGCCGCCATTGGCCATCTCGAAGCGGCCCTTCCGCGCCGATCGCGCATCGGTGAAGGCGCCGGGCTCGTGGCCGAACAACTCGGACTCGACGAGGCCCTCGGGGAGCGCGCCGCAGTTCACCTTCACGAACGGTTTTGCCGATCGCGTGGAGTGGTAATGGATGGCGTGCGCGATGAGCTCCTTGCCGGTGCCGGACTCGCCGCGGATCAGCGCGGTGGTCTGGCTGCGCGCCACCTGCATCACCTGCGCGAACAGCCCCTGCATCGGCCGGCTGCTGCCGATGATGTTGCGGAAGTCGTAGCGCTCGCGCAGTTCCTCACGCAGTTGCGCGTTCTCGGCCACCAGTTGCTGGCGTTCGGCCTGCTGCAGGCCGTGGACGCGAATCGCATACCCGAGCAGCGAGGCCACGACGCCGAGGAACGTCAGCAGCCGCGCCATGTCGGCATCGTCGCGATGCGGGCGTGCGAGGCCCACGGCACCCACGCACGCGCCGGCAGCCGAGATCGGCACGCACAGGAACGACGTCTCGCCATCGACGCCCGTGTGGACGCCCGTGCGATTGAGGAACAGCGGTTCCCGGCTCGCACGGGGCACGACGATCGGCTTGCCCGACTCCACGACGCGGCCGACGATGCCTTCGCCGACCCGGTAGCGGGCGCGTTGCGCGCTCTGCCAGCTCACGCCGGTGGAGGCCGCAATCGACAGCGCCGGCGAATCGCCGTCGCGGAGCGCAATCAGCCCGCTGCGCGCGCCCGCAGCCTCGGCGACGTGCTCGAGCGCCCGCGCGAGCGCCGTCTTGAGGTTCGGCGCCGCACCGAGCACGGGCCCGAGCGAGAGGAGCGCATCGAGGTGGTCGCTCCCGACCTGGCTGGGCACGTGTCTCGGCATGAGGCTCCAGGGCCACGCTAGGGCGTGGCGAACGAATAGACGAAGCCGGCGAGCACCGTGCTCTGGTGCGAGCGATACGCGTCGTCGCCGTGCTCGAAGAAGTCGGCGGTGGACCAGTCACGCCGGTACTCGAGGCGGATTGACAGCCCGCGCACCAGCACGTGCTCGCTCGTGAGCGTGATCTCGCGCAGCGTCTGGGCGGTGCCGGTCGCAAACCCGTCACGATCCTCGAACACTTCGAAGCGCGGCGTGATCGCCCACGACGGTCCCACGGCGTACCGGGCGTATACGGCAGCACCGTGCCACGCCGACGTCTGCCCGCCCAGCGTGTCGCGCCCGATGTCGACGTTGCCCATGAGCGACAGCCGCGGGTTCACCGTCCACGTGGCCACCGTGTCGTACAGGTTCCGCCACCCGGCGGCGCCGTTGGGACCTTCGGGCCCGCCCATCCACGCCTGCGAGATCGTCAGCGAGGGCAGCGCCTTCCAGCTGACCTGCGTGGCCATCGTCTTGGCGCGGTTGTTGTCCTGCGCGTTGTTCCAGCCGTTGAGCAGGAAGCCGGTCACGGTCACCGTGTCGGTGACGGGCAGCGCGGCGCGGACACCGACGTGGTAGTAGGGGCCGGCCCAGGCAAACAGCAGGGAGCGCGAGTAGTTCCAGTTGTAGGCGGTCTCGGTGGGCTCGGCGCCAATCGGCGTGTTGAACTTGCCGGCGTCGATCTGCAGGCCCTTGCCGACGGGTGCGAGAACGCTGACGTATCCCTGCTGGAGGTACTTCAGCGCGCCGTCGTCGGGGTCGGTCGAACCGACCCACGTGGCCGTCGGCCCGAAGCCGAGATCCGCGCGGAAGCCGACGCGGCGATCGGCCGTCGGCATCTGCTCGAAGGCGAACTCGAAGTAGCTGAACGCGAACTGGTTGTCCTTCTCGTCGAAATTGCGCAGCACGTTGCGGCCCGACGCCGGACGGTTCGCGTTGTACTCGTAGTAGGTGTCGGCGGTGCTCGTGAAGCGGGTCGGACCGAGGATGCGCGTCCAGGCATTCGGCGACGTGCCCACTGCGGGGATGTCGGACGGCTGGGCAGCAGGCGCGGCCGTCTCGGGGGCTGCGGCCGGCTGGGCGTCGGCGACGATGGCCGCGGGCACGGCCGAGGCCTGTGTGCCTGCCGCGCTCGCGGTGACGGGAGCGGTCTCGGGGCCCGGATCGGGGGGCGCCGGTGCCTGCGCGCACAGGGCGTCAGGCATGGCCGCGGCGCTCATGAGGCAGGCGGTGAAGACGAGGAGACGGGGCAGTCGGAGACGGCATGGCGGGGCAGGAGTGATGTCCATGCCGGCTGCGCTGTATCACGTGATGTGCCATCGCTTCGTCGTGCGGTGTTGGTTCGTGCTACAAAGTGTACAACACAATGGACTTGTCTAGCGATAGTCGACGATCATTAAGATTCACGAGTCAGACATTATTGTCGCCTCATCGAGACAATCAGACATTTCTGTGGCGCCACCGGTTCGGCTTCGGCGTAGTGGGGACTCGGGATTCGGGATTCGGGATTCGGGATTACGCGGAGACGCGGAGGACGGGGGAGGGCGGAGTCGACGGTAGGGCGCGCTCCCGGAGCGCGCCCTGTGTGGCGACGGGACTCGCGACTCGGGACTCGGGTTTCGGGTCTCACGCGGAGACGCGGAGGAGGACAAAGAGCTTGGGGGGCGGCGCGGCCTTCGTCGGTCGGCAGTCGGCCGTCGCCACGTCGGGGCTTTCGGTCGCTTGTGCAGGGCTCGGCGTTCGGGCTACGGGATTGGGGATTCGGGTGGCACGCGTCCGTCGCGATTAGCGAGGATCAGCGTTGGTGAAGGGGGGCCGTGCTGTTGCTGCCCGGCACGATAGCGCTCGCCCTGCCGGTAGCGCTGTCGATTATCTCCATGTCTTCATCGAAGCTGGATGGCAAAGAGGCCGTGCGGCTGGCATCGTGGTCGACGATGGCCAGCCTGATTCTTCTCGGGTGGATAGTTCCCGCCGCAAATGCCGCGACCGTTTCAGCCAGGACCGGGTCGCCCGTGACCCCAAGAGAGGTGTCGGATCGTGCAGAGATTGGTGTGACGCGGGCGCTGTGGCCGGAGGGGGCGAGCTGCCCCTCCGGGGGCAATCCTGTGAGTTCCGGCCTCTCAGCCCGCCGGTCGCGGGGACCCTGAAGCCGTTGACATTACGCATTGAGCATTGCGCATTGGCACCCCGGTTCCCGGGACCCGGCTACTGGACGAAGATCTCGATCTGCCCGACGCCGCGCTGGCCGACCGCATTGACGACTTCGACCGTGATCCGTCGTCGCCCGGGTGAGCCGTACGACCTGGACGTCGTGCCGCCCGTCGTCACGCGCGTGTCGCCGTCGCCGAGATTCCAGTTGTAGGACACGATGTTCTGGGCCCCGCCGGTAACCGACGCCGTGAACTGCACCACGGTGTTGACCTGGGGATTTGTCGGGGACGCCGTCAGCGTGACGTTGATCACCCGCTCCTCGACCGTCACGCTCGTGGACTGCGTGGTGGTCTCGCCGCCGGCATCGGTCACCGTCACCGTCACGGTGTAGCTGCCCTTCCGGCTGTAGGCCTTCTGCACCGTGCGGGTGCCCGAGACGGGGCCGAGCGACTGCCGCGTGCCGTCGCCGAAGTCGATCACGACGTCGCGGACGGGGTCGCCATTCGTCTGCGTCTGGACGGCGACCGTGAACAACGCGTTCTCGCCCTCACCGATCGCCGTCGAAGGCGGCGTGATGGTGATGCTGGGCCGCGACGTGACGCGCACGGTCGTCGTCTGCGACACCGTGCCCACCGTTGCCGTCACCGTCGCCTCCCGCGTCGTCGTCAACTGCGTGCGCGCCTCGCCGTTGCCGTCGGTGACGACGGTCGTGTCGCGCAGGGCGCCGGCCGACGTACCGAACGTCACGGGCACGCCGGGCAGCCTCCTGTTGTTCTCGCCCGTGGCCACGGCAAGAATCTCGACGGTACCGCCGTCCACGCCGACCGCGCTCGGGGTGGCCGCGAGCGTCAGCGACGTGGCGGCCGCGGCGCCGACGCGCACCTCGAGGGCTTCGGCCTGCGCGCCGCCCGAGAACGCCCGGACCTGCGCCACGCCCGACGCGGCCCCGGCGTGCAGGCGCACCGTCGCGCGGCCGCCGCTCGTGCGCGCCTCGGCCGGATCGAGCGTGCCGAGCGTCGTCGTGAACGTGACCTGCGTGCCGTTCTGGACGGGGATGCCGCCCGGTTCGGTGACGTTGGCGGTGACTTCGACGGAATCGTTGAGGGCGACGACCGTGCTGTTGGCAAACAGAGTGACGGCCGAGTCGGTGGGCGCCGTGAGCGGGGCCTTGTCGCACCCTGCGACGAACAGGGCCAGGACGCCGCCGCCAATCCCCAGGAATGCCCGGCGGGCAAGGCCTCGACGGGCGGGGACTGCGACACGACGCGGTGCTAGCATGGCGGACAAGAATACCAAAGGCATGACGAGACCCGCAGAGGCCCCGGCACAGTCAGACGAGCGCGGCTACGCGATGGCCGTGCTGCTCGTCGGCATTGCCGTGATGCTGATTCTGATGAGCGTGGCGATGCCGGTCTGGCGACAGCAGCAGAAACGCGAACGCGAGGAAGAACTCCTGTTCCGGCTCAAGCAGTACGCGCACGCGCTGGCGCTCTACCAGCGCCGCCTGCCGGGCGCGTCGCCGGCCGATGTCGACGACCTCGTGAAGCAGCGGTTCCTCAGGAAGAAGTACACGGACCCGATGACCGGGAAGGACTTCGCCGTCCTGCGGGTGGGTCAGGTCTCGCCGGGCATGAGCACCGGCCTGCCAGGTGGTGTCGGAGGGCCGTCCACGAGCACCCAGGTCGGCGGTCGGGTCGGGGCCGGCGGACCGGGTGGGCAGCGCGGGACGGGCGTGCAGCCCGGGCTCACGGGCGGAGCGGGCGGGGCAGTGGGCGGGATCCGCGGCGTCGTCAGCACCAGCAAGGAGCAGTCGCTGCGCGTCTGGAAGGGCCGGACGCACTACGACCAGTGGGAAGTCGCGATCGAGGACGTGACCCCCCGGTTCTTCGGCCAGCAGACGCCGCAACCGGGCGACACGCGCCAGCCGGGTGGCCGTGGCCAGCCTCGACCGGGGTCGGGTGGCGGCCAGACCGGACCCACGCAGACGCGCCCCGGGCAATCCGGCACGCTGCCGCCCGGATACCCTCGACCGCCAGGGCAGTGAGTTGCGCGTTGCTCAGGTCACAGGCCGACGGGCACTGAGCCGCACGCACGCCCACATCCCGAGCGCGAGCACCAGCGGCGTGGC
The DNA here is from genome assembly GCA_934541105.1 of uncultured Luteitalea sp. Taxonomy (GTDB): domain Bacteria; phylum Acidobacteriota; class Vicinamibacteria; order Vicinamibacterales; family Vicinamibacteraceae; genus Luteitalea. Next base: position 182,346 of record CAKTDA010000001.1, on the reverse strand, counting down.
TGCCAGGATCCGGCCGCCTGCCATCGGCAGCGTCAGCCCCATCGTCCAGGGCAGCAGCATCGCGCCGCCGCAGCCGATGGCCGACACGGCCGAGACCGCGTACGCGGCTCGGTCGGCAAAGCGCTGCGTGACGAGGCCGAACATCGCGGGATAGACCGGGCCGGTGGCGAGGCCGAGCAGCAGCAGGCCCGTCGTCGTGCCCACGGCATGGCCGACGCTTGCGGCCAGCACCACGCCACCGCACACGAGCAGCGCAAGGGCACCCTCGAGCATGGCGGCGGGGCCGATCCTCAACGCGAGCGCCGTCGAGGCGACGCGACCCATGAGGTATGCGAACCAGTACAGCGACGTCAGGAGCGCCGCGCGCGACGGGCTGGTGCCGAGCGTGTGTTCCAGGTATGTCGCGGCCCAGCCGCTGAACCCGGCCTCCACACCGCCATACAGGAAGACGAGCCCGCCGATGAGCAGCAGCGACACCGGCAGGGTGCGGCGGATGCGTGCACCCGCGGCGTGCTGGAGATGTCGACCGCCGTCGCGCGGCAGCACCTGCCACGCCCACGGCATCAGCAGCAGCGCGACGATCCCGCCGACCGCCGGAACCCAGCGTGCGGAACCGCCGTCGCGCAGCACCGCGCTCGTGACGAGCGGACCGACAACCGTGCCCGCGCCGTAGAGCACGTTGATCGCGTTGATCACGAAGCCGGGCCTGTGCGTCATCAGGCGTGATGCGACGAGGTTGATGCTGATCGTGCCGAGGCCGTAGCCGATTCCGAGCAGCGACGCGGCGGCAATCAGCATCGCGACGTCATGTGCAAGGCCGAGCCCCACCGCGCCGCAGGCATACGTGCCGAGGCTGATCAGGATGGCCGTGCGCGTGCCAATCCGGTCCAGCAGCATCGACGCCGAGATCTGCGACGCGAGGAACCCGGCGAAGATGGCCGTGAAGATGACGCCGATCGACGAGACGTCGAGACCGACGACCTGCGCGAACTCCGGCAGCGCGGGCCCGATGCTCGCAAACGCCATGCCGATTGCGGCAAAGAGCGCGGCAAGGCACGCGACGAGCGCGCGTGGGGCGGCGTCACGCGTGGGCGCTGCCGTGGCGTCGATGTCAGTGCGACCCACCGGCCTCGATGACCGCTGGCGTCCGGAAGGCGCGGCGCTGCAGCGCCGTGAGGTACGTGGAGGGCCGGCCCTGCCCGCCGGTCATGCTGTCGTACGAGTACAGCATCACGCCGGAGAAGCCCATCGATCGCACGACGTCCACGCGGCGCGCGGACTCCTCGGCGCTGATCTTGAACGCGCCGATGCCGGGCCAGACGCGGCCGGTCGGATGCTGCGCGAGTTCCTGCATCTGGCGCTCGAACGCCGCGTTGCCCGCGACGTACGACATCGGGCAGACGGCGTCCACGAGCCCCGACTGGATCCATCCACCCCAGTCCTGGAGCTTGCGCTGGCGTGCGTCCTCGGCATCGGGCCAGACCGCGGCGGTGATGCGGATCGACGGACGGCCGGCCCGCGCCGTGTCACGCAGTCGCGTGACGAGTTGTGCGAGGCGTTCGCGCCGGAACCCGGACCAGCGGGCGGCATAGCTGCTGACGTACGCGAGCGGATCGCGCCTGGCCCGGGCATCCATCGATGCCAGTTCCTTCGGCGTCAACTCGGGGAGGAGTGCCGTGCGGAAGGCATCGAGCGCTCCGCGGCTGCAGTCGAAGTCCGGTGACGGATAGCGGATGTAGTCGAGGTGCAGGCCGTCGAGCGGATAACGCCCCGTCAGGTGCGCGACGACCGCCGCGAGGTGATCCTGCGCACCCTCGGGGATTGGCGACGCAAACAGCCCTTCGATCGTGGCGCTGTTGCGCTGGCTCCAGCTCGCGAGCCGCGGCACGTACCGAGAATCGCGCGGCGGCAGGCGGAGGAGTTCGCTCGCGAGCGGCCGGGGCACCATGAGCCACTCGGGATGCTGCACGAGCAGGTGCTGCGGCGTCTTCGGAATCGCCGTCGCGCCGGCAATCAGGTTGGCGTTGACCCATGCGTGCACCTGGAGGCCGGCGTCGTGGGCGCGGGCCAGCAGTTCGGCAAGCGGGTCGAACGTCGCGGGCTGCCGGGCGAGCAGCACGGCGCGCGGGTCGGGCCCGCCGGCGTAGAAGGCATCGCCGCGGCCGCGCACCTGCGCGAAGATCGCCGTGAAGCCGTGCCGGCGCGCATCGTCCACGACCTGCGCCACGTGCGCGCTGCTCGTCATCCAGCTGCGGGTGACCCACAGCCCGCGCAGTTCCTCGTCGAGCGGCGCCGACCACGCATGGGCGGGACGGGACTTCGAGGCGACGGCGAACAGGGAGGCTAGCGAGAGCCGCAACAGATCGCGGCGGGTGGCAGGGAGCATCGGTCTGGCACGCTGCGCCATGGAGGCCGCGCGCCCGAAGTATATACTCCCGGTCGCGTCATGCAGGGCCCCCACACGCAACCGCTCGTGATCGGCATCGATGCCGGAGGGACGAAGACCGAGGCGATTCTCGCCGACGGCGACGGCCAGGTGCTCGCCCGGGCACGCCGTGGCGGCGCGAACCTCGCGGCACACGGCGAGCTCGCCGTGGAGAAGACGCTGCACGAGGTGATCGAGGAAGCACTCGGCGAGGCGCACCTGCGCCCCGACGTCATCTGCCTCGGCATCGCCGGCGTCGATCGCCCGGAGGACAACGCGATCATCCAGGGCATCATGCGGCGCATCGGGGCGCGCGCGCGCGTGCTCGTGACAAACGACGCGCTGATTGCCCTCGTGGCGGGCGCCGGGACCGGCGCCGGCGTCGTCGTGATTGCCGGCACGGGCTCGATCGCGTACGGCCGCAACGCGCGCAACGAGGCCGCGCGCGCCGGCGGCTGGGGCTACATCCTCGCCGACGAGGGCAGCGGCTTCTGGATCGGGCGGCAGGCGCTGCGGGCGGTCGTCCGCGAGGCCGATGGCCGCGGCCCCGCGACCTCGCTCACGCCGCTCGTGCTCGAATTCTTCGGCGTCACGCGCGCCGAGCAGCTCGTGCGCGAGGTCTACCGCCACTACCTGAAACCCAGCGACATCGCGCGCTGCGCGAGCCTCGTCGAGCGCGCCCGGACCGACGGCGACGCCGTCGCGATCTCGATTGCGTCAGTGGCTGCTGACGAATTGGCGGCCGCCGTGCGCTCGGTGGTCCGGCACCTCGACCTCACCGCCGACTTCCCGGTGGTGATGGCCGGCGGGGCCTTCCATGCCGTACCCTGGCTGCAGGAGGCGCTGCGCACGCGCCTGTCCGACGTCGCCGCCGCCGGCGACGTCCACCTGCTGTCTGTCGACCCGGCGCTCGGCGCCGTGACGCTCGCCCTCGCCGAGGCGCGGGGCGGCGCGTCCCTTCCCACATACAAGCACCGTGATCATCTCGCTCTGTGACGACCCGCAGGATGTTGCCGATCTCGCCGCGCAACGCGTGGCCGATCTCCTGCACGACAATCCCCGCGCCGTGCTCGGCCTGCCGACCGGACGCACGCCCATCGTGATGTACGACCTGCTCGCCGAGCGGCACGCCGCCGGCACGCTGGACTTCTCGCAGGTCACGACGTTCAACCTCGACGAGTTCGTCGGCATCGGCGAGGACCATCCGGGCAGCTACCGCGCCTACATGCGGCGCTACCTCTTCGACCGCGTCAACATGACCGCCGGGCAGGGCCACGTGCTCGACGGCCTCGCGGCCGACGCCGACGCCGAGTGCGCGCGCTTCGAGGATCGCATCGCGGCGGCAGGCGGCATCGATCTCCAGATCCTGGGGCTCGGCGGCAACGGGCACATCGGCTTCAACGAGCCGGCCGACACGCTCAATGTGCGGACCCACCGCGTGCAGCTGCTCGAGCCGTCGCGCAAGGCCAACGCCGGCTTCTTCGGCGGCGACGTCTCGCAGGTGCCGACCGAGGCCATGACGATGGGGATGGGGACGATCCTGAAGGCGCGTCGCGTGCTGCTGCTCGTGACGGGTGCCGAGAAGGCGGCCACGGTCGCGCGGATGCTCGGCGGCGACGTGACGACGCACCTGCCGGCGTCGTTCCTGCAACTGCACGGCGACGTCGAGTTGATCTGCGACGGCGCGGCAGGCTCGCAGATCCGCTAGGGCTTCCTGTCGAGGCCGAGGAGGGCGCGCAGGCGGGGCTCGGCATCCTCGCCGACCGCCTCGCGCACCGAGTCGTGCGAGGCCCGCAGCCTGGCGAGCGCCTTGGCGCGCGACAGGCCGGTGCGTTGCATCACGATGGCTGCCTTGACGTCGTTACCGGCGGCCTTCAACAGCTTGCCGGCGGCGTCGTAGTCCACGCCCGTCGTCATGGCGATGATGCGCCGCGCGCGATCCTTGAGCTTGTCGTTGGTGGCCTGGACGTCGACCATCAGGTTGCCGTAGGCCTTGCCGCTGCGCACCATCGCGATGGTGGTGAGCATGTTGAGCACCATCTTCGTCGCGGTGCCGGCCTTGAGGCGCGTCGAGCCCGTCAGCACCTCGGGGCCCACGGCCGGCGCGATGATGAGGTCGACGAAGTTCTGGAGTTCGCTGCCGGGCCAGCACGTGACGAAGATCACGCGCAACCCCGCCTGGCGGGCACGGGTGAGTGCGCCACGCACGAACGGCGTGACGCCGCTCGCCGAGATGCCAATCACGACGTCGCGCTTCTGCGGCCGCAGGCGGGCGACGGCGCGCGATCCCTCCTCGTAGTCGTCCTCCACGCCTTCCTTCGGCGTGAACATCGACTCCTTGCCGCCGGCCATCACCGCGCGCACGCGCGTGGCGGGCACGCCGAACGTCGGCGGCATCTCCGCGGCCTCCACGACGCCAAGCCGGCCGCTGGTGCCGGCGCCGACGAAGATCACGCGGCCGCCCTTGCGGAACGACTCGGTGACCATCTGCACGCCGGCCGTGATCCGGTCCTTCTCCTTGTGGACGGCGGCGACCACCTTGCGATCCTCGGCAACCATCAGGTCGATGACATCGCCAATCGAGGCGGTGTCGAGCGAGAGGCTGTTGGGGTTGATCGCTTCGGTGGGGAGGGCTTCCCACTTCGACATTGCAGGCATGAGCAGTGCTCGTTCCGGCAGGACGCCCGGAAACCGGTGAAGCGTAGCGCGGGGTCCGGGACGTGTCAACGCGAGGCCCGGGCGGACCGGCGACCGCCCGGGCCCATGCCGCGCCATTGCTACAATCGCTGCCCACATGCCCGCCCCCGCGTTGTCGATCGACGAGGCCGCCGATCTCGGACGCCGGCTCGAGGCCGAGCTCGAGCGCACCATCGTCGGTCAGCGCGCCGTCCTGCGCGAGATCCTGACGACGTTCTTCGCGGGCGGGCACTGCCTGCTCCGCGGTGTGCCGGGTCTCGCGAAGACGCTCATCATCAAGACGCTCGCCCACACCGTCGACCTGTCGTTCAATCGCATCCAGTTCACCCCGGACCTGATGCCGTCCGACATTGTCGGCGCCGAGGTGATCGAAGAGGACCGGACGACGGGACGACGCGAGGTGCGGTTCCTTCGCGGGCCCGTGTTCGCGCACATCCTCCTTGCCGACGAAATCAATCGCACGCCGCCCCGGACGCAGGCAGCCCTGCTCGAGGCGATGCAGGAGCGCCAGGTGACCGTGGGTGGCGTGCGGTATGAGCTGCCGTCCCCGCAGTTCGTGCTTGCGACGCAGAATCCCATCGAGCAGGAAGGCACGTACAGCCTTCCCGAGGCGCAGCTCGATCGCTTCCTCCTGAACGTCGTCATCGGCTACCCGACGGCGGCCGACGAGCGGCAGATGCTCGTGCAGACCACGAGTGCGCCGCAGGCAGGGCCGACAATCGTCGCGAGTGGCACCGATGTCGCCGCCGTGCACGCGCTCGTTCGCGAGGTGCCGGTGGCGAGCAACGTCGTGGACTACGCGGCGCGGCTCGTCCGGGCCACACGTCCAGGCACCGACGACGCCCCCTCGGTGGTCACCCGGTACGTGCGATGGGGCGCGGGACCGCGCGCCGGCCAGGCGCTCCTGCTGTGCGGCAAGGCGCGCGCCCTGCTCGACGGGCGGGCGACCGTGTCGCTCGAGGACGTCCGGTCCCTCGCGCTGCCCGTGTTGCGCCATCGCGTGCTCGTCAACTTCCAGGCCGAAGCGGAGGGGCTCGACGCCGACGCACTCGTCGCGCGGGTGCTCGACGAGGTCTCGGCCCGCGCGTGAGCGCCACGCCGCACGCGCTGACGCTCGACCCGGCGCTGCTCGCGCAGATTGCCGACCTCGAACTGGCCGCGCGCCTGATCGTCGAGGGCGCCAGGCTCGGCAGCCATCGCAGCCCCTACACGGGAACCGGCGCGGAGTTCCAGCAGATGCGCCCGTACCTCCCGGGCGACGATCTCAAGCATCTCGACTGGAAGCACTACGCCCGGACCGATCGCCTGTACACCCGCGTCCATCGCGCGACGACCGAGTGGCCGGTCATGGTGGCGCTCGACACGAGCCGGTCGATGGCGTACGCGGACGGACGTGGCGTGACGAAGCTGCAGGTGGCACGCCTCCTCGCAGCGGCGCTCGCCTATCTCCTCGTGCAGCAGGGCGAAGCGGTCGGCCTCGTGGCGCATGACGATGTGGCAACGACGGCGCTCGCGGCGCGTACGGGGCGCAGCCACCTCGTGCGCGTCCTCGGTTCGCTGGGGCGGCTCGAGGCCCGCGGCGGCACCGACCTCGACGGCGATCTGCGGCGCGCGGCTGCGCGACTCGGGCGGCGTGGCTGCGTCGTGCTGATCTCGGATGTGTACGGTGCCGACGGATGGACCGCCGCACTCCGCGAACTGCGGCGCATGGGGCACGAGGTCGTCGTCTTCCACGTGTCCACGCCGGAGGAGCGGACGCTTCCGGGGACTGGCGATGCGGAGTTCGTCGACCTCGAGACGGGTGAGCGGATCGTGACCAATGCGGTGGCGGAGCGCGGGGCGTATGCGTCGAGGTTCGCGGCCTTCGTCGCCGGGCATCGCGAGATGGCGCGGGCCGAAGGCATCACATGGGTCGATGCCGGGACCGAACGGGGGATCGACACGACGCTGCGCGAGTTCACGGCCCTGCGCGCGCCACAGGCTGGGGGCGCGCGGTGAGATGGGGCGCGCCGCTCGCCGGCCTGCTCGCGCTGGCCATCGCGCTCCCGATCGTCGCCCACCTGCTGTCGCGCCGCCGGCCCACGCAGGTGCCGTTCCCGACACTGCGGTTCCTGCGCGGCGGCTCGCCCGTGTCGCGTCGTCTCCGTCGCTTCGCGGACGTGCCGCTGTTGCTTCTCCGGATGACGATCGTCGGTGCCATCGCGGCAGCGGCGGCAGGCCCGACACTCGTCACCCCGGCACGGCAGCGCGCCTGGCAGGAGCGGCTGCACCGCGTGATCGTCGTCGACGAGACCCTGAAGGACGCCGCGGCCGGGACGATCAGCGAACTCCGGCGCGAGGCGGAGTCCTCGCTCGTGATGGCGACCGACACCATCGCGGAGCAGTTGGCTGCAATCAACGCCGACCTCGCGGCGAGGGCGCACGACAGCCGCGTGGAACTGGTCGTGCTCTGGGACGGATCGCGCGACGCACTCACACCGAATGACATTGCCGCCGTGCCGCACGGCGTCGGCGTGCGGCTGCAGGCCGTTGATCGATTGGTCGTCCGCGATGTGCCTCCCGCTGCATCGAGCCGCAGCGACCGCGCAATCGAGGTCGTCGCGGTTGCGGCCGACGAACCGGTCCGCGACGCGCTCGTCGGGAGGCTGCGCGAGACCGGCACGCCGCGCCCACGCGTCCCGGTGCGCGTGACCTGGCCCGGCACAGACGTCGAGCCGGCAATCGACAGCGCCCCCGTCTCCACGCAGGGCATGCCCGGTGTGCTCGACGCCATCGCCGACGACTTGCGCCTGCGCGACGCGGCGTGGCGATCGTCGCTGGACGTCCGGACAACAACCACGCCCGGCGAGCGTACGGCCTCTCACGCGCGTGTCCTCGCCCGGGCGGGCACCGGCGAGCCACTGCTGCACGGCTGGTGGGCCGGCGAGACTCTCGTCCTCACGATGCACGCCGCGCCAGCGTCGCCGCTGGCGTGGTGGTCGCTCGTCAGCGTGGCCGAAGCCGTGGCCGACCGCGAACGCAACACGGGAGGCATCGGCGACATGTGGACGGCCGCCCAGCGAGCCGCGGCCGGTCGTGATGCGCAGGTGCCCTCGGCGTCGTCGATGCCCGGTGGCATCGACGCGCGGGTGGCATGGGCCGGTGTCCTGGTGCTCCTGATCGTGGAACAGGTCTGGCGCCGGCGGGGACGGGTGGAGGCCGATGCCGCCTGACGTGCCGATGGGCGGCGGATCCTCGGGTGCAGACACTGCAGGCGACGACGCGTGGCTGCAGGCCTGGCTCCGCGCGGCACGGCGGCGCTGGCGGTGGCACGCGGTCGCGTACGCTGCGCTCGTCGCGGTCGTCGTGGCCCTCGGTGTCGAGGCCGTACTCAGGCCGCGGGGAGTTGCTCTCGTCGGCGGCGCTGGAGCGGGCCTGGTGGCATTCGCTGCCGTCCTGGCGCGCACCCGCGGACTGCGCACCGTGCTCCCGGTCCTCATCGCGATCGAGCAGGCGCATCCGGACCTGGGCAACGCGCTCGTCGCCTGGCATGAGCATGGCGCGACCGCGTCTCCGTCCATCACGGCGCGGCTCGCGGCACAAGCGCGTGCTCCGCTCGAGGGTTCGAAGCCCCCGCACCCCATCCGACGGCAGGCATGGGCGCTGGCACTTGCATGCCTCGCACTCGTGCTCGTGGGCCGCCACGTCGTTCCTCTCAATCGTGGAGGCAAACCGGCGGCAACGACCGGTCCACTGCGCGAGTCGTCGCCCCCGGCCCCGTCGTTGCCCGTCAGGTGGTCCGTGACGGTGACGCCGCCGGCGTACGCGAGGCAGGCCACCGCCCGCCTCGCGGATCCCGTACGCGTCGAGGCGCTCGCCGGCAGCCGGCTCGACATCGTCTTCGACGGGTGGCGAAGCGATGCGCATGCACGTCTTGGCGGACGCGCCGTGCCGGTGACGCGCGAGGACGCGCGCGGGCACGTCACGCTGATCCCCGCGGCGTCAGACGTCCTTCTCGTCACCGACGGAGCCGACAGGACGCTCGCGTCCATCGCCCTCGTCGTCGTGCCCGATGCGTCCCCGCGCGTGCGCATCATCGAGCCGGCCGCCGACCTTCGACGGGCGCAGGCTGCAGGAGTCGTGCCGATCCGGATTGCCGCTGACGACGACCTCGGGTTGCGGGCGTTGACGCTCCGGTTCACGCAGGTGTCGGGAAGCGGGGAGAGCTTCACGTTCGTCGACGGCGAGTGGCCGCTGCACGTGACACGGACCGCCGCGACTGCGTGGACGGCGAGCCACACGCTGGACCTCGCCGCGCTGGGCCTGACGCCTGGTGACTCGGTCGTCTTCCAGGCGGTGGCGCGCGATGGACGGCCCGGCGACGAAGGCATCGCCGAGTCGGAGCGCATCCTCATCGAGATCGCGAAGCCCGGCGCCGCTGCCGGGGGAGACGCGTCGCTTGCGGATCCCGAGGACCGCTACGCACTCAGCCAGCGCATGGTCATCCAGATGACCGAGCGGCTTCTCGCGCTAGAGCCGCGGATCACGGCGGATGACTACCGCCGCCAGGCACAGGAACTGGCGATGGTCCAGCGGCGAGTGCGGGCGGAGTTCGTCTTCATGCTCGGTGGCGAAGTGGAAGACGAGTTCGAGGAGGCCGCGCACTCGCACGAGGTCGAGGCCGGCCGGCTCGCCAACAGCGGGCAGGGCGACCTGACCGAGGCGGTCCGCCAGATGGCACAGGCCGAGACGCGCCTCACGGCCGGTGAAGTCAGGGAAGCCCTGCCTTACGAGTATCGGGCGCTGGCGGCCGTGCAGGCCGCCTTCGGCAAGGCGCGCTACTTCATGCGTACGCTGCCGGTGCCTGTGCAGGTAGACGAGGCCCGGCGGTTGCAGGGCGACCGCACGGCCGCCGCGTCGTCGCGATGGAAGCGGGCACCACTCGACGAGACGCAGCGTGCGGCGGCGCTCGACGTGCTCGGCCGACTGGATTCCGCGGCCGACGACGACCGCGTGGCCCTCGCGGCCCTGCTGCCCGCAGTCGTTGCCATCGACAGGGACGACGCCGCGTGGGTGTCGCTCGCGCAGGGGCTCGTCGCCGGCCGCGCCGATGATGTCACCCGTGCCCTGCGCGCGCGCGTGCTCGCCGTCAGCCCGGGGTGGATGGTCGTCCCGCTTCCGCGCGACAGGCGTGAACTGGCCCCCTCGCCGCGCACAGCCGCACGAGGCATCCGGCGCCCATGACCTGGTGGCGAGCCGTACGCATCCTGCGCGGCCTGGCACTCGCGGCCGTCGTCGCGGCAGTCGTCGATCCGGGGTGTCCGCGTCCCCGCAGGCCCGTGCTCGCGCTCCTGATGCCCGACGACCTTCCGGCTGCGTCGCATGATCGTGTTCGGCAGCGCGTCATCGACGCGGCTGGCGCCTGGGCCGATGTCCGGAGCGCGCCCTTGCCTGTCGAGCCGCGCGAACCATTGCCCGCGGTTGCCGCCGACGCCCGCATCGTGGCTGGACACCCGAACCACGTGAACGAGGCGCTCGAACGGATGCCTGCCGCGTTGGCGGTCAGGGTCGAGGATCCCACCCTCGAACTGACGCTGCTCCAGGTGCCGACACGTGTGGCTTCGGGGGGCCGGGTCGCCGTGCAGGCGTCGATTGCCGGCGTGCCGCCGGGTGCCGGGACCGTGACGCTGCGCATCAGCGATCGCGAGTCCGGCCGCGAGGTGGCCCTGGTCGAGAACGACGCATCGCGTGCTGTCGACGGGATCCTCGCCGTCGAGGCCGACTGGCTGCCGGTGCAGCCCGGTCACGAGGTACTGCGCGCCGTGGCGACCTACAGCGGGACGCATCCCGTGCGGGCGGCGTCTCCTGCCGACGTCACCGTGGACGTTACCTCCCTCGCGACTGGCGTCTCCGTGTTCGACGCCAGGCCGTCGTGGAGTGCACGCTTCGCGCGGCAGGCGCTCGACGCCGAGCCCGGCATCGCAGTGTCCACGTACGTGCGTGCCGCGCCCGGGATTGCCGTGGAGACCCGCATGCAGTCCGACGCGGCCCGTTTGCGGGAGGACGACGCGGCGGTCATCATCGTCGGCGGCGTGGATGCCCTGACGCGGGAGGACGTCGCGAGCCTGGAGCAGGCCGCCGACAAGCGCGGGCGAGCCGTCGTGCTGCTGCTCGACGAGGCGCCGACCGGCGGTCCGTGGCGACACCTGTGGCCCGGCGAGCTGGGCCCGGTGCGGCGTGCCGCGCAGCCGCGACCAGCAACCATCGGGAGTCATCGATGGATTACGCGTGAATGGCTCTCGCCCGCCGTGTCAACGGGAACCGTGCCGCTGGCGTATCTCGACTCCGAACGTCAGGCCATCGTCGCGGGCCGCGGTCTCGGCGCCGGCCGTGTGCTGCTGGTGAGTGCGCTCGATGCCTGGCGGTGGCGCGCCGCTGAGGGGGCCGAGTTCGATCGCGGCTGGCGGGCGCTCGTGCGTGCGCTCGCCGCCGACGTCCCGCCGCCCCTCTCGTTGACCGCGTGGACTGGCGGTCGTGGTGCCGGGCGGCGCGTCCATGCCGACGTGCGGCTTCGGCCCGACATCGACGCGGCGGGCGCGACGGACGTGCGCGGGGAGATCGCCTGGAACGGGCAACGGCAGTCGCTGCGCCTGGCGTCAGCCGGCGACGGTCGCTGGACTGCCGCCGTTCGCCCCTGGGACCCCTCGGATGCACGCCTGTCGATCGAGGCGGTTCGCGATGGAGGTGTGGTCGCGGAGGCGCAGGCCGTGATACACGTAAGCGGCATCGCACAGACGACGACGTGGGCCGACGTGGCGCATCACCAGCGCGAGGCGGGGGCGGCCGCGGCGCGGGAGGCCGACCTCGGCCCGGCACTCGACGCGTTGCGCAGCACGATGGGGCCCGCACCAACGGTGCTGGTCCGCGTCACGCGAACGTGGTGGTATGCCGCGGCGGTGCTCGGGCTGCTCGGCAGCGAATGGATCCTGCGGCGGCTGCAGCGCCGCCGGTGAGGCGACACGATGGCGCACGATCGACGAACCTTCCTGAAGACCGCCGGTGCGGCAGGCGCCGCCCTCGGCCTGTCCGACGCCTGGCTCGCGCAGCTCGCCGCGCAGGCGCCGAAGGGCCGCACCGGCCCCTGGCGGCAGTACGGCACCGACGCGCTGCGGGAGGCGAAGGACCTCGGCTGCACCTACGCCGACATCCGCTTCGGGCGCAAGCGCTCGCAGTCGCTCAACGTGCGAAACGGGCAGCTTACGAATTCCGGGGGGTTCAGCTACGGCGGCTTCGGGTCGGCGCCGGGTGGCGGCATCTCCGACACATTCGGTTTCGGCGTGCGCGTCGTCCACTCCGGCGTCTGGGGCTTTGCGAGCAGCCCGCTCGTCACGCCGGACGAAGTGCGCCGCGTGGTGCGCCAGGCGACCGACATCGCGCGCGCGAGCGCGATGGCCAAGCGGTTCGACGTCAAGCTCGCCCCGGTGCCGGCTTACGACGAGTTCTACGAGACGCCTCACGAGCGGGATCCGTTCGACGTCCCGCTCGAGGAGACCGTCACGCTGCTGACCGAGGCGACGACGGCCATCCAGAAGAACGCGCAGGTGCTGTTTGCCACCGCGCAAGTGAGCTTCTCGCACGACTGGAAGTTCCTCGTGACGTCCGAGGGCTCCTTCATCGAGCAGAGCCTCTACTACTGTTCCTGCGGCTGCTCGGCCACCGCGCGTGCGAAGGGGCAGGTCAAGACCCGCGTCTACTCGCCTGGTGCGTCAACGGCTGGTTACGAGTTCCTCGTGAAGGCCGACCTGAAGGGCAACGCCGAGCGCGTGGCCGCCGAGGCCGTCGAGCACAGCATGGCGGCGCCGGTGCAGGCCGGGCTCAAGGATCTCGTGCTGAAGCCGTCGCACCTCGGGCTCACCATCCACGAGATCATCGCGCATCCCACCGAGCTCGATCGCATCGTCGGCTACGAGGCCAACTACGCGGGCACGAGCTTCGTGAGGCTCGCGGACCTGCGGACGCTGAAGTACGGCAGCCCACTGCTCAACGTGTATGCCGACCGCACGCACGTCGGTGCCTGCGGCACGGTGGGCTTCGACGACGATGGCGTGAAGGCGCAGCGGTGGCCGATCATCGAGGAAGGCATCCTCGTGGGCCTGCAGACCAATCGCGAGACCGCGCACTACATCGGCGAGCCGGAGAGCCGCGGCTGCACGTTTGCCAACCACTGGCGCAACTACCCGTTCCTGCGGATGCCGAACATCCAGCTCGAGCCCGGCAAGCAGGGATCGCCGACGCTCGACCAGATGATCGCCGACGTGAAGGACGGTGTGCTCGTCGACGGCGCCGGCAGCTTCAGCATCGACCAGCAGCGCTACAACGGGCAGTTCGGCGGCAATGCGTTCTGGGAGATCAGGAACGGCAAGGTCACGCGTATGGTGACCGACTTCACCTACAACGCCATCACCACCGACTTCTGGGCGAACCTCGATGCCGTCGGGCCGCCCGAGAGCTGGGAGCATCACGGCATGGACGGCGACGCCAAGGGGCAGCCGGTGCAGTCGAACTATCCGTCGCACGGGTCGTCGCCCTGCCTGATCCGCAAGGTCATGGTCGGCGCGGCGTTCTCGTAGGGTTCAAGCCTGCGGCCTGCAGCCTGCAGCCAGCCGGCAGGCTAGAGGCTCGTAGGCTGCAGGCTCGTTGGATTTCGAAGGCCGAAGGCCGTTGGCCCACGGCCGGCTTTTCATCGGGGATGAGATGAGCTATTCGCGCGAGCAAGTGAAGGCAATCACGGACCGGATCCTGAACATGGCCAGGGCCGACGGGGTCGAGGTCGATTTCCAGGGCGGGGAGCGCTCGGCCACGCGGTACGCCAACTCCAGCATCACGGCCAACCTCATCGAGCACGACCAGCAGGTGCAGATCACGGTGTACTACGGGCAGAAGAGCGCCAGCACCGTGACGCACCAGTTCGACGACGCCTCCCTGAAGACCGCGATCGAACAGGCGCAGGCACTCGCGAAGCGGAAGCCCGACAACCCCGAGACGATGCCGCTCGTGAAGCCGCCGCAGGACTACGCGCCCGTGGACGCGGTCATCGATCGCACGGTCGCCTTCGGGCCCGCCGAACGCGCGGCGATGGTCAAGCAGAGCCTCGACATCTGCGAGAAGAAGGGCGTCGTCGGCGCGGGGTACATCCCGAAGCTGCACTGGACGACGGCGACGGCCAACAGCGAGGGGCTCTTCTCGTACTTCCAGTTCGCCGAGGCCAGCTTCATCCTCACCTGTCGCACGCCTGATGGGACCGGGTCGGGCTGGGCAGGGCAGACCGGCCTCAAGGACGTCAGCCTCATCGACCCGGTGGCAATCACCGAGCGCGCGTCGGACAAGGCGCTGAAGTCGCAGAAGCCTCGCGCCATCGAGCCTGGCGACTACACCGTGATTCTCGAGCCGCGCCCGGCGGCGCGGTTCCTCTCGCTGCTCATGTCGTCAATGGACGCCCGTGCTGCCGAGGAGGGCCGCAGCTTCATGAGCGGCAAGGAACGCGGGCAGACGAAGGTCGGCGAGAAGCTGTTCGGCGACAACGTCACCATCCGCAGTGTCGTCAACCACCCGGTGCTGCGGCAGACGCCGATTGGCGAAGACGGCCTTGCCGCGCGCAGCGTGCCGTGGGTGGAGAAGGGCGTCGTGAAGAACCTGTACTACAACCGCTTCTGGGCGCAGAAGACCGGAAGGCAGCCGACGGCCACGCCGCCTGGCCTCAGCCTCGTGATGGACGGGGGCACGACCTCCGTTGACGAGATGATCCGGACCACGAAGCGCGGCCTGCTCGTGTCGTTCTTCTGGTACATGCGACCGGTCGAGGCGATGAACATCCTCTACACGGGCATGACGCGCGACGGCCTGTTCCTCATCGAGAACGGGGAGATCACGGCGCCGGTCCAGAACTTCCGCTGGAACGAGACGCCTGTCGTCGGCTTCAACAACATCAGCGCGCTCGGGCCGCCCGAGCCGATGCACACAGGCGAGGCGTACGACCAGCCGGGCACCGCCATGGTGCCGGCCATGCGCCTCGAGGACTTCACGATGACGTCCGTGTCGCCCGCGGTCTGAGGAAGCCCATGAGCACGAATCGACGCAACTTCCTCCGCACGGTGGGCGTAACGGGTGTCGCCCTCGCCTCGAGCGACATCGTCGGGGCCCTGATTGCGCAGTCGCCGAAGGGCCGTGTGCTCGAGTCGCGGTTCAAGGGCCTTGCTGACGTCGCGCTTGCCGAGGCACGCCGGCTTGGCGCGACGTACTGCGACATCCGGTTCACGCGCAACATCAGCGACTCGGTGACCGTGCGCGACCGCATCGTCGGAGGCGGCGGGTTCGGCTTCGGGTTCGGCGGGGGCGGTGGACGCAACGAGAGCGCAGGGTTTGGAGTCCGCGTCCTCCACAGTGGCGTCTGGGGCTTCGCGAGCAGCCCGCTCGTTGCCGAGGAGCAGGTGCGGACCATCGCCAGGCAGGCAGTGGACGTCGCGCGCGCGAGTGCGGTGGCCCGCAGGTTCGACGTGAAGCTTGCGCCGACGCTAGCGCACCAGACCTACTGGGCAACGCCCATCAAGGTGGATCCGTTCGAGGTGGCCCTCGACGACAAGATCGCGTTCCTGCTCGGCATCAACGAGCAACTGCTGAAGACCAAGGGCATCCTGCGCACGCAGTCGTCGATTGGGCAGGACTACGAGTGGAAGTACTTCGCCTCGAGCGAGGGCTCCTACATCGAGCAGGAGTCGTGGCGGGTGGCGCCGAGCTTCACGGCCACCGCGCGCGCGAACGGGAAGGTGAAGTCGCGCACGTATACGGTGCCGGCCCGCACGGGCGGCTACGAGGTGGTGACAGGCGGCGGCATGCTCGAGAACGCCGACCGCATCGCCTCGGAAGCGGTGGAGCACGCGATGGCCCCGCCGGTCAGCGCCGGTCTCAAGGACATCGTGATGACGCCGTCGCACTCGATGCTGACGATTCACGAGATCATCGGCCACCCGACCGAGCTCGATCGCATCCTCGGCTACGAAGCCAACTACGCCGGGACGAGCTTCATCAAGCTCTCGGACGTCGGCCGGCTGAAGTACGGCAGCCCGATCTTCAACGTGACCGCCGATCGCACCATCGAGGGAGGCCTCTGCACCGTGGGCTTCGACGATGATGGCGTCAAGACGCAGTCGTGGCCGATCGTGCGTGAAGGCGTGTTGGTTGGGCTGCAGACGAACCGCGAGACCGCGCATTTCGTGAACGAGAAGGAGAGCCGCGGCTGCACGTTCGCGACGTCCTGGCGGAACTACCCGTTCCTGCGCATGCCGAATGTCCATGTCGAGCCTGGTGACGCCAAGGCGCCGAGCGCCGAGGAGCTGATTGCCGACACGAAGGACGGCCTCCTCATCGACGGGCGGGGCAGCTACTCGATCGACCAGCAGCGCTACAACGGGCAGTTCGGCGGCAATGCGTTCTGGGAGATCAAGAACGGCAGGAAGGTCCGCATGGTCTCGGACGTGACCTACAACGCCATCACGACCGACTTCTACGCCAACCTCGACGCCGTCTCGAACAAGGGGTCCTGGGAGATGCACGGGACGACCGGCGACGCGAAAGGGCAGCCGGTCCAGATCAACCACATCTCGCACGGCGCGCCGTGGATGCGCGTCCGCAGGATCATGGTCGGCGCCGCCTACCTGTGAGCGCCGGACTCGCCCTGCGCTCACCGCGCTACCCCTCGCCGTAGCGCAACACGTGCCGGACCCCCTGGAGGAGGCGCTGCCACTTCGCCTCCTCCTCGTCGAGCTGCCGCTGGCCGTCCGCGGTCAGCGCGTACACCCTGGCCTTCCGCTGGCTGTCGGTGACTCCCCAGCTTGCCTTGACCCACCCCGACTGCTCGAGCCGTCGCAGGGCGGGGTAGAGCGACCCCTCCTCCACGCGCAGCAGGCCGTTGGACGTGTTCTGGATATGCTGCGCGATGGCGTAGCCATGCCGCGGGCCGGCATCGAGCGTCTTCAGGATCAGCAGCGTCAGCGTGCCCTGGAGGGCATCGGTCCGTGGCGGCATTGACACCTCGAAGTCTATGCCTAGAAGTCTACCCATCATTGGCTGACGCGCAAGGGCCACCGGCGACGGTATGCTTGCGTGGTGCCCGAGGACCGTCCGGATGTCAGCGACGCGCGTGTCGACGCCTATCTCGATCACCTGAGAGTCGTCCGCAGGCTCCAGCCGCTGTCCATCGAGAGCTACAGCCGGGATCTCCTGCAATTGGCGCGGTTTGCGGCAGGTCGCGGCACGACGCCAGACACGCTGACGCTGCACGATCTCGAGGCGTTCGTGCGCGGGTTGATGGCGGAGGGGTATTCGCCGCGATCGGTCGCCCGGATGGTGGCTGGAGTGCGGGGTTTCTACAAGCACCTGCTCGTGTCGCGCGTGATTGCGAGCAATCCAGCTGACGACCTGCGCCCGCCGCGCGCCTGGCAGGAGCTTCCGCGCTACCTGTCGCTGGAGGAAGTGGACCGGCTGCTCGCGGCGCCTGACGTCGGCACGCCGCGCGGCCTGCGTGACCGGGCAATGCTCGACGTCCTGTACGCCACAGGCCTGCGCGTCACCGAACTCGTGACGCTGAAGCCATCCGATCTCGATCTCGATGTCGGCTTCCTGACTTGCATCGGCAAGGGCGACAAGCAGCGGGTCGTGCCGGTGGGGGAGCAGGCGGTCGCGGCCCTGCGCACGTACATGGCCGGTGGACGAGCCGCGCTGCTCAAGGGGCAGGCGTCGCCTTGGCTCTTTCCCAGCGGCCGCGGTGTGTCGGCACTCACGCGTGTCGGGTTCTGGAAGCTGCTGAAGCGATATGCCGCGGATGCAGGGATCACGTCGGAGGTGTCGCCGCACGTCCTGCGCCACTCGTTCGCGACGCACCTGCTCGACAGGGGTGCGGACTTGCGGGCGATCCAGATGATGCTGGGGCATGCCGCCCTGTCCACGACGCAAATCTACACGCACGTGCTCGAAGCGCGGCTCAAGCGCCTCTACGACGCGCACCACCCACGCGCCTGAACTGCGGAGGATTCATTGTCGGCCGGCCGACAATGACCCGCGGCCGACGAGAGACGCTGACGAAAGGGCCCTAGGTGCGCGCCGTCAGCCCGAGGTATGCGGCAACGGACATGAAGAGAATGTTCGGCGCCCAGGCCGCCAACGGTGGTGCGAGGACACCCGCACTGCCGACCGCCGCAAACAGGCTCTGCGTTGTCCAGTAGAGGATCGCGATCACGATGCCGATCCCGATGCCGAAAAGCGTGCCCTTGCGGCCCGTCGTCACGCCGAACGGAATTGCAATCAAGGTCATGATGACCGTGATGAACGGGAAGGCGAGCTTGCGGTGCAGGGCCACCTGGAGCGGCACGGTGTTGTAGCCGGCCTGGTTGAGGTCGGCGATGTGCGCGCGCAACTGGGGAACCTTCAGGCGCTCGGCAAGCACGGCTTCCGGTTCTTCCACACCGTAGTAGTCAGGTCGCTCCATCGTGAGCGTGTGGGTGGGGAAGGCCGAGAACGCGGTGACCGCATTCCTGTCGCCGAACGTCCGCAGCCAACCCTGATCGGCGCGCCACGTCGTGCCGTCCATGTTGACGGCAACGCGCGCGTACAGGCGGCTCGTGACGTTCCAGCCGCGTGAGCCGAAGGCATAGACCGTGAGTTCGTCAAGCCGTGCCGCCCGTGGATCGAACCGCCCATAGTGATAGAGCCGGCCGTCGCTGCCCGCCATCCACTGCCTGCCCGCCATGCCGAACGTCTGCGGCGTCCCGCTCCGGATCGTGGCCCGCATCTCCTCGGCCCGCCGGTTCGACGCCGCCAGGATGCTCTGTTCCATCCCGAACAGCACCACGCTCCAGGCGAGCGCGAAGAGCAGCAGCGGCACCGTCGCCCGGTAGAGCGACACGCCGCACGCCTGCATGACCGTGAGCTCACTCGTCCGCGTCAGCAGGCCGACCGTCACCAGCGTGCCGACGAGCGCCGCAAGGGCCGTGATGTAGTACGTGTACTGCGGCGTCGAGTAGAGGAAGAAGGCCAGCAGCATCTGGCCGGTCGTCCGCCCCTTGAAGAGGTACTCGCTGTAGTCGGTGAAGATCGCGATGTAGAACACCGCGAGCATCCCCAGGAACGTCACCCCGAAGACGCGGAGATAGATCCGGCTCAGGTAGCGGTCGAGGATGTTGAACCCGGGCAGTCGCAGCTGCGGGACGCGCACGACAAGCACGACGCGATTGCCAGGGCTCCGCTGGGGCTGTCCGACCGACGCCCCCCGGGCGTGTCGGCTTGACGGACGCGCTGGCAGGGACGGCCCGCCGACCGGTCCACCGTTGGCCGCGGTGGTCTCGGTGCGGCCGATCAGCTTCGTGATGATGGCGGGGACAGGGATGCTGATCGTGGGGGAGAACTCGTAGCCGCGGGTCTTCAGCACGAGCAGCGCGGCCCCGACCAGCCCGAGGACGATGTTGGGGATCCAGAGGGCGAACTCGGCGGGCACGCGCTGGCCCTTGGCGAGGGCCTCGCCCATGTACATCAGCACGTAGTAGACGAGCACCACGCCAATCCCGATGACGAAGCCGGCGTTCTTGCCGTCCTTGCGGTGCGTCACACCGAGGCCGAGCGCAATCAGGCCGAAGACCAGGCAAGCCACGGGAATCGTGTACTTGCGCTGGATGGCCATGATCGGGTTGTGCGGCGAGATGCCTTGCTCGCGCATCTGCCGGGCCTTCGTCCGGAGCTGCGGAATCGTCAGCTCGTTGTCGCCAGGCGTCACACTCTGGCGGGGGAACACCGTCTCGGGATCGAGCTGGACGGTAAGCGCCTGGAACTGCTGGAGCTCGTACTGGTCGGGCGCGTCGGCCCGCGACCGGTGCAGGATGCCGTCCTCGAGGATGAGATCGACACGACGCTGGGCCGGGTCGAGCACGAAGTGTCCCCGATCCGCGGTCAGCAACTGCGGCTCTCCGGGATTGCGCGTGTCGGCAAGGAACACGCCGCGCCACCCACGGGTGTTGGCCGGCACGTCCCTGACGTACAGGACGAGGTTCGGGAACTCGTCGAAGAAGACCCGGGGCCTGACGTCGCTTTCGGCCTTGGCCTGGATGATCCCGAAGGTGATCTCGCGGAACGTCTGGTTGCCGCGAGGCATCGCCTCGATCATGAGGTACGCCGTGGCCGCGGTGCCGACGACCGCCATGAGGGCAACGGGCCGGAGGATGCGGTAGAGGCTCACGCCGCAGGCCTGCATCGCGACGGCCTCACGGTCGGCCGAGAGCCGTCCGAGCGCCATCAGGAGCCCCACGAGCAGGCTGATGGGAATCGTCAGGGCCAGCGTCGATGGCAGCAGCGTGACGAGGATGCGGCCGATCGTGGGCAGGCCCACGCCCTTGGCGATCAGGGTCTCGGCCACGTCCATGATCGTGGGGATCTGGAGCAGGAACGTGAGGATGAGGAGCGTCAGCCCGAACGGCGCCAGCGTCTCGCGGATGATGTAACGGTCGAGCGTTCGAAGCATGCGGAAGGGGCTGGCGCGCGATGCGCCTGGCTCACTCGGACGATCATTCCAGAAGTTCGGTTCGGCGCCAACAGCAGACGAACGAGGACGAGAGGCAAGCGGTCCTCTGGTTAGGCCGAATCACCTTAAGACATCCACACACGGCATCAACAGGGCGAATTCTGGTCTATGTTGGCAGAGTCCGATAATACACATTATGTTAACTAACAATTGTTCCAGGCCGCGATGCCCCGGTTGGCCTGGCAGTATGTCAGTCGCGATCGAGGCGCCGGAACCGGCGTGGCCGGCGAACTTCTGCTGCCGTGTGCGAGGGACGAACTCAGTCGCCCTGTTCGTCCTGCCCCGCCTGTGCGCTCGTCCGCTGGGCGCGGAGGTCCTCGAGGATGCGCTCGAGCGTCGCGATGACTTCGTCGGGTTCGACCTCGGCCTTCTTGAAGCTCAGCTGGAATGCGAACTGCTTCTCGGGGGCGCGGTACGTGAACGTGAACGGCCGGGGGCGTCCGGCAGCGCGTCCGGGCTTCGGCTTGACGGCCTCGCGCACTTCCTGGCGGGTCATCCCGCCACTGCGCGACATCTGCTCGACGAGCGCCGCCATCTTCTCGGGCTCGCCCTGCCTAACCACCTGAAGCAGCAATGACTTGGACGAAATGTCGGCCAGCCGACAAAGCTGCTTGATCGACTCGGGCATCTGGTTCAGCGAGAGCGATTCCGTGATGACCGTGCGGCTCTTGCCAAGCTTCTGCGCCAGCCGCTCGTGCGTGTAGCCGGCCTTCTGGCAGAGCGCGTGGAGGGCTTCCGCCTCCTCGAACGCCGTGAGGTCCTTCCTCTGGAGGTTCTCGACCAGCGCAATCTCGAGAATGCCCACATCGTCCACATCCCTGATGACGACAGGGAGTTCGTCGATGCCGGCCCGGACCGCAGCCTGGTAGCGGCGTTCGCCGGCGACGATCTGGAAGCGGCTTCCCCGCTGCCGCACGACGATCGGCTCGATGATCCCCTGTTCCTTGACCGACGCGATGAGCTCGGACAGGTCGCCCATGACCTGCCGCGGCTGGTTCGGGTTGGGATCGATGTGCTCGATTGGAATCATGCGCCCCACCGGCGTACCGGCAGACGCCGTCAACGTCTCGACGTAATGCGCGTCGTGGCGCATGCGGACCGACTCGGGCAAGCCACGCTTAGACACGGCTCAGGACCTCCTCGCTCACGCTGTAGTACTCGGACGCGCCGGACGAATCGGGCGCAAACGTGAAGATGGCTTCCTTGTACGCCGGGCTCTCCTCGAGCCTGACGCTCTTCGTAATCACGGTCTTGAACACCTTGGGGCCGAACACTTTCTTGATCTGCTCGCGGATGTCGCGCGCGAGGCTCGTGCGGCGGTCGTGCATCGTGATGAGCACGCCGAGCACCTGGAGCGACGGATTGGCACGAAGCTGCACCTTGCCGACCGTCTCCAGCAGGTCGTCCGTGCCTTCGAGCGCGAAGTACGACGACTGGATCGGCACGACGAGATGCGTCGCCGCAACGAGCGCATTCACCGTCAGCAGGCCCAGCGTCGGCGGGCAGTCGATCACGATGTAGGGAAACGTCTCGCGGAGTGGATCCAGCTTCTCCTTCAGACGGAAATGCGCGTCGAGCTCACCCACGAGCTTTGCCTCGACCTTTGCCAGCGCAATGCGCGCGGGCGCGATGCTGAGGTGCGGCTGGTTCGTCGGGCGCACGATGCTGCTGAGCGTCGTGCCGTTCTCGCCCGTGAGCGCCTCGAACATGTTGGGGCCGACCGTTCCCATCTCGAGGAACGACATCGTGCTGTTGGCCTGGGGATCGAGGTCCACCAGCAGCGTCGGCTTGCCGCGCAGCGACAACGCGGCCGCAAGATTGATGGCGGTCGTGGTCTTGCCCACGCCACCCTTCTGATTCGCGATTGCCAGAATCATCGGGGTCGGATTCTACATCTTGTACTTGCCCATTTCGTTCGGGTCGAGGCTTTCGAGCCAATGCTGCAGCCGCTCCGAGTCCTGCCCGGTCGGCGCCTCGAGGGGACGCGCGTCGGTGAGCACGTGCTCGGCGACGAACACAGGCGCCCTCGTGCGGAGCGCGAGCGCCAGGGCGTCCGACGGCCGCGCGTCGATTGCCAGGAGGTCGCCGCCCGACTGCAGGTACACGAGCGCATGGAAGGTGCCATCGCGCACGTCCGTGACGTGAACCTCCGTGACCGTCGCCCCGAGGGCCTCGATGACGTGCCGCAGGAGGTCGTGCGTCATCGGACGCGCCGGGGCGCTGTTCTCGAGTTGCAGGGCGACGGCGTGCGCCTCGAACATGCCAATCCAGATCGGCAGCGTCCGCTCCCCCGCCTCGTCGCGAAGCACCACGATGGGCATGTTCGTGACGGGGTCCATCATGAGGCCCTTGATCCACATCCGGACCGGCATCAGCCCTCCACGGACACCACGTCGCCCCGCAGGCTGTTCGGGCCTGCGGACGTGATGCGGACATCGGCGAACCGCCCCAGCCACTGCGGGGCGCCCGGGAAGTTCACGACGGTGTTGCCACTTGTGCGGCCCGACAGATCTTCGTCGCGGCGGCGGCTCGTGCTGTCCACGAGCACGCGCTCGACCCGGCCGACCGCCTGGCGATGCAGGTCGGACTGGATCTCGCGCTGCAACGCCTGCAGTTCGACGATCCGCCGCGTCTTCTCCGCCTCCGCCACATCGTCTGGCATCCGCTTGATGGCCAGGGTTCGCGGGCGCGGCGAGTACTTGAAGGAAAACATGCTGTGGTAGCGGGCCGTGGCGGTCAGCGTCAGCGTGTGGTCGAAGTCCTCGGCCGTCTCGCCTGGGAACCCCACGATCATGTCGGTCGAGAGGCAGATGCCGGGCACGGCTTCGCGGACCTCCTGGATGATCTCGAGATACCGCTCGCGCGAGTAACGACGACGCATGGCCGCGAGGATGCGGGTCGAGCCGGACTGCACGGGCAGGTGCAGATGCCGGCAGATTTTCGGCAGCGACCTGTAGGCGTCGAGGAGCCCCGGCGTCACGTGTCGCGGGTGCGGGCTGGCAAAACGGATGCGCTCCACACCCGGCACCTCGTGGACCTGCTCGAGGAGCCCCGCGAAGTCGCAGGCGGCGTCGTCTGGCGCCTGGTAGTGGTTCACGATCTGGCCGAGCAGATGGATCTCGCGATGGCCCTTCCCCGCCGCCTCGCGCACTTCCGCGAGGATTTCCGCGGCCGGCCGCATGCGCTCGTGCCCGCGCGTGTAGGGCACCACGCAGAACGCGCAGAACTCGTTGCAGCCTTCGATGATGTTGACGTAGGCCTTGACCGTGTCGGCACGCCGCGCGATGCCGAGCGGGAACGAGACGTCCTCGTGCGGGTTGATGTCGACCTGTGGCCCGGCGTCGGCCTCGAGCGCCTGCGAGACGAGCATCGGCAGCTGCTTGACACGCTGCGTGCCGACCACGACGTCGATGAGCCGCGAGCGCTTCAGCAGCGCGGCGCCTTCCTGCTGGGCCACGCAGCCCGTCACGGCAATCACCGGCGTGTTACCGACGGCCTGCGCGGCCTCCCGGAACTCGCCGAGGCGCGTGAACAGCTTCTCTTCCGCCCGTTCGCGCACGCTGCACGTGTTGATGACGATGACGTCGGCGTCGGCGGGATCGGCCGTCGCCTCGAATCCCGCGGACTCGAGCAGGCCGGCGAGCCTCTCGCCGTCGTGCATGTTCATCTGGCAACCGTACGCTTCGACCAGGTACTTACGAGCCACGTATGCGTCCCTTGCGACCCCTGCTGGTCGCCACACTTTCGCTTTCGCCTTTTGCTTCTGCTTCGCTTTCGCCCCCGCGCCGGGCGCCGGACGTGTCCGCCGCTCCCTGCTGGGACGCCAGCAGCGCACGGGCGCCGTCGAGCATCGGCGCGGCCGTACTGCCCGCCATCATCCGCGCGAGTTCCTCGACCCGGGCCTCGCCGGCGAGCAGCGTCGCCGACGTGTGTGTCCTGCCGCCGCTCACCTGCTTGCTGATGTGCACGTGGGCGTCGGCGTAGGCCGCCACCTGCGGCAGGTGCGTCACGCAGAGTACCTGGGCGTCGCGCGACAGCGACCGCAGCCTCGCACCGACGCTGCCGGCCACCCGTCCCCCGATGCCTGCGTCCACTTCATCGAAGATCAGGGTACGGCCATCGGCCTCGGGTGCGTCGAGCACCTTCACGGCCAGCATCACGCGAGACAGCTCGCCGCCCGACGCCACCCGGGCGAGCGGCCGGGGCGCCTCGCCGGGGTTTGCCGAGAGCAGCAGTTCGCCGGTATCGATGCCGGTCGCGCCCCACTGCGCCTCCCCGGCTGCGTCCTCGAAGCGGAACGTCACGTCCACGTGCGGCATCGACAACTCGGCGAGTTCGGCCCTGAGGCGCGCGAGGAACGGTGGCGCCGCGGCCCGCCGTGCCGCCGACAGTGCGCGTGCGCCCTGGAGGTAGTCGGCGGCGGCGGCATCGGCCGAGGCCTGGAGCGCCGAGAGCTGGCCCTCGGGCTGCTGCAGCGAGGCGAGCTGGTCGCGGAGGGTCTGCTGGCGCGCCAGGACGTCCTCGAGGCCTGGGCCGTACTTCTTCTTCAGGCGCTCGAGCAGGGCCAGGCGGTCCTCGACATCCTGGAGCCGCTCCGGCGAGGCCTCGATGCCGGCGACGTACTGGCGCAGGAAGAATGCGAGGTCGTCGAGCTGCGCCTTCACGCCGTCGCGCATCGCGGCATACGGCTGCACGGCCGGATCGACCTGCGCGAGTTCGTCGACCCGCTTCCAGACCAGCGTCAGCGCGTGCAGGGCGGCGTGCTCGTCGTCGTACAGCGCCTGGTAGGCCTCCTGCCCCAGCCGCTGGAGGCGATCGGCGTTTGCGAGGACCTGCCGCGTGGCGGCCAGCTGTTCGTCTTCATCGGCAAGCGGCGCGACCTTGTCGATCTCTCCGAGCTGGAACGAGATCAGGTCGATGCGGGCACTGCGCTCGCGCGCGTCCATCTGCGTGGCCGCGAGCGCGTCGCGGGCGGCGACGTGCGCCGTGTAGGCCCTTGCCACGCCGGCTCGCTGCGGCAACAACCCGGCAACGCGATCCAGGAGGTCGAGATGCGTCTCGGGAAGCTGCAGCGTCTGGTGCTCGTGCTGTCCGTGCAGGTCCACCCACGCCGCCATCCGGTCGCGCAGCGTTCCCGCCGTGACGAGCACGTCGTCGATGTACGCACGCGAGCGGCCCTCGGCCGAGACCTCACGCCGGACGATGACCTCGGCACCCTCCGGTGTGGAGACGATGGCCTGGACCGAGGCGGAGGGGGCGCCGGTGCGGACCATGTCGGCCGAGGCGCGCCCGCCGAGGAGCAGGCCGATGCCCTCGACGAGGACGGACTTGCCCGCACCGGTCTCGCCGGTCAGGACGGTCAGGCCGGCGTCGAGCGAGATGTCGAGCGACTCGATGACCGCCAGCTGGCGGATGCTGAGGAACCGGATCATGGCCGAGAGGACGAGGGGCGGCGGACCGGCCTGACGGCCGGGCCCAATCAACAAGAACTGCCACGATATCACTGAATTGACGCTGATTTTCGGCGCGTGGTAGGCTTCGTCGTTCGCGCCTTCCCAGCGGCGCACTGATGATGCATAGCGGAGGCCTGTTTGCAGACGCTCTGGGTGTGCGCTTTTGCCCTGCAGGAGCTGGCCGGGCCCGCGGCCGAGACCGCGGAGTCGGCCACTGACGTCGTATCGCTCATCTCGAGTACGGGTCTCATCGAGCAGCTCGTCCTCGCCTTCCTCGTGCTCTTCTCCGTGATCTCGTGGGGCATCGTGCTCTACAAGACCTGGGCATTCCGCAAGGCGGAGGCCCACACGCGGCAGTTCCTCGACGTGTTCCGTCGGAGCAGCAAGTTCTCCGAGGTGCAGGCCGTCTGTCGATCGCTTGGCGAGAGCCCGCTCGTCGGGCTGTTCCAGGCGGGCTATACGGAGCTCAACACGCAACTGCGTGGCGCCACGGGCGACAAGCCAGCGGCGGCGGGCGCGCGTCCTACGCTGAAGAGTCTCGAGGCCGTGGACCGCGCACTCCTGCGCGCCAGCGGCAGCGAGCTGACGAAACTCGAGCAGCGGGTGGGATTCCTGGCGACGACGGCGAGCATCACGCCCTTCATCGGGCTGTTCGGAACCGTGTGGGGCATCATGACGGCGTTCCAGGCGATTGGCGCCGTGGGGTCGTCGAACCTCGCGGTGGTCGCGCCCGGGATTGCGTCGGCACTCATCGCGACGGCGGCGGGCCTCTTTGCGGCGATCCCGGCCGTGTACTTCTACAACCACTTCACGAGCAAGGTGCGCGGGTTCGCGTCGCAGATGGAGGACTTCTCGCTCGAGTTCCTCAACATCTCGGAGCGGAACTTCACCTAGGCCGCCGGGGACCCACGACCCATGCCCAAGGTACAGGCGGCAGGCGGCGGCACCCGCGGACGGCGGGGACGGGTGACGGCGGCGACTGCCCTGTCGGAGATCAACGTCGTCCCCCTTGTGGACGTCATGCTGGTGCTGCTCATCATCTTCATGGTGGCGGCGCCCATGATGACGCGCGGGCTCGACGTGAACCTGCCGGTGGCGACGCGCTCGCAGAACCTCGAGAACGAGCGCATCTTCGTGACGATTCCGCTTTCGTTCGGCGAGGACAACCGCGTGCAGCTCGACGACGAGCTGATTCGCGTGGACGTGCTCGGCGAGCGCATGCGGCAGGCGCTCGACGGCAAGAGCGACAAGTCCGTCTACCTGCGTGCAGATGGCGCCGTCACCGTGCAGCAGACGATGACGGTGATGGACGCCCTCAAGTCGGCCGGCGTCGAGAAGGTGGGCCTCGTCTCTCGCCTGCCCGGGGAGCGGTAACGGACCCGTGGCCACCCCTGCCCCTTCGTACGCGATGGCTGGCGCTCCGGCACCTGCGCCCGAGCGGCGGTCCACCGGGCCCGACGGGTTCCAGCGGATGGTCGTCATCTCGCTGGCGGTGCACGTCGTGCTGCTGGCCATCATCCTGTTCGCGCCTTCGTCGTGGCGTACGCCCGACACCGAGCCGCGGACGGTGATGACGATCAGCCTCGGTGGCGCGCCGGGGCCGCGTGCCGGTGGCCTCACGTCGATGAGCGGACGAGCGGTCCAGCAGGCGGTGCCGCAGCCGCCCGACGCCAAGCCGGTACCGACACCTCCTCCGGCTCCGAAGCCACCCGAGATGACTGCGCCGGCAAAGGCGGCCCCGAAGCAGGCGACGCCCAAGGCCGCGCCCCCGGTTGCGCCGCCCAAGGCAACCGCGAAGGCGCCGTCGACGGGCGCCCGCGTCAGCGAAGGCCAGGCAAAGGCCGACACGGGCGTCGTGAGCGACAGCATCGGACTCTCGACGGGTGGAGGGAGCGATGGTGGCCAGATCAACCTCGGGAATTTCTGCTGCCCCGCCTACATTTCGGAAATGCTGCAGATCATCCAGCGGAACTGGCGGCAGCAGCAGGGCGCGCGCGGTGCGACGATCATGCGGTTCAGGATCGACAGGACCGGCGCGCTCAGCGAGATCACGGTTGCGCGCAGCAGCGGCAACTTCCTGCTCGACCAGGCGGCGCAACGGGCGCTCGTGCTGACGAAGCTGCCGCCCCTGCCGCGCGAGTACACGAACCCGGCGCTGACGGTGAACCTGGAATTCAACTTCACACAATGACAGCTCCCCGCTTCCTCCTGACCGCCGCCCTCGGGGCTTTCGCGTCCACCGTGCTGGTGCTGGCAGCCCCACAGGGGCGGCAGGTGCCGGCCTCGCAAGCGCAGCCGGCGTCGCCGGCGCAACCGCCTGCCGGCCAGCCTCCGGCCACCCCGCCCGAGACGCAGCAGCCGAGCGAGATCTCGACGGCGATCACGCTGGGCGGTGGAGCGGCGCCCCGACTTGCCGTGCCCGACTTCATCGCACCGGCGGAGTTGAAGCAGCAGGCGAGCACGATTGCGCAGGTGCTCTGGGACGACCTGCGCTTCGAGCGTGAGTACGACCTGATCCCGCGTACGAGCTACGGACCGATCACGCCGGCTGCGTCGATGGAGAGCGTGCCGTTTGCGCAGTGGCAGGAGCTCGGGGCCAACGCCGTGTTGATTGGTACCGTCCGCCAGAACGCCTCGAGCCTCACGGTGCAGGTCCGGCTCTTCGACGTCGCGTCGCAGCGCGGGATGTGGGCCAAGGAGTACACGGCCGCGGCAAGCAACCCTCGGGCGTTCGCGCACACGATTGCCGACGAACTGCACAAGGACACGCGCTCGCTCACGGGCGTGGCGCGCACGAAGCTGGCATTTGCCTCCGACCGCGATGGGGAACGGGCCCGCGGCACGGTCGAGCAGCGCAACATCAAGGAGATCTACATCGCCGACTACGACGGCGAGAACCAGCGCCGCGTGACGGTCAACCGGTCGCTGGCGATCAACCCGAGCTGGTCGGCCGACGGGCGCGCGATCGCCTACACGTCGTATCGCCGCGGGTACCCCGACATCTACGTCTCGTACATCTATCAGGGCAAGATGGACCAGCCGGCGCCGGGCACCGACAGGATCCACAACTTCCTGCCGGCCTTTTCACCCGACGGATCGCGCATCGCGTTCATGACCAACCGTGACGGCAACATGGAGATCTACACCGTGGGCCGCGAGGGCGGGAACCTGCGGCGGGTGACGCGCCATCCTGGCAACGACTCGACGCCCACGTGGTCGCCGGCCGGCAACCAGATCGCGTTCACCTCGGATCGTTCGGGATCGCCGCAGATTTACATCGTGGATGCCGACGGCATGGGCCAGCCGCGGCGCATCACCAGTGAGTCATGGGCCGACCGCGCGACGTGGTCGCCGGCGCCCTACAACGAGATCGCGTACGCGGGCCGGACCGGTCCGGGGTTCGACATCAAGATCTTCAGCCTCGAGCAGGGGCAGGTCCGCACGATCACCGATGGCATCGGCAGCAACGAGAGCCCGGCATGGTCGCCCAACGGGCGGCACCTCGCGTTTGCCTCGACGCGTGCCGGCCGCACACACATCTTCACCATCGCCCGCGATGGCCGGGACCTGCGCCAGGTCACCAAGGCGGGTAACAACGTGCAGCCCAGCTGGTCGCGATAGGCGCGGTGCCTCCGACCCTTCGTCCGTCGTCCGGCCTCGCCCGTCATTCGTAGGAGACATCACGCAATGCCCGTTCGCCTTCTCCGCCTCGTCGCCCTGCTCCTCGTGGTCGCGGCCACGGTCACCGCCTGCAGCCGCAAGAAGCCGCCCGTCGCACGCCCGACGCCGCCGCCGCCGAGTGCGGGTGCAGGCGCCGGTACCGGCGCGCCACCGGCACCGCCCGAGCCCATTGCCGAGCCCGAGCCCCCCATCGCGTCCGTACCGGCCGAGCCCGGGATCTCGGGCACCGCGGTGGACTACAACGCGCGCTCGCTCGACGAGCTCAATCGCGAGAGCCCGCTGCAGCCCGTGTTCTACGCGTACGACAGCGTGGACGTGGCCGGCGACATGCAGGCGACGCTGCAGAAGAACGCCGAGATCCTGCGCCAGTATCCGAGCTGGATCGTGACGATCGAGGGGCACTGCGACGACCGCGGCACCACCGAGTACAATCTGACTCTCGGGGAGCGTCGCGCGCAGGCGGCCCGCGCCTACCTGATTTCACTCGGGATTCCTGCCGAACGGCTCAAGACCGTCTCCTACGGCGAGGAGTTCCCGTTCGAGCCAGGTGCCACCGAAGAGGCATACGCCAAGAACCGGCGCGCCCACTTCGTGGTCACCAGCAAGTAAGCGATAGCTGACGGATGGCCGCACGCAAGGAAGGCATCATGACGCGCACCGTGATCGGCGCCCTCGCGGGCGCCCTGCTCGTGGGCCTGGCGGCGCCGGCCCACGCCGCCAACCGCGAGCACCAGCAGCTGCTGGCCGACATCCGCATGCTGCAGGAGCAGTCGCAGCAGCTGCAGCTCGTGCTGGCCACGCTCACCGACACGTTGAACACGCTCAACGGCAAGCTCGACGACCAGGCCACGACGTCGCGCAAGCAGTTCGCCGACCAGAAGCTGCTCATCGACAACCTCGGGTCGGACCTGCGGGTCGTGCGCGAACGCCTCGACGAGAACAACACGCGCGTCGGGACGCTCGGCCAGGAGTTGACGTCGTTGCGCGATGCGGTGAACACGCTGCCCTCGCAGCTGGCCCCGCCGATGGTCCTCGGTCCCGACGGCACGATGGTGCCGGCATCCCAGGTCCCGGGCGCAGTGTCGGGCGACGCACCGCCCGCGACGGGTGGCACCACGCCCACGCCTGGGCAGGTGGTCCCCCCGGTACCGACCGGCCCGGCCGGCGGCCTGTCGCCGCAGCGGATGTTCGACACCGCGCAGGCCGATTACGCAGCCGGCCAGTGGAGTCTCGCGATCTCGGGCTTCGAGCAGTTCATCCGCTCCTTCCCCACCAGCGATCGGGCCGACGATGCGCAGTTCTACATCGGCGAGTCGTACCAGCTCGATGGGAAGTTCAAGGAGGCCGTCGGCGCCTACGAGAAGGTCATTGCCGACTACCCCACGGCCGACCGCGTGCCGCAGGCGCTCTACAAGCGCGGCGTGGCGCTGAGCCTCCTCGGCGAGAACGAGCGAGCCCGCGAGTCCTTCCAGCAGGTCATCCGCAACTATCCCCAGAGTGAGGTGGCCACGCTGGCCAAGCAGGTCCTCGACGGCCTGAACCGGCGTCCCAGGGAGTGACGAGGCGCCCGCGGCACCGTGTGCCGCTCGATGTGTCAGACGCCGCAGGCGCCGGCCGTCCCCATGCCCGACGGTTGCGTCCGTAGCTGGTTCGCCATCGACCGTACCCATTCGCATTCCGCATCGCGCATTCCTCGTGCAGAGCGTGTACCCCGGCGGGGTCGTCGGGGCGTGAAAGACCCGGGATGCCCGGGTGGAGAGAGAGACCGCAACGTATGGGCAGCGTCAACAAGGCAATCCTGGTCGGCAACCTGGGGCGCGACGCCGAGCTGAAGTTCACCGGCAGCGGCTTCGCGATCTCGCGGTTCAGCATCGCGACGACCGATCGGCGCAAGGACAGCAAGACCGGTGACTGGGTCGAGAAGACCGAATGGCACCGGATCGTCCTGCTCGGCAAGCAGGCCGAGTCGCTGCAGGACTACCTGAAGAAGGGCAAGCAGATCTACGTCGAGGGCCGCATCGAGACGCGGTCGTGGGACGACAAGGACGGTCAGAAGCGGTACACGACCGAGATCGTCGCCGACCGGATTCAGTTGCTTGGCGGTGGCGGTGGTCGAGGCGGCGGCAGCAGCAGCCGGAGCGAGGACGACTACGACTACGGCGGCCAGCCGTCTGGCTCGGGAGGAAGCGCCTCCAGTGGCGGCGGCTTCGATCCCATGAGCGGCGGCGAGGGCGACGACGACATCCCGTTCTAGCGACTCCCCTCCGACAACGCGCGCCTGGCGGCCTCGCGCGCGGCGGCAATCGACACCTCGCGCAGCGCAGCGCGTGCCTGCCGCAGCGATGTCGCCGCCATGCTGAACTCCCGCAGCCCGAGGCCGAGGAGGATCGGCAGCAAGCCACTGTCGGACGCCATTTCTCCGCACACGGCCACGCGGCACCGGTGCTGCCTGGCCCCACGCACGACCGCGCGAATCAGCATCAACACGGCGGGATGCTGCGGATCGTAGAGATGCTGCACCCGCACGTCGCTGCGATCCGCGGCCAGCGTGTACTGGGTGAGGTCGTTGGTGCCGATGCTGAGGAACGAGGCATGGCGGGCAAGGCGGCCGGCGTCGAGCGCGGCCGCCGGGACTTCGACCATCGCGCCGGCGAGCGGCGGCTTCATCCCCAGTTTTCCGGCCTGCTGGTGCAGGAGCGCGGTCGCGCGGTGCAGTTCGTCGGCCGTCGTGACGAACGGGAACATCACGCGCAGGCGGCGTCCCTGCCCCGCCCGGATCAGGGCCCGGAGCTGTCGTTCGAGCAGCTCCGGCCGCGCCAGTCCCAGCCTGAGGCCGCGCATGCCGAGTCTCTCGCGCGGTTCGACGTCGAAGGCCACCAGGCCGACTTCCTCCGGCGTGATATCGAACGTGCGAATCGTCACCTCCCGGTCGCCCGCGGCCGCGAGCACCGCGGCATACGCCTCGACCTGCGCCTGTTCGGACACGCTGCCCATCGGCTGCGCGCCGAGCAGCAGTTCCGACCGCACGAGTCCCAGCCCCTCGGCGCCCTCACGCAGCGCGACTGCGACGTCCTCGGGACGTTCGACGTTCGCGAACAACCGGATCTGCGTGTCGTCGGCAGTGTTCGCCGGCCCTGAGAGCGAGGGCTCCGACGCGAGCACCACAGCCCGAAGGCGCTGCCGGGCCGCATCGACGACGACGGCCGGCGGGTCGATTGCGATGACCCCCGCGGTGCCGTCCACGAGCAGCATGCTGCCCGGCGGCACCATGCGCGTGGCCTCCTGCAGGCCGACGACGGCCGGAATTCCCATCGAACGCGCGAGGATCGCCGTATGGGCCGTTCGCGTCCCGGCATCGGTTGCAAGCGCCGCCAGCCGCGACCAGTCGAGTTGTGCGGCGACCGACACCGGCAGGTCGTCGGCCACGAACACGCAGGGGTCGGCAAAGCGCGCCAGTTGCGCGTTCAGCCAACCGGCGTCGCTGTCGCTGCCCTGAAGGTTCGCGCGCACGCGGCCGAGGACGTCGTTGAGATCGCCGTGGCGCTCCTGCAGGTAGGGATCGTCGATGGCGCGCAGTCGCTGCATCAACTCCTCGCCGGCTTCGACGACGGCCCATTCGGCGTTGACGTGGCGCGTCCGGATCAGCGCGTCGGCGCGCTCGCGCAGGAGCGGGTCGGCGAGCATCAGGATCTGCACGTCGAACATCCCGGCGAGCTCGCTCCCGATGACATGCCGCGTGCGATCGCGGATCTCCTCGAGTTGGGTGCGGGTCCTGTCGCACGCGCCGGCGAGCCGCGCCTGCTCACGCGCCACGCCGTCGTCTGCGATGCGGTAGCGGACGTCGTGGGCGCGCAGGCGCACCACGACGGCGGGGCCGAGCGCGTCGCCGGGTGCAACGGCGACGCCGGTGAGCATCAGCACGTCACAGCTCCCCGAAGCCGTCGGCCACGAGGGCGCTGAGCGCGTCGACCGCCGCGGCCTCGTCGGCGCCATCGGCGCGGATGACGATCGTGGAACCCTTCGCGGCGCCGAGCAGGAGGAGCCCGAGGATGCTCTTGCCGTCGAGTTCCCGCGGTCCCCTGGCCACCCGCACGCTGGCGGCATACTGCGACGCGAGCCGCACGAACTTGGCGGCGGCGCGGGCGTGCAGTCCCAGCGGGTTCACGATCGTCGCTTCACGCGTCACCATGCGCTTACGACCCGACGTCGGGCCGCATCAGGTCGGAGGCGACGCGGATCGACTCGCGGGCGTGCTCGCGGACCTGGCGGGCGATCGCGAGCAGGCCGGCATTCGTGCGTTCGAGGTTGGCGAGCTTGACGAGCATCGGCAGGTTCACGCCGGTGATGACCTCGACGCGATCGTCCTCGAGGAAGGTGATGCCGAGGTTGCTCGGCGTGCCGCCGAACATGTCGGTGAGCAGCAGCACGCCGGCCGGGCCGTCCACGCGGGCAATCGCGGCCGCAATCTGATCGCTCGCGGCATTGGGATCGTCGTGCCACCCGAGCGAGACCGCCGCGAAGCGCACGAGTTCGCCCGCGATCATCTCGGCCGCGTTGACGAGTTCGTTGGCGAGCTGGCCGTGTGTCACCACGACCACCCCCAGATGCTGCTGATCGCTGTCTGCCATCGTCATGTCACCGTCGGGCGCCCTACTCCTGCGCGATATCGCGATGCCGGACGCGCAGCCGGATGCCGGCAATCGCGCCCATCCGCTGCTTCAGCTCCTCGGCAATGGCCACCGAGCGGTGCTTGCCGCCGGTGCAACCGATCGCCACCGTGACGTAACTCTTCCCCTCGGCCGCATACCGAGGCAGGAGGAACTCGAGCAGGTCGCCGACACGCGCGAGGAACGTCGCGTAGTCGTCGTATTGCTCGAGGAACTCGCGGACGGGCGCGTCGCGGCCCGTGTGGGGGCGCAGTTCGGGCACGAAGTGCGGATTGGGCAGGAACCGCGCGTCGAAGACGAGGTCCGCGTCGAGCGGCACGCCGTGCTTGAAGCCGAAGCTGAGGAGCGTGACGACGGGCCCGGCGGTCGCGCCGCTCTCGCGCGACGTCGCCATGAACGCATGCCGCAGTTCGTGCACGGTCATGTCCGACGTGTCGATGATCTGGTCGGCCATGGCGCGGATCGGGGCGAGCTGATCGCGTTCGCGCCTGATGCCTTCGCTGACCGACTCGTGCTCGGCCAGCGGGTGCGGCCGCCTGGTCTCGCTGAAGCGCCGGACGAGCGCCGCGTCCGATGCGTCGAGGAAGATCAGGCGCGGTTCGACGCCCGGCATGCTGCGCAGGGACTCGTACGTGTCCGGAAACGTCTTGAGCAGCGATCGCTCACGGATGTCCACGACGACCGCCGCGCGATCGATCTCGCCGCCGGCCCGCAGCGTGAGCTCGGCAAACGTCGGGATCAGTGCGACCGGGAGGTTGTCCACGCAGAAGTACCCGAGGTCTTCCAGGGCGCGGATGGCCTGCGTCTTTCCGGATCCCGAAAGCCCGGTGAGCACGATGAAACGGCTCATGCGCGTGGTTTCGGTGCCCGCTCCCGCCGGGCTCGTGCGTCGGCTCATGACTCCCCTGCCTGCAGTTCGGCCTCGACGCGCGCCGCGAGCCGCTGCGCCGCCGAGACCCCGCGTGCCAGCAGCAGGTGCCGCCGTGCCGCGACTTCCACGAGGATACCGATGTTCCGGCCAGGGGCCACCGGGAGGGTCACGACCGGCACAGGCAGGTCGAGCAGCGGTTCGGTGGCCTCCTCGAGCCCGAGCCGTTCGTACTCGGTGTGGCTGTCCCACCGGACGAGCCGGACGATGAACTCGACCCGCATGCTCTGCCTAGTCGCCGCGACGCCGAACAGGTCCTGCACGTTCATGATGCCCAGGCCGCGGACCTCCATGTGGTGCCGCGTCAACGGCGGCGAACTTCCCACGAGGACCGTCCCCCGCCGCGTGATCTCCACCGCATCGTCGGCCACGAGCCGATGGCCGCGGACGACGAGGTCGAGCGCGCACTCGCTCTTGCCGATGCCGCTGTCGCCGAGCAGCAGCACGCCGAGTCCGAGGATGTCCACGAGGACGCCGTGCAGCATCGTGACCGGCGCGAGCCCTTCCTCGAGCACGCCCGTCAGCGCGACGAGGGCCTCCGACGTCAGGACGTCGGTCGAGAGCACGGGCACGCCCTGCGCGTCGGCGGTCTCGATGAGCACCGGATCGACAGGCAGTCCCCCCGTGACGACGATGCATGGGAGGCCCGGACGCAGGAGGCCGCCGAGTCGCAGGCGTCGTTCGCCGTCCTCGAGGCTCGCCAGGTACTGCACCTCGCTCCGCCCGAAGAGCAGCACGCGTCCGTCCTCGAGGTACTGGGGCTGGCCGGTGAGCGCGAGGCCGGTCTTCTGGAGCGAGACCTGCGAGATGCGCCGCGAGAGGCCCGCGTCCCCGGCGCGAATCG
The DNA here is from genome assembly GCA_934541105.1 of uncultured Luteitalea sp. Classification (GTDB taxonomy): domain Bacteria; phylum Acidobacteriota; class Vicinamibacteria; order Vicinamibacterales; family Vicinamibacteraceae; genus Luteitalea. Next base: position 146,050 of record CAKTDA010000001.1, on the reverse strand, counting down.
ACAGGTCGGACAGGCGCGTGCCCGCGCAGCGGGCCAGCAGGTCGCGGACGGTCAGGGCGGGCGACAAGTCGTGTGCGGACGTCATGGGCATCCCACGCCGTGTCAGGCGTCGGGATCCACCAGCCCGATGTGCCCGTCGGCGCGCCGGACCAGCACCTGGACGCGATCGAGGGCCGCGTCGCGAAACACGAGCACCGAGCCCGGCTCGGCATCGACGCGCAGCACGGCGTCCTCGATGCGCATCGGCTTTGCGCTCGTACGGCGGACGCGGACCACGCGCGACGGCGCCGGGCCATCGCCGTCCACGGCAGCAACCCGCTTGCGCGTGCGCGCGCGGGCGCCTGCGGCAGGCGTCGTCTCGGCAGGCACGGCGGCGTCGGTGCCCGGCGTCGGACGTCGTGCGCCCACGCGGCGCGTGCGCGCCACCCAGCGGCCCTTTGCGCGCGTGGCCTGCTGCTCGACCTTCGTCAGCGCGCTGCCGATCGAGGTCTGCCAGCTGCCGTCTTCACCATGTCCGCGCAGCGCGTGGCCGCTGCGCGTCTCCACGAGCACGTCGGTCCTGTGCCGGTGTTTCTCGACGCTGAGGACGACCTGCGCCGAGACGATGCTTTCGTTGAGGAGCCGATCCAGCTTCGACAGCCGTCGCGAGACGAGCTGCCGCAGCGCCGGAGTGATGTCGAGATTGCGCCCTGTGAGCGCGAGCCGCATGCCACCGGTCCTTTCGCGTTCGGTTCAGTACAGCACCTTGCGCTGGTTCGAGGTCGGAATCCGCAGTTCCTCGCGGTACTTGGCGATTGTACGCCGGGCGAGCACGAGGCCTTCGCGCTGCAGGATGCTGACGATCTTCGAGTCGCTCAGCGGCTTGCGGCCGTCCTCGGCCTCGATGATCTTGCGGATCCGCTGCTTGATCGTCACCGACGACACGCTCTCGCCGAACGAGCTGCTGATGCCGCTGTGGAAGAAGAACTTCATCTCGAACACGCCCTGGGGCGTGTGCATGTACTTGTTGTTCACGACGCGGCTGACCGTGCTCTCGTGCATGCCGATGTCCTCGGCGACGTCACGCAGGACGAGCGGCCGCAGGTGTTCGATGCCGTGATCGAGGAACTCCTTCTGGAACTGGATGATGCTGTTGGCGACCTTGATGATCGTCTTCTGCCGCTGGTCCACGGACTTGAGCAGCCACAGCGCGGACCGGAACTTCTCCTTCACGTAGGCCCGCGTTGCCGCCGCCGACTCGTCGTCCTTGGTGTCGAGCAGCCGCTTGTACACCGGGCTGATCCGCAGCTGGGGCAACCCGTCGTCGTTGAGCGCCGCGACGTACTGGTCCTCCACCTTGACGATGTAGACGTCCGGCATCACGTACTGCGACGGTGCCGGATTGAAGCGGCTCCCTGGCTTCGGGTCCAGGTTCCGGACGATCTCGATGTGGTCCTTCAACTGGTCGATCGTCATCGCCATCCGCTTGGCGATTTCGGGGACCTGGTGGTTCTGCAAAAGCCGGAGGTGCTCGCTGACGATCGTCTCGGAGGGGGTCTCTCCGTGGCCGAGGTGGTGAAGCTGCAGGGTGAGGCATTCCTGCAGGTCACGGGCGGCCACGCCCACGGGGTCGAGGTGCTGGATGATGCCGAGGACCTCCTCGACATCCGATGCCGACCACCCGCCCATCTGGGCCAGTTCGTCCACCGACGCCACGAGGTAGCCGTCGTCGTTCAGGTTGCCGATGATGGCTTCGCCGATGTCGCGCTGTGTCGGCGAGACGTCAGCACGCATCGACAATTGCCACAGCAAATGATCGGCCAACGAGCCGGTGGTCGAGAGCGTGTTCTCGATGGGCGGCAGCTCCTTGACTTCGACCGGCATCCGTGAGCGGTAGCCGCCGTCGTCCAGGTACTCGCCAAAGAAGTAGGCGTAGTCCTGCTCGTCCCAGTTGGCGTCGGGCCGATCGGGCTTGGGCTGCTCGGGCGCGTCCGGCTCGGACGTCTGCGCCTGCGGGTCCACCGCCTGCATCTCCTCGGTGGGAACCTCCTCGAGCATGGGATTTTCGACGATTTCCTGATTCAGGAGCTCCGCCAGCTCGAGCGTCGTCATCGGCAGCAGCTTGATGGCCTGCTGCAGCGATGGCGTCAGGACCAGCTTCTGTGAAAGGCGAGTCTGGAGCTTCTGGGTAATGGCCATGGTCAGCTACGCGAACACGGAGGTCTAATCGAGCCGGAAATCGGTCCCGAGATAGATGCGCTTGACCTCCTCATCGGCCGCCAGCTCTCCCGGCGTACCGCTCTTGAATATGCTGCCCGCATGCACAATGTGCGCCCGATCCGTGATCTTCAAGGTCTCCCGGACATTATGGTCCGTAATCAGCACGCCGATGCCACGATTTTTCAGGTGGAAGATGATTTTCTGGATGTCCGACACCGCAATCGGATCGATCCCGGCAAAAGGCTCGTCGAGCAGGATGAACTTCGGATTGTTGACGAGCGCCCGGGTAATCTCTACCCGGCGCCGCTCTCCCCCCGACAGAGTGTAGGCCTTCGAGCGCGACAGATGGGAAAGCGACAGTTCCGCGAGCAGTTCCCGGGCACGCGCCCGCCGCTGGGACGCGTCGAGGTCGAGCGTCTCGAGAATCGCGAGGACGTTCTGCTCCACGGTCAGGCCGCGGAAGATCGACGCTTCCTGCGGCAGGTAGGCAAGGCCCTTCCTCGCGCGGACGTAGATCGGGTCGTGCGTGACGTCCGCGCCATCGAGCGTCACCGACCCCGAGTCGGGCCGCGTGAGGCCGACGCACATGTAGAACGTCGTCGTCTTGCCCGCGCCGTTGGGGCCGAGCAGCCCCACCACTTCGCCGGAGCGGACTTCGAGGCTGACGCCCGCGACGACGGTGCGCCCGCCGTAGGCCTTCGTGAGGCGATCGGTCTGCAGGAGTGCCATCAGGCTGGTTTGAGCGCGGGGCACGTGCCGGCGGTTCGCCCCTGGGTGCGCGTGGACTGGTTGCCGTCCACCGTGATCACGTCGTTCCCGCGGTAGAACGTCAGGCGCCGGCCCGTCGTCTCGCGGCATTCGGTGGGGAACTGTTCGAGCACCACGACCGGCGTGCCGCCCATGACGTAGCGGCCGTCGCTCGTGAAGTAGGTCAGGCGGGTGCCTGTCGCGTGCCGCGACGCGGTCTGCAGCGTCACGGCCTCGTAGGCCTCGAGGCGTTCGAGTTCACGCCCGCCGTCCCGCAGGTACATCTCGATGCGGGTGCCGCGCAGGTCGCCGTCGCGCGGGCTCACCAGCCGTGCGGCGGTCCGCAGGATGGCCCGGCGTTCCTTGTCCTGGTACTCGAGTTCCTCGGCCGTGCCCGTCGTGACGTTGCGCGTCGGCGCACCGCCGTCCGCGGCCGGTTCCTCGAGTTCCATCACCGTTCGCACCGATCCCGTGGCCAGCAGGTTGCCCGACTCCTCGTCGAGCGTGATGGTCTCGCCCTTGATCGACGTCGCCCCCTGCCAGATCTGGGCGTCGCCGGTGTAGACGGCCTTCTTCGCGCGGCGGTCGAGGCGAGCCGCCGTGACGTTGACCGGCTGGTCGTCCCGGAACATCCCGGGTCGCGTGGCCCCATCATCACCGGCCTGCAGCACCGATCGCACGTCGGTCTCGGCGACGACATCGTCTCCCCCGCCCAGGATGTTGACGATGCGCGCCTGCACGGATCCGCGCGCATCGTCGATCCGCGCGGTCTGCGACGTGCCCTCGGCACTCAGCGTGATGTCGCCCGACTCGGTCCGATACACGAGCAGAGGCGCGCTCGCCTGCTTGCCGGTGTCCTTCACGGCCACGGACCCCGTGAACGTCGCGCGGTCGATCGCATCGATGGCGCCGCTCGTCTGGAGGTCCAGCGACTGCGACGTGATCGTCCGGTCGATGGCCGCCTGGCCGCGCGCAGCGGGCCGCTTCTCCGTGAACGAGACGTTCTCAGTGAACGTCGCCCCGGTCAGGCCGCGCCCGGGCTGTCCGACGCCGGTGAGCGTGCTCCCCCTGATCACGCGTGCTGGCGTCGTGCCGGCCTGCGGCACCGACAGCTCGACGTCCTGCTGCGCCGCGAGCCCCGTCATCGTCGCCCCGTCGGCATCGAGCTGCATGTCGATGAGGGCGGCCGCAAGGCGGCGGCCCTGTGTGCCCTTCCCGGTGGGCCGGAACTGCACCGACGCGCGCTCGGCGAGCGTCACCTGGCGCAGCGTGCGTCCGTCGGGCTGGTACGCCATGTTGATGTCGCTCGCCGCGAGTTGCTGGAGCTGCTGCGGAGCCGGCAGCGACACCGACGACTGCCCCCGCAGTTCGATGAGCTCGACGATGTCGGCCGCGGCCTGCATGAACACGGTGATGGTGTCGCCGGTCAGCGCCTGGCCTTCGCGCGTCACCGATGCGGCGTCCTGCAGGCGGATGTACCGTTCGGCGCGGGCAAAACCGGCCGAGCCGGCCCGCATGTGCGTCTCGCCCTGCCCGCGGGCATCCGGCGCGACGTCGATCTGCGCGCGCTCCAGCATCCACAGCACGTCGCGGGTGTTGTCGTACGTGGCCCCGACCGACGATCCCGTCATCCCGCCCTTGCGGAACGTCACGTCGCCGGGAATGCGGATGATGCCGTCGGCCGAGTCGTACGTGGCCTCGGGCCCGTTCATGGCAAGGCCGTCGGTCGTCTCGAGCGAGACGGCGCCCGTGAGCCTCACCTGCGCGTTGTCCTTCGTGACCTCGGCCTCGTTGCCCTTGATCGTGAAGCCCCGACGATCGGGGCGCTCGGGCACGGTGACGGTCACGCCCTGGAAGACGGTGCGGCCGTCGGGGTACGTGCGCAGCCCCTGGTGCTGCACGTCCATGTCGCGCGTCTCGCCACTCGTGCGCGTGATCAGGCCGCCGCTCGATTCGACGACGGCATTGGGGTCGGTCCGCGGGTCGTTGACGGCACCGGGCACGGTGCTGCGTTGCCGGAGCTGCAGGCCGAGCCACACCGCGAAGCCGGCGGCAAACACCGCCAGCGCGTACCGCAACAGGCGGCGGGTGCGCATCAGGCCGTCTCCGCGGTCGCGGCCGGCTCCGGCCCGCGCAGGTCGGCCACGGTCAGTTCGACCGTGGTCTCTCCCTGCCAGGTCTGCTTGTCGAGCGAGTACGCGAGCCGGAGCGACTGGCGATGCCGTTCCCAGTGCGCGGCCTTCTCTGCGGCCCGCCAGGCAATCGCGTGGAACACGCGCCCGTCCTGGCGCAGCTGCACCTTGAGGTGCCGCTCCTTGATCCGGCGCGGCGTGCCGAGCAGTTCCACGCCCGACGCGTCGAACACCGGCTTGGGGTTGGCCAGGCCGAAGGGCGCCATCTGCTCGAGGCCGGCGACCACGCGCGAGTCGATGCCGGCAAGGCGCAGCGCGCTGTCGATGCGCAGGCGTGGCATCAGGTCGGTCGGCTCCAGGCACTGCTGGCCGTAGGCGTTGATGCGCTCGCGGAACTCCGGGATGCGCGCCGCGTCCATCGTCAGGCCCGCGGCCTGCTTGTGGCCGCCATAGCGATCGAAGAGGTCGGCGCACGTGTCGAGGGCCGCGAGCATGTCGAACGCCGGGATGGACCGGCACGACCCGTGCGCGATGCCGTCCTCGATCGAGAGGATGATCGTCGGCTTGTAGAACGCGTCCACGAGCTTGGACGCGACAATGCCAATCACGCCGCGATGCCAGTTGTCGCCGGCCACCACGAGCACGTTCTGCGCACCGACGTGGATGTCGGTCTCGACCTGCTTCTTCGCCTCGGTGACGATGTCGGCTTCGTACGCCTGGCGGCGGGCGTTCTCCTCACCGAGTTGCGCGGCCAGCAGGCGGGCTTCCTCGACCTGGGTCTCGTCGCTCGCCAGCAGCAAGCGCGTCGCGAGGTCGGGCGTGCTCATGCGGCCCGCGGCATTGACGCGCGGGGCGATGACGAAGGCCACGTGAAAGCCGTCCACCGTCTTGTTGTGCAGGCCTGCAGACTCGAGCAGCGTGCGCAGTCCGACGGTGTGCGGGCCCTGCGACAGGCGCTCGAGCCCCAGCTTGGCGATCACGCGGTTCTCGCCGACGAGCGGCACGACGTCGGCCACCGTGCCGATCGCCGCGAGCTTCAGGAACGCCGGCAGCCACTTCTCGCGGCCGAAGCGCTGGCAGAGCGCCTGCACCACCTTGAACGCGACGCCGACGCCTGCGAGGTGCTTGTCGGGATAGCTGCAGTCGGGCCGCTTCGGGTTGATGACGGCAAGTGCCGACGGGATCTCGGCCTCGGGCTCGTGGTGATCCGTGATGATCAGGTCCACACCGAGCTCACGGGCCCGGCGCGCGGCGTCCGCACTGCGGATGCCGCAGTCCACCGACACGATGACGCGCACGCCCTCGGCGTGCAGGCGTTCCACGGCGGCCGCCTGCAGGCCGTACCCATCGCGCAGGCGTTCGGGGATGAAGTGCGTCACGACGCCGCCGAGCAACTCGAGCGCGCGGCGGAGGATCACGGTGGACGTGACGCCGTCCACGTCGTAGTCGCCGTGGATGGCAATCGTCTCGCGTCGCTCGAGCGCGGCGCAGAGGCGATCGACCGCCGGGCGCATGTCGGCAAGCCGGTAGGGATCCCAGAGCTGCGAGAGCTCCGGGTGGAGGAACCGGTGGGCGGCCTCGGGATCGCCATGGCCGCGATGGCACAACAGGCGCGCCACGACCGGCGACACGTCGAGTGCGGCGGCCAGCGTCTGCGCGGCTGCCTCGTCACACACGACGGGATCCCAGATCAATGTCCGCATGGTCGAAGGGGCTGGCGCGTCCGGTTCAGGACGGCGAGCCCGAGATCTCGGCGCCGACGCGGCCGATTCGGCGGAACTTGTCGTACCGCCGCGCGAGCCGCTCGTCCGACGGCATCGCCATCGTCGCCTGCAGGGCCGGCCAGAGCGCCTCGTCCAGTTGGCGTGCCGCGAGGTCGGGGTCCTGGTGCGCGCCGCCGTGGGGCTCCGGGATGATGCCGTCCACGATGTCGCGCGACACGAGATCGGACGCCGTCATCTTCAGCGCCTCGGCCGCTTCGACCTTCCGCGCCGGATCGCGCCACAGGATGGCTGCACAGCCCTCGGGTGGAATCACGCTGTAGACGGCATACTCCTGCATCAGCACCACGTCGCCGACTGCAATCCCGAGTGCGCCACCACTGCCGCCTTCCCCGGTCACCACGACGACGATCGGCGTGTCGAGCACGGCCATCTCGCGGAGGTTCAACGCAATCGCCTCGGCGATGCCCCGCTCTTCGGACTCCATGCCAGGGTACGCGGCCGGCGTGTCAACCAGACAGATGACGGGCCGCCTGAACTTCGCCGCGAGCTGCATCGCCCGCAGGGCCTTGCGATAGCCCTCGGGCCTCGCGTAGCCGAAGTTGCGGGCGATCTTCTGCTTGGTGTCGCGCCCCTTCTGGTGACCCACGAGCAGCACCGGCGTGTCGTGATACCGCGCAAACCCGGTCACGATGGCCTGGTCGTCGCCGAACCGGCGGTCGCCGTGGATCTCGGTGAAGCCGGGCCACAACCGCGGGACGTAGTCGAGCAGGTACGGTCGCTGCGGATGCCGCGCCACGAGCACGCGCTGCCAGGGCGTGAGCCGTGTGAACAGGTCCTGCCGCACCTGCCGGGCGCGCGTCTGCAGGCGCGCGATCTCCGCGGCGCGATCGGGTGTGCTCGGCTGGCTGTTCAGCTGCTCGATCTCCTTGAGGAGGGCGGCGACGGGCTCCTCGAACTCGAGGGTGTCCACTGGCATGACGGTCAGGTTACCGCAGTTTGACGGTGCCGACCCCGCACACGCCTTCGAGTTCGGAGACGAGTTGTTCGGAGGGCCGCACCTGCACGGCCGCCAGTTCGGCGCGCACGCGCATGGCGCGCGGCAGGTCGCGCACCTCCACGTCGAGGCGCACGCGGCGATCGCCGCGATGGCGCAGCAGCACGTCGGCCACGGCCTCGAAGAGCGAGCGCGACGGTGTCCGGAGGGAGATGGCGACCTCGCGCGAGAGCGTCTCGTTCAGCGACGACAGGGGCTTGATCTCGCTCGCGAGGATCTTGGCGCTCTCGTCGCCGGCCTCCAGCTTGCCGCGGACGAGCACCATGCGGTCGTTCTCGATGTACTGGTAATAGGTCCGGAACGCTTCCGGGAACGCGACGACTTCGAGCGTGGCGTCGAGGTCCTCCAGCATGAAGGCGGCCATCCGGTCGCCCTTCTTCGTCTTGACCTGGCGGACGCTGTTGATGATGCCTCCGACGAGCACGTCGGCAGCTGCCTCGGTGCACTGCGCGATCGGACGGGCCCCTGCCTTCGCGAGGTCGTCCTGGTGCGCGGCGAGCGGATGGCCGCTCAGGTACAACCCGAGGGCCTCCTTCTCGAAGGCGAGCACCTGCGCCGACGGCCACGGGTCGGCATCGGGCAGCGCGAGGTCCGGCCCCTCGTCCCCGCCATCGTCACCGACCAGGGCACCGAACAACTGCGTCTGGCCGCGGTCGCGGTCCTTCTGGATGCGGTTGCCGTGCTCGAGGGCGCGGTCGATGGCCGCGCACAGGCGCGCGCGGCGCGAGGCGATGGGTTCGTCGGGCGGGGCGAGCGAGTCGAGGGCGCCGGCCTTTGCGAGGCTCTCGAGGACGCGCTTGTTCACGAGGCGCAGGTCGGCTTCCTCGCAGAGCGTGCGCAGCGACTCGATGCGGCCGCCGCGCGTCGTGCGCACGCCGAGCATCGACAGGATGGCGCCTTCGCCGACGTTCTTGACGGCGGTCAGGCCGAAGCGCACGCCCTCCGGTTCCACCGTGAACGGCAGCTGGCTCAGGTTCACGTCGGGCGGCAGCACGGGCACGCCGAGGTCGCGGCACTCGCCGAGGTACTGCGAGAGCTTCTCGGTGTTCTGGGCCTCGATCGTCAGCAGCGCCGCCATGAAGTACCAGGGATGGTTGGCCTTCAGGTAGCCGGTCTGGTACGCGAGCAGCGCGTACGTCGTCGAGTGCGACTTGTTGAAGCCGTACCCGGCGAAGTAGGCGAGCAGGTCGAAGATCTCGCCGGCGCGCTTCTCGGAGAGGCCGTTCTCCACCGCCCCGCGCACGAAGCGGTCGCGCTGCGCCGCCATGACGGCGGGGTCCTTCTTCCCCATCGCCTTGCGGAGCACGTCGGCTTCGCCCATCGTGAAGCCGCCGACGTCACGCGCGACGCGCATGACCTGTTCCTGGTAGGCGATGACGCCGTACGTGTCGCGCAGGATGGGCTCCATCTGCGGGACCATGTACGTGATCTCTTCACGGCCATGCCGGCGGTTGACGAAGCTGTCCACGACGCCGGCGCCGAGCGGCCCCGGTCGATAGAGCGCGTTGAGGGCGATGAGGTCGTCGAACCGGGAGGGCCGCGCCTTGCGCAGCACCTCGCGCATGCCCGAGGACTCGAACTGGAAGACCCCGGCCGTCTGCCCCTCGGCAAACAGCTGGAACGTCTTCGGGTCGTCCATCGGGATGGCGTCGATGTCGAGCGTCTCGCCGGTCGTGCGGGCGATCTCCTTGAGGGCGTCGTCGATCAGCGTCAGCGTGCTGAGGCCGAGGAAGTCCATCTTGAGGAGCCCCATCCTCTCGATTTCCTTCATCGCCCACTGCGTGACGATTTCGTCGCGCGCGCCCTTGTAGAGCGGCGCGTAGTCGGTGATCGCGCTCGGCGCAATCACCACGCCGGCCGCATGCACCGAGGCGTGCCGGGTCATGCCCTCGAGCCGCTGGCCGATGTCGAGCAGGTCCTTCACGCGCGGGTCGCTGTCGCGCAGCTGCCTGAGCGCCGGGTTCTCGGCAAGCGCCTTCTCGAGCGTCATGTCGAGCGCGGGCGGGATCAGCTTGGCGACCTTGTCCACCTCGGCATACGTGAGGTCCATGACGCGGCCGACGTCGCGCACGACGGCCTTGGCCTTCATCGTCCCGAACGTGATGATCTGCGCGACGTTCTCGCGGCCGTACTTGCGCGTGACGTAGTCGATCACCTCGCCGCGGCGGCGCTCGCAGAAGTCGATGTCGATGTCGGGCATCGACACGCGCTCGGGGTTGAGGAAGCGCTCGAAGATCAGGTCGAACTCGATGGGGTCGACGTCGGTGATCTTCAGGCACCACGCCACCACGCTGCCGGCCGCCGAGCCGCGTCCCGGACCGACAGGGATGCCCTGCTCGCGGGCGTAGCGGATGAAGTCCCAGACGATGAGGAAGTACCCGGTGTACCCCATCTTCTGGATCATCGCGATCTCGTAGTCGAGCCGCTTCTCGTACTCGTCGATCGTGTGGCGCAGCACGCCGCGCGACATCAGCTCGCGCAGCCGCGGCAGGCGCGCCGCGAAGCCCTCGCGCGTCACCCGCTCGAAGTGCCCGTCGATCGTCTCGCCCTCCGGCACGTCGAAGTTCGGCAGGTGGTAGACCTTCGAATCGAGGTTGACGTGGCAGCGCTCGGCGATTCGCGCCGTGTTCGTCAGCGCATCCGGATACTCGCCGAAGCGCTCCCACATCTGCTCCGGCGTCTTCAGGTAGAACTCGTCGGAGCCGTACTTCAGGCGGTGCGCGTCGTTGACCGACTTGCCGGTGCCGATGCAGAGCAGGATGTCGTGCGGCTTGTGGTCCCCGTCGCGCAGGTAGTGGACGTCGTTGGTGACGACCATCGGGAGGTCGAGCTCCCGTGCGAGGCCCGGCAGGCCGTCGTTGACGATCTTCTGCTCGCGCAGCCCCTGGTACTGCATCTCGAGGAAGAAGTTGCCCGGTCCGAGGATCTCGGCGTACTGCCCCGCCGCCGTGCGCGCCTTGTCGATCCGGTCCTTGTAGATGCCTTCGGCGACCTCGCCCTTGAGGCAGCTGCTCAGGCCGATCAGGCCGGCGCTGTGCTGCTGGAGCAGCTCCTTGTCGATGCGCGGCTTGTAGTAGAAGCCCTCGGTGTAGCCGGAGGACACGAGCTTGATCAGGTTGTGATAGCCCTCGTTCGTCTCTGCCAGCAGCACGAGGTGGTTCTGCGTCTCGCCCGGCACGCCGCTCCTGGTCCGCCGATCCCCCGGCGCGACGTACACCTCGCAGCCGAGGATCGGCTTGACGCCGTGCTTCTTCGCCGTGTCGTAGAAGACCACCGACGAGAACATGTTGCCGTGCTCGGTCACGGCAAGCGACGGCATGCCGAGGCGGGCCGCCTCCTTCATCAGCTCGTCGACGCGGCAGGCGCCGTCGAGCAGCGAGTACTCGGTGTGCAGATGGAGGTGGACGAAGTCCTTCACGCGCGCGCTACTCCCACTCGATGGTGCTCGGGGGCTTGCTGCTGATGTCGTAGACCACGCGGTTGACCCCGCGCACTTCGTTGATGATGCGGCTCGACGCCTTCTTGAGCAACGCCATGGGCAGCGGCGCCCAGTCCGCGGTCATGAAGTCGGTCGTCTGCACGGCGCGCAGCGCGATCACGTGCTCGTAGGTCCGGTGGTCGCCCATCACGCCGACGCTGCGGACCGGCAGGAACACGGCAAAGGCCTGGCTCGTGAGGTCGTACCAGGTCCGCCCCGTCGCCTCGTCGCGCGTGCTGCGCAGTTCCTGGATGAAGATGTCGTCGGCCCGCCGCAGCACCTCGGCATGCTCCGCCTTGACCTCGCCGAGGATCCGGACACCCAGCCCCGGGCCCGGAAACGGATGCCGGTAGACCATCTCCGGCGGCAGGCCGAGCACGAGGCCGAGCTCGCGCACTTCGTCCTTGAACAACTCGCGCAGCGGCTCGAGCAGCTGCAGCCCCAGCGTCTCGGGCAGGCCGCCGACGTTGTGGTGGCTCTTGATGGTCTTGGCCTTCTTGGTCTTCGCGCCGCCCGACTCCACGACATCGGGATAGATCGTGCCCTGCGCAAGCCATCGGGCGTTCGTGAGCGTCGCGGCCTCCCGCTGGAAGACCTCGACGAACTCGCGGCCGATGATCTTGCGCTTGGCTTCCGGGTCCTCGACACCCGCGAGCCGATCGAGGAACTGCCCGCTGGCGTCCACGTGCCGCACCTTCGCGTGCAGCCGCCCGGCGAACATGTCCATCACGAGCGTCCCTTCGTCGAGCCGCAGCAGTCCGTGATCCACGAACACGCACGTCAACTGATCGCCGATGGCGCGATGGATCAGCGCCGCGGCGACACTCGAATCCACGCCGCCCGACAGCCCGAGGACGACCTCGTCGGTCCCCACCTGTTCACGGATGCGCGCGACCGCCTCGGTCACGTAGTCGCCCATCCGCCAGTCGCCCCGGCCGCCGCACACGTCGCGGACAAAGCGCGTGAGGATCGCCTGCCCCTGCGGCGTGTGCGTGACCTCGGGATGGAACTGCACGCCGTAATAGCCGCGCGCCTCATCGGCCATGCCGGCGATCGGGCAACTCGGCGTGGAGGCCATCAGCGTGAACCCGGGCGGCATCGCCGACACCGAATCGCCGTGGCTCATCCACACCTTCAGCATCCCGTGTCCCTCGGGGGTCCTGAAGTCCTCGATCTCCTCGAGCAGGCGCGTGTGCCCGTGTGCGCGCACCTCCGCATAGCCGAACTCACCCCTGTCGCTCCAGGCAACCTCGCCGCCGAGCTGGGCGGCCATCGTCTGCATGCCGTAGCAGATGCCGAGCACCGGCACGCCGAGCTGCCACACGGCATCCGGTGCCTTGAGCTGGTGGTCCTCGTACGTGCTCCCGTGGCTGCCCGACAGCACGATGCCGATGGGATTCAGGCGGCGGATCGTCTCCTCAGGGACGTCGTGGGGATGAATCTCGCTGTAGACGTGGGCTTCCCGGATGCGGCGTGCGATGAGCTGCGTCACCTGGGATCCGAAGTCGAGGATCAGGATGGTCTGGTGAGCCATTCAGGGCGTGCGATCGGATGCGGACGACTGAAGACGCGACTGCCGGGTGCGAGCCTCGTCGAGGCCGCTATTATAGCTCTGTGATCGATCGACGGACCACAAGATGTCGCGGTGTTTCGGGCATTTACCGCATTTGCTTGGCGGTCTGCACAGCCGTCGGCCTGACCCTCGTGCCGGCCGCGTCCGGGGCGCAACCACCCGGCGCCACGCCCGCGGTCGCGCCGCCCGTTGCGCCGCCCGCCGCCGGTCCGGCGACGACACTGCCGTTCTTCCCGCTGCGCGTCCGCTGGGCCGCCGACCTCGATGGACCACCGGCGGCCCCCGCCGTGACCGACGGGACCCGCGTGTTCGTGCCGCTCTCGACCGGCACCCTCGTGGCCGTGGATGCCGAGACCGGGGCAACCCGCTGGAAGGCCGAGGTCAGCACCGCCCTGCGCCCGGCCGCCGACAGCGGACATGTCTACGTCGTGGCCGGCGACGCGCTCCAGGCACTCGACGCCGGCAGCGGCGCGGCGGCGTGGCGTGTCCCACTGCCCGCGCCCGTCTCGGCGCCCCTCGTGGCACGGGCGGGCTGGGTGCTTGCCGCGCTCGAAACCGGCGAGATCGTCGCGCTGCGTGGCGCCGACGGCACCGAGGTCTGGCGCCGGCACGTTGGCGTCCCCGTCGTGGCACCGGCCGCGATCGACGGCGACCGCCTGTACCTTCCCGGGGCCGATGGACTCGTCCGAGCCTTCACCGTCAGCACGGGCGCGCCGCTCTGGTCGCGCGCGCTCGGCGGCAGCATCGTCAGCGTGGCTCCTCTCGGTGCGCGGTTGTACGTCGGGTCCACCGACAACCACTTCTACTGCCTCGACGACCGCGACGGCCGCGTGCGCTGGCGCTGGCGTGCTGGCGCGGATCCGGTCGGGACGCCGATTGCCGACGACGAACGCGTGTACTTCAGCGCGCTCGACACGGTGCTGCGCGCGCTCGACCGGGGCCACGGCGCCCAGCGCTGGCGACAGCCACTGCCCTGGCGCCCGCGGACCGGCCCCATTCGCGTCGGCAACACCATCGTCGCGGCTGGCATCGCGCTCGACCTGCGCGGGTACGCCCTCGACACGGGCCGGGAGATCGGCGAGTTCGCGCTGACCGAGAACCGGCTCGAGGTACTCGAGGGCGCCCCCGTGCTCGTCGCGCGCACCACGCTGCCGGGCGACTTCCTCGTCGCGGCGATTGCCGACGGCCGCCTGATCGCGCTCGAGCACGTCTTCGGCTTGCCGCCCGTGCCGCTCACGACGATTCCGGGAGAGCGGGTGGCGCTGACGCCGCCGCCGTCCTGATCACGCGGGCCAGTCGCGTGATGCCTTCCTCGATGCGCGGCTCGGAGGCGGCCGAGAACGCCAGGCGCAGGGCGTTGGCTCCGCTGCCATCCACGAAGAACGGCGCGCCCGCCACGTAGATCACCTGCGCCTCGACCGCCGCGTGCAGCATCTGCTGCGTATCGACGCCGGCAGGAAGCGTCACCCACAGGAAGAACCCGCCGCGCGGAGGCGTCCACGCAGCGAGGTCGCCGGCGTGCCTGGCGAGCGCCTCGCTCATCACGTCGCGCTTGCGGGCGTACAGCGCACGCAGGGACGGCAGGTGCGCATCGAGCACGCCCCGGACGATCGCCTCGTGCACGAGGCGCTGGTCGAAGGTGCTCGAACAGAGGTCGGCCGACTGCTTGGCGACGTCGAGGCGGGCGACGATCGGCGCCGGTGCCACGACCCATGCCGTCCGGAACGTCGGCGCGAGCGTCTTCGACGTGCTCTGCAGGTAGATCACGCGCCCGTGCTCGTCGTCGGCCTTGATGGGCCGCGTGTCGCCGGGGCTCGTGACGTCGCCGAACCACAGGTCGCCGTACGGGTCGTCCTCGACGATGAGGAAGCGATCGCGCACGCTTCGATCGAGCAGCGCGCGGCGGACCTCCGGGGACATGGAGCCCCCGGTGGGGTTCTGGAAGTTCGGGATGACATAGACGAACTTCACGCGGCGGCCCGCGGCACGCTGCTGCTCCAGCACCTCGTCGAGCTGCGCGAGGTCCATGCCGCCGGCCCGCTGGCGGACGCCGACGATCCGGGCGCCGGCGCTGCGGAAGGCGGCGATGGCCCCGGTGAACGTCGGCAGTTCGACGAGCACGACGTCGCCGGGGTCCACCAGCAGGCGCGTCACGAGGTCGATGCCCTGCTGCGAACCGGTGGTCAGCAGCACCTCGTCTGCCACGCAGTCGATGCCGGCCGCGCGAAGCCGCGGCACGACCGTCTCGATCAACGGGCCGTAGCCGCGCGTGGGTCCGTACTGCAGCGTGTCGCGCCCGCGCTCCCGCAGCAGGTCGTCGGCAATCGTTCGCCAGGCCTCCCAGGCGAAGGCGGCCGGGTCCGGATAGCCTGGCGCGAACGAGATCAGGTCGGGCCGCCCGGCCGCGAGGATGCCCATCTGGCGGATCGCCGAACCGGCCAGTTGCGCGCCCATCCGCGAGAGGTCGTCGTCGTAGGTGCTCATGCCGGCGCGCCAACCGTTGTCGCCGGCGGCATCGCGCCGGCAGGTCCGTCGTAGATCGACAGGTAGGCGCCTGCTGACGTGAGGCCCAGGTACTGGAACACGAGGCCTCGCAGCAGCCATGCCAGCAACTGCAGCGGCAGCACGGTGAGGCCGACGAACGGCACGAAGGAGATGAGGCCGAGGCCGGCCGTGGCGACGAGCGAGGCCAGCGTGGCGAGGCCGACGAGGCCGACGGTGACCACGAACACACCCACCAGGCGGCTCGTGTCGTGCCGCAGCACCCGGAGCGCCTCGCGCGCGGCGCCGCGCACCGAGAGGTCGCGCGCCGCGATGACCACCTGCAGCACGAGATACGAGGTGTTCACGATCGTCAGCCAGGCCACGAGCAGCGCGCTGCACAGCGCCGCGATGACGGTCCATCCGACGAGGAAGCCCTCTTCGCCGACGGCACGGTAGCCGGCCACCACCACGGCCAGGTACAGCAGGCCCGACACCAGGTAGGTCGCGAGCAGGAAGGCGCCGAGCCGCAGGAAGCGCGGGCGCAGGCGGCGCGTGCCGGCGAGGAACACGTCGAGGTCCACGCGCGAGGCCCGCCGCAGCAGGGCGAGCCGCACGGGATGCCGCTCGAACGGCCCGGCGTGCCGCTGGGCCTCGACGAGCACCGCGAGCGTGCCGCCCTTGAGGATGAACATCAGCGCCGATCCGCCCAGCACGACCACGCTCACGGCCGCGAGGAAGCTGGCGAGCGCGAGCGGATGCTCGAGCAGCGACGTCGCAACGCCGGTCGCGCTCTCACGCAGGTCCAGCTTGTCGCCGAGCACCTCCTCGACGTCGGCATTGAGCGCCAGCGCCACGAGGAACGTCCCGCCCACGATGGGGACGGCAAGCAGGATCTTGAACGTGGACTCGGCGATGAACTGCAGCACGACGACGGGCCAGTTCGCGGCGGCCAGCAGGGCGCCTCGCTTGATGGGGAGCTTGACGGCGGGAATGCGCATGGGTCGCGGGCGATCCCGCGTGCTTCCACTATAGCCGCCCGCTCACGGGAAGGACGGGTAAGATCGCGCGACTGCGCCTGTGATGCACCACGCCGCGCCTCCCATGCCCCCAGGAACCCGCAGCCTCGCGCCGCGCGTCGCCCTCGCCGGCCTTGCCGTGATGCTGCTCGTGGCACTCCTCGGCACGGGGTGGCTGCTCTGGCGGCTCGGCGCAGACGCGACCGCGACCACGGCGCGTGTCGAGCGCGACGTCCGCGCCCGGTTCGCCACCCACACCGCCACCCTTGCCGATGCCGTCGAACGGGTGCGTCACGCTCCCGCGATCGGCCCCGCGCTCGCGCCGGCCACGCGGGACGCCCGTGTCCTGTTCGACCTCGTGGGCGAAGCCGCCCGCGCCGCCGGCCGCGATGTCGCCATCACCGTCGCGACACCGGATGGCGCGGCACTGGCCTGGGCCGGCCGGCCGCAGGCGGTCCCCCGGGCCCCGGGTACCGGGGGCTCGGCGCTCGTCCTCGCGCCAGGCGCGCTCGGCCTCCGTCTCGTCTACGTCGAGTCCGTCGTGGGTACCGGCGGCGCTGATGCGCAGGCGATCGGCGTGGTCGCGGCCGAGCAACTGCTGTCGCGGACGACCGGCGTCGAGGCACGCGACACGCGTGCGGCCGCATACGACACCTCGCTCGTCACGGTCGAACTCACGCCGCGATTCCTCGGCAGCGCGGCCGAGCGGACCGGGGATCACGTGATCACGATCCTGACGCCGGCAGGCGCCCCGCTCGTGGACGTCACGATTCCTGCCGACGCCGTGGACGCCGTGCGCGAGCGCTGGCGTCACGCGCTGTATGCCGCCGTCGCCGTGGCCTTCGCGCTCACCTGCCTGGTGCTTGCCGGCGTGCTTGCGTGGGAACGGCGCGCGCGTGCGCCCGACGCGTATCGTCGCTTCACGCTCGGCGCGTTCCTCGCGCTGATCGTGGCACGCGTGACCTTGTGGCACGCCTGGCCCCACCTGCAGCCGCTGGCGGGCCACTGGGCCGAGGACCGCTATCAGGGCGACGTGCTCGGCTGGCTGCACCGGACGCCGGCCGACCTGTGCGCGACCGCGTTCCTGCTCCTTGCCGCGGTGATGCTGGCCGTCGATCCCGTGCGGCGCCTGCGGCTGGCCGGACGGCAGCACCGCGAGGCGCCGGGCGGTTCACCGACGCGCCGCATGCGATTTGTCGGCGCCCTGCTGGCGTCGGGGGCGGTGCTGGCCGGCCTGCTCGGCATCCTCGCGCGGTTGGTCCAGGACACGGTGCGCCACACCGAACTCGACGTCCTGATGCTGACGCGGCTGCCGCCGGCCGATCCGGATCGCCTCCTGGTGCCGCTCGGCCTGCTGGCGCTCGGTGCCGCACTCTTCTGGGCCGGCGTGCTGGTGCTGCGCGTCGGATCGCTGCGCTGGCGCATTCCCGCGCGCGGTCCGTGGACGCGCCTGGCCGTGCCGCTCGTGATCTGGACGCTGCCCCTGGCCGTCGCGCTTGCCGTGCTGCAGTGGCGCGGTGCGGACCCGCCGTCACTCGCCCTGCTGGCCATGGCGCTTGCCGCCGGCATCGTCACGCTCGTCAGCGTCAAGGGCCTCGCGTGGTTCCGGCGCGGCACGCAGGCCCGCCGGCTCGTCACGATCTACGGCGCACTGCTGCTGCCCGCGCTGCTGCTCTACCCGCTGCTCCTGCACGCCGTCGATCGCTCGCGCCGTGAACTCGTGGGCACGCAGTACGCCCCGCAGGTCATCAGTCATCCCCAGGTGCTGCAGGACCGGCTGTCGGCCGCCCTCGTCGAACTCGATGCGATTCCCGACCTGCCCGCGATGATTGCCGCCGTGCCCCGCGAGGCCGGGCACGTCTCCACCGACACGGCCTTTGCGCTCTGGAGCCGCACCGCCCTCGCGCGCGACAAGATCACGTCGGCGGTCGAGGTCTATGCGCCCGACGGCCCGCTCCTCAGCCGGTTCGGGTTCAACTTCCCCGAGTACCAGGCGACCGTGCCGCAATGGCGCAGTTCGCTGTGTACGTGGGACGTCTTCGCGGAAGCCGCGTTGTTCGGCTCCGAGGAGCGCAGCATGCTGCACGCCGAGCGTGCGGTGTGCGACCAGGATGCGGGAGGGCGCGAGCGCGTGCAGGGCGGCATCATCCTGCACGTGATGCTGGACTACAGCTCGCTGCCCTTCCTCTCGACGCAGGGGCCGTACTACGACCTCTTCCGTGCCCAGGCCGACGAGGGCACGCAGCGGCAGCCGTCGTCGCGCGGCATCGATCTCGTCGTGTACGGCTGGGGGCGTTCGCCGATCTACACGTCCACCGAGCGCGTGTGGCCGCTGCCACAGCAGGTGTTCGACCGGGCGTACGCGTCGCGCGACGGCTTCTGGGCCACGCAGACGCGCGGATCGCGCGTCTACGACATTCACGTCTCGAACGATCGCCTCGGCATCTACGTCGTCGGCGTGCCGCGCGTGACGGCGATCGAGCACCTGATTCACGTGGCGGAAGTGGCGACGCTCGCGGGCCTTGCCGCGCTCGTGGTGCTCCTCGTGCACGCCATCCTCAACCGCGTGAACCGCCGGGGACCGCAGCCGGTCACGCTGCTCGTGCGCGAGATCCGCGCCAGCTTCACCCGGAAGCTGTTCCTCGCGTTCGTCGCGACGTCGGTCATTCCCGTGCTGATCCTCGCGTTCGTCGTGCGCACCTTCGTCGCCTCGCGCCTGCGCGCCGACGTCGCCGCCGAAGCGACACGCACCGCAGCCGTCGCCCAGCGCGTGATCGAGGAGGCGCTGGCGCAGCAGCCGGCGCTCGTCTCGGTGAGCGCGCTGACCGACGACGTCATGGTGTGGATCAGCCGCGTGATCAAGCAGGACGTCAACATCTTCGACGGCCCGACGCTGCTCGCCACGAGCCAGCGCGACCTCTTCTCGCAGGGCCTCCTGCCCGAGCGCACGCCCGACACGGTGTACCGCGCGATCATGCTGCAGCGCCTGCCGACCTTCGTCGGGGAGGACCAGATCGGGCCGCTCGTGTATCAACTGGCAGCCACGCCAATCCGCGTCGGCAGCCGCGACGCCATCCTCACCGTGCCGATGACGCTCAGGCAGCGGGAGATCGAGCGCGAGATCTCGGAGTTCGACCGCAGCGTCAACCTCGGCGCCGTGGTCTTCATCCTGCTCGGCGCGGCCCTCGGCTACTCGATCTCGGAACGCATCGGCGATCCGGTGCAGCGCCTCACGCGGGCCAGCCGGCGCATCGCGGCCGGCGACCTCGATCACCGCGTCGTGGCCCGCACGGCCGACGAGCTCCAGCGGCTCGTCGAGGCCTTCAACAGCATGGCCTCCGAGCTGTCGCGGCAGCGCGAGAAGCTGCAGCGGACCAACCGCCTCGAGGCGTGGGCCGAGATGGCCCGCCAGGTCGCGCACGACATCAAGAACCCGCTCACGCCGATCCAGCTCTCGGCCGAGCACCTCCGCCGCGTCCACGCCGACCGAGGCCAGCCGCTGACGCCGGTGCTCGAGCAGTGCGTCGACACCATCCTGCTGCAGGTGCGGATGCTGCGGCAGATCTCCTCCGAGTTCGCGAGCTTCGCCTCGTCCCCGGTGGCACGCCCCGCCCTCACGCACCTGTCGGCGATCGTCGACGAAGTGCTCGGCGGCTACCGCATCGGCCTGCCCTCGAACGTTCGCGTCGAGGCCGCGCTCCCCGCCGACCTGCCGCAGGTGCTGATCGATCGCCAGCTGCTCGGCCGCGCGCTGATCAACATCATCGAGAACGCGCTGCACGCCATGCCGGCCGGCGGGTCGGTGACCGTCGGCGCCGCACGCGCCGACGACGGCGCCGTGCGGCTGTCGGTCGTGGATACGGGTGTGGGGATGGACGAGCAGGCGCTCGCCCGGCTCTTCGAGCCCTACTTCTCAACGAAGGCCGCAGGCACCGGGCTCGGCCTCACCATCGCGAAGCGCAACGTCGAGCTGATGGGCGGACGCATTGCCGTGGAGAGCCGGCGCGGCGTCGGCACCACCGTGTCGCTCGACCTGCCGGTGGCGTAGGCTGCGTTCAGAGCTCCCGGGGGATGGCCGGATCGGCGGCGGCTGCCGGGGCGGGCGCCTCCTCGGCGGGCCGCGGCCGCCACCTCGCGAGCGCGAGGCCCACGAACCCCGAGATCAGGTACGTGTAGGAGATCAGCACGAGCGACCACTGCGGATGCGTCGCGATGGCGGCAATCAGCAGCGCAAACAGCATCAGCGCACTGGCCGGGCGACGCTGACCGAGGTTGAACGTCTTGAAGCTGCGGTACTTGATGGTGCTGACCATCAGTGCCGCGGGCACGAGCAGCAGGGGCAGCGCGAGCAGCGACATCCAGCCATCGGCGAGCCCGCCCGGCAGCCAGAACACCGTGGCGGCGGGCACGCCGGCTGCCGCAGGGCTGGGCATCCCGACGAAATAGCGCTTGTCGGCCTGCGTCGTGCTCTGGATGTTGAAGCGTGCCAGCCGGATGGCCGCAGCCGAGACGAAGAGGAAGCCGACCGCCCAGCCGAGGCGGCCGAACGTGTAGAGCCCCCACGCGTAGCCGAGGACGGCCGGCGCCACCCCGAACGAGATCACGTCGGCAAGGGAGTCGAACTCGCGACCGAAGTCGCTCGTCGAGCCCGTGAGGCGCGCGATCCGGCCGTCGAGCAGGTCGAGCACGACGGCCACGCCGATGAACGGCGCGGCGGTCGAGAACTCGCCGCGCATCGCGTAGATCACACAGGCGTACCCGCAGAACATGTTGGCGAGCGTGAACAGGCTCGGCAGCAGGTACATGCCACGGCGGAGGCGGCGCTGTTCCGGATCCTGGCGCCGCAGCACGTTGATCATGGGCGCGATCTTACCCTCACGCCCGCGGCCATCGCGCCAGGACGCTCTCGGCTCCGCGGACGACGTCGCCAGGCTGGACCTGGAGCTCACAGGCAGGCGGGACGAACACGTCCATGCGCGACCCGAACTTCATCAGGCCGAAGCGTTCGCCGGCCACGAGCTGGTCGCCGACCTGCACGCGGCACACGACGCGGCGCGCCAGCACGCCGACGACCTGCCTGAAGACGACCGTGCGGTCGCCCGACTCGATCCAGACCTCGTTGCGCTCGTTCTCTGCCGCGGCGCGATCGTCGTACGCGGCCAGGAACTTCCCCGGCGTGTAGGCGATCCGGGTGATCCGCCCGCCGTACGGCGTGCGGTTGATGTGGACGTCGATCGGGGACAGGAAGATGCTGATCTGTTGCCAGTCGCCTGGCGGCGCCACACCGGGCTCGCCGGGGCCCGCGACCATGACGCGTCCGTCCGCCGGGGACAGGACGAGGTCGGGATCCTGCGGCGGATACCGCTCCGGATCGCGGAAGAAGTAGGCGAGGAAGCCCGCCAGGCCGAGCAGCGGCAGCCCGATGGCCAGCTTCTTCTTGAGGAGGAACAGCGAGGCCGGAGCGAGCGCTCCGGCAATGAACGGGTATCCCGCGCGATCGAGCTTCATCGTGTCGTGTCAGGGTGGGCCGGCGGATCGACCGCGGCCGGTGTTCGGCCCCCGGCACGCCAGGAGTTCGGGGTGCCCGCCATGCGGACGGGCACCAGTCTGAGCAGCGAATCTATCCCTCGGCCACGTCAGGCGTGGGCGAAGGTGGTGGACGGACCTGACGCTGGAGGTGTGGCATACCGCCGGACGATGTCCTCCATCCGATCCTTGAGCTGCAGCTTACGCTTCTTGAGCCGCATTTCTTCGAGCTGTTCGCTCTCGCTGAGGTGGGGGGTGTCGGACATGGACCGTATCTGCTCGTCCAGCTGGTGGTGCAGGTGGTAGAGCTCGCGATATTCCGCGTCGGTCCGGAGCAATTGCTCCTTCAGATCCTGCGCATCGGGCATTGCTGCCTCCTTGCTTGCGGGGGAACCGGACAGGGTTACCCCCGGGGTTCATCGGCACTCTACCACCGTCATCCCGACGTCGCAATGGGCATCCATCGCAGCAGGATCGCGTCGTCTGGAGGCACCGCGTAATACCCCGGCCGTCGGCCGGTCTGCTCGAAACCGGCAGACGCATACAGCCGCCGCGCCGCCGTGTTGGCCGCCCGCACCTCCAGGTGCAGGCCGTCAGGGCAGGCTCCAGCCACGTCGGCCTTGACGGCGTCGATCAGCCGACGCCCGATGCCCCGCCGCCGGTGCGACGGCCGGACGCCAATCCGCAAGAGCTCGCCTTCGCCGGCCACGATCCGGACGAGCGCCGTCGCGACGGCATCGCCCGATTCGGTGGCGACCCACGCCCGTGACAGCCCGTCGGCGAGCAATCCCCGGATCGTGTCGGCCGACCAGGGCTCGTCGAATGCGGAGGCCTCCACCATGGCGAGCGCGGGGACCTGTGCGAGCCCCGCCATCGCCACGACGAGGGCGTCGTCGGTCATCGGGGCACGGCCGCCGGTTGCGCGCCCTGTTCGCGGGTGACCACGCAATCGGGGCGTCGCACGTAGGCCGGCCGGATGGCCGCCGCCACGACCGCCTCGGCGGACCGCCGGCTCGCCTCGAGTGCCAGCACCGAGGCCAGCAAGGGCGTCTCGCATGGCCGCAGGCGATTGCCGAAGCGGGCGCGCAGGGGATCTCCAAGTGCCGGCCACGCGTCGCCGACGACAACGAGCGCGCCCTCTGTCGCGACGTCGGCCCAGGCGTCGGCCGCCTCTTCGGGCAGGCCGACCGTGGCTGCGAGCGCCGGCTGCAGGCTTCCGTCCGCGGCGCGCGTGTGCAGCGACGTGAACACCTCGCCGCGCATGCCCTGCATCCACGCACCAACCAAAGGCGCGTCGGTGTCCGAGGCGGCACCCGCGCGGGCAAGCAGGTCGAGCGTCGAGGCGACGAACACCCGCCGATCGAGCGCGACGGCGAGGCCCTGCATCGTCGCGAGCCCGACGCGGAGGCCCGTGAAGCCGCCGGGGCCCGCCGTCACGGCCAGCAGGTTCACGTCGGCCCACGTCTGCCCGTGTGCCGTCAGGAGGTGCTCGAGATCGCCGGGAAGGCGCTCGGCGTGCCGACGCGTGGCATCGCCGGCGCGCGCCTCGACGAGCGTGCCGTTGCGGGCGAGCGCGACGCTGCCGCTGCGGGTGGACGAGTCGAGGGCGATGACGAGCATGGTAGACTGGCCGCGGTTCTCACGGCCCCGTTCCATTCTACCGGCCACGACCCGACATCGCCGGTGTCACGGGTGTGCCGCTGCCTCCGGTGTCCGATTCGATCCTGACAGCTCCGCCCGCGTCGCTCACCCCGGCGATGCGCCAGTACCAGGATGCCAAGCGCCAGCATCCCGACGCCCTCCTCTTCTTCCGGATGGGCGACTTCTTCGAGGTGTTCTACGAGGACGCCGTCGTCGCGGCACGCGCGCTCGAGCTCACGCTGACATCCCGGTCGCGCGACGCCGCAGGAGCCGGCATCCCGATGTGCGGCGTGCCGTTCCACGCGGCAGACGGCTACGTCACGCGGCTGATCCGGCAGGGGTTCAGCGTGGCGATCTGCGATCAGGTCGAGGACCCGAAGACCGCCAAGGGCATCGTCAAGCGCGAGGTCACGCGCGTCGTGACGCCCGGGACGCTGACCGACGCCGCCTATCTCGACGCGCGAGCGCCAGCGCTGCTCGCCGCCGTCGTCCCACCGCCAAAGGGCAGCACGGCGTGGGGCGTCGCCTGGGTCGATCTCTCGACCGGAGACTTCGCCGCCACGGAGTTCGACGGCGAGGCTGCCGTGGACCTGTTGCGGGAGGAGCTCGGTGTGCTGGCGCCGCGCGAGCTGCTGCTGCCGTCCGATGCCGACATCGAGCGGCTCTATGCCGACGGCGCGACGATGCCGGCCATCACGCGGCGGGAGCCCTGGCAGTTCTCGGTGGACGCGGCGCAGCGGGCGCTCGTCGAGCAACTGCAGACGACCGGCCTCACCGGCTTCGGCCTCGACGGGCATCCGCTGGCGGTCGGGGCGGCCGGCGCGCTCGTGCAGTACCTGCGCGACACGCAGAAGGGCGACCTCACGCACGTGCGAACAATCGCCTATCGCGAGACGCGCGACGGGC
Source organism: uncultured Luteitalea sp. (assembly GCA_934541105.1). Lineage (GTDB taxonomy): Bacteria > Acidobacteriota > Vicinamibacteria > Vicinamibacterales > Vicinamibacteraceae > Luteitalea. The sequence continues at coordinate 121,570 of CAKTDA010000001.1, read as the reverse complement.
TGATCATCGACGCCACCACGCTGCGGCACCTGGAAGTGCTTTCGTCGACCGAAGGCGATCGCCAGGTGTCGCTCCTCGGCGTGCTCGACGAGACGGTCACCGCCATGGGCGCGCGCCTGCTGCGCGCGTGGCTCACGAAGCCGCTCGTCGCGCTCGACGCGATCCGCGATCGCCTCGACGCGGTCGAGGATCTCGCGTTCCGCACCATCGAGCGCGGCAGCCTGCGCGACACGCTGAAGCAGGTCTACGACGTGCAGCGGCTCGTTGCCCGCGCGGCGCTCGGCACGGCCGGGCCGCGTGACCTCGTGGCGCTCGCCCGGTCGCTGGCCGCCGTGCCCGGGCTGGCGCAGGTGATCGCCACGCTGCAGGCTCCGCTGCTGGCACACCTCGGCGGCGAGCTCGACGACCTGCCGGCCCTGCGTGCGCACATCACCGGCACGCTCGCCGACGAACCACCCCTGCTGGCGCGCGATGGCGACGTCATCCGCGATGGCGCCGATCCCGAGATCGACAGGCTGCGCGGGTTGAGCCGCAGTGGCAAGAACGACATCTCGGGCATGGAGGAGGCCGAGCGGCAGCGGACCGGCATCGCGTCGCTGAAGATCCGGTTCAATCGCGTCTTCGGCTACTACATCGAGGTGTCGAAGGCCAACCTGCACGCGGTGCCGCCCGACTACATCCGCAAGCAGACGATTGCCGGTGGCGAGCGGTTCATCACGCCGGCCCTCAAGGCGTTCGAGGAACAGGTGCTGCACGCCGACGAGCACCTCGCGACGCTGGAGCTCGCGCTCTTCGAGGCACTGCGACGCGAGGTGGCGACGCACGCCCCGGCGCTCCAGCGTACGGCGCAGGCGCTCGCGGCGCTCGACGTCCTGACGACGTTTGCCGACGTGGCCGCCCGCCGCAACTACAGCAAGCCGCACCTGCACGACGGCGACGACCTCTCGGTCGTCGAAGGCCGCCATCCCGTCGTCGAGACGATGACGCGCGAGGCGTTCGTGCCCAACGACCTGTCGCTCGACGGCACGTCGCAGCAGTTGCTGGTGATCACCGGGCCGAACATGGGCGGCAAGAGCACGTACCTGCGGCAGACCGCCCTCCTCTGCCTCATGGCGCAGGCGGGATCGTTCGTGCCGGCGCGTCAGGCGAAGCTGCCGGTCGTGGATCGCATCTACGCACGCGTGGGAGCAGCCGACAACATCGCGCGCGGGCAGTCCACCTTCATGGTGGAGATGCAGGAGACGGCGAGCATCCTCAACACGGCGACGTCGCGGAGCCTCGTCGTGCTCGACGAGATCGGCCGCGGCACGTCGACCTTCGACGGGTTGAGCATCGCGTGGGCGGTCGCCGAGCACCTCGCGACGAACCCGAAGGCGCGGCCCAAGACCCTCTTCGCCACGCACTACCATGAGCTGACCGATCTGGCAGACGCCCTGCCCGGCGTCGCCAACGCGCATCTGCTCGTGCGCGAATGGCAGGACCAGATCGTGTTCCTGCGCAAGGTCGTGCCGGGCCGGTCCGATCGCAGCTACGGCATCCAGGTCGCACGGCTCGCCGGCCTGCCGCCCACCGTGATCCGCAGGGCCCGCGAGATCCTCAGCGGCCTCGAGCAGGACGAGCTCGCGCGCGGGGGGCGTCCGACGATTGCCGGCGCCGCCACGCAGCAGGGTCCGCAACAGCAGCTCGGCCTGTTCCAGGCCCCGGCAGACGACGCGCTGCGCGACAAGCTGCGCGCCCTCGACGTGGACGCCATGACGCCGCTCCAGGCACTGACGCTGCTCGCCGAACTGAAAGCCGACATCGACACGTAGGCCTCGGACGTGTCCGACGACGCGTGACGCGCGAGATGCGATTGCCTGTTCATCCTCCGCGCGGCCGCGTCCGTTACGGCGCATCCCTGGGCAGCCACTCCGCGAGCAACTCGACGACGACCTCGGGCGACTCGGCATGAATCCAGTGTCCGCCCTCCCGCTCGTGGAAGTGAACGCGCGCGCCGGCGGCATCCTCATGCGCCGCACGCTGCGCGAGCCGTGCCTTCGCCTCCGCCGAGATCACGCTCGACTCCGTGGCCTTCAGCACATGGATGTCGTGTCCGGGCGCGCCCGGATCGATCACGGACCACAGCGACGTCCCGAAGAAGTCGTGCAGCAGGTGTTCCATGACGTCGAAGTCGAGCATCCAGCGAAACGTGTCGGCATCACGGGTGAGGTTGGTCGACATCCACTGCGCGACACCCGTGCTGAAGCCGCCGGCCTCGATGCCCGCAATCGCCTCCTGGCGCGATCGGAACGACGCCGGCAGCGATCGCACGATGCCGAGCATGTCCCATGCGCTGCCCGACGGCGGCTTTGCTTCCGGCGTGGAGTCGATGACCCAGGTCTGGAGTGGCCGGGCCGCCTGCTGCCCGGCGTACGCGAGGGCCACCTTGCCGCCGAACGAATGCCCGAGTACGGCATCGACGCGTGCGCCGTCGCTCGCGGCCCAGGCGTCGATGTCGCCGGCAAGCGCCTCGATGGATCCTGCTTCGGCGCCCGCATGCGCGTCGCCGTGATGCCGCATGTCGGCAAGCCAGCAGGCCCAGTCGGGACGCCGCTCCACGAGCTGACGCGCCACGGCCAGCCAGTTCCGTCCACGGCCGTAGATACCGTGGAGCATCAGCAACTCCTTCGTCCCGGCCGCCTCCGCGCCGACGCGACGGGCCACCATCGCCGACCGTACTGTCATGACCGACACGGTATCCTGTGACCGCAACGCCCGTCACGCCGTGTCACGCGACCAGCTCTCCCTCTTCGCCCTCACCCCACCCGCCCGCGGGCGTGACGACGACGTGGACGAGTCGCCGACGGACTGGCCGGCCGACGTCCGCGCGCTCGGTGCGCGCATCCCCGCCGGCGTCCGCTTCGGCACCAGCAGCTGGAGCTTTCCCGGGTGGGCCGGCCTCGTCTATCGCCGGCCCCGCACGCAGGCCGAACTCGCGCGCGACGGCCTGCGCGAGTATGCGCAGTACCCGCTCTTCGGCACGGTCGGCATCGACCGCAGCTACTACGCGCCGCTGACGACCGACGATCTCCGCCGGTATGCGGCGCAACTGCCGCCGGGCTTCCCGTGCTGCGCGAAGGTTCCCGCGATGTATGCGTCGCCTGTCCTTCCGGGGGGCGGCGCCGGCTCGGCCGAACCGAACCCGGACTTCCTGTCTGCCGCCGGCTTCGTCCACGACGTCGTCGAACCGTTCGCGCTTCGATTCGCACAGCACACGGGACCGTTCGTCCTCGAGATCCCGCCCGTGCCGCCCGCGGCCCGACTCGATCCCCACGCGTTTGCCGACCGCCTCGGCGAGTTCCTGGCGGCCCTGCCGTCCGGCGTGCCGGTGTCGGTGGAACTCCGCGACCCGCGGCTCCTCACCCCGCAGTACGCCGACGTGCTGCGGCAGGCCGGCGCGGCACACGTGCTGAACTACTGGTCGGCAATGCCGCGACCGGAGCAGCAGGCCGCGCAGGTGGACATCGATGCCGCGCCGTTCGTCGTCGTGAGGCTGCTCCTCCGGCCCGGCACGCGCTACGAGGCCCGGCGCGACGGCTTCCGCCCGTTCAACCGCATCGTCGATCCCGACGACGCGCTGCGACGCGACGTGAGCCGCATCGTGCGCGATGCGGCCGGACGCGAGCAGCCGGTCTACGTGCTGGTGAACAACAAGGCGGAAGGATCGGCGCCCCTGACGATCCGGGCGATCGCCGAGCACCTCGTGGCGGAGCCAGGCCTCGACGGCTGACACCCGAGCCGAACGGCGGACGCCGCGTCACACGGTGAGGACGATCTTGCCGATGTGCGTGCTGGATTCCATCAGCGCGTGCGCCTGTGCGGCTTCGGCGAGCGGAAACGTCCGGAAGATGCGCGGCCGCACCTCGCGCGCCTCGAGCCAGGGCCAGACGCGCGCTTCGAGGGCCGCCGCGATGCGCGCCTTCTCCGCAACGGGCCGCGGCCGCAGCGTCGAACCGGTGAACGTCAGGCGCCGGCGCATGACGAGCGCCGCATCGACCGTCGCGCGCGCGCCGGCGAGCACGGCAATCTGCACGAGGCGACCGTCCTCGGCGAGCAGGGACAGGTTGCGCGGAACGTACTCGCCGCCGACCATGTCGAGGATCACGTCGACCCCTCGCCCATCGGTCACCTCGCGCAGCACCGCCACGAAGTCCTGGTCGCGGTAGTTGATGGCGCGTGCCGCGCCGAGCCGCTCGCAGGCGGCGCACTTCTCGCGTGTGCCGGCGGTCGCAAACACCGTCGCGCCCGCGCGCGCCGCCAACTGGATCGCCGTCGTGCCGATGCCGCTCGAACCGCCGTGGACGAGCAGCGTCTCACCTGCCTGCAGCGCTCCGCGTTCGAAGACGTTCGTCCACACCGTGAAGAACGTCTCGGGGACGGCCGCGGCCTCGACGGACGACAGTGAGGCCGGCTGCGGCAGGCACTGGCCCGCGGGAGCGACGGCGAACCCGGCGTAGCCACCCCCGGCGAGGAGCGCGCAGATCGCGTCGCCCTCGCGCCACCGCGTCACACCGGCACCGCAGGCCGCCACGACGCCCGCGACCTCGAGGCCGGGCAGGTCTGACGCGCCCGGCGGCGGCGCGTACCGGCCCTGGCGCTGGAAGACGTCGGGCCGGTTCACGCCGGCAGCCGCCACGCGAATCAGCACCTCGCCTGCGGACGGCTCGGGCACCGGGCGCTCCGTGAGCGACAACACATCCGGCTCGCCGGCCTCACGAATCTCGACGGCCGACATCGTCGGCGGCAGCGCCATCGCTGCAGCATACGCGACGCGCCGTATGATCGGCGGATGCCCGTGCGCGGCACGTTCGTCCGTGAGTCGCTGCTGCCGATGATCAGGCTCGCGCTGCCGGTGATTGCGGCCGAGCTCGGCTGGATGGCCATGGGTGTCGTCGACACGCTCATGGTCGGCCCGCTCGGCGCGGCCGCCCTCGGCGGCACGGGCATCGGGAGCACGCTGTTTGTCGCCGTCGGCATCTTCGGCATGGGCCTGCTGCTCGGCCTCGACACCACGGTCTCCCAGGCATTCGGCGCGGGCGATCGTGCCGACTGCGATCGCTGGCTCGTGGCCGGATTGTGGCTCGCGGTTCTTGCGACCGCGCCGCTGGCCGTCGTCCTGTTCGGCGTCATGGTGGCGCTGCCGATGTTCGGCTTCCACGGCGACGTGCTGCCGCACGTGCAGGCCTACTTCCCCACCGTCGCCCTCAGCCTGCCGCCCCTGCTGCTCTACGCGGCACTGCGCCGCTACCTCCAGGCGCTCTCGCGCGTTGGCGTCGTCGCCTTCACGCTCGTCTCGGCAAACATCGTCAACGTCATCGTCAACTGGGTGTTGATCTACGGTGTGGGGCCGTTCCCTGAACTCGGCGTCGTGGGCGCCGCGTGGGCGACGGTGTTCTCGCGCCTCTACATGGTGGGTGTCCTCGCCATCGCGGCCTGGTGGCTGCACCGGGCCCAGCCCGAGCGCGTCTCGTGGGCCATGCCCGTCGCGCGGCTGCGACGCCTGCTTGCGCTCGGCGTGCCGGCGGCGGCCCACCTGACGTTCGAGGTCGGTGTCTTCAGCGCCGTCACCGCGCTTGCCGGCCGCCTCGAGCCCCATGCGCTCGCCGCCCACCACATCGCGCTGAACATCGCGTCGGTGGTCTTCATGGTGCCGCTCGGCATCTCCGCCGCTGCGGCGGTCCTCGTGGGGCAACGCATCGGATCCGGCGACACGGATGGCGCCCGGCAGGCGGGCTGGGCGGCTATCCTGATGGCGCTCGGCGTGATGAGCACGTCAGCCGCCGCGTTCCTCCTCGCGCCGGCGGGCTTCATCCGCCTGTTCACCGGGGAGGCCGCGGTGATTGCCACCGGGACGCGACTGCTCGGCGTGGCGGCCGCCTTCCAGTTGTTCGACGGCCTGCAGGTGACGACGACCGGCGCGTTGCGTGGACTCGGCGAGACACGGGTGCCCATGGTGATCAGCCTCGTGGGCTACTGGATCAGCGGTCTGCCCTTCGGGTGGTGGCTCTGCTTTCGCGGGGGATACGGCGTGATCGGCTTGTGGCTCGGGTTCGCGGTGAGCCTTGCCTTCGTCGGCACGGCCCTCCTGCTCCTGTGGCGCGCCCGGATCGGCCAGGTCGCCGGCCGCCTCGTGTCCGCACCGGCAGCGTCGACATGACCCTCGCGCTCGACCGACTCGATGCCGCCATCGCGCCGCTGCCGCGCGTGTCACTCGGCACCTGGCCGACGCCGCTCGTGCGTCTGCCGCGCCTCGGACGCGCACTCGGCATCGACCTCTGGTTGAAGCGCGACGAGTGCAGCGGCCTCGCGCTCGGGGGCAACAAGGCCCGCAAGCTGGAGTTCGTGCTCGGGGCGGCGGTTGCGGATGGAGCGACATCGGTGGTGACGGCCGGTCCGCTGACGTCGAACCACACGATGATGACGGCTGCCGCTGCGCGGCGGCTCGGCCTCGACGTCCATGTCGTGCTCGGCGGCACGCCGCCCCACACCGCAACGGGTAACCTGGCGCTCACGGAACTGCTGGGCGCCCACGTGTACGTCACGCCGATGGACCCGGTCGATCCCTCGGTGGACGACTTCGCCGCTTCGCGTGCGCTGTGCGAGCGGCTGACGCGAGACACCAACAGCACGTGGATTCCGCCCGGCGCGACGATGCCGGCCTCGGTGCCGGGCTATGCCGCGTGCGTCGGCGAGATCGTCGGGCAGTGTGACGGCGAGTGGCCGTTCGATGATGTCGTCACGGCGTACGGCACGGGATCGACGTCGGCCGGGCTGCTCGCAGGGCTGGCGCTCATCGGCAGTGCCGCGACGGTGCATGCCGTGGCCGTGTCCGCACGCCCCGCGCTCGAGCGCTTCGGGGCCGCTTCTCCCGAGTCACTGGCACAGGCGGCCGTGGACACGTACCGCTGGCCAATCACGCTCGCGGACTCACCGGCACGCAGCAACTGGGTGAGGCCGCCAGGCGAGCCCGGCTATGCCGTGGCGACTCCGGCAAGCGGCGAGGCCATGACGCGATTCGCACGCGACGAGGGCTACCTCCTCGATCCGACCTACACGGCCAAGGCCGCGGCGGCCTTGATGGGGATGTGCGCCGACGGCCGCATCGCCCGCGGCAGTCGTGTGCTCTTCGTCCATACCGGCGGCCTGTCCACGACGGCGGCCGCGACCTCCCACGCACACTCCCCGACGCCATGACGACGACAGTGCCCCTCCGGATCAACGACGCCCATTGCCACTTCTTCTCGCCGCGCTTCTTCGACGTGCTCGGCCGCCAGAAGGGGCTGCCCGGAGACTCACCAGGTGCCGAGGTCACGGGCCTCGTCGGCTGGGACCATCCCGTGAGCACCGACGCGCTTGCCGATCGCTGGGCCGAGAGCTTCACGGCCGCCGGCGTCGGGCGGGGGCTCCTCATCGGCAGCGTGCCGGGTGAGGAGGAGCAGGTCGCGCGCGCCGTCGCGCGCCATCCCGACAGGTTCATCGGCGCCTTCATGCTCGACCCCACGCAGGAGGGTGCGCTGACGCGCGTGGCATGGGCGCTGGCGCAGCCGGGCATGCGGGTCGTCTGCCTCTTCCCGGCGATGCACGGCTACTCGCCGACAGACGTCCGCGTCCTCGGGCTGGCCGAGCAGGTGGCGGGCACGGCAGGCGCGGCGCTGTTCGTGCACTGCGGCGTGCTGTCGGTGGGGATCCGCCGGAAGCTCGGGCTGCCGAGTGCGTACGAGGCGCGCTTCGGCAATCCGCTCGACGTCCAGGGACTCGCACTGAGGCACCCGACACTGCCGGTCATCGTCCCGCACTTCGGCGCCGGCTTCTTCCGCGAGGTGCTGATGGTGGCCGACACGTGCCCGAACGTGTACGTGGACACGTCGTCGAGCAATGCCTGGATGAAGTACAACCCGGGCCTGACCCTGCGCCACGTGTTCACGCAGGCGCTCGCCGTGATGGGACCCGAGCGGTTGTTGTTCGGCACCGACTCGTCGTTCTTCCCGCGCGGGTGGCACGGCGCGCTGCGCGATGCCCAGGTCACCGTGCTTGACGGGCTCGGCGTGCCCCACATCGACCAGCAGGCGATCCTGGCCGGCAACTTCGACCGCCTGTTTCCCCGCACCCACAGGTAGGGTGCGACGTTCAGCGCGCCGCCGTCGCGAGGGTGCTCGGCAAACGCGGCTGCCGCAGCAGGTCGGTGAACACCTCCCACCGCCTGTCGGGAGCCGCCGCCACACCGCCGCGTGACTCGACCCACGCCTTCACGAGGTCCTCGCCGAGGTTGTAGTTGATCACGTAGCTGCGATACCGGTCGAAGAAGCGGACGCGTTGCCCGGCGCGCTCGCGGCTCATGAGCGCATACCGTTCGAGCCAGGCAACGGCATCCGCGGCCGTCGCGGTGCCGTCCACGTAGCGCCGCGCGGCCTCGTTGCCCGCATACGCGAGGCGGCCCGCCAGCTCCTGGACATGCGCGTAGCGGTCGGCAAGGTCCGGATCGAGCCCGGCGAGCGGGAACAGCGTGTCGCGTTCGAAGGCCAGCCGCTCACTCGCGGGGAACGCGACGGCAATGCCGAAGTTGGCAGTGCCTTCGGCCACCAGGCTCTGTGGCGAGAACAGGGGGTAGACGGACCACTCGCGCCAGCCTCGACGCTGCACGAGTTCCTGTTCGATCAGGACGTTGTAGACGTGATGTCCCGGATAGCCTTCATGGCAGGCCAGGTCGATCGCGCGGTCGATGAAGATCGGCAGGTCCGTGTTGACCTGGATGACGCTCCGGAAGTCCCCCTGGTACCAGTTGTAACCGCTCCACGGCTTGTCGGTGACGTACTCGATCGTGAACTGCTCGCTCTCGGGGAGCGCGACGTGCGCGCGGGTCCGGCTCCGGCAGGCGTCGACGGCGGCGCGGAACACGGCGTCAAGTCGCTCCCGCGGGATCGCGAACGCGGCCCTGAACCGCTCGTACCGCTCGCCGACCGGGCCCTCGCCAGGCAGTGCCTCGTCGAGCGCGCCGAGCAGTGCATCGAAGTGGGCGGCGTCGTGCACGGGTGCCACGGCGTCGTACAGGGCCGCCGATTCCTCGTCGAACGCCAGCCGCTCACCGGCCCGCACGGCAGCTCGCGTGGCCACGGCGCGCGCCTGCGCCCGCAGCATGTCGAGCCGCCAGGCTTGGTCGGTGGTGCGCGGCGTGGGCATCGCCGCGAGGCGCTCCTGCACACGCACGGCATCGCGCCGCACCTGGTCGAGCGGCGCAGCCTGCGCGACGATGCGCGCGCGCAGGTCCGGCGGCCCGTAGTACGCATCGACCGCGTCCGGATCGTGGACGCCGAGCGCCAGCGTGACGCGCACGTACTCCTGCGCGAGTTCGTCGATCGTGTCCATCGCTGCCTCGTCGGTCGATACGTCGTCGCCAATCTGCCAGAGCGCGCCCATCGGTGTGGGCCTCACGTCGAAGAGTTCGTAGAGCCGCGGGATCCGCGTGAAGAGCAGCACGACGAACGCCAGCAGGCAGACCAGCAGGTACGCCATGAAGCGGCCGTGTCGGTGCAGCCGCTCGGGCCGCTGCGCGGGGCTGTCCGCGAGCATCCCGAGTTTCAGGTAGTACGCGAACAGGCCGGCGATGAGCGGCGTACAGAACACGAGCTCGACGTGGTAGCGCACCAGGAAGATGCCGCCGAACACCGCACCCACCACCGCGTAGAACAACGACGACACGAGCAGGCGTTCCTCGGTGTAGTGACGGAACGATCGGCGGTATGCCGCAGCGACGTCGGGATTGCCGATGTGCCGGTACTCGGCGTAGCGCTTGACGGCCATGAGGAACGCGCCGGCCATCCAGTACGCCAGCGCGAGCGACAGCGGCGGCACCAGCGTGTCCACGAGCGCGAACCAGCCGAGCAGCAGGCGGATCGGGTTGTTCACCGACTCGCTGAGGACGTCGAGGTACGGCCAGTCCTTCGTGCGGATGGGGGGCACGTTGTAGAGGACGCCCATCACCCAGAGCCACGCGGCAGAGAGGGCGAACGGCCTGTTGACCGCCAGCGCCAGTGCGCCACCCGCCACGGCGAGCAGGATCCACTGCACGTAGGCCAGGGGTACCGACACGAGGCCGGACGGGATCGGCCGGGCCCGCTTCAGCGGGTGATGTCGATCGTGCGGCGCGTCGAGGATCTCGTTGAGGACGTAGTTGCTCGACGCAATGAGGCAGGTCGCCGCGACGGCGACCAACAGGCGCCACCAACCCCCGTCGCGCAGTGCCTGCGGCTCGTACGACACGGCCAGCAGCACGCCGAGCAGCATGAAGGCGTTCTTGAACCAGTGGTCGGGTCGCGCGATGGCGACATGGGCTCGGAGCACCGACGTGCGGGCGCGGGCAGGGCGAAGGCTGGAGTCGATCACGGCGCGATCACGGGGCGGTCAACGGACACACATGGTAGCCGGGCACGATGGCCGGCTCGTCACCACAGGGGTCGGTGCTGATGCGCACGACGTCGGCCGCACGGCGCGAGAGGATGCGCTCGTACTCGTCGATCCGCGAGAACGAGTCGGCGCCGACGATCACGCGCTCCTGTGTCGTGAAGACGACGTAGTACGCCGTCCAGTAGTCGCTGCGCGCATGGCGGATGCCCCGCGCTTCGAGCGCCGGGCCGAGTTGCGCACGGTTGGACACCACCGGCGTGCGCCACTGCTCGTGCCACAACCTCGCGTGCGTCGAGAGGTTGAGCGCGGCCAGCGCGACGAGCGTCGCACCGATGGCGCGCTGCACACCGCGTGGCGGACCGACGACCCATGCGAGCAGGACGAGGCCCGTGGGAAGGAACGCGCCAAGCAGCGCGTACCGCAGCGTGACGACGAGAAGGGGCCCACAGCGGCTTACCGCGTACACGAGCACCGCCTGCAGCCCCACGAGGACGAGGAACAGGCCCAACTGCGCGAGCGCGGTCGTTCGCGCCCGCCACAGCGCGCGCCAGCGGAAGGCGAGCCAGAAGACCAGGGCGAGCGTCAGCAGCGCCAGCACGGGCCAGGCCCACGGCAGGCCCTGCGTGAGCCGCGACTGCACGGCCGCCTCCGACAGCGCCACGGGACTCGCCCCCCACAGCACGCCCAGGTACGACGCGCCGAGTTCCTGCACGTTGCGCCACGCCTGCGCCGGAGCGAAACAGAACGCGCCGCCGAGTGTTGCAAGGTTCCCGCTCCCCTGCTCCGACATCCACGTGCCCGGCCCGCGCACGGAGGCGAACCGGGCGACGCCCCCGACGACCGCCGATGTACCGAGCGCCGCCACGGCAACAACGAGCCAGTGCCGACGACGCGCCCGTGTCGCAAGGGCGCCCGAGATCACATCAACGGCCAGGACGGCTGCCACGCCGTACGCCACGAACTCGCGCACATGGAACCCGATGGCCGCGATGATGCCGAAGAGCACCGGCGATCGTCGTGCGTGCCAGAGGAGGATGACGAAGAGCAGCGGCTCGACCGTCATCCCGAGCGCATCCATCAGGCCGGCGTTGACGACCGGCGCCGCGACAATCACCGGCAGCGACAGCAGGACGGCGACCGACGGCGCGAGCCCGGCTCGCACGATCGCGGTCACGAGCCCCAGGGCCACGCCGACGTTCATCAGCGCGAGTGGCAACTTCAGGGCGAACGGCGTCGGCCCGAGCAGCCACATGAACGGTGCCGTGACGTAGGCCGTCACCATCAGGACGTACCCGAACGCGTACTGGTAGACCGGCAGTGCCCTGAACTCGGCAATGTGCTGGGCCATCAGCCCGACGACGGCCTGATCGGCATCGAAGTCGAGCGTGCCCCACCACGCGAACGGCAGCGTGCGGAACGCGACGAGCACGGCAGTCGCCAGCAGCCACGCCCACGAACACGTGCGCAAGGGCGAGGTTACGGATGAGTCTGGTGACGCGGGCATGCAGGCGACGTGGCCGGTCTAATATACCGGCCGGTCGACGTCCCTGTGCCTGCTCCAGCTTCCCTCGTGCATCGACCGCCGGCCGGACCCGGCGGCTACCGCCTTCGAACGCCCCGCCCCCTGGTGCCGTTCGTCGCGTATGCCGTCCTTGCCGGCGCCGCTTCATGGTGCTTCGACGTGCACCGCCCCGCGCCATGGCCCGATGCGTCCGCTCCGTGGTTCGAGCAGGCACAGGCCCTTGCCCCCACGAGTGCGCTGCTCGACGCGCTGAATCACGCCTGGCCCATCACACCGGACCTGCCCGCCGGATCGGTCATGGTCCTGCTCGCACTCGGCCTTTGTGTGGTCGCGGCGTCTCGTGCCATCGGCGTGCCGGGTTGGCTCGCGGTGGCCGTGGCGATCGGCACCGTCTTCACGCGGTCGCTCTGGAGCACGACCACGGCAGGACGCGACGCGCTCCCCGTCCTGCTCGTGGCCATCGCGGTGTGGACGACGGCGAGGCCGGCGCGCCGGCTCGTCACGAACGTCGTGGCCTGCATCACGGCCCTCACCGCCCCGCCGGCCGCGTGGATGGCCATCCCCGCTGTCGTGCTCGCGCGGACTGGCGCGATCGCACGCGCGGCGGCTGGCGTCGGCCTGGGGGCGATTGCCCTCTGCGTGCACACCTTCCTGCTCTGGCACGCATGGACGTCCGTGCCGTGTCTCGACGGGTCGTCGTGGACGCGGGCCCTGCTCGACGTCTGGCGGCCTGGCACGTCGGCAGACGCGTCGCCGTGGATCGCGATCAGGCAGTGGGCGTCGGTCCTCGCCGGTGACGTCCACCTGTTCGGCATCGTCGTCGCGGCCGTGGGACTGGCGACGCACAGCCCTCGTGAGTCGCCGCTGTGGACGCCCACGATGCTCGCCTTCCTCCTGGCGGTGGCTGGCGTCGCCGTCGGCGTCCTGCCGCCCGCCCTCGGTGCCGCGCTGCTGCTGCCCTGGTGGGCACCGTGGTTCGGCGCCGGGTTACTGACGGTCGTTCGGCGCACCCGCCGCGGACCGCAGCAGCGCCTGGCCGCGGCGTTCGCGATCGTCACCGCGGCAGGTCTCCCCGCGCTACGCAGTGCCGTCGTCGTACCGGCCCCGTGGACATCGGGGATGCCGACGATCTCCCGTGCGGCGATCGCCGACATGGAGGGCGTCGTTGCCGTGCACGACGCTGCACAGGCGCGGCGCCTCCGGCGTGCAGGTGCGACCCTCGTTCCCGCCGATACCGCGGCGATCACGGCCTGCGTACGAGGCGGCACGACGGTTTCCGTGCTGGGCGCGAGCATCCGCCAGGTCGAGCACGCGGGCGTGCGCACCGACGATGTCGCGCTGCACGTGCCGATGTCGGCGGTGCTGCAGGACCTGCGCCGCGACCAGCTCGCCGCGCTCGCAATCGCGCCGGCCTCGCTCGGCTGGATCGGGCCTCAGGGGCTCGGGCTGCTGGATCGGCTCGCGCTCGATCGCGACGCGCAGACGCATGCCGATCTCGCCATCGCGACCGTCGCGCGGACGGACCGTGGCGGGGAGACCGCGGCCACGCGCGGGCGCGCGGAGGTCAACCTGCCCATCGACGCCACGGTGGGAGGTCGTTCGCTGCTCGCCCCGCTTGCCGTCACGACGCAGGCCGGCGAGGCGATCGTGGACAGTCCTCCCCGCCGGCTGGCAGCGGGACGCCACGCGGCGCTGGTCGTGTTCGATCGCGCTCACGACATCACGCTCGCGACGACGGGGGCGCCGAGGCCCGGCCTTCCTGTGTCGCTCGGCACGCACATGGCATGGCGGCGCGCGGTCGTCATGGGTGTGCCCGACTGCGTGCAGGCGTCGGCAGGATGGACCTCGGTGCCTGGTATCGGATCTCGCATCACCGTCCCGATCGGGGCGGCATCGAGCCGCCATCCGCTCCTGGCGTACGTGTCGTCCGATCGTGCGGTGCATGCCGCAGTCCACGGGCTGGACAATCCGGAACGCGCACGCACGTGGGACGTCGCCGCGTTCGACACCAGCGTCCCAGACGGGGCGGCGCAACTGGCGGGAGCCATCGAACGGGATGGGCTCGACCGGACGCAGGTGCCGCGTGGCCGATGGGTGTCGCGCGTCGCAGTCGCACCGCGCGATGCGTGGAGTCCGCCCCGCGTGATGGTGTCGGCTGGAACGCCCGACGCGGCATGGGTGGTGCGCCTGGCGGGCCGTGGGTTGCGCGACGACACGCGCGCGGTCTGCCGCGCGGGCACTGCCGGGGAGCGACTATTCGGGGGCCGCGCCGGATCGGTTGACGACGACACGGCCAGGCAGGTGACGCTGCGCGTGGAAGCCGGATGGCACGAGGCCGAACACCTGCACGGCGCGGTGCATCAGTGGACGTCGCAGCCTCGCGCGACGGCGGTGTTCGAACTCCCCGCCCCCCGTGCGCTCGTCCTCGAGATGGACGCGACGGCTGCGACGGTCGGCAGCGCGCCGCAACCGCTCACCGTCCGCATCAACGATCAGGTGATTGACACCGACTGGCGCGGCGCACGACGTGTCGACGTGCCGGCGGCGCTGCTGCGCGCGGGCACGAACACGCTGACGCTCGAGGTGCCGCAGACGGTGCATCCGCCACAGGACGCGCGAGCGCTCGGTGTGCTCGTCCGCGCCTCGAGGCTCATCGATCCGACGCGTCCGTGAAGCCGCTGCCTTCGACGTTGACGATGCGGCCGTCGCCGTCGATGACGAACACGTCGAGCTGCCGGCCATCGAGCATGCGCAGCCGGAAGGGGTCGCCCCGTCCCGCGAGCCGGGCGAGCGCCTCGACCGGCGCCATCAGGTGGCCTTCGATCACCCATGGGCCCGGGCTGAACTCGCTGCCCGTCACCTGCCAGTCTCGATACACCTCGAGTTCGCAGGCCACGGCCAACGGAGCCACCCCGGCACGGCTGTCGTGCAGGTGCCCTTCTCCGAAGAGTCGTTCCACGAGTCGCAGCATTCCTAATCCTTTCATGGACGCCGCATCCCCGCAGCGATTCCCGCTGTTGCCGCCATGGCCCCGTCGAGGTAGCATCGCGCGTCCCGTGCGAGCAAGCAGGCGACGCGGGCATCTGCCTCAGGAGGAATCGCTGGTGATTGCAGCGCGACTTCGCCCGGCGGCGTTCGGGATGGCCTGTGTGCTGGGAGCGGTCGGCGCTGCGGTGGCGCAGCCCGTCGCGCCGGTCGCCATCCGCAACGCGCGCATCGTCCCCGTCTCGGGCCCGACCATCGCGGCCGGCACCATCGTGCTCGCCGACGGGCTCATCAAGGCCGTCGGCACACGCGTCGACGTCCCGCCGGAAGCCGTCGTCATCGATGGCACCGGCCTGACCGTCTACCCGGGCTTCATCGACGCGTTCAGCGACATCGGCCTCGCGACGTCCACTCCGGCTGCCGGACCCGCATCAGGCGGCGGGCCGCCGGCGCCGCGTCCGTCGTCCCGTGTCGTGCGCGGCCCGGCGGACCGTCCGGGATCGACGCCATGGGTGCAGGCAGCCGACGAGTTCCGTCTTGACGACCGCAAGGTCGAGACATGGCGCAACGGCGGGGTCACGACGGTCGTCGCGGCGCCGAAGGGCGGCATCTTCCCAGGGCAGGCCGCGGTGGTCAATCTCGGCGGCGAGCGTCGCGAGGACGCCATCGTCCGCAGTGCCGCGGCCCTGCCAATCGTGCTCACGCCTCCGGCGGGCGGCGCCACGTTCCCCGGCTCGCTCATGGGCGTGTATGCCTACGTCCGGCAGGTGTTCCTCGATACGAGGCATTCGAGCGACCTCACGCGGCGATACGAGGAGAACCCGCGCGGCCGGCAGCGTCCCGATCACGACCGGACGGTGCAGGCGCTTCAGCGGACGCTCCAGGCGCGCACGCCGGTGCTGATGCCGGCGACGAGTGCGACCCAGATCGATCGCGTGCTGGCCTTCGCGCGCGAGATCGACGTGCCCGTTGTCGTCTATGGCGTGCACGACGGGGCGGCGGCCGCATCCCGACTGGCGCGGGCCAAGGTGCCCGTCCTCGTGAGCGCGCACTGGCCCGAGAAGCCGAAGGATGCCGACCCCGACGCCGACGAGACGCTGAAGGTGCTTGCCCTGCGCGACAGGGCGCCGAGCGCACCCGCGGCACTCGCCGAGCAGAAGGTGCCATTTGCGTTCTACTCCGACGGCCTCGCCGGCCCGAAGGAGTTCCTCGGGAACGTCCGCAAGGCCGTGGCTGCTGGCCTCTCGGCCGACGCCGCGCTGCGTGCCCTGACGCTCCAGGCGGCGGCGGTCTACGACGTCGACGATCGCCTCGGCAGCCTCGAGACCGGCAAGATCGCCAACGTCATCGTGGTGCAGGGCGACATCCTCGCCGACAAGAGCGTCGTCAAGCACGTGTTCGTGGACGGCCGCCGCTTCGACGTTCCGGCAGACGCCGGCGCGGCTCCTGGCGGGAACACCACAGCCGGACGCGGCGCTGGCCGCCCGGGATCCGGAGATCGCCGATGATGCGACCGACCTGCCTGCCGATCGTCGCCCTGCTGACCGCCCTCCCTGCCGCGTCCGCGCTCGCACAGGGCGCGGCCGTGACCGCCATCCGCAACGCGACGATCCTCACCGTGACGAAGGGCACGATCGACACGGGCACGATCGTGATCCGCAACGGCAGGATTGCCGCCGTCGGCCCGAACGTCGACGTCCCGCGCGGGGCCACGGAGATCGACGCCACCGGCGCGTGGGTGATGCCCGGCATCATCGACGCGCACAGCCACATCGCCATCGACGGGTCCGTCAACGAATCGAGCCTCTCGGTCACGTCGATGGTGGGCATCGAGGACGTGCTCGATCCGGAGGACGTGAACATCTATCGCGGCCTTGCAGGCGGCGTCACGACGGCCAACGTGCTGCACGGCAGCGCCAACGCCATCGGCGGCAGGAACGCCGTGATCAAGATGCGCTGGGGCAAGGACGCGCGCGGCCTGCTGTTCGAGGGGGCGCCTCCGGGTATCAAGTTCGCGCTTGGCGAGAATCCGAAGCGCTCGAACCGGCCCGGTGGGGCGACGGCCGAGGCACGGTATCCGGCCACACGCATGGGCGTCATCGACGTCATTCGCGAGGCGTTCGTCGAGGCGCGCGCCTATCAGGCGAAGTGGCGTGCGCACGAGGCTGCCCTCAAGGCCGGCAACCGTGCGTCCACGCCGCCGGCACGCGACCTGCGGCTCGAGCCGCTCGTCGAGATTCTCGACGGCCGGCGTCTCGTGCACGCGCACTCGTACCGCGCCGACGAGATCCTCCAGCTGCTGCGCCTTGCCGAGGAGTTCGGTTTCCGCATCGCCACGCTCCAGCACGTGCTGGAGGGCTACAAGGTCGCCGACGAGATCGCCAGGCACGGCGCCGGCGCGTCCACGTTCTCGGACTGGTGGGCGTACAAGTTCGAGGTGTACGACGCCATCCCGCACAACGCCGCGATCATGACGCAGCGCGGCGTGGTCGTCTCGATCAACTCCGACAGCGCCGAGGAACACCGTCACCTGAACCAGGAGGCCGCAAAGACCATGAAGTACGGCGGCCTCACCGAGGAGGAGGCGCTGAAGCTCGTGACGATCAACCCGGCCATCCAGCTCGGCATCGACAAGCAGGTCGGATCCATCGAGGTGGGCAAGGATGCCGACCTGGTGATCTACAGCGCGCATCCGTTGAGCGTGTATGCCATCCCGAAGACGGTGCTTGTCGACGGCGTCGTGTACTTCGATCGCGAGCGCGACGCGCAGGACCGCGAGGCAAGGGCCAGGCAGAAGCTGACCCTGAAGGACAAGGAGAAGGCCGGCGCGACGCCATCCCCGCCCACCGCCACCGACGCCGCGCCGAAGCCCGAGACGACGCCACGCCGCGAGGAGGACCGATGAACCTGCGACCCCGCATCGGGACCCTCGCGCGCCCCGCGGCCGTTGCCGCCGCGGCCCTCGTCGCGACGGCTGCCGTCGTCGCCCAGGAGCCGTCCGGCATCTATGCGATCACCGACGCGCGCATCAACACCGTTTCCGGGTCGGTGATCGAGCGCGGCACCGTCGTGATTGCCAAGGGGCGCATCTTGTCGGTGGGCGCCACGGTGCCCGTACCCGCCGGCGCCGAGGTGATCGACGGGACCGGCCTCGAGGTGACGCCGGGCTTCTTCGACGCGATGAGCCAGCTCGGACTCACCGAGATCGGATCGGTCAACGCCACCAACGACATCACGGAAGCCGGCGCGTTCAACCCGCAGATCGACACGGCGACCGCCGTGCACCCGGCAAGCGACCACCTGCCCGTGGCGCGCGCCAATGGCGTCACGCACGCGGTGGCCGCACCGGGAGCCGCCGGGGGTGCAGGCGGCGCGTCGGTGATCGGCGGCCAGGCCTCCGCGTTCCACCTCGATGGCTGGACGATCGAGGAGATGCTGATCGACAGGTCGGTCGGCATGGTCGTCAACTGGCCGTCCGTGCGGTCGCGCTCGTTCGATCCCACGACGTTCTCGATGCGGACCCGCCCGTATCGCGAGGCCCGAGAGGCTCAGGCGCGGCAGACGCGCGAACTCGCGCGCTGGATTGCCGACGCGCGCGACTACCGCCAGGCGCGCAGCAAGGGCGCCGACCGCGTGGACCGGAACCTGAAGCTGGAGGCACTCGGGCCCTACGTGAGCGGCGAGAAGCCGTGGCTCGTGCGCGCCACGACCGACCGCGACATCCGCGAGGCCGTTGCCTTCTTCGTGGACACGCATGCGCAGCGGATGGTCCTCACCGGCGCCAGCGAGGCCTGGAAGGTTGCCGGGCTGCTCGCCGAGAAGAAGGTGCCCGTCATCCTCGGGCCCACGCAGGCGCTGCCCGACTCAGAGGACGACCCGTACGATGCGACCATGGCGGCGCCTGCCGTGCTGCACGAGGCGGGTGTGACGGTCGCGCTCTCCACCTACACGTCGTCGGACGCGCGCAACCTGCCCTACGAGATCGGGACCGCGGTGGGGTTCGGCCTCCCGCGCGACGTGGCGCTGCGTGCGATCACGCTTGCCCCCGCGCAGATGCTCGGCCTCGACGCGCTCGTCGGCTCGATCGAGCCGGGCAAGCTCGCGAACATCGTCGTCACGCGCGGCGATCCGCTGGAGATCCGGAGCGAGGTCACGCACGTCTTCGTTCATGGCGTGCCGGTGTCGCTGCAGACACGCCACACGCAGCTGTACGACAAGTACCGCAACCGCCCGAAGCCGAAGTCGTAGCGCGGATCCACACGCGCGCCCCTGCGTCATGGAACGGCCGGGCTGCACCACGCAGTCCGGCCGTGCGTGCTTTCGCCCGCGGGCAATCCCAGTTACGATCGGCAGGCCCGTGCGCGCGGCACGGTGTTCAACGTCCTGACGACATGCGCGTGCCTTCCGCTGACAGATCGATGCCCATCGCCCCGAACGTTCCTGCCGTCCACGGCTCACGCCCGTCGGTCTTCGGCCGATCCCTCTCCATCACCGGATCGCTCAGCGCCGAGGAGGACCTCGAACTGCACGGCACGGTGCGCGGCAGCGTGTCGGTGCCGGCCCACTGCGTGACGGTGGCCGAGGATGCGCGGGTCGAGGCCGAGGTGCTCGCACGCGACATCACGGTGCGCGGGCACGTCGTGGGGCGGCTGACGGCGACCGAGATCGTGGACGTCCGCCGCGGCGCGCGCGTGCAGGGACAGGTGGCCTCGCCGCGCTTCGCGCTCGAGGACGGCGGGATCGTCAATGCGCGCGTCGATACGCGCAGCGTGGACGCGGCGGTCCGTGTCGCGCAGTACCGGAACCAGAAGTAGCGCCGCCACGGCGTGAGCCGGCGCGGCCGATTCCCGTTATGATGTCCGGATGACCACGGTCTCGCCCCGCGCCTTGCCGGGCACCAGCGCCACCGACTCCTGGACCATCGCGGACGCGACCGAGCTCTACGAGACCGATCGCTGGGGCGCGGGCTACTTCTCGATCGGCGAGAACGGCAACGTGCTCGTCCACCCGACGAAGGACCGCGCGCGGGCGATCGACCTCAAGCAGCTGATCGATCGGCTCCAGCTGCGCGGCATCACGCTGCCGATCCTGGTCCGCTTCAGCGACATCCTCGAGCACCGGCTCGGCGACATCCACGATGCCTTCCAGGCGGCGATCAGCCAGCACGCCTTCACCGGCAAGTACATCTGCGTCTACCCGATCAAGGTCAACCAGCAGCGGCAGGTCGTCGAGGAAGTGCTGCAGTTCGGCCGGCCATACAACTTCGGCATCGAGGCGGGCAGCAAGCCGGAGTTGATGGCGGTGGCGGCCCTGGCCTCCAACGACACGCCGGTCATATGCAACGGCTTCAAGGACGCCGAGTTCATCGAGATGGCGATGCTGGCCCAGAAGATCGGGCGCAACATCATTCCCGTCGTCGAGAAGTACACCGAGCTCGGGCTCATCCTCGAATACGCCGAGAAGGTCGGCGTGCGTCCGCAGATCGGCTTCCGGGTCAAGCTCGCGACGCGCGGCAGCGGCCGTTGGCAGAGTTCGGGCGGCTACCGGTCGAAGTTCGGCCTGACGGTCACCGAGATCATGCGCGGCCTCGAGGAACTGAAGTCGCGGGGCATGGAGGACTGCTTCAAGCTGCTGCACTTCCATCTCGGCAGCCAGATCCCGAACATCCGCATCGTCAAGGGCGCGCTCGTCGAGGCGTCGCGCATCTACTGCGAGCTGCACAAGGCCGGAGCCGGGCTCGAGTACATGGACGTCGGCGGCGGCCTCGGCGTGGACTACGACGGCTCGCAGACAAACTTCGAGTCGAGCATGAACTACACGCTGCAGGAGTACGCCAACGACGTGGTGTATCACCTGCAGCAGGTCTGCGACGAGACCGGCGTGCCGCATCCGACCATCGTGTCCGAGAGCGGCCGCGCGATTGCCGCCTACCACAGCCTGCTCGTGTTCAACGTGCTCGGCGTCTCGGAGTTCGGCGAGGAACGCGTGCCGACAGAGGTCACCGACGACCTCGAACAGCCGGTGGCCGACCTCATCGAGACGCTCCACAACCTCACGGCGCGCAACGCCCTCGAGAGCTACCACGACGCCCAGGCCGCGCTCGACATGGCGATGAACCTGTTCGCGGCCGGTTACCTGTCGCTCGAGCACCGCTCGCACGCCGAGAACCTGTACTGGCACATCTGCGTCAAGCTGCAGAAGATCGTCGCGCAGATGGACATCGTGCCCGAGGACCTGCAGTCGCTCGACGAGCTGCTCTCGGACACCTACTTCTGCAACTTCTCCCTCTTCCAGTCGATTCCGGACAGCTGGGCCATCGGGCAGCTGTTTCCGGTGATGCCGATCCATCGCCTCGACGAGCGGCCCACGCAGCACGCGGTGCTCGGCGACATCACCTGCGACTCGGACGGCAAGATCGACCAGTTCATCGACCGCCGCGACGTCAGGAAGACGCTGCCGCTGCACACGCTCAAGGACGAGCCCTACCTGCTCGGCGTGTTCATGGTCGGCGCGTACCAGGAGATCCTCGGCGACCTGCACAACCTGTTCGGCGACACGCACGCGGTGCACGTGAGCCTGAACGACAAGCAGGACGTGGTGCTCGATGCCGTGATCAAGGGCGACACGGTCAAGGAAGTGCTCGATTACGTCGAGTTCGACGTGGAGCACCTGATCGCGAAGCTGCGGTTGGACGTGGAGGAGGCCGTGCGTGCCGGCCGCCTCGACTACCTCGAGTCAGGCCGCCTGCTGCGGTTCTACGAGGAAGGCCTCCACGGCTACACCTACCTCGAAGACCCGAACGATCCCCGGTAGGCGCGCGCTCGCCCGTCGGCACGTGCCGTGCACGTGCCCGTGCTCCGGCAGCGCGCCTAGGCGCGCTGCTCCTGTCGCGGACGCCGCTGCGGACGCGGGCCCCGTCGGTCGCCGCCGCGCTCGTCGCGCGGCTCGTCGAATCGCCGGCAGGCCGCGGCAAAGCGCCGCTCCAGGTCCGTCACATCGTCGCCCACGACCGGGCCCAGCCGATTCCATGCCGCACGTGCCGCGCGCACCGTGTCCTGCGCCGCCCGACGACGCGTCTGGTCGTCCATCCGCCCGCCGATCGTGTTGGACGCGAGCGCTTCCTTCAGCATCGTCGCAAGCGCTGCGGCAGGAGCCGCCTGCGCCGCGGCCTGCGGTGCCTGCTGGCTGTTGCCGAGCTGCTCGACCTGCGCGACGAGTTCGGCCATGCGCGTGCGCGTGACCTGCGGGTCGAACACCGAGCCCCTGAAGGTGTCTGGATGGCGTTCGAGCAGCACCTGCGCCGCCGCGGCAAACCGGTCCTGCATCGGCCGCACGATCTCGCGCGGCAGCGGCGGCCCGTTGCGCCACGCCTGCCATGCCTGTTCGGCCCGTGCGAGCACGGCTGGCGCGTCGAGCGGTTGCGCGCCGCCTTCGTGCGACGGTGCCTCGGCGGCATCTGCATCGGCTCCGGCGTCCGCGTCGGCAGGTGCGGTTGCTGGTGCTGGTGCTGGTACGGGCGCGGCCAGCGCCTCGAAATCGGTCAGCGCCTGCTCACGCGACACGCGTCGTTCGTCGAAGGCGTGGGCGTGGCGGTTCTTGTAGCGGTCGAAGAAGCGATCGCAGGCGGCCCGGAACTTCTGCCACAACTGCTCGGACTTCTGCCGCTTCACCGGGCCGCTCGCCTTCCATTCGGCCTGCAGCGCCTTGATGCGCTCGACGCCCTGCTGCCAGTCGGTCGTCTCGGCCACTTCCTCGGCCTGTGCGATCAACTGTTCCTTCACGGCCTGGTTGGCGCTCCACACGTCCTTGCGGACGGCCAGATCCTCCTTGCGCCGCGTGAAGAAGCGGTCGCATGCCGCGCGGAACCGGTTGTTCAGCGCCTTGCCCTGCTCGCCTCGGGCCGCGTGCCCGAGCGCGTTCCAGCGCTGCTGGAGCGCCTTGAGCGTGTCGGCCGTCTCGAGCCAGGCCGTCGAGTCGGCGAGTGACTCGGCCTGTTCGACAATCTGCGCCTTCTCCTGCAGGACGGCGGCATCCTCGACCGACCGCTGGGCGTAGTAGCCGTCCACGCGGACTTGCGCCGAGTCGGCCGCGGCCTTGAAGCGCTGCCACAGGGCGTCGCCCTCGGCGCCGCGGGGCCCCGCGCTTGCCTGCTTCCACTGGCTGCGCAGGTCCTTGAGCTGGCGCGCCACGTCGGGCAGCGACTCGACGCCGGCAAGCGCCTCGATCTTCTCGCACAGCTCCTGCTGCACCGTGGCGTTGGCCCAGCGCTTCCAGTCGTCGGCGCTGCGCAGGTCGCGCACGACGTCCATCAGCCGCGCCTGCACCTTCTTCAACCGCTCGACGATGGCGGACTGGTCGTCGCGAGACGGCAGCGCGCCAAGCTGCTCGGCGGTGCTCCGCGCATCGCGCAGCGCCTGGTCGGCGTCCTTCAGGGGGAGATCGTCTCGGGCGGCGACGGCCTCGAGGCGGTCGCAGGCCTCGAGCGCGCGCGCCAGGTTCTCGGCTCGCGCCGCGCCTTCCTGCTCGCGTGCCGCCGCCGTGCGGCCGGCAATCGTGCCCTCGGCGGCCTTCACGCGGGCGACGAGCACCGGATCGACGGCCGCGCCGTCCTGCGCAAGCGACGTCCAGCGCTTCAGCAGGTCGGCCCATTGCCTGTGCGCATCGGCCAGGGCGTCCACGCCGGCCAGCTGTTCGGCCTGCTCGGCCATCGTCGTCAACTGCGCATGCCGTTCGGCGTCGGCAAGCCGTGCGGCCAGGCGCGCCCGCTGCCTCGCGATGGCCGCGAGCAGCCGCTGGTTCACGGCGTCGCTGCTCGGTTCCCCCTCGGCGTCGAGCGCACCCCATGCCGCCTGCGCCGCCGTGACGGCGTCCTCGATGTCGTCGCCCGTGTAGTCCTCGAGCGATAGGCACACCTCCGCCCGCCGGGCGTCCTGCGCCGCACGCGCCTCGGCCTCCGCCTGCGCCGCGGCAGCCTCGGCCCGCAACTGTTCGAGCCGCGCGGTGGCGGCCGCCGTGGCCGCGTCGAACCGGGCCTGGTGCAGGGACGTTTCCGTCTCGGCAGCCGTGAGCTGCTGCCAGGCCTCCACGGCGGCATCGAGCGGCGCCTTGATGGCGTCGGCCCGTCGCTCGCTGGCGAGGCCTTCGACCATCTCGCACAGCCGCTCGCGATTCAGCTCGCCTGCCGGCACCGGCGTGTCGACGACCGCCGGACGCTGCTCGCGGATGCGGGCGCGGGCGCGTCGCGCCACGAGCTTGTTGCGGGCGCGGTTGGCCACCTGCTCGAGCGCGTCGGTGTCCGACAGGCTCTCGAGTGCCGACAGCGCGACGTCCTTGTGCTCGCTGTTGAGCGCCACGAGCAGCCGCTCGGACGTGTCGGTGACGAGCGCGAGCGCCGCCAGGCGGATTCCGCCATCGACCGCGCGCCCGGCGATGCTGCCGACCAGGCGCGGCGCCGACACCCGTCGCAGTGCCGCGAGACCCACGGCTTCGACCCCGCTCGTTCGCGCAATCACCGCGAGATCCCGCTCGTCGTCGAGGCCAGCGAGCGCCTCGAGGGCCTCCGCTTCGTTGCTGCCGTCCACCGCGAGGTCCATCAGCAGCTTGCGAGCCTCGGCACGGACGCCTTCGTCCATGTCGCTCCGCGCCACGGCCGCGAGCGTGGCAACGTCCTCCACGCGAGCAACGGCCCGCCGGCGGACCGCCGCGTCCACGTCTTCGCGGGCCAGCGTCTGCAGCACGTCCTGGGCATCGTCGTCGAGCTCATTGACCGCCTCGAGCCGGACGGCCGGGTCGGCATGCTTCCACCTGGGCTGCCGAAAGCGATCGAACAAGGACATGGCTGGCGATTCTCCGAAGGTACCCGGCGCGGCGGACGGCCGCGCGACAGAACCGGTAGTCTACTCCGCTGACCCGGCGACTGCCACCACGCGCCTCGACCGCCTGCGTCGGTCGGGCTATCGTGTAGCCCACATGCCCGCCCCGCACCGCCCGGCGCATTTCGACCGCTCGATCATCGAGGGGTCGCTCGGGCGCGTCGTCTGGCGGCTTGCGTGGCCGACGATGCTCCAGAACGCCATCGGCGGGATGCAGGGCATCATCGATCACGCCCTCGTGGGGCATTTCGCCGGGTACACCGCCAACGCTGCCATCGGCGTCAGCTGGCAGATCTTCCTCGTCGTCATCGTCTTCATCAGCTCGCTCTATGCCGGCATGGGCGTGCTCGTCGCCCGCTTTGCCGGCGCGGGCGACCGCGATGCGGTGGACCACGCCGTCGGGCAGGCGTTCCTCGTGTCGCTGTTCCTCGCCGGCGCCGTGATGGCGCCGATCGGCTATGCCCTCTCGCCGCGGCTGCTGCTGTTCATCAACGCCACGCCCGAGGTCCGCGAGGCGGCCCTGCCGTTCCTGCGCCTGATGTTCCTCGGCGGCATCGGGATGTTGACGTTCTTCCTCCTCGGTGGCGCGTTCAGGGCTGCCGGGGATCCGCGCACGCCGCTCCGCCTCGGCATCCTGCTCACGGCGCTCAACATCGCGTTCAACGTCGTGCTGATCCGCGGGGCCGGTCCCATTCCCGCGTTTGGGGTCGCCGGGGCGGCGATGGGGACGGTACTGGCCTCGCTCATCGTCTCGGCACTCGGGCTCATGGCGATGCGGTCGCCGTCATCGGCCGTGCAACTGCCCCCGCTCACCACCCTGCGCCCCGACTGGCCGATCATCCGGCAGTTGTTCCGGTTCGGCCTGCCGACGGGGTTCCAGGGGGTGGCGATGAACATCGGCGGCGTGTTCCTCCTCCGGTACATCGGGGCCCTGCCACAGAGCGCGGAGGCCCAGGCCGCCTTCGCGATCGGCTACACCCAGCTCTTCTCGCTCATCACCTTCACGTCGGTCGGCGTGATGGGCGCCACGGCGGCCATCGTCGGCCAGAACCTCGGTGCGGCGCGGATGGAGCGCGCGACGCGTGCGGTGGGCGTGAGCGCGCGCCTCGCGTTCGGCGTCGCGGTCGGCGTGGGACTGCTGTTCCTGCTGGTGCCGGACCTGCTGCTCGCGATCTTCGGCATGGACGACGCGACGACGGCCGACATCGCGCGGAGCCTGTTGCGGCACCTGGCGATCTCGGGACTGTTCGTCACCGTGGCGCTGGCGTACACGGGCGCGCTCCAGGGGTCCGGCGACACGCGGAGCCCCTTCTACATCTCGGTCGTCTCGCAGGTCGTCGTGCCGCTCGGGCTGTGCGCGGCGTTCCAGCACGTCGGGACCTTCGAACCGGTGGACATCTGGCGCGCGATCGTCGCCGGGCACATGACGCGGTGCCTGCTGTCGTTCGTCCGCTTCCGCCAGGGGAAGTGGCAGCGCATCGTGGTGGACGTCGGGCGGTCGGCGCCCGGCAGCACGCGTCCGGAGGTCACGTAAGCGATGAGCGACGGGAATCGGCACGTGGTGGCAATCGTCGGCGGCGCCTGCGCGGGATCGACCGCAGCGGAGATCCTGGCGCAGCACGGCGTCGAAGTGGTCGTCTTCGAGCAGAACGACCGCCCGTACGGCAAGATCGAGGACGGCCTGCCGCGCTGGCATCGCGACCAGCGCCGCATGGAGTACCGGCGCATCGACGCCCGCCTCGATCGGCCGCTCGTGCACCTGGTGCCGCGCACGCGGCTCGGCACCGACCTCCAGTTCGACGAGGTGGTGGCCGGGGGCTGGAGCGCGGTGCTGCTGGCCAACGGGGCGTGGCGCGACCGGCCGCTCGACGTCCAGGGCGCCGACCGCTGGGTCGGCCGCGGGCTCGTCTACCAGAACGCCTTCATCTACTGGTTCAACCACGCGCAGGAGGCGAGCTACGCGGGCACCCGCTACGAGGTGCCGCCCGGCGCGATCTGCATCGGCGGCGGACTGGCGTCGTTCGACGTCGTGAAGGTCTTCCAGCTCGAACTGTACGGACGCGCGCTGCGCGCGCGCGGCGTCGAGGTGGCGATGCACGACCTCGAACACGAAGGCATCCCGGCGATCTGCCGGCACCACGGCATCGACGATCCGCATCACCTCGGCGTGGCCGACAGCTGGCTCGTGTATCGCCGCCGTGTCGAGGACATGCCGCTCGCCTCGCCCCCTGCCGGCGCCAGCGCCGAACAGCAGGCGAAGATCGAGTTCGTGCGGCGCAAGATGCTCGCCAAGGCCCAGGAGAAGTTCCTCTTCCACATGCGGCCGCAGGCGATTCCGGCCGCGCTCCTGATCGAGGAGGACCACGTCGCCGGTGTGCGGTTCATGGAGACGGCGCTGCAGGGCGGCACGCTCGTGGCGCTCGCCGATCACACGTTCGAGCTCCGCAGCCCCCTCGTCGTGAGCTCGATCGGCAGCCTGCCCGAGCCGATTCCCGGCATCGTGATGAAGGGCGCCTACTACGACTACGCCGATTGGGACACGGGTGCCTACGGTCCCGCGCCCGGCGTGTTCGGCGTCGGCAACGTCGTGACGGGCCGGGGCAACATCAAGGCCTCCGAGCACCACGCCAAGGACGTGGCGCGGCACCTCGTCGAGCACTACCTGGGTGTGCAGCCCGAGGGCGAGGCACGCACGCGTGCCGGCGTGTCGGAGCACGGCGCGGCCGCGGGCGAAGCGCTGGCGGCGCAGGTGCTCGACGAGTTGGCCGTGCGTCCCGTGCTCCCGGCGGCCGAGGCCGAGGCGCTCGTCGCCCGCGCGCGGGCCCGCCAGGCCGAGGTCGGCTACGAGGGCTACGGGGCGTGGATGGCGAAGGTGACGCCGGAGGATGCCGAGTAGAAGGCCTTCGTCGGTCGGCCGTCGGCCTTCGGGGTAGCCTGTTAGGCTGCGGCCCGCAGGCTGCACGACACGACAGACATGCCAGAACCGAACCTCTTCGATCTCCCGGACGTGCCCGAGGGCGGTGGCCCGCCGCCGTCGGGCCCAGGCGAGACCCCCGTGGCGCTGCACGAAGCGGCGCAGACCCGCTACCTCAATTACGCCCTGTCGGTGATCACGTCGCGGGCGCTGCCCGACGTGCGCGACGGGCTCAAGCCGGTGCAGCGCCGCATCCTCTACACGATGTGGCAGCAGAACCTCACGGCAGACGCCAAGCACCGCAAGTGCGCCAAGGTCGTCGGCGACGTGATGGGCAACTACCACCCGCACGGCGACAGCGCGCTGTACGAGACGCTGGTGCGGATGGCGCAGCCATTCTCCCTGCGGTATCCGCTCATCGACGGGTCGGGCAACTTCGGCTCCCTCGATGGGGACGGCGCTGCCGCGATGCGGTACACCGAGTGCCGGCTGGCGCGCCTCAGCGACGAACTGCTCTCCGAGCTGGATCAGGACACGGTGCCCTTCCGGCCGAACTACGACGGCACGCGCACCGAGCCGGTCGTGCTGCCCTCCCGTGTGCCGACGCTGCTGATCAACGGCGCCATGGGCATCGCGGTCGGCATGGCCACCAACGTCCCGCCGCACCACCTCGGCGAGGTGTGCACCGCGCTGCTGCGGCTCATCGACAACCCGGAGCTCACGACGCTGCAGCTGTGCCGCTACGTGAAGGGGCCGGACTTCCCCACCGGCGGCCAGATCCTCAATTCCCCTGATGAATTGAAGGAGATCTACCGCACCGGGAGCGGTGCCATCCGCCTGCGGGGCACCTGGGAGAAGGGCGAGGTCGGGCGCGGCAGCAAGGTGCTCGTCATCACGTCCATCCCCTACACGGTGGACAAGTCGGAACTCGTCACGCGGATCGCCGACCTCGTGGTCTCGCGCAAGCTGCCGCCGCTGCTCGACGTGCGCGACGTCAGCACCGACGACATCCGCGTCGAGCTCGAGTTGAAGCGCGATGCCGACGAAGCGCTCGTCATGGCGTACCTGTGCCGGCACACGCCGCTCCAGGTGAACCTCGGCGTCAACCTCACCTGCCTCATCCCGACCGAGCAGGAGGACATCGGCCGTCCCGAGCGCCTCGACCTGAAGGCCATGCTGTGGCACTTCCTCCACTTCCGCATGGACGTGGTGAGCCGGCGGCTCGGGCACGAGGCCGCGACGCTCGCACGGCGCATCCACATCCTGGAGGGTTTCGAGAAGGTCTTCGACGTCCTCGACCAGATCCTCGAGATCGTGCGCAAGTCGGACGGCAAGGCCGATGCCGCCGCGAAGATCATCGCGAAGTTCGGGCTCGACGCCGAGCAGGCCGACGCCATCCTCGAACTCAAGATCTACCGCCTCGCGCGCCTCGAGATCCTGATCATCGAGCGCGAGCTTGCCGACAAGCGCGAGCGGCAGGCGGAGATTCGTGCGCTGCAGGACGACGAACGCGGCCGCTGGGCGCTCGTGCGCGACGAGATCGCCGAGATCCAGAAGGTGTACAGCGACACGCGGGCCGATCGCCGCCGCACCTCGTTCGCGAGCGACGAGGACGTCGTCGAATACGACGCCGACGCCTTCATCATCGAGGAGGACAACGTCGTCATCGTCTCGCGCGATGGGTGGATCAAGCGGCAGAAGGACGTCAAGGATCCGGCGACGACGCGGCTGCGCGAGGGCGACGAAGTGCTGGCCGCGGTCGGCGGCAGCACGCGGGCGACACTCGTGCTCTTCACGACGCACGGCGTGGCCTACACCTGCCGGTTCGTGGACGTGCCCGCCTCGACCGGCTACGGCGAGCCCGTGCAGCGCCTGTTCAAGTTCCGCGATGGCGAGCGCGTGGTGGCGGTCATGAGCCTCGATGCGCGCGTCAGTCCGAATCTCGAGCCGGCTCGCGAGGGCGAGGTGCCCCCGCGGCATGCGCTGGCCGCCACGTCGGATGGCTACGCGCTGCGCTTCAGCCTGGCGCCGTTCATCGAGCCGAGCACGCGGGCGGGCCGCCGCGTGGCGCGGATGCCGGAGGGCGTCGAGGTCGTCGGCGTGGTGCAGATGACCGGCGACGAGACGATCATCGCGGCGACGCGCGAGGCCCGCGCGATGCTGTGCCCGGCGGCCGAGGTCAACGTGCTGTCGGGACCGGGCCGTGGCGTGATCCTGATCAAGATCGACGGCAGCAAGGACCGCCTGCTCGGCTTCATTGCCTCGCGCGGCGATCGCGACCTCATGGTCGTCGAGACGTCACGCGGCGCCGAACAGACGATCAGCACCGCCAAGTACGACGTGACGTCGCGCGGCGGCAAGGGCCGTGAGCTCCTGCAACGCGGCAGCTTCACCCGCGTGGTGCCGCCCGCCCCCGTCGTCGTCGGCCCGCCGGAGTGAGCGCCGACCGTCTCCGCTACCATGCGCGCATGGCCCGAGCCGCCGCCCTGATCGTCCTCGTCCTGTGCGCCGCGTGCGGGCCGGCCGCACCCGATGCGACGCCATCGACAGGCTGGCGCGTCGGCGCCTCGAGCCGCTCGGTGCTGCCGACGGTGGACGGCGGTCATGCGTATGCGGCGCCCGAGCGCCTGCCGCTCGATGCCTACGCGTACGACCCCGGCGTGTTCGCCGCCCAGTTCGACCAGGGACCGATTGCCGTCGGCAACGGCAAGGACCAGGCGCACTGGGTGCGCGACGACCTGCGCGTGCGCACCATGGCCATTGCCCGTGACGAGGCCGGTCCCATCGTCGTGCTCGTCTCCGCCGACGTCTACATGGTGTTCCGTCCCGACGTCGAGGAACTGCGCCGGATGGTGCGCGACGTCCTGCCGGAACCACTGCGCGACCGCGTCGTGGTGATGGTGCACGCCACGCACAACCACCATGGGCCCGACACGGCATTTGCCGTCAATCCCGAGTGGTACCGGTTCTTCCTCGAACAGGCCCGCGACGCCGTCCGCGACGCCGTCGATCGCCTCGAGCCGGCCACGATGCGGGCCGCCGAGGGGACGCACTATTTCGGCGGCAGCGACCTCTCGGGCCTCGCGGTGTTCGACCCGACCCTCGGCGTGCTCCAGGCGCGCGCCACCGACGGGCGCGTGATCGCGACGATGGTGCAGTGGGCCAATCACCCGGAGAGCACGCTGAACTGGCCGCCGCCTATCGAACGCATCGCGGCCGCCTGCGACGTGCTCGGCTGGAGCGGGGACGCATGCAGCGCGGAGGGCCGCTACCTCACGGCCGACTTTCCCGGCGCGCTCGCACGCTGGCTCGCCCGCCGCATCGGCGGCGAGGTGCTCTACGTCAACGGCGCGATTGGCGCGATGGCCTCGCCGCTCGACGTCCCGACATGGGAGGTCACCGAACGC
This sequence comes from uncultured Luteitalea sp., assembly GCA_934541105.1. Classification (GTDB taxonomy): domain Bacteria; phylum Acidobacteriota; class Vicinamibacteria; order Vicinamibacterales; family Vicinamibacteraceae; genus Luteitalea. The sequence goes on along the minus strand of CAKTDA010000001.1, from coordinate 90,430 downwards.
ACGCCCGTCGGCAACGGCTATACCGTGCCGCAGAATGCCGTGCCGCCCGGCAGCGCCGGCACCGATTTCCTCGCCCGCAACTTCCGCAAGGCCATCCTGATCGGGGAGCAGCTCGGGGCCGCGGCCGAGGCGCTGCTGCAGGGCGCGCAAGCCCTCGCGCCGTCGCGGCTCGAGGTCCGGCACCAGGGGTTCTTCACGCGCATGTCCAACATCGGCTTCCGCAAGCTCGCGGTCGTCGATGCCGCGTCGGGACGCAGCGCACTCGGCTTCAAGCCGGGCGCGTTGTTCGTGTGCCCGGCAGCCGGACCGAAGACGCTCGCGACGTGCCGCGACGATGGGCAGGCGACCGAGGAGGACGCGGTGGTCGGCACGATTCGCGTCGGCGATCACATCCGGACCGCCGTGAGCGTGGTGCGCATCGGCGAACTGACGCTCGCGTTCCTGCCGGGCGAGGTGCCCGGTGAGCTCGTGATCGGGCTGCCGCGAGGCATCGGGGCGACACCAGCCCGCTGGGCGGACGAGGCTCCCGCCCAGCACGTCGCGCCGGAGGCCAACGACATCCCCGGGTACGTGAAGGCGTTGCTGCCCGGTACGTGGACGTGGGCCGTGGGACTCGGCAACGACGAACTCGGGTACATCCTGCCGATCGCCGACTACCGCGTGCTGTGTGTGGCCGACGTCCTCGCCGCACCCGGCACGTGCGCGTCGCTGTACGCGGCCGGCGCCATCGACTTCCCGGACGCCGTGTCCGGTGCGCGGTGCAAGCAACTCGTCGAGGCCCCCTCGGCGGCTGCGCTGCCGGATGCCGCGCGCGAGGCCGTTCTCGCGTCGTGTCGATACGGCCAGGCCATGGGCCGTGCGGCCGGGCACTACGAAGAGACGAACTCTGTGGGATGGGACGCGGCGGGAGACCTGCTCGCCGCAGTCGCGGCGCTCACGGGCGTCAGCAATCGCTCACCAATCAACCCGCGGTTCGAGGGATATCACCACCGCTACCCGGCGCCCATGGAGTGAGGGCCGGGGCCGACGCGGCACCCCGAAGGCCGGCGCTTACGCGCCGACGCTCCTTGTGTGGAAGCCGGCCGCCTCGAGGTCGTGGAGCACGACGTCCATGCGGGTCGCCACCTCGGCGGGCAGGTCGTCGGCGTGCTGCTTGATCAGGCGGTGCATCGTGAAGGCGCGGAAACGAATCGCCTCCATGTGGAACGCCGTGACGGCGCGCTCGAGGTGCTCGCCGAGATCGACGAGCTGGCTCACGAGGGATGTCGACGGGAGCGTGCGAAGGTAGGCAACGAGGGCCGCGGCGTCGAGCGCGGCCTGCTCACGCGGGCTGGGCGAATCGGTCACGTGAGCCATGATACCCGCGGGAACCGCATCCGCGATGGCGTTGCAGGCTTGCTGGGGCAAAGTATGCGTTTCGACAAACCGAATCATTTCTCTTGCCGACTCGGCCGAACGAGCCCCATACTTGCCTCCGCTGCGCCGGCGCATGTCGCGCCTGCGCCCCGCCACAGAGGCACACGTCACCATGGGTTCAGCTGCGTCGCGCGAGGCCATTCGCGCCATCAGGGATTGGGCTGTCAACGGAACCGCGAGCCGGGCAACCCCGCGCTCCGCCGACGACTTCGGCCGACTCGTCTTCAACGACGCCGTCCAGCGCATCAAGCTGCCGCGGCCGTTGTACAAGGCGCTCCGGCGAACCATCACCCGCGGCGAGGCCCTCGACCCGTCCGTTGCCGATGCCGTGGCCGTCGCGGTCAAGGACTGGGCGCTCGAGCACGGCGCCACCCACTACACGCACTGGTTCCAGCCCCTCACCGGCATCACGGCCGAGAAGCACGACGCGTTCCTCTCGCCCACGCTCGACGGCAAGGCCGTCACCGAGTTCAGCGGCAAGGAACTGATCCAGGGCGAGCCCGATGCGTCGTCCTTCCCCTCGGGCGGGATGCGATCCACCTTCGAGGCCCGCGGATACACCGCCTGGGACCCGACGAGCCCGCCGTGGATCTATCGCACCGCCTCGGGCACGACCCTCGTGCTGCCGAGCGCCTTCGTCAGCTGGACCGGTGAGTCGCTCGACAAGAAGACGCCGCTGCTCCGCTCGACCGAGGCCCTGTCACGCCAGGCCGTCCGCGTCCTGAAGCTGTTCGGCTCGACCGCCGATCGCGTGACGACGACGTGCGGGCCCGAGCAGGAGTACTTCCTCATCGACGCGCACTTCTACTACGCGCGGCCCGACCTCATCGGCGCCGGCCGCACGCTCTTCGGCGCCCGTCCGCCCAAGGGCCAGGAGATGGAGGACCAGTACTTCGGCTCCATCCCCGAGCGCGTGCTCGCCTGCATGCGTGAGGTCGAGGACGAGCTCTACGCCATCGGCGTGCCCGTCAAGACCCGCCACAACGAAGTCGCGCCCAGCCAGTACGAGATCGCGCCGATCTTCGAGCAGGCAAACGTCGCGACCGACCACCAGATGATGGTCATGGAGACGCTCAAGCGCGTCGCGCCCAAGCACGGCCTCGCCTGCCTGCTGCACGAGAAGCCGTTTGCCGGCGTCAACGGCTCCGGCAAGCACGTGAACTGGAGCATGTCCGACAGCGAGGGCAACAACCTCCTGAACCCCGGCGACACGCCCCACGACAACATCCAGTTCCTCGTCTTCTGCGCCGCCGTCCTGCGGGCGGTGAACCGCTTCCAGGGCCTGCTGCGCATGAGCGTCGCCAGCGCCGGCAACGATCACCGGCTCGGCGCCAACGAGGCCCCGCCCGCCATCATCTCGATCTTCCTCGGCGACATGCTCACGAGCATCTTCGAGCAGATCGAGAAGGGCGCCGCGCGCAGCACCCAGCAGGGCGGCCTGCTCGAGACGGGCGTGGACGTGCTGCCCAAGCTCCCCCGCGACGCCGGCGACCGCAACCGCACGAGCCCGTTCGCCTTCACCGGCAACAAGTTCGAGTTCCGTGCCGTGTCGTCGAACCAGAGCATCGCCTTCCCGAACATCGCGCTCAACGTCGCCGTCGCCGAGTCGCTCGACTACATCGCGACCGCGCTCGAGAAGTCCGTCGCCGATGGCGCCGCGCTCGAGGACGCCGTCGGCACACTGCTCGTCAAGCTCGTGAAGGACAACAAGCGGATCATCTTCAACGGCAACGGCTACTCCGAGGCCTGGCAGAAGGAGGCGGCAAAGCGCGGCCTCCTCAACCTGCGCAACACTGTGGACGCGCTGCCGGAACTGACAAAGCCCGAGGTCGTCAAGCTCTTCGAGACCTACAAGGTCCTCACCAAGCGCGAACTCGAGGCCCGCCTCGAGATCAACTGCGAGGCCTACGCCAAGACCATCAACATCGAGGCGCAGACGATGGTGCTGATGGCCAACCGCTACATCCTCCCCGCGGCGCTCGGCTACCTGACGCAGGTCGCCACCACGGTGTCGGCCGGCAAGGCCGCCGGGCTCCAGAGCAAGGAGGCCAGGAAACTGCTCGTCCACGTGACGCGCCTCGTGGACACCTTCAAGGTCCGCGCCGACGCGCTCACGCACGCGCTCACGCACGAGGGCAACGGCAACGCCCACCGGCACGCCAAGTACATGCGCGACAAGGTCGTTCCCGGCATGGTCGCCCTCCGCGAGGCCGGCGACGCCATCGAGAACGTCGTGCCCTCCAACGACTGGCCGCTGCCGACCTACAGGGAGATGCTCTTCATCAAGTAGGCACCGCGGACCGGCCGTCGGCAATCGGCCTTCGGCCGTCGAAGCCCCGCGAGGCCAAGGCCCAAGGCCGACCGACGAAGGCCGACAGGGAAGGCGGGAGGCGCGCGAGCGCCTGCCGCCTTTCGCTTTCTATACGTCTGCCGTATCCTTGCTCGGGCTCCGGCGGCGCGCCTCAGGTAGGCTGCAGGCCGCAGGCTGCGGGCCCGCGAACGCCCCCTGCATGAGCACGACCTACACCGCGAAAGACATCACCGTCCTCGAAGGGCTGGAACCGGTCCGGAAGCGCCCCGGCATGTACATCGGCGGCGTCGGCGCCGCCGGCCTGCACCACCTGGTGTGGGAGATCCTCGACAACGCCATCGACGAGGCGATGAACGGCCACGCCAGCCAGATTGGCGTGACCCTGCACGCCGACGGCAGTTCGATCACCATCACCGACGATGGCCGCGGCATCCCGGTGGACGTGCACCCCAAGACGAAGAAGACGGCCCTCGAACTCATCTTCACGGTGCTCCATGCCGGCGGCAAGTTCGAACAGGGCAACTACAAGACATCGGGCGGCCTCCATGGCGTCGGCGCCAGCGTCGTCAACGCGCTCTCGAAGGAGCTCGTGGCGACGGTCAAGCGCGACGGCTTCCTCTGGGAGCAGCGGTTCCGGCAGGGCGTGCCGCAAGGCACGGTGAAGAAGCTCGGGCCCGCCCGCGGCTCGGGGACGACGGTCTACTTCCACCCGGACGCGACGATCTTCCCCAGGATCGAGTTCGACGCCGAGACGATCGCGCAGCGCCTCGAAGTGGCCAGCTACCTGCACAAGGGGCTGCGGATCACGTTCGAGAACGAGGTCACGCGCCAGAAGGTCACGTACGCACACGCCGAGGGCCTTGCCGACTACCTGAAGAAGCTCGTCGCCGAACGGAACGCACGACCCGTGCACGAGACGGCGTTCGTCGTGTCGCGCGACGGCGCGCTGCGCCTCGATCTCGCGCTGCAGTGGACCGAGTCCACCGACGAGCACCTGCGCAGCTACGTCAACGGCATCCCCACGGGATCGGGCGGCACGCACGAGAACGGGCTGCGCGCCGGCCTGGGCAAGGCGATGCGCAACTTCATCGACACGCACAACCTCACGCCGCGCGGCGTGACGCTCACCGCCGAGGACCTGCGCGAGGGGCTCGTCGGCGTGCTCAGCGTGTTCATCGAGGAGCCGCAGTTCCAGGGGCAGACGAAGGACCGCCTCAACAACCCCGAGGTGCAGTCTGCGGTAGACGGCCTCGTGCGTCCGGCGCTCGAGCACTGGCTCAATCACAACATCTCGATTGCCGAAGCCATCGTCGCGCGCGTGATTCTCGCCGCGCGGGCACGCGAAGCGAGCCGTGCCGCGCAGCAGGAAGTGACGCGCAAGACGGCCACGGCGCATCGCCTCACACTGCCTGGCAAGCTGGCCGACTGCACGACGACGAGCCGCGGCCTGAGCGAGCTGTTCATCGTCGAGGGCGACTCGGCCGGCGGGTCGGCCAAGCAGGGCCGCGACCGCGTGCGACAGGCCATCCTGCCGCTGCGCGGCAAGGTGCTGAACACCGAGAGCGCCTCGACGGCCAAGGTGCTCGAGAACAAGGAACTCGCCGACCTCGTGACGGCGCTCGGCTGCGGCGTCGGCAAGCACTTCGACATCGGCCGGCTCCGCTACGGCAAGGTGATCCTCCTTGCCGATGCCGACTCGGACGGGCACCACATCTCGACGCTGCTCCTGACCTTCATCTATCGGCACGTGCCGCAGCTCATCACGAGCGGACGCGTGTACCTGGCGCAGCCGCCGCTCTACCGCATCGACGCCGGCAAGGAGACGTTCTGGGCCCAGGACGATGCCCAGCGCGACGCGATCGTGAAGAAGATCACGGGACGCGCAAAGCCCGAGATCACGCGCTTCAAGGGCCTTGGCGAGATGATGCCCAAGGTGCTGTGGGAGACGACGCTGAACCCGAAGACGCGCCGGCTGCTGCGGGTGACGATTGCCGACCAGCTCGTGACCGATCGCGTGATCAACGAACTGATGGGCAAGGATGCCTCGGCCCGCTTCCGCTTCATCATGGACCGCGCCGAGGAGGCCGAGGAGCTCGACGTCTAGCGGCGATTGTGTTCCGGTGCGGCCTTCGCTACCGTAGGGCCATCATGCCAACTGGCGCCCGCGGTTGCGTCCGGCTCGCGCTGATCGTCGCGGGCCTCGGCCTGCCTCCCCTGCCGCTCGCTGCCCAGCCACCGCCTCCGCCCGCCACGCCGGCGGCAGATGCCGCTGACGAGGAACGGGCACCGCAGAAGTACGAGGAAGACGTCGTGGTGAGCGCGTCGCGCGTCGAGCAGGTGCTCGTGAACGCGCCGGCCACGGTGACGCTGATCGACAGCGCGACGATCGCGAACGCCCCGGGCACGACCTACGCCGACCTGCTGCGCGCGGTGCCGGGGCTGAACGTCACGCAGACGTCCGCGCGCGACATCAACATCACGTCGCGCGCCGCCACCGGCACCCTAGCCACGTCGCAGCTCGCGCTCGTGGACGGCCGCAGCATCTACCTCGACTTCTTCGGCTTCATCGCCTGGGATTTCATGCCGATCGATCCCGCCGAGATCAGGCAGATCGAAGTGATCCGTGGCCCGGCGTCCGCCGTCTGGGGCGCCAATGCGCTCTCTGGCGTCGTCAACATCATCACGAAGTCGCCGCGTGAGCTGCGGGGCACGGCGTTCCGCGTGAGCACGGGGTTGTTCGGCCGCGACGCCGACGGGGTCTCGCGCCGCAGCGGGTCGCTCTTCTCGGTGAGCGCCACCCACGCGGACGCGGTGGACGACCGCTGGGCGTACAAGGTGTCGGCAGGCTATTTCGCGCAGGACGCCATGGCGCGGCCCGCCGGGCTGTTGCCGAATGCCAGCGGCACGCAGTACCCGGCATTTGCCAACAGCGGCACGCGGCAGCCGAAGTTCGACGCGCGCGTGGACTACGACCACCCCGATGGCCGTCAGAAGGTCGTGATGCAGGGCGGGTTCTCGGGCACCGAGGGCCTCATTCACACCGGCATCGGCCCGTTCGACATCGACAGGGGCACGTACCTGGCGTACGGCAAGGTGAACTACTCGCGCGGCGCGACGCGGCTCAACACGTTCGTCAACCACCTCGATGGCAACGCGACGAACCTGCTGGCCGTGGGGCTCGACGGGCGGCCCGTCCCGTTCGCCTTCCGGAACACGACGGTCGACCTCGAGGCGAGCCACGTGGCGACGTGGCGGCAGCGGCACGTGTTCAGCATCGGCGGCAACGTCCGCTACAACGGCTTCGACCTCTCGCTGGCGCCGCGCGAGGACTCGCGGACCGAAGGCGGCGTGTACGTCCAGGACGAGATCTTCCTCTCGCCGCAGTTCCGCTGGGTCGTCGGCGGCCGGATCGACGCATTCTCGGTGCTGGACGCGCCGGTGTTCTCGCCTCGCACGACGTTGCTGTACAAGCCTGCGCCGGCGCACACCATCCGTGTGTCGTACAACCGCGCGTACCGCGCGCCGTCGCTCGTCAACAACTTCCTCGACGCCGCCATCGTCAACCAGCTCGATCTCGGCGCGCTCAACCCGGCGCTCGCTGGCCGGGTCTACAACTTCCCGGTCCGCGTCGTCGGCAATGAGGACCTCGACGAGGAATCGCTCGATGCGTACGAGATCGGTTACTCGGGCGTGATTGCCAACCGCGCCACGGTGAGCGCGGCCTTCTACGTGAACGACAGCCGCAATGCGATGTTCTTCACGCAGAACGCCAGCTATCGCGCCGCGAGCCCGCCTCCGGGTTGGCCGCTGCCGCCAGCCGCGCTCGAGCTGATTCTCCTGTCGGGCCGCTTCGGTCCAGGCAACGGGCTGCCTGCGTCGTTCACGTACCTGAATTTCGGGCGGGTGCGACAGAAGGGCCTCGAGCTGGGGGTGGACACCGACATCACGCGGGGGCTCAGCGGGTTCGCGAACTACTCGTACCAACCGACGCCGACGCCGAGCGGGTTCGACATCTCGGAACTGAACCTGCCGGCCCGCCATCGGGTGAACATCGGCGCCAACTACACCGGCCAGCGCGTCGTCTGGCAGGCGGCCGTCAGCCATGCCAGCGAGGCCTTCTGGCAGGACGTGCTCGACTCGCGGTACCACGGCACCACCGAGGCCTACACGCTCGCGAGCGGCACGATTGGCTACCGGTGGACCGAAGCCCTCACCACGTCGCTGAAGGTGAACAACCTGTTCGATCAGGAAATCCAGCAGCACGTGTTCGGCGACGTGATGCGGCGTCAGGTCGTCCTCGAACTCGCGCTGCGCCCGCGCGGGCGTCCGTGATCGAGACGCCTCCGGTATACTTGCCCCGCCGTACGTGTCCGAGTCTCCGCTCCCGCCGCCCCACCCTCACGAGTTGCCCCGAACCCCGCCTGCCGAACGGTCGGCACGGGGACTCGTGCGCCTGCTCTGCCTGATCGTCGTCGGCGCCGCGCTCCCGCTGCTCTGGCACCCCGCGATGGCGCGGCTGTCCACGCGGGCCGTCGAGCCGAGCTACCTGCCGGCACTCGAGGCCTCGCGCGAGCGCATCGCGTTCAGGCCCGGCCGCATCGCGGACATCCGCCGCGCCCAGCCGTCCTACGTCTTCATCGGCGACTCGATGCTCGGGACGCGCATCGATCCCGAACACCTGTCGGGGCTCATCGGCCAGAACGTGTCGTTCCTGGATCGGGCGGGTACGGGCTCGGCGTACTGGTACCTCGCGTTCAAGAACCTGCTGATCCCGAGCGGAGTCCGGCCGAAGGTCGTCTTCTTCTTCTTCCGCGACCTGAACATGACCGACCCGCTGTTCCGGCTCACCGGGCCGTTCCGCTGGTCGCTCGACGAAGTCGCGCGCGATCGCGAGCCGGCGCTCGACGAGGTGATTGCCGCGCGCATGCGGGGACCGTGGTTCCGCGTGCACAGCACGGTCAACGCCATCTACAACGTCGATCGCGCCAACGCGTGGGTCGAACGACAACTGTACGACTGGCCCACGCGCCTCTGGACCGACGACGAGAAGGCGCGGCGCGCGTGGCTCGATCACCTCAACTTCGGCACCATGGGTCTCGAGCGCCTGCGGCCGATGGCCGCAGCGGACCTGCAGGCCGCCGAGGACGCCGAGGCGGACTTCGGCCGGAACATGCCGCGATCGGTGCTTCCGCTGATCGTCGACCTCGCGAAGGCCCACGACGTGAAGGTGTGCTTCGTGCGCGTGCAGCGCCGCCCCATCGGTAATCGCCCGCCGACGCAATCGCCGAGGCTCCAGGAGTACATGCGCGAGTTCCGGGCCTACGTGGAGGGCCAGGGCATGTACTTCCACGACGACACGGGCGACCCGACCCAGACGCTGGCCATGTACGAGGACGGCGATCACATCGCCCGCGAGCACCGGCAGCGCTACACGCGCCAGTTCCGCGCCAACCTGCACCACCTCTTCCGATGACGTTCCACAGCCTGGACTACGTCGCGTTCTTCCTGATCGTGACGGCCGTCTACTGGCGGCTGTCGCACGGGGGGCAGAACTGGTTCCTGCTCGGCGCCAGCTACCTGTTCTACGGATGGGTCGAGCCGTGGTTCTGCATCCTGCTCGGCGGCACCACGATCGTGGACTGGTGGGTCGCGCTGAGGATGCAGCCGGGACCGGACGGGCCAGATGCCGACCGGCCGCGGCGCCGCCGGTGGCTGATCGTCAGCCTGGTCTCGAACCTGGCGGTGCTCGGGTTCTTCAAGTACTACAACTTCTTCGTCCACAGCGTGGCCGATGCGCTGGCCGCACTCGGGACGACGGTGCCCTTTCCGGTACTGAACATCGTGCTGCCGGTCGGCATCTCGTTCTACACGTTCCAGAGCCTCAGCTACACGATCGACGTCTATCGCGGGCGGCTGCCCGCCACCCCGTCGCTGCGCGACTTCGGGCTGTTCGTCGCGTTCTTCCCGCAGCTGGTCGCCGGGCCCATCGAGCGCGCCGAGGCCCTGCTGCCGCGCGTGCAGCGCGCGCGCGCGTTCAACCTCGTCGTCGCGCGCGACGCCCTCGTGCTCATGGCGTGGGGCTTCTTCAAGAAGCTCGTGATTGCCGACAACGTCGGCGTCATCGCCAATCGCGTGTTCTCGATGCAGGACCCCGGCTTCGAGATCCTGTGGGCAGGCGTGTTCGCGTTCGGCATCCAGATCTACGCCGACTTCTCCGCCTATACCGACATCGCTCGCGGCACGGCGCGGTGGCTCGGGTTCGACCTGATGAAGAACTTCGACCACCCCTACCTGGCGACGTCGCCATCGGATTTCTGGCGGCGCTGGCACATCTCCCTCTCGTCGTGGTTCCGCGACTACCTCTACATCCCGCTCGGCGGGTCGCGCCACGGGCTGCCGCGGACCCTCGTGAACGTGATGATCACGTTCGTGGTCTCGGGGCTGTGGCACGGCGCGGCCTGGAACTTCGTGATGTGGGGCGCCTACCATGGCGTGCTCCTCGTCATCGAGCGCCTCTGGGGCGCCGCGGCGGGCCGCGAGCGTCGTCACCACCGCGCGCGGCCGCCGCTGTGGCGCGCCATCCCGCAATGGGCGTTGATGTTCGTGCTCGTCCACGTCGGCTGGCTGATGTTCCGGGAAGGCGACGCGGCGATGCTGCTGCGCGACCTCGCACTCGTGCCGGGCACCGCGCCGCTCGAGGAACGGCAGGCGGGCCTCTACCTGTTCCTGATTGCGTTCACGTTCTCGATCCCGCTGTGGGCACACAGCCTGTGGACGGCCTGGCGCGGGCGCTCCTACACCGAACGGTCAGCCGTGCGCGAAGCCGACGTGCCGTCCCGCACGATCGTGCTCCAGGCCCTTGCCGTGGGCGTCATGTTCGCGACGATCCTCGTGCTGCGCAGCCGCACGACGCTCGACTTCATCTATTTCGCGTTCTAGCCCGGATGCGGCAGGCTGGGGCCAGGCGGCTCCCGATGATATTCGACGACGACCCCTCCCGTCCTTTCGCTCCGATCGTGCTCGACGCGCTCGCCGGCCATGGGTTGCGGCCGCTGGCGGGCACGACCATCGACCTGCTGCGCGGGCAGGTGAACGAACTGTACCGCTACGAAATCAGGACGCTTCGCGGCCGCCTGCTCGCCGGAGCCATTGCCAAGGCGTCGTATGCGGACGCGGTGCGCGGCCTGCGGCGGCGCTACCTGCTGCTGTCGCTCCCGAAGGAACGATGGCGGGTGCGATAGAATCCGGGCTGCGTATGGGTGGATGGCACGAGTTCCAGGGATTGAACGCCGGATACGTCCTCGAGCTCTACGATCGCTACCGGCAGGACCCCACGGCCGTCGACGCGGACACGCGCGCGTACTTCGAGCAGTGGACACCTCCAGACACGACGCCGGTGCCCGCCGCGGCCACGGCCGACACGGTGGACTACCGCGCCGTCGTCGGCGTCGCGCGGCTTGCCGAGTCGATTCGCCGGTACGGGCACCTCGCCGCGCAGATCGACCCGCTCGGGTCGCGACCCACGGGCGATCCAGCGCTTGCGCTCCAGGCGCACGGCGTCTCGGACGAGGTGCTCCGCGCGCTGCCGGCGAGCCTCGTGAACGGACCGGTGGCCGAGGGCCAGCCCGACGCCGCCGGAGCCATTGCCGCGCTGCGCGCGGTGTACTCGGGCCGGATCGGCTTCGACTTCGCGCAGGTGTTCGTGCCCGAGGAACGCGAATGGCTCCGCCTCGCGGTCGAGAGCGGGCGCTTCCGCGCCCCCGCTGCCCCTGTTGACCTCGACGCCCTGCTCGACCGCATCACCGAGGTCGAGACCTTCGAGCGCTTCCTGCACCGGACGTTCCCCGGCAAGACGCGCTTCTCGGTCGAGGGCCTCGACATGCTCGTGCCGATCCTCGACACCGTCATCGACGGCGCCGAGGACGCCGGACTGCAGCACGTGCTGATCGGCATGGCGCACCGCGGCCGCCTCAACGTGCTGGCACACGTCCTCGGCAAGCCCTACGCGCAGATCCTCGCCGAGTACAAGGACCCCGCCGAGACACGCAACGGATACCGCATCGACCTCGGCTGGACCGGGGACGTGAAGTACCACGCGGGCGCACTGCGCAAGGTCGGCAGCAACCTCGACGTGTCGATGGCGCCCAATCCCAGCCACCTGGAGTTCGTCAACCCGGTGATCGAGGGGATGGCGCGCGCGGCCGGCACCGACGCCGACGAGGCGGGCACGCCGCTGTTCGATGCCGATCGCACGCTGCCGATCCTCATCCACGGCGATGCGGCGTTCCCCGGCCAGGGCATCGTGGCCGAGACGCTCAACCTCTCGCGCCTCGACGGCTACACGACCGGCGGCACGATCCACATCATCGCGAACAACCAGCTCGGGTTCACCGCCGTGCCGGCCGAGTCCTACTCGACCTCGTACGCGAGCGGCCTGGCGCGCGGGTTCAAGATCCCGATCGTCCACGTCAATGCCGACGACCCGCTTGCCTGCATCGAGGTGGCCCGCATCGCGTGGGCGTATCGCGCGCGTTTCCAGCGCGACTTCCTGATCGACCTCGTCGGCTACCGCCGGTACGGCCACAACGAAGGCGACGAGCCGGCGTTCACGCAGCCGCTCATGTACCAGAAGATCGCCGCACACCCGACGGTGCGCGAGATCTTCGCGACGTACGTCGAGCAGGCCACGGGACGCGCCGGCCTGGCACAGCCGATGGTCGATCGCCGCATGCAGGCGCTCGAACAGATCTACGCGCAGCTCAAGCCCGAAGAAGCCATCGTCAACCCGATTCCCGAGCCGCCGCCTGCCGGCGCGGCGCGGCAGGTGCGCACCGCGGTGCCGGTCGAGACGCTGCAGGCGCTCAACGACGCGCTGCTCGCGCGTCCCGAGGGCTTCCAGGGCCATCGCAAGCTCGATCGCGGCCGCGACCGGCGCAAGACGATGTTCGATGCGGTGGACGAGCGGACGGTGGACTGGGCGACCGCCGAGGAACTCGCGTACGCCAGCATCCTTGCCGACGGCATCCCGATCCGTCTCACGGGCGAGGACGTCCAGCGCGGGACATTCAGCCATCGGCACGCCACGTTCCGCGACGTCGAGACTGGTGCGATTCACATTCCGCTGCAACGACTGCCGCAGGCGCGCGCGAGCTTCGAGATCCACAACAGCCCGCTCAGCGAGAACGCCACGATCGGCTTCGAGTACGGCTACAACGTGCAGGCACCCGATCGCCTCGTGATCTGGGAAGGCCAGTACGGCGACTTCATCAACGGCGCCCAGGTCATGCTCGACCAGTTCCTGACCTCGGCGCGTGCCAAGTGGGGGCAGACGCCATCGCTCGTCCTGCTGCTGCCCCACGGCTACGAAGGCCAGGGGCCCGAGCACTCGAGCGCCCGGCCCGAGCGGTTCCTCGCCGCGGCGGCCGACATCAACCTGCGCCTGGCCAACTGCACGACGGCCGCACAGTTCTTCCACTTGTTGCGGCGGCAGGCGCTGCTGCTCACGACCGACCCCCTGCCGCTCGTCGTGCTCACGCCGAAGAGCCTGCTCCGGCATCCGCTCGTGCCCTCTGCACCGCGCGAGTTCGCGGAAGGCGGCTGGCGTGCGGTGATCGACGATGCCGAGGCGCACGCGCGGGCCGGCGAGGTGCGCCGCGTGATCTTCTGCAGCGGCAAGGTCTACGTGGACCTCGTGTCGGCCGAGCAGCGGGAGTCGAGCCCCGGCGTTGCCCTCTGCCGCATCGAGCAGCTCTATCCCTTCCCGGCCGAGGACGTCGCGCACGTGCTGCGTGGCTATCCGAACGCCGAGGACGTGGTCTGGCTGCAGGAAGAGCCCCTCAACATGGGCGCCTGGGATCACTTCCGTCCCTGTTTCGAGGAAGTCCTCGACGGGCGGCTGCCCCTGCGCTACATCGGACGCCCGCGCAGTGCGAGCCCGTCGGAAGGCTCGCTCGCCTGGCACGTCATCAACCAGAAGCTGCTGGTGGCCGAGGCGTACGCCCCCACCGCGACGGCGGCGCGCGTGTCGCGCAGCCGGGTCAAGGCAAAGGCATAGAGAGCACACACATGGCCGTACAGGTGGTGGTGCCGCAGCTCGGCGAATCGGTGGTGGAGGCGCGCGTCGGGCGCTGGTTGAAGAAGGAAGGCGACGCGGTTGCCGTCGGCGATCCGCTCGTGGAACTCGAGACCGAGAAGATCGATCTCGAGGTCAACGCGGATCAAGCGGGTGTGCTCGCGAAGATCATCCGCCAGGAAGGCGAGGACGTGAAGGTCGGCGAGCAGCTCGCCGAGATCGAGGCCGGTGAGGGGCAGCCCGCCGCGGCGCCTGCTGCCGCGCCTGCTGCCGCGCCTGCTGCCGACGCCCCGGCATCGGCAACCCCGGCGCCGCCCGAAGCAGTGACGCCACCTGTTGCCGCGGCTCCGGCCGGTGCCGCGCCAGACGGTCCGCGCAGCACGCCGGCGGCCCGCAAGGCGGCCGAGGTCCACCAGGTGGACATGCGCCAGGTCCAGGGCAGCGGCGACGCGGGGCGCGTGATGCGCCGCGACGTCGAAGCGGCTGCCAGCCAGCCGGCCGCGCCCGCACCGGCCCAGCCTGCCGCCAGGCCCGCGCCAGCGGCAGCGCCGCCGCCGCGTCCCGTTCCCCCGCCGGGCAGCCGCACCGAGGAACGGGTGCGCATGTCGAAGCGCCGGCTGACGATTGCGCGCAACCTCGTCGAGGCGCAGCGGACCGCGGCCATGCTCACGACGTTCAACGAGGTCGACATGACCGAGTTGATGGCGCTGCGTGCGCGGCACAAGGAGTCGTTTGCCAAGCGCCACGGCGTCGGCATCGGCATCGCGTCGTTCTTCGTCAAGGCCTCGGTGGCGGCGCTGCAGGCGTTCCCGCGCCTCAATGCCGAGATCCAGGGCGAGGAGATGGTGCTCAAGCACTACTACGACGTCGGTATCGCCGTGGGTGCCGAGCAGGGCCTCGTGGTACCGGTCATCCGTTCGGCCGAGACGCTGACGTTTGCCGACATCGAGCACGCGATCCGCGACTTCGCGGCGCGCGCCAAGGACAGCACGCTCACGCTCGCCGACCTCAAGGGCGGCACGTTCACCATCACGAACGGCGGCGTGTTCGGATCGCTGCTGAGCACGCCGATCCTGAACCCGCCGCAGGTCGGCATCCTCGGCCTCCACAAGATCGAGGACCGGCCCGTCGCCGTGAAGGGGCAGGTCGTCGTCCGGCCGATGATGTACGTCGCGCTGTCGTACGACCACCGCATCGTGGATGGGCTCGAAGCCGTGCAGTTCCTCGTGAAGGTCAAGGAATACATCGAGGATCCGGGCCGGCTCCTGCTGGAGTCCTGATCGTCCGGCCTGCGCCTGCGGAGGAGCGTCCTATGGGTATGCCGCCGACAAGACCGTTCATCGCCGCGGTCCTGCTGCTGGGTGTCGTTGGCACCTCCCCCGCTCGGGCCCAGCAGCCGGCGGCCTCTGGCGCGTACGACCTCGACGCCATCCGCCGGGTGTTCGTCGAAAAGCCCACCGAGTCGGCCTTCCTCGGACCGGTGCGCGCCGACTACACCGTCCGCGTCGAGGAAGAACGCGACGAGTTCCGCACCGGGTTCGGCTGGCTGTTCGACAGGACGACAACCACGCCGGGATACGTCAGGCCCTGGTATCCCATCTACCACTTCGAGACGCTGTCGATGACCGTGCCGAACGAGCACCGTGCCCAGCTCTATCCCATGGGCGTGCCGGTGGGCTCGGTGTGGGGCGCCATCCGGGACGCCGCGCGCGACCGCAAGGCACGCGACGCCCGTCGTCAGGTCGAGGAAGAAGTGCGCGCGATCCAGAAGAAGCCGTGAACCCGCCGCGGATCACACACCCCCAGCGCGTCGCGCTCGCAGGCATCGTCGGGTTGCTGCTGGCGGCGTCGGCCGTGCTGCCGGCGTGGTCGGCGTCGGCGCCATACCTCTTCATCCAGTTGAGCGATCCGCAGTTCGGCATGTTCACCGCCGATCGCGAGTTCACGCAGGAGACGATCAACTTCGAGCGCGCGGTCGCGCACGTCAACAGGCTGCGGCCCGAGTTCGTCGTGATCACCGGCGACCTCGTCAACAAGCCCGGCGATCGTGCGCAGATGGACGAGTACGACCGGATCAAGGGCCTGATCGACCGTTCGATTGCGGTGCATGCAATGCCCGGCAACCACGACGTGGACAACGCGCCGACACCCGAACGGCTGGCCGCCTATCGGGCGCGGTACGGGCGCGATCGGTACACGTTCCACCACAAGAACGTGCTGGGGCTCGTGCTGAACTCGAGCCTGATCCACACGCCAGCGAAGGCCCCGGACGAGGCCGCTGCGCAGGAGGCCTGGCTGCGCGGGCAGCTGGCCGCTCCCCGTCCGGACGGCGTGCGGCACACCCTCGTGTTCCAGCACCATCCGTGGTTCCTCGCCAGGGCTGGCGAGCCCGACGACTACTTCAACATCCCGCTCGCGCGCCGCGTACCGCTGCTGGCCCTGTTGCGCGCGTCTGGCGTCCGGATGCTCGTGTCCGGCCACTACCACCGCAACGCGATTGCAAACGACGATGGCTTCGAGGCAATCGTGACGGGCGCCGTGGGCATGCCGCTCGGCGGATCGCGTTCGGGCCTGCGTGTCTTTCGCGTGACCGACACCACCGTCACGCACCGGTTCTACGCGCTCGATGCGGTGCCTGACGCGATCGACCCGCGCGGGGCACTCTGAGCGAGGCCCCGGCGCGGGTACTTCCGGCTACTTCTTCTGCAGGTTCGCGCAGCGCGGGTCCGACGGCGGGGGCGCCTGCTGCTTCTTGCGTCCGAACCGGCCGAGCAGGCGACCGCCGGGAATCGCGTCGGCCACCGACGGCTTCTCCCGCTCCCGTTCGGCGAGTTGCGCGCAGTACTCCTCGTCGGAGAGGTTCTCGTCCGGCGTGGCACGTGCCGTGCCGCCCGACATGGCTGCCATGTCCATCACGCCCTCGGGCGAGATCATGTCCATCCGCGACGCCTTGAAGCTGACCCGGGCGAACCACTCCTGGTCCCATGCCATTGCCGGATCGGCCGGGCGCGCGGGATGGATGAACGTGGCCTCGTCGCCGTATGCCGTGAACATCAGCATCGAACCATTCCGGGTCGCCTTGACGACCTCGGCCGGCACGGCGCACTCGGTGGTGGACGGCGGCAGCACGGCGTCGAGCGCCACGAGCCGCTTCACTTCCGCCGGCGTCAGGTGCTCCATCTGGATGAAGGTGGCCGGGCGGCGTGCCGACGACCACATCACGATGTTTGCGCTCTCGTCGTCGACCTTCTCGGGCGCCATGACGCCAATCGAGTACCCGGTTGCACGCGCGACGGCGCCCCACGTGAGCGCAATGGCGCCTGATGGCTGCACGGCCGTCGACGCGTACTGCACCGGCTCCATGAAGGTCTTGTCCGCCGGCAGCGTGAAGTCGATCGCCTTCGTGTAACTGCCCTCGACAAGGTGCCGGCCGGCCAGGCTCGAGCCGAGCGGGAAAGCCGCCTCGAGGTCGCGATTCCGCTTCCCGCGGTCGTCGTGGGGCCAGTCGCCGTAGGTCTTCGAGTTGGCACGCGACGGCACGCGCACGCCGCGCGCGCCCACGGCACCTTGCAGGGCCTCGAGTTCCGGGTCGTTCTCGCCGCGGACCAACTTGTCGAACGTCAGCACGACGGGCTGGCCCGGGCCGGCCTTCTCGCCGCAGCCCCAGTAGAACGTGATCTGCCCTTTCGGCGCCTTGTAGGCACCCGGCACGTCCCCGCCGGGCCGACCCGGCTCCGGCGTCTGCAGGAAGATGGGCTTGCTGACCTGCGCACCGGCAGGGAACGTGTGCAGGGCCCCGGGCTCCCCCGTCGGCGCCAGCGACGTCCCGAGCTTCAGCTCGATCGACTGGCTCGCGGTCGGCAGGCCCGAGGTCGCCATGCGCATCAGGCTCCCCATCGACGGACGTCCCCCACCCGAGAGGCCTCCCATTGCGAGCATGCCGCTGCCCGTCGTGGCGCCCATCCAGTAGCGCGACTCCGGCGGCGTCACCTTCTGTGCCGGCGCGGCCTTCGCGCTCGTCCCTGGTGCCTGCGCCAGTCCCGACGGTCCGGCCGAAACCGCGATGCCCGTGATGGCCGCCACGAGCACGGCCAGTGATTTCCGCATGATGAGTCCTTCCGCGTGAGTCCCGATGCGACGGGCGCACACGCGCCAGCCGGGGCTTCGCCTTGGAAGGAGTGGGCGCTCGGGGAGCGAACGTGACAGGCAGGCCGCAGCCGCCCGACGCTCAGTGGTGCATCAGGCGGCGGATCTCGGTGCAGTCGCCGACCGAGGGCAGGCCGGCCCCGCGTCCGTAGCCGAAGACGTCGGCAATCGATCGCGAGCCGAAGCGGTCGTCGAGCAGTTCGAGGTGGTCGGCCGTGATCAGCGCGGGATGCGGCACGCCGCAGGCATGACTGAGCGCGAGGACGTCCTTGCGCAGCGTCACGATGTAGTTGGCGGCGCGGTCTGCCTTGCTCGTCGGGTCGACGCCGCGCACGAGCCATGGGTGCTGCGTGGCCACGCCCGTCGGGCAGTGATTGGTATGGCAGCGCTGCGCCTGGATGCAGCCGATCGCAATCATGGCCTCGCGGCCGACGTTGATGGCATCGCAGCCGAGGGCGAACGCGAACACCGCCGCCTCGGGGAACCCGAGCTTGCCCGAGCCGATGAACACGATCCGCTCGTAGAGCGCGTGCTCGGCGAAGATCCGCTGCACGCGGCTGAAGCCGACCTTGAACGGCAGGGCGACGTGATCCGTGAAGACGAGCGGGCCCGCACCGGTGCCGCCTTCACCACCGTCCACCGTGATGAAGTCCACGCCGCGCATCCCGCTCTCCATCAGGCGCGCCAGGTCCTCCCAGAAGCGCGAGTCCCCCACCGCAGACTTGATGCCCACGGGAAGTCCCGTCTCGCTGGCAATCGACTCGACGAAGTCAAGCATCTCGTCGGCGTTCCGGAACGCGCTGTGCGCCGCCGGGCTGATGCAGTCGCGGTCCATCGGAATGCCGCGGATCTCCGCGATCTCACGGCTGATCTTCGCGCGGGGCAGCAGCCCTCCGGCACCGGGCTTGGCGCCCTGACTCAGCTTCACTTCGATGGCGCGGATGTGCGGCACCCGCGCAATCGTGTCCTTCAGACGCGCCATGCTGAAGCGACCGTCCGCCTCGCGGCAGCCGAAGTATCCCGTGCCCACCTGCCAGACGAGGTCGCCGCCCTGCAGGTGGTGCGACGACACGCCGCCTTCTCCGGTGCTCTGGAGGCAGCCTGCGATCCGGCTGCCCCGGTTGAGCGCCTCGACAGCCGGGCCGCTCAACGAACCGAAGCTCATGCCCGAGATGTTGACGACCGACGCCGGTCGGAACGCGTGCGGCCGTCCGCGCGCCGCACCCATCACCTTGGCGCAGGGAATGCCGTACTGCGGATCGAACGCGGGATCGCCGGGATGGTGGCTCTCCAGCGGGAACGTGTCGTGCTTGATGATCAGGTAGCCGGGCTGCAGTTCCATCTCGTTGTCGGAGCCGAACCCGAAGTAGTTGTTCTCGCGCTTGGCCGATGCGTAGATCCACCGGCGCTGGTCGCGGCTGAACGGGCGCTCTTCGTTGTTGCTGGTGACGATGTACTGGCGCAGTTCCGGGCCGATGGCCTCGAGCCAGTAGCGAAAGTGACCGATGAGCGGAAACGTCCGCAGGATGGCGCGCTGGCGCTGCGTCAGGTCGTAGATCGCGACGCCGAGGAGGCACACGAGTGCGAGGAGGGCCACCCAGATCATGCAGTAAGGCGGAGCCTACCGAAGGGCTTGCACCGAGTCAAACTCCCCGCCGAATACGTCTGCCCGTCGCGTCGTGTTCAGCCCGTCCCCGCGCCACCGACGGGAAACACGAACGCGAGGAGATCGGGCACGCGGGCGGCCCATGCGGCCTCCGAGTGCGGGGCATGCGGCACTTCGAGGTAGTGCAGGTCCTCGCCCGGTCTCCAGCCCTTCCGGCGCAGCACGGCACGCAGTGCACGCACGTTGCGGAGCGTATCGCGCCCTTCGGCGGTGCCCGCATCGAGCCAGATGCGCCAGGGCAGGCGCGACGGCAGCGCCTGCACGCGCGCCAGCAGCGCGCGGCGGTCCCACCACAGCGACGGCGACAGGACGGCAAGCGTCCCGAAGACGTCGGGATGCTCGAGCCCGAGGAACAGCGTGACGAGCCCGCCGAGCGACGACCCACCGACGGCCGTGTGCGCGGCGTCGGGGTGCGTGCGGAACGTCGCGTCCACCGACGGCTTCAGTTCCTCGACGAGGAAGCGCCCGTAGCGGTCAGCGTGGCCGCCGGCCTGACGGTGTGCGTCCGGCGTCGGCGCGAACTCGTCGGCACGACGCGCCCCCGCATGATCGATCGCGACGATGATCGGCGGCTCGATGCGCCGCTCGTGGACGAGGCGCTCGGCGCTCTCGTCCACGCCCCACTCGACGCCGGCAAACGCGGTGCTCGCGTCGAAGACGTTCTGGCCATCGTGCAGGTAGAGGACTGGAAAGCGCCGCGCCGGGTCTGCCTCGTAGTCGGGCGGCAGCCACACGTGGACGTCCCGTTCGTTGCCGAGCCACTCGGAGCGGAATCCCGCCAGCAGGCGGACGTCGCCCGTCAGGGTCCGTCCGTTGCGCGGTGCGGGGATGCAGCGAACTGGCCCGGACGGCACGATCACGCGGGGCACGAGGTCGGAGCAACCCGGGGAGGCATTCCTGCAGTGTACCGTGCCGGCGCTTCAGGTAGGCTGTAGGCGGCAGGCTTGCCGATCGCAAGGATCCCCATGGCACTCATCGAACCGGGCACCAAGGCCCCCGATTTCGCGCTCCCCGACCAGGAGGGCACCACGCACAGGCTCTCGGACCATCGCGGCCGTCCGGTCGTGCTGTTCTTCTATCCGAAGGACGACACGTCGGGCTGCACGAAAGAGGCCTGCGGGTTCCGCGACGCGCTGCCCGACTTCTCGAAGATCGATGCAGCCGTCTTCGGCGTCAGCATCCTCGGTACCGACAGCAAGGCGAAGTTCGCCCGCAAGCACGGGCTCACGTACCCGCTGCTCGCCGACGAGGACCACGCGGTCGCCGACGCGTACGGCGTGTGGCAGGAGAAGCGGATGTACGGGCGGACGTACATGGGCGTGGCGCGCGTGACGTATCTCGTCGACGCGGCCGGCACGGTCGCGCAGCGCTGGGACGCCGTCAAGGTGGACGCACACGCCGCCGAGGTCCTCGCCGCCGTGCAGGCGCTGGCATGACGATGCGCGCGTGTGTCGCAGCGCTGGTCCTGCTCGCGTGCCTCGGCGTGCCCTCGTGGGCGGCCGCGCAGTCGCGCGAGCCATTCGACCTCGCGATTGGTGATGCCGCCCGGAAGGATCGGCAGGTTGCGCTCGCCGTGGACCAGATCCACGACACGATCCGGGGCGTGGATGTCTCGCCTGCCGAGATCGCCGAGTCCTTGTCGGACGCAGCCATCGTGCTCGTCGGCGAGAGCCACACGTCGCACGAGGCGCATCGCGTGCAGGCGATGGTGATCGAGGCACTGCACCAGGCGGGCCGGCGGGTGATCCTCGGCCTCGAGATGTTCCCCGCCAGCGCACCGACGGCGCCGTTCGACCGCTGGATTCGCGGCGGGCTCGACGAGGCGGCGCTGCTCCGCGAGGCCGGCTGGTACGACTACTGGGGCTATCCGTTCGACTACTACCGCGAGATCTTCGACATCGCGCGCCGGCATCGCCTGACCATCCGCGGCGTGAACGCGCCGCGCGCCATCATCTCGGGCGTCGGGCGCCGCGGGCTGTCGGGGATTGGCGCGATGGACCGTGCACAGCTGCCCCCGACGATCGACACCACCAACGCGGAGCACCGGCAGTTGTTCGTGGCCTACGTCGGCGGCGGCAGTGCCACGCATGGCGCCGGGATGCCTCCGGAGATGCTGCAGCGCATGATCGACGCGCAGAGCACGTGGGACGCCACCATGGCGCAGCAGGCGGCGCAGCTGCACGCCGACGCGAAGGATCCGAAGGCGGTGGTCGTCGTGCTCGTCGGCAGCGGCCACGTGGCCTACGGGCTCGGGATCGCGCACCAGGCACGGGCCTACACCGAGGCGCGCGTCGCCACCGTGATGCCGGTGGCTGCGACGCCCGGCACACCCGAACAGGTCCGGGCCTCGCTCGGCGACATCCTCTGGGGCGTGCCGACCGAGACCTATCCGCTGTACCCGACGCTCGGCGTGTCGTTCCGAAGCAGCGGTGAACAGCCGAACACGGTGTTGATGGTGTCTCCGGGATCGCCGGCCGAAGCGCTCGGCATCAAGCCGGGCGACGTGCTGTCGGCGCTCGACGACACGCCGATCCGCAAGGATGTCGACGTGCGCGCGTGGATCGATCGCAAGGTGTGGGGCGACGCGGTTCGCGCGACGGTGCAGCGCGGGACGGAGACGCTGACGCTCGACGGACGACTGCGGCGGCGGTAGTGCAGGCCGCGTCCGGGGCACGCGCCGTGCCACGCGGAAGGCACGCCACCGCTGTCTTACCTGGTGAGGCGAAGCGTTGCCGTGACCGGGAAGTGGTCCGATGGGTACTTGTTCGCGCGCGACGTGCGGACGATGGCCGCATCGGTCACGTCCCACCCGTCGGTCACGAACACGTGATCGATCTTCTCGCCACTGACGCGGTCGAACGCGAAGCCCGTGAACGTCCCCACCGGTGAGGCGTCGGGGTGCCGCAGCCGGAACGTGTCGCGGAAGGCGCCGCCCTCCACCATCGCCGCGACTGCCGGGTTCTTCTCGCCGGCGTTGAAGTCACCCATCACGATGGCCGGCGCCTTCGGATCGCGCGCCTCGACACGCGCGCGCAACAGCGCCACCGACTTCTCGCGTGACGGCTGCGACTGGTGGTCGAGGTGCAGGTTGTAGACGTACAGCGGCCGTCCGTCGGGCGTCGTGAACTGCGCCCAGGTACAGATGCGCGTGATGCTGTTGCCCCACGACGTGGACGCGACCCGCTCGGGCGTGTCCGAGAACCAGAACGTGTCGCTCCGGCTCACGGCCAGCCGCGCCGGCCGGTACAGGATGGCCGTGTACTCCCCCGCCCGCACGCCATCGTCACGGCCCACGCCCACGACCGCGTAGTCGGGCAGCGCCTTCAGGATGTAGGCCAGCTGCGCGTACAGCGTCTCCTGCACGCCGACCACGTCTGCGCGCTCGTCGCGGATGACGTCCACGAGGAAGTCCTTCCGCAGGTCCCAGTGGTTCTCGCCATCCTTCGCGCTGCCGTAGCGGATGTTGAACGACATCACCTTCAGCGCGGCGCCATCGGCGGACTGGCTGCGGGCCGACGACGGGAATGCCGCGAGGGCAATGGGCGCGAGGCCGAGTGCCATGAACGAACGACGTGAAGCCCTTGTCATGCTGTCCACCTGCGATCGGCCCAGTGGGCCCTGAGGAAATCGACGACGTTGCGCCACCGGAAGCGCTCGACGTCATCGTCGGTGAAGCCTCGCGCGGCGAGCACGTCGCACAGCCGGTGCAGGTCCGCGATCGTGTCGAGGTCGGCCGGCGTCTGTTCGGTGCCGAAGGCCCCGTCGAGGTCGGATCCGATGCACACGTGCCGCGTGGAGCCGGCAAGG
Source organism: uncultured Luteitalea sp. (assembly GCA_934541105.1). GTDB lineage: Bacteria > Acidobacteriota > Vicinamibacteria > Vicinamibacterales > Vicinamibacteraceae > Luteitalea. The sequence goes on along the minus strand of CAKTDA010000001.1, from coordinate 67,012 downwards.
CTGCAGACATGCAGCACATGATCGGCAAGGCGCTCGAACGTGCAGCCCGCCGACTGCGGCGTGGAGGTCCCGCGCACCCAGCCCGGCACGATCATCCATGCATCGCACGACGCGCCGATGACGGCACCCCGGGCGACGATGGCCTTGATCTGGTCGTCTGGCAGTTGCCGCTGGTCGGCGACGAGTGCCCGCGCGTTGTGATGGCTGGCCCACACGGCGCCACCGAACTGATCGAGCGCCTGCCAGAGGCTGTCGTCGCTGAGGTGTGTGACGTCGAGGATCACACCCAGCCGCTCCATGGCTGCGAGCAAGGCCGGGCCCTCGCGTTCGAGCGGTCCGGACGTGTGGGTGCCTGGCGCGTAGCGGCCGGGTCCGTAGTGTGCGGGACCGAGCGCGCGCAGGCCATCGCTGACGGCCTGTTCGAGGTAGTCCACCGACACCAGCGAATCGGCCCCCTCGAGGCTGCGGATGTAGCCGACGGGCAGTGCCAGGGACCTGTCGCCCGGCGTGGACTCCCACAGCGCCAGGTGCGCGTCGAGCGATGCGAGATCGGTGATGGCGACCATCTCGCCGGCCCGCTCCATCTCGCGATACCACGCGAGTTGGCCCTGCGTCTGTGCCCAGGCCTGTTCGGGCGAATGCCAGCCAGGCAGCGGGTTCCCGGGGGCGACGTAGCGGGCAATCTGCGTGGCGACCACGAGCCCGATGCGCGCGCGACGCAACTCCGGCAGGGAGACCGTGCCGCGGCCGCGATCGGGCTTGTCGGTGAGCCCGCCCTCACGCGCCCGGATGTCCGCGACCTCCTGCCGGAGGTCCCGGTTCCACTCGAGCGCATTCATCGAGAGATCCAGGTGCGCGTCGACGAGGAACACCTACGCGTCCTCGAGCCGGAACATCGCCTCGATCTCGACGGGGATGTTGCCCGGCAGTGAGCCCATCCCCACGGCGCTCCGCACGCCGACGCCGCGGTCGTCACCCCAGACGGCGGCAAAGAGCTCCGAGCACCCGTTGATCACGAACGGGTGGCGATCGAACTCCGGCACGGCCCAGACCATGCCGAGGACCTTGACGACGTGGTGGATGCGATCGAGGGATCCGATGGTCGCGCGGATCGTCGAGAGCATCGACAGGCCGACCTGGCGCGCGGCGAGCTTCGCGGCGTCGGCATCGAGATCCTGCCCCACCCTGCCGACGATCATCGTGCCGTCCGGCTTCAAGGTGCCGTGGCCCGACACGTAGAGGTACGGGCCCTCGATCAGCGCGGGCTTGTAGACGCCCGCGGGCTTTGGTGCGGACGGGAGTTCGAGGCCGAGGGCGGCGAAGCGTTGTTCTGGTGTCATGGCTAGGAAGACCGGAATCGAAGCTCGGGATTCGGGATTGGGGACTCGGGATACGGCCTCAGACCCAGACGTCGAGGACGAGCACGCCGAGGAGGCCGACGATCGCGACAATCGTCTCCATTACGGTCCACGTCTGCAAGCACTCGACGACCGTGACGTTGAAGTACTCCTTGAACAGCCAGAACGCACCGTCGTTGACGTGCGAGAGGAACAGGCTGCCGGCGCCGATGGCCAGCACCATCAGGTTCGGATCGGCCCGACCGGTCGTGACGAGCGGCGCGACGAATCCCGCGGTGGTGAGGCCGGCGACCGTAGCCGATCCCACACAGACCCGCACGAGTGCCGCCATGGCCCACGCCAGCACCAGCGGCGGGGCGTGCAGCGTTGTCAGCGCGGCGGCAATGGCCGTGCTCGCACCCGCATCGGTCAGCACCTGCTTGAAGGCGCCCGCGCCGCCGACGACGAGCAGCACGAGCGCGACGTCGGCCACCGCGCGCTCGCACCACGCCGTGACGTCGCGCAGTGTGTGCCCGCAGCGGAGCCCGAGCAGGCCCATCGCGACGAGCACTGCCGTCAGCATGGCAATCGAGGGATCCGAGAGCGCGCGCACGAACGTCGCGGCGGCGCCGGTGCCTGCGTACGGCGTCAGTACCGAGCCACTCGCGAGCATCACGACCGGCAGCAGCGCACTCGTGAGGCTGGCGGCGAGCGACGGGAGCGTCGCGTCGTCGCGCAGCGTCGGGACGAACGTTGCGAGCGGCGGACGATCGATGTGACGGATGAAGCGACTGTAGACCGGGCCGGCCAGGATGATGGCGGGCACGGCGACCACGATGCCGTACAGGAGCGTCAGGCCCATGTCGGCGCCGAACTGCTGCACGAGCGCGGCCGGGGCCGGATGCGGCGGCAGGTATCCGTGGGTCACCGACAGGGCCGCGAGCATCGGCAGGCCGACGTAGACGGGCGGCAGGCGGTACTGCGTGGCCACGCTGAAGATCAGCGGGATCACGAGCACGAACCCGACCGCATAGAACAACGGCAGCCCCACGATGAAGCCCGTGACCATCAGCGCCCACTGCACGCGCGAGGCGCCACTGATCCGCATCAGGCTCGTCGCGATCCGCTGGGCGGCACCGCTCTCGGCGACGATCTTGCCGAGCATCGAGCCGAGCGCGATGACGAGCACGAGCGACCCGAGCGTGTCGCCGAGGCCCTTTGTGATGGATGCCGAGACCTGCAGGGGGTCGAGCCCGGCCGCCAGGCCGACGCCGATGCAGACGAGCAGGAACGCGAGGAACGGGGTGAGGCGTGCGACGGCAATCAGCAGCACGAGCGCCGCGATGCCTGCCAGGGCAATGACCAGCAGCATGAGCGCGGTCATGCTATCCGATCGCGGCCGCAGGCGTCGGACGTGTCCGACAAGACGGTCGGAGGTGTAGGCGTCGGACGTGTCCGACGCCTACTCGAGGCTCAATACCGGTAGTGTTCGGGCTTGTAGGGCCCTTCGACGGGCACGCCGATGTAGGAGGCCTGCTGCGGGTCGAGCGTCGTCAGCTTGACGCCCAGCTTGTCGAGATGCAGGCGCGCGACCTTCTCGTCGAGGCGCTTGGGCAGCGTGTAGACCTTCTGCTCGTAGGCGGCGCGGTTCGTGTGAAGCTCGATCTGCGCCATCACCTGGTTGGTGAACGAGGCCGACATCACGAAGCTCGGGTGACCGGTTGCGCACCCGAGGTTCAGCAGGCGGCCCTCGGCGAGGATCATCACGCTGTGGCCGTCGGCAAAGCGCCATTCGTCGTACTGCGGCTTGATGTTGATGCGCTCGATGCCGGGCGTCTTCTTCAGGCCGGCCATGTCGATCTCGTTGTCGAAGTGGCCGATGTTGCCGACGATGGCCTTGTCCTTCATCCGCGCCATGTGATCGGCGGTGATGATGTCCTTGTTGCCGGTCGCCGTGATGAAGATGTCGGCCGTCTCGAGCACGTCGTCGAGCGTCGTGACCTGGTAGCCTTCCATTGCCGCCTGCAGCGCGCAGATCGGGTCGATCTCAGTGACGATGACGCGGGCGCCCTGGCCGCGCAGCGACTGCGCGCAGCCCTTGCCGACGTCGCCGTAGCCGCACACGACCGCGACCTTGCCCGAGAGCATCACGTCGCTTGCGCGCATGATGCCGTCGGTCAGCGAGTGACGGCAGCCGTACAGGTTGTCGAACTTGCTCTTGGTGACCGCGTCGTTGACGTTGATGGCCGGGAACAGCAGCGTGCCCGCCGCCATCATCTCGTACAGGCGGTGGACGCCGGTGGTGGTCTCCTCGCTCACGCCCTTGATGCCCCTGGCGAGGCGCTGCCACTGCTCGGGCGCCTTGCCGAGCTCCTCACGCAGCGTCTCGAGGATGATGCCCCACTCCTCGGGATCCTTCGCGGCGTCGAAGGCCGGCACCTTGTCGGCCGTCCCGTACTCGAGCGCCTTGTGCACGAACAGCGTCGCGTCCCCGCCGTCGTCCACGATCTGATCGGGACCGGTCCCGTCGGGCCACACCAGGGCCTCCTTCGTGCACCACCAGTACTCCTCGAGCGTCTCGCCCTTCCATGCAAACACCGGGATGCCCTTCGGGTTCTGCACCGTGCCGCCCGTCTCGGGACGACCGACGACGACTGCCGCCGCAGCGTGGTCCTGCGTCGAGAAGATGTTGCACGACACCCAGCGCACGTCCGCGCCGAGGCTGTCGAGCGTCTCGATGAGGACCGCCGTCTGCACGGTCATGTGCAGGCTGCCCATGATCTTCACGCCCGCGAGCGGCTTGATGCCGGCGTACTCCTCGCGGATCGCCATCAGGCCGGGCATCTCCTGCTCGGCAAGGCGGATCTCCTTGCGTCCGAAGTCGGCCTGCGACAGGTCCTTCACCTTGAACGCGGGGCGCCCGGCCTGCTCGGCCTGCCCGAATGCATGCACCGACTCGGTTGCGACTGCTGGGGTCATTCCTTCTGCTCCTTCATGTGCGGCGGCGCGCCGCAGTTCGACGGTCACGATTCCCTGGACGATGATGACGACGATGACGATGACGCCGTGCAGGCCGCGAGGGCACGCGCGACGAAGAGGGCCGGGCCGCGCGCGTCCCCGGCCGGAGGCACCGAGACGACGCGAACCCCGCTGAAGCCGGCCCCGCCAAGCAGCCGGCCCACCTCCGACTCGGAGAAGCCGAGCCAGACATGGCCCATCTGGCCACGATACTCCTCGCGGTCGTGTGGCTGCATGTCGATGACGAGCAGCCGCCCGCCCGGTGCGAGGATCCGGCGGGTATCCCGCAGCACGCGTTGCGGATCGGCGACGTGGTGCAGGACCAGGACGAGCAGCGCCAGATCGACCGAGCCATCCGCAATCGGCAGCGACTCGAGCTCGCCGGTGCGCAGGTCCACGTTGCCCGCCGTGCCGAGCCGCTGGCGGGCCGCTGCCAGCATCTCCGCCGAGGCATCGACCGCGATGACCTGCCCGACGTACGGCGCAAGGGCCGCGGCGGTGCGTCCCGTCCCGCAGCCGAGGTCGGCAACCACCCAGTCCGGCTCGAGGATGGCGAGCATGCCCTCGAGGTGGAACGACGTGCCGAACAACTCGTCGCGCAGGACGTCCCACTCACCCGCGGCCCGCGAGAAGAAGGCCGCCGACTGCGTCCGGCGGTCGGCGAGCACGCGCAAGAGACGCAGGCGATCCTGTGCCGCCGCCGGCGTCGACTGCAGCTGCGAGCGCACCACGCGCCACAGGTCGGCCGACGCTTCGTCCAGGCCGTCATCCGCGAACGAGTACAGCCGGCTGGTCCCCTCCCGACGCACCTGCCCCCAGCCGCCGTCCACGAGCGTCTTCAGGTGACGACTGACCGTCGACTGCGGAAGCTGGAGGATGCCGCACAACTCGCCCACCGAGAGCGTCTGCCCTTCGAGCACGAGCAGCAGCCGTGACCGCAGGGAGTCTCCGAGAACGTTGAGGTGCGCAAGGACTGGCGTTGCGAGCTGATTCATCGCTCTATCCGGATTAAGCGTACACGCCGGCGTTGCTTCCGTCAAGCCGGATGAAACGAAAAGAGCCGGAGTGCGAGAGTCGCACTCCGGCTCGCCTCCCACGGGAGGTCCGCGACTTACGAGCGCCGCCGCAGGCGCATTGCCGCGCCCAGCAGCCCGATGCCGAAGAGCATCATGGTCGTCGGTTCGGGCACGTCTGCGGGCTCGGGATCGGCAACCGTGATGGCGCGCACCGAGAAATCGTGCCGCACGTCGAGCATCTGCCCGGTGCTGAACCGGATCCACCCGGTCGAGATGCCGCCGAGGTCGAGCGTCAGCTCACCGGTGTTCTGCGCCTGGGAAGACGGGGCCGAGAACGCCGTCCACGCGCCGCCCTCGACCTGGTAGTAGCCGGTCTCGGCGTAATACGGCCCGCAGAAGATGAAGGCGCAGTTCCGCTCGTAGTAGAGATTGCCGACCGTCACGGATTCGACTGTCGCCGAACCGCCGAAGTCGATCGTCAGCCATTCGTGCGACCCGATTTCGTCGCCCTGCAGGTCGAGGAGCCACGACACGCCGAGCCCGTCGGTCGAGGTCTGCGTGAGCCACTTGCCATCGGGATTCGCGGTGGCTGTGACGGAACCCACCGTGTAGGACGCTGCGCCGCTTGCGGCGCTCCAGGCCGCGTCGGTGAACGAGATGACGGCGGCGCCGGCGGCGGACGGGACGACGATGCTGGCGGCCGCGACGATGACGAAGGCCTGGCCAAGGAACTTGCTGAACACGACTCGATCTCCTCCGGCCGCCGGGGAGTGCGGGGTGGCCTGTCAACGGTAGAGGCAAGAGCTCTGCCATGTTGTTCGGCAGGATGTCGAGCTAAAGGCGCCGCCATGAACACAAAAGGCCGCCATGCGGCAGCCTTTTGGGTACTGATCGGAAGAATCAAGGATTCACTGGCGAGGATACCCCTGCTAGCACGCGCCCGCGGCGACCGCTGCGTACGCGAGATACGGCGCCAGCCACTTCTCAGCCTCGTCGCGACTCATCCCCTTCCGGCGGGCATAGTCCTCGATCTGGTCCTCCCCGAGCCGCCCGACCATGAAGTACGACGCATCCGGATGCGCCAGGTAGAGGCCCGAGACGCTGGCTGCCGGCCACATCGCGCAGCTCTCCGTGAGCGACACGCCAATCGCCTCGGCGTCGAGCAGGGCGAACAACACCGGCTTCGCGGTGTGATCCGGGCACGCGGGATAGCCGAAGGCAGGTCGAATCCCGCGATATCTCTCGGCGACCAGGTCGTCGGCCGAGAGGGCCTCGCCCACCCCGTATCCCCACTCACGCCGCGCCTGCGCGTGGAGGTACTCGGCCGCGGCCTCCGCCAGACGGTCCGCAATCAGCTTCACCATGATCGCGTTGTAGTCGTCGTGAGCCGCCTCGTAGGCCTTTGCCCGAGCCTCGGCGCCGTGGACCGTCACGGCGAAGGCCCCGACGTGGTCGGCGCCCTGCCCAATCGGCGCGACGAAGTCGGCAAGCGATCGATTCGGCTTCGTGTCCGGCTTGGGCTCCTGCTGGCGCAGCATCGGGAAGCGCGCGGTGACGCGTGCTCGCTGGCTGTCGGCATACAGGACGATGTCGTCGCCGTCGCCGTTGGCAGGCCAGAAGCCGTACACCGCGCGGCACGTGAGCGTGCCAGCCGCCTCGATCTCGTCGAGCATCGCCTCGGCGTGCTCGTGCAGCGCCTTCGCCTCGGCACCGTACTGCGGATGCTCGAAGATCGTCGGCAGCTTCCCCTTCAGCTCCCACGCGTTGAAGAAGAACGTCCAGTCGATGTACGGGCGCAGCGTCGCGATCGGAATCGCCACCTCGCGCCGGCCGGTGAACGACGGCGACGGCAGCGACTCGGCGTCCCAGTCGATGCGCACGCGGTTCTCGCGCGCCTGTCGCAGCGACAGGAGCGGCTTCTGCTGCCGCTTGACGTGCATCTCGCGGACGCGCGCCTGCTCCGCGCGCACCTGCTCCGCGTACGTGTCGCGCTGCGTCGCCGAGAGCACGCTCGACACCACCGCCACCGCCCGTGACGCGTCGAGCACGTGCACCACGAGGTTCGAGTACTCGGGCGCGATCTTCACGGCCGTGTGCTGCGGGCTCGTCGTCGCCCCGCCGATCAGCAGCGGCAACTGCATGCCCCGCCGCTCCATCTCGCGTGCCACGCCCACCATCTCGTCGAGCGACGGCGTGATGAGGCCGCTGACGCCCACGATGTCCACCTGGTGTTCGATGGCCGCATCGAGGATTCTGTTGGTCGGCACCATGACGCCGAGGTCGATCACCTCGTAGTTGTTGCAGCCGAGCACGACCGACACGATGTTCTTGCCGATGTCGTGGACGTCGCCCTTCACGGTCGCGAGCAGCACCTTGCCCTGCGCCCGCGCGCCACCGGCGGCCTTCTCGGCCTCCATGTACGGCAGCAGCACGGCCACCGCCCGCTTCATCGCGCGCGCGCTCTTGACGACCTGCGGCAGGAACATCTTGCCGGCACCGAAGAGGTCGCCGACGATCTTCATGCCGTCCATCAGCGGCCCTTCGATGACCTCGAGCGGACGCGCGTACTGCTGGCGGGCCTCCTCGACGTCGGCCTCGATGAAGTCCACGACGCCGTGCACGAGCGCGTGCGAGAGCCTGGTCTGCACCGACGCCTCGCGCCACGAGAGATCCACCTCCCGCCGCGTCCCGCTGCCCTTCACCTGCTCCGCCCTGGCGACGAGACGCTCGGTGGCGTCGGGCCGCCTGTCGAACAGCACGTCCTCGACGAGGTCGAGCAGTTCCTTCGGGATGTCCTCGTACACTGCCAGCTGTCCCGCGTTGACGATGCCCATCGTCAGGCCGGCCTTGATGGCATGGAAGAGGAACGCCGAGTGGATGGCCTCGCGGACGACGTCGTTGCCACGGAAGCTGAACGACAGGTTGCTGATGCCGCCGCTCACGAGCACGCCCGGGCACGCCGCGCGGATCTGCCGCGTCGCCTCGATGAAGTTGATGGCGTACGCGTTGTGCTCCTCGAGGCCCGTCGCGATGGCGAGCACGTTGGGGTCGAAGATGATGTCCTCGGCCGGGAAGCCGACGACCTCTGTCAGCAGCCGGTACGCGCGCTGGCAGATCTCGACCTTGCGCGCGACGGTGTCGGCCTGCCCGACCTCGTCGAAGGCCATCACGACGGCCGCGGCGCCGTAGTCACGGATCGTCCGCGCCTTCGCGAGGAAGTCGGCCTCCCCTTCCTTCAGGCTGATCGAGTTGACGATCGCCTTGCCCTGCACGCACTTCAGCCCGGCCTCGAGCACCGACCACTTCGAGCTGTCGACCATGAACGGCACCCGCGCGACCTCGGGCTCGGTCGCCAGCAGGTTCAGGAACGTCCGCATGCTCGCTTCGCTGTCGAGCATGCCCTCGTCCATGTTCACGTCGAGGATGTTCGCGCCGTTGCGCACCTGCTCGGTGGCCACGTCCACGGCGGCCGTGAAGTCGCCGGCGCGAATGAGGCGCGCGAACTTCGCCGAGCCCGTGATGTTTGTCCGCTCGCCGACCATCTGGAAATTGCTCTCCGGACGGATGACGAGCGGCTCGAGGCCCGAGAACCGGCTCAGGCGCGGGATGTCGGACGGCACGGCGCGCGGCGTCACGCCCTCGCACGCCGCCACCATCGCCGCGATGTGATCCGGCGTCGTGCCGCAGCAGCCGCCCACGAGGTTCAGCAGGCCGTCGCGCGCGAACTGGCCGAGGACGCCCGCCATGTGATCGGGCGTCTCGTCGTAGCCACCGAACGCATTCGGCAACCCGGCGTTCGGGTAGCACGAGACGAAGCACTCGGCGACGCGCGACAGATCCTCGAGATACGGCCGCATGTCCTCGGCGCCGAGCGCGCAGTTGAGGCCGACGCTGAAGGGCCGCGCATGCGCAATCGAAATCCAGAACGCCTCGACGGTCTGCCCCGACAGCGTGCGTCCACTGCGGTCGGTGATCGTGACCGAGATCATCACCGGCACGTCCACACCCCGGCGATCGAGGACGCGACGGACGGCCATGATGGCGGCCTTCGCGTTCAGCGTGTCGAAGATGGTCTCGATGAGCAGGATGTCGGCACCGCCATCGAGCAGGCCCTCGACCTGCGCCTCATAGCCCTCGCGGCACTGGTCGAACGTCACGGCGCGGAAGGCCGGGTCGTTGACGTCCGGCGACAGCGACAGCGTGCGGTTGAGCGGGCCGATGGCGCCGGCGACGTAGCGCGGGCGGTCAGACGTGCGCGCCGTCCATGCGTCGGCAGCCGCGCGCGCGACCTGCGCACCGGCGACGTTCAGCTCGTAGGCGAGCGCTTCGAGTCCGTACTCGGCCTGCGCGATCGCCGTGCTGCTGAACGTGTTGGTCTCGACGATGTCGGCGCCGGCCTCGAGATAGAGCTCGTGGATGCCCTTGATGATGTCGGGGCGCGTCAGGACGAGGATGTCGCTGTTGCCGCGCAGGTCCTGCGGGTGGTCCCTGAAGCGCTCACCGCGGTAGTCCGCCTCGGTGAGCTGGTGGCGCTGGATCATCGTGCCCATGGCGCCGTCGATGAACAGCAGCCGGCTTCGACACGCTTCCTTGAGTTTCAGGGTCGTTGCATTCGTCATCGCACACTCCCACGCGCCGGCGTCCCGGCACTCGCCCGTCCCCGCGCGCTGCCGGCCTTGTGGCCGCTCGCAACGAGCACGGTGAACGGATCACCCTTCAATCTCGCGCCGACCTCGACGCGCACGTCCTCGAGCCCCGCCTTGACCAGCCAGTCCTCCAGCAGGTCGTCGCGGAACCCCAGCCAGCGATCCCCGAGCCGCTGGCGAACCCACTCCTGTCCGTGGGCCCGCAGGTCCAGCACCAGCACCGACCCTCCGGGCCGCAATACGCGCACCGCCTCGCCAAGCGCCACGTCCGGCTTGGCGACGTGGTGCAGCGCCTGCGAGAGCAGCACCACGTCCACCGAGGCATCGGGAAGCGGCAGCGCCTCGATGCGGCCTTCCTTCCAGACGATGTTGGACACGCCGCGGCGGCGGGCGAGCTGGCGCGCTCGCTTGAGCACGTCGCGTGAGCCGTCGATGGCAATCACCTGCCTGGCCCAGCGCGCCGCTTCGAGCGAGAGATAGCCCTCGCCGCAACCCGCGTCGGCGACGACGAGCGGCGGCAGCAGGTGGCCGAGCGCGCGACTCCAGGCCGCCCAACTGCGGCCCGGCACGAGCTGCCCGCCCGTGCTGCCGTGCGACTGGAAGTCCTCCTTGCGCAGCCGCAGCACCTCGGCAAGCCGCGCATCGTCGGCCTGCAGGTCCGGATCGTCCTCGGTGCGCGGCAGCGCCCCGGCGAGCGCCTCCCACAGCGGGGTCGCCGTGCCGGCGCCATCGGGACGCAGGGAGTAGTAGGCGAAGCCGGCCTCGCGCCGCTCCTCCACGAGCCCGCTCTTGCGGAGAAGTCCGAGATGTCGCGACACGCCCGACTGGGCGATCCCGAGAATCGCCGTCAGCTCCTTGACGTTCAGTTGTTCCTTGCCGAGCAGCCGGATGAGGCGCAGCCGGACATCGTCGCCGAGCAGTCGACAGAAGGCGGAGAGGTCCTTCACATACGTAAATCTACATGCATTGATGCTTGGATGGCAACCCGGACGCGCGGCATGGGGACGCGGGCGCGTGCCCGATACACCGCGCTACTGCCCGAGCGCCGCCTGGAGGCGCTGGTGTCCGGCGCGGCTGATCGGCAATCGCGTGCCGTCGCGCAGGATCGCCACCCGCCGGTCCCGGCCCTCGAGCTCGACCCGATCCAGCTGGGTGAGGTTGACGAGCCAGGAGCGGTGGATGCGCACGAACCGTGACGGGTCGAGCTGCCCTTCGAGGCTGCTGATTGGTTGTTCCTTGAGCAGGTTGCGACCTTGCGTGTGCAGCAGCACGTAGTCGTCCTGCGCCTGCGCATAGTCGAGGGCGTCAGCCGGGACGATGAACACCTTGCCGGCGTCGCGCACGAGGATCCGCTCGATGCGCACCGCCCGCAGGGCGTCGCGAAGTCCGTCGGCCGGCGAGGCATCCGTGGAGCGCAGGCGCTGGCGCGCGCGGTCGATCGCCTCGACGAGGCGGGCCTGGCTGAACGGCTTCATCAGGTAGTCCACGGCGTGGACCTCGAAGGCCCTGAGTGCGTACTCGTCGTGGGCCGTCGCGAAGATCACGGCCGGCCCCCGGCCGATCAGCTCGAGAACGTCGAAGCCGGAGAGCTTCGGCATCTGGACGTCGAGCAGCAGGACGTCCGGCATGGCCTCGCTCACGGCCTTGACGGCCTCGTAGCCGTTGGCGCACGCCCCCGCGACCTCGACGCCCTCACAGGCACCGAGGTACTCGACCGCGACCTGCCGGGCGAGCAGTTCGTCGTCCACCACGAGGACGCGCAAGGGTCGTTCGCTCATGCCTGCACCGCCGGAAACGTCAACGAGACCGTGAAGCGCTCCGCGTCGGCCCGTGCGTCGAGCCTGGCGTCTCCGCCGAAGTGCACCTGCAGCCGGTCGCGCACGTTGCGCAGCCCGGTGCCGGTGCCGCGCGTCGGCTGCGCGTCCGGGTCGAACGCATTCTCGATCACGACGCGGCAGGTTCCTTCCTCCCGGCGTGCGACGACCGACACGCGGCCGCCCTCGAGCAGCCCCGCCACGCCGTGCTTGATCGCGTTCTCGACGAGCGGCTGCAGCAGCAGCGGCGGGACCGCACAGGTGCCGGCGTCGGTCGCGACGTCGATGTGCACCTGCAGCCGATCGCCGAACCGCACCTGTTCGATGGCGAGGTACTGCGCCATGAGATCCACGTCCTGCTGCAGCGAGACGTCGGCACGCGCGCCGAGGCGCAGGCTCTGGCGCAGGAACTCGCCGAGCGCGATCGCCATCTCGCGGGCCGCCGCGGGACGCGCCCCGGCGAGTGCGCCAATCGAGTGCAGGCTGTTGAACAGGAAGTGCGGGTTCACCTGCGCCCGCAGGGCACGCAACTCCGCCTCGCGCGCAAGGACCGCCGACTCGAGCGCCTGTCGCCGCGCGGCCTCCTGCGCCTCGAGCGCCAGGAACACGTAGTGCATCGCCGACGACAGCAGGAACAGGAGCGTGCCCGCCAGGAGCATCTGGAGCGTCGCCTCGCGCGTCCAGTGGTCGCGGCCCGTGACGATCCCGGACCAGCCCTGCGCGATCGCAACCCAGACGGTGCTCGTGAAGGCGGCCGCGGCGGCGTGCGCCACGAGCACGCGCCACGTCCGCCCCGCGCCCGTCAGCGGGAAGGCCCGGCAGACGTACCACGCCGCCAGGCACGCGACCCCGTACCCGATGCCAAGCGGAACGGCCGTGAGCAGGCCACCCTCGGGCGTCCAGCCGTGCTGCAGCACGAGCACGAGCGCGATCCCGAAGCCCACGCCGGCCCAGAGGCCGAGGTACGCGACCATCGCCGCGGCGCGGCTGAAGAGCGGGTGCATGGCCCTAGTTCTTGACCTCCACGCCGGCCATCAGCGCGACGCCGCGCACGATCAGCCGCTTGTCGGTCGGCATGGCCGGAGGTCGCGAATTGTCCACGAACCCGCCGAGGAGCGGCGTGCCGTTCAACTCGACGGTCCAGTCGTCGGGCACACGGATCTCGATGCCGCCCCACATCGCGAAGACGTCGATCACGGCGGGCGCCCGCATCGACGCCATCCGCAGGTCGATCTCGCAGCCCCCCATCACCGCCGTCAGTTCGCCCCCTCGGAAGTTCTGCGAGTTGCTCGTCCGCTCGAATCCCGCCAGTACGGCGAACGCCGACAGGGTCTCGCCCGCGTCGCGCGGCACTTCTGGCGCCGCCCGGCCGAACACGCCACGGAAGAGGAACAAGCCGCCGATCGTCATCAGCACCAGGGCGACGACATCGGCCGGCGCCGGCGACCAGTACCCGAGCACTCGCGCCAGCTGCGCACCGCCGAACACGGTGAGGACGATGCCCAGCCCCTTGTCGCCCCTGCTGCCCGGCACGACGACCTTGAACAGGCCGACGGCAAGCACGGCGACGGGCCAGAACCGCCACAGCGGGCGGGCGTCGATCAGGTCGAGGTTGTGCGCGAACAGCAGGCCGCCGACCGTGAGCAGGACCAGGCCGATGAGCGACTGGGCGCCGGATCCGTTTCGCCGGCAGGTCACGCCGTCCTCCCGCGCGTCCACGAGAGATAGACGAGCCTGGCGCCGCCCACGACGAGTGCGACGGCCAGCGCTTCGTCGAATCCGAGATGGATGCGCCCCATGTTCGCCGCCACGAGGACCGCCGCCGCACCCAGCCATGCCAGGCCGCGGAACAGGCTGCGTGCCGGCGGCGGCGCGGTGAGCGCCTGAGCGGCCGGAAAGACGAACACGACCGGCCACCACACCCAGGCGTCGCGCACCGAGTACCAGCCCCGCGCGCCGGCCCACACGACAATGCCGGTCATCACGAACAGCGCGCCCGTGGTCACCGTCTGCAGGCGCCCCTGACGACAGCCATGCGAGCTCATCGCGCCTCCGCCCGCGCAGGACGCACCGAGGACACGATCACCGCCGACCCCTGCCGCATCACCGCCACCGCGCCCCATGCGCCCTCTCGCTCCATCGTCAGCATTGTCGTGGCCGGCGCGGCCAGCAGCGCGGCCAGGAGGGCCAGCGTGATCCAGCATGCCGCCAGCCCGCCCGCGATCGCGGCCAGCACGCTGCCGTGGACGACCGACGCCCGCAGCCGCTGCACCGCCTGTCCGCATGTTCCCGTCGTTTCCCACGTCATCGTCGTCACCGTGTGCGTACTCCACGATGACGATACGGAGAGAGCGACGGGCCCGCTATCCGCTTCCGGCGAGTGACGTCCGGACGTCGGTGAACGACGATCCGGCGGCTCACGGGTAGCGGCCGGACTTGTCCGGCGGGGTCAGGATTCGGCCGTCGCGTAGCGGGTGCGGATGGCAGGCAGCAGGTACTCGTCGAACGCGCGGTCGAAGTCGTAGGCGGGCGCAAAGCCCCAGTCGGCGCGGGCGGCAGCGTCGTCCACGTCCTCTGGCCAGGTGTCCACGATGCCTTGCCGCTTGGTGTCCACGGCAAAGCCGATTTCGGCGCCCGGGAAGGCGGCAAGGACGCGGGAACGGACCTCGTCGGCCGACGGGTTGAACGAGCCCACGTTGTAGGCCGTGCGCGTCAGTTCCCAGCGCGGCGCGGCCGCCAGCTTCAGCAGCGCCTCGACGGCATCGGGCATGGCCATGAAGGGGATGCGCGTGTCGGGACGCACGAAGCAGTCGTACGCCTCGCCGCGCGCCGCGGCGTGCAGCATCTCGGGGGCGAAGTCCGACGTGCCGCCCGACGGGAGCGTGTCGGCCGAGATCAGGCCCGGGAAGCGCAGCGCGCGGAAGTCCACGCGGCTTGCGGCGGGCGCGGCCGAGAGCTGCTTGTAGTGCCTGGCGTAGTAGGTGCCGAGCAGCTCGCAATAGAGCTTGTTGCACCCGTACATCGTGGTCGGCGTCGTGTGCTGGTCCTCGTGGACGCGGCCCGCCGCGCGACGGGTCTCGTCGTCGGGCAACCCGTATGCGGCAATGCTCGAGGGATAGACGAAGACGACGGGACGGCCGTGCGACTCGCCTTCCTTCTGCGCGAACTCCAGCAGCGTGAGCATCCCCTCGACGTTGACCTGGTGGGCCATCACCGGCGTGAACTCGGATCGCGTGGACAGCAGGGCCGCGAGATGGAAGACCAGGTCGATCTCGAACTCGGCGAGGATGCGCTCGAGCAGGGCCGTGTCGAGGATGGAGCCGGTGAACTCGCGCGTGACGAGCTTGCCGATCTCGGGCTCGAGCCGCGTGAGATCGAGCGTGACGATACGTTGACGGCCGGATGCGGCGAGCCGCGAGATCAGGCCGTGCCCGATCTCTCCTCCGGCCCCGGTGATGAGGACGACGGGTTTGCGTACCATGCGCTGCCTTCAGAGGAGCCCGCGGGCCGTCAGGGCCTCTTCGAGCTGGGTCACGAGGGAGTCGAGCAGCGTGCCGACGGCACCGACCGTGGACGGGTCGGCGAGGTCGATGCCGGCTCGCTGCAGCAGCGCCATGGGATGGTCGCTGCCCCCGGCGGCAAGCAGGTCCAGGTAGCGGGCGATCGTCTCCTCGCGCGTCGCGCGGTCGGCATCGCGGAGGCCGACGAGCAGCCGTGCGCTCGACGCGTAACAGGTCGCGTACTGGTAGACGTAGTAGGGCGACCCGAAGAAGTGCGGGATGCGCGCCCACGTCACGCGCGAGAGCGGGTCGTAGTCGATGGCATCGCCGTGGTAGGCGCGCAACGTCTCGTCGTAGAGGCTGCTGAGCACGTCGGCGGTGACGGGCTCGCCCGCCTCGACGAGGCGATGGGCCTGCAACTCGTAGTCGGCAAACATCACCTGCGTGAAGAACGTCCCCGTGATGCCGTCAATCGCGTGCTGCAGCAGGACGATGCGTTCGAGCGGATCGGTCGTGTGCGCGAGGCGGTGGTCGAGCAGCAGGGCCTCGCTCAGCGTGGACGGCACCTCGGCGACGAAGATCGTGTAGTCCGAGTACACGAAGGGCTGTCGAGCGTGCGACAGCACCGTGTGCATGGAGTGCCCCATCTCGTGCGCGAGCGTGAACGCGGCATCGAGCGTGTCGTTGTAGTTCATGAGGACGTACGGGTGCACGCCGTAGACGGGTGCCGAATAGGCGCCCGAGCGCTTGCCGTCGTTCTCGTAGATGTCCACCCACCGGTTGCGGAAGCCCTCGGCGAGCCGGTCGCGATAGGCCGGACCGAGCGGCTCGACCGAGGCCGTGATCCACTCGACGACCTGCTGGTAGGGATAGTGCTCGCGGAAGTCCACGAGCGGAATCGCCCCGTCGTAGAGGTGGTAGGAGTCGAGCTTCAGCGCCCGCCGCCGGAGCGTCTCGTAGCGCTGGTATGCGCCGACGTTGGCGCGGGCCGACGCAATGAGGTTCTCGACGACGGCCACGGGTATGTTGTCGCCGTGCAGCGCGGCTTCGAGCGTGGAGGCATACCCGCGCGCCCGCGCCTGGTACCAGTCACGCTGCAGCACGCCGTTGTAGAGCGCGGCGTAGGTATTGAGCGAGGCCTCGAACGCGCCGTGATGTGCCTCGAAGGCGCGCGCGCGATCGGCCTGGACGCGGTTGGTCGCGAGCAGTGCGCGATAGCGCGGGTAGGTGACCTGCACGGACTCGCCCGTGCTCAGCTCGATGGTCGGGAAGCGCATGTCGGCCGTCGACAACGCCTCGTATGCCTCGTCGGGCACGCGCGTGACCTGCGCCGCGAGCGAGAGCAGGTGCTCCCCACGCTCGTCGAGGACATGCTCCTGCTGGCGGAACAGGTTCTCGATCATGAAGCGGTAGACGGCAAGACCCTCGTCGGCATCCATCCACGCGCGGAGCGTGTCGAGGGGCACGCCGAGCAGCTCGGGGTTGAACCACGCGGTGGCCTGCCGCCACTCCGCGAAGAGCAACTGCACCTGCTGGCGCCTGGCGCCGACCTGGTTGTCGCGCTGATCCTCGTCGTGCGTGAGCGACGCGAAGTACCAGACCTTGTAGGCCAGCTGGCCCATCGTGTCGTTCTCGCGCAGCGCCTCGAGGAGCGGACCACTGCCGGTGGCCAGCGTGCCCTTGCGCGCGGTGTACGCACCCACGCGGCGCTCGAGGTCGTCGAACGCCTCGCGCCAGGCGTCCCACGACGCGAAGATGTCGGCAAGGTTCCAGCGTTCGGCCTCGGGCACGTCGGCACGGGCGCGCGGGTCGGCAGGCGCTGACGCGAATGTGGTGTCGAGCAGGGGTCCTGATACCGGTCGGCTCACGACGCGATCCTACCGGAACGGCAAGTGGACGGGCTACACTGGCCGCCGCGGGCCGGGATGGGCGGTCACGCGACGATTCCAGCGAGGAGCCCCGTGGATCGCAACGACTACATCCTGTTCAGCGGTGGCGCGCCAGGCGCCGAGGCCGAGTTCGGCACGCAGGCGGAGCGGTTCGGCATCGAGGAAGTGAACTTCGGGTTCGAAGGCCACGTCGCCGTGCGGACGCGCGGGCTGCGCATCCTGAACCACGAGGAGTTGAAGGCAGGCGACGTGAGCCTGGCGTACGTCTCGCAGCTCATGAACCGCCGCTACACCGACACGCCGACGTTCCGCAAGGTGCTCCAGAGCATCTGGTACCAGATCAACGCCGGGCAGGAAATCTACGTCGTCGGCACCATCCTCCCCGACAACCACGTCAAGGGCGGCACGGGCTGGGGCGCCGAGTTCGCCAAGCTGTGCAACAAGCCGCTGCACGTCTACGACCAGCAGAAGGACGGCTGGTTCACCTGGAACGAACGGGACTGGGTGGCGCGCACGGAGGCCGACCTCCCGCGAATCCGGCACGACCACTTCACCGGCACGGGGACTCGCACGATGACCGACGCCGGGCGCCGCGCCATCGCGGATCTCTTCGAGCGATCGTTCGCGTAAGGGCTGCGGGAAGCGCGGCCGGCGCCGCGCCCTACCGCGAGGCGGGAGGGTCGAGGTGGCCGAGGCTGCTGTCGCCCATCTCCACCCGGCGATGCGGGAAGTACTCCCGCCAGCGGCGCGACACGAGCGCCGCGGTGTCGGGATCGCACTCGACTTCCTTCGGGAACCACGGCTTCATCCGCGCATCGATGAGGATGGGCGGGGTGTAGCTCACGTGATGCCGCACGACCTGCTGCGCCGCCGCGTGGATGTCGGCCGCCGGTTCGAAGCGCGTGAACGTCGTCCAGAGGAAGTTCATCTCGCTCGCGGTCGCGCGCAGAGGTTCGTCGCTGAGCACGACGAGCGGCCAGTCGCGCAACGCCGGATGCTCGGCGAGGCGCGAGGCGGCACCGGGCTCGGCGGCATAGGCCGGGCCGTCGATCACGAGGCACCCCGGACAGAACACCCGGGCCGTCGTCACACCGGCCGGCAGCTCGGCCGACTGGAACGATTGCGGCAGGTCGCGTACGGGATCGCCGAGCCCGAGCAGCACGCCCTTCGATCCTTCGTTCACCCGCGGCCCCGTGTAGTCGAGCGTGTCCATCGACACGTTGCCGATCACGTACAGGTCGGTGGCTGGCTGCGTCCGCGCCAGCACGTGCGACAGCGTCGCCCGGAAGTCCTTCAGGTCCACGCCCTGATCGGTCAGGAGCAGGAACTTTGTCAGCGACAACTGCCCTTCACCGAGAATCCGGAACGCACTCCCCATCGCCTCGCGACGGTACCGCTGCTTCACGACGGCCGCCGCGAGCGAGTGGTACCCGGTTTCGCCGTAGCTCCAGAGCTGCTCGACCGCCGGCATCACGAGCGGGAACAGCGGCGACAGCAGGTCCTGGAGCAGGTCGCCGATGAAGAAGTCCTCCTGCCGCGGCTTGCCCACCACGGTTGCCGGATAGATGGCGTCGTGGCGGTGCGCGAGTCGCCGCACGTCGAAGACCGGATAGTCGTGCTGCAGCGAGTAGTACCCGTAGTGATCGCCGAAGGGCCCCTCGGGATGCCGGAGGTGCGGCGTCACCTCGCCGATCAGGGCGAACTCCGCGTTCGCCACGAGCGGGTGTGGAGCCGCGCCATGCACCATCGGCAGGCGGTGACCGGCAATGAGTGAGGCCAGCAGCAACTCGGGCACGTTCTCGGGCAGCGGCGCGATGGCCGAGAGGATCAGTGCCGGCGGCCCGCCCAGGAACACCGTCGCCGGCAGCGGCTGGTTGCGCGCCTCGGCGACCTGGTAGTGGAAGCCACCGCCCTTGCCGATCTGCCAGTGCATCCCGGTGCGCGAGGGGCCGTACACCTGGAGCCGGTACATCCCGAGGTTGTTGCCGTGGCCCTCCGGATGCTCGGTGTAGACGAGGGGCAGCGTCACGAACGGTCCGCCGTCCTCGGGCCAGAGCTGCAGCGCCGGCAGCGTGTCGAGCCGCACGTCCGACGTCATGACCTCGGTGACCGGGCCGCGCCCCACGCGGCGAAGGCCGACGCGCGCCGCTGCCGCGCCGAGGCCGCGCGCCCGCCAGAGCGACGCGGGCGTCGGCGGCATGTCGCGCACGAGGCCCACGAGTCCCTCGATGAACCTGAAGGGGGCGTCGCCGAAGGCCTGGGCGGCGCGCGAGGCGGTGCCGAACAGGTTGGTCACGAGCGGGAACGACGCCCCGCGAACGTTCGTGAACAGCAGCGCCGGTCCTTCGGCGGCAATGACGCGCCGATGGATCTCGGCGACCTCGAGGCGCGCGTCGACAGGAGCGTCGACGACCACGAGATCGCCGTCGCCCTTCAGCCGACGCAGGAAGCTGCGGAGGTCGGGATGCGGAGCGGTCACGCCGGCGGGGGATCCGAGGGAGTGGACGCCTTGCCCATCTCCTGTGCGAGCTTCACGAGCGCCCGTGCCACCGCCATGCGGGCTGCGTCGGGCGAGCTCTTGCCGAGCGCCTGCGCGACCTCGGCGTAGGACAGCCCGAGTTCCACGCGCGCGACTATCGCCTGGCGGTCTTCGTCGCGCAGGCGGGACAGCGCGCCCTCGTACCGCTCGACCGCCTGCGAACCAATCGCGGACTCGAGCGGCGACGCCGTGTTGTCGGGGTGCTGGTCGGCCTCGAGTTCCTCGGGCGGGGGGCGTCGCTGCGCGCGCCGCACCTCGTCGCGGATGCGGTTGATGACGGCCTGCCGCAGGTACGCGTGCAGCGCACCGTCGTGGCGCATCTCGAAGACCTTGAGCCGGCGGAACGCATGGACGAGCGTTTCCTGCACGAGGTCCTCGGTTTCGAGCAGGTCGCGCGCATACTGCGGCAACCGGCCGCGGGCCCAGCGACGCAGGGGCGGCAGGTACCGGCTGAAGAGGAGGTTGACGGCCTCGGAGTCGCCCTGCTGGGCGCGCGTCAGCAACTCGACCGTGGCGTCGAGCGCCGGGTCGTTGTCGAAGGCCTGATCGTCCGAGGGAGGGGTGCCGGGCGAGTCGGTCATGATGCGAAGGGTACGTTGGCGGTTCCGGCCGCCAGGGCCCGGATGCCCTCACGATCTAGTCGGTAGGTCTGCCACTCGTCAAGCGGAAACGCCCCGAGCTGGCGATAGAAGCGAATCGCCGGCTCGTTCCAGGTCAGGACGGCCCACTCGAGACGGCCGCACCCGCGCGCGTCGGCGATCGACGCCAGGTGCGCCAGCAGTGCCCTCCCCACGCCCGTCCCGCGGGCCTCGGGCACCACGAAGAGATCCTCGAGATGGATGCCCGGTC
This sequence comes from uncultured Luteitalea sp., assembly GCA_934541105.1. Taxonomy (GTDB): domain Bacteria; phylum Acidobacteriota; class Vicinamibacteria; order Vicinamibacterales; family Vicinamibacteraceae; genus Luteitalea. Next base: position 46,404 of record CAKTDA010000001.1, on the reverse strand, counting down.
GTGCGAGAAAGGTCGAGTACGTCGGGAAGAACAGGGCAAAGCCCACGTCGCGACCGTCGAGCGCCGCGATGATCACCTCGGCGGCCGGCGAGCTGCCGAACAAGGTCTCGGCCAGCGCGGTCTCGGTGGCTTCCACCTGGTCGCGCATCCGCTCGTAGTCGGCCAGCTGCCCGATGAACGAGGCAATCACCGGCACGTCGTCGCGCATCGCGGCGCGAATCTGCGGAACGGCACCACCTGGAGTCTCGTCGGTCACGGGCATGCGATCGTCACGGGTTCCGGGATCGTACCCGGGACAGCCTCGCCGGGGCAGCGCCGGATACTTCGGGTAGGCAGGATCGAGGCGGGCACGTCGGCACAGGACGAACACGCTGCCGCGGGCCGACCGCACCGCCCGCGCCTGGCGACACGTGCCGCATTCGCCCGGCGCCACCATACTACAATCGCCTCATGATGCCGACGGCGCGCGGAGCACGCAGGCGATGAGTTCCTCGAGCGCGACGACGCGCGGCATTCGCGTCAGCGTCGATGCACGCTTCTCGGCCGAGCACTCGTCGCCCGAGCGTCAGCACTGGTTCTTCCTGTACACCATCACGATCGAGAACATCAGCGACCTGACCGTCCAGTTGATCACGCGCCACTGGACCATCGTGGACGGTGAAGGCCGCGTCGAGGAAGTCCGCGGGCCCGGCGTCGTCGGCGAACAACCGGTGCTCATGCCCGGCGAGTCGTTCGAATACACCTCGGGATGCCCGCTGCCCACCCCGCACGGCTCGATGACGGGCACCTACCAGATGATCACGCCGACGGGCGAGGCGTTCGACGTCGAGATCGCGACCTTCACGCTGTCGGGACCCTATACCGTCCACTAACGACAGGATTGCCTCAGGTCGACGCGTCCCCACCGAGCGGCTGCACGGCAATGGCGTACTCCTCCACGATGCGCCCGCCAAGCAGGTGCTCGGTGATGATGCGCTCGAGCACGGGCGGATCGCAGTGCCCGTACCACACACCCTCCGGGTAGACGAGCGCGACGGGACCACCCACGCAGATGCGCAGGCAGTTGGCCTTCGTGCGGGCCACGCCGCCGTGATCGGCGAGCCCCAGCGCCCGCAGTCGCGCCTTGAGGTAGTCCCAGGCCACGATCGATCGGTCGCGATCGCAGCACTTCGGCTTTGCCTGATCACAGCAGAGGAAGATGTGACGGCACGTCGCGGGCACCCCGATCGCGTCGGCCTTCTCGCGCTGGGCCTCGCGCACGTCGGGCGGCAGCGGCGTCGGCTCGTCCATCAGTACAGGACCGCGCCCGTCACGCGCACCCAGTAGATCTTCTCGGTCGGCGTCCCGGACGGCGACGCGGGCTTGCCGCTCGCTTCCGCCGAGCGCGCGTGCGCGTCGTGCGTCTCACGCACCGGCGACGTCGCGATCTCCTCGAACACGCCCTGCGCCGCGACCTTGCGGCCCGGGGCGTCCTTCGGGAACACGATCACTCCGTCTTTGGCCTTGAAGCGGACGCCCCGGCCGAGGGCCGGGTCGGCAATCTCGATCCAGCAGCCCATGGCCTGGCACACCTTGCTGACGACGCCGTCCACGCGCACGGTCTTTCCGACGTGTGCCTTCGGCGACTCGAGCAGCGCGGCGACCGCGACCGGCGTCTTCATCGTGACGCCCTCGCCATAGGACTTCCCTTCATCGGCGGCCCGCAGGCCCTGTCCCGCCCCGATCATCCCGACGAGCACCCCGAGGCCGACCGTCAGTCGCACTCCGCGCATCAGCACACCCTCCACCGTGGATTGTGCAACAGATGACGGCCGCCGACGACGTGGCATCGGCGGCCCATGTCGGAGAAGCGACAGCTCGCGCAGTCCGGCGGTGGCGCGGGACCTCCCGCGGCAGCGCGCCCTGCGTGGCCATCCCGGTCGGGATTCCACCGTATTCGACAGGAATCGGCCGGCGCCAGCGCAACGTGAATGGCGGCATGCGCCGACGCGACGGGCACGTGGCACCGCGATTGCTCGATGAAGAGGCGACACGGGAGCCGTCGCTCCCAGGAGGCACCGCAACACCATGAGCACAGTGCAGGCCACGTCGGCCACCGCAGTCCAGGACCTGGCCAAGTCGTTGATCAAGTCCTTCGACGCCAACAGCGACGGACAACTCGGCCATGACGAGTTCGGCGCGTTTCTCTCGCAGTTGATGAGCGGCATCCAGACGGCGAGCGGCACGCTGGCTGCGTCCACGGCGAGCACCCCCGGCCCGCAGACACTGACCCGCGGCGTGCAGAACCAGCACCTGTTCGAGGGCTTCAACTTCGGCCGCGAGCAGCTCGTGGACAAGTCGGCCAAGGATGCCTTCGCGAGTCTCGCCGGCGCCACGGGTGCGGTGCCGGCCACGAAGGTCGAAGCCGAGAGCTGGTTCAACCAGCACATCAAGGCCGGCATGGAAGGCCTCGGCCACAAGGTGGACTGGGTGAAGGGCGACAAGTTCCAGTTCACGAACTGGCAGGGCAGCTGGGTGGTGGACTTCGTGCGTGGGGCGGACGGTCCGAACCCGGCGTTCACGTGGCTTGCCGACCCGGCCGGCGCGCAGTTCACGTAGCCTGCGGCAACGCCCTGGCCTTCAGGCCGCCCATCAACGCAAAGGGCATCTGCAGCAGCGTGACGACGTGCGCGGCGCCGCCGAGGGCAATCGCCTCGCGCGGCATGCCGAACACCACGCACGACCGTTCGTCCTGCGCGAACGTCTCGGCGCCGGCCTTGCGCAGCGCCAGCAGTCCTTCGGCGCCATCGGCGCCCATGCCCGTGAGCACGGCGGCGACGATTCGCACGCCCGTGACGCGCGCAGCTGCGTGGAACAGCACGTCGACGGCGGGCCGCTGGTAGTGCACCGGAGGCCCGTCGCGCAGCTGCGCCATCAACCTGACACCCGACCGTTCGACCACCATGTGGCGATCGCCGGGCGCAATGTACGCAGTCCCCGCGTGGAGGACCTCCCCGCCCGCGGCCTCGCACACCCGCATCGGACACGTGGCATCGAGCCGCGCGGCGAACGCGCGCGTGAACCCCGCCGGCATGTGCTGCACGATGAGCACGGGCGGCACGTCGGCCGGCAGACGCGTGAGCACGGTCTCGATGGCCTGCGTGCCTCCGGTCGAGGCGCCAATCACGATCAACCCGGGTCCAGTGCCTGCCGCCTGGCGCGCTGCTGCGGGCGCCGTCGGCGTTCGATCGTTCGCGACGACTGCCGTGAACCGGAGCGGCGGCGCCTGGCGAAGGGCCCGCATGCGCCGCACCAGCTGCGTCGTGACCTCCCCCACCGACGCGGGTCCGCCCGGCTTGGCGATCACGTCGATGGCGCCGAGCCGCAGGGCTTCCACGCTTGCCGCCGATCCGTGCTGCGTGATCGAACTCACCACGATGACGGGCATCGGCTGGTGCGCCATCAGCTGCGCCAGGAAGCTGAGGCCGTCCATCCGAGGCATCTCGATGTCGAGCGTGATCACGTCCGGGCGATGCCGGAAGATCAGCTCGCGAGCGGCATACGGGTCGGCGGCCGTGCCGACGACCTCGATGTCGGGCTCACGCGCCAGCGCATCGCCGAGCAGCTTGCGCACGACGCTGGAGTCGTCGACGATCACGACCCTGAGGCGTTCTCCGCTCACCCCGCGGACTCCTCCAGCGCCAGCGCCACGACGACGGGCTGATCGTTGACGAGTGCGGCAGCCAGCGGGGCGCCCGCGGGCGCCGCGGCTGCCGCCACGGGCCGATCCAGGCTGAAGGCATGCGCGCGCTGGATGCGCGTGAGCCAGGTCCCGCACACCATGTTGGCGAACTCCCCCAGCAGGTCGCACAGCGCGCTCTCCTCCACCGGGTCGTCCGGCGCGAGTCCGAGGAACGCCGCGTACAGGTCACGCGCCAGCGCGTCGGGCAGGCTGAACGTCATGCGTCCGTCGAACTCGCCCCGGAAGACGACGGCCGCGTGCCGCCAGCCCTCGCCATCCGGCGACGTCTCGGGTACGGCCGCGGGCTCGGCCCACGCGAAGAAGCTGCGCTCGGCCACATGAAGGAGGGCGTCGGTGATCGGCGTCGGATCAGTGGTCATCGGCGGTCCTGCTGCAGCCGGGCGAGCACGTCCAGCATGTCCTCGGGGGCGAACGGCTTGGTGACGTACGCAAGCACGTCGAGGTCCTGCATCTCCTGCCGGCGGGCGTCCGATCCGTCGGTCGAGATGACCACGCGCCGCACGTGGCGCCAGCCACGCCGATCGATCTCGCGCAGCAGGTCCGGTCCGGTCATGTCCGGCATGTTGATGTCGGTGAACACGGCGTCCACCATGCGGGCCTCGAGCACGCCGAGCGCGTCGCGTCCGTTCGCGGCTTCGCTGACGTCGGCCTCGGGCGCGGCGATCGCGAGCGCGCGCCGGATCATCAGTCGCATGGTCGTCGAGTCGTCCACGATGAGGATCGACAACCGGGCGCTGCCGGGGTCTGTCTTGGTCTGGCTCGTCATGCGGCGCTCCTACAGTACACGGCCCGGCTCGCCGGCCGTCGTGACCAGCACGCGGCCATCGTCGAGTGACAGCGACACGGTGCGTGCGCGGCTGCCCCCGACGTCTTCCTTGCGCACCAGCACGCCGTTGCGCCAGAGCAGGTTCCGCGCGGCGAGGGTGTTGCGTCGACCCACGTCGAGCAGGCCGTTCTGGGCCTCACGGCTGATCTCGGCGCCGCCGACGAGCGACACGACCGTTCGCTCCTTCAGCAGCCCCCGTCCATAGGCGGTCTGGAACAGCAGCGGGATCCCGGTGTCGGCAAAGGCCGCCGGCTGGCGCACGGCGCGCTCACGGTTGATGCGCGCCTCGGGCAGCAGGAAGTGCAGCATGCCACCGACGCGCGTGTCGGGATCCCAGATGCACACGGCGATGCAGCTGCCGAGCGCATGGGTGACGATCGTCGCGTCCTTGTCGGCCACCGCGAACTCGCCAATCCCGACGACCAGCCGCGCGGTCGCGGGCTGGAAGAGCGGCGTGCTCATGCGAGGCTCCGCTGGTAGACCGCCGGCGCCACGGGCTCCAGGCCGTGGGTGATTCCGGTCAGGCTCTCGGCGTGCGAGATGAACAGGTAGCCGCCGGGTGCGAGATGTCGCTCGAGCATGCTGACGACGTGCTGCTGTACCGCCTTGTCGAAGTAGATCATGACGTTTCGACAGAACACGACGTCGAACGTCTCGCCGAGCGAGGTGATGCCGAGCAGGTTCAGCCGCCGGAACTCCACGAGCCGCCGTACGTCGGCCGACACGCGCGCCAGCCCTTCCTGCTCGCCGAGCCCCCGTTCGAAGTGAGCGCGCAGCACCTCGCGCGGCAGGCCGGCGACGTGCTCGAGGCGGTACACGGCGGCGGCGGCCTTCCGGAGGGCCTTGGTCGAGAGATCCGACGCCAGGATGCGCGCCTGCGATGCGAGCGCCTCAGGCAGCGCGTCGCGCAGTGTCATCGCGATCGTGTAGGGCTCGTCGCCGGTCGAGCACGCGGCGCTCCACACGGCCGGCGCCCGCCCCCTGGCGACCAGCGGCGGCAGTACGCGGGTGCGCAGGATGTCGAAGTGCTGCGGCTCGCGGAAGAAGCTGGTGTGATTTGTCGCGATCGCGTCGAGTAGTTCCGTGAGCTCGTGCCCCGTGGCGTCCTGGGCGACGTGGTCCAGATAGTCGGTGAACGACGTGAAGCCACCCTGGCGCACGCGCTTCTGCAGCCGCGCCGACACGAGGGCGTGCTTGGCCGGCGAGAGCGTGATGCCGCTCTTCTCGTACACGAGCTGCGCGATGGCACGCAGTTCGCGGTCGTGCAGTGGAGGGACCGACGGCGGGACGTTCAGCATGAGCGTCTCCCTTACGCGGCCAGGCCCGTGAGCCGCTGCGGCGGCCGCTCCTGTGCCCGCCGACTGCCTGTCACGTGCGACGCGCCCTGGGCCACGGCACCACCGACAAGCGCCTGGAGGCGGGTCACGACGCGAGCAGACGTCGCCGCCTGCGCCTGCAGCTCCTCGGCCGATGCCGCACTTTCCTCGGCCGCCGCCGCGGTCGTCTGCGTCACCTGCTCCATCTGCGCCAGCGCCTGCGAGACCTGATGGATCCCCTGGGACTGCTGTTCGCTCGCCTGGCTGACCGCCTGTACGAGCACGCGCACCTCGCCGACACTTGCCGTGATCTCGTTCACCGACCTGGCCGCCAGCTCCACGCGCGCAGAACCGTCCTGCGACCGAGTGATCGCCTCCTCGATGAGGCCGGCCGTATCGCGTGCCGCCTGGGAGGAACGTTGCGCAAGGTTGCGGACCTCCTCCGCCACGACGGCAAAGCCCATCCCGGCGTCGCCGGCACGCGCGGCCTCGACGGCCGCGTTGAGCGCGAGGATGTTCGTCTGGAAGGCGATCTCGTCGATCGTCCTGATGATCCGTGCGACCTTGTCGCTCGACTCGCGGATCGCCGACATCGACGTCACCATGGCGCCGAGCGCCTCGGTCGAGGCGTGCACGCGGGCTTCGACCTGCGACATCAGACCCGCTGCCTTGCGCGAGCTGTCGGCATTCCTGCGGGTCATCGCCGACATCTCCTCCATCGACGCCGATGTCTCCTCGATCGACGCGGCCTGTTCGGTGGCGCCCTCCGAAAGCGACTGTGCGGAACCGGAGACGTGCGCCGAGGACGCGATGAGCCGCGCGTTGCCTGCCACGAGTTCGCTCACGGCCTCGCCAAGCACCCGGTTGAGGGCCCGCACCATCACGACCGACACGCCAGCGGCGCACAACACCAGCACGCCGAGGACGCCAAGGTAGATACGGCCGCGCGCCTCGAGGTGCGCCACGCCGGCGCGCGTGCGCTCGTCGAGCAGGCGGCCGAACTCGTCGATCGGCCGCATGATGACCGCCTTGTCGTCGTGATACGTCCTGTCGAACATCACGCGGCGCGCCAGCTCCGGATCCGGCTCACCGGTTCTCGTGAACTGCCCGGCCTCGTCCTCGAACCGCCCCTTGACGGCATTCATGGCAACCGTCTCGGTCCGCACCAGCGCGTTCGACTTCGCTTCCGATTCGCGCAGCTTCGCGAACTCCTCGTCGGAGAACCCGAGTTCCTTCATCAGGGCGGTGAGCGCCACCACGCGGCCGTCCCGCCGCGGCTTCTCGCCGTTGCGCACGGCGAGCACGTCCCAGTACTGCTGCTCGTAGCGGGGATCCCCCGTCACGACGTAGGTGCGGGCGAGGTTCGTGAGGTCGTCCGAGCTCTGACGCAGCTCGTCGGCGAGGAGGTACGACTGGAAGCGGATGTCCTGGCTGCGCGTGAGCGCCAACTGGTTCCAGATCATGAGGCCGGTCACGACCATCAACCCGACGATGGAGATCGAGCCGACGGTGTAGACCGCGACGAACATCTTGCGAATCGACATGGACGTGCTTTGCGGAACGGGAGGACACCGGAGTGCAGCGCCTCGGAGCAGGTGCCCCGACGCGCCCGGGTTGTTGCAACGACCTGGCGCCTGCCGGCGGCCGCGGTGCTACGCCGCGCCTGCCAGCAGGGCCTCGGCGTCGTCGCTGAAGAGCACGTCGAGGTCGAGGAGGATCTTGACGGTGCCCTTCACCTTGGCCATGCCCTTCATGAAGGTCGTGGACACGCGCGTGCCGAACTGCGGCGGCTCCTGGATGTCCTCGCTCGCGATGTTGAGCACGTCCGACACCGCATCCACGATGACCCCGGCCATCACGCGATCGCTGCCCGCGAGCACCTCGACGACAACGATCGAACTGCGGTCGGACGCCTCCTGGGCGGGCAGGCCGAACTTCACGCGGAGGTCCACCACCGGGATGACCTTGCCGCGCAGGTTGATGACGCCCTTGATCGCGGCCGGCACCTGCGGCACGGCGGTCACGTCCATCATCTTGATGATCTCGCGCACCTTCAGCACGGGCAGGCCGTACTCTTCGGCACCGAGGGCAAAGGTCAGGTACTTGCCGGCGAGGGAGGGGAGGCCGGTCGCTTGGCTCATGTTCGTCGTTCGCTTCCTGCGGCCTAGGCGGCCGCTAATGTTCCGAGGTTCAACTCCAGCAGGCCGTGCGCGTCAAGGATTAGGCCCACACGCCCGTCGCCGAGGATCGCGCCGCCGGTCACGCCCGGGATCTCGCCGAGTGCCGTGCCCAGTGACTTGACGACGACCTCCTGCTTGCCGAGCAGCTGATCGATCTGGAGGGCGATGCGCCGGTCGTCGTCCTCGATCACGACGACGGTGCCCTTGGTGGCGTCCACTTCGGCGTCGGGGATGCCGAACAGGTCCGCGAGGCGGACCAGCGGGAGCAGCGTCTCGCGCACGCGCACCATGCGCGGGCGCCCCTGCACGTGGTGGACGTGATCGGGGGCCGGCCGCAGCGACTCGCACACCGAGAACGTCGGCAGCACGAAGCGGTGGCTCCCGACCCGCAGCAGCAGGCCGTCCACGATGGCCAGCGTGAGCGGCAGCCGGATCGTGAACGTGGTGCCCTCGCCCGGCGTGCTCTCGATGTCGATGCGGCCGCGCAGCGCCTCGATGTTGCGACGCACGACGTCCATGCCGACGCCGCGGCCGGAGATCTCGGTGACCTGCTCGGCTGTCGAGAAGCCAGGTTTGAAGATCAGCGCATGGATGTCGGCCGGCGCGAGGGCGGCATCGGCGGCGACGAGTCCCTGCGCGACGGCCTTGGCCAGGATCCGCTGCGTATCGAGCCCGCCGCCATCGTCGGCAATGCGGATCATCACGTGGCCGCCCTGGTGATAGGCGCTGAGGGAGAGGCGTCCTGTGGACGGCTTCCCCTTCGCCACGCGGACGTCCGGTCGTTCGATGCCGTGATCGACGCTGTTGCGGATCATGTGCATCAACGGATCGCCGATGTCCTCGACCACGCGCCGATCGAGTTCGGTGTCCTCGCCGCTGAGCGCGAGATCCACGACCTTGCCCGATCGCTTGCCGAGGTCGCGCACGAGGCGCGCCATCTTCTGGAACGTCTGGCGGATCGGCACGAGGCGCATCGACATCGCGGTGCGCTGCAGGTCGCTCGTGATGCGGCGCAGCTGCGCGAGGTTGCGGCCGAGCCGCTCGTCGAGCAGCGCGTGGAGCGTCGGGTCCTCGTTGATGATCGACTGCACGATCACGAGTTCGCCGACCATGTCGACGAGGTTGTCGAGCTTTCGCGTGTCGACCTTGACCGTCAGCTGGCCGGGCCGATCCTCCGCGCGCGTCCGCGGCATGTCGGCCGACGGATCGACAGCGGCCGCGACCGGGACGGGCGCGGGCGCGGCTGCCGACACCGCGGTATCGGGCACCGGCGCAGCGGGCGGCTCCCCATCGGCAATCAACTGCGCAAGCCGGGCAATCATCGCCTCGCGCTCGGCATCACGCCGGCCGGGCGTGGCGCCGCCAAGGCGCGCGCCGAGGTCACGCAGCATGGCCGACAGCAGATCGACGGCCTGCAGCACGAGCTCGACGCCAACGGGACCGAGCTGGTGCTTGCCGCTGCGCGCGAGGTCGAGGAGGTTCTCGACGGCGTGCGCGAGCGCCTGCACCGAGGTGATGCCGAGCGCGCCGGCATTGCCCTTCACGGTGTGGAACGGTCGGAACAGTTCGTTGAGGAGGTGCCGGTCGCCCGGAGCCGTCTCGAGCTGCAGGGCCACTGCCTCGATCGAGCTGAGATGATCGAGCGACTCGGCCAGGAACATGCCGGCGAGTTCGTCGTCGGCGCGCAGCATGGCGAGCTCGTCTTCGTCGTCGGCCGCGGCCACCGATCCGGGTGCCGCGACGGTGTCCTCGCGAGAGGCGGCCCAGACCGTCGAGAGCCGATCCAGCGCCGCAGAGAGTGCGGCTGGCTCGGTGCACGCGCCGCACGCGGCGACGAGCGCGGCCAGCGTGTCCCGGTCGGGACCCGCTGCCTGCTCGACGAGCGCCTGCAGGTCGGCAAGCAGTGATGTCAGCGGGGCCGGGATGGCCTCCGGGGAGGTAAGCACGACCTCGCAGGACGCGCGGGCGAGGAGATCCTCGAAGCGCTGGCGGAACTCGGACATCGACGTGGGCCTTGCGTGGAACTCAGAACTTGCCGAACGTGCCGGTGTCGCCGAACGGGATGAACTCCTCGGCAGACGACGGTGCCGGGCCGGCTGCGGGCTTCGCCCGCCCGCCGATCGGCATGGGCGTGACTCGCGCGGAGGCGGCCTGCGGCCTGGTGGTGCCGCGTGTGGCCTTCGGCGTGGCCGCGGGTGTCTCGCGCGTCACCGCCGCGGCCCCGCCGACGAGTTGCTGGAGCTGCGCGACGACGGCGAGCGTGTCGCCAGCCTGCGCGTTGAGCTCTTCACTGGCCGCGGCGGACTCCTCCGCGGTGGCGGCGGTCGCCTGGGTGACCTTCTCCATCTGTGCGATGGCCTGGCTCACCTGGTCGATGCCCTGGCTCTGCTGGCGGCTCGCCGCGCTGACCTCCTCGACGAGGCGCTTCACGCGGCCGACGCTGTCGGTGATGCCGGCAATCGCCGACGCCACGTGTTCGACACGCGCGCTGCCTTCCTGCGAGATGCCGACCGACTCCTCGATGAGCGCCTCGGTGTCCTTGGCCGCCTGCGCCGATCGCTGGGCCAGGCTGCGGACTTCCTCGGCGACGACCGCGAAGCCCATGCCGGCCTCCCCGGCCCGCGCGGCCTCGACGGCAGCGTTGAGCGCGAGGATGTTCGTCTGGAAGGCGATCTCGTCGATGGTGCGGATGATGCGCGACACGCGGGCACTCGACTCGCGGATGCGCGACATCGACTCCACCATCGCCTGCAACGAGACGTCGGAGGCCGCGACCTTGGCGTCCACTTCCACCATGAGCTGCGCGGCCTGCTGCGAGTTCTCGGCGTTGTGGCGCGTCATCGAGGACATCTCCTCCATCGACGCGGACGTCTCTTCGAGCGAGGCCGCCTGTTCGGCCGCACCTGACGAGAGCGACTGCGCCGACTGCGATACCGATGCAGCGGCGCCGAGGACGCGCCCGGCGCCGTCGCCGAGCTGGCCGGTGAGCCCGGCAAGGGCCCGGTTGACGCCGCGCACGCTGACGAGCACCCAGGCGGCAGCCGCCACCGCAAGCGCCGAGAGCACGGCCAGCAGCGTGATGGTCAGGCGGTAGGCCCGCGCCGCTGCTTCGCGTTCGGCCGTGATGGCTTCGCCTTGCAGCCGCACGATGTCGCGGGCCGCCGCGGCCGCGCGATCGCCGAACTGGCGGGCACGGTCGCTGGCGTCGGCGGCCTCGAGCGCCTGGAGATTGGCGACGAACTGCTCGATCCGATCGATCTCGTTCCTCGACTCGCCCATGGCCTGGCGAATCTCGGACAGCCGCGTCCGGACCTCGGGCGCGACCGAGCCGGCGGCAAGCGACACCGCGGTCTCGTCCAGCCGTGCGAGGCTCGCACGCGCTGCTGCCACCGCGCTGCGCGCGCCGGCGGTGTCGCCCTTGGCTGCGGCGATGACCGACTGGCGCAGTGAGGCCTGCGAATCGGCGACGAGGTAGCGGACGGTACCGCTCGCCTCGATCTCGCGCGTCGCCCGGTCGGCGACGCGTTCGAGCTGGGTGTTGGTGGCGCGGACGCGCAGCACGCTGTTGGCGCCGAGCACCAGCATGACGGCGGCGAGCGCGCCGAACCCGGAAAGGAGCTTGCGGCTGATCGTCACGATGTCGTCACGCCTTCTTCAAGGTGATCTTGATGGGCTCGGTGCGGGACAGCTCGGTCTCGATGGTCACCTTTGCGCGGACGCGCGTGAAGCCGTCCTTCACGAAGTGCACGTCCCACTGGCCCTTGCCGAGTCCGGCGACGACCCACTTGCCGTCGGCGCTGCTCGTGGCCTTGATCTCGGCGCCGTCGAGCGTCTTGGTCTCGATCGTCACGTCGCCGACGGGCGAACCGCTCGCGTCGAGGACGACGCCGTTGATTCGGCCGAGTCCGCGGACCTGGGCATCGGCGGGCGTGGCGAGGCCGCAAGCGGCCAGGGTGGCAAAGAGGAAGAACGAGCGCGCAAACGTGGACATGTGGGACCTCAGGCCGTGCTGGCGGTTCTCGGGGCCGCACCGTGCGGCCCGCTGGCACCTGGCGGCGCCGCTGGGGGCGTCCATGTCATCGGCGTCGCCCCGGCGTTCTTGAATGGTCGCGGTCAGGCGCCGCGCTGGGCGAGGACGCCCTGGAGGTGATCGGCCACGCGCGCGTACTCCGCCATCACGGCGTCGGCGAGGCTCGCCAGAACGTGGGGCTCGGCGCGGCCGATTCCAGCCGCTTCGAGCCGCTCGGCAAGGGCCTGCAGGTGCGAGGCCCCCAGGTTGCCGGCGCTGCCCTTGACGGCGTGGGCGACCCGTGACGTGTGCGCCGGATCCAGCGGACGGTCCCGCAGGCCGTCGAGCCGTTCAGGCGTATCGCGCAGGAAGATCGAGACGATCTCGACGATGAGATCCGGCTCGCCCGGTTCCTGCAGCGATTCGAGCATCTCGAGGACTTCGGGTTCGATGGCGGGAGAGTTCGGCGTGTGCATTGCGGTCACGGCGGTCACGAATCGACCAGTCTGGACATCGGCATCGGCAGCGGCGGCCTTCAACGCGGCGTGCCGATGTTCACGCATGCGCCACGACGGTCGGCGCGGCCGGCGTGGAAGTCCCCGTGCGCGAAGCCGAGCGGAGCAAGCCCATGAACTGCAGGTCGCGCGTGGCGCTCGTGAACGCGAACCCGCACCACCCGGCCGACTGCAGCACGTCCGGATTCAGGACCTCCACGACCGGGCGCTGAAGCACCACCTCTTCGCCATCGGTGCGCAGGGCGTTCTGCAGGCGTCCGCCGATCGTCCGAGCCAGTTCCTGGAGCGCCGTCCGGACGCGATCGTCATCGTCACCGCTCCCACTCCGCCGCATCAGCGCGGACATCCGCTCGCTCATGGCGCGCTCGGCGACGATCCCGAGCTCGATGTCGGCCTCCTGGTGCGCGAACGAGAGCACCACGCGCGCCAGGTCGGCGCCAGCGGGCGCAGAGGCCAGCTCACCTGCCTGGCCTGCGACCTGGATCCCGAGCATGAGGCCGAAGACCTGCTCCACCGCTTCGCGCATCTGCGATCCTAGCGCCGGTCGCGACGCGAGCGCGCAGGCCTCGACGGCATGGCCATCGACGAGCGCCTCGAACTGTGCCCGGAACGCACCAGCCTGCAACATGCGCGGGATCACGGCGTCGGCATAGGCGAGTGGCACGGTCGCACCGCGCGCCCCGACGACGACAACGGGCACGCGCGCCAGGTCGGGCAGGCTGCGGAGCTTTCGCAGGAACATCCCGGGCGGGACGGCGCCGAGCTCGAGCCCGAGCAGGACGGCCGCCGGCGGCGACGCGAGGCAGGCGCGAAGCCCCTGCGCGCCACCTTCGGCATCGACCACCGTGTAGCGCGTGCCGAGCGTGTCGCGTACGAACTGCCTGAAGGTCGGATCACCGTCCACGACGAGAATCGTGGCGCCATCGGCAAGGCCGAGCAGCGGCCGCCGCTGGGATGCGGGCTCCGGTGTGCCGGCGCCGAGGGCCGCGATGAACCGCCGCAGCCGGTCGGCTGCATCGACGACCCGCAGCGGCTTCGTGAGGTAGGCGCCCACTCCGAGCGCGACGAGCCGGCGCACCTGCGCCTCGTCCCGGACGGCCGACAGGACCATCACCGGCAGGTGCTTGAGGGTCGGCGTCGCGCGGATCACCTCCAGCGTCTCGAGGCCGTCCATGAGCGGCATCATCACGTCGATGACGACGAAGTCGAACGCCTCGCGCCCAAGGGCGTCGAGCGCCTCGATGCCGTTTGTCGCCTCGGCGACCTCGCACGCCACCTCGCGCTGCAGGATGCGTGACAGCAGCATCCGGGCCGTGGGCTCGTCGTCGACGATGAGGGCCTTCATGGCGCAGTCGCAGGCGTCGCCTGCGACGGCACCACGTCGTTCTTGACGACGATCGAGACGCGGCGGTTGCGCGGGTTGTAGGGCTGGTCCGGCGTTCGCAGGATGCTGTCGGCATACCCCCGGATGGCCTTGACGTGATCGGCCGGAAGGCCCCCGGCCTCCATGATGCGACGCGCGGCGTTCGCGCGGTCTGCCGAGAGCTCCCAGTTGGTGTAGGCGCGGTCGCGACCGAACTGCGCCGCGTCAGTGTGGCCCTCGATGGCGATCGCCTGCGGGAGGTGCGCGAGTTCCTTCGCGATCACGCGCAACACGTCGCGCGTCCGGGTCTTCACCTGCGCGCTCCCGGAGTCGAAGAAGGTCTCTTCCCCACCTTCCTGCAGTTCGATGCGCAGGCCCTCGGCCGTGACCGTGACCTCGATCTGGTCCTCGAGTTCGCGCAGGCCAGGAATCGCCCGCAGTTGTTCCTTGATGCGCTCGGCCGCGCGCTCGAGCGCGGCGGTCGCCGATGCGAGATCGGTCCCCGGGGTCGTGCCCTGCCCCACGATGCCCGCACCGCTCGCGATCGGGGAGCGTCCGCCCTCGTGCTCGAAGATGCCGGGGTCCTTGAAGTAGCCCGCCACCGCGTTGCGGACGTCCTGGCTCTGGTTCACGAGCCACATGACCAGGAAGAACGCCATCATGGCCGTGACGAAGTCGGCGTAGGCGACCTTCCACGCGCCGCCATGGTGGCCGCCATGGCCGACCTTCTTCTTCTTGACGATGATGATCGGGTGCTGGGCCGACATCACGGGTCCTAGGCCGCCGCGGCCATGTCAGGGCGCTGGCCCTTGCACGCCTGCTCGGTTTCCGTGAACGTCGGCCGGACGTCCTCGGGCAGCGTGCGACGCGCGAACTCCACGGCGATGGCCGGCGGGAACCCCTTGTACACGGCGAGCAGCCCCGCCTTGATGCACACGAGATAGCGACCCTCGGCCTCGACCATGTGCTCGAGGCTCGTGGCCATCGGCTGCACGAATCCGTACGAGGCGAGGATGCCGAGGAAGGTCCCGACGAGGGCTGCGGCGACCTTGTGCCCGATCTCCTCCGGCGGGCCGCCAATCGACTGCATCGTGATCACCACGCCGAGCACCGCTGCGACGATACCGAGGCCCGGCAGCGCATCGGCGACCTTGCCGAGCGTCTGCGCGGGCTTCAGGCTCTGGTGGTGATGGACCTCGATGTCCTCTTCCATGAGCGTCTCGAGGTCGTGCGGCGTCACGCCGCCGAGGATGATCACCCGCACCGAGTCGGTGAGGAACGAGACCGCATGATGGTTGGACAGGAACGTCGGGAACTTGCCGAAGATGTTGCTCTTCTCGGGCTCCTCGACGTGCCCTTCGAGCGCCATCACGCCCGACTGCTGCGTCAGCCGGTACAACTGGTACTGCAGGGCCAGCAGGTCGAGGTAGACGTCCTTGCTCGGCGCCGACTTGAAGAAGCTCCCCATCTGGCCGAACAACTGCTTCACGAGCGACAGCGGCGTGGCGATCAGCAGCGAGCCGAGGGCCGCGCCGCCGATGATGATGAACTCCGACGGCTGGTTCAGTGCGAGCAGGGAGCCACCGTGCATCAGGTAGCCTCCGGCTACCGAGCCGAGCACGATGAGCGCACCGACAATGAGCAACATGAGCGCGAACCTCTAGGCCACGTCGGCCGCGACTTCGCGATCCAGGACGCGAAGCCATGTGTGGACGAGGGCGGGATCGACCGTCTGCCCCGCCAGGGACACCAGCTCCATGCAGGCGCGGGCACTGGCGTGAGCCGGCTGCCCGGGCCACCAGCCCTGGCTGGCCAGGTCGAAGTCGCGCACGAGGCGCGCGATGCGTGCCGCAAGCGGGATCTCGCTGCCGTGCAGCCCGAACGGCAGGCCGTCGCCGTCGAAGCGTTCCGACACCGACAACACCGCTGCGGCAATCGGCGAGAGGGCCGGCACGGCCTGCAAGAGGTCGTGGGCGGCGCGGCGGCACTGCCATTCGCGCCAGGGGTCGTCCGCGCGCCGCGGACCGAGCGCCAGTTGCCCGACATCGGCCAGCAGTGCGACGTCGTGCGCCTCCTGCGCCATGTCGGCACGCCCGTGCGACTCGGCCAGCAGCCGGGCCCATTCGGCGGTCCGGCGCGCCCGGGCCGCAAGGCCTCGGTCGCGGCGCGCGAGCGCCGAGAGGATCAACGAGGAGGCCGGCATCCCGGCGTCCTCGGCGGTGGTGAAGAGTCCCTGCAGCGAGCCGAAGGCCGCGACCGTGTCGACATCGGGCGAGGTGCCCGGTGGCGTCGGGGGTGGCGAGACGAGTGACAGCAGCGAGGACGGATCGGGACAGCCGTGCATGAAGGCTCCGGTAAAGCATGAGGAGCCATGACGCCCCTCCCGGTAGCCAATCGGCCTGGCGCGTGAGCGCTTCAACGCGCGGCCGTGATGGGGCAGGCCGCCCGGCCGTCCGTCAGGGCCACGCCCGCCGGGCGATCGGCATCCGCCACCCGGTGCCGAAGGCGCGGGATGTGACCTTCAGGACCGGGGCGGCCTGCTTGCGCTTGAACTCCGAGATGCGGACCAGGTTGAGCACCGTGCGTACGGTCGCCGGGTCGAAGCCTTCGGCCTCCAGGGTCCTGGCGTCGGCATGGCCCTCGATGTGGCGCGCGAGCAGCGCGTCGAGCACGTCGTAGGGCGGCAGGCTGTCCTGGTCCGTCTGGTCCGGCCGCAACTCCGCGGACGGCGGCTTGGTGATGCTGCTCGACGGGATGACCTCGCTCGTGCGGTTCACCCAGCGCGCCAGACGGTAGACGAGCGTCTTGTAGACGTCGGCAATGACGGCGAGGGCGCCGTTCATGTCGCCGTAGAGTGTGCAGTACCCCGTGGCGAGTTCGGACTTGTTCCCGGTCGTGAGCAGCAGGGCGCCGGTCTTGTTCGACAACGCCATCAGCAGCGTGCCCCGGATGCGCGCCTGCAGGTTCTCCTCGGTCACGTCGGCAGGCCGGCCGGCAAACGGTGCGGCGAGCACGCCCTCGAACGCGCGCATGACGTCCGCGATGGGCAGCGTCAGCGTCGGCATCCGCAGCGCGGCCGCCAGGCGCTCGGCATCGGTGAGGCTGCCCGCGCTCGAGAACGGCGACGGCATCAGCACGCCGGTGACGTTGTCGGAACCGAGGGCTTCAGCGGCAATCACGGCGGTGATGGCCGAGTCGATGCCGCCCGACAGCCCGATGAGCGCGCGCGAGAAGCCGCACTTGCGCGCATAGTCGCGCACGCCGAGCACGAGCGCGGCAAACACTTCCGCCTCCACGGGGATGTCGTCCCCGTCCGCCGTGCCAGGCAAGTCCGTGTCGACGATCAGCGTGTCCTCGGCAAAGCCTGCGGCACGGCCCACGCAGCGGCCGTCCGGCGCGTAGGCGAGGCTGCGGCCGTCGAACACGAGGTCGTCGTTCGCGCCGACCTGGTTGGCGTAGAGCGCCCAGACGCCGTACTTGCGCGCCAGGTGGCCCAGCAGCCGCTCCCGCTGTGCGAGCTTGCCCTGCGCGTAAGGCGACGCCGACATGTTCAGGAGCACCGGCGCGTCGAGGTCGCGCAGCGCCGCCACCGGATCGCCGCCGTAGCGGCGCGTGGTCCACACGTCCGGGTCGTTCCAGACGTCCTCGCAGATGCTGACCGCCGCCCGCGTACCGCCGACAGCCAGGGCGCCGACCGCGCGGCCGGGCTCGAAGTAGCGGTCCTCGTCGAACACGTCGTAGGTCGGCAGCAGGGTCTTCGTGAACACCTGCCCCACCTGCCCGCGCCGGAGGTGGACCGCGGCGTTGACGAGCGGCCGACCGGCAGCCTGCCCCGACGGCAGCGGCATCCCGACGAGCACATCCGGGGCGTCGGCAAGGGCGTCGGCAAGGCGGGCGACGACCTCCTGCCCCGCCTCGACGAAGCCGGGCATCAACAGCAGGTCGCGCGGGGGGTAGCCCGTCAGGGCCATCTCCGACGTCACGCAGAGGTCGACGCGGCCGCGGACGGCCTGCACCGCCGACTCGATGCGTGCCGCGTTGTCGGCGAGGGCGCCGACGGTCGGATTGAGCTGGAGGAGCGCGATGCGCATCAGAGCATGGCGATCATACCGGGTGCGGGGAGGGGGTGGATGACGAAGGTCGAAGTCGGAAGTCGGAAGTTCGAAGGAAAGGTCGAAGTTCGAAGGAAAGGTCGAAGGACGAATCCTTTCGCTCCGCGTGGACAGTCAGGTAGTGGAACCGCGATCCGGGTGCCGGGTACAGGGTCAGGTCGCGGGGGATCGATTCGGGGCGCCGCGGGTCGGAGGCGGACCGGCGCGCAGGGGCGGTTCCTCGGCGGCCACCGTGTCCTCGTTGAGGATGACGATGTCGACGCGGCGGTTGCGGGCGCGCGCGTCATTCCCCGTATTGGGGACGCGGGGGTGGAACTCGCCGTAGCCGGCGGCCGAGAGCCGGGACGGCACGACGCCGGTCTGCTGGACGAGGAACGTCACGACCGATGTCGCACGCGCCGTGGACAGCTCCCAGTTGGACGCAAAGCGTCCCGTCTGGATCGGCACATCGTCGGTATGCCCTTCGACGCGCAGTTTCAGTGACGGATCGTCGCCGAGTGTCGCGGCCAGTTCGGACAGGAGGTGGCGGGCGTCACCCGAGAGGTCGGCGCTGCCCGTCGCGAAGCTGCCGGCCTCGCGCATCGACACCACGATGCCCCGCCTGTCGATCTCGACATCGACCGCGTGGCCACCGAGCCGTTCGCGCAATCGCCGGGCGAGCGCCTGCTCGCGACCCTCGACCGAGGCAGTCATCGGCGTGGCGGCTGGTGCGGCGCCTGTCGTCGCACGGCTTGCGCGGGGCTCACCGTCGGACCGGTCGAAAGCGACCTGCATCGAGTCCACCATGCTCGCGAGCTTCTGGGCGTCCACCGTCGAGATCGCGTACATCGTCGTGAAGAACGCGAACAGCAGCGTGATGAAGTCGGCGTACGAGACGAGCCATCGCTCGTGATTCGGCTGCGCCGCCGCGGCGTGTCGCCGCCGCCGGCGCCGTTCGCTCACGCCGCTCTCCGGCGCACACCGGACGTGGCGGGCAGCTCGTCGGCCGTGAGGAGCCCGCGCAGCTTCTGGTCGATCACGCGCGGGTTCTGCCCTTCCTGGATCGCGAGCACGCCCTCGAGGATGACCTCGCGCCGGCGCGCGCGGCGGCTTGCCCGCGCGCGCAGCTTCGCCGCGATGGGCAGCAGCACGAGGTTTGCCGATCCCACGCCATACACGGTGGCGACGAAGGCGACGGCAATGCCGGCGCCGAGCTTGCTCGGGTCGCTGAGGTTCTCCATCACGTGGATGAGCCCGAGCACGGCCCCGAGGATGCCCACGGTCGGCGCGTACCCGCCCGCTGACTCGTACACGCGCGCCGGACCTTCCTCGTACTCCTCACGCCCGTCGTTCTCGGCCTCGAGCATGGAACGCAGCGTGGTCGGATTGGTGCCATCCACGGCAAGGCGCAGGCCGCGCCGCATGAACGGGTCGGCAAGGCCATCGATCTCGTCCTCGAGCGAGAGGATGCCGTCCTTGCGTGCCTTGATGGCGAGACGGCCGATGGAATCCAGCAGCTGGTTGGACGGCGGCAGATCGTCCACGAACACGTGGCGGAGGCTGCGCCCGGCCTCCTGGACGTCGCGCAGCGAATGACTGAGGAACACGGCGCCCAGCGTGCCGCCGAACACGATCAGCGCCGCGGCACCCTGCAGGAGCGACCCGAGGCTCCCCTCCTCGAGGACGTGCCCGCCGACGATGGCGGCAATCGCGAGTGGAAGTCCCACGAGCGACAACCCGTCGTATGCGGGACGTGACTTCCTCACGGCCACGGCCTACTCCACGGCGCGCAGCGCCGTGCCCTCCAGGCGGCGATCCCGCACGGGCGGCGCGAGCAGGCTGCGCTTGTACTCGCGCACGCGGTGGACGATGTCGTCCGGCGTGTCGCGCACCAGCAGCTTCTCGCCGTTGGCCAGGCTGATGACGGTGTCGGGATTGAACTCGATCCACGTGATCTGGTCGATGTTGACCAGCACGCGGGTGCCGTCGAGGCGGGTGACGCGAATCATGCGACCTCCCGTCCACGCAGATGCCGGGCCAGCGCAATCACGTCGGGCAGTGGCGCCAGGCACGGGTCCACCCCGCTGGCGAGCAGGCGGCTCGCAAGGTCCTGGGCGTAGGCGAGGTCGTCGGTCGTATCCACGGTCAGTCGCACGTCGGGGGCCCTCACCGGCCCGGGCGCCGGCAGCAGCGCACGGACGATGCCGTCGGCACGCCGGACCCAGGGGGTCACGTGCTCGCGGTCGTACGGCGATGCCGCCTCCTGCTGCGCCCGCAGCAGCACGTCGCGACGCACACCTTCGACCGCGGCGCCGAGGGGCAGGGCCTCCTCCACTGCGTAATCGGCACCGGCCTGCAGCGCCTTGAGCACGCGCGCCGGCGTCCCGATGTCGACAAACGGGTTGTCGCCCGTCGCGCGCAGCACGTACCGCGCCGCGGGATGGGCATCCACGACGGCCGCGTACCGGGCGAGCACGTCGTGCGCGGGTCCGGTGAACACCTCGACGCCCAGCGAGGCGCAGAGTGCCAGCAACGGCGCTTCGCCAGGGTCCGTGGTCGTCGCGACCACCACCGGTCCGGCGCCGGCCGCGCGCAGCCTGGCGATGCAGTACGCCACGAGCGGCGTACCAGCGAGCGGCGCCAGCACCTTGCCGGGTCGCCGCTGCGACCCCATGCGTGCCTGCAGGACGATGAGTGACGACGACGCGCTCACGAACGCTCCCTCGACTGCAGCGTGCCGGGCTCCAGCACGCGCGCGTCGGCATCGGTGAAGAACAGCGACGACTCGTAGCTGCTCATGCGCAACCCGTCGGTGAAGTCCCCGATGCGCGGCGGCAGGACGTCACCCCGCGCGACACGGATCGACCACTCCGCGAAGTCCGCTCCTGCAGCAATCGTCAACTGGATGCCGCCACTGAAACGCGGGTTGATCTCGAACACGACCGGCGTCCCGTCCACGACGCGACACTGCACGTTGACGGCGCCGCGGAACTCCAGCACGCCGGCACACCGGACGGCGAGCTCGATCAGCGCGTCGTCGCGCACGACCCGGCCGCGATCGCTGACCCCGGATCGGATGACCAGCCGCTCGCGCGGCACCGCCGACAGCGGCCGCCCCTGGAGGTCACAGAACATGTCGATGGTGAACTCGGGCCCCGCAAGGTACTCCTGGACGATGGGATCCGGGACGTAGTCAAGGAAGAACCGGAGTTCCTCGGGTGTCTTGACGGCGTGCGCGCCGACGCCGCCGCGTCCGCGTCGCGGCTTGATGAAGAGCGGCACGGACGGCTGCGCGGCGCGCGCCTCCTCGGGCGTCCAGGTCCTTGCCGAGCGGATCCCCTGCGCCGCCAGGTGCAGCGCAGTGAGGCGCTTGTCGCGACAGATCCGGGCCGTGCCGACGGTCGGTCCGGTGACGACGACGCCGGCCGCCGCGAAACGCGCGCCGGCCGCCGCAATCGTCTCGAGTTCGTCGTCGATCGTCGGCACGAGCAGCCCGACGCCGTGGGCCTCGCAGATGTCGAGCAGCGCGTCCACGTACGACGGGTCGTCGCTGCGCGGCACCTTGCAGGCGGCGTCGGCCACGTGGACGGCCGGCGAGAACGCATCGATGTCGGCGGCAATCACGCGCCCGTGCGGCGGGAGGCGGCCAAGCGCGCCCTGGAGCGCGCGCACGAGCGCCACGCGCCGCGATGCGGCCGTGACCAGGACGTCAGGCCGCACCATCAGCGGCGCCCCCGTCGCCGACGATGCCCAGGTCGTCGAACCCGAACGATTCGCCCGCGGCGATGTCGCGACGGGCCGCTGCCCCGATCAGTCGGTGCAGGTGTTCGGCGCCGAGCCCGGTGGCCGGCCTGAGCGCGACGATGTCGTCGGCATCGAGGCGCGCGCCGGCCGCAATCGCGCGGCGTGCGTAGAGGCCGCGTCGGCTCGGCAGGATGTTGGGCCGTTCGGCAGGCTGCGGCTCGCGGCGTCCGTCTCCCATCGCCCGGTGCGCGCGATCGAGGCGCATGACGAGATCGGCAAGTTCCGTGGGCGTGGACGACACCGCGGCGTCGATCGCGCCGGTGCCGGCGAGATGCACGTGCCGCTCGTACAGCGTGGCGCCCTGCGCAAACGCGATCAGCGCGGCGTCGGCACCCATCCCGTGGTCGGACAGGCCGACCGGCAGGCCATGGTCGCGCGCCAGCGTCGGCACGGCGCGCAGGTTCTGCTGGTCGTCCGGCGTGGGATAGGCCGAGACGCAGTGCAGCAGCGCCAGCGTCCGGGCGCCGGCGCCGGATGCCCAGCCGACGGCCGCCGCGACCTCGTGCGCGGTGGCCATGCCGGTCGAGAGGATCACCGGACGTCCTGTCTGCGCCGCCCTGACGATCAGTGCGGCGTGCGTGAGGTCGCCGCTCGCGATCTTGAAGGCGTCCACGCCGAGCCCGTCGAACAGGCTGACCATCTGCGCGTCGAACGCGGTGACGATGACGGCGAGCCCGCGCTGGCGCGCGCGCGCCACGAGCGACGCGTACGCGTCGGCGGGCAGCTCGAAGTGCGCGAAGAACTCGCGCAACGACGCCGCGCGCACGTGCGCGGGTGCCGGAGCCGCGGCCGTGAGCAGCGTGCTCGCGTCGAAGGCCTGCAGCTTGATCGCCCACACGCCGGCGTCGGCACACGCGTCGACGAGTTGGTGTGCCAGGTCGGCACGACCATCGTGGTTGATGCCGATCTCGGCAATGACGCGCATCGGCGCGCCCGCCTCGATGGCCCGGCCTGCGATCTCAATGCGTGGCGACATGTCGCTCCTCCATCAGGCGTGCCACGATCGCGGGCACGTCGGCAAGGCGCCTCGCGATGCCGTGGGGCACCACAGGTGGCGTGGCCGTGCCACGGTCGATCCAGATCGTCCGCATGCCCGCTGCGGCTGCGCCGGCAACGTCCTTCACGGGATGATCGCCCACGAACACGGCGGCAGCCGCATCCACGCCAAGCCGGTCGAGCACGGTCGCGAAGCATGCCGCCGCCGGCTTGCCGCCAGCCGCGCACGCCTCCGCATAGACCACGGCATCCACGAGCGTCCCGACGCCGAGCACCGCCACCTTCTGGGCCTGCGTCGCCGGGAGTCCGTTCGTCAGCACGCCGAGGCGATGGCCCGCCTGCCGGAGCTCCGCGAGCACGGTACGCGAAGACGCAGGCAGGCGCAGACGCGGACGGTGCGCACGAATCGTCTCGACCAATCGCGCGACATCGGCATCGGGCAGGCCATGGGCCTCACAGAGCGCCTGGAGCATGCCCGCGCGGTTGCCTGCACGGCAGTGCGAGACGAGAAGCCGATAGGTGGCAGCTGCCGGCACGGCGTACTCCCGCGCCACAAGCCGCGCCACCGCCGCGCAGCTGCTTCTCGCGAATCGCCGCTCCGGATACAGCGTGTCGTCGAGATCGAAGACGACGGCCGAGGGCTCACGCACGACACGGCTCCGCGACGGCAAGGATGGCCCGCGCCACCCGCGCGGCCCCACGGCCATCGATCGCACGCGGGCCCTCACGGCCGACCTGCCGACGCCAGTCTGCATCCGCGGCCGCCCGGTCGAATGCGTCGGCAATCGTGCACGCGATGGCGGCGGGGCGTAGACCGCCTGCGTGCCCGCCGTCGCGCACGAGGCCGCGCGCCGCGAAGCCGTCGATCGTCGGCCGCTGCGCCGGCACGACCGACACCGCGACGGCCGGCACGCCGGCCGCCACCGCCTCGTAGAGCGAGACGCCGCCGCCGAGGATCGCGGCATCCACCTGCGACAAAACATCGGCGAGCCCCGTGGCAGCCGGCACGAGGCGTGCGTGCCGGGTCCACAGCGAATCGGTGCGCGGCGCCGGCACGATGATCTCGACTCCCGGCAATCGACGCGAGACCTCCGCGGCAATCGCCGCGACGAGGGCTCGCCGCGGCCCGCCGCCGAGCGAGATCAGCACGCGCCGGACGCCTGCCGACCGGCGGTTCCTCACGGGCGGCCGGATCACGGCGTACTGCAGGCCCTCGAGCACCGCGCCTGCGGGCCAGTCCGTGCGCGTGCGCACGACGCTGCCGTCGATGGCCAGGGTCGAGGGCACGGGCGCCAGGCCGAGGTCGTGGATGCTGACGGTCGGCACACCCCGCCGATGCGCGGCGCGGCACCAGGCTCGTCCGGCGTCGGTCACCGGGTCGTCGAGGACGAGCACGGCGGCGCCCGTCCGCGCGAGGGCCGCGTCGGCAGTGCCGGCGGCAAGGATCGGGAGCGCCGTCCGCGCGCCTGCGCCACGAATGCTGACACACGCCGGCCTGCCGATGGCCTCGGCCAGCGTCTCGGCACGGCGCAGGTGGCCATGGCCGATTCGCGGCCCGGCGGCCACCCGGAACAGCACGAAGGCGCCGGAGCGGCCGCGGCTCGCCATGGCGGACCGCCGGCCGCGGCTCATGCGGGCGAACTCATCACCCGATCGATCGTCTCGACGACGCGGTCGGACTGGGCGGTGGTCATGCCGCTCCAGAATGGCAGCGAGAGCGAGTTGTCGCTGTGGTACTCGGCGTTCGGGAACATGCCCCGGGTCAGGCCGCACCGGTCGGCATAGAACCGATGGAGGTGCAGCGCGCGGAAGTGGACGCTCGTCCCGATGCCCTCCCGCGCCAGAGCCGTCTGCAGATCGTCGCGGGTCCAGCCGGACGTCGTCGGGTCGACGATCACGGTATAGAGGTGACGTGCGTGGACCCAGCCCTCTGGCACAGGCGCGGGGCGACCGAGCGGCAGGTGCGCGAGGCCTGCCTCGTAGCGCGCCCAGAGGACGGCGCGCTGCGCCTGCATCTCTGCGAGACGTGACAGTTGCGCGAGCCCCAGCGCCGCCTGCAGATCCATCATGTTGTACTTGTACCCCGCCATCACGACCTCGTACTGCGCCGGCGCCCCCGGTGCGTAGCGGGCCCAGGCGTCGCGCGACAGGCCGTGCAGCGCGGCGACCCGCATCCAGTCGGCACGCTCTGCGGCGTCGAGCGTGACCATCCCGCCCTCGCCGGTCGCGAGGTTCTTCGTGGAATAGAAGCTGAAGGCGGTGAAGTCGGCGATGCTGCCGATGCGCCGGCCGTCCACACTGCCGTCCACGCAGTGGGCAGCGTCCTCGACGACCTTCAGGCCGTGCGCGTCGGCAAGCGCCCGGAACGCAAGGGGGTCGGCGGGGCGGCCCGCATAGTGCACCGGCATCAGCACGCGCGTCCGCGGTGAGATCGCGGCTGCCGTGGCCGCCACGTCCATCGTCGCGGTCGCCCGGTCGACGTCGACAAAGACAGGCGTGGCGCCGGCGTGCAGCACCGTGTTTGCCGTTGCGGCAAACGTCAGCGGCGTGGTGACCACCTCGTCGCCCGGACCGACCCCGCAGGCGAGCAGCGAGAGGTGCAGGCCCGCCGTGCAGGAGTTGAGCGCCACGGCCTCCGCGGCGCCGACATGGTCGGCAAACGCCGCTTCGAACGCCTTGACGCGTGGTCCCGTCGTCAGCCAGCCCGAGGCGACGACCTCGGCGAGCGCCGACAGTTCCGCCTCCCCCATGTCGGGGCGTGCGAGTGGCACGAATGGCGGGCCGGTGCGCGGTCGGGATCCGGTGGACATGGTGTCAGGGCCGTTACGCCGTGGCCAGCTGCAGTGCGTCGAGGCGCTCGCGGCCGGCGGCGAGCCGCCCCTGCCACGACTCGAGCGCCGGCGCCAGGCCGTGCGTCAGTGCCGTGGCCGCAGCCGCCCAGTCGCCGGCGGCTGCCGCGGCTTCGATGTCGCCCGCGGCGCGTTCGATGGCCACGACATCCTCACCCAACCAGTCGCTCTCCGCCAAGCCGGCCTGGCGGCTCCAGACGTCGGCGCTGTGGACGAGGGCGACGAGCAGCGCGAGCCCGTCGGCCAGTTCCCGGATGGCCGAGAGGGCGGTGTTGCCGGGCGCGTCGAGCTCGCGCGCGGTTGCGCGGGCTCCGGCCGTCAGCGCCGGCAGGTAGTGCAGCGCGTCGTCGAGCGCCCCGATGGCGATGGCCGCGACAGGCGTGCTCGCCATGTCCACGACGTCGGTCGAGGCCAGTTCCCGCGCCAGGACGGACGGCTCGCGGAATGCCGGTTCCTCGACACCATTGATGCGGAGTGTCGTCACCATGCGCCGCGACTCACCGAGGATCGGCTCGATGGCCGAGAGCAGCGCATCGACGGTAATCGGCGCATTGACGCCGGGGATGAGCGAGGAATCCACGCGAAGTTCGAGCATCAGCAGTCTCCTGATCCGGGAACCACAGCAAACGCGGGGCCAGCTGCGCGGCGCCCGAAGACGCCGGGCACGGAAGTTGGATGGGGTGGACGCGCCGCGGTGCAGCAGGTGTGCGGGCGTGTGCGGTACCCGCACTAAAGCCCCGCACACGGCGGCCGATTCCCCCTGTGAGCCGCTTTGGCTCCGTATCCCGGAGGAGAAAACAGATGGCGTCGTTCTCGGTTGTCACCAACGTGGCCTCGGTCAATGCCCAGGCCAACCTGTACCAGACCAACATCGGACTTCGGCAGGCGCTCACCCGCGTGTCGAGCGGTTACCGCATCAACTACTCGGGCGACGATGCCGCCGGCCTGGCGGTGGCCAACCGCTACCGGTCCGACGTCGCCGTGCTGCAGCAGGGCGTGCGCAACGCCAACGACGGCCTCTCCGACCTGCAGATCAAGGACGGAGCGCTCGACAACATGTCGAAGCTGCTCGATCGCCTCGCCGTGCTCGCCACGCAGTCGGCCTCGGGCCAGACGACGACCGCCTCGCGGCTGACCCTGAACAACGAGTTCCAGGACGTCATGAGCGAGATCACGCGCGAATCGAACGTCGCGGCCCTCAACGTCGCCGGGGCCAACCAGGGCTTCAGCGTGTTCGTGAGCAGCAACGGCACCGACGGCGTCGTCGCCGGCACGATCAACGACGTGGACCTCACGACGCTCGGCATCGCCGCGCTCGACATCTCGACCCAGTCCGGCGCCCAGACCGCGGTCTCCACCGTGTCCACCGCCATCACGAACCTCGGTGTCGTGCAGGGGCAGGTCGGTCAGCTGCAGAACCGCCTCAGCTACGCCATCAGCCTGGCGCAGAGCCAGATCGTGAACACCAAGGCCGCCGAGAGCCGCATCCGCGACGCGAACGTCGCCGAGGAGTCGGCCAACCTGACGCGCTATTCGATCCTGAACCAGTCGGGCATCGCGGCGCTCGCCCAGGCGAACCAGTCGACGAGCGCCGTGCTCTCGCTGCTCCGCGGCTAGGTCGCAGGCGACACCGACGACGCACCGGTCAGGCGGGCCGCCGGGGGCCCGCCGTGACTCGCCATTAAAGCCTGCCCGGCACAGCCCGATTACCTCCGCGACACGGCCCCGCACCGGGGCCACGAGCCAGCAAGGATGCCGGCTCGGCTAGGGTCAAGGAGGATCAATCATGGCTAGTTTCTCGGTCGTCACCAACGTCGCTGCCAACAACGCACAGGCCAACCTGTACGCCACCAACATCGGACTGCGTACGGCGCTGACGCGCGTCTCGAGCGGCTTCCGCATCAACAACTCGGGTGACGACGCGGCAGGCCTCGCGGTCGCCAACGGCTACCGCTCGACGGTCGCGGTGCTCAACCAGGGCGTCCGCAACGCCAACGACGGCCTGTCGGACCTGCAGATCAAGGACGGCGCGCTCGACAACGTGTCGAAGCTGCTCGACCGCCTCTCCACGCTGGCGACGCAGGCTGCGTCCGGCCAGACCAGCTCGACCTCGCGCACGACCCTGAACGCCGAGTTCCAGGACGTGCTGAGCGAGATCAACCGTGAGACCAACGTGGCCGGCCTCGCGACCGCGCAGGGCTTCTCGGTGTTCGTCAGCAACAACAGCACCAACGGCAAGGTCGGCGGCAACATCGGCGCCGTGACCACCGCGGCGCTCGGCCTGACGGGCAACCTGTCGACGCAGACCGACGCCGAGACGGCCGTGGCCGCCGTGGCCAGCGCGGTCACCACGCTCGGCACGGTGCAGGGCCAGGTCGGTACGCTGCAGAACCGCCTCAGCTACGCGATCAGCCTCGCCCAGAGCCAGATCGTGAACACCAAGGCCGCCGAGTCGCGCATCCGCGACGCCAACGTCGCCGAGGAGTCGGCCAACCTGACCCGCTTCTCGATCCTCAACCAGTCGGGCATCGCGGCCCTGGCGCAGGCAAACGGCCAGACCTCCGCGGTTCTCTCGCTCCTGCGCGGCTAACACGCTCGCGCACCTCGCGCCGGGCGGGCACCTCCGGGCCCGTCCGGCGCGCTTTTCGTTCCCCAGCGCCGCTCCCCGACTACAGCTTCCCGCTACACTGCCGATTCTGAAGACAGGTCTCACTGCTACGGGGACCGGAGGCGTGTGTCATGGGTTCGCCAATCACGTTCAGCGGCTTCAACAACATCGACTTCAACTCCATCCTGGAAGCCCTCTCGGCCCAGGAGCGGCGCCCCGTCCAGCAGCTCGAGACGCAGCAGGGCGAGCTCCAGAAACAGCGCGCGGCGTTCGGCACCCTGGCCACGCGCCTCGGCGCCGTCGAGTCGGCCGCCCGCGACCTGGGCTCGGTCACCGCATTCGGCGCCACGACGGCATCGGTGTCGAGCGAGGCGGTCGCCAGGGCCACGAGCAGCAACGGCGCGGTCGCCGGCTCCTACTCGCTCGTCGTCAATGCCCTCGCCCGCTCGCAGGTGACCGTCACCAACGGCGCCATCCCCGATGCCGACACGACAGTCGTCGCGTCGGGCGGAAGCCTGACGATTGGCGGCGTGGCGGTCGACGTCAGCGGCGACGTGACGCTCCAGGGTCTCGCGACCGCCATCAACGAGACCGCAGACATCGGCGTGAGCGCCTCGGTCGTGCGCTCGGGCGGTGCGTACCAGCTCGTCCTGACCGGCAAGGAGACCGGAGCCGCGCAGACATTCAGCGTGGCCAATGGGTTGACCGGTGGCGCGGGCGTGAGCTTCTCGGGCACCAACGCGCAGGAAGCGCAGGACGCCTCGTTCACGATCAACAACGTCCCGATCGACAGCAGCTCGAACACGGTTGAGGGTGCGATCCCGGGCGTGACGCTCACGCTGCAGCAGGAGACCACGTCGCCGATGACGGTGACGATCACCGCCGACCTGGCGTCGGTCGAGGAACTCGTGAAGAAGTTCACGAGCGCCTACAACGACCTCACCTCCTTCCTGGACCAGCAGGTCAAGGCCTACGGCAACAAGGAGCGCGACAACATCGGGGGCGATCCCCTCGTGCGCCAGCTGCGCAGCACGTTGAGCCGTGTGGCCGGCGCCGAGGTCGCGACGGGCGGCGCCTTCACCGCCCTCGCGCAGGTGGGCCTCACCTTCAACCGTACGGGCCAGCTGGAGTTCCGCAGCGCCGAGCTGACCAAGGCGCTCTCGACCGATCGCAACGCCGTCGTGGCGCTGTTCCAGGGCGGCTCGGGATTCGACGGCTCGTTCGACGCGATCAAGTCCGCCATCGGCACGTACACGTCGAGCGGCGGCCTCATCCCGACCGCCCAGACCCGGCTCGACGACCAGCTCTCGAAGATCGGCAACCGGATCGGCGAGCTGGAGCGGCGGCTGGCCATCCGCCGCGAAGCATTGCAGAAGGAATTCATCGCAACCGATTTGGCCATTGCACAGCTGAACGCGTCCCTGGGACAGCTCGGGTCCCTGGGATCACAGGTCAGCGGTTTCTGACGCTACGCACGAACCTCCCACGTCATGTCCACACTGCTCGCCTACGCGGCACCGATCACCCCGAACCCGGCCACCTACAGCAAGGGGGCTCAGGCTTACCTCCAGACGCAGGTCCAGTCGCGGACCCCCGTCGAGCTCGTCGTGATGCTCTACGACGGCGCCATCTCGTTCCTCGGCCAGGCCCGCGAGGCGCTCGTCGCCGGCGACATGGTTGCCAAGCGGCACGCCCTCTCCCGCGGCGTCGCCATCGTCCAGGAACTGCAGCACATGCTGAACATCGAGGCCGGCGGCGACGTTGCCGGCCGGCTCGATGGCCTCTACACTTACATCCTCGGCCGCTGCTACGAGGCCAACGCCCAGCGCGACACGGCGGGCCTCGACGAGAGCATCAGGCTCCTGACGCCGCTGCGGGACGCCTGGGCCGAGATTGCCGCCCAGCCATCGCCGGCGGCCTGACGCGGCCAGCCGGAGGGCTGCCCTCTTGACCGCCCATCTCGCTACGGTGCTCGCCGACTACCGCACGGGCCTCGACGCCGAACTCCCGCTGCTCGCGGCGCTCGACGACGTCGCGACCCGTCAGCGCGCACTTCCCCACCCACCGGCAGCCGATGACCTCACGAGGCTCGGCGCCGAGCGCGAGCGGCACCTTGCCGCACTCGTCGCGCTCGAGCAGCAGATCGCCCCGCTGCGCGCGCACATCGCGGCGCACCTCGCCAACGCCCGCGAGTTGCCCGGGTTTGCCGGCGTCGCCGAACGGCATCGCCGCGTCGGCCAGCTCGTCGCGCACATCATGGAGCTCGATGCCGAGAGCCTCGAGGTCTTGCGCCAGGCCGACACGGACCGGCGCGCGGCTGCGCAGGACATCGAGGCCGGCGAGGCCACCCTCGCGGCCTATCGGCGAACGCTGCAGCAACCCCAGTCGTCAGCCGGACTCTTCACCGGCCGCGGATAGGTCTCTCAGGCCGTGGCGGCAACGGGCCGCGGCATCACGCGGCGGCCGAGCGGGCGCTCGGCATGCAGGAAGTAGCCCGTGGGCAGGAAGCCGCGTGCGTCGTAGAGCGCCCGCGCGGCGGTGTTCTGTTCACTCACGAGGAGCGTGGCCACCGACTGCTCGTGCTCCACGCCCCATGCAAGCAGCGCGTCGAGCATGCGGCTGGCAAGGCGCTGCCGGCGCGCGAGCGGATCGACGGCAATCTGCGCCAGGTGAAGCGTCGACGGCGCGAGCGCCGTGACGATCGAGGCGCCCGCGAGCGTGCCGCGGATTGGCGCGGGTGCCGCCATGCTCGCGTCGGGGACCCATGTACCGAGCGCCGTGCCCCGCATCAACTGCCCCGTGTACTGTGCCCACTCGTCGAGGCGTCCGTTGGGCGCGAAGCACCGGGCGGCCGGCACACCGGCGTAGGCGCGCGCGAAGAGGCGCACGACATCGGGGCCGTCGCCTTCCTGCAGGGAACGGAGGCCGGGCTCCACCGGACGCACGCACGACCTGTCGAGCATGCGCCGCAGGTACCAGTAGCGCGACACGTCGAAGCGCCGGCGCTGCAAGGCACTCTCGCAGGCCGGGCTGTCGGGATAGACAAACAGCAGGACCTCGTGCGCGAGCGACGCCTCGGGCGCCTTGAAGATCGCGTCGAGCAGCAGGCGCACGCCATCGGCGGTGCGTGCCTGCAACGCCCCGATCTGCAGCACGCCGTGCTGCACCATGAAGTAGGTCCAGCCGACCACGCTCTGCCCGGGCCCGCGGACGACGAGCCCGGGCAGCGTGCCCGCGGCGCGTGCGTGCTCGAGGATCTGCAGCGAGGGACCGAGATCCCACTGCAGGCCGTTGGCCCAGCGGGTACGCTCGGCCTCGTACACCGGCCGCATCGCGCCGGCCGGCAGGTTGCGCCAGTCGTCGAGTCTCACGGTACCTCGTCTGTCTGTCTGGTGAGGTGGCCGAGGGCCGCCGGCAACGCCGTCGGCGCCGCAGCCCGCCGGTTCTCCTCACGGATCTGATCGTAGACCTCCTGCCGGTGCACGGGCACGTCCGCCGGCGCCGTCACGCCGAGGCGCACGGTGTCCTTGCTGACCCGGAGCACCCGGATCTCGATGCCATCGGCCACGATGATCGCTTCGTTGCGGCGGCGCGTGAACACCAGCACGTCGGCTCCTCGTTCAGTACAGCTGCGCCAGCTCGAACCGCAGCGGGTACAGGCTGTTTGACGGCATCAGCTGATAGCCCAGCATCCGCTCGGGATTGACCACGACGGGCGCGCGCAGGTTGACGAGCGTCTGCTCGGCCTGCACCGTCACCACCGCGAGCCACACGAGCGCCTCCGGATCGGGACTGCCGAGGCGCGCGCGGTCCACCTCGGACAGCACGCAGCGGTAGTCGGGAAAGACACGGCGCGGATCGACCGCGAGAAACGACGCCGACGGCCCGTCCACCGACTGCAGGCACTTGAACGGGTCGAGTTCGCGCGACGAGAGGACGACGAACCGGTGGCACTCCTCGAAGCCGGGCAGGCCGGCGGGAAACGCGACGATGTCGCGCGGGGCGACCTCGAACGACCCGAAGGCGGTGTCGACGCGGGTCGCGTCGCCTGGCGTGCGTGTTGTCATCACAGGTAGTCCATGAGCGACCGCTTCTGGCTCGTGCCGGCGGCGGCAATGGCCACCTGCTGCGCCTGCTGCGCCCGGGTCATCTCGGAGATG
Organism: uncultured Luteitalea sp.; assembly: GCA_934541105.1. Taxonomy (GTDB): domain Bacteria; phylum Acidobacteriota; class Vicinamibacteria; order Vicinamibacterales; family Vicinamibacteraceae; genus Luteitalea. Next base: position 13,945 of record CAKTDA010000001.1, on the reverse strand, counting down.
GCCTCGGCAAGGCTGATCTCCTCGGCCTGCGAGCGCCGGCCGTCGCTGGCGCGCCGCATCTCGTCGAGGCGCGCCTTCTCGGTCGGCAGCGCCGACAACGTCGCGCCGACGCCGCTCTGGGCGGTGGTCACGCGCGTGAACGCCTCGTCGAGGCTCGCGATGCCGGCGTCGATGCTCGCCATGTCGCCGTTGCGCACGGCCGTCGCGAGCCCGTCGAGCACCTGGAAGAGGTCCTGCGCGGCACCACCCTGCATCACGGCCCCGCCATCGAGCGTGACCGCGGCCGTCGAGGTCCGCGACGTGTCCACGCGCACGACGTTGGCGTCGCCCTGGTAGGCCGAGACCGCGATGCCCGCCTTGCTGTATGGCGCGGTCGTGTTGTTGGCACCCGCGAAGAGGAAGACGCCCCGGAAGCTGGTGTTGACGGCCGTGAAGATCGCCTCGCGTGCGCCGTCGATCTCGAGGGCGACGGCCTCGCGCTGTTCGGCGGTCAGCACCGTGGTGCGGCCGGCGGCCGCCCGCGACGTCGCCGTCGTGATGCTCGAGATGATGTCGCTCAACACCGTGTCCACGACGCGCAGGCGCGCATCAACCGAGTCGTTGGCCTCGCGGTACCGATCCACGGACCGGATCTCGGCGCGCTCCTTGAGCGCGACGACGGCGGCGGCCGGGTCGTCGCTGGCGCGGTCGAGCCGCCGGCCGGAGGAGACCTGCTGCTGCGCTCGCGCGAACGCCTCGGCCGTGCGCTGGATGTCGCGCAGCGAGTTGCGGTGGATGGTGTTCTCGGTGACGCGGAACATGAATCCCTCGGTCAGTGCTTCAGCGCTTCAGGGACAGCAGCGTCTGCAGCGTCTCGTCGATGACGGTGAAGAACCGTGCGTTGGCTTCGTAGGCGCGCTGGAAGCGCAGCATCATCGCCGCCTCCTCGTCGATCGAGACGCCGGAGACGCTGTCGCGCAACTGCTCGATCTGCATCACGATCTCGCTGCGGCTCGACTGCTCCGCCCTGGCGCGGCTGACGTCGCTGCCAACCTGGTACGCGAGCGACGTCCACGCATCGTCGGCCGTCGCACCTCCGACGATTGAGGCGTCGCGCAGATCGGCCAGCGCGCGCGCCGCCTGGTTGTCGCCGGGGGCGGCAATGCCCGCGGCGGCGACGAGCGACGGGTTGCCTGCGACCGCGGCGTTCATCTGCAGCGTGGCTGCCGTGCCGGCCACCGTGGAGGGCGGCGTGAAGAACGACACGCCTGGCGCGCCGGAGAGGTCGTACCCCGCGCCGTGGACGCTGTTCACCTGCGTGGCCACGGCATGCGCGAGTGCATCGAGCTGCGAGGCGTACGCCGGCATCTGGCCGTCGCGCGCCTGGATCAACCCGCCGAGGTGACCGTCGCCGATCTCCGCCGTGATGTCTACCCCGTTTGACAGGACGCGCGCGTGGCCGGTGAGCGGCGCGTTGTCGATGGCGAGCGCATACGCGTTGGCGCCAATCACCAGAGGGCGTCCCGACCGGGTCGCGACCTGGACCGTGCCGTCGGCGAGGTCGAGCACCTGCGTGCCGATGAGCCCGCTCAGCTCCTTGACGGCTTCGGTCTGCTCGTCACGGAGGTGGAGCGCCTGTGACGGGTCCGACGACGCGATCGACTTGTTCAGCGAGGCGATGCGGCTCGTGAGGGCGTTGATCTGCTGGATGTCGTCGCGCACGCGGGCGTCGGCGGCACTCGTGGCATCGGCGAGTCGCGTGGCCATGCCGTTGAAGGCCCCGGCCAGCGCCTGCCCCTGGGTCACGACCTGCTGGCGGGCCGTCGGCGACTGCGGCGTGTCGGCAAGCGCCGCGAAGGCGTCGAAGAAGTCGGCGAGTGCGGCGTCGATCGAGCTGCCCGGCTGCCCGAGCGCGACCTCCGACAGGCCGAGCGCGTCGGCCAGGGCCGCATGCTGCTGCTCGAGCGGCGACTCGTCGAACAGGCGCTTGTCGTAGAGGCGGTCGCGCGTCGAGCGCACGCCGAGCACGTCCACGCCCGTGCCCGCCGAGAAGCGATCCACGGGCGGCACGGCGCCGTAGTCGATCACGCGTCGTGAATAGCCGGCTGTGTTGACGTTGGCGAGGTTGTTGCCGACGACGTCGAGGCCGAAGCGCTGCGCGTCGAGTGCCCTCGACGCCATACCGAGCATGCCGAACAGCGACATTCAGCCCCTCGCGGTCAGGATGACGCCCTCGCCGCCGGGCGGCAGGGGCTGCCCCACGGGGGTGTAGCCGCGAGGTGCATCGGTTTGTGTGACGTGCGGTCCGGCCAGCCACTCGAGCGACGCACCGAGCCGGCGGCAGCTTCTGAGCGCGAGGGCCATGCGCTGCGCGGCCGCCGTATCGAGACGGTCGTCGGTGGCGGCGGCCGCAAGTGCCGCCTCGCGAAACGCGGCGGCATGGCGCTGGATGAGCGGCTCGCACCCCTCCGCCTCCTCGACGCGCGCGTGCGCCAGCGCCCCGGCGAGCGCCTCGAGGGCGGTCGTCAAGTCGCTGGCCGCAGCCTGCAATCGTGTGGGGTGAGGCATCGCGCGCGCTTCGCCTTCTGGCCGGACGGTCCGGCCTACTTCGCCATGAAGCTGTCGATCATCCGATCGGCAAGCCGCTCGGCGTCATTGCCGATCTCGCCGGCCGCGAGCCGCGCCTTCGCGCGTTCGACGACATCCTGGCGGATCTCCGGGGACCTGGCGGCGGCGTCCACGGCCTGCCCGAGCAGGCGTGCATCGGCCGACACCTCGACCCGATCGCCACCCTCCGCGCCGCGCCCCTGCTGCGTGCGCTGGCGGGCCGCTGCGTCCACCTGCTGTGTCTGGCCTGCATCCTGTACGCCCGTCAGGCGCTCGCCCTGAATCTTCATCGTCTACTCCTGTCGCACACGGCGGGACAGCCGGCGCTTGAACCAGGAATCGGCAGCCGCTCACTGACCTTTAATGTCACTCGTCAAATTCCTGACGAATCGCTCCGGGTCCACCCGCTGCCCGGCCTGCGTCACCTCGAAATGGAGGTGGGGGGCCGTCGAACGACCCGTGCTGCCTACCCGCCCAACGTGCTGCCCCTGGCCGACCGCGTCGCCCGCCTTGACCTCGAGCGACGACAGGTGTGCGTACCGCGACTCGTAGCCATTCGGATGACGGATGACGACCGTCAACCCGTAGGCGCCCTGTTCCCCGGCCGTGACCACCGTGCCCGCCGCTGCGGCCGGCACCTCGGTGCCATATCGGGCTGCAAGGTCGATGCCGCCGTGGAATTTCTGCGTCCCGCGGAAGGGATCGGTCCGCCAGCCGTAGGCAGAGCTCACGCGGGCCTGCATGTCGAGCGAAATTGCTGTTCCGGCGATGTCGCGGTCGTCCGTGGGCGTCGGTGCCACCTGACGGCCTGCCGACACCACGGATGAGGCCGGTGTCAGCAAAGCGACCGAACCTGACGAGGCTCCCGATGCGGTGTCGGCGACGGTGCCGACCGCCGCAGAACCGGGCGCAACCGCCGGCGCGCTGCGGCGGTCCCAGGCATCGACGAGCATGGGCGTCAGGCCCATGCCACCCGCCTTTGCCAGGTGCGTCGCCAGTTCGCTGTCGATCGTGGACGAGTACGTCTCGTTGCCGAGGCCTTCGCCTTCGCTGCCTTCGTCGAGCAGCGACCGGCGCATCTGCTTGATCATCTCGAGCATCAGCATCGACTCGAACTGCGCGGCGAGGTCCGCGAGCTTCTCGCGCTCGGCCCCCGGCGTGGCGGCCGTGCGGTCGAGCGACGACAGCCGGTCCGCGCCGGGTGCCGGCAGGTCGATTGCGGTCCTGCGATCGACGGACATGGCTAGATGACCACGATCTCGGCGCGCAGCGACCCGGCCGCCTTGAGCGCCTGCACGATGGCGATGATGTCGCGGGGCGTGACGCCGAGCGAGTTCAACGCGCCGACGACCGCGTCGAGCGTGACACCCTCGTCGAGCGCGATCAGCCGTGCGTCGCGCTCCTTGACGTCCACCTGCTGATCGGGCACGACGACCGTCTCGGCGCGCGAGGGCCCGAACGACGGGTTGGGCTGCGAGACGTCGTAGCGCGTCGCGATCCGGACCGAGAGGGTGCCGTGCGCGACGGCGGCTGCGCCGAGGGTGACCTGCGCGCCGACGACCACGGTGCCCGTCCGCTCGTTGATGACCACGCGCGCGGGCATGTCGGACACGACGGGCAGCGGCTCGATCCGCGCCATGAGTTCGGGGATGTTGCCGCGGAAGTGCGCCGGCACGTCGATGGCCACGGTCGCCGGGTCGAGCGCGCGCGCCGATCCGGCACCGAGCGCGCCATCGACGACGGCCGCGAGCCGTGACGCCGTCGAGAAGTCGGGCGTGTTGAGGGCGAGGAGCACGCGGTCGCCATCGGGGACGGTGCCGCGCGGCTGCACCTGCACGAGGCCGCCACCGGGCACGCGGCCGGCCGTGAGGTGGTTCACCTGGACGCCGTTGGCGGCGTTGCCTCCGCCGAACCCGCCGAGCGTCAACGGGCCCTGGGCGAGCGCCACGACTTCGCCGTCCATCCCGCGCAGGGGCGTCGGCACGAGCGTGCCGCCCTGCAGGCTGCGCGCGTCGCCAATCGACGAGACGAGGATGTCGAGCCTGACGCCCGGCCGCGCAAACGGCGGCAGTTCCGCGCTCACCATCACGGCCGCGATGTTCTCGACCTTCATCATCTCGGGCGTCACGACGATCCCGAAACGCTCGAGGCTGTTGGCGAGCGACATGTTGGTGAAGAGCGTCTGCCGCTTGTCGCCGGTGCGGTTCAGCCCGATGACCAGGCCGTAGCCGATGAGCGGGCTCGGCCTGACACCGACGAGCGACGCGACGTCCTTTACGCGCATCGACGCCCCGCTGCGTGCGGCCAGCGGCGAGCTGCCCGACACGAGCACGGCTGCCGCCACGACGACTGCCCCGAGTACGCGACACATGGTTCCACTCCGTAAGGCCACCAGCAGACCGCCGTTCTCAGAAGATCTTGTTCATGATGCGCACGAGCCAGCCCGGCTTCAGGTTGTCCTTCATCAACCCGCGGCCGTAGTACTGGATGCGCAGTTGCGCGATCTGGGTCGAGAGCACCTGGTTGTTGCGCCGCACGTCCTGCGGACGGACGATGCCGGTCAGCACGACGATCTGCCGCTCGCCGTTCAGGTCGAGCTCACGCACCGACTCGAGCACCAGGTCGCCGTTGGGCAACACCTCCGACACCCGCGCCGTCATCGTCGCCGTCAGCATGCTGGTGCGGGTTGTCGTGCCCCCGCCCTTGAACTCGCTGTCGGCGCTCATGCTCGCGAGGTTGCCCGGATTGATTGCCGACGGCAGCTTCGTCTCGAGCCCGAAGAGCGTCGGGACGGCCGCGCTGGCACTGCTGCTCTTGTCGAGCCGCGAGTCGGCGCTGCCGGTTGCCTCAATGTTCTCGATCACGCGGACCGTGACAAGGTCGTTCACCGAGCGGGCGCGCCGATCGGAGGTGAGGCCCGTGATCCAGTCGATCGAGGGTTCGTCGGCAGGCACCGCCGATGCGCGTGCGAGGGACCGCGCGGTCTCGAGGTGGCGGGTGACGGCCGCGTCGTACGTGTCGCGCGACACGTCCTTCTGCGCCTCGGCGATGTCGGCATGCGCGAGTGCGCACACCGCGAAGACTGTCAGTATCAGCTTACGAACCATGCAGCACCTCCACGACGTCGTCCCCGACCACGCGCCCGCGCAGGCGCCGGCGGCTGTCCGGGTTCACGACGATGACCGTGTCGCCGAGTGCGCCCGACTGCGCCGCAATCGCGCGACCGCGCACTTCGAGCGCTCCGACGCGCGCCACGGTCACCACCTCGTCACCCGATGCCACGAGCGGGCGAATCGCCAGCGCGACCGTCGTGACCACGTCGCCTTCGCGCAACGCACCGCGCGTGCTGGCGTCCGCGGCCTGGGCGAGCGTGGGCAGCACGTCGAAGGGCTGGCGGCCGATGTCGGCGCGGACCTGCTCGACGAGGTCGGGCGTCAGGACGGTGGCAGGCCGGATCGCCTGCCGGGCGCGCAGGTGCGGCGCGGCGACGCGCACGTCGGCCGTGAGGCGTCCCACGCGGCGGCGCGGCTCCCGGTCGTCGTACAGCACGAAGCGCACGCGGCCGCCGGTCCGGCTCGTCGGTTCGGGCACGGCCACCGCAATCGCGTCCGCACCGGGCACGATAGAGAGCACCGGGCCGTCGAGCGTCACGTCGGCATCGCCGCCGAATGCGTCGCGCACCGCGTCGGTGGCAACCGCCACGGCCGCCTCGACACGCGGCTGCGCGGCAAGCGGCGCGGCCCACGTGGTGGCGAGCAGCACGACGACCGCGCACCAGGTGCGATCAGCGCGCAAGGTTGTTCACCTGCGCCAGCATCTCGTCGGCGGTGCGAATCACCTTCGAGTTGGCCTCGTATGCGCGCTGGCCGAGGATCATGTTGACCATCTCCTCGACGATGCTGACGTTGGATTCCTCGAGGAACCCCTGCTGGAGCGTGCCGAGTCCGTCCGTGCCGGGCAGCCCAGTTATCGGGTCGCCGGACGCGGTCGTCACGGTGAACAGGTTGCTGCCCATCGCGTGCAGGCCCGCCGGGTTCTGGAAGGCGGCGATCTGGATCGACCCCACCTGCTGCGGCGCGCTCTCGCCCGCCACCGTGGCCGAGACGATGCCGTCCTTGGCGATGGTCACCGAGACCGCATTGGGCGGGATCGTGATCGACGGCTCGAGGACGTAGCCTTCGTTGGTGACGAGCGTCCCCTCCTGGTTCACGTGGAGGTTGCCCGAGCGTGTGTAGGCGAGCTGCCCGTCGGGCAGCGTGACCTGGAGGAAGCCGCGGCCCTCGATCGCGACGTCGTACGGCGCGTTCGTTGCCCGCAGGTTGCCGCTCGCGAAGTCGCGCGAGATGGCGACCGGCTTGGCACCGAGCCCGAGCTCGATGCCGACGGGCGATTCCGCCGTGGCATCTGTCGGCGTCCCGGGCGCGGTCACCTGCTGGTAGACCAGGTCCTCGAACTCGACGCGGCTCTTCTTGAAGCCGGACGTGTTCACGTTGGCGAGGTTGTGCGCGATGTTGTCGATGTTGGCCTGCTGCGCATTCATGCCGCTCGCGGCGGTGTACATCGCTCGAATCATGTCTCGTCCTCGATCTGTCGATTACCGGTGCGGCGGGGACCGTGTCCGCCGGCGATTTCCGAGCGAATCGGTCCGTCGACCTGAAGGTCGACGGCTACGAATCGATCTCCCCCTACCGCCGCCCCAGCTCCGAGATGGCACGGCCATCGAGTTCGGTGCTGAGGATGTTCATGCCGCGCTGCAGGGCCTCGAAGCCGCGCGCCACTTCCGTCAGCGCGACCATCCGGTCCACCACCGACACGTTCGACCCCTCGAGCAGGCCCGCGCGCACCGAGGCGCCCGACGCATCGACGGGCGTCGTGGTTGCCGGGGCGCGGAAGCGGCCGAGGTCCTCGCGCTGGAGTTCCGAGTAGTCGCCGAAGTCCACGACACGCAGCCGGCCGACGCTCTGTGCCCCGACGCTCACCGTCCCGTCGTCGGCAACGCTGATGGCGCCCGGGGTTCGGCCGACGCGCAGCGGGCCGTCGGCGGTCTGCACCGCGTGGCCGTCGGCGGTTGTCACCGTGCCGTCGGCCGCCAGCGAGAAGTTGCCGTTGCGCGTGTACCGCGGCCCCTGGGGCGTGTCCACGACGAAGAACCCGCGGCCCTCGATCGCGAAGTCGAGATCGCGTCCCGTCTTCTCGAACGAGCCGGCACGGAAGTCCAGGTGCCCGGGCCCCGGCGTGACGTCGACGGCGGCCTGGAGCGCCTTGCCGAAGTCCGGCCGCTCGGCCGCGTTCGTGGTGACCCGCTCGGCCTTGTACCCGGCGGTCTTGGCGTTCGCGATGTCGGCAGCGAGTCGATCGAGCTGCTCCATCCGCGTCCGTAGTCCGCTCAGTGCTGCGTAAGTGCCGCCTGCCATGTCTACTCCGTCGATGCCGCCGTGACGATCAGGTCCTCACTGCCCGACGCACCGTCGAGGCGTACCCATGCAAATCCCGGACCCCATGTGTGATGCCATGTCTCCGCGCGGCCCGCGCCCGCAGCGTCGGCAATCCGACGCGCAGCCTGTTCGGCCGACAGCCGTCCGACACCGAGCGGAGGCGCCGGGACCGGTCCGGCAGTCCCGTAAGCCCCGAGCAACGTCTCGAGCAGCGCGTCGCTCACGAGGTAGGGGCGCATGCGCAGGCCGGTTCCAGACTGCAGCGCGGCAATCGCGGTGCGCGGGAGCGGCGCGCCGACCGCAAGCCTGAGCGAGCCGTCGCGCTCGACCTCGAGCGGCACGACGCCGAGAGCCTCCACGACGACGCGCGAGAGGCCGGCCACGGGCCGGCGGACGGTGTCGACCTCGACGCGGGCCAGGAAACCGATCCCGGCCTGGCGGGCGAGGGCGTGCGTGAGCGTGCCCTCGTCCACGGCACCCATGGCCAGGAGCTCGGCACCGAGGCGACGGCCGCTTCGCGCCTGCAGCGCCAGCGCCCTGTCGATGACGGCCGGCGTGACCGCGCGCGACGCCACGAGGGTGGCGCCGAGCCGCACGGGCGGCATGGCCGGCACGCGCACGATGCGCGGCGGCTCGAGCGACGTCAACTGGCGCGCCACGCTCGCGGCAAGGCACGCGGCCTGGCAAAACCAGGTGCCGTCGAAGCGCAGCCCCCGGCGCAGGGCGCGCTGGAGGGGCCACGCGCGGCAGGCGTCATCCCCGCAGCGCCGCATGGCCCCGTGTGGCGGTCTTCCGGCCGCGTCCCTTCGCACCGGCTTCGGCGATCGACAGGCGCAGGCGGACCTCGCCCTCCGACACCTGCTCGGCCGCCGCGATCTCCTTGACGCTCCGGCCATGACGGGTCGCGGCACGCAGCCGCGCGGCCGTCGGACGCGTGACCGGGGTCGCGACCGGCGCCCCCGCGAGCCCCGAGAGCCGCTCGACTTCGGCGGCGACCTGGCGGAAGCCGGTTTCGGTGGTGTCGGTCAGGAGGTTGAGGCCTTCCTGGAGCCGTGCAATCCGCTGTTCGAGTTCGACGGTGTGGCGAAGGGCCTTCACGAGGCGCGTCGCCACGAGGAGCAGCACGCCCGTGGCCAGCAGCAGGACGGCGGTCAGGACGGTCATCGGCAGAGTCACGGACATCTCTCCTTACAGTTCCAGGCTGCGCAGCCGATCGGCCGGGCTGACGACGTCGTTCACGCGCACGCCGTAGAAGCCCGACACCACGACGACCTGTCCACGGGCGACGAGCCGACCGTTGACGAGCACCTCGACGGGATCGTCAGGCGACCGATCGAGGTCGATCATCGAGCCGGGCCCGAGGCGCGCGAGGCTCTCGAGCGTCATCTCCGTCATGCCGAACCGCACGGTGATCGGCAGCTCGATATCGAGCACGACGTCGAGGTTGCGCGGCATCGGCACCGGCTCGCCCGGCACCGCAGCCATCGCCGCTGGTGACGGCGCTGCAGCCACCGGCCGCGCCGGGGCGTCTGCCCGTCCGGCCACGATGCGTCCCCAGCCGACGAGGCGGATCGGCTCGCCGGTCCCGACCATGAGGTCGTAGGCGCGGGCGTCCGAGGGGACCGGTTCGGTGGCGGCGACGGGCGCCTCGACGTCGAGCGTGAGTCCCTTGCCGTCGCCGTTGACGTGAGCAGCCGCGGCCTGCCCGACCAGTTCCCGCAGCGTGTCGACGATGTCGGCATCGGCCACGAGGCTCGGATCGCCGAGGATTGCGGCAACAAGTTGCGTGGCGCCGGCCTGCGTGAGGCCGACCCATGCGGTGCCGGCGGCGTCTCCCCCGGCCTGCACCGACACCTGCCAGTCCACGGCGGTGTCGCCGACGGCCGGCATCGCGCGTACCGCCGCACCGGTGATGGTGCCGAGCGCGTCGCTCAAGTTCCTGGCGAGCGCGTCGATGATCGTGGTGGTGTCAACCATGGGCCAACTCCGAATGGGCCGCAGCAACGGCCGGCTGGAGGAGACGGACGCCGGCGCGACCGTGCTGCTGCATCGGGAACGCCTCGAACTTCACCGTGTCGCAGACGCGCACCTGCAGCGGGTCGTCGAGCCGGTGCCCCAGGGCAATCACGTCACCAGGCGCCAGTTCGAGCACGTCGCGCGCGGGCAGGGTCGTCTCGACCGTCGCGGTCACTTCGACGGGCAGCCGGCCGAGCGTCTGCCAGAACTGCTGGCGGTCGTCGAGCGTCGGCTCACGGTGCGTGCGGTACCAGGTATGGGTGAACGAGTCGCCCACCGTCTCGATGGCCGTCGCCGGCAGGCAGAAGTTGAGCATGCCCCGCGCGTCGCCGATCTTGATGTCGAAGCCGATGAGCACGACGACTTCGTTCGGCGCCGCGACCTGGAGCATCTGCGGGCGCGTATCGCGGCCGTTGACGCGGAACCTGACGTCCACGATGTTGCGCCACGTCTCGGTCAGGTGCTCGAGCACGAGCTTCACGACGCCGTCGATCACGTTGTGCTCGATCTCGGTCAGCCCGCGCGTCGGCGCCATCCCGCGGCCCGAGCCGCCGAGCATGCGGTCGATCATCGAGAAGGCCACCGACGGATTCAGTTCGAGTGCGGCCAGGCCCTCGAGCGGCGTCAGCGAGATCGCATAGAACGCCGTCGGGTCGGGCACCGACATCAGGAACTCCGAATAGGTGAACTGCTCCACCGACGTCACGTTCACGTCGGTCACGGTGCGGAGGTAGGCCGAGAGCGACGTCGAGATGTTGCGGGCGAACCGGTCGTGCAGGAAATGGAGCGAGCGGATCTGCTCCTTGTCCACGCGATCCGGGCGACGGAAGTTGTAGACGATGACCGACGACTCGCCATCGGCGGTCGCCGGAACGGTCGCCGACTCGGGCGACGCAGCCGATGTCAGCAGCGCGTCGATCTCGTCCTGCGAGAGGATCTTGCTCACGCGCGCGCCTCGGGCTTCTGGAGCCGGGCCTTCATGCTCGTGCGAAGGCGCGACAGCGCCAGCGACCGCAGCTGCGACACGCGGGACTCGCAGACGCCGATGACCGCACCGATCTCGGCCATCGTCATCTCCTCTTCGTAGTAGAGGGCGAGGATGTGCCGCTCGCGTTCGGGCAGTTCCATGATGGCCTGCGCCAGGAGGGTCCGCAGCTGCTTGCGTTCGAGCTGCGCGTCGGGCCCCTCGTCGGCATCGATGCACAGCTCGAGGAGCGGCTGTCCGTCCTCCCCGGCCGCATCGAGCTGGCGGATCGCCCCGACTTCGAGCGTGCGGACCTGGTCGATGGCCTTGCCGTACTCGGCCGGCGACATCTGCATGTGCGACGCGACCTCGTCCTCGGTCGGCTCGCGCTTCAGTTCGGCCCGCAGCTTGGCCACGGCGCCATCGAGCTCGCGGCGCATGCGGCGCAGCGACCGGGGCGCCCAGTCGAGGTCCCGGAGGGCGTCGAGCATCGCCCCGTGGACGCGCCGGCGCGCGAACGCGTCGAAGGGGACGCCCATCGAGGGACGGTACCGGCCCGCGGCATCGATGAGCCCCATGACGCCGACGCTGATGAGGTCGGTCATCTCGACCTGCGACGGCAGGCGCTGCGCCAGCCTGTGGGCCATGGCCTTGACGAGCCCGACGTGGGCGATCACCAGCTGATCGCGGTCGGCATAGCTCGCCTGCGGAGTCAGTACCGGCACGGTGTTCTCTCCTGAGCGTTTACGGGTCTGTCGCGGTGCGTTCATGCCGACACCGCCACGGGCAGCTGCCCCAGCAGGCAGGCCGCGAGCGCCTCGGGCTGGCCCTCGGCGAGATCCTCGGGAATGCGCTGGCCGAACCCGAGCAGCGAGACCTGCGCGTCGCGCGCGCGAATGGCTCGCACGAGCGGCATCACCGTCTCGGCTTCGTCGATCTTCGAGACGACGACGCGGTCGGCACCGGCCATGAGGAAGCGCTCCCAGATGCGATCGAAGTCCCGCGGCGAGGTGGACGCCGGCACCACGAGGTGGGTGCAGACGCCGGGCAGCGCCGACAGCGCCGCAAAGAAGGCCGCGGCCTCCTCGTTTGCCGGCGAGAGGCCGGGCGTGTCCACGAGGACGGGCAGCTTGCTGCCAGCCACCGCGGCGCTGATCTCCTCGGGCGTCCGCGCGACCACGAACGGGCTGCCGATGATGTCGGCGTAGAGGCGGAGCTGCTCGACGGCACCCACTCGGTACCCGTCGGCCGCGACGAGCCGGAACCGCTGCTCGCCGCGCGCACGGGCCTGCGCGGCAATCTTCGCGATGGTGGTCGTCTTGCCGACGCCCGGGGGGCCGATGAAGACGTTGACGCGGCCGATGGCGTCGCCCGGACATGCAAGCGGCTCGACGCAGGCGGCAAGCGCCTGGCGGATCTGCCCTTGCGAGGCGTCGCGGCGGCGCGCCTGCGGGATCTCGTCGGCCACGGCCTCGGCCAGGTCCCGATCGAGCCCGGTGGCAATGAGCCGCGCGACGAGGCTGTCGGTCACCGGCGGCTGCGGGGACCGGGGCTGGTAGGTGCTCGCCGCCTCGTGGTCCACCACCTGCCGTCGGTTCTCCGACACCTGCGCGGGGGCAAATGCCGAGACTTCGACTTCCCGACCGCCCAGCCACCCACGCCAGCCGGAAGCCGGGACGAGGCGTGTGCCGAGCACGAGGGCCGACGGACCGAGGGCGGTACGGGCCTCGGCGAGGGCGTCACGAACGCTGGAACTGCGGAAACGCTGAGGAGTCATGGCGTCAATCGAGTACGGCCACCGGGGCGACCTTGACGTGCGGCGGCACCTCGCTGTGCGAGAGCACCCCCATCTGCGGCAGCACCCTGGTGAACAACCGCCAGAGGTGAGGACGCAGCGTCGGGGAACACAGAAGCACGGGCTGTGCCACCGCGGTTTCGAGGGCGCGCGCGATGCGCGAGGCCATGTGCTGTGCGTCGTTCGGGTCGATGGCCAGCACCATGCCCTGGTCGGTCCGGACGATGGCCTGCATCAGGCGCTCCTCGAGGGACGGTGCGAGGTTGATCGTCGGCAGGTCGCCCTGCTCGGACTGGTGCTGCCGGCAGATCGCCCGACCGAGCGCCTGGCGCACCGTCTCGGTGAGGACGTCGGGATCCTTTGTCTGACCGGCGGCATCCGCGAGCGCCTCCAGGATCGTCGTGAGGTCCTTGACGGGCACGCGTTCGCGCAGGAGCTGCCGCAGCACCCGCTGGACGTCGCCGAGGCCGAGCAGCTTCGGCACGAGGTCGTCCACGAGCCGCGGGGACTGCTGCGCCACGCGATCGACCATGTCCTTCGTGTGCTGGCGCGTCAGCAGGTCCGGCAGGAAGGCCCGGATGATCTCCGAGAGGTGCGTGGACAGCGCTGTCGTCGGATCGACGACCGTGTACCCGGCGGCCGTGGCCGCATCGCGCTGCTCGGTGCGAATCCAGAGTGCGGGGAGCCCGAACGCGGGCTCGCGCGCGGTCGTGCCCTCGATGCTGCCCGTGGCGGTGCCCGGGTTGATGGCCAGCAGGCGGTCCGGCACGAGCTCGGCACGCGCCACTTCCACGCCCTTCACGAGCAATGCGTAGGTCCGCGGGCCGAGCTGCAGGTTGTCGGCGACGTGGACCGGCGGGACGATCATGCCGGTCTCGGTGGCGATCTGCCGCCGGATGGCCTTGACCCGCTGGAGCAGCGTGCCGCCCTGCCGCTCGTCCACGAGCGAGATGAGCGCATAGCCGACTTCGACACTGAGGGGATCCACCGACGCCAGGGTCTCCACGCTCTGTTCGGGCGGCTGGGGCGCGCCGCCGGTGTCGAGCGCCGCCTCGGCGTCGCCCCCTCCCGGCTGGCGATTGGCATAGGCCGCCACGCCGAATGCCGCCGCGACGGCAAAGAACGCGAGCTTGGGGAGGCCCGGGACGA